>NZ_JAHVHW010000002.1 GCF_019802055.1 Ferrimonas balearica | reverse complement strand
CAAGTGGCTCTTACCGCCTCATCTGAGCTTTTCGCAGGTTAGCACGTCCTTCATCGCCTCTGACTGCCAAGGCATCCACCGTGTACGCTTAGTCGCTTAACCATACAACCCCAAGGGGTCTTACTTGATCTTTGGTTTTCGTTCGTTGTTGAACCTGTCACTCAGTCAGTTGTTAACCGAAGTTAACGCCTTCCTTCGTTCCAGTTTCGCCTAGACCGAAACCCAAATCTCGTCGTAATACCAATCCGCTTTGCAAAGCGAAGTTGGCAATATGACGCAACCAAATGTTTCGTTACTCAGCATTACGCTGAGTCGCCGGATATCAAGACACTTGCAAGAAGTTTACTCTTACAATTTCTCGAGAAATTTATCAGCTTATCCAAATTGTTAAAGAACAGGGCTTAAAAAAGCCAAAGGTAAATTTTTCAATTTATCTTTGGCCTCTTTATCCAAAAGAGTAAGTGGTGGAGCTAAGCGGGATCGAACCGCTGACCTCCTGCGTGCAAAGCAGGCGCTCTCCCAGCTGAGCTATAGCCCCATACCGTGTTGCGCGCAGTTTTCGTGGCCAATTCGCTTTGAGGCAAGGCGCCATGAGAGGACGTTTGGTTTACCAAACGACGACCAGGGCAACGTAGCATTCAGAGCGAATTTGGTGGGTCTGAGTAGATTTGAACTACCGACCTCACCCTTATCAGGGGTGCGCTCTAACCAACTGAGCTACAGACCCACTTTAACTGGCTGATGGATACCGACTTTTCGTTGCACTCTTCACTCCTCAGTCATTTGGAAAGCCAAACTCCCTGCGGGGCTCATCGTGCGCCTCAATTCGGCACCCATCCGCGGCGTTAAAGCCAAGCTTTATCGCACGCACTCTTTTACATCGTCAGACAATCTGTGTGAACACTCGACGCAGGCAAGAATTCATGTCGTTAAGGAGGTGATCCAGCCCCAGGTTCCCCTAGGGCTACCTTGTTACGACTTCACCCCAGTCATGAACCACAA
>NZ_JAHVHW010000001.1 GCF_019802055.1 Ferrimonas balearica | reverse complement strand
TCAGACAATCTGTGTGAACACTCGACGCAGGCAAGAATTCATGTCGTTAAGGAGGTGATCCAGCCCCAGGTTCCCCTAGGGCTACCTTGTTACGACTTCACCCCAGTCATGAACCACAAAGTGGTGAGCGTCCTCCCGAAGGTTAAACTACCCACTTCTTTTGCAGCCCACTCCCATGGTGTGACGGGCGGTGTGTACAAGGCCCGGGAACGTATTCACCGTGGCATTCTGATCCACGATTACTAGCGATTCCGACTTCATGGAGTCGAGTTGCAGACTCCAATCCGGACTACGACCAGCTTTATGGGATTGGCTCACTTTTGCAAGTTGGCAACCCTTTGTACTGACCATTGTAGCACGTGTGTAGCCCTACCCGTAAGGGCCATGATGACTTGACGTCGTCCCCACCTTCCTCCGGTTTATCACCGGCAGTCTCCCATGAGTTCCCGCCATTACGCGCTGGCAACATAGGACAAGGGTTGCGCTCGTTGCGGGACTTAACCCAACATTTCACAACACGAGCTGACGACAGCCATGCAGCACCTGTCTCAGAGTTCCCGAAGGCACCAAACCATCTCTGGTAAGTTCTCTGGATGTCAAGGGTAGGTAAGGTTCTTCGCGTTGCATCGAATTAAACCACATGCTCCACCGCTTGTGCGGGCCCCCGTCAATTCATTTGAGTTTTAACCTTGCGGCCGTACTCCCCAGGCGGTCTATTTAATGCGTTAGCTTTGGAACCCACGACTCAAGGTCACAGACTCCTAATAGACATCGTTTACGGCGTGGACTACCAGGGTATCTAATCCTGTTTGCTCCCCACGCTTTCGCATCTGAGCGTCAGTCTCTTGCCAGGGGGCCGCCTTCGCCACTGGTATTCCTTCAGATCTCTACGCATTTCACCGCTACACCTGAAATTCTACCCCCCTCTCAAGGACTCTAGCCAAGCAGTATCAAATGCAATTCCCAGGTTGAGCCCGGGGCTTTCACATCTGACTGACTTGGCCGCCTGCATGCGCTTTACGCCCAGTAATTCCGATTAACGCTCGCACCCTCCGTATTACCGCGGCTGCTGGCACGGAGTTAGCCGGTGCTTCTTCTGCGAGTAACGTCACAGCTAGCGGGTATTAACCACTAACCTTTCCTCCTCGCTGAAAGTGCTTTACAACCCGAAGGCCTTCTTCACACACGCGGCATGGCTGCATCAGGCTTTCGCCCATTGTGCAATATTCCCCACTGCTGCCTCCCGTAGGAGTCTGGGCCGTGTCTCAGTCCCAGTGTGGCTGATCATCCTCTCAAACCAGCTAGAGATCGTCGCCTTGGTGAGCCATTACCTCACCAACTAGCTAATCTCACTTAGGCTTATCCAATCGCGCAAGGTCCGAAGAGCCCCTGCTTTCCCCCGTAGGGCGTATGCGGTATTAGCAGTCGTTTCCAACTGTTGTCCCCCTCGACTGGGCAAATTCCTAAGCATTACTCACCCGTCCGCCGCTCGCCGCCCAACAAATCACCCGAAGGGTCAATGTTGTCGCTGCCGCTCGACTTGCATGTGTTAGGCCTGCCGCCAGCGTTCAATCTGAGCCATGATCAAACTCTTCAATTAAAGATTTTGATTTGCTTCCGTAGAAGCTACTCAATGAATACTGAATTAACTTGGTGTCACTCAGTAGCATCGAGAAAATGATGATTTCTCAACACTGCGTGAGTGCCCACACAGATTGTCTGACTAATTGTTAAAGAGCGTTGC
>NZ_JAHVHW010000009.1 GCF_019802055.1 Ferrimonas balearica | reverse complement strand
ACCCCTTGGGGTTGTATGGTTAAGCGACTAAGCGTACACGGTGGATGCCTTGGCAGTCAGAGGCGATGAAGGACGTGCTAACCTGCGAAAAGCTCAGATGAGGCGGTAAGAGCCACTTGAGTCTGAGATGTCCGAATGGGGAAACCCGGCACCATAAGGTGTCATCTGTAACTGAATACATAGGTTACAGAGGCGAACCTGGGGAACTGAAACATCTAAGTACCCAGAGGAAAAGAAATCAACCGAGATTCCCTTAGTAGCGGCGAGCGAACGGGGATTAGCCCTTAAGCATTGAGGAAGTTAGTGGAACAAGCTGGAAAGCTTGGCGACACAGGGTGATAGCCCCGTACATGAAAACGACCTTAGTGTGAAATCGAGTAGGACGGGACACGTGTTATCTTGTCTGAACATGGGGGGACCATCCTCCAAGGCTAAATACTCCTGACTGACCGATAGTGAACCAGTACCGTGAGGGAAAGGCGAAAAGAACCCCTGTGAGGGGAGTGAAATAGAACCTGAAACCGTGTACGTACAAGCAGTAGGAGCCCTTCGAGGGTGACTGCGTACCTTTTGTATAATGGGTCAGCGACTTACATTCTGTAGCAAGGTTAACCGAATAGGGGAGCCGTAGGGAAACCGAGTCTTAACTGGGCGAATGAGTTGCAGGGTGTAGACCCGAAACCCGGTGATCTAGCCATGGGCAGGTTGAAGGTGCCGTAACAGGTACTGGAGGACCGAACCGACTAATGTTGCAAAATTAGCGGATGACTTGTGGCTAGGGGTGAAAGGCCAATCAAACCGGGAGATAGCTGGTTCTCCTCGAAAGCTATTTAGGTAGCGCCTCGTGTCTCACCATTGGGGGTAGAGCACTGTTTGGGCTAGGGGGTCATCCCGACTTACCAACCCCATGCAAACTCCGAATACCAATGAGTGCAATCACGGGAGACACACGGCGGGTGCTAACGTCCGTCGTGGAGAGGGAAACAACCCAGACCGCCAGCTAAGGTCCCAAAGTTATCGCTAAGTGGGAAACGATGTGGGAAGGCTTAGACAGCTAGGAGGTTGGCTTAGAAGCAGCCACCCTTTAAAGAAAGCGTAATAGCTCACTAGTCGAGTCGGCCTGCGCGGAAGATGTAACGGGGCTAAGCGATACACCGAAGCTGCGGAAGCACACTTGTTGTGCTTGGTAGAGGAGCGTTCTGTAAGCGGTTGAAGCGGAATTGAGAAGTTCCGTGGACGTATCAGAAGTGCGAATGCTGACATGAGTAACGTTAAAGCGGGTGAAAAACCCGCTCGCCGGAAGACCAAGGGTTCCTGTCCAACGTTAATCGGGGCAGGGTGAGTCGGCCCCTAAGGCGAGGTCGAAAGACGTAGTCGATGGGAAACGGGTTAATATTCCCGTACTGCTGATTACTGCGATGGAGAGACGGAGAAGGCTAGGCCAGCACGGCGTTGGTTGTCCGTGTTTAAGGTAGTAGGCGGTGAACTTAGGCAAATCCGGGTTCACATAACGCTGAGAGCTGATGACGAGCCACTACGGTGGTGAAGTGGTTGATGCCATGCTTCCAGGAAAATCTTCTAAGCTTCAGGTAGTTAGCAACCGTACCCCAAACCAACACTGGTGGTCAGGTAGAGAATACCAAGGCGCTTGAGAGAACTCGGGTGAAGGAACTAGGCAAAATGGTACCGTAACTTCGGGAGAAGGTACGCTCCTGCCGGTGATGAGACTTGCTCTCTAAGCTAGTGGGAGTCGCAGATACCAGGTGGCTGCAACTGTTTATCAAAAACACAGCACTGTGCAAACTCGTAAGAGGACGTATACGGTGTGACGCCTGCCCGGTGCCGGAAGGTTAATTGATGGGGTTAGACTTCGGTCGAAGCTCTTGATCGAAGCCCCGGTAAACGGCGGCCGTAACTATAACGGTCCTAAGGTAGCGAAATTCCTTGTCGGGTAAGTTCCGACCTGCACGAATGGCGTAATGATGGCCACGCTGTCTCCACCCGAGACTCAGTGAAATTGAAATCGCTGTGAAGATGCAGTGTACCCGCGGCTAGACGGAAAGACCCCGTGAACCTTTACTACAGCTTGGCACTGAACATTGAACCTACATGTGTAGGATAGGTGGGAGGCTTTGAAGCAGTGACGCTAGTCGCTGTGGAGCCGTCCTTGAAATACCACCCTTGTATGTTTGATGTTCTAACTTGGTCCCCTTATCGGGGATGAGGACAGTGCCTGGTGGGTAGTTTGACTGGGGCGGTCTCCTCCCAAAGAGTAACGGAGGAGCACGAAGGTTGGCTAATCACGGTTGGACATCGTGAGGTTAGTGCAAAGGCAGAAGCCAGCTTAACTGCGAGACAGACACGTCGAGCAGGTACGAAAGTAGGTCTTAGTGATCCGGTGGTTCTGAATGGAAGGGCCATCGCTCAACGGATAAAAGGTACTCCGGGGATAACAGGCTGATACCGCCCAAGAGTTCATATCGACGGCGGTGTTTGGCACCTCGATGTCGGCTCATCACATCCTGGGGCTGAAGTCGGTCCCAAGGGTATGGCTGTTCGCCATTTAAAGTGGTACGCGAGCTGGGTTCAGAACGTCGTGAGACAGTTCGGTCCCTATCTGCCGTGGGCGTTTGAGAATTGAGAGGGGCTGCTCCTAGTACGAGAGGACCGGAGTGGACGAACCTCTGGTGTTCCGGTTGTCACGCCAGTGGCATTGCCGGGTAGCTAAGTTCGGAATCGATAACCGCTGAAAGCATCTAAGCGGGAAGCGAGCCTCAAGATGAGTTCTCACTGACTCCTCGAGAGTCCTAAAGGGCCGTCGAAGACTACGACGTTGATAGGCAGGGTGTGTAAGCGTTGTGAGGCGTTGAGCTAACCTGTACTAATGACCCGTGAGGCTTAACCATACAACACCCAAGTGGTTTTGTGAGTCGGATATCCGACCTTGTAAGAAGTCTTACATCGAGAAACAGCTTTTCCAGATTGTACGTTTTTTGCCTGGTGGCAATAGCGTTGTGGTCCCACCTGATCCCATGCCGAACTCAGAAGTGAAACGCAACCGCGCCGATGGTAGTGTGGGAGTTCCCATGCGAGAGTAGGTCACCGCCAG
>NZ_JAHVHW010000008.1 GCF_019802055.1 Ferrimonas balearica | reverse complement strand
TGTCTTGCTGTCTTGCTGTCTTGCTGTCTTGCTGTCTTGCTGTCCTGCTGTCCTGCTGTCCTGCTGTCCTGCTGTCCTGCTGTCCTGCTGTCCTGCTGTCCTGCTGTCCTGCTGTCCTGCTGTCCTGCTGTCCTGCTGTCCTGCTGTCCTGCTGTCCTGTTGTCCTGCTGTCCTGCTACTCTACTGCCCTGCCACTTCTGCCTCTTGGGTTGGCTCAGTGGCTACCAGTATGCGTAGCGCTGTGCGCCAATCTGGCTTTCCTGTGCGTGTCTAAGGTTCAAAGCCCTGGCTTTTCTGCCACCTGGAGGTGGTGGAGAAGACTGCCAGTAATGATGCTGGCCGGCGGTTGTTTAGCTGGCCGATCGTGGCCATCAACTGCGTTAACACGGCTGTTCGCATCTTCACGGTTTTAGCCTAGACAGATAGGCACAAAAAAGCCCCCGATGAAGGGGGCTTTTGGTCAGAGCTGCGAAAGCTTAGTAGCCTCCGCTTTTCTGCTCTTCGGTGTATTCCATCTGGTTGTGGTTCTTGCCCATAGCTTCGGCAATCTCAGGCGACATGTAGTTCTCGTCGTGCTTAGCCAGAACTTCGGACGCTTCCAAAGTGTCCGGGCCAACCAGGGTGCCCTGAGCCACGATGCCTTGGCCTTCGCGGAACAGGTCCGGCAGCATGCCATCGTACAGAACGGTTACTGCAGGGCCGGTATCCGCGACCTGGAAGGCAATCTTCAGGCTGGTGGGATCGCGCTCTACAGAGCCTTCAACCACCATTCCACCGATACGAATACGCTGGCCGACTTCCGGCTTGAGGCCATCAGCACGGCCCTGAACCACTTCGGTAGCGGTGAAGAACAGGTCCAGGTTGGAGTTCAGCGCATAGATCAGCAGAGACGCGATAGCGGCAACGCCACCGATCAGGGCTGAGGCAAAGACGAGTCGCTTTTTACGACGTGGGTTCATGCAGCATTACTCCTGTGTTGACGCAGACGCTCTTCGCGTACCTGCTGCTTAGCAATGTTTTTCAGTACAGTTTTACGCTTCCGAGCGGAATTCACAACCAAAGCGGCCAAAACGATGGCGCCGACGCCGTAGGAAAGCCAGACATAGAAGGCATAGCCACCCATGTTGAAGAACTCAGCTGCTGAGGCGAATTGAAAAGTCAGGTTCATGCGGATTTCATCTCCTCGGCTTCAACCATGGCACGTACCCAGGGGCGCATGCTGTTGCGGGCCAGTACTTCAGCGCGGAAGCGCAGAATGGACAGGGCGCCAATCATCATGGCAAACCCAAAGATGTTACACAGCAGCGGGATCAGCATCTCTGGCGGCATGTTATTGCTCTTGCCGACGGTGATGGCATTGGGCTGATGCAGGGTGTTCCACCACTCAACAGAATACTTGATGATCGGCAGGTTGATGACGCCCACGATGGCCAGGATGCCAGCCGCTTTCGCCGCCATTACCTTGTCCTCGAAGGAGGCGTACAGCGCAATCACACCCAGATAGAGGAACAGCAGTACCAGCTCTGAGGTTAGACGTGCATCCCACACCCACCAGGTGCCCCACATGGGTTTGCCCCAGGCTGCACCGGTCAGCAGTGCGATAAAGGTCAGCACGGCGCCTACCGGTGCAATAGAAGCGGCGGCGATGTCAGCCAGCTTGAGCTGCCAAACCAGGCCAATAAAGGCGCAGATCGCCATCGCAGTGTAGGCTGCCATGGACATGGAAGCAGCAGGCACGTGGAGGAAGATGATCCGGTAGGAATCACCTTGCTGGTAATCCACTGGGGCGAAGCCCAGGCCCCAGATGGTGCCAGTCGCAATCAACAAGGTAGCCAGGGCTGCAAACCAGGGCAGCATGGCACCGGCGAGGTGATATGCACGTTCAGGGTGTGCGTAGGGGTGTAACCACTTCCACATGTCAGTTTGTACTCACTCTTAGGGATGCGCCAATGGCAACGGGAGCCAGAACCAAGGAGCCCACAAGCAAAGCACCCAGAATGGCCAGGTGACCACTATAGGGCATGTTCATGGACGCGGCATCAATGGCACTGGTCGCGAAAATCAGAACGGGAATGTACAGGGGTAGGATCAGCAGGCTAAGCAGTACGCCGCCTTTACGCAGACCCACGGTCAGCGCGACACCAATGGCGCCGAGCAGAGAAAGAATCGGGGTGCCAACGGCTAGGGTGGCCAACAATGCGCCGTAGCTGTTGCTGTCCAAATGGAGCAGGACGGCCAGCAGGGGGGCGGCCATGATCAGCGGTACGCCGGTTACCAGCCAGTGCGCCAATACTTTGGCCAGAACCATCAGTGACAGCGGCTGGGGGCTCAGCATCATCTGCTCAAGCGCACCATCGCTGTAATCGGACTTAAAGAGTCGCTCCAGTGACAGCATGGCGGAGAGCAGGGCGGCTACCCAGATGATACCGGGGGCAATACGGGTTAACACGGTGGGCTCAGGGCCAATACCAAGCGGGAACAGGGTGACCACCATGACAAAGAACATCAGGGGGTTGAAGATGTCGCCACTGTGACGGAACGCGATCTGAAGGTCCCGCTTCAGTACCGTCGTAAAGGCTTGGCGATAGTTAATCTGACGCATGCTCGCTTTCCCTAAACAAATTGGTAGTCAAGCCGGATCTTGGCCAGACGCTCACCGGATATCAGTTGCAGATCCTGATGGGTGGTCAGAATCACACAGCCACCGTTATCGGCATGCTGCATAAACAGCTGCTCCAGCTCCTGCACCCCTCTTTTATCAATGGCAGTCAGGGGTTCATCCAGAATCCAGATTTTGGCGTCGGAGTGCCAAAGGCGGGCCAGGGCGATCCGACGGTGCTGACCGGCAGAAAGATGACCCGCCGGGTGCTCTTCGAAGCCTGTCAGGTTCACCTTGGCCAGCGTATCGTGGATGGGGGCATCTGCGTATCCGGCAATCTTCAAGTTGAACTCCAGGTTCTCTTCGGCGGTGAGCTCGCCTTTCACGCCTGGAAGGTGTCCCAGAAACAGGAGGTCGGCGTGGTAATCGTCGCGAACATCCTCGATTCGCTCGCCACGGTACAGCACCTGACCGGCGTAGGGACGGGAGAGACCAGACAGGATCCGCAGGAGGCTGCTCTTTCCTGCGCCATTGGGTCCCTCGATCTGTACGATGTCGCCGGGGTGAATTTCAAAGCTCAGCTCGTCAAACAGGATCCGTTCTTCACGGATGCAGGTCAGCGCCTGGGCGGTCAACAGCGGTGTGCGGGATGCTTCTGTCACCTAGTCCTCGGGTGTTCAGGCCGGTTGATATGGCTCGGATTTTAACATAGGGGGCGGAGCGATCACCGAATAACCTCCCAAATCCGGTCTTCTCTGGCAAATATTGTCACTCCATTCCTTGAGATGTGAGCCACCTAACAGTTAGGGCGGTGACGTGCCAGTGTCCCCTCCTGTGACCTCAGGATCCGCGATGGGTTTCACTCGCCCAGCAAAAAATGCGATCAAGTGCAATGAAGGTGTAAAAGTGTGAACCCTGTGATACCCTTCGGGCAGCGCTGGCGTGTATCCATGCCTTGTGCTGAATATGTGAACGTCAACGGATTGGAAAGACAAAATGAAGAAGATTGTTGCTCTGGCCGCTATGGCCACCCTGACCATGGCCAGCAACGTAATGGCCCAAGACGGTGAAGCGGTTTATCAGAAAGCCTGTAAGACCTGCCACGAGATGGGCATCGCTGGCGCCCCGAAGGTTCACGATGCTGCAGCTTGGGAACCTCGTCTGGGCAAAGGTATGGACGCGCTGGTAGGCAGCGTTAAAACCGGCATGAACGCCATGCCCCCGGGCGGCATGTGCATGGACTGTACCGATGAAGACCTGAAAGCGGCCATCGAGTTCATGTCCAAGTAAGCGCGCTGAACACGAAAAAAAGCCTGGCAATCGCCAGGCTTTTTTTATGACCTTACCCAGAGGGTAAAGGGAGGTTTATTCAACCACGGTGTCGATTACCAGAGTGACGTTGGAACCCAAATCTACGGCGTTCAGCTCGCCGAGCAGGTCACCCGGAGTAGGCGCCGGGCTGCCATCGTGATTGATGGTGGCGATCAGGTTCACCTGATTGTGTGCACTGATCACCATGTCGGGAGACATCGCGGTGGTGTCGTCAAGAACCACCTGGGTAGGCAGGTCTGCCACGTTCAGGCGAGCGACGGCAACCGGCATGGCGGGGCCGGATACCGGGCGGGCAAACAGGAACAGTGAGTCGCCGGTGTTGGCCTTGGCCTTGATCTCATCAGCCAGCTCTACAGTGACGGTGACGGTTTTTCCACCGGCAGCGGCGGGCTGAGCCGCCTCTGCTTGCGGTTCTGCCATCGCGCCGCCTTGCTCAAGGTGCATGCGAGCCTGAGAGATGGCACCCAGGATGGCCTGACGGTCAACGTCCTGGCGCGGGCTGGTCAGGATGATCTCCCAGTGTTCAATAGCAGACTCGTAGTTGGCATTAAAGAACGCGTCCATACCCAGAAGCAGTCGGGTTGACGGGTCTTTGCTGTCGTCCGCAAGGGCTTGTTCAACAATGGCCTGAATTTCAGGATTCATCTGCTGACCATTGAGGTAGTACATGGCGGTGGCTTTCGGGCCCAGCAGCTCTGCGTGCTCGCCAACCAGGCTCATCACCTGATCAAAGGCTTTAATCGCTTTGTTGTACTGGCTGGCAGAGATGTAGGCGTGGCCCAGAGAGAACCAGGCTTGGCTGTTGGAGGGATCGGCCTGTACGGCTTGCTCCATCTGAGCCAGACGCATCTGCATCAGCTGCTCCGGGTTCATGCCGGAGTGAGGGTCATCATTACCAACGCGGGCAGTTTGCCAATCGCTATAGCGGCCGAGGTCGTAGTAGGTGTAACCCGCAACAGCGACCAGGGCGACGCTCATGATAATCGGCCAAAGAATGCTGGGTTTCTTTGCGCTCAGGACGTGGTCTTCCTGATCGGTGTTTTGCAGGAGGTTGAGCTGGAGCTCCTTCTTGAACTCTTCAAACTCCTGCTCGTTGATCCGTCCTTCCGCCAGATCCGTTTCTAGTTCCTTGAGGCGCTCATTGAACAGGTTGAGGTTTGTCTGCTTGCGCACCTGTGCATCGGAGGCGGCAGCCAGAGCCTTCTGACGGCGCCAGAATGGCAGCCAAATGGTGAACAAAGCCAGTGCTGTCAGCACTGCAATACCGAACCAAAAAGTTGTCATAGCTATCTCTATTGAAGCGAAGCGGTAACCGTTGCGCCGTCGATGTTAACTCGATGAGGCAACCCGATTGAAGAAGGATTATACGGCAAGCGCCAGTGTTGAACAGTGGGGCGGCTACCCCGGTTGATGCCCATGAAGCGGTTTGAGGGTGAGGTCACAGTTCGTTAAGTAAATTCACAAATGGCCGAAACTTTTTGAAAAGGTGACGATCCAACGCATGACCGGGGTCCGGCCAAGTCGTAATAACCCTAATGCCAGTCAGGACATGATGTGAACTGCATCGGCAAAATGGGAACATTACGGCAGACAACGCAGGGTAACCTGCCTAGAATGGCACCAATGACCCCAATTCACAGTTACGCAACAGCGGTTGTGGGCTGATATGGATAACACTCCACCGAGGTAAGCTGATGGTTCCGGAACTAGGACATTACTCGCTCATCATAGGGTTGGCGTTCGCGGTGTTGCTCGCCGTTGTACCGCTGATCGGCGTCGCACGAAAAGACGCCTATCTGGTGAGCTTCGCCCGCCCAATGGCCTATGGCATGTGCCTGTTTATGGCCCTCTCTGTCGTCTGCTTAGGCTACGCCTTTGCAACTGACGACTTCTCTGTAGCCTACGTGGCTCACAACTCAAACAGTCATCTGCCGGTCTATTTTAAGATCGCTGCCATCTGGGGCGGCCACGAGGGCTCCCTGCTGTTCTGGACCTTCTCCATCTCTATCTGGGCCGCATGTGTAGCTGCGTTCAGCAAAGGCCTGGAAGAAGCATTTACAGCACGAGTTGTCGCCGTTCTCGGCATGATCGTTGTGGGCTTTGCCCTGTTTATGCTGTTCACCTCCAGCCCGTTTGAGCGTCTGTTGCCGAACGTGCCGATGGAAGGACGTGACCTGAATCCGATGCTTCAGGATGTGGGTCTGATCTTCCACCCGCCGCTGCTGTATCTCGGCTACGTGGGCTTCTCCGTAACCTTCGCTTTCGCCATCGCGGCTCTGATGAGCGGTCGTCTCGACTCCGCTTGGGCTCGCTGGTCCCGTCCTTGGGCGCTGGCTGCCTGGGCATTCCTGACAGCCGGTATCTCTCTGGGCTCCTGGTGGGCTTACTATGAGCTGGGCTGGGGCGGTTGGTGGTTCTGGGATCCGGTAGAGAACGCTTCCTTTATGCCTTGGCTGGTTGGGACGGCACTGCTGCACTCCCTGATTGTGACTGAGAAGCGCGGCACCTTCCGCAACTGGACCATCCTGCTGGCCATCTTCACCTTCTCACTGTCTCTGCTGGGCACCTTCCTGGTGCGTTCCGGCGTACTGACCTCCGTGCACTCATTCGCAGCGGATCCTTCCCGTGGTCTGTTCATCCTGATTCTGTTGGGATTGACCATTGGTGGCTCACTAATGCTGTTTGCTCTGCGTGCGACTGAGCTGGCCTCACCGTCCCGCTTCGAGCTGCTCTCCAAAGAGACTATGCTGCTGCTCTGTAACGTACTGCTGGTCGTCGCGACCGGTTCCGTATTGCTGGGCACCCTCTACCCGCTGCTGGGTGATGCCCTGGGGCTGGGTCAAATCTCTGTAGGGCCTCCGTACTTCAACACCGTCTTTAACCCGATCGTCCTGGTGATGTTCGTGTTTATGGGCATCGGTCCGGTGATCCGCTGGAAGAAAGCCAAAGAGGGTGAACTGAAGCGCCTGCTGCCTTCCCTGATCACTGCCATTGTTGTTGCGGTAGCGGCACCTCTGCTGATCGGCGGCAAACTGAACGCATGGATCTTTGCGGGTCTGTTCACTGCAACCTGGATTGCGTCCACTCTGGTGCAGAGCACCATCCGTGAGTGCCGTGAGCCGAATGGTGGCTTCACCACCCGTCGCATCACCCGCTCTTACGTTGGTATGCAGATCGCTCACCTGGGTATTGCGATGGCCATCGTTGGTGGCACCGTGGTATCCCACTTCGAGTCCGAGCGTTCCGTACGCATGGGCCCGGGCATCAGCGAAGACCTGGCCGGCTACACCTTTACCTATGAGCAGACTCGTATGGTTCAGGGTCCCAACTATACCGCCGAGCAGGGCGTAGTAACCGTGACCCAGGATGGCGACTACGTCACCACTCTGTATCCGGACCGCCGTAAGTACAACGTACGTACTATGGATATGACCGAAGCTGGCATCGACTGGGGCTTCTTCCGTGACCTGTACGTCACCATGGGTGATCCGCTGGACGCGACTCACTATGCTGTCCGCCTGAACTACAAGCCGATGGTTCGTTGGCTGTGGATCGGTTCCATCCTGATGATGGTAGGTGGCATTGTTGCGGCAACCGATAAGCGAGTCCGCGCTAAAAGCAAAGCGCCGGCTGCTGATGCGAAACTGGCGAACGCGTAAGGAAAGAAAAGCATGAAACGCGCAGCACTCTTTGTACCGCTGTTGGTTTTTTTGGGATTGAGTGTGTTCCTGTTTAAGGGCCTGTTCCTCGATCCCTCCAAGCTGGACTCCGTTCTGGTGGGCAAACCTGTGCCCACCTTCGAACTGGAAAGCCTGGAAAATGCCAATATGAAGATCACCAACGCGGATTTGGAAGGGAAGGTATACCTCATTAACGTATGGGCCACCTGGTGTCCCTCTTGTAAATATGAGCACCCTTTCCTGAACCAACTCCAGCGTCAGGGTGTCATTGAGATCTATGGTGTCAATTACCGTGACGAGCGTGACCTGGCGATCCGTTACCTGGCGCAAAGCGGTGATCCCTACACCAAGAACATCTTCGATCCTCAGGGAACCCTGGCGTTTGATATGGGGGTGTATGGTGCACCGGAGACATTTGTCGTGGACCACAACGGCGTCGTGCGTCACCGTTTCGCCGGTGTGCTTGAGCCGCAGGTTTGGGCCAGGGACTTTATGCCGCTGATCCAGCAGATCCGTGCGGAAGCGGCTGCAGAGGGGAACTCCTGATGAAACGTCTGTTCCAGCTGGTTGCGATCATGCTGTTTGCGGGGGCGGTGCAAGCCACCCCCATCGACACCTACGAGTTCCAGAATGAAGCGAACCGTGAGCGTGGTGTCAAACTGGCCGCCGAGCTTCGTTGCCCGCAGTGTCAGAACCAAAACCTGCACGACTCCAACTCTCCGATCGCCAAAGATATGCGTATCCAGGTGTACGAGATGGTAGAGCAGGGTAAGAGTAACGACGAAATTGTTCGCTACTTTACCGATCGCTACGGTGACTTTGTTCGCTACAAGCCGGCGTTTGACCCCCGCACCTATGTGCTGTGGTTGGGTCCGGTTGCCTTCCTTCTGGTTGGTGGACTGGCCTTGTTTGCGTTCGTGCGTAAGCAGCGTCAGCAAACCAGCGGCGCAGTGGAAGTCAGTGCGGCGGATGAAGCCAAGTTGGCCGAGCTGCTGAATCAGGATAAGAAGGCCTGATGAAAGTAGTCATCTATATGGTAATGGCGCTGCTCTCGAGCAGCGCCTTTGCGTATCCTGGCGCGACGAAAGTTGCGGAGGATCCCGCTCTGCAACGCTTCATTCATTTGAGCAAGGCGCAGGATCTCGAGAGTGTTCAACTGGTAGGGCCGAACGGTAAGCCGATTCAACTTGAAGAGTTGAAAGGGCAACCGGTGATGATCAACCTTTGGGCTACCTGGTGTCCGCCTTGCGTAAGAGAGTTGCCATCACTGGCACGTTTTCGCGCTGAGTTTGAAGCCCGCGGCCTGAAAGTCGTGCCGATTGCTATCGACCATGATCCTGCTGTGGTTCAGCCCTTCCTTGAGAAACTGGAGCTGGCTGAGTTCAAAACCTGGTATGACTCGGTCAATGCGATGGGGCAGATCGTTCCGACGGATCTGGTGCCCGCTACTTATATTCTTGATGAAGAGGGTCGCCTGGTGGCATTCGTTCGTAGCTTTGTTGATTGGGATAATCCCGCGGTTCGCAAAGTGATGGAACGGTACCTTCCAGAGGCAACAGCCCAATAAATCGTGCTGAGTTCGCAAAAAGATCGCGGATCAGGTTAAAGAACCACCAAACGATCCGCGATCTTCAATTTCCCTCTTGCACCCTCAGAATCCCTCCCTATAATGCGCCCTCACGTTGACGGGGAACGAAGCCAAACGGCGAAACGGCCCGGTTAACACGGCAGCAGCCACTCAAAAAACTTCATCAAAAAAGG
>NZ_JAHVHW010000010.1 GCF_019802055.1 Ferrimonas balearica | reverse complement strand
GCAAGACAGCAAGACAGCAAGACAGCAAGACAGCAAGACAGCAAGACAGCAAGACAGCAAGACAGCAAGACAGCAAGACAGCAAGACAGCAAGACAGCAAGACAGCAAGACAGCAAGACAGCAAGACAGCAAGACAGCAAGACAGCAAGACAGCAAGACTAAAAAGCCATCAGGAGAGAAAAATGGCAATGCCGAAAAACAAAAAGGGCTAGCAAACGCTAGCCCTTTTTCGATGCGGGAGGATTACTCGGCAGAAGCTTGAGCTTCTTCGGCAACCTCTTCAGCAGCCGGACGATCAACCAGCTCGATGTAAGCCATCGGCGCGTTGTCACCAGCGCGGAAGCCACACTTCAGAATGCGGGTGTAACCACCAGCACGCTCTTGGTAGCGCGGACCCAGTTCGTTAAACAGTTTGCCCACTACGAATTGATCGCGGGTGCGGGCGAATGCCAGACGGCGGTTAGCAACGCTGTCAGTTTTAGCCAGGGTAATCAGCGGCTCTACTACACGGCGCAGCTCTTTGGCCTTAGGCAAGGTCGTCTTGATAACCTCGTGGCGAACCAGAGAACCAGCCATGTTGCGGAACATAGCTTGACGGTGGCTGCTGTTGCGGTTCAGTTGACGACCACTCTTACGATGGCGCATGACCTTATCCTTTTAACCTAAATCTTTACCAGACTTGGTTACATGTTGTCGGCAAGTGAGGCCGGCGGCCAGTTCTCAAGGCGCATGCCCAGAGACAGACCACGGGAGGCCAACACGTCTTTAATCTCAGTCAGCGACTTCTTACCCAGGTTCGGGGTCTTAAGCAGCTCGACTTCGGTACGCTGAACCAGATCGCCAATATAGTGAATGGCTTCTGCTTTCAGGCAGTTTGCCGAACGAACAGTGAGCTCCAAGTCGTCGACAGGACGCAGCAGGATCGGATCGAATTCCGGCTTCTCTTCCTTCTCTTCCGGCTCGCTAACATCACGCAGGTCCACGAAGGCTTCCAGTTGCTCAGCCAGAATAGTGGCGGAGCGACGGATAGCTTCTTCAGGATCCAGGGTGCCGTCAGTGTGCATGTCGATGATCAGCTTATCCAGGTCGGTACGCTGCTCAACACGGGCGGCTTCTACATTGTAGGCAATGCGAACCACCGGGCTGAAGGACGCGTCTACCAGCAGGCGGCCGATAGGACGTTCGTCTTCTTCAATTTGTGCGCGAGCAGAGGCCGGGATGTAACCACGGCCCAATTCAACCTTGATACGCATGCTGATCTCAGCATCGGCGCCGGTCAGAGTACAGATCAGGTGTTCCGGATTAACGATCTCTACATCACCGTCGTGGGTGATGTCTGCCGCAGTGACAGGGCCCGCACCAGACTTGCTCAGAGTCAAAATGGCTTCGTCTTTACCCTCGAGCTTCACAGCCAAACCTTTCAGGTTCAGCAGGATCTCCAGGACGTCTTCCTGCACGCCTTCTTTGCTGCTGTACTCATGCAACACGCCGTCGATTTCGACTTCGGTTACTGCACAGCCAGGCATAGAAGAGAGCAGAATGCGACGCAGCGCATTGCCCAGAGTGTGGCCGAAACCACGCTCGAGCGGCTCCAGAGTCACCTTAGCCCGGTAGGGGCTAACTTGATCAATATCTACAAGTCGCGGCTTTAGAAATTCGGTAACAGAACCCTGCATTGTGTCCTCTCTCTATGGTTAAGCTTTACTTGGAGTAAAGCTCGACGATCAGCTGTTCGTTGATATCAGCAGACAGATCGCTACGCTCAGGCAGGCGCTTGAAAGTGCCTTCCATCTTAGCGGCGTCTACTTCAACCCAAGTCGGCTTCTCGCGTTGCTCAGCAACTTCCAGGGCACCTTTAATACGGGCCTGCTTCTGAGCTTTCTCACGAACGGCGATAACGTCGTTCGGGGAAACGGAGAAGGACGGGATGTTTACAACACGACCGTTAACCTTGATGGCCTTGTGGCTCACCAGCTGACGAGCTTCGGCGCGGGTAGCACCAAAACCCATGCGGTATACCACGTTGTCCAGACGGCTTTCGAGCAGTTGCAGCAGGTTTTCACCAGTGTTGCCCTTCAGACGAGCCGCTTCCTTGTAGTAGTTACGGAACTGCTTTTCCAGTACGCCGTAGATACGACGAACTTTCTGCTTTTCACGCAACTGGACACCGTAGTCGGACAGACGAGCGCGACGAGCGCCGTGCTGACCAGGTACGGTATCAATTTTACATTTAGAATCGATCGCTCGAACGCCGCTTTTCAGGAACAGGTCAGTACCTTCACGACGGCTGAGTTTGAGCTTAGGACCCAAATATCTTGCCATGTTCTTTCTCCAACAGTCCTAACGTGCGTTACACGCGACGTTTTTTCGGCGGACGACAACCGTTGTGCGGGATCGGAGTCACATCGGTGATGTTGGTGATGCGGAAACCCGCAGCATTCAACGCACGAATGGATGATTCACGACCCGGACCCGGACCCTTCACTTCGACTTCCAGATTCTTCAAGCCGTACTCTTTTGCGACTTCAGCGCAACGCTCAGCGGCCACCTGGGCAGCGAACGGAGTGGACTTACGAGAACCACGGAAACCAGAACCACCAGCGGTAGCCCAAGCCAGGGCATTACCTTGACGGTCGGTGATGGTCACGATGGTGTTGTTGAAGGAAGCATGAACGTGAGCGATACCGTCCGCTACCTGCTTACGTACCTTTTTACGAGTACGAGAAGGAGTTTTAGCCATTGCTTAATTCCCCTTACTTCTTAATCGGTTTACGCGGGCCCTTACGGGTACGCGCGTTGGTCTTGGTACGCTGACCACGAACAGGCAAGTTACGACGGTGACGCAGGCCGCGGAAGCAACCCAGGTCCATCAGACGCTTAATGTTCATGGAGATCTCACGACGCAGGTCACCCTCAACGGTGAACTGGCCTACGACTTCACGCACCTTATCGATGGTGGCTTCGTCGAGATCTTTGAATTTCACATCTTCAGCAATGCCGGCTTCAGCGCAAATGGCTTTTGCGCGAGTCTGGCCGACGCCGAAAATGGCGGTCAGAGCAACAACCGCATGTTTATGCTCAGGAATGTTAATGCCAGCGATACGGGCCACTATAGCACTCCTACTATCTCAATTGGTCAACTGCGAAAAGCCCGATAGGATACCCAACAGAAGACCGGTTTGCAACAACACAGGGGCTGACCATGGGCCAGCCCTGTGCGCTTATTTGGGTTTACCGGATAATCCGATTAACCCTGACGCTGTTTGTGTTTCGGCTCAGAGCAGATAACACGTACAACGCCGTTACGTTTGATGACCTTGCAGTTGCGGCACATCTTCTTAACGGATGCACGAACTTTCATTTTGGTACTCCGTAATCGGCGACCTTAACGGCCGTAGCCCTTAAGGTTGGCCTTCTTCAGCACAGAATCATACTGAGATGACATCAGATGGGTCTGTACCTGAGCCATGAAGTCCATGATTACCACCACCATAATCAGCAGTGAGGTACCACCAAAGTAGAAAGGTACATTGGTAGTAATCATCATGAACTCCGGAACCAAGCAGATAAAGGTAATGTAAGCCGCGCCAGCCAGAGTCAGGCGGGTCATTACTTTATCAATATAACGGGCAGTTTGCTCGCCCGGACGAATTCCGGGGATGAACGCACCACTCTTCTTCAGGTTGTCTGCAGTCTCACGGGGGTTAAACACCAGCGCCGTGTAGAAGAAACAGAAGAAGACAATCGCGACCGCATAAATCATTACGTACAGCGGCTGTCCCGGAGACAGTGCCAGAGAGATGTCTGACAGAATGCCACCCTGGTTCTTATCGAACCACTGGGCCAAGGTGCCCGGGAACAGAATAATGCTGGACGCGAAGATCGGCGGGATCACGCCGGCCATATTCACTTTCAGAGGCAAATGAGTGCTTTGAGCAGCGAACACGCGGCGGCCTTGCTGACGCTTGGCGTAGTTTACCACGATTCGACGCTGACCGCGCTCCATAAACACCACAAAAGCGGTAATCAGGCTGACGATCACAACCAGACCGAGCAGAAGGATCAGATGCATTTCACCTTGACGCGCTTGCTCTGCCGTTTGACCGATAGCGGAAGGCAGACCGGCCACGATACCTGTAAAGATCAGGATCGAGATACCGTTACCAATACCGCGCTCGGTGATCTGCTCACCCAGCCACATCAGGAACATGGTACCAGTCACCAGGCTCACAACTGCTACAAAGTAGAAGCCGAAGCCAGGGTTAACCACCAGACCAGGCAGCATACTGGGCAGGCCAGTAGCAATACCGATGGACTGGAAGGTAGCCAGTACCAGAGTACCCCAGCGAGTGTACTGGTTAATCTTACGACGACCAGATTCACCCTCTTTCTTCAACTCCGCCAGAGTGGGATGCACTACGGTAAGTAGCTGCATGATGATCGACGCCGAAATGTACGGCATGATCCCCAGGGCGAAGATGGAGGCACGTTCCAAGGCACCACCGGAGAACATGTTAAACATGCTCACGATGGTACCTTGTTGCTGTTTGAACAGTTCGGCAAGCACAGCGGCGTCAATACCAGGAATTGGCACGAAAGAACCGGCCCGGAATACGATGATTGCGCCGAGAACAAACCACAGACGCGCTTTCAACTCCGAAAGGCCCCCTTTCGCACTTTTTAACTCAAGTCCTGGCTTAGCCATTGCGTACTTTCCCGTTACTCTTCGATTTTGCCGCCCGCAGCCTCAATGGCTTCACGAGCGCCTTTGGTCACTTTGAGACCGCTTACAGTCACTGGGCGCTCGATTTTACCTGAAAGCACTACTTTCGCAAACTGAATGTTGGCGGAAATAACACCAGCGTCTTTCAGAGTCGCCAGGCTCACAACCTCACCGTCTACTTTTGCCAGTTCGCTCAGGCGAACTTCAGAAGAGACCAGAGACTTGCGAGAAGTAAAACCGAACTTGGGCAGACGCTGCTTCAGAGGCATCTGACCGCCTTCGAAACCAGGACGTACGGAGCCACCAGAACGGGACTTCTGACCTTTGTGACCACGGCCACCAGTCTTACCCAGACCGGAACCGATACCACGGCCTACACGCTTAGCTGCAGTCTTGGAGCCAGCAGCCGGAGAAATAGTATTCAGGCGCATTTTACTCCTCCACTTTAACCATGTAGGAAACTTTGTTGATCATACCGCGAACGGAAGCAGTGTCTTCCAGCTCAACAGTGTGACCGATTTTACGCAGACCCAGGCCTACCAGAGTCGCCTTGTGCTTAGGCAGACGACCGATGGAGCTTTTGGTCTGAGTAACCTTGATAGTTTTAGCCATGACAGATTACCCCCGGATCTCATCAACCGGCAGACCGCGCTTAGCAGCGATTTGCTCGGGAGAATTCATGTTCACCAGTGCGTCAACGGTGGAGCGCACGATGTTGATCGGGTTGGTTGAGCCGTAAGCTTTAGCCAGTACGTTGTGTACACCAGCCACTTCCAGAACGGCGCGCATTGCACCACCAGCAATAATACCGGTACCTTCGGAAGCAGGCTGCATGTATACCTTGGAACCAGAGTGACGACCCTTCACCGGGTGGTGCAGAGTGCCGTTCTTCAGGGATACGGTGTACATGTTACGACGGGCTTTTTCCATTGCCTTCTGGATAGCAGCAGGCACTTCACGAGCCTTACCGTAACCAAAGCCAACACGGCCGTTACCGTCACCAACTACAGTCAGAGCGGTGAAGCTGAAAATGCGACCACCCTTAACTACTTTGGAAACGCGGTTTACTGCAATGAGCTTCTCTTGCAGGTCACCGGCTTGATTTTCAATATTCGCCATGATCCACTCCCAAATTAGAACTGGAGGCCAGCTTCACGGGCAGCGTCAGCCAGAGCGGCTACACGACCGTGGAACTTAAAGCCGCTGCGATCGAAGGAAACGGCTTTAACACCTTTTTCCAGAGCACGTTCGGCTACAGCCTTACCAACTGCCTTGGCAGCATCGGTGTTACCGGTGCCAGTCAGTTGCTCTTTGATCGCCTTCTCTACAGTAGAAGCGGTTGCCACTACAGTTGCGTCTGCAGTGATAACCTGGGCGTAGATGTGACGCGGAGTACGGTGCACGACCAGACGAGTCGCGCCCATTTCCTGAATTTGTTTGCGTACGCGAGTCGCGCGACGCAGACGAGCTGCTTTCTTGTCCATCGTGTTACCTTACTTCTTCTTGGCCTCTTTACGGCGCACTTGCTCATCAGCGTAACGAACACCTTTACCTTTGTAAGGCTCAGGAGCACGGTATGCGCGGATGTTAGCGGCCGCCTGACCTACAGACTGCTTGTCTGCGCCAGTGAGGACGATTTCAGTTTGGCTGGGGCACTCGGCCTTCACACCTTCCGGCAGAACGTATTCAACCGGGTGGGAGAAGCCCAGAGTCAGGCTCACAGCGTTACCTTTAACTGCGGCACGGTAACCCACACCCAGCAGTTGCAGCTTCTTAGTGAAGCCTTCGGTAACACCAACAACCATGTTGTTTACCAGAGCGCGAGCGGTACCAGCTTGTGCCCAAGCGTTGGCAGCGCCTTCGCGAGGACCAAAAGTGATTTCACTCTCTTCTTTGGCTACAACTACGGCCTCGTGGATTACACGAGTCAGAGTGCCCTTACCACCTTTAATGGTGATTTCCTGACCGTTCAGAGATACCTCTACGCCGGCAGGGATAGCAACGGGTGCCTTAGCTACTCGAGACATTATTGCTACCTCCCTTACGCTACGTAGCAGATGATCTCGCCGCCCAGACCCAGGTTACGGGCTGCACGGTCGGTCATCACACCTTTAGAGGTGGACACGATAGCGATACCCAGACCACCCATTACAGTCGGCAGCTCATCTTTCTTTTTGTAGATGCGCAGGCCGGGGCGGCTGGCACGCGCGATGGAATCAACCACCGGCTTACCTTGGAAGTACTTCAGAGTTACTTCCAGAGTCGGTTTAACGTCACCGGAGACGGCGAAATCAGCTACGTAACCTTCTGCTTTCAGAACGTTAGCGATAGCCACCTTCAGCTTAGAGGACGGCATGGTCACTGCAACTTTGTTGGCAGCCTGGCCGTTACGGATGCGCGTCAGCATATCCGCGATCGGATCTTGCATGCTCATAATCGCTTACTCCCGAATTACCAAGAGGCCTTTTTGAGGCCAGGAACTTCACCACGCATGGCAGCTTCGCGCAGCTTGATACGGCTCAGGCCGAACTTGCGCAGAACACCATGGGGACGGCCAGTGATGTTGCAGCGGTTACGCTGACGAGATGCACTGGAGTCACGCGGGAGTTGTTGCAGTTTCAGAACAGCGGCCCAACGCTCTTCTTCAGAGACGTTGACGTCCTTGATGATCGCTTTAAGGGCAGCGCGCTTTTCAGCGTACTGAGCGACCAGCTTCGCGCGCTTTGCTTCACGCGCTTTCATGGAAAGTTTAGCCATAACCCTACACCTTACTTGCGGAACGGGAAGTTGAAGGCAGCCAGCAGAGCACGCCCTTCCTCGTCAGAGCCGGCGGAAGTGGTAATGGTGATATCCATACCGCGCAGCTTATCGATCTTGTCGTAATCGATTTCCGGGAAGATGATTTGCTCACGAACGCCCATGGAGTAGTTACCACGGCCATCGAACGCTTTCGGGTTCAGGCCACGGAAGTCACGGATACGCGGTACCGCGATGGATACCAGGCGCTCGAAGAACTCCCACATACGCTCGCCGCGCAGGGTTACTTTACAGCCAATCGGGTAACCTTCACGGATCTTAAAGCCAGCAACAGATTTGCGAGCTTTGGTAACCAGAGGCTTCTGACCGGAAATTGCTGTCATATCAGCAACGGCATTTTCCAGCACCTTCTTGTCCGCTACGGCTTCACCGACACCCATGTTAAGGGTGATCTTTTCAATCCGAGGGACTTGCATGATGCTTTTATAGCCGAATTGCTGCATCAGCTCTTTTACTACAGTCTCTTTGTAGTAATCATGCAGTTTCGCCATCGTTTACTCCAAAATTACTTAACGATTTCGTCGTTGGACTTGAAGAAACGGACTTTCTTGCCGTCTTCAAATCGGAAACCTACACGGTCAGCCTTGCCAGTAGCAGGGTTGAACAGTGCCACGTTAGAAGCGTGGATAGGGGCTTCCTTCTCTACGATGCCACCTTGAACACCCAGTTGGGGGTTCGGCTTCTGGTGTTTTTTCACCAGGTTGATGCCTTCGACGAGGATCTTACCAGTGGTCAGAACCTGGGTAACCTTACCGCGCTTACCCTTGTCTTTACCTGCCAGTACAATCACTTCGTCGTTGCGACGGATTTTTGCTGCCATGTTTAGCTCCTTACAGTACTTCCGGCGCCAGGGACACAATCTTCATGAACTTGTCATTACGCAGTTCACGAGTCACAGGGCCAAAGATACGAGTGCCGATCGGCTGCAGGTTCGCGTTCAGCAGAACTGCAGCGTTACGGTCGAAGCGAATGACAGAACCGTCAGGACGACGAACGCCCTTCTTGGTACGAACTACCACCGCGTTGTACACATCACCTTTTTTGGCCTTACCGCGCGGAATGGACTCCTTCACGGAAACCTTGATGATGTCGCCGATGCCGGCGTAACGACGGTGAGAGCCACCCAAGACCTTAATACACTGCACGCTGCGTGCGCCGGAGTTATCGGCAACATCCAGCACAGATTGCATTTGGATCATTTCAGTGCTCCGCTATTTTTACTTCAAATGCCCTCTCGGGCGTTGGCTGCCTTTAAAAGGCGCGAAATTATAACACCAAGCGCCAGAGAAAAGATAGATAAAAAAGTAACCGGCCCAGGTCACCCCAGGCCGGCCACTTAACACCTAAGATAAGAGCTTAAGAATTAAGCCTTTTCCAGGATGTTCACCAGAGTCCAGGACTTGGTCTTGGACAGCGGGCGGCACTCGCGGATTTCTACCACGTCGCCGATACCGCACTGGTTGTTCTCGTCATGAACGTGCAGCTTGGTAGTGCGCTTCATGAACTTGCCGTAGATCGGGTGCTTAACTTTGCGCTCGATGGCTACGGTGATGGACTTGTCCATCTTGTCACTGATCACACGACCCTGCAGAGTACGGATTTTGTCAGACATTACGCACCTGCCTTCTCAGTCAGAATGGTCTTAACGCGCGCAATGTTGCGGCGTACCTTCTTCATTTCGTGAGTCGCTTTCAGCTGACCGGTAGCGTTCTGCATACGCAGGTTGAACTGTTCGCGGAGCAGGTTCAGCAGCTCAGCATTCAGTTCTTCAACGCTCTTTTCACGCAGATCTTGTGCTTTCATCACATCACCTTACGAGTTACAAAGGTGGTCTGAACGGACAGTTTGGCAGCAGCCAGAGAGAAGGCTTCACGAGCCAGCTCTTCAGCAACACCGTCCATCTCGTACAGAACACGACCCGGCTGGATCTGAGCTACCCAGTACTCGACGTTACCTTTACCTTTACCCATACGCACTTCAAGCGGCTTTTCGGTAATCGGCTTATCCGGGAATACACGGATCCAGATCTTACCTTGACGCTTGATGTGACGGGTCATAGCACGACGAGCCGCTTCGATTTGACGCGCGGTCAGACGGCCACGAGTGGTCGCTTTCAGGCCGAAAGAGCCAAAGGAAACCTTGTCACCGCTGGTGGCTACACCACGGTTACGGCCTTTGTGCATCTTACGGAACTTCATACGTTTAGGTTGCAGCATCTCGGTTCCCCTTACTTACCACGACCTTTGCGCTTCGGCTGCGCCTTAGGCTCTTCAGCTACTACCGGCATACCGCCCAGAACTTCACCTTTGAAGATCCAAACTTTGATACCGATTACACCGTAAGTGGTGTGAGCTTCGGAAGTGGCGTAGTCGATGTCAGCGCGCAGAGTGTGCAGCGGCACACGACCTTCACGGTACCATTCGGTACGTGCGATCTCGGCACCACCCAGACGACCAGAAACTTCGATCTTGATGCCCTTGGCACCCAAACGCATAGCGTTCTGAACCGCGCGCTTCATAGCGCGACGGAACATAACGCGACGCTCCAGCTGAGAGGCAACAGAGTCACCAACCAGTTGAGCATCCAGTTCCGGCTTGCGAACTTCGCTGATGTTGATTTGCGCAGGAACGCCGGCCAGTTTGGCGACTTTCAGGCGCAGCTTCTCAACATCTTCCCCTTTCTTACCGATTACAACACCCGGACGAGCAGTGTGAATGGTCACACGGATGCTCTTGGCCGGACGCTCAATGGTGATGCGGGAAACGGAAGCGTTCTTCAGTTCCTTCTTCAGGAACTCACGCACTTCGTGGTCGCTGAACAGGTTGTCAGCGTAATCTTTCTTCTCCGCGTACCAGGTCGAGGACCAGGGCTTGGTAATACCAAGGCGGATACCATTAGGATGTACTTTCTGTCCCATTGCGGCTCCCCTTACTTGTCAGCCACAACCACAGTGATGTGGCTGGAGCGCTTCAGGATGCGATCGGCACGACCTTTGGCACGCGGCATGATGCGCTTCATGGTCGGTCCTTCATCAACGTAGATCTTGGCGACTTTCAGATCGTCGATATCCAGACCTTCGTTGTGTTCTGCGTTGGCAATGGCAGACTCCAGTACCTTCTTCACCAGGCTGGCAGCTTTTTTCGGGCTGAAAGCCAGGATATCCAGGGCACGGTCAACCGGCAGACCACGGATCTGGTCGGCAACCAGGCGAGCCTTTTGCGGAGAGGTACGGGCAAAACGGTGTTTAGCTAAAACTTCCATCTTCTACCCCTTAGCGTTTCTTCGCTTTCTTATCCGCAGCATGGCCGCGGTAAGTGCGAGTCGGCGCAAATTCGCCCAGCTTGTGGCCGATCATGTCTTCAGTAACGAAAACCGGTACGTGCTGACGACCATTATGGACAGCGATGGTGAGACCAATCATATCAGGAATGATCATCGAACGACGGGACCAAGTCTTAACAGGCTTTTTGTCTCCGCTTTCCACCGCTTTCTCTACCTTCTTCAGCAAGTGCAGGTCGATAAATGGACCTTTCTTGAGAGAACGTGGCATGGTGAATCCTCTAAATTACTTGGTACGACGACGTACGATGTACTTATCGGTACGCTTATTGCTGCGGGTCTTCTTACCTTTGGTCGGAACGCCCCACGGAGTAACCGGGTGACGACCACCAGAAGTACGACCTTCACCACCACCGTGCGGGTGATCTACCGGGTTCATGGCAACACCACGAACGGTCGGACGAACACCACGCCAGCGCTTGGCACCGGCCTTACCCAGTTGACGCAGCATGTGCTCGGAGTTGCCAACTTCACCCAAGGTGGCACGGCCTTCGGCCAGCACCTTGCGCATCTCGCCAGAGCGAAGACGCAGGGTTACGTAAGCACCGTCACGAGCGACGATTTGAGCGTAAGCACCGGCAGAACGAGCCAGCTGACCGCCTTTACCAGGCTTCAGCTCTACGTTGTGCACGGTAGAACCTACCGGGATGTTACGCATCGGCAGAGCGTTACCAGGCTTGATGTCAGCTTCCTGGCCAGACACGATGGTGTCACCAGCTTGCAGACCTTTCGGGGCCAGGATGTAACGACGCTCACCGTCGGCGTACAGAACCAGAGCGATGTTCGCGCTGCGGTTCGGATCGTACTCCAGGCGCTCAACTTTGGCAGGGATGCCATCTTTGTTGCGCTTGAAGTCGATGATACGGTAGTGCTGCTTGTGACCACCGCCGATGTGGCGAGTGGTGATGCGGCCGGCGTTGTTACGACCACCAGTCTTGGACTTCTTGTCCAACAGAGCAGCGTGGGGCTTACCCTTGTGCAAATCGCTGTTCACGACCTTAACGACGTGGCGGCGACCTGCAGAGGTAGGCTTACATTTAACAATAGCCATTATCTAAACTCCTACTGCTTACTCAGCGCCGCCGACGAAGTCGATGTCAGCGCCTTCAGCCAGGGTTACGTAGGCTTTTTTCCAGTCGCTGCGGCGACCGAAACGAGCGCCGTGACGCTTAACCTTACCCTTAACCACGCTGGTGCGAACGCCAGTAACCTGCACTTCGAACAGCTTCTCAACCGCAGCCTTGATCTCTGCTTTGGTAGAGTCCTTGGCAACCTTGAACACGATAGTGTTGTTCAGTTCAGCAGCCATGGTGCTCTTTTCAGAGATGTGGGGAGCCAGCAGCACTTTCAGCAAACGTTCTTCACGGATCATGCCAGCTTCTCCTCAATCTGCTTAACCGCGTCAGCAGTCATCAGAACCTTTTCAAAGGCGATCAGGCTAACAGGGTCGATGCCGTCTACGTCGCGAACGTCAACCTTGTACAGGTTGCGGGAAGCCAGGAACAGGTTCTCGTCAACTTCGCCGGTTACGATCAGCACGTCGTTCAGGTCCAGCTCTTTCAGCTTGCCAACCAGTTCTTTGGTCTTCGGAGCTTCAACAGCGAACTTCTCAACAACGATCAGACGATCTTGACGTACCAGCTCGGACAGGATGCTACGCATCGCGCCGCGGTACATCTTCTTGTTCACTTTCTGGCCGTGATCCTGCGGCTTAGCAGCGAAAGATACGCCACCAGAACGCCAGATCGGGCTCTTAACGGTACCGGAACGAGCACGGCCAGTACCTTTCTGACGCCACGGCTTTTTGCCGGTGCCAGCCACTTCAGCGCGGGTCTTCTGAGCACGGGTACCCTGACGAGCGTTAGCGGCAAAAGCCACAACCACTTGGTGTACCAGCGCTTCGTTGAATTCACGCCCGAAGGTAGTTTCGGAAACTTCAAGAGCGCTCTGCGCGTCTTTCATTACCAATTCCATTACTATCTCCTCAGACGTTACGCTTTAACGGCAGGCTTAACGATCACGTCACCACCGTTGGCACCAGGGATTGCACCCTTAACCAGCAGCAGGTTACGTTCTGCGTCAATACGTACCACTTCCAGGTTCTGAGTAGTTACACGCTCAGCACCCATGTGGCCAGCCATTTTCTTGCCCTTGAAAACCTTACCCGGGGATTGGTTTTGACCAATGGAACCCGGAGCACGGTGGCTCAAGGAGTTACCGTGAGTCATGTCCTGGGAACGGAAGTTCCAGCGCTTGATAGCACCCTGGAAACCTTTACCCTTGGATTGACCGGTAACGTCTACTTTTGCAACATCAGTCAAGATGTCGACTTTCAGCTCAGCACCCAGTTCGATGCCTTCGCCTTCACCTTCACCCAGGCGAAACTCCCAACTGCCACGGCCGGCTTCAACACCAGCTTTGGCAAAGTGGCCAGCTTCAGGCTTGGTAACGCGGTTGGCTTTCTTAGTGCCAGCAGTTACCTGCAGTGCACGATAGCCGTCAGTTTCCAGCGTCTTAACCTGGGTTACACGGTTCGGTTCTACTTCGATTACGGTCACAGGGATAGACACGCCTTCAGGAGTGAAGATACGAGTCATACCAACTTTGCGACCAACAAGACCGATAGCCATTTCTCTAAACCTCTTTCCGCTTAGGATCTCAGCCTTAACCCAGGCTGATCTGCACGTCGACGCCAGCAGCCAGATCCAGACGCATCAGCGCGTCAACAGTCTTATCGGTAGGCTCAACAATGTCCACCAGGCGCTTGTGAGTACGGATCTCATACTGATCACGTGCATCTTTGTTCACGTGAGGAGAGATCAGAACGGTGTAGCGCTCTTTACGGGTGGGCAGCGGGATGGGACCGCGAACTTGAGCACCAGTGCGCTTAGCAGTCTCAACGATTTCCGCGGTAGACTGGTCGATCAGGCGATGATCGAACGCCTTCAGGCGGATACGGATTCTTTGGTTCTGCATTGACCAGAGCTCCAACTCTAAGAAACACATAAACCAATCCCTTCACCACCTTCTTATGAAAGGGGAAGAGACGATTCGCTAACCATTCAACTCCAAATCGGAGTTGCTGTATTAAAGGACACATATTGTGTCCTGCACCCTAAGGTGCACTCAAGCCAATTGCCTGAGCCGGACGAATTATACGCACCTTGCGGATAAACGCAAGGGACTTTTTTGATAATCCGTCCCTGTCTGATGGCGGCAGATACTACATCAAGAAGATCCCCGATTTTGTGAGCTAGGCCGCACTCTCGCGAGGAGAAACCGTAGAGGGCTGCTGGCCGTAACCCTGGCCATAATAAGCGTCATACCCCTTACCGTATTGCGCCTTCATGGCGCCCTTCCCTGCCCGGTTCAAAACCACGCCTTCCAACAGGATCTTGTTCTCCAATACCCTTTCCAATGCTCTTTGGGCCAGGCGGGCCCGAGTGTGGTCTGCACGCACGATGAACATCATGGAACCCGCCGTTCTGGCCACCACTAAGGCGTCCGATACGGCCTGTACCGGCGGTGTATCCAGCAGCACCACATCAAACTGTGCCCTGGCCTGCTGCAGCACTCGGCGGAAGCTGTCCCCGGAGAGCGCCTCAAGCGGGTTCGACAGGACCGTACCGGCTGAGAGGATCGACAAACCGGTGTCCTCATCCACATACAAACACTGCTCCAAAGAGTGGGTGCCGCACAGGGTGTTGGTGAGACCCGGCTGATAGGAGGGCAGGTCAAACGCCTTTCCTACCTTGGGCTTTCGCAAATCACAGTCGATAAGCAGAACCCGCTTCACCTGTTGAAGCGACAGCGCCATGCTGATGGCCGAGGTGGTCTTCCCCTCCCCGGTCAACGCAGAGCTGATCGCCATTGCCATCCCTGTCGAGTTCATGTGCTGCAGGGTATAAGTGGTCCGAATGCTTCGCCACGCCTCCCCAAACTCGGGCTGGCGTTTCTCAAAGTAGGTTTTCACGGTTGATTTGGAGTCCAGGTTACGAACTTCGGGTACGATCCCCAGCAGCTTGGCATAGAGCAGACTCTCCACCTCGCTGGCACGACTGATGACATCGACAAAGCGGGCGTGCAGCAAAGCCAGAGTCGAAAACAGCATCAGGGAAGCCAGCACCGTCATCGCCATGATGGCGCCTTTCTGTGGCCGACTTGGCAGTAGCGCCGGCAAAGCCTTATCGGTAAAGCGCGCGATCGCTTCATTGAAGTCGCCGGCAACGCCGGTTTCCTTGATGCGGGTCATAAAGGTGTCGTAAAGCTGCCGGTTGGTTTCCACCTCTCTTTGCAGCTCACGGTACTCGCTCTCATTCTTGCTCAGGCCTTGGTAGTTCTGGCGAGCGGCCGCCAGCTCTTCGGACAATGTTGCTTCCTGATCACGAGCAGAGCGGTACTCCTGCTGAATCCCGCTGACCAGCTCACGGATTTGGCGCCGCAACGCCGAGCGTACTTCCGCCAGCTCAGCCTCAGCGGTGATCATCGCCTTATGCTTGGGGCCATAACGCTTGGACAGTTGCGCCACTTGCTGCTCGGCCTGAGATTCCGCCTCACGCAACCGCTGGACGCTGGGGTGTCGGTTGATTTCCGGCAATGACGCCAGAGACTCAATATTACCGCCCCCGGTTCCCGCGACGCTGCGAGCCACGGCCTCCGCCGCGCTGCGACGGTCCCGTGCTTCCGATAAGCGGTTGGCGATCTTTTCCAGCTCCTGACTCTCCAAGGTCAGGAGCCCTTCCACATCGACCAGCCCCGCCTGCTCCCTAAAGTTCTGTAACGCCTCTTCGGACGCTCGCAGATTGTTGCGTAAAGTCTCCAGGCGCTCCCGCATCCAGCCTGTTGCTTCCTGGGTTGCGGTGAGCTTGTCCTCCATATAGGACTCGATGAACGCCTGCCCGATGGCGTTGGCCACATCTGCCGCCAGCACCGGGTCTTGTGCTTCAAATTGAATACTGACCAGCTGGGTGTTGCGGACCGGTTTCAGAGTCAACCGCCGGTAATACTCGTCAATGACCTGCTGCTGCAAACGGTACGCTTTCTCTTCCTCGCTGAGCAGCGGAGTATCACTCCCCTCCCCCAGTACCTGTTTGAGTTGGTTTCGCACCCAACTTTTCACCATGGACAAACCAAAACTGCCGCTTTCCTGGGGCACGAACTCTTCCCGTTCGGTCAGCCCCAATTCAGCAATGACTACTTCGGCAATCTTCCTCGACTGGATGATCTCGTACTGAGTCTGAAAGTATTCATCACGGCTCGAATCCACCCCGTAAACCCCTTCGATAGAGACCACTTTGGAGGGCGTGTTTTCCAGAAGGAGCGTAGCGGTTGAGCTGTATATCGCGGGTAAGCGGAAGAGATAAAGGGCGCCCGCCGTCGTCGTCAGCAGGGTCGCAAGCAGGATCCACCACTTATAGCGAGCCAGTGTCGAGAAGCGGCCGGATAAACCAACCCATTCCAGTCTTAGCCCCTTGGTTTGCCGTGACCCTGCGTCGCGATTCATAGCGCTCTCCCGGTTATCGTTGGGGATCAGAAGAAGGAGTCTTCGATATAAATGGAATCACCCGGCAAGACTTCGGATGCCATGGACACCTCGATGATCCTTTCGCCATTGGGCGTTTTGCGGGTCAGGCTGATGTCTCTGGAGGAGGCGCGCTCAGTCAGTCCGCCAGCCAGAGCAATCGCTTTGCGTACCGTCAGGCCTGGTTGGAAAGGGTAGCCGCCGGGTCGACGCACTTCGCCATTAATAAAGAAGGGGCGATATTCGACGATGCTAACCGACACACTGGGATTGATCAGGTAATCGCCTTTGAGGCCCCGATGAATCAACTGCTCAACCTGGCTCAGTTTCAGGCCGGACAGTTTGAGCTGTCCCAGGTAGGGATAGTTGATGGCCCCGGACTCACTAAGTCGAATCTCAGCAATGCTCAGATCCGGCTCACCAAACACCTGAATACGGATCTGATCACCCGGGCCCAGTTGATAGCCCGACGCATCATCAGCCGATACGCTGGCAGCAAACACACTCAAAAACAGCAAAAACCACTTCATCGCCTACCCTCACAGCGCCAACGTAATCAGGATACCGAACTGATTCTTATCGTAGTTCAGCTCAGGATCCTCGCGAGTCGAACTGTTATCCCAGTAACTGTAAAACGGCTCAAGCTTCATCCAGCGCCGAAACTCGTAGATCACCCCGAGCCGAATTTTGGTGATCTCATCTTCGCGGTCGTCACCGGTATAGTCCTTGTCGACATAGCTCAACTGAATGTCGGTCGCCCACCGCTCCAGCCAGTAGTGCTCCCAGTTCAGCTCGTAACTGGACTCCTCCACGTAATCACCGCTGGTGAACGGATCTTTACTCTCCCGGGCACTGACAAGCTCCAGCGTGGAGTAAGTGGTGGGCCGCCAGGTAAAAGCCACATCCCAGGCGAAGCCGGTGAAGTCTTCCCGACCCTTATCCACAAACCGCTTGTCCTCTATCCCGAATGCCGCTCGCCCCTCGCTCTTCGCGGTGGCTTCCCATATCACACCGACCAATCCGCGAGTCACGTTACTGTCCCGACTTATCTGGCCCGGTTCCACGCGGTCGTAGTTGATGTCGCTGTCGGACAGGTCGAGCAGCAACTTGGTTCGGGTACCGACCCGCCATTTGAACGTTGCACCATAATGGAAGCTGTCGTAATCCCGGTATTGGCTGCGTTCACGGAAGTTGTCGTAGGTGCGCTGGTAATACCCCAGGTTGACGCCCAACTGCATTCGGGCACTCTGCGCACCAAACTCATACGCGGCATCGACATCGTGATCGGTGAACTCCACCGGCTTATCCGTTTGCTCAAACTCTGCAATGCCGGTTCCTCGAGCCTGATGCCCCTTTAAAAACTCGTAAGTCGCATCGATGCGGTGGCGGGCGGTAAATTCATGATGGCCGATAAGGTCGACCTGATGGTCGACGTAGTTATCGTCAGAGGAATCGAAGTAGGAGGCGGCATCCAGAGTGTATCCCGCCTTGATGTGGCTGATCCGTCGCCCCCAGACAAACTGAAGCTCGGGAATCAGTCTCAGATATTGAGAGTCCAGTGTATCGGCCCCGGTGTGGAGCAAGTTGTCATCGTAACCGTATTCCAGCGCCATGACCGGTTGAAACTGGGCCCCATCACCCAGTCTCACTCGCGCTGGCTCAAACTCTTCGGCGCCAGCCGTTACCGCCAGCACACCCAAGACCCATCCCCAATGTCGTTTCACGCGCCACCCCGTAAGGATCAGTAAGCGTTATCGTGAACAAAGCCCTTCCTAAGCGTCAGAAACAGGATCTGGATATCAAGAACCACTGACCAGTGAGTGATGTAGTGCATATCGTGCTCTACCCTTCTGGCCATCTTGTCCAGGGTATCGGTCTCACCCCGCCAACCATTGACTTGGGCCCAACCGGTGATACCTGGCTTTACCTTGTGCCGCAACATGTAACCCTGGATCAGCGCACGATACTGCTCGTTGTGCGCTACTGCATGGGGCCGGGGCCCCACGACTGACATTCTTCCCTGCAATACATTAATGAACTGCGGTAGCTCATCCAGGGAGGTCCGGCGAATAAACGCGCCTATCTTAGTGATCCGACTGTCGTTTCTTGTTGCCTGTTTTATAGTAGTTCCATTTTCGACACAGGTCATGGAGCGAAATTTCCAGACCTCGATCTTCCGGCCATCCACTCCATAGCGCTCCTGCTTAAACAGAACCGGCCCCCGAGACTCGAGTCGGATCGCCAGAGCGATAAGCAGCATGGGAATGGCAAACACAAGCAGAGCGATGGTTGCGATGGTCAAATCCTCCGCCCGCTTGAGCGCTCCCCAAGGACCCCGAATAGGGGATTCGTACACACTGAGCGTCCGGATCCCACCCACTTCACACCAAGCCGCATTGACCAGGTTGTAGACAAAGAAGTTGGGCACGATATGAACCTGGCTGGTGGTGTTGGCACAGCGTTGCAGGATGGCCGAGATGCGGTCCTCCGCTTTCAGCGGCAGCGCAACAAAGATCTGATCTATGCCGCCACGCTCCGCCCTATCTAGAGCGTCATCCACGTTTCCTATTACAAGGTTCTGCACGCTTGAGTCCAGGCGGTGTTTGTCCCTGTCGTCATAGAACCCGAGAACCCGTACCCCCACTTCTGGCTCTCTCGCCAAGGCGTCCGCCAGCTCAATGCCCAGTGGCGTGGCGCCAACCACCAATGCGGTTTTCAGGTTATGCCCCTGGGTTCGAAGCCGTGCCTGATAACGTCGAACTGCCCAGCGCCAAGCCACCAGCAATGTTGCCGTCACCGTGCACCAGTAAGCAAAACCGATTCGGCCAAAGTTCTCAGCCAGTTTCAGAAAGTAGAGTGCAATCACTAACACGATGGTCACTGCCGCCCAGAGCAGCAGCGTGGTCACCACCACCTCTGAAAAGGGGGCTAATCGCCAGGAGCGATAGTGTGAGAACACCTCGGCCATGTAGATCATCAACAAGGCCGCGAGCAAACCCCAAAGCACCAACTCATTTATTGGCAGATAGAGTGGCCCCCCCAGGGCATACACCAGCGCAAGACCAACCAAAACCGCAGACAGGTCGAAGACGCGCGCCAACCACGGAGGCAGGCTCCCTTCGATTCCAGCTGAAAACTCCTTATCCGTCATCGCTGACTCCCGATTGCATGTGCCGCATACCGACTGCGGCCCAACGGAAATGGCCGGACGCTCTCCGTCCGGCCACACGACTACTGCCCGGATACCCGGTAAGTATCGTTACTGAACGATGTCCCTCCCGACGGGCCTCCTGTAGAGAGGATCAACAGGTTACCGTCTGTACCAAAAGCGGCACCATGAGTTGGGAACAGGGCATCGCCCAGGTATTGCCATTGATTGGTATCGGGATCGAACTCCTCAAATTGTGGGAACACGTTGTTGGGCACCCCACCAGCAAATTCTCCGCCGATGATCTGCAGTCGACCATTCAGGGTACCAACCGCAAAGGTGCGTCTTCCGGTCAGAAGATCCGGGCCATTTCGCCACTGATTGCTGCCCGGGTTATAGATCGCCATGCTCTCCAGCTCTCCATTCACCGAGGTGCCATCGGACAAGCGGTGACGGCCACCCAACACATAAAGCTCACCATTGAGCACCGCCGTACCCGGGTTATCCCTGACCTGACTCATGCTGGGCCCGGTGCTCCAGGTGTTACTGGAGGGGGTGTAGATCAACAGGCTGCTGACCGACGCGCCGCTATTGTTCATGCCGCCAGCGATGTAGATCTTGTTGCCTATGGTCTCAGCTCGGATCCCACCCAAAGCCACCGGCATCGGTGCCAGGGTCTGCCAGCTGTTGCTGCCGGGGTCATAGCGATAGCTCTCCGTTACGGCGCCATTAAAGGGGCCTGAGGAGCCACCAAAGGCATAGAGATCGCCGTTATAAGCCGCCACAGCGAGATTCTCCACCGCCGTACCGGGTTTCGGCGCCAGCGTCTGCCAACTATCAGCACTGATGTCGTAGGCGTAGTGGGTGTTTACATGGCCGGATGCGGTCTTGCCACCCACCACATGCAGTTGCCCATCGAGAACAACACTGCCGCTGTCGAGCAACTCAGCCGGTGCATCGGCGCCAGCTTCCCAGCAGGAGCTGCTGGAGAGTTCCAGCACGGACAACACGCCCGCTCCGAACTCACCGACATAGAGGTTTCCGTCCTTCTCCGCCAGCGGGAGCGGGTCGACCAGATCGGAGTACACTTTCTCCGCCAGCACCACACCATCGCCGTTCTCGTTCAACTGCACCCGGGTCACCCCATCGTCCTTGGAGTAATAAGCGATCATCAGATCACCACTCAAGGCGCCACACGCTTTATTTGAGCGGTACTCAATGATGGCGTTGGCCGATTTGTTGTTACCCAGAGAGAAGATCTCCGGCTGATAGTTTGGCAGTGGCGCCACCTGCTGATAGCTGCCGTCCTTAAACACACACTCGTCCCGGGACGGATTCGGGTGACCGTAGTACATCCCCTGCTCCAGCTTCACTAACAGGTCCGGTTGTGTGCCTGGATTGTCGCCACCCTGAGTGTAGGGAGCGGGGTCACCAAAGCCGCTACAATCCGGAGTTGGTTTAGGTGGGTAAGCCCCCTGAACGCCCAGGCCATTATCGGTGCCATACGCTTCGCCATTGCTGTGGAACACAAAGTCGTAGGCATTGCGAAGGCCGGTGGTCCAGTTCTCCACATCACATGGATTGGGTCCAAAGATGTCAGGACTGTTGTCACAGGTGCCATCGAACCCGGAGGCAAACACATCGGCGACCAGAATGGCAGCGGACAGGGGTTGCTCCGCTCTATCACCAAACTCGGTGTCGGCAATATTGGGATCCACCGCCGCCCCGGCACCGGTGATGCCGCCGATGGCGATATACAGCCGGTTATCCGGACCAAAATGGAGACTGTTGGGACCATGGTTAGCCTTGGCCCGCGGAAGCCCGCTGATCACCACTTCCGATTCAGCAAAATTATTGCCGAACAGTCGGGTGACCTCGCCGGAGTTGATCTCACCGTTACTGGTTGAGGAACTGGAGTGGTTCACCCAAAGCGAGAAGTCATTCGGGTCCGATGGATTGTCGTGATAGACGGTAATACCCAGCGTCATGCGCGACCCGTGTCGATCGGTCAGGCCGGTGATCACCTGGTCATTCACAACCTCCAACTGGTCATTAAAGGTCAGGGCGTGAATGGTGCCGAACAGCTCAGTGACATAAAGGCGGTCATCAGGCCCCCAAACCATGGAGGTCGGGAAGTTCAACGGATGGCTGCTGACTTTGCTGAAGCTCCAGTCAGTGGATCCACCGCCGCCACCGCCGCCGCCTCCACCACCGCCGCCTCCGCCGCCACCCGGAGCGCCCAGGCTCTCAACGGCAAAGGATTCAAACTGGTACTGGAGTGATGAGGGGCCATTGCGATGGCTGGCCATCAACCCGGTAAAGGTGCGTGTGCCGATCACCGGATCGATACCCGCTGCGTCAAAACTGAAGAACTCAGGCTCTACCGCAAAGGAACCGATGTTGTTTTCGCTTCCGCCGTTGATCGCGTAACGCGCACTGATGGTTTGACTGTCCGGATTGGCAATCAGGATCAGCGTAAGCGTATCGCTGGAAAGGTCGCCAACGCCGGCATCAAGCTTGCCCTGAACATTGCCGGCCAGTTCATAGATAAACTCAACGATCTGACCACCACCCGTGGAGTTGTATACCAGTTTCACGAAGTGATCTTCGTCATAGCCAATCCACAAACCGGCTTGTTCATACTTGCCAGTACCAGGAGGCGGATCGACCAATACGGTGCTGATCCTGGCGATATGGTTTGGCCCGGCGTAACCCACGCCCAGGGCATTATCCAGGTTATTGATACTCTGGTGCTGCAGCCCCTTAGTTGTGGTCACCACCAGACGCTCTGTCGAGGTATTCACATCCAGGTTGCCAGCAATGTGCCCGACACCCTTGCTGGTTGGCTGCAAGTAAGTAAACCCGGTGCCCAGCTGATTGGTGTCTTCGTAGCCACCCGCATCCCCATCGAACTCCAGTACGTAGGGCAAGGTCACCTTAATTTCACTGCACAGGACGGGGCCGCAGGCTTCACCGCCGCCTCCGCCACCACCACCGGAGTCGTTGATGGTGAGCGTCACCTGTACCTGAGTCGAACCTACACCGCTGGAGAAGAAGGTCACGCTGTCGGAATAGGTCCCTGGGGACAGGCCGTCCGTATCCATGACAAAGGTGACGTCAGCCGGTGTGTTGTCGCCCCCCAGATCAACTGTCAACCAGGGCGCGGAGTGCTGTTCGCCTATCACCAACACGCTGCCATCAGAGGCACTGATAGTGGTATTGCCATAGACCGGACCACTGTCGGCATCGGCAGTTTTGCTGACAGAGGAGGGGTCGCTCAATAGGGTTACCTCGGCATCCCCAACGGCAAAACTGCCCTGCAGGTTCACTACGCCACCCGAGGTGGTCATCTGGGCACTGACGATATGGTTGCCCTGGCTGAGACTATCGACATTAAAGGGTTTCGCCGTGCGATCAGGCGCTGTGCCAGCAAAGTCGTACGGAGCAACCCCTTCGGTTTTGATCGCCGATCCGCTGAAGGTGGGATCGTCGAGATAGAAACGCACTTTGCTCACGCCATCGTCCGGGCTGGTAAAGATGTAGACGGCGCCGGAGAGGGACTGGCCCGACAGAGGCACCGCGCCACTGCGATCCGGACGATCACTGACCATCAGTCGATATCCGCCACCGCTGCTGTCGTGCACTGTCAGCGAAACATTGTGGGTTGCAGATGGGTAACCAGAAACTGAGGCAGTCAGAGTCGCGTTGTAGCCACCGGGTGCCAGCCCATCTGCCACCACGCGATAGCCCACACTGCCCGGGACAGATTGTGTCGCACTGTCCAGAACCAACCAGGAGGCCGAGCTGGACAGGTTGGCAGTGCCGCTTGAACCATCGCTGAGGGACAAGTTAGCGCTACCACTGAGCTCTTCGCCCACAGATGCGGTGTAGCTGTTGCTGGCCGGGGAGAAATTGAGTGTCGTGATGGTTCCGCCGCCACCCACGCTAAAGCTTGCCATCTCCTCATACACAGACCCGGACTGAGGCGTTACCTGCACCCAGATGAAGTGACTGCCAGATGAGAGCGAGCTTGTGTCAAACGGGTTTCCCAATCCACCGCTTGCCGTCCCGGCAAAGTCATAGGGGGGAACCCCTTCAGATTGGAAAACCGTCCCGCCGGTATCGGTGTCCAGATAGAATTTGACGCGGGTAATGGGCTCGGAAGGTTCGTAGAAGATGTACACCGTGCCATCTAAAGAAGCCCCTTCGAGCGCTTGAGAAACACTCTTGTCCGGCTGCTGGCTGACTCTTAGCTCAGCCTGAAGGGGGAAACAGACACACAGCAGGGCGAAGAATACCCCTAAACGTCCTAGATACTGGCTCAACATCGTTTTTCGCTCCCAAACTGGAATGGCAGTTCCAACAACAGAGATCGAGATGACGTTTCCTTGTCGCCTCAAGGGCCTTCTTGGCATGCGGATCGAGATCAAGCATAGCGCAAGCCCCTAAATTATCTGCCTAAGCTGGCACATCTCTCTGTACTGCATTGATCTATTGGCATATTTTTTTTCGCCCTCTCTGGGGCGAGCCATCACCATCAGGTTATATCCATATTAATCAATGACTTGTGCGCGGCAGCTTGGGCTAAGAGAAGGTGGTCGACAAACGCATAAGTGGGGCCAGGAAACGGGTTCATTCGGCGGGCATGGGCACAGATACCCAGGCCGTTTGGCAGGGCTTTGATGAAGGGGGAGATGAGAGATAATCGATTTCCCCGAATTGCCTTCGATTACCAGGGCAGAGAGCGAAATGATCAAATCAGGCTCTGATCCATCCTGCGGTAATAGAGCCAAAGAAGCGCAACGCCAAAACCGTACAGCGCAGCGCCACTGACAATTAATATCACCAGTTCATTAACGCCACCCATTGCGTTCTGCGCCAACTGCCCCCGCACCCACCACAAACAGAGCGTCATCATCAAAGACACCCCCAAAGCGGGCCATATTGCGCTTAACAGCGGCCTTAATGAACAGCCCAGAAGCGCTCCCACCGCTCGCAGGTACACCACCAAAAACAGTGACGTCACCGCCAGCAAGCTCCAGGTGAAGGGCACCAGGCCGAAGGGCAGCGCGGCAGCCAATACAACCGTCATGGTGATAAGGCGGGCGAAGTGGATCCGTAACTCTCTCTCCGGACGCCCCATGGCCCGGAACATCACAGACAGCACTGTAATGACTGCCTGAACCAGCCCTACCAGGCAAAGCACCTGGAGCACTTCGATGGTTGGACGCCAGCGCTCGCCAAACACGGTTTCAATGAACACGTCCGCCACCATATACATGCCCATCAACATGGGAAACACGATATAGCAGGTCGAGCGCAGCGCCTTAGCCAATCCGTCCAGTAACGCCCTCGGGTCATCCTGAACGCGGGAAAGGGCAGGAAACAGCACCTTGACGATCTCCTGACAGATGTTCCTGATAGGGACAAACATCAGCTTGTAAGCCAGGGTGTAATACCCTAACGCTTCCGCACCAAGAAATCGCCCCACCAACAGGTAGTCGAGGTTGTTCATAAAGTACTGGAGGTACTGAAGCCCCAGGATGTTGGCACTAAAGCGGAACACATCTTTAAGCGCACTGATTGAGACAACCAGGCTCGGTCGCCAGGGGCAGTACCACCACATCATCACCACTTTCAGGCTCTGCTGCAGCAGCGGCTGAGCAACCAAACTCCAGATCCCAAACCCCATCATCGCCATTGACACCACCACGGTCCCCGTCGCCAGATGCACGGCCGTATCGATGATGGTCAGTCGCTTAAAACGCATAACCCGACGCAACAACGCCTGGGGGATGGAGCTGAGTGCGGAGAGCGTGAAGGAGATGGAGAGCACCTGGCTGATCGCCTCCAGCTCCGGACGCTGATAAAACAGCGCGATGGCTGGCGCCAGCAGGAAAAACAGGGCCGACACCGTCAGGCCGATAGCAATATTCACCCAGAACAGGGTGGAGTAGTGGGTCTGATTCAGATCCTTTCGTTGAATTACCGCAGCGGAAAAGCCGGTATCGGAGAGGATCATCGCCATGCCCGACAGCACGGTCACCATACCCATCAGACCGAAATCTTCCGGGTTCAGCAGCTTGGCCAAAAGCGCGGTTATAAACAGGGTAGCCAGTTGTTGAACCTGGCGTCCCCCCAGCGTCCAACTGACCCCGTGTATCGTCTTACGCATCAGGCTCATCTGCCTGCTCCGGCCCGGCGCCGCCCGAAGTCAGGCACCATAACTACTCCTCCGCCAACTTGGTGGGCCGGGAAGCACTGCTTCGGCGTCCCACTTTATTGAATAGGTAGGCCAACGATGCCTTCCAACCCGCCCTATTTACGGCGAACTGCAGCGCCTCAAGCTTGTTACTGCGAGACCCAATGTAAGCCAATGCCGTCGCCGCCACTTTAGAGCGGTAGCAATCCTCCCCAATCACTGAGCGATGCTTCTCTACGGCCAGAAGACGGCGCTCAATCTGAGGAATCGACAGTGCCTTGGCGCTATTGCTTATCCGTTCGTGCGAGCCATCACTGAACAAACACAGCGGCGCCGCCACATAACGGAGGGGCTGACGCAGTGCATAACGTAAGAACAGGTCCCAGTCCTGGGAGCAGACCAGGGACTCGTCAAACCCCTCCTGACGCAGCGCCTCAGTCCGGCCCAAGACTCCGCTGGTACCACATATCCGGTTGTACCGGAACAGGCGCTTTGCACTGATCTGCTTAAGGGGGAGCACTTGAACATGACCGTTCTCAATCACCCGGTAACCACAAAGGCACAGATCCGCCTCTCCGATGGCGGCAACTTGCCGAGACAGCTTTTCAGGCGCCCACTGATCATCGTCATCCAGAAACGCAATCCATTTCCCCTTGGCTTCACGGATACCCAGGTTGCGGGCAGCACAGGCCCCCTGATTCCGCTCCTGTCTGAAGTAACGCAGGGGGATAGAAGCCCCTTTAAGCACCGAGGAATAATCTTTGGACGAGCAATCGTCTACAACCACCAGCTCGAGATTCGGGTAGTCCTGTGCCGCTACGCTGGCGATCGCCTTGGCCAAACGATCCGGGCGGTTGTATGTGGTAATTACAACAGTGATTAAGTCCGATCTGTTCATCCTCCCCTCCCCTCACGCGCTAGCTGGCAAAACGCCGCTGCTGATTCGCGCCAACTGTAGTTGTTCGATAAGGTTTTGATGGTTTTAGCGACCTCTTGCCTACGCTGTTTCTGCTCAAGGTGAGCCGTCAGTTGCTCTCGAAGGGCATTGACGTTATCAGCCTCAAACAGAACCCTTGGATCACCAGCAACAACGTCCGCGTTCTCTGGTACATCGGCACACAATACGCATCTGCCCGCCCCCATTGCCGTCAGCAGGCTATTGGACATCCCCTCCAATACGGAAGGCAAAACAAACAGGCTGCAATGGGCCATCAGCGTAGACATCTCCCTCTGGCCCACATGCCCCAGGAACCGCACCTGCTTAGAGGCCAGCCTCTCCAGCTTAGTCTGGTATTGCGGAGACTTGCACTTTCCACCCGCGACAATCAGGGGTGGGCGGGAGCTCTCAGGCAGTTGCTGATGTGCCTCCAGCAACACATCCAGACGCTTTACCGGATCCAGCCTTCCGGCATACAGCAGATAGCCCTCGGGCGACACATTCAAGCTCTCCAGATAGCCAGGAAGAGGTTCAGCCAAAGGCGTAATGCCGTTAGGGATATAGATGGTGTCCAGCCCTTTCGCCGCAAAAAAACGCTGCATCGCCAAACTGTTCACCGTGCACTGGTGGGCGACATGGGTCGCCGCATACTCACCCAGCCTCAGTATTCCCTGATTAAGTCCACGCCACCCATCCCGCTGGCTGTCAATCGCTCTCAAACAGGCAACCGTATGAGCACCAAAGCCACGTCCAATAACCGATAAAAGACTGGGGCCTGAGGCAAACAGGAAAAGCGTGTCGGGCCGGACTCTGGCTATCACGTACAGCAGCAACCCCAGGCTGCAGATTGCATGACCCAAACGCCCCAGCCATTTAGGAGCTTCGACCAGATTGACGCCGGAATCCTGCTTCTGAACAAACCACCAACTGCGGCCTTTGCCCGTTACCCAAGGTTCAATATCCTCAAGGCGGGCGCTCTCCTTTGCCAGTTCCCGTATGGCGTTTTCGACCCCCCCATAGCTGGAGTGAAAGCCACGTCCACCGAGCCAAACCACCTTAAGCCGTCGAGTCATCTTGCCCCCGCTCCATCCAATAGCAGTGCATGATCCCCAACCATACCCAGATGTAGTTCCCCCCCAGGAAGATCCCATCGTTGTGGAACAGCGCATGGAATCCATAGGGGGCCAACGCCACCAGAATGGCAACGCCAAACTGCTGCTTCAGCTTAATCAGATAGTGCACCAGGATCCCTGCCCCAAAGACGCCATAGACAAACAACATCTTCACCGCGTGGTTATGGATACCCCGGTACACCACCACTTCAGCATTGTCTATCTGGTAGAGCCGGTGCCAATACTGATCAGCAAGGTCACTCGCCTCAATCAGCCAGCCATGCCCGAGTGGGTTGTCCCAGAACAACTGCAGGCCAAGCAGCGTAAGGGGCACTCTGGAGTGCATGCTGGAGTCAGAAGTACTGAAAATCCGTAAATCCAGAAGTTCGGACGCCAGCATAAACAGCAAAGGCAGCATCAAAGCGAACAGGAGTGCCAGCAGTACCGCCAGTCCCCGCCTGCTATGGCAAAACAGAAAGTGCAGAGGCAGCAGCAGGACCAGCCCGCCAATGGTCGAACGGGTGCCGGAAAAGATGGCTGCAGCCAACAGCAACAGCAGCAAACTCCAGGTCCAGAATGGAGACAAAGGGTTTAGCTGTGGCGCACGAATGGCGGCGTAATAGAGCAGCCCCGCTACCAGAGTAATCTGATACCCAAGATGGATTGGAGAGTAAGAGAGGCCACGAGAACGGTACAGATCGTGGTAGGCATCCCCCCCCGATTCCTGCTCAATGGCGAAGATCTGGGCCCGGTCCAGGCCCTGCCACTGTTCAAAGCGGTACTTCAGGTCCCAGGCCGGCTGAAATTCGAGCCCTTGCAATACGGCAATCACGGACGTCAGTGCGACCACCGCCAGAAAGATCAGAATCACCGGCCGGGTGCCGTACAGATGGCAAACCAACAAGGTAAAGAGGAACGCCAGGGCTGGCTGGAGCGCCCACTTAACCGCCATCAGGATGGCATTGCTCCAGTCCAGTGAATTTAATAGCGTAGTGAGCACACCAACCAGCATGATTGCGGCTAAGGCATTGAGGTGGGCGTTATCGTTCAGCAACGTCCGCCAGGGTACCCTGAACATCAGCGCAAACCAGCCCAGGCCCAATAACAGCACCCAGACTCGGGCAGGCAAACCCATTTCGAGCTTCACCATGATGACCGCAAGGGTCCAGAACAGCAGGAAGAGTCCCAAACCGGTGAGTGTTTGAGGGTAAGCCCGAGCGAGGGTCATGGTGTTGTTCATCTGCCACTCCCCAGCAGGGCCTGCCGATGCAGCATCAGAATACGCTCCAGGGAATACTGCTCCTGCACTTTGCTCATGGCCCGTCGCGCCATAGCGTCCATATCGCCACTTTCGGCCCGGAGCATCGCCTCCAGAATGGCGGCGGCACTCCAGTCAGTACTGAGTACCCCATCCACACCGTCTTCAATCACTTCAGCACAACCATAGTTGGGGGCTGCCACACAGACGCAACCCGCAGCCATCCCCTCCAGCAACGCCTTAGGCATCGCCTCATAGTTGCTGACCAGGAAAAACCAACGATAGCCTGGCAGCGCCGCGCGAACCTCCTCATTGGGGCGCACACCAAGAAAGCGGCAGTTGGCACCGATCGAATCCGCATAGGTTTCCAGCTCGTCGCGCAGGGGGCCATCACCATACAGATCAAGGGGCAAACCGTGAGCAGCACAAGCCTCAATCAGTGCGAACAGGTTCTTGAATGGCATCAGCCGCCCCACATAAGCGGCTCGCTCCGGCCTTTCCGAGGGAGGCGGAGCATCACAGGCACTGCGCCCCACTTCCACGAAATTGGGGCAATGGCTGATGTGGGGAGCCTGGGAGGTCGCACGATAGTCACTCTCCGTGCACACCAGCGCATGGTCGGAACAGGCCAGAGCCAATCGGTCCAGCGGCCAGGAGAAGGCCAACCTGGCGTACTGCTTGCGATCAAGATGCCGACGCCACAATGAATGGCCATAGCGATAGACAAAGCGGCCGCCTAACAGCAAGCGGGCCATCAAGCCCGTCCAACAGCCGCTGGTTTGGTGGTTGATCATCGCCGTCGCCTGACCGAATGCCCTTCGTTGTAGCCATGGGCCTATCAGGGAATAGACCAGTTTGCCCAGGGGGTTAACGGCCCAATCGGGCGCAGGGATGACCTGGATCCCGGGGTGCAGACGACCCGCTTGTTGCTCCTCCGCCACCAGCCTGGAATCGTCCGGATGATAGGTAAACCAAAGCACCCTATCAGCCAATCCGGATTCCAGGTACGCCTCAAAAATCACTTTCTCTTTCGAGAGAATCCCCATCTGTTTCCAGCGGGTGGCGGACATGCCATAGGAGAAGATCACCAACACCGTGTTGCCTGATGTCATGCTCTTCCTCCTTTGGACACCGCACGAAACCAGCGCACTCCTCGGCGCAGGCTTTTCGGGGCGACAAAACGGGCGAATGCCACACAGATCGCCTGAATCTGTTCGCCATCCCCCCGCCATGCCGATGCATGGTGAAGACACAGCGCCGACAGAGAAAACAACGCCTGGTGCTGACGGCGGCTCACCGTTATGGTGCCCTCCTCTTCATTCCGCTCAGCCAAGGCTTCGTTGACTCCCATAAAGCGGATGCCCGCACGCAATAGCCTCAGGTACAACTCATAGTCCTGGGCATAGCGGAACGCGTCGTTATACCCCCCTACCCGCTCCAATGCGGATCGACGGATATTGAATGCGGAATGCACCAGCACATTGCGACGCTGCAAAGCAGCCTGAATCTCATCATGCCGATGAGGGACAGTAAGGCGGTAGTGGCGCTCTCCATCGACCACACGAGTGTCGCTCAGTACCACATCCACCTCCGGGTGTGCATCGAAAAGCTCGACAACCCGCTGCAAGCGATTTGGCGCAAACCGGTCGTCATCGTCGAGCCGGGCGACAATATCACCCTGGCACTCCGCGAGGCCGCGATTGAGCGATCGGGTCAGACCGAGATTTTCTGCATTCTGAAATACCCGGATCCTGCTCCGGTGCTGTGGTAACACCCCTCCCAGCAGCTGCTCTGCCGACACATCGGGGTCATCAAGGATCAGCACCACCTCGTAGGGGATGTCCTGGTTTTCAAAGATGGAGTTTAGTGCCGTCAGCAGGCTGGGACGCCCCAGAGAAGCGAGAAGTACGGATACCCGGCAACATCGACTGGGGCGTTGGGTTGCTGTGGGTTCAACCGCCAAATACTGATCCGTTCTTTCCACTGGATACCGCCTCCTAACCACATCACAGACACTGAAAGAGGAGATCTAAGCGTAGCCAAAAAGTGGGGAGGGGCCGGTTGGAAAGTGGGATTAAATGCGGGGAAAACAGAGGGAAAAGAAAAAGGGCGCCAAATGGCGCCCTTTTCAGGTTTAGTGCAACCGTTGATTACTCAACGATGGTCGCTACTACACCAGCACCTACGGTACGGCCACCCTCACGGATAGCGAAACGCAGACCTTCTTCCATCGCGATCGGAGCGATCAGGGTAACAGTCATCTGGATGTTGTCACCCGGCATTACCATCTCAACACCTTCCGGCAGCTCGATGGTGCCAGTGATGTCAGTGGTACGGAAGTAGAACTGAGGACGGTAGCCTTTGAAGAACGGGGTGTGACGACCACCTTCTTCTTTGGACAGTACGTAAACCTCAGAGGTGAACTTGGTGTGCGGGGTGATGGAGCCCGGCTTGGCCAGTACCTGACCACGCTCAACTTCTTCACGCTTGGTACCACGCAGCAGAACACCACAGTTCTCACCAGCACGGCCTTCGTCCAGCAGCTTGCGGAACATTTCAACACCGGTACAGGTGGTCTTGGCGGTTTCTTTAACGCCAACGATTTCTACTTCGTCGCCAACTTTAACGATACCACGCTCAACACGACCGGTTACTACGGTACCACGGCCCTGGATGGAGAATACGTCTTCGATCGGCAGCAGGAAGGCACCGTCTACAGCACGCTCCGGCTCAGGGATGTAGGTGTCCAGAGCGTTAGCCAGCTCCAGGATCTTCTCTTCCCACTGAGCTTCGCCTTCCAGAGCTTTCAGAGCGGAACCCTGGATTACCGGAGTGTCGTCGCCCGGGAAGTCGTACTCGGACAGCAGTTCACGAACTTCCATCTCTACCAGCTCGAGCAGCTCTTCGTCATCAACCATGTCACACTTGTTCAGGAACACGATGATGTACGGTACGCCAACCTGACGGGACAGCAGGATGTGCTCACGAGTCTGCGGCATCGGGCCGTCAGTAGCAGCACATACCAGGATCGCGCCGTCCATCTGGGCAGCACCGGTGATCATGTTCTTAACGTAGTCGGCGTGGCCAGGGCAATCTACGTGAGCGTAGTGACGAGTTTCAGTGTCGTACTCAACGTGAGAAGCGGCGATGGTGATACCACGCTCACGCTCTTCCGGAGCGTTATCGATCTGGTCGAAAGCACGAGCTTGACCGCCGTGGGCTTTAGCCAGCACGTTGGTGATAGCAGCAGTCAGAGTGGTTTTACCGTGGTCAACGTGGCCAATGGTACCAACGTTAACGTGGGGTTTCGTACGTTCAAACTTTTCTTTAGACACGACGTCTTTCCTTTCAATTTGCGACCAGGCCCAGAGGACCTGATCTGTTAACGAACTGAGTTCCTATTCGCCTTTTCAGGCATTAGTATCCGCGCGCTTCGATAACCGCTTGCGCCACGTTCTGCGGGGCTTCGGCGTACTCACTGAACTCCATGGAGTAGGAAGCACGACCTTGAGTCGCAGAGCGCAGGTCGGTGGCATAACCGAACATCTCGGCCAGCGGCACCTTGGCACGCACGATCTTCAAACCGGCAGTTCCATCGTCCATACCCTCGATGATGCCGCGACGACGGTTGACATCGCCAACCACATCGCCCATCCAATCCTCAGGAGTGGTGATCTCCACTTTCATCATGGGTTCCAGCAACACCGGGTTAGCCGCCAGTGCACCTTTACGGAAGCCCATGGAGCCGGCGATCTTAAACGCCATCTCGTTGGAGTCCACATCGTGGTATGAACCATCGAACAGAGTAACTTTTACGTCCAGCACGGGGAAGCCCGCGAGGACGCCTTGAGCCATCTGTTCCTGGATACCTTTATCTACAGCAGGAATATATTCCTTTGGCACCACGCCGCCAACAATTTCGTTGGCGAATTCGTAGCCTTCGCCGGCTTCGCGGGGCTCCAGTTTGAGCCAAACGTGACCAAACTGACCACGACCGCCAGACTGGCGTACGAATTTCCCTTCCACTTCCACAGCGGAGCGGATGGTTTCGCGGTAAGCCACCTGGGGTTTACCAACATTGCACTCAACGCTGAATTCGCGCTTCATGCGGTCAACGATGATATCCAGGTGCAGTTCACCCATACCGGAGATCAGGGTTTGGCCGGATTCCTCATCGGTCTCCACACGGAAGGACGGATCCTCCGCAGCCAATTTACCCAGGGCGATGCCCATCTTCTCTTGGTCAGCCTTGGTTCTTGGCTCAACCGCGATCTGAATCACCGGCTCAGGGAATTCCATACGCTCCAGAATCACTTTGTGGTCCTGGTCGCACAGGGTGTCACCAGTGGTGACGTCTTTCAGGCCGATCGCTGCAGCGATCTCGCCAGCGCGCACTTCTTTGATCTCTTTACGATCATTGGCGTGCATCTGAACCATACGGCCCAGGCGCTCACGCTTCCCTTTCACGGTGTTGAATACCGCATCGCCAGTGCTGGCAACGCCGGAGTACACGCGCATAAAGGTCAGGGTGCCCACAAAGGGGTCAGTGGCGATCTTAAACGCCAGTGCAGAGAACGGCGCATTATCGTCGGACGGACGAGTTACCTCGTTGTCGTCCATGTCCACGCCTTTAATGGCGGGAACATCAACCGGGGCCGGCAGGTATTCCACCACCGCATCCAGAACCGCCTGCACGCCCTTGTTCTTAAAGGCGGAGCCACAGGTGGCCAGAACAATCTCGTTGTTCAGAGTTCGCTGACGAAGAGCTTTCTTGATCTCTTCTTCGGACAGTTCACCCTCTTCCAGGTACTTATCCATCAGCTCTTCGGATGCTTCTGCGGCGGCTTCAACCAGGTATTCACGCATGTCGGCGGCTTTGTCAGCCAGCTCGGCAGGGATCTCCTGGTATTCAAAGGTCATGCCCTGATCCGCTTCATTCCAGCTGATGTATTTCATCTTGATCAGGTCGATGACACCTTTGAACTCGTCCTCGGCACCAACATTCATTTGGATTGGCACACAAGTGGCGCCCAGACGGTTGCGGATCTGCTCCACAACGCGGTCAAAGTCAGCACCGGCGCGGTCCATCTTGTTGACGAACACGAGACGCGGCACGTGGTACTTGTCAGCCTGACGCCATACGGTCTCAGACTGAGGTTCCACACCGGACGCGCCACAGAACACCACGACTGCGCCATCCAGTACACGCAGGGAACGCTCCACCTCAATGGTGAAGTCCACGTGTCCGGGGGTGTCGATGATGTTGATGCGGTGCTCGGGGAATTGCGCTTCCATCCCCCGCCAGAAGGTGGTGGTCGCAGCAGAGGTGATGGTGATACCACGCTCCTGCTCCTGCTCCATCCAATCCATGGTCGCGGCGCCGTCATGAACCTCACCGATCTTGTGAGACAAGCCAGTGTAGAACAGAACGCGCTCAGTAGTGGTGGTCTTGCCAGCGTCTACGTGAGCACAAATTCCGATGTTACGATAGCGTTCAATCGGGGTCGTACGAGCCACAATACAATCCTCATACTGGCGCCGTGGCACCAGCTTTTACAATAAGTGGCGCAGCACCGAAGTGCTGCGCCGGGGACATTACCAGCGGTAATGAGCGAACGCTTTGTTCGCTTCGGCCATGCGGTGAACGTCTTCACGTTTCTTAACCGCAGTACCTTTGTTTTCGCTCGCGTCCAGCAGTTCACCTGCCAGGCGCAGAGCCATAGATTTTTCGCTACGCTTACGAGCCGCTTCCACCAACCAGCGCATGGCCAGAGTGTTACGACGAACCGGACGAACTTCAACCGGAACCTGGTAAGTAGAACCACCTACACGGCGGGACTTAACTTCCACGGTCGGACGAATGTTATCCAGTGCAGTTTCAAAGATTTCCAACTCAGCTTTGCCGGATTTCTCAGCAGCCGCTGCCAGACCACCATAGATGATCTTCTCAGCAGTGGACTTCTTACCGTCCAGCATTACTACGTTGACAAACTTTGCCAGAAGCTCAGATCCGAACTTCGGATCCGGCAGAATTTTACGTTGACCTACGACGCGACGTCTTGGCATGGGAATACTCCGATTTTTTCAGGTTTATCCAAAACAGGATGAACGATTTAAGTGCTTGGCCTTACTTAACGGAGAACCATTAAGACTTAGGACGCTTGGCGCCGTACTTGGAACGACCTTGACGACGGTCGTTCACACCGGCGGTATCCAGGGCACCACGAACAGTGTGGTAGCGAACACCCGGCAAGTCTTTTACACGACCGCCGCGGATCAGCACTACGGAGTGCTCCTGCAGGTTGTGACCTTCACCACCAATGTAGGAGGTAACTTCAAAACCGTTGGTCAGACGAACACGGCACACTTTACGCAGTGCAGAGTTCGGCTTCTTCGGGGTGGTGGTGTACACACGAGTGCAAACACCACGTTTTTGAGGGCACGCTTCCAGCGCAGGAACGTTGGTCTTTTTAACCTTGTCCTTACGCGGCTTACGTACCAGCTGGTTAACAGTAGCCATTAAAATCTCCTGATTAGCTTCAACTACTCAGTTTTAGGTGCGAAAAATCGATCCCCGCATATGGGGGACGCGAAATTTTAAGCACCTGCCAGGTAGGTGTCAAGAATTAGCCAAAGGCCTTGGTGGCTTTATCGCCACAGAATAAAAAGGGGCGCCTCTCGGCGCCCCTTACTTTACCGATATACGGCCAGATTACTGGTCGTTCGGGCCAGCAGCGTTCAGCAGATCCGCCAGGTTCTGCTCAGCTTCGGAAGCGGTCACCGCAGGGGTGGCCTCTTCACTCTTCTGCTGACGGCTACGGTGGTAAGCGTAACCGGTACCCGCCGGAATCAGACGACCCACAGTCACGTTCTCTTTCAGACCGCGCAGATCGTCACGCTTGCCGTAAGTGGCAGCGTCGGTCAGGACGCGAGTGGTCTCCTGGAAGGAGGCCGCAGAGATGAAGGACTCGGTCGCCAGAGACGCCTTGGTGATACCCAGCAGCTCACGCTCGAAGGTCGCAGGTTGCTTGCCTTCGGCCAGCAGGTCGCGGTTCGCCTGGTTAACGCGGGCCACTTCGGCCTGCTCACCAGACAGGAACTCAGAGTCGCCGCCGTCTACGATGATGCACTTACGCAGCATCTGGCGAATCACCACCTCGATGTGCTTATCGTTAATCTTCACACCCTGCAGGCGGTATACGTCCTGAACCTCGTTAACGATGTAGTTCGCTACGGCATGGATGCCACGCAGACGCAGAATGTCGTGCGGAGCCTCCGGACCATCAGCGATCACTTCGCCACGCTCAACCTTCTCACCTTCGAACACGTTCAGGTTACGCCACTTCGGAATCATCTCCTCGTAGGGCTGACCGCCATCGTGCGGGGTGATAACCAGACGGCGCTTACCTTTGGTCTCTTTACCGAAGGAGATGGTACCGGTGATTTCAGCCAGGATAGCCGGCTCTTTCGGCTTACGGGCTTCAAACAGGTCGGCCACGCGCGGCAGACCACCGGTAATATCCTTGGTACCGCCGGATTCCTGCGGAATACGAGCCAGAGCGTCACCCACGCGTACAGTGGAGCCATCTTCGATGCTCACAATCGCGTGGCCACCCAGGAAGTACTGGGCAGGCACTTCGGTGCCCGGGATCAGGATGTCGTTACCAGACTCGTCGATCAGCTTCACCATCGGGCGCATCTCTTTACCCGCGCTGGTACGCTGAGCCACGTCGAGGATCACGATGCTGGACAGACCGGTCAGTTCGTCGGTCTGCTTGGTCATGGTGACGCCTTCAACCATGTCTACGAACTGAATGCGACCTTCCACCTCGGTGATAATCGGGTGAGTGTGCGGATCCCAGTTCACAACGATATCGCCAGCGTTGACGGCATCGCCTTCGCTCTTGTCCAGAACCGCACCGTAAGGCAGCTTGTAACGCTCCTTCTCACGACCCAGGTCGTCGATAACAGCCAGTTCAGTAGAACGGGAGGTTACAACAATCTTGCCGTCGGCGTTGGTCACGTACTTGGCGTTCTGAAGCTTCAGGATACCGCTGTTCTTAACCTGTACGTTGCTCTCGGCAGAAGCACGAGAAGCCGCACCACCAATGTGGAACGTACGCATGGTCAGCTGGGTACCCGGCTCACCGATGGACTGAGCAGCAACCACACCGATCGCCTCACCTTGGGCCACCAGGTGACCACGGGCCAGGTCGCGACCGTAACAGTGGGCACACACACCGAAGTCGGTTTCACAGGTGATCACGGAGCGTACCTGGATTTCATCCAGAGAGTTCGCTTCGATAACGTCACACCACTTCTCGTCGAGCAGGGTGTTACGCGGGATCAGTACAACGTCTTCGCTGCCCGGCTTCAGTACGTCCTGAGCAACCACACGACCCAGTACGCGCTCACGCAGCGGCTCAACCACGTCACCACCTTCAATCAGCGGCTTAACGGAGATGCCTTCTACGGAACCACAGTCCTGCTCAACGATCACCAGATCCTGAGACACGTCTACCAGACGACGAGTCAGGTAACCGGAGTTCGCGGTCTTCAGTGCGGTATCCGCCAGACCCTTACGAGCACCGTGGGTTGAGATGAAGTACTGCTGTACGTTCAGACCTTCACGGAAGTTGGCCACAATCGGGGTTTCGATAATGGAGCCATCCGGCTTGGCCATCAGGCCACGCATACCAGCAAGCTGACGGATCTGAGCGGCACTACCACGAGCGCCGGAGTCAGCCATCATAAAGATGCTGTTGAAGGACTTCTGCTCTTCCTCATTACCGTCACGGTTGATCACAGTGTCGGTCTTGAGGTTTTCCATCATCGCCTTGGAGACTTTCTCGTTGGCGCTGGCCCAGATGTCGATCACCTTGTTGTAGCGCTCACCGGCGGTCACAAGACCAGCCTGGAACTGCTCGGAGATCTCCGCCACTTCCTCTTCGGCAGCAGCAACGATCTCTTTCTTGGCGTCCGGGATCACCATGTCGTTGATACCTACTGAGGTACCGGACACAGTGGCGAAGTGGAAACCGGTGTACATCAGCTGGTCAGCGAAGATTACGGTCGCTTTCAGGCCCAGTACACGGTAGCAGCTGTTCAGAACCGCAGAGATCGGCTTCTTACCCATGTCCTGGTTGATCAGTTCGAAAGGCAGGCCCTTCGGCAGGATCATGGACAGGATGGAACGGCCAATGGTGGTGTCGACGATCTTACGCTCTTCGACGATCTCACCCTCTTCGGTCTTGTAGCTGTCGGTGATGCGAACCTTCACGCGAGCGTGCAGGTCAACCAGACCGGCGCGGTACACCTTTTCTGCTTCCTCAACGGAAGAGAACACCATGCCTTCGCCTTTGCCGTTCACCTTTTCACGGGTCATGTAGTACAGACCCAGTACCACGTCCTGAGACGGTACGATGATCGGGTCACCGGAGGCGGGCGGCAGGATGTTGTTGGTGGACATCATCAGCGCACGGGCTTCCAGCTGGGCTTCCAGGGTCAGCGGTACGTGTACCGCCATCTGGTCGCCGTCGAAGTCCGCGTTATAGGCCGCACACACCAGCGGGTGCAGTTGGATCGCTTTACCTTCGATCAGTACCGGCTCGAACGCCTGGATACCCAGACGGTGCAGGGTCGGTGCACGGTTCAGCAGAACCGGGTGTTCACGGATCACTTCGTCCAGAACGTCCCACACCTCAGCCACTTCACGCTCTACCATCTTCTTGGCAGCTTTGATGGTGGTGGCCAGGCCACGGGCTTCCAGCTTGCCGTAGATGAAGGGCTTGAACAGCTCCAGAGCCATCTTCTTCGGCAGACCACACTGATGCAGACGCAGAGTCGGACCTACGGTAATTACGGAACGACCGGAGTAGTCCACGCGCTTACCCAGCAGGTTCTGACGGAAGCGACCTTGCTTACCCTTGATCATGTCAGCCAGCGACTTCAGCGGGCGACGGTTGGAGCCGGTGATGGCACGACCGCGACGGCCGTTATCCAGCAGGGCATCCACGGACTCTTGAAGCATCCGCTTTTCGTTGCGCACGATGATGTCCGGAGCCGCCAGGTCAAGCAGGCGCTTCAGACGGTTGTTACGGTTGATCACGCGGCGGTACAGGTCGTTCAGATCGGAGGTCGCGAAGCGGCCACCGTCGAGCGGTACCAGCGGACGCAGATCCGGCGGCAGAACCGGCAGAACGCCCATGATCATCCACTCCGGCTTGTTGCCAGAGTTGTAGAAGGCTTCCATCAGCTTAAGACGCTTGGTCAGCTTCTTACGCTTGGTTTCGGAGTTGGTCTGGGGCAGCTCTTCGCGCATTACCGCGATTTCACCTTCCAGATCGATGTCCTTCAGCAGCTGCTGAACGGCCTCGGCACCCATGCGGGCGTCGAACTCGTCACCATGCTCTTCCAGGGCATCCAGATACTCCTCTTCGGTCAGCATCTGGCCGCGCTCCAGGGCGGTCATGCCCGGCTCGATAACCACGTAGCTTTCGAAGTACAGCACCCGCTCGATGTCACGCAGGGTCATGTCCAGCAACAGACCAATACGGGACGGCAGGGACTTCAGGAACCAGATGTGGGCAACCGGAGAAGCCAGCTCGATGTGACCCATGCGCTCACGACGCACTTTGGTCTGGGTCACTTCAACGCCACACTTCTCACAGATCACACCGCGGTGCTTGAGACGCTTGTACTTGCCACACAGACACTCATAGTCCTTCACCGGACCAAAGATGCGGGCACAGAACAGACCGTCACGCTCCGGCTTGAACGTACGGTAGTTGATGGTTTCCGGCTTCTTCACTTCACCGAAAGACCAGCTGCGGATCATGTCCGGCGACGCAAGGCCGATCTTGATGCCGTTAAATTCTTCGGACGCATTCTGTTTCTTAAGAAACTGAAGTAAGTCTTTCACGATCGTCTCCTAAATGGAGGTTTTAACCCGTGTGCCCCGCCCGCAAGCGGGGCACTCGACCGATACCAGGCTGCCTAGGCAGCGGACGGCTTATTCCTGATCCAACTCGATGTTGATACCCAGAGAACGGATCTCTTTAAGTACCACGTTGAAGGATTCAGGCATGCCAGGTTGCATCTGGTAGTTACCGTCCACGATGTTCTTGTACATCTGGGTACGGCCGTTAACGTCATCAGACTTAACGGTGAGCATTTCCTGCAGCGTGTAAGCCGCACCGTAGGCCTGCAGGGCCCACACTTCCATCTCACCGAAACGCTGACCACCGAACTGAGCCTTACCACCCAGCGGCTGCTGGGTAACCAAGCTGTAGGAACCGGTGGAACGGGCGTGCATCTTGTCGTCTACCAAGTGGTTCAGCTTCAGCATGTACATGTAGCCAACAGTGACCGGACGCTCGAAAGCGTTACCAGTACGGCCATCGAACAGCGTGAACTGACCGGAATCCGGCAGCTCGGCCAGACGCAGCATGTCTTTGATTTCCGCTTCTGCTGCACCGTCAAACGCCGGGGTAGCAATCGGCAGACCGCCCTTCAGGTTATCGGCCAGACGCAGAACTTCGGCATCAGAGAAGGTGGACAGGTCCACTTTCTGCTGGGTGTTGCCCAGGTCGTAGGCTTTCTGCATGAACTCACGCAGTTCCTCAACCTTGCGCTGCTGCTCCAGCATGCCGTTGATCTTGTCACCGATGCCCTTAGCAGCCATACCCAGGTGAACTTCCAGGATCTGACCGATGTTCATACGGGACGGTACACCCAGCGGGTTCAGAACGATGTCCACCGGCACGCCGTTTTCGTCGTGCGGCATGTCTTCAACAGGAACAATGGTGGAGATTACACCCTTGTTACCGTGACGACCGGCCATCTTATCGCCCGGCTGAATGCGACGCTTAACCGCCAGGTAAACCTTAACGATCTTCAGTACGCCCGGGGCCAAATCATCGCCCTGGGTGATCTTGCGACGCTTGATTTCGAACTTCTTGTCGAAATCAGCCTTCAGCTCTTCGTACTGATCAGCCAGCTGCTCCAGTTCGGTCTGCTTGGCTTCGTTGTCCAGCGGCTGCTCCAGCCACTTGTCGCGAGACAGTTTTTCCAACTGAGCTTCGGTGAAGCCAGCACCCAGCAACAGAGTGCGGGCACGGTCGTAGACACCGTTTTCCAGGATGCTGAACTCTTCAGTCAGATCCTTCTTGGCGTCACGCAGCTGCATGTTCTCGATGTCAACGGCACGCTTGTCCTTCTCTACGCCATCGCGGGTAAAGACCTGAACATCGATAACGGTACCGTAAACGCCGTTAGGCACACGCAGAGAGGAGTCCTTAACGTCGGACGCCTTCTCACCGAAGATGGCGCGCAGCAGCTTCTCTTCCGGAGTGAGCTGGGTTTCACCTTTCGGAGTTACCTTACCCACCAGGATGTCGCCCGGCTTCATCTCAGCGCCCACGTACACGATGCCGGACTCGTCCAGTTTGGACAGAGCGGATTCGCCCACGTTGGGGATATCAGCGGTGATCTCTTCCGGACCCAGCTTGGTGTCACGAGCAATACAGGACAGTTCCTGAATGTGGATGGTGGTCAGGCGATCTTCCTGAACCACACGCTCGGACAGCAGGATGGAGTCCTCAAAGTTGTAACCGTTCCAGGTCATGAACGCGACGCGCAGGTTCTGACCCAGTGCCAGATCACCCAGGTCGGTGGACGGGCCATCGGCCAGTACGTCACCACGGGTTACCGGCTCACCAACCGCACACACAGGGCGCTGGTTGATGCAGGTGTTCTGGTTAGAACGGGTGTATTTGGTCAGGTTGTAGATGTCGATACCGGCTTCACCGGCCATCAGCTCATCTTCGCTCACCTTAACCACGATGCGGGAAGCATCCACGTAGTCGATCACACCGCCACGCTTGGCCACCACGGTTACACCGGAGTCAACCGCTACCGCACGCTCAATACCAGTACCTACCAGCGGCTTGTCAGCCTTCAGGGTCGGAACGGCCTGACGCTGCATGTTCGCACCCATCAAGGCACGGTTAGCATCGTCGTGCTCCAGGAACGGAATCAGAGACGCCGCCACGGAGATGATCTGCTGCGGAGACACGTCCATGAAGTTCACCTGATCGGCGGTGGCGAAGATGGATTCGCCCTTCTGACGCGCTGCTACCAGTTCGTCCACCAGATTGCCTTCTTCGTCCAGCTGGGCGTTAGCCTGAGCGATAACGAAGTTGCTCTCTTCAATGGCAGACAGGTACTCAACCTCTTCGGTCACCTTGCCGTCGATTACGCGACGGAACGGGGTTTCCAGGAAGCCGTACTCGTTGGTGCGAGCAAAGGTAGACAGGGAGTTGATCAGACCGATGTTCGGACCTTCAGGGGTCTCAATCGGACACAGACGACCGTAGTGAGTCGGGTGTACGTCTCGAACCTCAAAGCCGGCACGCTCACGGGTCAGACCGCCCGGACCAAGCGCGGAGATACGACGCTTGTGAGTCACTTCGGACAGCGGGTTGTTCTGATCCATAAACTGGGACAGCTGGGAAGAGCCAAAGAACTCTTTCACCGCTGCGGAGATCGGCTTGGCGTTGATCAGGTCCTGAGGCATCAGGGCATCCAGATCACCCAGAGACAGACGCTCACGAACGGCACGCTCTACACGCACCAGACCAACACGGAACTGGTTTTCAGCCATCTCGCCCACAGAGCGAATACGACGGTTACCCAGGTGGTCGATGTCGTCCACTTCATCGTTACCGTTGCGGATCTCAATGATCTTACGCATTACGTCAACGATGTCTTCTTTGGTCAGGATGCCAACGCCGGTGGACTCATCACGGCCCAGACGACGGTTGAACTTCATCCGACCAACGGTGGACAGGTCGTAGCGATCTTCAGAGAAGAACAGGTTCTCGAACAGCGCTTCCGCGGCTTCGCGGGTCGGCGGCTCGCCAGGGCGCATCATGCGGTAGATCTCAACCAGCGCTTCCATGCGGTCAGAGGTGCTGTCCGCCTGCAGGGTGGTGGAGATGTACGGGCCGTGGTCGAGATCGTTGGTGTACAGAGTCTCGAAAGACTTAACGCCAGCCTGAGACAGCTTGGCCACGTCTTCCAGGGACAGTTCCTGGTTCGCGTGTACAACAACTTCACCGGTCGCTTCGTCGATGTAGTCCTGGGCGGTCACTTTGCCAACCAGGTACTCAACCTGCACTTCCAGTTGCTTAACGTCGCCTTTTTCCAGCTGACGGATGTGGCGAGCAGTCACACGACGGCCCTTCTCCACGATCAGATCGCCATTGTTGTCCTTGATGTCAAACAGGGCGGTTTCGCCACGCAGACGATCAGGGATCAGGTCCATCACCAGCTTGTCTTTCTTCAGAGAGAACTGAACCTTCTCGAAGAACAGATCCAGGATCTCCTGGGTGGAGTAACCCAGAGCGCGCAGGATGATGGAGGCCGGCAGTTTGCGGCGACGGTCGATACGAACGAACAGGTTGTCCTTCGGATCGAATTCGAAGTCCAGCCAGGAGCCACGGTACGGGATAACCCGCGCGTTGTAGAGCACCTTGCCGGAGGAGTGGGTCTTACCTTTGTCGTGATCGAAGAACACGCCCGGGCTGCGGTGCAGCTGGGATACGATCACACGCTCGGTACCGTTGATCACAAAGGTACCGTTCTCGGTCATGAGCGGGATATCGCCCATGTACACTTCCTGCTCCTTGATGTCCTTCACGGCACCACCGGCCTCTTTGTCCATCAGGACCAGGCGCAGTTTTACACGAAGGGGAGCGGAATAGGTTACGCCGCGGATTTGACACTCTTTAACGTCAAATACCGGCTCGCCCAGCTTATAGCTGACGTACTGCAGCTCGGAGTAACCGGAAAAGCTCTTGATGGGGAATACGCTGCGGAAGGCCGCTTCCAGGCCGCGCTCGCCATCGGGATCCTGCTCGAGGAAGTTTTGGAACGAGTCCAGCTGGATTGAAAGCAGGTAAGGAACGTCCAGTACCTTGGGACGCTTACCAAAATCCTTGCGGATGCGTTTTTTCTCGAAATCGGAGTAAACCATGTGGTTCCTCTGCTCGTGATTGAAGATCCAAAATGCGCTCTAAATGAGGCATTTCGTCCTAAATGCGCAAGAACCCAACCAATAATCTCTGCCAGGCCCGCGTTCCAAGATGGGGAAGCAAACCCTTCTCGGGTTTGCTTGCGCTCATAGCGCAAAAGGGCCGGTGGTCAAATAACCACCAGCCCAACCTGATTGCTCAGGTCAATAAGCTAGAAGATAGCTTATTTGAGCTCAACTTTACAGCCGGCTTCTTCCAGGTCTTTCTTCAGAGCTTCGGCTTCTTCTTTAGAGATGCCTTCTTTGATAGCTGCCGGAGCAGATTCTACCAGAGCTTTAGCTTCTTTCAGACCCAGGCCAGTTGCGCCGCGAACTGCTTTAATAGCGCCAACTTTGTTGGAACCAGCTTCAGCCAGAACTACGTCGAACTCGGTCTTCTCTTCAGCAGCAGCAGCATCGCCGGCGCCACCAGCTACAACAGCAGCAGCAGCAGAAACACCGAACTTCTCTTCCATAGCTTCGATCAGTTCAACAACTTCCATTACAGACATAGCTGCAACGGCTTCGATGATTTGGTCTTTGGTGATAGACATTACTAACAATCCTAAAAATTACTGTAAAAGGTTAAGCGGCCAACAGAATTAGGCAGCTTGCTCTTCTTTTTGGTCGCGCAGAGCAGCCAGAGTACGAACCAGCTTGCCAGCAGATGCTTCCTTCATGGTCATCATCAACTGTGCAATCGCTTCTTCGTAAGTCGGCAGCTTAGCCAGACGGTCAATCTGCTCGGCAGGGATCAGCTCCCCTTCGTATGCCAGTGCTTTGACCTCAAAAGCTTGCTCATCTTTGGCGAAGTCTTTGAACAGACGCGCCGCAGCACCGGGGTGCTCGATAGAGAAAGCGATCAGGGTCGGACCAACAAATGCGTCGCTCAGGCACTCGTAAGAGGTACCTTCAACAGCGCGCTTGGCCAGAGTGTTACGCACAACGCGCATAACAACACCAGCTTCACGAGCTTGCTTACGCAGAGCGGTCATCTTGCCTACAGTTACGCCGCGACAGTCGGCAACAACAGCAGACAGAGCACCTTTGGCAGCTTCATTGACCTCAGCAACAATTGCTTTCTTGCCTTCGAGGTTCATTGCCATTGGGCTTCACTCCTGGATTCCACCTAGGCTTGCGCCTAGAAACTTAACAACCCCAGAAACTGGGGGATTCCATACGGCGGGGAGTTCCAGAAGATTAGAAATCTTCTTCAGGTCCTTCACCGTCTACGCAGGAAATTAAGGAGCCGGGGCTCCACCTGCGGTCTTGGACGAAAGTCCGAATGTCGCCATCCGGACTTCGACCTCAGGGCGCGAAATTATACAGGAAATCACGCGCCCTGCAAATTAGGCTTGCGCTTCCAGAGTCGCCTGGTCAACCGCAACACCAGCACCCATGGTGGTAGAGATGGTCACTTTCTTAACGAAGGTGCCCTTAGCAGAAGCAGGCTTGGCCTTCTTCAGTGCTACCAGCAGGGATTCCAGGTTTTCTTTCAGCTTCTCAGCGTCGAAGTCAACCTTACCGATGGTGGTGTGGATGATACCGTTCTTGTCGTTACGGTAGCGAACCTGACCAGCTTTGGCGTTCTTAACCGCTTCAGCTACGTTCGGGGTTACAGTACCGGTCTTCGGGTTCGGCATCAGGCCACGCGGACCCAGGATCTGACCCAGCTGACCAACAACGCGCATCGCATCCGGAGAAGCGATAACTACGTCGAAGTTCATCTCGCCAGCTTTAACCTGAGCAGCCAGTTCGTCCATACCTACCAGGTCAGCACCAGCTTCTTTGGCGGCATCGGCGTTGGCGCCTTGAGTGAACACGGCTACGCGTACGTCGCGGCCAGTGCCGTGCGGCAGTACAGTGGCACCGCGTACGTTCTGGTCGGATTTACGAGCATCGATGCCCAGGTTTACAGCAACGTCTACGCTCTCAACGAACTTGGCAGTAGCCAGTTCTTTCAGCAGAGCAACAGCTTCGTTGATGTCGTACTCGCGAGTGGCGTCAACCTTCTCACGGATTACGCGCATGCGCTTAGAGATCTTAGCCATCGATTAGTCCTCCACTACCAGGCCCATGGAACGGGCAGTACCAGCGATGGAGCGAACCATTGCATCGACGTCCGCACCAGTCATGTCAGCAGCCTTGGTTTCAGCGATTTCGCGCAGCTGAGCTTGGGTAACAGTACCCACTTTCTCAGTGTTCGGACGGCTGGAGCCAGACTTCAGACCAGCGGCTTTCTTCAGCAGAACGGAAGCCGGCGGAGTCTTGGTAACGAAAGTGAAGGAACGGTCAGCGTAAACGGTGATAACAACCGGGATCGGCAGACCTTTTTCCAGTTTTTCTGTACGAGCGTTAAACGCCTTACAGAATTCCATGATGTTTACGCCGTGCTGACCCAGAGCCGGACCTACCGGCGGAGACGGGTTAGCAGCACCAGCTGCAACTTGCAGCTTGATGTAGGCTTGGACTTTCTTAGCCATGAGTAATTACCTCAATTTGGGTTCAAGCGCCGAACAGAAATTCGGCTCCCCGATGAAAAAGGGGCGGCGAATTATAGCCAAATTCGCCGCCCCAGGACAAACGCTTTCTTGACGATCTTTTGATCAGGACTTTTCGACCTGGCCAAACTCCAGTTCCACCGGAGTGGAACGGCCAAAGATCATCACGGACACCTTCAGGCGGCTCTTCTCGTAGTCCACCTCTTCCACGGTGCCGTTGAAATCGGCAAAGGGGCCGTCGGTAACACGAACCACTTCGCCCGGCTCGAAGATAGTGCGATGGCGCGGAGCCTCGCTGGCTTCCTGCAGACGGTTGAGAATCGCGTTAGCTTCCTTCTCAGTGATCGGAGCAGGACGGTCAGAAGTACCGCCAATGAAACCCATCACACGCGGCACGCTGCGTACCAGGTGCCAGGATTGGTCGTTCATCACCATCTGAACCAGCACGTAGCCAGGGAAGAACTTGCGCTCGCTCTTGCGACGCTGACCGGCACGCATCTCAACCACCTCTTCGGTGGGAACCAGCACCTCGCCAAAAAATTCTTCCATGCCATGCATCTGGATGTGCTCTTTCAGGGATTGGGCGACGCGCGCCTCAAAACCGGAGAAAGCCTGTACCACATACCAGCGCATTTTCGGTTGCTCAGACATTCAGTTATACCCCAGTAATCAGATTAACGATCCACACCAGGCCCATATCCAGCAGCCAGAGGCAGAACGCCATAAACGCGGTGGCGGCAAACACGATCAACGTGGTTTGAACCGTTTCCTGGCGAGTCGGCCACACGACCTTGCGGACTTCCATCCGGGACTCTTGTGCAAAAGCCCAACCTGCTTTGCCCTTCTCAGTCTGAGCGGCAATAAACAGGGCGATCGCAATCGCAACGACCACGCCAACAGCGCGGATCAGCACAGATTCAGCAGCAAAATAGTGGTTGCCCACTACTGCAGCGGCAAGGATCACTGCCACCAAACCCCACTTCAGAGTATCCATGGAGCTGCCTTGATTTTCAGTATTGGTACTCATTACAACAATCCCGTATTCGAGTCTGTAACACCCAACTGGTTTCGTCCAGCAAGTGTTGGTAGGCCGGCAGCTGCAGTTGGAACGCCTTCACTGGGCCATCCACCGGCAAAAAAGCAGCCCTAGATTCTATGCATTCTCACCATCGCTGACAAGACGACCAACCCGCGCAAACGCAAAAAGGGCGCCAAATGGCGCCCTTTTCTGGTTTAGTGCAGCCGTTGATTACTCAACGATGGTCGCTACTACACCAGCACCTACGGTACGGCCACCCTCACGGATAGCGAAACGCAGGCCTTCTTCCATCGCGATCGGAGCGATCAGGGTAACAGTCATCTGGATGTTGTCACCCGGCATTACCATCTCAACACCTTCCGGCAGCTCGATGGTGCCAGTGATGTCAGTGGTACGGAAGTAGAACTGAGGACGGTAGCCTTTGAAGAACGGGGTGTGACGACCACCTTCTTCTTTGGACAGTACGTAAACCTCAGAGGTGAACTTGGTGTGCGGGGTAATGGAGCCCGGCTTGGCCAGTACCTGACCACGCTCAACTTCTTCACGCTTGGTACCACGCAGCAGAACACCACAGTTCTCACCAGCGCGGCCTTCGTCCAGCAGCTTGCGGAACATTTCAACACCGGTACAGGTGGTCTTGGTGGTTTCTTTAACGCCAACGATTTCTACTTCGTCGCCAACTTTAACGATACCACGCTCAACACGACCGGTTACTACGGTACCACGGCCCTGGATGGAGAATACGTCTTCGATCGGCAGCAGGAAGGCACCGTCTACAGCACGCTCCGGCTCAGGGATGTAGGTGTCCAGAGCGTTAGCCAGCTCCAGGATCTTCTCTTCCCACTGAGCTTCGCCTTCCAGCGCTTTCAGAGCGGAACCCTGGATTACCGGAGTGTCGTCGCCCGGGAAGTCGTACTCGGACAGCAGTTCACGAACTTCCATCTCTACCAGCTCGAGCAGCTCTTCGTCATCAACCATGTCACACTTGTTCAGGAACACGATGATGTACGGTACGCCAACCTGACGGGACAGCAGGATGTGCTCACGAGTCTGCGGCATCGGGCCGTCAGTAGCAGCACATACCAGGATCGCGCCGTCCATCTGGGCAGCACCGGTGATCATGTTCTTAACGTAGTCGGCGTGGCCAGGGCAATCTACGTGAGCGTAGTGACGAGTTTCAGTGTCGTACTCAACGTGAGAAGCGGCGATGGTAATACCACGCTCACGCTCTTCCGGAGCGTTGTCGATCTGATCGAAAGCGCGAGCTTGACCACCGTGGGCTTTAGCCAGCACGTTGGTGATAGCAGCGGTCAGAGTGGTTTTACCGTGGTCAACGTGGCCGATGGTACCAACGTTAACGTGAGGTTTCGTACGTTCAAACTTTTCTTTAGACATGGTGTTGCCTCGATCCAAACGAAGTGGGTAGACCCACTGGGCTATTGGTACTCGGAAATTGAGTATAACAAGGAAAAATCGGCATGATGCGAGAGGAGTGGTGCTGATACCCAGATTTGAACTGGGGACCTCACCCTTACCAAGGGTGCGCTCTACCAACTGAGCTATATCAGCACTTAAAACTGGAGCGGGCAGCGGGAATCGAACCCGCATCTCTAGCTTGGAAGGCTAGGGTAATAGCCATTATACGATGCCCGCGATTTCCCTCGGGCAACTTGCCAGGGAGAAAATGGTGGAGGGGGAAGGATTCGAACCTTCGAAGGCGGAGCCGGCAGATTTACAGTCTGCTCCCTTTGGCCACTCGGGAACCCCTCCAAATTTGGTGCCGGCACCAAGAGTCGAACTCGGGACCTACTGATTACAAGTCAGTTGCTCTACCAACTGAGCTATGCCGGCACTGCACTAATGTGCGGAGCGCATGATAGGAAAACGGCCGATTCAGCGCAATAGGATTTTCAAAAAAAATCACTCAACCCGTGCAACTGATGAGCTTTTAACCAGAGAGCGAAGCGGTGAAAGACATGGTTAAACTCAGCCGCCCCGGGGGATTGCCATGCTGTACCTTTGCCAGTGGTTAAGGTAATGTCGCGGTCGCAAACTATGGAGAAACGATACCTTTGAACGCCCAGACCAAACTTGGTGCCTATCAGGGCTTTTCCCGCCGTCAATGGGCCGCCCTGCGGGACGCTGTTCCCCTTCCCCTCAGTGAAGAAGAGCTGGAGCGCTTACGGGGTATCAACGAGAGTGTCTCGCTGGAAGAGGTGGAAGCGGTCTATCTTCCTCTTTCCCGGTTGCTGAATCTGTACGTGCACTCCAATCAACGGCGTGGCGATGTGCTGCAGCAGTTTTTAGGCCGTCGCCCCTCCCGCGGGCCATACATCATCAGTGTTGCCGGCTCCGTTGCCGTGGGCAAAAGCACGACGGCCCGTATTCTTCAGGCTCTGTTGCAGCGCTGGCCTGAACATCCCCAGGTTGAACTCGTCACCACTGACGGGTTTCTCTATCCCCTAGAAGAGCTCAAGCGTAGGGACCTGCTCAAGCGTAAGGGTTTCCCTGAAAGCTACGACATTCGGATGCTGCTGGAGTTTGTCCGCGGCGTGAAGTCCGGTGAACGCACCGCTGCCCCGCTCTACTCTCACCTGAGCTACGACCGGATCCCGGATACCCATCAGGAGGTCAACAACCCGGATATCCTGATTCTGGAGGGGTTGAACGTATTGCAGAGCGGGATGGATTACCCGGATGGCAACCGCCCATTCGTCTCAGACTTCGTCGACTTCTCCATCTATGTGGATGCCGAAGAGGATCTGCTGAAGTCCTGGTATATCGACCGCTTTATCAGCTTTAGGGATGGCGCCTTTAAAGACCCCAACTCCTACTTCCACCACTACGCGCACTTAAGTGAAGGGGAAGCCCGTAAAACGGCCAGTAAGATTTGGGAAGAGATTAACGGACCCAACCTGAATCAGAACATCCTTCCCACCCGGGAGCGGGCGACCCTGATTTTGAGCAAAGGCGCCGAGCACCGCATTGAGCAGATAAGGCTGCGCGGTTAATCTCGCGCCCGCAAACTCAGCTCACCACCAGCAAAGCGTTTAACCGTACCGTCTGGCAGGGCCAATAACAGATGGCCTTGCTGGTCGATACCCCTCGCCACCCCTTCCAGGGTTTGGCTGCCCAGCAGCAATTTGACCGGCCGGTTCGCGAACTGGTCGCGCTGCTGCCAGCGCTCCACAAATGGCGCTAAACCTTCCTGCTCAAACGCCAGCAACCCTTGATCCAGATGGGTTAGGATTGCTCGAGCGAGTTGATTACGGTCCGGTATCTCCCACTCACCGCTCAGGTCGGCCCAGGGCTGGTCGATGCGGTTCGCGATCGACTCCGGCATGCTGACGTTAACGCCGCAGCCTATCACCAGTTCACATGCCTCACCCTGCTGTCCCGAAACCTCAACCAGGATGCCAGCAAGCTTTTTGCCACCGAGATAGATGTCATTGGGCCACTTGAGGGACAGCCCTTCTACTCCGAGAGACTCCAGCGCCTCACACAGCACCACACCAACCGCCAGACTCAATCCTGCCGCGGCAGCCAGACCCTGGTCCAAGCGCCAGAAGTAGGAAAGATAAAGGTGGGAAGCGATGGGCGATACCCAGGTACGCCCCCTTCGTCCTCTCCCGCTGGTCTGCATCTCAGCAAGACAGGCTTCGCCATTGACGGCTCGTTTTGCACGCTCGAGCATATAGCCGTTAGTGGACTCCACCTGCCAAAACAGATGGAGTGGTGCAGGGCGAGCCTCAGCGGCCAGAGCCTCTGGCGTCAGCAGACTTAAGGGACGGGAAAGCCGGTAACCTTTACCTTTAACCCGGTAAAGGTCGAGCCCCATCTCCTCCAAAGATTCAATATGGTTATGGATTGCAGCACGGGACACGCCAAGCTGTTCTGCCAGTAAAGCACCAGAATGAAACTGGCCATCTGAAAGTGCAGCAATCAGCTGCTGTCGAATCACAGGAAACACGTTTACCAGCCTGCTCCGCCCTGACCATCAAGGATCCGAACCTCCGGCTCCAACTCGATCCCATAACGGGCTTCAACCGTCGCAACGACATGTCGAGCCAGTGTGGTGATCTCCTCGGCCGTGGCCTTGTCACGGTTAACCAACACCAGGGCCTGCTCGGTATGAACGGCCGCATCTCCAACCTGGTAACCTTTGAGGCCGGCCTGATCGATCAGCCAGCCTGCCGGTACTTTCATCTCGCCCGGACCAGCAGGGTAACTTGGGATCTCTGGGTGTGAACGCTGGATGCGCTCAAACAAGACAGCATCGATCACCGGGTTCTTAAAAAAGCTACCCGCATTGCCCAACTGCTCCGGGTCAGGGAGCTTACTGGAACGGATCTGGCATACCGCCTCAAAGATGGCTGAGGGCGCCGCCTCCTCACCGAGCTGAGCTAACGGTCCGTACCCCAACTTGGGGGACCAGGCTTTCGGCAGCGCCAAACCCACCGCGACGACTACGGCCCGCCCTTTCAGAGCACCTTTGAAAATCGACTCACGGTAACCAAAGTGACACTCAGCGGCCGGCAAACGAACCACCTTGCCAAGCTCGCAGTCCCAGTAGTCGACATACTCACAGAAGTCTGCCAACTCGACTCCATAGGCACCGATGTTTTGTACCGGTGCCGCACCGACGGTTCCTGGAATCAGCGCCAGATTCTCAAGACCCGGCATCCCTTGCTCAAGAGACCAGGCCACAACCTCATGCCAGCCCTCGCCCGCTCCGAGGTGAAGACGAAAACAACCCGACGACTCGGACACCGTGCGCTCTTTGATGCGGTTCAGGATCACCAGCCCATTGAAGTCCTCGGTAAAGAGCAGATTGCTTCCACCGCCAACAACCAGTTTGGGCAGGCTTTGCCACTCCTCATTGCGATAGCATCGAGCCAGCGAATCCACACTGTCGACAACCACCAAGGCACGAGAACACACCGAAACACCAAAGGTGTGGTGCTCGGCAAGGTTCGCATCAAATGTCACAGAAACAGGCACAGTAAGGTCGATTCCACTCAATATCGGCAGGTGCCGGATTAAAAGAAGGCGCAGTCTACGTAATCTGAGCGGCCAGATCGACCACCTTGCGCAACTTTTCACCACCCCATTTTAGGCTTAGATCCCAGTATAAATCGGGAAAAGCGCTAAGAAAGAGAGCGTTACCGGATTCCTGAACAGTAGATGCCAACAAAAATTGGAGTAAAGAAAATGGCTCCAGGGGCTCGATTGGATTGTCTCGTTATCGATGGTCACACAGCGACGCAGGCCCGGAGCACGAGGCAGGGATGCCGACAGGAGGGAGCTCACAGGGGTGTGTTGTTACACCAGAGCGAGCAGACCCACTCAACCGTCCATACGCCAGAAACGAAAAAAACCAGCCGTTTGGGTGAGTCGGAACCGATGCAACGCATCGCAGTCCGGCGAGGTGGAGGCATGGATGCCGACAGGAGGGATCTCACAGGGATGTGTTGTTACACCAGAGCGAGCAGACCCACTCAACCGTCTATCCGCCAGAAACGAAAAAACCCAGCCGTTAGGCTGGGTTCTTCGTTATAGATGGCGGAGTGGACGGGACTCGAACCCGCGACCCCCGGCGTGACAGGCCGGTATTCTAACCAACTGAACTACCACTCCGCACCAAACTGGTTCTTTTCGCCAATATTATCGTTGAACTTCGCATCCTCGTTCAGTCACATAGCTCACTATGCTCCTGAAGTCGTCGCTTGTTCGCCTCAATCTTGGCAAAAAGCACTGCGTTTACCGCAGATTTTAATGGGTGCCTGGCGG
>NZ_JAHVHW010000014.1 GCF_019802055.1 Ferrimonas balearica | reverse complement strand
GGTGTTTTTCAACTTTCCTTTCCGACCGTCGAAGTTTTAACCAAGCCCTCTTGGAGGCCTTGGTGGCTCAGCGCTTTCTGTTTCGCTTTGCCCCGTCGACAGGGAGCGCATTATAGGGCCGGATTCGGCGGCGGCAAGGGGTATTTTCAGAAATTTGGTTCAACTGGACACTTCGCCGCCAGCTCGCGCATTTGGCATACGATTTGGCGAAAATTAAAGCCACTTTTCCATGCAGCGAAACCCTTGCTGCTGTAAAAACGCCCACACTTGAGGGTCTGGTGTCTGACCGGTGTAGTAATAGGAGGCATCAAATTTCTCTGATCCCGTTCCCACATCACCTAAAAGCTGGCTGACCCGCCGAGCGATTGCCGCTCCGGAATCGACCAGCCTGACCCTGGGCCCGAGCACTTGAGCGATCTCGTCTCTTAATAGAGGGAAGTGGGTACAACCCAGAACCACAACGTCGGCTTGCTGCTGAATAAAGGGAGCGAGTATGGGTTCCAACTCCGATCGAGAGACCGCCTTGCCCGCTAGCTTCTGTTCCGCCAGCCAAACCAATTCACTGCTGCCGACCCGGACCAATTCACAATCCGCTGCGAACTGGGCAACCAATTCATCGGTATAGGCACGCTTAACGGTACCCGGTGTCGCCAGCAGGCCTATCACTTTGCTGTAGCTCATGGCAGCGGCCGGTTTAATGGCTGGCACCACCCCGACTACCGGGCAATGGATTGCGGCACGCAAAGGTTCAAGCACCAGAGTGCTGGCGCTGTTGCAAGCGATCACCACCAGATCCACCGGTTCCGCTTCTATCTGCTGTTGGATGAGCGCTACGCATCCATCAATCAAAGCTTGTGGACTCAGTTCGCCATAGGGGAAGCGGGCACTGTCGGCCAGGTAGCGATAACGGTGGTTCGGCAACGCCTGCCGAACATGCTGGTAGATAGTGAGGCCGCCCAGGCCAGAATCGAAGATCAGGATCGCGCCCATGAGTCTTTCGCAATAACAGTTAGAATCAGAAGAAGGTTACGGTGCGGATCCTACTGGGTTCCTCTCCTCTTGTCCCGGTTCACGACACGTTTATCGAGGCGCAGTACCCCGTTCCCGGCGGCAGTACTGGACTTGCGCCGTCGGGTGGTTAGAATTTGCCCCCTTTGAAGTTGCCCAGTGGAGACCCTGATGGATCTGGCTGCCCTTGATCCCCGCCAATACCAATCACAGCTCGATGCAAAATGCGATCGTATGCGTGAACTGTTCGCGCCCTTTAATGCTCCCGAACTGGAGGTGTTTGCCTCTGAGCCTGAGCACTATCGCATGCGTGCCGAGTTCCGGGTCTGGCACGATGGTGACGACCTGAACTACATCATGTTTGATCAGACTCAGCAGGCTAAGATTGAGGTCACCCAATACCTGCCCGCCAGCGCTCTGATCAACGAGTACATGCCAAAGCTGATTGAGGCATTGAAACCGGATCCGGTGCTGCGCCGTAAGCTGTTCCAGGTGGACTTCCTTTCCACTTTGAGTGGGGAGTTGGTGATCAGCCTGCTTTACCATCGCCAGTTGGACGACGCCTGGTGCGATGCCATTCGGGAACTGCGTGCCCGGTGGGACAATAAAGTGCACTTTATCGGTCGTGCCCGGAAGCAGAAGGTCTGCCTTGAGCAGGACCACGTAGACGAAGTGCTTCATGTCTTCGGTCGCCCCTACCACTACCGGCAAATCGAGAACTCCTTCACTCAGCCCAATGGCAAGGTGGCGGAGAAGATGCTCGAGTGGGCTGTGGACGTCACCCGTAACAGTGATGGGGACCTGCTGGAACTCTATTGCGGCAACGGCAACTTCTCCCTGGCGCTGGCTCAGAACTTTGAGCGAGTTCTGGCGACCGAGTTGGCCAAGCCCTCTGTTGAAGCCGCCCAGTACAACATCGCCAGAAACAACATCGACAATGTCACCATTCTGCGAATGTCTGCAGAGGACTTTACCGATGCCATCAACGGCGTAAGGGAGTTCCGTCGCCTCAAAGGGATCGATCTTTCCGACTACCGCTGCAACACCATCTTTGTCGATCCGCCGCGTGCCGGTCTGGACCCGGCAACAGAGAAGATGGTGCAGGGCTACGAGCGTATCCTCTACATCTCCTGCAACCCTGACACTCTGCTGGAGAACCTGAAAACGCTCAGTCAGACCCACAAGCTGACTCGACTGGCGCTGTTCGACCAGTTCCCCTACACCCACCATATGGAAGCGGGTGTGCTGCTGGAGCGCATCAGCTAAAAAAGAAGGCCGCATTAAGCGGCCTTCTTTTTTTATCCACGCCGTCCTTAACGGAACAGCGGCACAGTGATACAGCGAATATCGAACACCCGCCTGAGGTAACAGAGGTATTCACGAGCAAGAATCGCCAGCCCTCTGTAGTAATGAGTGGTCGCAAACTCTTCAACCCGTTCCAGGCAACGGTCCGCCCAGGGCAGCAGGTGGTCCGCCAGCAAACTCTTACATACGGCAGTGGTCTCTGTACTGTCCGGTTGCTCAGCCAGCTTGCCCAATAAAAAAGATAAAACCGCAAACTGGGTGCCAATGTGATCCAAAGGTTCATTGGTTTTTTGGGTAATCTGGATGCCCTTTACCCGCAGGAAATCTGAGAAAGCCAGGGTGGATTCGCCATTTACCGAGGGGGGCGCTTCCAGATAGACCGATCCCCATGGCGCAGCCAAGGGTTCCCCAGGGCCGAGGAACAGGCGGCCATGGTCCAGCTTCAAGGCTTCGATTTGGGTATCACTGCCCTTCCACTCTTTAAGATATGTCCCTAGTAACTTCAATCCTTGCTCCAGCCGTCGACCATTACAGCCAATTTCAGGCCACTCAACAGCCAACTGACTCTGTTGCAGGTGGTTAACGACGCTGCGCTCAGGCCCACTTATCAAAGTGGCTTGAAAGAGATGAGCCACAGCCCTCACCACCTTAAGCTCCGCTTTTTTCACCGTCATAGTGCCACCTGCTGATCAAACTCAACCCACGTTAGCAACTCGAGGCGTTCTCTGGCTTTTACCACTCAAGTGGCTGCTAGGTAAGAGAAGGGAGATAGTTCAAATCTGCCGCTGGTGGTGAGATTGATATACAGATTTCGAGTGAACAGATTTCGTTAGCACAGAGGCTGACGGAACGCTTTTATGACTTAGTGAAGCGTGTGCTTAAGCTTTCACTCTCTAATACATCCAAACAGTAAGGCCCGATGAACTGCATGCCGGGCCAGTCCTGCAAAGTTCTGAAGCAGCACGGGGTAGGTTACAGCGACGCGCCGCCCTTGATGATCATCCGCAGCTGAAGTACCAGCCGCTCTGCCAGCACCTTGCGCTTTTTCGGCGTCATATCCATCGCCTCGGCCCCGGCGCTGAACACCAGAATCACCATCGCCTCGGCCTGAGCGTGGGCCACTTCCGTCGCCAGATCGGTGGTGGCCTGCAGATACTCAATCAGCTCCGCAATAAAGTGCTCGATTTCGCGCTGCACGGCAGAACGAAACGCCGCTGAGGTGCCGGAACGCTCCCGCAACAACAAGCGGAAGATGTTGGGATTGCTATCGATAAACTCGAGGAAGGTTTCAATGGAGACACGCACAATGCTGCCCCCTTCGGCAGCACGTTGGCGCCCTTTACGCATCAGCTGGCGCAGGGTCAGGCCGCCCTCGTCCACCATGGTCAGGCCCAACTCTTCCATATCCTTGAAGTGGCGGTAGAAAGAGGTAGGGGCGATACCCGCCTCTCGGGCCACTTCACGCAGACTCAAACTGGAGAAACTGCGCTCGGCACTGAGTTGGTTGAACGCCGCGTCCACCAGGGCTCGACGTGTCTTCTCTTTCTGCTGGGCTCGGATCCCCATGATTCTTATCCCAATTCGGCAAAACAGGCAGATAGTAACCCTTTCCACCCGTTTTCGCATCCTGACCCTGCAGGCGCTTGCATTTTCTTCAGTTGTGACGAAAATGGCTAACAGTTGTAAGCCAAAATAGAACAATACCCATGTCTGATAGCAAGCCTCGTCTTATCCTGGTCAACACGCTGCTGTTTGTGCTGACTTTCCTCGGTGCTGCCGTTCTGGTGCCCCTTTACGGGTTCTCTCAGGGTTACCAGACCGAAGCCCTTTGGGTCGCCTTTCTGTTCTGGGCCTGGAGCGGCCTGTCCATCACTGCGGGTTATCATCGCCTCTGGTCCCACAAAGCCTACAGCGCCCACCCGGTGGTACAGTGGCTGCTGGCCATTGGTGGCGCCATGGCGCTGCAGAACTCCATCCTGCACTGGAGCTCCGATCACCGCCGCCATCACAAGCATGTGGATGACAATGACCGCGATCCCTACTCGGCGGGGCGTGGCTTCTGGTTCAGCCATATCGGCTGGATGCTGAGGGAGTACCAGCAGGTCACCCCGGATCTCTACAACAATGTTCGCGACCTGCAGAAAAACCCCATCGTGATGAACCAGCACAACCACTATGGTAAGTGGGTTCTGGCCACCAACGTCGGCCTGCCAGCGCTGATTGGCTGGATGACCGGTGACGTGTTGGGCATGTTGCTGCTGGCTGGCGTGCTGCGTTTGGTGCTGGTGCATCATGGCACCTTCTTCATCAACTCCCTGGCTCACATCTGGGGCACCCAACCCTTCAGCGACAAGCACAGCTCACGGGACAACGGCGTGCTGGCGCTGCTGACCTTCGGCGAGGGCTACCACAACTTCCACCACACCTTTGAGTACGACTACCGTAACGGCATCCGTTGGTGGCACTTCGACCCCACCAAATGGCTGATCCGGGCGTTGGCGAAAATGGGGCTGGCCAAGGATCTCCGAAAAGTGCCAGCAGACCGCATCGAATCCGCCCGTCTGGCGATGCAACTCAAGTCCAGCCAACGGTTGTTAGCTGAACACCACAGCGCAAGCGAGTGGCTGACCAAACTTGAGGAGGAGTACGACCGTCTTTTGGCCGAGCTGCAGCGCTATTACGCCGAAAAGCAGCGTCAATTGGCGCTCCATAAACACGAACTGGACCGCAGCGCTCGCGCTCAACTGGCGGAGTTGCGTCAGACCTTTGAGCACCAGAAGCGTCAGTGGCAGACGTTTCGAGCCCAACTGCACGCTCAGGTAGCGTAACGTCCTATGACGTCCCTCTCGCCTGCGGTACCGCCCTCTATGGAGGAGTGGCGTGCCGCAGGCCTGACCTTCCACTGGCAACATCACGCCCTGTTCTATCGATTCCACCCCAACCCGGGAAAACCTACCCTGCTGCTGATCCACGGCTTTCCCTCCGCCAGCTGGGATTGGTGGGCACTCTGGCCAACGCTGTCGAGCCACTACCAGTTGCTTACCGTTGATATGCTGGGTTTTGGCCTGAGTGATAAACCCCACCCCTATATCTACCGCATTGCCGATCAAGCTCAGATGATTCTGGATCTGCTGTCCCATCTGGCGATCCCGCAAGCGGCGATCCTGGCTCACGATTATGGAGACACCGTCGCTCAGGAACTGATGGCCCGGGAGCAGGAGGGCAGCACAGAGATCACCTGGCTGTCGGTGACCCTGCTGAACGGCGGACTGTTTCCCGAAGCCCATCAACCCCTGCGCATTCAGCGCCTGATGGCGGGGCCGTTAGGACCTCTGCTTGCCCGGTTATTGGGTCGAGGTCGCTTTCAGGCCAGCCTCAAGCGGATATGGGGGAAGACCCCACCAGACCAGATGGAACTCGATACTCTTTGGCAACTGCTGCGCTACCATCAGGGCCAACGGGTTATTCCGTCGCTGATTCAGTACATGGCTGAGCGTGTTACCCACCGCTCCCGCTGGGTTGGGGCCCTGCAACACGCCGCTCAACCACTGACTTTGATCGATGGCTTGGCAGACCCCATATCGGGCCAGCAACTGGTAGACCGTTTCCGTCAGCTCTGCCCCCATGGCCAGGTGGCAGAACTGCCCGGTGTTGGCCACTATCCCCAATTGGAAGCGCCATCGGCGGTTCTGTCCGCAATGCAGATTCCCAGCGCCCAAACGATGGCAGAGTAGTGTGCCTCCGAAAAGGAGAGTCGCTTTTGGATAAGCCACAAAAAAGGCGCCTGATGGCGCCTTTTTTTATGGATTAGCTTCATTTGGAACGGCCAAAGTCCACGTCAACCCAGACCATCCGTTCGTGAGAGCTGAGGCTCGGGTCCTGCTCACCACTGTCCTGATAGAGCCATTCGAAACCGGCCTCACCCAGCGCCGGCCAGAACACGCCACTGGCGGAGATGTGCAGATCCTTATGGGGCAGCACATAGCTGAAACGCATACCACTCAGGCTGGTCCACACCTGCGGGTGAATATGGCTAGAGCCCACGCTCATCTTGTACTCTTCAGCGCCAAAACTGGTAGGGGTCAGGCTGTCGGTATTGAATCGACCGTTGGAACCCAACAGATAGCTGTCGGACAGTACCTTGCGGATGGCACTGCTGTTGATCTCGTAAGTATCCGCCCAAGGCGTGCTGACGGTGAGGCGGAACGGATCCTCATCGTTGTTAAGGTTACCCATCAACACAAAAGGCCGACCCAGGTTTACCCCACCACGGCGTCCCTTGTCGTCAACCAGGTAATCGCCGTCTTTACGATCACTGATGTAATCAGCAATAAAGTCGAGTTGAGCCCCGTTACGCTGCTGCAACCAGTTAGACCGTAACGCATCCGCTCCAGGCTGCTGGTTGGCCAGCTGGGTCAGCAGCAGGCTGATCTGGCGGCCATCAGGCAGACGCATGGCGATGTCGACAAAGTTGGTATCCATCACGCTCAATGCCTGCCAGGCCTGCTCGTCCATCTCGTTGCCATTATCCAGGGGCGGCTTAGCGGTTCCCGTCACGTCGCTCCATTTGAACTGACGGAAGGTGCGGGCCTGCTCGTTATCCAGCGCATACTTGGAAAGCAGCACAAAGCTGTTCTGGCCATGGAAATGACCGTAGCCCTGAGCATCGTCCGGCAATGCCAGTTTGCCATCGCCATTCACATCGAAAGGAACGAATTGGCCAGAGTTGGTCGAAGCTACATAGCGGTAGGGGAAGCTCAGGCCCTTCAGATCAGAGGCCTGGGCTTTGGCCAGATAGTTCTGTTGAAATTGCTCAACGGCGGTCTCATCCGCCACACCACCTTCGGTCACACTGGTGGAGAAGCCGGTCAGGAGCAGCACATCGGGCTGAGATTCCTGATAGGTCTGTTGCAGGATGGCAGCCAGGTTGGCCAGGCGGGGGTCCTGGTCGTCGCCGGTTTGCTCCAGCAGAGTGAAGTACCCCCGGCTGTCGTCATACGCCATATCAACATGAAAAGTGGCAAAACGGACAGTGCCGGTGAAATTCTTGGTAGAGCTGGAGTCGCTGCATGCGCTCAGCATCAGTGCACACAGGGCAAGGCCCAAGGTTTTGAACTGCATGGGTTCTCCGTACTGCAGAGGCGGAAGTCATTGGCATCACAATCTATCTCCACCGGCTGACGGGCTCAAGGCAAGGGACGGATTTGTGATGACTTTCCGCTCAAATTTGTGGTCAGGATCCAGAGCTCGCCGCCATGAGGTATCATGCCTCCTTCTCTGTTGTTAAGAATGTGCCCATGAGTCAGATAAAACTCACCGAATACAGCCACGGTGCCGGATGCGGCTGTAAGATCAGCCCCAAGGTGCTAGATACCATTCTGGCCAGCCAGCTGCCGACCTTCACTGACCCCCGTCTGGTAGTGGGCAACGCCTCCCGGGATGATGCAGCAGTGTACGCGCTGGATGAGCACACCGGCATCATCAGCACCACCGACTTTTTTATGCCGATCGTCGACGATCCCTTCACCTTCGGCCGGATCGCCGCCACCAACGCGATCAGCGACATCTACGCCATGGGCGGTACGCCGATGATGGCGATCGCGATCCTGGGGTGGCCCGTGAATCTGCTGGCCCCGGAGATTGCCCAGCAGGTGGTGGACGGTGGCCGCGCGGCCTGTCGCGATGCCGGCATTCTGCTGGCTGGAGGGCACAGCATCGACGCCCCTGAACCGATTTTCGGCCTGGCGGTAACCGGACAGGTGCCGCTGGAGCGCCTGAAGCGAAACGATACCGCGCGGGCGGGCGATAAGCTTTACCTGACCAAGCCGCTGGGGATCGGCATCCTGACCACAGCCCAGAAGCAGAAGAAGTTGGCGGAGGAGGATGGCAACATCGCCATCGAGGCCATGTGCCAGTTGAACACCATCGCCACTGCGCTGGCCCGCATTCACGGAGTCAATGCGCTGACCGACGTCACCGGCTTTGGCCTGGCAGGACACCTTATCGAGGTGTGCCAGGGTGCCAGCCTGAGCGCACGCATCCAGTTTGATGCCCTACCGCGTCTGGACAAGGTATCCCACTACCTGGCTCAGGGTTGTGTGCCCGGCGGCACCGGCCGCAACTTTGACAGCTACGGTCAACACATCGGTGCGCTGACCGAAGAGCAACGGGCACTGCTGTGCGACCCCCAAACTTCTGGCGGTCTGCTGGTGGCGGTCAATCCTGAGTCCGAAGCGGACGTGGTGGCGTGCCTGAAGGCGGCGGGTCTCCCTCACCAGTGCATTGGTGAACTCTTTGCCCCCGCCAACGGCCCCCTGGTGGAAGTGCTATGAGCGAAGTGATCCCCCAGAGCGAGTACCGTCGGTTGTTGTTGAGCGACCGACCGCTGATCGATCTTCGCGCTCCGGTGGAGTTCGCTAAAGGCGCGTTTCCCGCCGCACGAAACCTGCCGCTGATGACCGACAGCGAGCGGGAAGCGGTTGGTACCCGCTACAAAGAGCAGGGGCAGGAAGCGGCCATTGCTCTGGGTCACCAATTGGTTCACGGGCCAATCAAACAAGCCCGAATCGACGCCTGGCTTGAGCAGGTCACCCAATACCCCGACACGCTGCTTTACTGCTTCCGTGGCGGGTTGCGCTCGCAGCTCAGCCAACGCTGGCTTGCGGAAGCTGGGGTGATGCGGCCCTACATCGAGGGTGGCTACAAGGGGATGCGCGGCTACCTTATCGGGGAGACTGACCGGGTAATGGAACAGGGAGATCTGGTGATTCTGGGCGGCATGACCGGATGCGGCAAAACCGACTTCCTGAATGCGCGGGCCGACAGCGTCGACCTTGAAGGCATTGCCAATCATCGTGGCTCCAGCTTTGGTCGACGCATCGAAGGACAACCCAGCCAGATCGACTTCGAAAACCAGTTGGCGATCGCCCTGATGCGTCACCAGGAAGCGGGGCACCGCCAGCTGCTGCTGGAGGATGAGAGTCGTCTGATCGGACGAGAGTCGATCCCGCTGCCCCTGTTTGAATCGATGACCCAGGCTCCGCGGGTGATGCTGGAGGTGGACAACGATGCCCGCATCGCGCAAATCACCAAAGACTATGTCACCATCATGGCGCAGGATTACCTGGCGTTGGATCCGGAAACCGGGTTCGCCCAGTTTGAAGCCTATCTGCTCGGCAGTCTGGATCGGATCCGTCGACGTTTGGGTGGCGCTCTGCACCAGGATCTCCGTGATCGCATGTGCCAGGCTCTGGCAGAACAACAGCGCAGCGGAGAGGTTGAGTCACACCGGGGCTGGATCAGCATGATGCTGACCCACTACTACGACCCGATGTACCGCTACCAGTTGGAGAAACAGACCGCGCCGGTGCTGTTCCAGGGTCCGCCTCAAGCGGTGCACCAGTTCCTCGATGAGCGGGGAGCCTGAGATCAAAAAAGGCGGGGTTCTCCCCGCCTTTTCTTATTCCGGCAAATAGCACTCCGGCCCGGGAGGCAGGATCTCTGGCCAGGGCAATTTCTGGCTTCCCAGCACCATGTAGTTGGGGTTTTCCAGGCTTTCACGCTGGTTGTAGCTCAGGGGCTGATAGCAGGTATCCACGATCTTACCGCCCGCTTCCTCCACAATGCACTGCGAGGCACCGGTATCCCACTCACCGGTAGGACCCAGGCGGAGGTAACAGTCCGCTTTACCCTCCGCCACCATGCAGGACTTCAGCGAAGCGCTGCCAAAAGGCAGCAGCAGGTATTCACGCTTCTCATCCAGACGGGACATCACCGCTTCCCGTCGCTGACGTCGGCTGACCGCGATCTTAAGCGCGTCCTCCGGGCCCACATCACGGCTGTGGATCGGTATACTCAGACCCTCTTCCCGCTTGAAGGCACCCTGCCCTTTGGCGCCGTAATAGCAGATGTCGCTCATCGGCGCGTAGATCACACCCAGCACCGGTTGGTGATCGCGAACCAGTGCAATGTTGACGGCAAACTCACCGCTGCCGGCAATAAACTCCTGGGTGCCGTCCAGAGGATCGATCAACCAGTACTCGGCCCAGCTTTGCCGGGTCGACAAGGGGATCTCAGCGTCCTCCTCGGAGAGGATCGGGGTGTCTGGTGTCAGGTGTTTAAGCGCAGCGACGATGGACTCATGGGCCGCCAGGTCCGCCGAGGTGACCGGCGTATTATCGGATTTCGTCAGAGCCTGATATTGCCCAGCCTCATAGATGGAACGGATCTGCAGTCCCGCATCACGGGCAATGGTGATGACGGGTTCCAACAGAGTATGGAGGGGAGTCACGACAGTACCACCTTAAAAATGCGCAGACTCAGTCATAGACCAAGTTTCAACTGCTTCAACGCCAAAAACAAGGCACTGATTGAGCGAGATTCGGAAAAATCGTTCTGAGATAGAAGCTTATCCACTTCGTAAATCGACCAGGGCACCAGCTCCAATGGCTCCGGCTCATCCCCAGTCAGGCGGCTGGGATAGAGCTCCCGGGCCAGCAGAATCTCCATCCGGCTGGCAAAATAGCCCGGTGCCAGCGACACCTGCATCAGGTGGGTCAGATCCCGCGCGGCGTAGCCAATCTCCTCCTGCAACTCCCTGTTGGCGGCATCCATCATCGCCTCACCCGGGTCGATCAGCCCTTTGGGGAATCCCAGTTCATAGCTGTGGGTACCGGCAGCATACTCCCGAACCAACAGCATGGTTTCCGGGTCCAGCATCGGCACCACCATCACCGCCCCGCGGTTGGCCCCCTTCATGCGCTCATATTGGCGCTGAGCGCCGTTGGAGAAGCGAAGATCCAGTTGTTCTACCGTGAACAGTCGACTTTGAGCGACGACCCGGGCATCCAGAATTTCCGGTTTGACCGACTTACTCATTCCATCCTCACAGCCCCGGAATGGGGCCGTTGTAGTTGATGGGGTACGCCCCATCCGCGTTGGGCTGACCCAGGAACGACAGGGCCTGACGCAGATCCTGCGGCTGGCTGTCGGTGGGTTTGATCTGGGCGGTAACCTGAACCTGGTTATCCGCCAGCAGCAGTGCTTCGCCCTGCACCCCAACGCTGTTCTCTGCCTCATCCATAGACAGCTTCAGGTTGCCCTGATCACAGCTCAGGGTACCAGCCAGGTTACCCAGCGGGTATTGACCAAACTGATTACGAACATCCAGTGCATCCACCAGTACCCGACCACTGAGACGGTCACACCAAGGCGTTCCCTGGGCACTGTCGTTCAGGCTCAAAGTGGCATTTCCGGCCAGCTGGGTGCGGAAGGGCAAACGGGTGTTGCCCAGCAACCAGGGCAATGGCGCGGAGAAGCGCAGGTTGTCCACCTCCAGGCCACTGAGGCCATAACTGAGGGTTCCCTGCCCCTTGGCCACACCACCATTCAGGCGGAAGCTGAGTCCTGCCTGTCCGGTCAGCAACTGACTCGGGTGCAGTTCCCAGCTGAGTTGTTCCAATTGACGGCCGGCGACGCTGACCTGGTCCGCCTGTCCTTTCCAAATGGTGCCACTCAGACCAGCCGCACTCACGCCCTGAGGCAAAGGGGCCAACTGCCACACCAAAGCTGCCGGTACGTTGACCAACAAAAACAACAGATACAAGCTCACCCCAATCAGGGTGTATTTCAGAACGCGCACGGCCCCTCCGTTATGGTTGCGACAACTGCAGGCGTCGCACCTGAATCAATCCCGGGTCATTGGCGGCGGTGATATCCAGCGCCTCAACATTGACCCCATTCTGCTGCTGCAGCTCCGCCAGCCACGCCATCAGCTTCTCAAACTGGGTGTCCTCCAGCCACAACTGCAGGTTATCGCCCTGCGGTTGCATACGGGCAATGGTCAGCCCTGCACTGGCCGCAGTACGACTGACGATTTGACTCAGGTTACCACCTCCGGGGCGGTTGCTGCTGCCACGCTGCAGGCTGACATAGCGGCTGGCGTTCTCCTTAATCTGGCTCAGATTCATCCGCTCCGCCTGTACCGCTCGCTCCGCTTGATCCAGACCGTTACTGATGGGCGCCCAGATCAGCCAGTAAAACAGGCCGATCACCAAAACCGGGGCCAGAAGGGTCAGCAAACGCTGCTCCTGATCGGTTCGGTCACTCCACCACTGTTGGGCTTGCTGCCAATATTTGTTCATCCCTTGGCCCTCAGAGTCATGACGCCACTGACACCATCCGCGTCATTATTGATTGCGCCGGACTCCACATTGAAACGGCCACTGGCGAGCTCCTTAAATCGCTCGAACTGGGCAAAGTCCTTACCCACCAGCTGCAGGCGGATCTCAGAGCGATTGCCATCGAAGCGAATACCGGTAGGACGCACGTCGGGCAATTGAGCAAAGGCCGTTTCCAACCCGGCCATCATCGGCATCAGCTGACCACTGCCACCGCCGCCACCCAGTGCACGAACTTTGGCTTCCAGCTGACCGCGGGGGTTGGGCACACGCCGCTCCTGCGGGAACAGCTGACGGTAGATCCGCTCACCCTCGGCGCGCAGCGCGGTGCGCTCCTGCTCCAGCTGATACCAGGACACCCCACGGTGAGCCAGCACCAACACCAGCAGAACGGCGGCCGCGATGGCGACCTTGGACCAGACGGTGACCAGCTTCGACAGCTCCTTGGCTGGCGCATAGGGGCCGGTCAGCAGGTTAACCGGGGTGCGGACATAACCCTGGGCGAGCGCCTGCATCGGCAGCTCCAACGTCTGCTCCGCTGCCTCAATCCCTTCCGGAAGCGCCAACGGCGTGAACAGCGCCCAGGGGCGCCCCTCTCCCTTCAGGGACTCGGCCATCATCTCCAGCCAGTCGGACTCCAGCACCATGCCGCTGCCCTCACCGGTACGCAGCAGCAACTGCTGCTCCAGCTGCAGTAGCGACAGTTCAGTTTCGGGCACCAGGGCCAGAGCCAACACATCCGGAACGATCTTCTTCACCGGCAGCCCGGCTTCACTGAGCCAGCCAAGCCAGGTCTGAAGCTGAGAATGTGCCACCACCACCACGGTCAGTTGCTCGTCATGCCGGGGGCCGGTAACAAAGTGGAGTTTCTCCACATCTTCCGACAGCTCGTCCTCAAGCATAAAGGGCAGTGCCTTAACCGCCTGGCGCTGAGCCTTTGCAGGCAGGGTCACTTCCGTCAGGGTCAGGGCACTGCTGTCTACCAGCACCTCGACCGGGCGTCCTCCCGCCCGCTCCGACAAGCTAGCCAGGCCCTCTGCACCGGACAGCACACCGGAACTGATCACCGTTTGCTGCTCTTCGGACCAGGTGATCCAGGGGATCGGTTGTTGTGCCTGGGCACCCAGGCGGATCACCAATCTTTCGCTCACTGTTGGCCTCCATACTGGCGGGTCAGAACGGTCAGTCCATCGCCCCCGCCCCGTCGCATAATGCTTTCCAATCGAAACACCGCGTTTTCCACTTTAGCGGCTCCGCGGAGCCGGAAATACTTGCTGTCCACCACCAGGGTGGATTTGGTCTGAGCCTCTACCTGCACTCTCTGCATGGTCGGCTCATCCCAAAACTTCTGAATATCTTCCCATCCGTCTGCAGGACGGGCCTGAAGCACACTCTCCGCCTCACTGAGGCTCAGTTTGCCCTCCAGCATGCCAACCAGAATTGCGGCGCGCTCCACCGGTAGGGTGTTCACGTTCAACTGTTGGCTGTCTTCTCCGGGTATGGCACAGATGTAACCCCGCAACGCCCGGTACAGATTCTGGTTTACCCCCAGGACGGCTCGCAGTTCACTGTGGTGAGCCATCAACTGGTTGGGGGTCAGGTAGGGCACCGGCCGCGATTGATACTCGGCATCTTCGGCGCCAAATGTGCCGTCCTGACGATCGTCGGCATCGGTAAAGTCCCGTACCCGATCCGCCACCATTTCAGCGTAATAGTTATCTATCTCCAATGCCTCCAGCATGGCCATAAACTGTCGGCCCGCCAAGGGTTTTTGATAAGGATCCTTGTTCTGCTCCTCCTGCGTCAGCTCCCGGCTCAACGCATTGAGATTGAAGCAGGTGCGCATGTCATCAATGGTGCCGGAAATCTGACCGTGCTCCACCGGATACACCACGTTTGCAGTCGCCCAGTACTGCTGGAGGTGGATGGTGCCGTCGCTGTCTTCAAAATCCTGCTTCAGCACCCGCTTGGCCAGCGCTTCACTGGAGCGCGCATACCAATAAGCCTGATCAAAATTCGCCAGATTGGTGGTCCGGCGCACCGACATCTGGCTGCGTTGGGTCATTCCCGCTGCCAAAGTGGTGATCACCGCCAGCACCAGCAGAACGGTCAGCAGGGCCATGCCCGATTGGGAGCGTCGCATCACTCGGGCTCCTCCTCACCAGCGGCACCGCTTCCACTTCCCTGAGTGCCTGTGCCATTACCAGAGCCATTGCCTGTGCCATCATCGGAGCCATTGCCCGAGCCGTTACCGGAGCCATTGTCAGGCTCCTCTTCACTTGGACCGCCATAGCCATCTGGCAGCAGGAAGCGCCGCTCGATGATCCCCATATCCAGGGTTTCCATCTCGACCGCCACCGCCTTAGGGAACGTGCTGCCATCCACTTTGGTCTGCCACTTATCTTCGATGTAGAAGGAGAATTTGAGGCTGATGACCCCTTCAAGCAGATTCAGCACCTGAGCCTCTTCGCCCTGCACCGGGTCGGGGTAGAGGGTATAGAGCCTTTGCAGCGTTTCATCCTGGATCCGGTAAACCACCTGCTGAACCGAACCCCGCGGCAAACGCCCCTCAGGATTCAGCCAACCCAACCGGTAAAATCGCATCCCTTCGCTGGCCGACTCGTACAGGCTTTCCGCCGCTTCAAACAACGCCTGGCTGTTCTCCGTCGCCGTACTGCGAGAGGTGCGGGGGATCATCTGGCCAAAGTCCCGCTCCATCAGATTCATCGCTAGTTGCAGCGCTTTCAGGTCATCCTGAGCACCCTGGCTGACGCCATCCACCTTAGTGACCTGCTGCAAAATGGTGGCGGACGCCACTCCGATCACCGCGAAGATGGCGATCGCCAGCAGCATCTCAAGCAGGGTAAAGCCCTGCGCCCGCTCAGTCCGGCTTCGCCACATAGGTTTCCACCTGGGCAAGCGTGCCCTCAAAGCGATCATCCAGACTGACCGACACCCGGATCAGCCGCAGGTTTTCATCTGACGCCTTGATCACCTGCTGGCGCCAGTACCACTGTCTGTCCGCCATTTCAGTGCGACCATTTCGGGTTCCCAGGTCGGGAAAGGCACTCTCCAGTTGGGCATCCACCAGGCGGTTATTCGCCACGTAGCCTGCCAAAGTCCGCTCCCGCAAAATGGGGATGGAGGAAAGTTGAATATTGGCGGTGTTGATCACCGCAATGGCGGCGGTGGCAAAAACGGTCATCGCCACCAGCACTTCAAGCAGAGTAAAACCGCGCGACCGTCTTATTGCCACGGGTCCTCCTCCAGCTCGGCCAGCCAGCTGATTCGTCCCAACGGATCGCCCACCATCTCCATCTCGATGTCAGGCTGTCCGGGCACATCGGAAAACAGCAGCAGAGTAAATCCGGTCATCTCGCCGGACGGCAACAGCAGCAACTGAGGTTCGGGGTTTGCCCGTTTCTCCTCTTCGCTGAGCTCAAACAGGGATTGATCGAGGCCAAACTCCGACTCGGTGTCTTCGTCCTCCTGGATCAGAGGCATCCCCTCCAGTTCCAGTGACGCCTCTACCGATTCAGGCCACTTCCGATCCCGGTACAGTCGGTCTCCCCCTGCCAGGGACTCCCATTTTTCGGTATCCAGGTTCCAGCGGACGAAGTAGTAGTGGGTGTCCTCCATCACGATCCCCAGCTGTTCGCCAGAGAGTGTGGATTCCTCCAGAGCCATGCCAACCACGACCCGAAACTCATTACCCGCTTTCTCCATCGCCTCCTGACGGGGATCGCCGCCCAGCACCAGGGTGACGGACATCGCAGCGAGCCCCATCACCACCAGCACCAGAAGGATCTCCAACAAGGTAAAGCCCCGCTGACGCGAGGCTTGATAGCAGGAGGCGGCCATGGCCATTACTGGAAGTCGCCCAGGTTGTAGTTACAGATGTCGTCTTCAGTGCCCAGTTGCATGTCCGGACCGGCAGAGCAGAGATCGTAGCGGCCACGTTCGCCCGGGCTCACCAGGGAGTACGCGTTACCCCAAGGATCGGTAGGAAGACGCTGGATGTAACCGCCTTCCTGGTAGTTGCGCGGCTCCGGCCCGGAGTTGGGGCGGGTTACCAGCGCTTCCAGACCCTGGTCAGTCGTGGGGAAGCGGTTATTGTGGATGTAGTACATGCCCAGAGCGCTCTCCAGACCGGAGATGTCGGTCACGGCTTTCTGGACGTTGGCAGTATCGCGGGAACCAATCAGGTTGGGTGCCACGATGGAGGCTAGGATCCCGATGATCACCAGCACCACCATAACTTCCAGCAGGGTAAAGCCACGCTGAGCGGTCCGGCTAGGGGTACGACGTTTCATTCTTAGTTTGCCTCTTATGAGTTAAATCATCTGGTTCATCGCCAGCATCGGCTGGAGAATGGAAATTACGATAAAGAGCACAATGCCGGCCATCACCACCACGATAAGCGGTTGCAGTACAGCCAATGCCACGCTCACCTGGGCTTCAAACTCCCGATCCTGGTTGTCCGCCGCACGAGCCAGCATGTCATCCAGCTCGCCGGACTTCTCACCCGAGGCGATCATGTGCAGCATCATGGGGGGGAACAGCTTGGTTTGCTGCAGAGAGGCCCGCAGCGAAGCCCCCTCACGCACCTTACCGGTCGCTTCGGACACGGCGTTTTTGACCTTCAGGTTCAGCAGCACATCGGAGGCGATCTTCATCGCTTCCAACATCGGCACACCGGAGGAGGACAAGGTGCTCAGAGTTCGGGCAAAACGCGCGGTGTTGAGTCCTCGGGAAACTTTCCCCACAACCGGCAGCTTCAGCAGGGTTTCATGCCAGCGCAATTTCAGCTTCGGACTGCGCAATGCCTGCTTGAATCCAATAAAGAACAGGGCAATCGCCAACAGGATATAGACCCCGTATTGCTGCAGAAAATCCGAAATGTCGATCAGAAACTGGGTGGTGGCAGGCAGGCTCTGTCCGAGGTGCTCGAACTGTGACACCACATCGGGCACAACGGAGGTCAGCAGGAACACCACCACGGAGATCGCCACGATGGTCAGAATAATGGGGTAAACCAGAGCCTGGGTCAGCTTGGTGTTCAGCTCCTGACGTCGCTCGGTGTAATCCGCCAGACGCTCCAGCACCACCTCCAGATGACCCGACTTCTCGCCGGACGCCACCATCGCCACGTACAGCTCGTCGAACACCTGGGGGTACTCCGCCATCGACTCCGCCAGGCCATAGCCCTCGACCACCTTGGCGCGCACCGCCATCAGCATGCTTTTCAGACGGGGTTGTTCACTCTGTTCCGCGACCGCCTTGATGCACTCCTCAAGGGGAAGACCACCGGCCACCAGCGTGGCCAGCTGCCGGGTGATCAGCGCCAGCGCTGTGGCACCGATCTTGGGTTTAAACAGGGTAAAGCTGCTGCGGCTTTCTCTGCTGCGCTGCTCCTTCTGAGCGGCCGGAGTCACCTCCAACGGCATCATCTGTTTTTCACGCAGCTGAGCCCGGGCCTGACGGGCGGTGTCCGCCTCGATGATCCCTTTGACCTGACGGCCCCGGCTGTCCAGGGCCTGATATTCGAACGCCGCCATGGCTTACTCCTCCCGAGTCACCCGCAGCACTTCCTCCAAGGTGGTCATCCCGGCGAGGACTTTTCCACATCCATCCTGACGGATGGAAGGCGTGGTCTGGCGTACGTGTTTTTCGATGGCCAGTTCGCCCCGGCCACCATGGATCAGTTCGCGAATGGTGTCGTCCACCACCAGCAGCTCATGGATGCCTGTCCGGCCCTTATAGCCACTGAAGTTACAGTGTTCACACCCCTTCGCCTTGAAGATGGTCGGCTGCTCGCCATGGCCCAGTTCCAGCAGCGTCCGCTCTCGGGCATTCGGCTGGTAAGGGGTCTTACACTCAGGGCAGAGGGTCCGCACCAGTCGCTGAGCAAGAACACCAAGCAGCGAGGAGGAGATGAGGAAAGGTTCGATCCCCATATCCTGCAAACGGGTGATGGCACCGGAAGCGGTGTTGGTGTGCAATGTGGAGAGTACCAGGTGACCGGTCAAAGAGGCCTGAACGGCAATCTGGCCGGTTTCCAGGTCCCGGATCTCACCCACCATCACCACATCAGGATCCTGACGCAGAATGGCGCGCAACCCCCGGGCGAAGGTCATGTCCACCTTGGTGTTCACCTGAGTCTGACCAATCCCCTCCAGCTCGTATTCGATCGGGTCTTCCACCGTCAGGATATTGCGATCCCGGCTGTTGATCTCGGTCAGACCGGCATACAGCGTGGTGGATTTACCGGAACCGGTGGGACCGGTCACTAGCAGGATGCCGTGAGGACGGCGGATCAGGCTGTTGAACTGGCCCCGGATCCCCTCTGCCATCCCCAGCTGTTCGAGGTTCAGCACCGACTGGTTCTTATCCAGCAGACGCATCACCACCCGCTCACCGCGGGAACTGGGCATGGTGGACACCCGCACATCCACGGCTCGGCCGCCGATGCGCAGAGAGATACGGCCATCCTGGGGCACCCGCTTCTCGGCGATGTCCAGTTTGGCCATCACCTTGATACGGGAAACCAGCAGCGGCGCGATCTTGCGCTGCTGCTTGAGCACTTCCTGAAGAACGCCGTCGATGCGGAAGCGCACCACCAGCTCCTTCTCATAGGTCTCGACATGGATATCGGACGCGCCCAGCTTGATGGATTCAGACAGCAGGGCGTTGATCAGCCGAATGATGGGCGCATCGTCGTCCGCATCCAGCAGGTCTTCGGTTTCCGGCAGTTCATCCGCCAGAGACGCGAGATCGTCGTCCTTCCCAATGTCCTCCATCAGCTGCTGCGCCTCTGAGGAGTCCTGCTGGTAGAGTTCGGTCAGCTTGAGGTCAAAGGCGTTGCTCTCGACCCCGTTAAGGGTCACCGGCTTGCCCGCCAGACGGCGCGCTTCCAGCAGTGCTTTGGGGCGGGCGCTGGGGCTGTACCACAGCACCAGAGCCTCATCCTCAGGCACCAGCATCACGCCATGACGACGGGCAAAGGCAAAGGGCAGCCTGGGCAGACGTCCCGGGGGAGCCGCCTCGGCCATATCAGCCACTTCAGGCAGTTCAGCCAGGGTTTCCTGGCGCTCCGCCTCAGTCATCCTGCTTCTCCTCGACCGGCGTTTCGGTCGCCGTTTCGCCCTTGGCCGAGCCATCGAGCGCCTTCTGCATCCACTCGTTCTGATCGCGGATCGGCGTAGCCATCGATTCACCGCTCTGGTGGCGCATCAGGATGTCGTGGATCTCGGGGCTCATGCCATCCGGCACCACCCACTCTTCCAGAATCGGCACGTCGGTATTGGGCATCAGATTGATGCCACGTTCCGCCTGCTCCAGCTGTCGGGCACGGAAATAGTTGTACTTACGACCCGCAATGCCCGACATGCTCGGGCCATCCCGAATGATGGTGGGCTTGATGAAGATCATCAGGTTACGTTTGGTTTTCTTGGAGCTGGTGGAGCTGAACAGGTGACCAATCACCGGGATATCACCCAGAATCGGCACCTTGGACACGCTCTCCTGCACATCTTCGTTGAGCAGGCCGCCCAGCACCACGGTCTCACCGGAATCCGCCAGAACGGTGGTGGTCAGGGTACGCTTACCGAAGGTCACGTCCACGGCAGTACGGCCATTGACGTTGGAGACCTCCTGTTCAATCTCCAGCTGTACCGCGTTGCCTTCATTGATCTGCGGAGTCACCTTCAGCTTGATCCCCACCTCTTTCCGCTCAACGGTGGTAAAGGGGTTATCGTTGTTGGAGCCGGAGGTGGAACCGGTGATCACCGGCACTTCATCACCCACGATAAAGCTGGCTTCCTGGTTATCCAGGGTGGTGATGGAGGGGGTGGCCAGGACGTTGGAGTTGGAATCCGCTGCCACCGCCTGAATCAGGGCACCGAAGTCACCCATCGCCACACCCCAGGCCATGCCGTTAACCTTGGACAGGGCTGCCGCCAGGGTGGTGATGTCACCATCCTGATCAGGGTTCTGGGTACAGGTGCCATTGTCGGAACACACAATGGTACCGGGCACATCCCGGGCATCCCAGATCCCTGCACCCACTTCACCAATGGTGGTGCCGAAGGTGTTGTACTGGATCAGGCCGCCATCGGCTGAGGCCCACTGGACACCAAAGCCCACTTCATCCCCCTCGGCGATCTCAACAATGATCGCTTCCACCAGCACCTGGGCACGGCGGATATCGAGTTGACGGATCACGCTTTCCAGAGTTTGGATCTGGTCTGGCTGAGCGTTGATCACCAGAGCATTGGAATCCGCATGCGCCATGATGGTGATTTCGTTGCTGCGACGGCGCTGAGTCTGGGCACCCGCCTCTTCCGTTTGCAGGCTTTCCGCAAAACCAGAGAGCACCTCCTGCAGGTCTTCCGCCTTGGCGTACTTGAGGTAGACCACCTTGGTGTTGCCGGAGTTCTTCATCTCCTGGTCCAGCTCACGAACCAAGGCTGCCGCCCGCTCACGGGCGCGCTCGTCGCCGGAGATCACCACGGAGTTGGTGCGCTCATCCGCCACTACCTTGGGGATGGAGCCGGTGCCGGTACTGGCCTGCTGACCGGTACCCCGATAGAGCGCGTCGATGATGCGTACCATCTCACCCGCAGAGGCGTAGGCCAGACGAACCACTTCCACCTTGGTGTCGCCCTGCAGATCAACCCGCTTCACGATCTCAACCAGCTTGTTCACCACCGCTGCGCGGCCGGTGATCATCAGCACGTTGGAGGGGTCGTAGTTCACCACGTTACCGCCACCAGCGTTGTTGTTGAGCTGGCGCAGCAGCGGGGCCAACTGCTTGGCCTCGACGTTGTAGAGCGGCACGATGCGGGTGACCATCTCATCCCCATCACCGGGATACTGGTCATCCGCGACGCGAATATTGGAATCCTTGGCGTCCTTGTCCTTCACCACCTTGATGATGTTGGTGCCAGGCATCTCCACCACGGCGTAACCGTAGACCTGGAGCACACTCAGAAAGAACTGGTAATACTGTTCTTCGCTGAGAAGATCGTAACTGCGGACGTTGATTTTGCCCCGCACTGTGGGGTCAACGATGATGGTGCGATTCAGGTTTTTCCCAACGATGTTGATGAATTCCTGAATGTCCGTGCCTTTGAAGTTGGCCGCGTACTGCGCATCCGCAGCCAGGGCTCCGCCCCCAATGGCGGCCATGCCAGCCAGCAGGCCAGCGGCAATGCTATTGCGCACCCAGGGCAGTCGACGCTGCATGTTGGTCATTGTGCTTCCTTCGCCTTGATTCTTTTATTGCGTGGGCAGAGCGAACAGGACTTCGGTCAACTGCCCCTCTCGTTCTACCATCAGGGATACTTCTTCGAGCTCAGCCAATTGGGAAAGAATCTGCATCGATTCTCCCATGTTGGTGAGATCATAGCCGTTCATAGAGACTGCGAGATCATTAGGTTGCAAACCTGACTGCATGAAAACCTCACGGTTCTTGCCCGGGTTCAACCGATAGCCACGGAGACCACCGGTTTCCTGGTCCCGTACCGGAGAGATCGACAGGTAGTCCTGAAGCTTTCCGGGATCATTCAGCATCGCTTCACGGGCCTCTTCCAGAGCCTGAGCAGTCTCAGCGTCGTCCCGCATGTCCACCTCAGCCTGAGGTTGCTCACGGAGGCGCTGGGTTTCTGAGGACATCTCTCGGGTGTACTCGACCCCATCCAACATCAGGGTTTCATACCGGCCCTGATTCAGAATGATGGCGCGATCCGCATACACTTCGTGAAGGCTGGCACTGGTGCCCTTGATCTTATCGCCAATGCCGTACGTTTCTTGACTGCCGCCGCTTTCAATAATCGCAATACCGCGCTCCTCAACACTGCTGGCGACCAGGCCGGTCAGCAGAATGCGCAGAGTGGTTTTGGGAGCATCGGTGATCAGGTCACGCTGAACCGGCTCTGCCGGTTTGGCGGATTCAGCGCTCTTATCCGGTGTACCGAACAGAGAGAGGGAGATGAGGCCGTCCAGAGAGGCGGACGACGAGGCGCCACTCTGGGCAGCGGGAGTAGGACGCCAGGCCGGGGCGGTTTGCTCAGGCAGAGGCACCAGTTGCCAGGTGATCAGCGCCGCCAGATACAAAGCGTAGAGCGCCAGACCCAGAGTAAGAGCCTTAGCCAGTGCCGCCTGGGGCACCTTTGCCAGCATTCGCTGGATCGCGATTGAGTAGTCCATGCGTTCGGAAACTGTGTCCACACGCCGACGGTCACTCGTCGGTCATGTCCAATAAATGTGCTTGTATCATGCTAACTTACGCCTCACCCCCCAACAAGCCAAGGAGAGGCAATACTGGGGAAATGGCACAAAACCGGCGATTATGCTAGCTTGTCCGCCCCTTTTTTGGGGCACCCAAGAAGACTCGGTTCCTTAAGCGTAGGGGGATTTTGTGTCAAAACCATCATTAAATGAGTCCATTACTGGAGTTCGTCTCGATAAATGGCTCTGGGCTGCACGCTTTTACAAGACGCGAAGCCTGGCGACGGAGATGATCAACGGCGGAAAAGTGCAGGTTAATGGCCAGCGCTGTAAGCCGGGCAGGAAGATTGAGGTCGGCGCCACCCTGACGCTTTGGCAAGGGCACGACGAAAAGGAGTTGGTGGTTAAGGGTTTATCAGAGAAACGACTGAGCGCCCCGTTGGCACAAGCCCTGTACGAAGAGACCGAGGACAGTATTGCCCGCCGCATTGAGCGGGCTGAGCAACGTCGCCTGATGGCTGACGCCGACCCCCGAGCCAGCCGGCCGGACAAGAAGCAGCGCCGAGCCCTGCTTCGCTTTAAAAACCAGGATGAGTAAGACGATGACTGACAAGCTGTATCGCTACCTGTTCGATCAGGCCGATGTCCGCGGCGAACTGGTGCAACTGAATGAAAGCTACCAACAGATGCTGAGCGGCCATGAGTACCCGGCCCCGGTTCAGCGTTTGCTGGGCGAGATGCTGGCAGCAACCTCCCTGCTGACCGCCATCCTGAAATTCGAAGGGGAGATTGCCGTACAGATCCAGGGCGAAGGCCCGCTGCGTCTGGTAGTGATCAATGGGACTCACAACCAGTCCCTGCGTGGTGTCGCCCGTTTTGAGGGCGAGGTCCCTGATGGGGATCTGCAACAGATGGTGGGCAAAGGCCATCTGGTGATCACCATCACCCCGAAAGAGGGTGAGCGCTACCAGGGTGTTGTTGCCCTGACCGAACCGACCCTGGCCGCCTGTCTGGAGCAATACTTTGCCCAGTCCGAGCAGCTGCGCACCCGCCTGTGGCTTCACGCCAATGGTGAGCATGCCGCAGGCATGCTGCTGCAGGAGATGCCAGCGAGCAATGTCCAGGCGGATGTGGAGTTTGAGCATCTGGAAAGCCTGACCGACACCATTAAAGCGGAAGAGCTGTTTGGTCTGGAGGCAGAGGAGGTACTGCATCGCCTCTACCACCAGGAGTCCGTTCAGGTGTTTGAACCCTCCGACGTTGAGTTCCGCTGCGGTTGCTCCCATGAGCGCAGCCTGGCGGCCCTCTCTACCATCGACCACGCCGAACTGAACGCCATCATCGAAGAGCAGGGTGAGATCGCCATGCACTGCGACTACTGTGGCGCCCAGTACCGTTTCGATGCGGTGGACATCGGCGCGCTGACTCAGGGTGGCAGCGACACCTCCCAAACTCAGCACTGATCCCGGGTACTTATCCCGGAGAACACAAAAAGCAGGGTCACGCCCTGCTTTTTTTACACCCGATATAATGTGATAGCCATCACGCTGGTCGCACCAACTGCCACACTGAGATACACTTTCTGGCCAATTAAGAGGCGATCGGAATCGCCCGAATTACTCACTAAATGGACCGAGGAGTTATCTATGTCAGTGATCTGGCAAAACCTCTCCAGCGCTGAGCTGGTTGAGGCCGCCCTGGCGCGCAAGGAAGGCAGCCTTGCGGACAATGGCGCATTAGTCGTGGAAACCGGACATCGTACCGGCCGCTCCCCCAAGGACCGCTTTATTGTTCAGGAGCCCTCCACCGCCGCCGATATCGAATGGGGCAACGTAAACCGTCCCTTTGATGCGGCCCAGTTTGATGCGCTCTGGCAGAGGGTGGAAGCGCACCTGGATGGTCAGGATCACTTCCTCTCCGAACTGGAAGTGGGCGCCGATGACGATCACTACCAACCCCTCTCAGTTCGTACCGAGACCGCCTGGCATCAACTCTTTGCCCGCAACCTGTTTATCGTTCCCGAGCAGTTCAACCGGGCCAACAAACCGGTATGGCAGATCCTGAACGTCCCCAGTTTTCAATGTGACCCTGAGCGGGACGGCACCCACTCCGACGGCACCGTGATCATCAACTTTGCTCAGCGCAAAGTGCTGCTGGCAGGGATGCGTTACGCCGGCGAGATGAAAAAATCGATGTTCTCTGTTCAGAACTTCCTGCTGCCGGCCAAAGGCGTACTGCCGATGCACTGCTCCGCCAACGTGGGTGAAGCTGGCGACACCACACTGTTCTTCGGTCTCTCCGGCACTGGGAAAACCACCCTTTCTGCCGATCCCAAACGCTTCCTGATTGGCGACGATGAGCACGGCTGGGCGCCCGGTGGCGTTTTCAATATTGAGGGCGGTTGCTATGCCAAGTGCATCGACCTGTCTCAGAAAAACGAGCCGGTGATCTGGGATGCCATCCGCTTTGGCAGCGTTCTGGAGAACGTGGTGCTCAATGGCCTGCGTACGCCGGATTACACCGACAGCAGCAAGACCCAGAACAGTCGTGCCGCCTATCCGCTGGAGCACATCGCTCAGCGCGTGGAGATCAATCGTGGCGCCGAGCCCAGTGCTGTGGTGTTCCTGACCTGCGATGTATCCGGTGTGCTGCCTCCGGTCGCCAAGCTGTCCAAAGAGGCTGCCGCATACCACTTCCTGTCCGGCTACACCGCCAAAGTCGGCTCCACTGAGATCGGCTCCAGCGCCGCCATCGAGTCCACCTTCTCCACCTGCTTTGGTGCCCCCTTCTTCCCCCGCCCGGCGGGCGTATACGCCGAGTTGCTGATGGAGCGCATTGAACAGTTCGGCAGCCAGGTTTACCTGGTCAACACCGGCTGGACTGGCGGCCCCTACGGTGAAGGGCAGCGCTTCGACATCCCCACCACCCGGGCCATCGTTGACGCCATTGTCTCCGGCGCACTGGCGGAAGTGGAAACAGAAGCCCTGCCGATTCTGAACCTCTCTGTACCCAAGGCGATCCCCGGTGTCGACCCGGCACTGCTGAATCCGAAGCAGACCTGGACAGACGCGGACAAATACGATCAGTTCGCACGTCAACTTGCCGCTGAGTTCCAACAGAACTTCGCCAAGTACGACGTTTCCGATGCGATCGTTGCCGCAGGTCCCAAGCTGTAATCCCACCGGATAAGCAGCAAAAAGCCGCTCAAATGAGCGGCTTTCTTATTGGGTTACTCGCCACCATCCGATGGCAATCGCACCTTAGCTTCCAGCCCTCCCCGGGGCCGGTTGGCCACATGGATCTCGCCACCGTGGCCATCCACGATGCGCTTAACGATGGCCAGCCCCAATCCGGACCCGGCGCCACCTCGTGCGATGTCACCCTGTTTAAAGGGCTGAAACAGCTCATCCAGGCGGTCCAGCGGGATTCCCGCGCCATTGTCCTCAATCTTGAACCAGACCCAGCCCCTCTCCACGCCGGAGCTCAAGCGAAGCCAGCCGTTGCCGTAGCGCAAACCGTTCTCCACCAGATTGGTGATCACCCGTTTGATCGCCACCGGTTGCAGCTTGATGCCGGGAGTATTCCCTAGCGCCAGTTCAATCTCCTGCCCCCTGACCTCCTCCTGCTGAGCCACGTCATGCAGCAGTTCATCCACGCTCTGCACCTGCATCGCTTCATCCTGATGACCCCGGATAAAGGCGATGAACTGATCGATGATGGCGTTCATATCATCGATGTCTGCCTCGATACCCTCTTTCAGGAAGGCATCCTCCTTACTCATCATCTCGGTAGAGAGACGGATCCGGGTCAGAGGCGTACGGAGATCATGGGAAACCCCCGCCAGTAGGAGGTTACGGTCCGCTTCCAGTTCCGCCATTGAGCGGGCCATCTGGTTGAAGGCTTTGGTCACCTCTACCACCTCGGCAGAGCCAGACAGCGGCAATGCCTTGGGGAAACGGCCCCGGGACACCTGAAGTGCCGCTCGCTGCAATCGCCTCAGAGGACGACTCTGCAGACGAGCAAACCACCATCCCCCCAATACCGAGAGGGCACCGATCACCATCAGGTAGATGGTCAGTGGATTGATCTTGGATTCATCAAAGCCGGACAGGGGCACCCGAAGCCAGATCTGAGGCGCCTGAGGGGGGCGGATCCAGATCTGGTACTGCTCACCACCAGCGATTCGTACCTCAGCGTCACCGCCGAGATACTCACTCATCTGGTCAGAGAGGATGCGGTAGTAGGTGGCTTCATCCAGCCCCTCGGCTCGCGCCTGGGGAATGGAGAAAGCCTCCATATACTGCCCTTCCGCCAGCTTCTCGCGCAGCGCGTCGAGCGGAGTCAGGGTATCCAGGTCCAACTGCAGGTCGCGGAACACCAATTCCACCTGACGGGCCAGCAACTGGTTGATCTGCTGGGTGGACGGCTTTATCACGTAAACCGCCACCGACACATAGGAAACCAGCTGATTGATCAGCAGCAGACAGCCGATCAGCAGTACCGTCTGACCAAAGTTACTGCGGGGAAGCAGCCGCCAGCGCACTAGCGAGCGCTGCCGTCGGGCACAAACACGTAGCCGAGCCCCCAGACGGTCTGGATGTAACGCGGGTTGGAGGGATCCTCCTCAATCAGACGGCGCAGACGGGATACCTGCACGTCGATGGAGCGCTCCAGAGCGCTGTAATCCCGTCCCCGGGCCTGGTTCATCAGCTTATCGCGGCTCATTGGCTCACGAGGATTGCTGACCAGTACCTTCAGTACTGCAAACTCACCCGAGGTCAGCGCCACCGGCTCGTCCCCACGGAACATCTCGCGGGTCGCCAGGTTCAAGCGGTAGTCGCCAAACAGCACCTCCGTTTCCTCCTGCGAGGGCGCGCCCGGCACTTCAGCGGGACGGCGGCGCAGTACCGCCTTGATGCGGGCCAGCAGTTCACGGGGGTTGAAGGGCTTGGGCAGATAATCATCCGCGCCCAGCTCCAGTCCGATGATGCGGTCCACCTCGTCGCCCTTGGCGGTCAGCATCACAATCGGGATCTCGTTGCCTTTCTGTCTCAACCGCCGGCAGATGGAGAGGCCATCCTCGCCCGGCAGCATCAGATCCAGCACCAGCAGGTGGAAATTTTCCCGCTCCAGATGGCGATCCATCTGCTCAGAGTCTGCGGCAGAACGTACCTGGAATCCCTGCTCCACCAGATACCGCTCCAGCAAATTCCTTAACCGCATGTCGTCGTCAACGACCAAGACCTTCGTGGTCTCCTGATTCATCCCTAACCCCCTCAGTCCTCGAACGCTTTGTAACGTATCGCATTAATATAAAACAGTTGGTCGCCATTGGGTGTGCGGACCCGGATCTCATCGTCGACCTCTTTACCGAGCAACGCACGAGCCAACGGAGAGTCGATGCTGATCTTACCCTCCCTCACATTGAACTCATCCGGCCCCACCAGGCGATAGCGTTTCTGGTCACCGTCGTCATTCTCAAGCTCCACCCAAGCGCCAAAATAGACTTTGCCCTCCTGGCGGCGGTCCGGCTCAACCACGCGAAGCACCTCCATCCGTTTGGACAGAAAGCGCACCCGCCGGTCAATCTCACGCAGGCGCTTTTTACCGTAGATGTACTCGGCGTTTTCACTCCGATCTCCCAACGCCGCAGCGTCAGACACCGCCTGAGTCACGCGGGGACGCTCCTCCTTCCACAGATATTTCAGTTCCGCTTCCAGTGCGTTCCAGCCTTCCTTGGTGATCAGATCTGCCTTTTTCATTCACACAAAATCCGTTAAAAACCGTCGCGGTCCCTGTGCTAAGGTGACCGTCATTTTCCGTTTGTATCCCGCCCACGCGGGTGAACGCAAGTATTGACGCTATGGAACAGATTTCACACCTCATTGCCCAGGAACTGGGTGTCCGCTCTCAGCAGGTTCAAGCCGCCATCACTCTGTTGGATGAAGGTGCCACCGTGCCCTTTATCGCCCGTTACCGTAAAGAGGTGACCGGCACCCTGGATGACACCCAACTGCGTACTCTGGAAACCCGACTCTCCTACCTGCGGGAACTGGGTGATCGCCGCAACGCGATCCTCAAGTCCATTGAGGACCAGGGTAAGATGACGGACACGCTGCGCGACGCCATTCTCGGCGCCGACACCAAAACCGCTCTGGAAGATCTCTACCTGCCCTACAAGCCCAAGCGCCGTACCAAAGGGCAGATCGCCATTGAGGCAGGGCTCTCTCCCCTGGCCGATACCCTGTTTGACAACCCGGGACAGGACCCGGAAGCCGTGGCAGAGAGTTACCTCAATGCCGAAGCGGGTTTTGACACCACCAAAGCGGTCCTGGATGGCGCCCGCGCCATTCTGATGGAGCGTTTTGCGGAAGACGCCACCCTACTGGCCGCCATTCGTCAGCACCTCAAGCAAAACGCCCACCTGAAAAGCCAGGTCATCACCGGTCAGGAACAGGCTGGCGCCAAGTTTCAGGATTACTTCGACCATGCGGAGCCCTGGGCCAAAGCGCCCTCTCACCGCGCTCTGGCGATGCTGCGTGGCCGCAACGAAGGCGTTCTGACCCTGGCGCTGGAGGCGGATCCGGGCAAAGAGGAGGGGGATCGCAGCTCCTACTGCGAGCAGATCATCGCCCGTCACTTCGATATCCCGACCGGCAATGCCCCGGGTGAGCGCTGGCTGCAGCAGCTGTGCCAGTGGACCTGGCGGGTCAAAATCAGCCTGGCGATGGAGACTGAACTGCTGGGTGACCTGCGCGAGCGGGCTGAAACCGATGCCATCAAGGTGTTCGCCGAAAACCTCTCCGACCTGTTGATGGCCGCTCCGGCCGGCATGCGCCCGACTCTGGCCCTCGACCCGGGCCTACGTACCGGCTGTAAAGTGGCGGTGGTGGACGGCACCGGTAAGCTGGTCGCCACTGACACCATCTACCCCCACGCTCCGCAGAAACGCTGGAACGATGCCCTGGCCACCCTGGCCAAACTGGTGACCCAGTACAACGTGGAGTTGATTGCCGTTGGCAACGGCACCGCTTCCCGGGAAACCGACAAACTGGCCGGGGAGTTGATCAAAGCCCTGAAAAAGCCGGGCCTGACCAAGGTCATGGTGAGCGAAGCAGGGGCCTCCGTATATTCGGCTTCCGAAACCGCCGCCCTGGAGTTCCCGCAGTTGGATGTGGCACTGCGCGGTGCCGTCTCCATCGGTCGGCGCCTGCAGGATCCGCTCGCGGAGTTGGTCAAGATCGAACCCAAATCGATCGGTGTGGGCCAGTACCAGCATGATGTCAGCCAAACCCAACTGGCCCGCTCCCTCGACGCGGTGGTGGAGGATTGCGTAAACGGCGTTGGGGTGGATCTGAACACCGCCTCTGTCCCGCTGCTGACCCGCGTTGCTGGCCTGAGCCGGACCCTGGCTCAGAACATCATCCAGTTCCGGGATGAACATGGCCGTTTCACCAATCGCAAACAGTTGCTGAAAGTGGCCCGACTGGGGCCCAAAGCCTATGAGCAGTGTGCCGGCTTCCTCCGCATCGCCGGTGGCGACAATCCGCTGGACGGCTCCGGTGTGCACCCGGAAGCCTACCCGGTGGTGGAGAAGATCAGTGCGCACACCGGTGTAGCCGTGAGCGAACTGATCGGCAACTCAGGCGCGCTGCAACAGGTGCGTGCTGCCGACTTTACTGATGAGCGCTTTGGTCTGCCCACCGTCACCGACATCCTGAAGGAACTGGATAAGCCGGGTCGCGATCCGCGGGGCCAGTTCGAAACCGCCGCCTTTGCGGAGGGAGTGGAGAAGGTGTCGGATCTGGAACCTGGCATGGTGCTGGAGGGCGTGGTCACCAACGTGGCCAACTTTGGCGCCTTTGTGGACATCGGCGTGCATCAGGATGGCCTGGTGCACATCAGTGCCCTGTCCAATAAGTTTGTGGACGACCCGCGAACCGTGGTGAAAGCCGGCGATGTGGTCAAAGTGAAAGTGATGGAGGTGGACGTGCCGCGTCAGCGCATCGGCCTCTCCATGCGTCTGGACGATCAACCCGGCGAGCAGCGCAGTCAGCGCAGTGGTGGCCGGGAGCGTCAGGAGCGTGCCCCTCGCAAAGAGCAGCGTGGCCAGCGTCCGGCGCAGAACGGCGGTGGGCTCTCCGGGGCCTTTGCCGACGCCTTTGCCAACGCCAAAAAGCGTCGGTAACGCCAACAAGAAAGCCGCCTGTTCAGGCGGCTTTTCTTTTTAACGGTTACTGCCAGTCGGCCTGATCCCAGTTCTGTTCATCCCAGATCAGCACCACTTCGGTGCCTGGCGGCGGTGGTTCAATCGGCTGCACCGGTGACGGGCCACTTTCACGGTCCCCCGCATCGGAACCGCAAGCGGCCAGCATCATTGCCGCAGCCAGCAGAAAAAACGGTCTCATGGCGCCCCCTTACTGGTTTACCGGCTTCAGGGTGGAGTGGAAGTAAACCTGGTAACCCGCCTTCAGCGCTTCGGCAACGGCCTCGACACTTGGCAGGTCTGCCGGGGTCAGTTCATATCGACCTGAACCCGCTTTCGGCATCATCGCCCGGCCCAGCTCAAACCGCACTGAATTGGTGAAGAGCGGGGTTGCACTGTCCGGATTGTTCACCTGGAGTTGGGTTTCGGTGTAGAAGGTCACCACCACACCATCGGGCTGGCTCAGGTCGTAATCGGTACGAAACACGTTATCCAGGCGGGCCGGATAACCACAGAAGTCCAGATTGGCGCTGTAGCCGGCAAAGTCCGTCACCATCAGGTCTGCCCGCTGACCTCGGGGCGCCATGGGCTGCTCAGGCACCATCAGGTAAAGCGGCAATACGGTCCCCTCACTGTCCACCAGAGTGAAGCTGGCGTTGATAAAGGGCACACCGCCAAAGTGGTCACGGATGCCAACTGGCAAGCCGGTGTGGCAGAGGTAGGAGCGCTCAGGAAACAGATGGTCATTCAGGGCACTGATGGCCTCTCCCATCTTGGCAACGTAATCCTCAAGCTGGTCAAGTTGCTCGGCTGTTGCCGCATTGGCGCTGCTGACGTGCTGAAAGTTCGCATTGACCTCCGCGGCTTTAGCGGGCGTACCAGCGGAAAAGGTATGGGGTACCTCCGCCACGGCAAGGGGGCTGATCATCAGAGTCGCGGTCAGAATGGCCGTTTTGTTCATGGATAGGCTCCTAACTGATGGGCAGACCGGCTCTCCTCCTGTGCCGGTGGGCCCCAATTGTCCCCTGTTTCCTTGGGTTGCGCAGAGTTGTCGGAGCACACTCTACAGACCGGAAATATTGCCGCAAATCAGGGAGTCGGGAGTTTGAAGTCCAAATGGGGCCAGCGCTCTGCCAACGCCAATCGCAAGTAACTATGGCAATGTTTTTTAAGGATTAATCTTTATTTGAACGGGATGATAACTGTCACCGAACCGGCGTGATAAGCTAGCCTTATCACGCAACCTCGTCCGTGCGATTTCCGATATGTCAAAAGACCGCTTTAGCAATCTGGACCTCAACCTGCTGCGCACCTTTCAGGTGCTCGCTCAGGAGGGCAATATGCGGCGGGCCGCCACGCGACTGCATGTGACCCAGCCCGCCGTCAGCCATGCGCTGCAGCGCCTACGCCACCATTTCGAAGATGAACTGTTTATCAAGGTGCCCGATGGCATGAAGCCGACCCAGTTTGCCCGCAGCCTGCTGGAGAGACTGAAGCCGGTGCTGGCCGGACTCGCTGAAGCCGTGAATGACAGCAATGAGTTTGATCCTCTGCAGTTGGACACCACGTTGCGCGTCGCGCTGGCCCCCCACCTGGCACACTATTTTGGGGCCGGGCTTTTCAACCGGTTGTGCCATGCTGCCCCCAACGCCACCGTTGAGCTGTTGGAGTGGACCGCCGAGACCCCGGTAAAGCTGCTGAATGGCGAGATTGATGTGGGGGTAAACATCGACTTTCCCCACCGCTCCAAAGAGCTGATCGCTGCGCCGCTGGGCTGGGACCTCGGCGTACTGATGGTGCACGATAGCCATCCCTATAAAGGTGACAGCATCACCCCTGAACAACTCTCGCCCTGGGGCCTGGCCTGCCTGTTCAACCCCGGTATAACTGATCGCGAACCCATCATCAAAACGGTTCTGAATGCACATGGGCAAAGTGCCAATGTGCGCTTTCGCAGTTCCTCCGTCTCTGCCGTTCTGGATGTGTTAAGGCAGCACGACTACTTCTTTCCACACAGTGTGATGATGCTGCCCTTTCACCGGCCTGAGTTCCGGGCAATAGAATTGGATGTGGACCCTAAATTCCTCGCCGTCGACATGTTCGCGTACTACCACCGGGGCCATCAGCACCCCACCATCACCCTTTGGCTGATTGAACAGCTGGCAGAGACCATTCGTGCCCGTCGAACGCCATTGGAGATGGCTGATAAATTGCCTTAATCAGGCCCTTCAAAAAGGATCATTAGCTCCGCCTCTGCCGATTCCGTACCCTGCGATTCCTTTTCGGTAACGAGGCTTATCAATGCGTACTCTGCTCGCGATGACCATCCTGATGCTCACCTGCTCCGCCCAGGCTTCCTGGCTGGAAGACAAAAAGCTGGGCATTCACTTCGGCCAGGTGACCTATGACACGGATGGGCTCTACGACGATTACCGATTCGACCAGCAGGCGTTCTCCTGGGGGCTCTATAGCGCCGCTCCAGTAAACGATTGGATCGATATTGAGGTTCACTACAACTACCTCGGCAACTATGAGATCCAGGATTCGGTGTTTCACTACTGGCGGGACACCTTCCACAGTCTGACCACCACCGCCCGTTTTCACACCATGCTGGGGCAACAATGGGAGGTCTATGGCCGGGCCGGTCTTGGCGTTGTGCTGCTGGAGCAGAAAGCGATCCTCTGGGAAGGGGGGGCTCGCCTGGATACGGCCAGCGGGGGCGGAAATTTTCACTTTGGTGCGGGCCTGGCGTGGCGCTTTCACCCCAAACTGGCTCTCACCCTGGACTACTCGCTGCACACATTTCTGATGGAGAGCGGCTACAGCGATTACCTGCAAACGATGTCCGGATTTAGCGCAGGGCTGCGCTACACCTTCTAAGTACGGGCCTCAAACAGGGGCGGTGTGCGAGGCTGGGCCACACGGTCGTAGTAGTGGCGAACAATCTGCTCAAAGTGCGCGTAGGCGGCCTTATCCAGGTTCACCGCGGGATGGCTGATCGGCGCCTCCCTTTCTGACTGTCGGCGGGTACCAGGACGCTCCATCACCGGACGCGCCTGTGCCAGCGCATCGCGCCAGTTCAGCGGTCCCTCTTTGCCCTGCTGGCCAGACTCCGTGTCCTCATCGCCGTCGCGCTGAGCCTGCTCCTTCTCAGGCTCATCAAAGCCCTTTGTCGCAATCCGGGTTCGATCCCGCTCCGGATCCAACGCCCGTTCCGCAGCACTCTTCAGCAGCGGCTCCGGCCGGCTGATCGGCACCCGCGCCGCCGCCTCCCGCTGCGCACTTTCCGTGGCGGGATTGGTGGTGGCGATAGGAACATTGGGAAAATTGGAAACCAGGAACATGTGATTGGACACCTCCCTGGTCAATTATCAACCGATCAAAGGGTTAGGTAAAACCTTTTCAGTTCGGACAGGGTTTGCTCCCGATGAGAAATAAAGGGCGCATGAGACGCTTTAGGCAGTATCACCGACTGAGATTGTGGCGCCATAGCATCCACCTGAGCCACGGTCCGGGCGGGCACCAGGCCATCAAGCCGACCATAAAGACGCAGCCAGGGCGGCCTTATCCCGGCCACTCTGGAGCGAAGATCCGCCTCTCTCAGGATCGCCAACCCATCCGCCAGCGCTTCTGCATCCGGGGCTGGAGATTGCGCGATAGCCGCACGCAACACGCGAACGTCCTCCCGGGCCGTGGCCGACCCCATCGCTTGCAGTGCCAGAAACCGCTCCAGGGTTCGGGGCAGATCCGCCGCCAGTTGCTCACCAAACTGACTGAGCACCTCAGGCTTGATGCCGCCCCACCCTTCCGCCGCCTGAAATGCAGGAGAGCTGGCCACCGTGACCAAACTGGCTACCCGCTCCGGTGCCAACAGCGCCATCTGAGTCGCCACCAACCCGCCCAGAGACCAGCCGAGCAGATGCGTCGGAGCCTGCACCTCGGTCAGCACCGCCTTCGCCAACTCAGCCAGCCGGGCCCCAGGCAGTGGCGCTGAGTGACCGAAACCGGGCAGGTCCACCAGACCAACCCGAAACCCGGCAGCCGCCAAATCCGCCGTGATGCTCTGCCAAACGGCACCGTTCATCCCCCAGCCATGAAGCAGCAACAGAGGCGCACCCGCTCCATGCCACTGAACATGCAGTGAGGGGTTCGATAGTCTGGAGTGGATGGACATGGACGTTTCCTTTTGGCTGAAGCGCCTGCTTGGCGTGATGGAGCGCAGTTTACCCAACCGCTGCTTGCTGTGTCAGCAACCCTGCAGCGAGGGCCAGGGTCTGTGCGAGGTCTGTTTGGCAGATGGGGAGCCCGGTCCGCTCTGTCTGGGGTGCAGCCGCCCCATGCCGGCACCCGTCCCCTGGCGCTGTGGCCGCTGTCTCAGCAAAAAGCGGTGGCGGCCACTGGTGTGCGCCTACCCCTATCATCACCCGCTGGGTTACCTGGCCGGGGCGATCAAGATCCAGCGGCGCCTGAGTCTGCTGCCTCCCCTCACCGAGGCGCTGGCACAGCGATTGGAAACGCTTTGGTCACTGGGCGCCATTCCCCGACCGGACGCTTTGTTGCCGGTGCCCATGCACCCCTCCAAACTGCCGACAAGGGGGTTTAACCACAGTGTGCTGATTGCCCGGGCTCTGGGAAAAAGGCTGAATCTTCCGGTAATCGAGGGGCGGGTGATTAAGCAACGCCAAACGCAGGATCAGCATGGCCTCAGCGGCGCTGACCGACGTCGTAACCTCAAGGGCAGCTTTGCGGTACTGGCGGGGCCCAGACTGACCAATCTAGCCCTGGTGGACGATGTCGTCACCACCGGCACCACCTTTGCGACCCTGGCCGCCACACTCAGACGCCAGGGCCACTCCGTTAGCCAGTATTGGGCGTTGGCAAGCGCCCTGCATTGAATCAGTTCAGCGCAGGCACCAGGAACAAGCTATTGGCCACCAGCTTCTCACCGCCAAGCCAGAAGTTACGGAACAGCGGGTTGTCCGCCAGCAGCACATATTGACCCGAACCCGCAGACTGAACATGCGCCGCCACCTCTTCGGAAAGCGCCTTCTGATATTCAGGGGCCATATAGCCGGACAGCAGCAGGGATTCGTCATAACGGGCAACGGTGCGACCCACATCGGCTTTTGGCACCAGTGACAACTCCCGATTTTTCATCATCGGCAGCGCCTCGCTCAGACCGAACGCCAGCGGATGCGTGGTGTCCAGCTTCCAACTCACAATGGCGCCACCAATGGTGCGGCGGGCATCGTCCTGGTCCCGTTGGGCAAAGGCGATCTGGTCGCCAGCATGGGCGAACTCCGGCGCAAAGAAGCTGCGCTGATTGACGCCGACACTCACCATCTCCCATTGGGCCAGTTTGGCAACTCCGCGCTTCCAGGCCACCACGGTGCCGCCATCACGAACAAAGGGGTCGATTACCGCTTTGGCGCCCCTCATCTTGCTGTAGGCCCCATCCACAAGGAACAGGTGGGTAAATTCAGAGAGCGGCGCCCGGTTGAAGTACTCGCCATCCAGCAACACGGTTTCGATGCCCAGGATCTGGTCCAGGTAGTACCAGAGCATGCCCGCCTCGTACTGGCTGACATCCCGGCCCACCAGGATCGCCGGCTTCACCGCTTTCACCGCATGGAAGCGACGACTGCCCAGATCCGCTCCCTCAATCGCCTGACCGGCGACCACCGGATAGGCCTGCACGCCGAACTCCTGCTCAATCCCCTTTAGGGCAGACGCCAGGTCAGGCTGGTTGCCCAGAATGGTCAACGCGCCCGCGTCGTAGTCGATCGCGCCCTGGCGTCCGTGAACACGCCCACCACTTTCCGCAAAGCGCACCCGATATCCGGCTTCCAGCAGCCGGTTCAGCGCGGCAGGTGCCAGTCGGTCTCCCCAGGGGATCAGCCACTGCAGCGCGGGTTGCTCATACTGGATTGCCGCCAACTGCGGGGCCTGCTCCTGAGTCGGAGGGGCGCGTCGCACCTCGGCCCGATTCAGGTCAAACGCCAGTTCCGCGGAGAAGGCCGACACATCATAGAAGGTGTTGTCAGCAAACTCGGTACGCTCATCAAATAGCGCCTCCAGCAAACGGTACTGAGGCTGAGCAAAGGGGATAAAGAGATCACCGGGGGCAAACATCTGGTCATTCGATTCAACGGCGTCTTGCAGATAGGCGTAACGCACCCGGTGACTGGCCAGGATGGTCGCAAAGGCGTTCAATCGGTTGCGGTCTCCCCGTGCCGAGACCAGATAACCGGCACCACGACGGTCCCGTCCCGCTTCCAGTGCGTCCTGAAAGAACTGCTGCTGATAGCGGGCGAGTGTCCCGGCTTCCGCCAATGCGCCTCGTACGGTGGAGAAGGAGGTAGCCAGATGGTTTCGGACCCCCAGCGCCAGTGTGACCTCGCCCCGCTCACTGTCACGATGAAGGCCACGGGCGGTGGCCTGTTCAAACAGGATGCCAACGGACCCATTGATGTCCGGATAGGTAGAGCCCTTGCCGTAGTAGAAGTCGTCGAAAGACTCCCGGGAAAAATAGGGCTGATACAAAGCATCCAATGCCCGCGCATGGTGATCCGCGATGCGTGCCGTCAGTGTCTGATTCTCCTTCGGAGTCAGCGGGTGGGTGCGATCCGGCACGCCCGGCTGGAAGAAGTAACTGCTCTGATGCCCCATCTCGTGATAGTCACTGACTACATGGGGCTGCCAGCGCTGGAAGAAGGCCACCCTTCCCCGGCTTTCCGGGTGCGCCTGGTAGAGCCAATCGCGGTTCAGATCTGCCCAGTAGTGGTTGACCCGACCCGAAGGCCAGCCCTGGAAATGCTCACGATGGTAGTTATGGCCACTGGGCACCGCGCCACGGTAGCCGTTCACCCAGTTGCTGAAGCGGTCATTACCATCCGGATTTTGACTCGGCGTGATGATGATGATCGCCTCCTCCAGCCAACGCTTGACCTCCGCCGACTGACCAGCTGCCAAGTGGTAAGCGAACAGCGGACTGGCGTGGAGACCACTGGCCTCATCGCCGTGAATGGAGTACGCCAGCCAGATCACAACCGGCCCGTTCACCCTCTCTCCCTGCGCGACGCGGGCCCGCTGCGCCAGAATCTCATCAAGTCGCTGGTGGTTGGCTTCGCTGGTAATGATCGCCGCCCACTGGGGGCGTCCCTGATGGCTGAAACCGATGTTCTCCAGCGTCATTCGCGCACTGTTATCCGCCAACTTATGAAAGTAGGCACTCACTTCATCATATCGAAGGTGACGCTCACCAATGTCACCACGAAAGTGTTGTGACGGCGTCGGAAGCGTATCCAGATAGGGGGTATCGGGGGCCAGAGTGGCCAGGGGATCAGCTGCCTGAGAGGGTAAGGCAAGGGCAAAAAACAGTGCCCCAATCGCTATCAGTTTCTTCATCGTCCATGAACCGGTTGTTATCGTTATGACCACGAAGTGTAACAATCGCCCTACGCCCTAGCCAATAAACCGTGACCGGCTTCAATCTCTGACTCTATAATCGGCGGCTCAATCCGGTTATCATGAGATATCCGAGTCAAAAGCTCAGGTTTTAAGAGAGCCAGTATGATCACCATTACCGAAGCCGCTCAGGCCCATTTTGCCAAACTGCTGTCTTCCCAGCCGGAAGGCACCAACATCCGTGTTTTCGTGATTAATCCGGGCACCCCGCAAGCGGAGTGCGGTGTTTCCTACTGCCCGCCGGATGCCGTGGAAGCGGATGACATCGAGCTGCCGTTCGAAAGCTTTAATGCCATGGTGGACGAGAAGAGCGCTCCCTTCCTGGAAGAAGCCCTGATCGACTACGTGACCGACCAACTGGGCAGCCAACTGACCCTGAAGGCCCCGAACGCCAAGATGCGCAAAGTGGCCGACGACGCGCCGCTGCGTGACCGTGTTGAGTACGTGATCCAATCTCAGGTAAACCCGCAACTGGCCGGCCACGGCGGTTACATCACCCTGATGGAACTGACCGAGGAAGGCATCGCGGTTATCCAGTTTGGCGGCGGCTGTAACGGCTGCTCCATGGTGGACGTCACCCTGAAGGATGGCATCGAGAAGCAGCTGCTGGAAGAGTTCGCTGGTGAGCTGACCGCCGTTAAGGATGTCACCGAGCACGAGCACGGCGAGCACTCCTACTTCTGAGGCATCCGCTCAGAAACCTCAACGCCGGCCTGATGGCCGGCGTTTTGTTATCCCCACTGCCCCTGTCGCCAGCTCCACCAGAAGTGGCCAGACAGGGTCACGCTGCGCAGGGCGATAAAGCCGCAAAACGCCATCCACAAGGCATGGTTGCCCGGCAGCGCGGATTGGGTCGCAGCCCACAGGGCAAAGAACCCCAGCGCAGACCACACCATGCTGTTGCGCATCTCACGCCCGCGAGCGGCGCCGATATAGACCCCATCAAACAGAAAACAGGTGAAGGCCAGTAATGGGTATATCACCACCCAGGGCAGGTATTCCGTCGCCGTGGTACGAACCGCCTCGATGCTGGTCAGCAGCGCAATGATCCCCTCACCGCCAGTCCAAAACAGCAGGGTAAAGGCACCGGCGGTCAGCGCTGACCAAAACCCGCCAAGCACCACCGCATGGCGGATCCCATCCCGGTCCCGCGCACCACTGGCTCGCCCCACCTCGGCCTCAGCGGCATAGGCAAACCCATCCAGAGCGTAGGCCATCAGCAGCGTGAAGTTCATCAGTACCGAGTTGGCGGCCACCACCGCATCGCCAAGACGTGCTCCCTGTGCGGTAACAAAGGCCATGCAGAGCTGCAGACACAGGGTGCGAATAAAGATGTCCCGATTCAGTGCCAGCAATCGGCCACACCCCTTGAGATTGAGCAAACTCAAGGTGGTTTTGCTGCGAAGCTCCGGGGGCAGCTGATGCCAGACCAGGGTCAGCGCCAGCGCTAATGCGCCATAGTCGGCGATCACACTGGCCCCGGCTGCGCCTGCCACACCCCAGCCAAAACCCACCACAAATAGCAGATCCAGCGCGATATTCAGACCATTGGTGCAGAGCAGCAGCCACATCGCCGAGCGTGGGCTCTGCCGGCCCAGCAGATAACCGAGCAGTGCCAGGTTGAGCAGTGCCGCAGGGGCGGACCAGATCCGAACGGAGAAGTAGACGCTGGCATAGTGCTGCACCTCGGCACTGCCCCCAACCAGCATTAAAGCCATCGAGAGGATGGGTGCCTGGAACAGCAGCAACAGCATTGCCAGCATCAGCGCCATTGCGCCCGCCTGGAACACCACCCTCAGCTGAGACAGGGGATCGCCCGCACCAAAGGCCTGGGCCACCAAGCCTGTGGTGGCCATCCGCAAAAATCCCAGAATCCAAAACAAAAAGGTTATAATCATCGCGCCAACGGCGACGCCACCCAAATAGTAGGCGTCGCTGAGATGGCCGATCACGGCCGTATCTACCAGCCCCAACAAGGGGATAGTGACGTTGGACAGGATCATCGGCAGCGCCAGCATAAAGGTGCGTCGATGCCCCTCCCACTGCCGCAAAATGGCGGTGATCGTCATAACAGGAATTGGGAACCTCAATGAAGAATTCGATACTCCGGCTGCTCACGTGGCTGCCGCTGTGGTGCGCTGCATTGCCGGTACAGGCTGCGGTGATCCTACAGTACCACCACGTCAGCGAAAACACGCCGGCCATCACCTCGGTGACTCCCGCCCAGTTTGAAGAGCAGATGGCCTACCTGGCCGAGAACCAGTTCAATGTCGTCTCTCTGCAAACCGTCATCGACGCCATCCGCAGCAAGACCCCGCTCCCTCCGAAGACCGTTGCCATCACCTTTGATGACGGCTTTCAGAACATCTATGAAAACGGTCATCCGGTGCTGAAGCGTTATGGCTTCCCCTACACCCTCTTTATCAATCCCGCCCCGGTCGGCCGTGCCAATATGATGGATTGGGACACCTTGCGAGTTCTGAGCAAAGAGGGCGCCACCATCGCCAACCACAGCGAGGCGCATGACCACTTGATCCGCCGCTTTGAGGGCGAGACTCAAGCGCAGTGGGAAGCCCGGATCCGCGCAGACATCGAGAAGACAGAGACGATCATCACTGAAGAGATCGGCCACAACGTAAAGATGCTGGCGTACCCCTATGGTGAATACAACCAGGCCCTGCGCAAGTTGCTGGACAACATGGGCTTTGTTGGCATTGGCCAGCACTCCGGTGCCGCTGGTCCCTACTCCAGTCTGACCGCCGTTCCCCGCTACCCGGTGGCCGGTCCCTACGCCGATATGGCCACCCTGAAGGTCAAACTGCACAGTCTGAACATGCCGGTTGTCGCCGTGGACGGCGAGGAGTCCGAGCTGATTGGCCGCAACCGCCCTACTCTGACCGTCACCCTTGATGGCAAGGACGTCCGCACCAAAGAGCTGATGTGCTACATCCAAGGCCAGGGCGCCAAAGCGCCAACCTGGCTGGATGACAACACCTTCACCATTCAGGCGGACCTGCCGATGCCTGCCGGTCGCAGTCGCTACAACTGCACCGCGCCCAGCCGCACTCAGAACGGCTACTACTGGTACTCCCAGCCCTGGATTCAAGCCAATCCGGACGGCAGCTGGCCGGCGGAGTAAGACCAAGTGTAAATATCCACCTGCATAGCAGGTGGCTTTGATTAGCCCCCTTTAAGGGGGCTTTTTGTTTTCGGGGATGCCACAGGTATGTAACTGTAGCGAAGCCATTACCCCCTTTTGCCGGGAGCGGCCCGGCGGCCGCCAGAAGGGCTAACGCCCCTCTGGACTCCCCTATGCCTCCGGCGCGACGAAAGCCCCTCGCTCCCTCTCCTTTCCATTTCAGCTCTGGCCAGACTCGTTTTTGGAAAGGGCTATCCATACCCTTTCCAAAAAGCCGGCTCCGCCCTCCATGGCTCCGCGTTCACGCCTATCGGCGTTCACCCATGCTCGGCTGGCCACTCGGGCCTTCCATGGCCCTCGGCTTCATTCCCAGTCGCTCACGCTCGGCGCCGCGAGTCGGCGAAGGTGGACGGCTTTCGCCGTGAAACACCATCAAACGGATTCGATTTTGAGGCTCGTCTACTTATCCGTTTACGCGAATATATTTAGAAGTCTCAACTCTACGGGCAAAGCCCCAAAATTCTGTTCACCACCGCCATAGGCGGTGGTTTTGGGATGACAACAAAAAAGGACACCAAAGTGTCCTTTTTTATTGCTCATTTCCAGCGCGTTTCACCCCGAATAGGCCTCCACAATCACCGGCAGATCATGCTCCAGCTGTGCCATGGAAACCTTCCGCAGAGTGCCCAATTCACCAGTGGGCCGGAAAAACGCTTCGATCTCTCCCCTTGGGTTAATCAGCACCAGATCGGCGGAGTGATCCACCAGGTACTCACCACCGTTGGGGTTATCCACCAGGGCGTAAACCAGGCCAAGAGACTGGGTAAAAGGGTAAAGCTGGGCATGGTCACCGGTGACCGCCTGAAAGCCGGGACGGAAGAACTCAACGTACTGACCCAGCTTCTCCGGCGCATCCCGGGCCGGGTCGACCGACAACAGAATCACCTGAACCGGATCGTCACCCAGCGAGCGCTCCAGCTTCGGGTAGACTCGGGCCAGATCCGACATGGTGGTCGGGCACACGTCGGGGCAGGAGGTGTAGCCCACAAAAATCAGGCTCCACCGTCCCTCCAGTCGGGCACGATCAAAGGGCTGACCCTGATGGTCGGTGAGGGCAAACTCCGGCAAAGCCCGGGGTTGCTCAAGCCACAGGGCTGACACGGTGGGACGGGGTGCCGCATCCTGCAGGCTGAAGGAGAGGCCGGCCATCAGGGCAACCAACCCCAGCAGAATGATCCATTGGCTTGATGCCTTCATAGCCACAACCCCAGATAGTGGTCCACCAGCATCAACACAAACAGCGCCAGCAGTTGCCAGATGGAGAACAGGAACAGCTTGATCGGCTCATAGCGTTCCGGTTGGAACTTCAGTTGCCAGGCACGCCAGAGAAACCAGCCACTGAGCACCGTAGACCCCATCAGGTAAAGGGCGCCGCTCATCCCCACCAGAACCGGCAGCAAACAGGCCAGCGCCAGCAGGAAGCTGTAAAGCAGGATGTGAGTTTTGGTGTACTCCACCCCGTGGGTTACCGGCAGCATCGGTAATCCCGCCTTGGCGTAATCCGCTTTGCGGTGGATGGCGAGGGCCCAGAAATGGGGCGGCGTCCAGGCAAAGATGATGATCACCAGCAACATGCCGTGGCCATGGAAATCCCCAGTGACCGCGGTCCAACCCAACAGGGGTGGCATGGCGCCAGCCAGACCGCCGATCACAATGTTCTGCGGGGTAGCGCGTTTAAGGAAGCCGGTGTAGATCCCGGCGTAGCCGATCAGGCTGGCAAAAGTGAGCCAGGCGGTAAGCGGATTGACCAGCGCATAGAGCATGACAAAGCCCACCACCGCCAGCACTGAAGCAAACACCAGCGCCTGCATTGGCGCCACCCGCCCCTTCGGCAGTGGACGGTTGTGTGTGCGCGCCATAATGGTGTCGATACGGCGATCCACCAGATGGTTGATGGCCGCTGCGGCACCCGCCATCAGGCCGATGCCCGTCAGGCCAAAGAACAGGGCATTGAGAGGGATCCAGCCGGGACTGGCCAGCGCCATCCCCACCAAAGCGGTGACCAGCATCAGTGCCACCACCTTAGGCTTGGTCATCTCCAGGTAGTCCCGCCATGGCCAGGCGGGCGTGTCCATCAGAGCCAGTTGCAGCTTAGCCATTTACGCCTCCTTGGCCGGACTGCGCCAGGCCAGATGGTTGATCCAAACCAGAGTGAGCAGCAGCAGTGCTGCCACGCCGTTGTGCGCGACGGCCACCGGAAGCGGCAGCGAGCCAACGACATTGGTCACGCCCAGCGCAACCTGCACCAGCAACACGGTCCCCAATACTGCAGCAATGCGGTTGGCTCCGTTTTCACGCAGACGCCACCAGAGCCACAGCAACACCAGTGCGGTGATCACGGCGCCGATCCGGTGGCTTACATGGATGGTCATGCGGGCCGGGTAATCCAGTACCCCAAACTCGTAGCTCTCTGCCGGGGGCGGCAGTGGGTGGAACGCTTCAAGCGGGGAGAGGTTTCCCATCCAGTCCCCTTCACAGATGGGCAGTTGCGTGCAGACCAGTGCCGCGTAGTTGGCTGAGGTCCAGCCGCCAAGCATGATCTGTCCCACCAATACCGCCAGGGCCACCATCGCCAGACCCCTTAACGGAGAGAGGGTCACCGCCACCGAGTGCTGCCGTAACCACAAAAGAAACAGTAGGCTGAAGATAGCAAAGCCCCCAAGCAGGTGCCCCATCACCACCACGGGCATCAGATCCAGTGTTACGGTCCACATCCCCAGGGCGGCCTGAAAGATCACCAGACCCACCAACGCCCAAGGCAGCTTTTTCGGGCCGCTGTGCTTCAGCGAAACCAACGCCAAAGCCAGGATCATTAATCCCAGCGTGCCCGCCACGTAGCGATGCACCATCTCCGCCCACGCTTTGGCCGCTTCCACCGGGCGTTCCGGGAATCGGGCCTCGGCAATCGGGATATGCTGCTCGGAGGGCACGGTCAGAAAACCGTAACAGCCGGGCCAGTCGGGACAACCCAGCCCCGCATCGGTCAGGCGGGTAAACGCCCCGAGGAGGATCACCACAAAGGCCAGGGACAGGGTCGCAAAGGTCAGTTTTTTCATGGTCCCTCCTAGCCAATCCGGCTCAGTTTCAAAAGCTTGCGCAGATCACTGAGCAGATCACGCCCCTGCTGAATATGGGCTTCGGTACCGGCAACCGCCGGGTAGCCCATCACCCACTGCCCCATCGGGTCTACCACCACCAGACCGTTCGGCATCAGCGCCTCCTCCACGGCCGCCTCAGCGTTGGCGATGTGCAGAGAACGACTGGTCAGTTCGCCGCGGATGCCGGGATCGCTGTCTGCCGTCAGATAGACCAGGGGCACGACCCGGTCCTGCTCCCGGCCGAGGGCGATATGGGCCTGATGCAGCATTGCGAGACGATCAAGGCAGTCCGCGTCGCACTCTGCGGGCAGCAGGGTGATCACCTGCCACTGACGTTGCGCCGGGTTAGCGACGGAGAGGGACTCATAGGAGAGGCCGGAGAGCAGTTGGCCCCTGTTGGTCGCCCCACCCTGGTACCAGCCCTGAGTGAGGTAGAGATAGGCCAGTACCACTGGCAGGGTAAACGCCGCCAGCAACAGCCACAGTGTGCGTTTGGCGGTACCGTTGTTGTGGGAGTTCATGAGGGCTCCTCTTATTCCACTTCCACGACGACCACCGGTACCGCAGATGGCCAACACTTAAGATTCCAACCTATCGGCCTGAGCAGACCGTTGCAAGCGTCCCCGATTCAGCATGACCAGCAGAATGACGGTAAGCGCCACAGCCAGCCCGAACCACTGCAGGGCATAGCCTTGATGTTTTTCCGGGCTAAGGTTTATCGGTTCCCAGGAGCGTGGATATCCCAGCTCTGAAGGGGACTCCACCAGCATCACAACCGGCACAATTGACGCCGACCAATGCGCCGACAGCTGTGCCATATTCAGGGCCTGAATGCGGGTTATCGCTCCCGCCTCCGGCAGCAGGTCAGGATTGAGTGGGTTGTGGCCTACCTGGTACAACCGCCCCTCGACCATAAAGCGTTCAGGCAGAGCCAGCAGGGCAGGCAGAGCACGACTGCCTCGGGGAACCGGGATAAAACCCAGGTCCAGCAGCAACCAGGGCGCCTCCTGATCATCGAGCCGGACCGGCTGCAACCAGCGGTAGCCCACCTGCCCCTCGCGGGTCTGGTTATCCAGCAGCAGCGCCTTGCCGGGAACCGGGGTGGCAATGCCCGACACACGATGGCCGGCCAGCTGCTCGGCGGGATCTCCGGGGAGAGGCCAGGAGAGCGATACCGACTCCCTTGAGGCCAGATCCGCCATCAGGGTTCGCTTCTCTTCGGCCCGGTCGAGCTGCCACATCCCCAGCTTGACCAATACGCCGATGGCCAGCACAGTGAGGAGAAGAACACCCCAGACCGCAGGACGTACAGGTCTGTTCATCCCACACTCCCTGAAGCCAGAAAAGGAGTTTCTGTGATCACTGCCTTTAAGACCCTCATCGTACTTCTGCTGCTCTACATCCTGTTCAGCCTGGCTCGCGCCGGACTGGCGATGATTCGGGGCGGCGAGCACTCCATGACCCAGCACCTGGGCCGTCGTGTGGCGCTCTCCGCACTGCTGTTGCTGCTTCTTATTGTGGCGATGGTCGCTGGCTGGCTGCCGGTCAACCCCCGCCCCTACTGAGCAAGACGGGTGCGCCCGACGCACCCGAAATGCCTCCCGCTAAGCCTGAAGGTCAGAGTACGTACACAAAGACAAACAGGCAGATCCACACCACATCCACAAAGTGCCAGTACCAGCTGGTGGCCTGGAAACCAAAGTGGTTTTCCGGTGTGAAGTGCCCCTTCAGTACCCGGAAAAACATCACGATCAACATGATGGTGCCCAGCGTCACATGCATGCCGTGGAAACCGGTGAGCAGGAAGAAGGTATTGCCGTAGATACCCGAATCCAGGGTCAGTCCCATCTCGGTGTAGGCGTGGATGTACTCCTCACCCTGAAGGAACAGGAAGGCGATCCCCAGCAGAATCGTCACACCCAGCCAGGCGGTCAGCACCCCACGTTTATTTTTCTCCAGCGCCACATGGGCCACATGCAGCGTTACGGAGGAGATCACCAGAATGATGGTGTTGTAGAGCGGCAAACCGCCCCACCCCATCGCTTGGGTTTCGGTCCCGCCCGGTGTCTTCACCAGCGGCCAGACCGCTTCAAAAGCGGGCCAGAGCACCTCGCTGGTCATGGCGTTGTTGCCTGCCCCGCCCAACCAGGGCACCGCGATCATCCGGGCATAGAACAGAGCGCCGAAGAAGGCGGCAAAGAACATCACTTCCGAGAAGATGAACCAGCTCATCCCCTGGCGGAACGACCGATCCATCTGGCGGGAATAGAGCCCGGACATCGACTCATCAATCACATTGCGGAACCAGCCCACCACCATAAAGAGAATGACGGCGATCCCGGCCAGCAGGATATAGCCGCCCATGCCACCGCCTTTGGAAAGACTGGCCACGTAGTTGCCCGCACCCAGGGCAATCAGAAACAGGCCCACGGCACCCACAATGGGCCAGGGGCTCTGGGCGGGGACGTAATAGCGTTCATGTTGACTCATATTGGTCTCCTTACCCTCGCTCACTTACCTTGTCGGTGATGTTGTAGAGCGTGTATGAGAGGGTCACGGTGTGGATATCCGGCGGCAGCGCCGGATCCAGATAGAACATCAGGCCCAGTTCGGCTTCTTCGCCCGCTTTCAGCGGCTGCTGGTTAAAGCAGAAGCACTCCACCTTGGAGAAGTAGAGCGCGCCCTGCCCGGGGCTGACGGAGGGGATCGCCTGACCGACGGTGGCATCGCCAGACAGGTTCTTGGCGTAGAACGCCACCTGTCGACTTTCACCCGGATGCACCTTCAGACGGTTGACCATGGGTTTGAACTCCCAGGGCATATCGCCCTGGACACGGGCGATAAACTCCACCGTTACCACCCGCTGCTCATCCACGGTGCGGCTGACTGCCGCCACCTCGCCGGAGGTTTTGCCATTGATGCCGGTGATGTCACAAAACACCTCGTACAGGGGCACCAAGGCAAAGCCGAATCCGAACATCCCCACCACCACCAGAATCAGGGTGGTGATGAGGCGCTTGTTGTCGTTAGCGTTCGCCATTCGAACCTCAGGCGATCTTCGGCGGCGTGTCGAAGGTGTGCAGCGGCGCGGGTGAAGGCACCGTCCACTCCAGACCTTCTGCGCCATCCCAGGGCTTGGCTGGAGCCTTCGCCCCACCGCGGATGCACTTGATCACCACCGCCAGGAAGATCAGCTGTGACAACCCAAAGGCAAAGCCGCCGATGGAGACCACCTGATTGATGTCAGCAAACTGCAACGCGTAATCCGGGATACGCCGGGGCATCCCCGCCAGTCCCAGGAAATGCATCGGGAAGAACAGCACGTTGACCGAGATGATGGAGGTCCAGAAGTGCCACTTCGCCAGGGTTTCCGAGTACATATGGCCGGTCCACTTCGGCAGCCAGTAGTACGCCGCCGCCATAATGGAGAACACTGCACCGGTCACCAGCACATAGTGAAAATGGGCCACCACGAAGTAGGTGTCGTGGTACTGGAAATCCACCGGTGTGATCGCCAGCATCAGTCCGGACAAACCACCGATGGTAAAGAGCACGATAAAGGCCAGTGAGAACAGCATCGGGGCTTCAAAGCTGATGGAACCGCGCCACAGGGTAGCCACCCAGTTAAACACCTTCACCCCGGTGGGTACCGAGATCAGCATGGTGCAGTACATGAAGAACAGCTCGGCCGCCACCGGCATACCGGTGGTGAACATGTGGTGCGCCCAGACGATAAAGGAGAGTCCGGCAATGGAAGCGGTGGCGTACACCATGGAGGCGTAACCAAACAGCTTCTTACGGGAGAAGGCGGGCACAATGGCCGAGATCACCCCGAAGGCCGGCAGGATCATGATGTACACCTCGGGGTGCCCGAAGAACCAGAAGATGTGCTGGAACATCACAGGGTCACCCCCACCGGCGGCATCAAAAAAGGCGGTACCGAAGTACTTATCGGTCAGCACCATGGTGACCACACCCGCCAACACCGGCATCACAGCGATCAGAAGAAACGCGGTGATAAGCCAGGTCCACACGAACAGCGGCAGCTTCATCCAGGTCATGCCCGGGGCGCGCAGGTTCACAATGGTCACGATGACGTTGATCGCTCCCATGATGGAGCTGATCCCCATGATGTGGACGGAGAACACGAACAACGCCGTGGAGTCGCCACTGAAGGCGGTGGACAGCGGCGCATAGAAGGTCCAGCCAAAGGCGGGGCCGCCCCCCTCCATAAAGAGGCTGCCGATCAACAGCGCAAAGGCGAACGGCAGGATCCAGAAACTCCAGTTATTCATCCGTGGCAGCGCCATATCCGGCGCCCCGATCATCATCGGGATCATCCAGTTGGCCAGGCCGGTAAAGGCGGGCATCACCGCACCAAACACCATGATCAGGCCGTGGACCGTGGTCATCTGGTTAAAGAAGTGCGGATCCACCAGCTGCATGCCAGGCTGAAACAGCTCGGCCCGGATCACCATTGCCATGGCGCCGCCGGTCAGGAACATGATGAAACTGAACCAGAGGTAGAGGGTGCCGATCTCTTTGTGGTTTGTGGTCAGCAGCCAGCGCTTGATCCCCGTTGGGTGATGCTCGTGATGGTCATGCTGCTCTTCGATTATGCCGGGGCGTTCCAGCTCCTCAACGGCGCTATCCGTTACAACAGTATTCATTCCCTAATCTCCTGCTACTGGCCGAGGGCCTTGGCCACTTCCGCGGTCTGCACCACATCGCCGGTCTGGTTATCCCAGGCATTGCGCTGGAAGGTGATCACCGAGGCCAGCTCCTTAAGCGTCAACTGGCTGGAGAACGCCTGCATGGCGGTACCGGGTTTGCCGTGCACCACAATATTGAGGTGGGCATCCAGCGGACCGGTCGCGATAGCGCTGCCATTGATGGCCGGGAATACGCCCTGTAAACCCATTCCGTTGGGCTGATGGCAGGCGGCACATCGGCCGTTATAGACCTGTTCACCCAAGGCCATGGACTCTTCCAGTGTCAGGGTTTGTGCCAAAGACGCCTGCTCCGCTTCAGCAGCGGCGGCGCTGGCCTGCTGTTGCTCAGCGAGCCAGAGGTCAAACTCCGCTTCCGGCAACACCTCAACCACCACTGGCATAAAGCCGTGGTCTTTGCCGCACAGCTCTGCGCACTGGCCGCGGTAGGTGCCGGGCTCGTCCACCTTGGTCCACGCCTCGTTGATGAAGCCCGGATTGGCGTCCTTCTTCACGGCAAACGCCGGTACCCACCAGGAGTGGATCACGTCGTCAGAGGTCAGCAGGAAACGCACCTTGCGGTTGGCAGGGATCACCAGTGGCTTATCCACTTCAAGCAGGTAGTTTTCGCCTTTGGCTTCCGCATTGGCGATCTGTTCTGCGGGAGTGGAAAGCAGGCTGTAGAACTCGACTTCAGAATCGAAGTACTTGTAATGCCACTTCCACTGGGAACCGGTGATCTGGATGGTGAGTTCCGCTTCGGAGGGATCCTCCATCGCGATCAGAGTACTGGTTGCGGGCACCGCCATACCGATGAGGATCAGGAACGGAATGACCGTCCAGAGGATCTCCACCTTGGTGCTTTCGTGAAAATGCGCGGGCACCGCGCCTTTGGATTTACGATGACGGATCAGGGCATAGATCATCACCCCGAATACCACCGCCGCAATCGCACAGCAGATATAGAAAATGGTCATATGCAGGCCGTAGACCTGCTGGCTGATCTCTGTCACTCCGGATGTCATGTTCCAGGGTGAAGAGTTCGCCATTGATGGCATGGCCATCAGGGCAGCAAAGCTGCCCAACAGCTTGGACTTCACAAATGTTCTCCTCTGACTATTGCTTTCGCAATGTCCAGAGAAGAGCCATCACAGCACGGCTTTGCTCCATGTCAGCTCCCCTCCCCATAAGGGCACGGGCATACGCTTTCACTGCTTGCGCAACGGCTGCCTTACGGCCAATGGCACCCGATCTGTTGTCGTAATTTGGGCACCTATGCTGCTCAAGTTACAAGCTGGGCACAAGTTGATCAAGATCATAAAAAGTTGAGCGAAAAGAGAAAGGATCTTCTACCGCATCAACTTTAATCCGAGGTTTCGGAGCCGATGAGAGGAGAGATTTCGACGCATTGGGCAAAAAGCCCCGGGGGACCGGCAATGTCGGGGGAGGCTACCGTGAACCTCTCTGCTCTGAGAATGCAGAATGAACTGGCCCGAACGCATAGGTCTGTCGCACTGGATTACAGACTGGCCGAGCGAGGCACTGAGCAAAGCGCACTGTTCGCGCCTTACTCAGTGAAGCGAACTGATGATTTCCAGGGGGTGGGACTGACCCGCTTCAAACAGAAATGCGGGGCAGTGAGCGCGGCGGGAGACCAGTTCAAGGCGTCGGCGATCACGGGCGTCCAGTTGCGGCACCCAGGCCAGCGCAACGGCACAAGTGTGACCGGACACCGCCTGCTCCAGCGCCCATTGGGCCGCCACATCATCATCGCAGCGAACCTGCAAAACGCGGCTGAGATCGACACCGGCGTTGGCCAGAACCGACTTCCAATCGTAAGCGGGCGGATTGATCAACAGCAGCCAGCGGGGCGCACGACTGAAATCCGCCAACTGCGGCGCCAGAGCCGCCAGAGCATCGCGCCCGGCGTCATCACCCTGAGCGGTGGTGTTGATCTGCTGCCAATCAAAGCCGGGCTGCTGCCACAGACCCGGATGTTCCCGTCGCACTCCCTGCCGCGTTTTCATTACTGCCATCCTCCATTGCGCACCACGCCAACCGCCAGACCTTCAATGGTCAGGGCCGTATCAGCGAGATCGACGACAATCGGTTCAAAATCTACGTTTTCAGCGTGCAGATAGACGACGTTGCCTTTACGTTCAAAACGCTTCACCGTCACTTCATCGTCGCCTACACGAGCCACCACCACCTGCCCATTTCGGGCGTCACGGGTTTGGTGAACCGCCAGCAGATCGCCATCCAGAATGCCGATCTCCTTCATGGAATCGCCGCGAACACGCAGCAAGTAATTGGCTGCAGGTCGGAACAGGTTGCCATCCATCTGGTAGTGAGTTTCCACATGTTCCTGCGCCAGGATAGGCTCACCGGCGGCCACGCGACCGATCAGCGGCAGCCCCAGTTGCTCCGGATCAGGCTCGTTGTAGAGCAGGCGGATGCCGCGGGAGGTGCCGGGGACAATCTCAATAAACCCTTTACGAGCCAGTGCTTTCAGATGCTCTTCAGCGGCGTTCGCACTTTTGAAGCCCAGCTGACGGGCAATCTCGGCCCGAGTGGGCGGCATCCCGGTGTCCTGCATATGCTGGCGAACCAGGTCAAACACCTGACTCTGGCGGGGCGTGAGTGGCTTCATCGCGGGCATGCTCCTGGGGACCGGCTAAATCCCTGTTTATTCATACAGTAGATACTGTGAGTATATACAGCATGGTGATGAATTCAACAGTTCACTGCATAAAGTTATCCCGTTGTTCTTGCTGAAAGAGCCCGACTTCGACACTCAATCCCAGTGCCATGCAGCTCCGACCAGACCGGCACAAACACAATCGACTCTGTCAGCCCTGCCAGTTATTGCGCTTTCGGTGTACACTCTGCCCCAATTCCGTACGTCCAGAATTAAGAAGCATACTGCGTGAGTCACAACATCTTTCCGGTGTGGCAGCAGCCACTCCGATGGGCCCAGAAAGCTCTGGTGACCAGTAAAGCGGTCCCACAGGACCCCATCGCCGAACTGGATCTCGATCCCAGTCGTCCCTTGGTATACGTGCTGCCCCACGAGTCCTTCTCCGACCGGCTGGCTCTGCACGAGTGCACCCAGAAGCTGGGACTGCCGAGCCCCTTTGAACCCTTGCAGATCAAAGGCGAAACCGTCAGCCGCATCATTGCGCTGGAGCCTGCACAGCTGCTGTTTGGCCAGGGGCGTACCACCGACTTCAAAGCCCGCTTTGAGCGTCTGCTGGCCCTCCACCGTGAACATGAAGATCTGGATGTTCAGGTGGTTCCGGTCAGCCTGCTCTGGGGCCGCAACCCGGGTAAAGAGGAGAGCGTCAAAGCAACGCTGCTCAACAAGCAGAACCCGACCTGGTTGCGCAAAACATTTATCCTGGCGATGCTGGGGCGCGATAACTTTATCCGCTTCTCCCGCGCCGTTTCCCTGCGCCACATGGCCGACAACCACGGTACTGACTCCACCATCGCTAATAAGCTGGCCCGGGTAGCCCGAGTCCACTTTGGCCGTCAGCGCACTGTCGCCACCGGCCCGCGTCTGCCGGATCGTCAGGCCCTGTTCCATGGCCTCCTCGCCTCTGAAGCAATTAAGGAGGCGATCGCCGACGAAGCCAAGAGCAAGAAAATCTCCGAAGCCAAGGCCCGCGAGCGCGCGCTGGAGTACTTGGAAGAGATCTCCGCAGACTACTCTGACAGCCTGATGCGTATCGGTGACCGGGTACTGACCTGGCTCTGGAACAAGCTCTACAAGGGGATCAATGTTCGCGGTGCCGAGCAGATTCGCCAGCTGTCCCAGGATGGCCACGAGATCGTCTTCGTGCCCTGCCACCGCAGCCATATGGATTACCTGCTGCTCTCCTACGTGATCTACCGTCAAGGCATGGTACCGCCGCACATCGCCGCCGGGGTTAACCTGAACTTCTGGCCAGCCGGCCCCATCTTCCGCCGTGGCGGCGCTTTCTTTATCCGCCGCTCCTTTAAGGGCAACAAGCTCTACTCAGCCGTGTTCCGTGAATATTTGGACCAGCTGTTCAAGCGCGGCTACTCCGTCGAGTACTTCTGTGAAGGGGGCCGTTCCCGTACCGGACGACTTCTGCCGCCGAAGACCGGTATGATCGCCATGACCATCAACAGCGTTCTGCGCGGCATCGAACGCCCCGTAACACTGGTGCCGGTCTACCTCGGTTACGACCACGTTATGGAGGTGTCCACCTACCATAAGGAGCTGGCGGGCAAGAAGAAGGAGAAGGAGAGTGCCTGGCAGGTGTTCTCCGCGATCCGCAATCTGAAGGATTACGGTCAGGGTTACGTTAACTTTGGCGCGCCGATCAACGTCCACCACTTCCTGAACGAACATGCACCCAGCTGGCGTCAGGACACGGCGGATGGCGATATGAAACACGCCTGGATGACGCCGACGGTGAACCGGCTGGCCAACCAGTTGATGACTCACATCAACGACGCGGCTGCCGCATCAGCGATGACGTTGACCGCCTCCATCCTGCTGGCCACTGAGCAGCACGCCATGCCCCGCAAGGCGCTGGAGAAGCAACTGGATTTCTATCTGGACCTGCTGCGTGCCGTGCCCTACACCCCGTTGGCCACAGTGCCGGAAGGGGATGGTAAAGACCTGCTTCAGCAGGTGCTGGACCTGAACAAGTTCCACGTCAGCGAAGACGCCATGGGGGAGATCGTCTCCATCCATGAAGGCAATGCCGTTACCCTGACTTACTACCGCAACAACACTCTGCACCTGCTGGTGTTGCCGGGACTGATGGCCAGTCTGCTGCTGCGCAAAGGCTGCATGAGCCGTGAGGCGATCATCGCCGAGATCCGTTCCCTCTATCCGCTGCTGGAAGCGGAGCTGTTTATGGGTCTGAACGACAGCGAGCTGGAGTGCTATCTCAATGCGATGCTCAATGAGCTGGTGCGCCTTGAGATGGTCGAAGAGGGCAAAGAGGGGCTTATCCCCCGTCAAAGCCGCCGTGCTGAGCTGTACAACCTGGCCAATCAGGTGCAGGAAACCCTGCAGCGCTACGCCATCGTACTCTCCCGCCTCAAGCGTGAGCCGGAGATCGAGCGCAGCACTCTGGAGAAGGAGAGTCAGATTCTGGCAGAGCGTCTGTCCCGACTGCACGGTCTCAGCGCACCGGAGTTTTTCGACAAGAAGGTGTTCACCACCCTGACAACCCGACTGAAAGAGATGGGTTGCCTGGGTGACGATGCGGATAAGGAGAAGGTAACGGCTCTGGCCAAAACCGTGCTGGGTCTCATCCCCGCCTCCATCCACAGCAGCATTATGAACAACGACTGAGTCGTTACACTGTATGGAAGGGCGGGCACTCCCCGCCCTTTTTTAATGGCAAAACCATGACCCAAGAGAACGCTGTCCTCACTCTGCGAGCCGAGCGCCTGGCACTGGCCAGTAAACCCTTTGCTGCACGGGGCGCCACGGTAGAGCGCTGCCCCCGCTGCCAGATCGCCCTGGCTCACTGTTGCTGCGCCTGGGCTCGACCGGGCCAGAGCCCTCTGCGCTTCTGCCTGCTGATGCACCACAAAGAGCCGATGAAACCCACCAATACCGGTCGTCTGATCGCTGAGATCCTGCCGAACACGGCAGCGTTTTGCTGGGATCGTACCGAGCCAGACCCCGCGCTGCTGGCCCTGCTGGCGGATCCCCGTTATCAACCGATGATCGTGTTCCCGGGCCAGTACAGCGAGCCGGAACGGGTGGTGGAACGAATTGAGGTAGCCGAGGGGAAAGTCCCCCTGCTGGTGCTGCTGGATGGCACCTGGAAGCAGGCAAGACGGATGTTCCAGAGCGACTACCTGGCGGGTTTTCCGGTGCTCTCCATCACACCGGAAGCCCTAAGCCGCTATAAGTTGCGCAGTGCCGCACACGAGCACCAATTGGCCACCGCCGAGGTGGCGGCCCAGGTGCTGGCCATCGGTGGTGATGAGCGTAATGCTCAGGTGCTGGATGCCTTTTTCCAGGTGTTTTCCCAGCGCTACTACGCAGGCAAACGGCAACTGCCCGTGACCTCAGAGACCGAGCCGTTCAGCTATCTGGAAGGGATCAGGCGTTAAGGTGCCTGGCTGAGCCAGGCACCCCGTTCGAACATCCGGAGTCATTGCGACTCCCCGACAAGGGCGGAAAAAGACCGGTTTACGCTTCGGACTCGGGCTCAAGAATCAGTATCATGCCCTGACTCTCCCGCACACGAACCCGGCTGCCGGCTGGCAGGGAGACGTCAATGCGTACCCGCCAAAGCGTATCGCCAATTTGGATTCTGTCCTCGCCAGCGACCAGCTCCTTCTCCAGGACCAACACCCGACCAACCAGCTGAGCAGCTCGGTCGTTCAAACCGGTTTGCTCTGTTGCCTGATTAAAACGACGGAAGCCTCGCCAGTAGATCACGGTAAAGGCCACGGCGGCGACCGCGAACAGGATAAACTGGGTGGACCAGGCCATCTCAGGCCACAGCCATAACAGCAGTGCCAACAGGATGCCTGCCACGGCACCACCCAGCAGGAATCCGCCGGCCCCCAGCGCCTCCAGACCCAGCAGCACCAGTCCCAGAACCAGCCAGTGCCACGCAGCCAAAGAGTCCAAAAATGCCATCAGGCGCTCCTCTTTCCGCTCTCTTTCAGCAGTTCGGTGATGCCCCCTACGGCACCGATCAGGCTGCCGGCTTCCAGTGGCATCATCACCAGCTTACTGTTGTCAGCAGCGGCCACTTCTTTAAGCGCTTCGACATACTTCTGCGCGACAAAGTAGTTGATCGCCTGCATATCCCCCTCGGCAATCGCTTTGGACACCATGGAGGTCGCATTGGCTTCCGCTTCAGCCAGACGTTCCCGGGCTTCTGCCTCCCGCTTTGCCGCTTCCAGCTGACCCTCCGCTTTCAAAATGGCGGACTGCTTCTCACCCTCTGCCACCTGAATCGCCGCTTGTCGCTCCCCTTCAGCCTCAAGGATGGAAGCACGCTTTTCCCGCTCCGCTTTCATCTGTCGGGCCATGGCATCCACCAGATCTGCTGGTGGGCTGATGTCCCGGATCTCGATGCGGGTCACCTTGACCCCCCATGGATCGGTCGCTTCATCCACCTTGATCAGCAGTTCCGCGTTGATGCGGTCCCGGTTGGAGAGCATCTCATCCAGCTCCATGGCGCCCAATACCGCACGGATATTGGTCATCACCAGGTTCTGCATCGCCAGCTCAAGATTGTTCACCTCATAGGAGGCGCGTACCGCGTCCTGAACCTGGAAGAAGCAGACTGCGTCAGTGGTCACTTGGGCGTTATCTGCGGAGATCACCTCCTGGGGCATGATGTCCAGCACCTGCTCCATCATGTTCTGTTTACGGCCAATCCCGTCCACCAGGGGCACAATCAAATTCAGGCCCGGCGTCAGAGTGCGGGTGAACTTACCAAAACGCTCCACCGTGTACTGGAAACCCTGAGGCACCATTTTTACACCGGTGGCCACCAGAACCACCGCCAGCCCAACCAGTACCAGGGCGACAATATCGGTACCAAACATCTTTCACTCCATTGAAATGTCGACCAAAAAACCGACTGTACTCCATTCGACTCCGCAGCAACAGGACTTACGAGTAGGCCCCTTCTGCTACACTCGAGCTGCCGGTATCGTGACCGGCTGCCCTTCCCGAGGAGATTGCAATGAACGCAAGGATCCCTGTTGTGGCGGCGCTGATCCTTCTGGGTCTGACCGCCTGCAGCGAGCAGAAAAAAGAGGAGATGCAGGACGCCCTCGACAAAGCGGCTGCCAAAGCCGAACAGATGAAGGAGGAAGCCCAGGCCGCTGCTGAAGAGGCTCGAGCCAAGGTGGATGACGCCTACGAAGAGGCTAAAGGCGCTGCTGGTGATGCCTATGAAGGTGCCAAAGACGCCGCGTCGGATGCCTATAAAGACGCCAAGGACGCCACCTCGGAAGCCTACGATGAAGCCAAAGGGGCAGCGACAGAGGCTTATGATGATGCCAAAGTCGCCACCGAAGAGGCGCTGGATGAGGCCCAGAAGCAAGCCGAAGAGATGAGTGAAGAGGCCAGGAAAGAGGCCGAGAAGCTGCGCGAGAAGCAGCAATAAGAAACGGGAGCGCCAGAGCGCTCCCGTTTTTCGATCAATCCAGGTTGAACAGCCGCTTCTTGTCCTCTTCGGACAGCTCGTTGGCGGGCTTGGCGTCTTTAATGCTTTCCGCCACGGCGTAGGCGCGCTGTACCGCAGGCCGCTGCTCCATTCGCGCCAGCCAGGCAGCCATATTGGGGAACTGGCTCAGATCCTGTCCCTGCCCCTCCCACAGCTTGGCCCACGGGAAGATCGCCATGTCCGCAATGGAGTACTCCCCGGCTACATACTCCTTCCCTTCCAACTGTTTATCCAGCACGCCATACAAGCGCGCGGTCTCCTTGATATAACGCTGTTGAGCGTAGGGAATGACCTCGGGGGCGTAATGGTTGAAGTGGTGGTTCTGGCCAGCCATTGGGCCCAGTCCACCCATCTGCCAATACAGCCACTGCAGCACAACCATACGGGGGCGCGGCTGTTTCGGCAGAAACTGCCCCACTTTGTCCGCCAAGTACTCCAGGATGGCGCCGGACTCAAACACCGACAGCGGACCGCCGCCATCGGCTGGTGCTCTATCCACAATGGCAGGCATCCGGTTGTTGGGGGCGATGGCAAGAAACTCGGGCTTAAATTGGTCACCGGCACCGATGTTCACCGGCACGATGTCATACTCCAGGCCCGCTTCCTCCAAAAACAGGGTGATCTTATGACCATTGGGCGTGGGCCAGTAGTGCAGTTCGATCATTCAGTGCTCCTAGCAGATTTTTACCCTCAGACGAGGAGAGCTTAAACGATGTCGCCATGGTTGACGATCACCTAAGCTCAGGTGAGACGTTGTCACTTTGGAGACTGGATGCACCGTCTTACTATCGCTCTTTTTCTTCTGCTGTCGGCCCTCTCAGCCAATGGGGAGGTGGTGGAAAAAGGGCTGTTTGCCAGCGACAACCACGATGCCGCACTGCTGCTCGCTTCCGAGCGGATCCCCGCCCGGCTCGGAAATCTGTTCGGTTTTCGCTTTCTGCCGGATCCAGACTGGGATTCGGCTCGCCCGCTGCAGGTGGTGGTGCAGCACCCTCCGATGCCGCCACTTGGCCATGAAGCTAGTGGCTGGGTGCAATACCTGCAACCGGGACAGCCCAATACGGTGGTCTGGGAGTTTGAGTTTGAAGAGGAGCTGCAGCCCGGCGAGTGGGTGATCTTTCTGATGCAGGATGATGTGCCCCTGTTTATGGAGCGGTTTGAAGTGATCCTGCTGCCGGAGGCGCAGTTTCTCTGATCCCAAAGCCGCTTGACTCTCCCCTTGTGGGAGACTTTAGCCTGAGGCTACCCCTTCTCCTTGAGCGCGCAGTGATGACCATCCAACTGCATATTGAGGGGGCGCGATGCGCCTCCTGCGTCAGCAAAATCGAAGCGGCTTTGACGCCTATCGACGGTGTAAAGAGCGTCCAGGTCAATCTGGCCGACCAGAGTGTTGAGATCACCGGGGAGGCGACTCCCGATGCGCTGATCCAAGCCCTGGACACCATCGGCTACCCCGCCCGCCCGTTGGCGGAAAATGAAGATTCCCTGTCCGTCCCAGGAATGCGCTGTGCCAGCTGTGTCGGCAAGGTCGAAAACGCCCTCTCCGCCCTCCCGGGTGTCACCCGGGTGCAGGTCAATCTGGCGGACAAAACCGTCCTGATTTCTGGTCGCTACAACTTGCCGCAAGCGCTTTCCGCCCTGGACTCCATCGGATATCCCGGCGACCTTCAGGATGCCCCCCTCAGCGAGGATGACAGCACACACGTCAGTGGATTCCGCACCCAGATGATGCAGAGCGCGCTGGCACTGACCCTGGGGCTGGTCATGATGGTATGGGGTTGGATCGACGGCATGACCGTAGAGTCCTGGACCGATCAATGGCTTTGGGGCGCCGCCGGTGGTCTGACTCTGGTGATGCTGATCTACGCCGGAGGCCACTACTTCCGTGGTGCCTGGCAGGCTCTGAAGCATGGCAGCGCCACCATGGACACCTTGATTGCCCTTGGCACCGGCACCGCCTGGCTGTTCAGTATGGCGGTGGTGCTGATACCGGAAGCGTTTCCAGCTGCCAGCCGTCACCTCTACTTTGAAGCCTCAGCCATGATCATCGGCCTGATTAACCTCGGCCAGGCGTTGGAGCATCGGGCCAAGAGCAAAACCAACACCGCACTGCGCCAACTGATGGCACTGCGTCCCAAAACCGCCCGGGTGATCCGCGATGGGCAGGAGCGGGACATGCCCATTCGGCTGGTTCAGGTCGGTGACCAGTTACGGCTGCGTCCCGGCGAACAGGTGCCCGTCGATGGGGTTGTGCTGGAGGGGCGCTCCCTGGTGGACGAGTCGATGCTCACCGGCGAACCGATGCCGGTAGAGAAAGTTTCCGGCGGCGAACTGAGTGCAGGCACGCTGAATAAGCAGGGCAGCCTGATCATGAGCGCCCAGCGGGTGGGCGCAGACACGGCACTGGCCCAGATCATCGAGCTGGTTCGCCACGCTCAGAGCAGCAAGCTCCCCATCGCCAACCTGGCCAATCGCATCTCCGCGGTATTTGTTCCGGCGGTAGTGCTGATTGCGCTGATCAGCGCCACCATCTGGTTCCTGTGGGGGCCAGACCCACGCCTGACCCACGCGCTGGTGGTACTGACGACGGTACTGATCATCGCTTGCCCCTGCGCACTGGGGCTGGCTACCCCCATGTCGGTGATCAACGGTGTAGGTAAGGCCGCTCAACTGGGACTGCTGGTACGGGAGGGGAGCGCGCTGCAAACCGCGACGGACCTTACCGCTCTGGTGGTGGACAAAACCGGCACCCTGACGGAAGGACGCCCCTCAGTCACTGACCAGCTTCCCGCGCCCGGCGTCGAACCCCATCGCCTGCTGATTCAGGCGGCGGCGCTTGAGCAGGGCTCGGAGCACCCGTTGGCTGAAGCGATTCTCCACGCTGCCCATGGGGAAACACTGCCCCCGCTCAATGAGTTTGAGGCTCATACCGGACTCGGTGTGGAGGGGCAGGTCGAGGGCCGGCACCTGATCCTGGGCAACCATGCCATGATGACCCAGTGGCACGTGGACACCGACTCACTGGACGCTGAAGTCGCGCGACTGGCCAACGAGGGAAAAACCCCGGTTTATCTGGCGGCAGATGGTCAGCTTCAAGGGGTGCTGGCCATTGCCGACCCGATCCGCGATGACGCCAGAAGTGCCATCGACCGGTTACACACTCAGGGCATCAAAGTGGTGATGCTGACCGGCGATCACCCGGATACGGCGGCCGCGGTTGCCCGTCAACTGGGCATCGACCAGTTTGAAGCTCAGATGCGCCCGGAAGATAAAGTACGGGTACTCAAATCACTGCAGCAATCCGGTGACAAGGTTGCCATGGCCGGTGACGGCATCAACGATGCCCCGGCTCTGGCCCAGGCGGATGTCGGTTTTGCCATTGGCTCCGGTACCGACATCGCCAAGGCCTCGGCGGACATCATTCTGATCCGATCCTCACTGCATGGCGTTGCCGATGCCATCGCTCTGTCCCGGGCGACACTGCGCAATATCAAGCAGAACCTGTTTGGGGCCTTTATCTACAACAGCCTGGGGATCCCGATCGCGGCCGGGGTGCTCTACCCGCTGACAGGCACCCTGCTGAACCCGGTTGTTGCGGGTGCGGCCATGGCGCTCTCCTCACTGACGGTGGTCACCAACGCCAACCGGTTGCGCTGGTTCCAGCCTCGTCATTAACATTCGCCCTGGTTGGCGAAACCCTCAGAGTAAAAAACCACCTGCATAGCAGGTGGCTTTGATTAGCCCCCTTCAAGGGGGCTTTTTGGTTTATGGGGATGCCACAGGCATGTGACTTCAGAGGTATCATTACCCCCTTTGCCGGGA
>NZ_JAHVHW010000013.1 GCF_019802055.1 Ferrimonas balearica | reverse complement strand
GCTACTCAATGAATACTGAATTAACTTGGTGTCACTCAGTAGCATCGAGAAAATGATGATTTCTCAACACTGCGTGAGTGCCCACACAGATTGTCTGACTAATTGTTAAAGAGCGTTGCTTCGTTTTCTACCGAAGCGGGATGCGCATTCTACGCTGTCCCATGTTGAAGTCAAGCAATTTTTCGTTCTTTCGAACCGCTCGCCTGAGCTTCTAAAACTTCAAGTTTTAGGCCTTTCGGCTTTCCCCTTGAAGTGGAGCGCCATTTTACTCAGTTAACTCATCGGGTCAAGCCCTTTTTTGATGAAGTTTTTTGAGTGGCTGCTGCCGTGTTAACCGGGCCGTTTCGCCGTTTGGCTTCGTTCCCCGTCAACGTGAGGGCGCATTATAGGGAGGGATTCTGAGGGTGCAAGGCTTTTTCGGCACAAATGTTTTGATCGGTGCAAAAGCCACCAGCCTGGGCATTAAGCCAGCAAGAGTGGGTATAATGACGACCAATTTCGACTTCAGGAGCCCCATCATGTCGCTGAACACCTACCAGAATCGTCTCCCCCAAATGGCTGACGGTGTCTTTATTGAGCCCAGCGCGGTGCTTTATGGCGACATCGCACTGGGAGAAGACAGCAGCATTTGGCCTCTGGTTGCCGCACGGGGTGACGTTAACTTTATCCGTATCGGTGCACGCACCAATGTACAGGACGGATCCGTGCTTCATGTTTCCCGTCCCGGTAATGGTCACCCGGATGGGTTTCCACTGATTATTGGCGAAGACGTGACGGTCGGGCATAAAGCGATGCTGCACGGATGCGTGATCGGTGATCGGGTCCTGGTGGGGATGGGCGCCATTATTCTGGATGGCGTCGTCGTTGAAGAAGACGTGATCATCGGTGCAGGAACCCTGGTACCCCCCGGCAAACGTCTGGAGAGCGGCCACCTCTATGTTGGCAGCCCCGCCAAAGCCGCCCGCCCCCTGACCGATGATGAAAGGGCCTTTCTAAAAGAGTCAGCCGCACATTATGTGCGGCTGAAGAACCAGTACCTGGAAGAACACTGCTGAATCAGATGGGCGGATGGCCGAGCCAGATCCGCCCCTGTGCGTCGAAGGCTTCATCCTCAATCAGGATCTCTGCTTCCGCCTCCAGATCAAACCGCAGCTGCTCAAAGGCGGCTGCGGCCTCTTCAGCACTGGTCAGGGTCATATCCAGCTTATTCGCCAGTACGTTCAGACCAATCAGGCAGGGGACCTGCTGACCGGCTACCATGGCATGAAACTGTGCCCAGCCCTGATCCCAGTCGATCTCGACATGGTCATTAAAGAGGATCTGCTGATTCATTGTTTCGCCTCCATCCGGGCCATCAGAGCCGCTTTCACCGGCCCGGTCTCGGGCCTGACGCCCCGCCACCGCTCAAAGCTCTCCGCGGCCTGGTTCACCAACATACCCAGCCCGGACAGATTGATCCTGCCCCCCTGCTTCTCACCCCAGAGCTGGAACGGCGTTGCCTTGGTGCCATAAGCCATATCATAGGTGATCCCGCCTGAAATCAGGCAGCCATCAGGTAATGGCGGGAGTTCCCCAGACAGCGATGCGGAGGTGCCATTGATAATGAGGTCGAATCTCCCATCAATGCCATCGAGCCCCACGCCCCTGATATTGCCCAGTGCAGAGAAGTCGCCAGCCAGGACCGTCGCTTTGCTTTCAGTACGGTTGGCGATGACCACTTCTGATGGTCCGCAGGCCAGCACCGGTTCCAGTACTCCCCTCACAGCGCCCCCGGCTCCGACAATCAAGACACGCTTGCCCTCAATGGCTGCGCCATGTTGAAGCAGGTCGGACACCATACCGGCCCCATCCGTATTGTCCCCGAGCAAACGACCGTCACTCTGCCAGTGGAGCGTGTTCACCGCCCCCGCCAGACGTGCCCGCTCGGTCAATTCGTCGCAGAGAGCAAACGCTTCCTCCTTAAAAGGCAGCGTGACATTCCCACCCTGCCCGCCTTCGGCCCGAAACCGGTGAACGGTTTCAGCGAACCCGCCCAGGGGTGCTAGGATGGCCCGATACTCAAGGGACTGGCCGGTTTGCCTGGCGAAGGTCTGATGAATAAAGGGAGACTGACTGTGGGCAATGGGGTGGCCGAACACCGCGTACTGATCCATGGTCCTGCCTGATCGCTGTAGGAATTTCTGATGCTGTCACTTATACGCCGACACTTGACCCGCAAGCAACCCAAGACCGCTTATGAAAAGATGGGGGGCGAACCGGTCGTGCGCGCGGTGGCCCACCGCTTTTATCAATTGATGGCGTCCGATTCGGATTACCAAGATCTGCTGGCGCTGCACCCTCAGGATCTGGCCAGCAGTGAAGAGAAGCTGTTTGAGTTTCTGAGTGGCTGGCTGGGCGGCCCGCCTCTGTTTGAACAGAAATACGGACACCCCATGCTGCGTGCCCGCCATCTGCCCTTCCGCATTGATAAGCGTCAACGCAATCTGTGGCTTCACTGCATGAAGCGGGCATTGGAAGCGGAAGTGAAAGACCGCCAGGTCAGACGGGCCATGCTTGAGGCCCTGATCCCCCTGGCGGATCACATGCGCAATAGCGAAGAGGGGTGCCCGGTCAGAGCCGGCAGTTAAGCCAGTTCCGCCAGCCAGTCACGAGGACGCAAGTAGTCATATAGACGGGCTTCTGCACTGTCGGCCTCTGGCTGGTATTGGTACTCCCAGCGAACCAACGGCGGCATCGACATCAGGATCGACTCGGTGCGGCCACCGGTCTGCAGCCCAAACAGGGTGCCCCGGTCATACACCAGGTTGAACTCCACGTAACGTCCACGACGATAGAGCTGGAACTGACGCTCCCGCTCACCGTACGCGTCCCCTTTTCGGCGCGCCACGATGGGCAGATAGGCATCGAGGAATCCATTACCCACGGCCTGCATCATGGCAAAGCTACGCTCAAAGCCCGGGGCGTTCAGGTCATCAAAGAACAGGCCGCCCACTCCCCGGGTTTCATCCCGATGCTTCAGGAAGAAGTAACGATCACACCAAGCTTTATAGTCCGGGTAGACCTGTTCACCAAAGGGCTCGCAAACCGCTTTGGCCACTTGGTGCCAGTGCAGAACATCCTCATCCACCGGGTAGTAGGGAGTAAGATCAAAACCGCCGCCAAACCACCAAACCGGATCCTCTCCCTCTTTCTCTGCGATAAAGAAGCGAACATTGGCGTGGGTTGTGGGGATGTGAGGGTTGCGCGGGTGGATCACCAGTGAAACCCCCATCGCTTCGAACCGGCGACCCGCCAGCTCTGGGCGGTGAGCCGTAGCAGACGCTGGCATCTGTGCTCCCATCACGTGGGAGAAGTTCACACCGGCCTGTTCAAACACCGCGCCTTCGCGGAGCACCCGACTCTCACCGCCGCCCCCCTCCTCGCGCTGCCACTGATCTTTCTGAAAGCGACCTTCGCCATCAGCCTGTTCGAGTGCGTCACAAATACGATTCTGAAGATCGAGGAGAAAGCGTTTTACGGCTTGCGGATCCGGAGCCATATCAAGTCCTTTTGCAGAGAAGAATTCAGGAGCGGAAGACCTGCTCGGTCATCGCATCGAGGATCATGGAGGGGTCTTTTCGACCACCCACTTCGCCCATTACCACACCGTCTATCCGGTCGCCCAGAGCCGCCAGCACCTCTTCAGCGCTGCGGGTCGGGTCCTCTCCGGTCAGGTTGGCACTGGTGGACACCACGGGGCCACCAAAGGCTCGACAGAGATCAGCGGCGACGGAGTGATTGGTCACTCGTACCGCGAGCGTATCAAATTGGCCGGTCACCCAATCAGGCACCGAATGTTTCGCGGGCATCACCCAGGTTGTTGGCCCGGGCCAACGTGCCATTACAGCCTCACGACGAGCCGCGGGTAGGGCTCCGTCATTCACGTAGGGCAGCAACTGCCCGTAATCAGCGGCGATCAGGATCAAGCCCTTTTCCACCGGACGCTGTTTAATGGCGAGGAGGCGGTGAACCGCCTCCTCGTTGGTCGGATCGCAGCCCAGTCCAAATACCGCTTCGGTGGGGTAAGCAACGACCCCACCTTTTGCCATGAGGGCGGCGCCCTCACTGACCGTCAGCATACGACTCACCGGTTTCTCCTCAACCAGCCAGTTTGGCCTGCAGAGCAGCGTCTTTAGCCTGAACGGCTTCGGCACTCTTCTGGCGCTCGGCTTTTACCGCAGCAGCCAGTTCATCATCGCCAACCGCCAGCATCTGAGCCGCCAGGTAACCGGCGTTCTTGGCGCCAGCGCTGCCAATGGCAACAGTTGCAACCGGAACACCACCAGGCATCATCACGGTAGACAGCAGCGCATCGTGACCCTGCAGCGGACCGTTATCGATCGGCACCCCAATCACCGGGCGAGTGGTGATTCCTGCTACAGCGCCAGCCAGGTGGGCAGCGAGGCCAGCAGCACAGATAAACACCTTACAACCACGAGCCTCGGCATCTTGCACGTAAGCGTGGGTGGCCGCCGGAGTCCGGTGGGCAGAGGTCACTTTGGCTTCATAACGAATGCCAAAACCCTTCAGGACATCCAGGGTGCTCTGCATGGTGGGCAGATCAGAATCAGAGCCCATCAGTACAGCTACAAAAGGGGTGCTCATGGTGGTTTTCCTTGTTGTGGGTCACAGAAGTGTTGTTATTGTCGCGCGGATTATATCGCCTTTGACTGATATTTGCATGAACGCTGGGGACAGATCCGCCGGCGCTCGCCCCGCACAGTTTTTTCCACCAGAACGGGCCAGCCACAATCTGGACAGGCTTCCGCTACCGGGGGGAAATTGAGCAAGTATTTGCACTTGGGGTAAGCGCTGCAGGCATAAAACTTCTTACCGAACCGATTGGTGCGCTCAACCAACTCCCCGCTTTTACAGCTGGGGCAGGTGACGCTGCTGTTGGTGTGTTCCGGCTCATCTTTGGCGATGTAGTCGCACTGGGGAAATGCGCTGCACCCAATATAAAAACCAAACCGACCAGACTTCAGTGCCAGCTCCTGTCCGCACAACGGACACTCCGTGCCTTCCAGCGTCTCCGCTTCCACAGCACTCTTCTCCACCAGCGGACGGTGGTATTGGCAGGTGGGATAACTCTGACATCCCAGGAAAGGCCCATGTTTGCCATGTCGCACGGTTAATTCGCTGCCGCACTCGGGGCAAACGCCATACTCCCGCTCCAATGCATGCTCATGAGTGCTGAACAGCTGTTGGTCTATCTTGGACATGAACCCTTTCCAACCACGCTATGAACTGAACAGATTTTATCAGTTATCGGGGTAGGATTGCATTGGAGTCTCACAGTGGAATATTGTATACAAAAACAAACAAGGGAATGACAATGCGTTTACTTCTCCCCCTGGCCCTGACCGGTCTTCTGGGTGCCTGCAGCTCTTTGCCCGAGCCTGCCCCAATCCCCCTTCAAAACTGGCAGCAGCCGGATCCGGAACAGCTTCCCCTGGCTCTGGACAACCTCAGTCACGGTGATGCCGAACCCGCACTGGATTACCTTCGCGCCTTCTCCTATTTCGGTGATCCCGACACTCTGACCGAAGCTCAGCAGGTGCAGCTGCATGAGGCGATGCTGGCCCGGGGCAAAAGACTGAACGCACTGACTGAGCCGCGCCTGGCGGAGCAGTGGGCGGTTACGCTGTATCGCTACTACGGACAGGAAGGGCTGCAGGACAAGGCTGAAGCACTGCTGCCCAGCCTGATCCGCCAGCTGGAACTGTTCAGTGAACACCCCCCGGTTTCCCTGGCCCAGGAGTATGCCTTATGGGAGCTGCTGCGTGCCCCAGGTCTGCTGATGCATAAGGTGCGACGCGATGACGAATCCAACCCGTTGCGTCAGACCCTGAGTGCACAGGGGATCTCCGAAGCATTACGCCAGTATGCGGCAAGCTCCGGTGCCCGATATGACAGTCAGGACTGGCCGCTGCAAAACGCCTACTGGGTGTTGGCGCATCAGCGCCTATTGCTTGAGGAGGAGGCCGCGCTTGCTCAGGACGAGGCCGTTGCCGCCATCGCCCGCCAGGATCAACAGCACCATGGCGACAGCGCGAAAACCGCCTTCACCCTCGGCTACCTGGTGAACGCTTTTCTTGGCCAGGAGGCCTGCAAGGAGACCTACGGGGATCTTTGCGCCATACCCGAGCCGGAAGCGGTGTTGCCGATCACCCATGCCTGTACCGATCGACTGGTGATCCGCACGCAGGATCTCAGCCGCGATGAGCTGGCCGTCAGCTGCGAACGCCTCACCTCTCAGGAGGACCACTTCCACCAGCTGCTGGCCACCGGCATGACGCCGGTCGTCAACGACCACAACACCGCCCTGGAAGTGGTGGTATTCAAAAACTGGAGTCAGTACAACGCATACGGGCAGCTGCTGTTCGATATCGGCACCGATAACGGCGGCATGTACATCGAAGGCACCCCCCAGGCTGAGGGTAATCAGGCCCGCTTCTTTGCCTTCCGGGGCTGGTGGCTGCCGGAGTTCAATGTCTGGAACCTGAACCACGAATACGTTCACTACCTGGATGGCCGCTACATCAAGTATGGCGGCTTTGGCCATTTCCCCGGCCAGATGGTGTGGTGGGCAGAAGGGTTGGCTGAATACATCTCCAAAGGGAATGACAACCGTCAGGCTCAGAAGCTGCTGCAGGAGACCGCACCGGCAGAGTGGCCCACCTTGGAGACCATCTTTGCCACCGAGTATGACGATGGGCTGGACCGCACCTACCGCTGGAGCTACATGGCCGTTCGCTACCTCTCCGAGCATGACCCTGAGCGGCTGCGGTCCATCACTCAGCCATTGAAGGGTGACTACGCCGAGGGCTATGCCAATGCCCTAGCAGAGACGGCCGGAGCGCATCAGGCTGGCTTTGAGCAGTGGCTTACCCAATGGGCCGCCGAGCCTCTGGCGGAAGAGGAGAACGCCTCACCCTACCCCCGCAAGCTGAACCGATACGGGTACCGGGATTACCTGCGTCCCCCTCAACTGGCCAACACCGAAGGTCATCTGCACTTCTGAAAACTGACAGGGCGCCGTAAGGCGCCCTGCTCTTTCTCAGTGAAGATACCCTTCCGGTTCTTCAAATATCAGATCTTCCATCTGACTGTAGGCCTGTTCATTGCCTGGTGCATTGAACAGCACCATCAACACCACCCACTTCAGGTCGTCCAGAGACAACGGTTCGCCATCGAGCTCCATCACCCGGTCAATCACCATCTCCCGAGTGGTGGCGGACAACACCTGGATCTGCTCCAGAAACATCAGGAATCCGCGGCTCTCAGTATCGAGCCGGGCGGTTTCCTCGGCGGTGTAGATCCGGAAGCTGCCGGGTTCTACCCCTCCCAAATAGGGATGGCGATCGGAGTCTTGCAACGCCGCCAGCTTTTCAATCCAGATCAGGGCTTTGCCAATCTCATCAGAGCGAAACCCAGCGCGACTCAACTCGTCTGTCAGCTCTTCGCGGTCGAACAAAAGTTCAACATCGCTCTGTACATAGGTCTCAAACAGGTACATTAAAATGTCGAACATCATTATTTCCCCCTCAGCCGAACATAGCCACCGGGCACCGCTGCAACCCACCCGTCCAGTTCCATCTCGGTTAGTTGCTCAAGCACAACATCTACCGGCAACTGGCTACGAGCCACTACATCATCTACCGGTGTTGCGTCGTAATCCACACTATCTAACAACGCCGGGACAGGCAAACTTTCTACGTCCATGGTGGTCGGCCTGATCAATGCGTTTAAAGCATCCGTCGAGAGTTGGAGCAGCAGTTCCTCAATGATATCGACCGGATCAGAAGCCAATTTGGCACCCTGCTGGATCAATTGGTGACAACCGATACGGTTTGGATCCAGAACGCTGCCCGGCACCGCAAACACCTCCCGCCCCTGCTCAGCCGCCAGTCTCGCGGTGATCAATGAGCCGCTCCGCAGCCCTGCCTCCACCACGATAACTCCCTGGCTGAGCCCACTGACGATCCGGTTTCGCCGCGGAAAGTGGGAGCGACGGGCCCCGACACCCGGCCAGAATTCAGAAACCCGGGCGCCGTTTTGGGTGATGCTCTGAGCCAAAGCCCGATGCCGGGCGGGATACACGGAGCCCAGTCCGCAGCCCTCGACCGAAACCGTTTGCCCCTGCTCCAACGCCCCCTGGTGAGCCGCGCCATCAATCCCCTCCGCCAGCCCGGACACTATGGTCCATCCCAACTCTGTCAGGGTCCTGGCCCACTGCTGAGCCAATTGGCGCCCCGCTAGTGAAGCGTTGCGACTTCCCACCATCGCCAGAGCAGGCCGGTGCAAAAGATCGGGATCACCCGCCACAAACAGCAGAAGAGGAGGGTCAGCAATGTTTCTAAGGGAGGGGGGATAACGAGAATCGGTGAGCGGGATGATGTGGTGTTGAGGGTTTGAGTTGAGCCAACTGAGAGTACGCTGTATCGCTGCCTGGTCCGGTTCCAGCAGGGCCCGGTGCTGGGCTTCCGAAAGGCCAGGGAGCCTTCCCCGCTTGGCCCGCTCCCAGAACTGGCTCCAGGGTATCGCCTCCACCAGAGCCAGTTTGCGGACCAGGCCCACTCCGGATAACGCATCCAGAGCGAGCCAGCGGGTCAGCAGATCACTCTTTGCCACTGCCAAACACCATGGGCTCAGGGCGCGCCAGCAGATCCAGAATGCGCACCGGACGACGACCATTAACGATCAGGCCCAGACTGACCCGGTCATAGGTTTTGAACAGCATCAGCTCACCACGGTAAACCTCTGGCTGTTTGATGGTGCGTCCATCGGAGATCTTCGCCACCATCTCGTCATAGGCGCGACGCCCCTCCGGCTCAACAAACTCGCCATCGCGGTTCCTCACCACTTCGGTGCCCTCTTTGTAGATGGCATAGACCTGACCGGCCGCCGCCCCATCCGCTTCACCGCGGTTGATGATGGCCACTTCCAACGGACCAATCTCGCGGACCATGGCATCGGAAGCGATAACCCGGCCATCCGCCCCTTCCGGAGCAGCAGTCGGCATCATGTAGGCAGGCAGCAGCAGGTCATCCTGAATGGGCATCACCTTCTGACCCGGCTTAACCTCCTGACGCATACTCAACAGCTCCAAACGGGAAACATCACCGCTTTCAATCACCCGACCGGTGGCCGTCATCAGGGCTTCCTGCCCCAGGAACTCATTGGTGTCCGGATCCATAAAGCGACGGGACAGTTGGTAGACGGCGTACTTTTCACCCAGCTCGAGGCGTTCATTTACAAACACCACGTCCCCCATGGTGTAGCGGGTGGCATCACGCTCACCGCCAATAACCTGCGGGGTGTCCTCCAGGGCCTTCTCACCAAGGATCTGCTGGAAACTCAGGTAGGGTTCGATGATGGAAAGCGGCAGAGCCGGAATGGCGCCACCCTTTTGCTGGATTCCCATCTCAGGGGAAAGTCGCTTCACCGGCTTGCGAACCAGGCGAGGCTGTCCATCCAGATAAACCAGGTTGAGCCGGTCTCCGGGATAGATAAGGTGGGGGTTGGCGATCTGCGGATTTGCGCCCCACAGCGTAGGCCAACGCCAGGGGTCATCCAGGAAGAGTGCGGAGATATCCCACAGGGTATCCCCCTTCTTGACCACGTAAGTTTGCGGATGCCCGGGTTTGAGAGTCAGGGTGTCCGCAGCCAGTGGTAGGCTAAGCAGCGCTACCAGCATCATAATTACAATTCTCATCTGACATCCTTGTTACGTAAGTCCCGCCACCTCCCTTACCTGTAAAAGGAAGTAGCAAAGGGTTAAAATTACCCCAAAACAACCTAATTATGGGTAGGTTGTTGTCAAATTTTTTCGATATATGAATGAGATTAGTCATGGCTGTAAGAGAAGTCCTGCGTTTTCCTGATGAGCGCCTGCGCACCATCGCAGAACCGGTAATCGACTTTGGCCCGGCTCTTCAGCAGTTGGTGGACGATATGTTCGACACCATGTACGAAGAGCGCGGCATCGGTTTGGCGGCGACCCAAATCAACGAACACGTTCAGGTGATCGTGATGGATCACTCCGAAGACCGCAGCGAACCCAAGGTGTTTATCAACCCACGCATCGTTGAGGAGAAGGGCCACTTCACCAATGAAGAGGGCTGTCTGTCCGTACCGGGTGTTTACGCCAAAGTGGAGCGGGCGGAGCATGTGGTGTTCGAAGCTCAGGATCGGGAAGGTAAAACCTTCACCGTTGAAGCGGATGAGCTGCTCTCCATCTGCATCCAGCATGAGATGGACCACCTGAAAGGTAAGCTGTTTGTGGATTACCTCTCTCCCCTGAAGCGCCAGCGCATCAAGCAGAAGCTGGAGAAACAGGCCCGCGTTGAAGCCAAACACGCTTCCTAGGAACCCACTTTGACTGCACTCAAAATCGTTTTTGCCGGTACACCGGATTTTGCCGCTCAGCATCTGGCGGCACTGCTCGACTCCCATCATCAGGTGGTGGCGGTCTACACTCAGCCAGATCGTCCGGCGGGACGAGGTAAGAAGCTGACCGCCAGCCCGGTAAAAGCGCTGGCGCTGGAGCACAATCTGCCGGTTTACCAGCCGCAATCCCTTCGCAAAGAGGACGCGCAGCAGGAGCTTGCCGCCATCGACTTCGACCTGATGGTGGTGGTGGCCTATGGCCTGATCCTGCCCAAGGCGGTGCTAGACATGCCCAAACTGGGCTGCATCAACGTCCACGGCAGTCTGTTGCCGCGTTGGCGCGGAGCGGCGCCGATCCAGCGTTCCATCTGGGCCGGTGACAGCGAAACCGGCGTTACCATCATGCAGATGGATGAAGGCCTCGATACCGGCGCCATGCTGCACAAGGCCTCTCTGCCGATTGAGGACAGTGACACCTCCGCCACCCTCTACACCAAATTGGCGGAACTGGGCCCCAAAGCCCTGCTGGATGCTCTCGTTCCTCTGTCAGAGGGTACGGCGGTCGCGGAAGTGCAGGATGATGCCCTGGCCAACTACGCCGAGAAGCTCTCCAAAGAGGAAGCGGCGGTGGACTGGAGCAAGTCTGCTCTGGCGCTGTGGCGTGAATGCCGTGCCTTTAACCCCTGGCCGGTAAGCCACTTCCAGGTCGCGGAGCAGACCATCAAACTCTGGGATTGCGAACCCCTGGACCAACACCACGATGCGGCACCTGGCACCGTCCTCGCGGCCGACAAGAACGGTATCCGGATCGCCACTGGCGAAGGCGTACTGAATCTGATCAGCCTGCAACTGCCCGGCAAGAAAGCGATGGCGGTTGCGGATATCCTCAACGCCCGTAAAGAGTGGTTTGAGGTAGGAACCCAACTGAGATGAGCCAACCCAACCTGCGCGCCCTGGCCGCGTCCGTCGTAATTCAGGTTATCGACCAGGGACACTCCCTGTCTCAGGCCCTTCCCAAAGCCCAGAGCAAACTTCGCGACCCCCGCGATAAAGCGCTGCTGGCTGAAATCGCCTACGGTGTAATGCGTCAGTTGCCCCAGCTGGACACCCAGCTGCGCCGCTGCCTGCAGAAGCCGTTGAGCGGCAAAAAGCGGATCATCCATGGTCTGCTTCTCTCTGGCCTGTACCAGCTGAAGCACACCCGGGTTGCCCCCCATGCGGTTGTTGCGGAATCCGTTAACGCTTGCCGTGAGATTGGCGCCCCCGGTATGACCGGTCTGGTAAACGGGATACTGCGCTCACTGTCGCGGGATCTGGAAGCGCTTAAGGCGGAGCAGTTCGATGCCCCCGCCCTGCACTACCGCCATCCTGGCTGGTTTATCAAGCGCCTGGAGCAAGCCTATCCGGAGCGTTGGCAGGCGATTCTGGATGCCAACAACGAGGCGCCACCGCTTTGGCTTCGCAACAATGTGCTGCAGCAGTCCCGTGAGGATTACCTCAAGCAACTGGCGGAGGCTGGCGTTGACGCGCTGCCCGGCGAGGAGCCGGAATCCATTCGGCTGCCCAAGCCCTGTGATGTCACTGCCCTGCCCGGTTTTACCAAAGGTGCGGTATCGGTACAGGACCACTCTGCTCAGATCAGTGGCCGCCTGCTGGGCGCTCAACCTCAGGAGCGGGTACTGGATGCCTGTGCAGCGCCGGGCGGCAAAAGCTGTCACATCCTCGAGCAGCAACCCAAACTGGCGGAGCTGGTCGCCCTGGATGTGGACCCCTGGCGTCTGACCCGGGTGCAGCAAAACCTGGATCGTCTGGGGCTGACTGCCACGCTCAAATGTGGCGACGGCACCGACCCGGAAAGCTGGTGGGACGGTCAGCCCTTTGACCGCATTCTTCTGGACGCGCCCTGCTCTGCGACCGGTGTTATGCGCCGGAACCCGGACAGCAAGTGGCTGCGCCGAGATGAAGACATTGCCCAACTGGCTGAGCTGCAGAAGCGCATTCTGAATGCCTGCTGGGAGATGCTGAAGCCGGGCGGCACCCTGGTTTACGCCACCTGCTCCGTACTTCCTGATGAAAATGTGCAGCAGATCCAAGCGTTTCTTCAAAATACCCCCGATGCTATGCTCGATCCCATTGTGGCGGATGAAGACGCGACCCAACCCGGCTGGCAACTGTTGCCGACGCCCGAGGGTGGAGACGGGTTCTACTATGCCCGCTTGATCAAACGGCAGGACGGGACCTCCCAGACAGCATGAAAATCATCATTCTCGGCGCCGGCCAGGTCGGCGGTACCCTGGCTGAAAACCTGGTCGGGGAAAACAACGACATCACCATCGTCGACAACAACATCACTGCGCTGAGAGCGCTGCAGGACAAGTTGGATCTGCGCGTGGTGCACGGCCATGCCGGTTTTCCTCACGTGTTGAGGGATGCGGGTGCCGAGGATGCCGACATGCTCATCGCGGTAACCAACTCCGATGACACCAACATGGTGGCGTGCCATCTGGCCTACACCCTGTATGGCACACCCACCAAGATCGCTCGTATCCGCAGTCCGGCCTACCTTTCCAAACGGGATGAGCTGTTCCAGAGCGGCGGTTCGGATCCGGACAGCCGGGGTCGGTTCTTTATTGACGAACTGATCGCTCCTGAGCAGTTAGTGACCAATTACATACGCCGGTTAGTTGAATATCCGGGGGCTTTGCAGGTTCTTGAGTTCGCTGATGGCAAAGCCAGCCTGGTGGCTGTTAAGGCCTACTACGGCGGGTCTCTGGTGGGCAGCGCGCTTGCTGCACTGAAAGAACACATGCCCAATATCGATACCCGGGTGGCGGCGATTTTCCGTCAGGGACGCCCCATCATGCCTCGGGGAACCACGGTGATTGAAGCGGACGATGAGGTGTTCTTCGTCGCCGACTCCAAACACATCCGTGCGGTAATGAGTGAGATGCAGAAGCTGGAGTCCAGCTACCGCAACATCATGATCGCCGGTGGGGGCAACATCGGTTTCGGCCTGGCCAAGGCGCTGGAACCGTTCCACGAAGTGAAACTGATTGAGCGCAACGCCGAACGGGCCAGTCAGCTGTCGGAGTACCTGGAGGACACCACGGTGTTCCACGGGGATGCCTCCGATCAGGAGCTGCTTAACGACGAGCAGATCAGCCAGGTGGATGTGTTTATCGCCGTCACCAACGACGACGAAGCCAACATCATGTCTGCCCTGTTGGCCAAACGGATGGGCGCGAAGAAAGTGATGGTGCTGATCCAGCGCGAGGCTTATGTGGATCTGGTGCAAGACGCCAATATCGACATCGCCATCTCGCCCCAACAGGCAACCATCTCTGCCCTGCTGACTCACGTTCGTCAGGGTGACATCAATAATGTTTACTCCCTGCGCCGTGGCGCCGCCGAGGCGATCGAAGCGGTGGCTCATGGCGACCCCACCACCTCCAAAGTGGTGGGCCGTCAGGTGCAGGAGATCAAACTGCCGCCGGGCACAACCATTGGCGCCATCGTTCGTCGGGACGAAGTGATGATGGCCCACGACCGTACGGTCATTGAACAGGATGACCACGTCATCCTGTTCCTAGTGGACAAGAAACACATCCGGGAAGTGGAGAAGCTGTTCCAGCCAAGCGCGCTGTTTATCTGATCTTCGAGGCTCAAAAAGGAGACCGGGATGATCAACGTCAGACCCCTGCTGCTACTGCTTGGTTTGTTCCTGGCGGTATTGGCAGGGCTGATGCTGGTGCCAGTGGGGTTTTCCCTCTACCACAATGAAGGCCTGGTTCAGGACTTCCTGCTGTCTGCGGCGCTTACCGGCGGCGTGGCTTTTGTGGCACTTGGCAGCAGTTGGGGCTGCAAAGTCACCCTTCACACCCGAGACTTTTATCTCTTCACCACCCTAACCTGGTTTGTGGTGGCTCTGTTTGCCGCTCTGCCCTTTACCTTCTTCCACGCCATCAGCTATACCGACGCCTTCTTTGAGACCATGTCCGGAATCACCACCACCGGATCCACGGTGATGTCCGGGTTGGATACGGCGCCCTGGTCGATCCTGATTTGGCGCTCTCTGCTGCAGTGGCTGGGTGGCATCGGATTTATCGCAGTGGGCGTGGCGATTCTGCCAATGATCAACGTCGGGGGGATGCGGCTGTTCCGTACCGAGTCCTCCGACTGGTCTGATAAATCATTGCCCCGAACCAAGCTGATTGGCCGGGCACTGGTGAAGGTGTACGTGGTCCTGACCCTGCTTTGTGGGGTCGGCTATTACCTCTCGGGCATGACGGTGTTTGAGGCGATCAACCACGCGATGACCACGGTCTCCACCGGTGGCTACTCCACGACCGACAGCTCCATGACCCATTTCAGCGTGGCGGCACACTGGAACGGCACCCTGTTTATGTTTCTCAGCGGCCTGCCAATGCTTCTGTATGTGCAGAGCATCTACCGCCGCTCGATGGCCCCCTGGAATGATCAGCAGGTTCGGGGCTATACCCGCTTCGTAATCGCGGCATCCCTGGCTCTGGCTATCTGGCTGGCTCGGGCCCAGGATATGGATTTCTTTCCCGCCCTCACGCTGGCCGCGTTTAACCTGGTTTCCGTGGTCACCACCACCGGCTTCGCCTCAACGGATTACAGTCTTTGGGGCCCGGCCGCCAACATCATCTTTTTCCTGCTGATGTTTGTGGGGGCCTGCTCCGGCTCCACTTCGGGCGCCATCAAGATATTCCGCTTCCAACTGGCGCGCGCCATCGTGATGAAAGCGTTGCGGCAACATATCCACCCCAATGCGGTGGTGCCACAGCGCTATAACCGACGACCGATCAACGAGGATATTCTGCGCTCGCTAGTGGCCTTTACCATGCTCTTTATGGTGACCATTGCGGCGCTGTCGCTGTTTCTGGTGCTGGTGGGTGTGGACCCCATTTCGAGCCTGACGGGCGCCGTCACTGCCGTAACGAATGTTGGTCCTGGATTGGGTGAAGTGATTGGGCCCGCTGGCAACTTTTCCTCTTTGCCGGATTCCGCCAAGTGGGCCCTGAGTGTGGGGATGCTGTTAGGGCGACTGGAGATCGTCACCGTCGCCGTGCTGTTCCTGAGAACCTTCTGGGGTTACTGATTCAGGACAGAGTCGCCAGGTGGCGGGCGTAGTCCCGCACATCTTCCCAGTCGGTGTAGTCGATCACCGTCTTGGGATCGGTCGGGCCATTGGTCATCTTCATGATGAGACGGATGGCCAGGCTGTCCAAAAAGCCCCAGTTCGGATAATCCACCTTGCCGGCAATCACCTTCAGATCGGTAGGACGCCAGGGGGAAAGCTCCAGGAATTTCTGCATGTAGCGATTGCCCTCCACCGTCGACTTCTCGGGGGTACGGGCCACAACGGACACATTAAAGAAGCTGCTGGGGCGGGCTTCCAATTCCGCCCGGTTGTCCTCGATAAAGGCGAAAACGCTCTTATCGTAAGTGCCATAGAGCACCGGGGCACCCATCACGACGCGTTGATAACGGGTCCAGTCGATCCCTTCCCGCTCCGCTTCCAGAAGATCCATCATGTCGCAAGCCTGCCCCTCATCCTGAAGGGTCTCCATGATGGTGCGAGCTACGCGGGCTGTGTGGCCACCGCGACTCATGTACAACACCAGTGTCCGTGTCATCTGCTCTCCTGGGTATCGATACGGGATTTGAGTCTCAGTGTGGCGTCCACCCACTGGCTTTGCCGAGCCAATGATCACAAAGCCCCTACCTGAGCCAAGGATTAACGAAAAAACGAGATCCAGCTCTAAGTATTAACAAAGTCAGAAGATAGAATTAATATTAGTTCTGGCTAATTTTTCTACGAGGTTGCGATGACGTCCGAATTCGACATTGCTGACATGGCAGACAACGCCGAAGCCGCTTCACGCTTGCTGAAGTCCATCGCCAACGGGCACCGCTTGATGATCCTCTGTCTGCTGCTGGATAAAGAGCTGACGGTAGGCGAATTGAATGACCAGGTTCCCCTGAGCCAGTCTGCGCTGTCCCAGCATCTGGCGGTATTGCGCAAAGAGGGTTTGGTGACCACCCGCAAAGAGGCGCAGATGGTGTGGTACCAATTGGCCAGCCCGGAAGTGGAAGCGATTCTCTCTACCCTGCACAAAATCTATTGTGCGCCGGCGGAGTCATAACGCCACGCACTGATCCGCAAAGCGCTCCACCTCTCCCCAGTCGGTGTATTCCACCACGCTATCCGGCTGGGTTGGCCCCTTGGTCATCCACATGATGAAGCGGATGATTTGGCGATCCCAGAACGAGTAGATGGGATAGTTCAGCTTTCCGGCAAAGACACCAAGTAACTGAGGCTGCCAGGGGCTCTGCCTGACAAACTTCACCATATAAGGGTTGGTTTCCGGGGTGTTTTTGTTGGCCTTTCTGGCCACCAGATTGACGCAAAAAAAGGCGCTGGGCAGACGACTGAGCGCCGCCCGGTTGGCAGTGATAAACGCCATCAACTCGGGACGGAATTTGCCGTACCGAATCGACGCGCCGATGATCACCTTATCCGACTCCGCCAGCAGCGTCGCTCCTTTGGACAGTTCCGCCACCGTCACCCACTGACCCTGAGCTTCCAACCGGGCCTGAAGTCGCTCAGCGATGCGCCGGGTTTGACCATCAACGGTGGAATAAAGGATCAGCACTCGCGACATGGCGGACTCCTTGTCAGCTCTTCCAGAATGCCGGTGAGAACAGCACCAGCAAGGTAAAGATCTCGAGGCGCCCAAACAGCATTGCCAACACCAGCAACCACTTGGCGGTATCGGTGATGTCCCCAAAATGGTTGGCAACGGCCCCCAGGCCCGGGCCCAGGTTGTTGAGGCAGGCCACGGTGGCACTGAAGGCGGTGATGTCGTCCATGCCGGTGGCAATTAGCGCCACCATAAAGAGGGCAAACAGACCAGCGTACGCGGCGAAAAAGCCCCATACCGCATCGATAACCCGGTCCCCTACCGCTTTGTTGTTCAGTCGGATGGAGTACATGGCGCGAGGGTGGATAAGGCGCTTCACTTCACGCCCGCCCTGCTTGAGCAGCAGAACGATCCGCACCACTTTCATCCCCCCCCCGGTAGAGCCCGCACAACCGCCGACAAAACTGGCCAGGATCAACAGAATGGGCAGGAACAGCGGCCACTCAGAGAAGCTCTGGGTGGCAAAGCCCGCGGTAGTGGAGATGGATACCGCCTGGAACATGGCGTGGTCCAGGGTGGACTCCGGAGAGTCGTAGATGCCGCTGTTCAGCAGCACCAGGAAACAGATGGCAGTCAGCACCAGCTGGAATCCGAGGAACACCTTAACCTCGGTATCGCGAAAGTAGGTTTTCAGGTTCACCCCACGACGCCCAAAGGCGGTGAAGTGGAGGGTGAAGTTCACCCCGGCGATCAACAGGAAAACCACGCAGATGGCGTTGATCAGGCGGCTGTCAAACTGCCCCATGCTGGCGTCGTAGCTGGAGAAGCCACCAATGGAAACGGTCGAGAATGCGTGTCCGATGGCATCGAAAAGGTTCATGCCGGCCAGCCAGTATGCCAGGGCACAGGCGATGGTCAGCGCCAGGTAGATGTACCACAGAGCTTTCGCCGTTTCGGCGATGCGGGGTGTCATCTTGTTGTCCTTCACCGGACCCGGTGTTTCACAACGATACAGCTGCATCCCACCAACGCCGAGCATGGGCAGCACGGCAACCGCCAATACAATGATCCCCATGCCGCCAAGCCACTGCAGCAGGTGGCGGTAGAACAGAATCGCCTTCGGCAGTTCATCGAGACCGGTGATCACCGTCGCGCCCGTTGTGGTCAGGGCGGAGAACGCCTCAAACATGGCGTCGGTAAAGCTGAGATCAGGTTGCGCCGCCAGCACCAGCGGAATGGCCCCGATGGAGCCCAGAACCGTCCAGAACAGGACCACGATCAGGAAGCCCTCTCGGGCACGCAGCTCCTGCTTGGCATGACGATTGGGATACCAGAGCAGCAGCCCAAGCACCAGGGAGAGCACAAAGGCCTGAACGAAGGTGGTGCCTCCACCGTCTTTGTAGATCACAGCGATCAGGGCCGGAGGCAACATGGTGATGCTGAACAGCGCCACCAACAGGCCGATGATCCGGGTTATGGTCCGGTATTCCATTGAGTAAGATAAGAATTGGTTTGTCGCTAGGATACTTGAGAGCGGCGGTGCATTCACCCCTGAGACGGTTTATCAACCTCTAACCGACCCGCACTGCGCTGTCGAAGGTCTCCTTCGAAGGCACTCAACGCGGACTGAGGCAGCGCCAACTCCAGCCGTACACCCGCATCAAAGTGCTGTGCCAGAACCTCACCACGGTGCTGCGCCACCAGGTACTCAACTAAAGGCAGATCACCGTAATCCCCACGCACTTCGACAGAAACCATTGGCACAAACGGGATGGATTTCAAGGATTCCAGCGCCAGTTTGACGCCTCCGGCGTAAGCGCGAACCAGGCCACCCACACCCAGCTTGGTGCCGCCGTAATAGCGCACGCACACAGCGGCCAGCTGGCCCACCTCACACCCCAACAGAACATTGAGCATGGGACGCCCGGCAGAACCGGCGGGCTCTCCATCGTCTGAGGCACCGATATCACGGGTGCATCCCGGCGGCCCCGCCACGAAAGCCAGACAGTGGTGACTGGCTTCCGGGTGTACCGCTTTCAGGCGGGCCTGAAGAGCACGGGCTTCCGCGCCATTCTGGACCCGCTCAATCACCGTCAGAAAACGGCTGCGCTTGATGATCTCTTCAACCTCAACCGGCTCGGCCGGTACGACGAAGCTGTGGCTCATCAGGCCAGACCGTGCTTCCGAGTCAGGTTAATCACACCGTCGTCGGTCACCACCACATCATCCTCGATGCGGATGCCACCAAAGGGACGAAGTTCATCGATCACTGCGGTGTTCAGCTTCGCCTTGGCTTCCTCGGACAGATCTGCAATCAGGCTGTCGATGATGTAGAGGCCCGGCTCAATGGTGAGCACCATGCCTGACTCCAGGATTCGGGTGCAACGCAGCGCCGGGTAAGCCTCGGGAGCCGCCAGATGGGTGCCCTGCTCATCCTGCATAAAGCCCGCAACGTCATGCACCTGCAAGCCGATCTGGTGGCCCAGACCATGAGGAAAAAAGGCACGGGTAATGCCAAGCTCAAACGTCTGCTCGGCGGTGGCGTTGACCAGTTCAAAGCGCACCATCAGTTGCGCCACCTTGCGGTGCATCATCTCGTGCAGTTCGGTGTAGCGCAGTCCCGGTCGAATCGCATCAATGATCGCCAGTTGCGCTTCATCCATTGCCTCAATCAGCTGGCCAAAGCGACTGTTCGGATCCTTGGCGTAAGTCCGGGTGATGTCCGCCGCGTAACCGTTAACCGACGCACCGGCATCGATCAGGAAACTGCGGCTCTCGGACGGCGCTTCGCGCTCCAGCTTGGTGTAGTGAAGAATGGCGCTGTGCTCATTGAGTGCAATGATGTTGCCGTAGGGCACATCGTTCTCGCCGTGCTGTGTGGCCGCCAGGTAAGCCTGCTGAATGCCAAACTCGGAAGCCCCTGCCAGGAAGGCATCGCGAGCCGCCTGGTGACCGGCAACCGCAATGCGGTTTGCCTCATCCATACAGGCGATCTCGTAATCGGTTTTGATGCTGCGATGGAAGTGCAGGAAGTCCAACAGTGGCTGGGGGTTTACCTGGTTCAGGCCCAACTCGGCAGCTCGCTGCGGGTGTTCACCCAGATAAGCCATCTGGCTGCGGTCCGCCGGCAGCAGTTCGGCCACCTGATCCAGGCGCTCAAACGGCACCAGATTGACCTGCTCTACCCAGTACTCAGTGGGCAGCGGCGGCACTTTATGCCAAAAATCGATGGGACGATAAAACAGCAGAGTCGGTTTTTCGCCTACCTTCACTACCAGGTAACAGTGAGGGTTATCTACTACTGGAACCCAATGCTTGAAATGCGGGTTCACCTTGAAGGGGTAGTCCATGTCATCCAGGAAGATCCGGTGAGGCTCACCGGCATGGATGATGATCCCCTCCAGTCCCTGTTTGGCCAGAATGGTATCTGCACGCTGGCGTAGGGTCTGGATGTGTTCCGGATAGGTGTGGGCTAGTCGTTCCATCGTGTACTCGGCAATCGTTCAGCTTGAATAGCCCGGAGTGTATCACCGGGCATGGGGCAATTCATGCCACGGAGTTTAAACACCCGTTTTAAATAGGTGTTGCAATTTACCGTGACCCGCCTCACACTTGCTCACAATGCCATCACTCAGATGTGGTAAAAAAGGAACCCAACCATGATCTTTGAGAGTAATGCCCTCAGCGTCGATTGGCTGGAACCCGGCATCGCCCAGATGACCTTCGATGCCGAAGGCTCCGTCAACAAATTCGACCGCAACACCCTGTCCCAATTCAATCAGGCCCTGGACCGTCTCGCTGAGCAGTCCGATCTCAAAGGTCTGGTGCTGGCCTCCGCCAAAGGCGCCTTTATCGTAGGCGCGGACATCACCGAATTTCTGACCCTGTTCGCCGAGCCCGAGTCTGTGCTGCAGCACTGGCTGGAGGAGACCAATGCCATCTTCAACAAGCTGGAAGATCTGCCGGTCCCGACCATTGCCGCAGTCAACGGTTTTGCCCTTGGTGGCGGCTGTGAAGCGATTCTGGCCTGTGACCTGCGGGTAGCGGACAGCAGCGCTCGCATCGGCCTGCCGGAAACCAAGCTGGGCCTGATCCCCGGCTTTGGTGGCACCGTACGTCTGCCGCGGGTGATCGGCGCTGACAATGCGCTGGAATGGATCACTACCGGTAAGGAGCATCGCCCCGATGCTGCCCTGCAGGTGGGCGCCATTGACGCCGTCGTTGCCCCGGAGGCACTGAAAGACGCGGCGATTGCCATGCTTAAGCGCGCCATCGCCGGTGAACTGGACTGGCAAGGCCGCCGTGCCCGTAAGCAGGCACCGCTGGCTCTGTCCAAGATCGAAGCCACCATGTCCTTCACCACCGCCAAAGGGATGGTGGCCATGAAGGCAGGCCCGCACTACCCCGCCCCGCACGCTGCGGTCGCTGTGGTTGAGCAGGCTTCCCGTCAGGGCCGCGCCGAAGCGCTGCAGGCGGAGCATCAGGCCTTTATCAAACTGGCCAAGAGTGATGTTGCCACCGCTCTGGTTGGCCTGTTCATGAACGACCAGTACGTTAAGGGCAAGGCCAAGAAAGCCACCAAGCTGGCCAAGCCGGTTGAGCAAGCCGCGGTTCTGGGTGCTGGCATCATGGGGGGCGGCATCGCCTACCAATCTGCAGTGAAAGGCACCCCGGTGGTGATGAAGGACATCGCCCAGCCCGCCCTGGACCTGGGCCTGAATGAAGCGGCCAAGTTGCTGGGTAAGCAGGTTGAGCGTGGTCGTCTTAAGCCGGATGGCATGGCTAAGGTGCTTAACAACATCGTTCCCAGCCTGGATTACGCTCCGGTTTCCCACGCCGACATCATCGTTGAAGCGGTCGTGGAAAACCCCAAGGTCAAAGGGATCGTATTGGCGGAAGTGGAAGGGGTTGTGTCCGAAGATGCGGTACTCGCCTCCAACACCTCGACCATATCCATCGACCTGTTGGCCAAGAGCCTCAAGCGTCCGGAAAACTTCTGTGGCATGCACTTCTTCAACCCGGTGCACCGCATGCCCCTGGTTGAGGTGATCCGCGGCGAGAAAACCTCCGAAGAGACCGTAGCCAAAGTGGTGGCCTACGCCGCCAAGATGGGCAAGACCCCCATCGTCGTGAACGACTGCCCCGGCTTCTTCGTTAACCGCGTGCTCTTCCCCTACTTCGCTGGCTTCAGCCTGCTGCTGAAAGAGGGCGCTGACTTCCAGCAGATCGACAAGGTGATGAGCAAGCAGTTTGGCTGGCCCATGGGTCCCGCTTACCTGCTGGACGTTGTCGGCATCGATACCGCCCACCACTGCCTCGATGTGATGGCAGCCGGTTTCCCTGAGCGCATGGGCAAAATGGAGAATGACCCGGTAGACCTGATGTTCCGTGCTGACCGCTACGGCCAGAAGAACAGCAAGGGCTTCTTCCAATACGCTCCGGATCGCAAAGGCAAGCCGAAGAAGACGGTCGATGAGGCGGCGCTGGCGATGCTGGCGGACGCCTACGGCACGCCGAAAGCCTTTGACGCCGAAGAGATCATCGCCCGCACCATGGTGCCGATGATCAACGAAACCGTGCGTTGCCTGGAGGAAGGCATTGTCGCCTCCCCGGCCGAAGCCGATATGGCGCTGCTGTACGGCATCGGTTTCCCCGCCTTCCGCGGCGGCATCTTCCGCTACCTGGATACCATCGGCCTGGACCGCTTTGTCGCCATGGCCGACCAGTATGCCCACCTGGGCCCGCTGTATCAGGTGACCGATAAACTCCGTGAAATGGCCGCCCAGGGCGCGCGTTTCTATCAAGGACAGTAAGGAGCGAGAAGATGAACCAGGCTGTTATTGTCGATTGCATCCGTACCCCTATGGGTCGTTCCAAGGGTGGGGTGTTCCGTAATGTGCGGGCCGAAACCCTGTCCGCGCACCTGATGAGCCAGCTGCTGGTCCGCAACCCGGCACTGGACCCCAACGAACTGGAAGACGTGATCTGGGGCTGTGTTCAGCAGACTCTGGAGCAGGGCTTCAACGTAGCCCGCAACGCCGCCCTGTTGGCGGGACTGCCGAAGCAGGTGGGCGCGGTGACGGTCAACCGTCTCTGTGGCTCCTCCATGCAGGCGCTGCACGATGCCACCCGCGCCATCGCCGTGGGTGATGGTGATGCCTTTATCATTGGTGGCGTCGAGCATATGGGCCACGTTCCCATGAACCACGGCGTTGATTTCCATCCGGGCCTGGCCAACTCAGTGGCCAAAGCCGCTGGCATGATGGGTCTGACGGCAGAGATGCTGGGTAAGATGCATGGCATCACCCGTGAGCAACAGGACGCTTTTGGCGCCCGCTCTCACCAACGTGCCCACGCTGCAACGCTGGAGGGGCGCTTCGATAAGGAGATCGTTGCCATTGAGGGTCACGATGCCGACGGCAGTCTGATCCAGGTGCGCCACGATGAGGTTATCCGTCCGGAAACCACCGTTGAAAGCCTGGCAGCACTGCGCCCGGTGTTCGACCCGGTAAACGGCACCGTCACCGCAGGCACTTCCTCTGCCCTCTCTGATGGCGCCGCCGGTATGCTGGTAATGAGTGAAGCCAAAGCCAAGGCACTTGGGCTGCCGATCCGCGCCCGCATCAAGTCAATGGCGATTGCCGGCTGCGATCCCTCCATCATGGGTTACGGCCCGGTACCGGCCACCCAAAAGGCGCTGAAGCGTGCCGGCCTCACCATGAGTGACATCGACCTGGTGGAGCTGAACGAAGCGTTTGCCGCCCAGTCCCTGCCCTGCGTGAAGGACCTGGGTCTGATGGACCAGGTGGAGGATAAGGTGAACCTGAACGGCGGTGCCATCGCCCTGGGTCACCCGCTGGGTTGCTCCGGTGCGCGCATCTCCACCACCCTGATCAACCTGATGGAGCATAAGGACGCCACTTTGGGTCTGGCCACCATGTGTATCGGTTTGGGTCAGGGTATTGCGACCGTATTCGAACGGGTCTGAGTTCTGGCTTTTCCAAAAGGGCGGCGCAAGCCGCCCTTTTTGATACCCGGATCACTCTGCTAGGCTCAAAAAATGACCAGGTATTGATCGTCTTTGGCGTCGGCGTATCATAGCCGCCTCATCGTTAAGTCTTCGGTAGATCCCCAATGTCAGAACTTTTTGTTAGCGCCCAACACACCCTCGACGCCATCGGGCTGCGTTGCCCGGAGCCGGTGATGATGGTGCGCAAAACCGTTCGAAAAATGGCCGACGGTGAAACCCTGCTGGTGACGGCTGATGATCCCTCCACCACCCGGGACATCCCCAGTTTCTGTCAGTTTATGGATCACACCCTGGTCGCCAGCGATACCGCACAGGCCCCCTATCGATACCTGATCCGAAAGGGTCTCTGACACATTCAAAAACAAATTCCCGGAGGGCGGCACTAGCCGCCCTCTTCGTTTTCCCTGTGATCTTGATACTATGGATTTTGTATACATAGGCATAACAACAAGACTACAGGACGTGTCATGTTTCGAACCTCTCCCATTGCCGCTGCGCTGCTCAGTGCCGGCCTGCTTATCAGTGCTCCCCTCAGTGCCAACGACGACAAACCCAGTTGGGACGTAAACGCCCCCGAAGGGCCGTTGGAAACCATCCAGATTAATGTCTCCCAGGGCACCTGGATGAACCTGGATATCAGCCCCGACGGCAAAACCCTGGTGTTCGATCTGCTGGGCGACATCTACACCATGCCGATTGACGGCGGAGAAGCGACCCCATTGGTTAAAGGCATCGCCTGGCATATGCAGCCACGGTTCAGCCCCGATGGCACTCGCATCGCCTTCACTTCTGATCAGGATGGCGGCGACAACATCTGGACCATGAAGCTGGATGGCAGCGACATGCAGCCGGTCACCAAGGAAACCTTCCGCCTGCTCAACAGCCCCGCCTGGAGCCCCGATGGTCAGTACCTGGTTGGCCGTAAGCACTTTACTGCTCAGCGCAGCCTGGGGGCGGGTGAGGTGTGGATGTACCACATCAGCGGCGGCAAAGGGATCCAGCTGACCGAGCGTCCCAATGACCAGAAAGACCTGGGTGAGCCCGCATTCTCTCCCGATGGCCGTTACCTCTACTTCTCCCAGGACGCCACTCCGGGCAAAACCTTCCACTACTCCAAGGATTCCGTAAAAGGGATCTACAAGATCAAGCGCTATGACCGTGAAACCGGTGAGATTGAGGTGCTGTTGGAAGGGACTGGTGGCGCCATCCGCCCCACTCCGAGCCCGGATGGCCGTTACCTTGCCTTTATCTCCCGCGATGGCTTCCAGAGCGCGCTGTACCTGTATGACCTGGTTTCCGGAGAGAAGCGCAAAGTCTACGACAAGCTCGAGCGCGACATGCAGGAGACCTGGGCCATTCACGGGGTTTACCCCACCATGGCATGGACTCCGGACAGCGACTCAATTCTCTTCTGGGCCGGTGGTGAAATCCGACGCCTTGAGCTGGATTCCGGTGACGTTGACGCCATCCCTTTCCAGGTCACTATCGACAAGCAGGTTCAGCCTGCCCTTCGCTTCCAGCAGGATCTGGATCAGGACCGCTTTGACCTGAAGATGCTGCGCCAGGTGCAGATCAGCCCCGATGGCAAACAGGTGGCCTTTGAAGCCCTGGGCAAGATCTGGCTGCGTACGCTGCCCGATGGCAAGCCACAACGCCTGACCAAACAGGATGAACGGTTTGAACTGTTCCCCGCCTGGTCCCGAGATGGCAAGAAGCTGGCCTACGTCATCTGGGATGATAAAGAGCAGGGTAAAGTGGTCGTGCGCGACCTGCGTCGTAAGCGCGATACCATTGTCACCATTGAGCCGGGCAAGTATGTGGAGCCGGCCTTCTCTCCTGAAGGCGATGCTCTGGTATTCCGAAAGTCCAAGGGTTACTACATCACTCCCCGCAGCTGGAACCGTGAACCGGGAATCTACTGGGTAGACCTCACTGAGAAGGGCGCGGAACCACAACGCATCAGCAAGCGCGGCCACACGCCTCACTTCGGCGGCAGCAGCGACCGCGTGTTCTTCTCAACTATGGAGGGTAAGAAAACCGCGCTGGCCAGTGTCGGAACTCATGGCTTTGAAGAGCGTGTTCACTTCACTTCCGACCACGCCAGCGAATGGCATATCTCTCCCGATGGCAAGCACCTGGCATTCGCTGAACGCTTTAAGGTGTTCCTGACTCCGTTTGCTCAGCACGGTGAAACCCTGCATATCGGGCCCGACGGTGGCAGCCTGCCGGTTAAGCAACTCTCCCACCGCGCCGGGGAAAACATCAGCTGGCGCCTGGATGGCAAAACCCTGCACTGGAGCCTGGGTCCAAGCCTCTACCAGGTCTCTTTGGAAGGGCTGCTGACACCGGGTAGCGAGCTGAAAGCGGAGCCCCAGATCACCGAGATTGGGTTTGAGGCCGACGCGGATGTTCCACGTGGAACCATCGCTTTTGTCGGCGGCCAGGTGATCACTATGGACGGTGACAAGGTGATTGAGGATGCGGTGGTTGTCGTTGAAAACAACAAGATTGCTGCTGTAGGTAGCCGCGACGAAGTAGCACTACCCAAAGGTGCACAAGTGATCGACATCAAGGGCAAGACGTTGATGCCCGGCATCTTTGACGCGCACGCTCACGGCTCTCAGGGTCAGGACGAGATCATCCCTCAACAGAACTGGATCAACTATGCCGGTCTGGCGTTGGGGGTTACCAGCATCCACGATCCCTCCAACGACACCACCGAGGTGTTTGCGGCCAGTGAGATGCAGAAGGCGGGCATCATTGCCGGCCCTCGTATCTTCTCAACCGGCACCATTCTGTATGGCGCCAATGGCCCGGGATACACCGCGCACATCGACAGCTACGAGGATGCGAAATTCCACCTTGAGCGCCTTAAGGCGGTGGGAGCCTTCAGTGTGAAGAGCTACAACCAGCCTCGCCGAAATCAGCGTCAGCAGGTGGTCGCTGCTGCCCGTGAACTGGAGATGATGGTGGTGCCGGAGGGTGGCTCACTGCTTCAGCACAACCTGAGCATGATCGCCGATGGCCACACCGGCATTGAGCACTCTCTGCCTGCCGCCAACCTGTATGACGACATCAAGCAGTTCTGGTCTCAAACCGAGGTGGGGTACACCCCGACTCTGGTCGTAGCCTATGGCGGTATCTGGGGTGAGAACTACTGGTACGATAAAACCGAGGTGTGGAACCACCCTCGCCTCTCCGCCTATGTGCCCAGCGACATTTTGCGCAGCCGTGCGATGCGTCGTCCCACCGCACCGGATGAGCACTACAACCACTTTAATGTGGCCCGTGGTGCCAAGGAGGTCGGTGACCTGGGGGTACACAGCAACATCGGTGCCCACGGGCAGCGTGAAGGGCTCGGTGCACACTGGGAGATCTGGATGTTTGCCCAGGGCGGCATGAGCAACCTGGAAGCACTGAAAACCGCCACCATCAACCCGGCCATCCACTTTGGCATGGACCATCAGTTGGGCTCTGTCACACCGGGCAAACTGGCAGATCTCATCGTGATCGATGGCAACCCACTGGAGAACATCCGGGACACCGACAAGGTGAGCTACACCATGGTGAATGGTCGTCTCTATGACGCCCAATCGATGGATCGCATTGATGGAAAAGGAGAGGAGCGGCAAGCGTTCTTCTTTGAGAGCACCCGCCTCTGATAGGTAGTGAAGAAGAAGGGGGAGCTTCTGCTCCCCCTTCTTTATTCGCGGCGCCCGTCACTTTCCTGTTGGCAAATCCGGTATTGCGGGCAGGTCACCATATGGTCATTCACCATCCCAACCGCCTGCATAAAGGCGTAGCAGATGGTGGAACCGACAAAGTTAAAACCGGCCTTTTTCAGCGCCTTGCTCATGGCATCGGATTCGACCGATGTGGCGGGCAACTCACCCGTGCTCTCCCACCGATTGACGATGGTCTGGTGGCCCACAAAGCCCCAAAGGAAATCCGCAAAATCGATCCCCTCAGCTTCCATCGCCAGAAAGGCCCGGGCATTCTTAATGATGGAATTCACCTTCAGTCGATTACGGACAATGCCGGGATTCTGCAGCAGCAGCTCCACCCTGGCGTCGTCGTAGAGGGCGATCTTAGCCGGGTCAAAACCATCAAAGGCCGCGCGGTAGCTTTCGGTTTTGCGCAGAATGATCAGCCAGGAAAGTCCCGCCTGCTGCCCATCAAGGCAAAGCTTTTCGAACAGTTCGTATTTGTCACGAACCGGCCGACCCCATTGATTGTCGTGATAGGCCACGTACTGGCGATCATCCCCACACCAGCTGCAACGTCCTTCGCTCATCGCTTTTCCTTATCCCTCAACGGCTCCGGGCATAAAATTTAACCTACATTCGACCTGTGGCACAGGGTATAATCTCCCCCATTTACCATCATTTTCTACCGCATTCAGGTCGATCCCATGCAGAAGTATGATACCAAGACCTTCCAGGGCATGATCCTTGCCCTGCAGGACTATTGGGCCCAGCAAGGCTGTGCCGTTGTCCAGCCTCTGGACAAGGAAGTGGGGGCTGGAACCTCACACCCTCTCACCTGCCTGCGCGCACTGGGTCCGGAGCCTTTTGCCGCCGCATATGTGCAGCCCTCCCGCCGTCCGACCGACGGTCGCTACGGTGAAAACCCCAACCGTCTGCAGCACTACTACCAGTTCCAGGTGATGCTCAAGCCCAGCCCGGACAACATCCAGGACCTGTACCTGGGTTCACTGCGCGCCTTGGGCGTCGACACCAGCGTTCACGATATCCGTTTCGTGGAAGATAACTGGGAAAACCCGACTCTGGGCGCCTGGGGCCTGGGCTGGGAAGTATGGCTGGATGGTATGGAAGTGACTCAGTTCACCTACTTCCAGCAAGTGGGTGGTCTGGAGTGTAAGCCGGTAACCGGTGAGATCACTTACGGCATTGAGCGTCTGGCAATGTACATCCAAGGCGTAGACAACGTCTATGACCTGGTCTGGTGTGATGGCCCGTTTGGCACCATCACCTATGGCGATGTGTTCCTGCAAAACGAAGTGGAGCAGTCCACCTACAACTTCGAGCACGCGGATGTGGACTTCCTGTTCACCTACTTTGACCAGTGTGAGAAGGAGTGCCAGAAGCTGCTGGCACTGGAAACTCCCCTGCCCCTGCCTGCCTACGAGCGGATCCTGGACGCGGCTCACGCCTTCAACCTCCTGGATGCCCGTAAGGCAATCTCCGTCACCGAGCGTCAGCGTTACATCCTGCGGATCCGTACCCTGACTAAGGCCGTGGCAGAGGCCTACTACGCGTCCCGGGAAGCACTCGGCTTCCCCATGTGCAAACCGGCGAAATGAGGCAGTGATGGAACAACAGACTTTTCTGGTAGAGATCGGTACTGAAGAGCTGCCGCCGAAGGCACTGCGTACCCTGGCCGAATCCTTTGCCGCTAACATGACCGACAGCCTGAGTGCGGCTGAACTGAGCTACGGTGAACTGAGCTGGTTCGCCGCGCCTCGCCGCTTGGCCATCAAGATCACTGAACTGGCCAGCCAGCAGGCAGACAAGGTGGTAGAGAAGCGTGGCCCCGCCGTTCAAGCGGCCTTTGATGCTGATGGTAACCCCACCAAGGCTGCCGAGGGTTGGGCACGCTCCAACGGCATCACCGTTGCTGAAGCGGGCCGTATCGCCACCGATAAGGGTGAATGGCTGCTGCACAAGGCCGAAGTGAAGGGCCAGTCCGCTGCGGAACTTCTGCCCCAGATGGTGGCCGACGCCCTGGCCAAGCTGCCGATCCCGAAACCGATGCGCTGGGGCGCTTACGACACCCAGTTTATCCGTCCGGTTCATACCGTCACTCTGCTGCTGGATAACCACCTGTTACCGGCCACCATTCTGGGTAAGGCCAGCGGCAACACGCTGCTGGGCCACCGCTTTATGGGCGAGCAGGCGCTGACCATCGAACACGCCGATCAGTACCCCGCGCTGCTGGAGCAACAGGGTAAAGTGATCGCTGATTACGAGGCGCGTAAAGCCAAGATCAGCGCCGACATTCAGACGGCTGCCGCCGCCATCGGTGGTCAGGCGGATCTGGATGAAGACCTGCTGGAAGAAGTGACCTCTCTGGTGGAGTGGCCGGTTGTGCTGACCGCCTCCTTCGAAGAGAAATTCCTGGCGGTTCCGGCCGAAGCTCTGGTGTACACCATGAAGGGTGACCAGAAGTACTTCCCGGTCTATGACGCAGAAGGCAAGCTGCTGCCGAAGTTCATCTTCGTTTCCAACATCGAGTCCAAAGACCCGTCGGTGGTCATTGCCGGTAACGAGAAGGTGGTGCGCCCGCGTCTGGCGGATGCCGAGTTCTTCTTCGAGACCGACAAGAAGCAGCCGTTGGAAGCCCTGCTGCCGCGTCTGGAGACCGTACTGTTCCAGAAGCAACTGGGCAGCCTGAAGGATAAGACCGATCGCATTCAGGCCCTGGCGGAACACATCGCCGGTCTGATCGGTGCCGATACTGCCCACGCGGCTCGTGCAGGCCAGTTGTCCAAGTGCGACTTGATGACCAACATGGTGTTCGAGTTCACCGACACCCAGGGCATCATGGGGATGCACTACGCCCGTCACGACGGCGAACATGAGGCGGTCGCCATTGCACTGAATGAGCAGTACCAACCGCGCTTCGCCGGTGACGAACTGCCCTCCTCAGGTGTGGCTCAAGCCCTGGCCATCGCGGATAAGATGGACTCCCTGGTGGGCATCTTTGGTATTGGTCAGCCGCCCAAAGCGGATAAAGACCCCTTTGCACTTCGCCGTGCCGCCATTGGTGTACTGCGTATCGCTGTAGAGAAAGCCCTGCCGCTGGACCTATTTGATCTGGCTGCCTTCAGCTACAGCCTGTTCGCCGAACAGGAGAAGCTGGACGCCGATGGCAAGAAAGGCGCCGAGATCTGCAACCAGGTCGTGGACTTTATGCTGGGTCGTTTCCGCGCCTGGTATCAGGAAGAGGGCTTCCCGGCCGACGTTATCCAAGCCGTACTGGCAGTGCGTCCGACCCGCCCTGTGGACTTTGACCGTCGTGTTAAGGCGGTACAGCACTTCCGTACTCTGGATGCCGCAGAAGCGTTGGCAGCGGCCAATAAGCGCGTGGGCAACATCCTCGCCAAGGTTGAAGGCCCGATTGCCGACCAGGTGGATGCAGCACTGCTGCAGGATGACGCCGAAAAGGTACTGGCCGACAAAGTGGCTCAGGTGTCTGCCCGTGTTGAGCCCCTGTTTGCCGCTGGTGATTACCAGGACGCGCTGCTGGCCCTGGCCGACCTCCGTGAGCCTGTTGATGCCTTCTTCGAAGCCGTCATGGTGAATGCTGAAGATCCGGCCCTGCGTGCTAACCGTCAGGCACTGCTCAAACAACTTCGTCATTTGTTTATGCAGGTTGGTGATATCTCACTGCTTCAGCAGTAACACCAAGACGTTGAAACAAAAGCAAAAGGCCACCTCAGGGTGGCCTTTTTCCTTTCTGCAAAACACAGTGTTCTGATTGAATATATTGCCTTGGAACAATCACTCGTTAGAATGCCGAAAACCGGTGCGCGTGCTAATTCATTAGGCCAGATGTACCGGTTGAATAGCCTCTCTCTATTCCCGTCATCTGCCCTAATTTCATAGAAGTTTATTTTTGAAGTAGGGTAACTCCATGCATATCGAAGCGGATCTGAAACTGGGCTTTAAAGACGTTCTGTTCCGTCCTAAACGCTCCACTCTGTCCAGCCGTTCTCAGGTGGACATCCGCCGTACCTTCCAGTTCAAGCATGCCGAAGGCAGCTGGACCGGCATTCCGGTCATCGCCGCCAATATGGATACGGTGGGTACGTTCGAAATGGCCGAAGCCCTGGCGCAGCACCTGATGCTGACTGCCGTGCATAAGCACTACAGCGTTGAGCAGTGGAACGCCTGGCTGGCCACTCAACCGGAAACCATCTTTGACCACGTGATGGTCTCCACCGGCACCTCCCAGGCCGACTTCGAGAAGCTCAATACCATCCTGGAGTGCAACCCGAAACTGCGCTTCATCTGCATCGACGTGGCCAATGGTTACCAGCAGAGCTTTGTCGACTTTGTTCGCAAAGTGCGTGAAGCCCAGCCCACCCGCGTTATCGTGGCGGGTAATGTGGTGACCGGTGAGATGGTAGAAGAGCTGATCATCAGCGGCGCTGACATCGTGAAAGTGGGTATTGGCCCGGGCTCTGTTTGCACCACCCGAGTAAAGACCGGTGTAGGCTATCCGCAGCTGTCTGCCGTTATCGAGTGTGCTGATGCCGCTCACGGTCTGGGTGGTCAGATCGTCTCCGACGGTGGCTGTACCTGCCCAGGTGACGTGGCCAAGGCCTTCGGCGGCGGCTCTGACTTCGTGATGATCGGCGGCATGTTCGCGGGCCACGAAGAGGCTGGTGGCGAAGTGATCGAGAAGGACGGTAAGAAGATGATGCAGTTCTATGGCATGAGTTCTGACACTGCCATGAACAAGCACTCTGGTGGGGTTGCCACCTACCGTGCCTCAGAAGGCAAAACCGTAATGGTGCCCTTCCGTGGTCCGGTAGAAAATACCGTACAGGATGTACTGGGCGGCGTGCGCTCCACCTGCACCTACGTCGGTGCGGCCAAACTCAAAGAGTTGACCAAGCGCACTACCTTTATCCGTGTTCAGGAGCAGGAAAACCGCGTGTTCGGCTAATCGTCACGCCAGGTGATTTCCAAAAACGCTGCCAACGGGCAGCGTTTTTTTATGGATGTTCCACGTGAAACATCCTCTCTACTCTCAGAAGCCCATAATGGGTAACCGAACGAAACGCACAAAAAAGGCAGCCTGATGGCTGCCTTTTCATTAGGTGGTAGGACCGGAATTATACGTCCAGGTTAGCCACCAGCAGAGCGTTCTTCTCGATGAAGTCGCGGCGTGGTTCAACCTGATCACCCATCAAGGTGGTGAACAGCTGGTCAGCACCGATGGCGTCTTCAATGGTCACGCGCAGCATACGACGAGTTTCGGGATCCATGGTGGTTTCCCACAGCTGATCCGGGTTCATCTCACCCAGCCCCTTATAGCGCTGGATGTAGAGGCCACGCTTGGATTCGTTCATCAGCCAGGTCAGTGCATTCTCAAAGCTCTCTACCGGCAGGGTACGCTCGCCACGACGGATGTAAGCGCCCTCTTCCACCAAGTCGCCAATAGCGTTGCCCAGGGCAACAATGCGGCCATAGTCGGTGGAGTGCAGGAAGTCGAAGGTCAGCAGATAGTTGCTCTCGACACCGTGCTGACGAAGGATAAGCTTCGGCAACCACAGGCCACGCTCACTCTCTTCCTCCAACTCGTAGCGGTAGGTCGCGCCTTCCAGATCCAATTCACCCAGCGCTTCAACCAGACGCTCAGTCCACTCGGTAATTTGCGCTTTATCTTTCAGCTCACCTTCGGTCAGGGCCGGAGCATAAACCAATTGGTTCAGCAGGCTCTTGGGGAAACGGCGGCTTTGACGCTCAACCACATCCTGAACCTCACGGAACTGGTTCACCAGACGCTCCAGATGCTCACCACTGATGCCCGGGGCATCGGGATTCACATGCAACGCGGCGTTATCCAGAGCCAGAGTGGTCAGGTATTCCGTCAGGGCAGGCTCATCTTTGATGTAGCGCTCCTGCTTACCTTTCTTCACCTTGTAGAGAGGCGGCTGAGCGATGTAGATGTATCCACGCTCAATCAGCTCAGGCATCTGACGGTAGAAGAAGGTCAGCAGCAGAGTCCGGATGTGGGAACCGTCCACGTCAGCATCGGTCATGATGATGATGTTGTGGTAGCGGGTCTTGTCCGGGTTGTACTCGTCGCGACCGATACCGCAACCCATGGCGGTGATCAGTGTCGCCACCTCCTGAGAGGAGAGCATCTTGTCGAAGCGGGCCTTCTCCACGTTCAGGATCTTACCCTTCAGCGGCAGAATCGCCTGGTACTTGCGGTTACGGCCCTGCTTCGCAGAACCGCCCGCAGAGTCACCCTCCACAATGTAGAGTTCGGACAGTGCCGGGTCTTTCTCCTGGCAGTCCGCCAGCTTGCCGGGCAGGCCAGCCAGATCCAGGGCGCCTTTACGGCGAGTCATCTCACGGGCTTTACGCGCAGCTTCACGAGCGCGGGCCGCATCGATGATCTTGCTGACCACGGTCTTCGCATCACCCGGGTTCTCCAGCAGGAAGTCCTGCAGCTGCTCACCCATGGTTTGCTCTACCGCCGTCTTCACCTCAGAGGAGACCAGCTTGTCTTTGGTCTGAGAGGAGAACTTCGGATCCGGCACCTTAACGGAGATAACCGCAGTCAGACCTTCACGGGCATCGTCGCCGGAAGCACTGGTCTTGGCTTTCTTGCTGTACCCTTCCTTGTCCATGTAGTTGTTCAAGGTACGGGTCAGCGCGGCGCGGAAACCGGCCAGGTGAGTACCACCATCGCGCTGCGGAATGTTGTTGGTGAAGCAGTAGATGTTTTCCTGGAAGCCATCGTTCCACTGCAAGGCCACTTCTACGCCGATGCCATCTTCGCGCTCGACGGTGAAGTGGAACACCTGCTGGTGCACCGGGGTCTTGTTCTGGTTAAGGAACTCAACGAACGCCTGGATACCGCCTTGGTAGCAGTAGTGATCCTCTTTACCATCACGCTCATCCTGCAGGCGGATGGAAACGCCGGAGTTCAGGAAGGAGAGCTCACGGAGACGCTTGGCCAGAATCTCGTAATGGAAAGTGGTATCCGAGAAGATCTGAGAACTGGGCCAGAAACGAATGGTGGTACCGGTCTTATCGGTATCGCCAACCGCTTTCAGGGGCGCCAGAGGATCACCCAGGTTATAAGTCTGCTCATGGATATGGCCCTGACGACGAACGGTCAGTTCCAGCTTGTCAGAGAGGGCGTTTACTACGGAAACACCTACCCCGTGCAGACCACCGGATACCTTGTAGGAGTTGTCATCGAACTTACCGCCGGCGTGCAGCACGGTCATGATCACCTGTGCGGCAGAAACCCCCTCTTCGGGGTGAAGATCTACCGGGATACCACGGCCATCATCTTGTACGGAAACAGAACCGTCGGCATGGATGGTGACCACGATATCGCTGCAGTGACCTGCCAAGGCTTCGTCGATGGAGTTGTCCACGACCTCAAACACCATGTGGTGCAGACCGGTACCGTCGTCGGTATCACCGATGTACATCCCCGGGCGCTTACGCACTGCGTCCAGGCCTTTGAGTACCTTAATACTCGAGGAATCGTAGCTATTTTCTGCCATACGCCTGTCTCGTTGATTAATTCTGTTCGGTTACCCGACCCTGTTCCACGTGAAACCGTTTATTCCAGGGGATCATTGCCAACTGGTCCGGTTCAATGGCGGTGACGAACACCTGCTCACCTGTGGAGATAAGTTGTTCAAGCAACAGCGTGCGGTGGCTCTCATCCAGCTCAGAGGCCAGATCGTCCACCAGATAGATGCAACCACGGCTGCTGTCTTTCTGCCCAAGAATCTTGCCTTGGGCAATTTTGAGCGCGCAGACCAACAGCTTAAGTTGGCCTCGGGACAACCCATCCTGAACCGGCAGGTTGCCCACCCGCAGGCGCAGGTCCGCTTTATGCGGGCCGGACACCGTGTACCCAAGCTGCTTGTCGCGCTCTAGCTGACCCTGGATCTGCGCCGAGAGTGGGGTTTTACTGTCCCAGCCCTGGCTAAAACTGACCCGGATCGGTAGGTCGGGCAAAAACTGATTTATTATACCCGTCAAAGTGTCATTTAACGAGCTTACCCACCGTTTCCGTATATCGGTCAGCGCTTCACCATACTCACTTAACTGCTTGTCCCAAATAGCGAAGTGATGATCGGGCGCCTGTTGCCGCAACAGCTGGTTACGCTGTTTCAGCAAGCGTCGGTAGCGGGACCAGATCCCGATAAACTGTGGGTCACTGTGAAACGCGCCCCAATCAATAAATTCCCGTCGTGCCTGCGGCCCTTCCAGCAACAACGCGAAGCTCTCCGGGCTGATCAACTGGAGCGGAAGACAGGCGGCCAACTCTGCAAGACGTTCGGGACGCTCACCGTTGATCCGAACCTCACTGTCCCCATCCCGGCCACGTCGCAGACCCAACTTTTCCCCGGCCGTCGTGCGAGCGAACAGCACCAGGTTGGGTTGGTCGTGACGAATGGCACGTGGCGCCAGATGAGTGCGGAAGGAGCGGCCTACACTGAGAAACCAGATCGCCTCCAGTACACTGGTTTTTCCGCTGCCGTTATCCCCGTAGATAAGGTTCAGGCCACCGGCTGGTTCCAGCGTGGCGGCCTGAATGTTTCGGAGATTTTGGATATGAAGACGGTCGATCGCCATCAGAGTCGCATCGGCATCACCACGTAGAGTGACTCATCGTTGTCCGCGTTCTCAAACAACGCACTGCTGTTCGCCTCTCCCAGCACCATCTTCACGTTCTCCTGTTTCAGTGCATTGAGCACATCCAGGACATAGGAGACGTTAAAGCCGATCTCCAGAGAGGAATAGGGATAGGCCAGATCCAGCACCTCTTCCGCCTCCTCCTGTTCCGGGTTGTTGGCGGTGATGGTCAAACGATCGTTCTCCAGCAGCAAACGCACGCCGCGGAACTTTTCGTTGGAGAGAATTGAAGCACGGGCAAACGCCTGACGCAGAGCATCACGTTCTGCCACCACCACCTTGTCACCGTCTTTGGGTAATACCCGGCGATAGTCGGGGAAGCGTCCATCCACCAGCTTGGAGGTGAAGATGGCATCCTTGGTGACAGCACGAATGCTTGATTCACCAATGCACAGCGTAATCTCAGCCTGCTCGTCTTCAAACAGTCGGCTCAGTTCCACTACGCCTTTACGAGGCACAATCACCTGCTTTTCTGGCAGGGACGCTTCGATAACCCGATGGCTGACCGCAAGGCGGTGACCGTCGGTCGCCACGGTTCGCAGCACATTGCCTTCGGTTTCAAACAGCATGCCGTTGAGGTAGTAACGAACATCCTGGTGCGCCATGGAAAACTGAGTGGCTTCAATCAGCGATTTCAGGACTCCCTGGGGCAGAGTAAATTGCAGATCGCCCTTCCAGTCGCCAATCTCGGGAAACTCTTCAGCCGGCAAGGTGGAGAGCGAGAAACGGCTGCGACCGGACTTGATCAGCAGACGGTTGTCCTGCTGCTCGATCTTCAGCTCTGCCTGATCCGGCAGGCTTTTGCAGATGTCCAGAAACTTACGGGCTGGCACCGTAGTGCGCCCGGGCTGGATCTCCCCCTCTATCTCAACCTGGCCGATCAGTTCCACCTCAAGGTCCGTACCGGTCACCTTAAGTAAGTTACCACTCACTTCCAGTAAGACGTTGGCCAGAATAGGCAGATTATGGCGACGCTCAACGGCACCAGATACCAGTTGAAGGGGCTTCAGCAGGGTTTCCCTGTTGATGACAAATTGCATGTTCACTCACCCATCAGGAGGACAAGGTTCGGATCAGGTTCGCGTAGTCTTCTTTGATGTCATGACTCTCCTCCCGCAACTGCTCAATCTTGCGGCAGGCATGAAGCACCGTAGTGTGGTCACGACCCCCAAAAGCGTCCCCTATTTCGGGAAGGCTATGGTTGGTCAGTTCCTTGGCCAGAGCCATGGCAACCTGACGAGGCCGTGCAACGGAACGCGAACGACGTTTTGACAACAAGTCGGCCACCTTGATCTTGTAGTACTCGGCAACCGTCTTCTGAATATTGTCAATCGTAACAAGCTTTTCCTGCAAAGCCAGCAGGTCACGCAGTGCTTCACGAACGAAATCGATGGTAATGGGGCGCCCGGTAAAGTTGGCGTTGGCGATCACCCGGTTCAACGCCCCTTCCAGTTCACGGACGTTGGAGCGCAGACGCTTGGCAATAAAGAAAGCCACTTCGTCTGGCAGATGGATATTACTCTCCTCCGCCTTGCGCATCAGAATCGCCACACGGGTTTCCAGTTCCGGCGGCTCGATCGCCACCGTCAGGCCCCAGCCAAATCGTGACTTCAGTCGATCCTCTACCCCATCGATCTCCTTGGGATAGCGATCAGAGGTGAGAATGATCTGGTGATTGCCCTCAAGCAGGGCGTTAAAAGTGTGGAAGAACTCCTCCTGAGATCGGTCCTTGTTCGCGAAGAACTGGATATCATCGATCAGCAGGGCATCAACGCTGCGATAGTAGCGCTTGAACTCAGCAATCGCGTTGTTCTGCAGGGCTTTCACCATGTCCTGAACAAAGCGCTCTGAGTGCATGTACACCACCTTGGCATTGGGCTTCCTTTTCATGATCCCATTGCCTACTGCGTGCAGAAGGTGAGTCTTACCCAAACCGGTTCCGCCATACAGGAAGAGCGGGTTATAGGCGCCACCAGGGTTATCCGCGACCTGGCTGGCCGCAGCACGGGCCAACTGGTTGGACTTACCCTCAACGAAGTTGTCGAACTGATAGTTGGGATTGATATTGCTACGCACCGCCTGATTACTGCTGGCCGGCGGTTCCGGTCGGGCCGGGCTGGCAGGCGCGACAGCGGCGGGACGAGGCATGCCGATGTCCACCTTGGGGCGGGCTTCAGGCTTGCTGCCAATATCAAACTGAAGGGCTGGAGCCTGGTCGCCCAGAGTTTCAGCCAGGAACGCAGTGATGGAGTTCAGGTACTTGTCCCGCACCCAGTCCAGCACAAAACGATTCGGTGCATAGAGGACCAGAGTGTCGCCCATGAGTTCCGCCTGTAACGGCCGGATCCACATGCTGAATTGCTGTGCGGGCAACTCATCACGAAGTCGCTCAACGCACTGCTGCCATACCGGTAAACTCACCGCGAAAGCCCCAAGGTAATCAGTCCAAAAGAGGATCAATTTTACCCACCTTAACGACCGATCGCTATAGCCTTAACAAAGGTTATCCCCAGAAAAGATCCTTGATCTTTCGTCAGAGATCCGATCCAGGGATCGCAAGTAAGATCCCTGTAAATCCGCGATCTTAAAGGGCTGGAAAGGGATCGCAATGATCCCTATAATTCCACCAGCGCCGATCTGATCTGGATCGGCCTGTCTATATCTTGGGGTGAATACACAAGGTTATCCACAATAACTAGTACTTCACACCTAATTGTCGCCGATGTTGTAATCAGCATTGACGGCATGGGCTGTCTTTTATTAGAATTCGGCCTCTTTTTTGACCCGCCAAGGCGCTTAGCTCTGGCGTCGAAAGTTAATCTGTACAGTTAACTGAACGGTAAAAGCCATGAAACGTACTTTTCAACCGAGCGTACTGAAGCGCAAGCGTAACCACGGTTTCCGTGCCCGTATGGCCACTAAAAAAGGTCGTCAGGTACTGGCCCGTCGTCGTGCCAAAGGCCGTGCTCGCCTGTCCGCGTAAGTTCATTACTCGGAGCGCCTCAATGGTGCGATACACCTATAGCCGGGAGCAGCGTCTGCTGACTCCCGGCGACTTCAAACCCGTCTTTGCTAACCCGGTCCGGGCAGCTTCCCCCCAACTGACACTTTTGGCCGTTCCTAACGAGCTGGGTCATCCCCGTATTGGATTGACCATCGCTAAGAAACAGGTCAAAAAAGCGTGTCAACGCAACCGCATCAAGCGGATCGTCAGAGACAGTTTTCGCCTCCATCAACACGACATTCCCGCCGTGGACATCGTTGTGATTGGTAAAAAGGGGGTTGAGCTACTGGATAACGCCGCCCTGCACAAGCTGGTGGATAAGTTATGGCGCAAGCTCTCTCGCCGCTGCAACGAGTCCTGATCCTACTGGTCAAGGGTTACCAGAAAGGGATAAGTCCCCTTCTGGGTCCCAGTTGCCGCTTCTCTCCCAGCTGCTCTCATTACGCCATTGGTGCAATTTCTCACCATGGCGTGCTTTATGGGAGTTGGTTAGCCATCCGCCGCATACTAAAATGTCACCCTTTGCATCCGGGCGGCATTGACCCGGTACCACCCGCCAAACGAGGCCGAGATCAATAACCTATGGATTCTCAACGTAATTTAATCCTTATCGGACTGCTGTTTGTCAGCTTCCTGCTGTGGCAACAGTGGACGCTGGATCAAGCCCCGCAAGCTGAAACTCCGGCCAGCCAGACCGTGGCTACCGCAGATAAGGCTAATGATGTTCCGCAATCCGCGACCAACTCCCAGGCACCTTCCGGTGAAACGGTTTCTGATCGACTGATCCAGGTAAAAACCGACACTCTGAATGTGACCATCGACGCCACCGGCGGCGATGTGGTGTTTGCGTCTCTGCCTGAGTACAAGGTTGAGCAGGGTGGCGAAGAAGCGCTGACCATTCTGGAGAACGAAAGCGGTTTCTCCTACATCGCCCAGAGCGGTCTGATTGGTCTCAATGGCCCGCACGCCAGCGGCCAGCGCCCGGTTTACCAGGTGCAGGGCAACGATTTCCAAATGAAGGAAGGCCAGGACACCCTGGTGGTACCGCTGATCTACACTGACGCCAATGGCGTTCAGTTTGAGAAGCGTTACACCTTTACTCGCGGTCATTACGACGTCCGTGTGGATTACGTTGTTAAGAACGACAGCGGTGCGCCGATCCAGGTGCAGATGTACAGCCAACTGAAACAAACCATCGGTCAGAGCGAAGGCAGCATGATGATGCCGACCTATCGCGGTGGCGCCTACTCCACAGCGGATACCCGCTATGAGAAGTACGCCTTCGACAAGATGGAGAAGAACAACCTGGCTGAGCGCACTCAGGGCGGCTGGATCGCCATGCTGCAGCACTACTTCGTTTCTGCCTGGGTTCCTTCTGCTGACAGCAGCAACGACATCTACTCCAACGTGGTTGGTGGCGATGCCATCATCGGCGTGAAGCAACCGGCAGTACAGATCGCTGCGGGTGCTGAACAAACCATGGGCGCAACCCTGTACGTAGGTCCGAAGAACCAGGAAGCCCTGTCTGCCCTCTCCCCCACCCTGAACCTGGTGGTGGATTACGGTTGGCTCTGGTTCATTGCCCAGCCGCTGCACAGCCTGCTGATGTTCCTGCAGAGCCTGGTGAGCAACTGGGGTGTGGCCATCATCCTGATGACTCTGATTATCCGTGGTTTCATGTACCCGCTGACCAAAGCGCAGTACACCTCCATGGCGAAGATGCGCAAGCTGCAGCCGAAACTGGCTGACCTGAAAGAGCGCTTTGGTGACGATCGCCAGCGCATGAGTCAGGCCATGATGGAGCTGTACCAGAAGGAGAAGGTGAACCCTATGGGCGGCTGTCTGCCGCTGCTGCTTCAGTTCCCGATCTTCATCGCCTTCTACTGGGTACTGCTGGAGAGTGTGGAACTGCGCCACGCGCCCTTCTTTGGCTGGATCACTGACCTTTCCGTGAAGGATCCCTACTACGTACTGCCTATCCTGATGGGTATCTCCATGTTCGCGATGCAGAAGATGCAGCCGACCATGGCCACCATGGATCCGATGCAGCAGAAGATCATGCAGTACATGCCGGTCATGTTCACCGTGTTCTTCCTGTGGTTCCCGTCCGGTCTGGTACTGTACTGGTTGGTCGGTAACCTGGTGGCGATTGCCCAGCAGTTGTTCATCTACCGGTCCCTGGAGAAACAGGGTCTGAAATAACCCTGAGAGGCGGCGCTTGCGCCGCCTTCTTTTTTAGTACACTTGCCACAAACCATCCGAACGTAATTGTATGACTGATCATCAGGACACCATCGTGGCCCAGGCCACCGCGCCCGGTCAGGGCGGGGTTGGGATTGTCCGGGTCTCCGGCCCATTGGCGGAAACCGTAGCAATGCAGGTACTGGGAAAAATCCCCAAAACCCGCTACGCCGAATACCTGCCATTCAAAGATGAGCACGGCCAGATTCTGGATCAGGGCATCGCCCTGATGTTCAAAGGGCCAAACTCCTTTACTGGCGAAGACGTTCTGGAACTCCAGGGCCACGGTGGCCCGGTGGTTCTGGATATGCTGATCCGCCGCATTCTTGCAGTACCCGGTCTGCGTACCGCCCGACCCGGCGAGTTCTCAGAGCGCGCTTTCCTGAATGACAAACTGGATCTGGCCCAGGCGGAAGCGATTGCCGACCTGATTGAAGCCAGCTCCGAGCAGGCGGTTCGCAGCGCCATGCAGTCCCTTCAGGGGGAGTTCTCGGGCCAGATCCATCAGTTGGTGGAACAGCTGACTCATCTGCGTATCTACGTAGAAGCGGCCATCGACTTCCCGGATGAAGAGGTGGACTTCCTCTCTGACGGACGCATCGCCGGCGACCTCTCCGCCATTGAAACCCGACTGGCTGAAGTGCGCCGTAGCGCCCGTCAGGGCGCGTTGATGCGGGAAGGGATGAAGGTGGTGATTGCCGGCCGCCCCAACGCGGGCAAATCCAGTCTTCTCAATGCTCTGGCGGGTCGGGAATCGGCGATCGTTACCGACATTGCGGGCACAACCCGCGATGTTCTGCGGGAGCATATCCATATCGATGGCATGCCCCTGCACATCATCGATACTGCGGGTTTGCGTGATGCCTCAGACGAAGTCGAGCGGATCGGCATTGAGCGCGCCTGGAGCGAGATTGCCCAGGCCGACCGCGTTCTACTGATGGTGGATGGCACTGAAACGGATGCCACCGATCCGCAAGCGATCTGGCCGGAGTTGATGGATCGCCTGCCCAAAGAGATGGGCCTGACGCTGATCCGCAACAAGGCCGATCTTACCGGTGAAAACGTGGACCACGGGCAGTCCGCTGGCCACCCGATGTTCCGCCTGAGCGCCAAAACCGGCGAAGGGGTGGAAGCACTGAAACAGCATCTCAAAGCCTGTATGGGCTACCAGGGCACCACCGAAGGGGGCTTTATGGCGCGTCAGCGTCACCTGGAGGCTCTCGAGCTGGCAGCAACGCATCTTGAGCAGGGCAAAGAGCAGCTGGAGGTGTTTATGGCGGGTGAACTGCTGGCCGAAGAGTTGCGTCTGGCTCAACAGGCGCTTGCTGAGATCACCGGGGAGTTCAGCTCCGATGATCTGCTGGGGCGGATCTTCTCCTCCTTCTGTATCGGCAAGTAAGCCCACCTCTCTGCGCTATCAGCCCGCCACCTTGGCGGGCTTTTTCTTTCCTGGCATTTCCCCGTCTCTCTCAGGACAATAATGACCACAGGCCAAGAGGCCTCTCTATCCACCAAGGAGATTTAAATGGCCCATATCGCCCTTATTATCGGCACCACCATGGGTGGCGCAGAAGCTGTGGCAGATGAACTGCAGGCGCAGTTGGAACAAGCCGGGCATCAGGTTACCGCCACGCAGGAGCCGGAGCTGAAGGAACTGCAGGCGATTCCGTCCTGGTTGGTGGTGACCTCGACCCATGGCGCGGGCGAATTACCGGACAATCTGCACGCTTTCCATGAGGCTCTCATGACCCAACAGCCGGATCTGAGTCCGATCAGGATTGCCCTATGTGGGATCGGTGATTCCAGCTATGACACCTTTTGTGGCGCACTTGATCTGCTTGATCCCCTATTGCGATCCTTGGGTGCGATCCCCCTTGTGGATGAAATCAAGATCGATGTCCAATCGCCAGAAATCCCTGAAGATCAAGCACTAAGCTGGTTAAGCCATTGGCAGGAACAGCTCTAACTCCCCTCTCCGATCCGGATCTTTCCACAAGCCTATCCTCCTTATACACAGATCAAGGATCTAACCACAGGGATCTGTGCATAGATTTGGATCAATCGGTGATCAACCTGGGTTTTATTCCCACCCCTAAATGGATGCGATCCCCCCCTGTGCATAAGTAGCCGATCTATCCTCAGGTTTTGATCCCATTAGATCGCCTATAGATCACAGCATACGATCCTTCTGGATCCCTTGGTATATCTAGGCTTCAGAGGGTTGTCCACAGAGATCGGGATCCCTAATAGAAAGATCAATAAAGGATCTTTAAATAGATCTTTTAAATATTAGGGATCGAGGGAGTTCGGAATGGTTAAGAAGTAACCTTCTCTAGAGCCAGAACCGGTGATAGAATGCAGCGCTTTTTTAGAACCGATAGGGTAGCAACGCATGCGAGTGCTGGAACATTATGATGTGATCGTGGTCGGCGGCGGCCATGCCGGAACCGAGGCGGCGTTAGCCAGTGCCCGGACCGGGGCCCGCACCCTTTTGCTGACCCATAACCTGGATACCCTTGGCCAGATGTCCTGCAACCCCGCCATCGGGGGTATTGGTAAAGGCCATCTGGTTAAAGAGATCGACGCACTTGGCGGTGCTATGGCACGCGCTACCGATCGTGCCGGTATCCAGTTCCGCACTTTGAACGCCTCTAAAGGTCCTGCCGTTCGTGCCACTCGTGCACAGGCGGATCGGGCCCTTTATCGTCAGGCGATCCAACAGATCCTGTTTAATCAGCCCAACCTGCAGATCTTCCAGCAGGGGGTGAACGATCTGATCCTTGATGGTGATAAGGTCACTGGTGTTATCACCGATGCTGGCATCCACTTTGGCGCTGAAGCGGTGGTACTCACGGTGGGTACCTTCCTGGATGGCAAGATCCACATCGGTATGGACAACTATGCCGGTGGCCGTATCGGTGACACCAATGCGGTTCGACTGGCTCATCGTCTGCGCGAACTGCCACTGCGAATCGATCGACTGAAGACCGGTACCCCAGCGCGTCTTGATGCACGCTCCCTGGACTTCTCCGTGATGCAGGAACAACCCGGCGATAACCCGACTCCGGTGTTTTCCTATATTGGTGACCGGTCTGAACAGCCTAGACAGATCTCCTGTTACATCACTCACACCAATGAGCGTACCCACGAGATCATTCGTGCCGGTCTGGATCGCAGTCCGATGTACACCGGGGTGATCGAAGGGATCGGTCCTCGCTACTGCCCCTCCGTTGAAGACAAGGTGATGCGTTTTGCCGACAAAACCTCTCACCAGATCTTTGTCGAGCCGGAAGGCCTGAACAGCATTGAGATTTACCCCAATGGGATCTCCACCTCCCTGCCCTTCGACGTGCAGATGGAGCTGGTGCACTCCATCAAAGGGTTTGAGCAAGCCCGGATCCTGCGTCCCGGTTATGCCATCGAGTACGATTTCTTTGATCCGCGTGATCTGAAAGCCTCGCTGGAGAGCAAGTTCCTTGAAGGGCTGTTCTTTGCCGGCCAGATCAACGGCACTACCGGCTATGAAGAAGCCGGTGCACAAGGTCTGCTGGCTGGCCTTAACGCCGCTCGCCGCGTCCGTGGTGAAGCAGGCTGGGCCCCACGTCGTGACCAGGCCTATCTGGGTGTACTGGTGGATGATCTTTCCACCCTCGGTACCCAGGAGCCTTACCGCATGTTCACCTCCCGCGCTGAGCACCGTTTGCTGCTGCGTGAAGACAATGCGGATCTGCGTCTGACTGAGATCGGTCGGGAGATGGGGCTGGTGGACGATGAGCGTTGGGCCAAGTTTAACGCCAAGGTGGAAGCGATCGAGCTGGAGCGTCAACGCCTGCGCAGTACCTGGGTACAGAAAGACAGCGCTGCGGCTGAAGCGCTTAACCCTCTGCTGAAGTCGCCCCTGGCCCGGGAAGCCAATCTTGAAGAGCTGTTGCGTCGTCCTGAACTCAGCTATGGCCAGATCATGGCGGTTGAGGAGCTCGGCCCGACACTGGACAATGAGCAGGCTGCTGAGCAGGTGGAGATCCAGGTGAAGTACGCTGGCTACATCGAGCGTCAGAAAGACGAGATCGAAAAAGCCCGCCGTCATGAGCAAACGGCTCTGCCTCTGGATCTGGATTACCGTCAGGTGAAAGGCCTGTCCAACGAGGTGGTGGCCAAACTGATGGAGCACAAGCCGGAAACCCTGGGCAGTGCTTCCCGCATCTCCGGCGTGACTCCGGCGGCGATCTCTCTGCTGCTGGTTTACCTGAAAAAACACGGTCTGCTTCGCAAGAGCGCTTAATCGCGCTGTCTCAGGCTCGCGGCAGGGCTTCCCATGCTCTGCCGCGGCCTTCATAATGACTCTTTAAACTCTTTTCTTAGGGGAACCCTTCCGTGTTGGCGAAACGCCTGTCGACCCTGATTAACCAAAGTGGTCTTACTGTCAGTGCCGAGCAACAGGCCCAGCTGGTTGAGCTGGTGCAGATGCTGGACAAGTGGAATAAGGCGTACAACCTCACCTCGGTTCGGGATCCCATGGATATGCTTGAGAAGCATATTCTGGACAGCATTGTCGTCGGCCCCCATCTGCAGGGCCGTCGTTTTATCGATGTGGGAACCGGTCCAGGATTGCCCGGATTGCCTCTGGCGATCTGCAACCCTGACAAAGAGTTCGTTTTGCTTGATAGCCTGGGCAAACGGATTCGGTTTATCCGCCAGGTGATCCATTCCCTGGGACTGACCAATGTGACTGCCGTAGAAAGCCGGGTGGAAGCCTATCAGCCGGAGCAGAAGTTTGATGCTGTTCTGAGCCGGGCGTTTGCTTCGCTTCAGGATATGCTGACCTGGTGCGCCCATCTGCCGGCAGAGCAGGGTCATTTCCTGGCCCTCAAGGGGCAACTGGATGAAGAGGAACTGAAGGCGATCCCCGCCCAGTTCCAGGTGCAAAATACCGTGGTGTTGAAGGTGCCCGGGCTGGACGCTCAGCGTCACCTGGTACAAGTCAAAAAAGTGGATTGAGGGAACTGCAGTGGCAAAAGTGATCGCGATTGCAAACCAGAAAGGTGGCGTGGGTAAAACCACCACCAGCATCAACCTGGCGGCATCCATGGCCGCGACCCGGCGTAAGGTGCTGTTGATCGATCTGGATCCCCAGGGCAATGCCACCATGGGCAGCGGCGTGGACAAATACGAGGTGGAGAACACCGCCTATGAACTGCTGGTGGACGACAAACCTGCTGATGAGGTGATCGTTCGTGACACCAGCGGCAAGTATGACCTGATTGCCGCCAACGCTGACGTGACCGCCGCAGAGATCAAACTGATGGAGTTCTTTGCCCGGGAAGTTCGTCTGCGCAACGCCCTGGCACCGATACTGGATAAGTACGATTACATTTTCATCGACTGCCCACCTTCGCTGAACATGCTGACCGTCAACGCGATGGGTGCTGCGGACTCCGTAGTGATCCCGATGCAGTGCGAGTATTACGCCCTGGAAGGGCTGACGGCGCTGATGGACACCATTGGCAAACTGGCTCAGGTAGTGAACCCCAGACTCACCATCGAGGGGATCCTGCGCACCATGTACGACCCTCGCAACCGACTGGCCAACGACGTATCTGACCAGCTCAAGCAGCACTTTGGCGACAAGGTGTACCGGACCGTCATCCCGCGCAATGTCCGTCTGGCTGAAGCCCCAAGTTTTGGCGCTCCGGCGATGTACTACGACAAGAGCAGCGCGGGGGCCAAGGCCTATCTGGCGTTGGCCGGTGAGATGCTGCGCCGGGCAGAATCTGCCCGGGTGACCGAGACCGAACAGGCTTAAGAGGAATCAGATGTCCCCGAAAAAACGTGGATTAGGAAAAGGGCTGGATGCCCTGCTCGGTGGCAGCCAGGCGGTAGCCCAGCGTCAACCCGGTCCTGAGGCGCCAGCGGCGCCTCAGAGTCGTGATGGCTTGTCTCAGTTGCCGGTTGAGGCGCTGCGCCGCGGGGTATACCAGCCCCGCCGCGATATGTCCGACGAGGCGCTGGAGGAGCTGGCCAGCTCCATCAAAGCCCAGGGCGTGATTCAGCCCATCATTGTTCGGCAACTGGCGGGCGACCGCTACGAGATCATCGCGGGTGAGCGCCGCTGGCGTGCCGCCCAGATGGCTGGTCTGGATACGGTTCCCTGTCTGATCAAGCAGGTCGAGGACAACGCGGCCGTCGCCATCGCCCTGATTGAAAACATTCAGCGTGAAGACCTCAACGCCATGGAAGAGGCGATTGCCCTGAAGCGTCTGGCTGATGAGTTTGAGTTAACTCATGCTCAGGTGGCGGAAGCGGTGGGTAAATCCCGCGCGACAGTCACCAACCTGATGCGCCTCAACAGCCTCAACGAAGAGGTCAAAACCCTGCTGGAGCATGGCGATATTGATATGGGCCATGCCCGGGCTCTGCTGGCTCTGAATGGTGATGCCCAAACTCTGGCTGCCCGTCAGGTTGCTGGCAAAGAACTGACGGTTCGCGAAACGGAGAAGCTGGTTCAGAAGTTATTGGAGCCCGCCCCCGTCGCGACCCCTAAACAGCCGGATCCGGACATTGTCCGGTTGGCTGAGCAGCTGACCGAGCGCCTGGGCGCGCAGGTTGCCATCAATCACGGCAACAAGGGCAAAGGCAAACTTGTGATCAATTACACGGACCTGGATCAGCTGGATGGGATCCTGGTCAAACTGGCTCCGGAGTTGGTTGAGCGTTAATTGTTCGCAGACCGGAGGGGATGGAACTGAAATTTTCCTCTTTTCCGGTCAAATTTCCTTTGATTCCGAAAAAATATCGCTAAAAATCCCTTACCACTCATTCGCTTGTGTTTTTGTGTGATACGCAGGTCGAATTATGTCTTTCTCCCGTGCCATGGATCACACTTGCCCACCATCGGCTAAGTTGCATCCGACCTCCAACCCGGTATACTTTCGCAGGCTTTTAAGGTGGAAATCGGCTATTGCCGATTTTTTTCCATAAAAACTCAGCGGAGCTTGATTCATTGATTAGCCAACTGGCTCGCCAGCGACGGAGTGCGGCCTACCAAGTAGTACTCGCACAGCTGGGGATGACGTTGTTGATGAGTGGGTCAGGTTACCTGATATGGGGAATGGAGGCGGCCATGCTGACGGCTAAAGGCGGCTCAATCGCCACCATTCCCAGTTTCGTGTTCGCCACACTGGCGTTTTACAAGGTCCGGGCAAGGGACGCGGTTTCCGTGCTTGGTCTGTTCTACGTCGGCGTGACGATCAAACTGATGCTAACCATGGTGCTGTTCACCTACGTGTTGTCCACGACAGATCTGGCATACCCAGGCGCCCTGTTCGTCGGCTACATCGGGGCGTTGATGGCACATTGGGCAGCACCTTTGTTTTTCAAATAAAAACAATTGGGATGAACGATGGCAGACACTCCGCAGGAATATATCCGCCACCATCTCACAAACGGTAAAGTGTGTATGACCGATGACGGTCTTTCATTCTTTAAAGCTTGTGACGATGCGGGTTTCTGGACCTGGCATTTTGATTCATTACTGTTCTCGGTTGGTCTCGGTGTCCTCTTCCTATGGCTGTTCCACCGTGTCGGTAAACGCGCGACCACTGGCGTCCCTGGCAAGCTGCAATGCTTTGTCGAGATGATGGTGGAGTGGGTTGACGGTACGGTGAAGGATACGTTCCACGGCCGCAGCAAACTCATCGCCCCCCTGGCTCTGACCATCTTCGTCTGGGTATTCCTGATGAACCTGATGGATCTGGTCCCGGTGGACTTTATTCCCCACGCCGCCTATCTCTCCGGAGTTGAGTACTTCAAGATCGTTCCTACGACCGACTTGAACATCACCCTGGCGATGGCTCTGGGCGTATTCGTTCTGATGATCGGATACAGCATCAAGGTGAAAGGGGTATCTGGGTTTGTTAAGGAGCTGACACTCCACCCGTTCAACCATCCGGTAATGATCCCGTTCAACTTCGTACTGGAAACAGTCACCCTGCTGGCGAAGCCTATCTCTCTGTCGCTTCGTCTGTTCGGTAACCTGTATGCCGGCGAATTGATCTTCATTCTTATTGCCATTCTTTACACCAGCGGCATGGTGATTGGCTCCATGGGTGTGGTTCTCCACATTCTGTGGGCGATCTTCCACATCCTGGTGATCGTGTTGCAGGCCTTCATCTTCATGATGCTGACGATTGTGTATCTCAGCATGGCAAGTGAAGACCACTAAGAATCTGGCAAATAATAATTTTTTCGTTAGTTCAAAGCTTATTTGGAGACAATCATGGAACTGACCTACATCGCTGTTGCTGTACTGATTGGTGTTTGTGCCCTGGGTACTGCCATTGGTTTCGCTATCCTGGGTGGCAAATTCCTGGAAGCAACTGCTCGTCAGCCTGAAATGGCCCCTGCTCTGCAGACCAAAATGTTCATCGTAGCTGGTCTGTTGGATGCCGTACCGATGATCGGTGTTGGTATCGCCATGTACATGCTGTTCGCGTAAGGCCCCCTATCCGCAATAGCAATTAAGGGTTTCGCCAGTTGGCGAAACTTGCTTTGGATTAGAGAGGAGATGCCGTTGTGAGTATCAACGCGACCCTTATCGGTCAGGCCATCGCCTTCATCATCTTTGTTTGGTTCTGCATGAAGTTCGTATGGCCGCCGCTGCTGGCTGCCATCGAAGAGCGCCAGAAGAAGATTGCTGACGGTCTGGCCAACGCCGAACGCGCAAGCAAAGACTTGGATCTGGCTCAGCAGAAAGCAACTGATCAGATCAAGGAAGGCAAGCAACAAGCGGCTGAGATCATCGAACAGGCCAACAAACGTGGTGCTCAGATCGTGGAAGAAGCGAAGGCAGAAGCCGAAGCTGTCCGCGCCAAGATCATCGCCCAAGGCCATGCGGAAATTGACGCCGAACGTAACCGCGCTCGGGATCAACTGCGTGCTCAGGTAGCCACTCTGGCTGTCGTGGGCGCCGAGAAGATCCTTCAGCGTTCCATTGATGCCGACGCGCACAGTGACATTGTCGAAAAGCTGGCTGCGGAGCTGTAAGCAAAGGGAGAGGGCTAAATGTCTGAACTGACCACCGTTGCTCGCCCTTACGCCAAAGCCGCTTTCGAATTTGCTGTCGAAAAGCAGGCGGTGGACCACTGGGCACAGATGCTGGCCTTTTTGGCCGAAGTTGCGGTCAATGAGACCGTAGCTGATCTGCTGTCCGGTCAGGTCAACGCCGAGCAGCTCGCCGAGATCTTTATCCAGATCGGCGGCGAGCAAGTCGACGAGCATGGTCAGAACCTGATCAGGGTTCTGGCAGAAAATGGACGCCTGGTAGCGCTGCCGGCGGTTGCTCAACAGTTCGTTGAACTGCGTGAAGCGTGGCAGAAGGAGATCACCGCTGAGGTGCAATCCGCTGTCGAGCTGAGCGAAGAGCAACAGGCCAATATCGCAGCGTCACTGGAACAACGTTTGGCACGCAAAGTGAAGCTGAACTGCAGCGTCAATCCGGACCTGATTGCTGGCGTGATTATCACTGCTGGTGACCTGGTTATCGACGGATCGGTACGCGGCAAACTCAGCCGCTTGTCCGATACGCTGCAATCCTAATTGGGGATGTGAGCATGCAACTGAATTCCACTGAAATCAGCGAACTGATCAAGAGCCGTATTGAGCAGTTCAATGTTGTCAGCGAAGCTCGCAACGAAGGTACCATCGTTTCTGTAAGCGACGGTATTGTCCGCATCCACGGCCTGGCCGATGTGATGCAGGGCGAGATGATCGAGCTGCCTGGCAACCGTTACGCCATCGCATTGAACCTGGAGCGTGACTCCGTTGGTGCGGTAGTAATGGGCCCCTACGCCGACCTGGCTGAGGGCGTAAAAGTTAAATCCACTGGCCGTATTCTGGAAGTTCCGGTTGGCCGTGGCCTGCTGGGCCGCGTGGTGAATACCCTGGGTGAGCCGATCGACGGCAAGGGCCCCATCGACAACGATGGTTTTGCCCCTGTTGAAGTGATCGCTCCGGGCGTAATTGACCGTGAAGGCGTATCCCAGCCGGTACAGACTGGTTATAAGTCCGTCGACTCCATGATTCCGATCGGTCGCGGTCAGCGTGAGCTGATCATCGGTGACCGTCAGACTGGTAAGACTGCGATGGCCATCGACGCCATCATCAACCAGCGTAATTCCGGCATTAAGTGTGTTTACGTAGCGATTGGCCAGAAGGCCTCCACCATCGCCAACGTAGTACGCAAGCTGGAAGAGCACGGCGCTCTGCAGAACACCATCGTTGTTGTGGCTTCCGCTTCTGAAGCGGCTGCTCTGCAGTACCTGGCTCCGTACTCCGGTTGTACCATGGGTGAATACTTCCGTGACCGCGGTGAAGATTCTCTGATCGTGTACGATGACCTGTCCAAGCAGGCCGTTGCTTACCGTCAGATCTCTCTGCTGCTGCGTCGTCCGCCGGGCCGTGAAGCGTTCCCGGGTGACGTATTCTACCTCCACTCCCGTCTGCTGGAGCGTGCTTCCCGTGTAAACGCGGAGTACGTTGAGCGTTTCACCAACGGTGAAGTGAAAGGCCAGACCGGTTCTCTGACCGCTCTGCCGATCATCGAAACCCAAGCTGGTGACGTATCTGCATTCGTACCGACCAACGTAATCTCCATTACCGATGGTCAGATCTTCCTGGAAACCAACCTGTTCAACGCCGGCCTGCGTCCTGCTGTGAACCCGGGTATCTCTGTATCCCGTGTAGGTGGTGCTGCCCAGACCAAGATCATCAAGAAGCTGTCCGGTGGTATCCGTACCGCTCTGGCTCAGTACCGCGAACTGGCGGCCTTTGCTCAGTTCTCCTCTGACTTGGATGACGCCACCCGTGCCCAGCTGGAGCATGGTGAGCGCGTTACCGAGCTGATGAAGCAGAAGCAGTACGCTCCGATGAGCGTGGCAGACCAGGCTGTGGTGATCTTCTCCGCTGAGAAGGGCTTCCTGAAGTCCATCGAAGTTGCCAAGATCGGTGCCTTCGAAGCCGCTCTGCTTTCCTACATGAACAGCGAACACGCTGAGCTGATGAAACTGATCAACGACACCGGTGATTACAACGGTGACATCGAAGGTCAGCTGCAGGCAGCTCTGGACAAGTTCGTTGCCACTCAAACCTGGTAACAGGTCAAGGAGAGTAAGAGATGTCCGGCGCTAAAGAGATCCGAACCAAGATCGCGAGTGTTAAAAACACTCAGAAGATCACTTCTGCGATGGAGATGGTGGCCGCATCCAAGATGCGTCGTGCGCAAGAGCGCATGAACTCCAGCCGTCCCTACGCAGAAAGCATGCGTAAGGTTATCGGTCACATCGCGCAAGGCTCTCTCGAGTACAAGCATCCTTACCTGGAAGAACGCGAGGTCAAGAACGTGGGCTACATCGTAGTTTCCACTGATCGTGGCCTCTGCGGTGGTCTGAACGTCAACCTGTTCAAGCAGGTGCTGAAGTCCGCCAAAGACTGGCAAGCCCAAGGGGCCCAAGTGCAGTTCGCTGCAGTGGGCTCCAAAGGCGCCCAGTTCTTCCAAACCTTTGGCGGTGATGTGGTCGCCCAGGTTAGCGGTCTCGGTGATGAGCCGAGTCTGACCGACCTGATCGGCTCCGTGAAAGTGATGCTGGATGCCTTCGATGAGGGCAAGCTGGATCGTCTGTACCTGGTGTTCAACCAATTCGTGAACACCATGAAACAGGATCCGGTGATCGATCAACTGCTGCCGTTGCCCAAGATGGACGCGACTGAAAAACCCCACGCCTGGGATTACCTGTACGAGCCCGACGAGCCGAAACCGATGCTGGATAAGCTTCTGGTTCGCTACGTTGAGTCCGTCGTGTATCAGGGTGTGGTGGAAAATGCCGCGTCAGAGCAGGCTGCCCGTATGGTTGCGATGAAAGCCGCAACCGACAATGCTGGCAACCTGATCGACGATCTGCAACTGGTGTACAACAAGGCTCGTCAGGCTGCTATTACTCAGGAGCTTAGCGAGATTTGTGCCGGTGCCGCAGCGGTTTAAGGCAACGGTTTAGACAGAATCAGAGGATTTATCATGAGCACAGGTACTGTTGTTCAGGTGATCGGTGCGGTAGTCGACGTGGAGTTTCCACAAGACGCCGTACCTCAGGTCTATGACGCCCTGACCGTATCCAATGATGGTGCCAGCCTGGTGCTGGAAGTTCAGCAGCAGCTGGGCGGCGGCGTAGTCCGTACCATCGCAATGGGTGCGTCCGAAGGTCTGCGTCGCGGCCTGAAAGCAACCAACACCGGTAACACCATCCAGGTGCCGGTTGGTACTGCGACCCTGGGTCGTATCATGAACGTACTGGGCGAGCCCATCGATGAAGCGGGCCCGATCGGCGAAGAAGAGCGTTGGTCCATCCACCGCGAAGCCCCCAGCTACGAAGACCAATCCAGCGCCACCGAGCTGCTGGAAACCGGCGTAAAGGTAATCGACCTGGTATGTCCGTTCGCTAAGGGCGGTAAAGTAGGTCTGTTCGGCGGCGCGGGTGTGGGTAAGACCGTTAACATGATGGAGCTTATCCGTAACATCGCCATCGAGCACTCCGGTTACTCCGTATTCGCCGGTGTAGGTGAGCGGACCCGTGAAGGTAACGACTTCTACCACGAGATGAAAGAGTCCAACGTACTGGACAAAGTATCTCTGGTATATGGCCAGATGAACGAGCCGCCGGGTAACCGTCTGCGCGTTGCACTGACCGGTCTGACCATGGCTGAGAAGTTCCGTGACGAAGGTCGTGACGTACTGTTGTTCGTTGACAACATCTACCGTTACACCCTGGCCGGTACTGAAGTATCCGCACTGCTGGGTCGTATGCCCTCTGCAGTAGGTTACCAGCCGACTCTGGCGGAAGAGATGGGCGTTCTGCAGGAGCGTATTGCTTCTACCCGAACTGGCTCCATTACCTCCGTACAGGCCGTTTACGTACCTGCGGATGACTTGACTGACCCGTCTCCGGCTACCACCTTCGCCCACTTGGATGCGACCGTGGTACTGAGCCGTGATATCGCCGCTCGCGGTATCTACCCGGCGATCGACCCGCTGGATTCCACCTCTCGTCAGCTGGATCCGCTGGTCATCGGTCAGGAGCACTATGATGTGGCTCGTGGTGTGCAGTCTGTACTGCAGCGCTACAAAGAGCTGAAAGACATCATTGCCATCCTGGGTATGGACGAACTGTCCGAAGAGGACAAGCAGACCGTAGCCCGCGCCCGTAAGATCGAGCGTTTCCTGTCTCAGCCCTTCTTCGTAGCGGAAGTATTCACCGGTTCTCCGGGTAAGTACGTCCCGCTGAAAGAAACCATCCGTGGTTTTAAAGGGATTCTGGACGGTGAGTTCGATCACCTGCCGGAGCAGGCCTTCTACATGGTTGGTTCTATCGACGAAGCCATTGAGAAAGGCAAGAACGTTTAATCTATCCGGGAGGATGAGATGGCAATGACTGTTCACTTGGATGTCGTCAGCGCTGAAAAGCGCCTCTTCTCCGGTCTTGTAGAAACTCTGCAAGTCACCGGTACTGAGGGTGAACTGGGGATCCTGCCCGGTCACGTGCCGCTGCTGACTGCCATCAAGCCCGGTATGGTTCGCATCGTTAAGCAATACGGTGAAGTCGAGGTTATCTACCTGTCTGGTGGTATCCTCGAGGTTCAACCGGATTACGTGACCGTATTGGCTGATGTGGCCGTACGGGCCGAAGACATCGACGTGGAAGCGGCCCGCGAAGCCAAGCGCAACGCGGAAGAGCGCATCGCTAACGCCGGTGTGGACTTCGATTACGACGCGGCCCAGATTGAGCTGGCGAAAGCCCTGGCTCAGCTGCGAGTGGTGGAAACCATCCGTAAGAACCTGGGTAAGTAACATTCCCATGAGAAAAAGCGCCGCAATCGCGGCGCTTTTTTTATGCCTGTTCTTCCCTGATCGCGCGGTCCTGCAGCAATAGCCAAATCAGTGCCAGGACGGTCAGCACCAGTCCCGGTAAAACACCCCAGCCGGGAGAATGCCCGCCCATCGCTAAGTTCAGCAACAGTACGAATGCGGGAGTCAACAGACTGTAGGCATTGGCACTGCTGCCTCCGACCACCAGTGCTGCGCTTTGAAATAGGAAGAAAGTCACCATGGTGGTGGCGACGGCCAACCAGATGATGGCCATCCATTGCGCGGAATTGGGTAGCGCCAACGGTGGCTGCCACAGCAGTGCTGCCAGAGTCAGCCAGCCGGTTCCGGTGATCAGCGACCAGCCCGTCACCTTCAGCATCGATTCGCCCCGGTGCAGTACTTTGAGTACCAGGGGGTAGATCCCCATCAGCAGACAGGCCATCAGAAAATGGGTATTGCCCGGTGGCCAGCCCCCCTGCCCCAGTTGACTCAGTTTTCCACCGGTCAGAACCCATAGTGCACCAAGTGCTCCGGCTACCAGAGCCAGTAACCGTGATGGCTGAGGTGATTGCCGCCAGAACATCCAGGCTAACAGTGCACTGAACAGCGGCACCAGGGTGGCCAGGCTGCCCATCGCCAGGGCTGAAGCGCTCTTACCGGCGATAAACATCAGCAGGAAAAAGCCTGTCAGGGGCAGGCTTATCAAGCTGTAACGGCCAATCGCCTGCCAGCCTGGCCACTGAAGCAGCCCTTGCCACCTGAGCAGGCATACAAACCCCAGCGCCGCGAGAGCGAAACGCAGCCAGGTTGTCAGCAGCGGCGAGTACTGGCTGCCAAGAAAGTTAGCCAGTGGGAAAGAGGTGCTGATCAGTAAGGCGTAGATCAGCAGCTGGATATGCGCTTTGGAGACGGAAGACAGCATCGGCATGGCGCTAAGGAGACCCTTATTTTACTCATCACTCTGCGTATAATATGCCCCTAGATCAAATCATCGAGACCCGGAAAATGAAGTTGGAAGTTGTCATCCTCGCCGCAGGGATGGGCACCCGGATGAAGTCCAAGCTGCCAAAGGTGCTTCACCCGGTGGCTGGCAAACCCATGGTTCAGCATGCCATTGATGCCGTTGCCCCCCTTAACCCCCACCGGACTCACCTGGTGTATGGCCACGGTGCTGACCAGCTCAAGGCGGCACTGGGACACAACCAGGTTGAATGGGCGCTGCAGGCGGAACAGCTGGGCACAGGTCATGCGGTGAACATGGCGGACTGGGATGACGACAGTACGGTTCTCGTGCTCTACGGCGATGTGCCGCTTATCCAGACTCAGACACTGGAGCGACTGCTGGCGGTTCAGCCGAAGAACGGCATCGGTTTGCTGACGGTCATTTTGGACAATCCCACGGGTTATGGTCGCATTGTTCGCGATAACGGGGTTGTTACCGCCATCGTGGAACAGAAGGACGCCAATGAGGCGCAACTGGCCATTACCGAGGTGAACACCGGCATTCTGGTGGCACCGGGTAAAGCGCTGAAAGGTTGGCTGGCCAATCTTTCCAACAACAATGCTCAGGGTGAATATTACCTGACGGATGTGATCGCCATGGCGGCTGCCGAAGGGGGAGTCGAAACCGCCCAGCCCGACAGTGCCATTGAGGTTGAGGGGGCCAATAACCGCCTTCAACTGGCGGCACTTGAGCGCGCTTACCAGGCTCGAGCAGCAGAGCAACTGATGCTGTCCGGCGTCACACTGATCGACCCTGCCCGCTTCGACCTGCGCGGCACACTGACCAACGGCTCGGACATCACCATCGACATTAACGTGGTGATTGAAGGCAATGTCACCATTGAGGATGACGTGGTGATCGGCGCTGGCTGTCTGTTGAAGGATTGCCATATCGGTAAGGGCAGTGTGATTAAGCCCTACACCATTGTTGAAGGGGCCACCGTCGGCGAAGTGTGCACCGCGGGCCCATTTGCCCGCCTGCGCCCCGGTGCTGAACTGGTTCAGGACAGCCACATCGGTAACTTTGTGGAGATGAAAAAGGCCCGTTTGGGTAAAGGCTCCAAAGCGAATCACCTGGCCTACATCGGCGATGCCGAGGTGGGGGATAAGGTGAACATCGGTGCAGGCACCATCACCTGCAACTACGATGGCGCCAACAAACACCTGACCGTCATCGAAGATGAGGTGTTTGTGGGTTCTGACAGCCAACTGGTTGCGCCGGTGCGCATCGCCAGAGGCGCCACCATTGCGGCGGGCTCCACCATCACCAAAGATGTGGGCGAAGGGGAATTGGTACTGACCCGAACCAAGCAGAAACACATCAGCAACTGGCAGCGTCCGCAGAAAAAGCGCTGAACAGCATCACCGAAAAAGGCGGCCTGTATGGCCGCTTTTTTTATCTCGACTTGATCTGTTTTGTTTTGTTTTTATACTTACGAACTTTCGAAACGAAACTTATTGAGAGCATGTCGAAACGCAATACCCAACAACGGCGCCACAAAATCATGGCCAAGCTCAGCGAACAGGGTGAGGTCAGCGTTGATGAACTGGCGCGTGAACTGGAAACCTCCGAGGTCACCATCCGTAAGGACCTGGCCACTCTGGAGTCCAGTGGGTTGCTGCTGCGTCGCTATGGTGGTGCCATCGCCATGCCCTCCGAAATCCTTCAGGACGACCCCATCCACAGCCCTTCACGCTACAAGGCGGCTATTGGCCGGATGGCGGCGGCGCAGATCCGGGACCATCAACGAATCGTCATCGACAGTGGCCGCACTACAGCGGCACTGATTGGGGAGCTTGGAGAGAAGCGGGGCCTGGTGGTGATGACCAACTCCCTCAACAGTGCCAATGCGCTGCGAGAGTTGGAGAACGAACCTACCCTTCTGATGACCGGGGGCACCTGGGACCCTCACTCCGAGTCATTCCAGGGCCAGGTGGCCGAACAGGTATTGCGGGCGTACGACTTTGATCAGCTGTTTATCGGTGCCGATGGCATCGACATTGCCCGCGGCACCACCACCTTTAACGAGCTGATTGGCCTGTCCCGGGTGATGGCCGAGGTAGCGCGGGAGGTCAATGTGATGGTGGAGTCGGACAAGATAGGCCGTCGCATCCCCAACCTCGAACTGCCCTGGGACAAGGTGACTCGTTTGATCACCGATGAGCGCCTCGATAACGAGGCCCGACAACAGATTGAATCGCAGGGGGTGCTGGTGATCTGCGCCTCCTTGGAAAATTAGGAGACACCCTATGTGTGGGATTGTTGGTGCAGTAGCACAACGTGATGTGGCTGAGATTCTGGTCGAAGGCCTGAAACGTCTGGAGTACCGCGGTTACGACTCCGCCGGTGTTGCCGTACTGAATGGTGCCGGCGATCTGGGCCGTTTGCGTCGTCTGGGTAAAGTGCAGGAGCTGGCCTCTGCCCTGGACGAGACACCGCTGGCGGGCGGCACCGGTATTGCGCATACCCGTTGGGCCACCCACGGTGAACCGTCCGAGCGGAATGCGCACCCCCATGTCTCCAGTGACGAGATCGCCGTAGTGCATAACGGCATCATCGAGAACCATGTTGACCTGCGGACCATGTTGCAGGGGCTGGGCTACGTGTTCAGCTCCGATACTGACACTGAGGTAATCGCCCACCTGGTGCATCATGAGCGTAAGCGCACCGACTCTCTGCTGGCGGCGGTACAGGCCACCGTTAAGCAACTGGAAGGGGCTTATGGCACCGTTGTGATGGATTGCCGTGACCCGGAGCGTCTGGTTGTCGCCCGCTCTGGCAGCCCGCTGGTGGTGGGTTATGGCCTGGGTGAACACTTTATCGCTTCAGACCAGTTGGCTCTGCTGCCGGTAACCCGTCGTTTTGCCTTCCTTGAAGAGGGGGACGTGGCCGAAATCACCCGTCGTGAAGTGGCGATCTACGACATCAATGGCGAGCAGGTTGAGCGTGAAATCAAGGAATCTGAAGTCAGCCATGATGCCGGTGATAAAGGTCCCTACCGTCACTACATGATGAAGGAGATCTACGAGCAGCCGACGGCTCTGCAGCGTACCCTGGAAGGGCGTCTAAGTGCGGGTAAGGTGGCCCTGGATGCCTTTGGTGACAATTCTGCGGAGCTACTGGCTCAGGTGAAGCATGTCCAGATCATCGCTTGTGGCACCAGCTATCATGCGGGCATGGTGGCACGTTACTGGCTGGAGCAGCATGCCGGGGTCTCCTGTAACGTAGAGATCGCTTCTGAGTTCCGCTATCGCAAATCTCATGTGTTCCCCAACAGCTTGCTGGTGACCATCTCCCAGTCCGGTGAAACAGCCGATACCCTGGCTGCCCTGCGTCTGGCCAAGGAGATGGGTTACATGGCCAGTCTGACCATCTGCAACGTGCCCGGCTCCTCCCTGGTACGCGAGTCCGACATGGCGTACATGATGAAGGCTGGCGCAGAGATTGGCGTGGCCTCCACCAAAGCGTTTACCGTGCAACTGGCGGCCTTGCTGATGCTGACTGGTGCCATTGGCATCCACAACGGCATGAATGAGGAAACGGTTGGTCACCTGGTGTCTGCGCTGCAGGCTCTGCCGAGTAAGGTGGAGCAGGCACTTAGCCTGAATGATGCCATCGAAGCGCTGGCGGAAGATTTCGCGGATAAACACCATGCTCTGTTCCTGGGGCGTGGTGAGCAGTACCCCATCGCGATGGAGGGGGCGCTCAAGCTGAAAGAGATCTCCTACATTCACGCCGAAGCGTACGCCTCCGGTGAACTAAAGCATGGTCCGCTGGCCCTGATCGATGCGGATATGCCAGTGATTGTTGTCGCACCTAATAACGAACTGCTGGAAAAGCTGAAGTCCAACGTCGAAGAGGTGCGTGCTCGCGGTGGTCTGATGTACGTCTTTGCGGATGTGGATGCCCGCTTTGAGAGCGACGAGACAATGAAGGTGATCCCGGTGCCTCATTGCGACGAGTTCATCGCACCCATTATCTACACCCTGCCGCTGCAGTTGCTCTCCTACTATGTGGCACTGATTAAGGGTACCGACGTGGACCAGCCGAGAAACCTGGCCAAATCCGTCACGGTGGAGTAAGTCACAGCACCAGAGAAAGGGCGCCTTCGGGCGTCCTTTTTTGTGCTTAATCGATAGCCATACCCTTCTTGATCGACTTTTTAGTATCATCCGTGATCAGGGTCACCCTTGCGGTGTTGCGATCTTGTTAGGGTGTGCCCCAAAGACGTGAGGAGTCAGGCAGTCCTATGGATCAGCAGTCCAAAAAGTCCCTCGGCCGCGAGGGTCAACCCATTACTGTACAGCCAGCCAGGCAAGGCGCGGCCACACGGGGCAATCCACGCAATAGGATCTACGTTCGGAAAACCGACGGGGTCTGGTCCCAGCTGCGCCGCCGAATGGGCTGGGTGATGATGGGACTTTTCCTGCTTTTACCCTGGCTTCCCTGGGGTGACCGGCAGGCGGTACTGTTCGATCTGGCCCAGCGCAAATTCTACGTGTTCGGACTGACCATCTGGCCTCAGGATCTGATCCTGCTGGCGTTGCTGTTCATGATTGCGGCTTTTGCCCTGTTCTTCTTTACTACCTTTCTTGGCAGGGTCTGGTGTGGCTACATGTGTCCCCAGTCCGTCTGGACCTTTATCTACATCTGGTTTGAAGAGAAGATAGAGGGGCCCCGAAACAAACGGATGAAGCTTGATCAGGCCCCCTGGGACTGGAACAAGCTGTGGCGAAAAACCGCCAAACACAGTGCCTGGATACTGATAGCCTTGGTGACCGCCCTCACCTTCCTCTCCTACTTCTATCCCAGTCGCGAGCTGTACCTGGACTTCTTTACCGGGCAGGCGCCGGGCGTCATCTACTTCTGGGCACTGTTCTTCACCTTCTGTACCTACGGGAATGCGGGCTGGATGCGGGAGATCATGTGTCTCCATATGTGCCCCTATGCCCGCTTCCAGTCGGCCATGTTTGATAGCGATACCTTTATCGTGGGTTATGACACCAAGCGCGGCGAAACTCGGGGCCCACGGGGACGCAAACAGGATCCGAAAGCGATGGGACTGGGTGACTGCATCGATTGCAGCCTCTGCGTCCAGGTGTGCCCAACGGGCATCGATATTCGCAACGGTCTTCAATATGAGTGCATCAACTGTGGCGCCTGCATTGATACCTGTGACGACGTGATGGCCAAGATGGGGTACGACAAAGGGCTGATCAGTTACACCACTGAACGACAGCTGGCGGGAGGGGAGTCCAAAGTGGCCCGTCCCAAGCTTTTGGGTTACGGCGTTGTGCTGGGCGTGATGGTGTTGGGCTTTATCTACACCTTGCTGACATTGGCGCCAGTACAGATCGATGTACTGCGTGACCGGAACCAACTGTACCGTGAGACCCGGGACGGATTGGTGGAGAACGTCTATACCCTGAGGTTGCTGAACAAGACGGATCAGGATCAGCAGTTCAACCTGTCGGTAACCGGACTTCCTGAATATCGTTGGAGTGGTGATCAAACCGTGCGTGTGGCAGCGGGTGAGGTTTATACCCTGCCTATCAGTGTGGCGGTGGACCCTTTCCATCTGAAAAAGCCGATGACGGAGATCATCTTCGAATTAAATAGTGTCGATGGCCAACTGCAAAGTCAGACGGAATCACGATTTATAAGCAGTATGTAGCCCCTTAAATAGACAACATGTGGAAAAAAGACGCGTTGAGGGCAAAAAACACCCTAACGCGTCTTTTTTATAAAAAAACTATTGCGAGTAAAAATCCCGGCCCTATAATGCGCTCCTTGTCGACGGGGCAAAGCGAAACAGAAAGCGCTGAGCCACCAAGGCCTCCAAGAGGGCTTGGTTAAAACTTCGATGGTCGGAAAGGAAAGTTGAAAAACACCCTTGACGATGACGGAGGAAAGCGTAGAATGCGCCTCCTGCCTTGATGAGGCAACGCTCTTTAACAATTAGTCAGACAATCTGTGTGGGCACTCACGCAGTGTTGAGAAATCATCATTTTCTCGATGCTACTGAGTGACACCAAGTTAATTCAGTATTCATTGAGTAGC
>NZ_JAHVHW010000005.1 GCF_019802055.1 Ferrimonas balearica | reverse complement strand
GCCCCTCGCTCCCTCTCCTTTCCATTTCAGCTCTGGCCAGACTCGTTTTTGGAAAGGGCTATCCATACCCTTTCCAAAAAGCCGGCTCCGCCCTCCATGGCTCCGCGTTCACGCCTATCGGCGTTCACCCATGCTCGGCTGGCCACTCGGGCCTTCCATGGCCCTCGGCTTCATTCCCAGTCGCTCCCGCTCGGCGCCGCGAGTCGGCGAAGGGGGACGGCTTTCGCCGTGAAAGACCGGCGGACAACATCAAAATGGATTCGATTTCGTGGCAATTCTGCTTATTCGTTTACGCGAAAATATTTAGAAATCCCAACTCTACGGGCAGAGCCCCGAGGAAACGATCACCACCTCCATAGGAGGTGGTTTAAGACTGACAATAAAAATAGGCTCTTTGGCCCATTTTTTTATTTGGGCTATTGAGCCTCCTGTTGGAGGAGGGATTAAGCTCACCCCATGATGAAAAATTCCACACGCCGCTGGCCATACACTTTGCTGCTTCTGCTGCTGACACTGACGCTCAGTATCGGCCAGGCAATGGCATCGCCAGCCTCCGGTTTCGGTCATACCGAATCACAAGCGATGATGCTGTGCGATCACCATATGGATGAGAGCAGCCCCATCGACTGTACCGGGTGGGATGATCAGTGTTCCGATCCACACTGTCACGTCGTTTACTCCGCTTTGCCCGCCGCCAACCTTCACACTTCCGTGGCGGCAGCGAGCACACCGATTAACGCTCTGTTGCCAGTGGTACCTGATGCACCACAGGCCACTCCCTGGGTGGTCCCCATCGTTTGACTCCAACCTCAATCCGGCCCAACGGCCACAACATTTTTATTGAATTGATTGGAGTACACCTGATGAAATCCCTGACTGCTTTTGCCGCAACCCTGACCCTGTTTGCCTCTCTGTCTCAGGCCGCTGAGATCCAGTTGGATCCCAACCTGACGCTGCTCTCCCACAATGGTGAGGCGCACACCCAATATGGTGGCCAACTCGAGTTGGCACCGGGCAAGCAGGTACTGGAACTGCGCTACGAAACCATTTTCCAGCTGAGCGCGGAGGATCATGAAACCGTGCGTTCTCCGGAATTCTATCTGGTGTTTGATGCCTCGAATGAGGGGCAATACCAGCTGAGCTGGCCAGAGGTAAACAGCCTGACTGATGCTAAGAAGCGGGCGGCCACACCAGAGATGACGCTCACCAATGCAGAGGGCGAAGCGATCAACTTTGAACTGCAAAGCCACGACCAGCTGATCTACCAACTGCTGCTCAGCCAAGCCCGCTGAGTCGGACAACCGGTAAAGCCTTCAGGGCCCCGATTCACTCGGGGCCCTGCCTTGTATGAGCCGGGACCGACCGATACACTCAGAATCCCATTCAGGAGGAATGCAAAGGGATGACACGAAGTCTATCGCCCATCACCCAGACACGGCGCTGGCACCGACTGCTAATGTGGGTCGTTGGCCTGCAGATGGTGATTTGGGCCATCAGTGGCAGTTACTTTGCGCTGATGAACATCCACTTTATCCATGGCGATCATCTGGTCACGCCTCCAGCACGTCCCTTGACCGCGGAATCCTACACCGTGCCGTTCAGCGAGATCCGTGCCCGCTATCCCGACGCCACGGACTTCAGCCTGACCCAGATTGCCGATCAGCCGGTGATCCGCCTGACTTATCAGGACCAACTGCGATTGTTGGATCCGCAAACTGGAGAGCCCTTACCGCCGGTCTCGGAATCCCTGGCAAAACGGATTGGCCAACAGGCTTACCAGGGCAGTGGGACACTTTCAGCCGTCACCCTGCTGACGGACACCGCCCCCTCCGAACTGAGCCCCCGATTCCTTCCGGCCTGGCGCCTCGATTACGACGATTGGGGCCAAACCAGCCTCTATATTTCGCAATCCAGTGGCGAACTGGTCACCAAACGTCACCGCTACTGGCGCTGGTTCGATCAGCTCTGGTATCTGCACATTCTCGATTACGACGACGGTGAGGACCTGAACAATCTGCTGCTGCGCACCGCCGCATGGCTGGCTCTGGCGGGCACCCTCAGTGGTGCTTTGTTGCTGTGGTTCCGGCTAAGGAGACGGTCATGATGCGCTGGCATAAATGGGCCGCCCTGGCGGTGGGCCTGCAGATGCTGATCTGGATTGGCACCGGCATCTATTTCAACCTGGTGGATCACCAACGCATCGGGGGCCATCAATACCATCAACGAGCGCCGGAACCGGCGTGGTCCCTGGATCAACTGGTGGATCCGACTCCCCTGTTGGAGCAGTACGCGCCTGTCGTCAGGCTGACTCTGGTTGATCGGGCGGGCCACCCCTATTACCAGTTGGAGCATCAGCGCCAACTTTATGCCCGTCAAACGCAAACGCTGACACTCATCGATGCGGTCAGTGGCGATGTCGTAGCGATCAACCCAGACCTGGCCAGCGCCATAGCCCGTGCCAGTTACGGAGGCCCGGGCGCAATAAGTGAGGTCACTGCCCTGCCCCCTCGCAGCGCCGAGCTGCCCAAAGAGGAGAATCCGGTCTGGCGGGTCGCTTTTGCGGATGATCTGGAGACCGTCGCCTTTGTGGATGCCAGCAGTGGGCGTCTGGTGGCGCACCAGAACCGCCACAGCCGGGAAGCGGCCCTGATGCTGAAGCTGCACTTTATGGATTACACCAATCAGGGCGGTTTCAACCACCCGCTGATGTGGCTCTTTGCCCTGTTAAGTCTGGCGCTCTCCCTAAGCGGACTGACGCTGTTACTTCGCCGACTCGGGAGCAACCTCAGGCATTGGCACGCGCGGCGAGTGGTCCTACACACACCCGGTGGGGCCCACCAGTTGCGTCTGGCTCCACGTCAGTCCGTGTTGGAAGGGATGCAGCGGGAAGGCCTTGCGGTTCGTTCAGAGTGCGGCGGCGGTGGCAGTTGCGGGCGATGCCGGATCCGTCTGGAGCCGGGCTCGCCCATCTCCGCCGCCGAGCAGCGTTTTCTCAGTCCCCGTCACCTCGAGCAGGGCTGGCGTCTGGCTTGTCAGCAGTTTGGTCAATAGGCACCCAAACTCCAGTGCTTAGGTAAAGGCCAATAAAAAAGCGGGCCCTAAGGCCCGCAGAGGTACATCGTGAGACTGTGCTACCCACCGCATCGGTGTGTGTTGTGATGTCCACCACCCTCACCACTCTCGATGGTGACAACACCACCGTCGCGGTAGAGGGCAAAGTCGCTTTCAGCGGCTTCATTGGTATCCGGTTGATCCAGGTGTCCCAGGCAGGTGTAGCCCACTTGGTAGCTGCCAGCGGGCAGGAAGCCGATCCCAAACACCCAATCCCCATTGTGGTCCTGATGCACCCAACTGGTGGCCAGTGGTGCCACCAGACCGTCAGCGGCTTCTGGTGCGATATCATCCATCTGCTCAAGAGTGGTGCCATCCGGATACAGATAAGCGACATGAATAAACTGGCTGTCTGGCCCGGCCAACGACGCGTTGTCCGCCTCGCAATCGGCTATCCAGCTGGCGTCCACGGTGCCCTTGAGGTGACCCATAGTGTCGTTATCCACCCAGCGCATGCCATGATGCGCCAGCTCATAGTATTCACCGTTGTGGTGCAAGCCCTGACGCAGGTCCATCTCCAGTGTGAAGTTTTGATGCTCACCCTCACGAACGGTCACTTCACCCAGATCGAAATAAGGCTGTTCTCCATGAAGCGGATGCCGCCCTTGGCCATCATCCACATAGGAACCGTGATCACCACTGCCCGGTGTCCAGTGCAGCCGAAGCTGGTAGCGGCCCGGCCCAAGTTGATGCTGATGCAGCAACTGATAAGCATCGTCACCCTGATAGGCAAGCATGTCGACCCGATGGTGGCTCATATCCAGCACGATGGGATCGCCCCCACCATGATGTCCACCACCCATGTGTCCCCCAGGGGTCAGCTCCAGACTGTGCATCTGCAAAACCAGATGCGATACCCCGTCAGCGGGTGCATCAGACAATCCTATTGAGAGTCCCTCAGCCGGCCCCGGCTGCGGTGTTGCCGAATCACCATCCCCACCGCCGCATCCCACCAGCAGTGCCGCCATAATCCAAACTACGCGTTTCATTCCTAATCCCCCATAAACGACTACTGCTTATCCTACTGACTGTAGAAGCCTACCCAGTGGCTACTTTGATCCGGATCAACCGGTCACCAATAATCAATATTATTTGCAGATTTGCCCACATCCCCTGCCTGAACCCTTATCCGCTGTCCAAAAGAAACGGGGCCAGATGGCCCCGTTTTTTCCTTTAGTGATGGGCGGCGTGACCGCCGCTGCCGGCCGCTTTAATCGCGCCCCCATCCATCGGTTTCAGCTGCATAGTGGTGATGCAGGTGCGACTGTCCTCGAAGGTGGGCAGCACCTCTTTCGCTTCCAGCATGCCGTACTTCGGATGATCGTAGTGGAAGGTGAAGGCCAGCTGGCGCTGAGCCGGTACCCAGAAATCGATAAAACCATCGTGCTGAGTGGTGATCATCTTATTGATGACCTCCTCACCACTCTCCATATCTACGGCACTGACGTGCATCGGCTGGTCAATCAACTCCCCGGTGCAGCCGGTGGGCACATGATTGCCACATGGGTGGGTGAAGGTCGCCCAGGGGGCGATAGAGAGGTAGAACTCGCCTTGCGGGATCGCAACAGCAGCTTCAGTGCCGTCCGAGAAGATGGCATTCACCCGGTCGGGGTGGACACGCACCACAATCCCATCATCGTTCTTGTACCACTGGTGTCCCTGCAGCACCGCCGCCTTGTGGTCGAGCGCGGAGAACGCTTCGGCTTGCTTGGCGGTTTCGCTTTGTCCACAGGCGCTCAGCCCAAGAACCAGTAGGGCTGTCAGCGTCAGTTTTTTCATCAGTTACTCCTTACAACAGGGGGCTTTGGCCGTCTTATCGAGGTCACCACAAAGGGAGTCCAGGATCGGGCATTCCGGTGTATTGCCTCCGTGGCATTGGCTCACCAGTCCATTCAGGCGGGCTTCCAGTGCCTGCAGTTGCGCAATTTTCTCCCGCACCAGGGAGAGCTGGTCCATCGCCAGGGCTTTCACCTGGGCGGCAGTACGGTCTGAGCGGCTTTGCAGAGAGAGCAGCTCTGCGCACTGCTCCAGGCTGAAGCCCAACGCTTTACTGCGTGCAACAAAGCGCAGTTGCTCCAGCTGTGCCGCGGAATAGGCGCGATAGCCGTTGTCGCCTCTCTGAGCCACCACCAGACCGATGTCGTGGTAGTAGCGAATCGCTTTAACGCTCAAGCCGGTTTCTCGAGCGACCTGTCCGATTTTCATCGCATACTCCTCCACAAAGGGTGGCGGCAAGATGCCGCCAGGCTGGCGCAGATCTGCGGGGTTAGGCAGCCTCAAATCTGCACCAGCAAACTCACTCAGGCGGGTCGGGACAAGCCCGACTCCGTCATTCAGGCATCGGCTTTAGCCAGTCCCCGACGGTAGATCAACAGGTAGATGGCCGGGATAACAAACAGCGACAGCAGCGGGGCGGTCACCATGCCGCCCACCATGGGCGCAGCGATCTTCTGCATCACCTCGTTCCCGGTGCCGCTGCCCCACATGATCGGCAGCAGACCAAAGAAGATGGTGGCCACGGTCATCGCCTTGGGTCGGATCCGCATTACCGCCCCTTCGATCAGGGCGTCTTTCAGATCCTGCTCATGGCGCATCAACCCTTTCTTCTCATGGGCTTTGATGGTGTTGTTCAGGTAAACCTGCATCACCACACCAAACTCCGCCGCCACACCCGCCAGGGCGATCATCCCCACCGCGACTGCCACGGAGAGATTGAACCCCAGGCCAAACAGCAGCCAGGCGGACCCCACCAGAGCAAAGGGCAGGCTCAGCATGATGATGCTGGCCTGAACCACAGAGCCAAAGGTCATCATCAGCAGCAGGAAAATCACCGCCAGCATCATGGGGATCACCATCTCCATCTTGGCTTCCACCCGCTGCATGTACTCGTACTGCCCGGCAAAGCTGACGGAGTAGCGAGGCGGCAGTTGCAACTGCTGATTCATCGCTTCACGAGCCTGAGTGATGTACTCACCGATGGAGATGGCGCTGCTGTCGATATCCACAAATACCCAGGAGATCAGACGGCCATTTTCACTCGCCAGCATGGGGGCGCCATCCCGGATGGAGAGGTCCGCCAGGGTTTGCAGCGGGACATACTTGCCGGTTTTGGTCAGCACCGGAAGGTTACGCAGCTTCTCGATGTCGTCACGCAACTCACGGGGGTAGCGGATGTTGATAGGGTAACGCTCCTGACCCTGGATGGATTCGCCCACGGTCATGCCGCCAATCGCCATCTGAACCACGTCCTGCACGTCTTTCAGGGTCATGCCGTAACGGGCCGCCACCGTCAGCTTGGGATCAATATCCAGGTAGCGGCCGCCGCCAGTACGTTGGGCAAAAGCGGAGGTGGTGCCCGGCAGGGGGGCCAGAATCGCTTCCACTTCGGCACCAATACGCTGCAGCTCTTCGACATCGGCGCCGGAGATCTTCACCCCGACCGGCGTTCGCACACCGGTGGACAGCATGTCGATACGGGTTTTGATCGGCTGAACCCAGGCATTGGTGATCCCCGGTACTTTCACAGTGCGCTGCAGGTCCGCGATGATCCCTTCCAGCGTCTGCCCCTCCCGCCACTCGGACTGAGGTTTGAGCATGATGGTGGTTTCCAGCATGGTCAGCGGCGCAGGATCGGTCGCGGTATCCGCCCGGCCCACTTTGCCAAACACCCGCTCAACTTCCGGAATGGTCTTAATCAGACGGTCGGTCTGCTGCAGGATCTCCCCCGCCTTACCGGCACTCACACCCGGCAGTGTGGTGGGCATGTAGAGCAGGTCTCCCTCCTCCAGCTCCGGCATAAACTCGGAGCCCATCTTGCTCATCGGGTAGTAGGCACTGGCCAGAGCCACCACGGCGAGCATCAGAGTGACCTTGGGAAAACGCAGCACCAGCGTCAGCACCGGCTGATAGAGTGCGATCAGGAAGCGGCTGATGGGATTCTTCTTCTCATCCGGGATCTTGCCCCGCACAAAGTAGCCCATCAAAACCGGGATCAGGGTGATCGCCAGAATGGCCGAGGCCGCCATGGCAAAGGTCTTGGTGTAGGCCAACGGGTGGAACAAACGCCCCTCCTGAGCCTCCAACGCGAACACCGGAATAAAGCTCAGGGTGATGATCAGCAGACTGAAGAACAGCGCCGGGCCGACTTCCACCGCCGCTTCCTTGATCAACTGCCAGTGGGCATCCCCTTCCGGGGCCTTGCCATGCTCCTCCCGGTAGTGCTCCAGGTGTTTGTGGGCGTTCTCCACCATCACAATGGCCGCGTCCACCACCGCCCCAATGGCGATGGCGATGCCACCGAGACTCATGATGTTGGCATTCACCCCCATCCAGCCCATCACAATAAAGCTGGCCAGAATAGAGAGCGGCAGAGTGATCACCGCCACCAGCGTGGAGCGGGCATGCAGCAGGAACACCAGACACACCAACGCCACCACCACCATCTCCTCAATCACCTTGTTCTTGAGGTTGTCCACGGCGTTGAGAATCAGCTGGGAACGGTCATAAGTGATGACCAACTCCACCCCTTCAGGCAGACCGGATTCGATCTCTTTGAGCTTGGCTTTGACGTTGTCGATGGTGGCCAGGGCGTTCTCGCCATAGCGCATCACCACGATGCCACCCACCACTTCGCCCTGACCATCCAGTTCCGCGATGCCACGACGGGCCGCAGGACCGGTGCGCAGTTGGGCCACGTCCTTCATCAGCACCGGCGTACCGGACTCAGACACGATGCCCAGAGGGATCTCCTCAAAGTCCTTGAGGGTCTGACGGTAGCCGGAAGCGGTGATCATGTACTCCGCCTCAGCCATCTCGATCACCGAGCCGCCCACTGAGGCGTTGGCGTTGTCGAGGGCCTGCTTCACCGCCATCAGGTCAAGTTGGTAGAGCGCCAGCTTGTGGGGATCCACCACGATCTGATATGCCTTCTCCATGCCGCCGACGGTGGCCACTTCGGAGACGCCAGCGACACTCTGCAGTTCCAGCTTGATAAACCAATCCTGCAACGAGCGCAGTTGGGCCAGGTCCTGGTGGCCGGTGCGATCCACCAGCGCATATTGGAACACCCAGCCTACACCGGACGCATCCGGCCCCAGAGAGGGCGTCACACCCGGGGGCAGTTGCCCCTGGATCTGGGACAGGTACTCCAGCACCCGCGAGCGGGCCCAGTAGATGTCGGTGCCATCTTCGAAGATGACGTAAACGAAGCTGTCCCCAAACATGGAGAAACCGCGCACTGTCTGCGCTCCGGGCACCGCCAGCATGGCGGTAGAGAGCGGATAGGTGATCTGATCCTCCACCAACTGAGGCGCCTGCCCCGGGTAGGCGGTCTTGATGATCACCTGCACATCAGACAGGTCTGGCAGCGCGTCCAGCGGTGTGGTCCGCATCGCCTGCCAGCCATAGATGGCCAACACTGCGGTGATAACCAGCACCATCGTCCGCTGACGCAGAGAGGCGCTGATGATTTTCTCTAACATCGTCGCCTCCTATTAGTGCTGGTGGCCGCTGTGGGCGTCAGCCGGCGGCTGGCTCATGCGACGCAGGCTGCCCTGAATGCTGGCTTCGGAGTCGATCAGGAACTGGCCGGACACCACCACCTTGTCGCCCTCATTCAAGCCTTCCAGAACTTCAGCCTTGCCCTGACTCATCATGCCAAGACGAACCGGAACGGAAGCGAAGCTGTTGTCAGCACGCTGAACCACCACCCGGTTCTCCCGGCCGGTCAAAATCAGCGCTTCAGTAGGCACAGTCAGCAGGCCGCGACGGGGGCCACCATACAGTTCCACATCCACCAGAGAGCCGGGGCGCAGCTGGCCACCGGGACGATTCTCCGGATTCGGCAGTTTGACCCGTACCTGCAAAGCGCGGGTTACCGGGTCCAGTTCCGGGTAGATGTAATCGATCTCACCCTCAATTTCGAACAGCCCCTGAGCCGCAGCGGTCACGTCCGCCGGACGCCCCACTTCCAACCAGCTCTGTTCATTTTCAAATACATCGGCGATGACCCAGACGGTGGACAGGTCCACCAGCTCGATCTGAGTTTTACCCGGCTCAATGTACATACCGTCACGGATATCCATGGTGCTGACCACGCCGCTGTGGGGGGCGTAGAAGGGCACGCGATAGAGGCTCTGACGGGTCTTCTCAAGACGCTGAATCACCTTGTCACTGATGCCGAGCAGCTCCAGACGCAGCTTGGCTTTTCGCAACAACTCTTTCCCCCGGGCCGGGTCCTGTCCCAGGTAGTCCAGGGCTTGCAGGTAGTCGTCCTGAGCGTTCACCAGGTCTGGAGAGTAGAGCTCATACAGAAGCTGCCCCTTTTCCACCTGCTGGCCCACGGAATTCACCGCCAGCTTCTCCACCCAACCGGACACCCGGGTATGGATATGGGAGATGGCGTCTTCGTTGTATTGCACGGTGCCCAGGGTTTTGACGTAGCGCCACAGGCTGCCGCGCTCGACGGTTTCGGTTCGAACGCCCAGCGCCTGCTGAAGGCCACCGGAAACGCCGACCACAACCTCTTCGCTGGCCGCGCCCATCTCTACCTTCTCCAGATTCATGCCACAGATGGGGCAGGTGCTGGGTTCGTCGGAGACGATCTGCGGGTGCATGGGGCACACGTATTTGATGGTGGCTTCACCACCGCTGATCGCCTGTTCAAGCGCGGGAGCAGGCGGCAGAGGATCCAGTTGCATGGTATGCCCAGCGTGAGGATCAGCCTGCTCTTCCTCCTCCATTTCGGTGAGGAACATATTGCAGATGGAACAACGATCCCCCTCGACACCGGTCTCTTCCGGGTGCATCGGGCAAGCGTGGGTATGGGTCGCAGCGCCGTGATCGGCGTGGTCACCTCCCTCCACCTCGGTCAGGAACATATTGCAGATGGAACAACGATCACCCTCGACACCGGTCTCTTCCGGGTGCATCGGGCAAGCGTGGGTGTGGGTCGCAGCGCCGTGATCGGCGTGACCATCCCCCTCCACCTCGGTGAGGAACATGTTGCAGATGGGACAACGGTCACCCGCGACACCGGTCTCTTCCGGATGCATCGGGCAAGCGTGGGTGTGAGCCGCATGTTCTGAGGCACTTTGGGTCACCTGGGGAGCCTGTCCCGGCGCCGCCTGAGCGAGGGTCCAGATCACCGGAGTCAGGGCCAGTGCGATCACAATCGCGGTCGCTACCTGGGTTTTCCGTTTGGTTTGGCGGTCCTGGCCGCCGCATGAGCACTTATCGCACATGACAGGCTCCCTCCTGCTTAGTGGCTACCGTGGTGGGCGTGACCGCCCTGACCGCGCTTAGGCTCCAGCTTCATGCCGCACTTGGGGCAGTCATCACCGGCAACACCGGTCACCTTGGGGTGCATCGGGCAAACGTGAGTGTCAGCCTGGGCCATCTTCTCCAGCTTCATGCCGCACTTGGGGCAATCATCGCCAGCCACACCGGTCACCTTGGGGTGCATCGGGCAAACGTGGGTGTCCGCCTGAGCGACCTGCTCCAGCTTCATGCCGCACTTGGGGCAGTCGTCACCGGCAACACCGGTCACCTTGGGATGCATCGGGCAGGCATGGGTATCGCCCTGATGAGCGGCATGGCCTTTACCGTGGCCTTTACCGGCGTGGGGGCAGGAATCGCCTTTTGCCTGGCCACAGCACCCTTTGTGCTGGCCATCCTGTTTGCCGTGAGGGCAGTGTTTGGCTTCCTGGGCCTGGTGCGCAGCGTGGTCACCATGGTGCGCCATGTTGGCCAGAGCCAGAGGAGACAGAGTCAGAGAAAGCGCCAGGGCAAATACCGTCACGGCACGGGAATACAGCTTGTTCATGGATCACTCCAAATTCATTCAATGTTGGCCTTATGGCCTGTGATCCCCGCGTCCTCGTATCGATACGGGGATCAGCTTAAGTCAGACGGGTGTCAAAGTCGTCCGAGATCGCGGGTATGAATGGGGTGATCAGGCTATGGGCGGCTTGCTGTCCTGAGACAGAGCTACGGAGTGGAAAAACTTGGGCTGAGGCAGAGCGCGCTCAGGGGAGGGTTGCCAAGGTTGCAGGGCTGCGGTCAGCAGAGCAACGCCAGCGGGACTGAAGACTTTGCACATGCCGCACTCGCCATTGCAGGGAGTGCTGGCATCGTGACAATCCGCCGGTTGAACCATCGACTCACAACAATCGTGGCTGGCAACGGGCTGCGCCTTGCAGTGAGCCATCTCGTCATGTTGGGAAGCGTGAGAGGCTTGAGCCGCCATCTCGTGATGGGCGTGCATGGCGCTCATCTCGGTCGGGCTCATATCGGGCATCAAATGGACACGAGCAACCGCACCCTGACTGATCAGGGCGACAATCAGCATAAGCGTACTGAGCAGTCGCATCGGGATAAGTTTCATGTCCATCTTGACCGGTAGTGTGACGTAAAGTTCACACAATTCCAATGCCGAAACATGTTAACGAGGTCAGGATCACGGAAAAGATTCACCTGCGAAAACTCTCCTCCGGGAGGAGAGTTTTAGGATTCAACTCAATAGGATAGTGTTTTATGCCGGTCCGGCAGTCAGGGCCTGTTCCGCCGCAGGAAGGAAGATTTCGTTGATCCGAAGCGGGCGTCCGGAGAGGGTAAACTGGCGGCTGCGCCCCCACAGAGGATGCTCGAAGGATTGCCCCAGTTCCAGTGCCACCTGGCCGGCACGGCTTTCGCGATCGTGGCGGGTGATCAACAACTTACCCCGGCTCAGGGTGTCATTGGTAAACAGCAACTCGCCCAGGGGACGCTCGCCCAACCCCTGGAAGTCAATGTCGCCAGCGGCGAAAGTCGCCAGGGGCACTTCCGTCAGGGCGTAAACCCAGGGCACCCCATCCAGTAACAGCAGCACCTCCCGGTGCCAGAGGGGTTCACCCATCTGCCAGCCGGGGCCATCAGACTCAGCCAGGTCACGCCACTCCCCCAGTCGCTGCACATCGAAACGGCGGCACTGTGTCTTCAACCTTAAGGTCAGGGAGTTTCTGTCCTGCAGCCAACTGGCCAGGGCCGGCGGAAGCGGTTGCTCCATGTCGGCAAAAAGGGCCTGCATCTGGGGCTCCTGTGGCGTTATCTCGCGCCCATGGTAGCAAAAACCACGGACAAACCAAGATGCCCCGATAAAGACAAAATTGCGCTACTATAGGCGCCAGGAAGTCGACGCAGAATGCCACAATGAAAACAGTAAGATGGATGCTTATGCTGGGTGCCATGCTGACCATGGGATCCGCTTGGGCCGCGAAGGAAGAAACGCTCATCGCTCATGATAACTACGGCTACTATGGCCTTGAGCCTGAGATCGTCACCAACTACCTCTCCCCCCGCAAACGGCTGGGATTTGTCCGGGTCAGTGTCGAACTGATGCTGAAGGACGCTGACACCATTGAGATGGTGGAGCACCATGCGCCTCTTATCCGTGCCACCATCGTGGAGATCCTGGGGCAGCAGCCGGAGGAGAAGATCAAGTCGCTCAGTGGTCGCGAGGAGATCCGACGAGACTGCTTTGAAACCGTCAACGCCTTGCTGACTCAGGAGGTGGGTCAGCCTCTGGTGGCCAATCTCCTGTTCACACGTTACCTCTACGACTGAAAACAGAACGCCCGGGCAGTGCCCGGGCGTTTTCGTTAACGGCGCCGATTGTCTATAAGCGCTTGGGCCATCCCCACCAGCAAACCACCGAGGTGAGCGGCGTTGGCCATATTCATAAAGCCCAGGAAGCCCAACACCAACCAGAGCAGCAGGAAGCCCACGTAGGCGGGCGGCAGTGCCAGGGGCGAACGCGGGTCCAGGCGGCCGCTGATCCAGCAGTAACCCACCAGGGCATAAACCACACCAGAGAGTCCGCCAAAGTTGGGCCCGGAGAAGGCAAACTGAGCCAGATTGGGCAGGGTACCCGCCACCAGCAGCAGGATCGCCAGTGTTCCGGTTCCCCTAACCCGCTCGATGCGACCACCGAGGTACCACCACCACAACAGGTTGAAAATGACGTGCATGGCGGAGAAGTGGATCAGGGAGGGCGTAAAGAAGCGCCACCACTGCCCCTCTCCCATCAGTTCCCAGCTGGGATAGAAGTGCGTCCAACTGAAGATCAACTGGTCGTAACCCAGGTTCCAGAACACCCAGATCAGGGAAACCAGCGCCAGCAGCGTGAGAGTCAGCGGGCCGCCTCCCGTGACAAAACTGCGCCAGAGACTGCCGCCACCGGCATATTTAAACTGCACCCGGGCATCACCGGATTGCCAGGAGGCCGCCAGATAGCGTTTGTTGTGAGGATCCGCGACAAAGCGCTCAAACTCCTCGCGGCCACGATGGTACTGCTCTGCGTTCACCATCACCGCAAACCCGTCTTCGGCGCGTTGCAGGTGCGCGTTAATCCCCTGGCTTTTCAGGTAATCCACCAGGGCTTGCGCTGCCCTGGGATCCCCCAGTACGCCCACTTCCATCATGGTGTCATCAGCCCTTTGGCCTTGGCGTAGCCTTCGTAGCCTCCATCCAGACTGTACACCTCTTCGAAGCCCTGCTCGGCCAGGTAAGCGGCGGCCGACTGACTGGAGATGCCGTGATAGCAGCATACCACCAGCGGCTGATCGAACTCGGCATTGAGAATGTACTCGGCCAAATTACCGTTATGCAGACGGATTGCGCCGGGGATGTGCCCTGCGGCAAACGCATTGGGATCCCGGATATCGACGATCTGAACGGGCTGTTCGGCGGCCAGGAGATCAAACCGGGCCAGGGGCAGACACTGGTACTGACTCATATCTATTCCTATCTACAACGAGGTTTCAGTGTACTGACTCCACCTCTCAGTACCAAATCCAGACCGTAAATCGGCCCGCGAAAGTGCCGTTCATGTCAGGGCAGGTTCAGTTGCTGACATCACTACAGAAGCAAAAAAGCCTCCGGGGAATCCCCCCGGAGGCCGGAACCAAACATGACCGGATTAGGTTAGGCGGCGCCCGGCCAATACCAGCCCCCAAATCATCGAACTCAGGGCTGAGGAGGCGGGAAGCGCCGATACAGAGTGGGCAGAACCAACAGGGTCAACGCCGTTGAGGTCAACAGACCCCCGATGATCACCATCGCCAGTGGCCGCTGCACTTCCGCCCCGACACCACTGGACAGCAGGACCGGGATCAACCCCAGCGCCGACGTCAGGGCCGTCATCAGAACCGGACGCAATCGGCTGATCGCCCCTTCAAACACGGCGGACTCCAGGGGTTCCCCTCGAACAATGCGGTTGTTGATGGCATCCACCAACACCACCCCATTGAGCACCGCCACCCCAAACAAGGTGATAAACCCGATGGAGGACGGCACCGACAGATAGGTGCCGGTGAGCCACAGACTCATCACGCCACCAATCAGTGCCAGCGGAACATTGGCCATCACCAGCACCGCCTGTCGAACCGAGCCAAATGCGAAGTAGAGCAGCAGAGCGATCAGCGCAATGGAGATGGGCACCACAATGGCCAGACGTTTCTGAGCCCGCAGTTGGCTTTCATACTGTCCGCCAATCTGAACCGCGTAGCCGGGCGGCAACTCGGCGTCACTGTCGATGCGCTGGTAGATTTCAGCCACCACAGAGCCCATATCGCGCCCCACTACGTTGGCCTGTACCACCACCCGACGCTGAACGTCGTCACGCCGGATATTGGGTGGCGCCGACTCCATCGCAATGGTCGCCACATCCCCCAGCCGCACCAAGGCACCATCGGGGCTGCGCAGCAGCAAATTGGCGACGGCATCCGGGCTATCCCGAAACGCCTGTTGATAGCGCACCAGGATGTCGTAGCGGGCATTGCCGTCGATAACCTGCCCCGCCGAAACCCCACCAATGCCATCGGAGACCAGTTGCAGCACCTGATCGACGGTCATGCCATAGCGCGACAACGCCTCCCGGTTGGGACGCACCACCAGTTGCAGCTCACCACTGATCTGCTCCAGCGCTACGTCCGTCGCCCCCTCAACTGATTTCACCAGCGCTTCGATCTCCGCGCCCTTGTCCGACAGCACCTCAAGGTCCGGACCAAACAACTTAATCGCCAACTGGGCCCGCACACCGGAGAGCAGCTCATCCACCCGTGTCGCAATGGGCTGGGAGAAGGTGAACAGCAGACCGGGATGAATCGACAGCTTCTCCTCCATCAGCGCCTGCAGTGCAAAGCGATCCTCCGCCGAGGACCACTCATTGACCGGTTTGAGTCCAACGTAGATCTCGATGTTGTTGATCGGCTCCGGGTCCCCTCCCAGTTCCGCGGCGCCGATACGCGACAGAGCGTATTCCACCTCCGGGAACTCCAGCAGGATCGCTTCCAGCTTGGGGGCGACCTGCAGCGAGGTCTCCAGACTGGCTGTAGGGGCGAGCGTCACCCGGATATTGATGGTGCCCTCCTCCAACTCCGGCACAAATTCGGTGCCCAGCCGGGGAACAACCATGGCGGTCGCCACCAGCAACAGGCCGGAGGCGATCAGTATCGATTTGGGCTTGGTGATCACCGGCGCAAGCACGGCGCGGTATGCACGCTCAATCGGCTGAAGAATCGGGCTTGGGCGCTCTTTTACCCCTTCCGGGAACAGGTACGACGCCAGTGCAGGCACAACCACCAAGGCGGTGAGGAGAGCCGCCAGCATCGCCAGAATGATGCTTACCGCCATCGGCTGGAACAGCTTGCCCTCCACCCCTTCCAGCGTGAACAGGGGGGCAAAGACCAGGATGATGATACCGGTAGCGAAGAACACGGGGCGAGCCACTTCCCGCGCCGCCAGCTTGATCCACTCTCGGCTGCTGCCGCTCTTGCCGTTCAGGTGCTTGAAGATGTTCTCCACCATCACCACCGAACCGTCCACCAGCATGCCGATGGCCACCGCCAGCCCCCCTAGGGACATCAGGTTGGCGGACAACCCCAGGTATGCCATCACCATCAGCGCCAGACCGATGGCAATCGGGATCGACAGCAGCACCAGCGCCGTTGCCCGCAGATTGAGCAGGAAAAGTGCCAGGATAACGACGATTAGCGCAAAGGCGATCGCCAATGCATCACTGACGGTTTTCACCGCCTTGGCCACCAGGTCGGCATTGTCATAGTAGGGCTCCATCACAACACCCGGCGGCAGTGCCGCCTGGATCTGCGGCAGGCGAGCCTTAATGTCATCAATGGTGATCTTGGTGTTGGCGCCCATCCGCTTGAGAACCACGCCGGACACCACTTCGCCCAGCGATACTGGCTGACCGTCCGCACCGCGACGGGTCATGGATACCGCCCCCACCCGGATCTCCGATCCAAACCCAACCTCCGCGACCTGCTCGACCGTTACCGGGGTGCCGTTGATGGTCGCCAGCGGCAGGCTTCGGATGGCGTCCAGCCCGGCTTCACCGGCAGGAATAAAGCCGTAGCCTCGCACCACGAACTGCTCCTGCCCTCGTGGCATAAACCAGCCACCGGTGTTGCGGTTATTAGCGGCCAGGATTTCAGTCAGGCCGGTGAGGTCCAGACCGTAGGCAAGCAGCTTGTCCGGGTCGACCCGAACCTGGTACTGACGCACTTCGCCACCAAAGGAGAGCACTTCGGTAACCCCATCCACCGGCATCAGCATCCGCTTGACCAGGGTGTCATTAAGGCTACGCAGGGACATCACGTCGTAACCGCTGCCGGGCTCAGCCCTCAACAGGTACTGATAGACCTGCCCCAGGCCCGAGGTGTTGGGCCCCATTTCCGGCGTTCCAACCCCTTCCGGAATCGCTTCCCGCGCCTCCTGAAGCTGCCCCTGCACCAGCTGACGGGCAAAGTAGACGTCGGTTTCCTCCTCGAAAACCACGGTAACCATGGAGAGGCCGGTCCGCGACAGCGACCGAACTTGGGTAACGCCAGGCAGGGAGTACATGGCGGATTCCAGCGGGTAGGTGATCAACTGCTCCACCTCCTCCGCCGCCAAACCGGCGGCCGCCGTATTGATGTCGACCTGCACATTGGTTACGTCAGGAAATGCATCCAGCGCCAAACGCGGCAGCAGCAGAATCGCACCAGCCACCGCGCCCAACAGCGCCAGCACCACAAACAGACGGTTACTGACCGCCCAACTTGTCAATTTGTCCAGCATGGCGCCCCCTTAATGGTTGTGGATGTCGAAGCCGGCCTTGGCCTGCTCCGAATTGAGGAAGAAGGCGCCCTCAATCACCACCAACTGGCCGGGCTCCAGCCCCGTCACCAGGTTCTGGCCCCGCTGGCTGCGCAAGACCTTCACCTCCACCTGCTCAAAGTGTTCACCGTCCTGAACAAACACCGCCCAATCACCGTCGCCACCACGCACCAGAGCACTGTCCGGCAGCACCATGCCGCGATGTTCGCTCTGCACGAAGTAGGCCGTAGCAAACTCGCCAACATGGAGTCGATGCTGGGGATTGGCCAACGACAGGCGCACGGTTTCGGTGCGGGTTTGCGGGTTGAGCTGATGGTCGCGGCCGATAACCTGCGCCTGGTAGCGAAGCCCAGCGGCTTCCACCGCCACCGTGTCGCCAATCGCCACCTGCCCTATCAGTCCCGGCGCCACCTGGGCCTCCAGCCAGAGTTCAGACTCATCGGAAAGCTGCATCAGCAGCACATTGGCATCGAGATTGAGGCCCAATACCAGGTTGTCCTGCTGGACGGTGCCAGCGATGGGCGCCAGGTAAGTGAAGCCCCCCAGCTCCGCCTTAGGGTCAGTGAGGGCATCAATCTGTGCGGTTGTCATCCCCAGAGCCACAAGATCCAGACGTCGTGTCTGCACATCGATGCGAGCTTGCTGGAAGCGGCTGGCGGCAACCGCTTTCGTGCCCAGCTCCTGCACCCGTTGCCACTCTGCCAGTGCCAGCAGGTAATCCCCCTGGGCGGCGGCAATCTGGCTTGAGGCGAGACGGAACAGAGGCTGCCCCTTCTCCACCTCTGCGCCCGCATTCACCAGACGCTCCGTAATGCGGACACCCACCGGCAGTGAGATCTGTTGTGTGCGTGCCGGGTCCGCCACCAGCTGTGCGGGCGCTCGCCCCTCAAAGCGAAACTCGCTGGGCTGAACAGCAACAGCGCGGATACCGGAGATGGCTCGTTGAGCGGGATCCAGCGTCAGCCCGGCCTCCTCATCATGATCATTGGGATCACTGTGGGCATCGGCCGCTTCGCTGGCATGGGCATCGCCGTTGGCTTCATCGTGGCTGTGCTCCGGGGACTCGATATGTTCCCCGGGCCGCTCTTCAGCGTGCTGGGCGGCACTGTGTTGATGATCGTCACCCGCCCATACCAGGGTGGATGTGGTCAGCAGCGTCATCACCGCGAGGGCGATGGGAGTAAGACGTTTGCTCATGGTTATCCCTCAATCGGTGTGATTTGCGCACGCTGGCTCAGCCAGCTTTCCAGTTCGCCGCGGGCGGCCATCAGGGCCAGCCAGGCCCGGTATTGAGCCGCTTCCAGTTCGGCGCCACTGGCCTGGGTATCGGTCAGTTGCTGCTGCGATTGCAGATAGTTGGCCGTCGCGATTTCACCGCCACGCCATTGCCGCTCCAGCAGAGATTGGCTCTCGCGAAGCGGCTCACTGGCCAGGTTCTGCCATTGGCGCTGGCCTTGCTGCAGCAGGTTCAATGCCTGCCTCAACGCGTCCAGTTCAATGGTCAGGTTGCGCTCCGCATTGAAATAGGCCTGCTCTGCCACCACGATGGCCTGATTGGCCTCGGCGACTTCACCTTGATACCGATTGCGAAGATTGAGGGGGATGGCGACCCCTAAGGCCAGGCTCTGGTCCTGACCGTCGGTTTTGGCGCCGAGGGAAAAGCTGGGATCCGCTTTACTCTGCTGTTGGCGCAGGGCATAGGCCGCTCGGGCGCGCTTCACTTCCAGGTAAGCGGGTTTCAACGCAGGCAAAAGCGCCACTCGTTGCGTTGCTTGAGGGGTGGGGCTATCCAGCGACAAGGGGGTGGCACTGGCCAGAGTCACCAGCGCTTCACCGCCCATCTGCCTGAGGTTAGCCAGGGCCTGAATCACGCTCTGCTGGGATGCGAGGCGGTCACCAGTCAGACGGGCCAACTCCAGCTGCAGAAGCTGTTGATCCAGAGGCGCGATCTCCCCAACCGCGACCATCCGCTGGGCCAGGGTCAACATCGCCTCTGTGCGCTGCTGAGCTTGCGACGTGAAGTGATCAAGCCGTTGGGCCAGATCCAGTTCCACCCAGGCGGTCAGCAACTCAGCCAACTGCTGATTGCGGAGCAGGCCGTATTCCGCCAACGCGATCTGGGCCGCCAGGTCCGCCTCACGGCGCTGTAATCCCCGCTTATCACCCCGGTCATAGCCCTGGCTCAGCGACAGGGTGTACTCAATGTCACTCTCATCACTGCCAAGGTTCTCGGCATCCAGGCCCAGCTCAGGGTTATAGAGGGCCTGGTTGGCGGTCTCCACCGCCAGTTGTTGTTGCTTGAGGCGGGCAGCCTCCATCTGGATCAGGGGCAAGTTGTCGAGTTGCTCCAGAACCTGTTTTGACGCCTGGGGCGTCATGCCCGTCGCCGCGGCAAGCGTTGGCAGGGTCAAGCCCATGACCAGCACCACGGCACGAATTGGATTGTGCATGTTGTCTGTCCTGCATAGGAGTGAGATTCAGGCCATTCAGGCCCGCTCGGCAAAAGGCAGGATCAGACGATGGGAGGGGGGAGGAAGCGCAGCTCGAATGGGGGTTGGTAACTGGTCAGCCAGAGAAACTCGACCTCGGCCGGACAGCCCTGGGGCAGGTCGATAACGGTAAACAGTGCGCTCTGGCCACCATGACAATGGCAATGAAGGCAGAGGTCCCCATACTCGGCAGACTCGGAATCGGCCAGTTCAAGATGGCGATGGTCGGCCATCTCAACGTGCTCCACGGACCCCGCCGGATGGGGACGGTGCTCCCCCAGGCCCGCAAGCACGGTCTGGCTAAACACTATCAGCATCAGGATCAGGGCAAAGCGACGCATTGATCTTCCATGGATTCAGAGACATGAGCTTGGACGGCAATTGCAGCAACGCGTTCCAAACTTTGCGCATCTTTACACAAGAGCAACCCGACTTTAAACCGAAGTTAAAAAAAACGCTTCCTGATTAGGAAGCGTTTTCTGATTTCAGTCAGCGGGTTAGTCCCAGCTGAGAATCACTTTTCCGGACTGCCCGGAGCCCATGGCGTCGAACCCCTTCTGGAACTCGTCGATGTGGAAGCGATGGGTGATGATGGGGCTGATGTCCAGGCCGGACTGCAGCAGGCTGGCCATCTTGTACCAGGTTTCAAACATCTCGCGACCGTAGATCCCCTTGATCACCAGACCTTTGAAGATCACCTGGTTCCAGTCGATGCCCATGCTGGAGGGCGGAATGCCCAGCATGGCGATCTTGCCACCGTGGTTCATGGTTTCCAGCATGCTGTTGAACGCAGAGGGCACACCGGACATCTCAAGACCCACATCGAAGCCTTCGGTCATTCCCAGCTCGGCCATGACGTCTTCGAGCTTTTCATTCATAACATTGACCGCGCGGGTCGCGCCCATCTTGCGCGCCAGCTCCAGTCGGTACTCGTTCACGTCGGTGATCACCACGTGACGGGCACCCACATGCTTACACACGGCAGCTGCCATAATGCCAATCGGGCCTGCGCCGGTGATCAGCACATCTTCGCCCACCAGGTCGAAAGAGAGCGCGGTGTGCACGGCATTACCGAACGGGTCAAAGATGGAAGCCAGATCGTCGGAGATGTCGTCGGGGATCTTGAACGCGTTGAACGCCGGGATCACCAGATACTCGGCAAAAGAGCCTTCGCGGTTTACGCCCACACCGATGGTGTTGCGGCACAGGTGGGTACGGCCACCCCGGCAGTTGCGGCAATGGCCGCAGGTGATGTGACCTTCACCTGAAACCCGATCGCCAACGGCGAAGCCACGAACCTCCTGGCCAATGGCGACCACCTCACCCACATATTCATGACCGACAACCATCGGCACCGGAATGGTGTTTTGTGACCACTCATCCCAGTTGTAGATGTGCATGTCGGTGCCGCAGATGGCGGTCTTACGGATCTTAATCAGCAGATCGTTGTGGCCAAGCTCCGGCTTGGGCACATCCACCATCCAGATCCCTTTTTCCGGGTGCAGCTTGGAAAGTGCTTTCATGCGCGGTTCTCTCAAATGATTCCCAGCTCTTTACCGATGCGGGTAAAGGCTTCAATGGCCTTGTCCAGCTGCTCACGGGTGTGAGCGGCAGACATCTGGGTACGGATACGGGCCTGCCCTTTGGGTACCACAGGGAAGGAGAAACCGATGACGTAGATCCCTTCCGCCAGCAGGCGGTCGGCAAACTCGGAAGCCAGCGCTGCATCACCAATCATCACCGGGATGATGGCATGGTCCGCACCGGCAAGCGTAAAGCCAGCGGCACTCATCTGTTCACGGAAGTGGGCCGCGTTGTCCCAAAGCTGGGCACGCAGGGCATCACCGTCTTTCATCATCTCCAGTACGCGGATGGAGGCGGAGACGATGGCCGGAGCCAAAGAGTTGGAGAACAGGTAGGGACGGGAGCGCTGACGCAGCCAGTCGATCACCTCTTTCTTACCGGAGGTAAAACCACCGGAAGCGCCACCCAGAGCCTTGCCCAGGGTGCCGGTGATGATGTCTACGCGATCCATCACCTGGCAGTACTCGTGAGTACCACGGCCACCCTCGCCGACAAAGCCAACGGCGTGGGAGTCATCCACCATCACCAGCGCGCCGTACTGGTCTGCCAGGTCACACACCGCTTGCAGGTTGGCGATAACGCCATCCATGGAGAACACCCCGTCGGTGGCGATCAGAATGTTGCGGGCACCGGCTTCGCGGGCCTGCTTCAGACAGTTTTCCAGCTCCGCCATATCGTTATTGGCGTAGCGGAAGCGCTTGGCTTTGCACAGACGCACACCGTCGATGATGGAGGCGTGGTTCAGGGCATCAGAGACAATGGCGTCTTCTGGGCCCAGCAGGGTTTCGAACAGACCGGCGTTGGCGTCGAAGCAGGAGGAGTACAGGATGGTGTCCTCCATACCCAGGAACTCGGACAGCTTCTGCTCCAGAACCTTGTGGATGTCCTGGGTACCACAGATAAAGCGCACGGAGGCCATGCCGAAGCCGTGATCGTCCAGACCCGCCTTGGCGGCTTCGATAAGTGCCGGGTGGTTAGCCAGGCCCAGATAGTTGTTGGCGCAGAAGTTGATAACCTGCTCGCCGCTGGCCACCTCAATGGCTGCCTGCTGCGCGGTGGTGATCACACGCTCGTTCTTGTACAGGCCGTCCGCTTTGACCTGCTCGAGCTGGTCGCGGATCTGCTGGTAAAAGGCGGAAGTGGACATGCTGTCTCCTATGGGTCCGTCTCGTTGTTATAGTTGCTTGGCGCTGAGTCAGCGGTGGCGCACATTTTAGCCGCCACCGGGAGGGATTGCAGCCTGTTGATGACTGGCCCGACAAGGCTTGGATTATTCGCTGGCCATCGCCCGATAATGCTTAACCAGACGCTCAAAGTCGGGGCGGACCGGTTCCGCAATATAGCCATGGAACAGGGCCAGTACCTGGAGCATCCCCTGGGATACGCCCTGTTCCGTAATCGGTTTATCCAGAGCCTGAGTGTACAGGTGGCTGATCCAGAACGTGACGACCATTTTAATCCCTTCGGCAAACTCTTCGAGATAGTCATCTTCAATGGTCATCACCCCCTGCGCCTTTAACATTCGCAAAGCATCGCTGGCAGTGGCCAATACCTTGTGATGGGCTTGGAGGTAGCGTTTGTGCAGCTCAGGATCCCGAGCCAGGATCTCCGGCAGACTGGCGTACAGGAAGCGGAATCGCCACATCCCCTGGAACATGCCATCCAGGTAACGCTGCATCACACCAAAAGCGGTCTGGTCTTCAACCGGCCCGTAGGCCTCTTCCAGATAGGCCTCATACTGGGCAAACAGGGCCCGGATAATCTGCTCTTTATTGCGGAAGTGATAGTAGAGGTTGCCCGGGCTGATGCCCAGATGGGCGGCAATGTGGTTGGTGGTGACGGCCCGTTCGCCGCGCTCATTAAAGAGTTCGCAGCTGGCCTCAATGATACGATCTTTGGTTTTCATACTGTCACCTGTCCATAAGATGGCCGCTAGAGTAGCATCGCCTCCCAAACAGGCCAATGGCTGAACAGCGTCGGGCATTGGCAAGCTTCACAAATCGTTAGCATTTGAAAGCCCATCGCCCCTTCCCTATCATCAAGCCAAATACCCGCTGGGACCTGCAATGAATCGCCTTCTCTACAGCTTGCTGCTGACTCTGCTGTTGCCTGCCATATTGATCTATCTGCTGTGGCGCAGCCGAAAAAACCCGGAATATCGCCACCGCTGGAGTGAACGATTCGGGCTGACTCTGCCCCAAATCAATGACGCCATCGTGGTGCACTGCGCTTCCATGGGGGAGACCCTGGCAGCCGTACCGCTGATCGAGGCACTGATGGCGCGTTATCCGGGCAAGCCTATCTTGGTGACCTCCTTTACACCAAGCGGTTCTGAGCAAGTCAGACAGCGCTTTGGAGACCGGGTGGCGCACTGCTATCTGCCGCTGGACCTGCCTTTTGTCGTCGCGCGTTTCGTTAAACGACTGCGCCCCAGCCTGGTGGTCCTGATGGAGACCGAGTTGTGGCCCAATCTGATCCACCAGTGCCACAAGCGCCAGGTGCCCGTGATGCTCTCCAATGCCCGTATGTCCGAGCGAAGCGCCCGGGGCTATGCTCGATTCCGTCGGCTGACCCGCCCCATGCTGGCCGAGCTGGACGCGGTAGCCGCGCAAAATGCGGAAGATGGAGCCCGACTGGTGACCCTCGGACTGGATCCCGCCAAGCTGACCCTGTGCGGCAGCCTGAAGTTCGATCTGGATCTGTCCCGGGCCAACCTGGGTGACCTGCAACAGGCCCGGGAGACGGGGTTTGGGGATCGGAAAATCTGGTGTGCCGGCTCTACCCATCCGGGCGAATTTGAACAGGCGCTGGCCGCTCACCGTGCTTTGCTGAGGCTCCACCCCGATCTGCTGATGCTGTTGGTTCCTCGGCACCCGGAGCAGTTTGAGCACGCTGAGACCCTGGCGAAGGAGGCGGGATTTGAGACCGTGCGCCGCAGCGCAGGTGGCAATGTTGCGCAAGCCGTTCAGGTGGTGATTGGCGACACCATGGGAGAGCTGCTGACCCTATACGGACTGGCGGACGCCGCCTTTGTCGGCGGCAGTCTGATCGAACGGGGTGGGCACAATCCTCTGGAGCCCGCCGCACTGGCCAAGCCGGTGCTGATGGGCCCCCACTTTTTCAATTTTCAGGAGATTGGTCAGACTCTGCTGCAAGCCGGTGGCATGGCGTTGGTCAACAACGCCGATGAGCTTGCCGATCAGTTGGAGCATCTGCTGTCACTGCGCAAGCAGGCGGAACAGATGGGTCATCAGGGGCAGCGCGTGGTGGACACCAATCGCGGCGCCACCGAGCGTCAGCTGGCGCTGGCCAGCACCTTGTTGTAACCCGCCGTCAGGGCCGCCCAGTCGGCCCCATCGTCGTAGCACAAGCTCTCAACCCGCCCCTGCTCCTTGAGCAGGGAGCGGCGCAGACGCGCCAGGTTCGCCTGCTGCCAATCCGTGCCGGGCTGTCGCAGTTCACCACGGTCAAAGTCGATCAGATAGAACTGCTCCTGGCTCAGCAGGATGTTCCGGGCATTGAGATCCGCGTGATAAACACCGGCCCGGTGGAATCGGGCCAGCACGGCGCCCAACTCCTGCCAACGCTCCGCTGCCATCGGCTGGCCACTCAACACCTTCACCAGATCCCGGCTTTGCGGCAATTTGGCGGTGATCAGATCTGCCCGATAGGTCAGTCCGGTTCGGGTCAATCTGGCAGCAATGGGCGTTGCCACAGGTAATCCCTGCTCATGAAGGGCGATCATCAGGGCCAACTCCCCATAGGGACGTGAGCGGGTTTCCCCCAGATAGAGATAGCCGTCCTTAAAGATCTTCCCCGGCAGCCCGCCCCGCCAGTAGTGGCGAAGCACATACTCCTGCCCGTCCTGTTGGAAGAACCAGGCAGGATTACGGCCAGAGCTGTCTGAGCTTCCCGTGACCCACCCTTGGGCCGTCAGCCACTCTGGATCAAACCAGTCGGCATTCAACGAGGCCGGAGCAAGGGGCGCAAGCAGTACGCGATGAGGGGGGAAGCTAAGGATATTCATGGGCTTTTCCTTGGTAGAGCCGGGTATTTTATTTACACTTTGCCCACCTCGGCAAATGTTATGCCTGCAATGTCCGACAGCAACAGCCTTCTACTGGCCCCCAAAAAACTCTGTATTCTGCGCCTCTCTGCGATTGGCGATGTTTGTCATGCCGTTGCGGCGGTGCAGGCGATCCAGCGTCGCCACCCGCAGGCTGAGATCACCTGGGTTGTGGGCAGGATTGAAGCGGCCTTGCTGAAAGGTTTACCCGGTGTGGAACTGGTTCCCTTTGACAAGAGTAAGGGGTTCCAGGGCTACCGCGAACTCTGGCAACGCCTTCAGGACCGCCATTTCGATCTGCTGTTGCATATGCAGGTGGCATTGCGGGCCTCCCTGGCCACTCTGGGCATTCGGGCCACCCTCAAGGTGGGTTTTGACAGGGCCCGGGCCAAAGAGGGGCAGTGGCTGTTCACCAACCGTCGTATCGCTCCCCAGGCGGAGCCTCATGTACTTGACGGGTTTATGGGGTTTGCCCGATCTCTTGGCGTCACTGACACGACACCCCAGTGGCAGATCCCGGTTTCGGAGCAGGACACGGCGTTCGCCCGGGCGCAGATCCCCGACGATACGCCCACGGTGCTGATCTGTCCCTCCGCCAGCAAAGATGAGCGCAACTGGCTTCCTGAGCGCTACGCCGAAGTGGCGGACAACCTGGCTGAGAGGGGTTATCAGGTGTTGCTGTGCGGTGGTCCCGCCCAGCGGGAAAAGCGGTTAGCCAACGCCATCGTCCAGCATGCCCAGGCACCACTTCGAAACCTGGTTGGGCAAACCAGCCTCAAATCACTGCTGGCTCTGATTGCCCGAGCCAAAGCGGTGCTGGCACCAGACACCGGCCCCACTCACATGGCGGTCACTCAGGGCACTCCGGTGGTCGCCCTGATGGCGCACTCCAATCCACAACGCACCGGCCCCTATGGGCAACAGCACTACACGGTGTCCTGTTACCAGCACCACGTCGAGCAACAGAAGGGGCGCTCCCTGTCCGAACTGCCTTGGGGCACCCGCGCCAAAGGCCCTGACCTGATGGCCAGCATTGAGACCTCCGCGGTACTGGACGCACTAAATCTCGCCCTGTCACAAAACCACTGAAATCCGTGCATATACTTTGACCAGGTTGAAGTTACTTACGGTCTTGCCTGGTAGAGGGGTCATTGCATGAAAGTCACGGTATTCGGTGTCGGCTACGTTGGCCTGGTTCAGGCCACCGTATTGGCGGAAGTGGGTCATGACGTCTGCTGTGTTGATGTCGATCAGGATAAAATCGATCGTCTGAACCAGGGCCTGGTCCCCATCTATGAGCCGGGACTGGAGCCGATGGTGAAACACAATCACGACTCTGGGCGACTGACGTTCACCACCGATGCGGGCCTTGGCGTTCGCCATGGCCGGGTGCAGTTCATCGCGGTTGGCACCCCGCCGGATGAGGATGGCAGTGCCGATCTTCAGTACGTGCTTGCGGTCGCCGAAACCATCGCCCGCCATATGGACGCCCCCAGGGTGGTGGTGGACAAGTCCACCGTGCCGGTCGGAACCGCAGACAAAGTGAAAGCCCGCATCGCCGATGTCCTGGCGCAGCGGGATGCACCTCTGCCGTTTCAGGTGGTGTCCAATCCGGAGTTCCTCAAGGAGGGCGCCGCCGTCAACGACTGCATGCGTCCGGATCGTATCGTCATCGGCAGTGATGATGAGGAAGCGATTGAGGTGATGCGCGAACTCTACGAGCCCTTCAACCGCCAGCAGGATCGCACCGTAGTGATGGACGTTCGCAGTGCCGAACTGACCAAATACGCCGCCAACTGCATGCTGGCCACCAAGATCTCCTTTATGAACGAGATCGCCAATCTGGCTGAGAAGCTTGGGGCCGACATTGAGTCGGTGCGCCGTGGCATCGGGTCTGATCCACGCATCGGCTACCACTTTATCTATCCGGGCTGCGGTTATGGCGGCTCCTGCTTTCCCAAAGATGTGCAGGCGCTGATCCGTACCGCGGATGGCATTGGCCATGACGCGAAGATCCTGAAAGCGGTCGAACAGGTCAATGAGGCGCAGAAGCACGTGCTGATGCGCAATATCCGACGCCACTTTGGCGATGATCTACTGGGTAAAACCATCGCCGTCTGGGGCCTGGCGTTCAAACCCAATACCGATGATATGCGCGAAGCCCCCAGCCGGGTGCTGCTGCAGGCCTTATGGCAGGCCGGTGCCAAGGTTCAGGCTTATGACCCGGAGGCAATGGAGGAGACCCAGCGCCTCTTCGGCCACCGTAATGATCTGGTGCTGATGGGCACCAAGGAGGCGGCACTGAAGGGGGCCGATGCCCTGGTGATCTGCACCGAATGGCAGGCATTTCGGGCTCCGGACTTCGATTTTATTCAGCAGGAGTTGAGCCAACCCGTGATTTTTGACGGTCGCAACCTGTATGATCCCGAGCGTCTGGCCAAGCGCGGCATCCACTACTACGGTATTGGCCGCGGCCTTAGCATTATCCAGGAGTAACGATGAAAATTTTGGTCACCGGTGCCGCCGGCTTTATCGGTTTCTATGTCAGCCAACGCCTGCTTGAGCAGGGCCACCAAGTGGTCGGCCTGGATAATCTGAATGATTACTACGACGTCAGCCTGAAGGAGGCCCGTCTCGACCAGTTGACGTCGTCCGAGCATTTCGAGTTTGTGCGCCTGGACCTGTCTGACCGGGAGGGGATGGCCGCCCTGTTCCAACGCCACCAGTTTGATCGCGTAGTGCACCTGGCCGCTCAGGCTGGCGTGCGCTACTCCCTGGACAACCCGATGGCGTACGTGGACAGCAACCTCACCGGCATGGTGACGATTCTTGAAGGGTGCCGACAGACCAAGGTGCCGCACCTGATCTACGCCAGCTCCTCCTCCGTCTATGGCATGAACAAGAAAGTGCCTTTCGCGGAAGCGGATGCGGTGGATCATCCGGTCAGCCTCTACGCCGCCACCAAGAAATCCAACGAACTGATGGCCCATACCTACAGCCATCTGTACGGCATTCCCACCACCGGTCTGCGCTTCTTTACCGTCTATGGCCCCTGGGGACGCCCTGATATGGCCGCCTTCAAGTTCACCAAGAAGATCCTCGCCGGTGAGCCCATCGACGTGTACAACTACGGCAAACTGAGCCGGGATTTCACCTACATCGACGACATCGTCGAAGGGGTGCTGCGAGTGATGGAGAACATCCCCACCGCCGATGCGGAGCGCACCACTGACCGCCCGGACCGTTCCACTGCCCCCTACGCGCTCTACAACATCGGTAACCACCAGCCGGTGGAGTTGTTGACCTTTATTCAGACGCTTGAGCAGGCCCTGGGCGTAAAAGCGGAGCTGAACCTGATGCCGATGCAGCCGGGCGACGTTTACACCACTTATGCCGATACCGACAACTTGCGTCAGGCCGTCGGCTTCAGCCCGGACACCTCGCTGGCCGAAGGCCTTCAGCGTTTTGCTGACTGGTACCGGAGCTTCTACCGGATCTAAATCAGAAAAGGGGCAAAAAAACGGGGATCGCTGAGCGATCCCCGTTTTTGTTCTGGTTGCGAACAGCATACCAAGGGTAGATTTAGGTATCCGTGTTCAGCATAAGACAAACCATGAACCCGATCCGCGCCCTGATCATCGAGCGGGAGTACCGTACCAACATCAATCCCATCCGGCCTGAAGCGGCCCAGGTGGCGGCTCTTCATAAGAGTGGCGAGGTTGAGGTCACGGTGATGTGCAATCCGGGCAGCATTCTGGAGGGATTTTACCAGGAGCGCGGTATCGAAGTGATCCCGCAACCGTTGGAACGAAAACTCTCCCTCGGCGCCATTCGCCATATCCGTCGGGTGATTCGGGAGCGCGACATCCAGATCCTGCACCTGTTCTCAAATACGCCGGTCAGTAATGGGGCCACTGCCGCCATCGGTCTGCCGGTGAAAGTGATCGCCTACCGGGGCCAAACCGGCAATATCCGACGATTCGATCCCTCCAGTTACCTCTCCATGCTGCACCCCCGCATCGACAAGATTATCTGCGTCGCCAAAGCGGTAGAACAGGATCTGGCGAAGCACGTCTCCCGACCGGAGCGGCGATTAACCACTGTCTACAAAGGACACGATCAAAGCTGGTACCAACATCCCCCTGCAGATCTGAGTGCGCTCGGACTGCCGGATAACGCATTCAAAGTCACGCTGGTGGCCAATCTGCGGCCGAGAAAAGGGCTTCAGGTGCTGATGGACGCCACCCACCACTGGCCGGAAGGCCACGCCATCCACCTGCTGCTGGTGGGGGCCGACCCCAACAACCCCAAGATCCAAAAGATGATTGCCGAAAGCGGGTGCCCCGCTCAGATCCACCCTTTGGGCTGGCGCAATGATGCCCCGGAAGTCGCGGCTGCCTGTGATTTGGCGGTGTTGCCAACCATCAAGCGGGAGGGGCTGTGTCGCGCAATTCTGGAGGCCAACTCATACGGCACCCCGGCGGTGATGTCCGATACCGGCGGCAATGCAGAGTTGGTGGCAGATGAGGAGACCGGACTGATTGTGCCACCCGGCGATGCCCGGGCGTTGGCGGACGCCATCTACCAGCTCTACCTCAACCCCGCCCTGACCGCTCGTTTTGGGGCAGCGGCCCGGCAACGGGTGATCGAGCACTTCAATGTGGAACAGGGGGTGGAGGCTACCCTGGCGGTCTATCGGGAGCTGGCCTCGGAGTTGGATTAAGGGGAGGGATGGAGATGGCGGGCTATCCAATGCTGCCGATGCACGGCAAACACCCAGCACCGGAGATCAGAGGGGTGTTTCGGTCATTACCATTTTTCCGAGAATCCGTTTCTGACGCTCAAAAACAGTCCATCTTCAGAACACGCGGTAATAGCTCAGCGCCCGACGGATTTTCAACTTCCTGAGAATATTCCAGGGCTTGGGCCGGACTCCTTGCGCCACCACCTGTTCAACCGCCTCCAGCACCCGTTGACTGGCCCGACCGTCCAGAGTGGGATGCACCTGGTCCAGGTAGCTCTCAATCGCGGCCAGCAGTTTGGGCTCGGGCGCCAACCCCTGGGCCAACTGGCTGACGAGCTTATCCGCCTCGTCAAAGTCCAGCAGACAGGGTTGCGGCTGGCTGTTGCGATAGGTCACCACCACCTTGCCCATCATCAGGGCTTCCGTTACTGCACTGGAGGTGTCGGACAGCACCAGATCCCCCTCCCCGAACACTTTAAGCAGATCTCCCTCTTCGCTTACCACCAGGTTGGGCCCCTGAATGGCGCGATAACGGGCCACCCACTCCGGATCCATCTTGGGGTGGAACTTCACCACAAAGCGGAAGGCTCCCTGCTCGCTGAGGACCTTGATCGGCTCAAACAGATCCGGAACCGAGGTCAGTGCCGGTGAGAAGGTTGGCGCGTACACCACGGTGGGGGGTGATGAGAGCGGATGGACAGCCCCTCCCAGGTAGGGATCCATCTTGGGCCAGCCGGTCTCAATCACCTCAAAATAGCCACCATGCTGTTGTGACAGAGTACGAAACCGCTCTGTGGTGATGGGCCCATGGGTGCAGTAGAGATCGAAAAACCCCCGGATACGGAAGTGCCCCTTTTTCTTCCACTCAAGCCCATGGAATACCTGTACCTTCACCCCGGGGAAAAAGTCCGGCACCACATTGCCCGGCACGAACACCGCCCGAGGATCGTAAGCCTGCACCTCGGCAACACGGTTCAGCGCCACCTCATCCTGCGCCAACGACGCCGGCTGCACTTTATCCCCCTTCAAAAACCAGCGAACCTCTCCTCCCTGAGCGCGGATCTCCGCCTGCAGCGGGCGCAGAATGGAGAAGGAATAAGGCTGCTCGATATAGAAAAGGTAGCGGTGCATAGGTCAGGGCCAGTTCGACAGAGTGTGGGAATTGTATACACGGTACTTTCTGTGGGGAAAGCGCGCAGGTGAACGCACCACAAAAAAGCCGCCCTGGAGGGCGGCTTGTTGTCAGCGTCCGATCAGCGCCGATTTGATGCGTCGGATGGTCTTACGCAGCAGCGAAATCTGGCTGCCCTGCTGATAACGCCCCTTTTCCGCGTGACGGATAAAGAGCACGTTGGGCACGGAAATCGGCGTGCCCTGGGTGCCCAGCAACCAGCGGAAAGCGCGATCTTCATAGCACTTGCTCCAACGCGGCATCGGCTTCTGATACAGCTTCAGGTCCTGACAATAGCCACACGCCCGGGCCACATCACCATGAGCAATCTGAATCGGCCCGGTGGCACGGCTGAACTTACGCACGGAGAAGCGCGTCAGGTCGAGTTCCATCAGGCGAGGATGACGCTTTGCCTCCAGAATCAGCGGGTCATCCTTGGGCAGCAGATCGGTCGCCAGCATCTGCTCCGGATACACCAGATACTCCTGACGCCCCTCCAGTTGAGTGGCCAGGGTATCCAACGCCCCTTCATGGAACACCACGTCACAGTCGGTAAACCAGATCCAATCTGCCTGAGTCGCCTTAGCTGCCCGGTTGCGCCCAATGGCACGGCGGAACAGTTCCTCTTTGGGCATGGCCTGGAAATTCCAGGTGACGTTCTCCACCTCCATCGGACGGAAGAAATCGAGCAGACGTACCGTATCTTCATCCTCTTCGGAGTAAAACACGGTATGCACCACCTTCATCGCTTTGGGCGCATGGTTTACCAAAGAACTCAGCTGATACAGCTGAAATTCGGAGTACTTCCAGCAGTGGCTGACAATCTCCAGAGTGATCGGCCCCTCGGCCGACGTCAGTTCACTTTGTTTGGGCAAAGCGGAATTAAACCAACGCCCCGGAATCCAGCCAGAAGCGGCCAGACGCAACCCGGCTTCCTGCATGGTTTCCCAGAGAGTGAAGTCTGATACCTGTCGCGCTGTCATATGAACCACTCAGTTCACCGCCCTCAGAAGCGGTACTCGTCATCAAAGGCGTGGATTATACCCTGAACACCGATACCGTTTCACAGTTAATGACCAGGCCCAATCCAGTCGCTTAATCAAAAAACTCGCTGCAGTCGGGAGGGGCGCATGCACTGCCGACAAGTGATGTCGCTGTCACCGCAATCTGGATTGGACTCACCCGAGCCCGCCATCCGGCGGGGGTAGGGAAGGCTGTTGGCCGGATACAAATGCCTTGGCAGCAGCCATGGAAGAAATTTGCGATCTTGGCCATAAAACCCGCCCTTTCTGGGTCGGGAATTCCGCCACAATTCGAGAAGGCATAGTGCATATGCTAGACTCTCGCCCCTTCGGTGACGACGATGACCTGAGGGATTATATCGTCACAGCGAGACTACTTTTTTCCAACATATACAATGAAGTATGCGTTTAGCCCGATGGGTTTTCGCACCGGACTTGAGAAAGAGCTGACGATTTCGGAGATTAAAAATGGGACTGAAAACCCTGCTGTCAAAATTGGGAATAATCGAAAGCAACAAGAAAGATTACTCCCATCTCTCTGAAGAGGTTCTGGAACTCGTCAGGGCACTGAAGGAACCGGTTTTCCCCATGTTTGGGACGCTACTCTCTCTTCATCGGGACAAGGCTTTCCTGTTCGCAGACGATTACGACTTTGCCTTTTTTGACCGCTCATTGATGTCTCTTAAGTTCATCGAGAAGGTGGAGTCGCTCGGAGCCTCATTGAAAGGGGCATCCGTAGTCAATGACGAACTCATCGAGTTGAGCTTTACCTATAAGAAAGTAGGGATCGACTTCTTTTACCTCTCAAACGAGGCGGGGCGAAGCGTTCACCTTTGCCCGAATTTCCGTACCGGCAACAAAGTAAAAAGCAAAAAAGGCTCTATCAAGCTAAGAAACTTTGATAGCTACTTTTCAGTCAGTTACCCCGAAATTGAGCTCCATCACGATGAATCGCTCGGCTTAATGATGCCGACTGACCCGGTTTCCATCTTTGAGCAGCACTACGGAAACGATTGGAATATCAAAAAAACCCGTAACTTCATTGATTTCAATAACTACACTTTCACTCAAAAAGACGCTCAGTGTTATGCGGGATCATCCGAGAAGCTTAAAGCCATGCTCATTGATAAAGGATTGCTGGTGTAATTATGCAAAAGAGAGTCATCACATTCGGTACGTTTGACGTGTTCCACGTTGGACATGTCAACATTCTGGAGCGCTGCGCTTCATTGGGAGATACCTTGATCGTTGGTGTTTCCAGTGACGCGCTCAATATGTCGAAAAAGAATCGCGCACCGGTTTACAACCAGTATGACCGACTCAAAATTATTCAGTCACTGAGTTTTGTTGATGAGGTGTTCTTCGAAGAGTCTCTGGAAAAAAAACGTGACTACATCAACTACTATCGTGCTGATGTGCTTGCGATGGGTGACGACTGGGAAGGCAAATTTGACGAGTTCAATGACATCTGTGAAGTCGTCTACTTTCCACGAACCCCCTCCATATCAACCACAGAGATTATCGAGATCGTAAAGTCCATCTGACCTTTTTATGCCGGTGTGGATATGACAAATGCAAGTGAATGCGTCATCTTGCGCTGTGCTCAGTTCGGCCAGCAAGAAAGGGCGCTTTTCTCCCTGCTCCAAAGTGCTTTTGGAGAAGGTGCCGCCTTCATCGCTGTCGATTCGACGGAGATCGAGGGTGAAGCCAACATCTGCTGTCTCCCCGACTACGTCAAAACTCATCGACTTGATGTCGGTATTAATAGGCTGGGCTGGCGTTGTGGCGACCACTGCTTTTACGGCGTCTATGAGCGCCGCAGTGATTTTGATTATTACTGGCTGATCGAAAGCGACGTCTACGCCGACTCAGAAGCACTGAAGAAACTGACCGCTGAATCCCGGAGTCGCACCGAGGATCTGTTGATCCACCGGTTCAGGGAACTGGAGCCCTCCGCCACCTGGGCCAGGCACTACCACCGCTACTACGATGAAACCTCTTATGGCGGCTTTTTTCCTCTCGTCCGCCTCTCTAACAGGGCGGTCGCGTATCTGCAGTCAGAAAGAGTCGCTTTGGCTCAACGCTACGATGGATCCCGCTTTTACCCCAACGACGAATCTTTTGTCTGTGGCAGACTGGCTAACCATGGGTTCTCATGCGCGTCATTAAACCTGACCCGACTTGGCAAATTTAACCTGATACGAAAGCTGAGAAAACACGTTGAGAAGGGGCTACTGCATCACCCTGTCTACGATGACATTGATGAAGTTGTCACCAAAGAGAAGCGCTTTATCAGGAAGAATTTCTATCGCTTAAGATGGGGCCAACTCTATCGCTCATTGAAGGCGATCCATGCCGAGAATAACGGGGACATGCGCCTTGTTATGAGGCATCTGCTCTCAATCTTTGTCTGAAAAAGGCTGCCTGCGATGGGCAGCCTTTTTTGATGCATCAGGAGCGGATGTCGTCCAAAATCTGTTTCGGCATGGCGTGAAACTTGGAAGAGATGGAGAACGCCAGCTTGAGCTTCATCCGTTTCAGCCTGGAGTAATCACGCACTTTGCGATGGCCAGAGATGGCATCAATATCGCTTTCCTCCCCCACGTGGCTGACCAATGTCGGTGACACCCCCAGTACCCTCAGATCATGCAGCCACCAGTGGCGAATATCCTGATCAATCGGTCGGCCAAAGCGTTCGGACATGGCCAGGATCTTCCGGGCGCCCTCACGGGAGATGATCTGCGCTACGGTGCCGGAAGGCACTTTGGCCGTTACGGTCAGGCTGAACTGCTCGGTCACCTTCAGGGCATCAATCGCCTTCTTGGCGTTGGGGCCTTCATACAGCTTCACGATGTCCCAGTGCTGATGAGAAGCGGCGGCTTTCTCCACAAACTCCCGGCTTCCGGGAACCAGCTCGGCGTCATCCTCCAGCACCAGGCCGTAATCCAGGCCACTGTCCAGGATCTGCTGGCACACTTTGCGATGACTGAGATAACAAGCCACTTCACCCGCTTTCATCGGTCGATAGTGCAGCGTTTTATTCAGCGCTTCACAGTAGTGCTCGGCAATCTCCTGCTCAGTCAGTTTTGAGCCATCAACAGCGGCTACGCGCTCAAAGGGGATACCTAAAGCATCAAGATTCTTCGATATCCCTTCCATTCGTTCTGGGCTTCGATCCAGATTGATCACAAAAGCCTTGAGAGTATTGGGCATGGTTTTGTTCCCGAAACTGATCGCACTAAACCGGCGATGGTAACACGCTGCCGGATTATCAATGGACACTTTCAATGCCAGCGCTGTTCCAGCGCACAGTTTTCGCAACACCATCGAAGTGACCTGGGATAGGGATTTCTCTAAAGCCCGGCCCTGGCTGCACTAGGATTCACAGATGGCGCCGTTTCCCTTCCTATTGCGAGCACCCATACGCTAAGGTCGTAAGGCGACCAGTCGCTTTGTGGACAACAATCTAAACCGTGATTCAACCAAAAAGCACTGTCACTGCCGTCCATGATGGAGAAGATTACGGGGAATCGATGACCACTGCCTCAGCCTCAGCCAAGATGGCAACGCTTCTGCTGATCCCCCCTGCCGGCCAGCAGGGCGAAGAGCTGCTGCTCAACTACCTGGCGCTTGCCGCCACACTGGACGGCAAGGTGGCGATCCACTGGGCGGGATACCAGCAACGTCCGAACCAGGTCGCCTTCAAATCGATCCCCGATTTTCTTTTGTGCCACCCCGGCACCACAGTGATCAGCCATTGCCCCCTACCCGAAACCTGGCCTCTGGCGGGGGCCAGAGTGATCCTGACGCTATTGCCCCAGCAGCTGAGAGGCCTATCCCGGCGAAGCCCTGTAGAGGCGATCTGGGTTCTGGATGGCTGCGAATTATCCCTATGGGATTGGCTGCGAATTATGCTGTGGCATCGACCCCGTCCCCATCCTTTTTCGCTTTGGGTCCCAGAGGTTGAGCCCGATCCCAGCCTGACGCCCGGTTACCTGTTTGCCCTGAGCAGTCGGCTTAGCCCTGCGGAAAGGGAATTGGTCAGTGAAGTGGCTCAGGTGGTGGCGATAAAGCGGCAATGCCCCACCTACCTTTGGATGCGGGGCTCGTCTCCCCCGTCACTGCGAGGCGTTACCGTGCTGCCCGCTGACGATGAGCCATTGCTGATCCAACACCTGAACGTCGCCCGCGGTGTTATCAGCGACAGCTGGCACCGCTTGCTGACCTCCGCCAGCGCCCGTCGGCCCACTCTGGCGCTCACGGAGCATCCCGCCCCACTCTATCGCGCCGCGAGACGGGCGGGCATAGAGAGCTGTGCATTGACTCGGCAAGGCCTGACTCAAGCGGTGCTCAACCTCACTCAGGTGCCACGGGTGCAGCCGGAAAACCAGTGTCGAAACGCAGCGGCGATGCTGTGGCCGGATTCTGAAGACGCACTGGGCTCTGACGCCCTGTCTGGATACACTAGCCCCTAATCATTTTGTCAGTGACTTCAAAACATGACCCAAACCGCCATCTATCCCGGTACCTTCGACCCCATCACCAATGGCCATCTGGACCTGATCCAGCGCGCCAGCCGCATGTTTGATCGCGTGATTGTCGGCATTGCCGCCAGCCCCTCCAAGCGCCCCCTGTTTACCCTGGAGCAGCGAGTGGAGCTGGTGAAGACCGTAGTGGCAGAGATGGGCAATGTGGAAGTGGTGGGCTTCTCCGGCCTGCTGGCCGAGTTTGCCCGTCAGCAGAACGCGCATGTTCTGATCCGGGGCCTGCGGGCCGTGTCCGACTTTGAGTATGAGTTTCAGCTGGCCAATATGAACCGCCGCCTCAACCCGGATCTAGAAAGCGTGTTCCTGACCCCATCGGAGGAGAACTCCTTTATCTCCTCAACTCTGGTCAAAGAGGTGGCCCTGCACGGCGGTAACGTGACGGAGTTCCTGCCGCCAGCGGTTCAGACCGCGCTGAACGAAGCGCTGGCCAAGCGCTGATCAACGCTGACAGTGGCCACAATAGACGGTGGCCCGCTGCCCCAGTTTGATCTCTTTCAGTTCCGCCCCGCACTGAACGCAGGGCTGCCCGCCCCGGCCATAGACGTTCAGTTGTTGAACAAAGTAACCCGGCTTACCATCGGCCTGGGTAAAGTCCTTTAAGGTGGTGCCGCCCTGCTCAATGGCTCGGGCCAGCACCGCCTTGACCTCCTCCACCAACCGCTCCAGACGGGCCTTGCTGAGCTTGCCAGCCGGCTTTTTGGGGTGGATCCCGGCAGCGAACAGCGCCTCATTGGCGTAGATGTTGCCTACACCCACCACCACATGATTGTCCATCAGCGCCGTCTTGATGGCGCTGGTTTTGCCCTTGAGCGCCGTTGCCAACTGCTCCGCATTAAACGCCAGAGTCAGGGGCTCCGGCCCCAGCCGGTTCAGAAGCGGCTGCGCGTCCAGGGGCAGTTGCCACCAGATCGCCGCGCCAAATCGTCTTGGGTCGTTCAGACGCAGCACCGCGCCGCTGTCCAGCACCAGATCCAGATGATCGTGCTTACCAGGCTCAGGAGCCGGAGAAAGCACCCGCAGACTGCCCGACATGCCCAGATGCAGGATCAGTACACCGGCGTCCGTTTCCAGAAGCAGGTATTTGGCGCGTCGACTGACACTGCGGATGGGTTGGCCGGCCAGTTGCTGGATCTGAGGGTCCACGGGCCAACGCAGCTTGGGGTTACGAACGATCACTTCCGTGACGGCCCGTCCTTCCAGGTGGGGGGTGATACCGCGTCGGGTCACCTCCACCTCGGGCAATTCCGGCATGGGTTCTCCTTATTGCGGGGTGGTGTCTGTTGGCGGTTCCGGGGGCAGCAGCAGCGCCATATCCTGGTTCACCAGCCGCCACCATTGAGGCTGACCCAGCATCTTAACGGCCGCCTGCTGGGGGTACAGTAGCGCGGTTTGTGGCGCAGAGCCATTGTCCAGATACACATCCACCTGTATCGGTGTCGTAGGTTTGGGGTCCGGCTCCGCAATCGGCACCAGACGGGCCTCGTGCCAGGCCTGAATCAGTCGCTGCAACAAGGCTTCCGGGTAGGCGGGAGAGGAACGGATTTGATGGGCTTCGGGCCGGACAATCAGGTCGGCATAGACCAGCGCCTCAATCCCGACGGATTCCGGCAGCAAGGGATGGCTGTTACCCGATGGGGAGGTCATCCTGCCGGTGGAGTAAAGCAGTGCACCCGCTCCGATCACCAGAAAGATCAGCCAGTTGTTGTATGTTCTGCGTGACCTTGCCATGCCTGCCTCCCGCGCCAGATGGCGAACCTAACTCCATTGAACCTGTTATCGGCAGGAAAGTCAGCCACTTAAAAAAACAGCCTCCCGATAGGAAGGCTGAAAATGTGTGAGTTTTTGCAGGGATGCGATGAGTTGTTGCTGTCATCACAGGAACACCATACTCTGCCCCAGCTCCAGATGCAAACAATTATCATTTGCATGATGTTATTTAATAAACCCACTCGCCAAATAACAAAAAACCCGGCCAAGGCCGGGTTTTCGCAAGAGGCAAAAATCAATTACTTGATCTTGGCTTCTTTGTACATAACGTGCTGACGGATGGTCGGATCAAACTTCTTGATCTCGAATTTTTCCGGCATGTTACGCTTGTTCTTGTCGGTGGTGTAGAAGTGACCGGTACCAGCAGAGGAAACCAGGCGGATCTTCTCACGAATGCCTTTCTTAGCCATCGTTCAGCTCCTTAAATCTTTTCGCCACGGGCGCGCAGTTCGGTCAGAACAGCTTCGATGCCCTTCTTGTCGATAATGCGCATGCCCTTAGTGGAAACACGCAGCTTAACGAAACGCTTTTCACCTTCAACCCAGAAACGGTGGGTTTGCAGGTTAGGCAGGAAACGACGCTTGGTAGCGTTGTTAGCGTGGGAACGGTTGTTCCCGGTTACCGGGCGCTTGCCAGTAACTTGACATACTTTAGACATTTCAGTCTCCAAAACTTTGCTCGAGCTATCACTGTGCCTCGTATGGCCGTCGCCCGAGGCACACGAAGGGCGCATTTTATACAAGATCGCCTGATAAAGATCAAGCGATCGACGCCGACGAGATCGGCTTTCAGAGCCAACCACGTTCGGCAAAGGAGCAACTTTGTCCCCGTCCTACCACAAGATGGTCAAGTACGGTGACATCCACCAGAGCCAGAGCCTGCTGGATTCGACCGGTTATATGACGGTCTGCCTGACTGGGCTCAGCCACACCCGAGGGATGATTGTGGGCCAAAATCACCGCTGCGGCATTCGCCTGCAAAACGGTTTTGACCACTTCCCGGGGGTAGACCTGCGCCGCGTCAATGGTGCCACGGGACAACTCGACGGTCTGAATGACACGATGTTGGCTGTCCAGTAACAGCAGCATAAATCGCTCCTCCTCCAGGCCCTGCAGGCGATGACGCAAGTAATCACGCACGGCATGGGGGGAACTCAAGGGCTCGCCACGCTGCCACTCTATCGCTAGGTAACGGCGGGCCAGTTCCAAGGTGGCATGCAATTGTACGTATTTCGCCTCGCCAAGGCCACGGATTGCGCAAAATTGTTGCTTTGACGCATTCAACAAGTGACCCAAATCGCCAAACTCATCGAGTAACTGACGAGCCAACGCCACAGCACTGGTGCCCGACACGCCGGTGCGAAGAAAGATCGCCAGCAATTCGGCGTCACTTAACGCCTCCGGCCCCTGTTTCAGTAGACGTTCTCGAGGCCGCTCTGACGCGGGCCACTGGGCTATCGATTTCCCATCCACGGGCAGCCATCCTTGCCGAGTTCATCCCATATCTGTGTTATCTTAGGCCCAATTTTGGGCAACCGGCTAACAGCATGAGCCTATCGAATCGCAACATCCTTCTGGGCATCAGTGGCGGCATTGCCGCCTACAAGGCCCCGATCCTGGTGCGCCGCCTGCGTGAACAGGGGGCCAATGTCCGTGTGATCCTGACCAAGGGCGCCAAAGCGTTTGTCACGCCGATGAGCCTGCAGGCCGTTTCCGGGCATCCGGTGGTGGACGATATTCTCGACCCGGCCACCGAATCCGCCATGGGCCATATCGACCTGGCGCGCTGGGCCGATGCAGTGATTGTTGCTCCTGCCAGCGCCAACTTGATCGCCCGTCTGGCGGCGGGCATGGCAGACGACCTGCTCACTACCGCCTGCCTGGCCACCACCGCGCCGGTGTACCTGGCTCCGGCCATGAATCAGCAGATGTATCTTCATGCCGCCACCCAAGCCAATCTGGAAACGGTTGCCCGCCGGGGAGTGACCCTCTGGGGCCCGGACAGTGGCGATCAGGCCTGCGGTGAAGTGGGTCCTGGGCGGATGTGGGAACCGGAAGCGATCGTGGAAGCCACCGTTGCAGCGCTGAACGATGGGCCCAAACCTCTGGCTGGCAAAAAGCTGCTGCTGACCGCCGGCCCCACCCGGGAAGCCCTTGACCCGGTGCGCTTTCTCTCCAACCACAGCTCCGGGAAGATGGGCTTTGCTCTGGCAGAACAGGCTACCGCGCTGGGTGCGGAGGTCACGCTGGTGAGTGGACCGGTGAACCTCGCCACCCCTTCCGGCGTCACCCGCATCGATGTGGAATCGGCGGAACAGATGCTTGAGGCGGTACTCAACGCCCTGCCCGGCCAGGACATCTTTATTGGCTGCGCTGCCGTGGCGGATTATCGTCCTGTCGCCGTTGCCGACAACAAGATCAAGAAGTCCAATGAGCGAATGGTCGTCGAACTGGTTCGCAACCCGGATATTCTGGCCACCGTCGCCCAACAGCAGCCCCGTCCCTTTACCGTGGGGTTTGCCGCTGAAACGGATAATGTGGAACAATACGCCCGCGATAAATTGGCCCGTAAAGGGCTGGATCTTATCGCCGCCAACGACGTGTCCAAGCCGGATCAGGGATTCAATGCCAACCATAACGCCCTGACCCTGTACTGGGCCGATGGCCAGAAGAGCCTCGGTCACAGTGATAAAGGGCAACAGGCACGATTGATGTTAGACACCATTGCGGACCACCTAGCCTGCCGATGAAAACGCCGATTGAACTGAAGATCCTCGATTCCCGTCTGGGAAGTGAATGGCCCCTGCCCGATTACGCAACTCCGGGTTCCGCTGGCATGGATCTGCGCGCCATGCTGGACACCCCACTGACTCTGGCACCGGGCCAAACCGAGCTGGTGCCTACCGGTCTGGCTATCCACATCGGCGACCCGGGCCTCGCGGCCACCATCCTGCCCCGCTCCGGCCTGGGCCATAAGCACGGCATCGTGCTGGGTAACCTGGTCGGCCTGATCGACTCCGATTACCAGGGCCAGCTGTTTGTATCGGTTTGGAACCGTGGCCAGGACAGCTTCACCATGAACCCGGGCGAGCGCATCGCTCAGCTGGTGTTCCTGCCTGTCGTGCAGGCCGCGTTCAAGTTGGTGGATGATTTTGACGCCTCTTCCCGCGGTGAAGGGGGCTTTGGTCACTCAGGGACCCTGTAAGACGGAGCTTGCTGCCACGATGGCAACCAACAACAAGAAAAACCGCCGCGAACACATCCTTCAATGCCTGGCCCGGATGCTGGAAACTTCTCCGGGACAGCGGATCACCACGGCAAAACTGGCGGCGGAAGTCGGCGTATCCGAGGCGGCACTGTACCGCCATTTCCCCTCCAAAGCGCGGATGTTCGAAGGGCTGATTGAGTTCATCGAAGAATCCCTGCTGTCCCGCATCAATCTGGTGATGCAGGAGGAGAAGGACACCATGGTGCGCTGTCAGCTGATGCTGCAACTGCTGCTGACCTTCGCCGAGCGCAACCCGGGCATCACCCGGTTGCTGACCGGCGACGCCCTCACCGGCGAACAGGACCGTCTGCGCGGTCGCATCAATCTGCTGTTCAACAAGGTGGAAACCAACCTGAAGCAAGCGCTGCGCGAAAAGAGCCTGCGCGAGGGCCAGGGTTTCTACCTTGAAGAGGGGATGCTGGCCAACCTGCTGCTGTCCTGGGCTGAGGGCCGTATCGCTCAGTTTGTGCGCAGTGAGTTTAAAGAGCTGCCCACCAAAAACTTCTCTGAGCAGTGGGCCTTTATCCAGCGCCAGTTGCTGCAGAGCTGAGTGTCAGCCCAATAAAAAACGCGCCGATTGGCGCGTTTTTTTGTTTCATCTGAACTCAGATGCCGTACTGCTCACGGTAGGCTTTTACCGCCGCCAGTTCCGCTTCGCGGCCCGGCTGCTCCGCCAGGTAGCTGATTAGGTCGGTCAGGGTAACGATGGACACCACCTGGCAGCCAAAGTCACGCTCCACTTCCTGAATCGCGGAGAGTTCGCCCTTGCCCTTCTCCTGACGATCCAGTGCGATCAGCACGCCCGCCAGCTCGGCGCCGTTGTGCTGAATGATCTCCATCGACTCACGAATTGCGGTGCCGGCGGTGATCACATCGTCCACCAGCATCACTTTGCCCTTCAGCTCCGCGCCCACCAGGTTGCCACCTTCACCATGGTCTTTAGCTTCTTTGCGGTTGAAGCAGTAGGGCAGATCCATCTCATGGTGGTCCGCCAGCGCCACGGCGGTGGTGGTAGCGATCGGAATGCCCTTGTAAGCGGGGCCAAACAGCAGATCAAACTCAATGCCGGAATCCGCCAGCGCCGCCGCGTAGAAACGGCCCAGCTTGGCCAGGTCAGAACCACGGTTAAACAGGCCCGCGTTAAAGAAGTAGGGGCTGGTACGGCCGGACTTAAGGGTGAACTCACCAAAACGCAGCACCTGGCGCTCAAGGGCAAATTCAATAAAGGCTTTTTGATAGGCTTTCACGTCGGACTCCTGGGTACAAAGACGCGGCCCTCAAAGGGGCCGCGTTTATCAGAGATTATCAATTGTTGTTGTATGCCGCTTTCTGGGCGGCGATCAGCTGGTCAACGCCAGTTTTGGCCAGAGCCATCATCTCCAGCATCTGGTCATGGGTGAAAGGCTCGCCTTCGGCGGTACCCTGCACCTCAATGATGCGACCGTCTTCGGTCATCACCACGTTCATATCGGTTTCTGCACTGGAGTCTTCCGGGTAATCCAGGTCGCACACCGCATGCTCACCCACAATGCCCACGGAGATGGCCGCAATCTGCTGCTTCAGCGGGCTCACCTTAATCAGCCCCTTACCTTTGAGGTAATCGATGGCGTCCATCAGCGCGACACAAGCGCCGGTAATGGCGGCAGTACGGGTGCCCCCATCCGCCTGGATCACGTCACAGTCGATGGTGATGGTCACTTCGCCCAGCGCCTTCAGATCCATCGCAGCACGCAGGCTGCGGCCAATCAGGCGCTGAATCTCCATAGTGCGACCACTCTGTTTGCCGCGTGCCGCTTCGCGGTCGTTGCGGCTGTGGGTCGCCCGGGGCAGCATGCCGTATTCGGCGGTTACCCACCCCTGCCCTTTCCCACGCAGAAAACGCGGTACCCCTTCCTCAACGGAAGCGGTACAGATCACCTTGGTGTTGCCAAAGGCCACCAGCACGGACCCTTCCGCGTGTGCGGTAAAGTTTCGGGTGATGGAAACCGGGCGCACCTGACCCGCCGCTCTGCCGTTTGAACGCATATCGTTAACCTGCTCTGTGGAAAAGTGGCGGCCATTATAGCGGGACTCGACCGGCTGGTGCCAAACCAAAGGCGACGAGCTTACAGAGTCTGTACGGTTCCAAAGCAATTGCTCATTGATTGAGCAGGGTGCCAGGCCATAGAATCGATTTGTCCATCAATGACATGGAGATCACCGATGTCAAATCGTTCGCTAGTCATCGCCGCTTTTGCTGTTGCGCTGGGAGGCTGTGCAACCGCCACCCCACCGCCCACCGTTGCCCCCATCGCCCCCGTCGCCAACGAGGTCGCTTCACCAACGTCCCCGACCCTGAAACGGAAGATCGCCATCGGTCGGGTCAGCAACGAAACCAACTACGGGCGCTCCCTCCTGTACGACAACAGTAACGATCCCCTGGGCAAGCAGGTCTCCGACATGCTGGCCGCCAAACTGGTGGAAAGTCAGCACTTCCTCGTCTTTGAGCGCCCGGACATCGACAAGATCCAGGCCGAGCAGGCGCTGACCAATCAGGACAATCAACTGGTCGGCGTCGACACACTGATTCTGGGCTCTCTCACTGAGTTCGGACGACGCACCACCGGCGAACGGGGCTTCCTGTCATCCACCAAAGCCCAGACCGCCTACGCCAAGGTGGAGCTGCGTCTGGTGGACGTGAAAACCGGCCATGTGTTCTTTTCAACCTCCGGCAGTGCCGAGGCCACGCTGGAATCGGAATCCGTCATGGGATTCGGCAGCCGTGCTGAATACGACGCCACGCTCAACGATAAGGCCATCAATGCCGCACTGAGCGAAGTGATGAGCGGCCTGGTCGGGAAACTGATGGATCGCCCGTGGGAAACCTACATTCTCGACATTCAGGACGATGCGGTGTTCATCTCCGGCGGCACCAGCCAGGGGATCAACCCCGGTCAGGAACTGGTGGTCAAAACCCAGGGCAAAGCGGTGAAATCCCCGCAAACCGGGTTTGTCATCTCCCTGCCGGGCACCGAGATCGCGCGCATCCGGGTCGCCAGTACCTTTGGCGACAACGAAACCAATGAAGGCAGCGTTGCTACCGTATTGTCCGGTTCCATTGAGGGCCAGGACATCGCCAAGCTGATTATCACGGCAGAGTGAGGAGCCAGTCATGAAACATGTCCTTATGGTGTTATTTGTCATGCTAACGGTGGGTTGCGCTCCGAACTCCACCCTTCAGTCCGCCCCTGAACAACCGCAACTCCTGCTGCAGGGCGGGCAACCGGATGATCTGGTGGTCATCAACGGCCAGGAGCTTGGTCCGCTGCATCGCTTCCAGGAGCCGGAGACCCTCACCATCCCTGTGAAGGAGGGCACGCACCTTGTCTCCATCATCCGAAACGGCGAAGTGGTATTCGAGAAAAAGGTCTACGTCGACGGCAACCTCATCTCAACCATCAAGATTCAGTAAAAGCCCATGAAAAAAACCACGTTTCTTTCCATTTTGCTGAGTCTGCTCCTGGTGGGGTGTGCCACCCAGCAGGAGCTGTACCAGTGGGGCGAGTACGAGCAGGCGCTGTATAAGCAGCAGTCGTCACCGGAAGAGTTCAAGGTGTACGTCGAGAGTCTGCAACGGACCATCGAAGCGGGAGGCAAGCCGGTGGCACCGGGGATCTACGCCGAACTCGGCAGCGCCTACCTTCAGGCTGGCGACGTTGAGCAGGCCATCCACTGGTACGGCGTCGAGCGCGACACCTGGCCCGAGAGCAAAGCCCTGATGACCGCACTCATCACCAACCTTGAGCGACGCCTGCCGTCCAACAGCGCCAGCGAGGAACCGACCAATGCGATGGATTAAGTCCCTCTGTCCGCTTCTGCTGCTGATCCTGAGCGGTTGCGCCACGCAATCGCCCACGGCAATGGACACCTCCGCGTTTCAGGCCGAGGCCCCACGCTCCATTCTGGTGCTGCCGCCAGTGAACCACTCTGTGGATGTGGATGCCCCCGGTTACTTTCTCTCCACCATCTCCAGACCGTTGGCGGAACGAGGCTACTATGTCTTTCCGGTCAACACGGTCAAGATGATCATGGAAGGGGAAGGGATCGCAGAGCCCACCGAGATGCATGCCCTGCCCACCCAGCGCTATCAAACGCTGTTTGGTACGGATGCGGTACTGTACGTAACGATCAACAAATGGGACTCGCAGTACGTGCTGCTGTCGACCACCACCATTGTTGAATTCGAGTACGAGATCCGCAGCGCTCACACCGGCGAAACTCTGTGGAAAACCATCAAGCAGATGACCTATTCACCCGATGGCGGCTCCACCGGCGATCCCCTCGCGGACCTGCTGGCCAGCGCCATTACCGCGGCAATTGAGCGCGCCGCACCCAACTACATGCCGTTGACGCGGCAGGCCAACAACGACGTGATAGCCGGACCCTACACGGCGATACCAACCGGCCCCTACATGCCGGTTAAAGCCGCGAAAAACTGATTCTGGCCATCTCTCAAAGCCCACCTCCCGGTGGGCTTTCGTCTATCAAGGGCCCACGCGAATCGGTATACTTGGGCAGCACTTCACGAATGGGCACCCTTACCATGATCCACAGCATGACCGCCTACGGCCGCGGTGAACTGAAAGCCGACTGGGGCACCGCCTCCTGGGAGATTCGCTCCGTAAACCAACGCTACCTGGAAACCTATCTGCGTCTTCCTGAACAGATGCGGGGTTTGGAGCCGGTACTGCGCGAACGTCTGCGTCAACGTCTGACCCGGGGCAAGGTGGAGGTCAATCTGCGCTTTGACCTGGCGCAACAGGTCGACACGCTCAATATGAACGAGTCCCTGGCCCGCCAGCTGATCGAAAAAGCACAGCACCTGCACACCATGGCCGGCATCGGTCAGATTCAGCTGGTGGACCTGCTTAAGTGGCCCGGTGTACTGGAGGGCGGCGAGCAGGACATGGACAAGATCAGTCAGGACCTGCTGGCCAAGTTCAACGACGTGGTGGACGACTTTGTCGACGCCCGCGCCTCCGAGGGTCAAGCACTGGAAGCCCTGATCCTGCAGCGCCTGGAAGGGATCAGCACCCAATCCGCCTACGTTCGCGAGCGGATGCCACAGATTCTGGAGTGGCAGCGTCAGCGTCTTACCGACCGTCTGGCAGACATCAAAGAGGATCTCGACCCGGCTCGTCTGGAGCAGGAGATGATTCTGATGGCTCAGAAGATCGACGTCGCGGAAGAGCTGGACCGCCTGGATGCTCACGTTGCGGAAACCCGTAAGATCCTGAAGAAGGGTGGCGCCTGTGGCCGTCGCCTCGACTTTATGATGCAGGAGTTCAACCGGGAGTCGAACACCCTGGCCTCCAAATCGATCAGCGCCGACATCACCGCCGCCGCAGTGGAACTGAAAGTGCTGATTGAGCAGATGCGCGAGCAGATCCAAAACATCGAGTGAACGGGTGATTCCTCGAAAAGCCGGCACCCTGCCGGCTTTTTTTGATCCAAATATCTCTCCCTTTACGTTCTTTCCAGTCAAAGCCCAACAAGAAACTTACAGCGCTCGAGAATTTGCCCATGTTTTTCAACATGGTAGAATCTCTAGCGACTATCGATAACAGGCGAGATCATCGCCCTGGTGATCACAACTCGTCGGCCAAGGACTTGCCATGCCACACTCTAACGCCCAAACGTCAGGGGTTCTGACGGGGGAGGCGCGCCGCATCCTGTTTGCGAGTCAACGGGAGCTTTCACAACTTCGCGGTAACCTGTTCCGTAATGATGAAGGCGGACTGCCAGCCTCTCTTCTGGTGACCAGCGCCCGTCGCGGTGAAGGAAAAACCACCACCGCCATCGCCCTGGCCCACACCCTGGCCCAGCACAGCAACAGCCGCGTCCTTCTGGTCAGCGCCGACCCCTCTGCCAGCCCTATGGCCCGCCTGTTTCAGTTGGACGGGCAGCTCGGACTTGCTCAGTACCTGCAGGGGGATGACCAGGCAGCACCGCAGAAAACGGAGTTTGATCGGCTGGAGGTGATGCCCTGGGGAGAAGGCCCCCGCAGTCTTTGGCATAAGGACAACGACCAGCTTTCTGAGCGTTGGGCCCAATTGCTGGCGCAGTACGAGGTGGTGGTGATCGATGGTCCTGCCGTACTGGATACCCCTGAGACGCTCGCCATCCACCAATTGGCGGCCGCGACTCTGCTTGTTCTGCAATGCGAAGTCACCAAGTGGCAGGTCGCCCAGGTGGCATTGGAACGCCTTAAAAGCGCCGGTGACCACGTCATCGGTTCCGTCATGAACCAACGTCGTTACTACGTCCCGAGCCGACTCTATGGCAAGTTTTAACTCTCTCTGCCGTCACGTGCTGGCGGCCATCATGTTGCTGTTCCTGGCGGGTTGTTCGACCAATGATTTCCCCATTGGCGAAGAGGTCACCCTGGCTCAGGACACCTTCTCCTTTACCGAGCCTGAGTATCAGATCCTCTCCCAGTACCGCATCGTACCGGGAGACCAGCTCGACGTTCTGTTTCAGATCCAGACCTGGTCCCGCGAGAAGGCTTACCGCATCTCTCTGGGGGATACGGTTTCCGTCCGCTTTGTGAATGCCCCGGAGTTGGATCAGGAGCAGAAGATCCTGCCGGATGGCACCATCGCTCTGCCCTACATCGGCGCAGTAAACGTCTACAACAAGACCACGGATGAGCTCACGGCGGAGCTTCGCGAGTCCTTCAGTGACATTCTGCGGGATCCTCAAATCTACGTAACGCTGCCGGAGTACCTGACCCAGATCCGTGAGCTGAAAAAAGACCTGCACACCGCCTCCCGGGGTTTGAGCCGACTGGTAACCGTCCGCCCCGATGGCTTTGTCACTTTCCCCATGGTGGGCGACCTCTACGTGGCTGACCGCACCATCCAGCAGGTGAATGCCGAGTTGAACGATCACTACAACAAGATCAGCAACAGCCTGCATGTGGACCTCTTCCTGGAGAAGCACGCGGGTTCCCAGATCTACGTTCTGGGTGAAGTGGGTAAACCGGGCGCCATCAAGATCAGTAAGCCCACTTCCGTGGCTCAGGCACTGGCCATGGCGGGCAGCCACAGCCCCTCTGCCCGACTCGATCACATCGTGGTGGTTCGCCGACAGGGTAAGAAGCTGGTGGGCACCCGCGTGGATCTCGACAGCGCCCTGCAACTCGGGGCCGGCAGCAGCCACTTCTACCTGATGCCTGATGACGTGGTCTACGTACCCAGCACCTCCCTGGCCACCGCTTCCGCCGTCATGCGACAACTTGCCGACGTCCTGCTGCTGTACCGCGGCTGGGGCTTCAGCTTCCGACCGAGTGACAACTGATGCAAAACGTGACAACCCCTTTCCCGGACCGTCAGGCCCAGGGAACCGAGAATCCGCTACGCGAACTGGTCACCATCCTGTTCATGCAGAAATGGTTGATTCAGCGGGTTGCGCTGCTGGTCTTCCTGATGGTGCTGGCGGTGCTGTTGTTCTGGCCGTCGGTATACCAGATCGACTCCACCGTGCTGCTTAAATCGAAGCAGGTGGAACGCACGCCGGAGATGCTGGAAGAGACCATGCTTCGGGTCAATCCGGTCAACGAAGATGACCTCAACTCCGAAGTGGCCATCATCACCTCACAGGCGGTGTTGCGGCAGGCGGTTGAGCGTCTGGTTGAGCAGGGCCTCTGGGAAGCGCCAGAGGATGAAGCTGAATGGGTGAAAGCCACCCGGGGACTGGCGGCCAAGCTGGGCACCAAGGTGGTGCCCTCCTCAAAGGTGATCCGCATCAGTCTGGCCTGGCCGGATCCCGATGAGGGCAGCGAGGTGCTGCAATCGGTGGTCAACAGCTACCTGACTTACCGGACGACGGTGTTTGAGCCGGACACCCTGCGTGACCTGTTTACTCAGCAGACCGACAATTACAGCGCTCAGTTGAGCCAACGCCGGGCTGAGAAGATGGCGCTGATCGAAACCCATCAGGCAGCGGCTCCGGCACAGGAGATTGAGCAGAATCTCACCCTGCTGCGCGAGTTGAAGCTGCAGCTCAGTCGACTGGACCAGGAAGCGCAAAGCCTCACTCACCGTCAGCAGAAGCTGGCCCAGGCACTGGATGAGCAGGCGCTGCACTACTTCTCCTTTATCGACAATGTCACAGTGCAGAAGCTGACCACCGAGATTCAGTCTCTGGTGTCCCGCCAGACCGAGATGAGTCAGGTCTATCTGCCGGATGCGCCGCCCGCCAAAGCGCTGGCCCATCAGATCGATCAAACCTACGACATCCTGAGGGAGGAGATCAGCAACCTGCAGCAGGAGCTGTCTGACCAGGCCGCATTGCTGCGCGCTGAGATCAACACCCTGAATCAGCGGATGATGGTGCTGAACCAGCGCAATGTGGAGCTGCAGCAGGTGAAGCTGCAACTGGAGCGTCTGGATCAGGAGATCAAACTGCTGGGCTACTCCTACGAGACCTTCTACAAGCGCCGGGAGCAAGCGGATATCCAGAGCCGTTTCAGCGATGAGCATCTGAATGCCCAGGTGGTGGTGCTGGTTCAACCGGAAGCCCAGTTGGAGCCCCTGTTCCCCCGTTGGAAAACCATGCTGCCGGTCGGCCTGATCGTGGCGCTGATCACCGGCATCTGCATCGGCTTTATCAACGAGTTCTTTGATCACAGCTTTAAGCGGGCAGAAGACTCCCAGCAACACCTGGGCCTGCCCACACTGCTCTCTTTACCTCACGTTGCACCCGCCTCTCAGTCGGTATCGAAAGGCCCTGAATGATGAATCAGTTTGTGTCCCGCTCAATCGGTTCTGCCATACCGGTTAAGCGTTGGAGTCGTCTGCTGGAACTGCTGGTGGTTTGGCTGATGTTGCTGCTCTCCCTGCCCCTTGGGTTGGTGTTTGCCTTCATCATCAAGCTTCAGGATGGTGGTCCGGTGTTTTACCGGGGCACCCGCCTGGGTAAGAACCGTGCCCCCTTCACTCTCTACAAGTTCCGCACCCTGGTGCCCGACGCGGAGTCGATCATTGGCGCCAAGCTGCTTGATCCCAGCCAGAAGCTGGTGACCCCTTTTGGCCAGTTTCTCCGGGATACTCACCTGGATGAACTGCCCCAGGTCTGGTGTGTCATCAAGGGCGATATGGCCCTGATCGGCCCGCGACCGGAGCGTCCGGCGGTCTACGAGAAGATGTGCAAGGAGATCCCCTTCTACGATCATCGCTTCCGTGTCGCACCGGGCATCTTGGGGTATTCGCAACTCTTTACCCCACACGGCACCGACAAGCGGATCCGCAGTTTTATCGATAACGTCTACATCAACCGACGACATCTGCGGGGCGATCTCCTGTTCTTCCTCCGGGCCAACCTGGTGTTGAGCCAACGACTGCTGCGCCAATGCTGGCGGTTACTGCGCAACACCGGTGGGCGCATTGTCCATGGTCAGCAGTGGAGTGAACGTCGCCATACCCGACGCTATAAGCCCCGTCGGGCCCGGGTCCAGTTGCAGTGCCAGCCGCCCATTCAGGGCCATATCGTCAACATCACCTACGATGCGATGCTGGTTGCCCTGTCTCACCCGCTGACCGACACCAGCCAGGAGCTGGAGATGGTCCTGACCAAACACTTTGTCCGGGGCGCCCGTTTTCGCACCAAGCTGTGCCGGGTACAGGGCCGGGTGATCGACAGTCGGGCGATGCCGCAAGAGCCCCACTGCTATCTGGTGGAGATCGCGGAAGCGACACCGCTGAACCGCTATTTCCTCAGCAAATACTTCATGGGCTGAGCCATGTTCAGAGCGGGCAATAATCTGGCCATCACCATTCTGCTGACAGGGCTGCTTAGCCTCTCCCTGGTCATGCTGGTGACGCCCTATTACTGGGCGGCCTGGGTGCCGCCCTTTGCCCTGCTTATGGCGCTGCTGGTGGCGCGTGCCCCCCACTGGGGTTTTCTGGCCATGGTGGCCACCATCCCCTTCGGGGCATACCGTAAGGTGCTGGGCGACCGGATCGACATCGCCTGGTTGTTGGCGGCGCTGCTGATTCTGATCCTGGCGGTGGACCTGCTGCTTCGACGTCGGCCGCTCTCCGACGCCCGAGCCAGCTTTTGGCCACTGATGGCCCTGTTTATGGCGGTTAATCTGATTGCACTGGCTTTCAGCCCCTACCCGGATGTGGCTTTCAAGGACACCCTGCTGTGGTTTGCCGGCGTCGTGTTTATCGCTCTGCCCCTGTTTCTGTTGCGTCCCGAGGAGCTCTATCGGCATCTGCCCAATGTGCTGATTATCAGCATCGGTATTGGCGCCCTGTTGGCGGTAATGGGCAGCTTCCTGGGGCTGGAAGGACTGGCGGCAGAGAAGGGCGATATTACCCGTGGCCTGGGGGGAACCCGGGACCCCAACAATATGGGGCTGATGCTGTTGTTCGGCCTGCCTCTGCTGGTTCACCGGCTGCTGTATCGTCCCGCCTGGCGGGACAAGCTCCTTTACGGTTCGCTTATCGCCCTGACCCTGCTGGCACTGGCGGCCACTTACTCCCGTGGCGCGGTGCTGATGCTTGGCGTCTGTACGGCGCAATTGGTGTGGCACTATCGCCATCGGTTTAAGATCCGCCTGCTCGGTCTGCTTATCGCCATTATGGCATTGGGCGTATCGGCCACAGTGATGACCCTGCCCCAGAGCTTTTGGGAGCGTCAGCTCAGCATCACCGACAGCGGCGATAAATCCCTGAGCCGACGCAGCTCCTACCTTGTGGTGGGCTGGGACAGCTTCAAAGAGGCTCCGCTGCTGGGGCATGGGCCGGGTACCTTCCCGGAGCGCTATGTGCGTTCGGAAGAGGCCAAAACCTTCAGCCGCAAGGGCAAGAGTGACCGACGGTTTGCCCACAACAGCTATGTTGAGGTGCTGGTGGGCTCCGGCTTACTGGGCTTTATGCTGTTCCTCGCCATCCAGTACCGGGGCTATCAGGACCTGCGCACCTCGGAGCGACTGTGGCAGGCCCGCCAGCAATGGGAACAGGCGGATCTGGTCGCCAGCTACCGCATCATGTTTATTACGCTGCTGGCATACCTGACCATCTTCAGCGACACCCACCATAAATACTGGCTGCTGATCCTGCCGGTGGCGGCACTGCTGCGCCGAGATGCGGAGCGTTCGTCATGATGCTGATCCTCGGCTGCCTCGCCCTGCTGACGCTGGTCCTGTTCGGTTATCCCCTATGGTGTGCCCGACAAGTCCGTACCGATGCGAATCCATGGAGCGATCCCGCACCATGGCCCAGCCTCTCCATCCTTATCGTGGTGCGTAACGGCGCCCAACTGATGGCGTCAAAGCTGACCAATACTCTGGCGTTGTCCTATCCCGGACCCACGCCACAACTCCTGATTTACAGCGACGGTTCCAGTGATGACACCGCCGCCATCGCCCGCCATTTTCCGGGGGTTGAGGTGGTTGAGGCGGCACAGCACCTGGGTAAGATCGCCGGGGTCAATGATCTGGCCTCCCGGGCAACCGGCGAAGTATTGGTGTTTACCGATGCGGACGCGCTGCTGGAGCCGGATGCGCTGAAGGCGCTGATCCGCCCTCTGTCCGATGCCGCCATCGGCGGTGTCTGTGGCCAGCGCCAGATCCAACGGGGCGATGCCTTGGCCCAGGCGCAGGCTCAGTACATCAGCTGGGACAGTCGTATCAAGGCCGGAGAGAGTGCCCGGGGCAGCCTGACCAGCAACGACGGTAAACTCTATGCTGTTCGTCGGACGAGCTTTCGCCCGATCCCCGATGCGGTCACCGACGATCTCTACGCCGCCCTCTCAGTGATCGCCCAGGGCAAACGCTTTGTGTTTGCGCCCGACGCCATCGCCCGGGTTCCCCTGCCAGTTCACCGGCTCTCGCAGGAGATACCCAGACGGCGGCGCATCGCTGGCGCCAGTCTGAATGGCCTGAGGCACCACCGGGCCCTGCTCAACCCATGGCGTTATGGTCAGGTGGCGGTCGGGCTCTGGATCAACAAGATTGGGCGACGACTGCTGCCGGTCGCCTTGATTGGGCTGCTGCTGGGCAGTGCCTTTGAGGCCCCCGACTCCAGGCTGGCACTGGCGTTGCTGGTGGCCCAGATATCCGGATATCTGCTGACGGCCCTTCACCGTTGGCTTAAACCCAACGCCCTTGCCCGCCTGGCGGAACGAGGAGCGTATTTTGTGTTAGGAAACATCGGTATGCTGCTCGGCTGGCTGGACCTGATAGGGGGCCGGGCCGCACCAAAGTGGGAGCCCGACAAAGGGCCCGCGCACAACCCTAAGGAGAACGATCAGTGACCAGGACCCGTCAATGGCCCAGGTTGAGCCTGCTTGCCGCCAGCATGATGCTGACCGGCGTCGCTCAGGCCGCGCTGCAGCCCTCACAATGGCACGACGCCACCGAAGCCCTGATCTCAGGGCAGCGTCAACAGATCACGCTGAGCCTCTTCTTCCCCACCGACGGCGCAATGCTCTCCGACGCCGACCGGCAGCGCTTGGCGTCCCTGGCGGAACAGCTGGCACCGATGCTGGATGGTCAGATGGGCATCGCCATCAGCGGCCACACCGACAGTGCCGGGGCGGAGGAGTACAACATGGCCCTGTCCCAGCGGCGGGCCGAAGCGGTCGCTCAGGCGATAACTGCCCTGCTGCCCAATCAGCACATCCGCCTGGATACCCGCTATTTTGGTGAAACCCAGCCTGTCCAGAGCAACCAGAGTGCCTCCGGAAAAGCCGCCAACCGTCGGGTGGAGATCACCCTGGCGGCGCTTTACGCACTGGGGGAGGATGGCCAACATCCGGCCACCGCACCCGCAACCAGCTTTACGCCGGATGGTACACATGCCCTGACCACCGACCCCAACGGTCGCCTGGCCCTCTGGCAAGTGGCGGAAGGGTGTCCCCAATACAGCACCGATGCCATGGAGAGTTCGGTGATGGCCTCGGCGATCTCCCCCAACGGTCGTCTGGCCGCCAGCGGTCACCTGGATGGCACCGTGCGACTGTGGGATCTGGCCACCGGAACCCTGCTCAACACGCGATACGGACACGAAGATACCGTCGTCGCTGTAACCTTCAGCCAGGATGGTAAGTGGCTGTTCAGCGCCAGTCATGATCGCTCTGCCGCCCTGTGGGAACTGACCGATGCCCGCGAGCACAAGCTCGATACCGAGGGGGATCTGCCCCTGAGCGCCCTGGCCGTGAACCACAATGGTCGACGTTTGGCTCTGGGGGATATTGGTGGCTACCTGAGCCTGTGGAACCTGGCCACCCGCAGCAAGGTCAGCGAGATGAAGCTGCTTGATGGCCGCATCAACGACATGGCGTACTCCAGTAATGATCGCTTCCTGGCAATGGCCGGAGGCAATGGTCAGTTGGTGGTGCTCGACGTTGAGTCCGGCGAACGCCGTGCCTTGACCGCCCCATCCCAACACGGCATTACCGCTCTGGCGTTCAGCCCGGACGGTCAGCGCCTGGCTGCGGCCTGGAGTCATGAACAACTGACCATCTGGGACACCGCCAGCGGTCGGCGTCTGCACCAGATGGACACCGAGGGCACCATCCACCGCCTGAACTTCAACCCCAACGGCCATCTGCTGAACGGCGCGGGAGAAGCCGCTCTCTGGCAGTGGGATACCGAGCGCTACAGCCTGGTCAAAACCCAGGATCTCACCCGCCCGGCGCCCAATCCGCAACCGGGCCAGCCCGGTGAGATCTGGCGGGAGCCCACCACCGGTATCCCCTTTGTCTGGGTAGAGGGTGGCTGCTACATCCAGGGCTGCGACAGCGGCTCTCAGTCCTGTGCCCGGGATGAGATGCCCGCCCAGGAGGTGTGTGTTGACGGTTTCTGGATGGCTCAGACCGAACTGACGCAAGACCAGTGGCAAAGCCTGATGCCCGCCAATCCCTCCCGTTACCAATTGGGTGGGGATTACGCGGTCGAACAGGTTTCCTGGTTTGATGCGCAGCGCTTCACCTGCAAGCTCAACGCCCAAAGCGACTACGAGTTCCGCCTGCCCACCGAAGCGGAGTTTGAGTACGCCTGTCGCAACGGCGGCCAAAGCGTAACATTTGGAACTCCTGCCATTGCTGAAGCGGCCACGGAACTGCCCTCCAACCCGGCCAAGGTGCAAACCGGAGAAGCGATCCATATGCCGGTGACCGAGCTGCCCGCAAACGCCATCGGCCTGTCAGGGCTGAACAGCCACGTCTGGGAGTGGGCACTGGATGTCTACGACAAGGCGGGTTATCAGTCCCACAGCCGCTTCAATCCGCTGTTTACCGGCGACCATGAGTACCACTTCCTCGGCGCCGACACCCACCGGGTTGAGCGAGGAGGCGGATGGGATACCGGCGGCCGATTCCAGAGCTGTCAGCGTCGACAGTATGACCTGCCGGAGACCCGTGCCTTCTTCACCGGTTTCCGACTGGTGCGGCGTCCCTGATGTCTCACGTTCCCAAGGTGTTGCTGCTGGATCTCTCCGCCCAGTTTGGCGGAGCCAGCAGCCGGGTACTGGGCCTGCTGGCCCGGTATCCGGATCAGCACGCGGTATTGGGTGCGCTGACCGATAGCCCGGTCTACCGGGAAGCCCGCGCCCAGGGGCTGCCGGTGGTGGGGCTGGGTCGACATAAGGCCGATCCACGTCTGCTTGGCCGACTCTGCCGTTTCTGCCGAGCGCAGGGGATCGAGCTGATCGACAGTCACAACATCCAGAGCCAGTTCTGGGCCCATTGGACCAGCCGCCGCTGCGGCATCGCCCATGTATCGACCCTCAACTCCTGGTATGCGCTGGAGTACCGGCAGCATTGGCGTGCGCAACTTTATCCCTGGCTGGCAAATGCATTGCGGCCTGATGGCCCCCTGATTGTGGTGTCTGATGCGATCCGGCAGGCGCTGCTGGCCGAAGGCGTTGAGTCGAATCGGATCCATCTGATCCCCAATGCCATGGCGCCAACACCCACGATGGCGGTAAGCCGGGCAGAGCTGGCGCAGCGCTACGGATTGGATCCCAACCGCCCCTGGCTGCTAACGGTGGCACGACTGGAAGCCGCCAAGCGGGTTGATCGCTACCTGGATGCGGTCAGTCAGCTTCCACAGGTCCAGGGCATCGTAGTGGGGGATGGCCATCTGCGCGCGCAACTGGCCGAAACGGTGCAGACGCAGGCACTGCCGGTGGTGATGACCGGCGCCCTGCCCTATGGCGAAACCCAGGCTCTGATGGCCGCCTCCGACCTTCTGATGCTCAGCTCCGACACCGAAGGCACCCCTCTGGTGCTGCTTGAGGGCGCCGCCCTGGCCAAACCGATGGTGGCCACCGCCGTTGGCGGCATCCCGGAGCTGTTTCAGCATGACGAACACGCCCTGCTGATGCCCACCGACGCGATGGCACTTGCCGCCGCCGTCCGCGACCTGTTGGCGGATCCCGGCAAGGCTGAGCGCCTGGGGCACGCCGCTCAAGTGCGACTGCGCGAGCGCTTCAGCCCGGAACAGCAGTTGAGCCAGACGCTTTCGGCCTACCGGGCTGCACTGGAGTCGCCGCTATGACCCCGATCCTGGCACACGTTGACTGCCTTGAGCGTTTCCACTTCTTTGTTCGTTTGCAGCAGGCCCTGCCAGACAGCCGTTGGCAGCTGCTGACCAGCCGCCTGTCGCTGCTTCGTAAAGCCCGTGAAGCGGGCATTCCCTGCCATTGGCTGCGCCGTGGGGCACCCGAGGCTACCCTCGACCCCAAACCGGAGCCTGGGCTGGAAGCGGCGCTGGGCTGGCGCCACCCCGGACACTGGCGTCGCTTGCAGGATGCCACCTGGCAGGCCCTGTCTGAACACGCCACTTCCGACACTCTTCTGCTGGTGTGGAACGGTTGCCGCACCGTGGAGCGCACCATCACAGCCTACGCCCGCTGCCACGGCAATCGGATACTCTACCTGGAGCTGGGCAATTTCCCCGGTCGACTGTTTGCGGATCCCGAAGGGGTGAACGCCCGCTCCCGGCTGGCCCGTGAGCCGGAACAACTGGATCACCTGCCGGATCCGGAGGCGGCATTTCAGAGTTGGCGGGAGGCCTATCTGAGTCGCGCCCAGCAACCGCCGCAAAGCGCTCAGGTCCGTCGGGTCAATCCGGACTGGTGGCAAGACCAACTGGGCTATCTGTTGGGGGGGCTGAGCGCCGACGAGCCACTGTGGCGTCGCGCTCAACGCAAGTGGCGAGCCCGCCGCCAGCCCGCGCTGGCAGGCAACCTGATCCCCTCAGTGCCCTTTCTGCTCTACCCCATGCAGGTGAGCAGCGACAGCCAATTGCTGTTCAACAGTGACGTGGATAACCGTGAGGCCCTGATGCTGGCGGCGAAGCACGCCGAAGCCCAGGGGCTGACGCTCTGCATCAAACCGCACCCGGCCGAACCGGACACGCGCATTCTCGAATGGCTGAGATCGGAGAGTCTGGCCCGCGGCTGGCTGCTGACTCAGGCTCCGATGCCACAGTTGCTGCCCCATGCCCGGGCAGTGGTGACCATCAACTCGACGGTGGGACTGGAAGCGATGCTGCTGGACAAACCCCTGCAGGTGCTGGGACGCTGTCACTATTCTGCGTTTACGCCCAAACGCTTACGCCAATACCTGATGAGCTACCTGCACCCCATCGATTACTTTGCCCAGACGCCCATCTCCAGCGCCGAGGCAAACGCCCTGATCGCCTGTGCCCGGGAGGCCCGATGATGCGTTGGCTCTGCGGCCTGATATTGGCACTGTCCGCCGCGACCCTGAGCGCCGGGGAGCGGCCCTACCACCCGGACAGCCCCTGGAACCTGAAGATTGGCGAGACTCCCAAAACAGACCCCAACTCCGCTTTCTATCTGAGCCAGATGTCCGGCGTCTTCGGCATCGACCCCAACCAGTACACGATGCCGGTGTACGAAATCGACGCCAGCACGCCGATGAAACCGGTGCTCCTCTCCGGGGTGTTTTCCGAGGTGAGCAACCAGGGTCAGGATCTGCGCCTGCTGAAGCGCACTACCGTATTGGCCCCGCTGCCCGTTGGCGCCCGGGCAGCCAAAGGCAGCGACAGCCAGATCGTACTGTGGGATCCGGTCACCGGGGATGAATGGGGGTTCTGGCAGGCGCGTCCTTTGCCGGATGGCAGCTGGGTTGCGGTCAACGGCTATCGCTACAACACCCGATGGAGCGGCGTACCGCCCCGCGGCTTTATCAGTCGCGGCGCTGGCGTACCCTACCTGATTGGGTTGGTGCGTCCCTGGGAGATTCAGCAGGGCCGGATCGACCACGCCATTGCGCTGGGGATCAACTACCCCAACCCGATGCACATCCACCCGGCCACAAAGAGTGACGGCAAAGCCTTTGAACCTCACTATCTGCCGATGGGCGCGCGGCTGCAGTTGGATCCCACTCTGGGGGAGGCCGACTTCGACCGCTGGCAACTGACCCCGGTTGAACGCGTCATCGCCCGGGCACTGCAGCAGTACGGGATGATCCTGATCGACGGCAGCGGCCATCCCAAGCTTTACGCCGAGTATGAGGGCACCGCCCACTGGGACGGGGCGCTGCATAAGCGCACGCTGCGACGCATCCCCTATGAGGCGTTCAGGGTGCTGGATCTGACCACTCAGACTCCGCAGCAGGCCCCCGCCGCTACGGTGGTGGTTCGGGAGGGGGCACGCTGGCTCGAGTGGCCTGAAGTGCCGGGGGCCAACCGTTATCGGATCTGGCTGGACGGTGAACCTCAGGAGGTCCGGGCTGGCCCACTGCAAATACCGGCAACCAGCCAGGAGATTCGCCTGGCCGCTCTCAATCATCAGGGGCTGGGCCCCGCCATCACGGTGGTGCTGCCATGAGCCGCAAGTCTGTGGCTCAGCTCGCCGCCAGCCGTGGTCTCCGCCACGGTTTGGGGCTGATCACCGCCTTTTTGCGACCCAAGCTGCTTGGGCCGGAAGCCCTCGGCCTGTTTGCCCTGCTGAACCTGTTTCCCACCTACAGCACCTACCTGCATCTGGGGGCGCGCTCCAGCCTCCGCTACCAGGTGCCCCGCTTAAAGGGGCAGGGAGAGACCGAGCAGATCGACGCGTTGAAGAACAGCGTGTACTGGGGCTCCCTGATCCTGAATCTGGTGCTGGCCCTGATGATTCTCGGTTATGCCACCTTCGGCACCGAGGACAGCGTCACCCGCTTTGGTCTGGTATGTGCCGCCATCTCAGTGGTGTTGGTGTGGGCCTTTGATCACCGCATGGCGGAACTGAAAAGCGAAGAACGGTTCGGCACCCTGGCCCGCATTACGGCACTGCGCTACGGTCTTCAGTTCGCCCTGACTCTGGGCCTGATCCTGACTCTGGGGATACTGGGCGCCTTCCTGGCATTGCCGATCTGTCTGGCGCTGCTCTACTGGTCTGCCCGGGAGGGCAGCCCCAGACAGCGGCAGCCCTGGGAGTGGCAGCAGTTCCTGCACCAGGTGCGGCTGGGCTTCCCCATCCTGATGCTGGAGTTGGTCAGCCTGAGCCTGCGCCTGCTGGATAAACTGTTGGTGGCCTGGCTGCTGGGACTTGAGGCCCTGGGTTACTACACCCTGGGCACCATGCTGCTCGGTCCGCTTATGAACCTGCCGGGCGCCGCCCGGGAGGTGAGTGAGCCCAAGCTGATGCAGGAGACGGGCTACGAAGCCAGCGGACAGCGTCTGGCCCGCCACTACTGGCGTCCCATGCACCGCACCGCCTGGCTGATGCCGCTGCTGATTCTGCCAGCGGTACTGCTGCTGCCCGGGCTGATCCACTATGGTTTGCCGGAATATGGCCCGGCCCAGCACTCGGCTCAGCTGCTGGCTCTTGGCAGTTTCTTTCTGGCGCTGGGTTATCCGGCTCGCGGGTTGATCGTTGCTCATCGCTGGCAGGCTCAGGCGGCGAAGCACGCCTGGATGCTGGTGCCGGTGGTGATGGGAGTGACGGCACTGGCATTGATGTGGTGGCCTAAGCTGGAAACCGTCGCCATCGGATTCAGCCTGGGTTACGCCGGATTGGCCCTGGCGTTGATGCATTTTCTCTGTCAGCAGCTGGATCGCTCACCCTACCGGGCTCAGGCGCTGACACTGCTGCTGCCTTTCGCTCTGACGCTGTTGCTGTGGTGGGCGCTGCATTCCCTGCCTTTGCCGTCGCAGTGGGCACTGTGGCAACAGCTTGGCGTTCAGATGGCGCTGATGGCACTGGTGGCCCCCCTGTTCTGGTGGCAGGCTCACCGCGCCTCGGGGGCCAGCGCATGAACAACGTGACGCTCAACCTGTACGACCTGATCCGTATTGAGGGCGTGCTGCCACAGCCCCTTCTTACCCCGCTTCTTGAGCGCTTTGGCCGATTCCGCGCAGAGCGTTCAACGGCCCCCTGGCGTATTGAACTGGGCACCCTGGATACCCCGGGTTACCGGCCGCGCCTCAAGCCCCAGTGGCAATTCGATCAACTTGGCGCGCACTGGCTGGGGCAAACCCAAAAACGGCTTGTGATTCAGCCGATCAGCGACGGCTTTCGCCTTCTGGTGCGTGCGCCCCATTACGGACGGCTGCACTTTGGACTGCTGTGGGCCATCAGGATACTGATGGCCCGTCAAGGTGGCGCCCTGATGCACGGTGCGGTACTCGGTCAGGGCCCGCGTACTCTGATGCTGTTCGGGGCAAAACAGGTGGGAAAAACCCAACTGGTGCTGGGCTTGATGGAAGAGGGTTGGCAACTGTTGGCGGAGGATAAGTTTCTGTTCCTCCAGGGTGAGGCGTACTGTCTGCAGGACCACTTTTACCTTCGTCCCCATCATCTGCGCAGCCATCCCTGGCTACCCGGCATGGTGGGCTCGCCGGAGCGCCCCGGCCGACGAATCGGCGAGGCGCAATGGCGGGTCGGGGTGGAAACGCTCTATCCGGGGCAGTTGGCCGAGCGGCTATCGCCCACCCATCTGGCGTGGCTGACCCCGGGTGCCGAATGGCAGTGCCGGGCCATTGATCCAGCAGAACTCTCCCCCGCATTGCATTCTCAGCAACAGGAAGCGTTCAGCCAGTTTCATCTGTTGGACCGCTGGCAGAATGCAATTGCCCCACTGCCTTCCGGTCTGCCGCTGACGGGCGCCCGACACCTCACCGTGCCGGTGCCCATCGACGTTCAGACTGGATGTCGCTATCTGCGGGACTACCTGAATCCCTGAGGGACCGGGCAGGCTCAGGCGCCACGACCCTGGTACGCCGCCAGCATCCAGGACTCTTTCTCCTGCTGGCTGATGTAATCGCTCATCAGGGAAACGGTACCTTCATCGCCCAGTTCACTGGCCTGGGCCAGAATGCGGCGCTGCTGGCTCAACAGCAACTTGTAGGCACTCAGAATGCTTTCGATGGCGACATGGCCGTCGCGCACGCCCTTAACCTCGTCGATCTGGCTCATCTTCAGGTAATCGGAGAAAGCGTGGCGGGGCTGATGACCCAGAGTCAGGATACGCTCAGCGATCTCATCCACCTTCAGCAGCAGCTGATCGTAGATCTCCTCAAACTTGGCGTGCAGCTCAAAAAAGTTGGCGCCCTGCACGTTCCAGTGGAAGCCGCGCACATTCATATAGAGAACCTGGTAGTTGGCCAGGAGTTGGTTCAGTTGATCTGCCAGGCTTTCCGCGCCCACTTTATCCAGTCCAATCAGGTTGGTGCTCATTGTCTGTGCCTCAAATTAGGGAAGTTCATTGCTCCGGCACAGAATAGCCAGCCCCACATAACCACAAAAGCGAATAGAACCTATCACCCCAATCTAAGTGTGCGATTATCAGAGTGTGACCGATGGATCATCGCGCGCTTCTTGGCCCGCCGCGGCGGGCGTGTTAACATTTCGCGCCTCAATTTTCACCGTTGGGGCAGCGCCCCGACCTAACTTCGGCAGGCGCTACACTGTACGCCAGCCCCAAGCGTCAGGATCCCGAACACCATGGCACGTCGTGGTAACCTTTTTATCCTCTCTGCCCCCAGCGGCGCAGGGAAATCCTCCCTTATCAGCGCGCTGCTGCAAGGCAAGTCGGCTGATATGCAGGTGTCTGTGTCCCACACCACTCGCGCCATGCGTCCCGGAGAGGAGAACGGCGTCCACTATCACTTCGTCACCCCCGAAGCGTTTAAGGACCTGATTGACCAGGGTGCCTTCTTCGAGTGGGCCGAAGTGTTTGGTAACTACTACGGCACCTCTCGCATCACCATTGAGCAGACTCTGGAAAAGGGCATCGATGTGTTTCTGGACATCGACTGGCAGGGCGCCCGTCAGGTCAAAACCCTGATCCCCGATGCCATCGGTATCTTTATTCTGCCCCCCTCCCGGGCGGAACTTGAGCGTCGTCTGCGCAGCCGTGGCCAGGACAGCGACGAGGTGATCGCCGGTCGGATGGCGGAAGCCCAGAGCGAAATCTCTCACTATGGTGAGTTTGATTACCTGTTGGTGAACGAAGATTTCGATACCGCTCTGAGTGAGTTACGTGCCATCGTCAAGGCTGAGCGAACCCGCCTTGCTAGGCAGGTTGAGGCACACGGTGGTATGCTAGATGATCTGTTGGCAGACTAAGCCGACATCATGTACAATTTTGCGTCATTTTTTTCCAACTTAATCAGGAGCTCCTCGTAATGGCACGGGTTACTGTAGAAGACGCCGTAGATAAGATCGGCAACCGTTTTGACCTGATCCTGGTGGCGGCACGTCGCGCTCGCCAACTGTCCGTTCAGGGCAAAGAGGCGCTGGTAGAGGTGGAAAACGATAAATCGACCGTAGTGGCACTGCGCGAAATCGAGCAGGGTTTGATCAACTCTGCCGCCCTGGATGAGCAGGAGCGTCAGGCCCAGCGTGAGCAGGAAGCCGCCGAACTGGCTGCTGTTGCTGCCATCGCCGAAGGTCGCTCCCTGTAATTCCGGAGGTCGCCGTTGTACCTGTTTGAAGGCCTAAAGGAACTGGCTGCCAGCTACTTGGAACCCGAGCAGGTAGAACAGCTTACCCAAGCTTATATCACTGCCCGTGACGCTCACGATGGGCAGACTCGATCCAGCGGCGACCCCTACATTACCCACCCGGTTGCGGTTTCCCGCATCCTGGCCGAGATGCGTCTTGATCATGAGACGCTGATGGCCGCTCTCCTCCACGACGTCATCGAAGACACCGAACTGACCCAGGAAGACCTGGCGGAGCTGTTCGGCAGTCAGGTGGCTGAGCTGGTGGAGGGCGTCTCCAAGCTCGACAAGCTCAAATTCCGCGATCGCAAAGAGGCCCAGGCGGAGAACTTCCGCAAGATGGTGATGGCGATGGTGCAGGACATCCGCGTCATCCTGATCAAGCTGGCCGATCGCACCCACAACATGCGCACCCTTGGGTCGCTGCGTCCGGACAAGCGCCGCCGCATCGCCCGGGAAACCCTCGAGATCTTCGCTCCCCTGGCCAACCGTCTTGGTATCCATAACATCAAGAACGAGCTGGAGGATCTTGGCTTCCGCGCCCTCTACCCGATGCGCTATCGGGTGCTGAAAGAGGTGGTTCACGCCGCCCGGGGCAACCGTAAGGAACTGATGCAGAGCATCGAAGCCGAGATAGCCGGACGTCTTGAGGAGAGTGGCATTGAGGGCACCGTTCAGGGGCGTGAGAAGAACCTGTTCTCCATCTACAACAAGATGGTGAACAAGGAGCTTCAGTTCCAGGAGGTGATGGACATCTACGCCTTCCGGATCACCGTGGCCAACATCGACACCTGCTACCGGGTGCTTGGCGCGATGCACACCCTCTATAAGCCGCGTCCAAACCGCTTCAAAGATTACATCGCCATCCCCAAGGCGAACGGTTATCAAAGCCTGCACACCTCACTGTTTGGCCCCCACGGGGTGCCGGTTGAGGTGCAGATCCGTACTGAAGATATGGATCAGATGGCAGACAAGGGCGTGGCAGCCCACTGGCTTTACAAAAACAACGGCGAGCTTGAGGCCACCACCACTCAGGTGCGTGCCCGTAAGTGGATGCAGAGCCTGCTGGAGCTGCAGCAGAGCGCTGGCAACTCCTTCGAATTTATCGAGAGCGTTAAGTCCGATCTCTTCCCAGACGAGATCTACGTGTTCACGCCCACCGGGAAGATTCTGGAACTGCCGTTGGGCGCCACCGCAGTGGACTTTGCCTTTGCGGTACACACTGACATCGGCAACAGCTGTGTCGGCGCCCGGGTTAACCGTCAGGCCTACCCGCTGAGCATGCCCCTCGCATCCGGACAAACCGTCGAGATCATCACCGCACCGGGCGCACGCCCCAATGCGGCCTGGCTGAACTTTGTGGTGACCGCCAAAGCCCGCACCAAAATCCGTCAGGTGCTGAAGAACCTGGAGCAGACCGAATCGATCGCGCTGGGTAAACGGCTTCTGAATCATGCTCTGGGCGAGCTCAACCTGTCCGACATCCCCGAAGCCCAGATTGACCAGATGATCAGCGAGTCCCGCTACAACAGTCTGGATGATGTGCTGGCCGCCATTGGCCTGGGTGACGTAATGAGCCTGGTGGTGGCGCAGCGACTCCGCGGTGACGGGGCGACTCAGCCCACCAACCCAGACGGCAAACTTGCCATCAAGGGCGCCGAGGGGATGCTGGTCTCCTTTGCCAAGTGCTGCCGCCCCATCCCAGGCGACGATGTGGTTGCCCACGTCAGTCCGGGTAAAGGACTGGTGGTGCACATCGACAGCTGCCGTAACATTCGTCGCAATCTGGAGCAGGAGGCAGAGAAATTCCTGCCGGTTGAATGGACCGACGAGCCCGGCGCCGAATACGTAACCGGACTGCGCATTGAGATCGTCAACCACCAGGGCGCTCTGGCCAAACTGACCTCCATCATCGCGGGTGCGGATGCCAACATCCACAACCTCAACACCGATGAGAAGGATGGCCGTATCTATGTGATCAACCTGACCCTCACGGTTCAGGACCGGGTCCACCTGGCCAATGTGCTGCGTAAGATCCGGGTGATGCCCGAAGTCCTCAAAGCGGCCCGCTCCCGCAACTGATCGCCGCCACAACACGCTATCTTATTCGAGGGCCACTGGCCCTCGTTTTCCAACCAAAGGTATCCCCATGAGCCCAGAACGTCTCGCCCGCATCAACGCCATGCTGGACATGCGTCAGCCGGACCTGACCATCTGCATGGAACAGGTGCACAAAACCCATAACCTCTCTGCAATGGTCCGCACCGCCGACGCCATCGGCATCCACGAAGTGCACGCCGTCTGGCCCGGTAACTCCATGCGCCTTCGCGGCGGCACCGCCACCGGCAGCCAGCAGTGGGTGAAGGTGAACACGCACCGTTCGATCCAGGATGCGATCGCCGGGATGCGTGAGCAGGGGATGCAGATCATCGCCACCCACCTCTCCGATAAGGCCGTCGACTTCCGGGAGGTCGATTACACCAAGCCCACGGCCATTCTGATGGGTCAGGAGAAAACCGGCATCACTGCGGAAGCGCTGGCACTGGCGGACCAGGATGTCATTGTCCCGATGGTGGGCATGGTTCAGTCTCTCAATGTGTCGGTCGCAACCGCGCTGCTGCTGTACGAAGCCCAGCGTCAACGTCAGGCTGCCGGCATGTATGGCCAGCGCCGTCTGGCTGAGGCGGAATGCCAGCGTCTGCTGTTTGAGGGTGGCCATCCGATCTTCGCCAAGATCTGTCGCCAGAAGGGCCTGCCCTACCCCCAGATCGATGACGAGGGGCAGATCCAGGCCTCCGAGGATTGGTGGCAAAAGGTGCAGATGAACAAATCCGCCTGGGAACACCTGGACGACTGAAGCACGACAAAACGGCTCCTCGGAGCCGTTTTCTTTTCCGCCCTTTCCCGCCTTTTCGCTACCAAGTTTGTAAATAAACCGTTAGTTTATCCACTGGTTAGACCCGTTTTTGCTACGCCATTTCCATCGTCTGTCGCCATACTTAAGGGCATAAGCTGAGCCGGGACCCGGCCAATAACAACAGACGATAGCAAGCCAATCAGCAAAGGATGCCAGTATGACCTTACAAACCCCTCTTCAGATGTTGGATCACTGGTGCTCGGTTCAGGGCGAAACCGTGTTTCTACGCCAACCCCGCGAGCGCCAACTTCATGACCTGACCTGGGCCCAAACCCGCGAAGCCGCCTACCGACTGGCGGGAGCGCTGCGTCAACTGGGTCTGAAGCGGGGCGATAAGGTCGCCATCCTGTCGAAAAACTGCGCCCAATGGTTTATCACCGACCTGGCGTTGCAGGCCGGGGGCTTCATCAGCATCCCCATCTACCCCACCGCCAATGCCGACACCATCCGCTACGTACTTCAGCACTCCGAAGCCAAAGCGATCTTTATCGGCAAACTGGATAACCCCGAACTGCAGGCCGACGCCATCAGTCAGGATCTGCTGCGCTTCGATATGAGCTACCCCAGCCTGCCGGTGCAGTACCACTGGCATCAACTGCTGGAGATGAGCGACCCGCTGGACGATGCCCGTCCGGAGCTGGACGATGTAATGACCATCATCTACACCTCCGGCAGTACCGGTAACCCCAAGGGTGCGGTCGTCACCTACCGGGCCTACGGCTGGGCCGGAACCGCCGTAGCCAACCACCTGGGCGCCACCGCACAGGACCGGGTGATCTCCTACCTGCCCCTGGCCCACATTACCGAGCGCGTGTACATCGAAGGCACCGCCTTCTACAGCGGCGGCACCGTCTACTTTGTGGAAGCGCTGGATACCTTTGTCGATGACGTCAAAGTGGCCCAGCCCACCTTCTTCCTGTCGGTTCCGCGACTCTGGACCCTGTTCCAGAAGAACATCATCGACAAAGTCGGCGAATCCAAGCTCAACCTGCTGCTGAAGCTGCCCCTGATCGGCAGCCTGGTGGCCCGTAAGATCCGCATCCAGCTGGGTCTGAACTCCGCCAAGGTGCTGGGTTGTGGCTCCGCTCCGGTCTCTCCGGCGCTGCTGCACTGGTATCGCAAGATCGGCATGGACATCACCGAAGCCTGGGGCATGACTGAAAACGGCGCGTACGCCACACTGAACTTCCCCTTCCGTCCCGACAAGATCGGCACCGTCGGCAAACCGGGCAGTGAGTGTGAGGTGAAGATCGGCGACAACAACGAGCTGCTGTTCAAGAGTCCCGGTCTGTTCCGCGAGTACTACAAGAATCCGGAAGCCACGGCTGAATCCTTTACCGAGGATGGCTTCTTCCGCACCGGCGATCAGGCCACCATCGATGATGAGCAGTTTGTCACCATCACCGGTCGGGTGAAGGACAACTTCAAGACCGCCAAAGGCAAATTCGTGGCTCCGGTACCGCTGGAGCGCAAGCTGGCTCAGAACAATCACATCGAACTGGTGTGCGTGATTGGCTCCGGCCTGCCCTATCCGGTGGCTCTGGTGCAGCTCTCCGAAGGCGCCAGCCTGATGCCTCGCGACCAGGTTCGCCAGGCGTTGGCGGACACTGCGGAACTGGTCTCCGGCCAGATGGAGAGCCACGCGACTCTCGGCGGCGTTCTGGTTGTCGATGAGCCCTGGGATGTGGAGAACGAGGTGCTGACCCCCACCCTCAAGATCAAACGTCACGTGCTGGAGCAGCGGTTTGGCGAGCGGGTGGCTCTGCTGAAGGGCAACAAAGTGCTCTGGGAAGTGGAACTCTAAGGGGCTGATCCCACAGGCGCGGGCTGCTATTATCTGATCATATTTACAGTATTTTCGGATCGCCGCCCGTGACCACTTCCACACCGGCTTCGGTGGACAAACTCAATACCCTGCCCATCACCACGCTGAAAGGCGTGGGGGACAAACTGGCGGAGAAACTGCTCCGCCTTGGGGTTCGCAGCGTCGGCGACCTGCTGCTTCACCTTCCTCTTCGTTACGAAGATCGCACCCGGGTCTGGCCCATTGCGGCTCTGAACCCGGGCCAACACGCCACCATCGAAGGCGAAGTGCTTTCAGCCAATGTCAGCTACGGCCGTCGTCGCCGCATGACGGTTAAGCTCGCCGACGGCAGCGGTACCGTCAGCCTCCACTTTTTCAATTTTGCTCTGGCTCAGAAAGAGAGCTTTGTCACCGGTGCGCGGGTGCGCGCCTTTGGTGAAGCCCGGGCGGGGATGCGCAGCATTGAGATGGTGCATCCGGAGTACCATGTGCTGGGCGAGCACACTCACCCCTTACTGGAAGAGACGCTGACCCCGGTCTACCCCACTACCGAAGGGCTCAAGCAAGCCAGCCTGCGTAAGCTGACCGATGAAGCGCTCTCTCTGCTTCACCACCACCCTCTGCCGGAGCTGCTGCCGGAGGGGCTGTACCCACACCAGCTGGCCCTCTCTGACGCCCTGCACTTTATCCACCGGCCACCACCGGATGCCAGCCTGACCCAACTCGAAGCGGGCCAGCATCCGGCCCAGCAACGCCTGGTGCTGGAGGAGCTGCTGGCGCAGAACCTCTCCATGTTGAAGCTGCGTGCGGATTCCGGCGCCCACCGGGCCCTGCCTCTACAGTCGGACCCGGCCCTGGTCGATCGTTTTCTGTCAGCGCTGCCCTTTCGACCCACTGGCGCACAACAGCGGGTGGTGACAGAGATTGGGGCTGACCTTACCCGCTCCGAACCGATGATGCGTCTGGTACAGGGGGATGTGGGTTCCGGTAAGACCCTGGTGGCCGCCCTGGCCGCCCTGCACGCCATTTCGCAAGGCTACCAGGTGGCCCTGATGGCGCCGACGGAGTTATTGGCGGAACAGCACGCCACCGCTTTTGCCCAATGGTTTGAACCGCTGGGCCTTCCGGTCGCCTGGTTGGCGGGCAAGCTCAAGGGGAAAGCAAGGGAAAGCACTCTGAGTCAGATCGCCAGCGGCGAGGCCAGGATGGTGGTGGGTACCCACGCCATCTTCCAGAGCCAGGTCGCATTTCACCATCTGGCACTGGTTATCGTCGATGAACAACATCGATTTGGTGTGCACCAACGCCTGACGTTGCGGGAAAAGGGGCTGAAGGATGGGTGTTACCCCCATCAGCTCATTATGACCGCCACGCCAATCCCCCGAACGCTGGCGATGACCGCCTACGCGGATCTGGACGTTTCGGTGATCGATGAGCTGCCCCCGGGACGCACGCCGGTCACCACAGTGGTGATCCCAGACGGACGTCGGGACGAGGTGATTGAGCGGGTTCGACAAGCTTGTGCTGCAGGCCGTCAGGCTTACTGGGTCTGCACCCTGATTGAAGAATCCGAAGTGCTGCAGTGTCAGGCCGCCGAAGACACCGCCGCTGATCTGGCGGAGCGTCTGCCGGAGCTGAAAGTGGGGCTGGTGCATGGCCGCATGAAGGCGGATGAGAAGCAGCAGGTGATGAACGCCTTTAAGGCCAATGAACTTCATCTGCTGGTCGCGACTACGGTGATTGAGGTGGGGGTGGATGTGCCCAACTCCAGCCTGATGATCATCGAAAACCCGGAGCGTCTCGGTCTGGCCCAGCTACACCAGTTGCGGGGACGGGTGGGCCGGGGCGCGGTCGCCAGCCACTGTGTCCTGCTTTACCACCCGCCACTCTCCAAAACCGCCCAGGCCCGACTGGGTGTGCTCAGAGAGAGCAATGACGGCTTTGTGATCGCTCAAAGGGACCTGGAGATCCGTGGCCCCGGTGAAGTATTGGGTACCCGCCAGACCGGATTGGCTGAACTTAAGATTGCTGACCTGGTACGCGATGCGGAACTGATCCCTCAGGTGCAACGACTGGCTCAGCACCTGATGGACCGCTACCCTTCCCGGGTACCCGCCATTATCGATCGCTGGCTCGGCGGACGAGAAATTTACAGTCAGGCCTGAGGATGTCACTGGACAGCCTGCCGGTTTTGTTCAAAATGGTATCAACAATCAGGGAGATAGGATCTTACGATGTATCAAGATGACGACTCGAAACGCACCGGTGCAAACCAGATGGCCATGGTGCTGGTGATCCTGGTGATCCTGGCCTGTGGTGGTGCCTGGTATCTCTTTATGCGCGACAGCCAGGCCCCAGAGCCGACGGAGCCTGTCCCCGCCCTCCCTGCACCTGAGCCCACGCTGCCTGAACAGCCTCTGCCTGCGGAGCCGGTACCGGAACCTGTGCCGGAGCCCGAGCCGGAGCTGCCGCCGCAGCCGGAACCGACCCCCATGCCGGAACCGGAGCCTCTGCCGCCGCTCAATGACAGTGACGATTTTGCCAAGGAGCAGATCAACGCCATCAGTGACGGTATGCAGTTGGGCGCCTCCCTGGAAGACAACAATCTGATCCGACGCTTTGTGGTCTTTGTCGACAACCTGGCTGGCGGTGAAGTGATGCGCCAGCAGGGACCGTTTACGCCGCTGAGCGAAAACTTCAAAGCGCTGGAGATGAATGGCAAGTTCTACCTGGACCCGGAAGGCTACCGCCGTTTCGACCAGTATGCCGAGTTCCTCTATAACCTGGATGAAACCAAACTGCGCGACCACTTCCTGCTGACCGAACCTTTGCTGGAGAGCGCTTTCCAGGAGCTGGGTTATGGTGCCGGACAGTTCCGTACTGCGGTTGTGGACAGCATTGATGAACTGCTGGCTGCACCGGAATACGACATGCCGCTGGAGCTGCTCAGCCACAGCGTGAATTACCAGTTTGCCGACCCGGCCATTGAGGATCTGAGCGACGCTCAGAAACTGATGATCCGTATGGGGCCGGACAACGCCCGCAAAGTGAAATCCGTGCTTCGCCGATTCAAAGCGGCCCTGAACGAATAAAGATCACCACGCAGAAAAGAACCGGCCAAATGGCCGGTTCTTTTTTTGATTTAACCTGAGTATCAGCGCTCACTCTGGCTGGGCAGCACCACATAGACGCCCTCGAAGCGGGCGGCGGAGCCCAGGGTCACGGTCAGAGGGATTCGGGCGTTTTGTCCCCGTATCAAAGGGTTGAGGTCGAGCCGATCAGCTTCGCATCGACACTCGGGTTCCTCCGCAATCGGCTTGCGGTAGCGGATCTGTCCCTCCGCCAGAACAATCTCACCACTGAGCCCCTGTTCCTGAAGTGCGAGCCAGACCCGACCCCAGCCGGTCAGCGTGGCAAGGCTGTAGATGCTGCCAGCGAACATGGTGCCATGGAGATTGCGATTGGCGTTGAGGTCTGCCCGGGTCATCAGGGTTGTACCATCAAATGACACCGCATGGATCCCCATCTGGGCCGCAATGGGGATGGTTTGGTGCCACAGGCCGTTCAACCTTTCCAACTGCGCTTCCAGAATACTCGAGTTCATGCCGCCTCCTTGTTAATAGCGGGCAGGTTAGCGGATCTGTTCCGCAAAACTGGGCTGACCATTGGACAATCAGTCGTCGCAGGTGGCACGGTAACCGTAATGAGTTCCAAGGACGTTTCGTTTATGAATCAAGGCTCTGTTTCTCGCCAGGAACTGCTGGTGTTTTCGCTGGCCCACAACCAGCGATTTGCCTTCTCCACCCTCAAGGTGCAGGAGATCGTCACACTCAGCCAGTTCAATCGAATTCCTGGCAGCCACCCGGCGGTCGCGGGCACTCTCACCCTGCGGGGAGAGACCCTGGCGGTGGTGGATCTGAACCGAGCCATGGGCCTGAAGGGCGAGCCACCACAAAGTGTGGTGGTGTGCGAGATCCAGGGTGCCCGCTATGGCTTATTGGTGGGCACCATCGAAGCGATTCAAAGCATGGACAGCCAGGCCATCACCACCCTGCCCCGGGGTTTGGGCCAACGCATTTTCAGCAGTGCGGTATTCCGGGATGCGCAGGACCGTCTGGTTCAATTGCTGGACCTGGAGCGCATCGTCGGTGAGTTACAAAACAGCGAGGTGGAGACGCCCGAACTGGATGAGGCCAGCCTGAGTCGCATCCGGGCGCAGAAGATTCTGATCTGCGACGACTCCCGTTTCGCCCGCAAACAGATGGCTCGCGCCCTGGAATCTCATCAGATCGATTATCTGAGCGCCCCAAACGGCAAAGCCGCGCTGGAGATTCTGAAGCGGGAAGCGGATGCCGGAGCGCCGGTGCAGATCCTGGTGTCCGACATTGAGATGCCGGAGTTGGATGGTTATCAGCTGGCACTGTCGGTGAATGCGGATAATCATCTGCGTCCCGCTTACGTGATCCTGCACAGCTCCCTGAATCCGAAGATCTGTGAACGCATCACTCAGGCCGCAGGCGCCAATGAGGGGCTGACCAAGTTCGACCCCCACGCTCTGCTGGCCGCCATTGGCCGCGGCGCAGCAGCCTGATTCAGGCCGTCAGAGAGAAGGTGACCGGGCCGTCGTTGGTGAGGGACACCTTCATATCCGCGCCAAAGGCACCGGTTTCAACGGGCATGCCCTGTTCCCGACAGTAGGCGACAAACGCCTCGTACAGCCGCTCCGCCTCGCTGGGATGAGCGGCACTTGAGAAGCTGGGCCGCAGCCCCTTTTCCGTATCCGCCGCCAGGGTAAACTGGCTGACCACCAGCAGACTGCCACCAGCCTGCCGGACATTCAGGTTCATTTTGCCCTCGTCGTCGGCAAAGATACGGTACTTCATTACCTTATCCGCCAGCTTGCGCAGGCGCGCCTCATCGTCCTCCCGCTCGACACCCAGCAGCACCAACAGACCGCCGTCAATGGCACCGACGGTTTCCCCAGCCACATCAACCCGGGCTTCACTGACACGTTGGATTAGGGCGATCATTGCGAAAGCACTCCTTCATTTCCCATAAAAAAACCGGGCCATCATCGCTGGCCCGGTTTCAAACTGCAAGATGCATCAGGCGCCGAAACGCACCTCTTTGGCCACCGGCGTGGCTTGCGGGAAGGCCTCACGCAGCATTCTCAAACCTGCATCGGTCCAATCCATAAAGCGAGTCAGCTCTTCAATGGTGATGGTGTCCACAAAGGTGGCGGCACCGCGTACCTCGACACCACGACCCTCTTCGATCACCACAAATTTGGCGAAGTCCATCCGTTGATTCAACTGGCCGATCAACAGCAGCAGCTCCGGCGTCTGTGCCAGGTCCGGGTGCAGTACGTAATACTTGGCGATAACGATGCGATCGAGGCCATCCTCGGTCAGCTTAGGCTGCATCATAAAGTGGCTGTTGTCGTACTCCACCATCAGGCTCTGACCACTTACCCGCTGCACCTTGTACTGCTGTTTGGTGAGGGCGGTCACCAGTGCTTCGGTGGCCTGCTCATTGGTTTTTCCCGCCAGGTCCAGCACATTGCCGGACTGCCCCATGGAGGCACAGCCTCCCAGCAAAGCGGTAGAGAGCAGTAACGCTGCCATTGTTGGTTTCATGGTGACTCCTTGTCATTCAGATGGAAGTGTTCCGGTAATGCCGCAGTGATCTCGGCTCCCAGCAGGACAATGATCCAGGAGAGATACACCCACAGGAACAGAATGGGAATGGTAGCCAATGCCCCGTAAATTGCCTCATAAGAGGGGAATTGGGTGACGTACCAGGCAAAACCCCGTTTGCCCGCCTCAAACAGCATCGCCGCCACAAAAGCGCCGAGCACAGCATGGTGCAGGCGCACCCGGGTGTTCGGTACCAGCATGTAAAGCAGGGTGAAGGCACTGACCGACAGCAGGAAGGGTAATCTGGCAATAAAGAAAGCGTAAGCCCCACTCAACCCGGTGTCAGAGAACAGTTTCATCGACACGAGATAAGAGGTGACGGCGATACTGGCCCCCATCAGCATCGGCCCCATGGTCAGGATCATCCAGTACATAGAGAAGGAGTAGATCGCCCGGCGCCGGGTTTTGACACGCCAGATCCGGTTGAGCGCTTTATCGATATTGCTGATCAGCATCAACGCCACAACCGCCAGAAAAAGTACGCCGACAGCGGTCATTTTGGAGGCGTTGTCGACAAACTGACTAAGATAGAGCTGAACCGTTTCCCCGGCGGTAGGCACAAAGTTGTTGTAGACGAAGGACTCCAGGTCCGCCCTGACTCCAGCAAAACCGGGAAACGCCGAAAACACCGACAGCACCACCGCCAGCATCGGAACCAGTGACAACAACGAGACGTAAGCCAGGTGCCCAGCGGTGATCTGCAGGCCGTTTTCACCCACCCGGCGCCAGAGATAGGGAAAGAAACTCAGCAGGTCTCGCCAGCTCACTTCTGAGAGGCGGCTCAACCAAACCTGTAAACGGTTCATCCACACTTCCATTTCAAGAGGTATGGCGGCAGCATACAACATTGGACCAACATTTACTTATTGTTGTACTTCGCGTTATTCGCTCTGGCGAGGCGCTTTGAGGAGGGAGTATGTCCCAACAAGGTTCGGCCGGTAATGTCCTGGCCGCCATCTGCAGTTTCTTTATCGCCGGGCTGGGCCAGCTGGTTCAGGGCCGTATCCTGGCGGCGTTTCTGTTCTTTATCTTTGTCACCGGCTTCTACGCACTGGGTGCGCTGCTTTACGTCCCCTTTATCATCGCCATCCCGCTGCACATCTGGTGCATCGTCGACGCCGCTCGATTCCGCGGTTAAGGAGCCTTACGTGAGACTGATACCTTTGTTGCTGGTTCTGGCCCTTACCGGTTGCCAAAGTGCCTATTACGCCGCAGCGGAAAAGGTGGGTTACCACAAACGCGAGATCCTGGTGGATCGGGTAGAGGACGCGCAGGAGAGTCAGCAGGAGGCGCAGGAACAGTTCAGCTCGGCGCTGGAGCAGATGAAGACCCTGATCGACTTTGAAGGCGGGGATCTGGAGGCGGCCTACGACAAGGTGAAGGGGGAGTACGACGCCTCTGCCGATGCGGCCGCCGATGTCAGCAGTCGTATCGATGCGGTGGCCGATGTGGCCGAAGCGATGTTTGACGAGTGGGAGGAGGAGCTGGGTCAGTACCAGTCCGCCAACCTGCGCCGGGACAGCGAAACCCAGTTGCGGGATACCCGCCGCCGCTATGACGCCATGCTGCGCGCCATGCGCCAGGCCGAGGACAAGATGGAGCCGGTACTGAAGCGCCTCAAGGACAATGAACTCTATCTGAAGCACAACCTCAATGCCCGCGCCATTGGTGCCGTGGGCCGGGAGTTTGGGGTACTGGAGCAGGAGGTGGAGAGGGTCATCGCCGAGATGAACCGGGCCATCGCGGAGTCCGACAAATTTATCCAGACCCTCAATCCCTGAGGACTGAAGGCAAAGCGGGACCAAACGGTCCCGCTTTTTCCTGCCACACTCCCCCCCGCGTCAGGGATAGGGATCCTGCCCCTCCAGGAATACCCGATACTCCTCGGGGACACCGCAGAAGATCACCTCATCCGGTTTAATCAGGTGGTAGTGGATCGCTTTTCCATCAGCGATTAACCGGTTGTACAGCGGCGCAATATAGAGTTCGCTTTTCTGCCACTGCTCCGGCGGCAACGCCGCCTCTTCATTAAAGGCCCGGAGAAAATCCCCGGCTCTGCGAAAGTGGTACAGACCGGTACTGCAGAGATCGGAGATGGGCTGCTTCTCGGCGGTCTCAACCACCCGGGTGCTATCTGGCGCAGCGGGTCTGGCGTAGGACCAGTTGCTGCCCCCACCCCTGAACACCTCCAGATACCCATCCTCAATGGCCTCCGGTTCCGGCAGCACAAAGCCCGGGCGGAAGGTGTCGATATTGAACACGGTGATGGGGGTTTCCTCAGCCACCCCTTCCAGCCCCAGCACCACGGTTTCCGCCTGACCCCGGGTCTCCCGGTTCAGCACCACCAGATCGAAGTGGCGGATCCCCAGCGCCTGGCAACGCGCCTCTACGAAGGCGGGCGTGTTGTAATCGACCCGCACAATAAAGCGGAAAGGCAGGGTGTCGAAGTAGCGCTGAAAACTCAGCACCGCATGATCAAACAGCGGCCGACCGTGGGCTTTCAGCATGTACTTGGGCAAGCTGTAGCCAGCCTTGAAGAAGCGGGAACTGAGCCCGGCCATCGGGATCACTATCATGCCGGTGCTCCGTTAAGTTGGTCATACAGACGGTACGCGTTGCCGATAAAGCCCAGTTGCCGGTCGGGCCGGTCACTGTGCAGCGGCAACATGGAGAGAAACAGTTGGATCTGCATGGCGGACAGTTGACGGCGATTGAGGCCATAGCGGCTGGCCATCAGCTCACAGAACGCCTCGATCACCTTTTCCCGTTCGGGGTCCCGGGCCACGGCAAAGGTTAATGACTGCCCCTCCAAGCTGGCCTGGAAGTAGCCCGCGACAATCAGGTCGTAGAGCCCGATGATGGAGTGGGACAACTTGGCGATGTCGTAGAGACTGTTGCCATGGATCGACACCTGCCCCTCGCCATCGAGACCCCGGGGATCGATCACCTTGATATTGCCGGTGCGGAAGTCGTAGAGGATATTGCTGAAACAGAAATCGCCATGCAGCAGATTCTGACGGCCATCGTCCTCCGGCAGTGCCGCAGCGCTCAGTTGCGCCAACGCCCGGATACTGGGGCGGGCCTGGCCGTTGATCCACATCGGCTCATCCAGGCTGCAGGGAGCGTCAAACGCCGCCAATCGCTGTTCGGTTTTCCGGGTAAACAGAGTGTGCAGAGTGAGTCGATTCTCGACCTGATGGCTGCGGGCACAGTCCAGAAAGCGACAGCAGGCCCGCAAAATCTTGTTCCAGGCAAAGGCGGGAAGGCGGCTGAAGACGTAAAGCTCATTCAGCGCCGTCAGATAGAGATATTCGATACGGTATTGAAACCCCTCCTGCTGAGCCTCAGAGGCCAGCAGTGCCGGAGTATAGAGCTTCATGGCCCCAGGCAGGCTCTGGTACCAGTTGGCCTCAGCAGCGAGCTTGTGCGCTTTATGGCTGGCTTTCGTCACCACCTGCCCCTGGATCACCATCTCGTTAAAGGCCCTTTGAGTGGTCATCCGGGATTTGGACTGGTAGTAGGTGTGGCTGTGGCCAAAATCGTACCAATCCACATTCTCGATGGGCGTCAGCCCAACTGCGCGATGATAGCCATTCAGCCCCTCAATAAAGTCCCCACCGGCTGCCGTGATCTCCCGCACCAGAGTCCGGGGTTTGGAGAAGCTGAAGAAGCCATTCACGATCAGATCGCTGCCGGGCGGTTTGGTCACGTCGTAGCGCTTCATCAAACCGGTTTGCCCGTCATACTCCGCCCAGTCGTAATTCTCCTCTACCCGGCTGATCCCCACCTGATCCAGCCCCGTCGGCAGAGTGTCCAACAGGGTATCGCCGTGCAGTAGCCGCACCGGCTCGGAGGACTCCAGCTCCAGCAGATTCAGGGCATAGACCACCGCTTTTCCCAACGAAAGAGACTCCGGCAGATAGAGCAGTTCGACGCCACGACGGCGCAGCGCTTCCAGGTCAAATGAGCCGGGACGGAAGCGTTCGGGCAGGGTCATGACCACTGGCTCATCGGCGGGAATGCGGGCCAGCTGATGATGAAACAGGCGACGGTTGCCTACCGGAAGGAAGGCGGGAGGAATGGCACCGAACTCCGACTGCAGTTCGCTGATGACATAGGCGCCGGAGGTGATCAGATACATGCCTTATCGCTCTCGATTAGGGCCAGGATCTCCTGGTAGCTGAGGCGGGAAAACTCCCCTGGGCGCACCGCCCGATCATCAATATAGAACCCGTCATGGCCGCACCAGGGCTTGCCCACCAGGAGCTCATCGTAGGGCACCTGGTGCTTGTCCAGCCAGGCAATGATCACCGGTAGGGTATGCGCGTTGATCTTGCCAACATTGCCCTCAAACGTGCGCATGTTGCGGGCGGTTGAGATGACGATTTCAAACCCTTCGGCCCGGTAGTGCTGCAACATGGCAACCACCTCTTCTCGAGGTGATACGTTGGCGTAATCCCGGGTGTCCGCCTGAGTCAGGGTGCCATCCAGATCGACAATAAGTCGCTTCACTTGCCTCCCCCAAATGCTGTGAGTGAACCAACAGGGTAAGCGAAGACCTTAGCATGAAACCGAAAAAGAACATGTTGATCTCCTTACCAAAGCCCCAGATTACGCACGTTGGTTCAGCCCCCCTACAGTGAAAACCACCATCGGTGGGGGATACAGCCGCAACAAAAAAGGCACCCCGAAGGGTGCCTTTCTTTAAGCCGTCAGCCGTTAGGCTTTCTTGCTCTCGCGGGAAGCGCGCTTACGATCGGATTCGGTCAGCATCTTCTTACGGATACGGATGCTCTCCGGAGTCACCTCTACCAGCTCATCGTCATCGATGAACTCCAGAGCACGCTCCAGGGTCAGCTGAATCGGCGGAGTCAGAGTCTGAGCTTCGTCGGTACCGGCGGCACGGACGTTGGTCAGTTGCTTGCCTTTCAGGGCGTTCACAGTCAGGTCGTTATCGCGGCTGTGAATACCGATAACCATGCCTTCGTACACTTCAGTACCGTGACCCACCATCAGACGACCACGCTCCTGCAGGTTGAACAGGGCGTTGGTCAGCGCTTTACCGGTGGCGTTAGCAATCAGTACACCGTTGATGCGCTGACCGATGTTGCCGCCTTTGTGCGGACCGTACTCGTAGAACGTGTGGTACAGCAGACCAGTACCGGAAGTCAGAGTCATAAACTCGGTCTGGAAGCCGATCAGGCCGCGGGACGGCATGATGAAGTCCATACGGATACGACCTTTGCCGTCCGGTGCCATGTCGGTCAGCTCAGCCTTACGCAGGCCCAGCTTCTCCATGATGGAACCCTGGTGGGCTTCCTCAACGTCAACGGTTACGGTCTCGTAGGGCTCCTGCAGCTCACCGTCGATGGTGCGCATGATCACTTCCGGACGGGATACCGCCAGCTCGAAGCCTTCACGACGCATGTTTTCGATCAGTACGCCCAGGTGCAGTTCACCACGGCCAGACACTTTGAACTTGTCCGGATCATCGGTTTCTTCAACGCGCAGTGCCACGTTGTGCACCAGCTCTTTCTGCAGACGCTCCAGGATGTTACGGGAGGTCACGTACTTGCCTTCCAGACCGGCGAACGGAGAGGTGTTCACCTGGAAGGTCATGGTTACGGTCGGCTCGTCAACGGACAGGGCCGGCAGCGCTTCCACTTCGGACGGGCAGCAAACGGTGTCGGAGATCTTCAGCTCACCCAGACCAGAGATGGCGATGATGTCGCCAGCCTGAGCTTCGCCCACTTCGTGACGCTCCAGACCCATGTAGCCCAGAACCTGGCCCACTTTACCGTTACGGGTGATGCCGTTGGCGCCGTGAACGGTCACCTGCTGGCCCACTTTAACGCGGCCACGGGACACACGACCTACACCGATAACGCCCACGTAGCTGTTGTAGTCCAGCTGGGAGATCTGCATCTGGAACGGACCTTCCGGATCCGCAGCAGGAGCAGACACTTCGTCAACGATGGTCTGGAACAGGGCGGTCATGTCTTCAGCGGACTCGCCTTCTTCGTTGGAGGCCCAGCCGTTCAGAGCGGAGGCGTACACCACTTTGAAGTCCAGCTGTTCGTCAGTGGCACCGAGGTTGTCGAACAGGTCGAACACCTGATCCATTACCCAGTCAGGACGCGCACCAGGCTTGTCGATCTTGTTGATTACGACGATCGGCTTCAGACCCTGAGCAAACGCTTTCTGGGTTACGAAGCGAGTCTGCGGCATCGGACCTTCCTGAGCGTCCACCAGCAGCAGTACGGAGTCCACCATGGACAGTACGCGCTCTACTTCACCACCGAAGTCAGCGTGTCCAGGGGTGTCCACGATGTTGATGCGGTATTCGTTCCACTTAATGGCGGTGTTCTTCGCCAGAATGGTAATGCCGCGCTCTTTCTCCAGGTCGTTGGAGTCCATGACGCGCTCGTCCAGGGCCACACGGGCATCCAGGGTGCCGGACTGGGACAGCAGTTTGTCAACCAGGGTGGTTTTCCCGTGGTCAACGTGGGCGATGATCGCCACGTTACGCAAGTTTTCGATACTCATCGATCTCTCCAGGCAAAGGGGTACAAACGAAAAGACCCGATCTATAGATAGACCGGGCGAACCCCTCCGCGGGGTAAATTCTGGGCGGCAAGTTTAAAGGATAGCGATTAAAACTGCGACAAATACCTAAGAAATCCTTGTAACGGGAGTAAGCACCTTGGTGCTAGACTGGCAAAACGCTCAAGGATTGTGCAGAACAGAGTGATTTCCATGGCCTTTCCGGAAACGGCCCCGCCCCACCATCGACCATGCCCCATTATAGGGCGGCATGCGCACCACTTTGGTGCAGAATCACCAGCCTCGCTCAACGCACACCAAATCAATCTCTTATATTTCAACACCTTGCACTTTTGGCATGGTGTTCGCAATGCTTTGGTCAGCTTGGTCAGAGCACCATTTTAGTCACTGGAGGTTTAGGGATGTCCATCGAAAACGTATTGAAACTGATTGAAGAAAACGACGTTAAGTTTGTTGATCTGCGCTTCACCGACACCAAAGGTAAAGAGCAGCACGTGTCCATTCCGGTCAGCCAAATCGACGCCGACTTCTTTGAAGAGGGCAAGATGTTCGATGGTTCCTCTATCCAGGGTTGGAAAGGGATCAACGAGTCCGACATGATCCTGATGCCGGATGCCAGCACTTCCGTACTGTGCCCCTTCACCGACGAAGTGACTCTGAACGTACGTTGCGACATCATCGAGCCGGCCACCATGGAAGGCTACGATCGCGACCCCCGCTCCATCGCGAAGCGCGCCAAAGCTTACATGCAGTCCACCGGCATCGCCGATGACTGTTTCTTCGGTCCTGAGCCGGAGTTCTTCCTGTTCGACGACGTGAAGTACAAGACCGACATGTCCGGCTCCATGTACAAGATCGACGCGGAAGAGGCCTCCTGGAACTCTGACAAAGACTACGAAGGCGGCAACAAGGGCCACCGTCCTGGCGTAAAAGGCGGCTACTTCCCGGTATCCCCGGTCGATTCCGCTCAGGACATCCGTTCTGCCATGTGTCTGGTTCTGGAAGAGATGGGTCAGGTTGTTGAAGCCCACCACCACGAAGTGGCCACTGCCGGTCAGAACGAAATCGCCACCCGCTTCAACAGCATCGTTGAGAAGGCGGACGAACTGCAGGTTCTGAAGTACGTCATCCACAACGTGGCTCACGTATATGGCAAATCCGCCACCTTTATGCCCAAGCCGCTGGTCGGCGACAACGGTTCCGGTATGCACTGCCACCAGTCTCTGAGCAAAGACGGCGTTAACCTGTTTGCCGGCGACAAGTACGGCGGCCTGTCTGAAACCGCGCTGTACTACATCGGCGGTATCATCAAGCACGCCCGTGCCATCAACGCCTTCGCCAACGCCTCCACCAACTCCTACAAGCGTCTGGTACCTGGCTTCGAAGCTCCGGTTATGCTGGCCTACTCTGCCCGTAACCGCTCCGCCTCCATCCGCATCCCGGTAGTACCGAGCCCGAAAGGTCGTCGCATCGAAGTTCGCTTCCCGGATCCGACTGCCAACCCCTACCTGGCGTTTTCCGCCATGCTGATGGCTGGCCTGGACGGCATCATCAACAAGATCCACCCGGGCGATGCCATGGATAAGGATCTGTACGACCTGCCGGCAGAAGAAGCGGCTGAGATCCCGACCGTGGCTTCCAGCCTGGATCAGGCACTGGATTGTCTGGACGCTGACCGCGCCTTCCTGACCGCTGGTGGTGTGTTCTCCGATGACTTCATCGACTCCTACATCAACCTGAAGCGCAGCGAGGTGGAGCGTCTGAACATGACCACTCACCCGGTTGAGTTCGAAATGTATTACAGCGTTTAACAACGCGCCGGTTCACTGGAAGTGAAGCACGCTCTGTACCCCTAATAAAAACAAGAACTAAGAGCACCAAAAGCCCATCCGAAAGGATGGGCTTTTTCCGTTCATGTCACTAAACTGTTCAAGAAACCATCGACAAGGAGCGAGACATGGGACCCCGACTGATCCTGCTGGCAGCAGCCATCCTGTTGGCGCCTCAGGGCATGGCCAAGATCTACAAATGGACCGACAGCCAAGGTCAGGTGCACTACTCCGATAAACCCCGTGATGGCGCTGAAGTGGTCGAGGTGGATACCAGCAAGGCCTCAACCATTATTCTGGCCAAACCCTCCGGAACCACGCCGCCCCCTCAGGTGGTGGAACAACCCTCGTACCGCATCAGGCTGACGGAACCGGCACAGGGCGCCACGGTGCGTGACAATAACGGTCAGTTGAACCTCAATATTGCCCTGGAGCCGGATCTCAAGGCGGATCACCGCATTGAACTGCTGCTGGATGGCAAGGTGATCCGTACTGTTGGCAGTGGCGGCTCCTTCGCACTGGATAACCTGGATCGGGGCGAACATCTGCTTCAGGCCCGCGTGATCGACGAAAACGGCAAAGTCCTTGCATCAAGTGGGAAAAGGACGGTTTATCTGCACCGCCATTCTCAGCTGCTCTCCCCGAAGCCGCGCCCAGAGCCGCGAACTCAGGGAGGTTCCTGACGGAAACCGCTTTGCACCATTTTGGTGCAATGCTATGGTGGTGCACAATGCCAGGGCAAAGAGGACCGCACCACAATGGACCGCCAGCCGGATCCCGATTATCTGCATCAGCTCTCCACCGCCGTACTGGTGCTGGATGACCAACTTCGCGTGCTGTATGCCAACCAGGCCGCTGAGCAGCTGCTTGGTCTTGGCCAACGCCGCCTGATTGGCCAACCTGCCGCATCGTTGTACAGCCAACTGACCACGGATACCGCGTTGCTGCGCCAAACCCTGTCCCAGGAGCAGGGCCAGTCCCTTTATGCCGTATCCATGGTGACCCTGGACGGCCAGCACCACACCATCGATCTGATCTTCACACCGCTGGAGAGCGGGCAAATTCTGGTTGAGGCCCGAATGGTCGACCATCAGCAGCGCATCAGCCAGGAGTTGCAACACTACGCTCAGCAACACGCCGCTCAGCTGCTGGTGCGGGGGCTGGCCCATGAGATCAAGAATCCATTGGGAGGCCTGCGCGGTGCCGCCCAGTTGCTGGAGCGGGAACTGACGGATCCGGAACTGAAAGAGTTCACCACCATCATCATTGAGCAGTCCGATCGACTTCGCAGTCTGGTAGACCGGCTGCTTGGGCCCCAGTATCCCGGCACCTGGGCCGAGGGCAATGTGCATCGCATCCTGGAGCAAGTGGCCCGACTGTGTGAGATGGAGGCGTCCGGCTCGCTCCGCATCGAGCGGGATTACGACCCCTCCATTCCGGACTTTGTGATGGAAGCGGAGCAGCTGCAGCAAGCCCTGCTCAATATCGTCCGCAATGCGGTGCAGGCCACCGAGGGGCAAGGCTGCATCACCCTCCGAACCCGCAGCCAGGGCCAGATGACCATCGCTGGCCAGCGCCATCGCCAGGTGGTGGCGGTCAGCGTGATCGACAACGGTCCCGGTATCGACCCTGCGATTCAGGACACCCTGTTTTATCCCATGGTGACCAATAAGGCCGATGGCAGTGGCCTGGGTCTCTCCATCGCCCAGAAGATCGTCAGTCAGCATCAGGGGCGAATCGAACTGGAGAGTTGGCCGGGACACACCGAGTTCACCCTGTTACTGCCAATGACGTTTTCCAAGGAGGCACAATGAGCGAACAAGTCTGGATCCTTGATGATGACAGCTCCATCCGCTGGGTACTGGAGCGCGCCCTCAAACGGGAAGAGCTTTCCAGCGCCAGCTTCGCCAGTGCCGAATCGCTTTGGCAGGCACTGGAGGTCAGTCAGCCCCAGGTGATCGTCTCCGACATCCGCATGCCTGGCACCGATGGCTTGACGCTGCTGGAACGGATCAAGAAACACTACCCGGATCTGCCGGTGATCATCATGACCGCCCACTCCGATCTGGACTCCGCCGTCGGGGCCTACCAGTCGGGTGCATTTGAGTACCTTCCCAAGCCCTTTGATATCGATGAAGCCCTCGCGCTGGTGCGTCGTGCATTGGAACACGCTGCAGCCCGCACGCCTCAGACCGCAGACACCAGTGAAGCGGTGCCCGGCATCATCGGCGAAGCCCCCGCGATGCAGGAGGTGTTCCGAGCCATTGGCCGACTCTCCCGCTCCTCCATCAGTGTGCTGATCAACGGCCAGTCCGGTACCGGAAAAGAGCTGGTGGCTCATGCTCTTCACAAACACAGCCCCCGCTCCTCGGCCCCCTTTGTGGCGCTCAATATGGCGGCCATCCCGAAGGACCTGATCGAATCGGAGCTGTTTGGCCATGAAAAGGGGGCCTTTACCGGCGCGGCGTCGGTGCGCCAGGGCCGCTTCGAACAAGCCAATGGCGGCACCCTGTTCCTGGATGAGATCGGCGACATGCCACTGGATGTGCAAACCCGTTTGCTGAGGGTGCTGTCCGACGGCCAGTTCTACCGGGTGGGCGGACACAGCGCCATCAAAGTGGATGTGCGCATCGTTGCGGCAACCCATCAGGATCTGGAGCAGCGGGTTGCAGAAGGACAGTTCCGGGAGGACCTGTTCCACCGTCTAAACGTCATCCGGATCCAGCTGCCCCCGCTGAAGGAGCGGGCGGAAGATATCCCGGCCCTGACCCGCCACTTTCTCGCTGCGGCTGCGGCGGAGCTGGGGGTTGAGCCCAAGCGCCTGAGCAAAGAAGCGGAGTTACGCCTTTGCGCCCTGCCCTGGCCGGGCAACGTCCGACAATTGGAGAACGCCTGTCGCTGGATGACGGTCATGGCGTCCGGCCAGGAGATCCTGGCGGATGATCTGCCACCCGAGCTGAAAACCAGCCGCAGTCCGATCGGCATCGGCAGCGAAGCGGGACAAGAGGGGGACTGGACGGCGCTGCTGGCCAACTGGGCCACTCAGGCGCTGGCTAATGGTGACACCAATCTGCTGGAGGATGCTCAGCCCGCGTTTGAACGCACCTTGCTGACCACGGCACTGAGTCACACCCGCGGCCACAAACAGGAAGCGGCTCGGCTGCTGGGCTGGGGCAGAAACACCCTCACCCGTAAGCTGAAAGAGCTCAATATGGAGGAATAAAAAAGCGCGCCGATGGGCGCGCTTTTTTGTCAGACCGGGTCCTGGTGGACAATCACATCCGAACCAGGGAACGCTTTCCGGATACGGCACTCCACCGCATCCGCCAGGTCATGCGCATCCCTCAGAGGCAACTCACCATCCAGCTCCAGATGCATCTGAACATACAGGGTGTGGCCGGAGCGGCGGGTGCGGAGATCATGCACCCCTCTTACCGCCGGGTCCTGGGTGGCCAGTGCTTCCACCTGTTCACGAACTTCCGGCTCCACTTCCCGATCCAGCAGCAGCTGCACCGCCTCGTAGCCCAGTCCCCAGGCACCATGACCGATATAGAGGGCAATCAAAACGGCAAACAAGCCATCCGCCCAAATAACGCCCTGTGCAGACAGCACCAGAGCCACCAGCACGGCAGCATTGAGCAGAAGGTCGGTACGGTAGTGCAGTGCATCCGCCGCCACCGCAGTGGAGCCGGTAACCGCCACGGCTCGCTTCTGAATGGCCAGCAGGACCAGAGTCGCCACCATGGCAAACAGGGTGACACTAACACCGAGCGTGGAGTGGGAAACCGGTGTGGGGTTAAGCAGACGCTCACCGCCATGGAACAGCAGCAGCATCGCCGAGCCCATGATAAAGCCGGACTGCACCAGCGTGGCGAGGGGTTCTGCCTTACCATGGCCAAAGCGGTGATGCTGATCCGCAGGCAGCAGCGCGACTCTCAGGGCATAGAAGTTCACCAGGGATGCCATGGCATCCATCATGGAATCGGTGAGGGAGGCCAGCATACTGGCGGAGCCGGAATAGAACCAGGCGATCAGTTTGGCGAGGATAAGGATGGTTGCCGTGGCCACCGACGCTCGGGTGGCCAGGCGGATCCAGAAAGCATATTGCTCAGGAGAGGTGGGCGACATCAGGATGAAAACGATAAGAATTTGGTGCCGCCCAGTGTATCACTTCACTCGCCGTGATGGGCGCGGAATCGCTCCAGGCGCTCAGTGTGACGCTCGGCCAGCTTGGCTTTCTGCTCATCCGTCAGCACCTGCATAATATCGTGCTGCAGCTTCATGCGAGCCAGCTCACGGTCCGCCATTTTGGCCTGACGCTCACCGATCATCTCGCGGGCGGCCGCTTCATCGAAGTCGGGGCTGCTCATCAGCGCCTGACGAGCGGCCATATGCGCTTCCATTTTGGCCATGTCACGCTGAGGTTTGTCGGTATGGGCAGCTTCAATCAGCGCCTTCACCTTTTCTTTCTGCTCGGCAGTCAGATCCAGGCCGCGCAGCATCTTGCGAACTTCGCCACCGTGATGACCACGCTTCTCATGATGGTAAGCCTTACCATGGTGGCCACCATGGCCGCGCATCTCGCAACGGTACTCACCATCGCCACCCTTTGCTACGGCCACCAGAGAGGTGGAAGCCAGGGCACCAATTACAAGCAGTTTGACGGAGGTTTTCATGGGGTAGTCCTTCTTGGTTAAGTCGACGGTTAAAAGCGTACCAAGGTCAATGTCAAACAGGGTCTAGGTCGGGTAAAACAGTGTAAAGGTTGCTTGGGGCCCTCCGGCCCATGGGTTAGGCTTGCCCTGTAACAAATTGGAGTCATAGGTAATGAATCGAATCCTGCTGGTTGAAGACGATCAGGGACTGTGTGAACTGCTGGGACAGCTGTTGGAGCTGGAAGGCTTTGCCCTGACGGTCCGCCAGGATGGTCCCTCGGGTTTAACGGCGGCAATGAGCGGCGACCATGATCTGGTGCTGCTGGATGTGATGCTGCCGGGCCTGAATGGCTTTGATCTGCTGCGCCAGCTTCGTCAGAAGAGCAACATTCCGGTACTGATGCTGACCGCCCGGGGCGACGACATCGACCGCGTGGTGGGGCTGGAGATTGGTGCCGATGACTACCTGCCGAAACCCTTTAACGATCGCGAACTGATTGCGAGGATCCGGGCGATTCTGCGCCGAACCCGGGATCAGGAGACGCCCAGCAGCGGCCTGGATGAACTGATCTGCGATGACCTGACGCTCTATCCCCGCCGCCAGGAGGCCTGGGCCAATGGCGCCCTGCTGCCTCTGACTGCCACCGAGTTCAGTCTGCTTTATGAGCTGACCCAGCACCCCGGTGAAGTGGTGAGCAAGGATAAGCTCTCAGAGACCGTGCTCGGGAAAAAGCTGATGCCCTTTGACCGCAGTCTGGATATGCACCTCTCCAACCTGCGCCGGAAACTGCCCGAACGGGCCGACCATCGTCCCCGGGTTAAGACCATTCGGGGCAAAGGCTATATCTGGCTGGATTAACCGTGAAACTGCCTAACCACCTTTTTTTCAAGCTGCTGCTGGCGTTCTGGATCACCTCCTCGCTGGTGTTGGGGTTGGTGATCGGCCTCCCCTACCTGCAGAAGCAGTTCGACCGGGAGCCCCTGGATCCTCGGCTGGCCACCCTGTTGAGCCGTACGGCGGAGCGGATCGAGGCAACCCCGCCGCAGCAGTGGCGACACCTCGCCCACAGCCTGCGCCACTATCGGGACGAGCGTGGTCGCGAGTTCCGCATGAACTTTTACGTGGTGGACAAAGATGGCCGACCTGCCTACCGGGAGGAGCGACGGATGCCCCGGGAGGTGCGCCACTTCCTGCTGGAACTGGATAACTACCAGCAGCCGATGCGCTTCCGCTTCCCTGACGAGGTGGTGTTTGGTCCACAACCCATTGAGCTGAAAGGCGAAACCCACTATCTGATCGGTAAGATCCGCGCGCCGCACCAACGCCCCTGGTTGTTCTTCCTGATGGCCCACCCCATCGCCTTCCTGCTGGTGGCGATCGCCTTTTCCGGCCTGGTGTTCGGGCTGCTGGCGTGGCACCTGGGCAAACCGCTCCGCCACCTGAAGGACACCGCCGGGGCACTGGCCAAAGGGGACCTGGACGCTCGAGCCGACAACGACACTCTGCGGCGACGGGATGAGCTGGGCCAGTTGGCCACCAGCTTTAACCAGATGGCGGACTCGGTCACCACCATGGTCAAGGGGCAGCAGCGCCTGCTGTCCGGGATCTCACACGAGCTGCGCACCCCGCTCACCCGGCTCCAGCTGGCGCTGGCGCTGGCACGGAAAAAGGGAGAAGACACCCCCGAACTGCAGCGTATCGGGCGGGAAGCGGACCAGTTGGATGAGATGATTCGAGAACTGCTGGCCCTGTCACGGCTCAACATGCAGATCACCGAGCACAAGCACCGCATCGACCTGATCGACGTGCTGTCCGATGTGGTGGAAGACGCCCGCTTCGAAGCGGAGCAGATGGACAAGCAGCTCAGTGTCACCATGCCGGAACGGTTGCCCTTCAAGGGGATAGAAAACCTGCTGCAGCGGGCGGTGGAAAACCTGCTGCGAAATGCGCTGCGCTACGCCGATGGGCACGTCAGTCTTGAGATTGTCCGCCAGCCCACAGAAGTGCTGGTCCGGATCAGTGACGACGGTCCCGGCGTGCCGGAAACGGAGCTGGAGACCATCTTCCGCCCCTTCTACCGGGTGGCGGAAGCCCGGGATCGAGACAGTGGTGGCTGGGGTCTGGGTCTGGCGATCACCCAGGGGGCCGTCGAGGCCCACCAAGGGCGGATACGCGCCAACAACCGAACCCCCCACGGCCTGACCATGACCGTGACCCTGCCGCTGGCTTAAGCCAGTGGCAGTTCCGGGTTCCCTCCCCACTCGGCCCAGGAGCCGTCATAAACCTGCCAATGATGATGGCCGGAAACCGTGGCCGCCAGAGCCAGGATGCAGGCGGTCACGCCGCTGCCACAACTGAACACCCAGGGCCGATCCAGGTCGGCCACCCTCTCAAATATCTCAGCCAGCTGCTCGGTTGAACGCAGATGTCCCTGCTCCAGCAGAGTACCAAAAGGCAGATTGACCGCCCCCGGCATATGACCGGGACGCACGCCCGGTCGCGGCTCCGGCTCCAGTCCCGCAAACCGGCCGGGAGCCCGGGCATCCAGTACCTGAACCGTCCCCGACTGAATCGCTGCCAACAGCTCCGGCGTCTCAATCGCGCCCCCAACCGAGTCCGGCAAGGCATAGTGAGATGGTGAAACCTCTACCGGCTCCCCCTGTTCGCAGGGGTAGCCCGCAGCGACCCATGCCGGCAATCCACCATCCAGTACCGCCACCGACGGGTGACCCATCGCCTTGAGCATCCACCACACCCGGGGCGCTGAGAAGATGCCGTGGCAGTCATACACCACCACACGCTGCTCTCGCTGAATACCAAGTCGGGCCATCTCACGGGCAAACTGGGCCGGTTCAGGCAGCATATGAGGCAAGGCGGTACCCGGTTTGGCAAAGGCACCGTCAAAATCAAAAAAGCGAGCACCGGGGATCCGTTGGGTCAGGAACGCGGTCCGGCCATCGCCATCACTGCCCGGCAGAAACCAGCTGCCATCCAGCACCACCAGGTCCGGCTCTTGCTGCCACGCCGCCAGCTGCGCTGCGGTCACCAGATCGGGAAAGCTCATCCTTACTGTCCTTTTGCGATTCGACGTTCGAATGGGCCTAAGCCTACCCCACTCCCGATACCGGCGCTTGCGTTCTGATCCCGGTCAGAGTAAAACGAGCCCATTTCGTAACGCGGACGCCCACATCATGTTTGAGATTGCCCTGTACGAGCCGGAGATCGCCCCCAATACCGGTGCCATCATCCGCCTGTGCGCCAATAACGGTTGCCGCCTGCACCTGATTGAACCTATGGGCTTCGACATGGATGAGAAGCGACTGCGCCGGGCCGGACTCGACTACGCCGAACTGACCAGCGTCACCCGCTACCAAAACTACGAGGCGTTCCTTGCCGCCATGGCGGGTCGCCGCATCTTTGCCCTGACCACCAAAGGCAGCCGCCCCCATACCGAGCCCAGCTATCAAGCCGGTGATGTGCTGCTGTTTGGCCCGGAAAGCCGGGGATTGCCAGAGGCGGTGCGTGAAGCGATTCCGCTGGCGCAACGGATCCGCATCCCGATGAAAGCGGAAGCACGCAGCCTGAACCTGGCCAACGCGGTCTCCATCGTCAGCTACGAAGCCTGGCGACAACTGGACTTTGATGGCGCGCTCTGAGAGCCTGCCTACATCCCCCATCTGCCCGATAAGTGAGGACCTCTCCCATGTCACTGCAGGACCAATTGCTGAAAGCCGGGCTCGTGACCAAGCACGACGCCAAAAAGGCCAACAAAGACAAACACCGGGCACGCAAAGCGGGCAAGCAGGTGGTGAATGAAGCCAAGGCTGACGCCGCTCAGAAGCGCGCCGAGCAGACTGAACGGGACCGTCAGCTCAATGCTCAGCGCAAAGCGGATTCAGAGAAGAAAGCGCTGCAAGCGCAGATCCGCCAGCTGATTACCGTTAATGCCCAATCCCGGGAGAAGGGCGAGCTGGCCTACAACTTCTCCGATAATGGCACCATCACCAAGATCTACGTCACTGCGGCTCTGCAACAGGGGCTGATCAATGGCCAACTGGCCATTGCCAAACTGGATGAGGAGTACCACCTGATCGCCGCGGCAGTGGCAGAGAAAGTGGCACAGCGTGATGCCAGCGTAATCGTTCTGCTCAACGACAAATCTGCGGATGCCCCGGATGAGGACGATCCCTACGCCGATTATCAGATCCCCGATGACCTGATGTGGTAATTCCGCACCCTGAGTCATAAAAACGCCCGCAGATGCGGGCGTTTTTTATTTGACTAATCGCTAACCGGTTGATTCCAGAACCGATTGATTTAACGTCGCATTCACATTAACTTCCCCAGTTTGCAAAACTGCCGCCCGGGTTTACTCAATGACTTCAATTGGATCTCGTCATTGTGTCCGGACGGTTTTCAAGGACGAACCAAACTTGCAGGAGCAACACTATGCGCCTTTCCAAAGTCGCCCTAAGCCTGATGGCGATTACCACTCTGGCTGGCTGCGGTGGCAGTGACGACAACACTCAAGCCCCCCCGCTGCCTCAGACTCTGACCTTTTCCATCCAGGGGATCGCCACTGATGCCCCGGTTGCCAATGCAACCATCACCGCAACACTCGGCGATCAAACCCTCACCACCACCGCCGATGAAGATGGCCTCTATACCCTCGAGTTCGAGTATGAAGAGGGCAGTATGAGCGGTGATGAGATGGTGGTACTGAACGCTCAGGGCGAAGGGGATCAGGGCCATATCGAACTGATCAGCCAACTGGGCTCATTCGAGGCACTGAATGAACAGGCTGGCGACGACGGCGTATTGGCTCAGGATGAGTCTTCTCGTACCGCCATCACCCAGGTCAGCACCGCGCTGCACCTTCTGGCCGAGGACACCGGCGTTGAACTGACCAGCGATGAAGCGCTGGCCGAAGCCGAAGCTCAGGTGGAAACCGAAGCCCTGCTGGAACTCAGTGCCCTCATCAAGGTTCTGGCCGACAATCCGGAATACACCCCCGAAACCGGCACCATTCTGGAACTGCTGACGCCGGAAGGGGAAGAGAGCGTTGAGGAAGCCGTTGACGCCTACCTGGAAGAGAACGGTCTGGTCGACGAAAACGGAGAGATGACCGAAGCGTTTGAAGCCGCCTTCCAGGAAGCCGCAGAAGAGACCGTGAACGACCCGGCAGTTACCCTGGCATTCACGGCCGAGGAGCTGCTCGGCGCCAACATCTTCACCACCTCCGTAACTCAGGGCTGGGTGGCACTGAGCGGCGATGTGCTGAACCTGGCTGCCGATGGCACAGCCTCTGTGAGCGATCCCAATGTTTACAGCTACTTTTTGGGCGCCGATGTTGGCTCAGAGTGGCTCATCAATGAGGAGAATCGCCTGGTTGTGGAATACGGCGACAACCAGCAGGAAAGCTACCCGTACCTGACGCTGGCAGAGGTCGCCGAGCGCTGGGGACAAACCGCCGCAAACACCCTTGCTCCGAACTGGCAGGAGGGCCAACTGCGGGTTGTTCAGTCTACTGATGCCATCAAGTTCACCAAACTGACCGATGGTGCAGAGAGCAAAGTGGCCATTGAAGTCAGCCGTACCTTTACCCTGGATCCCACCTCTGCCGGCCTGGCCTGGGAAGGCGACCTGCCCAGCTATCAGGAGAGCGAACTTGAAGCGACTGGTGTTCTGCATATTGGCAGTCAGGTGGCCTCCCACTGGGACAGCGCGCCGCAAGGCACCTGGGCGCTGCCGATGGTCACCAGCATTCAGGGCTTCTACGACACCCAGGCCTATGACTACCTGGTTCACAATGAGGTGACCCTGGCAGAAGGCGGCTCGGTGCTGGATGAAGCTGGCGAAACCCGTGGCCAGTGGCAATTTGCCGACGGCAGCCTCTCCATCACCTCCGGAGACTGGACCGTCAGCTACCAGCCCTATGCCCAGAGCGACGCGCTCAACAGCGCCATCATCACCCTTTCTAAAGGCGAGTTTGAGCAGTCCACGATCTCCTGGATCGCCCAATATGACCAGGACAACGCCTCCCTGGCGGATGATCTGGTTCAGGAGATGCCCTATGTCCTGGGCGCCTGGATCAACAGCTGGATGGCCAGCGAAGGGGACCCGACCCGTCCCGACTTCGACACCGTCTATGGCTACACCTTTGGTGAAGACGGCAGCCTGAGCTGGACCTTCGGTACCTACTACCAGCCAACCACCGGTGAGTGGATCGCAGACCAGGGCTACTTCGAAACCTACTACGCCGCGTTCCAAAACTGGGAACAGGTCGGGGCTCACGAGTACCAGTTGACCGGCGAAATCGTTTACGAGGGTTGGGCCACCTACAGTCGTAAACGCAACTGGACCGTGATCACCTCTATGGCGGATGGCCGTCACCTGGTGCTGGAGCGCTCCGTTCGCACCATGGATATCATTGATGAGAATGAGCAGGACCAGACCGGTCTCTTTATCTTCCCCCGCATCAATGTTCTGAGCCCGGTGGACCTCTCCCAGTTTGAGGAGGAGTACCAGCGCAGCAAGGAGTACGGCACCCTGATTGGAGTCAACAGCGGCAATGTTGATGCTGCCCGCATTCAACTGCTGGATAACGCGCCGCGCCAGTAATGGCCAGCGCAGCACACAAAAACGCCCGCAGATGCGGGCGTTTTTTATGGCATTTCAAAAGGTGCGCAGGTTACTGCCCTACCCCTTTAAGCACGATCTGATCCAACTCTCCCCCGAACGGGTCGACGTGGTAATCGTTGATAAAGCGCAGTTTGCCCGCTTCTTCGATGCGGATACGCAGGCCGTAGCGGTGGTTCTCCACCAGTTTGGCCGGGTCATACTGCAGCGCAAAAGCGAAGGGCGGCGGCCCCTGTACCTCGAACTGATGCTCGCTGATCACCTCCGCAGGCGCATCAGCTTTCGATACGTCCTCCAGCACCACCTGCATGGTGGTACCCGGCTTCAGCAGAATGCGCTCACGATAAAGCGCCTGGCCGGTGATGGTTTCCATGGTGACGCTCTCCTGTTGCGGAGTCGTAGTGGGCGCCTCACCGCCACAGCCGCCCAGCAGGGCGCCGATGGCCAGCAGCGCTGGCATTTGCCATCTCATCCTTATCCTCCTCCGGGGTTTCCGGGCACTCAGTATAGGGCTCAGTGGAACAATTGGTCCGGATGCACCACCAGCGCCCGGTAATGGGGCGAGTTGGTTTTGTCCGAAATCACGTCGATCTCCACCTTAACCGCCTTGGTATCGTAGTCAATCTCGTTGATTTTTCCGATGATGTTGCCACCCTCAAACAGGTGGATGGAGCCGCCGAAGGTGAACATGGTGTCCCGGTCAGACTGGTACTCCGCGGATGAAGTAATCGGGCTGAACCAGTCGTAACCGCGCTCCTTGCCGTATTCCCACAGCTGCTGAACCGTCATCTTCTGCTCGTCGATCTTGTACTCCACGGCGCGACTGTATCGCTCGGTCTTGAAGAACGGCTGACGATAGTGACGGCCATCGCCGTTATCGAACACGGTAAGGGTGCCCTTATCGCTGATCCAGGCGGTGTGCTGGGAGTAGGAGAAGTCGAAGTCACCCTCGCACACCCCTTTCACGGTGCAGTCGATCGGCTTGCCGCTGGCGTCCACCGGTGTCAGCAGCTTCTCGGCGAGTTCCCCGCTCCAGCCAATGCTGGCACTGAGAATCCACTTCACCTGCTTGTCGCGGCCAATCTTGATGGCGCTGGCCTGGTGACGAGGGGAGATGATGATGCTGTCATCACTGGGATCGTAAGCGATGGAATTTACGTGGGCCCAGTTGCGGCCAGCCCCCACACCCACGGCATCGCCAAAGGGCGCATCCGGCTCCAGCACCACGGTTTTGCCTTCGGCATCGACATTGCGGCTGATGCAGACGGCGGAAGCGTCGAGTGCTTTGATCAGATCATCCCGCAGCGGGTCGAGGATCTCAGGTAATACCCAGACATCCAGCAGGTTGCCGCTCTTGTCCACTTCAATGATGTGGTCGCGCACCGTATGCACCACCTGGCCATCGTCACGCTGGTAGTTGCGCTTGGCCACCCTCAGCAACACCGTGCCTTGAGGGGTTTCCACCGATTCGTGGGAGGCATCGATAAAGCCCCGGGGCAGTTTCTGGTTCTGGGCAAAACGGCCCATCAGGTCCATTTCATACCAGCGCTGACCCTGCACAAAGGTGTAGCTGCCGGAGGCGGTGGGGTTAACCCCCATCAGGTAGCCACGGCGATCCACATCGTGGCGCTTACCGTCATAGACGGCGTCCTGACTCATCCACCAGCGGTACTCCCCCTGGGTATCGACAATGAAGGTCATGGGGATGGCATCAAAAGGCATGGAGCCACCGGCCGGGTTGGCATCCAACAGGCCGGAGCTGGCGTCTTTGAGCGCGCCCCAGTGCAGATCAGAACCCTGAGGCAGCAGAGTATGGCTGTTCACAAGGTAGAGGCGGTCTTCAAATCCGGGGGCGACGGTCTTCACCTCAATGGGCTGCAGTTCCGAGGTGGAACGGTTGTCCATATAGCGGTTCTGCAAGCTGCCGGTACGGATGTCGTAGGTTTCCTCAACCACTTCCCCATTCAACTGGTAACGAATCGTCACGTTATTGAGGTGATTGGCATAGAGGCCAAATACCGGGATGCCATCATGGGTCAGCAGGCTCTGCCGCCCCACCGGGTAATCGATGCTGACGCCCTCCGGGCCCTTGCCCTGAACGGTAACGTGCACATCGGACACGGACTTGCCAGCCAGCTCGATAAGCGCCGTCAGCGGTGCTGTCCCGTAAGGATCCACCACCACGGCACCCAGTTTGCCCACTGCCGGTGCCGGAGGCAGGCTCACTGCCGCCGCCGACCCCATGATCCCCATTGCCGCCATGGCCAGGACCACCCGCTTCAACATGATGTCGCTCCTAAAGTTCGGTTAACGCGCTACAAACTAACCTCTTTTGAGCATGACAACGGTGAGCGGTGCCCGGCGTTCAGTGAAAAAGAATCAAATCTTGAAGCAGCGCACACCTGGCTGACGCAAACGCCGCCAGGGTGGCGATTAAAACGGCACTTTCAGTGCCTGACAGAGGAAACGCATAAAGGGATCCGCCCCCACAAACGCCTGCTCCATCTCATCCAGCAACCCCTCCCCAATCACCTGCTCGTCACGCAGTGGCATCACTCCGATAAAGTCCTTTCGTTTGAGATCTTCCAGTTGGGGATGCGCCTTGTCATAGCCTTTGGGCGGGCGCACAAGACTCTCACCCTGAAGGGCGAATCGGCTGCAGAACTCACCATCATCCCGGGCCGCCAGCCAGCGAATGGGGCTGCGGTCGATCGCCTCCCGGATCGCCGCCAGGGATTTGGCCTCCGGGTGCCAGCACCCGACTCCCAGAAAACAGTGGCCAGGCTCGATATGCAGGTAATAACCGGGCGCATGGACGTCCTTGCCCAGATCATGACGAAACTGGATACCGATGTTGGTTTTGATGGGGGTTTTGTCCCGGGAAAAGCGGGTATCCCGGTAGGGCCGCATCAGTGACCCACCCACTTTGCGCGCCTCGGCCCGGAAACGGGGGGCAAACTCCGCCAGCATGGGCGCAAAACTGGCGATCAGATCCAGAGCCGGGCCGCGTACCGTCTCTTCATAACGGGGCTTGTTGGCGTTGAACCAGTCCCGTGAATTGTTGGCCTTGAGTTCAGTGAGAAAGCCCAGGCTTTCCGGACGAATGTAAGGGATCACAGGCTGGCTCCAGTTAGACGATCTATGCTCAATTTTACCCTCCCGGAAAACCTGAGTAAGGAACTCCGGATCCTGAGGTTTCAAGGGATCGGGGCAGAACCTGATCCCGGTCAAATCCTAGTCACCCTCACCCCCCTATAGTCAAGGGTGCACCTGATGGATTTAGGACAACAGGAGGCAGACATGCCCGAGCATCGCATCGAACAGATAAGGAATGCGGCTCTAATGGGTCATAGTGGCAGCGGCAAATCCACCTTGCTGGAAGCCCTGCTCTTTGGCGCCAGAGCCATCAGTCAACGTGGCAGGGTCGAGGACGGCACTAACCATGCCGACTTCACCCCCCAGGAAAAAGCCCACCACCACAGCCTGGAAGCATCTTTCCTCTCCCTCGACCACAACAACACGCACATCAATCTAATCGACACCCCCGGACTGCCCGATTTTTATGGCCGCGCACAACTGGCTATGCCAGCGGTGGAAAGCATTTTGCTGGTGGTCAACGCCGATCGCGGCATTGAACCCATCACCCAACGCGCTTTTGAAGAGGCCCGCCGCCAGGGCAAATCCATTTTGATCGTGATTAACCAGATGGATGAACACGCCTCACAACTGGAAGCGGTGCTGGAGCAGATCCAGACCCAGTTTGGCCACGGCTGTCTGCCCCTGAATCTCCCCAATGCCGAAGGCAACAAGGTGGTGGATTGCTACTTCGCTCCGGACTACGACACCCCCACCCTGTTTGGCGATGTCCGCAGCGCTCATGACGCCCTGATCGACACCGTGGTGGAGCAGGATGAAGCCTTGATGGAGATCTACCTGGAGCAGGAGGAATCCCTGACTCCGGAACAGCTCCATGCTCCGCTGGAAGCGGCATTGAGGCAGGGTGAACTGGTACCGGTATGCTTTACCAGTGCCGAGAAGCAGATCGGCATCAACCATCTGCTGCAAATTCTGGATCAGGTCCTGCCCAACCCGCAGGAAGCCAACCCGCCCAGCTTCGTCAATGGCTGGGGCGACAATGCAGAGCCGGTTTCCCTCACGCTCGACGAGGAGGGGCACCTGCTGGCTCATGTGTTCCGGATCAGCATCGACCCCTATGTGGGCCGCATGGGCGTATTCCGCATCCACCAAGGGGTGCTGCGCTCCGGTCAGAAGCTGTTTATCGGTGCCGACCGCAAGCCCATTAAGGTTACCCACCTGATGAAGCTGCAGGGTAAGGAGCAGATCGAAGTCAACAGTGCCGGCCCCGGAGACATCTGCGCTCTGGCCAAGATTGATGGTATGGAGGTGGGCTCCATCCTGCATGATCACCATGAGGAAGATGACTTCCACATGCTGGAGCTGGACCTGCCGCAACCCCTGTTTGGCCTTGCCGTCCGGCCGAAGCGCCGCGGCGACGAGCAGAAACTGGCGGAAGTGCTGCACAAGCTGGTGGCGGAGGACCCAAGCCTGCAGATCAGCCAGAACGGCTCCGACAATGAAACCGTGCTTCAGGGGCTGGGCGACATGCATGTCCAGATTGCCCTGGAAAAAGCCCAGCAGGTGTTCAACCTGGATATGGATACCCAGAAGCCCTCCGTGGCCTACCGGGAAACCATTACCGGCACCGCAGAGTGTCGCCATCGCCATAAGAAGCAGACCGGCGGCGCCGGCCAGTTTGGCGAGGTGCATCTGATGGTGGAGCCCCTGCCGCGGGGCAGCGGTTTCGAGTTCGCCTCCAAGGTCGTCGGTGGCGCCATCCCCAGCCAGTTTATTCCGGCGGTGGAGAAGGGCGTGAAAGAGGCGATGCACGAAGGCGTTCTGGGCGGTTATCCGATGCAGGATATCCGGGTCGTCGTACTGGATGGAAAGCATCATCCGGTGGACTCCAAGGAGATCGCCTTCCATATGGCAGGTAAGAAAGCCTTCCTGGAAGCGGTCATGGCAGCCAGTCCGGTTCTGTTGGAACCCATTGTTGATATGCATGTACAGGTGCATCAGGACAAGATGGGCGACATCACCGGTGATCTGAGCGCGCACCGCGCCATGGTGTGTGGCACCCAGACCTTGGCCAACCAGCAGGTGGACATCAATGCCGAAGCGCCATTGGCCGCTCTGGACGATTACGCCACCCGCCTGAAGGCGATGACCGGCGGTGAGGGCCAGCTCTCCATGGCCTTCAGTCGCTACGAGGTGGTACCACCCAATGTGCAACAGCAACTGATCGCTCACTGAGCGACCCAGCCAAGTGCGGCGACCTCCGGGTCGCCGCTTGTTTTTCCGGGACTTGGCACCTAGAGTCACCCCATCCACAACCCGTTAGGAACCTCCCATGAAAGCTTGGCTGGCCCTGCTTGCCACCCTCACTCTGCCCCTCTCTGCTCAGGAGTATGACCCCAACGCGCTGTTTGCTATCGAAGGCCTGAAAGTGGGCCAGATCAGCGATCAGAAAGGGCTGACCGGCGTTACCGTGCTGCGATTCGATCAGGGCGCCACGGCGTCGGTGGACGTGAGAGGCGCCGCACCCGGCACCCGGGAAACCGATCTGCTGAAACCGGAAAACCTGGTGGATAAGGTCCACGCCATTGTCCTCTCCGGCGGCAGCGCCTTTGGTCTTGATGCCATGAGCGGAGTGGCCCGCCAGCTGGAGTCGGAAGGGATCGGCTTTAACACCGGTGTGGCCCGGGTACCCATCGTCACCGGCGCCGTGCTGTTTGACCTGGTGGTCGGCGACCCCAAAGCGCGTCCTGACTCTGCCATGGGCCAGGCAGCAGCCAAGGTGGCCAAGCGCGATGGCCTGACCGAAGGCAATGTCGGCGCAGGCACCGGCGCGAGCGTCGGTAAGATCCGCGGTATGGATCACGCCACCAAGTCCGGTCTGGGCGTCTACAGCGTGCAGCTCGACAGTGGCCTGGTGGTGGGCGCCATCGTTGCCGTCAACGCCTGGGGCGATGTGTATGACCGCGACGGTGAGATCCTGGCGGGCACCCGGGACGACAACGGCTTTATCCCCGGCACCGCCCTGATCTTCCAGGGTGCCAATGAGCCGGGCTTTGTCGGTAAGAACACCACCATCGGCGCCATCGTCACCAACGCCACCCTGACCAAAGCCGAAGCGCTCAAGGTGGCCCAGATGGCCCACGACGGTTACGCCCGGGCGATCCGTCCGGTGCACACCATGAACGATGGCGACGCCATCTTTGCTGCCGGCACCGGCGCGTTGGGCCCGGTCAACATCAACACTCTGGGGGTCATCGCGGCCGAGGTGATGGAGACCGCCATCCATCGCGCCGTTCAGTCCGCGGAAGCCGCCGGCGGGCTGCCCGCCGCCCGTGATATCTCCGGGGAGTAACCCCCTCCAGTTGGGCTCAGCCTCAGGCTGAGCCCTTCTCTCCGAACATGAACAAATGATCATCCTGACGCCGGTGCCAATCTCTTATCATCAAGGCTTTCCCCGGACCGGCAACGCTCATGCTCCACACCCTGCAAACCCTGGTCAGTGACCTGAGTCCCTATCTGCAGCAATACGGCTACTTGCTGCTGGCCCTGGCAATCGCAGTCGAAGGGTTTGGTATTCCGGCTCCCGGGCAGGCCCTGCTGATGGTCTCAGGGGTACTGGCAGCCGACGGGGAACTGGCGCTGCACTGGGTATTGCTGGTCGCCACTCTCAGCGCCTTCAGCGGCAATCTGGTTGGCTATTTTCTTGGCCTGAAAGGCGACAGTTGGCTGCGCCGCAAGGGCTGGATGTCAGCGGACACCGAGGCCCGCTTACACCGCTTTATCGGTCGATACGGCATTGCGGTCCTGCTGCTCAGCCGCTTTGTCGAAGGGTTGAAACAGACCATGGCGCTGGGCTGCGGACTGGCCAATATGCCCTTGCGCGCTTTCCTGCTGGGCAACGCACTGGCCACTGCGGTCTGGGTCGGGATATTTGGGCTGGGCCCCGCTCTGCTCTGGCATGAGCGCACTGCGCTGACGCTGTTTTATCACGCCCACACCACACTCACCTGGAGCGTGCTTGTCGTCGGGTTACTGTCCACGCTGTTGCTGTGGCGTTGGCGCGCTCATCAAACGGTGCTCAACGCCCAATAGGGATAAAAAAAGGCGCCCTGCGGCGCCTTTTTTGCTGAAGCAATCACTCAGCGGCCCATCACGGCAACCCCAAACAGATAGGGGTGCGCCATCAACAGAACCACGTAAAGCGTCAACGCGACAACCGCCACCACCAATTCATGGCGACCGGTGTAGTCCTTGCGCCGTTGACTGCGGGAGCGATGAATCGCCATCAGGCTGTAACCGCCAAGGCCCCCAAACAGGATCAGTGACGCCAGATCCCCATTGGCCAGCAGATGAGCCAGAGCCCAGATCACGACCGCCCACAACATCGGGTTGGCCGTCAGCCCCTTCAGCTTGCCGCCTAACAGGTAGGTGACCATCAGGTAGCAGCTGACCAGCATCAGCAAGGGGGCCAGGTGGCGGGTCCAGACTGGTGGCACCCAAACCGAAACGTAACCGGCCTGGGTTTTACCCCACCCCACCAGCACCAGAGCCGCCAGCGACAACAGGGCAAACAGCCCCTTATAGAGCGGCTCGCCGAGGGCGCTGGCCATCCGTTCACGCAGGGCGGTGCCGGGCATCAGGTGCAGAGCAATAAATCCCAACATCCCCAAGGTTAAGGCGGTCATCAGTGTCTCCCAGGTACCCTAACTCAGAACCAGAATCCGTGAGCGCTGATCGCAACCTCAGCCACTTCACCATACTGGGCCGCGATATCCCGGATGGCGTCTGCCTGGCCCACCAGCACAAACTGTAGATCGGCTTTGGGGAAATACTTGGCCACCAGAGCCTCAGCCTGCTCCAGCGTCAACGCATCAACCTGTTGCTGGAAGGCGTTGATCTGCTCGTCGCTCAGGTCATACAGGTACATCTGCCCCAACAATCCAGCCAGCTGACCGGCCGTTTCATAGCGAGGGGGGAACTGGCCCTTCACATAGGCTTTGGCGGACGCCAGCGTGGCTTCGTCGATGCCCTGGGTCCAAAGGCGCTGGTAGGTCTTGAGCGCCAGGTCGATCGCCGCCTTGGTGTGCTCGGTCGCCGTGAAGGTACTGATCTGGAAGCTGCCCGCTTCACCATAGCTGGCAAACCCGGAGCGGGCGCCATAGGTGAGACCGGCATTCACCCGCAGCTCATCATTGAGCCAAGAGGTGAAACGCCCGCCCAGGATGGTGTTGATCACCTGCAAACCGACGTAGTCCGGGTTATCCCGTGCCACACCCGCGCCACCGATAAGGAAGGTGGTTTCACGGGCGTCCGGCTTGTCCACCAGCAGCACCCGGGCGTGGTCCGGTACCTTCACCGGCTGCGCCAACTTGGGGGCAGTGGGGGTGTCGCCATCCCGCCAGCCACCAAAGCGCTGCTCAATCGCCTGCACCATGGCATCCACATCAAAGTCACCGGCAACCACGAGGGCGGCATTGCGGGGCTGATACCAGCTGCCATGGAACATGCGCAGGTCAAAGGCGTCCAGTTGAGCCAGCCGCGCCCCATCCCCAACGGTGGTGTTGGCATAGGGGTGGTCGCCATAGTAGAGCATGTCGAAATACTGGCGGATCACCTGACGAGGGCTCTCCTTCTGCTGGGCCAGCATCGCCACGTAGCGGTCTCGAGCTTTCTTCACTTCGTCGGCAGGAAACGCCGGTCGCTGAACGATGTCGGCCACCAGATCGAGCATGGCGTCGGCGTCCTTGGCTAGAAAACGGGCGCTGAGGGTGGTGCCCTCTTTTCCGGCAGAGCTGCTCAGGCTGGCCCCCAGGCCATCCACCATCGCTTCCATCTCCGCCTTTTTCATCTTCTGGGTGCCCAGCAGCAAGCCTTCCGCCGCCAATGCGGCCAGGCCCGGCTCACTGTCATTAACCGCCCCGGCGCGAACCACGGCGTTAACGGTAATGATCGGCACCTGCTTGCGCGGCATCAGGTAGACCATCAGCCCGTTATCCAGAGTGCGAACCTGGTACTCCGGCAGAGCAAACTTCGGCGCGGGTTTCATCGCCACGGGCGGCGGGGTCAGGTTGGTGTTCTGAACCGGTTCCGCCGGTTTCTGGGTGGCGCTGCATCCGGCCATCACCAGCGCGCTCAACAGCATCATCTTGGCTTTCATTGGTCGGTGTCCTCCTCGGCAGCCAGCACACCCACGGTGCGGCGGGATTTGATCAGGTACTGTTGCGCCACGCGCTGAATGTCTTCAGCGGTCACCGCCTGATACGCCTCCGGCGCGGAGAACAGGGTGCGGTAATCCCCAAAGAACAGCTCGTAGGTGCCCAGAGTATTGGACTTGCCGTTGATGGTTTCCATGGTGTCGTAGAACGCCATCAGCTTGCGGTTTTTCACCTTGTCCAGCTCCGCCTGAGTCACCGGCTCGGAGGCCAGACGGTTCACTTCGGCAACCATCGCCTGCTCCAGATCCGCCACTTCAACGCCCGCCGCTGCCACTGCATAGAGGTAGAGCAGGTTGGGATCAAAGCTTTCCGGCAGGTAGCCATCCACCGCCAGCGCCATCTGGTTGTCTACCAGGGCCCGGCTCAGGCGACTGCTGTTGCCGTCGATCAGCAGAGAGAGCGCTAGCTCCAGCGCGTGATAGTCCTCACTGCTGGTGGCGGGCACCTTGTAGGCCAGCATCAGGTTGGGGGTGGAAACCGAAGGCTTCTGCACGTAAACCCGGCGCTCCCCTTTCTGCTCCGGCTCCACGGTCCGGACTTCCGGCGGCGGAGTCTGGGCCGGGATCGGCGCAAAGTACTGCTGGGCCAGGGCGCTGACCTGTTCGAAGGTCACCGCGCCGGAGATCACCACTACAGCGTTGTTGGGGGCGTAGTAGGTGCGGTGGAAGTTCACCAGGTCATCCTGGGTCCAGGCGTGAATGTCGGACTGATGACCGATCACCGGGGTGCTGTAGGGATGAGCCCGGAACGCGACCCCTTTCACCTCTTCCTGCAGCATCCGCCAGTTGGAGTTTTCCAGGCCGGTGCGGCGCTCGGAATCCACCACCCCGCGCTCACTCTCCACCATCGCTGGATCGATCGACAGATGGGCGATGCGGTCCGCTTCCAGCTTGAAGATGGTCTCCATCGCATCCGCGGGGAACCAGTCGGTGTAGACGGTCAGGTTTTCTGTGGTGTACGCGTTATTGGCGCCACCAGCCGCTTCCATGGTGCGGTCAAACATCTTGGGACCGTACTGCTTGGAGCCATTGAACATCATGTGCTCGAAGAAGTGAGACAGGCCGGTGATGCCGGGCACCTCGTTGCGGGAGCCCACTTTCCAGAACAGGTACATGTTGGCGTTCGGGATGGTGTCATCCTCAAGCACCAGAATGCGCATGCCGTTGGCCAGATCCAGGGTCTGAACATCATCGGCAGTGGTGGCCTGGGCAAGCGGACTCAGCGCCAGCCCAAGGGCCAGGGTCGCCAGGCGGATCCCCATAAAGCACTCCTTGTGACGGATTGGTCAAAGTTTGATTGAGCATAATGCCACCAGCTGGATCCGTGTCCAACCGGGTGTAAACAATTTGGGCAGAAAAAAGGTGAGATGGTTCAGTACGTTGTCGTTATGGTGCCGGTGAGTCAAACGGACAAGCGGGCCAATTGCAGGTAGGGAACGGGCACAGCCCCCAGAGAAGGGGGCCGGTCAGAACAGGGGCTCAGGAATCGGCGAGAGAATTAAGAAGGGGCGTCACCGCCAGTTGCCCAGAGGATAGCCGGACTCATCAAACCGCCCCCGGACTTCCACCAACGCCTCGTTCTCTTCGAATTCGGCCGTCAGGGCGTGGTCCAGTTGTTGCACCAGTTCCGGCGCCATCTGCCAGATCGCCTCGGACAGTTCGCTGTCGGGGATGGCGTAGGAGAACGCCCGATGCAGCAGTGTGCCCGCTTCCACCAGGTCACGATTGGGCACCTCACCGTCAAAGTGGGCCAGAGCCAGCTCGAACATGGCGCGAGGCAGACGACCGTAGCGGATCGCTTCCTGGTAGAGGGTAACGGCGGCCGCCGGGTTGGCCTCGACGCCGTCGCCATCCAGGGTACGCTGAGCCAAGTCCGCCAATGCTTCGGGGTAGTGCTGCTCCGCCGCCTGCTGCAGCCAGCCGAGCGCGGCGTCTTCATTCGCCTCACCACCCTCACCGGCAAACAGCATGACTGCCAGGTGGTACTGGGCATGAGGATACCCGGCCAGCGCGGCTTGCTCGGAGCAGGTGCGGGCCCGGGCCAGATCCGGCTGACCCAGCAATCCCTGATAGTAGAGCACACCCAGATTGGCCATCGCCTCAGGCTGGTCCTGCTCTGCGGCCTCGCTCAGGTAGTGCTCCGCCTTGACCGGATCCTGGCCGTAGCCCTGACTGCCCGCCAGGTAGAAATACCCCACCAGCGCCAGCGCATCCGCCACCCCCTGTTCAGCGGCTTCCTCGATCAAACGCACCGCCGCCTGGGGATCCCGCTCGCCGCCATAGCCATTCAACAGGGCCACACCGTGCTCAAATCGCGCAGAAGGGTTCTCCGCCGCCGCACGGCGGAACCAGTACGCGGCCTGCTCCAGCGTCCGCCGGGCATCGCTCATATCCGGCGCCTGACCATCATTGGCCGCGGCAAAGGAGTGTGCCCGCTCCTGGTGCATCAGGGCGCGCGCCTTCAGGGAGAGACCCACCAGATATTGCGCTTCCGGGTCATCCTCCATCACGGCGCGGTAGCAGAGCTCACGGCCAGCCACCACATCCACCGGCTCAAACTGCCACTGGGGCGCCTCCTCACCACTATGCAGCAACGGGAACACCTCGGCACAGAGCCGGGCGGTGTCCTTAACGCTCTTACCCGCCAGCTGAACCAACTGCTCCAACGAAAGATGATACTTCTCCGGGTGGGCCCCTTTGTTGCCGTCCCCACGCAGCTTGTGCAGCTTGCGGGCCAGACGCATATCGATCACCTTGGCTCTGGCCAGCTGCTCGATGCGGTCATAGAGGTTTTTGCTGTGGAATTCGAGGTCTGCCCGCTCTCCCAGCCAGGTGGTCAGCCGGTGGGCTATGGAGCGCAGGTGCACCAGGGCAAACGTAGGCACGTCCAGGCAGTAGCTTCGAGCCAGACGGTAGTCATCAACCAAGCGGCGATCCAGGCGTCGCACCAGCTCCAGGTCATTCATTTTGCGTCCGTTATGACACTCAGGGGGCAATGGCTCGATAGTAACAGCTTCCCTACATCAAACCAGCACTGCGATATGCCCCTGCCCAGGGCATCGTTGGAGAAACATCATCGGGAGCTCCATCACATAACCGTCCCCTTTATCGATCCCGCCCGCCTTTCGCCCTCTGGCTGCCCGGTCAAAATCGCCGAAAACCGGCCTAAAACCCCGTTTGAAAGGGAGAAAACTTCCTCCATCCCCCGGTCACGGTAGCCCCGATGGCTGACGCGTAACCTTGGCCTCGAAGAACACTGAGGATTTTTTGGGAGAGAATCATGTCGAGCAGACGCTCCTTTTTGAAATACGGCGCCGCCCTGACTGCCACCGGGCTGACCGTATCCCTGCCAGCCAAAGCCGCTGACGCCCCCAAGTGGGACGAAGAGGTGGATGTACTGGTGATCGGTTCCGGCTTTGCCGGCCTGTCCTGCGCCCTGAACGCCAAGCGTGAAGGTCTGGGCAGCGTACTGGTACTGGAAAAGATGCAGGTTATCGGTGGTAACTCCGCCATCAACGGCGGGTGGTTCGCCGTACCGCGCAACCCGATCCAGCTGGCGCAGGGCATCAATGACGACAGCCCGGAAGAGCTGGTGAAAGACCAACTGATCGCCGCCCGCGGTATGGGTGACGAGGCCAAGCTGCGCAAGATCGCCAACCACGCCCTGGACTCCTACAACCTGTGTGTCGAATCCGGCGTGAAGTTCAAAAAGGACTTCAACATCCAGGTGGGTGGCCACAACAAGGCCCGCGCAGTGCGCACCCAGCACGGCACCGGTGGTGACATCACCTCCAAGCTGTATGAAGTGGCGAAAGCAGAGGGCGTTGATTTCCGTCTGCAGCACTTTATCGAAGACCTGGTGGTGGAAAACGACGCGGTAACCGGTGTTGTGGTTCGCCGCGGCTATCGTTTCCCAGATGAGAAAACCGGTCACACCCTTCGCATCAAGGCACGCAAAGGCGTGATCCTGGCGTCCGGCGGTTTCACCCGCAACATGAAGCTTCGCGCCATGGTGGATCCCTCCCTGGATCCGACTCTGGACGGCACCAACCACCTGGGTGCAACCGGTGAGGCGATGCTGTCTGCCATGGGCCACGGCGCTCTGGCGGTGCACCTGAACATGATCCAGACCGGCCACTGGGGCTCTCCGGACGAAGGTGGCTTCGGCTGGTCCAACGCCCTGCTCTCCATCGGCTGGCACCAGGGCATCTCCGTCTCCGTCCTGAGCGGCAAGCGCTACATGGACGAACGTGCTGACCGCCTGTACTGCTCCACCCGCATCATGGCCAACCGTTACGAAGATGGCTCTCCGGCCTACCCGCTGGTGTTCATCAACTACGACAAGTACGGCAAGGACGAGCGTGTTACCCGTGCCCTGCGTGATGAGATGGCGTGGAAAGTGGACAGCCTGGAAGCGATGGCTGAGAAGTTCAACGTGCCGGTGGCCGAGCTGAAGAAGACCGTAGCCCGCTGGAACGAGCAGGTGAAGCAGGGCGTTGACCCGGACTTCAACCGCAAGATGGACACCGCCGAAGAGCTGAAAGCGCCGTTCGTGGTCTCCCGCATCTGGCCGAAAGTGCACTACTGCATGGGCGGCCTGAAAACCGACGTCGACGGTCGTGTGCTGAGCGCCAAGACCCTTGAGCCGATGAAGGGCCTGTACGCTGCCGGTGAGGTGAGCGGTGGTACCCACGGCGAAGCACGTCTGAGCTCCTGCGCCTGCCTGGAAGGCCTGGCAATGGGCTTCATCGTACCTAAAGCCATCAAAGCCGACGCCTGAGGAGAGTCACAATGAAACAACTGCTGATCAGCCTGGGCCTGGCACTGGCACTGACTTCTGGCGTACAAGCCGGCGAACTGGTTGCCATGAAAGGCAAACTGGAAGGCCGCAGCAACCACGCCTTCCTGTACGAAGATGGCTGTAACGGCTGCCACACCGGCAACGCCAAGAAGTACGTCGACGACACCGCATGTGTCGAGTGCCACGGCACCATCGACACCATCGAGATCACCACCGAACTGGTGCTGGAGGAAGCCAACCCGCACACCAGCATCCACTACGGCAACGGCGCCAGCTGCCTGGCCTGCCACGCCGAGCACGAAACCAAAGCGCCGGTGTGTTCCGAGTGCCACCGCACCTGGTTCAACGAGCGCTAAGAAGCCTGCCAACGGGCCCGTCCAGACGGGCCCGTTTCTTTTTTAGATAACCCTCGGAGAGATGACGATGAAACGGAAACCTGCCACCCTGATCATGGCGGCGCTGTTCGCCAGCAGCGCCTACGCCGGTTATGGTGAACCCGCCTTCCAGATGGAGCAGCGCCCCTACCAACAGCCCACGGCCATTCCCTACGACTACAGCCCCTACTCCCCGCAATCCACCATGCCGGAGCAGTGCCGCGACCCTCTGGTTGAGCAGTACATCGCCGACTGGGAAGCGGGCAAGATCGACTTTAAGACCATCACGGCAAACGATTCCATCGCCAAGGACCAACGCTTCTGTAAGGGCCTGGACAACGACGGTAACATTCTGGAAGTCAAAGACTGCAAACTGGAAAACGCCCCGGTGGGCTATCTGTGGAAAGAGCTGTCTGATGCCCCGGTCACCATCGGCATCACCTATGGCGGTAAGTCCGATCACGAACCCCACTTCCACGGTCAGCCCGAGTGCTACTACGCCGTCAGTGGTCGCGCCCGCACTCTGGCGGACGGCGAGTACAAGTGGATGGAGAAGGGGATGTACTTCTACATTCCGGGCAACACCATCCACAACACCCCGATCACCGAAGAGGAGGGGTTCGGCGTGCTGTACTGGTATCCGAAAAACGCCCACTTCGACGGCTTTAAGTACTACTGGCGTAAAGACGTGAAGAACCTGCGGGTGGCCGAAGACGCCTTCGACCGCGTCGACATCATGCGCAAAGCCGCCATGGGCCTGGGCCCTTACGGCACCAATGCGGACCGCTTCGAGTAAGCGTTACTTCGCCGCCAGGGATGGCGGCTGCCCACACCGTCCCGCCTGCTGGCACCGTTCACAGCGGTTAAAGTTCTCCCCCAGTTGACGGTAATAGAGGTGCGCACGCATCCCAATCCGTTCAAAGTCCGCCAGCGCCAGCGGCTCCCGCCACTGATAGGGCAACAACACTTTCTGAAGCTGACGGAACAGGGTAAAGCGCTTCTCTTTCAGATAGTGGCTGTCGATCAGTTGGCTCTGATAGGCCGACAGTGCCCCACTCAGATAGAAGGTGATCGCCTGGGTCAGCTCCAGCACCTCCTCATCGGTTGCCACCAGGTCACCGGACTCCACCGCCTCCTGTACGTACCCCTTGATCGCTCGCCAGAACAGGTTGATGCGGGACTCAAACGCTTTCACCTTTTCGGGGCTGGCGCGGCGCCACACCATCGGGTTCACCGCCACCTGCCGCACCAGGTTGAAGGTGGGGGCAAAGTGGGTGGCCTCAAAGGTGAACATGATGGGAACCAGCACCCGCTGCATCGGCGTCATATCCGGGTACTGTGCCTCAAAGGAGGCGAAGTGGTTGCTGGTGGCGTTGCGGAGGAAGCAGCACACCAACAGGTCTTCCTTGCTTTCAAACAGCTTGTAGAGCGAGCTGTTGGCGATGCCGGCATGGTTGGAAAGGTCGGAGATCTTAAACGCGATCAGCCCCTGGGTTTCGATCAGCCACTCTGTGGCGTTCAGAATAAGTTGGCAGCGGTCATACTGCGCGGCTGAGCTGGGGCATTGCATCCGTTTGAACCCGGTTAATGATGGCGGTCACGCAGCATAACCAGATGCCCGGAAGGATTTCGTTGAGCAGTTCACAAAGGGCTCGGTGCCGGGCACCTAACCCTCCGACTTTGTTGCGATTCTGCGATCCAATCGACGTGCCAGCAGGCCCTGTCGGTGGCGGGTTAGCGGGTAACGCCAGGCCAGGAGCAAGGTCGGCACCAGCAACACGCAGGGCCAAATCACAAAGCCCAGCTTCAGGCCGGTCACCGCCAGCCCCTCCAGCGTCGATTTTCCAGTAAATCCGAACAGGGCGGCGATTCCCAATGCAATGGCGCCACCGATCCCCTGGTTGAATTTGATGATCAGAGCCTGGAATGAAAACAGGATGGCGGCGCGATCTTTGCGGTTCTTCCAGCGGTCATAGTCCACCACATCCGCCAGCAGTGACGGCAACGCCAGGGATGAGAGGCCGGCAAAGAAGCCAAAACCGGTCATCACCAGAATCATCGGCAGCAGGGAGTCGGGCCCCGGCTCCAGCGGCAGCACCATCAACAGGCAGAGGATCATCCCAACACCGGATCCTGCCCAGGCCTTATGCTTCTCAACCCGTTTGAGCACCTGCAGCCACAGCGGCATACCCAGCGCCATCACCAGCGTCATGGGAATGGCGATTTTGGCGATGGCATCAGCGTGCCCAAGATAGAAGCTGGCATAGATAACAAAGAGCGAGGAGACCGCCCCGGTGGCCAACCCAAACAGGAGCTGAGTCAGCAGGAAGTAGCGCAGTGGCGGTACGGAGGTCAGCACTCCCGGCAGCTCTTTCAGTCGCGGACGCGCCCGACTCGGATGGCCAGGTTCCGGCACCGCGCGCCACATCAGCCACAGCCCAAGGGGCAGTGTCAGCAGAATGAATCCGGCCAGCACCGCAAACACTTCCGAGGTGAAGCCGCTGCGCCCGAACAGAATCATCGGGCTGGCCATAAACAGCAGCCCGCCGATAAAGCCCAGCATCTGGCGCCACAGCACCACCCTGCTGCGCTCCTGATAGTCTCGGGACATCTCTGCCGCCAGCGCACTGTGGGGGATCTCAATCGCCGTCCACCCCAGCGTCACCAGCAGATACCACCCCAGCAGATAACCCAGTCCCGCTTCACTGTGCGGCTGGAACAGAGGCCACAGCCCCAGCATCACCAATACCACTCCCAGGGCCATCCACACTTTGCGACGGCCACTGCGATCAGAAAGCCAGCCCAGCAAAGGATCGGTGATGCCATCGAAGATACGGGCCACCAGAGTGGCAGTAGCCAGTCCAGCGGCGGTTACGGCTGTCGTCTCCAGATAGAACGCTGGCAGCATCGCCGCTGTGGGCGACATCAGCATCGAGAGGGGCAGGTTAAGCAAACCGAACAGCAATAGCTGTCGGCGCGGCAATGGCTGGGACATGGGGAAGACTCTGAAACAATAACGGATGGCCTGGGCCATCCGTTTTCGTGGTTACGCCTCTGGGGCTTCGTGCATCACGCTGGCGGCTTCCTCGGTGGCGAGCTTCGCCAGGTCCTTATCCACCAGGTAGAGGCCCTGACCGTCGTTGCCGACCAGCTCCAGCTTGTCGAGGATCGACTTGAACAGTTTCTCCTCTTCATGCTGCTCGGCCACGTACCACTGCAGGAAGTTGAATGTGGAGTAGTCCTGGTTGGTAAACGCCGCATGAGCCAGCTCGTTGATCTTGCGGGTCACCAGCTGCTCATGCTCATAGGTTTGGGCAAACAGGGCAGCCAGGCTGTCGAACTCATGGTCGGGCGCATCAATGGCGCCCAGCATCGGCAGGCCACCGGCTTCGCTGACGTAGGTGAACAGACGGCGCATATGCTCCATCTCCTCGTCGGCATGAGCGCGCAGGAACAGCGCCGCCCCTTCAAAGCCCTTATCCTCACACCAGGCACTCATCTGCAGATAGAGGTTTGACGAGAAAAACTCCAGGTTAATCTGTTCGTTCAGCTTATCGACCATCGCCTTGGACAGCATGGTTCTCTCCTTGTCTTAACGCGGCACAGTGGGCCACATAGTCGCAATAAACCCCGGCGGATTCAAAGAAAAGTGAGCAGAAACCAGTTTGCGTGTCCGGGCAGTGATCGCCCTCTAAAACGGTGCTCGTCTACACCCGGGGTGACGCAGCAGCACCAGGGGCTGATGACGCAGATAAGCCTGAAACGGCCCGGCTATCGATTCCGGCGCCGAAGCGGGAGCAACCTGGACAAAGCCCAGGCTAAGGTAGAAGCGCTCCAGGTGAGCCACCGAGAAACACCAGATGGGCGCCTCAAACGCTTCTAAGACAAACTCCATCAGGACCCGAGCCAGCCCCTGCCCTTGTCGGTGGCTGGCCACCCGCAGGGCACGCAGCACCCACTCGCTCTCGCGAGGGCTCAATCTCAGTGCCGCAACGATCTGCCCGTTGGGCTCCCTCAGTACGGCGATCCGTTCATCCCGGCGTGCTTTCTCCTTCTGACCCTCACTGGCATAAAAACGGCTGGCCAGGGGCGCCTCCTCCGGTTTAAGCCACTGCGGCATGATCGCTTTCACCGCGACAACGCTACACTTGGTATGAGGCTAAAAGAAGGACTCTGGCATGACCGCCGAAGTAGAGGAGCGCCGACGAGGAGAGCGGCGCAATCAGCACGACCGACGCCAGTATCGACGGTTCGGGCTGCAAGGACAGGATCGGCGCCACCGTCTGGGGCGGCGCAGTAGTGATCCCTCACCCTTCTGATCCGGATGACATGGCCGCTTTCACGTAGACATCAAAGCGGTTTTTCTTGGTGTCGATGCTCATGGTGGGCAACTTCCCGTCCAGCGGCTCCGCGTAGTCGGGACGCTTGACCACCACCCTTTTGCACGCCAGCGCCAAAGCGGGCGCCAGCAACCCGTCTGCGTCCAGATCTGCACCTACCAGATCCTGAAACACCCGCATCTCCTTCTTCACCTGGGCCGATTTGGCTCGGTGAGGGTACATGGGGTCAAGGAAGACCACATCCACGGATTCCGACAGAGCCGAGAGAGCTTCCAGGCTGTTGCCATGGAACAGTCTCATCCGCTGCTGTACCCAGGGGCCGATCTCCGGGTCTTCGTAGGCTCGGCGCAGCCCATCCTCCAGCAGCGCCGCCACAACCGGGTGACGCTCCACCAACACCACATCACAGCCGAGGCTCGCCAGCACAAAGGCATCACGCCCCAAGCCTGCGGTTCCATCCACCACTTTGGGTGTGACGCCCCCTTTCAGGCCCACCGCTTTCGCGATCGCCTGACCGCGTCCCCCACCAAACTTGCGTCGGTGGGCCACGGCGCCACTGACCAGATCCACCTCAATGGCACCCAGTTTCGGCTGTTGGCGGTCATACAGGCGCAGACGTCCCTGCTCCAGCGTCAACCGGAACGGCGCATCGTCTTGATGTGAAAGGTGCCAGCGCTGGGCCAGCTCAGCCAGGCGCTCAGGGTGCTCGCTGGCAGGGTCGAGATAGATGGTGGTGGACATAGGGCTCCCATGGTGATCAGCGGGAGAGTAGTGGATCACCGGGAGCCCTGCAAGCGAGGGATTTTAGGCAGCGTTGGAAGTCTGAAGGGCGACTTCCGGCAGCGCCGGGTATCGACGCAGTGCTTCGCGACAGCGGGTGCGCCAGTCAGCGTGCCCCTCTGCCATGCCTGCCCCGCTCAACAAACCGGCCAGCGCGTCCAGCAAACCATCGGTTTCCGCCAGCTCCGGCGTGGGCGCCAGGGTTTGACGGCTGGATTGCAGTTGGAAACCCAGTAGCAGCGCGCGAGCACGTGCAACCAATGCGGCGCTTTGCGCTTCATCCAGGGCCAGAAGCCCCTGTTGACGAGCATCCTGCAGAATGCCTTCCAGTGCCTTTACCAGCTCCTCAACCAGCGCACGCAGCGCCAGTTGACGCTGATCCGCCGCCCGGCGCCACAGCTCAGTGTGGCTGACCAGCAGTTCAAGCTGAGCCAGGACTTCATCGCGAAGCAGGCGAACGCGCTCAGAAGCCAGCAGAGTGACGAAGCGCTCCATGGGAGTCAGGTCCATTTCATTCAGACGAGCAATCCACTCATGACGCTGCTGCAGGCTGATCTGAACCAGCGCCGCCATCATGTCTTCTTTGCTGAGGAAATGGCCGTAGAGTGTGCCGACGGAGCATTCAGCAGCGCGAGCCACGTCTGCCATCCGGAAATCCAGGGCTCCCTTGCCCCGGGCCGTCACCAATGCCGCCGATAAGATGCGCTGTTCCCGCGCTTTGAACAGTTCCGACTTGTTCATTAGGTTGTCCCTTGATTTAAACTGGGTCCCATCCGCAGCGCACCAAAACGCTGCCCTGTTGGGGTAGGTCATATGAAATCAAAAAGTGCGCAAGCCAACTGGGCGGAAGATCACACTAGTGGTGAAAATAACTCTTTAAGAACAGTCACTTGTGCATACCTAACACAATTTCAGGCTGCCCTGCCCAGATAGATGAGTGCTAACTGTCTCATTTCGGTCATTTTTCGTCTGTGTCAGAGTCGAGGAAGAATATTCTTCGACCCAAAGTCAGCGCTATCGTTTGATAAATGAAGACAATATCCAATCGCTCGCAATGCGGAATCCTAAGCGGTCGAATGACCGGCCACAATGCGACCTTGGTGTCCAACGGGGATAGGGCACCACCGGTTCAGCTAAAGCACTCGCTCATCCGCGACCCAATGGCGCAGCAGCAAACGAAAGGTTTGCGGCATCATCAGCACCACCCCAAGGCCCATCATCAGCCCGGGGTCTCGCCAATAAGGCTCATACAGGTACCCATAAAGCCCAAACAGGGCCAGCCCGCAGCCCAACAGATTCAAGACCGCCAGAGCCCACCCCCAGCGATACAAAAAGGCATCCATTCCTTGCTCCTTGGCAACATCCTGTCGCTCCACGCCAAGGTGCCCTCCAGTTGGCACAAAATCAACCGAGTCCGTTGATACAAAACAAAAACGGCGCCGATTTGGCGCCGTTTTGGATTATTGTGCGATACCGCTGTGCCGCAACAATGCGTCGATTTCCGGCTCCCGGCCTCGGAACCGGGTAAACAGCGCCATCGGCTCCTCGCTGCCGCCCATTTCAAGGATATGGTGCAGGAAGTCAGCCCCAACCAGAGGATTAAAGATCCCCTCCTCTTCAAAGCGGGAGAAAGCGTCCGCAGAAAGCACTTCCGCCCACTTATAGCTGTAGTAACCCGCCGCATAGCCGCCAGCAAAGATATGGCTGAAGCCATGCTGGAAGCGGTTGAACTCCGGCGCCTTGATCACTGCCACCTGCTCCCGCACTTCGTCGAGAATGCTCTGGATCGGGTTATCGCCCTGCAGCTGGGCACACTCCAGGTGCAGACGGAAATCGAACAGCGCGAACTCCAGCTGGCGCAACATCATCATGGCACTCTGGTAGTTCTTCGCCGCCAGCATCTTATCGAGCATCTCAACAGGCAGCGGCTCACCGGTTTCATAGTGGCCGGAGATCTCGCCCAGCGCTTCCGCTTCCCAGCACCAGTTTTCCAGGAACTGACTCGGCAACTCCACGGCGTCCCAGGGTACCCCGTTGATGCCCGCCACGCCCGGGGCGTCCTCGATACGGGTGAGCATATGGTGAATGCCATGTCCAAACTCGTGGAACAGGGTCACCACCTCATCGTGGGTAAACAGGGCGGGCTTGTCTCCCACCGGGCCATTGAAGTTACAGGTGAGGTAAGCCACCGGCTTTTGCAGGCTGCCGTCAGCGCGATAACGGCGCCCCTGACAATCATCCATCCAGGCTCCGCCCCGCTTGTTTTGACGGGCATACAGATCCAGGTAGAAGCTGCCGCGAACGCTGCCATCCGCTTCAAGAAGATCAAAGAAACGAACGTCCTTGTGCCAGGTATCGATATCCTTGCGCTCCTGAACCTTCACACTGAACAGGCGCTCCAGGGTGTGGAACAGGCCGGACAGCACCTTATCTTCCGGGAAGTAGGGACGCAGTGCCTCATCAGAGATCTGGTAAAGGTGCTGCTTCTGCTTTTCGGCGTAATAGGTGATATCCCAGGCGTTCAGACTTTCCACACCGTGCTCCGCTCTGGCGTAGGCGGTCAGCGCCTTAAGCTCCTCCTCGCCCTGCCCTCTGGAAGCCAGTGCCAGCTCATTAAGGAAGCTGATCACCTGCTCCGGGGTTTCCGCCATCTTGGTGGCCAACGATTTGTGAGCCGGGCTCTCGAAGCCCAGCAACTGAGACAGCTCCTGACGCAGCGCCAGAAGTTCATCCATCAGCGGACCGTTGTCGAACTGACCGGCATGAGGCCCCTGCTCGGAAGCCCGGGTGCAGAACGCGGTATAGACTTCACGACGCAGCTCGGCGTTATCCGCGTAAGTCATCACCGCCAGGTAGGAGGGGAACTCCAGTGTCAGCAGGTATCCCTCTTGCTCACGCAGCGCGGCACTTTGCTGCGCCGCTTCCAGTGCAGACTCCGGCAGACCCGCCAGTTCCGACACGTCGGTGATCAGTTTGCTCCAGGCATTGGTGGCGTCCAGCAGTTGGTTGGAGTAGCGGCTGGAGAGTTCGGACAGGCGCATCACAATCTCGCCGTAGCGCTTCTGCTCCGCTTCCGGCAGGCCGATCCCGGACAGTTCAAAGTCACGCAGGCCATTTTCCACCACCTTCTTCTGAGCCGGGCTCAGGTTGGCAAACTCGTCGCTGGCCGCCAGGGCTTTATAGGCTTCGTACAGCGCTTTGTTCTGCCCCAGCCAGGTGGAGTACTCGGAGAGCAGCGGCAGACAGGCGTCGTGTGCTTCGCGCAGCGCCTCGTTGCTGACCACGGAGTTCATATGACTGACCGGAGACCAGATCCGGGACAGCTTATCCTCCGCTTCGTCGACGGGGGCCACCAGGCTGTCCCAGGTGACGGGGCCAGCGCCGGCCAACACCTGCTCCACCGTGTCACGACAATGCTTGAGTGCTGCCTCCACGGCCGGTTGCACGTGCTCCGGGCGGATCTGGGAGAAAGCGGGCAGAGAGGATGGATCCATCAACGGATTGGTCATGGCGACTCCTTGTGAGGCCAGCAGGGTGGCCCCGTTGGTAATGGGATGTTGTAACCATAGATGCGGGCAGCGACCGTGAAGTTCAAGTCCGAAGAAGCGATTAGCTCCATCGTTACCCGGCCCCCTGTTCTAGGCTTTTAGCATCGACGGTACAAGGAGAACCGCCATGAGCAAACCGGTCATTGCCGCTAACCGCCCCGCCAAAGTCGCCCTGAAAGCGGGCCAGTCCTATTGGTTCTGCCGATGTGGACGCTCCGCCAGCCAGCCCTTCTGCGATGGGTCCCACAAGAGTACGAGCTTTACCCCACTGGCTTTTACGCCAGAAAAAGATGGGGAGGCGTATCTGTGTCAGTGCAAACGCAGCCAGGAGCAGCCCTATTGCGACGGCAGCCATGCCCGCATTCCTCGCGAGCAGGTCGGCACCACCGGGGAGGAGAACTCGTCCCCAAAGCCTGAAGGGGGAGGAGCCCCCAGCAACGCGCACGCCGCCCCTCGGGCAGAACCCACCCCGGAAGAGCCGGAGGTGGCCTTCATCCATCAGTTGGCCCGGGAGGGGCTCAAATACAGCCACCACGGGCCAATGGTGGCAATGGGAGTGCCTCGACAAACCCTGCCCCAATGGGATTCGATTCAACTTATGGTGGCACAGCTGGCTCGTGCTCCCCTGTTGGATGACACTCCGGTCGCCACCGAACTGGTGATCGGCCCGGAGGCGCGCAAACCGCTGAAACTGGCGATGCCGCTGTTTGTGTCGGACATGAGCTTTGGCGCTCTCTCACGGGAAGCCAAAATCGCCCTGGCGCAGGGGGCGGAGATCGCAGGAACCGGGATCTGCTCCGGCGAAGGGGGAATGCTGGATGCCGAGCACGACGCCTGCTCACGCTACTTCTATGAACTGGCAGCCGCCCGATTTGGCTATGACGAAAACAAACTCAAAGGGGTTCAGGCGGTGCACTTCAAAGCCGGGCAGGCGGCCAAAACCGGTACCGGTGGCCATCTTCCTGCGGACAAAGTTACGGCTGAGATCGCCGCAGTCCGGGGGCTCAATCCGGGCCAGGCCGCCATCTCGCCTGCCCGCTTTGCCGACCTGACCACACCGGGCGACTTCCGCCGCTGCGCCGATCACATCCGCGAGATCACCGGCGGCGTCCCCATCGGTTTCAAGCTCTCCGCCAACCACATCGAACGGGATATCCAGTTTGCCCTAGACGCCAGTGCCGACTACCTGATTCTTGATGGCCGCGGTGGCGGAACAGGTGCGGCCCCTGCCCTGTTCCGCGATAACATCAGCGTCGCCACCATCCCGGCGTTAGCCCGGGCAAGACGCTATCTGGATGCGCAGGGCCGACAGGACATCACACTGATCATCACCGGCGGCCTGCGTACGCCAGCGGATTTTGTCAAAGCGCTGGCATTGGGCGCGGATGGCATCGCGTTGGCCAATGCGGCGATTCAGGCGCTGGGTTGTGTGGGTGCCCGCATGTGCAACACCAACCGCTGTCCCACCGGCATCGCCACTCAAGACCCCGCGTTGCGTCAGCGTCTGGATGTGATCGAAGGACCCAAGCGGGTCGCCCGCTATCTGCAAAGCAGCACAGAATTGATGGCGGTACTGGCCCGGGCCTGCGGTTACCACCGCTTGTCGGAGTTTTCACTGTCGGATCTTGCCACGGCGGATCGGGAGATGGTGGCGTTGGCGGGGATCCCCTATGCAGGGGTGGGTGAGGGTGGCGTCCCGTAACGCTCGCCACAGTCCGCTTATGGGCTCAAAGATCTGAAAAGGGATGCGGTCCTATCGGATACCCCATCCCTTTTGAGCGAGCCCAAATGTGAGAATCGTCTGGCCTACCGCTGGGCCTTAGAACGCCATGGTCAGGTGAACGCCAGCCCAGGTTTGGTCGGTTTCAATCCCCTCATCCCGCGCCATCTGACGATCCGCTTCGGTGTGCTCCGCGATCAGGGTCAGGCCAAGCTGGTCCGTTAACTGGTAACCCAGCGTCGCGCCAACCGCCAGGTGGTTCTGGCCATCGTGGTCCGGGTTGGCGTAACCGTAATCCAGGCCCGCGATAACATAGGGGGTAAGCACCAAACGCTCATTCAGGGCAAACTCCCGCTGAATGCCGATCTCAACAAAACTGCCTTCGGCTTCGGTGCTGTAGACGTAGTCAATAAAGGGCTCAAACCAGCTCAGACCGCCATACGCCACGCCCGCGCTGATTTCATTGTCGGACTCATCATCCTTGAAGAACTCAAGGCGGGTATAGCCACCGTAAAAGCTGAAATCCCCCACCTCAAAGCCATACTCAATGCCGAGATTCAGTTCGTCATAATCCACATCGGAGTCAGCCGCATAGCCGTAGGCAGCGCTCAACGTGATGCCATTTTCAAAACCGGCAGCGCCGCTGGCCCAATAGATGCCCCCCTTGTCCAGGTTATCCCGGCCCTCGGAGATGTATTTGCTGTCGTACCCAAAATCGACTTCGTATTCGGCGGCGGCAACGTGCACAGAGGTCACGCACAGCGCCAGGGCAAGAAGAGAACGCTTCATCATCTACTGCTCGCATTATCTGGAAATTCATCGTGATTGCGAATCAATCTTATTGGCATTGGTGATAACGCTTTTGTGACCAGGATCAATTCCCGTTCACTCAGCCATCCGAAGGTTGTTTTTTTGTGACCAGAGATCGCATACGAGGAAACAGTGGATAAAGATTTTGTCTCAAATTGAACCGCGCTCATCCTGATTCCACCCGGAGCCTCCTCCCCTCCCGGGCCCTTAGAGGCCGGGGCCGGGACTAAGCGACCGGCTCTGAACGCCCTTTCCGATAAGGGCAATCCCTTGTTTGCGGTTGAGTGCGTCCCCAGATCAGGGTACAACTCCGGCAATGCGTATTCGGCCCTTAGGGCGTTAAGGTAAAGGAAGCTTTCCATGGCACAGCAATTTGACTACATCGTTTTGGGCGCCGGTTCCGGCGGCATCGCATCAGCCAACCGGGCTGCCATGCGAGGCGCCAAGGTGCTGCTGATCGAGGCCCAGCACCTCGGTGGCACCTGCGTGAATGTTGGCTGCGTTCCCAAAAAGGTGATGTGGTTTGGTGCCCAGGTGGCGGAAGCCATCAAGCTGTATGGTCCGGACTACGGGTTTGATACCACCATCAACCAGTTCAGCTGGAGCAAACTGATTGAGAGCCGTGAGGCTTACATTGAGCGTATCCATGGCGGCTACAACCGCGGCCTGGACGCCAATGGCGTGACCCTGGTGAAGGGCTTCGGCAAGTTTGTGGATAAGAGCACCGTTGAGGTAAACGGCGAGCACTACACTGCGCCGAATATCCTTATCGCCACCGGTGGCCGTCCTACCATTCCGGCCATCCCCGGCGCTGAGCACGGCATCGACTCCAACGGCTTCTTTGCCCTGACCGAGCAGCCCAAGCGGGTTGCGGTTGTGGGTGCAGGTTACATCGCCGTAGAGCTGGCCGGAGTGCTGCACAGCCTGGGCAGTGAGACTCATCTGCTGGTGCGCAAGCATGCGCCGCTGCGCAACTTCGACCCGATGATCGTCGATACCCTGGTCAAGCTGATGGAAGCGGAAGGCCCGACCCTGCACACCCACTCCATCCCCAAAGCGGTGGAGAAGGAGGCGGACGGCAGCCTGACCCTGCATCTGGAGAACGGCAACAGCCTCAACGTAGATTGCCTGATCTGGGCCATCGGCCGCGAGCCAGCTACTGACAAGATCAACATCGAAGCTGCTGGCGTGAAGGTGAACGAGCGGGGCTTTATCCCGGTGGATGAGTACCAGAACACCAACGTGCCCGGCATCTACACCGTGGGCGACATTATGGAGGGCGGCATTGAGCTGACCCCGGTCGCGGTGAAAGCGGGTCGTGCTCTGTCCGAGCGCCTGTTTGGCGGCCAGCCGGAAGCCAAGATGGACTACTCCCTGGTGCCCACCGTGGTGTTCAGCCACCCGGCCATCGGCACCATCGGTCTGACCGAGCCGCAAGCCCGCGAGCAGTACGGCGACGATAATGTGAAGGTCTACACCTCCTCCTTTGCCGCCATGTACACCGCAGTGACCGCCCACCGCCAGGCCACCGAGATGAAGCTGGTTTGTGTTGGTCCCGAGGAGAAGATTGTCGGTCTGCACGGCATCGGCTTCGGTATGGACGAAATCCTCCAGGGCTTCGCGGTGGCCATCAAGATGGGCGCCACCAAAGCGGACTTTGACGCTACCGTGGCTCTGCACCCCACCAGCGCGGAAGAGTTCGTTACCATGCGCTGAGCCGCACTTAACGGCAAGAAAAAGCGCCCCATTTCGGGGCGCTTTTTTTGTGTCGGCATCCCACCCGGTTAGCTGAACAGAGGCAGCTCTCTGGGGGTAAAGTTGGCGATGTTGGGGAACACCGCTTCCATATCCGACTCCGCCACCCCCATCCAACGCGCCAGGGTGGCGCCGATCTGATCCACCGAGGTGGTCGGGATCAGCCGTCCAGTGCTGAAGTCATCCTCACTGCGTGGCGTCAGCGAGGGCCAGGTACCGATGGTGTTGGCAGCCAACTGCGCCCCGCTGATCACAAACTGGTTGTTGCCCCAGCCGTGATCCGTGCCAGTGGGATTGGGAATGATGCGGCGGCCAAAGTCGGACAGGGTGACGGTGGTTACGCTGCTGGCCAGCCCCTCCGCATCCAGCAGATCGTAGAAGTATTTCACCGCCCGACTGAACAGCGCCAACAACTCCTGATGGCTTTTCTCCTGTTGGGCGTGAGTGTCGAAGCCACCCAGGTTGAGATAGAAGATCTGCCGATTCTGCGTCAGTGTGTCCCGCCCCTTGATAAACTTCAGGGTCGCGTCCAGCTGCTGGCTAAGGGTGTTGTCGGTGTCCGCCGCCAGCACGGTGTTGGAGTCCGGCTGAATGATGCTGTTAACTTCATTGCTGGCGTAGATGCTGTCCCTCATCAGGTCGCGGAGGTGCTCCCGAAACAGGTCCTGTCGAGGGTTGTCCAGAGTCTGAGCAAAGCGATTGCGGAGATAGGGAGGCATGTTCAGGGTACGCACCCCATCCGGCGAAAGCGTGTTGGCCTTGTCACTCCCCCGAAACAGGCGAGACTGCCCGGCAAAGCTGAACATCGGTGGAAGCGCGCTGCTCTGACTCAGTTGCGCCATCAATCTGGAGCCCCAGCCACTGCTTAAGGATTTATTGATGGCATCTCCGCGCAACCACTCCTGGCTCTGGGAGTTATGGGAAAACAGCATGTCCGGCTCCGTCCCCAGATCCTGCTTGGTCATGGGCTGCTTAAGCACACCACAGTTCAGCAGGGCGGTGACATAGCCGCGGTCACACAGGTCCTTAAATTCGGGCATCGCGGGGTGCAACCCCAGGGAAACCGGGCTCCCTGCACGATCCAGCCCGCTCAATGGGGTCGGCAGCAGGTCACTCTTGGCGATCGCCAAATGTTTACGAACGTCCGCATACTCCTGGTAGTGGCTGTCGTCCGTCGGCACCAGGGTATTAAACCCATCGTTTCCCCCATTGAGGAAGATGCAGACCAGCGCACGATAGTCGTTGCTCGACGTTGATTCGGTCGCCCAGCCCACCTGCGACACCAGTGCCGACGCGCCCACGCTCTTTAAAAAGGTTCTTCTAGAAATCGGCATCGGCTTAATCCTGAATAAAAAACTCGTCGGAAGAGACAATCAGTGCGCCGATCGTCTTTATCGACCCGGTTGGGTTATTGGCGCTCTCTATCAACTCTCTCAGTTGGAGCTCCAGAGAGGGGTTCATATCTCCGCCGTAGAACAGGTCGCTGATCTTCTCTATCACCCCATCGACGTTGTCGTACTCCTCAATGAGATAGCTGTAATCAGGAATGGTGTCTGACATCACCATGCCACGCATGTAGTTGGAGAGGGAGACATAGCGGCTCCAGGAGAGCAGCTCCGCTTCCGGCGCCACTTTCTGCCCATTGGCAATCAGGTAGTCGGGTGAAAAGAAATTAAAGACGGAGGGCGAACGCAAAGGCCCCTGTTTCGCATTGTTATAGGCGTATCTGCTGTTCAGGGTGGTCATAGGTGCATACTGACTGTCTATCGCCCGAGCCAGGTTTACCAGGGTGATCACCGGCTCCTTAAGCTTTTTTGGGGGGTAAGCGGGCACCAGTCCCAGGGCTTCTTCATCCAGCAGAATCGCTCTCACCACCGCTCCGATGTCACCCCGAACACCTTCACCATTATCGATAAAAACGCTGGCCACCCGCTCAACATACTCTGGAGAGGGGTTGGAGCTGACCAAGCGCAGAATCATATGCTTGGCAAAGAAGGGCGGCGTATTGGGGTGCTCAAACAAGATATCCAGCACCTGCCGCAAATCCTCCAGCGCCGTCTGCCCCGCTGGCAGCGTATGCCCCAACGCCTCTTTGCTGTCGGTATCGTGATACGCCTCGTTGGCCTCCATCGGCAGCACATAATCGACATCCGACTTCCGCCAACCGGTGAAAGCGCGGGCAATGTTCTGAACATCCTGCTGGGTGTAGGAGGGGATCGGCTGATTGGCCGCATCCAGCTTTAATGTCCCGTCAGGATGAAGTTCATAGAGGCCGATGGTGAACAGCTGCATCACCTCCCGGGCATAGTTTTCATCCGGCTGGAAACCTCGATTCTCATCCGCCTTGCGGCTGTTGATCATGGTCAGGTAGACCCCCATCGCCGGGTGCAGCGAGACCCGCTCAAGCAGCTCTCGAAAGTTGCCTAGGGCGCCGGAGAGCAGCAGGTCGTAATAGGTGATCAGCGCCTTCTCTTTTTTGCTCAGGCTGCCGTAGACGGACACCACAAACAGTTCACTGAGCGCAAACGCCACCCGTTGACGCAGTTGATCGGGGGCTGTGGTGCTGAAGTAGAGCCAGGCATCTCCGCGAGCCTCGTTGGTCATCCCCATCGCCTCGGTATTGGGCAGGTGCAGAGAGACAGGCTCGGCGAGCTGTTGTTCCAGCCACTCCACGGGCTCGAAGCTGGCGTAGCCTTCCATATCGGCGGAGGTTGGGCCAAAAGTGCTTTGCAGTAGGAAGCGGTGATGCTGCCGTTTTGTCGGGCCATCTACTGTCACAGTCAAGAAGGCCAGCCCAGACTCCGCTTCGCCGTCGCTTAACTGAAACGCCCACTGTTGCGTTCCCGTTTTAAGGGGCCTCAGAGTCAGCTCTCCCTGCTCATTGATGGTTACTGAGGTGCTGGTGTCCTCAATGATCAGTTGGGCCAATTGCAGCGCGTCGCCATCGGCATCCTGTCCCAATTGATTCAGGGACAGAGTGACAGAGGCGCCATACCCAATGGTGTCCGGATGGACGTAGTCGATGGCCATAGGGGGCTGGTTCAGCTCCGGATCAGGTGTGGGGTCCGGGTCGGGCGTAGGGTCCGGCTCGGGCGTGGGATCCGGGTCGGGCGTGGGGTCCGGGTCGGGCGTGGGGTCCGGGTCGGGCGTGGGGTCCGGGTCGGGCGTAGGGTCCGGGTCGGGCGTGGGGTCCGGGTCGGGCGTGGGGTCCGGGTCGGGCATAGGGTCCGGGTCGGGCGTGGGGTCCGGGTCGGGCGTGGGGTCCGGGTCGGGCGTGGGGTTCGGGTCGGGCATAGGGTCCGGGTCGGGCGTGGGGTCTGGGTCGGGCGTAGGGTCCGGTTTGGGATCGGGAGTAGGTTCTTTTTCATCCACGACAGGAGGTTCAGGTATCTGAGGCTCGGGCTCTCCGCACCCCTGCAGCAACACCAACGCACACAATGCCTGGCAGAATAAAATTGGCTTTAGGTTCAATCCCATGTCATCCCTTTAGGTGAATCATCCATCTGGTCTAAAAAGCGTCTCCAAGTGCCGGTTACGCCCCTGGCTAAGCTTGGCCTTCGGACGTCGGACGCCTGCAACGGCGTCAATACTGTCACCTTCTCTGACTGTCTGTACGGCGCTTCGCCCCTTTGCCTAGCCCGCCTCACCACCTAAAGGCGAGCAAACCGGTAACTTAATTCACCTTATCGCTGAATAATGGTCGTGAACTGCGCATGAGCCTCAGCAAACTTTTGAGCTGGTTGGGGACTCCTTTGATGATTCGACCCCGTTAGTCCCCTCCCGCCACCTACCCGAGCAGTTTTCCTCCGTCCACTCATCAAACCCAAGGCGTGAGGGCACTCACAGTTTCACAACAAAGTCGCAACCGCCCCCCGCTTCACCCGGCACCGCACCTCCATAAAACATCGACCAAACAAGAGCTTAACGTCCCACTAGGTGGCAAATTGATCTAAATCAATATCATCTTAAGTAGCTTTTCCTAATGCAGATCTTACTAATTAAGCGAGTTAGCATTTGGTTAAAGGGTGGTGACAGTGGTTGCCCCCCTGAAAAAAGAGAAAACCTAGGGAGATCCTGATGAAAACCTTCACCAAAACCACTCTGGCGGTCGCACTGGTGGCCTTTGCTGCTGGCGCCATGGCCGTTGACGGCGGCAACCCGAAGAAAGGGCGCCACCACTACAAAAAGGAATGCAAGGTATGCCACAGCGCTGACGGCGCTGGGGGTGAACTGACTCCGATGTCCAAAACCATGAGTCAGTGGGACCGCTTCTTCCAACGTGACAAGCACAAGAAAGCACCGGAAGTGTTCGAGGGGCTGAATCAGCAAAAGCTGCTGGATATCAACCAGTTCCTCTATGACCACGCGGCCGACTCTGACCAACCCGCCACCTGCGGCTAGGCCCTACACCGGACAAAGGAGTGTTTGTGATGAGAACCCTGATTGCCACTTTGGTTTCCATGGCTCTGACCGCGCCAGCCCTGGCTGCGGATCCCATTGAGCAGGAAGCCCTGAAACAACGCCTGGACGAACTGAACGAGGAACTCGAGTACCTCTCCGAGCGCCTGGACAAAGCCGAGCGCCACACCGCGACGGACCGCATTCAATTCACCGGGGATTTCCGCGTACGTGCCCATACCCTGCATTATCAGGACGTAACCTGGAACCCGGCGATGCTGGTGGACTTCAATGACTTTGGCGCCAAAGCGATGTCCGGTCAGTTGGGTGACCCGATGGACCCCAACTCCCCGCTCGGCGCCATGATGGCGGCGAACCCGGGTCTGGCCGAAGCCTTTATGAGCGGCCAGTTGCAGGGCGTGATGCCGATGCTGCTGGCGCCGAAGCAGACCTACGACGTCAATAACGACATCCTCTACAACACCCGTCTGCGCCTGAACCTGAAGGCCCAAGTCTGGGACAACGTCAGCTTTGCTGGCCGCCTCACCATGTACAAGAACTGGGGTGACTCCACCGGTGTGCAGGTGTTTGACTCCTGGCGCAGCTTCACCATGGATGGCACCAACAGCGGCAACACCAGCGGCGACTGGCTGCGAGTAGAGCGCGCCTACTTTGACTGGAAAGACATCGCCGACACCAACTTCTACCTCTCCATCGGTCGTCGCCCCTCCACTTACGGGCCACCGACCCAATATCGTGAAAACGAACTCCGCGGCGGGACCCCGTCCGGCCACCTGGTGAACTTCAACTTTGATGGCGCCACTCTGGGCTACAAGTTGGGTGAGATCACCGGTGTCGAAGGCCAGGTGGTGCGTTTCTGCTACGGCCAGGGCTTTGAGTCCCAGTGGGGCAATGGCGAGATGTTCGGTGACATCGTTACCAAGGACACCCACTTGGGTGGCTTCAATATCGATGCCATCAACGACGGCACCCACTTCCTTCAGTTCACGCTGTTTGGCGCTAAGGACATCAACGATGGGTTTAAGGGTCTGATGGCCTTCCCGACCCAGTTGGCGGGGATCTTCGCCCCCACCATGTACCAGGACATGCAGAAGTTTGATGACTTCAACTTTGTCACTCGGGTGCAGCCCTCCAGCGTCATTGGCGACATGTACCTGGGTGGCCTGGGCTACGCCTATGAGGCGGACAACGGCTTTGTGGGCTTTGCCTCCTTTGGCTGGACCCGTGCCGAGTCCAACGGCAACGCCGGACTGTTTGGCGGCATGCTGGCTGATGCCCGCTTCGAAGCCGCGCTCAACGCTGATGGCACTGAGATCCTGATGGTGCCGGTGGCTGCCCAGGATGCGGGCAACCACGATGGTTACGGTGCCTATGTGGGCATCCAGATCCCGGCACCGGGCGGTAAGTTTGGTCTTGAGTACAACTACGGTTCCAAGTACTGGACTCCGTTCACTCAGGCCCAAGACGACCCGATCGGCAGCAAGCTGGCCACCCGTGGCCACGTCGGCGAGGCCTACTACATCTTTGATATCAATCCGAAGATGCACATCAAACTGGCCGGTCTCTACTACGACTACGAGTACAGCGGCAGCGGCACCCCGGTGGGCGCACCGCAGAGCGTGGATGAGATCCTGGCTGGCACCGCCTACTCCATGCTGCCGGTAATCGACACCGCCTACGACATCAACGCCACTCTGGCTCTGAAGTTCTGACCCAACGTGCCCGGGGCAACCCGGGCACCTTTGGAGACACCTTATGAAACGGATTCTCACTCCCCTGTTGCTCGGTATGGTCGGTTTGCCCGCTCTGGCGGCCAACCCCCATGCCGAGTTCATCGAGGGCCCAATCACCTCCGGTCCGGAGGCCACCGCCCAGTGTCTGACCTGCCACGAAGACCACGCCAAGGACTTTATCAAGAGCTCCCACTGGACCTGGTCTCTGGAGCAGAAACTGCCCGGCCGGACGGTCGATCGGGGCAAGCGCAACGTCATCAACAACTTCTGTACCTCCATCAGCGGTAATGAACCCCGCTGCACCAGTTGCCACGCTGGCTATGGCTGGGAAGACAACAGCTTCGACTTCACCAATGTGGCCAATGTGGACTGCCTGATCTGCCACGACACCACCGGTACCTACATCAAAGACCCCGCAGGCGCGGGCGCTCCGCTGGAGAAAGTAAACCTGCTGAGAGTGGCCCAGAATGTGGGCGCTCCGGTTCGGGATAACTGCGGCAGCTGCCACTTCTATGGCGGTGGCGGCGACGGAGTGAAACATGGCGATCTGGATTCCAGCATGGGCTATCCCGACCGCCAGACAGACGTCCATATGGACGTCGACGGCATGGATTTCCAGTGCCAGGCCTGCCACCAGGCCCCTGATCACCAGATCGCGGGTCAGGCGATGGGCGTCTCCCCCGGCGGCCAGAACCACTTTGGCTGTGACAGCTGCCACGATGCCCAACCGCACCAGAACGCCAAACTGGACAAGCACGTTGAATCGGTGGCCTGTCAGACCTGTCATATCCCCTTCTACGCCCGTAACGAGCCCACCAAGATGGAGTGGGATTGGTCTACCGCAGGCGAAGATCGTGAGGAAACCCTGGATGAGTTTGGCAAGAAGTCCTATCAGCGCAAGAAAGGGGACTTTGTCTGGGACAAGATGGTTGCGCCCGAATACGCCTGGTACAACGGCAACGGCGACGCCTATGTAACCGGCGACAAGATGGACCCCGCCAAAGTAACCAAGCTGGCCTTCCCGCTGGGCGATATCACTGACCCCAACGCCAAGATCTACCCCTTTAAAGTGCACCGGGGCCAACAGATTTACGATGCGGGCCACAACATCTTTGTGACCGCCAAGGTCTGGGGTGAACAGGGCTACTGGAAAACCTATGACTGGGACCAGGCCGCCAAGCTCGGCATGGCTGCCAACCCTGAGCTGCAAAAGCTGGGCATCAGCTACAGCGGTAAATACGGTTTTGCCCCCACCGAAATGTGGTGGCGCATCAACCACATGGTCTCTCCCAAAGAGGAAGCCCTGGGTTGCATGGATTGTCATGGCAAAGGGGAGCGCCTCGACTGGCAAGCCCTTGGCTATGAAGGAGATCCAATGAAGAAAGGCGGCAGAAAGACCGACTAAGGGGTCTCCCGCCCCCTCCCTGCAGGTATTGGGATGGCGTATGCCATCCCTTTTTTTTGTCCCCATAACCTGCCACCAGGCTGCCACGAATTCCGCTTGTCGCTTGCGCCCTGAAGCCAGTGAACTAGATTTTAACTTAGAGTCGAAACCGACTCTTTTTCCAAACGATATTTGGGCTTGGCTCCCTTGCCCAGCATAGTGTTGTGTCTATTCGCAGGACGTTTTGCGGAGGTCTCTATGCGCACGCTTATCCCCCCTCATCTGGCCTGTCTTAGGGCGGTCACCTACTCTCGGGGCAGTTGACTGCCACTTCCCACCACTTAAGGAATAACGCCAGTTCCCTACTGGCTCATTGCTCATCAGTAGCGGTCCCGCTGCTGAGGGGTTGCTTTTGTCTCTGTAAGCAGGATTAACAAGATGAGACGCACACCATTGGTTCACCCAAAACACCCAATGTCGGTGCTACTGGTTGCCTTAACGACGGCGGGAATCACCTTTCCCAGCCTTGCCGTTGTCCCCGAAGCCGACAATCCGATTTTCAACAACCCAGCCAACACTGCCGACTCCTGTATGGCTGACGCCTATATCGAAACCGGCGGTAAAGGTCTGAAAGACCGTGTTGGTGAAGTGATTAACTGTACCGCCGAAGATGTGGAGATCGCGGAAGTAACGGTCAAAGCGGTGGATGGAGAGACTTCAACCACCGGCGACTTCACCTGTACTCTCGGCGACACCATCGAAGTCACTGCCGATCTTCGCGTTCGCACCAATGCGGCGGAACGCTATGACACCACCTTCTTTGTTTCCCGGGATCTCGACTCCCCTCAGGTGGTTCAACAGGATGAGGAAGCGTGCAGCATTCTTATCCCGAAGAATGACTTCAAGAGCACCGGTAATGCCCAGAATCTGGATGCGGATGAGTGTGGCGACATCGCCAAGTCCGGATTGGTTGATGACGAATACACGCTGGTGGACGCCGTGTTCACCATGACCTGTACCGCCTCACCCGGCAGCGAAAAAGTGGAGTTTAACTACTGCGCCGCCTGGGATGTGCAGGAGGACCCGCTGAACTGCTCTGCCACCGGCGCCGCCCCAGGCCAGGAGCCCAGCTCCAAGTCGAAGTGTAATTGCGACATTATCCCGCTGAACATCTTTATCCGGCCGGATCCGCCCAAGATCACCAAGACACTCAAGAGCGCCAGCAACAGCGGCACTGAACCGATGGCCACCTTTGAGTACGAAGTGAAGATTGAGCGAGGCACTACTGATGCGGACCTGGTGATCACCGATATCGATGATCTCTATCGCTCCGTCGCCGACTTTGGTAGCCCCAAAGTAGGCAGCAGCGATGCGCCGATCCTGTTTGACCTGGATGGCACCAACAGCAACACCACCATCGGTAACCTGACGCTGCTTGGCGCCGACAACAACTGCTATGGCAAGCTGCCGGTCACCCTGACCGCCGCCAGCCCGACCTTCACCTGTAACTTCAAGGTCAAAGTCAGCGATGAAGACTTGCCGGATGCACTCGACCCCGACGGTGACACACCGATGCCGCCCGCTGGCGAAGAGGAGTACCAGAACTTTATCCGCGTCAGCTCAGAGGATCTCAATGGCGATCCGGTTGGCAGCGACACCTGTGATGTGACCGACGATCTCACCAGTAACGATGTGGGCAACTGCTCCGGCATCATCGCCGTTAAGATCACCAATGTTGATCCGGCCATCGCCATCACCAAGACCCCGGTAGCGGGCCCCGGCCTGCAAAACATTGGGGGAGCCTGGTTTGTTGAGGATCAGGGTCTCATCACCTATGAGATCACCATCACCAACAACAGCACCGTCGACGCCCTGAGTCTGTTGAGCCTGACCGACACCTCAGTCGCCAATCTGCTGATCGACAAGTCTGGCACCCCGGCCTGTGATACTTATCCCTCCTCACTCAGCGCCAACGGAGGGAAATTTACCTGCCGGTACATCGTGAATGTCACTCTCGCAAACGGTGCCAGTTACACAAACACCGTTAAGGTTTTCGCCAAGGATAATGAGAATCGTCGTACCGACAGTATGGCGATGATCACCGTTACCCGGGCCACTCCCAAAGTGGTTCTGGAAAAGAAAGTGGCCAAATCCGGCGATGTGGGTATCCCCACCCCGGCGATCGGCTCTGCCAGCTTTATGGACTCGGTCACCATCGACGAGCCCGGTGGCAGTGCCCATCCGGTGGTTTATCGCTTCACCGTGACCAACAGCAACTCCGCCACCCAGGAAGACCTCACCATCAACAGCCTGGAGGACGACACCCTGTTTGGCAGTGTTCGGGCCACAGCCGCACCGGTACAGCGCAGCGATGAGTGTGCCTTCCCGCAGACCCTCTCCTTCGGCACCCCCTACGTCTGCACTCTGGTGGCCTATGTGGACGGGAACGCCACCGATGTCAGTGACACCGCCTACGATGACACTCAACTGGTCAACACCGCGTACGTGAAGGCCACCAGCACACAAGGCAAGCAGATTCAGTCCCAACCGGACAGTGCCACCGTGCTGTTTAAAGATGTTCCGCCCACCGTTACCGGCAGATATGGCCTGGCAGGCACCATCTTTATTGCGGTGAAGAACACCAGCTTTGAAGCGATCAAGCTTGTAGAGCTGAGCATCTTCAATACGCCGGTGAAGGACGGCAACTTCTTCAATGGCTTCCGCATCGTTAACGATGGCGGCACCCTGACCGGCATTGATGACGACCCAACCGCTCCAGTGCCAGACGTGCCTGTCGCCTGTGATGAGCCGACATACAGCCTCAAGCTGGACCCGGGAGAGGAGTACGTCTGTGCCTTTACCGTGGAACTGGCGGATTTCAACGAAGGGGACTTTGCTGAGTTCCAGGCTGACATTCTGCGCGGCGCCCCGAACCGCAATGTGGTCGTTAAGTTTGTGGATGAGGAGGGCACTCCGGTCAGCACCGATGCGCAAGTTCAGGTGAAGACCGGCGACAACATCGACCGATAAACGCTCCACACAACTCTGTCTACCGGCCCTTCGGGGCCGGTTTTTTTGAACCGGGTTTCCTCTTCCGTCCGACCCGGATCAACGAATTTCCCGATTGGCCATCGCTACACTGTGTGCAACTGACCGACTTTGGGACCCATGGATGCTGCGCCCAACCCTTACCTTCCTCGCTGGCGCCCTGAGTGGCAGCCTACTCAGTGCCTGGTGGCTTCAACCCCAGCCTCCGGTCTGTCCCCCTCAAGCCCCCTGTGAAGCAGACCCGAAGGCCCTGGCGATGCTGCAGTGGGAAAACCAGATGCTGATGGCGATGGTCAAAGCGGGGCTGAAGGGAGACATCTCAGGCCATATCCAGACCTTCTCCGCCATGCAGGAAACGCCGCCAGCCGATCAACCCAATTCGCCACCACCGTCCGCTCCGGAAGGGGCGGCAGCCGACGCCCTGGTGGAGCGCCTGACCCGAGCCGACCTCAAACTGCAGCGTCAGGCTCTGGCGGAAGGCTGGGCCACCGATGAGCGTCTGGTGCGGGAGCGGCAAGCCCTCTGGGACCAGGCGCGCCGCCAGCTTTCCGATCGCGACTACATGGCTGCGCTGCATCGGGCCGGACGCCCCAATCGCCTGCTGGTGGACACAGTACGCCCCGGCAGTGGCGCGGAAACTCTGCAACACGGCGATGTGCTCTGGGCGCTGGATGGGCATCGGGTACTGACCCGGGCCGAGTTCCGGGACTACCTGGCCCGGTTGCCTGAGAACGCCACCGTTTCCGTCGAAATCCATCGCCAGGGGCAATCTCAACTGATGATGATAAGTGGCCTGGCGGACGCCCTGAATCTGATTGCCGACTCGGTGCCCCCACCCAAATAGGCACATTCAGACCGCTGTGCAGGCTGGGTTTTTCCGCCAGCAGTTCGCTATCATGAAACCAAACCACCGACCGCACTGAGCCATGTCTAACGAACCCTTTATTCTTGCCCTCGACCAGGGCACCACATCCAGCCGAGCCCTGATCTTTAACCAGAAAGGGGAGATTCAGGGAGCCGCCCAGCGGGAGTTCACCCAGCACTATCCCCATGCTGGCTGGGTCGAACATGACGCCATGGAGATATGGGCCAGCCAGCGTGCGGTGTTGACCGAGGTGCTGGCACGCTGCGGTGTCCGCCATGAACAGGTGGCGGCCATCGGCATCACCAACCAGCGTGAAACCACCGTAATCTGGGATGCTGAAACCGGGGTCCCGATCCATAACGCCATCGTCTGGCAGTGCCGACGCACCGCCGACCTGTGTGAGCAACTGAAAGCCAAAGGTCTGGAGCAACACGTCCGGGAGACCACCGGACTGGTTCTGGACCCCTACTTCTCCGGCACCAAGATCGCCTGGCTGCTGGAGCATGTGCCCGGTGCTCGGGAACGTGCCGAACGAGGTGAGCTGCGCTTTGGCACCATCGACAGCTGGCTGCTGTGGCAATTGACCGACGGTGCGGTGCACGCCACTGACCGCACCAACGCGTCACGCACCCTGCTTTGGGATATCCATCAGCAGCGCTGGGACCCGGTCATGCTGGAAGCACTGAACATCCCCGCCAGCCTGCTGCCCGAGGTGAAAAGCAGCCAGGAAGTGTTTGGTCATGCCCAGATCGGCCGGGCCCGTATTCCGGTGGCAGGCATCGCCGGAGATCAACAGGCGGCGCTGTTCGGCCAGTTGTGCACACAACCGGGCATGGCCAAAAACACCTATGGCACCGGCTGCTTTATGCTGATGCACACCGGCGAGCAGGCAGTCCAGTCCCGGCACGGGCTGCTCACCACCATCGCGTGCAGCGGTCCGGAGCGGGTCGAATATGCGCTGGAGGGGGCGGTATTTATGGGCGGCGCCAGCGTTCAGTGGCTTCGGGATGAACTGGGCCTGATCCGTCACGCCAGCGAAACCCAGGCCCTGGCTCAATCGGTACCGGATACCGCTGGCGCTTATCTGGTTCCCGCTTTTACCGGGCTGGGCGCCCCCTATTGGGACCCCTATGCCCGGGGCGCGCTGATCGGTCTGACCCGGGGCTGCAACCGCCAGCACATCGTCAGAGCCACCCTGGAATCCATCGCCTATCAAAGTCGGGACCTGCTGGATGCCATGCAGCAGGATGCGGCACTGCCGCTGACCGAGCTTCGGGTGGACGGCGGCGCCGTAGCTAACGATTTCCTGATGCAGTTCCAGGCAGACATCCTGGCAACGCCGGTATTGCGGCCCCACAACCGGGAGACTACCGCGGCAGGCGCGGCCTACCTGGCGGGCTTGACCGTGGGTTACTGGCCGTCGCTGGAGAGCCTCGCCGGATTGAGTCAGGTGGAGCGCCGGTTCGATGCAGCGATGGAAGCAGAGCGACGACAACAGCTCTATCAAGGGTGGCAGGAAGCGGTTGAACGGACCCTGGTCACCAAGCCAATACAGTCCGGTTCCGGTCAGTAAACAGGCTATTCACCCCTACAACAACCGCTCAGAAATGTCCCGTTCACAACTCGGATCGGGTGCACATTTCTATCAAGTTTTAGGGGGTTATATTGGTATAGCCGGTCGAGTTAGCGCTCTAATGGTGGAATAACTTTTAACCAGGAGTCGCTATGGTTGCCCGTTCCGGCTGTCCCGCCGCCCGTCTGCATAGCTGGGCGCGACCAACTACCCTCGCCACGGCGGCGGTGGGTGCCTGGAATCAATCCCTCCCCATCATGCTCCTCGGTCTGCTCGGACTCGTGGCACTGACCGTACACCTTATCCGCTTAAAAGAGAGCCGCTCCATAAAGCTGCAGAGTGAACAGGAGATGGTGGCTGTACAGACCCATCTGGAGCGTGCCATGATGCTCGCCCTGGGGGTATGCGGCGCCATCCTGACACTTCATCTGCTGTGGCTTCACCAACTGAGCCTCGCCTTGACACTGGTTGTCACCGCTGCCATCACCAAAACCGTCTGGAACGTCATCTATTTGGGCAAGCCCGGTTTGGGCAACAGCCTGACCACACTGACCCTGACGGTGGCCCTGCTCTGGGCCTTTGGCCTCTAATTCTGGCGACGCCGGGATCACAATCTTCAGGCCGATGCCTTGACATCACTCAGTGGTGATTTTTAATTTCAGTGGTTTACCCTCTTCTCTAGACAAGGTGGTACAGCATCCTTCCGGTAGAACACCCTCTGGCCAGCTCCATTGAGCGACTCAGGCTGCGGTTAACCCAACTGGAGCAACAGCCCCCGGGCCACCTCTGTCTGCAGCTGAGTGAACCGCTCACTGCTCCTCCGCTGATCGCCTGGCTGGCCAACCAAAGCACCCTGCCAAAGATCTACTGGCACGGTCGTCGTGGTGGCGAAGAGGTCGCGGCCATTGGCGCGGCACTGGATCTTCACTTCCCCGCGCTGCCTGAGTCGGAAGAGCTGGACCGTCTTTATCACAAGTATCTGGGCGCGGCTCAGGATACTCAGTTGCGGCTCTATGGTGGCCACGCTTTCGATCCTCGCCAACCCGCCTGGCCTGACTTTGGTCAGGCCCGCTTTGTCCTGCCCCGCATCGAGATCCGCCGTCATGGCGATCAGGCCACGTTGTTGCTGAATCTCTGCGCCCAGGAACGTCCCTGGCGCGAGGAGCTGGAGGCAGCACGCCAGGCACTGGACTCACTGAAGCCTGCTGCGCCGCTGTCACCATTGGGCCCGGCCCATGTGCTGGCCCGGCAGGACACCCCGGACCAACCTCGCTGGCGGGAGCTGATTGAGCAGATCACCGATCCCGCTTTCCTGAGCACCACTCCGAAAGTGGTGATGGCCCGGGAAACCCGGCTGACTACCAGCGCACTGCCCAATCACTGGACCGTTCTGCACGCCTGGCAACTGCTCAATCCGGGCAGCTATCAGTTCGGCTTCCAATTTACGGAGCGGCACAGCTTCGTCAGCTGCACACCAGAGCGACTGTTCCACCGTCATGGCCGGGAACTCTCCACGGAAGCCCTCGCGGGCACCACCACACGAGGGTTCACTGAAGCGGAAGATGAGGCTCTGGCCAATGCCCTGCTGCACGACGGCAAGAACAGCCACGAGAACCTTCTGGTGCGCCAACATATCGAACAGCAATTGGGCCCATTGAGCGATTACGTCGGTGCCGAAGAAACACCGACTATCCTCAAGCTCAACCACATTCAGCACCTGCACCGCGCCATCCGGGCCGAACTTAAGGCGGGCGTGAATGACCTCCAGCTTCTGGGCGCCCTTCACCCCACTCCCGCCGTCGGTGGCTTGCCTCGCGAGCCAGCGATGAACTTTATCCGCCAGCGCGAGGGCTTTGCCCGCGGTTGGTATGCGGGCGCATGCGGCTACTTTGGCGCGCATGAAACCGAGTTTGCCGTCGCGATCCGCAGCGCCCGGTTTGAAGCGGACAGGGTCACCCTGTTTGCCGGAGCGGGCATTGTCGCCAACTCCGAAGCCGACGCCGAGTGGCAGGAACTGAACAACAAATTGACTACGGTACTCGGGATCCTCAACGGACTATGACCACCATTCACTGCGCCGAATTGAATCTGCTGTGGGCGCGACTGATGCTGGAAGAGCTGCACCGCCTCGGCGTGCGCCACCTCTGCCTGGCACCGGGCTCCCGCTCCACACCCCTGACCATGGCGGCTGCCGGCCACGACGGCTTCCAGCGTCATACCCATTTTGATGAACGGGGCCTCGGCTTTGCCGCTCTGGGATTGGCAAAAGCAAGCCAAACTCCGGTAGCCATCATCACCACTTCCGGCACGGCGGTGGCCAACCTCTACCCGGCGGTTATCGAGGCTTACCAGACCGGCGTCCCGCTGGTGGTACTGTCCGGAGACCGCCCGCCGGAACTGATCGCCTGTGGTGCCAACCAGGCGATCATCCAACCGGCCATCTTCGCCAACTATGCCCGCCGTCTGGATCTGCCAACTCCCAGCCTGGATCTGCCGCCACAAGCGCTGCTGGCCCAGTTGGATCAAGCGATGGTGGATCTGGATCGCCCTCTGCACATTAACTGCATGTACCGGGAGCCCCTCTACCCGGACGGGCAGAGCAGTCCCTTTGAGTCCTACCTGGCCCCCATTGCAGCCTGGCGCGGCAACACCACGCCCTGGAGCGCGATCCCGCCCATCAGCCGCAGCGCTCTGCCGGGGCCGGATGAGTGCAACAGCTTTGCCCAGGGCAAAGGGATCATCGTGGTTGGTACGCTGGCGCCCCACCAGCAACCGGAGCAGATTCTGGCACTGGCACGCCGACTGGGCTGGCCGGTGTTGGCGGACGCCCAGTCTCAACTGCGACAGGCCGACGGTGTGGTTCACCATATCGACCAGATGTTCCATCACCCCAAAGCCCTCAAGCTGCTGGGTAAGGCGGAAAACCTGCTGCTGATTGGGGGCCGCCTGCTCTCCAAGCGGCTGATGAGCTTTATCGCCAGCCACTCCTGGAACGCTTACTGGCACTACATGAGCCACACGGAGAACCTGGACCCTGGCCACCTCACCAAACGCCGCTTTATCGGCAGCCTGCCGATGCTGGCTGCCCTGCCCTGGCCGCTGCTGCCGGGCTCCGGCTGGGCCGATGCCCTGGAGTCCTACAGTCTCGAACTGGAGCATCAGTTTGCCGAGCGGCATGACCAGGGCCGCCTGACCGAGCTCTCCACCATCCGCTTGCTGTCGCGCCAACTGACCGGCGAGCACCAGCTTTTTATCGGCAACAGTCTGCCGATCCGGCTGTATGACATGCTTGCGTCGCCCGGCGACGCCCCTACGGTGTTCACCAATCGGGGCGCGTCCGGTATCGATGGTCTGCTGGCCACCAGTTGCGGCGTAGCGCTGGCAACCGCCAAACCGACCGTTCTGGTGGTGGGTGACCTGTCACTGCTCCATGATCTCAACTCCCTGGCGCTGGCCCGCAGCCTCAAAACGCCTTTGGTGGTGTTGGTGCTGAACAACGATGGGGGCAGCATCTTCAATCTGCTGCCGGTGCCCAACGAGTCCCTGCGCCAACAGTACTATCGCCTGGGCCATGGCTTCGGCTTCGAGGGGGCTGCCAACCAGTTCCATCTGCCCTATGCGCGTCCCGATAACCTGGCCGCACTGAGCCTGGCCCTCAGCGAAGGGTTAAGCCTTGAGGGCGCCAGCGTGATTGAGGTCGCCGTGCCGCCCAGTGAGTCTGCCGACCTGATTGTCGAGTTGGCCGAGCAGATCCGGGGCGATGACTGACGCCCAGCGTCGTCTTTCGGGTCGCCGTTGGGGCCAGGGTGCCCCAATGGTGCTGCTGCACGGCTTTCTCGGTGATCATCGGGACTGGCCAGAAGCGCTTGGTCAGCGGTTCGACTGCCTGGCACTGGACCTGCCCGGCCACGGATTAAGCCGCTCGGTTCCCCTGTACCAGGTGCCCGCCTTTGATGAGGTAATTCAGTTGATACTGAATACCCTGGCCTACCGCCGAATCGAACGCTTTCACCTACTGGGTTACTCGCTGGGGGGCCGTCTCGCGCTTCACCTGGCGCACCATCTGAGCCAGCATGAGCCAGACCGGCTGCTGAGCGTCACCCTGGAGTCGGCCCATCCGGGCCTGCAGGATCCCACCGAACGCACTGCGCGATTGGCCAGTGATGCCAACTGGCACCGGCGAATGGCCGAAGAGGCACCGGAGCAGTGGCTGGACAGCTGGTATCGGCAGGGGGTGTTTGCTGACCTGAACCCGGCCGCCCGGGACGCCCTGGTGGCGGCACGACGAGACAACGACCCGGCAGCACTGGCCGCCCTTTATCTTGGCACCAGCCTGGGCCATCAGGCGGACCTGCGGGATCTGACTTTGCGCTGTCCGGTGCAACTGATCACCGGGGCGCAGGATCCCAAGTTTACCGAGCTGGCGTGTCACTGGTGCCGCCCCGGCTGGCAACATCACATCATCGACCACGCAGGCCACAACGTACATCGCGCCCGCCCGGACGCCTTTCTTGCTACACTGCGCCCACTGTAATCGGCCTGGTCGCCATCAAGGACATCGATGAAGCTCTACGCCTATACCCTGCCACTGGCAACGCCGTTGCGCTTTGCCGGCCATGCCCTGACCGAGCGTCAGGGGCTGCTGATCAAACTGGAACAGGATGGCCGCACCGGCTGGGGCGATTGCGCGCCTCTGCCCGGCTTCTCGCAGGACACCCTCGAGCAGTGCGCGGACGCTCTGAAAGCTATGAGGGACGGGCAAGCCCAGGAGCAAGACCTGCCCCCGGCGGCACGCTTTGCCCTGGATTGCGCCCGCTGGCAGTTGCAGAACCCGACGCCCCTGCGTCTGCCCTCGCCGGTGCCATTGCTGGTTGGCACGCCCGATGAGCAACTGGCCCAGTACGAGCAACTGACCGAGCGGCCCGGCGAAGTGAAGTTGAAACTGGCTCGCGCCTCGGTGGAGGAAGAGATCGCCCTGGTCTACGGGTTGCTTGAGCGAAACCCCAAACTCAAACTGCGTATCGATGCGAACCGGGGATGGAGTTACGAACAGGCCAGTCACTTTGCCACCTGTGTGCCCCGAAGCGCCCTGCGTTATGTGGAGGAGCCCTGTCGGGAACTCAACGACACGCTGCGACTCCATGCCCAGCACCGCCTGCCCCTGGCCCTGGATGAAACCACCCAGCACCCGGATTACCAATATGAGTCGTTGGCCGGGGTACGCGCCCTGGTACTGAAACCGACATTGATTGGCTCCCTCACCCGCCTGCAACACCTGGTGGAGCAAGCCACACTGGATGGCGTCGAGGTGGTGCTCTCCTCCAGCTTTGAAAGCAACATCGGCGTGTCCCATCTGGCACGCCTGGCAACGGAACTGACCCCCACCAGCGTCCCGGGTCTGGACACCCTCACTGCATTGGGTGCCGACCTGATCGAACCCAACCCCTGGGGACAGGATAAGCCCCTGATCACCGAATCGGAGCTGAAACCACTATGAGTCTGATCCTCTGCCCCCTTCATACCGCTGCCCGCCGCTGGAGCGATGCCATCGCCGTCAGCGGACCGGAAGGCGACCTCAGCTATGAGGCGCTGGACGCCCGAGTCGGTGCACTGGTGCTTCACCTGAGATCCCAGGGGGTGCGGGAAGGTGACCATCTGGGTTACATCGGCCAGAACCATCTGGAGGCGATTCTTCTGCTCTACGCAGCGATGCGACTGGGTGCGGTATTTGCCCCCCTCTCTCCCCGCTTTCCCGAAGCGCAGCGCGATGCCCTGATCAAGGAGCTGGATATCCGCTGGTGCTGGAGTGAAGGTGAGTTGCCTCAGGGCGTGCGTGCCCTCTCCTTCACCAGCGCTTCGGTGGGACAGAGCTGGCAGGTGGACCTGAACCGCCCTCTGACCCTAATCCTCACCTCCGGCTCCAGTGGCCATCCGAAAGCCGCCATGCACACACTGGCGCAGCATATGGCCGCCGCCGAGGGGAGTCATGACCAGACCCCCCTGCATCGGGGAGACCGCTGGCTGCTGAGCCTGCCCCTGTTCCACATCGGTGGGCTGGCGATCCTGTTCCGCTGCCTGAGTTGCGGCGCCACCGCGGTTCTGCCCGGCCATCAGGATATGGCCTCCAATCTGAAACAGCAGCGCATTACCCACCTGTCACTGGTCGCCACCCAACTGGTTCGTTTGTTGGATCGGAATGATGCCGGTGAGGTGCTGGCCTCCGTCACCACGCTGCTGCTGGGCGGCGGTGCCATTCCCACCCATCTGCTGGAGCGGCTTAAGCCCTACCCCATCAAGGTGTTGACCAGCTACGGCATGACCGAGATGGGCAGCCAGATCACCACCGGTCCCGCCAACGATCAGGGCCTCTCCGGCACGCCGCTGGCCGGGCGTCAGGTTCGGATCAACGACGGTCTGATCGAGGTGCGCGGTGACTGCCGCTTCCTCGGCTATTACGCCAATGGCACGTTGAGCCGCCCCTTCGACAGTGAGGGCTGGTTTGCCACCCGGGATCGGGGCCAGTTTATCGGCGAGCAGCTCAAGGTGCTGGGCCGAGCAGACAACATGTTTGTCAGCGGTGGAGAGAATGTGCAGCCGGAAGCGATCGAAGCGGTGCTTAAACGCTGTGAGGGCGTTGAGGAGGCGATCGTTATCCCCATCGCCAACGAGGAGTTCGGTCATTTGCCCGTCGCTGTCGTCAAAGGAGCATGGGCACCGGAGCTGTGGGAGAAGCGGGTCCTGAAGAAGCTGCCCCGTTTTATGCGGCCTCGTCACTATCTGCCCTGGCCGGATAACCTGGCCCAGATGGGGCTGAAGGTCAGCCGCAAGGCGATAGCCGAGTTTGTGCAGACTCAGTCGCTGAGCGAATCCAACCCATAAAAAAGGGGCCTCAATCGAGGCCCCTTTTCCGTACCAGATCGAACAGCCTTTACAGGCCGTAGGTGTAGCTTGCGCCCAGACCCAGGGGCAGACCAATGGTCCAGTAAATCAGCAACCAGGCTGTCCAGGTCAGCAGCAGCGCGATGGAGTACGGCAGCATCGCTGCAATCAGAGTACCGATACCGGTGTTCTTCACGTACTTCTGGCAGTACACCACCACCAGCGGGAAGTAAGGCATCAGCGGGGTGATGATGTTGGTGGAGGAGTCACCAATACGGTAAGCGGCCTGGGACAGATCCGGAGAGATGTTCAACTGCATCAGCATCGGAACCAGTACCGGACCAATCAGCGCCCACTTGGCGGAAGCGGAACCCATAAACAGGTTCACAAAGCCCACCAGGAACACCATGCCCACAATGGTCACGCCAGCCGGCATGCCCAGAGACTGCAGGAAGTTCGCGCCTTTCACAGCCAGCAGTACGCCCAGGTCAGACTGAGAGAACGCGGCAATGAACAGGGAGCAGAAGAACGCCATTACGATGTAGGCGCCCATGCCTTCCATCGCTTTGGTCATGGACTTGATGATGTCCGCGGAGCTCTTGAATACGCCGTTGGCGTAACCGAATACCACACCCGGGATCACGAAGAAGATGAAGATCAGCGGTACGATGGCCTGCATCAGCGGTGCGCTGAAGTTGGTCAGGCTGCCGCTGGCATCACGCAGGGTGGAGGACTCAGGAATGGCCAGCACGGCCACCAGAATCATGGAACCCACCATCGCCAGAGAGGCCCAGCGGAACGCTTTGTTTTCGCGCTCGCCGATCTCATCCAGAGCCGGAGCATCGATGCCGTCATCCAGCTTGGTGGAACGCTGCAGACGCGGCTCCATTACCTTGTCGGTCAGGTACCAGATCACACCGATGATCGGCAGGGTGGAGGAAGCAGCGAAGAACCAGTTGTTCAGCGGGTTCAACTGGATATCCGCATCCAGAGTCTGAGCAGCGGCCTGAGTAAAGGACTGCAGCAGCGGGTCGATAGCGGACGGAATGAAGTTGGCACAGAAGCCACCGGAAACACCGGCGAACGCCGCCATGATACCCGCGATGGGGTGGCGACCTACGGCGTAGAAGATTACGCCTGCCAGCGGAATTACCACCACGTAGCCCGCATCAGTTGCGGTGTGAGAGATGATGCCCACGGCCACAACAGCCGGGGTGATCAGCTTCACCGGGGTGATGCGCAGCATCTTCTTCAGGGCAGTGTTGATAAAGCCGGAGTGCTCGGCCACACCAACACCCAGCATCGCAACCAGCACCACGCCCAGAGGAGCAAAGGCGGTGAAGGTTTTCACCATACCGGTGAGGAAGCTGGTCAGCGCTTCAGCGGTCAGCAGGTTTTTGATCACGACCGCTTCGCCGGTGCGGGGGTCGATCTCGGTAAAGGTCATGTTGGAGAACAGGGCAGACACGCCCCACACAACCAACATCAGACTCAGGAACAGGATCGCAGGATCAGGCAGCTTGTTACCCACCTTCTCGATGCCATCCAGAATACGGGCCAGGCGCCCGTTTTCACCTTGCGGCACTTGTGCTTGGGAGCTCATGGTTTGTTTCCACTTTATTATCGGTATAGACCTGGTTCGGACAGTAGATAGTGCCACCGCCGATGCTCAATTGCCCAGCAAAGTGTGCTTTTTCCGTCCGAGTTCACAGTTTCTCTCCACTGCTTATCAAGCCCGTTACGAATGTTGGCCACATCGCACATTGATTTTATCAAACGAGTGTTCGAAGTTTGACCGGTATCACATAACAACAACATGGAGATAACAAGATGTGGGAGAAGCGCTCCTGGTTACTGCCAACTCTGCTGGCGTCTGCAGTAGCCATCAATCTGGCCGGGTGTGGCAGCGACGATGACCCTGTCACCGTGACCCCGCCTCCGACGACCACCCCGCCGCCGGAGCCGGAAGGCCCGACCTTCCCGGAAGGCGCGATCATGGTCAGCACGGAGGGGAACCTCGGCGCCAACATCACCGAAGCCTTCATTAACGCTCAGAGTGGCGACGTCATCGTTCTGCCCGAAGGTGAGTTTAAGCTGGACCGTACGTTGCTGTTTGACGGCGATGCGGACGGCGATGGCGTGTTTGCCAAGAACGTCACCATCATGGGCTATGGCCAAGACAAAACCATTCTGGACTTCTCCGAAGCGGCCTCCGGCGACGGCATCTTTGTCCAGAACGCGGTGAACATCATCATCCAGGACATGTCGGTCAATGAAGCCAAAAACAACGGCATCAAGCTGAAGAACTCCAACGGCATCATTCTGCGTCGACTGGCTACCATCTGGGATGGTGAGTTGAACGAAGAGAACGGCGCTTACGGCCTCTACCCGGTGGAGTGTGAAAACATTCTGATTGAGGACACCTACGTACGCGGCTCCGCAGACGCCGGTATCTACGTGGGCCAGTCCGAATACATCGTGGTACGTCGCAACGTGGCCATCGAAAACGTAGCGGGCATCGAGATTGAGAACTCCAAGTACGCTGACGTTTACGACAACCACGCCATCGGCAACACCGGCGGCATTCTGGTGTTCGACCTGCCCATCGGTAACCACCGTTACGGCAGCAGCGTGCGGATCTTTAACAACCTGGTGGAAGCCAACAACACCAAGAACTTCGCTAACGCCAGCGCCAACCCGGCCGGGGTACATATCGTGCCGCCCGGCACCGGTATCATCATCCTCTCCACCGATGACGTTGAGATCTTCAACAACGTCATCAAGGACCACGACACCCTCTCCATTACCGCCTCAAGCTTCTTTATTGCCGAGCCGGATATCGAGGGCGCCTTTATCCCCAACTACGCGCTGCCTGGTGGGGTGATCGACGATGGTTGGCGTGCGGTACCGCGCAACATCCATATTCACGACAACGAGATCACCAACAGCGGCAGCAACCCCAATGGTTACCTGATTCAGGAGATCATCGGGGCGTATACCCAGATCCACGGTGTCTTCCCTGCGATTCTTTATGATGGTCTGGGTGAAGCGATCGCCAACAACGGCATGGGAGAGCTCTACTTCAAGGAGCCGCCCTTCGCTGAAGATGGCAGTGACAACGTCTGTGTATCCAGCAATGGCGATGTAAGCCTCGGACAGCTGTATGCCGGCGACCACGCCGGTGACCTGAGTGTTCCCGGTGTGCTGTTCGAGAGCAGCCAGAAAAACCTGATGAACTGTACCCAGGTCTCTCTGCCGGTTCACACCGTGACCTTCGGCGACGAAGTGTTTGGTTGTGGCATCGACGATGACACCGCAGGTTGTGACGGTGGCGAAACCGTGGGCAATGGCGGCAGCATCGGTGAAGGCGAAGGTGGCCTGGTCGGTGACGGCGATCTGAGCCTGTGTGAAGCCAGTGGCAGCGAGGTTAACTGGAACGCACTGCTGGGCGCCAACTGCCCCAACCTGTCCGACTACAACCTGTTTGCCGACAGCACCAACCCCAAAGGCATCGCCAACAGTGGGGGTTTGCCCTATGACATGAACAGCCCGCTGTTTACTGACTACACCAGTAAGTACCGCTACGTGTTCGTGCCTGGTGGCCAGGCGGCAGAGTACGATGCTCAGGAAGTGTTCGACTTCCCGGTGGGCACCGTTCTGGTGAAGACTTTTGCCATGCCGGATGACACCGCAACGCCGGGCAACGAGAACGAAGAGATCCTCGAAACCCGACTGTTGATCCATCGCGAAGCTGGCTGGGCCGCACTGCCCTACATCTGGACCGCAACCAAGGATGACGCCAAGCTGGCCAAGCCTGGCAGCATCACCAAGCAGTCTGTCGTACACAAAGGGGAAACCCTGGAGTTCGATTACGTGGTGCCGAGTCTGAACCAGTGTAAACAGTGTCACCAGTACAGCGGCGAGGACGGCGTAGCGCGCTTTATGCCGATTGGTCCGAAAGCCCGCCACCTGAACGGCAACTACGAGTATGCGGATGGCGCTGCCAACCAGCTCAGTGCCTGGACGGCCCACGGCATTCTCACTGGTGCACCGGCAGACCTGGCCAGCATCCCGACCGTTCCGGCCTTCGGCCTGCTCGGCAACGGTGACCTGAGCACTGCCACCGACGCCGAAGTGATGGACCTGGCCAAAGGCTACCTGGACATCAACTGTGCCCACTGCCACCGCCCTGAGGGCAACGCCTCCAACACCGGCCTCAAGCTGGAGTACTGGCGTCCCTATGAGGGTAACGAGCAGGCGCACGGCGAATGTAAGTCCCCGGTGGCCTACGGTGGCGGAAGCCTGGGCTACGACATTGTTCCCGGTAACCCGGAGCAGTCCATTACCCACTTCCGTATGGCCTCTACCGAGCCCGGTGACCGTATGCCGGAGATTGGCCGCAGTCTGTCTCACGATGCGGGTGTGGCTCTGATCCACGAGTGGATCAGCCGCTTGCCAGCAGCCAGCTGCTCTCAGTAAGTCCCAAAGGGCCGGCATGAGCCGGCCCTTTTTCTCTGGAGCCGTCCATGAAGTACCTCTACCTGTTCATACTCTTGGGCCTGCTGAGCTGCGGAGGCGGAGACGACAGCGCCGCCGAACCGCCCCCGCCAGAACCGCCTCAGCCCCCACCGACCAATCCGGATCCTGACCCAAGCTCACCCTGCGACGCCACGACCAGTGAGGTGAATTGGGAAGCCTTGAAGACCGAGAATTGCGAGTTGCTTTCCCAATATGGTTTGTTCGTAGACCCCTCGGTCCCAACCCGGGATCCTCGTCAACCGGGCCAGCTCTATCAACTGACCACGGCACTGTTCTCCGATTACGCCAGCAAATACCGCTTTCTGTTCCTGCCTCCCGGCGAGGGGATGGCGTATCACGACACCGAAACCTTTGACCTGCCGGTCGGTTCCGTATTGGTCAAAACCTTTGCTCTGCCTTATGACACCGCCCTTTCAGGGGACGACAACGAACGCCGGATAGAAACCCGCCTGCTGATACATCGGGAGTCGGGTTGGGTGGCCCTGCCCTATCTCTGGCAGGGGGATGATGCCGAGTTTACGCCTGCTGGTACCCTGGTCGCGCACCAGATGACCCATGGCGACCAGACCCTGGAATTTCAATACGAAGTACCCTCTCAACCCCAGTGCAAGATGTGCCATCAACTGAGCGACGGCACCACGGCGCGCTTCAGCCCGATAGGCATCAAGGCCCGACTGCTCAACCGCTCCGGCGATCAGGGGAGCAACCAGCTTCAGGCATGGGTTCAGCAGGGGATGTTGGATCGGGCACCGGCGACAATTCCTACCGCCGCTGACCTGTACGACACCTCTGCCAGCCTGACCGACCGCGCCAAGGGGTATCTCGACATCAACTGTGCCCACTGCCACCGACCCGAAGGCTTCGCCAGCATCTCAGGTCTGCGCCTGGGTTACTTTGTGGATCACTCCACCATGGAGTACGGCATCTGCAAACAACCGCCCGGATACGATGGCGGAGCAGCCGGGCTGGATTACGATATCGTTCCGGGTAACGGTGCAGAGTCGATTCTGCCCTACCGCATGGAGCATCTGTCTCCCAAGGACAAGATGCCTCCGGTTGGTCGGGCCGTGGTTCACGAAGATGCGGTGACGCTTATCCGAGCCTGGATCGACAGTCTGGATCCCAGCCTGGGAACCTGCGGGTAATCAATCACGAATCAGAAACGCACCGGGAGGTTTCCCTATCCAGCGCTTAAAGGCGTGGCGGAAATTGCTGACATCGCGGAAGCCGAGGCGCTCTCCGATCCAGTCGATGTCCCGCTCGCCTTTTTGCAGCCACTCAATCGCGAGCTGGCAGCGGACCTGGTTGAGGATCTGTTGGTAGGAAGTCCCCAACTCACTGAGGCGTCGCCGCAGGGTACGGCGGGAGACCATCAGTTCTTCCGCCACCTGCTCCTGAGTCGGCCAATGTTCGGGCACAGCCAGCAGCATGGTTAGGATCCGGTTCACCAGGGAATCCTCATGAGCAGGCAGGGCTTGTTCCACCTCTAACGCTTCAATGGAGGGCTTCCAAAGCACTGGAGCCGATAGCTCATCCAACGCAATGGCCCACTCAAAGAAGTGCCCCTCAAACGTGACCGGACATCCCAACAGCGCTTCATACTGAGCCAGATCCACCGTCCAGGGAGGAGGGCCGGGGAAGCGCACCCAGGCAAGTTTAACCGGCTTTCCTGTTAACTCCTCAGCGATGGCCAGCATTGAGCCCAGCCCCTGCTCAAACACAAACTGCAGTGTGGAATCGTCTATCTGGGCCACATTCACGCCCTTGACCACAAGGTACTGCCCTTCAACACGCTCAAGATTATCTGTGAAGCTACCGGTCAAGTTCGGGTTTTGGCGGGTTATCTGGTACGCCTCCGCCAGAGTGCGGGAATGGGATAGCGGACCTTGAAGACCTTCCAGGTCCCCAGCCCGAAAAGTTCGGCCAAAGCGGAGACCCGCAGCGGGCTGTGGCAGCCTTAAAGAGGCCAGCTCCATCGCCTTAAGCATCTGCCACGCCAGAATGTACTGTCGTTCATCCAGTTCTTTGGGGGCGATATCCACACACTGCAGCAGCTCCGACGCGACTTCGGGGCCACACTGGCTATCGAGATAGCGATGCAACAGGCGTAGATCGAAAGCGGGATAGAGCAGATCCCCGTACAGAGCCGGGTGCAGTTGAATAAAGCGATTTAGCGACTGTGAGTCGCTGGCCTGAAATTCGGCCTCAGATCCAAAAAGCGTCACCATAGGCCAATGGTGTAACCGATTTGTGATGAGGAGTAAACCTAAGACCAGGTCCACTCGAAGATTTTTCGGACCAAAGCCAGTTGGCTCGAACGCCAAAACGAAAAAACCCCGCCTCTTTCGAGACGGGGTTCGTTCAAATTAGGTGCCTGGCGGTGACCTACTCTCGCATGGGAACTCCCACACTACCATCGGCGCGGTTGCGTTTCACTTCTGAGTTCGGCATGGGATCAGGTGGGACCACAACGCTATTGCCACCAGGCAAA
>NZ_JAHVHW010000011.1 GCF_019802055.1 Ferrimonas balearica | reverse complement strand
GAAGACTTTGAAATTGGAGCGGCACACGAGGTTCGAACTCGTGACCTCAACCTTGGCAAGGTTGCGCTCTACCAGCTGAGCTAGTGCCGCTTCGTTTTGCACATGTTTAGTGTTGTCGGGAAGGCCAACCAAAGGTTGCGCTACTCTCCGTACCCACACTGAGCTAGTGCCGCTTCACATTGCTTCCCGAAAGAAGACTTTGAAATTGGAGCGGCACACGAGGTTCGAACTCGTGACCTCAACCTTGGCAAGGTTGCGCTCTACCAGCTGAGCTAGTGCCGCTTCGTTTTGCACATGTTTAGTGTTGTCGGTAAGGCCAACCAAAGGTTGCGCTACTCTCCGTACCCACACTGAGCTAGTGCCGCTTCGCATTGCTTCCCGAAAGAAGACTTTGAAATTGGAGCGGCACACGAGGTTCGAACTCGTGACCTCAACCTTGGCAAGGTTGCGCTCTACCAGCTGAGCTAGTGCCGCTTCGATTCACTGTGCTTGAGCCATTCGTCCCAAGCGAGGGCGCATTATAAGCAAAAACCTCTGCCCTGCAACCCCTCTTTTTCCAATTTCCGTCCGCCTGCTCAAATAGTGAAAACTTTGCGGCGATAAAACGACAACTCGGCAATGGATTCCCGGATATCGTCCAGTGCCTGATGGGTTCCAGCCTTGGAAAACTGGTCCAAAAGGGTCGGCTGCCAGCGTCGAACCAGTTCCTTAACGGTACTCACATCGATGGTGCGGTAATGGAAGTACGCTTCCAGGTCGGGCATGTACTTCACCAGGAAGCGACGGTCCTGACCAACACTGTTGCCGCAGATAGGCGACGCCCCAGCGGGTACCCATTGCGCCAGAAACGCCAGGGTCTGCCGCTCCGCTTCCGCCATGTCCACCTTACTGGCCCGAACCCGATCCGTCAGACCACTGTTACCGTGGGTTCGCACGTTCCACTCATCCATCTTGGCCAACTCGCTCTCTGGCTGATGCACCGCCAGCACCGGGCCTTCGGCCAGGACATTCAGCTCGCTGTCGGTCACGATGGTAGCGATCTCGATGATCGTGTTCTCTTCGGGATCCAACCCGGTCATCTCCAGATCGATCCAGATCAGATTGGTGGCTTGTTGTGGCATCCACGCCTCTCGCTAAGGGCTTTTTGATCAGAATGGAGTATCATACGGCCTAATTTGGGTGATGACACCGATTTCGCCAGGAGCGACGTGAGCAAAGGCAAGAAAAAGCTGACCAAAGGTCAGCTGAGACGAGTACGGGCCAATCAAAGCCGACGCCTTAAGGGCGGCGACGAACCCCAGTGGGACAACGATACCCTGGGGCCGCAACTGACCGGACGGGTAATCAGCCGCTTCGGCCAGCACGCCGATGTGGAAGATGAGCAGGGTGAGATCTTCCGCTGCAATCTGCGCCGCACCATCGACAGCCTGGTGGTAGGCGACCTGGTTGCCTGGCGTAAAGGCGCCGAGCAGATGGCCGGCATCGCAGGTGTGATTGAGGCAGTGCACCCCCGCCACAGCCAGTTGGCTCGTCCGGACTATTACGATGGCCTGAAAGTGGTGGCGGCCAATATCGACCAGATCCTGATCGTATCGGCCGTTGTACCGGAGCTCTCCTCTCAGATCATCGACCGCTACCTGGTCGCCGCAGAGGACACCGGGATCCCGCCGGTTCTGGTGCTTAATAAGGTGGACCTTCTGGATGACGAGGGCCGTGCCCTGGTTGACGAGATTCTTGAGCCCTACAAAGCGATCGGCTACCCGATGCACCTGGTGAGCAGCCAGACAGGCGAAGGGATGGCAGAGCTGGCCGAATGTCTCAATGATAAGGTCAGCATCTTTGTTGGCCAGTCTGGTGTGGGCAAGTCCTCCATGATCAACCAGTTGCTGCCTGACGCCGAGTTGCTCATCGGAGATGTATCCAGCACCTCCGGCCTGGGCCAGCACACCACCACCACTGCCCGTCTGTTACATTTCACCGACGGCGGTGACCTGATCGACTCTCCCGGTGTACGGGAGTTTGCGCTTTGGCACCTGGCGCCGGAGCGTGTCACCTGGGGCTTCAAGGAGTTTCGTGAGGTGCTCGGCACCTGCAAGTTCCGCGACTGCAAACACGGTGATGATCCTGGCTGCGCCTTGCGTGCCGCGGTAGAAGCCGGTCAAATCAGCGTGCAGCGATTTGACAACTACCACCGTATTCTGGAAACCATGAATACGGACAAACCCAACCGCCACTTTGGCAACCCGTTAACCAACAAGTAAAACTCAAGGTGCCCCAGTGTCTTTGGACAAACTGAAAGTTAACCTGCAATACGTAATGCCCAAGCATGCCCTGTCCCGACTGGTTGGCAAATTTGCCGCCTCCGAGGCCGGCCCGCTGACCACCGCTTTTATCAAGTGGTTTATCCGTCAGTACGACATCAAGATGGAAGAGGCTGTGCAGGAGGACCCCAAGTCCTATCGCACCTTCAACGAGTTCTTCACTCGTCCCCTCAAGCCGGGGCTGCGTCCTTTGGCTGAGGGCGATAACCTGCTGCTGCAACCGGTCGACGGCCGGGTCAGCCAGTGCGGCCGCATCCACGATGAGCGCCTGTTCCAGGCCAAGGGCCACGACTTCGGCCTGAAAGAGCTGCTGGGCGGCCACGACAAAGATGCGGAGCCCTTCAAAGAGGGCCATTTCGCCACCATCTACCTGTCTCCCCAGGACTACCACCGCATCCATATGCCGGTAGCGGGCACTCTGCGCCGTATGATCTACGTGCCGGGCGACCTGTTCTCAGTGAACCCGCTGACCACCGCCAATGTACCGGGCTTGTTCGCCCGTAACGAGCGCGTGGTCACCATCTTCGACACTGAGCACGGCCCTCTGGCGATGGTGCTGGTTGGCGCCACCATCGTGGCCAGCATCGAAACCGTGTGGGCAGGTACCGTCACCCCGCCGACCGGCAGCCAGGTGTTTACCTGGGACTACCCCGCTGAGGGCGAGCAGGCTGTTCACCTGGAGAAAGGGGAAGAGATGGGTCGCTTTAAGCTGGGCAGCACCGTTGTAGCCTGTTTCGGCCGCGGCATGCTGGATGAGTTCGATGATGACTTCGAGCCCGGCGACATGACCCGTCTGGGTCGCGCCATGGCGAAAGTTAAGGACGACTGACGCCCACTGCACAAGGACGTGGTTGTGAACCCGACCCTTCAGCTCCATCTGGCGGTGCTGCTCTTCAGCGGCACCGCCCTGTTCTCCAAACTGATCCCTCTCCCAGCCACCGAAATCACGGCACTCCGTTCGGTACTGGCTGGCCTTGCGCTCTTTAGCCTGCTTTTCCTGACCGGCAAGCGTGCTCGCTTGCAGCGTGGACGTGATTACCTGATTGTCGTCGGCCTGGGCGTGCTGATCGGCTTACACTGGGCCACCTACTTCGCGGGCATGCAGTACTCCACGGTCGCCATCGGCATGATCGCCTTTTTCACCTACCCGGTGATGACGGTCCTGGTGGAGCCCATTCTGGTGGGGCAGCGCCCCGCCCTGGCGGATATGGCCAGTGCCCTGATCGTTCTGTTGGGCGTGGCTCTGCTGGTGCCCACTCCCAGCCTGGACAGCAGCATCACCCAAGGCGTGCTGCTCGGGGTGCTCTCCGCGGCGCTGTTTACTGCCCGCAACCTGCTTCAACGCCGCTATTTTGCCCACTACTCCGGCGCCCAGACCATGGCTTACCAAACCTCGGTCGCTGCGCTGATGCTGCTGCCCTGGATCGAGATCCCACAGGGCGCCATGAGCCACTCCGACTGGGGCATGCTGTTGCTGCTGGGACTGGGGTTCACGGCCCTGCCCCACGCCATGCTGTCTCAATCACTGCGCACTCTGAGCGCCAAAACCGTCAGCCTGGTGTCCTGTATGCAGCCACTCTACGCCACGGTGCTGGCCGCCCTTTTGCTGGCTGAGTGGCCCGACCTCAAGACCCTGCTCGGGGGGGGATTGATTCTGGCGGCTGCACTTTATGAGACAGCACGGGCACATCGACGCTAACGGCATAGGCACCTTAAACTTTCTTCGCTACACTGACGCTGCTCGTAACTGTCACTCTCTTGCCAAAAACGCGGATCATCATGCGGCGTCTCCTTCTGCCCCTGCTCCTCCTTCTGGTCGCGGTCAGCGTCCAGGCCAATGCGCCCTTTTCCCTGGAACGACGCCTGAGTCCGTTCGGTAAGCAGGAGAACACTCAAACCACCGCAGAGCAGTGGCAAGTCCAACGTCAGCAGCTGGAAAAAGAGCAGGCGCAATACCAGAACCTGATCACCGAGTTTCCGGTCCGTCAGGCTGAGCTGCAAAGCCAGTTGAACCGGACGCTTTCCAGCGAGGTGGACCCCAGTCAGGGGTTGGCCCAGCAACTCTCTCTTGTGCACCTTGAGTTGCAGGAGCTTAAAGCCAGCACCAGCTCTTTGGCCGAGATGCGCAAGGAGATGCGTCAACGCATTGCCAGCCTGCCCCAACTGGAGCAGCAGGCCAATGTGCAACTGCGCTTGGCCTCCAGTGGCAGCGAGGCGATCCGCCAGGCACGCCAAGGCTATTTCAGCCAGCTTCTGAAAACCGTGCAGACCGAGCAGAAGGCCCTGCCTCTGCAACTGCAGCTGATCCAGCTGCGAGAACGACTGGTACACAATCAGCAGGTGGCCCTGGAGCAGCGTCTGGCCAATCTCAATGACGCCATCGCCACCGAGCGCCGGGCCCAGAGCCGCTCAGCGATCACCACCACCCTGCCCCGTGCAGGCAGCGATCCCTCATTGAGCCAGATGAGCGAAGAGAACGCTGAACTGGCCCGGGCGCTGGCCCGCATCAATGGTCGACTCGAGCAGTTGGGCAACCAGACGGTTCAGGCTGAACAGGCGTACCAGCAACTCTCCACCCACCTCAGTGAAACCCAGGAGCAACTGCAGTGGGGGGGTGGCAGTGCCGCCTTTGGTGAAGCGCTGATCCGCCAACTTAAACGCTTGGAGAAGCCCACCGCCGACAGCGCCAGCAGCCGCCAACTGAGCCAATCCCGCCTGGATCGGTATGACTACGAGCAGCATCGTGAGTCCTTGCTGCGTCAGCTCCGAAGCATCCCGAAAGAGGATCCGACTCGGGAGCTGTTGGACCGCCAGCTTTCTCTGCTGGAGCAACTGATAGACGCCCATGAGCAACTGGTTCTCGACCTTACCCGACTCAAACTTCAGCAGGAACAGTTGGCGCTGCAGTCCGAGCGCTTCCGTAAGCTGATCAACGAGCACCTGTTCTGGCTGCCCAACAACCGTCCCCTGGACCGGAACTGGACCGGCGAACTGGCCCTCAGCATCAGTTGGCTGGTCGATGCTCAGCGCATCGCCGAGTTGCGTTCTGCCGTTCGCTTCAACAGCACCGGCTGGTCACTCTGGCTGGTGCTGGTGGTGGCGGTGGTGGTGCTGTCCGATCTGCTTAAGGGTCCCTACGCCCGCCTCCAGGGGCAGCAGGCACGCTACATCGGTAACGTAACGCTGGACCGCTTCAGTGCCAGTGTCGCCTCACTGTTTACCGCCACCGCTTTCAGTCTCCTGGCGCCATTGCCACTCTGGGCAGCCGGTGCCCTGCTGTACAGCAGTGAAGGCCATCTGTTCGCGCAGGCACTTGGCAAAGCCCTGCTGTTCGTGGCGGTGCCCATCCAGCTGTACTGGACGATTCATCAGCTGAGTCGTCCGGATGGCCTGATGATCGCCCACTTCCGACGCTACCCGCCGCTGGTCAGCCATGTTTTGCGCTTCCTGAGAAAGTCGTTGTGGGTGGCAACCCCCCTGATCCTGCTGGTAGTGATGACCGACGCGTTGGATCTGGAGATGATCAAAGCCAGCCTGGGACGGGGGGCCTTCCTGGTGCTCTGTCTGGTGCTCGCCTATTTCTATCGCCGCATCTCCAAATTTGCTGGCCAATACCACCTGCATCACAGCCGTGGCCACAACGGTCGCCGTCGCCTGCTGGAAAAACTGATCTGGCTGGCGTTGATCATCGTTCCGCTGGTGGCGCTGTTCCTTGCGGCCAGGGGCTACTACTACAGTGCCCAGCAGTTGCTGAGTCAGGCACAGCTCACCGTTGTACTTGCCCTGCTCTATCTGCTGGGATACCTGATGGTGAAGCGCTGGACGCTGATTGAACGTCGGCGTTTGCAGTTTGAGCGGGCCAAGGCCAAACGGGCCGAGGCGCTGGCTCAGCGTGAGCGGGAGAAAGCAGAGGGGATCCCCGCCTCCAGTGCCGAAGGGATGCTGGAAAGTGGCGACGACCCGCTGATTGATCTGGACACCATCTCCACCCAGTCCCTGAGCCTGATGCGCAGCCTGATGGTGCTGGCGTTCTTCCTGTCGTTGATCGCGCTGTGGAGCCAGACCCACTCAGCCATGTTCAGCTTCCTGGAGGGGATCACCCTCTGGTCCAGCACCCAGATGGTGGATGGCGTGGAACAGGCGGTGCCCATTACCCTGATGTCCTTCGCCACCGCAGTGATGGTGGCGGTTTTCACCGCCATGATCGCCCGCAACCTGCCTGGTTTGCTGGAGTTGGCGCTGCTGCAGCGGCTGGAATTGAGTCCGGGCACCGGCTTCGCCATCACCTCCGTCAGCAAATACGTGATCTACACGGTTGGGGTGTTTGTCACCTTCTCCATGCTGGGTCTGGCCTGGAACAAGCTGCAGTGGCTGATTGCGGCGCTCACCTTCGGCCTGGCCTTTGGCTTGCAGGAGATCTTCGCCAACTTTATCTCCGGCATCATCATCCTGTTTGAGAAGCCGATCCGCATCGGCGATACCGTTACCATCCGGGAGTTGACCGGCACCGTTTCCAAGATCCAGATCCGCGCCACCACCATCGTGGATTGGGACAGAAAAGAGATCATCGTCCCCAACAAGGCGTTTATTACGGAGCAGTTGGTGAACTGGTCGCTGTCCGACCCCATCACCCGCATCACCATGAAAATTTCGGTTGCCCGGGACTCCGACCCCGCGCTGGTGGAAGCCCTGCTGCATCAGGCGGTTAAAGAGTGCCCGCTGGCACTGGAGAATCCGGAACCGGAGATCTACTTCGGTGGCTTTGGCAGCCACACCCAGGACTTCGAGATGCGCGCATACGCCGACGAGATGGGCAAGCGCTGGCCGTTGCGCCACGACCTGCATATGCGGATTCTGTCCAAGTTCCGCGAAGCGGGTGTGGTACTGGCCTACCCGCAGATGGATCTGCATATCCGCTCCGGCGACGCCAAAGAGAGCGGCCTGATCCGCTAACGGGAGAATCGCATGTTGATCATTGCTCACCGCGGCGCCTCCGGCCACGCACCGGAAAACACTCTGGCCGCCATGGACAAGGCGCTGGCGCTGGGCGCCGACGCCATCGAACTGGACCTGCAGTGTGTCGAGGGCACCCTGGTGGTGCTGCACGACCGCTATCTCCACAAAACCACCAACGGCAAAGGGCCGCTGAGCGCCCAAACCCTGGCCTCTCTGGCCCAGCTGGATGCGGGTGAGGGCGAGCGGGTGCCAACCTTATGGCAGGTATTGGAGCGGGTTGCCGGGCGCTGTGATTTCAACCTGGAGCTGAAAGGCCACGACACCGTTGAGCCCCTGTTGGCGATTCTGCAGCGCGCTGAAAAGGAGCTCGGCTATCGTCCCGAGCAGTTCCAAATCTCCTCCTTCCATCACCCGCTGCTGGCCCGGGTCAAAGCCGCCCGGCCCGATCTGGCGATCGGCGCACTGATCGCCAGCCTGCCACAGGATTACGCCGCCTTCGGCAGCGCGCTGGGGGCAGACTCCATCAATGTGGATGTGGATTTCGTCAATCAGGCGCTGGTGGATGACGCCCATCGTCGCGGACTCAAGGTGTTTGTTTACACCGTCGATCAACCGGAAGACATCCGCGCTATGGCGACGCTGGGTGTGGATGGGATATTCAGCAACTACCCGGATCACTCCCGGCAGTTGCTGGGGGGCCATACCCTGCCCCCGGGCCAGTGCTGGCGCTGAATCAGATCTGGCGGTGACGCTCCGCCCAGACGCCGATAAAGAGGAAGGTCAGGGTCACCACCGCCAGCAGCCAATGAGCACTCAAACCGGAGAGCTGGGTGGCCAGCCAGGGAGCAACCACGGTGATCAGCAACCCATAGCCAAACGCAATCAGCGCGACATAGAGCAGGGTTCTCAGCAGAAAATGCCAGTTGCGGATGCGGGCTCGGATAAAGCTCTGGATGTCACCATGCAACACCACCAGGGCGCAGGCCACCATCGCAGTGGCGATGGAACCGAGATAGGGGTAAAGCGTGCCGCCCAGGGCCGCGGTCAGATCGGACAGCCAATCCATCAGAGATCCTTTCACTTGTCAGTTTCAGTCCGTATCTTACAGCGACAGAAACATCAGGACATTGGATCCCATGGAAAAAATTCTGCTGCTGACTGGCGACAATATCGCCTACCAACAACGGCTCGGCACCTGCCAGTTCACCGATGATCCCGACAGCGCTGCCATCTGGCTGGCCGAGCCCGCCCGGGCCGCGGCACTGCTGCGACAGGGGCACCGTCCCGACTGGCTGGCCAGCACCTTTGCCGGCGTAGATGCTCTGATCGCGCCCGACCTGCCCCGGGATTACACCCTCACCAATGTTCGTGGGATCTTTGGTCCCCTGATGGCCCAGTACGTGTTTGCCCACCTGCTGTCCCGACTGCGGGAACTGCCCCGCTACGCCAAGCAGCAAGCGGACGCACAGTGGCAGCCTCACCCCTATGGCTCGCTGGAGGGGCAAACTCTTGTGCTGCTGGGCACAGGGGACATCGGCCGGCACATTGCCATGGCGGCCAGCGCCTTTGGCATGAAGGTGACTGGGGTCAGCCGCAGCGGCAACCCGGCCCCCGGTTATGATGAAGTGCATCCCGTTAGCGCTCTGGACAAGGTTCTGCCCCGGGCTGACGTACTGGTGTCGGTGCTGCCCAATACGCCTCAAAGCCACCACCTTCTCAACACCGAGACTCTGGCCTGGCTGCCTGAGCATGCGGTACTGATCAACGTAGGCCGGGGCCACACTCTCTGCCTTGAAGCCCTCCTGACCCAACTCGACCAAAATCGTCTGGCTCACGCCATTCTCGACGTGTTCGAGCAGGAGCCGCTGAGCGCCGACTCACCGCTGTGGGGCCACCCAAAGGTGACCATTACCCCCCATGTGGCCGCCACCAGCTTTCCGGACCAGATCGCCGCTCAGTTTCTGGATAATCTGGCGCGATATCGCCGGGATGAGCCCCTGATCAACCAGGTGGAGTTCACTCGGGGTTATTAAGATCCAGCTCACCCGTCACCGTATGCTCCAGCCCCAACTCCGGGGCGGTCAGGGTCATGGTTAAGCGAACCGGCTCTCCCTCTGACAGGTTTCCGGACCGCTCCGCCTTGGCCAGAGCATCAGTCAGGGCACGGTGACTGGTGATCCCCACCTCTTTCAAAAAACGGCGAATCGCCATATCCCTTTGTTCCTCTTGCATATAAGCCTCCGACAGTAAGAACTGATCTGATCCAACTCACAGTTTTTTATAACCGCATCCCGGGAGTTCGGCCAGAATCGGACTAAATCGCAATTAGACATGCGAATCGTTTGCATTTACTCTCTGGTTAACTTGAACAGGATTCAGCAGAGACAACGATGTACGTATGTGTGTGCTACGGCGTGACCGACAAGCAGGTAAAACAAGCGGTGGAAGGCGGTGCGGTGGATCTTAAGTCCCTGCAGAAAGCGCTGAACGTCGGCACCCAGTGCGGCAAGTGCATCAAGACCACTCTGGAGGTGATGCAGCAACAGCTGGATGTGACTCCGAACTACTACGAAGTGGCCTGAGGCACCTTCTCTCCTCTCCTGCGCGCCTGACGGTTTTCGCCGCCAGCGCGTGGCGCCCTTATGCGCCCCTGTCTAAGCTTGGCTCATGTTCACAGCCAAGGTACGTCCCAATGAAAGCCGACCCCAAGGTGATTGCCCATCTGAATAAGGTGCTGGGTAACGAGCTTATTGCCATCAACCAATACTTCCTGCACGCCCGCATGTACAAGGATTGGGGCCTGAAGCGGATTGCCGACAAGGAGTATCACGAATCGATCGACGAGATGAACCACGCCGATCACCTGATTGAGCGCATCCTCTTTCTTGAGGGGCTCCCCAACCTCCAATCCCTCGGCAAGCTCCGCATCGGCGAGCACACCAAAGAGATGCTGGAATGCGATCTCGCGCTGGAGATGGATGCAATCCCGGATCTTCGTGAAGCGATCGCCTACTGTGAATCGGTGCGGGACTTCGTCAGTCGGGACCTGTTTGAGGACATTCTCGAAGACGAGGAGGAGCACGTGGACTGGCTGGAAACTCAGTTGGAGCTGATCGACAAGGTCGGGATCCAGAACTACCTGCAAACCCAGACCATCGATGAGGAGGAGTAACCGCCTCCCTCGCCATTCAGCAGTAAAAAGGGACGCCTCCGCGTCCCTTTTTCGTTTACTGTGCGGTTGGGTTGCGGCTGATGATCCGCACCACCACCGCCACCACAGCCAGAGTGCAGACAATGGTTGCCCCGGAGGGCAGGTCTCGCCCTGCGGACAACCAGAGGCCTGCGGCGTAGCCCACCACACCGGTAACATAGCCCCAGACCAAGGCCCGCTTTCCGCTCAGACGGTTAACCGCCAGTGCCGGCAGGATCAGGCTGGAGAACACCAGATAAACCCCCACCAGAGGCACCGACATGGTGATCACCAGCGCAAACAGCGGGTAGAAGGCCCGCCCCCGCAGCAGCGTTGGTCGCCACAACAAGAGCCCCAACACCAGCAAGGTCACCAACGCGGGCAAAACCAGGCTGTTCCAGTCGGTCCAAAGGATCTGGCCGGACAGCAGCTGTTTTAGCAACTCACCGCCATGGGGATCCTGAGCCAGCACCAGCATTGCAGCAACCGCGGAGAGCACATAGAGGCAGCCAATCAGCGCCTCCAGCTCACTCTTATAGTGACGCTCCAGCACGGCGATCAGTCCCGCTCCCGCCAGGGCAAACAGCGCCGGCAACAACCAGGTCATCCCGGGCAGGTGTGCCAGGTCATGATGGGTGTGCGCTAACACTGCCCCCAGAGCAGCGATCTGGGCTAGGGCCAGATCGATAAAGATGATGCCGCGGGCCAGTACCTGCCGCCCCATCACCACGTGACTGGCCAGCACCAGCAATCCAGCGGCCATGGCAGGCATCAGGATACTGATCAGCGTCGCATCCATCAGCGCGTACCTCCCTGCACTGACAACAGCCCCTGAATGACTTGCTCATACAGGTCAAACAGGTCCTCGACCCCTTCGGCACCCGGCGCAAAGGGCAGCATCACCAGAGGGAGATCCGCTCGCTCAGCCAGCCACTTTGCCCCCCGGCTGTCCTGATAGCCGGTGTAGACCACCACCATAACGTCACCTTGAGCCGTGCGGTCCAGCAGTGTTGCCAGATGCGCGCTGGTGGGTGCCAGACCAGGCTTGGGTTCCAGATCACCCACCTGCTCCATACCAAGCCAGTCAAACAGGTAGCGGAAGCTGGTGTGGTAGGCGATCACCTTCTTACCGTTGAGGGGCGCTGCCATCGCTTCCCACTTTGGAACGGCGACGTCCCAGCGGGTCTGAAACGCTTCAAGATGGCTCAGGTACTCCCCCTTGTTCGCAGGATCCAACTCCGCAAGCCGGGCCGCCAGCGCAGAGGCCACCGCAGCAACCCGCTGCGGTGAAAACTGGATGTGCGGATTGCCCTGAGCATGCACATCCCCCATGGTGCGATCGACATTGGCCAGCTGGTCCAGGTTCTGCACCTGATCCGACGCATAAAACATCCCCAGCTGCCCGTCGCGCACCTTGGGGTTATTGGCCTTCATCTGCAGCATCGGCAGCCAGCCAATCTCCAGATCGGCTCCGGCGCAAACCACCAGATCCGCCCGCCGCATCTTGGCGATCAAACTGGGCCGGGCCTGCACCTGATGAGGATCCTGCAGAGCAGTGGTCGCACTGAAGATGGTCGCATCCGGTGCCAGTTCTCTGGCCAGTGAGGCGTACTCCGGTTCACAGGCAAAAATCGACAGAGCCCAGCTGCGTGGCGCCCACAGCATTATCAAGGCCGCCAGCAACAGCACTGGCAGAGCCCGAAACAGGCCATGAGTGACGTTAGAATTGATGTGCACCGTGAGCCCCCAGGGTCATGATGTATTGCAGAGTGACCACGTGGTCATCAAAGTCGCCCAACTCGGTCACATCCTGATGGGTGTACTGCAATCGCACCGTGGAGAAGTGGCTGGCGTGCCAGGCAACCATCGCTTCGGTTTCCTTGATGCGGGCATCGTGGAAATGGCCATGGTCCCCTTCCAGCTCAAACAGGGCGGCGTTCATTTCGCCGTAGCGCACTGCGGCAGACCAGCTTGGATTGAATTGGTACAGCGCGGACAGGTACCAACCATCATAGTACTCTGGCGCGCCCTCCTCCTCGCCATGATCGCCATGCTCAAAAGGCGCATCCAGGTAGAAGTATTCGCCACTTACCGTCAGGTGGTTGTACTTGTAGTTGCCGTTCGGGGCCCACTTGTAGACCGCAGAGAGGTTAAACAGATCCCGCCCGGTAAATTGGGCGCCATGGGCATGGTCATGGCCCGGTTCCTCGGCCGCTTCAACATGCTCATGCTCCTCCAGATGACCCTGACCATTCTCATTGCGCAACCAAGAGAGACCCGCCTGCCAGCTGTGAGACAGCCCGATATCCCCGCCAAGCTTGGTGTAGAGGTGATAGACCCCAACGGTTTCGGGCGCTTCCAACTCTTCAGCCTGGAGCGGGTCGCCACTGAATACCTCGCCGCCCAACTCCCAGTAGGTGTCGGTCGGCGCCACCCAGTTGAGTCTCACCCCATCATCAAAGTAGTGGCCGCCCAGAAAGGCGCGGTATGCCGCTGGACGCTCAACAAAGGCGTCGGTGTGGAGGTGCTGGTTGTTGAGATAGCCGATATCAGAGAGGAAACGGCCCGCCCGTACAGAGAGTCCGCCGGGCAGCGCCAGGGTTTGGATAAAGGCCTCTTCCAGGCCGATCTCCGTCTCCCCGTCCTGTGTTTCCAGTACGGTGGTCAGCTTGCCGTAGAAGCGATCATCGATTGCGGCGGAAAGGGCCAGTTCGGTATGGCCCAGACCGAAGCCCTCTTCCCGCTCGCCCAGCGGGCGCTCTCCGTCCTGGTAGTAGCCATCCAATACCACGGAGATGTTGGGGTTGGTCAGGGTTCCGGGGGTTGCCGCAAACGCCAAAGAGGAAACGCCGCTCAGCGCCAGGCCGACGGCAACAGTAGTCCGATTTTTCATGTTTTCTGATCCTTAGGAAATTGAGTGCAGACACCGACAATCCGGTGCCGGTTGGAATCGCATCAAACTCGAGGATCAGCGGGGGGCGCGCGGGCGCTGTAGTTGGGTAGCGGGTTTACGGTCGGGGTGGCTGGCAGGCTTAGAGGCTGCCAGCGGAAAGGCACCACCGTGGCCAGATCTGGAAGGAGATGGCTGAACAGCTGTTGCAGCTGGGTCTGGTGGGCAAAGAAGTCACACTGTTCGGAAAGGGTGATGTCGTCATGGACATGGCTCAGCTCATGGGCCGGAGCCGCTAGCGAAATCGCCAGCAGCCAGAACACCATCGCCATTGCTGAGACCCGTGGGTAACGCTTCACCGTTTCTCCTAAAAACGTCCTTCCTTGCCCATCCCGGGCGGCCCCAATAGTAACTTAGGCGTTAAAAACTGGGAAGGGGATCACATCTTTTATGGCTTTTGCGTCCAGAGCCAGCATCACCAGACGGTCTATCCCGAGCGCCACGCCCGCGCAATCCGGCAGTCCCGATGCCAGTGCCGCAATCAGATGCTCATCAATGGGACGCTCCGGCAGGCCATGTTGGCGGCGTTGCTCATTGTCCGCGATAAAGCGGGCTCGCTGCTCTTCGGCGTCCGCCAGTTCATGGAACCCGTTGGCCAGTTCCACGCCCTTGTAATACACCTCGAAGCGCCGAGCCACGCGAGGATCGGCATCGTCGATGCGGGCCAGTGCCGCCTGGGAGGCGGGGAAATGGAACACCATCGCGGGCACTTGCTGGCCGATGTTGGGCTCAACCACGGTGGCAAACAACAGCTGCAGCAGGGTATCGCTGTCCTCTTCGCTATCCGCCAGGTCACCCATACCGTGTTGATGGCACAGGGCACGAAGGTCGGCTAATGAGGCACTCAGAGGATTGCAGCCCAGCACCTTCTCAAAGGCATCGGCGTAACTCAGACGTTCCGGTTTGCCGCAATCCAGCACGGTCTGGAGCAGATCCGCCATCTCATCCATCAGGGCATGATGGTCAAACCCAACCCGGTACCACTCCAGCATGGTGAATTCGGGGTTGTGGAACCGTCCCGCTTCCTCGTTGCGGAAGCTTCGACACAGCTGATAGATGGAGCCACTGCCCGCACACAGCATCCGCTTCATGTGATACTCAGGCGAGGTCATCAGGTAGAGCGGAAGGCCCTGTGCCGCGCCCGGGCCAACAAAGTGAGTCTGGAAGTTGTGCAGGTGGACGTCGGTCACCGCCGCTTGCGACAGGCAGGGAGTTTCCACCTCCCACACGCCACGTTCCGCGAAGAACGCCCGGATACGACTCACCAGCGCGGCACGCTGCTTTAATACCGCCATGTCGGCAGTGGGTTGCCAGGATTGGCTCATTGCTCCATCCCCATTTGTGTCTCAAAACAAAAATAGTGGGCCGGAGCCCACTATTTTCAGAACGATGTGCAGCGAAAGATTACTTGCTGCGAACGCGCTCTACGTACTCACCGGTACGGGTATCCACTTTCACCACTTCACCGATGGCGATAAACAGCGGTACACGAACTACAGCACCGGTGGCCAGGGTAGCAGGCTTACCGCCGGTGCCCTGAGTGTCGCCTTTCAGGCCCGGGTCAGTTTCGGTCACTTCCAGCTCAACGAAGTTCGGCGGGGTCACGGTGATCGGGTTACCGTCCCACACGGTGATGGTGCAGACGTCCTGCTCCACCAGCCACTTCTCGGCGTCGCCAATCGCTTTCGCGTCAGCAGCGATCTGCTCAAAGGTATCGTTGTTCATGAAGTGCCAGAACTCGCCATCGCTGTAGAGATAGGCCAGTTCGTGGTCCATGACGTCAGCCGCTTCAACGGTGTCACCGGATTTAAAGGTTTTTTCCAGTACCTTGCCGGTCAGCAGTTTGCGGATTTTCACACGGTTAAAGGCTTGGCCTTTGCCCGGCTTAACGAACTCGTTCTCGATGATGTTGCACGGCTCGCCGTCCAGCATTATCTTTAGCCCGGAACGAAACTCGTTTGTTGCGTAAGAAGCCATCTTTACTCTCTTCCAGCAGTTCTGTTGAAGTTTAACCGCCCAATGATAACCCGAAATTCCGACTCTGTGCAGGGTGTTGACCGCACCTGGCAGCGTGAGCTGGCTGAAGCGTATCGCTCGCCCGCGCAACTGCTGACCGCACTGGACCTGGATCCCGCCCAGTTCGGTGACGGCCTCAATGCCCGTCGCCTCTTTCCCATGCTGGTTCCCAAGCCCTTTGCCGCTGCCATGGTTCCGGGCGATCCGGCGGATCCCCTGCTGCGCCAAGTGCTGCCGATCGGCGATGAGTTTGCTGATGTACCGGGATTCGGGCCGGATCCCATTGGCGAACAGGATGGCCCTTTGCCGGGCTTGCTGCACAAGTACCGCAGCCGGGTTCTGCTGATGCTGCGCACCGGCTGCGCGGTGAACTGCCGCTACTGTTTCCGTCGCCACTTCCCCTACGCCGACCACAGGGTAGGCCAGGCGGAGCTGGAGCAGGCCAGGCAGTACATCGCAGCGGATACCAACATTAATGAACTGCTGCTCTCCGGGGGCGACCCGTTAATGGCCCGGGACGATCATCTGGCCGCGCTGTTCGAGCAGTTCCGCGACCTGCCCCACCTTAAGCGCCTGCGTATCCACAGCCGCCTTCCGGTGGTGCTGCCCAGCCGGGTGACCGACCAGTTGGTGACGCTTCTGAGCAGCCTGCCCTGGCAGGTGGTGCTGGTGTTGCACATCAACCACCCTAACGAACTGCAACCGGAGTTGGTCGCCGGACTGGCGCGGCTGAAAGCCGCCGGTGTGACCCTGCTGAACCAGGCGGTATTGCTTAAAGGGGTGAACGACAATGCCGACACCCTGGTGGCACTCTCAGAAACGCTGTTTGAGGCAGGCGTACTGCCCTACTACCTCCATCTGCTGGACCGGGTGCAGGGTGCCGCCCACTTCGAGGTCTCAGAGGATGAGGCCCGTAGCTTGATGGCCGCCCAACTCGACCGCCTGCCGGGATTCCTGGTGCCCAGGCTGGTTCGAGAGATTGCGGGTCAACCCAGTAAAACCCCCATCGATCTGAAGCTGGTTTAGCGGGGACAGCTTGGGTAGGATGGGCGCCCTGTTGTCCGGGCAGCAAGGAGGCCCCATGTCCACCCACTGGCTTATCACCGATATCTGGGGGCAGCACGCCACGCTGGACCCCTTTATTGAGCGCCTCGGTTCCGTCGCGCCAGAGTGGCAGGTGTTGGACCCCTACAGTGGCCAGCGCTTCGCCTTTGAAGATGAAAACCAGGCCTACCAATACTTTCTGCACCGCTGCAGCAAAGCGACCTATCAACAGAAGGTGGCCACCATGCTGGAGCAGGCGGAAACGCCCGTTACTCTCCTGGCCTGCAGCGCGGGCGCCAATGCCCTCTGGCCGCTACTGAGCGGGCCCCTGGCCGCCAAGATCAAGAAAGCGGTGCTGGTGTATGGTTCCGCCCTCCCCCAACAGCCGCTGACGTCCCAGTGCGAGGTGGCCCTGCTGCTGTGCCGCGATGACGCCGGTGTCACTGAACAGGAAGAAGCGCTGCGTGCACTGGGCCCCTGTCTGATCAGCGATGCGCCCCACGGCTTTCTCAATCCCCGCGCGCCGGGCTTTGACGCTGCAGCCGCTGAGGAAGCCGAAGTCTGGCTGCATCAGCAACTGCGTTGAGCCCATTCAGGGCAGTTGGCAGTGCGCCTGCCAGCAATCCTTAACCTGGAGCCCGGCCTGTTTCAGCAGCGCCGGGATCCCGTCCGGCCCCACCAGGTGGCCCGCGCCAACCGCGATAAAAATACCATCTTGCCGCAGCAGCCAGTCACCAATGGTGCCCGCCATGTCGTGATTGCGATCCACCATCAGCCGCTGCCACAACTCATCGGAATCGGACAGTCCCTCGCGCATTAACGCATCCAGCACCTGAGCATCGCCGCCGCGCCAGGCATCAATCAACTCAGCGGGATCTGCATCCTCCAGCGTGGCTTCCAGCATGGCCAGCTGCGCGTCCTGACTCAGTTCGGTAAAGATCGCCATCTGCCGCCCCATGCTCTCCAGCTGCCACAAAGGCTTCTGTCCCTTACGGGAGAGCAGCATGCTGTCCACTCCCAGGTCGGGCGAATAGCCCGCCTGCATCATCTGGAACATCGCCAGCTGGGCACTGAGCAGCCAGGGGCTGGTATTGAGATCGCAAGGGATGGCCAGGGTCTGGCAAAGGGCGCTGACCTGCTTCGCCAGTGGCGCGGGCAGCGGAGCTTCGGCGCGACCATAGCGCGCCAGCAGCGTGGGCACCTGAGGGTCATTGGGATCCGCTTCCAGCGCCAGGATCTGAGAGTGGGAGAACGCGTCCTCCACCTGAGATGGCAGAGGATAGAAATCTTTCGAGCCCACATGGATGGTGCCCAGTAACCAGGCCGTGTGGCCGTGGGCCTGCACCTGATAGAAGGGCGGACGGTCCTCCGGGGCAGCCCAAAGGGCAAACGGAAACAGCAGCAAGAGCAGCCAGGCGCGCATAAGATCTCCCTAACTATCCGCCTCCGTCGTCAGCGACGGGGGCTTTTTGGTTATACTGTGGCGATTTTCCAACACCAGCTTACAGGACAGAAGATGTCTTTCGACACCGTAATTGAACAGTACCGTCAGAGCCTTCAGGCCGCTTACCGACAAGCGGTGGATGCCGATGCCCTGCTCGATGGCCTGCAGCAGGACGGCAAGGGCAAGTTCAGCGCCATTTTCCGCGAAGACGCCGGATTCAACACCCAGGCCAGCCGCTTTGTGCCTTACGTACAGGAACTGGCGGACACCCTGAGTCGCTTCGAAGCGGAGCCCAATGCCGAGGCACTGCCCCAGATGGTCCAGCAGCTGGAACTGGTGCTGAGTACTCTGGCCCAGTTGCGTCAGCAGCTCAAAGGCTAAAGTTGCGTCAGCAGGTAAAAGGGTAACAACGTAAAAAAAGCCGCTTTTCAGCGGCTTTTTTGTTGGCGCAATCTTAAAGCTGGGGCTTCAGCGTCCGGTCAACCCAGTCATCCAGCATCCGCATCTCATAACGCAATGTGTCGTTGCGGTAGCGGGTGGTGGAGCGGGTATCAAAGCCCAGATCCGCAATCTTCTCCTCTCCGACAACCTTCACGCTGCCATCCGCCGCCTTCACTTCATAACTGAACTCAATGCGGGGCGGGTACACGCTCTTCACGATGCGAATATCATTTGGCGTGGCGCCAAAGGAGGGGCGGACGTCCCCGGCCAGGTCCAGATCCGTTACCGTAATGGTGATGGTTTCCCCTTCAGCCAGGAGCGGTTCAATCGACTTCTGCAGATGCTTGCCTAAAGTGGCGAACACATGATTCTGGTAACGAGACTGCACGCCAGAGCCCGCCTTTACATCACGATAGTTATCAGGCTCCTGCCAGATCACCGTGACATCGCCATCCTGGGTAGGCCACTTCGGGGCGTCCTCCGCCATCGCGGAACCCGTAAACAACGCGATTGCGAGCCAAATCATTCTTCTCATTTGCCAACTCCTCACGGCACAGTGGTGTGCATTCATTGACTTAGAAGCAGTAGAGCAAAAAAGATTCAAAAAATCATGGTACAAAAAGCGGCCGATTCAAAATCGGTTCAGACAAGGGTCCAGTCCATTTGGCAGTACAATAAAAAACGGGCACCGAAGTGCCCGTTTTTTGCGGTTGGCTGGCAGCCGGCAGATTACATCATGCCGCCCATGCCACCCATGCCGCCCATGCCGCCCATATCCGGGGCTGCTTCTTCCTTCGGCAGGTCGGTCACCATCGCTTCGGTGGTGATCATCAGGCCAGCTACGGAAGCCGCGAACTGCAGTGCAGAGCGGGTTACCTTGGTCGGATCCAGAATGCCCATCTCCAGCATGTCGCCGAACACACCGGTACCGGCGTTGTAGCCGTAGTTACCGGAGCCGTCACGCACCTGGTTGGCGATCACGGAGGATTCAACACCGGCGTTGTAAGCGATCTGACGCAGCGGAGCTTCCATTGCGCGCAGAGCCAGCTTGATGCCCACGTTCTGCTCTTCGTTGTCACCGGTCAGGTCGGTAATCTTGGCCGCAACGCGAACCAGAGCGGTACCACCACCAGCAACCACGCCCTCTTCCACCGCAGCGCGAGTGGCGTGCAGAGCATCTTCTACGCGAGCTTTCTTCTCTTTCATTTCGACTTCGGTGGCAGCGCCAACCTTGATCACAGCAACACCGCCAGCCAGTTTGGCCATGCGCTCTTGCAGCTTCTCTTTGTCGTAGTCAGAGGTGGACTCTTCGATCTGCTGTTTGATCTGAGCCACACGGCCCTTGATCTGATCTTCTTCACCCACACCGTCGATGATGGTGGTGTTGTCTTTGGTGATCACAACGCGCTTGGCGTTACCCAGATCTTCCAGGGTGGCTTTTTCCAGCTCCAGACCGATCTCTTCAGAGATAACGGTACCGCCGGTCAGGATAGCGATATCCTGCAGCATCGCCTTGCGACGGTCGCCAAAGCCCGGGGCTTTAACGGCAGCCACTTTCACGATGCCACGCATGTTGTTCACAACCAGAGTGGCAAGGGCTTCGCCTTCCACATCTTCGGCCACGATCAGCAGAGGCTTGCCCGCTTTGGTCAGGCCTTCCAGGATCGGCAGCAGTTCGCGGATGTTGGAGATCTTCTTGTCCACCAGCAGGATGAACGGAGAATCCAGTTCCACGGTGCCGTTCTCGGCGTTGTTGATGAAGTAGGGAGACAGGTAGCCGCGGTCAAACTGCATACCTTCAACCACGTCCAGCTCGTTTTCCAGAGCCTGGCCTTCCTCGACGGTAATCACGCCTTCCTGACCCACTTTTTCCATGGCGGTCGCGATGATCTCACCGATGGAGGTGTCGGAGTTGGCGGAGATGGTGCCCACCTGAGCGATCGCTTTGGAATCGGTGCAGGGTACGGCCAGAGCCTTCAGCTCTTCAACGGCAGCCACAACGGCTTTGTCGATGCCGCGCTTCAGGTCCATCGGGTTCATGCCAGCGGCAACGGCTTTCAGGCCTTCGTTAACGATGGCCTGAGCCAGTACGGTGGCAGTGGTGGTGCCATCACCGGCTTCGTCGTTCGCCTTGGACGCCACTTCTTTCACCATCTGGGCGCCCATGTTCTCGAACTTGTCTTCCAGTTCGATCTCTTTCGCTACGGACACACCGTCTTTGGTGATGGTCGGGGCACCGAAGGACTTGTCCAGTACCACGTTGCGGCCTTTCGGGCCCAGGGTCACTTTCACTGCGTCAGCCAGGATGTTCACACCCTTCAGCATTTTTACGCGAGCGTCATTGCCAAACTTTACGTCTTTAGCAGCCATTATTCTTTCCCTCTAAGCTTCGAAATCGATTGAACTTATTCGACGATCGCCAGGATGTCGGACTCGGACATGATCAGCACTTCCTGACCGTCCACTTTCTCAGTCTTCACGCCGTAGCCTTCGTTGAAGATCACGGTATCGCCGATCTTCACGTCCAGGGCTTTCACTTCACCGTTTTCCAGAATGCGACCATTGCCCACGGCCAGCACCTCACCACGGGTGGATTTCTCTGCGGCGCTGCCAGTCAGGACGATGCCACCGGCGGAGGTGGTTTCCACCTCAATGCGCTTAACGATTACACGATCATGCAACGGACGGATGTTCATCTTTGATTTCTCCTCAAAACGTTTCCGTGTTGATTAATTCAAGTAGAAAGACGCAGACACGCTGCAGTTGCTCCTCTATATGGGGCAGCCTCAAACCCAATACAAGGGGGCGGGAGCAAATTTTTTTTCTTGGGTGGGGCATTGGCCACTGTTACCATGCCCGCCTTGCCGTAACCTGGCAGTTGTCGTCAGTATTTGAACAGGAGTCAGGATGCATCGAGAGCACGACTTGCTCAGCGGATCCATCGCCGGAACCCTATCCCGGCTGGCTCTGCCGAACCTGTTTGCCGTGCTGAGCCTCCTGCTCTACCACCTGACTGACACTTTCTTTATCAGCCGTCTTGGCGCTAAGCCTCTGGCCGCATTGAGTCTGACCTTCCCCGTGACCCTGGTGGTCTCCTCGGTGGCCCTCGGCCTGGGTGCCGCCATGAGCGCCCAACTTGGACGCCTGCTGGGAGAGGGAGACCGGGCTCAGGGGCGCCAATTTGTCAGTCACGGTCTGCTGCTGACCATTGTGGTCGTCACCCTGTTTGCCCTTGGCGGCGCCCTCACCATTGATCCCCTGTTCCGGCTTTTGGGCGCCGATGATGCCCTGCTGGCGCTGGTGCACGACTACATGTTGATCTGGTACCTGGGCGTCGGCTTCCTGGTGCTGCCGATGGTGGGTAACCAGGCGTTACGGGCAACGGGCAACACCTTTACCCCGGCGCTGGTCACCGCCGTCGCCGCGCTGGTGAATGCGGTGCTGGATCCGCTGCTGATCTTTGGCATTGGCCCCTTCCCCCGGCTGGAGATGCAGGGGGCAGCCATCGCGACGGTCCTCTCCTGGATCCTCACCTTTGTGGTGGCGCTGTATATGCTGACCGCCCGCCACCACCTGCTGACCCGAATCAATCTGGATCGCCTGCGCGGACACTGGCGCATGATGCTGCACATTGCACGTCCAGCCACCCTCTCCAACCTGCTGAACCCGCTGGCCAATGCGGTGCTGATCGCCATGCTGGCGCGGATGGATACCCACGCGGTCGCGGCTTTCGGTGCCGGTACCCGAATCGAATCCCTGCTGCTGATCCTGGTGACGGCGCTGTGTGGCGCACTCACCCCCTTTATTGCCCAAAACCTGGGGGCGGGCCAAACCGAGCGCGCCGCCCGGGCGCTGATGGGCAGTCTGCATGTGGTGCTGGTGGCCCAGTTGGGTATCTATCTGCTGCTGTGGCCCCTGGCCCCCCATATCGCTGGGGTGTTCAGCACCGACGCCACCGTGGTGCACTACCTGACTCTGTATCTGCGCTGGGTACCTGCCGCCTATGGCGCGCTGGGGGTAGTGATTCTGCTGGCGATGTCGCTGAACGCCTACCATCGCCCCATGAGCGCCCTTGGCCTCAACCTCTCCCGCCTTGGACTGCTGCTTCTGCCCGCCGCCTGGCTCGGCAGTCAGTGGTTTGGTGTGGAGGGGATCATCCTCGCCATTCCGCTGGCCAATCTGTTGATGGGGGCCGCCTGCTATATGCTGGCCCGCCAATTGACGGAGCCTTCGCTGGCGCCACTGGTACGCTGAATCGAAAAAGGGGACGCCAACGCGTCCCCTTGCTGTCTGTTGCGGCCCGGCGTCCGTCACTCTTTACGCTCAAAGTCGCCATCGATGGTACGACCGTCATCCTGGCCACCCTGACGGAAGGGACCCTGTTGTGTCCCCCCAAACGGGCCCTGCGGATTCTGGAAGTCGCCACCAAAGCCTGCTGAGAAACCCTGCCCCTGCACCACTTTCAGCTGCATCCGCTTCAGCAGCGCGGCGGCAATCGGTGCCCGGGTGGCCGGAGTCAGAATCAGCAGGCCGATAAAGTCAGTAACAAAACCCGGCGTCACCAGCAGGACACCCGCCACCGCCAGCAGCATCCCTTCCACAATCTGCTGGCCGGGGATCTCCCCCTGATTCAGGCGGGTCTGCACCGACATCAGGGTACTGAGCCCCTGACTGCGCACCAGCGATGCCCCCAGAGCGGCGGTCAACAACACCAGGCCGATGGTGGTCAGCGCGCCAAAGGCGTTGCCCACCTGGATCAACACATAGATCTCGACGATGGGCATCACAGCAAAGAGCAAAAACAGGTAAAAGAGCACACAGGCCTCACATTTTTGGGTCAGTTCTGAAACTCTAATGGGGGAGATGCGGTCTGTTTTCAAGCCGGGATCATGTCCTGTTACATAAGCCTGTGCGCCGACTCTCAAAGTCACGTACAGTAAGCAGCCAACCCTAGCCATCGATAGGTAACGCGGTGCCTTCAGACCAATCTGCCCACACCGGGTCCGCTTGCGTGGTGCTCTGCACCTGCCCGGACAACGCCAGCGCTGAGCAGCTGGCAGAGCGGCTGTTGAGCCAGAATCTGGTCGCCTGCGTTAACCTGTTACCCGGCATCACCTCGCTCTACCAGTGGCAGGGAGAACTGTGCCGGGACAGCGAGGTTCAGCTTGTGCTGAAAACCCGGGCAGACTGCCTGCCAGCGCTGGAAGCCTGCATTAAGGAACACCATCCTTATGAGGTGCCGGAGATGCTGGCGCTGCCCGTTGAATGGGGCCATCGTCCCTATCTGGAATGGATTAACCAACACTGCCAGCCATGACCAAGACTCTGACTAGACTACTGCTTCTACCGCTTCTGGGCCTGTTGAGCCTGAGCGCCTTTGCCAACTTCTCCTTCCTCAAGCAGGAGCCGAAGGTACTGCCGGTGGATCAGGCCTACCTGTTTGACTTCCGCCAGCAGGATAACGCCCTGCAACTGACCTGGGAGATGGCTGGCGATCAGTACTATCTCTATCAGGAGAAGTTTGTTCTCAGTGTCGAGGTGGAGGGCAGTGCCGAGCTGGGTCCGATCCAGTACCCCGCTCCGGTCAACCACTACGATGAGTTCTTCGGCGACCAGCCGGTCTACTTCGACAACGTCACCCTGACCATTCCGGTGCTGAATGCGGAAGGGGATGCGGCGGTCACCGTCACCTACCAGGGTTGTCTGGATAAGGTGCTGTGTTACCCGCCCACCAAGCAGACCGTGTATCTGAGTGCCGTCGCGCCCAATGACGGCGTGCTGGCCGGTGCCACCGGTGCCCCGATGACGCCGCAAACCCAACAGGATGGCCTGGCCGCCATGCTCGCCGGTGACGGCTTGCTGCTGCCGCTGCTGACCTTCTTCGGCCTTGGCATCCTGCTGGCGTTCACACCCTGTGTGTTCCCCATGTATCCCATCCTGACCGGCATCATCGCGGGTCAGGGCAAGAAGCTCTCCACCGGTAAGGCGTTCGCCCTCTCCATGACCTATGTCCAGGGGATGGCACTGACTTACTCCCTGTTGGGTCTGGTGGTCGCCTCCGCTGGCATGAAGTATCAGGCTGCACTGCAAAGCCCCACCGTACTGATCGGTCTGGCAACCCTGTTTGCGGTGCTCTCTCTGTCGATGTTTGGCCTCTATAACCTGCAACTGCCCTCCAGCCTGCAGGGCAAATTGACCAATGCGCAGAACCAGCAGAAGGGCGGCTCCTTTGTCGGCGTCTTCGTGATGGGTCTGATCTCCGGTCTGGTGGCATCGCCTTGCACCACCGCCCCGCTCTCAGGCGCCCTGATCTACGTTGCCCAGAGTGGCGACCTGATGCTGGGTGGTCTGGCCCTGTATGCCCTCTCCATGGGTATGGGCCTGCCGCTGCTTCTCCTCGGGACCTCCGGCGGTAAGCTGCTGCCCCGCGCTGGCGCCTGGATGGAAACCATCAAGCACGTGTTCGGCTTCCTGCTGATCGCGGTCTCCATCATGATGCTGGATCGACTCTGGCCCGGCACCGTGATGGACGTGATCTGGGCCGTTTGGGGTGTTGCTCTGGCCGGTTACCTGCTGCATCAGAACAAGAAGACGACGTTCACCTGGATGCAGACCGTCCGCAACGTGGTGATTGTGCTGGGTCTGTTCGCCAGCGTTTCCTATGGCTTCCACGCCGTGATGAACCGTGGTGAAACCCTGGCCAGTGCTCAGCACTCGGTGCAGTTCATTAAGGTGAAGACGCTGGAAGATCTGGAGCGGGAAGTGGCCAAAGCCGGTGCCGAAGGCAAAACCGTGATGCTGGACCTCTATGCCGACTGGTGTGTCGCCTGTAAGGAGTTCGAGCACAAGACCTTCCCTCAACCGGAAGTGACCGCCCGTACCGATAAGATGGTGCTGCTGCAGGCCGATGTGACTGCCAACGACAAGCTGGACATTGAACTGCTTGAAGCGTACCAGGTGCTGGGCCTGCCCACCCTGCTGTTCTTTACTCCGCAAGGGGAGGAGCTCAGCCAACTCCGCGTCACCGGATTTATGGGCCCTCGTCCCTTCGCCAACCACTTGGATCAGGTGCTGGCTCAGTAATCCTCTCCACCGCCCGGCTTGTCCGGGCGGTGCTGTTTTTGGGCAACATTGCCCTCTGTTGGGGCAGTGGCGCCTCAACCGCTTTCCCCTCCTTCCCACAATTCAATCTGTTACCCATTGGCACGGTTCTGGCTGGACTCTCCTCGGAGGTGCCGGATGAAGTACTACAGTCGACGCGTCATCAAACCCGAAGATCTGAACCCGGGCCAGAGCCTGTTTGGTGGCCGTCTGCTGAGTTGGCTGGATGAGGAAGCGGGGATATTCGCTGCTTGCCAGATGGGCAGTGAGCGACTGGTGACGCGGCAGATCCGGGAGGTGACCTTCCATCGGCCCGGGCAGCAGGGCGAGGTGATTGAGTTCGGCCTTGCCCTGACCCACGCCAGTCGCACCACCGTGACCATTCGATGCGAAGTGCGCAATAAACAGAGCCTGGCGATACTGGTCACCGTAGACGCCATGGTGTTCGTCAACCTGGATAAAAAGGGACGACCCGCCCCTCATCGACAGACGTTAAACCCTCGCTCCTGAGGCCAATACCCTCCCGTCTATAGGAGCGTTTTGTGATCAACACGAGCTCCCTGCCTTAAAATACATTGGCATTCAAGGATCTGACCCTATTAAAATTATGTAAATTAAGACCTCTATAACCCGCCCCCTTACAAGGACCGAAGGAATGCTGGATCCCTCCCTTCTGCTGTTTCCTCTGTTGCTGGCTCTGCTGGTGACCGGATTGGGTTTCCCGCCGCTTATCGGCTACCTTGCCGCTGGCTTTGCGCTCTATGGCGCTGGCATTGATGCCCTCCCCTTTCTGCAACCCATCGCCGATCTCGGCGTACTTCTGCTGCTCTTTGCCATCGGCCTGAAACTGGATCTGCGGGGATTAGCCCGAGCGGAGATCTGGGGAGGCGCCACGGTTCACCTGTTGCTGACCATGGTGATCACCACCTCCGCCATCAAGCTGTTTGGCGTCATGGGCATCGCCCTGTTTGGCGAGTTGAGCGTCAATCAGGCGGTGCTTCTGGCCTTTGCACTGGGATTCTCCAGCACGGTATTTGCCATCAAGATGCTGGAGGAAAGGGGTGAAACTCAGTCCCTCTATGGCCGCACCGCCATTGGCATTCTGATCATGCAGGATCTGTTTGCGGTGCTGTACCTGACCATCAGCAAAGGAGCACTGCCCTCGCCCTGGGCGCTTCTGCTGCTCGGCCTGCCCCTGCTGCGTCCGCTGTTATACCGTCTGCTGGATCGGGTGGGGCACGGTGAAGTGCTGGTGCTGTTTGGCCTGGCCATGGCGCTGGTACCCGGCGCAGCATTGTTTGAAGCGGTGGGGTTGAAGCCTGACCTTGGTGCCCTGGTGCTTGGGCTCCTGCTGGCTGGTCACAACAAAGCTTCTGAGCTGTCCAAGTCCCTGTTCCTGTTTAAAGAGCTGTTCCTGGTGGCGTTCTTCCTGACCATCGGCCAACAGGGACTGCCCAGCGGCGCAGAAATCCTGACCGCGCTCGCTCTGATGTTGCTGCTGCCGATTAAGCTCAGCCTGTTCCTGCTGCTGCTCACCCGCTTCCGTCTGCGCCTGCGCAGCGCCATGATGGCCAGTCTGTCACTGGGCAACTTCAGTGAGTTTGGTCTGATTGTTCTGACCGCCGCCATCGCCGCTGGCAGCATGGACCCCAGTTGGCTGAGAGTGGTGGCACTGCTGGTGGCCTTCAGCTTTGTTCTGGCCGCTCCCCTCTCCACCCACGGTCAGGCCATCTATATGCACCTGCGGGAGCGTCTGCTGAGGCTGGAGCGACACCCGCTGCATCCTGAAGATCGCCCGATTCGTTTGGGTGAACCCAAGGTGCTGATCTTCGGTATGGGGCGGATTGGATCTGGTGCATACGATGAGCTTCGCCAGCACTTTGGCGATACCCTGCTCGGCATCGACCATAAGCAGGACATCGTCGATCACCATGCGCGCTTTGGCCGTCGCGTTGTTATGGGAGACGCCACCGATACTGACTTCTGGGACAAACTGGAACACTCCGACTCGGTGGAACTGGTGATCCTGGCGATGCCGGCTCACCACGGTAACCTGTTCACCGCTGAGCAGCTGTCACGCATCGAATTCCCGGGGCAGGTTGCCGCCATCTCCCGCTGGCCGGACGAGGCAGAGGCACTGCGCGATATGGGCGTCCACTCGGTGTACAACATCTACGAAGCCGCCGGTAACGGTGTGGCAGAGCAGGTGGTGGAGTTAATGAAAAAGCCCGCCTGAGCGGCGGGCTATTGATGGGACAGGATCAGCGATAGGACGTACTGCATGGTTTTCCCGCAGTCCGGCTGTCCCATCAGCCGCTGCTTCTCCTGCTCAACCAGGGGCAGCACTTCAAGCCAGCGCTGGCTGACCCAACAGGCGTCATCCAGATGCGGCTCACGGTACAGGTGGCCCAGCTCCGGCTGGGCTTCATAAAGGCGACGCAGCGCTTCGCCCAGAACCAGAAAGTGGTTGTCCAATGGCTGGGACGGCCAGTTGCTCATCTTCAGGGCTTCACCCATCCACACGCCATCGGCGGCGGCCCAGGTATCCAACACCCGAATGCGCTGACGACCCTCCACCACGATCGACAGAGCGTCATCATCCAGTTGAAAGAAATCCACCACCTCAACCAGGGTCGCGATGGGGTAACAGGGCATTTTTCCCCCCTCCCGGCTCATGCAAACCGCGAGATGGGCTCTCTCCTTGAGTGATTCGGCCACCATCCTTAGCTGCCCGGGAGTCACGATGCGCAGCTCTTTGCGACCTTCCGGAAGCACCGGGTCGTCGATAGGGAGCAGCGCCGCTTCAATGCGCTTCATAGCGGGCTCCTCGCTGACGGTGTTCTCTCAGTGTAGCTCTGTAGAAAAGGACCGGAGACAAAGTTCCCCCGTTTCAGACTCAAAAAAGCGATTGAACTGATGTGTCTTTTGCGTTGGCCTGAACAGGTCAGGGTATGAGAGTCTGAACCCGGTCAGACAGGCAGCCCGCGCTTTTCCCAGCGCGGTCCATCCCCTCGAACTCGCCCTCGATTGCCTGTCTGATCCATCATCATCATCCTAAGAAAAACGTCAGCACCTCGCCGCTGGCGTTTTTTTTTGGTTTCAAATAGGCGCATTCCGTCGCTGAGGAAATTCCGATAATAGCGATAGCGCAGACCTGTTGGCCGATGCGGTTGTCACTGTGAGAAGGTAGAAACCAGACCCAGACACCCTGACGTTGGCCCTCCCATCCGGCGCCGCTCCCTGCAAACTCGTCCAGGTCTTTCATCATCGTCCCAAAGCAAAACGCCAGCGCTTCCCACGCTGGCGTTTTTGTTTGGCTGGCGATCGCCCCTCGCCAGGTTCCACTGGAAAATCGATTAGACCCATAGCCTTTACCCGTTGGTATTAACATCCAAGGCTGTGAGAGTCTGTACTCAGACCAAACGGAAGGAGCGGTTCTCCCAACACTCCCTCCAACATTCCCTGCAAAGATGTTCTTGGTCTTTCATCATCATCCTCCCCAAGCAAAACGCCGGCGCTTCCCTCGCTGGCGTTTTTGTTTGTCGCTGACCAAACCGCCCGGACTGAAAGCCGCCCCTGGCGCCCTGAATTACAGACGCTCTGAAGTTCCGGTGAAAAATCGATTAACGCCATAGGCTTAACCCGTTGGTTTTAACAACCTGGGGTATGAGAGTCTGAATCCAGACCAAGACAGCAACCCTGTCTGACCGAGTCGGTTCTGGTCTTTCATCGTCCTCCTCCGCAAAAACGCCAGCATCGCTGGCGTTTTTTTATTGCCCTCAACCCAGGACAACTGAGCCAAAAACAGGACGGACCCGCATTCCGCGGGTCCGTGCAGGAGACGATGGAGTTGGCGTATCAGGCCGGAATGGCCATGGCGTCGTCATCGCGTCGTTGTTCGATTCGCTTCCACACCTTCTCATGAATGACGTAGCCGACGGTGTTCACCATGGGCTCAAGCACTGCCAACAGACCGCCGATCACAATGCTGCCAGTAATGAGATAGGCCAGAGCAAAAGCGATGGAAAAGTGCATAACGGCGAAAGTGAAAGTCTTGAGCATGATGGCGTCCTCCTGATTGATGACCCAATGATAATCGTTATCATTTGCGTTGCAATAGGAAACGCCCGTTTGCCCTTATCGATTAAAGCGGACGCAGGTAGGGAAGCGGGTCTGCAACCAGACGCTCAAAGGTATCCACCAGCGCCTCCCCCAGCTCTGCCGCTCGATTCCAATGCTGGATCCGACGATCACTATCGAGGTGTTTAAAGTCGGTCCGATCCGGTAACTTGCCGCCCGGCAGCCGGGCAATAAAGGTGGGGTCCGGCGCCAGTATCGCCACTTTCTCGAAGTTCTCGCGGGCCCGGCGCCAGGGCAGACGCTTGTCAAACCAGCCCGGAGCCGCATGGGGATAGAAATGGGGATAGAGAGTCAGCCCGCCCTCCTTAAGCGCCGGCAGATCCAGATGGTAATCCGTAACGCCACCGTCAAAGTAACGGCCTGCAGGCAAACCGGGGATACCGCGCACGCCGGAAAGCACCAGAGGGATACTGCCGGTAGCCAGCAGCACAGGGAGCAGATTCTCTGAGGTCAGTTGGGCCAGTTCGGTGGGGAGATCCCGCATGTCAGCAAATGGCGTGTCCGCCTGACTGCTGACCACCACACGCTCCCAACTCACCGGCAAAGTACGGCGGCTGGCCAGGTTTGCCAGAGCGGTCACCATCAGTCCCGTTAGCTGACTCGCGCGGGCGCCACTGCGATTGAAGTGTCGCCCACGGCAGACAATCACGTTCAGCTGCCGATGAGGGTTGCCACAGATCCTCTCGGCACCGTCGGCCACAGCCTGAGCCAGCAGTGAGCCGCACACCTGATCCACCTCTGCCGGTGTCGGTGGCCGGTCATAGCGCTGATGGATGTAGCCCTGCTGAAGACGTCGATGAGCGGCTTCGCCGTCCGGGTCAGACAACATGGCACAGCGCCAGGCTCCTGATGAGGTACCCAACAACGATAACGACTGGCCCGACGGGAAGAAACGGTAAAGCAAATGGCGATCCAGCGCCGCCAGAGGGATCCACTTCGGTCCACCACTTGCCGCAACCACCTTATCGAACAACGCGGGATGAAGCCCTTCATTCAGGATCCGCTCCCGGGCCTGAGGCCCCACTACCAGCTGTAACATCCTTTCCGACTCTCTCCGATTGAGCACCAACTGTTTCGGTAAGTTGACAGTTTCACCTGAGCCAACCGGCCACAACAAGTACCAACGCCAGATGACACCGGGCTCATAGCCGAACAGGATAATAATTTCTTACCGTGTTGTTAAAATTTGGAGGATCTGCACTTTTTTCTTCCGCTTCCCTACCAAAGCGGTAGGAGATCGAACAGAAAAAAAACACAGGATCGCTATTCCACTGATCCAAAACAGATGATCTGTCTGAATTACCCCCTAAACAGCAGCTCATATCCACTGCCGAGTTCACTTTCCTGTTACGGAGTGGTAAAAAGTTATCACAGCTGCAGTGACCATCCTGATAACAACACTAAGGTCACGGGACAAGGTCTAACTGGAAGGGCCTCCCAGCAGTTGAGTGGGTCATCGACAGGCGCCGGCCAACGATGAACCTTCTGGCGCTGTAACTAAGAAGGAGATTCACTATGCGCAACACCATCACTACTCTGACCACACTGGCTTCTGCTCTGGTTCTGTCTGCTGCCGCTAATGCGGGTCAGCTGGAGCTGCCTGAAGGCTTTTACGCCACTGCGGTAAATGGCCAAGCCGTTTCCACCCACGCCGATAGCATCCAGCTGGGCGCCGGTAAGCAAGTGGTCACCGTTCGCTACGAAGAAAACAACATCATCAGCCGTGAACTGAACGAGTACAAGGTATCTGCTCCGATGCACCTGGTATTTAACGCCTCCACCGGCGCCACTTACCAGATTGAGAAGAGTGGCGACACCATCGCTCTGACCAGCCGCAACCAATCTGTACCGGTAGAGGTGCACAGCGACACCCAGGCCATCAACAAGGCTCTGTCTCTGTAAGACTGCACTACCGATGACCCCAGAAAAGCGACGCTCCGGCGTCGCTTTTTCTTTTCGGGCCTGTAACCCACCGGATTGGAGCGATGACAGAGGTCGGGCATATACTTCAGGTATAAAGGAGGCCGCTTATGCGCACACTGGCTTTTGCCCTGCTGGCTCTGTTTACCGGCCTGACTCAGGCGGGTGAACTCCATCTGCCCGAAGGTTTCTATGCCACCGCCGTGAACGGGCAACCCGTTTCGCCCTATGAAGCGTCGTTGAGTCTGACCACCGGCAAACAGGTAGTGACCCTGCGTTACGCCAACCCCTATCTGTTCCACAAAGAGTTTCATGAAGTGGTGGTTTCCGCACCGCTTTATCTGGTGTTCAATGCCACCGATCAGCACTACCGGATCCAGGCCACACTGCCTACTGAACTGGACGCCGCTCGGCGCTTTGCCAAGCAACCCCGCTTTGAGCTGTTGAGTCAGCAACAGCCCGTCCCCTACGAGACTTACCGTTTCAGCGAAGCGGTCAATGCGCTTCTCAGCAGGTGAACCTGACCGCCATAGCGAGTAACATGGCGGGATGCTTACGCTTTCCAACCGGGTGGTTATTCCCGCCCACGAACTCGAATTCCAGATGATCCGGGCATCCGGCCCCGGAGGACAGCATGTGAATAAGGCCAGCACCGCCATCATGCTGATCTTCGACGTGAAACACTCCCCCTCGCTGCCGGATTACTACAAACAACGGATCCTCTCCCGCCCTCACCCCAATCTCACCCCCGGGGGCAAAATCATCATCAAGGCACAGCAATACCGCTCCCAGGAGATGAACCGCCAGGATGCGCTTGCCCGCCTCAAGTCGATGATCGATGCCGCCATGGTGGTGCAGAGAACGCGGATCGCCACCAAACCCACCAAAGCCTCACAAAAGCGTCGATTGGACGCTAAAAAGCGCCAAGGACAGACCAAAAAGCTTCGACAGAGCAAACCGGGATCGTCGGACTGAACACTGGTCCGATTTTGCTGAGATTAGACCAGTATTATGCTGCTATATCCGGCTATGTCGTTATAATAGCCGTCCAAGTACGGGAAATCGGGAACTACTGGTCAGACTTTAGACGCCTCGTCAAATGGTCGCCTTTTCCCGGTAATATCGCTGCGGATGGGAGCAATATGTCGAACAATTTCCGGATTCTATTGGTCAACGGGCCCAACCTGAACCTGCTGGGTCAGCGCGAGCCGGGCCACTATGGTCACCAGACTCTGGGCGCCATTGTCGACACGCTGCGCCAGCAAGCCGAACAGGCTGGTGCCTCCCTGACCCATGTACAGAGCAACCATGAAGGGGAGCTCGTCGACGCGATCCATCAAAGCGATGCGGATTTCGTCATCATCAACCCCGCTGCATATACCCACACCAGCGTCGCCTTGCGGGATGCCCTGCTCGGTGTCGCCAAACCCTTTATCGAGGTTCACCTTTCCAACGTCCACGCCCGGGAGTCGTTTCGTCACACTTCCTACTTTTCTGACGTGGCCATCGGGGTGATCTGCGGCCTGGGAGCTGACGGTTACCGTTACGCCCTGGACGCCGCCCTCGCTTTTCTTAAACGGCAAGCATCTGATTTAAAACAGGACTGAGCGCCACCATGGACATTCGCAAAATTAAAAAACTGATTGAACTGGTTCAGGAATCCGGCATCGCCGAACTGGAGATCACTGAAGGCGAAGAAAGCGTACGCATCGCCAGCACCAGCACCGCTGCTCCGGCTCCGATGGCCTACGCGGCTCCGGCTCCGGTTGCTCCGGTAGCTCCGGTTGCTGCCGCGACCGCTGCTGCCCCGGCGGCTGACGCTGGCAGCGACGTGCCGGCTGGCCATCAGGTTCGCTCCCCGATGGTCGGTTCCTTCTACCGCGCTCCGACTCCGGGTGCCAAGCCGTTCGTTGAGGTGGGTGACACCGTGAACGTAGGCGACACCCTGTGCATCATCGAAGCGATGAAGATGATGAACCAGATCGAAGCGGACAAAGCCGGTGTCGTCAAAGCCATCCTGGCGGAAAACGGCGATCCCATCGAGTTTGACGAGCCCCTGTTCATCATCGAGTAAGGAAGGCCACCATGTTGGATAAAGTGGTGATCGCCAATCGCGGCGAAATTGCCTTGCGGATTCTCCGCGCCTGCCGCGAATTGGGGATCAAGACCGTAGCGGTGCACTCCACCGCCGATCGGGAACTGAAACACGTACTGCTGGCTGATGAGACCATCTGCATCGGCAAGGCACCGGCGACAGACAGCTACCTCAACATCCCGGCGATCATCGCCGCGGCTGAGGTCACTGACGCCATCGCCATCCACCCGGGCTACGGCTTCCTCGCAGAGAATGCCGATTTTGCCGAGCAGGTGGAAAAGAGCGGTTTCATCTTTATCGGCCCTACCGCCGATGTGATTCGCCTGATGGGCGACAAGGTGTCCGCGATCAGCGCCATGAAGAAAGCCGGTGTACCCTGTGTACCGGGTTCCGATGGCCCGCTGACCGAAGACAACCAGCGCAACGTACAAATTGCCAAGCGCATCGGTTACCCGGTGATCATCAAAGCCGCCGGTGGCGGTGGTGGTCGCGGTATGCGCGTTGTGCGCAACGAAGCCGAATTGTTGAAGTCCATCGAGCTGACCAAAGCGGAAGCCGGTGCCGCCTTCGGCAACGATACCGTCTACATGGAGAAATTCCTGGAGAACCCGCGCCACGTTGAGGTGCAGGTTCTGGCAGACGGTCAGGGCAACGCCATCCACCTGGGTGAGCGCGACTGCTCCATGCAGCGTCGTCACCAGAAAGTGGTGGAAGAAGCTCCGGCGCCGGGCATCACTGAAGAGATGCGTAAGTTTATCGGTGAGCGCTGTGCCAAAGCCTGTGTGGAGATTGGCTACCGTGGTGCCGGTACCTTCGAGTTCCTTTATGAAAACGGCGAGTTCTACTTTATCGAAATGAACACCCGTATTCAGGTGGAGCATCCGGTGACTGAGATGGTAACCGGCGTTGACCTGATTAAGGAGCAGCTGCGCATCGCCGCTGGCCAGCCCCTGTCCATCACCCAGGAGCAGGTCGTGATCCGTGGTCACGCCATCGAGTGTCGTATCAACGCGGAAGACCCCAACAACTTTATCCCCTCTCCGGGGACCATCACCCACTTCCACCCGCCCGGTGGCATGGGGATCCGTTGGGACAGCCACATCTACGCTGGCTACCGTGTACCGCCGCACTACGACTCCATGATCGGCAAGCTGATCACCTACGGTGAGAACCGTGGTATCGCCATCGCCCGCATGCGCAATGCCCTGCAGGAGCTGGTGGTCGACGGCATCAAGACCAACGTGCCGCTGCAGCAGCGCATCATGGCTGACGAGAACTTCCAGAACGGTGGGACCAACATCCACTATCTGGAGAAGAAGCTCGAAGCAGAGAAGTAAGCGTGCGCCTGCATTGCTGAACTTAAAAACCGGCCAATTGGCCGGTTTTTGTTTGTCTCTCACCCGAGCAAGAACACCCTGATACCAGACCGAAAAAAGCCCCGGCCATGGCCGGGGCTTTATCGTTCTTATGTTAGCGCTTGGGGCCCTTGTCCGGCTTACCGCCGCCGTTGCCGCCGCCACCGTTACCGCCACCGCCATTGTCACCACCGCCACAGCCGTTGGCTGCCAGGTGGTCGCTGGCCGCTTTGGCCTGAACCAGACCGTGGCCATAGGCATTGTCACGGCCCGCTGCGCCCAAATCTTCAGCGGTTGCCGCCAGAGCCGCACGGATATCCGCGTTGCTGCAGGTGGCGTGATGGCTCCATACCAGAGCGGCTACGCCCACCACGTGCGGGGTCGCCATGGAGGTGCCGTTAAAGTAAGCGTAGTTATCGGCCATCACATCAATGGACGCACTGGCACCCAACTGACCCATCAGAGCCGCACCATCAGTGTCACTGACGCCGACTGAAGGGATGTTAGTGGCCACGCCACCGAGCGTGCCATAAAGCTGGCCCGGCTCATTGTTGTAGATGATGGCGCCGATGCCGCCACCGGCCTGACAAGCCAGGACCTTATCGGAGAAGGAGATGTTGCCGCGGGCGATCAGGCAGATGTTGCCTGCCGCTGCGGTACACGCAGACTCACCCAGGCCGCAGTCCACCAAACCACCGGTAACGCTGCCCTGAGGAGATCCCTCCATGCCAGCGGCATCCACACCAGTACCGGCAACACTCAGAGTGGCGATGCTGGCAGTGCCCATCGGCACGGTAGAAAGCACCCCAACGCCGGGACCCGCCAGTTCAACCTGGTCGGTCTGCTGGGAGAAGCTGGCCACCGCCTTGTTCTCATCAATGGCCGCAACAGAGACCACTGAGCCATAGGAGGCCGGATAGGAGTGACGGGTGTTGCCGTCGTTCCCCGCCGCAGCGATGCTGAGGATCCCCTCGCTGTCAGCCTGCGCAAATGCCTGCTCTTCAAAGCGGCTCTTGCGGTCGCCACCCAGGCTCATGTTGATCACCATGTTTTCGCTGCCTTTGGCCGCTTTACAAGCGTCCAGTGCGGCCACCAGACCAGAGGAGTAGGCCCAGCCATCCGCACCAAATACCTTGATGATATGCAGGTTCAGGTTGCCGCTGGGCAGCACGCCCACCACGCCTTTACCGTTGCCACCAACACCCGCGATGGTGCCGGCAACGTGGGTACCATGGCTGTTTTCATCTGTGTTCCAGCTGCCGGTGCCCGGATCGTCGGTTCCGTTCACTACCGCGCCATGAAACAGATCCTCATGGCCGCCGTCGTAACCGGAGTCGATGATGCACACCTTGGTGTTCCCGGCCGCCGCATCAGAGAGCTGGTCAGCCTGCACCATGGGAATGCCGTAGGGGGTGGTTTCCGCCATCAGGTAACGCTTCACGTCTTCCTCAACGTACTCGACGTTGGGGTGATTCTGCATCGCCTTAAGGGCAGCGGGAGAGAGAGAAACCGCCATCGCGGCCCGGCCAGGCAGGTCCAGTTTGACCTTACCTTTCGCCGATTGAACCTGGGCACGAACCGCCTGCCCTTTGCCGTGCTGATATTTAACAATGTAGCGGGCGTCTTCCGCTGCCATTGCCGTGGGGCTCATCAGCATCGCAGCCGCGACGCCAGCCAAAGCCAAACCCTGGTATTTCATGCTCATTGTCACTCCTGATGACTTTTCATTTTTGTGAGATGAGCAGTCCGGTCTTACCGACCGACAATCTGACCGCAGAATCACAAGCTAGCGCCCGTTCCTCCCTGACGCAAAACCCCCTCACCGTTTAGAACAGTCAAAATAATGACGCTAACCACCTAATCAAATTGAACTTTTTCCAATCGTTACAAGTTGTTAACAATCAATTTCTGTCATCGCCCGTCTTTTTAAGTCCGACCCGCCATGACACTTCATCCGATTGATTAATAAAGATTATTTAACGTAATTCATCTGTTTGATACCCTTTGGCTATATGCTTATAGCCAACAACTTAGTCCTGTCGAACTTCCCACCTGGATCACGGCACCACCACCAGCCTTCTCCGTATGCTAGTCCGACGCTGTTGTAGGGGGAGAGAGCCGGTGGTACCGATGTTGTGGAGTTTTGGAGGGCTGCTCAGTCTCGTCGCACTGTGGCTGTGGCGACGAAATGCCGGGCCTGAGCCACGTCCGTCCGACGATCCGACCCCTCGCTCCTGTCCCCGCTGCAAATTTGTGCAGGGCTATGCCGAAGCCCCCTGCCCCCATTGTGAGATCCACCCTCAGCCGAAACGGGAGACCCTGTCATGAGCCCACGTCGTCAACATCTTCAGGGGTTGTTGGAGGACCTTGGCCAAGGTCTGTATGAGCGGGATGAAACCCTGTCGGTGGCGCTGCTGGCAACATTGTCAGGGCACCACAGCTTTCTCTACGGCCCACCGGGAACCGGAAAGAGTCTGCTGGCCAGGCGCATCGCCGCCGCATTTACCGACAGCCGCTACTTCGAATGCCTGATGAATCGTTTCAGCACGCCGGATGAGGTGTTTGGCCCGGTGGCGTTAAGTGCGCTGAGAAATGACCAGTACCAACGCCAGATCCAGGGGTACCTGCCCTGGGCCGACCTCGCCTTTCTCGACGAGATATTCAAAGCCAGTCCCGCCATCCTCAACACCCTGCTTACGCTGATTAACGAACGTCAGTTCCGTAATGGCGACACGCTGATCAAGGTGCCGCTAAAGGGGCTGATCACCGCGGCCAACGAGATCCCCGATCCCGAACAGGGGCTGGAGGCGCTCTATGATCGCCTGCTGGTGAGACTGGTTGCCGCCCCCACCTCAGAGTGGCAGCACTTTGCTGCGCTGATCCAGACCCCCACACAGGACTCGATCACGGTTCGTCAGCCCATCGATAACTCCACCTGGCAGACATGGCGACAGGGGATCCCCACGGTGACCCTTAGCGAGGACACCCTGACGGCACTCGGCCAGATCCGCACCCGCCTGGCCGAGGACCTGCCGGAGCTCTACCTGTCCGATCGTCGCTGGCAGTGGGCCGTCAGCCTGATCAAGGCTGCGGCCTACCTTGAGGATCGCGACACCACCCACCCGGCCGACCTGCTGTTGCTGAATCACATGCTGTGGCACCAGCCGGAACAGCGGCATCAGGTTCAGGAGCGGATCCTCGACGCTCTGTGTCAGCTCCCCCAACGCGTTGACCCGGCACTGGCGCAACTGGAACAGCTGGATGAGCGTTTACACAGCCTGCTGTTTTATACCGAAGATCAGTACGACACGGTGGAGTTCTTCCCCCAGCAATTCTTCTTTGCCAATGGGGGCGAGCAGCGCCAGCAACGAGGCGGTTACTTCTACGTACAGCGTCAGGCCGTCCATATCCATCGCCGGGCCGAACCGGTTCATTTTGATTTTTTTGTGCACCAGTCGCAGATGGCCAGCCGGGAGCCATTCCACCCCTTCGATCCCCTCGGACACCAAAGGGAGAATGTGCAGTGCCAGTTTCGGGACAACGGCATTCTGACCATCCGCTATGACGAGATGGGGCGGTTTGCCAACAGCACCTTCGAGGTTGAGCCCTACTCGCCCCCCCGCAAACACCGCCGCGGTGATCGACGCTACCCGGTCGACATTACCCATCTGAATACCCTCCTGGCAGAGCTGGACGAGGTGGAGCTGACGCTGTGCCAGATGAAGCAGCAGGCGGAAGTGGCGCTGGCCACACAGCGCCAACAGCCCAAGCCGCTGTTTATTCCGCAGGCATCCGTTAAGGCCATGCAGGAGGGCTGGGCTCAGGGCATCAGCGATCTGGAACTGGCGCTGCTGCGATGCACGGCGCTGCGCAGTCTGGCGGAAGATCCCCAATGCTCGACCTGCGCAGCCAGTTAACCGGCGTAGATCAGCTGCTGGCCCGCTCCCCCAGCATGGAAGCCCGTCTGGCCCAAACCCTGACGGAGCTGGACCGCGATGCCCGACGCATTCTCGAACAGGAGTGCCCCTTTCGCGCCCGGCTGGAACACCTGAACAGTGCGGAGAATGATCTTGTTGCCAACGGCATCGGATTAGCGCAACTGGCTGAGTGGTTGCCCCTGCACGAACAGGTGATGGCGGAGTGCGGACGACCGCCCAAATCCACCTTTTGGGCCACCCAGCTGACGCAGCTGCGTCAGCGCCATGTCGACCCCACCCCTCTCGCCCGCCTGCTGCTGAAGGAGCAACGCACCGCCCTGGAGAAAGCCCAGGCCCAATGGCGGTTGGCCCGGCTGGCCGCGCTGCGGGCCGATTATCTGGCCAGGCTTCAGGCCTGGCTGGATACCCTGATCGCCCTCTCCCGCCGCTATCAAAGCCTGGGGCTGGACCCGGGTGTGCTGGTGGACTTTTCTGACGGCGTGCCTTTGCAGCAGACGGAAGCGCTCCTGAGTCGCTGGGCAGACTACCTGGCGGGCAATCCGGGGATCCTCGCGCTGTGCCAATGCATAGGACAGCATCGGCAACCTCAGACCCAAACCACGCAACACCGGGTTACCCGACGGGTGCCCTGCTGGCGACCCCAACCCAATGCGCCAGCGCCCGATGAACTGTTTGGCCTGCTGCCCGGACGGGAGCTGCCTCAATTGCTGCCCAGCGAGTGGGCTCAACTGGGGGATCCAGAGCTGGCGACGCTGTTTGAGTTGAAGTACCTGGAGAGCAAACTGCTGGCCTACCAGCGCCGTGGCTGGCAATCGGAACGCCAGTGGCGGGAGGAGACCCGATGGGAACCCTGTGAAACCGTGCGCGCCAAAGGCCCGATGGTGATCGCGGTGGACACCAGCCTGTCGATGCAGGGAACGCCTGAAACCGCCGCCAAAGCGATCGCCCTGGCCCTGGCCGCCTCAGCCCGGGCCGAGAACCGTCCGGTCCATCTGATCAACTTTGCGACGGCCGTGGCGGAACAGGACCTGAGCCAAAGTGGCAGCGGGCTGTTGCCCTTCCTGCAGCTCAGCTTTCATGGCGGAACCGATGTGGCGATCGCTCTGGAAGCCACTCTGGAGACTTTGGAGAATCCCGACTACGAACTGGCGGATCTGGTGCTGCTGTCCGATATGGTGCTGGCAGACCTGCCGGTCTCTCTGCTTGAGCGGCTGAACCTGGCCCGCCAGTCAGGGCATCAGATCCATGCAGTGGCAATCGGCGAGGTGGTCAGGGAGAGCAGCCTGATACCGGCGCTGGATTGCCAGTGGCAGTTCAATCCTGAACAGGGGGATATTGATCTGAAGAAGGGAGAAGCCCCTGCCGCGGCGGCGGCGACACCGCTCTGGCAGGGGTTGGCGGGTTCCGCTTAGAGGATGCGGGGGCCGCGCACCAATTGACGGCGCAGGTAGGCGATCTGAGACTGGTGGTTCAGATCCTTCGGACAGTTGTCCTGGCACCCCAGCAGGGTCATGCAGCCAAACACACCATCCTCATCACCGATCACGTGATAGAAGTCCTCCGGCGCCCGGGCATCACGGCTGTCCAGGGCGAAACGGGCCACCTTGTTGAAGCCAACGGCACTGATAAAGGTGTCGCGCATCTGAGCGGTGGCACAGCCCGCCACGCAGCAGCCGCACTCAACGCAACGGTCCGCCTCGTAGATCGCTTCCGCCAGGGCCGGATCCATCGGAGTCTCCAGGGCATCAATGCTCAGCTCTTCCGACTTGGGGTGCAGCCAGGCGCCAAGGCGCTCAGACAGGGCACGCATAAACTTACCGGTGTTGACCGACAGGTCACCAATCAGCTCAAAGCCCGGCAGCGGCATCAGGGTGATCACGGAGTTGGAGAAGGTGCTGGTCAGGGTGCGGCAGGCCAGGGTCGGCTTGCCGTTGATCACCATGGCGCAGCTGCCACAGATCCCCGCCCGGCAGACAAAATCGAACTGCAGAGAGCGGTCCTGCTCCTCCCGCAGGCGGTTAAGGGCGATGAACACGGTCATGCCCGGAGTCTCCTCCATCTCAAACCGCTCAGTGCGCGGCTTGTCACCCGGCAACTGGGGGTCAAAGCGAAAGATCTCGAAAGTCAGGGTACGGGCGCTCATCAAGACTCTCCTGTGCGGCGCTGGTTACGGGCCTGGTAAGCCTCAGGCAGTTCAAAGGGCATCAGCGCCTGCTGACGTTCAAATCGGTCGGCTTCGGGATTGGCCGCATCCCAGGCGGCAATCTCGGCCTCACGCCGGGCGGTGTCCGGATGAGGAATGGCGTTATCGATGCCGTAGCCACGGTAGCCCGGCGGCAGCTCCATCTTCATCACGTCCAGTTCCTCGTAGCTCAGCTCCGGGCCGACAGCGGCTTCCGGCCAGCGCACCAGGGTGCGTTTGAGCCACTCCTGGTCGTTGCGCTGAGGGTAATCCTCACGAGCATGAGCGCCGCGGCTTTCGGTACGGGCGGCTGCCGCAGTGGCGATGCACAGCGCCAGCTTGATCATACGGGGCACCTTAAGCGCCTCAACCAGCTCCGGATTGCTGTGGCGACGTTTGTTCTGCAGCGCGATGTTCTGGCTGCGGGCAAGCAGGCCGGTCAACTCCGTCACCGCCTTGTCCAGTTCAGCACCGGTGCGGAAGATCCCCACCTTATCCATCATCAGCTCTTCCATGGCCCGACGCAGCTCAAACACATCTTCGCCGCTGTCCCGAGCCAACAGAGCATCGATCTCCGCCTGCTCTGACACCACAAACTGCTCCGCCAGTTCACGCTCACCCATGGGGGTGCGCTTACTGGCGTCCGCAACCGCTTCGCCAATGATCATGCCAGCCACTACAGTTTCCGCCAGAGAGTTGCCTCCCAGTCGGTTGAAGCCATGCATGTCCCAGCACGCCGCTTCACCCACGGCATACAGGCCTTTCAGGCCATCGCTCTCGCCCTCGGCGTTGGTGCGGATGCCCCCCATGGAGTAGTGCTGAGTGGGCCGTACCGGGATCCACTCTTTCACCGGGTCGATGCCGAGGAAGTACTGGCAGATCTCCTGCACTTCGCGCAGGTTCTTCTCGATATGCGCTTTGCCCAGCAGGGTGATGTCCAGCCAGAGGTGATCGCCGTAGGGACTGGGTACGCCCTTGCCCTTACGCATGTGTTCGGTCATGCGGCGGGAAACCACATCCCGGGACGCCAACTCTTTCTTCTCGGGCTCGTAGTCCGGCATAAAGCGATGGCCGTCCACGTCCCGCAGGATACCGCCGTCACCGCGGCACCCCTCTGTGGTGAGGATCCCTACCGGCACAATGGCGGTGGGGTGGAACTGCACCGCTTCCGGGTTACCCAGGGCCACCGTGCCGGTTTCCAGCGCAATGGCGGCACCGGTGCCTTCACAGATGATGGCGTTGGTCGAGACCGACCAGAGGCGTCCATAGCCGCCGGTGGCGATGGTGGTGGTGCGGGCCAGGTAGGCGATCAGTTCGCCGGTTACCAGGCAGCGCACCACGGCACCGTGGCAACGCTCGCCATCGTGGATAAGGCGTACCGCTTCCATCCGCTCATGCACCTGGATTCCCATCCCAATCGCCTGGTTATCCAGGGCATAAAGCAGGGAGTGACCGGTGCCGTCGGAGGTATAGCAGGTGCGCCATTTCTTGGTGCCACCAAAGTCCCGGGCATTGATCAGGCCGTGGGCCTCGTCGGGTTCATTGAGGGTGACTTTCTCGGCATTGACCACCACCTGACGGGGACCGGCAGTAACGCGGGTCCACGGCACGCCCCAGTTGGCGGCTTCGCGTACCGCTTTGGGCGCCACATGGGTAAACATCCGGGCCACATCCTGATCGCAGCCCCAGTCGGAGCCTTTGACCGTATCGTGGAAGTGGACGTCCTCGTTGTCGCCTTCACCCTTGAGGCTGTTCCCCAGGCTGGCCTGCATGCCCCCCTGGGCAGCGGCAGAGTGGGAACGCTTGGCGGGGATGAGCGACAACACCGTCGTATCAAGGCCCTGCTGGCGGCAGGCGATGGCTACCCGGAGACCGGCCAGGCCTCCGCCAATCACCAACGCATCGGTGTAGATGGTCTTCATTGCTTCCTTTTCTCTCAGTTAGCCAACTGGGCGTAGCGGACAAAGGCCAGCAACGAAGCCAGGCCAATGCCAATAAACAGAACACTGAGCAGACCCCTCAGTCTGACCAGCAAAGCACGGCGCTCCGGGGAGACGGTGCACCATTTCATGACCAGGCGGTAAACCCCAACCACCGCGTGCAGTTCAACGGCAGCCAGCAGCGGCAGGTAGAGCCAGAGCATCCGCTGATCCCATACCCGTGCTGCCGAGCCTTCAGGGCCGATGGTTTCCGGCTGATTGATCATCATCCACAGGTGGGCGGGCAGCAGCAGAAACAGCACAAACCCGGTGATCACCTGCCAGCGCCACAGCCGGGTTTCCGGGCTGTCGACAGAACCAAGCTGGCGATTCAGGGCCCGCCACTGACGCAGGTTCTGAGGAAACTTTCTCAGCGCCGTAACCGCGTGCACGGCCACCAGGAGCAGCACTCCCAGCCCCAGTACACTCACCACCACCGGATACCCCTGTCCCGAGGGATCCAAAAACGCCAACTCCATGTTCCGGGCCACGAATCGCATCGCTTCCGGGCCCAACAGGATGGAGGAGACCAACAGCAGGTGAACCCAAAGAAACAGCGCCAAAAGGCCACCGGTCAGACTTTGGGCCAGATCAGCGGTGGCCGCCCAACGGGAAAAGCGGGGGGAGATCCGGTCATTCATTTTTGCTTCCTTGTTCTGACTGACATTCACTTGCCTAAGGTGTATCACCTACCGTGAATCATCGTTTCGATCAAGAACAAGGTTTTGGCGATCAGTTGCCCAACATCACAGTTTTACTTTGGTTGAAGGACAATCCATTACTGACATGAGCGCCCAGACTTGTGCCACCCAGAATCAGCAGATAAACCACCAGAATCGCCGCAAACCGGCGCAGGACCAGACGTTTACCGAAGTTGGGCCACCATTTCAGTACCAACCGAACCAGGCCGACCACAGCGTGCAATACCGCTAGAGGCAGCAACAGGCCATACAGCAACCAGCCCCCCTCATTGACGATGCGCAACGCGGAAGGCTCTACGCCAATATTGTGCGGTTGGGTCAGCATGGTGATCAGGTGAACCGGCAGCACCACCATCAGGGCAATGCCGGTGATCAACTGCACGCCCCAGAGCCAGGTGCCGCCATGACGGACATGGCCCAACTGGCGGCTCAGAGCCTGCCACTGACGGAAAAGAATGGGGACCCGGCGCAGCGCTGCCCAGACGTGCAGCGCCAGCAGGGTCAAAATGACGAGCGCGGCAGCCACCACCATGGCGGCGTAGCCGTGACCAGCGGGGTCAGCCCAACCGGCATGCAGCACCCAGGCTACCGTTTCAAAGGCCTCAGGGCCGATAAGAATGCTGGCTTCCAGATGCAGGTGCATCAACAGGAACAGAGCCAGAATACCGCCACACAGCCCTTGGATGATGTCCATCTGGGCTGGGCCGCGGCCAAAAGAGATAAGTTTGCGCATGGTGAGGCTTCAGCCGAAGTAACGATTCAGCCTTTCACCATAGAGCCGGGCCCACAATCAGGAATTGATTCGAATCAACTTCAGATCAAGATCACATTGGTCGGGCCAATGGGCGTGAGCCGCGTCACGCCACTTACCCATGAACCACCGTCAAAGGGCGAATCCAGGCACCCCTCGCAGTGCCGTCACGACCCAGGCGATGACAAACACCAACAGATAGGAGCTGACTCCCAGGCGCCAACGGCGCGCAAACAGACTCTCCGGATTTCGTGGCCACCAGCGCACAATCAGACGACCCAGTCCCAGCAGCGCGTGCAGTATCAACACCGGTACCAACATCACATAGAGAAGTCGGCTACCAAGTGACGTGAGTCGCTGAGACCAATCGTTGAACTCCGGATTTGGGGGGGACTGCACCAGCGTGTAGCACAGCAGCACAGCCAGAGGCAGCAACAGGACACCGCTGACGACCTGCACCTGGTGATAGAAGCGCTCCCAACGAATTGGCGGCTTGCGACCAAACCCGTGGCGCTCGTTCAAAGGCGGCTTATCCTGAGGTTCGGTCAGCGCCAGGTAACCATGCAGCGAAAACAGGCCGAGCAGAATAATGGTGGCCATCCAGCCACTGAGTCCGACGTCGATGGGGCACTCATGGATCCAGTTTCGGATCGGGGCAAGCGGGCGGGGACCAAATATCTGGTCGACCCCCCATTGAAAGGAGAACAAAAGATCGAGGGCCAGAATGCCTCCTGCGGCCCCTTGCAACCAACGTCGGTAAAGCGCAAACCGACGAGGCGATGCGTGCAGTGTGTCCATGCAATAAACAAAAGAAGAAAACGTCCCCTAACATAGCGAGCTTGGTGTGATCCAGACCGTGACTTGAATCAAATTGAATCATCCACTAGTGCCTGCAATCCCCCAGTTACGGTTCAACCGCTGAAAAAAGAAACGCTGGCGAATCCGGGCTGAGCCATTACAATTCGCCCCCTAATCCACCCTTATTCCAGAGAGACGCATGGCTTGGATCCAGATCCGCCTCAACGCCACCAACGACACCGCCGAAACCATCAGTGACGAACTGATGGAACTGGGCGCGGCCTCCGTAACCTTTGTTGACGCTCAGGACACCCCGGTTTTTGAGCCCCTTCCCGGCGAAACCCGCCTCTGGGGTGACACCGACGTGATTGGCCTGTTTGACGCCGTTACCGATATGGCCCCGGTGATCGAGGGCCTCAAGGCGATGCCGGAGTTGGCCAGCCAGATGACCTATAAGGTGGAAGCGCTGGAGGATAAGGACTGGGAGCGTGAGTGGATGGATAACTTCCACCCGATGCAGTTTGGCCGCCGCCTGTGGATCTGCCCCTCCTGGCGTGAAGCGCCGGAGCCGGATGCGGTGAACGTGATGCTGGACCCCGGCCTGGCCTTCGGTACCGGCACCCACCCCACCACCGCGCTGTGCCTGACCTGGCTGGATGGCCTGGACCTGAGCGACAAGTCCGTGGTGGACTTCGGTTGCGGCTCCGGCATCCTGGCCATCGCCGCCATCAAGCTCGGTGCCCAAACCGTGGTGGGCCTGGATATCGACCCCCAGGCCCTGACCGCTTCCGCCGACAACGCCCAGCGAAATGGCGTTGAAGAGAAGCTCACCGTTTATCTGCCCAAGGACCAGCCGGAGAACCTGCAGGCCGATGTGGTGGTTGCCAACATCCTGGCTGGCCCCCTGCGGGAGCTGGCACCGGTGATCAGCGGTCTGGTCAAACCCGGCGGTCAACTGGCCCTGTCCGGTCTGCTGGTTGAACAGGCGGAAGAGCTGCGCGCCATCTACGGCCAATGGTTCGATCTGAACCCGACCGCAGTCGAAGGTGACTGGTGTCGTCTGGACGGAACCAAGCGCACCGACTGATCCCAGTTCGCTCACTCCTTAAGCGGCACAAAATTTAGCCAATCCCGGGGCGCGCATGAAAGTGAGTGACCGCTAACGTCACCGTCCCCATTGCGCCCCGATTTTCCGAAAGATTGTCAAGCAAAAAAATTTGCGCTGCGTTCATTTTCTAACCTTCCCAGGCCAGAAAAAAAGGAGTAATATTCGCCCCCTCGTAAACGAGCGGGACGGAAAAGTGACCTTGAAAATTGGACCCTATCAACTGGATAACCAGCTGGTCGTGGCCCCGATGGCCGGAGTCACGGATCTCCCCTTCCGCCAGCTGTGTTGCCAATTAGGCGCCGGTCTGGCCGTGTCAGAAATGCTCTCATCCAACCCCTTGGTTTGGGCAACGGAGAAATCCATGGCACGGATGGACCACAGCGGTGAGACAGGGATCCGTTCCGTCCAAATCGCCGGCTGTGAGCCCGAGTTGATGGCTCAGGCCGCCCAGTTCAATGTGGAACGGGGCGCGCAGATCATCGACATCAATATGGGTTGCCCGGCCAAAAAAGTTAATAAGAAGCTGGCTGGCTCAGCATTGCTGCGCCACCCGGATCTGGTGCGCCAAATCCTCGAAGCCGTGGTTAACGCGGTTGAGGTGCCGGTGACCCTCAAGATCCGCACCGGATGGGACCCGGAAAACCGCAACGGCGTTGAGATTGCTCAAATCGCCGAGCAGAGTGGCATCGCTGCCCTCGCTGTGCATGGCCGTACCCGGCAATGCATGTACAAAGGCGAGGCGGAGTACGACACCATTGCTGCCATCAAGCGGTCCGTGTCCATGCCGGTGATCGCCAATGGCGATATCGACAGCCCGGAGAAGGCCAAACACGTGTTGGACTACACCGGCGTCGACGGACTCATGATCGGTCGTCCGGCTCAGGGTCGTCCCTGGATCTTCCGTGAGATTCAGCACTACCTGGACACTGGAGAACACCTGCCCCCCCCGTCAAGGGAGGAGCGAAAGGTACTGATGCTGGGGCATCTGGAACACCTTCACGCCTTTTACGGGGACGAGCGCGGCATGCGCATCGCCCGGAAACACGTGGGATGGTATCTGGACCATCAGCAGCAGCCGGAACTGCGGCGCGAGTTCAATGCCTTGGACTGCGCCAGCGCACAGCGCGAAGCCCTGGCCGGCTTCTTCGAACGACATTGATTGTAAAGAGACAGAGCAAAGACAGTATGTTTGACCAGCAGAACTCCTTTTCTGAAGCGCACCAACTGACCGTAGGCCAGATCGAAACCCCGAACGGTACCGTTAAGCCCCAGTTACTGCGCGACTCCGTGAAGCGTGCCGTAAGCAACTACTTTGCTCAACTGGACGGTCAGGAAGCCTCCGAAGTGTACGAAATGGTGCTGTGCGAAGTAGAACAGCCGCTGCTGGACATCGTCATGCAGTACACCCGTGGCAACCAGACCCGTGCTGCCAACATCCTCGGCATCAACCGCGGTACTCTGCGTAAGAAGCTGAAGAAATACGGCATGAACTAAGAGCGTTGCTCTGAAGATGCAAAAACCCGAGTCCTCTGACTCGGGTTTTTTTGTGCCTGTTAACCGGGTATCGCACTCACCCCTGCTGGTTGGCTTTCACCTGCTCAATCAGTTGTGCCCACTGCGGGTACTCCTTCAGGCTCTGCTCCAGCTCTCCCCAAGGCGCCATGATCTCCGCCTTATCGGGCTCGCTCCCTTCGCCACGGTTTACCCACTCATAGAGATAAACAAACGCTGAGGCGCGGTAGTTGGCCAGACAGTGCACCAGCACATTTTTATCCTGGTATTTCGCCATGGTGTTGAGGAACGCATCGACGTCCTCCACTTTGGGCGCTTGCCAATCCACCGGGATCGCGACGTACACCATACCGGCATCGGTCACCAGTTCCGCTTCATTGTTGTATGACTTATTGCTGCTGTCCGGCATCAGGTTGATCACCACCTCAACCCCGGACACCTTGAGCTGAGTAAACGCCTCGGGGGTGGGCAGGCCGGAGGTCACCAGCGATGGGGTTACGCTCTGAAAGGCGCGGATCTCCTGCAGAGGAGTCGCCTCAATGGGGGTCGCATAAGCCAGGGGGGCGGCGAGCAGGGCCGCCACCAGTGGAAGCATTTTCATCTGCCATTCCTTTGTATATATCGGCGTTCTACAGGCCTCAACCAGGGCCAATAAGTTCAGCTCATGATGCCAAACTTTGACGAAACACTCAGAGTAAAACCCCCGACCTGCTGCAACATCGCGCCGGATCCGCGGCTTTCTGTCCGATGGATGACGCTGCGCATTTGCCCTGCACTGCTCAACTGGTAAACTCTTGCCCCGTTATCGTTAGAACTTAGACAGAGCGAGAATCCCGATGGGACGCAGTTTTGAAGTGCGCAAGGCCTCTATGGCCAAGACCGCTGGTCAGAAGACCAAGGTCTATTCCAAATACAGTAAAGAGATCTACGTCGTAGCGAAAAACGGCAGCCCGGACCCGGATGCAAACCTGGCGCTGCGCAGCCTGATCGAACGTGCCAAGAAAGACCAGGTACCCGGTCACGTTATCGACAAGGCCATCGAAAAAGCCAAAGGCGGCGCGGGTGAAGACTACGTCGCGGCCCGTTACGAAGGCTTCGGCCCGGGTAACTGCATGGTGATCGTTGACTGTCTGACCGACAACAACAACCGTACCTTTACCGACGTGCGCCAGTGCTTCGTAAAAACCAACGCCAAGATCGGCTCCCCCGGTGTTGTGTCCCACATGTTCGACCACCAGGCGATCTTTGCTTTCGCCGGTGATGATGAAGATGCGGTACTGGAAGCCCTGATGATGGCGGACGTGGACGTGACTGAAGTGGAAGTGGAAGACGGCATGACCACCGTATTCGCACCCAATACTGAGTACTTCAAGGCCAAAACCGCCCTGCAGGAAAGCTTCCCCGGCATCGAGTTCGAAGTGGAAGAGATCACTTTCGTTCCCCAGACCTACACCAAGGTTGAGGGCGATGACGTGGCCATGTTCGAGAAGTTCATCGCCATGCTGGAAGATTGCGACGACGTTCAGAACGTCTACCACAACGCCGAACTGTAAGCGTTGAATGGATCTGAAAAAGCCGGTCTCTGACCGGCTTTTTTATTGCCTAAAAAAGGGAGCCCGAAGGCTCCCTGGGAGGCCGACCGGTACTCGCTAGACCGGTCTGTAAGCAACCGTTTAGAACTGGTGCACGCCACCGTGGCACACGGCACAGCTCTCTACCGGCGGATTCTCAATCGCGTTGGCCGGATCCACAATCGCGCCTTGAGAAGCAGCGTGGGCGGCAACCGCATCAGACTCGTGGCAGGAGAGACAGGTGGTGGCGATCGGGGAGACCCGCTCATCACCATCAATGGTCACCTTGAAGCCCACTTTGCCTGAACGCAGCGCACCGGAGCCATCAAACCACTCGGAACTGACATGGCAGGCCTGACAATCGGTAAGCAGACTCGGGTAGTGGATGCCGTCACCATCAGGTGCATACTCGCTGTGATTGGAGTGGAACTTATGGACGTTCAACCCCAGTTCACGGGAGGAAGCACGGAAGTCGAGCACGTTTTCATTGTGGCAATGCACGCACTGCTCGATCTTATCCACACCATGGTGGCCCCGTTTGGCGTAGGCGATGTCGCTGTGGCAATCATTACACAGAGCAATGGAGACCACACCGCCTTCGTCGGTGGCAAAGCGAGGCTTGGCCACATCCGCATTGGCGGGGTTGGCAGTATCGAAGTAGACCGCCTCAGACTTCATCGCCAGAGAGGTGGTGTCATCGATCTCTGCTCCACAGGTCGCCAGGGCACCGGCTTGAGCACACAGCCGCACATCACCGATGATCACACCAGTACCGGTCACCAGTGCCGCAGGTGCGGTGGTGGTCGCGATATAGTGGGTACCGTTGAAGACGCCACTGTTGAAGTTCACGTAGCCAGTCCGGCTGCTGTCTGGCAGGGTGTAACGGTACGCCCAGGCGTAGCCGCTGTCTGCCTGGAAGTTAATCAGCCACTTCTGTGAACTGGAAACGAAGTCCAGGGTGGTCAGATCGCCAGTAAACTCGGCACCGTTGTAGAACACCTTGTAGCCAAAGCTGATGTCCACCAGTGTGGGATCACCCGCATTCGGTGCAATCGCAATAGTGGCCGGATCCACTTCGCCATAGAAGGCGTCACGCAGGTTGTTGCGGATACCGATCTCATGGGCCTGCATTACGCCGAGCGCGCCACTGCCGTGACAGGAGGCACAAGCGGCATCGTCCGCAACGGCGATGCCGTTGTGGTTTTCACCGGTGCGAGGATCGGTGTCGATGTGGCAAGCCACACAGGCGTCACGATAGATGTTATCGGTAAAGGCGGTGTTGCCTTCGTGACAAGCGATACAGTTGTTCAGTTCACCTGGGTAATGGATATTGCCCATGAACTCCAGCGCTTCGCCACTGAGGCTATCAGCGATGTGGCTACCGGCATGGAGACGATGCACCAGAACCGTCAGGTCCCAGTTACCTTCGTTCCAGCCTTCCGCCACTTGTTCTTCACTGGCTTCGTAGAAGGGGTTATGGCAGTTCACGCAGTTGCCCACACTCTGGTAGTTGTGGTGAGCGTGGATGTTGGTGATGATGCCGCCCTCTTCGCCGCCGTGGCAGGCCTGACAGGCACTGTCATCAACGATGTCGCGACCGCTGTCCGCCAGCACCTCATTGGTGGCAGGGATGTAGTCCAGACGATCGGACAACACCTTGTCGGATACGCCGTTACCCTGGCTGTCGACGATGTTGTAAGCCCGCAGCCAGACGCGGTGGGTCAGATCAAGGTCGTCACCCTCCAACAGAACCGGAGCCGGTGTATCAGCATGTTCCCAGGTACCGGTGTAGAGACCCGGTTCCACTTCCACCAGGGTACAGGCCTTATAGGTACGGCCTCTAACGGTGATCTCCCCACCACCCAGAGCACAATACATGGAACTTGCGCCGCTGCTTAGGTAGCTGTGGCTTGCCCAGGCGGTCGGCGGTCCGATATCGGTGTCATTGATGGTCAGGTGAGAGAGGTAGATGGCGACCCGATCCAGCCCAACAAAGGGGACATCTTCGCCTTGAGGATTCTTACCGGTGAATTCGAACTGAATGCCGAACTCATCGGTAAACTCAATGTTTTCCGGGGCAAGAACAAAAGTCAGATCAGAAGCCATTTCAGCGGTGGTGGCAAAACTGCCGGCTGGCAGGCCGGGTTCACCCGGAGGTCCCGGAGGGCCCGGAGGGCCGACTTCACCAGGAGCACCGTCTTTGCCGTCATCACAGGCAGACAATGAGAGAGCACTGACCAAAGCCAGCGCGATCAGATGGAGATGATTGGTGCGCATATTATCCGTCCTTAGAGTTGTTTTAACCCGTCACGTTCACACTCAAGCAACAAAGGTTGCACCATTTATGTAACACACCCATCCGCTCATATATTGACCTACTTGGTTTTATCTGAAGTGCGTTTAATCTGGATCAATTTTGACCAGTTCGAACCTCACAAAAACCGGAATTCATCCTCTTAGACCTTGGTAGAACCCGCCTAAAAGCCCTCTATCCACTCATGCTCAGGGCGAAAAAAAAGGCGCCATTAAGGCGCCTTTTTTTCCATGACGATGTGGGCTGATCAGCGGTCCATACCACCCAGACAGAGATACTTGATGTCGAGGTAGTCATCCAGGCCGTACTTGGACCCCTCGCGCCCGTGACCGGACGCCTTGATCCCACCAAACGGCGCTGCGGCATTAGAGAGAATACCGTCGTTGACCGCCACCATGCCGTACTCCAGTGCCTCACTGACCCGGAATACCCGGCCAATATCACGGCTGTAGAGATAAGCCGCCAGGCCAAACTCACTGTCATTGGCCTCGGCCACCACACTGGCCTCGTCATCGAACGGGATCAGCGGCAGCACCGGACCAAAAATCTCGTTGCGGGCGGCGGCCATTGCATTGCTGGCGTGATAGAGCACCGTGGGCGGGTAGTAGTGCCCCTGCTCCGGCACACGGGCAACGGTTTCCGCCTTCGCGCCCTGAGCCTCGGATTCCGCCACCAGGGCCGCCACCTTATCCACCGCAGCCTGGCTGACCAGCGGACCTATCTGAGTGCCCTCTTCCAGGCCATCTCCAACCACCAGGTTCGCTACCGCAGCACGCACCTTGTCGGCAAACGCCTCATACACCGAGCGCTGCACAAAGATGCGATTACTGCAGACGCAGGTCTGTCCCGCATTGCGGAACTTCGCCACCATCAAGCCCTTCACCGCTTCATCCAGATCCGCGTCCTCAAACACGATAAAGGGGGCGTTGCCGCCCAGTTCCATGGAGGTGCGCTTCACCCCTTCCGCACACTGAGCCAGCAACCGTTTGCCGGTGGCCGTTGAGCCGGTGAAGGAGAATTTTCGGATTACCGGGTGCTGGGTCAGCACCTGACCGATGGCAGGTGCATCTGTCCCCACCACCACGTTAAACAAACCATTCGGGAATCCGGCACGCTTGGCCAGTTCCGCCACGGCCAGGGCCGACAGCGGAGTTTCCGCCGCTGGCTTAGCCACAAACGCGCATCCGGCAGCCAGAGCGGGAGCGGCTTTGCGTACCATCATGGCGTTGGGGAAGTTCCAGGGCGTGATGGAGCCCACCACCCCCACCGGTTGCTTGATCACCAGCACCCGCTTATCCGGACTCGGGCCGGGAATCGTGTCGCCATAAACCCGCACAGCTTCTTCGGCAAACCACTTCACGTAGCTGGCGCCATAGAGGATCTCCCCGCGCGCTTCCGCCAGCGGTTTGCCCTGCTCCAGAGTCAGGATCCTGGCCAGATCGTCCAGGTGCTCCAGCATCAGATCATGCCAACTCATCAGCAAAGTGCTGCGCTGAGCGGCGGGCACTTTGGCCCAGGCTCTCTGAGCCCGGTCGGCCGCTTCCACCGCTTGAGTGGTCTCTGCGGCACCCGCTTCCTCCACCTCGGCCAGCGGTTCGCCATTGGCGGGGTTACTCACCGTAAAGCGAGCCGTCCCCGCCAGCCACTGTCCGTCCACAAAAGAGCGGGTACGCCATAGCCCGCTGTCCTGGATCCCCTTCATGTTGCTCTCCGTGTTCCTGTTTAAAGACAAAACTTTAAACACTTTGTTTAGAATTTAAAACTGCTTAATGGTTAAGGGATCTGGATTCAGGGGCAGAATTGGAACAACTTTTCCTTTATATTCATGGACTCAATGTCAACAAGGACTGCCATCCGTGGACTGGGAGCAGGGATACAACGCCGCCGGAGTCGCCCATCTGGTGCGCACCGCATTGGAGAAGGACGATCTCTCCACCGCCATCGATCTCTGCCGGGAGCTGAATCAACGTGCCTCAGGGTACGGGCCGGGCTGGCATCTGGCCGCTCAGATCGCCCTGAAACTGGATAATCCCGCTTCCGCACTGGCCATGGCCCAGCGGGCTGTCGGCTGCCAACCGGATCCTGTGGTCGAAATGCTGATCGTGGCGTGCCACTCCCGCTTGGGGCACTACCGTGAAGGACGCGCCGCAGCGCGTATTCTTGGCCACGCCCAGCCACCCCACCTGGCACTGCAGCGGGCCCAACTGCTTCTGGAACTGGGCTGTCCCGACGATGCCGCCGCGCAATACCGTTACCTGATCGACACTCAGGGCGCCAATCCGACGCTTCTTGCCGCTCTGGCCGACGCGCTCCGCCTGGCGGGCCGAATCGAGGAGGCAAGTGCCACACTGGATCAGGCGATCCAACTGGCACCCCATCAGGACGACCTCTGGGCCACCCGCGCCTTCCTGCAGCGTCAAAGCGAGTCCCATCACCATATCGATACGCTGCAGTTTGCCATCGCCCGCCGAACCTCCCCCTGCCCGGCGCTTCACTACGCCCTGGCTAAAGAGTGGGCGGATCTGCGCTGCGAAGAGGCCGCCTGGCAAAACCTCCATACCGGTGCTCAGCAACAGCAGCAGGCGCTGGGATACCAGGTGGATCGGGATCGCGCGCAGTTTCAGGCGATTCAGGCCCTGTTCCCTGCCCCGGGCTCCGGTCAGCCTCGTGCCTCGGAGCGCCCCAGGCCACTGTTCCTTGCCGGGCTTCCGGATGGCAGCATCGAAGCAATCGCCGATTACCTGTCTCAGCACGATCAGGTGGTGCACCTCGGCCCCATAAATCGCTTCCTGCCGGAACTGGAGCGCCAGCTCGCGCAGCAGGCCCGACTCAATGGCAAGCCACTTTGGGGCAGTAAAGCCAAACTGATGGCCAGCACCCAACTGGACCTTGAGCCTTTGGCTCAGGCCTATCGAAGCAGCCTCCCGCCGGAATCGGAAGGGGCACGCTGGGTGATCGACACCAGCCCCGGCCACGATCAGCATCTAGGCCTGCTGCTGCAGGCGCTCCCGGAAGCCAGGGCGATCCTGCCTCAAAGGCCATTGGCCAGCAGTGGGGCGGCGCTCTACCAGCAGTGGTTTGGCCCTGAACAGCCCTACAGCTACGATCCCACTCAACTGGGTCATTACCTGCTCGCGCATCGTCAGCTGATGGCGCACTGGCAGACTCGCCACCCGGAACAGTTGCTGGTTCTGGATATGGCGCAATCCGCCAGCGACGCCTCCCGGATGGTTTGGGACCACCTGGCCCTGACCCCGCTGCCCCCGCCGGCCAATTGGCCGATGACAACCCACTGGGGTGATCCGGACAAAGCGCTGCCGGAGTTGATCGCCGCATTGGTCTCTGAGTCCTGAGCCACAGGGGACAAAGCCCACTTTCCCCTTCGAACGGGGGCAGAAAACTCGCTATAATCCGGCCAACTGACTGTCTTTGAGAGCGCTGTTATGTCCACGTCCGTACTGGAACTCCATCCCGGTGACGAATTCATCGAGCTGTACAAAGTGCTCAAAATCGAAGGTTGGGTCGGCTCTGGCAGTGACGCCAAGATGCTGATCGCCGAAGGTGAAGTGCTGGTCAACCACGAAGTGGAAACCCGCAAGCGCCGCAAACTTGTTCCCGGCGACAACGTCATTTTTGGTGAAGAAGCCGTACTGATTCAGGCCAGCAGCCAACCGGCTCCCACCCCCGCTGCCAGCGACAAACCGGCCAAGCCGGCTAAGCCGAAGCGCCGCCCCAGTTTGAAATTTTAAGGAACCCCTCATGGCCTTTCCCAATGACGCCAATGGCGAGCTGCTAGCCCTGATGCAGGGCGAAGGCATCGATCTGTCCCAGTCCTACATGCTCGACTTCTATGTCATTTTTGGCAGCGAGAAGCAGGGCCAACTGGCGGCTGACGCCGTGGCTGAAGCCTTCCCCGGCGCCGGCATTTTCCTCAACCTGGCTGAAGAAACCAGCCAGTGGGAGCTGCGTCTTCAGCAGGAGATGGTGCCGGAGTACGACGCCATTACTGCCATCGAAAACCGCCTGGCCGAGCTGTCCAAACCCTTTAAGGGCAAAACCGACGGCTGGGGCATGCTTGAACCCGAAGAGGAAGACGAATAAGGTTCAGCTTTGGCTAAGGGCGTCATCTGACGCCCTTTTTATTGTCCCTATTCCGTCATTAGTCATGGTCAGTTCAGGCTTCGGCTGGCAGACTGTGACCAATTTTTGTGTTTATTTGCATCCTAAGGAGAGGTCTCGATGCGCACTCCCCTGATCTCTGCCCTGGTCGCCACCCTGTTTTTGGGCGGCTGTGCCAGCACTGATCCCTACACTGGCGAACAGAAAACCTCTAACGCCACCTCCGGTGCCGTTATCGGCGCAGTAAGCGGCGCGCTGATTGGCGCCGCCAGCTCCTCCAAGAGCGATCGTGGAAAGGGCATTCTGATTGGTGCCGCTTCCGGCGCCGCACTGGGTGGTGGCATTGGCCACTACATGGACCGTCAGGAAGCTGCCCTGCGCGAGAAACTGGCGGGTACCGGCGTTTCCGTAAAGCGCGATGGCGACCACATTCAGCTGGTGATGCCCAACAGCCTGACCTTCGATGTCGGCAGCAGCAAACTGCGTCTGCAGGCGATCAATGCCCTCTCTGGCGTTGCCATGGTAGTCAGCGAGTTTGACCAGACCAACATGGCCATCACCGGCCACACCGACAGCACCGGTGGCCGTGATCTCAACATGCGCCTCTCCAAAGAGCGTGCCGAATCCGTTGCCGGTGAGCTGCTGCGCCAGAGCGTCAGCGCCACCCGCATGAGCATCTACGGTGCCGGTCCGGATCAGCCCATCGCCAGCAACCAGAGCGAAACGGGTCGGGCGGAAAACCGCCGGGTAGAGATCGTTCTCACCCCCCGCACCTGATAACAAAAAACCGCGCTACGGCGCGGTTTTTTTTGCCCCTTAACGACGGCGGCGATAGTGGTTTTTGACCATGGCCCCCAGCAGCACTTCGCTGCTTACCAGTTCAAAGGCCTGCGGTTCAGCCAGCTCTCCAAACAGCGGCATGCCACCCCCCAGCACAATGGGGATCTGGGTGATGATCATCTCATCGACCAACCCCTCCTCCATAAAACCCTGGATGGTCTTGCCACCATCAATGTAAAGCCGTTGATGGCCCTGTTCCGCCAGTTGCGAAACCAATGCTCCGGGACTGCCAGGTTGCAAAGGGAACACCTTGCCCTCAAGGGCAGATGGCACACCAACCGCCGAGGTACTGACCACATACACGGGCTTCGGATAGGGCCATTGACGCTCCAGATCCAGGTCAAAAGCCAGTATGGCTTCATAGGTATTCCGCCCCATCACTAGGGCATCGATACCAGCCAGAAACTCGGCAAAGCCAAAGTCATTCCCCTCCGGGTTGGGAATGCTGTGCAACCAATCCACGCCCCCATCCTTGTCGGCGATGTAGCCATCCAGACTGGTGGCGATATAGACGATATTACTCATGGGTTCTCCCGTGGGATGTCATGGCCCCGACCTTGTTCCAAACCAGAAAGCGAATTATTCTACGCCGTAGAGTTTTTAAATCGTAGCGAGCCATACCCATGAGTGTCAAGACAGGAAAACGCGGACGGCCGAGTCAACTCAGCGCGGAGCGCATCGTCGAATGTGCCAAGGCGATGCAGGTGAAAACGGGAAAAATCCCGAGTATCCGGGCATTAAGTGCGGAACTGGAGGTGGACCCGATGGCGATCTACCACTACTTCCGTAACAAGTCCGCTTTGCTGGAAGCGGTCTGCCTCTCCCTGATAGAGGCGATCCATAACCCACAGGGCGAAGATTGGCGGGCAGAGATCGTGGCGCTCAGCCAAAGCTATTTGACGCTGCTGAGCACCCATCCGGGCCTGTTGGAAACCCTGCTGTCGATGACGGGCACAGGTCCCGCGCAGGTGTTTATTGAGCGATATGAGCGCGCCTTGCGTCCCCTGGTTCTGCCGCAGGAAACGCTGAACCAAAGCCGGGACCTGCTGGTGGACTACCTGCATGGCTACGCCCTGGCAATGCAAGGCAGTCAGGGCGCCCTGACCATCGAGCTGCTGGACGGGCCCCTGAGCTTCTGGATGCGGGCATTGGAGCGGGAAGCGGCCGAGGCTTAACGAGCCTTAGAGGTGGAACGGTTCACTTCGGTGGAGGCGCGTTGACTCCACCACCAGTACCCCAGCAGATAGAGGCCCGCCATCGAGAATGACGCCAGGGTACCCAGTCCGATGCCCAGCTTGGGATAGCTCTGTCCCACCGCCAGGGTGTAGACCACCAGACTGCCCGCACCATAGGGGTAGTGCTTGGATACGGTTTGTACCGGTGCCGTGCCGTAGCTGATCTGCAGCAGCAACATCAGCGGAAACAGAGTGATGGGGAAAGACGCCATCACCCCGGCCCAGGCGGGCGGCACCATGTCAGCTATCGCGGTAATGGCCACCACCAGCGTGGCCGCCATGGCTGCGCGGGCCCAAACCAGCCCCCAACCGGAACGCACCGCCACAAAGGGCGGGTCCGGCATACGTCGGGTCAACAGGATTGCGAGAGCGGCCGCCGCCAGTGCCACCAGGGCTCCCCACCAACCAATGGAGGGGGTCGCTTGCATCACGGTCGCCAGTGTCATCAGAGCGGTCAGCGCCAGCACCATGGGCCAGAGGCTGCGCCGACCAAAGCGGGCGGCGCTGAGGGTATAGGTCAAGGCAAAACCGGTGGTGGCAGCCAGTCCCAGCAAGCCATAGGGGGCAGCCTGAGCGGCAAAATCCGCGCCCTGCTCCAGCCCGTAGAACAGCAGCACAATGGCGGTTCCCAGGGGAAAGCCCGACAACACGCCGGCCCATCGCGGCCCCACCTTTTCCGCCAACCAGGCCAACCCGACCACCGCCAGCACTGCTGCGCCGACCTTTGCTAAAACCAACATCCCTAACCTCGACCACTTCCTCAGGACAGAAGCGGGACTCTATCAAAGCGCACCACATAAAGGGCTGAAAAAGGCGGCAAGGGATGCATTTGGCGCCAAACGGTTATGGTTACCGGGCAAAATCACCACTTGCGGTTCATCCAGCACTTCAATCAACGCCTCGCTGCGCGCTCGCGGTACGACCCGATCCGCCTCCGCCAGCACCACCAGGGTGGGCAAGTGCAGCGCCGAGGCCATCGGCACAATCTCGTACCGCTCTCTGAGCAACCAGGACACCGGGAAAAACGGGTAGTGATGACGGGCCAGGGCCACCATGCTGTCAAAGGGGGTAAGGAGCGCCAACCGGGACAGCGGGCGCTGGTGAGCCAGTTGGATCGCCACCGATCCCCCCAAGCTGCGCCCGATGGCGCTGGCCGTCTGATGCCCGGGAGCGAGCGCATCATAGATCGCCAGTGCCGCCGAATGGATGGCGGACTCCTCAGGTGTCCCTTCGCTGCCACCATAGCCGGGATAGTTCACCAGATAGAGGGTGCACCCCGGCAGCGATCTTGCCAGCGCAGCTTTGCCATAGATGACCGACTCTGCATTGCCGCCAAAATAGAACACCGCGTGGGCCTGGCCGGGGTTGGCCACCTCCACCACCATCTCACCAGAGGGGGTGGTGATTCGGCGCTGCTCCTCCGGAGCGGTCACCGGCGCGGAGGGGTAGTAGATAAGGCGGCGCTGATTCAGGGTCAGCATCAGACAGAGGCCGATATAGACCACCGCTGCCATCGCCAGCCAGCTTATCAGGGCCTCTTTCATCTCACCTCCGCTCCACACGCGTGTTGGGCGCCCGGTCCGGCGCGCCTCTTACAAGGATCGGTTATCTGGGGGAAAAGAGGTAAATATCCACCTGCTTTGCAGGTGGCTTTGATTAGCCCCTTTATCAGGGGGCAACTTTGTTTTTGGGGATGCCACAGGCATATGTACGCGAAAATATTTAGAAATCCCAACTCCAGGGGCAGAACCCGAGGAAACGATGACCCGTTACATAGGAGCGGGTTTAAGACTGACAACAAAAAAGGCCGCTCCTGAGAGCGGCCTTCTGATCATTCGTCGTCCACGGGTTCAACCGGTTTCTTCTTGATCATCATGGGCGCGTCGCCAATGTCCCGTAAGCCCCCGACCGGGCGCTTCACCTTCTTCGGCGCCCGCTTCTTCGGAGCCGCGGCTTTCTTCGCGCTGGTCGGCTTCTTGGATTGGGCCGGGCCGCGCTTGGGCTTCTCTGCCAGGCCTTTGAATTTGGCCTCCAGCCCCTCAATGGCTTCAAAAGCCAGAGGATGGTTCAGAAACGCTTCCAGCTTCTTAAAGCTGGCCCAATCTTTCGGACCGACCAGAGAGAAGGCATCGCCTTTGGCACCGGCACGACCGGTACGGCCAATACGGTGCACATACTCTTCCGGGTGCTTAGGCAGATCGAAATTAACCACGTGAGAGACCCGCGGAATGTCCAAGCCACGGCTGGCCACATCGGTGGTGATCAGCACCTTGGCTTTGCCCGCGGCAAAGTCCTGCATAATCTGGTTACGGGCTGCCTGGTTCAGTTCACCGGACAACGCCAGCGTGGTATGTCCCCACTCGCTCAGCAGGTTTGCCAGGCGGTCCGTGTCAGAACGGGTTGCGGTAAAGAGGATCAACTGGTTGATATCCTGCTTCTCCAGCAGCGCTTTGAGCTGGGCCTCTTTATGGTCCAAGTGGTCGGAAAACAGCATCCGATGATGGATGTCACTGTGGATCTCCGCTTCGGAATCGATGCGGATCCGTATCGCGTCGTTCAGCAGATCTGCGCCAAACTCGTTCACCGCCGCGTGGTCCAGGGTAGCGGAGAACATCAGGGTCTGGCGCTTACGGTGATCCGCCGCCTTGTGAATCGCCTGCAACTGGCTGGCAAAGCCCAGGTCCAGCATGCGGTCCGCTTCATCCAGAATCAGCAGTTCCAGACCGTGCAGGTAGAGGTGGCCATGCTCCAGATGGTCTGCCAATCGGCCGGGGGTCGCCACCACAAAATGGGGGTCACGGGCCAGCGCCTTGCTCTGCTGGTTGAAGTCCTCGCCCCCCAGGATCAGCAGGGATTTAAAGCTGGTATTGGCCACCACCAGACGCAGTTGACCATACACCTGCTTAGCCAACTCCCGGGTCGGCGCCAGAATCACCACCCGCGGGTCACGCTTGGACAGCGGCTTGTTGCGGATCAGGCGCTGCATCGCTGGCAACAGAAACGCCAGAGTTTTACCGGAGCCGGTTCGAGAGCTGGCGAGCAGATCCTTTCCGGCCATGGCGGCGGGGATCGCTTTTTGCTGAATCTCGGTGGCCTCATTGAAGCCCAGGTGCTCAACGGTAGCTAACAGACGCTTATCCAGCGCCAGCTGGGAAAACTGCAAGACAGACTCCAGGGAATTGAATGGTTAGGGGGCAATTATACCCGCTTGAGCGGGGGGCGCTATTTTGCGCGCAATTCAAACAGGACTCAACCTGCGTCAAACCTTTGTCGGCACAGAAAAGCCTTTCCATGTTGTGGATAAAGTTCTCAGATCTCTCATATTGTTATGCTTTTGTTGGTAATGTTGTGGAACAATGGCTTGCGCTTAAAACTGTTGGCCAGGTATCGCCGACATTTTGACAGGGGGGAATCAAGTGGACGTAAAGGATGTGACAGTGCTGTTCTTCGACGGCGACGAGTCGCTGGTGATGAAGAGGGCCGTACTCCGGGGGCTGCCGAATCATTCGGGTGGCCGCGTGCGTCTGCCGGAGCACTTCCGCGACGGCAAAGTGATTGTCGCCGTGTTGGAGGGTGAAGTGAAAGTGCTGAGCCTGGCGGGAGACCGGTTCTGACTCAGCGGCAATCGATTACTGTGCCTCCGGAGCCAGTATCCGGTTGAGCTCTGATGGACGGTGTCCCCGAATCACCTCCCCTTTGGCCAGAACCAGAGGGATGCCGTGCCCGCCAAACTGAGCGAACTCGTGGGCCGCTTCCGGGTTTTTCTCCATATCCAGTTCCACAAAAGTCTGCCCCCGGGCAGTCAGGTACTCGCGGGTCGCCGCACACGCCGGGCACCAGGCCGCGCTGTACATCACCACGTCACTGTCATGAGCATCGTTAAAGGATTGGGCCAGACGATTCCCCGCCCCCAGTTGGTAAACTGAAAAGCCCATCAACGCCAGCAACATCACCCCTGCCAGCAAAGCCGCGCCCATCTTTCCCATTGATTACCTCATTTGTTTCACTGTGTTACCAGGCCGATACCCGGCTTGAGGATGGTATACCAACTTGATAACCTTGCCGCGCCTTTTTTCACCGGAACTCGAACGTGGACACCCTGGTTATCCTCTCCCCATTGGTGCTGGGCTACCTTATCCCCCTGCGCCACCGTCCCACGCTGCAGCTGATCGATCGCGCGCTGACCGCCATCGTCTACCTTATCCTCGGCCTGATGGGCGTTGGCCTGGGCAGTATGGAGAACCTGGCCGCCGAGCTCGGTGGCATCCTCGCCCTAACAGCCACCCTGATCGGCCTGACACTGGCCGGGAACCTGGCCGGCCTGCCCCTGGTGGATAAACGCTGGCCCTTGAGTCTGGGGCAGGAGCAGGGCGAGGTGCGTACTCTGGCCATGGTGGTGGAATCACTGCAATTGGCGGGTGTCGTACTGGCCGGATTCCTGCTGGGGCTGCTGTTCCCGCAATCCACCAGCCACATCGAGTCCGGCGTGAACATCATCCTGATGGGGCTGCTATTACTGATCGGCATCCAGCTACGCGCGTCCGGTATGAGCCTGCGTCAGATCCTGCTCAACCCCCGCGGCCTGGCCATCGCCGCCATGGTACTGGGCACCAGTCTTCTGGCTGGCGCCATCACCGCCTGGATATGGCAACTGCCGACCCATCATGGCCTAGCGCTTGCCGCTGGCACCGGCTGGTACTCCCTCTCCGGTGCCCTGGTCAGCGCCAAGCTCGGCCCCGCCATGGGTTCCGTCGCGTTTCTTTCCGACCTGTGCCGTGAGTTGATTGCCGTCATTCTGATCCCGCTGATGATGCGCAGAACCCCCGCTTCCGCCATCGGTTACGGTGGTGCCACGGCGATGGATTTCACGCTGCCGGTGATTCAAAAGAGCGGCGGTCCTCAGACGGTACCGATCGCCATTGTCAGTGGCTTTGTTCTGAGCCTCGCGGGGCCGGTGCTGATCCCCTTCTTCCTGTCGCTGGGTTAGCCGAAAACCCGGACAGGCAGCATTAGCCAGCCATAAAAAACGCCGGGCATGCCCGGCGTTTCTGATTCTGACAGCCTCTTACTCAGGTTTGGCGGCCTGCTGGCTGCAGCGCCATCCCCAGCCTTCCTGCTTCTCGACAAAGTTTGCCGCACGCTGTTCGCAGTACCCTTCGCTGTTCTGAGCACTCCAGAGGATCTGGCTGCCCTCAGCCTTGGTGTAGTGCACTTCGCAAGGCAGCGTCCCGCCCTCCGGGTATTGCACTTCAATCACGCGCTCGGCTTTGCCCAAGGCACAGTGATAAACGATGGACTCAGCGGCCAGGGTGGGGGTGGCGACCAGCAGTGCGGTCAGCAGGGTGATCCCTTTCATGGAGAAACTCCTTGTACGGCAATTCCGGATGGGGTTAATGATCATTTCGGGCGACCAAAGTCGCCCGAAACTTGACCCTGAAGCCTATCAGGCCATGGAGGGTCGGGCGGGGAGCCACTTGTCCATCATGGCTTTGATCATCAGGACAGCCAGCAATACGCCACTGCCATAGACCAGCCAGTGCGGCAGCATGCGGTGCTCTTCACCCACCAGGGGCATCACCTTGAAGCCAAACTCCGCTACCGCGTAGTCCACGGCAAAACCGAACAGCATGGCAGTGCCAATCACACCAGTCAGGTAAGCCCACAGAGCCCGTTTACCCAGTTCGTTACGCACGACACCCAAGGTGGCGATGTTGGTGGCGGGTCCCGCCATCATAAACACCAGTACCGCACCGGGGGACACACCGGCCAGCAACAGGCCCGCCGCAATCGGGGTGGAGGCGGTGGCGCAGATGTACATCGGGATGCTCACCAGCACCATCACCGTCATCGCCAGGATCCCGTCCCCCCACTGGGAGAGGAAGGAGGCCGGCACAAAGGTGTTGACCAAAGCGGCAAAGAACAGACCCACCAGCAGCCAGAGGGTGGTATCGCGCACCAGGTCGGTCGAGGCATAGTGCACGCCGCTGACCAGCTTACCCACCACGCTTTGCCCCGCCGGTAACTCAGGCTCGGTTCCGCAGCAGCCCTCATGCGCCGCCTTGCTGTTGACCGTTTTGCTGGAGCAGCAACCGGCGCTTTCCGGTTTGGTTTCTTCGACCTTTTTGCTGGCGCAACAACTGCTGGCCTTGGCCTCCACCACCGGTGCCGCTTTGCTGGAACAACAGCTGCTGGCCTTGGCCTCCACCACCGGTGCCGCCTTGCTGGCGCAGCAGCTGGAGGTCGGAGCCGCCATCAGACTGGGGCTGTCTCCCTTGGTCGGGGTAAATTTCGGCGTCGGCTTGGCCTCCGCTTCAGGGTTGGTGTCCGGGTTATCCCGACCCACCAGAAGCCCCGCCACAATGGCGGACACCACTGCCGTGATGGGACGAACCACCGCCATAAAGGGGCCGAGCAAAACGTAGGAAACGGACACAGAGTCCACGCCGGTCTCCGGCGTTGCCACCAGAAAGGCGGTGGTGGCGCTCTTGGAAGCGCCGGAGCGACGCAGCCCCACCGCAGCCGGGATCACGCCACAGGAGCACAACGGCAGGGGAGCACCAAAGATGGCGGCCTTCACCGTCGGCTTAATGCCGTGCCCACCCAGCTGCTTCTGCATCCAGCTCATCGGCACAAACATCTTGATCATCCCCGCCATAAACAGGCCCAACAGGAGCCAGGGGGCGGAGTCGAGGAAGAGATCGAGGAAGTTAAGCGCCAGCTCGGTCAGGGTGTTCATTGACGCACCTCCAACGCTTCAAGGATGGAGCAGTGTTCAGCGCTTTCCGGCCCGCCGCAGCAGGCATCAGCCAACTGCTGAAGGGAATCCCGAAACTGAGTCAACTCAGCGATCTTCTGTTCCAACTCAACCACTTTTTTCTCCACGATCCCTTTAACGTCCTGGCAGGCCCACTTGGCCCGACTTGCATCGATCACCAACAACTCCTGGATCTGGGCCAGGGAGAAGCCCACCGCTTTAGCCCGCAGAATAAAGCGCAGCTTGACCTCATCCTCATCGTTGTAGAGGCGATAACCGCTGTCACTTCGGCCGCTGGGCGACAGCAAGCCGTGTTTCTCGTAGTAGCGCAGGGTGTCCGTTTTAATCTCAAACCGCTGCGCCAGTTCACCGATGCGATACATACGCACTCCAAAAGGCTTTTAACTCTGGAATTATAAACCTTGGAGTTTGGTCAAAGGTCAAAGGTTTTTATGCGCTCTGGGCAATCGATGCAGAAAAAATCGCGATGGGTCCGGAAACGGCGCTGATCTGATGAACAATTTTGCGTAGAATACGCGCGCATCAGCGGGCGCGACGAAACGAGGGTATTTCGCCAAGCGCTATCCGACTTTGATCAGGAACAAAGTCGGGCCATTTCGGGCAGCAGGCCCCAAATCGGTTTGGCGAAATATCTTCACCATAATAAAGCGCCATCAATCCGGAGCTGACTTCGGGGCGAATGGCCAAACCGCCAAAAAGGACTCTGTACCCTATGAACGCACCCCGCCCGATCCGTCGAGCCCTGCTGAGTGTCTCCGACAAAACCGGCATCGTCGAGTTTGCCCGCGCCCTCACCGAGCGTGGCGTAGAACTCCTCTCTACCGGCGGCACCGCCCGCCTGCTGGCCGACTCTGGCCTGAACGTCACTGAAGTGTCCGATTACACTGGCTTCCCCGAAATGATGGATGGCCGGGTTAAGACCCTGCATCCCAAAGTTCACGGTGGCATTCTGGGCCGTCGCGATCAGGACGATGCCGTAATGGAAACCCACGGCATTCAGCCCATCGACATGGTTGTGGTCAACCTCTACCCCTTCGCCCAAACCGTCGCCAAACCGGGCTGCACCCTGGAAGACGCGGTGGAGAACATCGATATCGGTGGTCCCACCATGGTGCGCTCTGCGGCCAAGAACCACAAAGACGTGACCATCGTGGTGAACGCCCACGATTACGACCGCGTGATCGCTGAGATGGACGCTGGCGAAGGCTCCCTGACCTTCCAGACCCGTTTCGATCTGGCCATCGCCGCTTACGAGCACACCGCCGCTTATGACGGCATGATCGCCAACTATTTCGGCCGCATGGTGCCGAGCTACGGCGACAACAAAGAGGGGGATGAAGAGTCCGTTTTCCCCCGCACCTTCAACCAGCAGTTCATCAAGAAGCAGGACATGCGCTACGGCGAGAACAGCCACCAGCGCGCCGCTTTCTACGTGGAAAAGAACGTACAGGAAGCCTCCGTTGCCACCGCCGTTCAGTTGCAGGGTAAGGCGCTCTCCTACAACAACATCGCCGACACCGATGCGGCGCTGGAGTGTGTGAAAGAGTTCGACACCCCGGCCTGCGTAATCGTGAAGCATGCGAACCCCTGTGGTGTGGCTCTGGGCAGCAACATTCTGGAAGCCTACGACCGCGCTTTCAAAACCGACCCCACCTCCGCTTTCGGCGGCATCATCGCCTTCAACCGTGAGCTGGATGGCGACACTGCCAAAGCGATTGTGGACCGTCAGTTTGTTGAGGTGATCATCGCGCCGAGCATCTCCGACGCTGCCAAAGCCGCCGTTGCCGAGAAGAAAAACGTGCGTCTGCTGGAGTGTGGCCAGTGGGACAACAAGACCACTGAGTTCGACACCAAGCGTGTGAACGGCGGTCTGCTGGTGCAGGATCGCGATCAGGGCATGGTGACTCTGGATGACGTCAAAGTGGTCTCCAAGCGTCAGCCTACTGAAGCCGAACTGAAGGATCTGATGTTCTGCTGGAAAGTCGCCAAGTACGTGAAGTCCAACGCCATTGTGTACGCCAAAGACAGCATGACCGTGGGCGTGGGCGCGGGTCAGATGAGCCGGGTCTACTCCGCCAAGATTGCCGGTATCAAAGCCGCCGACGAGGGTCTGACCGTACCGGGTTCCGTGATGGCCTCTGACGCCTTCTTCCCCTTCCGTGATGGCATCGATGCGGCCGCAGAAGCGGGCATCAGCTGCGTGATTCAGCCGGGCGGCTCGATGCGCGATCAGGAAGTGATCGATGCGGCGGACGAGCATGACATGGTGATGGTGTTCACCGGCATGCGCCACTTTAAGCACTAAGACGCTTGCTTCTGTCGTGCTTTGCGGCGTTGGCCGGTGTCCTCGACCTCCTCATTTGCAGCAGCAAACTGCGGGGTCTGTGGAGCGGCCGCCTAGCACTGCATCGACATAAGCTGCGCTTGAGTCCGGGGCTCCCGGACTCGATGCCCCATTTCGTGCCCTTCAGCCTCAACTGAAGGGCCAGCCCTAAGGACAAACAGGGAACAGATGATGAAAGTATTAGTGATTGGCAGTGGTGGTCGTGAGCATGCGCTGGCGTGGAAGGCAGCCCAGAACCCGGCGGTAGAGTTGGTGTATGTGGCGCCGGGCAACGCCGGTACCGCCACTGAGCCGAAACTGCAGAACGTGGCAGTATCCGGCAATGAGGATCTGGTGGCATTTGCCAAAGAGCACGGCATTGCGCTGACCATCGTTGGCCCCGAGGCGCCGTTGGTAGAGGGCGTAGTTGACGCCTTTGAAGCGGCCGGGCTGACCATTTTCGGCCCCAGCGCGGCGGCTGCCCAGCTGGAAGGCTCCAAGGCCTTCACCAAGGATTTCCTGGCCCGCCACGCCATTCCCACGGCGGAGTATCAAAACTTCACCGAGGTTGAGCCGGCACTGGCCTACCTGCGTGAAAAGGGCGCGCCCATCGTGGTTAAAGCCGACGGTTTGGCAGCCGGTAAAGGGGTCATCGTGGCGATGACTCTGGAGGAAGCGGAAGCCGCCGTTGAAGACATGCTGGCGGGCAACGCCTTTGGCGACGCCGGTCACCGTGTGGTGATTGAGGAGTTCCTCGAAGGCGAAGAAGCCTCCTTTATCGTGATGGTGGATGGCGACAACATCCTGCCGATGGCCACCAGCCAGGATCACAAGCGCGTTGGGGATGGCGATACCGGCCCCAACACCGGCGGCATGGGCGCCTACTCCCCCGCTCCGGTAGTCACTCAGGCGATCCACGATCGCATCATGGCCGAGGTGATCCGCCCCACCGTGGACGGCATGAAAGCCGAAGGCCACCCCTACAAGGGTTTCCTGTATGCGGGCCTGATGATCGACGCCGATGGCACCCCCAAAGTGATCGAATACAACTGCCGCTTCGGTGATCCGGAAACCCAGCCCATCATGCTGCGGATGCAGTCTGACCTGGTGGAACTGTGCCTGGCCGCCTGCGACGGCAAGCTGAACGAGAAAACCGCCGAGTTCGATCCCCGCGCCGCCGTGGGTGTGGTTCTGGCTTCCGGTGGCTACCCCGCCAGCTACGAAAAGGGCTTTGCCATCGCCGGCCTGCGTAACGACTACGCCGAAGGTGAGAAGGTGTTCCACGCTGGCACCAGTGAAAAAGAGGGTGCCATTGTGAACACCGGTGGCCGTGTGCTCTGCGCGACTGCCCTGGGTCACACCGTAACCGAAGCCCAGCAACGCGCTTACGCTCTGGCGGACGAAATCAGCTGGCAGGGGATGTTTACCCGCCGCGATATCGCCTACCGCGCCATTGCCCGAGAGCAGCAGGGCTAATCCTGTTCCTCCATCAAAAAAGGCCGCGTTTGCGGCCTTTTTTAATCCCGGTAACGATCGGGTTCAAACAGGGCTTCGTCCAGAAGGGTGAAGAACCCCTCCTCCTGTGACAGCTGCACCTCGGCAGTCACCTGTACCGCTTCGTCAAAATCATCATCCAGATCAATCTGCACACTCACACTCGCGGATTGCACCTGTTCCCGGATGAGCGCCTCCTGAAATCGTCGAATGGCGTCTTTACCAGCCTCATCCAGCGACAGCAGGTATTGATAGCGCGGCTCCGCTTCCGGGCTGAACCAGCCTCCGCTGACCTCAAACTCCCGAAAAGCGTGCTGCTGCACCGAGCCGGCAAACAGTTGCTGCTGACCGTCCTCCATGTCTGCACCCAACTCCAGACGGGTCGCGGCCAGATTAACCGGAACATTCCGATCCAGCGTCAGCCTTAAGCGCAGCGCTTCCGGCTCAAGGGCAAGAAAATCATCCCGATCAAATCCCGCCATCCTGACCATGGTGGTGATCGGCACCGACATGCATCCCATCAGGGCCAGCAACAGCCCCACCACTATCCCTTTTCGCATCCTGCGGCTCTCCCTTCTGCCTGGCGGTTTCCGATAACTTAATGTCAGCTGGATCGACGCACAAGTAGTGAGCGATTCTCATCCTCACCAGTAGCCTGCCCCCTCCACAAGTGTTACCCTGCGCGCACTTTTGATCAGTTTGCGAGGTTTGTCATGTTTGTGATCCGATGGATTCTGGGCCGCATCGTGCTGCTGGTAAATGCCCTGACGGCCCCGAAACGGGCTGAGCGTCCCGCACAGGTTCAGGCCGAGCTGGATCAGGCGATGAGCCGTTACAGCCTCTACCAGTATGACGCCTGTCCCTTCTGCGTGAAGGTGCGCCGTGCGATGCGCCGCAACAACTTCAACATTGAGTTGCGGGACGCTAAGCAGGAGCCCCACCGCAGTGAACTGCAAGCCGGTGGTGGTCGTCTGATGGTGCCCTGTTTGCGGATTGAAGAGGGCAGCGAAGTGCGCTGGATGTATGAATCCAGCGACATCATCGCCTACCTGGAAGCGCAGTACGGCGACCAGCCTCAGGCCGCCTGAGTTTCTGGACTGGGGCCCGACTCCTCCGGGCTCCGGTCCTCCCTCATTTTCAGGGATCGAGTGTCCGATCCTCTCCCTGAACCTCCTTGGCCTCATCCGCCCGCTGCTGGGCCCGGGCCGCGTCCATCCGGTCCTTGGCCGCGCTGACCATCCCCGCAGTGCTGATCATCATCAGCCCCATCATGATCAGTTTTATCCCCACCAGAATACCGATGACATAGCGACCGGAAGCGGGCCATTGCCATAGGATCACCGCCGCCAACGCCAAAGTGACAACACCGTTGGCAAACATCAGTATCCAGTTGCGTTGCGCCCGATACTGGAAACTGGCCAGCAGTGTCGCCAGACCATCCACCAGAAAATAGATACCCAGGATCAGCGTGATCGCCACGACACCGGCCATGGGGTTGAACAGCAGATAGAGACCCGCAAAGCTGGTGATTAACCCGAAGCCCAGCCTCAGCGGGAAGCCACCCAGCTCTTTGGTGCGAAACGCGAAGAACAGCTGAGCTACACCGGCACACAACAGCAGGATCCCAAGCAGGATCTCCAGGGCCAGCCCCGTCGCCCAGGGCATGGCTACCGAAAGTATCCCGAGCACCAACAGGAAAATTCCGCTACGGCGCCCTAAGGCAAGGGCGGCATCGAGAGTGGTTTTGATCATGGCAAACTCCCTTCGGGTGATTCAGTAACACTAGGTGAAAACCAGGTTTCTTCCTGCCACTGCTCGGATTCCGCAACCATATTGTCGGTCAGCTGAGCAATGATCTGAGTCCAACGCTGGACCATCGCCAGACGGTATACCGGCGGCAGGGACAAGGTTTGAGTAACAAAAGGGGAAAGTGTGGTCTCTGGAACGGTGGGCTCTTCGGCCTGGGTTGCCAACGACTCACCATGGACACGGTACAGGACGACCATCTCGTCCAGCAGACCCGATACGGCAAAGACGTTGAGATAGCGGGCGCGATGCTGGTCCTGCATCTGGCTGGCCTGGGCATGCATCTGATCCCGGGAGAGCCAGCCAGCCCGATGGTAGACCGCCTCCATCTCGGTAAGAAACCCGACATCCGCCAACTCAGACCGATAGGACAAGTACCGATCCAGCGTCTGACCCAAAGGCGCGTCGGCCTGGCCACAACTGAGAGAACAGGGGTAAGGTGAGGCCAGGTCCGGGTTGGACGCACACGCGGCCAGCGCGAAACTGGCCAGCAATATCAGAGCATTACGATGCATTCAGGGGAGGTCCTTTCGGCTTTACCCCAGAGTGCCCCCGTGAGCGTTCCGGTGCAACCGGCTAGTTGGGGTAAAACGCTCCCGGGCGATGCATAACCATCTGTCCCATCGGCAACACCGCCGCAGTCAGGCGATCGTAGCAGTTCTGGTAACAGGCGGTTCCGGTCAGGGCGGCTCGGCGCTGTGGGTCTTTGCGATCAAAACCCAGCTCGATTCCAAACTCCGCCAGCAGCTCTCTTTCCAGTGGCAGGTGTTGATCCTCCACCACATCAACAAAAGCCAGCGCCATGGCATTAAAGTCCCGAATCGCTACGCCCGCGGACTCATCCAGTTCCACCGCCCGGTACATGCGCCCGTAGTACTGCATAAACAGCGGAACGAATTCCCGATAGAGGCCAGGCTGGGTGCAATCGTGTTCAGCCAGTGCAGGCTCCAGGCCAAGAGGATCAATCATCGTCATGCCACTACTCCCGGTATGTGATTGGCCTCTCATCATGAAGCAGAGTCGGCGCCGCGCCGCTGATCCAGATCAACAATTTGACCTGGCTTACGCCATTACGAGTGAGCGCGTTGACGCTTGCGGGAACGACGCTTCCGGGCGTGATTGGGAATGGGGGTTACGGTCTGATGCTTGCGCTTTCTCGGCACCATCAGGAACAAAACCGCCGCCACGGCGATCAGCAGAAGAATCACAATGGTCACCAATTGCATGGACACCTCATCATCCTTGTAATTTGATTCCAGCTTAGCAGCGCTGCGGCGGGGTGAACCGGATCAGGATCAATTCCCCTGCAAGTGAATGACGCCCTTTGACCCGCGTCCTGAGTTAAGGTAAGAATGCGGGCTTTTCGGACGGCCCCCGTCCAGAACCATCGAGAACACCATGGCACTGAAACTGCAATACACCTACAAGGGCCACACTAAGGTTGTGGGATACGCCAACGACAAGCATCACAGCATGTTTGAAGCCGCAGCTGCGGCAGAGGGGCTGGATCTGAAGCGCTACCAGATGCTGGAGCAGCAGGTGCAGATGAGCACCCGGGACAAGAAAGCGCACCGGGACTTCCGCGATAACTATTTCCGCGATCTGGGTTTCAGCGATATTCAGGTGATCCGCGACGAGTCCTGAGCGTTACAGGTCACGCATCAGGGCTTCCATCTCATCACGGGCGTCATCAATCAGGTTCTGGACCGATTGGGCGTCCCGTCGCTTAAGCTTCAGTTGCCACTGCCCGCTGCAACGCAGGCACCAGTCACCACCCGGTTCAGGCTGAATGCTCAACTCGCCAAACCGGCCGTGCAGAGGCGTTCTCCGACCGGCCAACTGCACATCCAGCTCACCTAACGGGTTGATAAGAAATCGGCTTTGTGTCGCTTGTGGCACTGCCAAGCGACAGGTATGGACATGGACATACATGACATCCTCCGGCGCTGTTCCTTTGCCTTAATTCAGTATGGCACCCCCTGAGTCGGGCTTGAGAATTGTCATCAAAATGCCATTCGGCAGGCGCCGTATTACGACTCTTTGGCCGCCAGTACCGCCTTACGGGTGATGGGATGGACTGCCCCACTCTCCTGTTCCCGTTGGGCATCGGCCCGCGCGGGAAGCTGTGCCAGAATAGCGGCCTTCTCCTCGTCGCTGCGTCGGTTCCAGTTGGCGATCTCCGCCAGCGTACGGTAACAGCCCTGACAGATGTCCTGGTCATCCAGCTTGCAGCAGGCCACACAGGGCGAATCCACCCGGCTCATCGCATCCCCTCACCGTTTAAAAGCCCTAAATCCATATCACGCTCCCTACGCTTGTCTGGCCCGATTCCTGCTCTCCGGGCTCCGGCCCGTGCCCCGGCTCAGCCGGAAAAAAGCAGTCCCTTTCAGCGCCGTAACCACGGTTGAATCCCGGTGGCTAAGATCACCATAATGGGCGGAGAAGTGCCAGTACCCGAAAGGGTTCAGGCCGGATACCTGCTGACTGGGAGTACTGAGCCGATGACCTTTTTGAAAAGAATCCCGTTCCACTTTGGGGCGATGGCGCTGTTGGGGGCTCTGCTCGTTGGTTGCGCCAGTCCTGCCGGCAATATCGACTACAGCAGCGATACCGATTTCAACACCATTCAGCGTTTTGGCTATCTGCCGGTGGATGATAAGACCGACCCCCTGGTGGCTGAGCGGATCAGGGCCGCCGTCACGGCACAACTGACCGCCCGAGGCTGGCAGGAGGTGGCATCGGTGGACGCCCAGGTGAGCGGCGATACCGTGGCGATCCGTTACCAGAGCTGGCCGGAGAGCCGAACTCGGGATTCCGGTTTGACCATCGGTGTCGGCGGTGGACGCAGCAGCGGCAATACCAGCATCGGTGGCAGTGTGGCCATTCCAGTTGGGGACAGTACCCGGATGGTGCAGATGGTCCGGGTGGATATGGTCCAGCAGGGTAAGGTGATCTGGCGCGGCCTTGATGACTACCCCATCAGTGAGCGGGACAGCCCGGAGAAGCGTACCGAGCGCACCGACAATCTGGTGGCTGGGCTACTGGCACAATTCCCGCCCCAGTAAACGCCATGGGCCCAGAGGTGCTTGCTCACAGGCCCTTAAGGAGATCGGAACGCACCCCGCCTCCCACCAGCATTGCTGCTCCTGAGAGGCGCCTACCACCTCACCATCAAAGGCGTTCGCCGTTTCAACGCGGTGAATCGCCTGCTCTGATGCCGCTCTGCACACCATGGTTCAGCCTCCTCATTAAGTGAAGAGCCGGATGCGCGGTGCACATCCGGTCCAGGCTGAATACTGGGGGGTAAGCATGACGATTCACTGACGCGGGTGTGACCGGGACGTGATCGTCAGGGCGTCCACAGCTTGGTCAGGGTGCCAATCAGGTCTCCCCCACCCTGCTGCTTGACGTAATCCAGCACGGTCGGCGCAAAACGGGTGACCGTATCCGCATCCAGCCCCAATTTGCTGAGCTGTTCCAGAACCTGAGCCATGCCCGCACTGTCCCCCAACACCTCGCCGAGGCTGTCCATCACCCCACCCATATCGGCCTCTTCCGCCAGGGTGCTGGCTTCCGGCACCAGTTGCGCTAACTGGGACCAATCCGCCTCAGCCAGATCCTGTTTGGCATAAGCCATCAGTGCACCAGCCCCGCCAATAGCCTGATCCTGGGTGATCCCCAGTTCCGAGACCAGACTGTCCACCAGAGAGGCACCCCAGGCGGGCGCCCCCATTACCAACGCGGCCGCCAGGGCCAAGCTTCGCCAAATCCGCATCTCACCACCTCCTCGTGAACTCGACTAACAAGTGTAGTTGTCCGAGGAGTCGACGGTGGGACTTCAACGCACGTCGATAACGCGACTGGCCTTGCGATATTGCACCCGCCAGCCGGCCCAGGCGGGCAGTTCCCAGCGCTTGGGATCCCCTTTTCGACTGCCCTCGGCGTATACCACCGTGACCCGCTTGGCCCGGGGGTGGTACTCAACGTGCAGTTTCAGCTCCGCCAATACCAGGAAATGGGGAAAACGCGCATCAAACTCCGCACGCTGCCACTCTGGGACGCCTTCGAAACGCAGATCCTCAGGCTCCAGCAGCGCGAGGTCCTCTTCACTCTCCACCCCAAGAGCTTCCAACTGCTCCAGCAGCCAGGAATCGGCCACTACCGGTTCCCCTTCCGCCTCGCCCAGCGCCAGCCACAGTGCCCACGCGCGAGTGTCCGCCGTTAGCCGCTCTCCGACCGGTGCCAGCAGTTCGCCCGCCAGGATCTGTCCCGCCAGCGCCTGTCTCGCCGCCGCCCCCTGTGGCAGGGTCTCCCGCCGGTCGATCACCCGACCTGCGTAGACGCGTTCCATCACCACCACCATGCCGCTGACTTCCTGGCGTACGTCGCCCTGCTGTTCCTCGCCCACGGCTGCCGCCACCAGTTGCGGCAGGGTCACCGGCATCATGCAGGTCGCCAGGTTGAGGGTCTGTTTGACCCCTCTGCCGGGCAGACTGTGCTGGTCCAGTACCAATGCCGCTTCCGCCTCCTCATCGAAGCGGCTCTCCCGACCGGGCTGCACCTCCGCCAAACCGTTGCCCAGCGCATCTCGGCGCTTGGCCCGGCGGACAAAGGCCAACTCCGGCATGGCGGCAAGTATCGCTTCCTGCCAGGCCCGGTAGGGCAAGTGGGAACTGGCGGAGAGTTGGGGCAGCTCAAGCGCAGCGCGGATCTGCCCGGAGAGTTGTCGCGCTTCCGCCAGCAGCGCCGGGTCAATGCCCAGCACTTCCGGGGGCGTTTTACGCAATAGCGTCACCAAAGTCAGAGCATCACAGGGCAGCGGCTGCCACTCCTTCAGGGCCTGCCTGCCCGCCTCACTGCCGGGCAGGCGCCAGAGACGTTGGCCCAGAGAGAGTGCGGCAGCCAGATCCACCATCGCCTCCATGCAGGCCTTATCCGGCATGGCGGTGATCAGGTGAGCAAACTGGGTATCGATGGGCAGCGGGAAGAGGCGACGGCCATGCTCTGTCACCCGCCCCTCGGCATCGATCGCCGCCATGTCTAGCAAGCGGGTGTGAGCCAGCGCCAGAGACTTCTCTGGCAAGGGGTCAACAAAGCCCAGTGTGCTGAGGTCCGCCTCTGCGCAGGCGGCCGCCAGCATTGGTTCCACCAGCTCTTCACGCTGCAACTCCGGCGGGGTCAGGGCTTCCAGTGGGGCGTGTTGGCCCCACAGCCGGATGCAGACACCGGGAGCCACTCGTCCGGCCCGACCCGCACGCTGTGCGGCTGAGGCCTGGGAGATCCGGGTCAACGCCAGCACCGTGCGCCCATTTCGCTGACGGGTGCGGCGCTCCAGCCCGGAATCGATAACCAGAGTAACCCCCGGGATGGTCAGTGAGGTTTCCGCCACATTAGTGGCCAGGATCACCCGGCGACGGGGTCCCTGAGTCAACGCCTGCCGTTGAATCGGGCGTGGCACGGAGGCGTGCAACGGCAGCACCAGCGCCGACTCTCCCAGCGCCGATTTCAGGCTCGATTCACATTGGGTAATCTCTTTGCGTCCCGGCAGGAACACCAGAATGTCCCCCTCCCGCTCCGTGATCTGCTCCAGCACCGTCTCCTGCACCCGCTGAGTCAGGTTGCGGTCATCCGGCAAGCTTTGCCCATCCCGGGCCCGATGCCGAATCGTGACGTCAAAGCGACGGCCCTGAGCCAGCAACCGTTCCCCTTCGAGATAGCCAGCCAGGCGGGCTCCGTCCACGGTGGCGGAGGTCAGCACCAAACGATGTTGTTGGCGTGCTTTGAGCAGCGCCAGCAGCAGATCCGTATCCCAGCGCCGCTCATGAAACTCATCGATGATGACGGTCTGAAACCCCGCCAACCCATCCTCACTCAACCACCGAAGGGCGATCCCCGGGGTGACAAAAGCCACCCGGGTCTTGTCGGTGACGTTGCTGTCAAAGCGGATGGCATAGCCCACCTGCTCGCCAAGCGGTTGACCGGACTCCAGCGCAAGGAACTCCGCCAGTGCCGTACAGGCAACCCGGCGGGGCTCCACCACCAGTACCCGGCCCTGCTCGGCCGCCCACAAAGGCAGACGCGTGGATTTCCCCGAGCCGGTATCGGCTTCCACCACCAGATGATGGCGGGAAAGAGCCTCAACAAAGCGGGGCTTCAGTGGGTCGATCGGCAGGGTGTGGATGGGGGTACTCATGGACAATTGGCATCGGGGAACCGTGGCGCCATGGTAACACGGCCCTCAAGTCCCGCGGCCAACGGCCGATAGCAGGTACAGACGCCCAGCAAGGAAGTATCGATGATCGTCAGCACCGCCCACTCCGCCTATCACTGGGTTATGCCCAAGGCCCTCTGCCCCGCCAATCACAGCAATGACGTGCCGGAAGCCGTAAAGGCGATCACCGAGGCCGCAGATCCTCTCGAAGTCGCAACCGAACTCGCTGTTGAAGCGGGAAAAACCGCCTACCTGGGGCGAAAACTGCTGGCAATCGTCTGACCCCCGGTTATTCCCTCTTACGTTTTCCCCATTCCATCCATTTGCGAATGCCGTTATGTTGATGCTGGGATGAAAGAGGGTTAACACATGGAATTACTTCGTTTTATTGGCAATATCATCTGGTTGCTCTGGGGTGGCATCGTAATGGCCCTGGGCTGGGCCCTGGTCGGGGTTGTGATGGTATTGACCATCATCGGCATCCCCTTTGCCCGCAGCTGCTTTGTGATCGCCCAGCTCTCTTTGTGGCCCTTTGGCAAGGACATTGCCAACCGCAGGATGGTGAACCGGGAGGAGGACATCGGCACCGGGACGCTCGGCACCATCGGGAATGTGATCTGGTTTATCCTGGCCGGATTCTGGCTGGCTCTGGGTCACCTGTTCTTCGCTGTTACCCTGATCTGCACCATCATCGGTATCCCCTTCGGCCTGCAGCACATTAAGCTGGCGATGCTCACCGTGGCACCCATTGGTTACACCCTGGTGGACGATCCGGACTAAGATCACGACGTGAAAGAGTCGGGCTTGTTGGTGGCGGCACGAGCCGCTACTTTGCCCGCTTTTACCGCTCCGGAACGCCATGACCCCACACGACAGCGCCCCGGCCAAACTGCTGGCCCGCCTCACCGACTACCGCCAGGTGATCTGGGACTGGAACGGCACCCTGGTCAACGACGCCCCCCTGGCCACTGACATCGTCAATGGGATGCTGGCGGAATATCAGCTACCGGCGACTCATCTGGCCGACTACCGTGACACCTTCTGCCATCCGGTTGAGGCCTACTATCAACGCATTGGTCTGGCGCAAAAGCTGTCGTTTGACCATATCTGCCAGCGCTTTGGCGAGGACTATCGCGCCGCGCGGGATCAACTGACCCTGCACCCAGGTGCCCGCGCATTGCTCAGAGCACTGCGTCACAGCCATACCCAGTCTCTGCTCTCCGCCAGCTCTCAGACCAGTCTGGAGCACTGCCTGGCCCACCATGCGATCGCCGAGTGCTTCCACCACGTCTACGGGCTGGATAACCATCACGCCGCCTGCAAGATCGATCGGGGCCATGAGCTGTTGGAGGCTGCCGGAGTTGCCGCCAGTAAGACCGTAATGATCGGGGACACAGACCACGATCACGAGGTCGCCGAAGCTCTGGGTATTGACCTGATCCTGATCGCCGACGGGCATCAGAGCCAGCGCAGCCTGAGTCTGCTGGGGGCCGAACTTTACGCCGGCTGGGACGCGCTGGGCTGAGGCCGGATCCGGGCCATCCGCAGTACATCCACCAAAGTCCCATCACGAAACGCCGCGGCCCGGGCAATGCCTTCAGGCTCAAACCCGAACTTGCTGTAAAGCGCCTGCGCTGCGGTGTTATCCGGATAGAGATCCAGTTCCAGACGGGACAGGGCCAGCCAGCGCTCGCCCAGCTCAATGGCTGCGGCCAGCAGGGCGCTGCCCACCCCTTTGCCCTGCCATTCAGGGGCAACCGCCATGCCGATCTCACCCACATGGCGGCGACGGGGGTTACTCATCTGCGCCAGCATCAGGTTACCCACCACTTCTCCATCGGCGGTTTCCGCCACCAGCAGATGCTGATCCGAAGACAGTCCTTCAAGGCGCTGCTGCCACATCGTCAGCCCCGGCCAGGGCAGTTGCAGAGTATTGCCATAGCAAGAGGGGTCGGACATGGTGGCCTGTATCGACTCGGCGTCCCGGGGCTCAGCCCGGCGGATGGTAAAGCGCATTGTGGAAACTCCCTGACAGCAAAAACCAAGAAGTAACATATAGATAGAAAAGAGGAAACCGCCACTGGCACAACCAGTGGCGGTCAAAAGGGATCGGACTGAGGCTCAGCCCTGCAGGTAGCCCAACTGGCTTTCCGCCTCCAGCGCCCCTGGCCGGGCCTCGCGAATGCGGCCCAGGGTTTCCTGCCAGTCCGCCCCGCTCTCCAGCAGCAGTTTGGCCGCCACCAAGCCGGTGCGGCCGGTGCCACCGCGACAGTGCACCGAGACCCGCTGGCCGGATTCCATCAATGCCGTCAGCTCCTCCCGGGCTTCTGCCCAACGGGCCTCGAATCCGGCATCTGGCAACGACTTATCCTTAACCGGCAGGTGGAACCACTGCATACCCGCCGCTTCCACCTCCTGACCCAGCGTCGGGATGCCCAAATTGGTCAACTCTTCATCGGTCAGAGTGGTCACCACCGCGGCAACGCCAGCGGCCGCCAGCCGTGCCACATCCTCCTTCAGTTTCCCGTCAAGGCCGGGCGCCGGATGAAGGGCCATGGGCAAGCCATTGACGTCGATGTAAGCCGGTTCAAATGCCATGTCGGGCTCCTTGATGATGGTCGGCGCCGCGAGGCAAGCCGAGAGAGATAAGGGCGGTGAGCGCCAGGAACGCGACGGAGATCCAGAGACAAGCCGCCAGGCCCGCCATCTGGAACACCCATCCGGACAGCAGAGTGCCCACCAGCCGCCCCATGGCATTCGCCATGTAGTAGAAGCCGACATCCAGAGACACGCCATCCTCACCAGCGTAGTGAACAATCAGGAAGGAGTGGAGACTGGAGTTGATGGCAAACACCGCGCCAAACACCATCAGACCCACCACCAGAGTGAACTGGGGGGCCCAGTTCAACTGCACGCCAGTGGCAACAGCCACGGTCACGGCACAAAGCAACACCGCCCACTTCAGCGCCGCCAGACCATCCGGAAGCCGCCCTTTGGCCGTGCCGGTCAAGCGGGGAGCCAGCCCCTGAACCAGACCATAGCCAATCACCCACAGGGCCAGAAACGCCCCCACGGCAGAGTGGCTCCAGCCAAACACGCTGCCCAGCGTGATCGGCAGGGCAATGACGAACCAGACGTCGCGGGCACCAAACAAGAACAGGCGCGCCCCGGAGAGGATGTTGATGCTGCGGCTTTTGGAGAACAGCTCGGAGAACTTGGGCTTGTTCTTCGCCTTACCCAGATCCTTACCCAACCAGGCCAGACTCAGCATCAGTACCCCAACCAGCACTGCGGCCATCGCCAGCATGGCGCCCTGGAACCCCAACCCGCTCAGCAAAACACCGCCGAGGAAGAACCCCGCCCCTTTTAGGGCGTTCTTCGACCCGGTCAGGATCGCCACCCACTTGTAGAGGGCCCCGGCTTCGCCTTTGGGCACCAACATCTTGATGGCGCTTTTCGCGCTCATCTTGTTGAGGTCTTTGGCGATACCGGAGAGCGCCTGAGCCGCCATCACATAGGGCACGGACAGCATGGTGCTGGGCACGGTCAGCATCCCCAGCGCCACCACCTGCAGCGCCAGCCCGAGATTCATGGTGCGGTTCAGTCCCAGGCGCGCGCCCAGATAGCCGCCCACCAGATTGGTGATCACACCGAAGATTTCGTAGAACAGAAACAGCGAGGCGATCGCCAATGGGCTGTATCCCAACTGATGGAAGTGAAGCACCACCAGCATCCGCAGCGCCCCATCGGTCAGGGTGAAGTTCCAGTAGTTGAAGGTGATCAGCAGGTACTGCTTCACCTCCCGGCTGAGTCCGGACAGGGCGCGCACCATGGCTTACCAGCCCTGCTCTGCCACGAAACGGGCCAACTCAACGGTACGGTTAACATAGCCCCATTCGTTGTCGTACCACAGGTAGAGCTTCACCTGAGTGCCATTGACCACCATGGTGGAGAGCGCGTCCACCACCGACGAGTGCGGATTGGTGCGGTAATCGATGGAGACCAGAGGGCGAGCCTCAAAGCCAAGGATCCCTTTCAGTTCGCCTTCCGCCGCTTCTTTCAGCAGGGCATTCACCTCGTCCGCGCTGGTGGCGCGCTCCACCTCGAAGACGCAGTCGGTCAGGGAGGCGTTGCACAGGGGTACCCGCACCGCGTGGCCATTCAGTCGTCCCTTCAGCTCCGGGAAGATGTGGGTGATGGCGGTGGCTGAACCAGTGGTGGTGGGGATCAGGCTTTCACCGCAGGCACGGGCCCGGCGCAGATCCTTATGGGGCGCATCCAGAATGGTCTGGGTGTTGGTGATGCTGTGGATGGTGGTCATGGAGCCGTGCTTAATGCCCAGCTTTTCATGGATTACCTTAACAGCAGGGGCCAGACAGTTGGTGGTGCAGGAGGCGGCGGTGACGATGTCGTGCTTGGTTTTATCGTACCAGTGATGGTTCACCCCATACACGGCGTCCAGCACCCCCTCCTGCTTGACCGGGGCAGTGACAATCACCTTTTTGACCCCCTGGTCCAGGTACTTCTGCAGCACCTCTTTGCGCTTGAACTTGCCGGAGGCTTCGATCACCAGGTCACAACCGGACCAGTCAGTGGTCTCCAGTTCATGATTGGCGGAAATGGCGATGCGCTTACCGTCGATCACCAGGGTGTCATCGTCCACCACCACATCTTTATCCCACTGACCATGTACGGAATCGAAAGTCAGCAGGTGCCCCAGCGCGGCGGCCCCGCCAGCGGGATCATTGATCTGAACGAACTCAAACTCGGGCCACTCCCAGGCGGCACGAAGTACCAGGCGGCCCATGCGACCAAAGCCGTTAATGCCAATTTTGATGGTCATACTGCGTCTCTCTGTGCATTCGCGTGAAAATCGTCCGGCGCGGACGCCGACTCGGGAAACCAGTGGCGGGTCCGGTTGGCAAAGGCCACCAGGGAGAGCATCACCGGCACCTCCACCAGAACCCCTACCACGGTCGCCAGCGCTGCACCGGAGTGCAGGCCAAACAGGGCAATGGCCACCGCCACCGCCAGTTCAAAGAAATTGGACGTGCCGATCATGGCCGCCGGTGCCGCCACATTGTGGGGCAGCTTGAGTACTTTGGCGGCCCCGTAGGCCAGCGCAAAGATGCCGTAGGTCTGCAGCAGCAGCGGGATGGCGATCAGACCGATGACGAAAGGGTTCGCCAGCAGCGTCGGCGCCTGAATGCCAAACAGGATCAGTACCGTCGCCAACAGTCCCACCATCGAAGCGGGCTTGAGTGTATCAACATAGCGGTTCAGCGCTTGCTCGCTCCGCTTCAGCAACCAGTGGCGGGTTAAAACGCCCGCAACCAGCGGCAGCACGACGTACAGCAGGGTCGCCAGCAGCAGGGTTTCCCAGGGCACGATGATGTCGGAGACCCCCAGCAAAAGCGCCGCGATGGGGGCAAAGGCAAACACCATGATCAGGTCATTCACGGACACCTGAACCAGGGTGTAGGCCGGGTTTCCACGGGTCAGTTGGCTCCAGACAAACACCATGGCAGTGCAGGGTGCCACCCCCAACAAAATCATGCCGGCGATATACTGGCTGGCGTCAGAAGGGGACACCAGATCGGCAAAGAAGACGTTGAAGAAGAGCCAACCGATGGCGGCCATGGAGAAGGGCTTTATCAGCCAGTTGATCGCCAGCGTAAGCCAGAGACCCTGAGGCTGCTGACCCACTTTACGAATGGATTTGAAATCCACCTGGATCATCATTGGGTAGATCATCACCCAGATCAGCACCGCGATAACGCCGTTGATCTGAAACATCTGCCACTGTGCCAGGGTTTCAAACAGGGCGGGAAAGCCATGACCAAGGGCGACACCTGCGGCAATCGCCAACCCCACCCACACACTCAGATAACGCTCAAAATTACCCATGTTCGCTCCTTACCCGCAGCAGTTCTGTTGACGCTGAGGGCGATCCCCCATGTTCGCCAGACGCTTCGCACAGTGGTTCAGCAGTTCCGGATCCGACTCGGCGATCCCTCTCAGGGCGCTCTCCAGCCACTCCGGCAGCGCGGCCAGCCGGTAGAACACCCACTGCCCACGGCGGGTATCCGCCAGCAAGCCATCGGTACGCAAACGCGCCAGATGACGGGACACCTTAGGCTGGCTCTCATCGAGGGCGCAGGTCAGTTCGCAAACACAAAGCTCCATCTCCTGCTGAATCAGCAGTAGGATTTTCAGGCGGGTTTCGTCTGAAAGGGCTTTGAGTTGGGCTACGGATTGGGACATGAACACCTCACACTCAGCATATTCGCTTAAACAGATATGTGAGTAATCATATATGTGTTTATCCATATATCCAGTGACAGTTTGATGACAGCGTGATGAAGATTGGAAATCAGGTTCAATTCGCAACGGTTATCGCCCAATAACACCTTGGTCTAGCTTCTTGTGCAGCGCACAATATGTTCATATTATCGACAATGTGCTGTCATGATGACCAGTCAGAGTCGGGCAGAGTCCCGCCGCTAATGGGCCAAGGCGGCCCCAGTCCACGCAAAGGAGTCGCTATGAGTCAGGGATCCTACCAACGGCTGATGGAAAGCCTTATCCGTTGCAACGAGCAGCTGTTTGAGCTGGCTGCCAAGCAGGCCCAGCCAACCACCCAGGCTCTGTTGCAGATGCAGATGCAGGACCTCTCCAATGCACTTCAGAAGGGAGTGGACAACCCGGCGGAGATGCTCAGCCAGCAAGTGGACTGGTGGCAGTCCCAGCTGCAGTTGTTTCAGAACGCCATGCTTAAGCAGGCGGGTCAGGAGGTGGTCCCTCTGGTGGAGCCGGAACGCGGAGACCGGCGTTTCCGCGACAGCCAGTGGCAGGAGCACCCCTGGTACGACTACATCAAGCAATCCTACCTGCTGACAGCCCGGCAGATGCTGGAGCGGGTCGAGCAGATACCCGACCTGACCGACAGCGAGCGGGACCGACTGCGCTTTTTTACCCGCCAGATGGTCAATGCCCTCGCCCCCAGTAACTTTATCGCCTCCAACCCCGAGCTGTTGAAACTCACACTGGAAAGCGGTGGCAGCAACCTGCTCAACGGCTTGCAGTTGCTGGCAGAAGATATCCAGCGCAGCGCTGGCACCCTCAATGTGCGAATGACCGACGAGGCCGCGTTTCAGTTGGGGAAAGATCTGGCAACCACCCCAGGCGAGGTGATCCATCAGGCGCCACTGTTTGAGTTGATCCAGTACCGGCCCACCACGAAGACCGTAGCCAAGCGCCCACTGCTGATCGTCCCGCCATTCGTCAACAAGTACTACATCCTCGACCTGAGAGCCCAGAACTCCCTGGTCAAATACTTGGTGGAACAGGGCCATACCGTCCTGATGATCTCCTGGGCCAACCCGGATGAACGCCACACCGAGGTGGATTTTGAAGACTACGTGGTGGATGGCGTGCTGGCGGCGCTGGATGCGGTGGAGGCCGCAACCGGTGAGCGTGAAGTCAATGCGGTGGGCTACTGCATTGGCGGCACGCTGCTGGCCTGCGCCATGGCCTATATGGCCGGTCGCCGCATGAAACAGCGGGTCAAATCCGCCACCTTCTTTACCACCATTCTGGACTTCAGCCAGCCGGGGGAACTCGGCGCCTTCATCAACGAAGAGATCGTCACGGCGATGGAAACCCAGAATGCGGAGCAGGGCCTGATGGACGGGCGCCAACTGGCAGTGACCTTCTCCCTGCTGCGGGAGAACAACCTCTACTGGAACTACTACATCGACGGCTACCTGAAGGGCCAGAGCCCCATGGCCTTCGACCTGCTGCACTGGAACTGCGACAGCACCAATGTGGCGGGCCCGACCCACTCCACCATGCTGCGCAAACTGTATCTGGAGAACCGTCTGATCGAGCCGGGCCAGTTTACGGTGCGAGGCAGTAAGATCGACCTGAGCAAAATCACCGTCCCCACCTACTTTGTGTCGACCATGGACGACCATATTGCCCTCTGGCAGGGCACCTACCTGGGGATGCAGAAACTGGGGGGCTCCCCCACCTTTGTTCTCGGCGAATCCGGCCATATCGCGGGCATCATCAATCCGCCCGGCGGCAAATATGGCCATTATGTCGGTGCGCTCTCCGAGCAGCCGCAAGCCTGGCTGGAGCAGGCGCAGCATCAGGAGGGTTCCTGGTGGCCGCACTGGGTCAACTGGCTCGGTGACAGAGAGGGTTCAGAGCCCGTCCCGGCCCGCCCCATCATTAATGGGCTTGGCGCGGCACCGGGTGAGTATGTTCAGGTGCGCCTCAACCCCACCTTTGAGGAGTCTGCAGAATGAGTCTGCAACCGGGACAACAGGCGGAGATCCGCAAACGCTTCGGACCCGAGGAGGTGGCGGCTTTTGCGGAGCTATCCGAGGACCGTAACCCCATCCATCTGGACGCCGATTTTGCCGCCCAAACCGCCTTTGGCGCCCCCATCGTGCATGGCATCCTGCTCTCCAGTCTGCTTTCGGGGTTGCTCGGCCAGCACCTGCCTGGCCAAGGCACCATCTACCTGGGCCAGACTCTGAAGTTTGTCCGGCCAGTGCTTGTGGGTGAGGAGGTGACCGCCCGGGTCACGGTGTCGCAGGTGCGGGAGGACAAGCCGATCGTCACCCTGATCACCGAGGTGCTGAATGCCCGGGGCGAGCCCTGTGTGCAGGGCGAGGCGGTGGTCAAGGTGTGAGCCTGCGCCATAACGCAAAACGGGACGCCTTGGCGTCCCGTTTTGATCTGGCTTAGCGGCGTTTCGGCCCTTTACCCGCAGGTTTACCCGCGGGCTTGCCGCGACCGCCACCCTGAGGCTTGGCGCCGGGCTTACCCTGAGCTTTGGGTTTGCTGCCGGAACCACTGCCCTTGGCGGCAGGCTTACCACCCTGCCCTTTGGGCTTGATCTTACCCGGCAGTTTGAACTGGTCCTGCCCGGTGTGCTTGGTCACCGCCTTCTGAGTGCGGCCACGCTGATGCGCAGGTCGACGCCCCTCTGCCGGCACCAGGCAATCCGGACCGCTGCCGATCAGATGGCCCATACCGATGTTCAGCAGACCCTCACGGATGATCGGCCAGTTGTCGGTGTCGTGGTAACGCAGCAGCGCCTTATGCAGGCGGCGCTGACGGCCACCCCGTGCCACTGGCACCTCCTCGCTGTCCCGCGTCACCTTGCGCAACGAGTTCTTACCGGTGTGCCACACGGTGGTGGCGTTTGCCAGCGGTGAGGGATAGAAGTTCTGCACCTGGTCCAGACGGAACTTATTGCGCTTCAGCCACATCGCCAGATTCACCATATCCTCATCACTGGCACCGGGGTGGGCAGAGATAAAGTAAGGGATCAGGTACTGCTCCTTACCCGCCTCTTTGGAGAAGCGATCAAACATCTCCTTAAAGCGGTAGTAGCTGCCCATACCCGGCTTCATCATGATGGAGAGCGGGCCCTCTTCGGTGTGTTCAGGCGCAATCTTCAGATAGCCGCCAACGTGGTGCTGCACCAGCTCCTTCACGTAGCGCGGATCCTCGACCGCCAGGTCATAACGCACACCGGACGCCACAAAGATCCGCTTGATCCCCGGGATCGCACGGGCGGCCCGGTAGAGATCGATGGTCGGCGTATGGTCGGTGTCCATATGGCCGCAGATGTCCGGGTAGATGCAGGACAGTCGACGACAGGTGGACTCCGCCTTGGGGCTCTTACAGCGCAGTTTGTACATGTTGGCGGTCGGACCGCCGAGATCCGAGATCACACCGGTAAAGCCCGGCACCTTCTCTTTAATCTGTTCAATCTCATCCAGGATCGACTCCTGGCTTCGGCTTTGAATGATGCGCCCTTCGTGCTCGGTAATGGAGCAGAAGGAGCAGCCGCCAAAACACCCACGCATGATGTTGATGGAGGTTTTGATCATGTCGTACGCGGGGATCTTCTTACCGTCGTACTTGGGATGCGGCACCCGGGCATAGGGCAGCGCAAACACGCCGTCCATCTCGTCGGTTTCCAGCGGGATCGCCGGCGGGTTGATCCAGACATAACGATCACCATGACGCTGCATCAGCGCACGGGCACAACCCGGGTTGGTCTCCAGGTGGAACAGGCGGGAGGTGTGCGCGTACAGCACCTTGTCACCGCGAACCTGCTCATAAGCGGGGAACAGGATGTACTGTTTCTCCCAGGGCTTCGGCTTACGACCTGCGCCAGCGGGCTGCACGGTGATCGCCTTGGGCTGCTGTTTCACCGGGGCGTCATCAAACTTGGAGCCCAGCTCGCAGCCCATATCATCCGCCCCATAGGGGTTCGGGATGGGATCGATCTTTCCGGGGGTGTCCAACGTGGTGGAATCCAGGCCGGACCAACCCGGCAGCGCTTCACGCACCAGGAAGGCGGTACCGCGAATGTCCTGCATGCTCTGAATCGCTTCACCCTGGGAAAGACGGTGTGCCACCTCCACCAGCGGACGCTCGGCGTTACCGAAGATCAGCATGTCCGCCTTGGCATCAAACAGCACGCTGCGGCGCACTTTGTCGGACCAATAGTCGTAGTGGGCGATACGGCGCAGGCTGGCCTCAATGCCACCGAGGATCACCGGCACCTCTTTGTAGGCTTCCTTACAGCGCTGGGTATACACCAATGTGGCGCGATCAGGGCGCAAGCCATGCACGTTATCCGGAGTATAAGCATCATCATGACGCAGACGGCGATCAGCGGTGTAGTGGTTGATCATCGAGTCCATGTTGCCGGCGGTGACGCCGAAAAAGAGGTTCGGCTTGCCCAGCGCCATAAAGGCGTCTTTGGACTGCCAATCCGGCTGGTCGATGATCCCCACCCGGAACCCCTGGGACTCCAGCATGCGGCCAATCACCGCCATGCCGAAGCTGGGGTGATCCACGTACGCGTCTCCCGTCACCAGAATGATGTCACAGCTGTCCCAGCCCAACAGATCCATCTCCGCACGGGTGGTGGGCAGGAACGGCGCAGGGCCCAGGCATTCAGCCCAGAACTTGGGATAGTCAAACAGCTTGGTTTCAGGAGTCGGGATCATGCTTACCTCAGATCACCTGCCGGTATGTGCAGGGGCCGCGGATTGTAGCAGCTTAGCGCGGTTCTGGCGATGGTGGTTTTTTAACCGTATTTAATGTGTGGTTTAAAAATGGAGAAGCGTTCATCCAGCATGATCCATCGAGGCCCGAACCATTCTGCACACCTCTCATCCTCTGCTGAGTTTAGCGCTCGCCTATCACGGCATCGGGCTCTATGATTTGGCGATTGCGACTCCAAAGGGGTGAGTAGCCAGATTGCAGGGATGGAGAGATGGATCGAATTGGTGAGCGCGCGCTGATTGTGGAAGGAGGCGCCATGCGCGGGGTGTTCTCCTGCGGGGTGCTGGATACCTTTCTGGCCCACAACTTCAGCCCCTTCGACAGCTTCTGGGGCGTCTCTGCCGGAGCCTCCAATCTGGCGGCCTATCTGGCGAAGATGCCGGGCCGTAACCGCAAAATCTACACCGACTACAGCTGCCGGCGCGAGTTTCTGACGCCGGGCCGGTTCCTGCGTGGCGGCGACCTGATGGATCTGGACTGGATGTGGACCATCACCCTGGCGGAACTGGGTATCGACAAGGCCACGCTGGCGGCGGATCCCCGTCCCTTCTTTTTGGGGGTAACCCGTCAGGACAGCGGCACGGCGGAGTACCACGCGCCGGATGTGGATACCCTGGCGGAAACCATGAAAGCCAGCAGTGCGCTGCCCCTGCTCTATCGAAACGGCGTGCGGCTGAATGGCCACACCTATGTGGATGGCGGCGTAGCGGACGCACTGCCGGTGGCGGAAGCGATCCGACGGGGAGCCCGACAGATCATGGTGCTGCGCAGTCGCCCAGCCCATTACCAGAAATCCCCCTCCAGCCTGCCCGCCCTGCAGCGTTGGCTGCTGCGTGATACACCGCAACTGGTTGAACCGATGCTGAGCCGGGCGCAGCGCTATAACGACACGCTGGCGCTGATCCGCCAGCCACCGGAAGGGGTGACCATCGTTGAGATCTGCCCACCGGAGTCGTTCCAACTGAAACGACTCACCCGGGATGCGGAGCCGTTGGAGCGGGGCTATGAATTAGGCATGAAGGCAGGCGAAGAAGCGATGGCTCGCTGGAAACCGTTCAGCGGCGACGTTCAATCGCCCGGGCAGCCAGCGCATCAATCAGTCCCGGCGCCAACAGTTTAAGCCAGCGCCCCAAACGTCCTCGCGCCGAACCCAGCCAGAGCCGCTGACGCTTTTCGATCGCTTTGATCATCTGTGCGGCGCAGGCATCAGCGGTCATGATTTTGCTCTCCTGCATCGGAGTCTCACCCAGAGCTTGCCCATCCGCGCCCATGGCGCGCTTGTGGGTCTGGGTTACGACAAAATCCGGACACAGCAGGGTGACGTCCACGCCGGTGCCGCGTAACTCAATGCGCAAGGCGTCAAAAAAACCCATGACAGCGTGTTTGGAGGCGCAGTAGCCACTGCGAGTGGGAACGCCGGTCAGACCGGTCAGGGAGGAGACCACTGCGTAGTGGCCACGGCTCTGTTTCAGGGCAGGCAGTGCCGCATGAGCCAGGTGTGCCGTCGCCAGGTAGTTAACCCGCATCACCCGCTCCAGTACGGAGAGGTCGGTCAGATCTTCCACCCGGCTCCACATGGTGATGCCAGCGTTGAGGATAAGCCGGTCCAACCGACCATAATGCGCCAGCGTGGCAGCAATCAGCTCCGACAGTCGGTCCAGTTCGGTCAGGTCCAGGGCAAAGGCCACCGCTTCACCGGGCAGCTCGGCGATCAGAGTGTCAAGACGCGCCTGGTTTCGGGCCACCAGCATCAGCCGTGCTCCCTTTGCACTGAGCTGCTTCGCCAACGCACGACCAATGCCCTCAGAGGCGCCGGTCAGCAGCACCACCTCTCCATCCATGGTGTTCTCCTTGATTGTGCTCAGGCGGCGCACTCACTCCCTGTCGCCGCAAACGCCGGTGCCGGTATGGGGTCAGGCCTTTACCCCATCCTCCATTGGCACGGGCTGGTAGGTTTCCAGATCTTTGGGCCGGCCAATGCCATAACCCTGGGCGTAGTTCACTCCAATGGCGCGGAGGCGGGACAGGGTTTCCTGGTCCTCCACAAACTCCGCCACGGTTTCGATGCCCATCACCCGACAGACGTCGTGGATCGATTTTACGATGGCATAGTCCTTGGCATTGCTGGCCAGGTTACGGACAAAGCAGCCATCGATCTTCACGTAATCGACCGGCAACTGTCGCAGGTAGCCGTAAGAGGCAAAGCCGGAGCCGAAATCATCCAGCGCAAAAGCAAATCCGCGGCGGCGCAGCGCATGGAGGATCTCCAAGGCCCGGTTTTCATTGGCGATGGCCGCGGTCTCGGTGACCTCAAAACAGATGGTTTCCGGCGGCACCCGGTAGAGGGCGCACATCTCATCGATGTAGCCCACCAGATTGCCATTGGAGAGCGTGGTGCCAGAGAGGTTGATGGAGAGGACCTGGGTGTTCCAGAGGTGGCTGTTGCGGGCCAGCCATTCGAACGATTTGCGGATCACCGCCTTATCGACCGCGGGCATCAGGTTAAAGCGCTCGGCGGCGGCAATAAACTGTCCCGGGGCCAGGATCCGCCCGCCCTCCTCACGGATCCGCAGCAGCACTTCGCATTTGCGCCGCAGGTTGCTGGCGTGGATCGGCTCGATGGGCTGGTAGAACAGCACCAAATCATCATTGACGATCGCTTCATTGATCTTCATCGCCCAATGGGGTGCGTTGCGCTGGTGGGCCAGGTCCTGATCCAGAGAGTCGAAGAAGTGGATCTGGCTCTCGCCCCCCTTGCCCTTATTGGCGTGGCAGGCGATCTCGGCATCTTTAAACACTTCACGGGGTCGCTGCTCGTCGCCCCGTTGGAACGCCACACCGATACTGATGCCAACCCGGTAGCTGCCGCTGTCCCAGTAGAGGGTGATCCCCTCCACCCGTTCCATCATCTGCTTCAACACCCGGGCCGCATCCAGCGCCGAGGTGTCTTTCATGATCAGACCAAACTCATCGCCACCGATGCGGGCCAGCAGATCGCCCTGACGCACACTGCGTCCCATCTCCTGAGCCACATCCCGCAGCATCCGGTCTCCGGCCTCATGACCGCAACTGTCGTTGATCAACTTGAAGCGATTGAGGTCCATATAACAGACCGCATGCTGCCCGGGCAGATCCGCCAGGGCTTCCAGGCGCTGCTCAAAGGTCTGGCGGTTGAAGATCCCGGTGATGTGGTCCCGCTGGGACTTGTTCACCAGTTCCCGTTTCATCTGTTCGGAGTGGGTGATGTCCCTGAGAACCAGCACGGCACCCAATGTCGCCCCTTCATTGTCCAGGGTTCGCATCGCTTGATATTGCAGTTGCCGCTCCTGGCTGCCTTGGGTCAGGCGCACCCGCCCATCAAGGCTGACCCGCCCGGAGCTGAGCAGCTCTTTCAGCGCGGAGTGAAGCTCCTGCCCTGCGGCACCCGGTACCAGATTCACCAGCGCACACTGACGCACCGGGCCATGATCCACCGCCAGCATCCGCTCTGCAGTGGTGTTGACCAGTTCAATCCGCCCCTTGGGGTCCACCATAATAACGGCATCGCTTACCGCTCTGAGCAGGGTGGTGATCTGCTGACGCTGAAGATGACGTTGGGCGAACAAGTCATTGCAGAGCACGCTGATCTCGGACAGCTCATTCCGTCCGGACTCCGGCAGCGGGCGACTCACTTTACGCTGCGTCAGGCCCGACTCCAGGCGCTCAGTTAATCTTGCCAGTGGCCCCAGCAGGATGCGGCGGAAAGTGAAAAAACTGGCCAACGCCAACAGCACCAACACCAGCGCCAGTACCGTCATCACACGACCAATCTGCTGAGATCGGAGCTGACTTTCCGTCTGATCGAACACCGGGTGAAGCGTCAGGGACTGACCGAAAAAGTGAGGAAGTGATAGCGGGTGCCCTTCGGCGGCGGGGACGACGGAAAGGGATTGGACCCCCGTGTGGCGGTAACTCAGAGAATCCAGCTTCTCCTGATCAAACGCCTGAATCCCGATAAGGCCACGCCAGTTACGGTGGTTGAGGGGCAAAGCCACCAGGCCAAACACCTGCTCCTCCAAACTCACGAAACCGCTTCGCTCATACTGGAAGGTGCCGCTGGAGAGAATGGGGTCAAGCAGGGCGCGCATCGCTTCACTGCTGCCGTCCACCGGAACAGCGCTGTTTTGCAGCACCCGAAGTTCACCATGGTGGTTCATCACCAGGGCTACCAAGCCCTCGCGTTTGGCCTGCGCCACCAGAAAGTCCAGCACCTGCTGTGGCTCATTTTCCAACGCAATGCGGATGGCGTTCATCTCGCGGCGATTGTCCGCCAGCCAACGCTCCACATCGACCTGAAGGTGGGCCCGCTCAGCGGCATAACCGCGCTGCTGATGTCCCTTGAACCCGTCATTGATCAGCCAGTACGCCGACACAATGGCGGTCAGGATCAGGGGGATAGCCAGACCCAAAAGGAGCAGCAATAATCGACGGGAGAGTTTCATCAGGAGGAGCAGATCCAGGTGCTGGCTCTATGACAAAGAGGTTTGAACTTACCTAATTAACGGCCTGAATTAAATGCATCTTGAGGATTTTTCATGAATGTTCGGCGAACAACGGGAACGACAGCGCAAAATCAGGCCAACAATCCGGAACAGCGTGATCTGCTTCACGAAGTGCGCACATGCCGTCTTTGTCACGACGTTCTGGACCCGAATCCGGTTATTCAATTGGGGAGTCGCGCCCGGTTATTGATTGTCGGTCAGGCCCCGGGACTGAAGGTTCACCAGACCGGCATCCCCTGGAACGACGCCAGCGGTGATCGACTGCGACAGTGGATGGGGATTGATCGGGAGACCTTCTACAACCCGGACCAGGTGGCCATTCTGCCTATGGGGTTCTGCTATCCCGGCCGGGGTCGCAGCGGCGATAATCCACCGGACAAGCGTTGCGCCCCGCTCTGGCATCCACGTTTGCTGGCGCTGTTGCCGGACCTGGTCCTGACGCTCTATGTTGGCCAATATGCCCAGCGCCACTACCTGGAGCATTTCACCAGCCTCACCGATACGGTGGCCCGCTGGTCAGAATACGGCGAGGCACGACTGCCACTGCCTCACCCCTCCCCCCGCAATACGCTCTGGCTGAAACGTCACCCCTGGTTTGAAAAAGAAGTGGTGCCGGAACTGCAGCGACGTATCACCGGGTTGTTTGCGGATCACTCGTAGATATCCACCTGCATAGCAGGGGGCTTTTTGTTTTCGGGGATGCCACAGGCATGTGACTTTAGAGGCACCATTACCCCCCTTTGCCGGGAGCGGCCCGGCGGCCACCAGAAGGGCTATCGCCGTGAAAGTCATGCGGACAACATCAAAAGGATTCGATTTCGAGGCTCTTCTACTTATCCGTTTACGCGAAGATATTTAGAAGTCTCAACTCTACGGGCAAAGCCCCGAGGAAGCGATCACCACTTCCATAAGAGGTTGTTTAAGACTGGTAATAAAAAAGCCGCCTTTCGGCGGCTTTTTTCCTGCACCCTGTGCGTCTTACTCAGCGCAGAGGTCGCGAGCGATGGCGGACGCCAGGCGGGCGTTGTTCAACACCAACTGGATGTTGGAATCCAGGCTGTTGCCACCGGTCAGTTCGCAAACGCGGGCCAGCAGGAAGGGGGTGGACTCTTTGCCACCAATGCCCTGCTCTTCCGCTTCCGCCAGCGCCTTTTCGATGGCCGCATCGATCTCGGCTTTCGGCATCGCGTACTGCTCCGGGATCGGGTTGGCGATCACCACGCCGCCTTTCAGACCCATGCCCCATTTGGCGCTCAGCGCGGTCGCGATGGCGTCGCTGCTGTCCAGACGGTAGTCGATGCTGAAGTCGCTTTCGCGGGTGTAGAACGCCGGCAGGCTGTCAGTCTGGTAGCCCACAACCGGCACGCCGAAGGTTTCCAGGTACTCACGGGTCAGGCCCAGATCCAGAATGGACTTGGCACCGGCACACACGACGGCAACGTCGGTGTTGGCCAGCTCCTGCAGGTCAGCAGAGATGTCGAAAGTCTGCTGGGCGCCACGGTGAACCCCACCGATGCCGCCGGTGGCGAACACTTTGATGCCAGCCATGGCGGCCAGGATCATGGTGGAAGCCACGGTGGTGGCGCCGGTTTTACCTGCAGCCACGATAAAGGGGATGTCGCGACGGGAAGCCTTGGTGACGGACAGACCCTCTTTACCCAGGAACTCCACCTGCTCCTCAGTCAGGCCCACGGTCAGGCGGCCCTTGATGATGGCGATGGTCGCCGGGATCGCGCCCGCTTCGCGAACGGTCTGCTCCACTTTCAGAGCGGTTTCCACGTTCTGCGGATAGGGCATACCGTGGGAGATGATGGTGGACTCCAGTGCCACTACCGGACGGTTATTGGCAATGGCTTCGGCAACTTCCGGGTGGATATCCAGGTACTTCTCTAGCATGGGGTCTTCTCCATCAGGCGGCGCACGGCCGCTTCGGACATAGTGGTATTGATAGTGGTCTTGGTCGCCAGCGCCAGACGGGCAGCGGCCAGGGCAAAAGGTACGGTGTCGGCAAAGGACCAGCCGGCCAGTCGGCCATGCGCCAGGCCCGCCATCAGGGCATCGCCGGCGCCTGTCACGTTCACCACCTCGGTGGCAGAGGGCTCGAACCGGATCCCCACCCCGCAATCGGAGGCGTAGGCACCACGGCTGCCGAGGCTGAGCAGCACTCGGGGCACGCCCAGTTCATGCAGGGCATCCGCCACCCGCGGCAGGTCATCCTCACTCTCCAGGCTGTGGCCTGAGAGCAGTTCCGCTTCCAGCGCATTGGGCTTGAGGGTATCGAACTGACTCAGGAAGGGTTTGAGCTTGCTGGCTTTGGCCTGGGAGACCGGGTCCACCAGTACTGGCGCACTCAAGGGCCGGGCAAACAGGGTTTCCAGAGCGTCTTGGGACAGGTTGGCATCCAGCACCAGCACAGAGGCGCGATCGATCGGCCCCCGGCGGCGCTCCATCTGCTCCGCATCCAGACGCTCAATCAGGCTCATGTCGTTCAGAGCCAGGCGCATCTCGCCATCGCTGTCGTGCAGGGATAGGTAGCTGGAGGTGGTGGCGCCGGGGATCTTCAGACAGTGGTCGGTGCCCACGCCAGCCAGACGGCAGGATTCCAGCAGTTGCTCGGCCCAGCGGTCTTCACCCAGAGCGGAGATAAACTCCACCCGGCTGCCCAGGCGAGCCAGGTTATCGGCGATATTGCGTCCCACACCGCCAGCGCTGGCGGTCAGACTCCCCGGGGTGGAATCCCCATCCACCAGCGGGCGATCCGCCACGCCACAGAGATCCATGTTGGCACCGCCGATCACCAGGGCGTAGCGCTCCGGCGCCAGAATGTACCCCTTACCCTGAATGTGTCCCTTCTGGGTGAGGTGCATGATGTGCCCGGCAATCGCACTGCGGCTGATACCCAGTTTGTCCGCCAGCTCTTGCTGGGGGATAAGCGGGTCCTGGCGAATTAGGTCCAGGATCTGCTGCTCTCGCTCAGTCATAACATATGTTTGGTTATCGGACTTATGTTTGGCATTGTAGCGATCACGACAGAGCGAAACCAGATCGAAGATCAAAAAAAAAGCACCCCGAAGGGTGCTTTTTTCTTAAGTCAGTCGCGCGCTTACTTGTGGTACTTGCGAGACTGCTCGTGTACAGCGTTGATAAAGGCGCCAGCGTGCTCCGGATCGGCGTGCTGGTGGATGCCGTGACCCAGGTTGAATACGTGACCATCGCCGTGGCCGAACTCACCCAGGATGCGCTCCACTTCCTCTTCGATGCGCGGGATCGGAGCGTACAGCATGGACGGATCCATGTTGCCCTGCAGCGCCACTTTGTCACCCACACGGGCACGAGCAGCTTTCACGTCCACAGTCCAATCCAGACCCACTGCGTCACAACCGGTGGCAGCGATATCTTCCAGCCACTGACCGCCGCCCTTGGTGAACAGAACAACCGGTACTTTGCGGCCGTCGTGGTCACGGATCAGGCCATCCACGATCTTGTGCATGTAGCGCAGAGAGAACTCGCGGTAAGCCGGGCCGGACAGTGCGCCGCCCCAGGTGTCGAAGATCTGCACCGCCTGAGCACCCGCTTTGATCTGGGCGTTCAGGTACAGAATGACGGAGTCCGCCAGCTTGTCCAGCAGCAAGTGCATGGTGGCCGGCTCGGAGAACGCCATCTTCTTAATCTTGGCGAAGTCTTTGGAGCTGCCGCCCTCTACCATGTAGGTAGCCAAGGTCCAGGGGCTGCCGGAGAAACCGATCAGCGGCACTTCACCCTTCAGCTCGCGACGGATGGTACGCACAGCGTCCATTACGTAGCGCAGTTCCTGCTCCGGATCCGGGATCGGCAGGTTTTCGATGGTGGCTTTGTTGTCAGCCAGAGTCTGGAAGCGCGGACCTTCACCGGTCTCGAAGTAGAGACCCAGGCCCATGGCATCGGGGATGGTGAGGATGTCGGAGAACAGAATGGCGGCATCGAGCGGATAGCGACGCAAAGGCTGGAGGGTAACTTCACAGGCCAGTTCAGGGTTCTTACACAGGCTCATGAAATCGCCGGCTTCGGCGCGGGTGGCTCGGTACTCAGGCAGATAACGGCCAGCTTGACGCATCATCCAGACCGGAGTCACATCTACCGGCTGGCGCAGCAGGGCCCGCAGGTAACGATCGTTTTTCAGTTCTGACATCTAGTTCATCCCTTACGCATCAATACGCAACAAAATTCAGGCCATTGTAGCACCGCGTTCGAAGATTGATACGAGGTGAGCGTGAGCCGTCCCACAATTCAGGGGAATCCTCGCTTGCGGATGGTCACAGGCAAAGATTTGCACTCCCAATTCGCCTTTGGTATAACAATACGGCGCTAGCAAAACGAAGTAAGAAGTTCACGCAAGTGAGCCCGCAACACCCAATCTTATGCCCTGACGCCTCGGCGTCAGGGTTTTTTATTTCCTGCGCCCCCCCTTTCAGAAGATTCCTCCACGAGTGGTTAAAAAACCGTTGATCCCTGAGCCATCCCTTACTTAAATTGGGAAGTACCAATATTAAGTTGGCTTGCAAGAGGATGGTGCCATGCTGACAAAGTTAGAACGGGCCGTGGATGCTTGGGGAGGCTCCAACACACTGATTGACCATTGGCTGGAAAGCCGTCGTCAGCTGCTGATCCACTACTGCCAACTGGCAGGCCTGCCCCCGTATGAGAAGAACAAGGGTCAACTGCCTGAAGAGGACCACATCCAGCAATTCTGTAATCTGCTGGTGGATTACGTCTCTGAAGGCCACTTCGAAGTGTATGACCAGGTTGCCTCCGCCTGTGAGAAAAACGGCGAACACTCGAAGTCCCTGGCACAAAGCCTGTTCCCCAAAATCTCTCCCAGCACCGACGCTGCGCTGGACTTCAATGATAAGTACACCAACGGCGTAGATGACGACACTCTGATGGAGTTGGATCAGGACCTGTCCAGGCTGGGGCAGAAGATGGAGGAGCGGTTCGAACTGGAAGACCGTTTGCTGGAAACCCTGTTCGAGCGCCACAGCGAAGCCAGCTGATCCAGTTTTCAGTGTCAGGCCACCCGGGTGGCCTGGCGTCTGCACATGTAAACATCCACCTGCATAGCAGGTGGCTTTGATTAGCCCCCTTTAAGGGGGCTTTTTGTTTTCGGGGATGCCACAGGCATGTGACTTTAGATGCACCATTACCCCCTTTGCCGGGAGCGGCCCGGCGGCCGCCAGAAGGGCTTACGCCCCTCTGGACTCCCCTTTGCCTCCGGCGCGGCGAATGCCCCTCGCTCCCTCTCCTTCCCATTTCAGCTCTGGCCAGACTCGCTTCCATGCTCGGCTGGCCACTCGGACCTTCCCTGGCCCTCGGCTTCATTCCCAGTCGTTCCCGCTCGGCGCCGCGAGTCGGCCAAGGTGGACGGCTTTCGCCGTGAAAGATCTGCGACAACATCAAAATGGATTCAATTTCGTGGCAATTCTGCTTATTCGTTTACGCGGAATTATTTAGAAATCCCAACTCTACAGGCAGAGCCCCGAGGAAACGATCACCACCTCCATAGGAGGTGGTTTAAGACTGACAACAAAAAACGCCCCGCGATTGCGGGGCGTTTTCGTTGCATTCCCTTAAGCGGGCTGCTGCAGAATCACTTCGCCAGCCGGCTTGGTGTACTGCTCCATCTGATGGAAGTTCAGGTAGCGGTAGGTGTCTGCCGCCTGAGCATCGATGGTCTTGGCGTACTCCAGGTACTCCTCCACGGTGGGCAGTTTACCCAGGATGGAGGCCACCGCCGCCAGCTCCGCAGACGCCAGGTAGACGTTGGCGCCGGTACCCAGACGGTTCGGGAAGTTACGGGTCGAGGTGGACACCACAGAGGCACCGTCCGCTACGCGGGCCTGGTTACCCATACACAGTGAGCAACCGGGCATCTCGGTGCGCGCACCCACTCGGCCGTAGATGCCGTAGTAGCCTTCGTCGATCAGCTGCTGCTGGTCCATCTTGGTCGGCGGCGCGACCCACAGACGGGTCGGCAGAGCGCCCTTGAACTTGTCCAGCAGTTTACCCGCCGCACGGAAGTGGCCGATGTTGGTCATGCAGGAACCGATGAACACTTCGTCGATCTTGTCGCCCTGAACTTCGGACAGCAGACGAGCATCGTCCGGATCGTTCGGCGCACAGAGGATCGGCTCCTTGATGTCCGCCAGGTCGATCTCGATAACGGCGCAGTATTCGGCATCCGCATCGGCTTCCATCAGCTCAGGATTGGCCAGCCAGGCTTCCATGGCATTGATGCGACGCTCGATGGTACGACGGTCGCCATAGCCTTCCGCGATCATCCACTTCAGCATCACGATGTTGGACTGCAGGTACTCCGCGATGGAGTCTTCGCCCAGCTTGATGGTACAGCCAGCGGCTGAACGCTCGGCGGACGCATCGGACAGCTCAAACGCCTGCTCGACAGTGAGGTTGTCCAGGCCTTCAATCTCCAGCACGCGGCCAGAGAAGATGTTCTTCTTGCCCTGCTTCTCTACGGTCAGCAAGCCCTGCTGAATCGCGTAGTAGGGGATGGCATGAACCAGGTCACGCAGGGTGATACCCGGCTGCATCTCACCTTTAAAGCGCACCAGCACAGACTCCGGCATATCCAGCGGCATCACGCCGGTGGCGGCGGCAAAGGCCACCAGACCGGAGCCAGCCGGGAAGGAGATACCCAGCGGGAAGCGGGTGTGGGAGTCACCACCGGTGCCCACGGTATCAGGCAGCAGCATGCGGTTCAGCCAGGAGTGGATCACACCGTCACCGGGGCGCAGAGACACACCGCCACGGTTCATGATGAAGTCCGGCAGGGTGGCGTGGGTGTTCACATCCACCGGCTTGGGATAGGCGGCGGTGTGGCAGAAGGACTGCATGGTCAGGTCGGCGGAGAAGCCCAGACAGGCCAGGTCTTTCAGCTCGTCACGGGTCATCGGGCCGGTGGTGTCCTGAGAGCCAACGGTGGTCATCTTCGGCTCGCAGTATTGGCCGGGGCGAACGCCCTCAACGCCACAGGCTTTGCCCACCATCTTCTGAGCCAGGGTGTAACCCTTGCCGGTATCAGCCACGTCCTGGGGACGACGGAAGATGTCGGAGGGCGCCAGACCCAGCACTTCACGGGCCTTGTCGGTAAGGCCGCGACCGATGATCAGCGGGATACGGCCGCCAGCGCGAACCTCATCCAGCAGTACGTCGGTTTTCAGTTCAAATTCGGAGATCACTTCACCGGCTTCGTTCTTCACCACACCCTCGTACGGGAATACGGTGATCACATCGCCCATGGCCATCTTGTCCACCGGCATCTCGATCGGCAGTGCACCGGCGTCTTCCATGGTGTTGAAGAAGATCGGCGCGATCTTGCCGCCGAAGCAGAAGCCGCCGCCGCGCTTGTTCGGTACGCCCGGCAGGTCATCGCCCATAAACCAGAGTACAGAGTTGGTGGCGGATTTCCGGGAGGAGCCGGTGCCCACAACGTCACCCACGTATACCAGCGGGTGGCCTTTCTCTTTCAGCTGTTCGATGGTGCTGATGGGGCCAACCACACCCGGCTCATCCGGCGTGATCCCTTCTCGGGCGGATTTCAGCATCGCCAGAGCATGCAGCGGGATATCAGGGCGGGACCAGGCATCCGGGGCCGGAGACAGGTCGTCGGTGTTGGTTTCGCCAGGCACCTTGAATACGGTCAGGGTGATCGATTCCGCCAGTTGGGGACGGGAGGTAAACCACTCCGCGTCGGCCCAGGCTTGCATGACCTGCTTGGCATAATCGTTGCCGCTGTTGGCCAGTTCAACAACATCGTGGAACGCGTCAAACATCAGCAGGGTGTGGGACAGTGCCTTGGCGGCCAGCGGTGCCAGAGTGGTGTGGCCCAGCAGTTTGATCAGGGGTTCAATGTTGTAACCGCCCTGCATGGTGCCCAGCAGTTCGGTGGCACGCTCCGGGCTGACCAGCGGGCTGCTGGCTTCACCAGTAGTCACCGCGGCAAGGAAGCTGGCTTTTACGTAAGCGGCTTCATCCACACCGGGCGGAATGCGGTTTTCCAGCAGATCAATCAGGGTTTCTTCTTCACCGGCAGGGGGATTCTTCAGCAGTTCAACCAGTTCGCTGGTTTGTTGGGCATCCAGTGGCTTGGGCACCACTCCCTGGGCGGCACGTTCTGCGACGTGTTCACGATAGGCTTCTAACACGGCTCACTTCCTCTCTTCCTGGCAGGCTCACATACAAGCTGCACGTCCTGTGAACGGATGTGGCAATTTGGCACGCTTCTGTGATCACTGCCACACCTCGGGTGCCCGCAGTATAGCGATCTTGCGCACGCTTTTGAATCGGCCAGACCGAATAGAAGTCAAAGTCAGTAGCGATTTACACCAAAGTCGTAAGGAATGGATGGGAAAAGCAGCACAGTTTGAAATTTAAACAAAAAGGCCGCCCAGAGGGCGGCCTTTTCTGTCGGAAAACCGATGTGGGATCAGAGGATCGGATCCAGATCCTGAATGGTTTCCTCGTCCGCCTTCACCTCTACCGGAGTGTAGTGCTGGTAGATGGCAAAGCCATCTTCTTGGGTTTCATGGGTGTCCGGCTGGTCCACATTGGCCACACAGGTGTAACCGATGGAGTAGATGCCTTCACCGATAAAGCCGAACTCGTACTGCAGCTCTTCCACAATGCTGCCGTCCTCCTGCTCAACTTCTACCAGGTTGATCGGGGCCACGGTCACCGGCTCAACCAGAGTGCTGTCCGCCGGGAAGCCCTCTTCACCCGCGATGTCACCCATGGTGGTACGGTCACGGCTGTCGGCATACAGGTAGGCCGCATGACTGAACTCAGACGCCCCCAGCAGGCTGGCAAAGTCCGCTTCACAAGCATCAAACTGCTGCTGTGCCAATACGCCGCGAATGATGCCCGCGCCACCCGCGTTGACCAGAGTGACCGCATTGGGCTTGATCTTGAAGTCGGTCTGGTTGCCCTGAGAATGGCGGTTATCTACCAGGCCCTTGCTCAGGTCAAAGTCGATCACAAAGTTATTGATGCCGGTGTTCACGGTCACCTGAGATTCACGGTTGAACTTCAGGCGGGCCGGTTTTTGGCCGTCAACGTCGTCCGGCTTGAAGCCTTTGCAACTGCCACCGGAAGGGGTGGACAGGCTAAAGGTGCCATCATCGATATTCACGTGAGAGGTGGTCTCACTGCCGTCACCCTGGATGATGTAAGCACAGACGTCGTAGTTGCCAACCGGCAGCTCACGGTCAGTGATCACCCATTCCACTTTGGCGCCCTGCACTTCCAGCAGATCGATGCTGCGCAGTTCGTTCTCGTCCTGGAGATAGTCAAACACAATCGGGTCACCGCCCGCTTCCGGTACCAGCACCATATGGCTCAGCACGATCACCACATCATCAGCATAATGAACCGGGCCATCGGTAATGCCCATGCTCAGGGTACCGGTTGCCGGAGCATCATCGCTGCCACCACAAGCGGCCAGCAGGCCGACCAGCGAAGCCACAGCGAATGTTTGACTGCGTTTCATATATAACTCTCCCATTGAGACCGTTTCATCATCGGAGCACCAAAAGGTACAGTGTAGCGATCAGTCGACCGAGATTTACGGTCATTTAAATATTCGCGCGAATCTATCACACTGAATCTTGTTCAAAACTGAATGGTACACATCGTGACCCACATTATCCAAGCCGTAATTTTTGATATGGACGGCGTTCTGGTCGACTCAGAACCGTTCTGGCAGCAAGCTGAACTGGAGATCTTGTCAGATCGGGGAGTGCCTCTCACCTTTGAGGACACGCTGAAAACCCAGGGGTTGAGAATTGATCAGGTGGTGACGTACTGGTATCAGCGCCACCCCTGGACCGGAGCAACTCCCCCACAGGTGGCCGACACCATTCTGCACCGGGTGGTTGAGCTGATCCGCACACAGGGGAGTCCGCTGCCCGGCGTCGAGCAAGCGATACGGACCATCCATCAGCGGGGCTGGGCCCTCGGGTTGGCCACCTCCTCTCCCTCTTTGCTGGTTGAGGCAACGCTGGAGCGGCTGGGTCTGACCGGCGCTTTCTCGGTGACCCGCTCTGCCGAGTCTCTCCCCTATGGCAAACCGCATCCCCAGGTTTACCTGGATGCGGCCAGTGGCTTGCAGGTTCCGCCAGAGCACTGCATGGCGATTGAGGACTCCTTTAATGGGCTGCTGGCCGCCAAGTCTGCCCGAATGACCGCGCTGGCCGTGCCGGATCCCCATCACCGGGACGATCCCCGCTTCGTGATCGCCGATCACCGGCTCGACAACCTGACTCAGTTGACCGAGTCCTGGCTGGACGGGCTCAGCTGATCGCCTCCCACTCTTGCCGCTCCATCTGCTCCTGCAACCACAGACAGCAGGCCTCGGCATTCATGGGGCGGGCATAAAGGAACCCCTGCATCCGGTTACAACCCTGTTGGCGCAGGAACGCCTCCTGCGCTTCGGTTTCCACCCCCTCGGCCACCACCTGCAGTCCCAGGTTTCGCCCCATATCCAGAATGCTTCGTGTGATGGCGCCGTTGGTCAGGTTGCCTGGCAGGTCATGTACAAAGGAGCGATCGATCTTCAGCGCGTCCACGGCAAATTGACTCAGGTATGCCAGCGAGGAGTAGCCGGTACCAAAGTCATCCACCGCCACCGACACCCCAAGCTGTCTCAAGGCATGCAGGTGGCTTTGCGCCAGACTGACCCGCTTCATCAGCACCCCTTCGGTAATCTCCAGGCACAACTGTCGAGCGGGCAGCCCGGTTTCTGTCAGAACCCGGGAAACGAAATCCACGTAATCCGGTTGATGGAAGTGGCTGGCTGAGACATTGACCGACAGCTTCAGCCCTTCCCCCATGCCCCAGCGAACAAAGCTCTGGCACGCCTGACGCAAAGCCCAACGGTCCAGTTTGACGATGATGCCGCTGGATTCCGCCAAAGCGATAAAGGTATCCGGAGACACCGCACCGTTCTCCTCGTCAAACCACCGCAACAGCGCTTCCACGCCGGTGACCTTGCCAGTATTCAGATCCAGTTGAGGTTGGTAGTGCAGTTCCAGTCGGTTGGCTTCCAGAGCCTGACGCAGAGCGTTCTCCAGCTCAAGCTGGTAGGTTGCCTGAGCATCGCGCTGACGAGTATAGAAGCAGTAGCGGCCACGCCCCTCCTCCTTGGCGTGGTACATCGCCAGGTCTGCATGACGGATCAACGCCTCCGGTTGCAATGCGTCCTCGGGGTAACAGGCGACGCCCACACTGGTGGAGACGTAGAACAGTTGGCCGTCCACTTCAAAGGGTTCAGCAATGGCACTGAGAATTTTTTGCGCCAACCGTTCCAGCTCTGCTCTCGTCTGGTATTCGTTGATCAACACAATGAATTCGTCGCCACCAAAGCGGCAGAGCAGCTCCGATTCTCCCATCAGCCCCTTAAGACGCTGAGCCGCCTGGACCAGCAAACCGTCTCCGGTGGAGTGTCCATAGGTGTCGTTAATGTGCTTGAAGCGATCCAGATCCAGGAACATCAGAGCCATGGGGTGTCCCACCGGTTCCCGGGCCTGGATGGCGGCATTAAGCCGGACATTAAACTGGCTGCGGTTGGGGAGCCCGGTCAGGGGATCGAAATCCGCCAGCCGGCGCAGTTCGAGTTCCGCGCGCTTTCGTTCCGTGATGTCGGAGAAGAGCGCCACCAGATGGCGGGCGCGGTCGCCCATCGGGCTGATATTGAGCCAAACCGGTACGGTCTCACCGGTGCGTCCCCGCAACAACACTTCCCCTTTCCAGCTGGCTTCATCCTGGGTAATCGCATCCAGTTGTGGTTCCTGGTCCCGGTACCAGTAGTGGTGGAACCGATCCCCCATCAGCTGGGCCCGGGGAGTGGCAAGAATCATCTCCGCTGCCGGGTTACAGCCCTGTACCAGCAACTGGTGATCCAGAATGACCACCCCTTCCGCCGTGTTTTCGATGGCCTGAGCATAAAGCCCATGCTCCTGCTCCAGCCGCCGGTGCGCGGTCATGTCGGTGTAGATGCCCACCACCCGACGAGCCTGGCCATTGCGCTCATCCCGTTCCACCGCCTTACCGGCAGCCCAGATCCAGCGCCAGCGCCCCTGATAGTCGGCCTGGCGATATTCGACGTCGTAATGTTCCGATAACCCCAGATAGTGCTCGCGCCAGGCCCGCCACACCCGCAGGCGATCATCAGGATGGATGGTGAGTTGGCTCATCTCCATCAGGCGCGGCATTCCGTCGTCGCCGAGGTAACGCTGATGATTCTCAAGGCGGAATCGATTGCTCGCCTTGTCCCACTCCCAGGTGTCGGAACGACCCGCCCCCATGGCCAGGTGCAGGCGCTGCTGGCTCTGGCTTAACTCGGTATTGAATTGGCGGATCCGCTGCACCTGCCGCTGCCGTTGCAACAGGCCCAACATCAGAAAAATCACCAGGGCTGAGCCGGCAAGGGCTTTGACCGGCTCGCTTTGCCACCAGTGTTGATTGACTACGAAAGAAACTCGGCTCGGTACCGCCGACCAGATCCCCTGGCTGACGCCGTAAAGCTCCAGCTCATAACTCCCCGGCTTCAGGCCACTGAAGGTCAACTGCCCCTGGTTGGGAAAGTCCACAAGTTGCCCCGCCACACCGTTGTGGTTGAGACGGTAGCGGTAAGGTTTTGGGGTGCGGTCCAGCAGTCGGTTGCTGGCGAAGTGCAGCGCCAGCAGGCGGTACTCCGGCTCAATAGTGATGGGGCGCCCCTCAGGCTCCAGCCAAAGCTGTCGCTGTCCATCCTGGTAATGCACCTCGAGGGATTCGATGATGGCGCGATCCTGTCTGGGAAGGGGGGCCAGTTGGTCCGGCGCAACGGTGATCATGCCACCAGCAGCCCCCAGCATCATGCCGATGTCGGGGTCATAGAAGAGTGCACCTTCATTGAAGTTGTTGATCGCCAGGCCATCGAAAATGTCCAGGCCAAACAGCGTTTGCAGGTGGGGCTCCACCACAAAGAGACTGCGACTGCAGCCGATGATCATCCGATGTTCAACCATCGCTCCGACGTAGGCGTTGTCGCAATCCATCTGCCACTGGTCGCTGAGTTGACGGAACTCATGCCAGCGCGGGTCGTACATCCAGACCCCACGGCCATAGCTGGAAAACCAGAGGCTGCCATCGGCCTGAGGCGCCAAAAAGCCTACGGAGTGTTTGCGCTGTTCAACATTACCGGCCGACAGCACCATGGTGACGCTCCCCCCCTTGTCCTGGTAGGCAAGCAGGTTCTCTCCCCCAAACCAGAGGCGGCCATCGGGCCCCCGCGTCAGGTTTCGCACTCCGATGATCGGCCGTCCATCGACATCAAAACGCTCACTGTTTTGTTGGGCGGGCCACCAGCGGAACAGATAACGCCCCGTCACAATCCAAATTTGATCACCATCGGCAATCACGTTGTAGACCACCTGGTTGCGCAGGTCCGGCAACCCCATCCCCGTAATTCGCTCTGCCTGTTTGCTCTCGACATCCAGGCGGTACAGCCCTTCGGTCGAAGCCACCACCAGATGGGTATCGTCGAGAGGGGCCAGACCGAACGCCGCACCCGCATCCCGAAGGGCGGGCAGCTTTACGGTGCCATGCTCTCCACTGGCGGTATCCAGCCACTGGACACCTCTGTCCGTCGCCAGATAGCGCATGGATCCCTCCGCGTGGATCCCCCAGGTCATGTCGTTGTTCAATCCGGGATAGAGGTGGGTGCTGATGCGCTCTTCAATAAAACTGGCGGTGTGCCGGTACCCAATCAGCCCCTCATAATCGCTGATCAACCAAAGTCGTCCCTGAGAGTCCACCTGACCGGCAAACAGTGATTCCGGGCGAAACGATGGTGGGTATTTCAGATCCACTTCCACCGGTCCGGGCGCATCAGCGGCCCAGTGGTAGAGTTCTCCCCGCCCCAACAGCCACAGCCCGCCCTGGCCATCCGGGTCAATATCCCGCAGTGGCTGATCAAAAACCGGGGCGGAAGCCACCACGCCCTCTACGGTGTCGAAAGCGTACAAGCCACCATAGCTGGCCAGCCACACCCGTCCCTTACCATCGGCGGCCATCGCTCTCAGTTCGCCATACTCCATCGGCCAGTGGTTTTCCTGGGAAATCGGTTGAGGCCCATCCATCTTGACCAGGCGGTGACGACTGATGGCCCATACCTGATCGCCCTCGTCACGAAACAGTTGGCGCCAATGCTGTTCAGTGGTCAAAGTCCCCACTTCGTCGTAGCGGCTGAGATCCGGAGCCAGGCGGAACACCACGCCGTCCATGGTGACAAACCAGATGTTCTCCTGGCTGTCCTGGTAGAAGCGGCTCGTCGTAGTATGGAGGGGGAGATCCACCAGCTGACTCAGGGAATCAGCCTGGTTGTTGAAGAGGTCTAATCGGTACAGGTTGTCATCGGTGGCCACCAGCATCTGGTGATTGGGCAGCGGCAACAGCGCCTGGATAAAGGACTCGCCAAACAGGTGGCGGCTGCCCTGCAGATCCACCCGGCGCAGATGGCGATCGGTCATGCGGTACAAGCCATCCTCGGTGCCGATCCAGATCAGCCCCTGGTCGTCCTCAGCAAACGCCAAAACCGACTGGTTCTGAAGCCCCTGCTCCGCGTTAACCCAACGGATGGCAGAAGCCAGGGCAGGAGACGCACTCTGCACCAGAATCAGTACCACCAGCAGAAAAAAGCGCATCAGCCCGCTACCCCGTATTCTTATTCTTTTTGTAACGACGTTACTCTACGGGATCCCAACAAAAAGTTCACCGCATGACGCAAAAAGGCGACCCTGAGGTCGCCTTTTTTCTTTCCCGCCAAGTTACTTCTTCTTGGCTTTCGGGTTCGGCAGGTCGGTGATGGAGCCTTCGTACACCTCAGCCGCCAGACCTACGGACTCGTGCAGAGTCGGGTGAGCGTGGATGGTCAGAGCGATGTCTTCCGCATCACAGCCCATCTCAATGGCCAGGCCGATCTCGCCCAGCAGTTCGCCCGCATTGGTACCCGCAACCGCACCACCGATAACACGGTGGGTATCCTTGTCGAAGATCAGCTTGGTCATGCCGTCAGAAGCGTCAGAGGCGATAGCACGGCCACTGGCCGCCCACGGGAAGGTGGCGGTTTCGTAGTTGATGCCCTGCTCTTTGGCTTCCTTCTCGGTCAGACCTACCCAGGCGATCTCCGGATCGGTGTACGCGATGGAGGGGATCACTTTCGGGTCGAAGTAGTGCTTCTTACCGGAGATCACTTCCGCTGCTACATGGCCTTCATGGACACCTTTGTGCGCCAGCATCGGCTGGCCCACGATGTCGCCGATGGCGTAGATGTGCGGTACGTTAGTGCGCATCTGCTTGTCTACGTTGATAAAGCCACGCTCATCCACGTTTACGCCAGCGTTTTCAGCGGCCAGCAGCTTGCCGTTCGGAGTACGGCCAATGGCAACCAGTACGGCGTCGTAGCGCTGCGGCTCAGCCGGGGCTTTTTTGCCCTCCATGGAGACGTAGATGCCGTCTTCTTTGGCTTCAACGGCGGTCACCTTGGTTTGCAGCATGAAGTTGAACTTCTTGTTCATGCGCTTGGTGAACACGCGAACCACGTCTTTATCCGCAGCGGGGATCACCTGGTCCAGCATCTCCACCACGTCCACTTCGGAGCCCAGCGCCTTGTACACGGTGCCCATCTCCAGACCGATGATGCCACCGCCCATGATCAGCAGGCGGCCGGGAACTTCTTTCAGCTCCAGAGCATCGGTGGAGTCCCAGATGCGCGGGTCTTCATGAGGAATGAAAGGCAGTTGGATCGGACGGGAACCGGCAGCGATGATCGCGTTATCGAACTTCACGGTGGTGACAGAGCCGTCTTCAGCGGTCACGTCGATGCTGTTGGCACCGGTGAACTGGCCCTTGCCGTTCACCACTTTTACCTTGCGCATCTTGGCCATGCCGCCCAGACCACCGGTCAGTTGACCGATAACTTTCTCTTTGTGGGCACGGATCTTGTCCAGATCGATGTTCGGCTCGCCGAAGGTCACGCCGTGATCCGCCATTACCTTGGCTTCGTCGATCACCTTGGCGATGTGCAGCAGGGCCTTGGAGGGGATACAACCCACGTTCAGGCACACGCCACCGAGGGTGCTGTAACGCTCGATAATGACGGTTTCCAGGCCGAGGTCAGCAGCGCGGAAAGCGGCGGAGTAACCTGCGGGGCCAGCGCCGAGTACGACGACCTGAGTCTTGATCTCGTTGCTCATGATGTTCCTCTGATTATTCTGTATTCCGTTGGGGGGCGAGCCGCATTGTACTGCTGCCCCCCATCAAACTAAAGGGAAAACAAAAGGCCGATCACATAAATCGGCCTTATGGGAGTTACAGCACTAACTTGCGGATATCAGACAGGTAACCTGCCAGGGTGCTGGAGAAGCGAGCCCCGTCGGCACCGTCGATGACCCGGTGGTCATAGGACAGCGAGAGCGGCAGCATCAGACGCGGCGCAAACTCTTTGCCATTCCACTTAGGCTTCATCTCGGACTTGGACACACCGAGGATGGCCACTTCCGGGGCATTCACGATGGGGGTAAAGGCGGTACCGCCGATGCCACCCAGGCTGGAAATGGTGAAGCAACCGCCCTGCATGTCAGAGGCAGTCAGCTTACCGGCGCGCGCCTTTTTGGAGATCGCCATCAGCTCTTCGGACAGCTCGTAGATGCCCTTCTTGTTGACGTCGCGCACCACCGGTACCACGAGGCCATTGGGGGTATCCACTGCCACACCGATATGGATGTACTTCTTCAGCACTACGCTCTCGCCATCTTCGGACAGGGAGCTGTTGAATTGGGGCAGATCCGCCAGCGTCTTGGCCACGGCCTTGAGGATGAACACCAGTGGGGTGATCTTGAAGCCCAGATCCTGCTTGGCCACTACCGCGTTCTGCTCCTTACGGAAGGCTTCCACGTCGGTGATGTCCGCCTCGTCAAACTGAGTTACGTGCGGGATCATCGCCCAGTTGCGGGCCAGGTTGGCGCCAGACAGCTTCTTGATGCGGGACAGCGGCTGCAGTTCCACTTCGCCAAACTTGCTGAAATCCACCTTCGGCCAGGGCAGCAGATCCAGACCACCGCCCTGTTTGCCTGCCGGGGCCACGGCACCGGATTGCACCTGAGCCAGCGCCGCTTTTACGTAGCTGTTCACGTCCTCTTTCAGGATGCGGGTCTTGCGACCGGTGCCTTTCACCTTGGAGAGGTCAACGCCCAGTTCGCGAGCCATACGGCGAATCACCGGGGTGGCGTAGGCGTAGGCGCTGTTCTCGATAAAGCCGGTGCTGGCTTCAACGGAGGCCACCTGACCGGAATCCGCCGGAGCGGACGGGGCTGGCTTACGCTCAACCGGGGCTTGGGCTGCCGGAGCCGGAGCAGGGGCGGCAGCAGGCGCGGCGCCTTCCACTTCAAACTCCATGATCTCGGTACCGGTGGAGACCTTGTCACCCACCTGAATGCGGATCGCCTTCACTACGCCAGCAAACGGGGCCGGTACTTCCATGGAGGCTTTGTCACCCTCCACGGTGATCAGCGGCTGTTCGTCGCTGACACGATCACCGACGGCCACCAGGATCTCGGTAACGTCAACCGCATCACCGCCGATATCCGGTACGGCAACCACCTTGGTTGCGGTACCGCCAGCCACCGGTGCCGCCTCAACAGCAGCCGCAGGCTGAGCAGCGGGCGCAGAGCCTGCCACTTCAAACTCCATGATGACGGTGCCGGTGGAAACCTTGTCGCCCACATTGATGCTGATGGACTTAATGGTGCCAGCAAACGGGGCGGGCACTTCCATGGAGGCTTTGTCACCCTCCACGGTGATCAGCGGCTGCTCCTCGGTCACCACATCGCCGACTTTTACCAGCAGTTCGGTCACGTCCACTTCGTCGTCACCGATGTCCGGTACCGCCACGGCCTGCACGGAGGCCGCAGCCGCCGGTGCCGGTGTCTCAGCGGCTTGCTCGGCTGCCGGGGCTTCTGCTGCCGGAGCCGCGCCCTCAGCGTCGAACACCATAATCAGGGAGCCGGTCGCGACCTTGTCGCCCACCGCCACCTTAATCTCTTTCACCACACCGGCAGCGCTGGCAGGCACCTCCATGGAGGCCTTGTCGCCCTCCACGGAGATCAGGGATTGTTCCTCTTCGACCCGATCACCCACTTTCACCAGGATCTCGGTCACCTCGACCTCATCGGCACCAATATCGGGTACGTTGATTTCAATAGTCATAAGTCAGCAATCTCTTAGGCGTACAGCGGGTTTTGCTTGTCGGCATCGATGTTGAATTTGGCGATGGCTTCTGCCACCACGGCCTTGTCCAGGGTGCCCTTCTTCGCCAGCTCGGACAGAGCGGCGACCACCACGTAACCGGCATCCACTTCAAAGTGACGACGCAGGTTGGCGCGGCTGTCAGAGCGGCCGAAGCCGTCGGTACCCAGCACCTTGTAGCTTTCCGCAGGCACGAAGGCGCGGATCTGCTCGGCGTAGTTTTTCATGTAATCGGTTGCGGCGATGGCCGGCTCATTACCCAATACGGTGGTCACGTAGGGCACACGGGCCTGCTCAGCCGGGTGCAGCATGTTCCAGCGCTCAGCATCCTGACCGTCACGGGTCAGTTCGTTGAAGGAGGTAACGCTGAATACGTCGGAGGCGATGCCGTACTCTTCGGACAGAATGCGGGCCGCTTCGCGTACCTGCATCATGATGGTGCCGGAGGAGAGCAGCTGTACCTTGGCCTTGTCACCGGCGTAGGTTTCCAGCTTGTAGATCCCTTTGCGGATCCCCTCTTCCACCCCTTCCGGCATCGCCGGCTGGGCGTAGTTCTCGTTCATCAGGGTCAGGTAGTAGAACACGTTCTCCTGAGCCGGACCGTACATACGCTGGATACCATCCTGAAGTACCACCGCCACTTCGTAGGCGAAGGTCGGATCGTAGCTGATGCAGTTCGGTACGGTGTTCGCCATGATGTGGCTGTGACCGTCTTCGTGCTGCAGACCTTCACCGTTCAGGGTGGTACGGCCTGCGGTGGCGCCCAGCAGGAAGCCACGAGCTTGCTGGTCACCCGCCATCCACGCCATATCGCCCACGCGCTGGAAGCCGAACATGGAGTAGTAGATGTAGAACGGGATCATCGGCAGATCGTTGGTGCTGTAGGAGGTGGCGGCAGCAACCCAGGAGGACATGGCGCCCAGCTCGTTGATCCCTTCCTGCAGTACCTGACCGTTGGTGGATTCCTTGTAGTAGGAGACCACGTCACGATCCTGCGGGGTGTAAGTCTGCCCCTTCGGGTTGTAGATGCCGATCTGACGGAACAGGCCTTCCATACCGAAGGTACGGGCTTCGTCAGCCACGATCGGCACGATGTTCTTACCGATGCCCTTGTCTTTCAGCAGGATGTTCAGCGCACGGACAAAGCCCATGGTGGTGGAGATGTCGCGCTTCTGCTCATCCAGCAGGCCCTGGAAGCTGTCCAGCTTCGGCAGCACCAGTTCCTCGGTGAAGTTGGGCAGACGCTGCGGCGTGTAGCCATGCAGGGCTTCACGACGGGCGTGCAGGTAACGGTGTTCCGGGCTGTCCTGCTCCAGCTTCAGGTAGGGCAGTTCCAGCAGTTGCTCATCGGAGACCAGATCTTTCAGGCCCAGACGGTCGCGCAGCTGGCGCACGTGCTCGGCGTTCATCTTCTTCACCTGGTGGGCGATGTTCATCCCTTCGGCGGCGCCACCCATGCCGTAACCTTTTACGGTCTTGGCCAGAATCACGGTGGGCTTGCCCTTGGTGTTCTTGGCGTTCATGTAGGCGGCGTACAGCTTGGAGGAAGAGTGACCACCACGCTGCAGGGCGAAGATCTCGTCGTCGGTCATGTCCGCGACCAGCGCGGCAGTCTCCGGGTAGCGACCGAAGAAGTGCTGACGTACGTAGGCGCCATCTTTGGCCTTGTAGGTCTGGTAGTCACCGTCAACGGTTTCATTCATCAGCTGCAGCAGCTTGCCGGAGCTGTCTTTGGCCAGCAGCTTGTCCCAGCCGTTGCCCCAGATCACTTTCACGACGTTCCAGCCAGCGCCTTTGAACAGGCCTTCCAGCTCCTGAATGATCTTGCCGTTACCCATAACCGGGCCGTCCAGACGCTGCAGGTTGCAGTTGATCAGGAAGCACAGGTTATCCAGTCCTTCACGGGCGGCGAAGGAGAGCGCGCCACGGGATTCCGGCTCATCCATCTCACCGTCGCCCAGGAAGGCGTACACGCGCTGAGCGCTGGTGTTCTTCAGGCCACGGCTGTCCAAGTACTTGAGGAAGCGAGCCTGGTAGATGGCGCTGATCGGGCCGAGACCCATGGATACGGTGGGGAACTGCCAGAAGTCCGGCATCAGTTTCGGGTGCGGGTAGGAGGGGATACCCTTGCCATCCACTTCCTGACGGAAGTTGTCCAGTTGCTCTTCGGTCAGACGGCCTTCCATAAAGGCACGAGCGTAGATACCGGGAGAGATGTGGCCCTGGTAGTACACCAGGTCGCCGCCATCCTGCGCATTCGGCGCACGGAAGAAGTGGTTAAAGCCCACTTCGTAGAACGCGGCAGCGGACTGGTAGGAGGCCATGTGGCCGCCAAGATCGAGATCTTTCTTGGAGGCACGCAGAACGATCATGATGGCGTTCCAGCGAATGATGGAACGGATTCGACGCTCAAGACTGCTGTCACCGGGGTAAGCCGGCTCGTCCTTGGGAGCAATGGTATTGATGTAGTTGGTGGTAATGCCGGTGGGCAGATCAACGCCTTCATGCTTGGCTTTGCTGATCATCTGCTCCAACAGGAATTGAGCCCGTTCGAGGCCATCCTCTTGCATTACAGCGGCCAGTGATTCCAGCCACTCCTGAGTTTCCTGCTTGTCTACGTCGTAATTCATCGGTTCTGACATGACTGTCTCTCACCATCGTTGCTTGTGACTGAGGGCCCTGTCCCGGGCCTTATTCGATGACGACCTTTATAGGTCGTTTCGCATTCTTCGCAGACTCCGCTGCTGCCGGCTGTCCTCTTGACGGACCTCCAGCGTAACCTCTTCGATGTAAGCCAGGTGGTCGTTAGACGCCCGCCGGGCCAGTTCCGGATCCCGCTTCAGAATCGCTTCCAGCAGCGCCTCCCGGTGGGTGTTGGCCACCTCGGAGGAGCGCTCCCGGCGATACAGCAACTCCAGGTTTTCCGCCACGTTACGCACCAGCAGGGGCGTCAGGCTCAGAACCAGGTGCAGCATCGCCACGTTGTGGGAGGCTTCCGCAATGCTGCGGTAGAAATCCACGATCGCCTGGGCTTCCGATTCGGTATCCCCCTGCACCGCTTTGATGGTGTCCATCTTCAGGCGCATCTGGGCATGGTCCGCATCGGTTCCCCGCAGTGCAGCGTAGTAGGCCATCATGCCTTCTGTGGCATAACGGAACTCCAGCAGGTCGTACTGAGATTCCGGGTTGCTGGCCAGCAACTCCACCAGGGGATCTGCCAGACTGTTCCATAGCTGCTGTTTGACGTATGTGCCACCGCCCTGACGTCGGGTCAGTACCCCTTTGGCTTCCAGTTTCTGGATTGCTTCTCGCAACGAGGGGCGGGAGACTTCAAACTGCACCGCCAGCTCACGCTCCGGCGGTAATTTTTGGCCGGGCTTCAGGCTGCCTTCCAGGATCATCTTTTCCAGTTCTTTCAAGATGACGTCCGACAGCTTGGGCTGGTTGATTCTACGGTAGGTCATGGACTTCGTTATCCGTTCGTTAACTAAATTTGTTAATTGGTATGACCATTGAGAAGCTGCAGGGAATGTAGCAGATCACACAATGGCATGGCAACAAGTATGATGCGCCTCACAGAACAGGCGCCACCGTGACGTGGCGCCGTTTTAGACAGCAGGCTGTTAGTTTGACCAAGAGGTCAGACCAAATAGTGAGTGTATTCACTCAGTTAGTGGATCACGCCGAAGATGGTCAGCAAAGAGACCAGCACCAGCAGCAAAATAAAGTTTCGTTTTGCCAATTTCAGCAGGGCCAGAGTGGGCTGAACACAGAGTGGCTCACCACTGGTTTCCGGCACCTCTTCCGCCGCCAGCGCCACCTCAGTGATCATGGTGCGCGGATCGGCCATCGGGTCCAGTACCTTGGGCACCAGAACCGGTGCGGCTTTACTGAAATGACCAGACAGGGCAAACCCGAGCGAAACGATGCGCACCGGCACCCAATCGAGCAGTTTCATCACCGGCCCCACCAGCGGCCGCCGCAGGTCCTGAGCGGCAAAATGGTCATGATAGGCTCTGACCGTGCAGTAGAGTGTGGCCATCGCGGGACCGAGCAGCACGTAGTAAAGGGCCACCGCCGCATAGAAGCGGTAGTTCAACCAGGCGCTAAGCTGCCCCATCCGCTTCCCCATCTCTTCCAGACTGGCGGCCTGTATGGCACTGCTCTCATCCAGGCTGTCGGCGTGGTTAAAACAGCTTTGGGTATCGCCCCGGCGGGCGGCATCGAGGTATTGCCGGAAGCGCTGACGCAATGGCGCATGCCCAAACAGCAGCAGCCCCACCAGAATCCAGAGGGCCAGGTGAAGCACGCCAAACCAGACGCCGACCAACCAGCTCTGGACGATCGCCACCAGCAACGCGGGCAGCGCCAGCGCCACCAGCATTTTACCGGGGCTGCGCAGCGCCTGGTCATCGAACATCAGCCCGCGATACCACTTGAACCAGGCTTCAAACTGAAAGGTGTCCGCCACCAGGCGCATTCGCTCTGCCAGCAACACCATGATTAATGAAAAGAGGGCCATCAGCTGTCCTTCTCGAGTAACGCGTGAAACAGCGACCAATCAAAAGCAGGTCCCGGATCCGTCTTTCGGCCCGGTGCGATATCGCAGTGGCCGGTGATCCTGTCCCTGGTCAGCAAAGGATACTGCCGGATCAGGGCGCGAGTCACGCTAACAAGCGCCTGATATTGAAGGAGGTTATAAGGAGTGTGGTCTGTGCCTTCCAACTCGATGCCGATGGAATAATCATTGCAACCCGGTCTTCCCTCAAACTCACTCACTCCCGCATGCCAGGCCCGGCGATCAAAAGGCACAAACTGAACCAGACTGCCATCCCGGCGGATCAGCAGATGCGCAGACACTTGCAACCCCTGCACCGCTTCCAGATCCGGGTAGTCCGCCTGAACGCAGCCAAGGAACAGTTGCTGAATGTAGGGGGCGCCAAACAGGCCGGGAGGAAGGGTAATGTTGTGGATCACCAGCAGGCTGATCTCTTCAGGGTCCGGTCTTGGCCCCTGAAACGGGGAGAAACAGTGATGCGCCTGATCCAGCCAGCGACCGCCAGGCTCAAGGGTCAGGTGGGGCTCAATTGGGTAAGGTTCCCCATCCGGGGGACAGATCGCCATGGAAAAAGCGGTCTCACTCGCGAATAATGTGACAAGGCAAGACTTTAGCAGGAAGGCAGGACGCGTACCATGGGCTCACCCTCAACTCCACGACGCTATGGCCAAACACTCTTTGTGCTGGCTTGGTTGGTGCTGGCCGCCCTGCTCTATCTCTACTTCGACAGAAAACTGTCCCAGCAATACAATCCCAATCAGCGGGTCGCCAGCGAAGTCAGCGACAGCCACGTCACGGTCAACCTGTTGCGCAACCGCCAGGGGCACTATGTTGCCAGCGGGCTGATCAACGGCCATGAGGTGGTGATGATGGTCGACACCGGCGCCACCCGGATCTCCATCCCCCTGTCGGTGGCCGAGCGCCTCGCCCTGCCCAAGGGCCAGTCCTATCCGGTGGACACCGCCAACGGCACGGTCACCGTCTGGCACACCCGCATTGATCGACTCTCCATTGGCGCCCTGACGCTGTATGATCTGGACGCCAACATCAACCCTGGCCTCGGGGACAGCACCATATTGCTGGGCATGAATGCCCTCAAGGATCTGGAGCTGATCCAGCGGGGAGACACTCTGACCTTAAGGAAGTACTGAAGTACCATGCTGGAAAATGACATCCGCCTCAGCGTAGCTGCCGCCCTGGACGAAGATCTGGGTGGACTGGGTTTTGAGCACGGGGACATCACCGCTCAGCTGATCCCCGCCGATCGTTATGCCGAAGCCACCATCATCACCCGGGAAGACGGGGTGTTCTGTGGCAAAGCGTGGGCCGAGCAGGTGTTCAATCAGCTTGGCGGCGACGTTGCCCTGCACTGGCATGTGGATGACGGCGATCTGGTGGTGGCCGGTCAGACCCTGTGTGAACTGGCTGGTCCCGCCCGACTGCTGCTGACCGGTGAACGTACCGTCCTCAACTTTATCCAGACCCTGTCCGGTGTCGCCACCACCGTCAGCCACTATGTGGCCAAGATGGAGGGGACTCAGACCCGCCTGCTGGACACCCGCAAAACCCTGCCCGGCCTGCGCACCGCTCAGAAGTACGCCGTCACCTGTGGCGGCGGCCATAACCACCGCATCGGCCTCTACGACGCCTTCCTGATCAAGGAGAACCACATCGCGGCCTGCGGCGGCATCACCGCTGCGGTACAAGCTGCGCGCCAACTGAAGCCGGACGCCCCGGTGGAGGTGGAAGTGGAAAACCTGGAGGAGCTGAACGAAGCCCTGGCTGCAGGGGCCGATATCGTGATGCTGGACAACTTCGACATCACCATGATGATGGACGCCGTCAAACTGAATCGGGAGCAGTTTGGAGGGCGCACCAAGCTCGAGGTCTCCGGCGATGTGACCCTGAGCACCATCGGCGATTTTGCCCGAACCGGGGTCGATTTTATTTCCGTCGGCGCACTGACCAAACACATCAAAGCGATGGATCTCTCCATGCGTTTTAAAGCGAACTGAGCAACAAAGCACCACCGTTTGCTCACTGAACTTGCATCAAAGTCGCGTCAAAAAAACGTCTAAAGCGTCGCCAAATTGGCGGCGCTGTTTTATTTCCGTCAAGTTTTCCACCACATAACACCAATATCGCCTTTTTGTTTCCTTTTCCGAGTCTTTGCTCTTTGATCATGCAACAAGTTGTACTAACTTAGTAACCGAGCGGCCTGTGGTGACCCCCGGTGCTGCCGGGGACTGAGGCCAGGACTGGCGACCTTTGACTTTTGCTATGGAGAGACAACCCATGACCCGCCAAGTACGTAAACAGCAGGGTTTTACCCTGATTGAACTGATGATCGTAGTAGCCATTATCGGCATTCTGGCTGCTATCGCTCTGCCCGCTTACAACAACTACACGCGTAAAGCTGCTTTTACTGAAGTAGTTCAAGCTACCAGTGCATTCAAAACTTCCATTGAAGTTTGTGCTCAAACCAATGGTTTGACAGCAGCGACGGCTGGCACTTGTGACACCCTAGGCCAAGATGGTATCCCCACTCAGGCAAGTGCCACTTCCGCCAATAAAGTTTCAGGTGTTACTTGGGACGGCACAGACTTAGTCGTTACTGCAGCCGCAGATGGCCCACTTCAGGGAACTGAGACCTATACTCTGTCAGCAACATACAGCGGCAATAGCCAAATCACCTGGGGCGAAACCTGCAGCCCGGCTGATATTTGTTAATAGTTAAGCCCATCCTTAAATTTAAGGGTGGGCTTTACTTTATAGACGATTGAATATGAATTCAGAAAAGTCTCTAATAACAAATAAAAATGAGGCATTTGTTTCAAACATTAGCTTTGGATTTCCTCACTTTGATATTTCTGAACTGGATTTAGATTCAATTCCAGAGGGAATTATTAATCTCAAGCTGGTTGAGAAACATTCGGCGCTTCCAGTTTCAATTAGAGACAACAAACTGGTCGTTGCGGTTCATGATGCGAACTGCGATGCTGCGCTAGAGGAGTTTAAGTTTAACTCAGGTTTGCATGCAGAACCTATTCTGGTGAAAAAGCATCATCTTGACATCGTCATTAATAAGCTCCTTGAGAATGATCTTGATCAATTACAAATCAGCGATGAAGATCAAGAAAATTTAAGCCATATCGATACCGCTGAAGAACGAAAACCCGAAGATACTAGCGGTGCTGACGATGCCCCAATTGTTGTTTTTCTGAATAAAATCATGACGGAAGCGATCCGAAAAGGCGCTTCTGATCTGCATTTTGAGCCCTATGAAAATGAGTACCGTATCCGCTTTCGTATCGACGGAATGCTGCATACGGTTAATACCCCACCAGTCAGTCTTGGTCCCCGTATTGCCGCCCGTATTAAGGTGATGTCCAAGCTGGACTTGGCAGAGCGACGTCTGCCCCAGGATGGCCGAATTAAGCTGAAGGTGGGTCAGAAAACCATGATCGATTTCCGGGTCTCCACCCTGCCTACCCTCTATGGGGAGAAGGTGGTGATGCGGATCCTGGACTCCTCTGCCGCCAAACTGAATATCGATATTCTGGGCTTTACTGAGCCGCAGAAAGCGCTCTATCAGAAGAACCTAAATCGTCCCCAGGGGATGATCCTGGTGACCGGCCCCACCGGCTCCGGTAAAACCGTTTCCCTCTATACCGGCCTCAATATCCTTAATACCGAGGAGCGAAATATCTCCACCGCAGAAGATCCGGTGGAGATCAATCTGCCCGGCATTAACCAGGTGCAGATCCACCCCAAGGCAGGGCTAACCTTTGCCTCTGCCCTGCGCGCCTTTTTGCGTCAGGATCCGGATATTGTGATGGTGGGGGAGATCCGGGACCTGGAGACCGCCGAGATTGCAGTAAAAGCCGCGCAAACCGGCCACCTGGTGATGTCTACCCTGCACACCAACTCTGCAGCGGAAACCCTGACCCGTATGCTCAATATGGGCGTACCCGCCTACAATATTGCCAGTTCGGTTAACCTGATTATGGCCCAGCGGCTCTGCCGAAAACTCTGCCCCAAATGCCGGGAGCCGGAGCAGATCCCCCAGGAGGAGCTGCTGAGGGAGGGCTTTACCCTGGAGCAGTTGCAGCAGCGCCCGTTGATCTACCGAGCCGTGGGCTGTGACCACTGCACCGATGGCTATAAGGGCCGGGTGGGTCTTTATGAGATGATGCCCATGAGCAAGGTGATTGCGGACAGCATTATGAGTGGAGCCTCCTCCCTGGAACTGGAACGTCAGGCCATTAAAGAGGGGATGGTCAGTCTGCGCCGCTCCGGACTGGAAAAGGTGCTGGAAGGCACCACCTCACTATCGGAAGTAAATCGGGTTACCAACCAGTAATCGCCGACTTGGATTAAAGAAGGGAGCTCTTTTTATGGCCACTGCCACCAAAGCCTATCGACAAGCTGAAGCCAAGCACTCCGCCGGTGGCCGCTCCCCCATTGAGGTGCACACCTTTCTCTGGAAGGGACGCAACAGTAAAGGCAAAACCGTACAGGGTGAGCTGAGTGGCCAAAGTAGCGCCGAGATTAAGGTGTTGCTGCGTAAGCAGGGGGTAACGCCCCTGAATGTGCGTAAAAAACCCAAAGCGCTTTTTGAAAGAAAGAAAAAAGTTAAACCAGCGGATATCGCTGTGGTTACCCGCCAGATTGCCACCATGCTGATCGCGGGGGTGCCTTTGGTCACCGTATTGGAGATGGTGGGCCGTGGCCACGAGAATGAAGCGGTTCGTAACCTGCTGGGAACCATTCTTGCTGAGGTTCAATCGGGCACGCCCCTATCCAAAGCACTACGCCCCCACCGTGTCCACTTTGACGATCTCTACTGTGATCTTGTGGCCGCCGGGGAGATGTCCGGTACTTTGGATACCGTATTTGACCGTATTGCGACCTATAGAGAAAAGGCGGAAGCGCTTAAATCTAAAATTAAGAAGGCGATGTTCTATCCGGTGGCGGTAATTGTTGTTGCTGTATTGGTAACCGCCATTTTGCTGCTATTTGTAGTCCCCCAGTTTGAATCCATCTTTAATGATTTTGGGGCTGAGCTTCCGCTATTTACCCAGATGGTAATTAACCTTTCCCGTTTTTTGCAGGAGTCCTGGTATTACTTCTTTGCCATCATCACCATTATGATCTGGATGTTTGTGCGCAGTCACCGCAATTCCCAAACCTTTCGGGACAAGGTCGATCATTTTGTATTAAAGATTCCCGCGGTAGGCCCCATTCTGCATAAAGCCGCCATCGCCCGCTTTGCCCGGACTCTGGCTACCACCTTTGCGGCTGGCGTGCCTCTGGTGGAGGGCTTGGAGTCCTCTGCGGGCGCATCCGGCAACGCCCTCTACCGGGATGCCATCACCAAGGTGCGGGAGGAGGTGATCTCCGGTCTGCAGATGAATATCGCCATGCGCACCACCGGCGTTTTCCCCGATATGCTCACTCAGATGGTGATGATTGGTGAGGAATCCGGTTCTCTGGACGACATGCTGAATAAGGTCGCCAATATCTACGAGATGGAGGTGGACGATGCGGTGGATGGCCTCTCCACCCTGATTGAGCCGATGCTGATGGTGGTGATTGGCGGCATCGTTGGGGGACTGGTGGTGGCGATGTACCTGCCGATCTTCCAATTGGGCAACGTGGTCGGATAGGATCGCACCAACACCTTACCGTTTTGGGCTTCCGATGACGCACTGGATCGCGCTGTTTGACCAACTTCCCTGGCTCTTTCTCTCCATAGCCGCTGCCCTGGGTTTGATCCTGGGCAGCTTCCTCAATGTGGTGATCCACCGCATGCCGCTGATGATGGAGCGGGAGTGGCAACTGGAGTGTGCCGAAGCGCTGGCCCAGCCCGCCCCAAGCTCCAAGTTGCCGGAGCGCTATAACCTGATGGTGCCCGGCTCCACCTGCCCCAACTGTGGCACCGCCATTCCGGTGTGGCACAACATTCCCGTTATCAGTTACCTGCTGCTGAAGGGGCGCTGCCACCACTGTCAGGCCCCCATCTCCGCTCGCTACCCTCTGGTTGAACTGCTGACCGGCGCCGCCTCCCTGTTTCTGGCCTGGCACTTTGGCCCCACCCCGGCCTTTCTCGCCGCCTGGCTGCTGACTCTGGGGCTGATCGCCCTCGCTGCCATCGATTTTGACACCATGCTGCTGCCGGACCAGATCACTCTGCCTCTGCTGTGGCTGGGATTGCTGGTCAATGTGGGCGGCCTGTTTGTACCGCTTGAGCAGGCGGTGATCGGTGCAGCTCTGGGCTACCTGTCGCTCTGGTCTCTGTTCCACCTGTTCCGCTTGCTGACTGGCAAAGAGGGGATGGGCTACGGCGACTTTAAGCTGCTGGCGCTGTTTGGCGCCTGGTTTGGCTATCAAGCCCTGCTGCCGGTGATTCTGATCGCCTCCATCGGTGGTGCGGTTGTGGGCATTGCCCTGATGGCCAGCGGCAAGCTGGGCCGCGACAAGCCGATGCCCTTCGGTCCCTGGATCGTCCTGGGTGGCTGGCTCTATCTGGTGTGGGGCACCGATATCGTTAACTGGTATCTGCACAGCGTGGTGGGGCTATGAGCGCCTTTATCGTTGGTCTGACCGGCGGCATCGGTTCCGGAAAGTCCCAGGTCAGCGCTCTGTTTGAAGCGTTGGATGTTACCGTGGTAGACGCCGACCTGATTGCCCGGGAGGTTGTCGCACCGGGTACTGAGGGACTGGCCGCCATTGCGGAACACTTTGGTGCAGAGATCCTTGAGGCCGATGGCAGCCTTAACCGCGCTGCGCTGAGAACCCGGGTGTTCAATGATGAAGCGGAGCGCCGCTGGCTCAACGCCCTGACCCACCCACTGATTCGGAGTGAGATGGTGCGACGCTGCCGGGAGGCCCCCAGCGAATACGCCTTGATGGTGGTCCCTCTGATGGTGGAAAATAAGCTGCACACTTTGGTGGACCGCCTGTTGGTGGTGGACCTGCCGGAAGATCAGCAGCGCCACCGAACCGCCAGCAGGGACAACACCGAAGGCAGCGAAGTGGATAAGATCATCGCCCGCCAAGCGTCTCGAGCCGAGCGTCTGGCCCTGGCCGATGACGTCATCGACAATAGCGGCTCAGTTGAGGCGCTGTCACCCCAAGTGCGACGTCTGCACCAACAATACCTGACAATGGCGAGGAACCGCTCCAGTGCTACTGGTGTATGAACAACCCCTAAACGAAAAGATCCGCAACTATCTGCGGATTGAAACCGTTGCCGCCCAGGTGGATGCCCACAGCCTGTTTGGCCACCCCGGTGCCGAACTGGCCTTTTTCCGCAGCCTGTTTGAACTGATCGAGCTGATGGAACGCGCGGACCTGCGCACTGACATTCTTAAGGATCTGGAGCGACACCTTGGCCAGATCGCGTTCTGGCGCCAGTCCGAAAACGTCGACCAGACTCAGCTTGAGAGGCTGGAGTCCCAGTTTAAGGGACTTCAACAGCGCCTTCATGGCCAGGCCCGTCCCGGCCAGCTCCTGAAATCGGATCGATTTCTCGGTGCGGTGCGTCAACGCATGAATATCCCCGGTGGCTACGGCAATTTCGACCTGCCGCAACTGCACTTCTGGCAGGCCAAACCTGCTGAGGAGAAGACGCAGGAAGCCAGCCAGTGGCGCCAGGAGCTCTCACCGATGGTGGACAGCATCCGTTTGCTGCTGACCATGCTGCGTGAAACGGCGCGTTGGTGCGACAAGATGGCCATGAACGGCTGCTACCAGGAGAGCTGCGAGCAGGGCCTGGAGCTACTGCGTGTTCAGGTTAAGCAGGAGTACGGGGTGTACCCCACCATCAGTGCTCACCGCCACCGTTTTACCATCCATCTGATCAACTACGAGACCGGCAAAGCGGACACCCGCAACCTGCCTCTGCGTCTGTCTCTGTCCATGGAACCAAAATGACCCTGAAAGTCGAATGCCCCACCTGTCAGGCGGAAGTGACCTGGGATGACCAGCACCCCTTCCGCCCCTTCTGCAGCGAGCGCTGCAAGCTGATTGACCTTGGCGAATGGGCCGAGGAGCGTCACGCCATCCCCGGCAAAACCGAACTGCCCGATGAGTTTGATATCAGTGAGCCGGACTTCTTCCTGCAAGAGGAAGAGGACGATAACGAACGGGACGCTTAAGCGTCCCGTTTCATCTCCCGCACCAGCTTCTCCACCAATGGTCCATTCGCTGCCGGCATCGGCAGCGTCGGCAACTCATTGAGCGGACACCAGCGGATGGGGTTGCCTTCGCGCCCTTCCGCTTCCCCTTCCGCATCCGTGACCAGAAACACATGCAGATGGACCTGACGGTCACCATAGTTGTGTTCAATTCGATCGAACACCAGCGGATTGAGAGGGGTTAATCCCACCTCCTCCTGGCACTCCCGAACCACTGCCTGTTCCGGGGTTTCCCCGTTATCCACTTTTCCCCCCGGGAACTCCCACAGGCCGCCCTGATGCTGAGCTTCATGGCGTCGGGCCACCAACACTTTCCCACCCATCACCACGATCCCTATCGCGACTTGAATCAACGCCATTGCGCGCTCCTTGATATGCCGGAATAAAAAGGGCGGCCCTTTGGCCGCCCTCTCTGGTCACACTGGCCTTAGCTCAGCTTGCCGTGACACTGCTTGTATTTCTTGCCGGAACCGCAGGGACAAGGGTCATTACGGCCCACTTTCGGGCCCTGACGCTGCTCAGGAGCGGCACCGCCCTCTTCGGCCATGCCTTCAGACTGGGCATGCTGGAAGTTGCGCATACGAGCCAGTTGCTCCTCCTGCTCACGGCGCTTGGCTTCCATCTCATCCACGTCGGCCTGGGCCTGAACCTGCACCTTGGAGAGGATGCTGATCACGTCAGTTTTCAGGCTATCCAGCATGCTTTGGAACAGGGCAAAGGATTCGCGCTTGTACTCCTGTTTCGGGTTCTTCTGGGCGTAGCCGCGCAGGTGGATACCCTGACGCAGGTGGTCCATTGCCGCCAGGTGCTCCTTCCAGAGGTTGTCCAGAGTCTGCAGCATGATCGCCTTTTCAAACTGGCGCAGTACCGGCTCACCGACCTGATCCGCTTTCGCTTTGTAGGCGTCGTCCCAGGCCTTCACGATGCGCTCGTGCAGGTTCTCTTCGTGCAGGTCATCCTCCTCCTCGAGCCACTGAGCGATCGGCAGCTTGAGGTTGAAGTCGGAAGCCAGACGCTCCTCCAGACCCGGGATGTCCCACATCTCTTCCAGAGACTGAGGCGGGATGTACTGACCAACCACCTCTTCCAGAACGTCTGCACGTACCGCTTCGATGGTGTCGTGGATGTCACCGGCGTCCATCAGTTCGTTACGCTGGGCGTACACCACCTGACGCTGGTCGTTGGCCACGTCATCGTACTCAAGCAGTTGCTTACGGATGTCGAAGTTACGGGCTTCCACTTTACGCTGAGCGTTTTCGATGGCGCGGTTCACCCAAGGATGTTCAATCGCTTCACCGCGCTCCATACCCAGCTTCTTCATCATGCCGGAGACACGATCGGAGGCGAAGATGCGCATCAGCGCGTCTTCCATGGAGAGGTAGAAACGTGAGGAACCGGCGTCACCCTGACGGCCGGAACGGCCACGCAACTGGTTATCGATACGGCGAGATTCATGACGCTCAGTACCGATGATGTGCAGACCACCCGCTTCCAGTACCTGCTCGTGACGCACCTGCCAGTCGGCTTTGATCTTCTCGATCTGCGCGTCAGTGACGCCTTCGCCCAGGGCATCAATTTCAGACTGCCAGCTGCCGCCCAGCACGATGTCGGTACCACGACCGGCCATGTTGGTGGCGATGGTTACGGCGCCCGGACGGCCCGCTTCCGCCACGATCTCTGCCTCTTTCTCGTGGAATTTGGCGTTCAGCACGTTGTGCTTGATCTTGGCTTTGCGCAGGACGTTGGAAAGCAGTTCGGAAGATTCGATGGAGATGGTACCCACCAGCACCGGCTGACCACGCTCGATGCAATCGCGAATGTCGTTGATGATCGCTTCGAACTTTTCTTCGGCGGTCAGGTAGACCAGGTCCGCCATATCATTACGAATCATCGGCTTGTTGGTCGGGACAACCACGGTATCCAGGCCGTAGATGCTCTGGAATTCGAAGGCTTCGGTATCCGCAGTACCGGTCATACCCGCCAGCTTCTCGTACATACGGAAGTAGTTCTGGAAGGTGATGGAAGCCAGAGTCTGGTTCTCATTCTGGATGCGCAGGCCCTCTTTGGCCTCCACCGCCTGGTGCAGACCATCCGACCAGCGACGGCCCGGCATGGTACGGCCGGTGTGCTCATCCACGATCACCACCTCGCCGTTCTCGCTAACGATGTAGTCCACATCACGCTCGAACAGGGTGTGGGCGCGCAGAGCGGCGTTTACATGGTGCAGCAGGGAGATGTTGGTGGCACTGTAGAGGGAATCGCCTTCATTCAGCATGCCACTTTCCAGCAACAGCTGTTCCACCTTCTCCTGACCGCGCTCGGTCATGTGAACCTGTTTGCCTTTCTCATCCACGCTGAAGTCGCCTTCACCGATGAACTCCTCGCTGTCCTCTTTATCCTGACGGATCAGTTTGGGGATCAGGGTGTTCACCTGAATGTAGAGGGCGGAGCTGTCTTCGGCGGCACCGGAGATGATCAGCGGGGTACGGGCTTCATCGATAAGGATGGAGTCCACCTCATCCACTACCGCGTAGTGCAGTTCGCGCTGCACACGCTCCGGCGCGGAGAACGCCATGTTGTCGCGCAGGTAATCGAAGCCGAATTCGTTGTTGGTGCCGTAGGTGATGTCCGCTTCATAAGCGGCTTTCTTATCACCGTGGGACAGACCCGGTACGTTGATGCCTACGGTCATGCCGAGGAATTCGAACAGCGGGCGGTTCCACTCGGCGTCACGACGGGCCAGGTAGTCGTTCACGGTAATCACGTGAACCCCTTTGCCGGTCAGGGCGTTCAGATAAGCCGGGAGGGTTGCGGTCAGGGTTTTACCTTCACCGGTACGCATCTCAGCGATACGGCCGGATTGCAGCACCATACCGCCCACCATCTGCACGTCGAAGTGGCGCATGCCAAACACACGCTTGGAGGCTTCACGGACAGTGGCGAATGCTTCGGGCAGGACGGAATCCAGGGGCGCACCTTCGGCCAAGCGTTGCTTGAACTCCTCGGTTTTCTGCTTCAACTGTTCGTCGCTCAGCGCTTCCCAGTCCGCTTCCAATGCGTTGATTTGGGCAACCACCTTTTGCAGCTGCTTGAGAGTACGTTCGTTTTTGCTACCAAAAACCTTGGTCAGGAGTTTTCCAAACATTGCCTTACGTCGCTACTGAATTACGGCGGACGCCGGCAAAACGCCGGCGCCCTGAATATTAACTAAGGATCCCCTAACTTCTGGGCTTGCGATACACGTATCGCGCAGGATCCACCTGTTGATCGTTGAGCATCACTTCGTAATGCACATGGGGGCCTGTTGAGCGACCGGTATTACCGATCAGCGCGACGGTCTCCCCCTTGGCCACTACCTGGCCAAGCTCCACCAGATTCTCCTTATTATGCCCGTAACGGGTTTTCACACCGTTACCGTGGTCAATCTCTACCAGATTGCCATAACCGAACATGGTGCCGGAGTAGGATACCACTCCCGCGCCCGTTGCGATCACCTGTCCGCCTTCCGGTCCGGCAAAATCCAATCCCCGGTGCAGCGTGCGACGACCATTAAAGGGATCGTTGCGGTATCCGAAGGAGGAGGACTGCCATCCCTTCACCAGCGGACGGCCGGTCAGGTACGTGTCATCTTCGATATGGTGATTGCGTTCGACAGTTTCAAGTAGGGCAAGTTGATCATCGGCTCTTTCGAGTCGAAGAATCATCTGATCCATCTCTTCGAGCAGCAAGCTGAGCTCAACTTTTTCGGAGGGTTCAGCGCCGCTGCTGCCCAGGCCAACCTCACTTTGGAAGTCGAACTGATCAGCCACTTCAACCCGATCAGCGACGGCCATACCCAGGGATTCGATGCGATTCATGCGGGCCTGCATACGCCCCAGACGGGCCGCCAGCAGGGAAAGTTGCGCCTCGGTGCGATCCCGTAAGGCGGCAATTTCGTTCTGGTGGATCTCAGTGGATGCGGAAGCCGCAGCCAACTGGTGTTCGACGGTGGAGACATCTTCCTTGGCTTGCCACCAAAGAGTGACGCCAGCAGCAATCAGCACCAGCGGCGCCATCAGCCAGCGTTTTCCCGGCTCATAACGGCGTACACCGTGCTTTCGACGAATAAAGACTGTTACACTCATGGTCTGTTCGTTTGAGTTATTTTCCCTGAAATGAAGTCCAAGCCTCAGGATCTGGCGGCACTGATGGGTCAGCAATTTGCGCAGATCCAGGACAAGTCCGGTGCCCTGTCCAAACTCCACCACCACCTGCTTGAGATCCTGGATCCGGCGGTTCGGCCACACTGCGCAGTATCAAACCTGCGCGATGGCGTTCTGGTGGTCGGTGTAAGCTCTGCAGCCTGGGCGACCCGGCTGCAGTACCAGCGTTTGGAACTGCTGTCAGAGCTACGGAGCAAAGGGTTTCCCATGCTCACCAGTATCGAGTTTAAAGTCAACCCGCAGCTCTCCCGCTTACAACTGCAAAAACCAACCAATTCCAATCGGTTAAGTCATCAAGCAAGCGAGCACTTACAACAGCTGGCAGAGAGTATAGGCGGCGATTTAGGCGAGAAGCTGAAACGACTGGCCGCCCATGCAGGGCGGCCAGATAAGGGAACAAAAACCGATTAGGCGGTGGCAGGGACCAGGTAGTCCATCGGAACTTCCTGGGCCTTTTCGAAGCTCACCAATTCCCAGGCCGTTGCATCCGCCAGGACCGCACGCACCATCTGGTTATTCAGGGCGTGGCCGGATTTATGGGCGCGGAACTCACCCAAAATAGCATGGCCAGCCAGGTACAGATCCCCAACGGCGTCGAGGATCTTGTGCTTCACAAACTCGTCCTTATCGCGCAGACCGTCCGGATTCAGGATCCGGAACTCGTCCAGCACAATGGCATTCTCCATGCTGCCACCCAGAGCCAGGTTGTTGGCCCGCAGGAACTCGATGTCCTTCATAAAGCCGAAGGTACGAGCCCGGCTGATTTTGCGGCTGAACGCCCCGGCGGAGAAATCCAGGGTCATTCGCTGGGCACTGCGGCTGATCTCCGGGTGTTGGAAATCGATGGAGAAATCCAGTTTGAAGCCGTGATAGGGACGGAATTCAGCCCACTTGTCACCCTCTTCCACGCGCACGGTCTTGAGGATCCGCAGATACTGTTTGGACGCAGACTGCTCCACAATACCGGCGCTCTGCAGCAGGAAGACGAAGGGGCTGGCGCTGCCATCCATGATCGGAATTTCCGGCGCATCCACCTCGACGTAGGCGTTGTCCACACCCAGACCAGCCAGGGCAGACAGCAAGTGCTCGACGGTCGCCACCTTAACGCCCTGCTCATTGAGCAGGCCGGTACACAGGGTGGTTTCACGAACCAGATCAGCGCGCGCCGGGATCTCCACCGCGGGGTTCAGGTCGACGCGGCGGAATACGATACCCGTATTCACCGGCGCCGGTTTGATCCCGAGTGTCACCTTTTTGCCGGAGTGGAGACCCACACCGGTGGCTTGAATTGGGCGCTGTAGCGTTCGCTGTTTACTCATCTAGCACAATGCTCCTAACATTTCAGGGGCGCATCCTATCACATTTTGACCAACTGCCAAAATCCGGCCTGACCAGTCAGATCGATTGGTTTAATCGGCCTGACGACGCAGAAACGCCGGAATGTCGAGATAGTTGTCCTTGTTCAGGTTCTCGTTGGGCTGCTTGGCGGCTGCCGCGCCACCCTGACCGCCTACGGAACTGCGCATCGGTTCAGCCTGCTCAACCGGCTGCTCTGCCGCAGGGCGGGTCATCGCCGGTGCAGCAGGTTCAGCCACGTAGCTCTCGCGGGCTACCGGCTCCGCTTGCTTAGGTTTAGCGACCGCATTGGAGACCAACTGAATGTCCGGCTTCTTTTCTGCACCGATACCGGTGGCAACGACGGTCACGCGCAGTTCGTCGCTCATCTCCGGATCGATCACGGCACCCACTACCACGGTGGCGTTTTCAGAAGCGTAGGCCTTCACGTGGTTACCCACGGTTTCAAACTCTTCGATGCTGATGTCGAGACCAGCGGTGATGTTCACCAGAACACCACGGGCACCGGACAGGTCGATGTCTTCCAGCAGCGGGCTGGCGACAGCGGCTTCGGCCGCTTCTTCTGCACGGTCTTCACCACGGGCGACACCGGTCCCCATCATGGCGTTGCCCATCTCGGACATCACGGTCTTCACGTCGGCGAAGTCCACGTTGATAAGACCCGGGCGGGTGATCAGCTCGGCAATGCCCTGTACGGCACCCAGCAGCACGTTGTTGGCTGCCTTGAACGCATCCAGCAGGCTGGTGCGGCCACCCAGAACCTTCAGCAGCTTGTCGTTCGGCACGGTGATCAGGGAGTCAACGTGCTTGGACAGCTGGTCGATGCCCTGGTCAGCAAAGGCGGAGCGCTTCTTGCCTTCGAAGGAGAACGGCTTGGTCACTACCGCAACGGTAAGGATCCCCTCCTCTTTGGCCACCTCAGCAACCACCGGGGCTGCACCGGTACCGGTACCACCCCCCATACCCGCAGCGATAAATACCATATCGGAACCCGCAATCGCGGCACGGATGGTTTCACGATCTTCCAGCGCCGCTTCACGGCCCACTTCCGGGTTGGCACCGGCACCCAGTCCCTTGGTGACGTTCTTACCCAGTTGGATGGTGGTGTTGGCGGAAGACTTCCGCAGCGCCTGAGAGTCCGTGTTGGCACAGATGAACTCCACCCCTTCGATGGTTTGCTCAACCATGTGCTCTACGGCGTTACCGCCGCCACCACCGACCCCGATTACCTTGATGACCGCGTCATCATTGTGACTGTCCACAATCTCAAACATACTCGTCTCTCCGTTCAGCCCGCGTCCAAAAGCTTAAAATTCACCTTTGAACCAGCTCTGCATGCGTGTCAGCAGCTGGCTCAAACCATTCTGTGGTGCCCGCTCCTGAGTCTTTTCCATCAGTTGCTGAGCGCCGTGATGCAGGAGACCCACCGCCGTGGCGTAGCTGGGTTCCCGAATGTAATCGTTCAATCCTTTCAATGGCAGTGGCTGTGCCAGACGTACCGGCATACCGAACACCTCTTCAGCCACCACTTCCGCCCCATCGATCTGGGCGGTGCCACCGGTCAGTACCACACCGGCCGCCACCTGGTCTTCCAGACCACTGGCACGAAGGGCGTCAGCCACCAGTTCAAACAACTCCTGGTAGCGAGGCTCAACCACCTCAGCCAGAGTCTGACGTGACATGGTGCGAGCCGGACGTCCCCCAACCGAGGGCACTTCAATGCTGTCTTCGCTGCTCACCATGCCACTGCGGGCACAGGCAAACTGCACTTTGATCTGCTCCGCATGGCTCAGAGGCGTGCGGAAAATCTTGGCGATGTCGTTGGTCACCTGGTTGCCGGCAACCGGAATCACCTGGCAGTGACGCAGGGCGCCGCCGCTGTAGATCGAGATGTCGGTGGTACCGGCGCCGATGTCCACCAGGCAGACACCGAGATCTTTCTCATCCTCGGTCAGCACCGATTCGGCAGAAGCGATGCCGGAGAACACCAGACCATCAACGTGGATGCCGCAGCGTTCTACACACTTGGTGATGTTGCGGGCCCAGTCGGACGCACAGGTCACCATGTGCACTTCGGCTTCCATCCGCATACCGGACATGCCGACTGGGCTGCGGATCCCCTCCAGTTCATCAATGGTGAACTCCTGGGGCAGGACGTGCAGGATGCGACGCTCATTGGGGATCTTCACCGACTGAGCGGTGTGGATAACGTGGTCCACGTCTTCCTGCATCACCTCGGCGCCGTCAATGGACACCATCCCTTTTTCGTTCTGGCAGCTGATGTGGTGGCCAGAGATGCTCAGGTAGACAGACGCCACCTCGCACTGGGCCATGTTTTCGGCCTGGGTCAGCGCGAGACGCACACAGCGCACCACGGAATCCAGGTCATTCACACCACCCTTGTCCATACCTCGGGACAACTGGCTGCCGATACCAATGACGCTGATTTCGCCATCGGGCAACACCTCACCAATCACAGCGGTGACTTGTGCGGTGCCGATGTCCAGGCCAACGACCAAACCGGTTTCTGTGCTCGTGGTCATCCCTTTTGCTTCTCTTGCTCGTTTAGCTGCCAACGCACGGCCAATCCCGTGTCGTATCGTAAATCCACGCGTTCCGGCACCCGGCCGTCACGCTGTAGCTCGGGCCAGACGTCGATAAAACGCTGTACCCGGGCCAGGGTATCTTTTCTGCCCAGCTCCAATGCGATGCCGTTTTCCAGCACCAGCTGCCAGGCGTGTCGCCCGCTGAGACTTAACGCGTGCCCAGCGTGGCCGTTCAGCGCCAGCAGTTCAGAGAGCTGCTGCCACATGTTCCAAACTTTTGCCGCGCTGCCATCCGGCCCACTCAGCAGGGGCAGCGATGCTAAGCCATCACGCGGCGGTGCCATGAAGGGCTCCGCACGGTCATTAAGCCACTGCTCGCCATCCCAATGTGCCACCGGCTGCTGCTCCACCAGAAACACCCGCAACCGATTGGGCCACTCCCGGCGAACGGTCACCCGGTCGACCCATGGCAACGCCGCCAACACGTCCCGGATCTGCCCCACATCTGCGGTAAACAGACTCCATCGCTCCAGGGTGTGCAGCGCATCCCGCACCTCCTGGTCGGCAGTAAACCGCCGCTCGCCAATCAGCGCCACCTCTTCGATGGGCAGCTGATCCGCGCTGGTGGCAAACGCCTTAAGCCAGAACCCTCCCTGCACCAGTCCAATCAGGACCAGTGCCAGGAAAGTGAGCCCAAGCCAGAGGCTCCACCGAATTTCACGCCACTGCGCCAGCACCATGGTGTCGTCGTCAGTAACTGGCCGCCAGGATCCGGGCCACCAGGGTGTCAAAATCGATGCCGATCGCCTTGGCCGCTTTGGGCACCAGGCTGGTTTCGGTCATACCGGGAACGGTATTGACCTCCAGCAGACGCCAACTGCCATCCGCATCACGCATCACATCCACCCGGCCCCAGCCACTGGCACCGACCGCTTTGAACGCCTTCAGCGCCAGAACACGAAGCTCGGTTTCATCTTCATCGCTCAGACCGGCCGGACAGTAATACTGGGTAGTCTGGCTCTGGTACTTGGCTTCGTAGTCGTAAAACACGTTCGGCGTTTCCATACGAATGGCTGGCAAGGCCTCTTCGCCCAGAATCGACACCGTGTATTCGGGACCGTGGACCCAGGCCTCCACCAGTACGGTGTCGTCATAGCGCAAAGCGGTTTCAATCGCGCCCTGCAGCGATGCCGCATCCTCGGCTTTCGCCATGCCGATGGAGGAGCCTTCACAGGCAGGTTTCACCATCACCGGCGAACCCAAGCGGGCCATTATATCCTCAGCCTTGCCCGGACTAAATGACTCTTTATCAACGACTTCAAAATCCGCCGTTGGCAAACCAATCCCGGCCCACAGCCACTTGGTCCGGACCTTGTCCATCGCCAGGGCACAACCCAGAACGCGCGAGCCGGTGTAGGGGATCTTCATCAGCTCCAACGCCCCCTGAACGGTGCCATCTTCACCACCGCGACCGTGCAGTACGATAAAGGCACGGTCGTAGTTTTTCAGGGCATCCAGCGGTTGCTCTGCCGGATCAAACGCGTGAGCATCAATGCCGCCACGTTGCAGGCCCGTCAGTACCGCCGCACCGGAACGCAGAGAGACTTCCCGCTCCGCGCTGGTACCGCCAAAAAGCACCGCTACCTTGTCCTGTTTCACCGCTTCAGTCACCGCTGGGCTCCTGTTTCATCTTGTTCACTGACAGGCCCATCTGGGCCAGATCTTTCGCCAGGGCACCGATGTTACCGGCTCCCTGAGTCAATACGACGTCACCGTCTTTAAGCTGGTCGGCCAACAGAGCAGGCAGCGCTTCCGGGCCCGGAACGTAGACCGGATCGATACCGCGCTGTCGAATCGAGCGGCACAGTGCGCGGCTGTCCGCGCCCGGGATTCGATCCTCTCCAGCGCTGTAGACCTCCATCAGCAACAGGCAGTCCACCTCCGCCAGCACGGCGCAGAAATCGTCATACAGGTCGCGGGTGCGGCTGTAGCGGTGCGGCTGGTAAACCATCACCAGACGACGCTCCGGCCAGCTGGCGCGCGCCGCTTTGATGGTCACCGCCACTTCGCTGGGGTGGTGGCCGTAATCGTCCACCAGCAGCACCTTGCCAGCACCGGTATCAAACTCACCGTACTGCTGGAAGCGACGGCCGATGCCCTGGAACTGGTCCAGTGCCGCCTCAATGGCGCTGTCCTCGACGCCCTCCTCCATCGCCACCGCGATGGCCGCCAGCGCGTTCTGCACATTGTGGCGGCCCGGCAGGTTGAGAGTCAGGGCCAGCGGCGCCCGGTCAGGACGGTGCAGAGTAAACTGGGTGCGGGTACCCACCTGGACAAAATCTTCCGCACGGATGTCCGCATCCGGATGGAACCCGTAGGTGACAATTCGTCGGCCTACACGGGGCAGGATCGTCTGCACACCCGGATCGTCCATACAGAGCACCGCAATGCCGTAGAACGGCAGGTTGTGCAGGAAGTCCACGAAGGTGTCATGCAACTTGTTGATGTCACCGCCGTAGGTATCCATATGGTCCGGCTCGATGTTGGTGACCACCGAGATCATCGGCTGCAGGTGCAGGAAGCTGGCATCGGACTCGTCCGCCTCCGCCACCAGATAACGTCCCAGACCCAGCTGAGCATTGGTGCCAGCACTGTTGAGCTTGCCACCAATCACGAAGGTCGGATCCAGACCGCCCTGACCAAACAGGCTGGCAGTCAGACTGGTGGTGGTGGTTTTGCCGTGGGTACCGGCAATGGCGATGCCATGACGGAAGCGCATCAGCTCCGCCAGCATCTCCGCACGACGCACAACCGGAATGCGCTTCTCCCGGGCCGCTTTGATCTCCGGGTTTTCTTCCCGAATGGCGGTGGAAACCACCACCACATCGGCGTCTTCAACCCACTCGGCACTGTGGCCGATGTGAACGGTGGCGCCCGCCTGAACCAGTCGCTCGGTTACGGGATTCTGAGCGATGTCAGAACCGCTGACCTGGTAACCCTCGTTGGCCAGCACTTCGGCAATGCCGCCCATACCAGAGCCGCCAATGCCCACAAAATGAATGCGTTTTACGCGCCCCATCCCCGGACGGGGGCTGTTGGCGCCAGAGACTTGTACTTTGCTCATCTCAATCTCTCCGTGCCAATGATTGACAGATACCGGCCACCTTATCGGTGGCATCCAGGATGGCGCTGCTTCGCGCCTGCTGCGCCATCTTCACCAGTTGCTCCGGCTGGCGCACCAGGGTCAGGATCTCCTCCGCCAGTTGCTCCGGCGTCAGGCTGGACTGGGGCAGCAGTCGCGCCGCCCCCGCACCGACCAAGGCTTCCGCGTTCTTGGTCTGATGGTCATCCACCGCGTGGGGGAACGGCACCAGCAGGGAGGGCCGCCCGGTGGCCGCCAGTTCGGCAACGGTCAGGGCGCCGGCGCGGCAGATCACCAAGTCCGCCCAGGCGTAGGCAGCCGCCATATCATCAATAAACTCCGCCACCTGCGCGCCAACACCCGGCGCTATCTCGCCCCAGCGCTGGCTTACCGAAGCCTCATTGCCCCGACCAACCTGATGCCAGACAGTGACTGCCGCCTCATTGGCCAGCAGGCCAACCGCCGCAGGCACCTGCTCATTCAACACCTGAGCCCCGAGGCTGCCGCCGACCACCAGCACTTTCAGCTGTTCACCCGGCTCAACCGGATGCGCTTCGCCAATGGCCACCAGCTCATCACGTACCGGGTTGCCGACCCGCTCTTCACCGGGCAACACATTGTTGAACGCCACCAGCACCTTGCTGGCAAAGCGCGCCAGAATCGAGTTGGTGGCACCGGCCACGGCATTTTGCTCATGCAGCACCAGCGGAGTGCGACGCAGCCAGGCAGCAATGCCTCCCGGACCAGCGGCATAACCGCCCATGCCCAGTACTACATCCGGCTGGAACTCAGCCTGGATCTGACGCGCCTGAGCAATCGCCTTCAGGATCTGAAACGGGGCCTTGAGCTTGCGCATCAAGCCATTGCCCCGAACCCCTTTAATGTCGATAAAGCGGATGGCAAAACCATGCTGAGGCACCAGTCGTGCTTCCATCCGCTCGGCAGTACCGAGCCAGAGCACTTCCCAGCCCTGTTCACGCAGACGTCGGGCAACCGCCAGCGCCGGAAATACGTGTCCTCCGGTGCCGCCAGCCATCACCATCAAGCGGGGTGCTTTCGCCTCACTCATCGCTTGCCTCCGTCGCTTTGGCGGGCTGGGTTTGCGCCACCCGCCGCTCGTGATCGATCCGCAATAACATGGCCGAAGCCGCGGTCATCACCCATAAACTACTTCCACCGTATGACACCAGCGGCAATGTCAGGCCCTTGGTCGGCAGCACGCCCACACTGGCCCCGACGTTCACCGCCGTTTGGAAACTGAACCAGATACCGATGCCGTAAGCCAGGTAACCGGAGAACGCTTGCTCCTGCTTCAGAGCCAGGTGGCCAATCCACAGCGCACGAAACGCCAGGGCCAACAGCAATCCCAGTACGGCCACAACACCGATAAAGCCGAGCTCTTCACCCAGCACTGCAAAAATAAAGTCCGTATGGGCCTCAGGCAGGTACTCCAGTTTCTGGATACTGTTGCCAAGACCCTGCCCCAGCCAGTCCCCCCGGCCATAAGCCATCAGCGACTGAGTCAGCTGATAGCCACTGCCAAAAGGATCTTCCCAGGGATCCATAAAGTTCATCACCCGCGCCATGCGGTAGGGCTCGACCACGATAAGCAGAACCACGAGCCCCACGCCTACCAGAGCCAGGGTGACAAATTTGCCCAAACTGGCACCCGCCAGAAAGAGCATGCCCATGACGGTGACGAACATCACCACCACGGTGCCGAGATCCGGCTGCAGCAGGATCAATCCGGCGTACACCGCCAGCACCGCTACCGGCTTCACAAAGCCTTTGATCTCCTCTCGGAGTTCCTGATGTCGTCGCACCAGATAACCCGCCAGGAACACGAAGAGTGCCAGTTTGGCCACCTCCGCCACCTGCAGGTTAAAGGGCCCCAACGGCAGCCAGCGGGTGGCGCCATTGACCGTTCTTCCCCCGATCAACACCACCACCAGCAACACCAGTGCCGCCAGCATCAGTGCCCAGCTGAATTGCTCCCAGCGGGACATGGGCACTTGCAGCACCGCCACCCCGATCATCATCGCCGTGCCAAGAAACAGCAGCTGGCGTTTGACGAAGTGGTAGGGATCGCCGGTGAGTTTGGCCCCCTCCGCCATGGAGGCAGAGGTCACCATCAGCAGGCCGGTTACCGCCAGGGTCAGGATCAGCACCAGCAGAATACGGTCATACAGCTGCATGCCCGGCGCTTTGGCGGGGAACACCCCGGCACGAAACGCCGACCAGCGATCGCTGAACAGACTCAGTTGAGCGGCCGGGGCCTTCACTTCAGCCTCCGAGCGGCGTCAGCAAAACGCTGACCGCGCTGCTCAAAGCTGGCGTACATGTCCAGGCTCGAACACGCCGGTGACAACAGTACGATGTCGCCCTCACGGGCTTTCGCTGCGGCGATCTCCACAGCGGCTTCAATGCCATCCACCTGAATGGCATCCGCGCGCATCGCGGCGATGGCCGGGCCATCCTGCCCCAGGGTGATCAAGCCAGCCAGGCCGGTAATCGCCGGTGCCAGCGGGGAGAGGTCCTGCCCTTTGGCATCACCGCCAGCGATCAGCCACACCCGCGCAATCTCCAGCCCCTCAAGCGCCGCCTGAGTGGCGCCCAGATTCGTGGCCTTGGAGTCGTTGACGTAGCGGACACCCTGGATTTGGGTGATCAGCTCACAGCGATGGGGCAATCCGCGGTAGCTGTCCAACGCAGCCAGCATCGGTGCCATCGCCAAACCAGCTGCATGGCCCAGTGCCAGCGCGGCGAGAATGTTCTGTTCGTTATGCGCCCCGACCAGAGAGAGCGCGTCACGCCGTTTCAGACGTTCGCCCCCCAGCATCAACCAGTCGCCTTCAATGCCAAACTGGCCGTCGGCGGGCGCATCGGGGCCAAAGCTCACCACATGAGCGGATTCGGGCGCCTGTGTATTGGCGTCTGCCCGGTTGACCACGCAGGTGTCGCACTGAGGGTAGAGCGCCAGTTTGGCGTCCCGGTACGCCTCATAGCTGTCATAGCGGTCCAGATGATCGGGGCTGACATTGAGCACGGTGCCCGCCACCGCATTCAGGGAGCGGGTGGTTTCCAACTGAAAGCTGGAAAGTTCCAGCACGTAAAGGCCATGGCCCCGATTCAGCAGGTCCAGAGCCGGAGTACCGATGTTGCCGCCCACTCCGACGCTGGCCCCGCACTCACGAGCCAAATGGCCCAGCAGGGTCGTGACCGTGGATTTCCCGTTGGATCCGGTAATACCGATAACCGGCGCATCCGCCGCCCGGGCGAACAGTTCGATGTCACCCACCACCTCGACACCAGCGGCAATCGCCTGCGCCAGTGCCGGGGTACGAAGGTCCAGCCCCGGGCTGACCACCAGCCGTTTCGCCTGAGACAGCGTTTCGCCGTCAAAGGGGCCGGTGCGCAGCGCCACATCCGGATAACCTTGCGCCAGGGTATCGGCGCCGGGCGGTGTCGCCCGGGTGTCCCACACGGCAAGGGTCTGCCCCTGACCAGCCAGGTGGCGAACCACACTGAGGCCGGTCACGCCGAGGCCGAGGATCCAGGTGTGGGGGACAGGGCCAGTCATCAGCGTACCTTCAGGGTCGCCAGACCCAGCAGCACCAGGCAGAGGGAGATGATCCAGAAGCGTACGATCACCCGCGGCTCCGGCCAGCCCTTCAGCTCATAGTGGTGGTGGATGGGCGCCATGCGGAAGATCCGCTTACGGCGCAGCTTGAAGGAGCCCACCTGAAGAATCACAGACAGGGTTTCGACAACAAACAGGCCACCCATGATCACCAGCAGGATCTCCTGACGGGTCAGTACCGCCAGCGCCCCCAGGGCTGCGCCCAGGGCCAGGGAACCCACATCGCCCATAAAGACCTGGGCCGGATAGGTGTTGAACCAGAGGAAACCCAGACCGGCGCCTACCATGGCGGTACAAACCACCACCAATTCACCGGCCCCCGGCAGATAAGGAATATGGAGATACTGAGCGAAGTTGACGTTACCGCTGAGGTAGGCCACCAGAGCAAACGCGGCCGCCACCATCACGGTCGGTACGATCGCCAGGCCGTCCAGACCATCGGTCAGGTTGACCGCATTGGAGCTGCCCACAATGGTGAAGTAAGCCAGCGCAATGTAGAGCAGACCCAGCTGAGGCATCACATCTTTCAGGAAGGGCACCACCAGCACCTGCTGATCCGGCGCCGTGCACATATAGAGCGCGATTCCCGTTGTCAGCGCGGCGGCGGATTGCCAGAAGTACTTCCAGCGGGCGATCAACCCCTTGGGATCCTTACGGATCACCTTGCGGTAATCGTCGATAAACCCGATAAGACCAAACGCACCGATCACAAACAGCATGGTCAGTACATAGTGGTTGCCCAGATCACCCCACAGCAGGGTGGAGACAAAGATGCCCGCCAGGATCATCAGGCCACCCATGGTCGGTGTGCCCCGCTTACTGAAGTGGGACTCCGGACCATCGTCCCGAACCACTTGTCCAATCTGCAGGCGCTGCAGATAGCTGATCATGCGCGGACCGGCCCATAGGCAGAAAGCCAGTGCGGTCAGCAGGCCAACAATGGCCCGGAACGTCAGATAGGAAAAGACGTTAAAAGCGGTGTAATACTGTGTCAGGTATTCCGCCAGATAAACCAGCATCTATTCGTTTTCCCCAAATTCGTCACGCAGTGCCCTGGCCACATTTTCCATGCGGGCGCTGCGAGAACCTTTAATCAATACCGTGACAGGCCCAGAGAGGGTCGCCAGCTCAGCTTTCAGGTCAGGGAGCAGTTCCGCTTGGTCCCCAAAGTGACGCGCAGCATCATGCTCTTGCGCGGCAAAGCGGCTTAATGTACCCACTGTCAGCAAGCGGTCAATCCCTTTTTCTCTGGCATAGCGTCCAACGCGCCGGTGTTCTGTCTCAGCTTCCTCGCCCAACTCACCCATATCCGCAAAAACCAGCAGGGTAGAACCCTCTCTTTCTGCCATCAGATCGATGGCGGCCATGGTGGAGGCCGCATTGGCGTTATAGCTGTCATCGATCAGCGTGATCTCAGCCCGCAAGGCGTAAAACTGGGTGCGACCCGCCACCGTCGGCGCCAACGCCAGGCCACTGGCGATCTGCTCCAGGCTGACATCCGCAGCCGTGGCCAAGGCCGCTGCTGCCAGCGCATTGTCCACCTGATGGCGTCCAGGCAACGGCAAGCGCACCAGCACTTCGGCTTCGCCGCGATGCAGAAGGAAGTGGTAGCAGCCGTTGTGATCACGCGACAGCGCCGATGCCCATACGTCGGCACTGTTCTGGCTGGAGTAGGTCAGCCGGTTTTGGTCACCCAGTTGCTCCAGCAACCAGGGAGCCCACTCATCATCCAGGTTGACGATCGCCGTGTCGTTTTCCGTCAGATGTTCATAGATCTCGGATTTGGCACGGGCCACGCCCTCAATGCCACCGAACCCCTCCAGGTGCGCACCCCGGATGTTGTTGATCAGCGCTGCCTTGGGTTGCACCAGACTGGAGGTATAGCGAATCTCTCCAGCATGGTTGGCGCCCAGCTCCAAAATGGCAAAGCGATGTTGTGGCTCAAGTTCAAGCAGGGTCAGAGGGACACCAATGGTGTTATTGAGGTTTCCCCGGGTCGCCAGGGTCGGACCCAACTGACTGAAGATGGCGGCAGTCATCTCTTTAACCGAGGTTTTTCCCACCGAGCCGGTGATGGCCAGGCAGGTCGGAGCCAGAGTCTGTCGCAGCCAGGCCCCAAGTTGTCCCAGCGCCATCAGCGTGTCTTCCACCAGGATCTGAGGCAGGGGGCTCTCAACCGGTCGGCTCACCAGCAATGCAGCGGCGCCTGCTGCCTCCGCCTGAGCAACAAACTCATGGCCATCAAAACGCTCGCCCACCAGTGCCAGGAACAGATCCCCAGACGCCAGTGCCCGGGTGTCGGTCCCGATCCGCTCGACCGTAATGTCAGCCCCATTCAGGGTGCCGCCTACCGCTTCAGTGAGGGTACTCAGGGATACCGGGATCATAAGCCCTGCTCCACCAGTTGTTGCGCCAGAGCGCGTTCGTTGTAGTCCAGCCGTTCGCCACCAATGATCTGGTAATCCTCATGGCCCTTACCCGCCAGCAGAATCATGTCTCCCGGCTGAGCTTCCGCAAAAGCCCGGCTAACCGCGCTGGCGCGATCTTCTATCACTTCAGCCTGACCGTTCAGGCCCGCTTCCATCTGCGCCACGATATGCGCGAACTGCTCGCTGCGCGGGTTATCCGCCGTGATGATCAGATGGTCGGCCCCCTGCTCCGCAGCTTGCGCCATCAGAGGGCGTTTACCACTGTCCCGCTCACCACCACAACCAAATACGCACCAGAGTGCGCCCTGGCAGTGGGGACGCAGGGCAGCGAGAGCCTGACTCAGGGCATCCGGTGTGTGGGCATAATCCACCACCAGAGTCGGGACGTCGCCTCCACCAAAACACTCCATCCGTCCGGCAGCGCTGTGCAGCTTAGGCACCACGGCCAGCAGATCGTCCAATGCGTAACCAAGACTCAGCAATGCTCCCAGAGCGGCCAAAAGGTTAGCGAGATTGAATGCGCCGAGCAGGGGGCTTTCCAATGTGCCGTGGCCCAGGTTGGAGATCACTCGGGCACGAACCCCATGATCGTGATACTCGACCCCCTCTACCGTCAGGAAGTCCCCATCACAACGCGCGCCTTCGGCGCTGTAACCCAGGGTTTGGAGTTGGCCAGTCAGCTCCCGATGCCAGCGCATCCCAATTTCATCATCCAGGTTCAATACGCCATGGGTGAGTTCGGGCAGGGTGAACAGCTGACGCTTCGCTGCCGCGTATGCCGCCATATCGCCGTGGTAATCCAGGTGATCCCGGCTGAGGTTGGTGTATACGCCCACCTTCACCGGCAACGCGGCAACCCGGGCCTGACTCAGGCCGTGACTGGAGATCTCCAGCGCAACGGTGTCAGCACCCTCTTTGGCCTGGCGATCCAACTCGCGGGCCACGGTAATCGCGTCAGAGGTGGTGTTGACGGAGGGAGTCAGATCGCCCCATAGGCCGTTCCCAACCGTGCCCATCACGCCAGCCTGACGTCCCAGGGCACTGAGCAGCTGAGCGCAAAGTTGGGTTACGGTGGTCTTGCCGTTGGTGCCGGTAACACCAATCAGTGTGGGCCGAATCGCGGCAGGGTAAGCGCGCAACGCCATCTCGGAGAGGCGCTTTGACAGGTCCTGAAGACCCACCACGATGGCGCCATGGCGATCCGCCAGTCGGCCATCCTGTTCCGCTTCCGCCACCACAGCCACCGCCCCCTGGGCGATCGCTGCATCAATGTAATCGCGGCCGTCCACCAAGTGGCCGGCCACAGCAATAAAACAGTCTCCCGGGCGCACGCGTCGGCTATCCAGTGCCAACTGTTGAAACTCAATCCCGGTGTTCAGCGCCATCCAGGGAGCCAGCAGATCATCGAGTGACGACATTATCGCTCCCCCATACTGATGCCAGGGTGCCCACCTTGGGGCCCCGATGGCTTGGTTCCACATTCAAAAGTTGCAGGGCGCCGGCCATCACCTCGGAGAAAACCGGAGCCGCGACGGTGCCACCGTAATAGGCGTCACCCTGAGGTTCATTGATCACCACCGCCATCGCCAGGCGGGGGTTGTCCGCCGGGGCCAGACCCGCAAACAGCGCCACGTAATCTTCACCGTACCCGCCCGCAACCGCTTTACGGCTGGTGCCGGTTTTCCCGGCCACCTTGTAACCGTCAATGGCCGCACGGGTCGCGGTGCCGCCTGGCTCAGTCACATGAGTCAACATACCGACCATCTGCCGCGCCACCTCGGGCGACAGCACCTGCTCGCCCTGGGGCACCTGCCCCTCACGCAGTTTCAGAATGGAGGCGGGGCGCGCCACGCCGCCGGCCCCCAGAATAGCGTACATCCGGGCCAGTTGAAGTGGGGTGGAGGTCAGGCCATAACCAAAGGCCAGGGTGGCCCGCTCATGTTCAGACCAGCGGCGGCGCTTGGGCACATTGCCGGTGGTTTCACCATCCAGATTGATGCCACTGTAGGTGCCCAGGCCAAACTCGGCGTAGAAGGCGAGCACCTCGTCCACATCCATCTGCAGAGCCATCTTGGCCATACCGATGTTGGAGGATTTCACCAGCAACGTGCTGACATCCTGTTTACCCAGATTGCGACCATCCCGTACCAGGCCACCGCTGACCCGCATCCACCCCGGGCTGGTATCCATCACGGTATCCGGCGTTACCAGCCCCTTTTCCATGGCGGCAGCCACGATCAGCGGCTTGACCACGGAGCCGGGCTCGTAGGCGTCAGTAATGGCGCGGTTGCGCATCTGGTACGCCTGAATGCCGCTACGCTGATTCGGGTTGAAACTGGGGGTGTTCGCCATCGCCAGGATCTCACCGGTCGGAATGTCGATGATCACCAGGGAACCGGACGTGGCCATATGGTACTGAGTGGCTTTTTTCAGTGCGCGGTAGGCCAGGCTCTGAAGGCGCATATCGAGGCTCAGCACCAGATCGTTGGGGTGCTCGCCCTCGGCAACGACCGAGAGGTTCTCTACCACCTCACCGCCCAGGCCTTTACGAACCCGCACCGTTTCCGGAGAGCCGGTCAACCAGTCGTCGTAGTTACGCTCCAGCCCCTCGATCCCCTTATCGTCGATGTTGGTCAGGCCGATCAACTGACCGGTGACCTCTCCGGCCGGGTAGTAACGACGGGATTCCGGCTTGAGGCCGACGCCAGGGATACGCAGTTTGGCGATGTATTCCGCCACGGCCGGCGTCACCTGACGACGCAGGTAGAGGAAGCGACGCTTGGGGTCCTGCTGAACCCGCTCCAACAGCTCCGCTTCCGGCAGATCCAGGACGTCCGCCAGCGCACGCCAGCGCCGCGGATCATCAAAACCATTGCCCTCAAACACACGCTTCGGATCGGCCCATACCGCCTGAACCGGTACACTGACCGCTAGCATCTCGCCGTTTCGGTCGGTGATCATGCCCCGCTGCACATCGCGGGTTTCCAGTCGCAAGGTGCGAAGATCGCTCTCATGGCGCAGCCGGTCAGGCGCAATCACCTGAATGTAGGCTGCCCGGGCCACGATCCCGGTGAAGACCAGCGCGATCGCCAGCGTCACCAGCCGCAAGCGCCACAAAAACGGGGTTGGCTTCAGCTTCTGCTTGGCCTGTTTAGACTTGGTCGGTTTATTGATCTTGCGTCGGTTCATGGCAGCCTCACCACACGCTCTTGTGACGGCTTGGGCCGATGCATATTCAGATCCTTGGTCGCCATCCGTGCTACCCGGCTGTGTTCCGCCAGCGTCTGCTCCTCAAGCAGGAGGTGGCGCCACTGCACATCAAGCTGGTCACGCTGCTGCAGCAGGTCGTTCCAATGGGCGGTGAGATTACGGGACTCCTGCGCGGCCCAGACCACGGAAAGCGCCGAACCCAGCACGCACAAAGCCAGTGCCACCAACCACTTGTGGTGCCACAGGTCTTTGCCAATGATGCGCGCCAGATTGGTGGTCATCGCACTCCCTTACAGTTTCTCGCCCACACGCAGCACGGAGCTGCGGGCACGGGTGTTGTCCTGCACTTCTTCATCGGACGGCTTCATCGCCTTACCGACGGTTTTCAGGCGACGGCTTTTCTTCAGCTGATCTTCGGTCAGTGGCAATCCATGAGGCACCGGATCGCCCTGAGATTCACGACGCATAAAGCGTTTGACCAGTCGGTCTTCCAGAGAGTGGAAGCTGATTACCGACAGACGACCGCCGGGCTTCAGCACTTTCAGCGCGCCGGAGAGCGCTTGCTCGATCTCTTCCAGTTCGCTGTTGATGTAGATGCGGATCGCCTGGAAGCTACGGGTTGCGGGGTGCTTGCCCTGCTCCCGCTTGTGCTTGGGCGTCATCTTCTCAATCAGGCCAGCCAGGTGACTGGTTCGCTCCATCGGCTCACCCGCTGCGATGTGCTCAACAATCTTGCGGGCGATGGGGCGAGAGAACTTTTCTTCACCAAAGGTTTTGAGCACCCAGGCGATGTCATCCGCTTCGGCACGGGCCAGCCACTCGGCAGCGGTTTCGCCACGACTGTTGTCCATCCGCATATCGAGCGGACCATCTCGAAGAAAGCTGAAACCACGCTCGGCGTCATCCAACTGGGGAGAGGAGACACCCAGATCCAGCAGTACTCCGTCGATCTGACCGCTCAAGCCCAGGGCTTCGATGTACCCAGCAATCCCGGAGAAGGGGCCGTGGACAATCTGAAAGCGGGGATCCTCTGCGGACAATTGCTCTGCCACCGCAACCGCCTGGGGATCGCGGTCGATCCCGATCAACCGGCCATTGGGGCCCAGTTGGGAAAGAATGTGACGAGAATGACCGCCACGGCCAAAGGTTCCGTCGACGTAGATCCCGTCCGGCTTAAGTTGGAGCCCGTTGACTGCTTCATCAAGCAGCACGGTAATGTGTCGGAATGACTCAGACATCAGAGTGATAAATCCTGTAGCCGGGGGTTGGAAAGAATGTCGGCCGCACTCACCTGCTGGTGGGCCGCCTGGATCTGGGCCTGCCAGTTGGCTTCGGACCAGACCTCGAATTTGTTCAGTTGCCCCACCAGCATCACCGACTTATCCAGTTCGGCATACTGGCGCAGTGGTGCCGACAGAAGCAGTCGACCGGCTTTATCCAGCTCACCTTCGCTGGCATAGCCGAGTAGCAAGCGTTTGATCGCTCGCTCAGCAGGCTGGGTATCAGACAGGGACATCAGCTTTTGCTCCACGCGCTCCCATTCAGGCAGAGGATAGAGCAGTAGGCAGGGGGAATGGATATCAACTGTGCAGATCAGTTGACCACCACTGCAGGCACGCAGGGGTTCGCGATACCGTGTTGGTACCGTTAACCGACCCTTAGTGTCCATCGTGATGGCGTTGGCGCCGCGGAACATAGCCGCCCTTCCCTGTCGTTACGATCCAGTAAGATCCACAAATAACCACTTTTTCCCACAACTCACCAAGTTTATGGAGAGGGTGTCAAGCTTGTCAAGGTAAGGGCCGCGCCGCTAAAGCCCGTCAACTCGCGCTTTTAACAGGGTTTCTGATGTCGCGCATAAGTCGGGTTCAGAGCAAGCTTCTAAAAAACCAGAAGAAGATCGCCTTCCCCATTTTCGATCCCGTTTGAAACGACGAATACGTCACAAAATACACACAGAATTTTTGTGGCTATTTTAACATCCACGTGGAGGAATCTGCTGCTGCCATCTAGACTCAGATCGGCGGCTTTTTCGCCACCTAAATCACTGGATACACTGACATCCTCTAAGGAGTGTTGTATGAGGTACTCCAAACTTTCCCGCGCTCTGTTTTTGGCGGGTGCTACCGCGTTACTTTCCCCCCTGACTGCCTGGTCCGCTGATCACCTGATGGCGGATTTCTCCGATGGTGTTGAGGGTAATCTGGGCACATCCACCGTGACTGATGCTGACTCTGGCATCACCGCCATGGGCATGTACTTTAACGAGACTTCCGGCCAGTGGGAGATGGCTGACCTGTATCGTCGTGATGAAACCGGCGATGAAGGGTTAGGCGTTTGTAACCCTCTCGAAGGCGCCACCTGTGACACAGGTGGTGGTGACGTCAACGAACTCTCCAATCAATTGGCGCCGGAGTTCATCTACCTGAGCCGTCCTGACGGATACAGTTGGGTCGCCGTCTACCTGTCCTCTCTGGATGGAAATGGCGGGGGGATCCCGGAAACCGGACAGATCTGGTCTGATACTGATGGCGATCCCAATAATGGAGGGTTGACTCTGCTCGCCGACTTTACCGGTAATGACGGCAACGTAGAACAGATGCTGGACATCGTGGCGCTGGGCGCCGCTGACGCCCCCTATCTGGTGTTGCGTCCCTATGACTATACCGGCGGAGAAGACGTCAACAATGACTTCCTCATCAAGGCCGCTGAAATCATGAAGGTTCCCGGTGGGCAGGGTTGTACCCCGGGTTACTGGAAGCAACCCCATCACTTTGATTCCTGGGTAATGTACGCTCCCGAAGACACCTTCTACTCCGCCTTCGGCTCCGACATTTTCGGCATGGATAAGACCCTGCTTGAAGTGCTGCAGACCGGCGGTGGTAAAGAGTACGCCATGGGCCGTCATGCCGTGGCCGCACTGCTTAACAGCCTGAACCCGGACGTCAGCTATAAGTACAGCAGCAGCGATGTTGTGGCTGCGGTACAAGGGGCGACCAGTGGCAGCTACAACGATGTGAAGAATGGCTTTGCCTATCAGAACGAGATGGGCTGTCCGCTTAACTAAGCATGCTGATTAGCTGAAAGTAACAAGCCCGCACCACCTGAGGGTGGTGCGGGCTTTTTGTTCCACCTCATATAAAAAAAACCGCAGTGCCGGTAAGCACTGCGGTTTTCTCACTAATAGGTTGGAGCTGGCCGATAAGCCGGGTTCTGTCTTGGACAATCATTCCTCTAGGCCTGGGATCGCTCCCAGGCTCAAGCAACCTACCCGCCCCCAACGCGGGCCACGCCAATGGGGGCCTATTTGGTCTTGCTCCGGGTGGAGTTTACCGTGCCACGAACTGTTACCAGTCGCGCGGTGCGCTCTTACCGCACCCTTTCACCCTTACCTGTGCCCCGAAGGGCCATCGGCGGTCTACTCTCTGCTGCACTGGTCGTAGGCTTACGCCCCCCAGGTGTTACCTGGCACCCTGCCCTATGGAGCCCGGACTTTCCTCCCCCTCGCCCGTCTGCCGCAGCCCGAAAGCTTTGGCACAACGACAAGGCAGCGATTGCCTGGCCAACTCCAGGCGGCGGATTATAGCGGCAGGTGTCCCGGACTACCAGCCCAGATCCAGCCCGGCCTTGTAAAGGGCGTTCTTCTTCACACCGTGGATCTGTGCAGCGAGGGCGGCAGCCTTCTTCAGCGGCAACTCCTGACACAGCAACTCAGTGGTTCGCAGCGCCTCGGCAGGCAGGGCGTCTTCCGGCGCCCGGTAGGGGCCAATCATCAGCACCATCTCGCCACGAGTGCGGTTTTCATCTTCAGACAACCACTCTCGAAGCTCCGCCACCGGACCACCATGGATGGTTTCAAAACTCTTGGTCAGTTCACGAGCCAGCACCACCTGTCGCTCCGGCCCCATCACCTCAATCACCTCAGCCAGGGTGTCCATCACCCGCCGGGGGGATTCATAGAAGATCAGGGTGCGCGGCTCTTCCTGCAGGGCGGTCAGCGTATCGATGCGCGCCTTACTTTTTGCAGGCAGAAAGCCTTCAAAAGCAAAGCGGTCGGAGGGCAAGCCAGCGGCACACAGCGCGGTGGTGGCTGCGCAGGCGCCGGGCAGCGGCACAACCGCATAGCCCGCTTCGCGAACCTGTGTGACCAGGTGATAGCCGGGATCAGAGATAAGCGGCGTGCCAGCGTCCGACACCAGAGCGATGCTTTGCCCCTGGCTCAAGCGGTGGATGATGCTTTGCGCCCGCTGGCGCTCATTGTGATCATGCACCGACATGGTGGCCGTACCGATACCGAAATGGCTCAGCAGTTTGCCGGTATGGCGGGTATCTTCACAGGCGATCAGATCCACGTCCTGAAGCACTTGCAGGGCCCGATGGGTGATATCGGCCAGGTTACCGATGGGGGTCGGCACGATATAGAGGGTGGCGGAACTGGACATGGGCACCTCAGGGTGGGCAGTAAGCGCGGATTGGTTTACTGCAAACAGGGGGTTAAACTAGTGGCTGCAATTCTATCAGAGTGGATCCCCGTGGTGAAAAGCGTTTCCCAATCCCGGCCCGTGCGCCGGAGGCATCTCGCCCTGGCCCTGGCGTTCGCGGTCCTCGCTGGCTGTGCCAGTGGCCCCCAGACTCCAGCCGCCCCCACAGAGACCCTGTCCCTGGGGCAAGTCAGCCAAACCCCGAGCGCCTATCTGCAGTTGGCCAATAACAGCGAGGGGTCACTGCAGCAAAGCTATCTTCTGCTGGCAGCCCGCGCCTATCTGGTCCAGGGACAGCGAAGTGCCGCTCAGAACCTGTTGACGCCGCTCGCCCCACAACTGCCGGACTCCGGGCCGTTGCAGGCTGAGTACCGTTTGTTGCAGGCCCACATCCTGGCTGACCAGCAGCTGCGCAGCGAAGCGCTTGCGCTGCTGAGCTGGCCCGCAAACTGGAACCTGTCCGCCGCGCAGTGGCGTGACTTCTTTGAGCTTCGGGCCACGCTGCATCACGGCGAAGGCCAACATTTGAGTGAAGCTGCGGCATTGTATGGGCTGGGTCCCTACCTGAATGCTCAGGAGCAGGCCGCCAATGCCGACGCGCTGTGGACCGCCCTGTCCCGTACCGATGAGGATACTCTCAAGACTCAGCAGGCCCAAGCACAAGACCCGGTATGGCGCGGCTGGCTGGAGCTGGCATGGCTGACTCAGCACTTTGCGGTTCAACCCTCCTCTCTGCTGGGCGAACTGGCCCGTTGGCAGCAGGCCAATCCCAGCCATCCGGCAGCACAACGCCTGCCGATGGATCTGGAGCGGGCACTCAGTGTTCAACCCTACCGGCCGCACCAGGTCGCCGTGCTGCTTCCCCTGAGTGGGCGTGTCGCCAGTCAGGCCCGGGCCATCCAGGATGGTCTTCTGGCCAACCTGCTCGCCAATGAGGAGCAGCGGGAGGTGCGTTTTTACGATACCGGCGAAATGGATGCGGTTGAGGCGTACCAGCAAGCGCTCACCGACGGCGCCGAGTTCATTATCGGTCCATTGCTGAAGCCCAACCTGGATAAGGTACTGGCTCAGTATGATGGCCAGGTGCCCCTGCTGGCCCTCAACGCCAAAGAGCCGGACTCGGTAAGCAGTGCCGACCTCTACTTCTTCTCACTGGATCCGGAAACCGAGGCTGCTCAGGCTGCCCAGCGCATCTGGCTGGAAGGCCACAAGCATCCTCTGGTGCTGGCATCCGGCAACGCCATTGGCAAGCGGATGGCGGAGCGATTTGTCGAGCAGTGGGCCGAGTTGAGCGACGACCCGGTGGAGATCCACTACTTCGGAAACCAGGCCAGCATGCGGGGGACAGTACAGACCGCCATGCATGTGGATCAAAGCGAAGAGCGCATCAAGGCGATTAAGGCACTGTTTGGCGCCAACACCCAGGCCGACTTCCGCTCCCGCCGGGACGTGGATGCGCTGTACCTGGTGGCCAATGGCGACGAAGTGCGATTACTCAAACCCTTTGTGGATGTGAGTCTGGCGGTCTTTGCCGATCCTCTGGCACTCTATGCCAGCAGTCGCGCTCATATGGCGCTCAACAACCAACAGAGCCAGGAACTGGATGGCCTGGAGTTGAGCGACATGCCCTGGCTACTCGATTCCAACGAGGCCCGCTTGCAGGCAGAGTCACTCTGGCCCGAACGCCATCAGGCCCTGATGCGCTTGTATGCGATGGGTTACGACAGCTGGAGCCTGATTGACCGCCTGGCGCAGATGCGCGTCTTTTCCGGCTACCGGGTGAAAGGGTTGAGCGGCTTCCTGGCCGTCAGCCCGGACGGCGAACTGGAGCGGGAACTGAGCTGGGCAAAGTACCGCCGCGGCACGCTTCAGGCTGACTGATGCTGCATAAGGGCAAGGAAGCCGAGCGACAAGCCAGTCGCTACTTGCAGCAGCAGGGGCTCACTCACGTTGCTCAGAATGTTCAGTGTCGATTTGGCGAACTGGACCTCATCATGCGCCAGGGGGACACCCTGGTGTTTGTCGAAGTGAAATACCGCCGCGCCGGCGGCTTCGGTGGCGCCATTGCTGCGGTCACACCACAGAAGCAGCAGAAACTGCGGCTTACCGCCAACTGGTACCTGCAACAACAGGGCTTGAGTCAAAGCCCCTGTCGGTTCGACGTACTGGCCATTGACGGTGACACCATCAACTGGATTCAAAACGCTTTTTAACAAGGTCAGGAGACCATGCTGGAACGAATCAAAGAAAGTTTTACCGAGAGCATCCAAACCAAAATCGACGCGTTGGAGGCTCTGCCTGAGTCCATTGAGAAAGGGGCGATGGCGATGGTTCACTGCCTGTTGAGCGGCAACAAGATCCTGTGCTGTGGCAACGGCGGCAGCGCAGGCGATGCTCAGCACTTCTCCAGCGAACTGCTGAACCGATTTGAAACCGAGCGCCCCAGCCTTCCGGCGATCGCCCTGACCACGGACAGCTCCACCCTGACCTCCATCGCCAATGACTACAGCTTCAGCGAAGTGTTCTCCAAGCAGGTACACGCGCTGGGCCAACGCGGTGATATCCTGCTGGCGATCTCCACCAGCGGTAACTCCCAGAACGTCATCAAGGCGATGGAAGCGGCGGTGAACAGGGATATGACCATTGTGGCCCTGACCGGCAACGACGGTGGCGCCATGGCGGGCTTACTCAGCAACAGCGATGTGGAGATCCGGGTACCAAGCCACAGCACTCCCCGGATTCAAGAAGTTCATCTTCTGGTCCTGCACAGCCTCTGCGACGTGATTGACCGAACCCTGTTCCCCCAAGAGGACTGAGCCATGCGCCGGATTACCTTACGCCTGATCGCCCTCATTCTGGTGACCACCACCCTGAGTGGCTGTGCCGGGGTGATCATGGCGGGCGCCGTGGGTGGCGCCGTGATGGTGAATGATCGCCGATCCTTCAGCACCCAGGTCGATGATCACGGGCTGGATGTCGCGATCACCGATGCCCTCAATCAGGATGAAGGGCTCAAGAACCAGTCCCGCATCCGGGTGATCTCCATGAACCGCCGGGTACTGCTGGTGGGTCAGGTACCCAATCAGATGCTGAAAGACCGTGCCGTGCAGATCGCCCGAGCCAACCCGGATGTGTTGCAGATCCACGATCAGCTGCGGATCGGCAATCCGGTGGGGTTCACCACTCGCAGCAACGACACCTGGACCACCACCAAGGTGAAGTCCCGGATGTTTGGTGACAATGAGCTGGACGCTATGCGGATTAAGGTGATCACGGAGAACGGTGAGGTGTTCCTGCTGGGTCTGGTCAACAACAGCGAAGCGGACCTTGCGGTGGATGTGGCCCGGACTACGTCCGGCGTCCGCAAGGTAATCAAGGTGTTTGAATACCAGTAATGGGTTGTTGAGACACAAAAAAGCCGACCATCAGGTCGGCTTTTTTATTGGGCGATCCGCTTAACGCGGCATCTTCGGCAGGCCAACGGCGTCATACACCTTGGCCAGCGTGACGGCAGCGCGCTCGCGTGCCGCTTCCGCACCCGCCTTCATCACCTCGTCCAGGTAGGCCTGGTCGCCACGGATCTCGGCAAAGCGCTTCTGCATCGGCTCCAGCAGGGCAACCACGGACTCCGCTGTTGCCACCTTCAGATGGCCATACATCTTGCCCTCAAACTCAGCCTCAATCTCAGCAAACGATTTGCCGGAGGTGGCAGAGTAGATGCTCATCAGGTTGGAAACGCCCGCTTTGTTCTCCAGGTCGTAGCGCACCAGCGGCGGCTCATCGGAGTCGGTAACCGCTTTCTTGAACTTCTTGGTGATCGCTTTGGGATCTTCCAGCAGCCCAACGCGGTTGTTGGCGTTGTCGTCAGACTTGGACATCTTCTTGTTCGGATCCTGCAGACTCATCACCCGGGCACCCGCCTCAGGGATGTGCGGCTCCGGCACAGTGAAGACGTCCCCGTACAGGTTGTTGAAGCGGGTCGCGATGTCACGGGCCAGCTCCAGGTGCTGCTTCTGATCGTTACCCACCGGCACTTCATTGGCCTGATACAGCAGAATGTCTGCTGCCATCAGTACCGGATAGCTGAACAGACCGGCATTGATATTGGTGGCGTGACGCGCGGACTTGTCCTTGAACTGAGTCATCCGGTTCAACTCACCCATCTGGGTGTAGCAGTTCAGGATCCAACCCAACTGAGTGTGCTCCTGCACGTGGGACTGCACGAATACGGTGCTCTTTTTCGGATCCACGCCACAGGCCAAATACAGCGCCAGGGTGTCCATGCAGGCGTTGCGCAGCTTTTCGGGGTCCTGACGCACGGTGATGGCGTGCAGATCCACGATGCAGTAGAGAGCGTCATGAGTCTCCTGCAGCTTCACCCACTGACGCAGGGCGCCCATGTAGTTTCCAAGGGTGAGGCCACCGGAGGGCTGCGCGCCACTCAATACAACGGGTTTGGTCATACAGATTCAGTCTCTTATCGCGCCGGCAATAACGCCAGCAAGTGTTCAAAATGGTCCAGGGTCTGGGTCGGGTCCAACGCCGCGATGGGTTGCCCGTAGTTGTACCCGTAACTCAGGCCAATACTGGCACAGCCCGCTGCGCGAGCCGCTTCGATGTCATTACGGGAATCCCCCACCATCACCATCTGGTGCGCACCCAGGCCGAAGTGGTCCAATACATGCTCCAACGGCATCGGGTCTGGTTTACGACGAACCAGCGAGTCACCCCCAAGCATCAGCTCAAAGTGATCCGCCAGGCCACAGGTGGCCATCAACTCAGGCAGATAACGGGCCGGCTTATTGGTGATCAGCGCCAGACGGTAACCTCGTGCCTTCAGCTTGGCCAAGGTCTGCTCAACACCGGGATACAGAGGGCTGCCCTTATCCAGGTGCGCTCCGTAGTGGAAGTGGAACCGCTCAAGAGCATGGTCCAGCAGTTCCGGCTCCAGGGTGGGGTCCGGCTCAACATTACCGCTTAGTGCCCGACGCATCAACATCTCGGCACCATTGCCTATCCAACCGCGGGCTGCCTCCTCGCTGCAGGCGGGTCGACCGAGGTCGACCAGCGCAGCACCGGCGGCCTGAGCCAGGGCGGGCACGCTGTCGATCAGCGTCCCGTCCAGATCGAAGGCGATGGCACGAACAGCGGAAAACGGCATCAGGAACGCACCGTGGCCAGCTCTTGGCGCATCTTATCAATCTCGGCTTTGTAGTCCGGCTTACCAAAGATGGCAGAACCGGCCACAAACATGTCGGCGCCGGCCGCCGCAATCTCAGCAATATTGTCTGCCTTAACTCCACCGTCGATCTCCAGGCGGATATCACGGCCGCTGGCATCGATGCGCTCACGCACCTGACGGATCTTATCCAGAGTGCCCGGAATGAAGGACTGGCCACCGAAGCCCGGGTTAACGGACATCAGCAGAATCACATCCAGCTTGTCCATCACGTGGTCAAGGTGGTGCAAAGAGGTGGCCGGGTTCAACACCAGGCCAGCCTGGCAGCCTTCATCTTTAATCAGCTGCAGAGTGCGATCGACATGCTCAGAGGCTTCCGGGTGGAAGGTGATGATAGACGCACCCGCCTTGGCAAAGTCCGGAATGATGCGATCCACCGGCTTGACCATCAGATGCACATCGATGGGTGCTTCAATGCCGTAGTTTCGCAGTGCCTGGCACACCATCGGACCGATGGTCAGGTTCGGCACATAGTGATTGTCCATCACATCAAAGTGCACCACGTCCGCACCGGCGGTCAGCACATTAGCAACCTCTTCACCCAGTCGGGCAAAGTCAGCGGAGAGGATGGAGGGGGCGATCAGAAACTCTTTCATGGCCGGTTCTCTTGTAGGGGGCGATTTTTTTGCCGGCTATTTTAACGCCTACCCGGAAGCACCCCAAGGGCAAATTAATTTACCCTTGCATCTCTCTAGGTTTGCCAATAGGTTAGGAATTCCCCCCAGGTCCATTCCACTTTAAAATCGACGCTTTGGGCACTGCCCATAGACTAGGGAATGGATGATGAAAAAGTTAGCACTTTCCTCTTTGGCTATCGCCCTGATGGCCAGCAGTACTGCCGCCAACGCTGCCGCCGAGTTTGGTGGTGGTGAATTGAGCTTCAACGCCACCGTGGCCAGCAACTACTTGTGGCGTGGTGTTACCCTGACTGACGATGATTTCGCGATTCAGGGCGGCGTAGACTACGAGCATGAGACTGGCCTGTACGTTGGTACCTGGGCTTCCAACTACAAGTATCTGGACGAGAAGTGGGAAGACGATTACGAGATCGATCTGTACGGCGGTTACTACCTGGAAGTGAACGACAACGTCGGCCTCGACTTCGGGGTGATTCGTTACTACTACGGTGATGGCGGCCACTCTACTGAATGGTATGTTGGCGCCGACCTGTACGGCTTTAACGTCAAAGCCAACTACGACCAGCACTATGAGACCTGGTACTACGAGGGTAACTATGACCTCGAACTGCCTGCCGACTTGGTTCTCGGCCTGCACGCCGGTTACTACGATTTCGATGAAGACGGCAGCGCTTACGATTACGGCGCCATGCTGAGCTGGGCCCTGAACGACTACGTAGAGTTCTTCGGTGGCGCGGTTTACCAGGAGTTTGAGAAGGACAACTACGTCGCTGGCGTAAACTTCTACTTCTGATCCCAGCTGGTCAGCAATTGACCAGCTTGCTATACTCGCCTCTATTGCCTAGGCAGGAGGCGAGTATGGCTATACGGAGAGGCACAAAGCGGGGATTACTGGTGTTGACCGGCGTTCTGGCGTTGGCTGCGACCGGCGTTACCCTGCATCACAACAACTGCGATGGTGCCGAAACCGTGGCCCAATGCGCAGCCCAGTCCAGCCTGACCTGGCAAAAGTGGCTTGTAGGCCGCAGTGGCTCCAGCCAATTTCACTTTGTCGACCTGTTAGAACTTCTCTATGGCCACGATGAGCGGCCAACGTCCTCGCCCTCGGGCCCGCTGAATTGATGCGCGTGGTTTTGAGCATTCTGGCGGCGTTTTTCGGCGTTCAGAGTGAAGCCAACCGGCGGCGGGATTTCGCCGACGCCTCCCCAATACCCTACATCGTGTCTGGCATTGTCGGCGTCGTGCTGTTTGTGTTGACGCTGATATGGATCGTCAATCAGGTCCTGTCAGGGCCGGTATAGCGCCATCAGTTCATCCACCTTCTTGCGACCACGGCCATTCTGGCTGATGGAGCGCCCCACCTGAATGGTATCCAGTTTCGCCTTGTCGTAGAGCTTACGGGCCAGCGGCGTGTCGTGGTTACTGATCAACACCGTCAGATTTTTCTCCCGAGCGGCGTCTTCTGCCTGAGTGGCCAGCATCGCCTGATCATCCAGGCTGAAGCCTCCACTGGCGTAGCTGGTGAAGTTTGAGGTGGTTGAGAGTGGCAGGTACGGCGGATCGCAGTAGATCACATCGCCCTGCTGGCAGCGGGCAAAGGTCTGTGCGTATCCCTCGCAAAGGAAGGTCGCCTTCTGTGCTTTCTCGGCAAAGAAGTAGAGCTCTTTTTCCGGGAAGTAGGGCCGCTTGTATGAGCCGAAGGGCACATTAAACCCTCCAGACTTGTTGTAGCGGCACAGCCCGTTATAACCGAAGCGGTTCAGGTAGAGAAACAGCACCGCCCGATCAAAGCGCTCGTGGCTCTGGTTAAACTCCTGGCGCAGACCGTAGTAGGCGTCCTTGCTGTTGTTGCCCTGCACAAACAGCTTGGCGGCTTCACGGACGTAATGCTCCGGCTCCTGCTTGAGGGTGTTGTACAGGCCAATCAGGTCAGGATTGATGTCACTGAGCAGATAGCTGGAAAAGTCGGTATTGAGGAACACCGACCCCGCCCCGACAAAGGGCTCAACCAGACGATCGGCATGGGGCAGCCGAGTGGCAATCTCATCCACCAGCTTGAATTTGCCTCCAGCCCATTTGAGAAAGGCTCTCGATCTTGTCATCTACCGACCATCTTGTGTTGCAAAACCCCAGATTCTACCTTTGTTGGCCGAGGATCTCAGCCAGTTCCAGCTCCTCGGTCAGCTCTTTTTGTACTGTCTCGAGGGATTTGACGTAGGGCGACAGTCGCTTGACCGACATCACCAGAGCGTCCTTAGCTTCCTGCGCAGACTGCTTGTTGGCATAACCGCCCTGAACCAGCACAAACCAAGGCTGGGGCTCCCGCTCAATCCGGTAGACCCTGACCCCATCCTTCAGGCCATGGCTCTCCAGAAAAGGACCGATCAACTGCGGGTAGGAGAACACCGCCAACTGAAGCAGATAGCTGCCACCGGGACGCTCAGCGAGCGGACGGACCGACAGCGGCAGTTCCACCGCGGGTAGCGGGGCGATTTCCGGCTCGTCCTCAATCGGCTCGGGCTGATCCATTTGCGGCTCTGGTATTGGAGTCAGTGCATCGGACTCTCCAGCCTGCACTTCATCCAGCTCGCCTGTCGCAATCGCCTGAGACGCGGGTTCAAGCGGTGCTTCGTCCGCTTCTGCCGCAATCATTAACTCCGGCTCAGACAGAGCCCGCGCAGCCTCGCTTAACCGGTCCGAGGGGGTTTCCCGCTCAGACCAGGGCTTGGCCAGGCCGAGATCCTGCTCCAGCTCGATCGAAACTCCGGCTTCATTGGCAAACCCGGTCGCCTCGCTGTCCTCAGAAGTTTCAGCAAGGCGTGGCAGATCCACAGGCTCCGACGGTGCCTGAGTCGGCTCTTCGGTCGCCACCTCTACCGGTGCTGCCGGCCAGAGGCTCCATAGCAACGCCGCCAGCACTACCGCACCAACAAAGGCCAACGCCCAGCGCTGATTCGGCAGAGCCTCTTTCAGTGGCGGGCGGGATTTTGCAGCTTCCACCAGAGCAACAACCGCCTGAGCGCTGCCATCCTGATCCGCCAGTTGGCGATCCACCGCATTTTGATTGATGAACAGCTTGCCGGTGTAACGGCGGACCAGCTGGTCGTAGAGCTTTCGTCGCTCCCTCACCGACAAAGGTGGAACCTCCACCGGGATAAGGCGATGCTGGTAGGCCTCCGGCAACTGCTCCTGCAGTCGGTTGACCAACTGCTCTGGGGAAACCAGTACCAGAGTGAGTCTCAGCCCCAGCGCCTCCTGCTCCATCATCAGCGCAATCACTTCCGCCAGCAGGGTATCCGCCATTCGGTGCGCATCGTCCACGATCAGCATCAGCCGATTCGGCGACTCAGGCATCACCCGTTCCAGGGTGTCCAGCAGAGGCTCATGGGGATCAAACACTGCGCCGGGACGCCATTGACGAACAATGCGCTCGCGCAGTTGAGCGGGATCCATCCGGGGCTCGACACAGACGTATGCCTGATTGAAGGTTTCAGCACTCTCAAGCAGAGATTGGGCAAGCACCGTTTTGCCAACGCCTTCCGCACCGTGCAGGAGCAGAAGGTGGTCACCGTACTCAGTGAGGTAGCGAAAACGCTCCAGCAGGGCTCGCTGGCTCGGCAAGAGATGGGAAGTGGCAGGACCTGCGATCATGCGCCGTCGATAAGTTGTTGCAGTTGGGGTTCGGTGATGCCTGCCACCACTTCAGCGTGGCCAATGCCCTTAGGCAGGATAAAGCGGATCTGCCCCGCCAGGGTTTTCTTGTCCCGCTGCATATGAGGCAGGAAGTCGGCGCAGGCCATAGAGGGCGGTGGCGCCAGAGGCAGATCAAATGCCGCAAGCAGGCTGCTAACCCGGTCCACTTCCTGTTCCGTCATCCAGCCAAGGTGCGCAGAGAGCTGGCAGGCCAGCACGGTTCCGGCCGCGACCGCTTCGCCATGAAGCCAGCTGCCGTACCCCATCTCCGCCTCAATGGCGTGGCCGAAGGTGTGGCCAAGATTCAGCAAAGCGCGCACCCCCTGCTCCGTCTCATCCTGAGCCACCACTTCCGCCTTGATCTCGCAGCAGCGACGAATCGCATAGGTCAGCGCCGCCGAGTCCCGGGCCACGAGGGCGTCCTGGTTGTGCTCAAGCCATTGGAAGAAGACCGGATCCCAGATGATGCCGTACTTGATCACTTCCGCCATACCCGCAGCAAACTCTCGGTCCGGCAGAGTGTTTAGAGTCGTGGTATCCGCCAGCACCAGAGCGGGCTGATGGAAGGCGCCAATCATGTTCTTGCCCAGCGGATGGTTTACCGCCGTCTTGCCGCCGACGGAGGAGTCCACCTGTGCCAGTAGCGTCGTTGGGATCTGCACGAAAGGCACACCGCGCTGATAACAGGCCGCAGCAAAGCCAACCATATCGCCAATCACACCACCACCCAGCGCCACCATGGTGACATCCCGGCCGAGATTCAGCTCCAGAGCACGAGCAAAAATGCGCTCAAGCGTCGCCAGTGTCTTGTGTGACTCGCCGTCAGGCAGGATCAGATGGTCAAACGGGATATTCAGGCGCTGAAACACCGCCTCAACCGAAGCCAGATACAGAGGGGCAACCACATCGTTAGTAACGATAAGGACACGGCGCAACCTAAGTGACTCGAGCCAGGTCTCGGCTTGGGAGAACAGTTGCTCTCCGATGATGATGGGATAGCTACGCTGTCCCAACTCAACCTGGATCCGTTCCATGGCGCCCCCGAAGGTGGAGTGAGTATTAGAAACCGAGTTTCTCGACGATTAGGTTCGCGACGATCTTGGCGCTCTGCTCATCAGTGCGCACAACCAGATCCGCGATCTCTTCGTACAGCGGATTACGCTCTTCTGCCAGTTGCTCGAGCACTTCACGCGGCTCATCCACTTGCAGCAACGGACGACGCTTATCGCGTTGGGTACGGGCTACCTGCTTGTCGATCGGGGTTTCGAGATACACCACAATGCCACGAGCGGACAGGCGGTTACGTACCTCTTTTGACTGAACAGAGCCACCACCAGTGGCCAGCACAATCCCCTGCTTCTCGGTCAATTCATTGATGACACGAGCTTCACGGTTGCGGAAACCCTCTTCCCCCTCCACATCGAAGATCCAGGAGATATCCGCACCGCTGCGGGCTTCGATTTCCTGATCGGAATCGTAAAACTCCAGATGGAGCATCTGTGCGAGGTGTCTACCGATGGTGCTTTTACCAGCACCCATGGGACCTACGAGAAAAATATTTCTTTTTTCAGCCATTTCAAAAGTCGAATTCTTAAAACTGAGACAAGCGACCGCCGTCACGGCGGTGGAATAACACCCACTATGACGCAAATTTTTGGTGGCAGATTATCGCAGGGAATGCGCCGTTAACGCAATAGAAGGCGGCGCAGGGGCGCCGCCTTGAGATTGAGAATCAGAACTCTTCGATAACAATTTTGGGCGTTACGAAGATCAGCAGCTCCTTTTTCTCAGTGAAATCCTGAGTATTCCGGAACAGCACACCGACCAGCGGGATGTCCCCAAGCACCGGCACTTTGCTCACGGTATTCAGTTGCTGCTGCTGGAAAATCCCACCCAAAACGATGGTCTCCCCATTTTTTGCCAGAACCTGAGTGGAGATCCGCTGTGTATCGATGGCCACTGCCGGTCCGGTGGCAGTTTGCACCGTTTCACCACGGGTATCCTGAGTAACGGTCAGGTCCAGCACAATCCGGTTATCCGGCGTGATCTGCGGCGTCACCGTCAGCCCCAGAACCGCTTTTTTGAACTCCACCGAGGTGGCGCCACTGGAAGTGGATTGCACGAAGGGGATCTCCGTACCCTGTTCGATAAAGGCGGTAAACTGGTTAGCCGTGGTCAGTCGGGGACTGGCGATGATCTCCCCCTTGTTTTCACGCTCCAAAGCCGACAGCTCCAGATCCAACAGGGTGCCGTCGCCCAGTTTGGCAACGTGAAATGCGATGCTGCCCGCGGGCTCGACAACCGGTAGGTTCACGTTCAACCGATCATTCAGAGAGGGGATAATGCCATTGGCAATGTCCTCTGCCCCCGGCAGAGTCCCTGCGGTGCCTTTATCGCCCTGCTGATCGCTGATGCCCCAGCGAATGCCCAGCTCTTCGTTGATATTGTCCCGCACGGTCACCATCCGCGACTCGATCACCACCTGCTTCACCGGAATATCAAGAATATCAACAAGCCGGTGGATATCTTCCAGACGTTCTGCCGTGTCGTGGATCAACAGGGTATTGGTTCGCTCATCAACAGAGACGGAACCGCGCTCGGACAGCAGACTGTTATTTTCACCATCCAACAGAGCGGCAATATCCACGGCCTTGGCGTAGTTGATCTGCAGGTATTCGGAGAACAGCGGCGCCACTTCGCGAACTTCCTGGGCCGCGCGCAGCTCCAGGCTTTCCTGAGCCGCCAGCTCCTCACGAGGCGCCACCAGCAGGATATTGCCCTCAATGCGCTTATCCAGCCCCCGGATCTTGAGGATCATATCCAGTGCCTGGTCCCAGGGCACCTTGTCCAGATGCAGAGTCAGGTTTCCGGAGACGTTCTCGGTGGTGACCAGGTTGAACTTGTTGTGGTCCGCAATGATCTGCAGGACGGTGCGCACCGGCACATCCTGAAAGTTCATCGACAGGGCGCTGCCCGCATACACCTTATCTTCCAGGCGGGGCTGAGTGCGTTCCGCAATCTCGATCAGGAAGCGGTTGCCCTCCTGGCGGGTGTCATAATCGAATTCGCCCTGGGTATCGATGCGGATACGGGTGTTGAAGTTATCGCGGAAGGTCTCGAAACCCCGCACCAGCGTGCTGAAATCCTGAACATCCACAATGTACAGGTCTTCATCCTGGATCTGGGTGTTGTAGAGGGTCAGTTCCAGATCGCTGCCTATCCGCTCAATGTTCGCAGCGGCAGTGGGGTTGCTCAGCGTCAGGGCAAACAGCGCCTGCCCCTCATTACCGCGATGGAAGTTGATATCCTCAATGCGATTCAGGAATTGGCTGGTCTCGGTCTTGCTGACGGCAAAGTTGTCGTTGAAGGTCACCCGGTAGCGGTTGCCGTCCACGGCGCCTTTATAGGTGGTCATCTTCTCCAGCTGGAATACCACATCCAGGCCACCGGCACCTGACCGGGTCTCCACCGCCTTGACCCCTTTCAGGTCGATGGGGATCTGGCTCAACTGCAGCCCGGATACGCCATCCGGAAAGCGGAATCGGATCTCTGCCGGGTTAGCGGAAACCGAGATCTGGGGCTCAGACTCCAGTTGGTCGAAGGTCAGCTCCACTTCCAGCATGCCATCAACCTGCGCCTGGTAGCGCAAATCTTCCAGCGTTCCCGCCCAGACACTGCTGGCAGCGGTTAACAGGGCACCGCCCAGCAACAGACGACGTGCGATGAAGCGATGTTCGAAACGCGGCAGTCCCTGCCGAATCCCTTTAAAAAAACTCATAAGTCGTCCTTGTTATTGATCCTGAGCCAAAACCAATTTTGTATCCCGCTGATTCCAACAACCATTTCCATCGGGGATCCACTCCGACACCATTACCCCGGACTCATCAATGGATGCAACCTGACCGTTGAAGAGGCCCAGATAGTCCCCCTCCTTAACGGTATACACATTGCCATCACCGGCCAGTAATAGGGCCCAGTAACGCTGGGGATCCTGCATGGTGCCTTTCAGATCCAGACTGTCGAGCGCATAGGCCTCCAGATAGGCTCTTTCACGCTGGTGATCCGGCTGCGGACAGTCCGGACGGCCCAATTCGAGTGGTTCGGTGATGCTTCTGACCGACTGCTCGAAGGGGCTGCGCAACTGCGCCACCTGGTAGGGTACAGAGGTAAATTCGGGCGGCACTACCGGCGGCTCAGTAAACGGAACCGGCCGCGCCTGTACGTCGGCCACATACTGGCGCAACTCATCCATATCTCCCGAGCATCCGGCCAGCAGGCCAGTCAACAGAAGTAACCAATATCTCATTGTTTTTTGGCCTCCTGTTCCAGCTCGGCGAAGCGGTAGGTCTTCGCTTGCACGGTCATCGCCACGCCGTCGTCAGAACGCACCATGGTGAAATCATGAAGACTGACAATTCGCGGCAAATTGGCCACGCCCGCAGAAAACTGTCCAAACTCGTGGTAACCGCCCTGAATCTTCATCTCAATCGGCAGTTCCACGTAGAACTCTTTGTGCTGTTCCGGCAGCCAGTTCAGGCTGGAGATCCGCAGGTTCGCGTCGGTTGCCAGAAAGGTGACGTCGTCGAGCAGTCCCGGCATCTCGCTCTGGGTCGGCAGCATCCCCAACATCTCCTGGAACTGCTCCTGCATCTGGGCCAACTGCTCACGATAACGCGGCAGGTTGGCGGCGAGACGATACTTGGCTTCAAAGTCAGCCCGCAGGCTCACCTCTTTGCTCTCCAGGTTTCTCAAGGTATCCAGTGAGTCTTTGATCACCAGAAAATAGCCCGCGACGCCAACCAGCACCGCCAGCACCACCCCGAAAACCACTTTGACTTCCTTGGGCCAGATGGCGATGTTTTCGAAGTCCAGGCCCTCAAACTGTTTGAGATCCATCCCTGTTAACCTCCCACCGCTGAAGCCATGACTTCATCCTGTTTGATTGGCCCATCGCCTTGGTGCAGAACATCCAGTTCCAACTTGAAGGCGTGGATCCGGCCCGGTTGGTCCGTCGGGCCGTTCGCCGCAACAATCTGCTGCACTCTCGGGCTGGCCAGCCAGCGCGCCTGCTCCACTTCTCTCATCAGGTTGGCCAGGTGGTTGTTGGACTCACAGTACCCCTCAACCAGCACCTTACCGTCCATCACTTCCAATTTGGTGAGGAAGACACCAGGCACCATCACTCGGGCCAGTTCGTTCATCACCTGCACCGGCAGGTGACGACGCTGCTGCAACGCCTCAATGACGTCGATTCGACGGGTTAGATTCTTCTTCTGCTCTTTGATCTTGCTGATCTCAACAATCTGCTGTTCCAGCTTGGCGATCTCGGTCTGCAGGTAGCGGTTTCGCTCTTGCTGCAACTCCTGCTTATGACCCACCCAGAAGTTAACGATCATGATCAGGGCCACCGTCGACACGGCCACCGCGCCCAGCAGATACAGATACTCTTTCTTGCGGCGGGCGCGCTCGGTCTCCCGCCAGGGCAATAGGTTTATGTGTGCCATGGTTCAAAGCTCCTTAGCGCCAAACCGCAGGCCACCATATACCGTGGAATCTCTTCCCTGATCTGGGCCGGCAACCGATCGCTGGCCTTCAGGCGACTCTCAAAGGGGGCCACGATGCTGGTTGGGATCCCCAACTCATTGCTGAGCATGGTCGTCAAACCCTCAATGGCAGAGCTGCCACCGCTGAGCAGCAGGTAATCCACCTTCTCCTTGCCCGACGCGTTGCAGTAGATCTGAAGCGTTCGGCGGATCTGCTGAAGCAGTTGAGTCTGGAAAGGGGCCAGTACCTCAAACACGTAGTTGCGGGGCAGCTCTTCATTGACCTTGGCCGCTTCCGCTTCTTCGTAGCTCATGCCGTAGTAGGAGAGAATCGACTGAGTAAACTGCTCGCCCCCAAACGCCTGCTCACGGATAAAGACGGTTTCGCCGTTATCCACCACCGCAAAGGTGGTCATGCTCGCGCCAACATCCACCAAGGCCACGGTTTTGCCCGCGTCGCTATCGGGTACCTGGTCCACCAGCAGTTTGAAGCTTCGACCCAGGGCATAGCCCTCAACGTCGATCACCTTGGATTCCAGTTCAGCGGCTTCCAGTGCATCAACGCGGGCATCAACATTATCGGAACGGCAGGCAGCAAGAAGCACATCCACTTTGGCCGGGTCCCTGTCACTGACCTTCAGCGTCTCAAAGTCGATGTTCACCTCTTCGAGAGGATAGGGGATGAGGTTATCCGCCTCGATCTCAATCTGAGCCTCCAGCTCCTCGTCCGACAGGGTGGCGTCCATCTGGATCACTTTGGTCATCACGGTGGAGCCGGACACGGAAGCAGCGCCGAATTTGACGCCTCGGGGAAGTTGCGCACGGATGCGTGCCATCGCTTCAGAAACGGCGATAGGGTCTTTGATTTCGCGATCGACAACCGCCCCCCGCGGTAACGGGACACGCGCTGCACCATCAACCTGGTAGCCATCGGGGGTCTCAGCCAGTAAGATCGCTTTGACTTCACGAGAACCGATGTCCACCCCAACCATCCGAGGTAAACGGGGTTTGAACAATTTGGAAAGCATGCTCCCTGCCAGTCGTTAAGTCCTTGTTATGTCCGTTGCTAGACTAGCACCACTTTTTACTCGGCGCAGCCCTTTTCCCACCTCAATCAATTCCGGATTGATGCCTTTTTGGTCAAGGTTGAGAAGGGTATACTGTGCCTTTTGTGTTCACCGACAGAGTGGAATCCCGTAACGTGAAATGGCTCAAACGCCTTTTAATTGCGCTTACTGTCCTGGGTCTACTGGGGATCGGCGCCCTCGCCGGCCTCTACTTATGGATCGCACCGACCCTGCCCGGAGTGGAATCTCTGAAGACCGTGCAGCTGCAAACCCCGATGCGCGTCTACAGTGCCGATGGCCTGTTGATGTCTCAGTTCGGTGAGAAACGCCGTATACCTCTGCGCTATGAGGAGATCCCTCAGCCGCTGATCGACGCCGTGTTGGCGACGGAAGATGCCCGCTTCTTCGAACACCATGGGGTGGACCCCATCGGTGTGATTCGTGCTGCCGTGGTACTGGTGACCACCGGCCGAAAATCTCAGGGTGCCAGTACCATCACCATGCAGGTCGCCCGTAACTTCTTCCTGAGTCGCGAGAAGACCTATATCCGTAAGGTGAAGGAGATCTTCCTGGCCCTTGAGATTGAGCGTCTGCTGACCAAAGAGGAGATCCTCGAGCTCTATCTCAACCGAAGCTTCCTGGGTAACCGGGCTTATGGCGTTGGTGCGGCAGCTCAGGTCTACTACGGCCGTGATGTGAGTGACCTGACCCTGGCTGAGATGGCGATGATCGCCGGTCTGCCTCAGGCGCCCTCCGCCGCAAACCCGATCCGCAACCCTGAGCGCGCCATGACGCGCCGCAACGTGGTATTGGGACGGATGCTGGACGTGGGCTACATCACCCGTGCTGAGTTTGATGAGGCCCGTCAGGCGCCGGTAACGGCTCGCTACCACGGTGCAGAGATCGATCTCTACGCCCCTTACATCGCCGAGATGGTGCGTGACTACATGGTCGCCACCTACGGTGAGGAAGCCGCCTACACCAGTGGTTTCAACATCTACACTACCGTTCGCTCAGATCAGCAGCACGCGGCTCAGCGAGCCCTGCTGGACAATCTGTTTGCCTATGACACCCGCCACGGCTATCGCGGTCCGCAAACCCGTCTTTGGGGTGAACCGTTGACAGAGCAGAGCGGCACCCCCAGTGCCGAAGCGTGGACTCCCGAGCAGATCCAGGCCCACCTGAAAGGCGTTAATCGTCACCGGGATATCCATCCTGCAGTGGTTCTGAATGTTGAGGAGAAGCAGGCCGAGGTGATGAACGCCGAAGGCGAAACCCTCACCCTGCCCTGGGAGGGGATCAACTGGGCTCGTGAGTTCATCTCTGACACTCGCCAGGGTAACGCGCCGAAAACGGCGGGCGAGGTGCTGACGCCAGGCGACCAGATCTGGATCCGCCGTCATGACGATCACTGGTGGCTGAGCCAGGTTCCCGAAGTCAGCAGCGCCTTTGTTGCCATGGACCCGGAAGATGGGGCGATCCGAGCCCTGGTTGGAGGCTATGACTTTGGTCAGAGCCAATACAACCGCGTGACTCAGGCAAAGCGTCAGTTGGGCTCCAACATCAAGCCCTTCCTGTACTCCAGTGCGCTGGAGAATGGCTTTACCCTGTCGACGCTGGTGAACAACGCGCCCATCAACCAGTGGGATCGCAGCCAGGGTACCGCCTGGCGTCCGCGCAACTCACCGGACGTCTACACCGGCCCGACCCGGGTTCGCCAGGGTCTGGCGCAGTCGATCAACGTCATGGCGGTTCGGGTGATTCGTGACATCGGCGTGGATACCTTTATCGACCACGCTGCCAAGTTTGGCTTCGATCGCGCGGATCTGCCCCGTAACGAGTCCATCTCTCTGGGCTCCGCTTCCGTCACACCGCTGGAGAACGTGCGGGCTTTCTCGGTATTCGCCAATGGCGGCTTCCTGGTGGACCCCTACTTTATTGAGCGGATTGAAGACCACAGCGGCAACCAGATCTTCGAGGCCCAGCCCAAGATTGCCTGCCTGGACTGCAAGACCGCGCTGGCTGAACAAGCTGCCGGAGCCGATGACAATCTGCCGGAATTTGCTCAGCAGTGTCTCTGGCCCGCAGACCGTCTGGCACCGCAGATCATCAGCGAGCAAAACGCCTTCCTGATCCACGAGACCCTGAAGTCCGTGATCTGGGGTGGTGGTGACTGGAGCCAGGGTACCGGCTGGAACGGTACCGCCTGGCGTGCCGCCCGCTTGATCAAACGTCACGACATCGGCGGCAAAACGGGTACCACTAACGAAGCAAGAGACACCTGGTTCACCGGGTTTGCGCCCGATATGGTCGCCACCGCCTGGGTCGGCTTCGATGACCACGGTCGCCAACTCGGTCGCACCCGCTGGAACCCTTACGGTCCGCAGGACCAGATCACCGCCGGTGAGTCTGGTGCAAAAACCGCAGGTCCGGCCTGGAACCAGTTTATGCATCAGGTGCTTCAGGGGGTTCCCGAGCAGGGAATTGTGGTGCCGGGCGGGATCGTAACCGCGCGGATCGACCTGGCCAGCGGCAAGCTGTCCAACCGCACAGACTCCAGCTCCCGTTTCGAGTATTTCATTGATGGCACCGCGCCCACCGAACTGGCCGAAGCGGTCCAGACGGAAACGCCCATCTTTGAACAGGAAGCCACCGAAGAGCTGTTCTGAGACCACGAAAAAGCCGCCCAATCGGGCGGCTTTTTTATGGCGCTACCGGCTCAATCGAAGCGGTACTGCATCGCCACTTCGTCACAGGCGTGCTTACGTGGGCAGAGCTCGCAATCCTTGATCACTTTCTCCGGTAACCCTTCCATATCGGTTCGCTCAAAGCCCAGCTTGCCAAAGAAGCCCGGTACGCGAGTCAGCACGATAACCCGTTGCAGTTCGAGTTCCCGACCACGCTGGAGCATATAATCCACCAGGGCTCGCCCCTGACCCGCTCCGTGGTGATTCGGATCGATCCCCACTGAACGCATCTCCGCCAATCCGGTCTCGTAGATGTAGAGAGAGGCACAGCCAACCACCTTGCCCTCCTGCTCCGCCACGGAGAAATCGAGGATGTCCCGCAGTACGTCGTCCCGGCTGCGAGGCAGGGTATCCCCCTTCTCAGCCCAGTAAGCGTTGATGGCGTGAATGGCGTCCACGTCAGACAGCTTGGCGTTGCGTACCTTGAGGATCTCAGCCTTGTGAGCGTTCAAACGCTGCTGGCTGGTGTCCAGCGCATGCAGCACCTGCTCAGGCGCCGTGCCGCCCAGTGCATCTCGCTCAGCCAGCGACTCTTTGGCCTCGCGACTTCCCAGTGCCTGCTCCACCTGGATCAGAGCGGTGCCACCCAGGGTGTCCCGCTTGGCCAGACAGGCATCAATGGTGAGGTGCTGGAACACATCGGATTGAATCACCTCGCTGTAGGCCTGAAGCTCCGGCAGGGTAAAGTCTTCCAGTGCTTTCTGAGCGGCAATCGCCGCCACCACGACTTCGCCCACCACATGGTGTGCTTCCCGGAACGGCATCCCCTTGGAAACCAGGTAATCCGCCAGTTCTGTCGCATTGGCGTAGCCCTGCTGGGCGGCCGCCAGAGTCCGTGTTGCATTGACCTTGAGGCCTTCCAGCACCAGGGTCGCCATCTCGGTACAAGCCAACCAGGTGTCCAGGGCATCAAACAGCCCCTCTTTGTCCTCCTGCATGTCCTTGTTGTAGGCCATAGGGAGGGCTTTCATGGTGGTCAGAATGCCAATCAACGCACCGTAAACCCGGCCCGTCTTGCCCCGGATCAGCTCCAGCGCATCGGGGTTTTTCTTCTGCGGCATCAGCGAGGAGCCGGAGGTCACCGCATCGGACAACTCAATGAATCCCGCCTCGCCACTGTTGTAGAAGATCAGATCCTCCGCAAAGCGGGAGAGGTGCATCATCGCTGTCGCCGCCGCGCTGCACAGTTCCACCACGTGGTCGCGGTCAGAGACTGCATCCAGACTGTTGGCGGTTGCACTGGCAAACCCAAGCGCATGGGCCAGGGCCTGACGGTCCACCGGATAGGCGGTGCCGGCCAGAGCGCCACTGCCCAGAGGGCAGCGATCCAGACGCGCTACGGCGTCCTTAACCCGGGTTAGGTCCCGCTCCAGCATCTCCACATACGCCAGACACCAGTGGCCAAAGGTGATGGGCTGCGCCCGTTGCAGATGGGTATAGCCCGGCAGAACCGTTTGGGCCTCCCGCTGAGCCAGACTCAACAGTTGCTGCTGCAGACGAACCAATGCCTCTATCAGCAACTCGCACTGATCTTTGCACCAGAGTTTCAGGTCCGTGGCCACCTGGTCATTCCGGGAACGCCCGGTATGCAGCTTTTTGCCCAGGTCGCCTACCTTCTCGATCAGCGCCCCTTCCACAAAGCTGTGAATGTCCTCGGCACCGGAATCCAGGATCTGTTCGTCAGTCACGGACTCCGCCAGTTCATGCAGTGCCTTGACCAGCGAGCCGTGCTCCAGTTCATTGAGTACTCCCACCTGCTGCAGGGCACCGGCCCAGGCAATGGAGCCGGTAATGTCCTGCTGTACCAAACGGTAATCCACGGGCAGGGAGTCGTTGAACAACTTGAAGCGGCTGTCTGCGGCGCCGCTGAACCGACCGCCCCACAGGGCCCCTTTTTCAGCCATATTACTGCTGCTCCTTGTGCATGGCGGCGATCCGGCTGGACAGGCTGAACAACCGGATAAAGCCTTCAGCGTGCTTCTGGTTATACACCTCATCCTCCTCGAAGGTAGAGAACGCTTCAGAGTAGAGGCTGTTGGGACTCTGACGTTTCACGACGGTGGCATGGCCCTTATAGAGCTTCACCACGATCTCGCCGGTCAGGGCTTCTGCCAGGCTTTGTGCTGCAGCCAGTTGGGCCTTGGCCACCGGGGTAAACCAGCGTCCGTCATACAGCACATGAGAGAACTCCAGGCCGATCTGCTCGCGGAATTTAAAGGCCGCTTTATCCAGCACCAGCGTCTCCAGACCACGCAGGGCATTGTTGATCACCGTGCCTCCGGGAGTCTCGTAGCAACCGCGGGACTTCATGCCCACCAGACGGTTTTCCACGATGTCGATCCGGCCCACCCCATGCTTTGCTGCCACACCATTGAGGTAGTTCAGCGCGTTGTAAGGGCTCATCGCTTCACCGTCCACCGCAGTCAGTACGCCGGATTCGAACTGCAGACTGACGTACTGCGCTTCGTTGGGAGCCTGCTCCGGGGATTGGGTCCAGGTCCATACCTGCTCGCTCGGCTCGCAGTATGGGTCTTCCAGCTCGCCCCCTTCGTGGGAGATGTGCCAGGCGTTGGCGTCACGGCTGTAGATCTTCTCCGCAGAGGCGGTGGTGGGGATGTTTTTGCTGGCCAGGTAGTTCAGCAGATCGGTACGGGACTTCATGGTCCACTCCCGCCAAGGGGCGACCACGGCCAGTTCCGGCGCCAGAGCCGCGTAGGTGGACTCGAAACGCACCTGATCGTTGCCTTTGCCGGTACAGCCGTGAGCGAGCGCGTCCGCGCCCACCTGCAAAGCCAGCTCGACCTGCGCTTTGGCAATGATGGGACGCGCCATGGCGGTACCCAGCAGGTAGGTGCCCTCATAAAGCGCACCGGTTTGAAGGATCGGGTTGATGTAGTCCTCAACAAACGCCTCTTTCAGGTCCACTACATGGCAGCTGGAAGCGCCGGATGCCAGCGCTTTGGCTTCCACCCCTTCGAGCTCTTCTGCGCCCTGACCCACATCGGCAACAAAGGCCACCACCTCGCAGTCATGCTGCTCCTTCAGCCAGGGGATGATGGCAGAGGTATCCAGTCCACCGGAGTACGCGAGAACAACTTTTTTAATTTTGGTCATGGTCTTAGTCCTTCATCAATTCGAGCAAAATGGCGTTCTGGATATGCATCCGGTTTTCGGCCTGGTCCAGGATCAGGGAGGCCGGGGAATCCATCACTTCGGATGTGATCTCCACTTCACGGTGAGCAGGCTGACAGTGCAGTACATGCTTGGCGCCGGTCAGCGTCATCAGCTTGCTGTTGATTTGGTAGGGCATGAACTTGGCTTTGATCGCCTCGAATGGGGTGCTGTCGCCCATGGAGATCCAGGTATCCGCGTAAAGGGCATCGACCCCTTCCAGCGCCGCCAGATCTGAGGAAAGCACCAGGGAGCCGCCATGTTGCGCGGCGATCGCTTGCGCTTCCGTGACCACCTGACCATCCGGGAAGTGGCCAGGAGGGCAAACCACCACCATGGCAGCCCCCAGCTTGGCGGCAGCGAACATCAGTGAATGAGTGACATTGTTGCCGTCGCCCACGTAGCCCAGCTTAACCTTTGACAGATCGTCGTACTGCTCGGACAAAGTCAGGAAATCCGCCAGACCCTGGCACGGGTGATAGAGATCGGACAGCGAGTTCACTACCGGTACCGTCGCGTACTGGGCCAGCTCCTCCAGAGTTTGGTGGGAGAACACCCGGGCCACGATGGCATCGCACCAACGGGACAGGTTCATGGCGAAATCCTTCACCGACTCCCGTTGGCCGAGAGCCCCATTCTGCTGGTCCAGGTAGACGCTGTGTCCGCCCAGCTTGTTGATACCGATGTCAAAGCTGACCCGGGTACGCAAGCTCGGTTTCTCAAACAGAGTGACAACGGATTGGCCCTTCAGGACATCCTGATAGGGGGTGTAATCCGCCTTCAGGGTTTTGGCCAACTGAATCAGTTGATGGATCTGATCCGGGCTCAAATCCTTGATGGTCAATAGATGTTTCATGGTTTCGTTCCTTGTCCGTTGTCGCTCAGGGGTGCACCTGGGTGCCCACCGGCTCGCCCTTTACCAGGGCAGCTAACTGTTCCGGGTAGCGCCAGCTGGCTACCAGTACCCGGTTATTGATGGAGCGGGCCGCTTCCAGAGCCGCTTCCACCTTCACCTTCATGCCGCCCTCGATCACCCCCTGACGGGTCAGCTCTGCGGCCAGGGCGGGATCCAGGTTCGGAACCAGCTGCCCCTTCCCGTCCAACACGCCGGACACGTCTGACAGCAGGGTGAGTTCCGCATTAAGCAGTTGGCAGATCACCGTGGCGGCCTGATCCGCGTTGACGTTCAGGCGCTGTCCCTCGGTATCCACCGCAATCGAACTGATGATGGGCAGCATGCCAAGCTGGATAAGGGTTTGCAGAAGTTCGGGCTGCCCCGGTGTCACCTTCCCAACCGCTCCCAGCTCCGGGTCCAGCACCTGTGCTTCAGTCATCCCGCCATCGGCCAGAGACAGGCCAACAGGTTTCAGACCAGCGGCAATGGCGCCAGCCACCAACTGGGTGTTGGCGCTGCCCGCCAATGCCCCGGCCACCACGTCCATCTGCTCCTCGGGAGTGACCCGCAGACCCTGCTTCTTCTCGGAAACAAACCCATTGGCCGTCAGCTGCTGCTCCACCAATACCCCACCGCCGTGAACCAATACCGCATTCCAGCCAGAGATTTTCAGTTCTTTAAGGGTAGAAAAGAGCCGCTCCACCCCCTTTTCGCAGGCAAGCAACGCCCCGCCCACTTTGATCACCATGGTCTTCATACTTCACCCCCAAGGCCAAACCGAATAACTATGCACTGGAGCGCCTGACTTGCCGCCCCCTTCATCAGGTTGTCAATGGCACTCGCCACCACCAGGATCTGGCGCTCGCTGTCCAGCTTCCAGGCCAGCAGGCAGCGATCCGAACCCGCGACATCATCCACTTTGGGCCACTGACCCTCTGGCAGCAGTTTGACCACCGGGCTGCCCGCATAAACCCCGTAAGCGTCAGCCACATCGGCCTCGGTGCATCCCGGAGCAACCGGCACGGTAATGGTGGCCAGAATCCCCCGTTTGAACGCCCCCAGGTGGGGGGTGAACACCACAGGACAGCCGAGCTGAGTCTCAATCTCCGGCTGATGACGATGCCCCAGCACCCCGTAAGGGGTCAGACTGACCTGACAGAAGCTGTTGGTCAGGCTGGCTTTCCGACCAGCGCCAGAGACACCACTGACCGCATTAATCACCGGAACGCCACTAATAAGGTTATTGTTTTTCAGCGGCTTGAGTGCCGTAAGCGCGGCAGTCGGGTAGCATCCAGGCACGGCGATCAACGCGGCTTCACTCAAGGGTTGACCCGCCCACTCTGCCAACCCGTACACCGCATCGGTCAGCAGCTCGGGGGATGGGTGGGTAAAGCCATAATGGCTGGGGTAGACAGAGGAGTCGGCAAAACGGTGGCCACCGGAAAGGTCAAACACCGTCAGGCCTTGAGCGAGCAGTTGAGGTGCCAGCGTTGCGCTGATCTGGTGCTCCGTCGCCAGACACACCGCTTGAACCTCGCTGCCAAGTTGCTTGATCGCTTCATCGGTCAGAGGTTGCAGGGGCAGATCAACCAGGCCGAGCAACTCAGGATAGAGATGGGAAAGCGGAGTATGCTTATCAACACTGCCCTCAGAAACGTAGCACCCGGCCAGAGTCATCTGAGGATGTTGGGCAATCAATTTAGCCAGGATGGCTCCGGTGTAACCAGAGGCACCAATCACGGCGACCTGGATCATGGTCTTTTTCCTTTATTGTCATAATAAAACGTAGGGTACGGCGAGTGGGCCTGATAGCCCGGGGGGAATCAGGATCGTCGTCGAATGACGGGAAAAGGCAGGGTCCAGCAAGTCATAGTCATGGCATTCACTCCGTGAGATGTGACACAGAGTACCAAGAGTGATTTATTATGCAACCCCAAAGCATTTTTATTTTCTCGAAAAAGCTTGTCGCTCGAGGCGGAAAAAAGGCAGTTTGGGCACAGTGCACAGAATTCCCTTCACAGAGCAGGAAATTCCGAATCGGCCTATTGACCCAGCCGATAGCGGCACTCAGGATCAGAACAAACGGGTATAAGGCAAGGGAACCTCAATGAATGACATGTACGCCCCCCTAAAGGCAAACGTCCATCTGCTGGGCGAGATTTTAGGTGAGACCATCGAAGCTGAGCATGGCGCAGCTTTTCTGAATTTGATTGAGGAGGTGCGTCAGCTCTCCAAGGCGTCCCGTCAGGGCGATGCTGATGCGCAATCCAAGATGCTGGCGCTGCTTTCGCAGTTGCCTGATGAGCAGTTGGTCCCCTTTGCCAGCGCCTTCAACCAGTTCCTGAATCTCGCCAACATTGCCGAGCAGTTCCATACCATCTCACGCAACTGCGACGAGTTGGTGTGTGTGCCGGACCCGGTAGACCTGTTGCTGGGCCGCCTGTTTAACGGCAAAGCCCAACTCAAGCCTGAGCAGTTGATCGATGAGCTGGAGAAGCTGGAGATCGATCTGGTACTGACTGCCCACCCGACCGAGGTTACCCGCCGTACCCTGATCAGCAAGTACGCCGCACTGATTGAGTGCCTGAGCGAGCGTGAGAATCCCCAGCTCAGTGAGCGGGAAATCAAGCGCAATCAGCTCCGTATGCGCCAGCTGGTCGCACAGATCTGGCACACCAACGAGATCCGTAAGCAGCGTCCCACACCGGTAGATGAAGCCCGCTGGGGGCTGGCCACGATCGAGGCGAGCCTCTGGCACGCGGTTCCCGAGTTCCTGCGCCAACTGAACGAGCAGGTTGAGGACCACGCTGGCCGTCAGCTGCCCCCCCATGTCGCCCCGGTGAAGTTTTCCAGCTGGATGGGCGGTGACCGCGACGGCAACCCCTTTGTGACTGCCAAGGTCAGCGAAGAGGTGCTGCTGCGCAATCGCTGCACCGCCGTGCGTCTCTATCTGGAGGACATCAACCAGCTGATCGGCGAACTCTCGATGACCGACTGCGACAAGGCGATCCGGGCCATGGTCGGCGATCATCGCGAACCCTACCGAGTGCTGTTGCGCCAACTGCGTGAACAACTGACCGAAACCCAGGACTACCTGATGGCGCGACTGGATGGCCAGCAGCCAAAGGTGGACCCGAGTACCCTCATCTGGCAGAAGCAGGACCTGCTTAAGCCGCTGGATACCATCTATCAAAGCCTGTTGGACCAGGGCATGCGCCTGATCGCCAACGGTCTGCTGCTTGATACCATCCGCCGCATCCACTGCTTTGGCCTGACGCTGGTGCGGCTGGATATCCGTCAAAGCTCCGATCGCCATGCCTCCGCCATCGCAGAGATCACCCGATATCTGGGGCTCGGTGATTACCTGCACTGGAGCGAAGAGGAGAAACAATCCTTCCTGCTGCGCGAACTGGCCAGTCGGCGCCCGCTGCTGCCGCACCAGTGGCAAGCCTCACCGGAAACTCAGGAGGTGCTGGATACCTGCCGCCTGATCGGCACGCAAAGCCCGGAAGCCTTAGGCTCCTACGTAATCTCCATGGCCAGTGAGGCCTCCGACGTGCTGGCCGTTGCCCTGCTGCTGAAAGAGTGCGACTGCCGTTTTGCCCTGCCGATCGTCCCCTTGTTCGAGACCCTGAGCGATCTCGACAACGCCCCTTCGGTAATGAAGAACCTGCTGCATATCGACTGGTACCTGGGCTACTGCCGAGGCAAACAGCAGGTGATGATTGGCTACTCCGACTCCGCCAAGGATGCCGGGGTAATGGCCGCCTCCTGGGCCCAATACCGAGCTCAGGAAGCCCTGGTGAATGTGTGTAAGGATGCTGGTGTTGCGCTGACTCTGTTCCACGGCCGCGGTGGCTCCATTGGTCGTGGTGGCGGCCCGGCTCACGAAGCGATCCTGTCTCAACCGCCGGGCTCCGTCGACAGCCGCCTTCGTGTGACTGAGCAGGGCGAGATGATCCGCTTTAAGTTCGGCCTCCCGGAAGTGGCAGTGCAGAGTCTGGCGCTCTACACCTCTGCGGTGCTGGAGGCGACCCTGCTGCCACCTCTGTCACCCAAGCCGGAGTGGCGGGATCTCATGGACAGCATCGCAGAAGACTCTGTAAACGCTTACCGTCAGATCGTTCAGGATGAGCCAGACTTTGTCCCCTATTTCCGCGCTGCCACCCCTGAGCTTGAGCTCTCCGCTCTGCCTCTGGGCAGCCGCCCGGCAAAACGCCGCGCCGATGGCGGCGTTGAGTCCCTGCGCGCCATCCCCTGGATCTTCGCCTGGACTCAGAACCGACTGATGCTGCCAGCCTGGCTGGGAGCTGGAGAGAGCCTCCAGAACGCGATTGAGCAGGGCCACAAGGAAACCCTTCGGGAGATGTTCCTGAACTGGCCTCTGTTCCGCACTCGCCTGTCGATGCTGGAGATGGTGTACGCGAAGTCTGAGCCAAACCTCTCCCGCTACTATGAGCAGATCCTGGTGATGCCGGAGCTGCATGCACTAGGTGACGCACTGCGCCACCGCCTGGAAGTGGGTGTACACAGTGTGCTGGACCTGACTCAGGAGCAGGGACTGATGGACCTGACCCCTTGGAACAAAGAGTCAGTGGCCCTGCGTCACCCCTACATTGATCCGCTTAACTTCCTGCAGGCGGAACTGCTGCGTCGCTGTCGCCAGGAGCCGGAAGACCCGGCTCTGCAGCAGGCACTGATGATCACCATCGCTGGCATTGCTGCTGGCCTGCGTAACACGGGGTAAATGATGCGGGTACTGACACTGCTGCTGGTGACATTGGGGTTAGGGGGCTGTGCTGCCTCCTATACCGTGACCGAGAGTGAACTGGAGGGCTACCTCAACGATGCCCTGCGGAAGGAGCAAAAGGCGGAGCTGAGCCCAGGGCTCAGCGCGCGAATGACCCTTTCCGATATTGAGGTCACCATTGGTGAGGAACCAGACCGGGTTGCCATTCATACCCGCAGCAGTGTCAAAGTGAACACCCCGCTTATCCCGCTTCGGGCTGAGTTAGCGTTCACTTTCAACGCAACACCCTGGTACGATAGGAATGATCATAGCCTTTACCTGCGGGATGTCAGCCTGTCTGACGTCAGTGCCAGCCCGAAAGAGCTGGAACAGGCCCTTATCCCGTTAAGCCGGGAGGCGATGCAGGTGGTTCAGTTGTTTCTGGAGAACCAGCCGGTTTACCAGCTCGATCAGCAGGGTTGGCAGGAGGACCTCCTCAGACAATTTGGCCGGGAGCTCAGAGTGCAACCCGGCCAATTGGAGTTCATCCTCAAACCTTAACGGTTTCGGCTATCCACTCGTTTGAGATAGCCGTAATCCGCCAACATTGGCAGCCCCAACAGTGCCCTGCGAACCATGTCGTGGGCCACTGTGGCGGCCAACAGCCGGATGTCGTTACGCCGTCTGGCACCCAGGAACAGGGTCTGAGCGAAACAGCCATCCGGCGTCGCCAAAGCAAAACAAACCGTACCAACCGGCTTCTCTTCCGTTCCCCCATCCGGCCCGGCGATACCGCTGATGCTGACCGCAAAGTCACTGCCCATACGTTGCCGAGCTCCGTCGGCCATCTCAATCACCGTCTCCAGTGACACTGCACCGTAACGCGCCAGCGTGTCATTGCTGACCCCCAGCAATGCGCATTTCGCGTCGTTACTGTAGGTCACCAATCCAGCCAGCAGATACGCTGAACTGCCCGCCAGATCAACCAGCTGACTCGCGACCATTCCCCCGGTACAAGACTCAGCGGTAGCCAGTGTCTGCCCACTGTCTGTCAGGAGTTGGTGCACCACGTCCGGCAGGGATGAGACGTTCTCCCCGACCAGAGCATCACCCAGTGCCTGACGGTAGCTTGCAAGCAACGCTTGCCACGCACCCGCCTCTACCGGCTTACGCTGCAGTAACTTCACCTCGATATAGGGAAGCGATGCGCGAAAGCCGAGCGTCACCCCTTCAGGCAAGGAAATCGGTTCAAGCAGTTGAGCCAGATTGGACTCCCCCTGGCCAATGGTCAGTAAACGATGAAGCCCAACCGGCACCTCAATAGGAAATGCCGTCTTCAGCCAGGGGAGCAACTGCTCCTTCACCATACGCTTGAGCTCTGAAGGCACACCTGGCGTGAAGAAGTACCAGGTGCCCTGGTGGTAGGCGCGAAATCCACAAGCGGTTCCGATTGGGTTATCCACCATCACTGCTCCCTGGGGCAGCATCGCCTGCTTGCGATTCTTATCGGACATGGTGCGGCCCCGGGATTCAAACAGCTGGGTCATGGTCTCCAGCCAGGTAAGATTCAGTTCCAGGGGCACACCAAGCAGCCGTGCCATCGCTTCCGCGCTCAGGTCATCCGCAGTAGGGCCAAGGCCACCATTAACCAGCACCACGTCAGCCCGGCCAGCACAGGCAGCAAAGGCGTCGACCAGGTCTTCAAGTCTGTCCCCCACCGTGGTGCGACGAGCCATCTCAATCCCCTGCTCCATCAACTGCTGGGCAACCCAAACGGCGTTGGTATCGACAATCTGGCCGGACAGCACCTCCTCTCCGGTGCATATCATCTCAAAACGCATGGTGTTCCTTATCCTTATTCAGCACTCGCCTCACGGTAAAGGAGTGCGGAATCACGAACAAGTCCGGAAGTGGTTTGGAAGGGATCGATGACTGGCAGCCAGAAACGACAAAACCCAGCCGATAGGCTGGGTTTTGAAGAATGGTGCTGATACCCAGATTCGAACTGGGGACCTCACCCTTACCAAGGGTGCGCTCTACCAACTGAGCTATATCAGCAAATTAGGAGCCTGGCGGTGACCTACTCTCGCATGGGAACTCCCACACTACCATCGGCGCGGTTGCGTTTCACTTCTGAGTTCGGCATGGGATCAGGTGGGACCACAACGCTATTGCCACCAGGCAAA
>NZ_JAHVHW010000012.1 GCF_019802055.1 Ferrimonas balearica | reverse complement strand
GCTACTCAATGAATACTGAATTAACTTGGTGTCACTCAGTAGCATCGAGAAAATGATGATTTCTCAACACTGCGTGAGTGCCCACACAGATTGTCTGACTAATTGTTAAAGAGCGTTGCCTCATCAAGGCAGGAGGCGCATTCTACGCTTTCCTCCGTCATCGTCAAGGGTGTTTTTCAACTTTCCTTTCCGACCGTCGAAGTTTTAACCAAGCCCTCTTGGAGGCCTTGGTGGCTCAGCGCTTTCTGTTTCGCTTTGCCCCGTCGACAGGGAGCGCATTATAGGGCGGGGATTTCAGCCCGCAACCCCTTTTTTCACTCCAACGCACCGAGTGAACAGAGAATCACCAATCCGGTCTATTCTCCGCCGACTTTCGGCCCGGACTGCTAATGATAGAACAAAAAAACGCCGGAGAACGGCGTTTTTTCAGAGCGGAATGTTCTATCTAAACCGAACTTTCTCGCCAGCGGCTCTATCACTCAATCAGCTGATAGACCACCTTGGTGCTGCAGGCGGTGGCCTGGAAGCTGTGATAGCACTTATCCACCACGGTTCGGGCTTCAATCCGTGGTCCGTCAGTTGCACCGGCAGCCGTCGGAGAGTCGCTGATCATCTGGTTGATGTCCTGAATCGGTTCACCCTGACTGAGCAACTCCTGTTGAAGTGCTTCCAGGCTATCTGCCTGGGCCATAACCTGAGGCTTGGGCTGAGAGGATTGCGCCACCAACTCGGATAGCCGTACGCCACCGTAATCACCGGCAAAGGCCGGAAGCGCAAAGAGTGCCAACCCCACAATCGCTATTGTCTTCATACTCCCTCACATATTGTTGGGCCTCTTAATAACAGATAGCAGTTGCGTCCAAAGGCTTTTAGATCTCTTCTCCCTTCCTATATAACCAAAAGGAGGAGCCAAGCTCCTCCTTTACTGTGGTTACCCATCGCTTTATGGCTGAATAAAGCCAAGCCCATCCGGTTGCTGAACCACTTCGATGGGGCGGCCAGGCTCCAGCTTGCCCGAGAGGATCTGCTGGGCCAACGGATTTTCCAGTCGCTGCTGAATGGCCCGTTTAAGCGGTCGCGCCCCAAATACCGGGTCGAATCCCGCTGTGGCAAGGTTGGCCAGCACCTCGTCGCTGATCTGCAACTGGTACTCCTTCTCTGCCAACCGCTTCTCCAGTCCGGCCAGCTGAATGCGGGCAATCTCGGCGATCTGCGCTTCAGCAAGGGGATGGAAGACCACGGTCTCATCCACCCGGTTCAGGAACTCCGGCCGGAAGGATTGCAGCAGTACGCCGTACACCAACTCTTTCAGCTCTGGATAGTCCAGTTCACCAAAGTGCTGCTGGATCTGATCCGAACCCAGATTGGAGGTCATGATGATCACCGTATTGCGGAAGTCCACAGTACGGCCCTGCCCGTCGGTCAGGCGGCCATCATCCAGCACCTGCAGCAGAATGTTGAACACATCCGGGTGCGCCTTCTCCACCTCATCCAGCAAAATGACCGAATAGGGCTTACGGCGAACCGCTTCTGTCAGGTAGCCACCCTCTTCATACCCCACGTAGCCGGGAGGCGCTCCCACGAGGCGAGCCACGGAGTGTTTCTCCATAAACTCGGACATGTCGATCCGCACCATGGCGTCGGCACTGTCGAACATAAACTGGGCCAGCGCCTTGGATAGCTCGGTTTTACCCACCCCGGTCGGGCCAAGGAACAGGAAGGAACCGATGGGCCGATTGGGATCGGACAGTCCGGCCCGGCTACGGCGAATGGCATTGGATACCGCTTCAACCGCTTCATCCTGGCCAACAACGCGCTTATGCAGCGCCTCTTCCATCCGCAGCAGTTTGTCCCGCTCGCCCTCCAGCATCTTGGCGACCGGGATGCCGGTGGCTTTGGCCAGCACTTCGGCGATCTCGGCATCGGTGACCCGGTTCTTCAGCAGAGTCATCTCCTGCATCTCCGCCTGGGCGGCCAGGTCCAACTGTTTCTCCAGCTCGGGGATACGACCATACTGCAACTCAGACATCCGGTTCAGGTCGCCCGCACGGCGAGCCACTTCCATATCCTGACGCGCTTGCTCCAGCGCCGCTTTAATATGCTGTGTGCCAGCCAACGCGGCTTTCTCCGCATTCCAGACCTCATCCAGCTCCTTGAACTGAAGCTCCAGATCCGACACCTGTTCCCTCAGCAGTTCAAGCCGCTTCTGGCTGGCGTCATCGGTCTCTTTACTCAACGCCTGCTCCTCCAGCTTCAGCTGGATGATGCGACGCTCCAGTTTATCCAAAGGCTCCGGCTTGGAATCGATCTCCAGACGGATGCTGGAAGCCGCTTCGTCGATCAGGTCGATCGCCTTGTCAGGCAGCTTGCGGTCAGAGAGGTAGCGATGGGACAGCGTGGCTGCCGCCACGATGGCCGGATCGGTGATCTCCACACTGTGGTGCAGCTCGTAGCGCTCTTTCAGCCCACGCAAGATCGCAATGGTGTCCTCAACACTGGGTTCATCCACCAGCACTTTCTGGAAACGGCGCTCCAGTGCGGCGTCTTTCTCCACGTACTGGCGATATTCATCCAATGTGGTGGCACCGACACAGTGCAGCTCACCGCGAGCCAGCGCTGGCTTCAGCATATTGCCCGCATCCATGGCGCCTTCCGCTTTACCGGCGCCGACCATGGTGTGCAGTTCGTCAATAAAGAGGATCACCCGACCCTCCTCTTTGGCCAATTCGTTCAGTACCGCCTTGAGGCGCTCCTCGAACTCACCGCGATACTTGGCTCCCGCCAGCAGCGCGCCCATGTCCAGGGAAAGCACCCGCTTATCTTTAAGCCCTTCCGGTACTTCGCCATTGATGATCCGCTGCGCCAACCCTTCCACAATGGCGGTTTTACCAACACCGGGTTCACCGATCAGTACCGGGTTGTTCTTGGTACGACGCTGCAGCACCTGAATGGTGCGGCGGATCTCATCATCCCGGCCGATCACCGGGTCGAGTTTGCCCTGTTCCGCTCGCTCGGTGAGGTCAATGGTGTACTTGTCCAACGCCTGACGCTGATCTTCCGCACTCGGGTCATCCACCTTGGCACCGCCGCGAACCTGCTCAATGGCCGCTTCCAGCTTTTTGCTGTCCGCCCCCAGTTGCAGCAAGGTTTCCCCCAGAACGCCACGGGCTTCTACCGCAGCCAGAACAAAGAGTTCGCTGGAGATGTACTGATCCTTGCGCTTCTGCGCCAGCTTGTCGCACAGGTTCAGGACCTTGATAAGCTCCCGGGAGAGTTGCACCTCGGCATCCCCACCGGTCACTTTGGGCAAGGCATCCACTGCCTGAGTCAGCTTGCTGCGCAGGGTGTTCAGATCCACGTTGCACAGTTGCAGCAACGGACGCACGGTGCCGCCATCCTGATTCAACAGGGCGAGCATCAGGTGCGTCGGTTCGATGTATTGATGATCCCGGCCCAGAGCCAGAGATTGAGCGTCGGAGATTGCCAGCTGAAACTTGCTGGTCATACGGTCTAATCGCATATGAAGCCCCCTTAAAACGTCTAAAGCCAGTATTGGCGATTAACGCTTATTTGGGGGCCATATGGGGGAAATTCAAGAGGGGGTAAACCAGATAAGGCTCGCCTGACGTCCCGTTTGGCCGTCACGTCGATAGGAGAAGAACCGATCAGCCTCAGAGTAGGTGCATTGATCGCCACCGTAGAGTTGGGTAACACCCGCCCGGTTCAGCCGCTGGCGTGCCAGGGTGTAGAGATCCGCCAGGTATTTGCCTTCCCCCTGCGCCACAAACGCCGCGTCGGCGGCCGGGTCCTCAGCGATAAATCGCGCTCGAACCTCGGCGCCCACCTCAAAGGCGGTTGGGCCGATGGCGGGCCCCAGCCAGGCCAGGATCTCCGACCTTGGCGCCTGGAACCGACTTAACGTCGCTTCCAGAACCCCATCCACCAGGCCTCGCCACCCTGCGTGGGCAGCAGCCACCTCTCTGCCCTGACGATCGCAGAACAGCACCGGCAGGCAATCTGCGGTCATGACCGTACAGACCTGACCGGGATTGCCGGTGTAGCTGGCATCCGCCGGGGGCTGGGGGCCAGTCAGAGGCAGAGTCAGCACATGGGTACCATGTACCTGCTCCAGCCAGACCGGCTCACCTGGCAGGCCCGCCTGCTGCAACAGAGCGGCGCGATTGCGGGCCACGGCATCGGCGTCATCCCCGACATGCGACCCCAGATTGAGGCTGGCAAAGGGCGTCCCGGAGTGACCTCCGAGACGATCGGTGCTGATGGCGCGAACGTGGGCCGGAGCTGGCCAGTCGACCTCAAACCACATCAGTAGTCGAAACCGTGCTCTTCGGTGTCCTGACGCAGCAGCTCAGTCAGGCGCACCATGTCCGCCGGGATCGGCGCGGTCCACTTCATGGTTTCACCGGTAATGGGGTGCTCCAGTTTCAGCATCGCAGCGTGCAGGGCCTGACGACGGAAGCCGCGCAGGAAGTCACGGAGTTCTTCGCTCCACCCTTTCACCGGACGGGGGCGACCACTGTAGAGTGGGTCGCCCACCAGCGGGTGACCCAGGTGCGCCATATGAACGCGGATCTGGTGCGTACGGCCAGTCTCCAGACGCAGACGCAAACGGGTGTGCGCGCGGAACTTCTCGCGGATGCGGTAGTGGGTAACCGCCGGTTTGCCCAGTTCAGTTACCGCCATATGGGTGCGACGCTGCGGATGACGGCCAATCGGCTCATCAACATGGCCGCCAGCCGTCATGACTCCCAGTGCAATCGCTTCGTATTCACGGGTGATCTCACGGGCCTGCAGCTGTGCCACCAGATGGGTCTGGGCCGGGATGGTTTTTGCCACCACCATCAGACCGGTGGTGTCCTTATCCAGACGGTGGACGATGCCCGCACGGGGCACATTCGCCAGTTCCGGGCAGTGGTGCAGCAGGGCATTCATTACGGTGCCATCGTGGTTGCCAGCCCCCGGATGAACCACTAGGTCAGCTGGCTTATTGATCACCAGGATGTCGTCATCTTCGTAGACGATGTTCAGATCGATGGCCTGTGGCTTCGCCGCCACTTCCTCTTCAAACTCCGCCTGGATGATGACCGCTTCGCCACCCATCACTTTTTCCCGCGGTTTCACCACGGTTTTGCCATTCAGGCTCACCCGTTCCGCCAGGATCCACTCCTTGATGCGGCTACGGGAATAATCGGGGAAGCACTCCGCCAGCGCCTGATCGAGTCGTTGACCCAGTTGGCTTTCGGAGATAACTCCTTCCAGTTCAAGTTGTTGCGTCATAGTGTTGGGCTCAGGCCACAAAGGCTCGAAATCAGTATCAGTTCTGTTAGAATCGCTCAAATTGCATTTTATCGTGTTTTGACCTCGTCACGCACGGCCAGATAAGGGATCTCTATACAGCATGCGTAAGATCACAGGTTCGCTGGTGCTCGCCCTGAGCAGCGTTTTTGCCCTGTCCGCCTGCTCCAGCTCCGGCGATCGCTCCGGGTATGTGGTGGAAGACCGCACTCCGGAAGCCCTCTACGCCGATGCGCGTCAAGCCATGGAACTGGGCAACTTCACTAAAGCCTCTCAGGTACTGGAAGCCCTGGACAGCCGCTACCCTTTCGGGCCGCATAAAACCCAGGTGCAGCTGGACCTGATCTTCGCTTACTACAAGCTGGAAGACAGTGCCAACGCTCTGGCCAACGTCGACCGCTTTATCCGCCTGAACCCCACCCACCCGGACATTGACTATGTCTATTACATGCGGGGTTTGATCAACATGCAGGCGGACAGCTACCTGTTTCACAACATGCTGGGTATCGATCGAAGCGATCGCGACCCCAGCAATGCCATCGCCGCATTCCGGGACTTCGAAACCCTGATCAAGAGCTATCCGGACAGCCGTTATGGGCCGGATGCCCAGCGCCGTATGATCATGCTGAAGAACCGTCTGGCCGAGTTCTCCCTGAGAGTGGCGGAGTACTACGTCACCATGGAAGCCTGGGTGGGTGCTGCCAACCGCGCTCAGCAGGTACTGGAAACCTATCCCGGTACGCCGGCAACGGAGCGGGCCCTGGAGATCATGATCACCAGCTACGATGAACTGGGCCAGGAAGCGATGCGGGACCACAGCGTCAGCGTGCTGAAAGCGACCTTCCCTGAGAACCGTTTGGCCCGCCGCTTCTGAGCTGATCCAAACCTGACTCAACAAAAAAGGCGCCCAGCGGCGCCTTTTTTCGTGGCTGACGCTCAGATGGCGTCTTCGTTCTCTTCACCGGTCCGGATCCGAATCACCCGTTCGATGTCGGTAACGAAGATCTTACCGTCACCGATTTTGCCGGTACGGGCAGTCTCAACGATCGCTTCGATGGCCTGATCCAGCAGTTCATCAGCGATCACCACTTCGATCTTCACCTTGGGCAGAAAGTCCACCATGTACTCTGCACCGCGATAGAGTTCGGTATGGCCCTTCTGGCGGCCAAAGCCTTTCACTTCCTGCACGGTCATGCCGGTGATTCCGATTTCACCCAGTGCTTCCCGCACGTCGTCCAGTTTGAACGGCTTGATCACCGCTTCCAGCTTTTTCATCTTCGTTACCAGTTCCGTTTGCCAAATCCAGAGGTGATGGGATAGCGCCGATCCTTACCAAAGGCACGCGGGGTAATGCGTGGCCCCACCGCCGCCTGGCGCCGCTTGTACTCGTTGATGTCGGTCAGACGGATCACGCGGCGCACGTCCGCTTCTTGATGCCCTGCGGCCACAATCTCTTCAAGGCTTTGATCGCGCTCGACATAACGCTCAAGGATGTCATCCAGTACATCATACGGAGGCAGGCTGTCCTGATCCACCTGGTCCGGAGCCAGTTCGGCAGAAGGCGGACGGGTGATCACTCGCTCCGGGATCACCGGGGAAATCGTGTTGCGATAGCGCGACAAACGATAAACCAGCATTTTGGGCAGATCCTTGATCACTGCAAAACCGCCGCACATATCGCCGTACAGCGTGCAGTAACCGACCGCCATCTCGCTCTTGTTACCGGTGGTCAGCAGGATTTTGCCGCTCTTATTGGAGAGCGCCATCAAGAGTACACCCCGGGCACGGGCCTGCAGATTCTCTTCGGTGGTGTCCTTTTGAGTCCCCTCGAACATCGGAGCCAGTTGACCCATAAAGGCATCAAACATCGGCTCAATGGAGACCACATCGTAGGCCACACCCAGCGCATCGGCCTGCGCCTTGGCGTCCTCAATGCTCATGGAGGAGGTGTACTTGAAGGGCATCATCACCGCCTGCACCTTATCCGCCCCCAGTGCATCCGCCGCGATCGCCAGCGTCAGGGCAGAATCGATGCCACCGGATAACCCCAGTACTGCGCCCTTAAATCCGTTCTTGGTGACATAGTCCCGAACCGCCAGTACCAGCGCGTTGTAGACCTGCGCTTCCTGGCTCGGCAGCGGATGACGCTCGCCTCTGTCCGGATGCCCGTCCACAAAGCGCACCAATTGCAGGGCCTCTTCGAACTGAGGCAGTTCGTGGCAGATATGGCCTTCCGCATCCATCACCAGTGAGTGGCCATCGAAGATCAACTCATCCTGACCACAAACCTGATTAAGATAGACCACCGCCAGCCCGGACTCTGCAGTACAGGCCTCCAGCACATCCAGACGCTCATCCAGTTTGGACATATCAAAGGGGGAAGCGTTGAGGGTCAGAAGCAGATCCGCGCCCTGCTCCGCCACCTGTTTGATCGGCTCAGGGAACCAGATGTCCTCGCAGATCAAGATGCCAAGCTGATGCCCCTTGAACGGCACCAGTGCGCTGTGATCGGCAGGCTCAAAGTAGCGCTCTTCATCAAATACGCGGTAGTTGGGCAGGCGTTGCTTATCCACCTGGCCAATTACCTGCCCCTGATGAATCACGGAGGCACGGTTCATCAACCCCTGCTCTGTCAGTGCGGGGTGCCCCACAACCAGAGCGATTTCACCGGAATAGGCTTGCAGTTGAGCCAGGGCGGCATCAACACGGGCCTGGCAATCGGGTCGCAGCAGAAGATCTTCCGGTGGGTAACCGGTCAGGGCCAGCTCAGGGAACAGCACCAAGTCAGCCCCCTGCTGCTCCGCCTTAGCGGCCCACTCCAGACACTTCTGCGCATTCTCCTCAATGGCCCCTACTGTCAGATTGACCTGGGCCAGAGCCACCACCAATTGCTTGCTCATGCGTCGCGCGTTCCTTACTTCGATTGGGATCGCAGAATGGTAGCGAAACGGCTACGGGGTGAAAAGCCAAACCCGGAGGATTTCGCCCTCAGCGCCCTGAATCATAGCTGCAGCTGGGGATATCTGTTGCATCCTCCGGCACGCTGCCTGCGATCATTACCACGCACAGCTTGTCCTTCTCGGCCTCCGCTTCCAGAGCCGCTTCATCGATGGCTTCGGGATGGAAGTTCGCGCCGATGCCAGAGAAGCGCAGCAGGTTATCGATGCCATCGCCACTGGCGATCCAGTCGGAGGGCAGGATGCAGCCAAAGGAGGGCGTCGCACTGCCCTGCAGTACCGGTTGGTCAGGACAGGAGCCGATGGTGGTGCTCACCGACGCGTTAAAAGTCTTCTTATCGCAGGCATCCCAGGACTCGAACGCTCCGGTCTGCTTATTCAGACTCGCCCGGTAACAGAAGATCCGTCCGCCGACCGTCATCTTTTCACCGGGGGTTTCGGTGACCTCCCCGAAGCTCACGCCAATATGACGGGTAAAGACATTGCTGGCGTCGTAAGCGGAAACGGGGCCGGTTCCGGTCACTCCGGAGTTCCCCTTTCTGGACGAGACTTCCACCACGTAGTTGCCGCTGCTGCTGGTGTTATAGCGAAGCTCTCCGCGGCTGTAATACCCCTGATAGTAATCGGCGTCAGCAACCGCAGAGCGTGACCCCGCCACCGGCTGATTGCTCAGCGCCACATTGCCACAGTTAAACTCATCGGTTGACTGGGAGCATCGGGTGCAACCATTCAGGGGATCCGCCGGATTAAACTCCGTGCTGTTGCAGCTGTAGAGTGACCAGTCCGCCAGCAGGGTGTTATTGACCTCGTGGAAGGGAAACGCATTGTAGGGCAGTGCTGAGGTGGTGCCTGAGTAGTTCTCAATCGGGTCGATGTAGACGGCACGCCCCATAAACTGGGTTCTTGTGCTGGTCGCCGGGTCGATGGTCACGTCGTCTTGCGGGAAGTTTTCGGTGCTGACAAGGTACTGGTAACTGGATGGATCCGTCTTGTAGTTAGCGGAAGAACTGGCAAAGTCACGCAGCATCGCTTTCACCTTGCCTTGATACTCCGCCACGATGGCCGAGGTGGAGAGGTGTTCCCGGGTCATCACCTCCTGGTGCGCCTGCTGCCAGTCGGGCATCAGGACGTAGTAACCGTTGATGCGCATCATCCGGCACGCTTCCAGGTAGGCCTTATTGCCCGTCGCCTCGATAAAGTCGCCCTGGTTATCCAGATAGTAGCGGCGATTGCCCCAGCGGCCGCTGTCGTAGCTGTAGTGTTTCTCCAGCCTGTCGGTGGCGGTGGTTGAGCCACCGGACTCCGCATCGAAATGGTCCTCACAGCAACGATTGCACAACACTGCCAATCGGTCAGTCCCCGATACGACTGAACTTCCGGTCTGCTTGGTAACCGGATCAATCTGTTCCCAGTACAGCGCTTCGTCGGCCCACTTCAGCTGCACCGGATTGTTCCGCTCCGCGCTCGCCGTCGATTTGTAACAGCTGCAGCTCACGGTCAGGTTGTCTTCCTGAACGATTTTCTGAGAGTCGCTGTTGTCAAAGTTGATGGAGTCGAACTGCACCAAAACAATGCCATCGCCAGCATTCACTTCCGGCAAGGGCTTGGAGCTCTCCCGCTTACTGCCATCCCCCAGGTCAATATCGATAACGTCTGGCGCGGCCGCATCCTGGTGCCTCACAGTGGGGCCGCTGCCGCCCAATCCGACGTCACCTCCGGAGGAGGCAGTACCGGTATCAGGAATGGTGGGAGAGAGAGTATGGGGCAGGGAGAGGGTTTGCGACCGCCCACTGGAGTCAGTCCAGTTGACGTTTATCACCACGTACTTTTGCGCCACTTTGTCGGCCGGATCCGTTACCGCGACATAGTCACCGCCAACCAGTTTGTAGTCGGCCACGGTCCAGCCCAAGCCAAAGTTATGTTGTTCGTAGGTCAGGCTGCTGCTCGCGGCCAGTTCGCCGGAACGCCCCCCCTGGTTACTGGTGATCTCGTTGAATCCAAAACCGTCAGGATCCGCGTCGTAGGTAAAACTGCGGAGATCATCCAGCTTGGCCTGAGCCAGCTTTAGCGCCACCTCACGCTGACTGGTAGCGGAAGCGGATTTCAGAAACTTTCCCTGCAGACTGGTCAGGGCCACAATGCCAAGGCCAATTACCACCGCGGCAATCAGGATTTCAAGTAGGCCAAAGCCACGACTGGCTCTCCGGGGCATCATGATCACTCTCCTTGTCAAAAGTCTTTCCAGCTTCCTGCCACTCTCACCAATGGACGAAACTCTCCGTCCACATCCTCTTCGATGGCACTGAACACATCCGGATGCCAGGACACGGCAGCATTACCGTTCATATTGGGCACTTCGTCGCCGTTGCTCATCACAGCGCCATACACCAGAGCCGTAGCATTCAGCGTCAGGCTGGCATCCACCACGCCATCATCCGGGGTACTGTCAAAACTGAACATCACGCCATAGGTTGGGCCGGTCTTCAGGTCCATATCGGCGTTGACGGCAATCAAAATGACTGGGGCATCAGGAGAGCCAATGGCGTTTACCCGGCACTGGGTCATGCCTGTTCCCTCAAACACAAAGATGCCGGTGTCCGCATTGGTCAGCGAGGTGCAATCGTCGATCTTGGTGGCGCCCCGCTGATAGATCTGCTCCCAGTCACTGGCTGAGATGCCAAACGCAAACTCGAACATGTCCTCGGGAAAGCCCGCGTCATCCACAACGATGTCCTGCCCGCCCTGAACGTAATCCCCCTTGGCGGATCCCCGGGCTTTCTCGGAGTAAACAAAGTCTGAGGTACTGCAGGCGCCTCCGGCACGGCCAAACTCCTCCACCGGACAGGTGGTGGCCGCTCCGGTGAAATCATCGGTCACCCCAGCCCAGATGGAGAGTGGCACACCGGTGCCACCACCATTGGGTGCGGCACCAATATCCAGGGTTCCGTTAAATTTGCTGGCACTGGCCAGAGTCAGGGGTGCCGGTTCACCGCTGTTGAACAGGGCGGAGCGCGCGTAGACTTCGGATACGGTGGCGCCACTGCCCCCATCGGAAGCGGTGTAGGTGGCGCTGATGGTGACCGGTTCGCCACCGGCGCTGCAGGTCCAGGCCACGGCAACAGAGGCACTGGTTCCGGGAGGCGTCATCGTGGCACTGGTTCCACAGATGCCTGCGGGATCCGTCAGGTATTTGCGTGCAGCAGCCTCCAGACCCGACTCCGCATAGGCAAACGCCAGCGCGTACTGCTGCTCGTTGGCGGAGATCCGCTTCTCCATCAGCAGCACCTTGCCCGCGAATAGGGTCACTCCCGCGAGAATCACCAGAATCAACAGGGTGACTCCCAGTGTTGCAAAGCCTCGGCTTTCCCTGCCCATCATCTGCCCCTAATAACTGTTGTTGCGCAACCGGACCCGTTGACGAAGGGTCAGGCTAAGCGTCGGTTTATCCGCGACCCGGCCACTGAGCGTGACCTCGACCGACTGAACCAATCGATTGGTAGCGGCCTGCAAAGGCGGGTCGAGAACGAATTGCAGTTCGGTAATCTCGATATCGTTGCTGGTCAGCGCCTCCCAGGCCGTGGCATTCCCGCAGGTTGGCGCGATATTGTTCCAGCGCCCCTTGTCGATGACAGTGCCATCAAGTTGGTATCCGGAGATCTCCGTAGCGGTGGTAACCAACCCATCCTCATTCAGGTCCGCCATCAGAACAATGCATTGATAGGGCCCACCACTGGCATGGCTGCCACCGGATTTCAGCGTACCAAGATGCTGAGCCGTCCAGGCCCCGGCCCCATCGACGGTGCCGGGCAGAAACATAAAAGACTTGTCGCCAATATCCCGATTGGCCAGCGCATCTCCCCGGTAACCCGCCCGTCGAATATCCCGGGCGATCATGGTCATCACCGTCTGCAACTCCTGGTTCAGGCGGGAGAGTTCCAGCGTGGTGGTATTGGCGCGCAGGTTGCCACTGAAAAACGTCAGAGCGGCAGAGAGCACCACCAGACCGATGGTGATCGACACCATCAGTTCCACCAGGGTAAAGCCACGCGCTCTACGATTCATGCTCAGCATCCCTCCACCCCGGTGATGGCCTCAGAGGTCGATGGCACGCACAGGCTGACCCGGCCAATATTGGACACCCTAACCCGGACACTTTTGTCGCTGCCCATTGAGAAGGTGGCGTTGCCGGCGGGCATGGTGCCGCGGCGGTTGGAGATGGTGATCACGCCACCGCTGAACGAGTTGTTCAGCGCGACCCCCTGATAATCCGCACTGCCCGCGCCCTTAACGATCCCATCACCCTCCACATCGCACTGGTTGGTCTGCCCGGTCATGTCGCAACTGGAGCAAGCCGCCGGAGTATCGGTGATGCGGTAACACCAGGTGCCACCGGAGGAGATAAACTTGACGGTGATGTTGTCCAGGTTGCGCTTAATCGCTTCGGTTCGTGCCTGGTGAACCGTTTCCAGTAAGGCAAAGCCCGCGCCCTTAAGACGCAGATCCTGGGAAAGACCACTGAAGGAAGGAATGCCGATCGCCAACAGGATCGCCAGTATCAGCACGGCGATCAGCAGCTCAAGCAAGGTCAGCCCGCGGACGGACTGAGGGGATTTGGAGGCTCGAAAGCGCACGCTCAGTTCCTTCTGAATGCGACAGCGTTGTATGCTTAAGGTAAACTTTTTGGCACGCACAGTGTAGTGCAATTGCACCTATCAACACCATGAGCAGGGAACGCCATGAAAAACCAAGGGAAACGACAATTTGGTGTCACGCTGATTGAGCTGATGATCGTGGTTGCCATACTCGGCATTCTCGCCAGCATCGCGATCCCCTCATACCGAGAGTACATTCTGGAGTCCCGTCGCAGCGAAGCAAAAGAAGCGCTGATGAGCGCTCAATTGCTGCTGGAAGAGTTCCGCATCAGCTGCAGCCAATACGGCAAAGCCACCAGTGATTGCAGCACCAACCTCACCATGTCCGATCTTGGTGCCGCCAACACCAGCTATTACCAGTTCTCTCTGAGCGGCACATCGGCCACCAGCTACACCATCACTGCCACCGCTCAGAGCGACCAAGCCAATGACAAAGAGGGCAGCACCACCTGCTCCCCCATGACACTCAATCAGTCGGACCAGCGCTCACCGGCGGCCTGTTGGTAAAACGCTTACCACAAAAAAACGCCGCCCATTGGGCGGCGTTTTTTTATCAGCAACGGCTTAACGAAGTTCAGCGGGAACGTGGAACACCACATTCTCTTCCCGGCCACTGGTCTCTTCGACCACTTCGGCGCCATGAGCTTTCAATGCATCGATCACGCCCTGCACCAGTACCTCCGGTGCAGAAGCGCCCGCGGTGACGCCGATTCGGGTCGCGCCATCCAGCCATTCCGGCTGAATGTCTTCCGCACCATCGATCAGATAAGCGGGACTGCCTGACTTCTCTGCCAGTTCCCGAAGGCGGTTGGAGTTGGAGGAGTTTTTAGACCCCACCACCAGCACCCGGTCACACTGCAACGACAACTCACGCACCGCATCTTGACGGTTCTGAGTCGCGTAGCAGATGTCGTCCTTACGGGGGCCTTCCACTTCAGGGAAACGCTGCTTAAGGGCCTCAATCACTTCCGCGGTGTCATCCATGGAGAGGGTGGTCTGAGTCACGAAGGTCAGGTTACGTTCATCCTTAACCTGCATCTTCGCCACATCCTCCGGTGACTCCACCAGATAGATGCCGCCTTCCGCATTGTCGTATTGACCCATGGTGCCCTCCACCTCAGGGTGACCGGCGTGGCCAATCAGCACACACTCAATCCCTTTGCGGCTGGCGCGGGTAACCTGCATATGCACTTTGGTCACCAGCGGACAGGTGGCATCAAATACCTTGAGCCCACGTTCCTTGGCTTCGTCGCGCACTTTTTGGGACACACCGTGAGCGCTGAAGATCACGATGGCGTTGTCCGGCACCTCATGAAGTTCATCCACAAATACGGCGCCACGCTGACGCAGTCCATCAACCACATAACGGTTGTGCACCACTTCATGACGCACGTAGATCGGCTTTTCAAACAGCTCCAGAGCGCGCTCTACGATGCTGATGGCCCGATCCACTCCGGCGCAGAATCCACGGGGGTTTGCCAACAGGACTTTCATCAGGCCTCCCGGATCACGATGTCCAGCACTTCCACATCAAACACCACGGTCTGGCCAGCCAGCGGGTGGTTGAAGTCGACGGTTACCGAGTCCCCTTCTACGGAGCGGATCACTCCGGGATACTGGTTACCATCCGCGGCGGTAAACGCCATGATGGTGCCCTCAGTCAGTTCTGCATCGGCGGCAAACTGGGTGCGATCCATATGGTGGATGTTGTCCGGGTTCGGTTGACCGAACGCGTGCTCCGGCGCCAGGGTAAAACGCTTCTTATCGCCCTTGGCCAGCCCCATCAGCTCCGCTTCCATACCCGGGCTCAGGCTGCCATCGCCCAGAGTCAGGCGCGCAGGCTTGCCGTGCGCGCGGGTGCTGTCCGCCACGCTGCCATCGGGCAGCTCGACGGTAAAATGCATGAATACCTGGGCACCCGGGCCCACTACCACTTGGCTCATTTGGCCTCCTCCGTGTGTTTCGGCTGCAGGAAGGCGTCCAGAATCATCAGGCCCGCCCCCACACAGATGGCACTATCAGCGATGTTGAACGCCGGCCAATGCCAGTTGCCGACGTAGAAGTCGACAAAGTCGATCACATAGCCATACAGCACTCGGTCGATCAGGTTACCGATGGCCCCGCCCAGAATCAGGGCGTAGGACAGGTTCAGGCGTTTCAGACCCGCAGGCTGGGTACGCAGCATGAACAGCAGGCCAGCGGACACCGCCAGAGCAAACACCGCAAAGCCCCAGCGCTGCCAACCACCGGCGTCCGCCAGGAAGCTGAACGCCGCCCCTTCGTTATGGATATAGAAGAGGTTCAGGTAGGGCATCAGGGGAACCGGATCCATATAGGTCAGGCTGGTGCTGGCCCAGATCTTGGTGACCTGATCGATCACCAGAGCCAGAACGCCAACCCATACCCACTTACAGCCGGAGGCTTGCCACTGTTCGGGGCGCTTGGCCCACAGTTCCTTAAGCATACTGACGCTGCTCTCCTTCACCGTCCACGTTGGTGACACAGCGACCGCACAGGGTCGGATGCGCTTCGATGGTGCCCACTTCGGCACGGTGGTGCCAGCAGCGTTCACACTTGGCAGCGCTGGTCTTAACCAGGGCCACTTTCAGACCTTCAATGGCGGTCTCTGCGGCGTCGCCAGCCTCAGCCAGAGGACGCACCTTGGCTTCGGAGGTGATCAGAACAAAGCGCAGTTCGTCGCCCAGCTTCTCCAGCAGGGAGAACAGTTCGCCATCGGCATACAGCACCACTTCCGCTTCCAGGCGGTTCTTAATGCCGTCGGCCTTGGCCTGCTCCAGACGCTTGTTCACCTCGGCCAGCACTTCCACCAGTTGGTCCCACTGAGGGTTGGTGACCACGGCATCTTCCGCCATCGGCGCCAGACCGTCGAACCACACCTGGGTAAAGACGAAGGGCTCACGCTCGCCCGGCAGGGCTTGCCAGATCTCGTCAGCGGTAAAGCTCATTACCGGTGCCATCCAGCGCACCATCGCCTCAGTGATGAGGTACAGGGCACTCTGGCAGGAGCGGCGAGCCAGGCTGTCGCCTTTGGCGGTGTACTGGCGGTCCTTGATGATGTCCAGGTAGAAGCTGCCCAGCTCAATGGAGCAGAAGTGCATCAGCTTCTGGCTGACCTGGTGGAAGTTGTAGGACTCGTAAGCCGCAACGATCTCTTCCTGCAGCGCGTAGGCGCGGGCAACAATCCAGCGATCCAGTGCCACCATCTTGTCCAGCTCCACCATGTCGGTGGCCGGGTTGAAGCCGCTCATGTTGGCCAACAGGAAGCGGGAGGTATTACGGATACGGCGGTAGGCGTCGGCAGAGCGCTTCAGGATCTCATCAGAAACGGTCATCTCACCGGTGTAATCGGTAGAGGCCACCCACAGGCGCAGGATGTCAGCACCCAGCTTGTTCACTACCTGCTGCGGGCTCATCACGTTACCCAGAGACTTGGACATCTTGCGGCCCTTGCCATCTACGGTGAAACCGTGAGTCAGCACCTGTTTGTAAGGGGCCGCGTCCTTCATCGCCACGGAGGACATCAGAGAGGACATAAACCAGCCACGGTGCTGGTCGGAACCCTCCAGGTAGAGGTCGGCGCTGTGGCCGTTAAACTCTTCACGGGCGTCCACGACAGAGTGGTGAGTCACACCGGAGTCAAACCATACATCCAGAGTGTCCAGCACCTTGTTGTAGTGCACTGCGTCGTCGCCCAGCAGCTCGGCCGCGTCCAGATCCCACCAGGCCTGGATACCCGCTTCCTCGACACGCTTGGCAACCGCTTCCATCAGCTCGACGCTGCGGGGGTGGAGTGCCTGGGTCTCGTTGTGGACAAACAGGGTGATTGGCACACCCCAGGTGCGCTGACGGGAGATACACCAGTCAGGGCGGTTCTCCACCATGGTCTGGATACGGGCCTGACCCCAATCCGGTACCCACTTCACCTGATCGATCTCCTCCAGGGAGCGGCTGCGCAGACCGGCCTGATCCATGGAGATAAACCACTGAGGAGTAGCGCGGAAGATGATCGGCGTTTTGTGGCGCCAGCAGTGCGGGTAGCTGTGACGCAGCGCTTCATGATGCAGCAGCGCGCCCTTCTCCTTCAGCACCTCAATCACGTCGTCATTGGCTTTGAAGACGTGCTTGCCGGCAAACAGCGGGGTATCCGGCAGATACACGCCGTTGTTGCCCACCGGGTTGGCCACTTCCAGGTTGTACTTGTTGCCCACCACAAAGTCGTCCTGACCATGGCCCGGCGCCGTGTGCACCGCACCGGTACCGGAATCGGTGGTCACATGATCGCCCAGAACCACAGGGACGATCATGTCGTAGAAGGGGTGGTGGAACTGGAGCAGCTCCAGATCGGCGCCCAGGCAGTAGCCCAGGTTGTGGTAGTGCTCAATGCCGGCGCGGTCCATCACGGACTTCACCAGGTCAGCGGCCAGCACCAGACGCTCGGGCTGATCGCCCTCCACCTGAACCAGGGCGTACTGCACCTGAGGGTGCATCGCGATGCCGCGGTTGGCGGGCAGAGTCCAGGGAGTGGTGGTCCAGATAACGGTAGAGATGGGGCCCTGGCCCTGATGGCCTTCGGCGCAATCAAACTTGTCCGCCACCAGTTTGGCGTCATCCGCCTTGAAGCGCACATCGATGGCCGGGGAGGTTTTGTCCTCGTACTCCACTTCCGCTTCTGCCAGAGCAGAGCCGCAATCGGTACACCAGTGCACAGGCTTGGCGCCTTTGTGCAGGTGGCCGTTATCGATGATTTTGGCCAGGGAGCGGATGATGTTGGCTTCGGTGCCAAAGTCCATGGTCAAATAGGGCTTGTCCCACTCACCCAGCACACCCAGACGGATAAAGTCCGCCTTCTGGCCTTCAACCTGGGTCTTGGCGTACTCACGGCACTTCTCGCGGAATTCGGCAGCGGAGACTTTCTGTCCCGGCTTACCCACCTTCTGCTCCACTTTCAGCTCAATCGGCAGACCGTGGCAGTCCCAACCGGGGACATAGGGGGCGTCAAAGCCAGACAGAGTCTTGGCCTTAATGATGATGTCCTTGAGGATCTTGTTGACCGAGTGGCCGATGTGAATGTCGCCATTCGCGTACGGAGGGCCATCGTGCAGAATGAAAGGCTTGGCGCCCTGGCGGCTGGCACGGATCGCCTTGTACAGCCCCTTCTCATTCCACTGTTTCAACATTTCCGGTTCCCGTTGCGCCAGATTGCCGCGCATCGGGAAGTCGGTCTCAGGAAGGTTCAGCGTAGTTTTGTAATCGACCATCGATCCTTACACCATCATCGGTTTTCAGTATATTCCGGGACCCGGAGTGCCTCATTGGCACGCTCCGCATCCAGTCGGATCTGGGCTTTCAGCGCCTCAAGAGAGGGGAAAGCGTGTTCATCCCGCAGCCAGGTATGCAACCTGACGTGCAGGTGCTGGCCATAGAGGTCAGCGTTAAAATCAAACAGGTGCACCTCCAGACGGCACTGCTGCCCGGAGACGGTCGGACGGCGACCCACGTTGGCGACGCCGTTATGCCAGACCCCATCTTCTGTCTGCACCTGGACCGCAAACACCCCACTGATCGGCACCACAATGCGCTTCAGCAGAATATTAGCGGTGGGGAAGCCGATAGTGCGCCCCAACTTATCGCCGTGGGCGACACGACCACTGATCTGGTAGGGGTGACCCAACATCCGCTCAGCGGCCACCAGATCGCCCGTAGCCAGAGCGTTGCGGATCAAGGTAGAGGAGATCCGCTCCTGCCCCAACCGACAACTGGCGGTGTCCTCCACGGCAAAACCGTGTTGCTCTCCCGCCTGCTGCAAAAACTCGAAGTTGCCGCGACGCGCCCGACCAAAGCAGAAATCGTCACCCACCACCAGGTAACGGACGGCCAGTTTGTCCACCAGTAATTGTTGAACAAAATCTTCCGCCTCCCAACTGGCAAACCGTTGGTCAAAGCGGACACAGAGCACCCTGTCCACACCGAGCTGGGCCAGCCGATCCAGTTTATCCCGCAGCAGATTGAGGCGAGCTGGCGCTGCCTCTTTGCGAAAATACTCCTGGGGCTGTGGCTCAAACACCATCACCGTTGCCGGTACATCGTACTCTCTGGCCAGACTGACCAGGCGACGGATCACCGCAGCGTGGCCACGATGCACACCATCGAAGTTACCAATGGTCAGGACACAGTGGCGGTGCCGTTCGGTCAGGTTGTGGATCCCGCGAATTAACTCCATGAACCTGTTGCTTGTCTTTGCTTCGAAAATCGCCGGATTATACCCCACAGACCGGGGCAGATCACAGGCTCTTTAACTGTCGCGGGCGCAGGCCAAACACCAGCAGGCTCAATCCGTAGGTCACCGCACCAAGACCGATCAGGCCAAACAGGGTCACCACCCGCTCCATAAAGGCCATCGCCAACCAGCCGGATTCGTTGGGTGTCAGCCAGATAAGGGTGACCGCCATGACGGCACCGGCCAGAGCCATACGGGCAATCTGGCCCAGGCTATGACCACTGAGCTGGTAGACGCCCTGGCGATGCAGCCCCCGGTAGAGCAGAAAGGCGTTCAGGGTGGCCGAAGCGGAGGTGGCCAGCGCCAGACCCACATAACCAAAGGGGATTGCCAGGGCCAGGTTAAAGGCCATATTGGCAATCATAGCGATAATGCCGTAGCGCACCGGGGTTTTGGTGTCCTGTCGGGCGTAGTAGCCCGGCGCCAGGACCTTCACCAGCATAAAGCTGAGCAGGCCGGAGGCGTAGGCCAGCAAACTCATCGCCGCCATCTGGGTGTCGGTAACGGAAAACTCCCCACGCATAAACAGCACCATCAGCATCGGCTGGGCCAGCACCATCAGGCCTAACATCGCCGGGATCCCCACCATCAGCACTGAACGCACCCCCCAATCGAGGGTTTGACCGAAGCGGGCCGGGTCGTCATTGGCTTTGTCTTTGGAGAGCGCCGGGAGAATCACGGTCGCGATGGCAATACCAAACAGGCCGAGGGGAAACTCCAGCAAACGATCAGAGTAGTAGAGCCAACTGATGGAGCCGGTCATCAGGAAACTGGCGATCAGCGTATCGAACAGCAGGTTAATCTGGCTGACCGACACCCCGAACATGGCGGGAATCATCAGAGTGCGGATCTTCTTCACCCCGGGGTGATGCCATCCCCACTGGGGGCGCACCAGCATGTTCGCTCTATATAAGAAGGGGATCTGGAACAGGAACTGGATCAGGCCACCAAAGAACACGCCCCAGGCCAGCCCCAACTCGGGACGCTCCAACTGGGGAGAGAGCCACAGCGCACAGGCGATGATCGCCACATTCAGGAACACCGGGGTAAAGGCCGCCACCGCAAACCGCCCCAAGGTGTTCAGAATGGCACCGGCCAACGCGGTCAGTGTGATGAACCAGAGATAGGGAAAGGTGATCTTCAGCATCAGGGAGGCCAGCAGAAACTTGGCGCCCTCCGGCTCACCGCCCAGCCAGGCCACAAACCAGCCGGTACCAAACAGCGCCGCCAAAACCGGCGAGGCCACCACACCAAAGAGGGTCACCAGGGTAACGATGCCGCCGAGAGTTCCGCTCACTTTGGCGATCAGCTCACGCACCTCATCGGGCTCGCGCTGCTGTTGATACTCGGTTAGCACCGGCACAAACGCCTGAGCAAAGGCCCCCTCAGCAAACAGACGGCGAAGAAAGTTGGGAATTTTATTGGCCAGGAAAAAAACGTCAGCCGCCGCTCCAGCCCCCATCAGGCCAGCGACCACCACATCCCGAACCAGTCCCAATACCCGGGACACCAGGGTCATGGCGCTCACTATCAGCCCGGAGCGCACCAATCTTTTACTCAACGAAGTGATCCCACAGATTTCGCCGGAGTCAGGGGTTCGACTCCGCCAGAAAGGAAAAAATGCATTCTGCCCCTGTTGCCGGCGCAGTAATGCTGCTAGAATTTCGGCCCATCTTAAACTAGATGGGTCGTGGAACGCCAAGTTTGGTCCTGAGTCCACCTTGGGTTGACGCTTTATTGCACATCGTCATTGACAATGATGCGCAATAAAAGTAAATTCGCGACCTTTCTGAGAAACCAGACAGCACCGTTTTTAGGAGTTTGCACTTGGCTAACATCAAGTCTGCTAAGAAGCGCGCCATCCAGGCCGAAAAGCGTCGTCAACACAACGCTAGCCGTCGTTCCATGATGCGCACTTTCACCAAGAAAGTTGTAGCTGCTATCGCCACTGGCGATAAAGCTACCGCTACCGAAGCGTTCAACGCCGCTCAGCCGATCCTGGATCGTATGGCCACCAAAGGCCTGATCCACAAGAACAAGGCAGCTCGCACCAAGAGCCGCCTGGCTGCGCAAATCAAAGCTCTGTAATCAGTCCTTTGATGCGGAAAAAACCGGCTTAGGCCGGTTTTTTTGTGCCCATCTGACAGCGCGAAACCTTTTTGTTACTCTGACGCTTTCACGGTTTCAGCATAACAATAACAAGGATACGGATGTTACGCGCTCTCTCACTACTGGCCGCCACCCTGATGGTAGGCAGCCCACTCGCCCAGCCCTTTTCTCCCGAGACCCTTCAGCACAGTGATGCTCTGCGTCAGCACGCCCAACAAAGCGATGCCGCCTGGCAGGTACTGGAGTCCCTAACCACCGAAGTCGGTCCCCGCCTTGCCGGTACTGAAGCCGATGCCCGTGCGGTCGCCTGGGCCAAAGCCCATTTCGAAGCCATGGGATTCGACGAGGTTCGTCTGGAACCGGTCATCGTGCCCCACTGGGAGCGCGGCTTTGCCGATGCCAAAGTCACCCTGCCTTTCCCCCAGCCTCTGGTTATCACCGCACTGGGTAACTCCGTTGCGACGCCGGAAGGCGGCATTGAAGCGGCCATCGTCCGCTTCGCCACCCTTGGCGACCTGCAGGCAGCGGATCCCGCCGAGGTCAAAGGCAAGCTGGTATTCATCGATCACAAGATGGAGCGCTTCAAGGATGGTCGTGGTTATGGCCCTGTGGTGAAAGCTCGGGGCATTGGCGCGGTAGAGGCCGCCAAGAAGGGCGCGGTAGGCCTACTGCTTCGCAGTGTCAGTACCAGCAGCCATCGGTTCGCCCACACCGGGGTGATGCGCTATGTGGATGACGTCTCCCGCATTCCGGCAGTCGCCATCTCCCCACCGGACGCCGACCAACTCACCCGCATGCTGGCCCGTCAGAGCGACATCCGGGTCAAAATGGAGCTGGAAGCGATGGATAAAGGCGAAAGCACCAGTTACAACGTCATCGGTGAGATCCGCGGCAGCAGCAAACCGGAAGAAATTGTCCTGATTGGCGCCCATCTCGATTCCTGGGATGAGGGTACCGGCGCCCTGGATGATGGCGCTGGGGTGGCCATCGTGACTGCAGCAGCAGAGCACATCATGGCCCTCAAACAGCGCCCGAAGCGCACCATCCGGGTGGTGCTGTACGCCGCCGAGGAGATCGGTCTGATCGGTGCCAAAGCCTACCGGGATCAGCACAAGGATAATCTGGATCATCACTACATTGCTGCGGAAGCGGATTTTGGCGCTGGCCCCATCTATCGCCTGGATAGCCGGGTCAACGAGGCCGCCCGCCCCGCCATTGAGGCGATGGTCGAGCAGTTGGCACCGCTTGGTGTGAGCCTTGGCCACAACGAGAGCTGGGGGGGACCGGACGTTTCCGTGCTGCCGCCGCTGGGCGTGCCGGTGGCGGGCTTGAACATGGATGGCAGCGATTACTTCGATTACCACCACACCCCTGACGACACGCTGGACAAGGTGAAGCCCGAGTCGCTTAAGCAGAGCACCACGGTCTATACCCTGTTTGCCTGGCTGATGGCCAACGCCAGCAGCGAGTTGCGTCCGATTCCCCCTACCGGGGAGTAATAAAAAAGGCCCGCAGATGCGGGCCTTTTTATATTTAGCACACCGACATTAGACCGGTTCGTCGCGCAAAAACACCAGAGTGTCTGCCGTAGAGTCTGCGGCGCTAAAGCGGTAGCCCGCGTAATCGAACGCCTCAAGGTCTTTGGGTTGGGTCGGACGCTTCTCGATCATAAAGCGCGCCATCAGACCACGCGCCTTCTTGGCGTAGAAGCTGATGATCTTGTACTGACCGTTCTTGAGGTCCTTAAACACCGGTGTGATCACCTGAGCATTAAGAGACTTGGCCTTAACCGATTTGAAGTACTCATTGGAGGCCAAGTTCACCAGTACGCTGTCCCCTTGCGCCTCCAGCGCGTCATTCAACGCTTCAGTGATGTGGTTGCCCCAGAAAGCGTACAGGTCCTTACCACGGGCGTTGGCCAACTTGGTACCCATCTCCAGCCGATAGGGTTGGATCAGGTCCAGAGGTCGCAGCAGCCCGTACAGGCCGGACAGAATGCGCAGGTGTCCCTGAGCATACTCCAGCTGTACCTCGTCCAGCGAGGTCGCTTCCAGGCCGGTGTAGACATCGCCATTAAACGCCAGCACCGCCGCTTTGGCGTTATCCGGGGTAAACGGCGGCTGCCAGTCGGCAAAGCGGGCCGCGTTCAGGCCAGCCAATTTATCGGATAGCTTCATCAGGGACGCCAGATCCGCCGGAGTCAGCGTCCGACAGCTCTCCATCAGCAGTTCGGCGTGGTCCAGCATCTGAGGCTGGCTGTGCGCCTCCAGGTGGGGAGGCGTGTCAAAGTCCAGGTTCTTCGCCGGTGAGATTACCGCCAGCATCGTCAACTCCTTGGGCCATAAATTCAGGCATGGCCGCCACTATAACAACGGCCCAGACACAAAAAAACCACGCCTTTCGGCGTGGTTTTCGATTGAGACCATCGAGTCATTAACGGCCGCTGGTCGGCTCGCTCTCGCTCTCACTCTCAGCAGTCCAGGTGTCGCACACCAGACGGTCGCGGATCACCGGGAAGGCGTTGGCATCAAACTCAGGCACCTGGCCCGCTTTGATCTGCTGCTCGTAGTCCTTGATGACCGCAAAGGCCACCTTGGAGAGCATCACGATGGCTGCGATGTTCACCAGCGCCATCAGGCCCATGGATACATCCGCGAAGTTCCACACCATGCTCAGAGAGGCAACAGAACCCACCATTACCATGGCCAGTACCGCCAGGCGGAACACCATCAGGACCTTCTTGCTCTTGCTCAGGAAGATGATGTTGGTTTCTGCGTAGCTGTAGTTGGCGATGATGGAGCTGAAGCAGAACAGGATGATGGCAAAGGCAATAAAGTACGCCGCCCAGTTACCCAGTTCATTGGTCAGAGCCATCTGCAGCAGGCTGATACCCGCCGCGTCACCCGGGTTGTCCAGTACGCCGGACAGCAGGATGATGGCCGCAGAAGCGGTACAGATCACCAGAGTGTCCACGAACACACCGATCATCTGAACGAAGCCCTGAGAAGCCGGGTGGTTCGGGTTCGGGGTCGCAGAGGCGGCGACGTTCGCCGCAGAGCCCATGCCCGCCTCGTTAGAGAACAGACCACGAGCCACACCCGCCATGATGGCACCCATCGCACCGCCAGCTGCTTCCTGCAGACCAAACGCGCTCTTGAAGATCAGCGCCAGTGCAGCGGGTACTTCGGACAGGTTCATCACCAGCACCAGTACCGCGATCGCCAGGTAGGCGATGGCCATAACCGGAACGATCACCTCGGAGGCTTTCGCCACCTTCTGCAGGCCACCCATGATGATGTAGGCGGTCGCAGCAACGATGATCAGGCCCAGTACGGTCTTGTCGATGCCAAAGGCATTGTGAACCGCATCGGTGATGGTGTTGGCCTGTACGGAGTTAAAGGCAAAACCAAAGGCAATGATCAGCAGGATGGAGAACAGAGTACCCATCCAGCGCTTACCGAGGCCCTGCTCCATGTAGAAAGCCGGACCACCGCGGTACAGACCGTCGTCGCCCTTCACTTTATAAACCTGAGCCAGAGTGGACTCGACGAACGCCGTCGCCATACCCAGCAGGGCGATCAGCCACATCCAGAAGATGGAGCCTGCGCCGCCCACGGTGATGGCTACTGCCACACCCGCCATGTTACCGGTACCCACACGAGCAGCCATGGAGGTACAGAACACCTGGAAGGAGGAGATCCCATCGGTTTTTTCACGGCCCTGACGGACCAGTTTGACGCCATGCCCGAACAGGCGCAGCTGAATAAAGCCCAGACGAATGGTAAACAGCAGACCTGCCGCAACCAAGATATAGATCAGCAACTTGCCCCATAGAAGGCCGTTTGCAGCATTGATAGCAGCATTGGTGCCGCTGACGAGAGATTCAAACATATAGTGCGTTCTTCTTGCTATCACGGGTGGGTTCAGACCTAGGCAGGCCCAGCCCGTGGTTGGCTACTTCACTTCCATTACCAGATACACGGCCGTTCCTGGCCTGTTCCCGATGGTTTTAGTGCAATTTAGTTGTTGTTCGCGTGTTTAAAAAACGCGCGGCCCACCGGTATCGACCCGGCACATTAGCATAAGAATTTTCCGACCACGCGTGATCACGATCACATTGCCGCATTAAGATAACACCAAGCCAACAGCAACAACACCGACCATCAACCAGCCGGATACACCACCCCGCTCATTTAGTGCGCAGCATCACACTGGCTTGAGGCGCTTCCCTACGATTTCCGACTAGAGTTGATAGCAAGCCCCTGAATCGGAGTTTGAACCTGGGGAAAGTTTGTCTTTTTGTTACGATTCGCCCGGAGAAACCCCGGATAAATGACACCCAAAAGGGCGGCACACGTAATTTTATTACACTTTCAGTTGGATTCTGCTGGCAGATCGCCTTTAATGGTCGCCTGCATCTTGGACTTCTCGGTTTTGCCCGATCAACGGAATCATCACCATGGCAAATGCACTGTCTCAGCTAAAAGCACTTACCACTATTGTTGCCGACACCGGCGACATCGACGCCATCCGCCGCTACCAGCCGGAGGATGCCACCACCAACCCCTCACTGATCCTGAAAGCTGCGCAGATCCCGGACTATGAGCCGCTGATCGCAGATGCCATTGCTTACGCCAAAGCGCAAGGCGATGATCCGGCTCAGCAGTTGGATGACGCCGCCGACAAACTGGCCGTCAACATCGGCCTGGAGATCCTGAAGATCGTCCCCGGCCGCATCTCCACCGAAGTGGATGCCCGCCTCTCCTTTGATACCCAAGGCTCCGTGGCCAAAGCCCGCAAACTGATGCGCCTGTATCAGGAAGCGGGTGTGGGTCCGGATCGCATCCTGATCAAACTGGCTTCCACCTGGGAAGGTATCCGCGCTGCCGAGCAGTTGGAGCAGGAAGGTATCAACTGTAACCTGACTCTGCTGTTCAGCTTTGCTCAGGCCCGTGCTTGCGCCGAAGCGGACGTTTACCTGATCTCTCCCTTTGTTGGCCGAATTCTGGATTGGTATAAAGCCAAGACCGGTGAAGCTTACGAAGGCAAAGCCGATCCGGGCGTACAGTCCGTGGCTCAGATCTACGACTACTACAAGCGCCACGGCTATAACACTGTGGTGATGGGCGCCAGCTTCCGCAACACCGGTGAAATCCTTGCCCTGGCTGGTTGTGACCGTCTGACCATCAGCCCGGCTCTGCTTGAAGAGCTGGAGAACAGCGACATCACCGTCGAGCGTGAGCTTGCCTTTGAGGGTGAGATTCAATCCCGCCCGGCCCCCCTGAGTGAAGCCCAGTTCCGCTGGGAGATGAATCAGGATGCCATGGCTGTTGAAAAGTTGGCGGAAGGGATCCGCAACTTTGCTATCGACCAGAACAAACTGGAAACGATGCTCAGCGCTCGCCTAGGCGCCTAATCTTAGGGAAACCCGCCCGGGTCATTCGGCCCGGGCCCACTCAGGGAATACGATATGAGTGCACTCACTTCCCTGCCCGTTTGGCAGGCTTTGTCGCAACACCGCGACGCCATCGAACAAACCCACCTGCGCGACCTGTTCGCACAGGAGCCCAACCGCGCAGCGCGCTACCAGCTCAAGGCTGCGGGCCTCTACCTCGACTACGCCAAGAATCGCATCACCGATGAAACCCTGAGCCTGTTGTGCCAACTGGCCCGCGACACCGGTGTGGAAGCGCTTCGCGACGCCATGTTCCGCGGTGAGGTGATCAACAACACCGAAGGCCGCCCGGTTCTACACACCGCCCTGCGTTACAGTGGGCCCGATTCGATTCAGGCACAGGGTGAAGATGCCGCCGCTGAGGTGCGCCAGACCCTGAAACGGATGAAGACCTTCGTCGAGGCGATCCACAACCAGAGCTGGAAAGGCTATACCGGTGAAGCGTTCACCGACGTGGTCAGCATCGGTATCGGTGGTTCCTTCCTGGGCCCCAAGATCATGAGCGAAGCCCTGCGCCCCTACTGGCGTGGCGATCTGCGCTGCCATTTTGTTGCCAACATCGACGGCACCGCACTGACTGAGAAGCTTAAAAGGCTGGATCCCAAGCGCACGCTGATCCTGATGTCCTCCAAGTCGTTCACCACCCAGGAAACGCTCACCAACACGGAGAGCGCCCGTCAGTGGTTCCTGGACAGCGGCGCCCCGGAGTCTGCCATTGGCCAGCACTTTGTCGCCATCAGCGCCAACGTGCCCGCTGCTGAAGCGTTTGGTATCAAGGCAGAGAACGTCTACCCGATGTGGGACTGGGTTGGCGGTCGTTACTCCCTGTGGTCCGCCATTGGTCTCCCCATCGCCCTGCTGGTGGGATTTGAACACTTTGAAGCGCTGCTGAAGGGCGCGGAAGCGATGGACACCCACTTCCGCACTGCGCCGCTGGAGCAGAATATGCCTGCTCTGATGGGCCTGCTTTCGCTCTGGTACACCAACTTCTTTGCCAGTGGCAGCCAGGTGATCCTCACCTATGACCACTACCTCCGCGGTCTGCCCGCCTATGTCCAGCAGTTGGATATGGAGAGCAACGGCAAAGGGGTCACCAAAGAGGGTGAACCGATGGATTACGCCACCGGCCCGGTAATTTGGGGCGGCGAAGGCACCAATGGTCAGCACGCTTACCATCAGCTGCTGCATCAGGGCAGTGGCGTGATCCCCGCCGACTTTATTCTGCCTCTGCAAAGCCACAACCCGCTGGGACGCCACCACGCCATGCTGGCTTCCAACTGTCTGGCCCAGGCGCAGGCACTGATGCAGGGTAAAACTCAGGCTGAAGCGGAAGCGGAACTGGCCGGTAAGGGGCTCTCTGCAGAGGCGGTTACGGCTCTGGCCCGTCACAAGGTGATGCCCGGCAACAAGCCCAGCAACACCCTGCTGATGGACAAGCTCACTCCCGAGACCCTGGGTGCCCTGGTGGCGCTGTACGAGCACCGTACCTTTGTTCAGGGCGCGGTTTGGGGCATCAACTCCTTCGATCAGTGGGGTGTAGAGCTGGGTAAGGTTCTCGGTAATGCCATTCTGGAAGAGTTGGAAACCGATACCCCGAAACTGGACCAGGACAGCTCCACCGCCGCCCTGATCACAATGTTCCGTGAGGGTCGCCTAAAACAGTGAATCCCACTCCCCACTTTGCAACAGGTTTGCAACATCAGAGTTGCACACTCTTTTTTGACTGTGGTATATCCAAGTTGAACAAAAAAGAGGCTCAGGGGGGAGTGACATGGAACGACTGGATTACGGCTCACCGGAAGGAAGTGTGGTAGAGAAGCCGACACGCTCTCGAGGCAGCAAGAAGCGTAAGTGGCGCGAGATTGAAGCCCTGAAAGAGCGTCAGCGCCTGCGCAGGGAGTTGGAAGGCATCGACTTCTGTACTGACCTCGGCAGCGAGCTTCTTGAGTTCTGACCGAATCATAAAAAAAACGCCCCGCACATGCGGGGCGTTTTTTTTAGGGGGGGGCTCATTGGCCGGAATCGGCGTCCACCAGGTAGGAGCGCAGGTCTTCAAACTCCCGATCACCGGTTTCACCAAAAAGGGGATCATCCACCAGTTTGCTTGCAACGAGCCGATGGATCTGCTCCCAGTCCTGTTCACCCAGTGTCCGCTCCAGCAGAGGCAGAACCCGGATCTCTTCCTGTTCAAGGTGATTCCGCTGCATCGTCACAAAGTCATCGATGTCGGCGATTAACCGCTCCCGGGGAACCACGGCATCGTTGAGAATCATATTGAGGGTATCGAACAACTGGTCGGTGGCTTCCCGCAACTTACGGTGTTCGATGGCCAGTTGATGTAACTCACCCTCCTTGGTGTCCCCCACTTTATCCAGATAGTACTGGTAGAGGATATCTTCCATGGGATGGTGGCATTGGTCCGCGTATCGCTGCAGATAGTCCACCACATCCCGCACCACGCTCAGATTCACATCCTGACCCGCTTTAAGCCGCTGCACCTTGCCGGCCAGCACTGAAAGCAGGGTGGAGATGTGGGCATGATCGGTATGGATCCTTGCTAGCATCGCCCCTCCTAAGTTTCTGTCTCTTAAGCTTTGATCTTAGCTATAGACCTCACTGTGTGCGAAAAATCGGCAAGAGTCCTTGCGCTGGATCAACCCGCTTCCGGCAACTTCGGCTGCCAATCAATGGCGGGTTTGCCCTGATTTATCAGGATCGCATTGGTTTGAGAAAAATGGCGACAGCCCAGAAATCCCCGGTGTGCGGAGAGCGGTGAAGGGTGTGGCGCCTTCAGCACAAAGTGCTTACCGGTATCGATGTGACGCCCCTTTTTCTGGGCGTGGCTGCCCCACAACAGGAACACCACCCCCTCCCTTTCCGCATTGATCAGCTCAATGACCCTGTCGGTGAAGGTCTCCCAGCCCAGAGAAGCGTGAGAGTGCGCCTGACCGGCATTCACGGTCAGAACGGTGTTAAGCAGCAGCACGCCCTGATCCGCCCAATCCGCCAGGTAACCGTGATTGGGGATCTCAAAGCCCGGAATGTCGCTGGCCAGCTCTTTGTAGATGTTGACCAGAGAGGGCGGAATGCGGATACCGGGCTGCACGGAGAAACAGAGGCCATGTGCCTGATCCGGCCCGTGGTAGGGATCCTGCCCCAGGATCACCACCTTGACCTGGTCAAAGTCGGTGCGGCGGAATGCTTCGAACACCTGGTCCGCCGGGGGGTAGATCACCTGCCCCTCGTCCCGCCACTGGGTCAACTGCCCCATCATCTGCTGAAAGTAGGGTTCGGATTTGACCGGTCCAAGAAATTGATGCCACTGGTTTTGGATCTGCACGGAAGGCTCCCCTGAATGCGTGAAGCGCTCAGGATAACAAGCTCCCGGAGGGGTTGCACCGCCCCTGCGCCAACCGTAGCATCCCCCCATCAACCAAGGAGAGTCCATGAGAACCGTCGGAGCTCACGTCAGCGCCAGTGGGGGCGTCGAAAACGCCCCGGTCAATGCCGCCGCCATCGGCGCCCGGGCGTTTGCCCTGTTTACCAAGAATCAGCGCCGTTGGCAGGCCAAGCCCCTGAGCGCCAGCAACATTGAGCGCTTCCGTGCCGCCTGCGAGCAACATGGATATGGCCCGGACCAGATCCTGCCTCACGACAGCTACCTGATTAACCTCGGGCATCCGGATCCGGACGCCCTCGCCCGCTCCCGAGACGCCTTTATCGATGAGATGCAGCGCTGCGAACAACTGGGGCTCAACCGCCTGAACTTCCACCCTGGAAGCCATCTTCGTCAGGTCAGTGAATCCCATTGCCTGCGCACCATCGCCGAATCGGTCAACGTCGCGCTGGACAGCACAGAGGGGGTGATGGCAGTGATCGAAAACACCGCCGGACAGGGCAGTAACCTGGGTCACCGCTTTGAGCACCTGGCAGCCATCATCGATCAGGTTGAGGACAAGAGCCGGGTGGGGATCTGCCTCGACACCTGCCACACCTTTGCCGCTGGCTATGACCTTCGAACCCGGGAGGATTGCGAAGCCACCTTTGCCGAGTTTGATCGGATCGTGGGATTGAAGTACCTGCAGGGGATGCATCTGAACGGTTCCAAGTCCCCCCTGGGCAGCCGGGTGGATCGCCACCACAGCCTGGATCAGGGAGAACTTGGCACCGCCGTGTTCGAATTTTTGATGAACCACCCGGCTACCGTCGGGATCCCCATGGTGCTGGAGACCATTGATTCCAGCCGTTGGGCGGAGGAGATCCGTTGGCTCTGCAGCCTGGAGCGGAGCTGATCCTCAGAGGCGGTCGCGCAGGTAGGCTTTCAGAGCGTCCGCCTCACCCACCAGCGACTCACTGAGAATCGCTTTGTTCTGCACCGCCGCCAGTGCCTCGGGAAGCGGCAGTTCGATATCCAGTACCTGCTCTACCGCCCCCTGGAATTTGGCGGGGTGTGCGGTGCCAAGAAACACCCCCACCTCGCCTTGCTGCAGTTGGCGTACCAGGGCCTCACTGGCCACGGCGGCATGAGGCTCGCTCAGATACCCTTCGCCGTACATCGCCTTCAGACGGGCTTCGGTCTGCGGTTCAGAGACCCGCTCCGCCGCCAGCTCGGACAACGGCCAGTGCTGGCGCTCAAACAGTGCCTCGACCCGCGGCCAATTGTTGGGGCTGGTCACGTCCATGGCGTTGGACAGCGTCGCATGCACCGGGCCGGGCAACCACTGGCCACTCTGCAGGTAGCGCGGCACCGTGTCGTTGCTGTTGGTGGCGGCCACAAAGCGCTTGATAGGCGCGCCCATCGCTTTGGCCAGCAGTCCGGCGGTCAAATTGCCGAAGTTACCTGAGGGCACGGCAAACACCGCCTGTTCCCGCTCCTCTTCGGGCAACTGCGCCAAGGCTTCAAAGTAATACACCACCTGAGCCAGCAGGCGGGCGATATTGATGGAGTTGGCGGAGGTGAGACCATATTCCGCTTTCAACTCAGCGTCGGAGAACGCGGCTTTCACCATCGCCTGACAGTCATCAAAGCTGCCCTTCACCGCCACGGTGTGGATGTTCTCCCCCAGGGTGCAGAACAGCTTCTCCTGCAATTCGCTGATCCCCCCATCGGGATAGAGCACCACCACCTGGATATTGGGCAGGCCAAAGAAAGCATCCGCCACGGCGGCGCCGGTGTCGCCGGAGGTGGCAGTCAGGATGGTCATCGGAGTATCCCGGGCCACCAGACTCAGGGTCCGTGCCAGAAAACGCGCCCCGAAATCCTTAAACGCCAGGGTGGGGCCGTGAAACAGCTCCAGGCAATACTGCTGTTCGTTGGCGGGCACCAGAGGCAGGGGGAACTGAAACGCATCGCGCACCAACGCACTGACGGTCTCCTGCCCCAGCTCATCAGCCAGAAATGCCCCTAATACCTGCTCCGCACGGGTCAGAAAGTCGCTTTGCCAGAACGCCTCATCCAGTGGCAGAGTCGGAATGCTCGCCGGAAAGAAGAGCCCCTGCTCCTGCCCCAGCCCACGCTTGACCGCCTCGGCAAAATTCACCCGCTCACCCGGCTGTTTGAGGTTATAAAGCTCCATTGATGACATCCTCGTTCCAAACTTCGATTCCACGGGGGGCCAGGTTGCACACCCGCACCAATCCCCGCTCATTCATGACATAGTGACGGCGCAGGTACTCTGCGGCCGCATCGGCCTGCTCCCGTCCCCGGGCAACGGCAAACAGAGTGGGGCCGGAGCCGGAGATCCCAACAGCGGCGCAGCCCAGCGCCTCCAGGTGGCCACGGGCAGCCTGGTAACCCGGAATGTGGGCGGCGCGGTGCGGCTCTGCCAGCACATCCTTGAGCATATTCAGCGCCGTCTCTTCATCCTGACGGTGGCAGGCATCCACAAAGGCCGCCAGTTGCTGGCCAAAGCGGATGGCGGTAGCCATGCTGACCTGCTCCGGCAGGAGGGCCCGCATCTTGGCGGTGGAGAGGGTGATGCCCGGATACGCCACCACCCAGTACCAGTGCTCAAACGCCGGCAGTGATTGCGCCCGCTCCGGCAGCATCAGTTGCAGACCACCCAGAAAGCTGGGGGCGACGTTGTCGTAATGCACGCTGCCGGAGATCTCCCCCTCCAACTCGCCCATAAGGTGCAGCAGAGCCTGGTCATCCAGGGGAGAGCCAAAGTAAGCGTTCAGCGCCCCCAGTGCCGCCACCACGGAACTGGCGCTGCTGCCCAGGCCACTGCCGATGGGGAGATTTTTCTCCAGGGTCAGCTTGAGGCCTGAGTGCTCGCAGCCCAGACGCTCAATAAACACCTGCGCACAACGCAATACGATGTTGCTGGCGGGATCCGGCGGCAACACATCCACATAGGGGCCACAGCAGCTCAGTTCCAGCCCGTTATCGCCTTCAGCGACGCTGACCCGATCCCCCAGCAGGCTGGCGTCAACCGGCGCCAACGCGGCGCCCAGCAGGTCAAAACCCACCGAAACATTGCCCATGGAGGCGGGCGCATACACGGTCACGGCCATCTTACGCCTCCTTCTGCCAGGACTGGGTGCGAAGCACATCGGCAAAAACCCCTGCGGCGGTCACTTCGGTACCGGCGCCATAGCCCCTCAGCACAAAGGGCAGCGGCTGGTAGTAGCGGCTGTAGAACGCCAGGGCATTCTCTCCCCCCTTGATGCTGTAAAGCGGGTGGCTGGGCCCTACCGCCTCCAGGCTGACTCTGCAGCGCCCGTTGGCGTCAATGCTGCCCACATAGCGCAGCACCTCGCCCCGCTCTGCGGCCTCAGCAATGCGCGCCGCGATGGCCTTATCCGCCTGCGGCAGCCGCTCCAGGAATGCCTCCACGTCACCGCTGGCATCAAAGTCAGCGGGCAGCACGCTCTCCACCTCGAGATCGGACAACTCCAGCGCCATCCCCGCTTCCCGGGCCAGGATCAGCACCTTGCGAGCCACATCCATGCCGGAGAGATCATCCCGGGGATCCGGCTCGGTAAAGCCCTTCGCCTTGGCTTTCAGTGTGGCTTCCGAGAGGCTGTGTCCCTCCTCCAGCAAGCCGAAGATGTAGGAGAGCGAGCCGGACAGAATCCCCTCAAAACGCACCAGGCTGTCACCGGCGCGGAGCAGCCCCTGCAGGTTGTCGATCACCGGCAGGCCAGCACCCACATTGGTTTCATAGAGGAACTGACGGCGATTATCCCGTGCCGCCTGGCGCAGGGCCTGGTAGGTGGCCCAATCACCGGTATTGGCTTTCTTATTGGGGGTTACCACGTGCCAGCCGCCATTCAGCGCGTCCAGATAGCGATCCGCCAAACTCTGTTCGGCGGTGCAGTCCACCAGCACCGGGTTCACCAACCGGGCCTCATCGGCAAAGGCGAGCAGGCGATCCAGATCCAGCGCCTCGCCCTTCTGCTTCAGATCATCCCGCCACTGGCTAAGGGGCAATCCCGCTGCACAGAGCTGCATCTGGCGGGAGTTGGCCACACCACAGAGGCGAATCGCGATGTTGTGGTCCGACAGTGCCTGCTGCTGGGCTTCGATCTGACGCACCAGTTCACCACCCACATTGCCTGCGCCAATGAGCACCACATCGATGTAGTGTCGGCTGTCGAAGAAGTTCTGATGGCACAATCGCAGCGCCGAGGCAGCATGAGCATCGTCCACCACGGCGGAGATGGCGCGCTCGGAGCTGCCCTGGGCAATGGCCACCACCGACAGGTTAGCCTGAGCCAGGGAGCGGAAGAAGCGTGCCGCTACCCCTTTGCGGGTGCGCATGCCATCCCCAATCAGGGAAACGATGGCCAGGCCGTGACGCATCTCGATCGGCTCCAGCAGGTCTTGCTTCAGCTCCAGCTCAAACTCGGCAGCCAGCGCCGCTCTGGCCATGCCCGCCAAAGAGGAGTCGATGCAGAACGAGATGCTGTACTCCGAGGAGCTCTGGGTGATCAGTGAGATGGAGATGCGGGCGTGCGCCATGGCATCAAACACCCGGGCCGCCATCCCCACCATCCCCTTCATGCCGGGGCCGGAGACGCTGACCATGGTCTGCCCCTCCAGGTGGCTGATCGCCTTCACCAGGGAGCGGGAGGGAGTGGTCCGGGCGTGGATCAAAGTGCCCGGAGCGGACGAGTTCAGGGTGTTGCGGATTCGGCAGGGGATTTGATGCTGAGCGATGGGAGCGATGGTGCGGGGGTGAAGCACCTTGGCGCCAAAGTAGGAGAGTTCCATCGCCTCCTGATAGCTCAGGCTCTCCAGCAACTGAGCCTCTGGAATTAGGCGGGGATCGACGTTGTACACGCCATCCACGTCGGTCCAGATCTCACACTCATCGGCGTGCAGACAGGCAGCGAGTACGGCAGCCGAATAATCGGAACCGTTACGCCCCAGAGTGACGGTGTCGCCATCACTGTTGGCGGCGGTAAAGCCGGGCATCAGCCAGATCCGGTGGGCACCGAGGTCCAACTGGGCCAGCCGGGCACGACTGGGCTCAATCTGAACCTGGGCGGCGAGCGGTTCTCCCTCGGCCAGGAAGTAGTGACGAGGGTCCAGCTCACCCGCCTCAACGCCCGCTTCCAGCATCAGGGCCTTCAGGCAGGCGACAGAGAGTCGCTCACCGGTCACCAGCACCTCAGCCATCACTTCATCCGGGCAACGTCCAAGCAGGGCCACCCCATTCAGACGCCGCTGCAGTTGTGCCTGCTCCTCCTGCCACTGCGCCAGCAACGCCTCATGGCGGGGTTTGGCCAAGACGGGAGCCAACTCCGCCAGCAAACCCTCAATGCGACGGGACAGGTCAGACAGATCCGCCTGCTTACCGGAGACCGCAGCCAGCGCCGCCGCCTCCAGCAGATTGGTTACGCCCCCCGGTGCGGAGACCACCAGCATCACGCCAAAGGCCTCGGCCTCGCGCCGCACCAGAGCGGCAACCTCCTGTAACCGGGCGGCGTCCGCCAATGAGGATCCGCCGAATTTCATCACTTTCATTGTTGAACTCCCTATCCCTCTGCTGCCTTGCGAACCGTCCAGAAAACAACAAGCCCGCTCAGTAGGAGCGGGCTTGTTGTGTTTGGATTTTGCTGAATCCAGGGTGCTGTCAGCCCGCCCCCAACCTGTCGGTGGTGGTAATGGTGGTAATGGTGGTCTGACGGTTTAGGCCGAGGCCCAATAGCTGTTGCACTGGCAACTCCTGAATCCTGTAGTTTTTTTACACTCGCGCAGGGGCGAAAAAAAGTCAACGGCTATTTGGTTATGGATTTCTCAATATCACCAATGAGCAGATGAAGCATCGCCACGTCCCGTTGGGAGAGGGTACCCAGACTGTCTGCCGCCCAGCGACGCAGTGGTTCCTCTTCCGCCACACCCAGCTTGTCCATCAGTGCCTGACTGCGCGCCCTCAGCGCAGAAAACTGCTTGGGATCGGCATCGGATTCCGGCTCCAGCTGCGCCTGGGAGAACTCGTAGGCGTAAAGCATGATTGCCTGGCCCAGATTGAGGGAGGGATAGGGGTTGGCCAGGGGGATGGTGGTCAGCAAGTCCACCAGGGCCAGATCCTCGTTGGATAGCCCGGACTCCTCGCATCCAAACACCAGCGCGACGGTGCCGATGGTGCCCGCCAGGCTCTGAACCTGACGCGCCGCCTCTGCAGGCGTGTGCAAGCGGCGTTTGTCTCCCCGTCGACGCGCGGTGGTGGCCAGGGAGAGGTCCACGTCCGCCAGCGCATCGGCCAGGGTGTCGAAGGCTTCGGCCTGATCCAGAATCGACTGTGAGCCGTGCGCTACCCAGCTGGCCTGCTCAGTGCGGTGCGCTTCGGAGTTCACCACCCGCAAGCGCGAAAACCCCATGGTGTTCATCGCCCGGGCCGCCGCCCCGACGTTTTCCCCCCGGGCCGGGGACACCAGGATAAAGATCACCTCGGCCATCTCGCCTCCACAAAAAACGATGTTGTCATAGCAAATGGGGGGCAAGGGTAGCCTGATCCCATTGTGAAGCCAATCATCGGCGGTTAGGTTAGGGCAAAGCGTTACTGATTTTGGAGGTCGCCATGGATGGGCGCTTACCCACGCAACTGGCCTATCGCATTCTGGCAGGGTTCGACAAACACTACCGGCTGTTTACCCGCACCACCGTCGCGGCGCGGGAGCGTTTCGCCCGGGCCGACTGGGCTGCGGTACAGGAAGCGCAAAAGGAGCGGATCCGCTTCTACAGCGAACGGGTCAGCGAAACCACGCGGGAACTGATTCAACTGCTGGAGAAACCGGTCATCTCCACTGAGCTGTGGCGCAATACCAAGAACGCCTACAGCCGTCTGCTGCTCGGCCACCCCCAGGCGGAGCTGGCGGAGACCTTCTTCAACTCGGTATTTTCCCGGCTGTTTCGCCATCGGGGGCTGGATAACCAGCACCTCTACATTCATGCTGGCAATACGGTGCGCGCCCCGTTCCGCCCGGAACGACTCAGCCAGAGTGCCGACCTTCAGCCCGACCCCATCGCCACCTTCAAATCCCTGATTCGCCCCAAGCGCTTTGGCTGTCCGTTCGGCGATCTGGATGGGGATCTGGAACTGGTGTGGCAGCGCCTGGCCCCCATCGTTGATGCGAACGAGGTGACCCGCCTGGAACTGGTGGACAGCATCTTCTACCGAAACAAAGGGGCTTATCTGGTGGGTCGGTTGCTGGGCGCTAAGGGGTTTATCCCATTGATGATGCCGATCCGGCACGATGAGGATGGCCTGCACATCGATGCGGTGCTCACCAACGAGGACGACATCTCCATCGTCTTCAGCTTCACCCGCGCCTACTTTATGGTGGCCACTCAAACGCCAGGCGCGCTGGTTCGTTACCTCAAGGAGTTGCTGCCACACAAAACCTGGGCGGAACTGTACAGCGCTATCGGTCTGCAGAAACATGGCAAAACCGAGTTCTACCGCTCCTTTCTTCACCATCTGAACCAGAGCCGGGACCAGTTTGTCGCCGCCCCGGGGATCAAAGGGATGGTGATGACGGTGTTCACCCTCCCCTCTCTGGATATCGTGTTCAAGGTGATTAAGGACGAGTTCACGCCCCCCAAAGACAGCAACAAGGCCCAGGTTAAAGCCAAGTATGAGCTGGTGAAGCAGCACGACCGGGTAGGCCGCATGGCGGACACCCACGCCTACAGCAACTTCGTGTTCCCACGCCACCGCTTCAGTGAAGCGTTGATCGAGGAGCTGATGGCGGATGCCCCATCAGAAGTGGAACTGACTGACCAGCAGGTGATCATCAAGCACCTGTACGTCGAGCGCCGCATGACCCCACTCAATCTCTATCTGGACAGCGCCGACGAGGCCCAGCTTGCCGCGGCCATCGATGACTACGGCAAAGCGATTAAGCAACTGGCGGCTGCCAACATCTTCCCCGGCGACATGCTCTTCAAAAACTTTGGCGTCACCCGTCATGGCCGGGTGGTGTTCTACGACTACGACGAGATCAGCTACATGACCGAGTGCAACTTCCGGGAGATCCCGGCGCCTCGCTACCCCGAGGATGAGTGGGCCGCAGAGCCCTGGTACTCGGTCGGGCCGATGGATGTGTTTCCTGAGGAGTTTGGCCGCTTCCTGCTGGGCCGGGCAGAGGTGCGCAAGGCCTTTATGGTTCACCATAAGGATCTGCTGACTCAGGCCTACTGGCAGGGACTGAAAGAGGGGATACAGGCGGGCCAATTCCCGGACCTCTATCCCTACCGAAAGGCCTGCCGTTTGCGGCCCTGACCCCAGTTCGCGAGCGGGATCCTAGCCGCCACGGCGGGGATGCCGTATGATGCGCGTTTTCATGCACTCAGGAGGTCGAATGAAGATCGACGCCAACACCGTTGTGACCTTGCACTACCGTCTGACCGACGACCAGGGTCAACTGGTAGAAGAATCTTTCGGCGCAGAGCCGATGCAATACCTGCACGGCGCCCACAACCTGATCCCGGGTCTGGAGCGCGAGCTGGACGGCAAGCAGGCTGGTGACACCTTGAGTGCCACTGTGGCCCCTGCGGACGCGTACGGCGAGTATGAAGAATCCCTGAAGCAGGACGTGCCTCTGGAAGCGTTCGGCGGTATCGACGATATCGTACCTGGCATGCGCTTTATGGCTGAAACCGACCAGGGCCCGCGCCCGGTTGTGGTTACCGAAGTGAAGGACGAGTCCGTTGTGGTTGACGGCAACCACCCGATGGCGGGTCAAACCCTGCACTTCGAGGTTGAGGTTGTGGAAGTTCGTGAAGCCACTGCAGAAGAGCTGGCCCATGGCCATGTTCACGCTGCTGGCGGTTGCGGCGGCGGTTGCGGCAGCCACGGTGACGACGACCACGAGTGCTGCGGCGGCTCCGGCGAGTGCAGCAAAGGCGATGATTGCTGCGGCGGTCACGGCCACCACTGAGTTGATGCTCAGCAAAAAGCCCACCTTACGGTGGGCTTTTTTGTGCCTGCGCCAACTGTTCAAGGTACTGGTTTGGCGTGACCCCGCGCTGACGGGCAAACGCCTTGCTGAAACTTTGGGGATTGCGATAGCCCAGATAGCGAGCGGTATCAGAAACACTCAGCCCCTCAAGCAGATAGCGCACGGCCTGATTGAACAGTACGTAGTTCACCACCGAAGTGAAGTTCCAGCCAAAGCGGTGGAGCCGCCGTTGCAGTTGCTGTTCCGATAAACCGTATCGTTTTGCCACGAAACCGATGGTGGGATAGCCGTAGTGGCGGCTGTAGTTCACCAGCTCATAAAACGACTTGGCGATATCGGTATGCCCCGGCATATTGAGCAGATCATCCAGCACCAACCCCTGAGTGCTTGGCGGGGCAAGGGCCGCCCGACGAGAGCGAGCCATCAGGGCCATCGGCAGCCAGACCTCAGTTTGTCGTGCCCCCAACTCCACTTCACAGCCAAAATAGGCACTGAGTCGCTCAGGGTTCCGGCTGGGTCCGGGAAGCCGTAACCGCAACCAGGGGGTCTCACTGCCCGGATAGCGGCTCAGTACCTGCTTAACCAGGATCGCCTTACGGCAGCCATCGTGAAACTTGGCGTCCCCCTTGGCATACGGGTTATCAAAGCACCATTTGAAGATTTTGCCGGACTGAGCCCCATAAGCGGACAACCCCGACTGCAGCGCACTGCTGCTGTAGTTGACCCGTCGCAGGGTGGTCGCCAGGTCCGGCGCGGACACAAACCACTTCCCTACCGGGCCAAGAGACTCGATGACCTGCCCCTCCAGCGCCCGCAACATAAAGAGCGGATCGCCACTCAGGGCCTCAATGGCTTGATACCACTGGCCCTGATCCGGCATCGGCACACAGCTCATCGGTTCCGCCAACAGACGAGCCGGGATCCCAAGCGCTTGTGGCGTCAGCCCAAAACTGCGCTCTACCCCCTCCAGCACCGGCTTCACCAACAAGGTGCGGGTAAACGCCATCTCCATCGCCATCACTGCCCCTCACCACCAACACGACGGATAGATTAAATCACATATCACACTATTTCGAGTGATTCTATCCACGCATATTGAGCCCGAATTTCCCATAGAGATACTGAGCGGCCATTTGTCCCGAGGAAACCCTATGAGTTTGATGAGTATGCCGTTTGTGGATACCGGCTTTGATACCGGCCTGCATGTGATGGCGTCAGTCGTAATGATCGGTACCATTGCCGCACTGGCCTACGGATTTTGGAAGATCCACGAACTGCCCATCAGTCAGGCTCATAAGCGCCGTCATCAGCAACTGGGGCTGATCACTGTCCTCACCTGGATAGGATTCATCTGGCACTGGGTCTGGGTGTTGGCGGTGATTCTCGCCTTCCTGGATGGTGGCCAGATCCTGCGTCGGGTTCGGGATATCTGGCATGAGCCCTCTGTCGCTTCGGCTCCTCAACAGGAAAAGGAGGCGGATCATGCTTGAAGGCTTGGCCGTATGGGCCCTCTTTATCTACCTGCTGCGTCTGGTGGGAATGCCCTGGAACACTTACACCAAGGGGTTCGCCTATCTGGGAGGCGGTGGCTGGCTGCTGTTTGTCTGGGTCGGTCTGCTTAACTACACGCCAATGGACCTGTCCGGCGGTTCCGTCGTGCAGTCCCCCCATATTCAGCTGCGCCCCGGCTCCAGTCAGATCCAGGGTCAGGTTTCCGCCATCCATATCCACCCCAACCAGCGGGTGGAAAAGGGTCAGCTGGTGTATGAGCTGGAGGATGAAACCTATCAAATCGCCCTGAGCCAGGAGCGGGTCAATCTGGACGCCAAGCAGGTGGCACAGCAAAGTGCCCAGGAAGCGATCGCCATCGCCGAAAGCGAGCACCAGTCTGCCTTGAAAGAGATCACCATCACCGGCAAACGCATCGATGCCGCTGAGGAGGATCTCAACTGGAAGCGGGCCACCCTGCGCCGCTTCGAGGAGCAGAACGCCGCCGTTGCCCACACCATCACCGAAAGTCAGCTGGACGAGCAGCGCAATGCCGTTGCCGCGGCAGAGGCCCAACTCACGGCTCTGCAGGCTCAGCAGGAGAAGGACATCATCAATGCCGAGCAGGCCAAGCTGGCGATCCGCCAGCGCACCCTGGACGCCGACAGTGCGGAAGTGGCAGTGGCGAGCGCCAGAGAGCGATTGGCTCAGGCCCAGTGGAATCTGGACCAGACCCGGGTGCATGCGCCCGCCGATGGCTACGTGACCAACTTCCTGCTGCGTGAGGGCCAACTGGTGGCTCGGGTGCCTCGTCTGCAGATGTACACCGATGAGAAATATGTGCTTATGCGGGTCAACCATCAGGCGATACGCAATGTGAAGGTGGGCCAGCAGGCGGAGTTTGCCTCTCCGGTCTATCCGGGCAAAATCTTTCAGGCCGAAGTGGAAGGGATTGTGGAAGCCACCGGTGAAGCACAGGGTCGACTGGTTGCCCTGGAGGACAATGTCCGCCAGACCACCGGCGCCAATGTGCAGAACAAGCATCACTTCGTCCGTCTGAAACTGATGGAGCCGGAGGGATACGACATTCCGGTCGGCGCCGTCGGTCTGGCCTGGATCAGTGGTGAGAAGCCAATCAGCTTCCTCAATTTCCTGGATGTGATCCGCGGGATCGTTATCCGGATGAAGGCCCAGCTCTACTACTTCTACTCCATCTGACCCCCAAACGCCCGGCCCCGTCGGGCGTTTCTGTTTCGGTTGGTTTTCTGTCTAGAGTTGAGGAAACCCGGGAGGTGCATGTGCGAATCATTCTGAACGGTAAAAAGGCGGGATTGCCTGCGGTGCGTGACGCGATCGAATGCGCCCGCCAGCAGGGCGAGGTGGAGGTCAGGGTAACCTGGGAAGGGGGCGATGTCGCCAGACTGGTGGACGAAGCGATCGCCGAAGGCTGTGACCGTCTGGTAGCGGGGGGTGGCGATGGCACGGTGAATGAGCTCGCCGCTGCCCTGATGGGCCACCCGGAAGCGAGCCGCCCAGAACTGGCAATTCTGCCGCTGGGCACCGCCAACGATTTCGCCCGGGGCTGTGGCATACCCGATGACCTGAATGAGGCGCTGACACTCGCCCGGAGCGGCAACGCCGTGGCCGTGGACCTGGTCAAAGCCAACGAACGCCACTTTATCAATATGGCCACCGGCGGATTTGGCGCCCAGATCACCGCCACCACACCGACAGCGTTAAAGCACTTTATGGGAGGCGGGGCGTACACCCTGAATGGCCTGCTTCAGGCGCTTCGATTCAGCCCCTATGAAGGCACGCTGGAAACCCCTCACGGCAGCCTTAAGGCCGCCGCTATTGTGGGAGCCATTGGCAATGGCTGTCAGGCCGGTGGTGGTCAGGTGCTCTGTCCCAACGCCCGCATCAATGATGGCCTGTTGGAGGTGGTGGCACTGCTGGCGTTTCCGGCCACCGCGCTGGAACAGGTAATTTCGGAGATACGAGCACCCGGCCCGGACAACCAGTACGTGAAATGGATGCAGGCTCCCTGGGCAGAGTATCGGGGCGAGGACCCCACCCCCATCAATCTGGATGGAGAACCGATCTCCGCCAGGTGCGTTCGGTTTGAGGTTTGCCCTGACGCCATCAGACTGGTGGTGCCCAACGACTGTCCGCTGCTTTCTCCGAGTGCTGAATAGCAAAACGCCGCCCAATCGGGCGGCGTTCTTCTGTCCATCAACAAGCCGGCTTAGCCGAACTTGGGCAGCGCACCGAACTGGTTTACCACTTCAACGCCCACCGCCAGCAGACCAAACGCCAGTACCAGCTTGAGGCGCAGAGAGCCCCCCGCAGTCTGGAACCCTTCGGTCACACCACGGCGACGCAGCACCTGAGCCATCAGCGGCGGCAACACCAGCACAAAGATGGAGGCGGCCAGGGCAGCGAAACCTATCGCCTTGATAAAGCCATGGGGGAACAGCGCACCCAGCACAATCGGCGGCAAGAAGGTCAGGGCTCCAGCCATCAGCGTGCTCTTGTAGCTGTCATCCAGTTTGAACCAGTCTTTCACCAGGTCCACCAGACCCAGCGCCACCCCGAGGAAGGAGCTGGCCAGCGCCAGGTTGCCGAAGATGATCAGTGCCGCTTCCACGCCGGAAACGTCGGTTGACTGCCCTACCGCGCCAATCAAGGTCGCTACGTTGCCGCCCTGAGCGATGATATGGCCAAACTGCTCACGGGGTACGTTGCCCATAATGGCCAGCTGCCAGAACAGGTACACCACCATGGTCAGCACGGTGCCTGCCAGAATCGCCTGACGTACCCGCCCCAGATCCTTACGGTAGTGCTTTACCAGGGAGGGCACGGTGCCGTGAAAACCAAAGCTGGTCACCATCACCGGGATGGCCAACCACAGATAGGGGCTGGTGTCACCCAGACCGAGATCCGGAAACAGCAGCGCCGGTTCCGCGTTGCCCACCAACATGGCGGTAGAGCCGAAGAAGGTCAGCACCATACCACCCAGCATCACAATGCTGATGCGGTCTACGGCACGGCTGCCCATCAGTACGATGGCACCAAACAGCACACCAAACAGTACCGCGGAGCTGCTCTGGTCCAGTGTCACACCCAGCGCACTGCTGGCGGTCTGAGACACCACGGAGCTGCCACCGGAGATGTAGGCGTAGAGTAGGATAAAGCAGACAAACGCCACGGTGCCGGTAGCAAACAGCTTACCCAGCTTGCCCAGCGTGTCCTCAGCAATGGTGGAGTAGCTGGCACCGTCACGGTAGTGCTGGCTGGACTCGGCCAGGTAGAGGCTGGAACTGTAGGCGCAGAACCAGCTGACGGCCATCAACACCATCGATAACCCAAACCACATACCAGCACTGTAAACCGGAAGGGCAAACATGCCGGCACCAATAGAGGTTCCGGCAACGATCATGGCGCCGCCCAGAATACCGGGCAGTCGTTGGGTTTGTGGGGCGGCGGATACCGCGGCAACATCAGACATTGATGGCACTCCGTCGAATAGGATTATCGTTATAGGATCAGACGGGACAGCAGCGCACGCTCTGCCTCGGACATGGTTTTCAGGTTGTTGGAGGCCCGGGTGATGGTGGCAATGCTCACCCCCAGACTGGCGGCGATCTGTCGCTGACTCATCTGGCCGTCCAGCAAAGCGCGGAACACCGCCAGACGACCACCGATGGACTCCCGCTCATCGTGACTGAGCAGCAATCCAAACAGCAGTGCCGTGTCCTCGCTGGCTCGAGGCTGGGCAACCAAATCCAGTACCGATTGCCAACGTACGTTCTCCATGAAGTCTCTCCAAACTGTACTGGCGTCGCAGTACACCATTACACACATTCCTCCGCCAGCAACCCCTGCCTGAACCGTGAGCCGCTTCACAACATTGTGTTACTGAGTGAGACTGGTCTGCTCAGACAGGCTTCTTTAGAATGGCGATGTGATAATCACACTCCCAATAACAACAAGGATGACTCGCGATGAAACGCACCTGCTTTGCTCTCGCTCTGACTCTGGCCAGCACCGGCGCCCTTGCCGCGGATGGCGCATTCAACAGTGCGGAAGACGCCATTGACTACCGTCAGGCCGCCTTCGGTCTGATCAAGGAAAACTTCTCTGATATGTGGGCCATGATGAAAGACAAGAAGCCCATGGATGAGAAGGCCTTTGCCCAGCGTGCTCAGCACCTGGCGCTGCTGGCTCAGATCCCGTTCACCGGGTTTGACGTAGCGGGCTCCGACAAGGGCGACACCAGCGCCCTGCCCGCCATCTGGCAGAAGCGGGATGAGTTCGATGCCAAGGCGAGCCAATTCCAGCTGGCTACTGAGCGTCTGGCGCAAGTGACCCAGTCCGGCGATGCGGGCGACATCAAGAAAGCGTTTGGCGCCGTAGGCAAAACCTGCAAAGGGTGCCACGACAACTTTAAGGCGGAGTGATATCCGCACCAAAAAAAGGCGGCCTCTGGGCCGCCTTTTTTGTCTTTACCTGGCTGAATCACCAGAGTGGCCAGATCAGCCCCCAGCCCAAGCCCGCCAGCAACACCAGCAGGACAACCCAGGCTGGCGCCGTAGACGCGACCTTCGGCGCGCTCTCCGGCCCCTTCCGGTAGCCGGTAATCATACTGCCCACTAGCTTGACCCCTTTCAGGCGGTAAGCCAGCAGCGCCGTCAGATGAAGCGCGACAGCGGCAAGAATCAGGTTGAAATTGAGCTTGTGCAGCCAGGTCATCCAGGAGGCGGTGTCACTGCTGACCGCACTATAGAGCGGCCCTTCCGTCAGGATGTCATCGGTGGCGAAGAGCCCGGTGGTTAACTGCACGCTCAAAAGCGTAAGAATCAGCAACACCGCATAGGCACCGGCGGGGTTGTGTCCGACATGGGGAGTGCGTTGGCTGGGCCACTGTCTCAGATAACCAAAGACCTGGCGAGGCGATTGAATAAAATGGCTGAATCGGGCGGTGTCGCTGCCAATCAGGCCCCAAATCACACGGGTCACCACCAGAGCCAGCAGCAGGTAAGCAAAGGTCTGATGCCACTCCATCTCACCCTCTTCGCCACTCCACCAACAGAGGGGAAGCAGAATAACAATGCCCCAGTGACAGAACCGGACAACCTTGTCCCACACCTGGATTTTCACGCCCTACTCCTTGTGATCTGGCTCTTGTTATCCAGCCCAATATGCCCCTCTTTCGGCATGGCTGACAAGAGCAGAAAGGCGATTTCTCACCCCTTTGTGACCGTTTGCACAGGGTTTGCACAAACGGACCTAAAAGTGACGAAAATCACTTTTCACCCCTCCGAATGCGGCGTTAATCTGAAACCGAAGTTAAGAAAAGGTCACCAAAGGGAGAACCTGTATGCGCATTGAAATTACCAGCAAACCCGTCAGCGTATCCGACTCCATCCGCCACCGTGTCAACGCGAAGTTTGATAAGTTGGCCCGACACGACGTACCTCTGCTGAACCCTCATGTGATGATTGGCAAAGAAGGGCAGGAGTACCAGGTGGAAGCGACCGTCGCGGTACCATCGGGCCAGCTGGTTGCCACAGGTCAGCACGAAGACATGCACGCCGCCATCAACCTGATGGGCCAGAAACTGGAGCGGCAACTGATCAAGCTCGCGGCCAAGGAGACCGCCCGCCGCCATGACAACACCAACCAGGTGATTGCAGAGGAAGAAGACGCCGCTTGATCGGATAACTTGATAACCGCTCACGACACCCGCTTCGGCGGGTGTTTTTTCGCCTTGACCCCCTCTCCGCCAATCGGTAGTGTGAAAAGCCATGAAGATGATCCGCGCTTTCTTTTTTACCGAGTTTTTTACCTGCCAGCTCCCGGGAGGCGGTTTCGGCGTGTAATCAGCCGGTAGAAGAAACCAAAGAGGCCTCCCCAGACGGGAGGCCTTTTGCGTATCAGGGCCCCAATTTACAGAGATAAGGAAACAGTCGATGAGCGAGCGCAACCCCTTAGAGCCCATCCGAAAGGCGATCACCGATGTGGACAAGGAGCTGCTGAGTCTGCTGGCGCGGCGACGGGCCCTGAGTCTCGACGTTGCCCGAACCAAGTCCGATGCCATCAAGCCGGTTCGTGACAGCGAGCGGGAAAGCGCCCTGTTGACCCGGCTGGTAACCGAAGGTCGGGAACTGGGGCTCGACGGCCAGTACATCTCTCGCCTGTTTCACACCATCATTGAGGACTCGGTGCTGCGCCAGCAAGCCTGGTTCCAGGCCCAGAGCAACCCGGACCATACCCCTTCAACCCGGGTCGCCTACCTCGGCGCCAAAGGGTCCTACAGCTACCTCGCTGCTCATCACTATTTTGGCCGGCGCGACCGAACCCTGATTGAGATGGGGATGGATAACTTCGAAGCGATCTTCCAGGCGGTGGAGCAGGGGCAGGCGGACCACGGCATTCTGCCACTGGAAAACACCTCCTCCGGCTCCATCAACGAAGTGTTCGATCTGCTGCAGCACACCAACCTGCACATTGTCGGTGAAACCACCGAGACCATCGCTCACTGCCTGCTGGTAAGGCCGGGCACCTCCCTCAAGCAGATCCGCACCATCTATGCCCACCCCCAGGTGCACACCCAGTGCAGCCGCTTCCTCTCCGGCCTCGCCGGCGTTCACCAGGCTTACTGTGCCAGCAGTGCCGAAGCGATGGAGAAAGCCGCAGCGGACCCCTCCGGTGCCAGCGCCGCCATCGGTAGCGCCCGAGGGGGGGAGCTCTATGGTCTGGAGGTTCTGGACACCGAACTGGCCAACCAGAAGCGCAATGAGAGCCGCTTTATTGTGGTGGCCCGCAAACCGGTCTCCGTGCCGCCTCAGGTACCGGCCAAAACCACTCTGATTATGGCGACCGCGCAAAAACCGGGCGCACTGGTGGAAGCCCTCCTGGTGCTGCGGGACCAGGGGATCAATATGACCAAACTGGAATCCCGCCCCATTCATGGCAACCCCTGGGAGGAGATGTTCTACCTGGATGTTGAAGCGAATGTGGAAAGCCAGGCGATGCAGAATGCGCTGACCGAACTCACCCGCCTGACCCGCTTTGTCAAAGTGTTGGGCTGCTACCCCTGTGAAACCATTCTGCCGACCGAACTGGACAGCACCGCCCTGGCCAATGATCCCCGGCTGGAGTTACCCCCGGAACCGATGCCCGTTTCCGCACCGGCGGTGCATACCGGCAAAGCCCCCCTCTACAGCCGGGAACACAAGTTTGATGACACCCTGATTCAGGTGGGGGGCGTCACTCTCGGAGGTGACCGTTTCGTCACCCTGGCGGGGCCCTCTGCGGTCGAGTCCCGAGAGCAGATCCTGACCACCGCCCGAGCCGTCAAAGAGCACGGTGGCGCCATTCTGACCGGCGGCTGCTTCCTCCCCCATGCCGACCCTTACTCATTCCAGAGTCTGGGTATGGAGGGGCTGACTCTGCTCCGTGAAGCCGGTGAACGCCACGGCCTGCCAATCCTGACCGAAGTGGCCAATGTGGAGGAGGTGTCTGCCGTCGCGGCCCAGGCCGATCTGCTGCAGATCGGCGAGCGCAATATGCAGAACAGCGCCCTGCTGAGAGAGGTGGGCAAAACCCAGCGCCCGGTCTTACTGAAGCGGGGTCTGATGGCCACCCTGGAGGAGTTGCTGGCGGCAGCGGAAACCATTCTGGCCGAGGGCAACCAGCAGGTGATTCTGTGTGAGCGCGGGATCCGCACCTTTGAAACCGCCACCCGCAATACCCTGGATCTCACCGCCGTTCCGCTGCTGAAAAGCCTGACCCATCTGCCGGTGGTGATCGACCCCTCCCATGCTGTAGGTCGCCGGGATCTGATTCTGCCTCTGGCTCAGGCAGCCAAAGCGGTCGGAGCCCACGGACTGCTCGTAGAGGTTCACCCCAGTCCCGAAGAGGCAAAGGTGGATCAGGAGCAACAGCTTTATATCGAACAGTACGCCCAGTTGATGAAAGCGATCTACTGCTAAATTGATCGAGCGCAAAGAGTAACCGCCTTTCCTTTGCGCTGTTTTTTTCACCAGCCCACAATGATCCCACTGGCTGGCCTGACCAGTCTTGGTGGTCATAAGGAAGGGATCATATGGGCTACTTCATTACCGGCGTCACTGGCTTTATCGGCCGTTTTCTACTCGCACGCCTGGCCAAGCGGCCAGGCACATTCTACTGCCTGGTTCGCTCCGACAAGGATGCTGAGCGACTCGGGGAAATCGGCGCTCCACTCGGGCTCACACCGGAGCGGTTGGTGCCCATTCAGGGCGACATCACGGAGCCCAACCTGGGCCTCTCGGATACCGACATCCAACGCCTGACCGGAAACATCGACCACCTCTTCCACCTCGCCGCCATCTACAATCTCAAAGCTTCCGCCGAGTCTCAAATCCGCGCTAACGTCGAAGGCACCAAAAACACTCTGGAGCTGGCCCGGCAGATTCGGGCTGGCTGTTTCCACCACATCAGCTCCATCGCCGCAGCCGGCCTTTATCGTGGTCACTTTAACGAAAACATGTTCACCGAAGCGGAACAGCTCGACCACCCCTACTTCCTGACCAAACACCTGGCGGAGAAAGCGGTCCGTGAGGCGCACGATCTTACCGTTCGTATCTATCGCCCCGGCATCGTGGTTGGGGACTCCAACAGCGGGGAAGCGGATCGGGTAGACGGCCCCTACCTCTTCTTCAAGCTGCTGCAAAAGCTGCGGGATAACCTGCCCCGCTGGGTGCCGCTGCTCGGCGTTGAAGGGGGACGGTTAAACATCGTGCCGGTGGATTTCGTCACCGATGCCATGGATTACCTGGCGCACCGGCCCGATCTGGATGGCCAGTGTTTCCACCTTACTGATCCCACCCCGCTGCGCGCCGGTGAAGTACTCAACCTGTTTGCCGACGCTGGCCATGCGCCTCGGATGGCGATGCGGATCAATACCCGACTGTTCGACGTGGTGCCGCGCCATCTGTGGCAAAGCATGATGCAGTCCCCACCGCTCAAGCGGATCGGCCGCGCCATCCTGGAGGAGTATGGCCTGCCGGAAAGCGCCCTCTCCCTGATCAACTACCCCACCCGGTTTGACTGCGCCTACACCCACGCACTGTTGGCGGAAGGAGACATCCGCTGTCCGTCACTGCCCAGTTACGCGGAGAAGATCTGGGACTACTGGGAGCGCAATCTGGACCCGGACCGATTTATCGAGCGAAGCCTTTGCCAGCGCCTCGCCGGACAACGGGTATTGTTGACCGGCGCCAGCTCCGGCATCGGCCTGGCCACGGCCCTGAAACTGGCGCCTTGTGGTGCTCGACTGCTGCTGGTGGCCAGAGAGGCGGAGGAGTTGGGCGAAGCCTGCAAGCGGGTCGCCGAGCTGGGTGGCGAAGCCTACCCCTATGTGGCCGACCTGACCGACGCCACCGAGTCGGAGCACCTGCTGGCTCGCATTCATGCTGAGCATGGCGGTGTGGATCTGCTGATCAACAACGCCGGACGATCCATCCGCCGCTCGGTGGCCGAGTCCCTGGACCGCCTCCACGACTTCGAGCGCACCATGGCCATCAACTACTTTGGCGCCCTTCGGTTAACCCTTGGGGTACTGGAAGGGATGACCCAGCGCCGCAAAGGACAGATCATCAATATCTCCTCCATCGGTGTACTGACCAACGCCCCCCGCTTCTCCGCTTATGTCGCCTCCAAAGCGGCACTGGAAGCCTTTAGCCGCAGTGCGGCGGCCGAGTACTCCGACATCGGCGTGCGCTTCACCACCATCAATATGCCGCTGGTTCGCACCCCGATGATCGCGCCCACTAAACTCTATGAGCAGGTGCCCACGCTGACGCCGGATCAAGCCGCCGACATGGTGCTTCAGGGCATTCTGCATCAGCCGAAGCGGATCGCGACCCGACTGGGGATCTTTGGTGCCGTGCTGCATGCGGTGGCACCAAAGATGGCCGAGATCGTCATGAACTCCGCATTCCGCATGTTCGATGATGATGGACGGGACAGAGACCTGGCCCGTCAGCAGGAAAAGATCACCTTCGCGGCGCTGCTGCGTGGCATTCACTTTTAAGGAGCCTGGCCATGGAACTGACGGTAACCCACGACTACGACTGCCCGCTGGACACGCTGGTGTCCCAGTTTCGTGAACCGGATGCGGTGAAAGCGAAATACCAGGCAATTGGAGCCGATAAGGTGCGGATCCTGCAGTGCGATGACAACAGCCAACAGTGGCGCATGATGACGTTCCGCGAGGTGGAGAGTGCGGTACCCGGCTTGCTTAAATCGGTGGTCGGTGACCGCAATCAGCTGGAGCAATCTGAACACTGGCGTCAGACGGAGGATGGCAGCTACCACTGCACCCTGGCGATCCAGATCCTGGGGGTGCCCCTGACCATCCAAGGCGGCATGATTTTGAGTGTCCGCGATAAGGGCAGCCGCAATACCATCCGGCTCAGCCTGGAATCCAAACTGCCCTTTATCGGCAAGACCCTGGCCCAGTTCGCCGCCCGGGACAGTGAGCGGCTGATGAAGCTGGAGTATCACTACCTCAGACAGTTGTGCCAGGTGGCCTGATGGGGACCCGGGAGAGGATCCTCGATGCCAGCCTTGAACTGTTCAATCAGGAGGGCACCGCGGCCATCAGCGCACTGACCATTGCCACCAGCCTGGGGATCAGCCCAGGCAATCTCTACTACCACTTCCGTGGCAAGGAGGAGATTCTGGCGGCACTGCTGGCAGAGTGCGATTTGGCGTTGGCCCGCCTCTACCGGCGGATGGATCAGGAGCTGAACACACCGGTGGATTTTGAGGCCTTTCTGCTCTCGCTACTGAGGGTGGGCCACCATTTCCGATGCCTGTTCCGGGACCAGGAGGCACTGCGCTTTGGCCAGCCCGGCCTGGCGCAAACCTGGCGCCGTCAGCTACGCCAAATCCGCCAAATCAGCCAACTGCTGCTGAAGAGGCTGGACCGGCTTACGCCGTTAGGGATCCCGGAAGAGGAGCGGAACCGGCTGGCAGACAGCCTGATGCTCAGTGCCCTGGCAAGCCTCTGCTTTGAGCTGGATCCGGAGCGGGACAGCGAAACTCAGTTGCTGCTCAGTGCCCGCTGTTTGCTGACGCTGCTGCAGCCCTATCTGCCGGAACCGACGCCCCTCCTGGCGCAGCAAGAGCCGCTCAGCAACCACTGACCATCTTAATCCGGCCCGAGTGCACCATGATCGGTATGGTGGATAACGAATTCGCGAATGCGGCTGATCGCTTCGCGGGCTTCCGGCAGTTGGTAGAACAGCGGAAAGACATGGGGCAAGCCAGGCCAGATGGTGAGATCCACCACACCGCCCTGGCGCCGGATCTGCGCCGCCAGCCTGACCGAGTCATCCTGCAGCATCTCCAGCGCCCCCACATGGATCATCATTGGTGCCAGCTCGGTCAGGTCGCCATAGCAGGGGGAGACAAGGGGATCGCAAGGCATATGGCCATTGAGATAACAGTTTCGCATCAGCAACAGTGAGCCCAGGTCAAAGAAGGGGTCCACCTCTCGGAGCAGGAAGGCGGATTCGCCGTTGAGCGCCATGTCCACCGCCGGCGACAGCAGGATCCCCGCCGCTGGCTGAGGCAGTCCGCGATCCCGGGCCTGCATCATGGTGGTCAGCACCAGATTTCCCCCGGCGGAGTCGCCCGCCAGGATCAACTGCCCCGGCACCATCCCTTGTTCGAGCAAGGTCTCGTAAACCGACAAGCAATCATTGACCGCCGCAGGATAGGGAAACTCTGGCGCCAGCCGATAATCCACCATCAGCCCCCGGGAGCTGGTGCTCTCTGCCAACCGTCCCAACAAAGCGCCGTGCACCCCCGGAGAGCGTAAGCAGAATCCCCCACCGTGGAAATAGAGAATCACCCGCTCACTGACACTCTGCCCGGTCAAAATCCAGTCGCAGGGAACACCCCCAAGTTGGTCCGGAACACTGTCCAGACCGGACGGGGGGAGAATGTAGTTGCCCAGTTTATCCAGACCGCTGATGGTGGCACGCAGTGCGTGCACATCATTGCAGCGGGCAAAGCGGCTTCGCATGGCCCGAAACAACAACTTATTCAGGGCAATGGCACGCCAACTGGGCATAACCCCTCCTTAGGCCGTGTGCTGCATCACCACATCGGTGACCGCTTCCAAAGTTGCCTGCTCCAGCTCCGTCAGGGATTGGTGCAGGTAATCCGCAATGGCATCAAATCCCGGCAATGAACGTCGGCAGCACACCAGACCGAAATGGATCTGACCGGCGTAGCTCAACAGGGTGATATTAAGCGTTTGGCCAGGTAACAGCAGTGACAACGGGTACATCTGCGTCACCTCTGCCCCCATATAGTACAGGGGCTGAGTCGGACCTGGGACGTTGGAGATCAACATATTGGTGGCGGGAGGCAGATAGTGGTGCAGCCCCAGACGTCCTGCGGTCAGCGCCAGCCCATTTACGATGATGGAGTACTGGTAGTAAGCGTCGCCGGAGAGCTCAAGCGCCTCCTGCTTCACCCCCATGGTGCCGTCACGAATATTACCGAGGCGCACCAGCGGAGGATCGTCGCTCTGCCCCAACTCCACCAGGCCCAGACTGATCTTGTTGCACTCTACCGGCTCCTCATCGGCACGACGAAGATTGATGGGCATGAGCGCCACCATCGGTTTGCGGCTGGACCAGTTATGCACCTGAAGATAGCGATGAAGCGCCATGTCACAGACCGTCAGCATCACATCATTGGCGGTGGTGCCGGTCAGTTTGGCGATTCGTGAGAAGCGACGCAGAGGGAGGCTGGCCAGAGCCACAGTGCGGGCCCGATCAGGGCTGATGTTGAACGGCGTACGCGGTGCGGTAAAGGGCACCTTCAGCCGGGTTGGTTGCAGATTCAGAGAGTTAAGAGCCAGCTTTCCTGCCAGCTTGGCCAGGCCGATGCTGGCGCCAATCTGACGCTGGATCAACCCACGGCTGCTCAGCAGGCAGGAGAGCAACGAGGCACGCTCAGCCCGTGCGGTGGCATCGGTTTGCCCCGCACCGACCCAGAAGGGGTGAGTCTCACCATCCGGGGTCAGGCTGCAGCTGCGGGCAAACAGCTTGGAGGCCCGCACACCGTCCGCCAGAGAGTGGTGGATCTTCACCACCAAAGCCACTTCGCCACTCTCCAGGCCATCAATCACCCACAGTTCCCACAAGGGGCGGCTGCGGTCGAGACGATAGCTGTGGATGCGACTGATCAGCTCCAGCAGTTGGTGGGGATTACCCGGCTCGGGAAGTTGAGAGTGGCGCACATGGTAGCCTAGATCCACTGTGCTGGCGGAGCGCCAGCGGGGCCAGCGGGTCAGGGCCAGATCCAGCACCTGATCAAAAGGGGGCTCGGGCGGGTCGCCGGTCCAGAGTTTCTCGACCAGACGACGCCCGAACCCTTCCACCTCTCCGGCTGGTGGAGACAGCATCACCAGACCGGAAATGTGCAATGGGGTGGCGTCACTCTCAAACAGGACAAACCCCAAATCCAGTAACGACAGGTTGGCCATAGGCCCTCCCTAGTTCTGGGCCAACTTCGCCACCAGCTCAGTGAGGCGATCCACCTTGGCGTTCAGTTGGTCAATACGACGGGGGTCCACACCGCTCAGACGGGCAAACAGGGCCTGAACTCGCGCCTCGACATTCTGATTGGCCGATTTCACCTGTTGAGCCACATTCTCTCGAGTCTGGGCTTCAACATTACGGCCTTCATCAACCAGCGAATCAAACAGGGATTCGGTCTGGTCACGACGCTCCGCCGCTTCTTCCAGGCTCTTACTGTATACCCCGAGACCAGCTAACCAGATGTTGCGTGCCATCTGTTCGCTGTCCTGGATCCACTCCTGGCCACGATCACGGATATCGATGGTCATGCTTCCCTCCCGGACGCTTAAGCGTCTTTCTTAGCAGCGGGTTTCCGCGCGGTGCGGCGCGGGGCCGGTTTTACATCAGGCTCTACCTTGGCAACGGGCTTTTCCGGTGCCGGAGCTACTTTGGTGGTAGCCAGCTTGTCCACCACTTCGGCCAGTTGGTCGAGCTTGGTGTCCAGTTCATCCAACTGATGAGGATCCAGGCCGGTAAAGCGCTGTACCCGTGCGTTCATCTGCTGAGTCACGGCTTCCTGGGTTTGAGAGGCCGCATCTTTAACTCGGGTCTTGGTCTGGTTTTCCAGCTCACGGCCCCTTTCCATCAACTCTTCAAACCAGGTACGACCGCGCTCGGACAGGTTGGTCACCTCTTTGGCGCTCTTGGCATAAGCACCCAGACCAGCCAGCCAGATCTTGCGAGCCATGGCTTCCTGCTCAATTGGGGGAGTGTGTTCACGCTTAGACATAATGCCCTCCTTTGATTCTGGCGACAGGGATGTTTCCCTAATGTCAGGGTATGAAGCGGGTCTAGAATCGGCGCTCTAAAGGAGGGGTAAAAGCTTGCTCTGGATCAAAAAACGGGACGAATATCGTCCCGTTTTTTTATTAGCCTAACAGCGCATCCAACTGTCGTTCAATCGCCTGGTGAATGCCATCCCGGAACGGCCTCAGCAGGAAGCCCAGTTCCAGAGTGATCACCAGATGGGAGGGGCCGGGCAACAAAGTCCCCCGCGCCCCATTGCGGGAAAAGTGGACCATATCCCCCCGCCTCTGCACACGCAGTTGGTACTCCCGTGCCAGCTGTCCGGACAGATCACTGACCAGTGCGTCCAGCTCGGCAACGGAAAGGTCGTGAGACCGTTCAATATGGATGGAGCCCATAGGTTGCCTCCTCAGACACACCCTAGCAGCCGCACGGGGCGCTGTCAGCCACTGCGACTGTCATTGGCAGCCATCAACATGTTGGCGCTCTCCACCCGGAACTGCTGGGCGAAATCACCAAACCATTGAGCCACATCGTCAAACAGCGCTTCGAAGCCCGCCTTATCCCCCGCTTCCAGCAGCGCCAGCGCTTCCTGATAACGATCCAGATAATGCCGGGCCCGGGCCAGGGCATCCGGCTGGGCGAAGATGATGTCGGCGTACAGGCTGGGATCCTGGGCAAAAAGACGGCCCACCATCGCCAGTTCCAGACGGTAGATGGGGGAGCTGAACTGCAATAACTGCTCGATGTCAGCATGCTCCCGCTTCAGGTGCAGACCATACACAAAGGCGGTGAAGTGGCGCATCGCCTGAACCAGTTGCATCGCCTGATCGTGCTCAGAGGCGGGTGCCTCATGCAGTCGGGCCCCCCAGATGGCGATCTGTTTCAGCAGCCACTGGTACTGCTCCTCGCCCCGACCATGACACACCACCACCACCTGCTTCGCCAGGGAGGAGACATCCGGACCGAACATGGGGTGCAAGCCGAGAACGGGCCCGGGATGAGACTTAAGCATCGCCGCAAGAGGGGCCTGTTTGATGGAGGTCAGATCCACCAGCAGGCAATCCTGAGGCAGTGTTGGTAACCGTTCGATCACCTCACAGGTTTTGTCGATCGGCACGCTGACCACCACCATTCCAGCATCAGAGACCAGGGCTTCAGCCTGATCCCAGTCCCCCTCCTCCAGAATACGAACCTCGTACCCGGAGAGCGTAAACAGCTGGGCAAACAGGCTGCCCAGCTTACCGCCACCACCGACGATAACGATCGGCCCAAGGGTATCGTGCACCCGCTTAAAGCCGACATCCTTCTCAGAAACGTAGGACTCCCGCATGATGCGTCGAAGCAGATCCTCGATCAGCTGCGGCGGTACGCCCATCGCTTCCGCTTCCGCCCGGCGCTTGGCCAGCATGCTGGCTTCCCGCTTCGGGGCGTAGATGGGCACACCCTCTTTGTGTTTGATGGTCCCCACCTGACCCACCAGGTCGAGACGCCGACGCAACAGCGCCAGCATCTCCTGATCGACCTCATCAATCTGTCCCCGTAAGGCGTCCAGGGCAGCGCTACTCGGCTCAGCCATCAGGCCTCCTTAAATCGATTGGCCAACATTGGGCCCAGGGCCTCGGCACCAACCCGAAGCAGGGATTCGGTAGTACCCCAGTCGATGCAGGCATCGGTGATGGAGAGGCCGTACTCAAGCTGATCCCGAGGGGTGTTGGCGCTCTGCGCTCCCTCCTTCAGGTGGCTCTCCAGCATGATGCCGATGATGGAGGTATTGCCCTCCAGGATCTGGTGGAATACGTTCTGGGCCACCAGGGGCTGCCGGGCGGGATCTTTGGAGGAGTTGCCGTGGCTGCAGTCGATCACCAGTCGGGCATTCAATCCAGCGGCGTGAAGCTCCTGGGCACACATCGCCACGTTAACGGAATCGTAGTTGGGCTGCTTACCACCGCGCAGAATCACGTGACCATCCGGGTTGCCCTGGGTTTGCAGCAGGGCAACCTGGCCCGCCTGATTGATCCCCATAAAGCGGTGTGAGTGCGAAGCGGCCTGCAGGGCGTTGATCGCCACACCCAGCTTGCCGTCGGTACCGTTTTTGAACCCCACCGGCATCGACAGGCCGGAGGCCATCTCACGGTGCGTCTGGGATTCGGTGGTACGAGCTCCAATGGCGGACCAGGCAAACAGTTCACTGAGGTACTGAGGACTGATCGGATCCAACGCTTCAGTCGCCACCGGCAACTCCAGCTCAGCCAGCCAGATCAGCAGCTCGCGCGCCTGCCGCAGCCCCTTCTCCACATTAAAGGAGCCGTCCATATCGGGATCGTTGATCAGGCCTTTCCAGCCCACGGTGGTACGCGGTTTCTCAAAGTAGACCCGCATCAGGATGTAGAACTGCCCTTTAAGCTCCTCATGCAGCTTCTTCAGCTTAAGGGCGTACTCCTTGGCCGCTTCCACATCGTGAATCGAGCAGGGCCCTGCCACCACCAGGATGCGGTTATCGCGTTTGTGAACGATGTCGGCAACGGTTTGGCGGGCATCCAGGATATATCGATAGGCGTGGTCGGACAGCGGCAGTTCGGCCTTAAGCTCGGCCGGAGTGATGAGGACTCGTTCCGAGTCGATATGGATGTTGTTGATGCTGTCCTTCTGCATAGTGTTTCTCCGTCTTAATACCATGCACACGCCGCAGTATCGCGGTCTTCAGACAGAGTGCCACACTGACAATTGATGTAAACCGGCAATTGGAGCCGAAATGGCCCCGAAAGAGATGAAATCGCTATTTTTTATGGTAGGGAAACGAACAAGCCCGCCATAAAGGCGGGCTTGAGTGTGCTTGCGGTGGACTAAGCGATGCTTAGTTCAGACGCTCACGGATACGTGCAGACTTACCACTGCGCTCACGCAGGTAGTACAGCTTGGCACGACGTACACGGCCGCGGCGCTTAACGGTGATGCTTTCTACCAGCGGAGAGTGAGTCTGGAACGCACGCTCTACGCCTTCACCATTAGAGATCTTACGAACAGTGAACGCAGAGTGCAGACCACGGTTACGCTTAGCGATAACCACGCCCTCGAAAGCCTGCAGACGAGTTTTGTCGCCTTCAGTTACACGTACTTGAACAACGACGGTGTCACCCGGGCCAAAAGCCGGAACGTCGCTCTTCATCTGCTCTTGTTCAATCTGCTTGATGATGTTGCTCATAATTAAACTCTCATCCTAGATATACTGAAAACTCTAACGTTCGATCTGTTGTTCGGTCACGAACTCAGCAAGCAGTTTTGCCTGCTCGTCAGTCAGAGCTAGGTTATTTAACAGTTCCGGTCGTCGCGCCCAGGTGCGTCCAAGGGACTGCTTAAGGCGCCATTTCCGGATCAATTCATGGTTGCCGCTCAACAGCACTTCAGGTACCGCTGCCCCATCCAGAACTTCTGGACGAGTATAGTGGGGACAGTCCAGCAAGCCATCCGAAAAGGAGTCCTGCTCTGCCGAAGCCGCTTTCCCAAGGACGCCGGGCACCAAACGGGACACCGCGTCGATTAGGTTCATGGCCGGCAGTTCACCGCCACTGAGGACATAGTCACCAACGGACCACTCCTCATCCACTTCGCTTTGGATGATGCGCTCATCGATACCTTCGTACCGACCGCACACCAGCACCATGCGCTCATAGGTGGCCAACTGTTCAACACCAGGTTGAGTCAGCGGACGCCCCTGAGGAGACAGGTAAATCACCTTGGCTCCCTCCCCCGCCTCTGCCTTGGCAGCGCGGATGGCTTCACGCAATGGCTCGACCATCATCAACATTCCGGGGCCGCCGCCGTAGGGGCGATCGTCCACGGTACGATGGCGATCCGTTGTGAAATCACGAGGATTCCACGTTTGTACCTGAATAAGGCCATTTTTCACGGCCCGACCAGTCACCCCAAAGTCAGTGATGGCTCGGAACATCTCTGGGAAGAGGGTTACTACCCCTAACCACATGGGATTTTCCTCGCTATTTAAAAACTGGGGTCCCAGTCGACGACAATTTTTTTACCCAGCGTGTCCACCTCAAGGATGAACTGCTCGGTTACAAACGGAATCAAACGCTCCCGCTTGCCGAACGCATCGTTACTCTTGGCTTCCACTTCCAGCACGTCATTGGATCCGGTTTCCAGCAAGCCGGTCACCTTACCCATGTCGTAGCCTTGGGTGTTCACCACGGTACAGCCCATCAGATCACGCCAGTAGAACTCGTCTTCTGGCAGCGCCTCAAGCTGCGCCGACAAGATAGCAACATCACAGTTGGTGTACTGCTCCGCCTGGTTGCGGTCTTCGACCCCTTCCAGCCGGCAGATGATGCCGTTGTTGTGACGGCGCCAATCGGCCACCTTCACCTCTTGCCATTTTCCCTGGTAGAAAATCAGCCAGGGAGAGTACTCAAAGATGCCTTCGAGTGAGTCGGTAAAGGCGTTGACCTTCAGCCAACCGCGGATACCGTACGCCGAGCCAAGACGACCGACGACGATCTGTTCCATGTTGGACATCAACCTTACCTACCCAATCCTGACTTAGGCAGCCGCTTTGCGGGCGTCCTTGATCAGGGTAGCTACACGGTCAGAAACCGCAGCGCCGTTGTTGATCCAGTGCTCTACGCGCTCCAGATCAATACGCAGCTTTTCTTCTTGACCAGCAGCGATCGGGTTAAAGAAACCCACTTTTTCAATGAAACGGCCGTCACGGGCGTTACGGCTGTCCGCTACTACAACGGAGTAGAAGGGACGCTTTTTCGCGCCGCCACGAGCCAAACGAATGGTTACCATACGGTTTACATCCTCTAATGGTGTTTGCAAGCAATAAAACAGGGGCCGCAACGGCCCCAAGATAGAAAGCCCGCCGATTTTACCTGAACCTAAGCTCAATGCAACCTCGCGGGCTAGAAAGTGATCGCCCCGATGGCCGGTATGCCTGACAGGAAAGTCTAGACCGGCCTGGGCTAAGTCAGACTTTTAGCGTGGAAATTTCATTCCGGGGGGCATCATGCCACCCATGCTGCGCATCATCTTCTTGAGACCGCCGCCCTTCATCTTCTTCATCATTTTCTGCATCTGGGTGAACTGCTTAAGCAGACGGTTCACATCCTGAAGCTGGGTACCGGAGCCTGCGGCGATCCGCTTTTTCCGGCTGCCCTTGATGATGTCGGGGCGCGCACGCTCCTTCGGGGTCATGGAGTTGATGATCGCTTCCATCTGGCGAGTGATTTTATTGTCCTGAACCTGAGCCAGAGCATCTGCGGGCAGTTGGTTCATGCCGGGCAGTTTCTCCAGCATCCCCATCATGCCGCCCATGTTGTGCATCTGCTGAAGCTGGTCACGGAAGTCGTTGAGGTCAAAGCCCTCACCCTTCTTCAGCTTGGTCGCCAGCTTTTCCGCTTGCTGCTTGTCGACCTTGGCTTCCACCTCTTCGATAAGGGAGAGCACGTCGCCCATGCCAAGGATTCGGGAGGCCACACGGTCCGGGTGGAACGGCTCAAGGGCTTCGGTCTTCTCACCGACACCCAGGAACTTGATCGGCTTACCGGTGATGTGACGGATGGAGAGGGCGGCACCGCCACGGGCGTCACCATCCACCTTGGTCAGAATCACACCGGTCAGCGGCAGCGCGTCATTAAAGGCCTTGGCGGTGTTCGCCGCATCCTGACCCGTCATGGCATCAACGGTAAACAGGGTCTCGACCGGGTTAATGGCCGCATGGAGGGCTTTAATCTCCTCCATCATCTCGCCGTCAACGTGCAGACGACCCGCGGTATCGACAATCACTACATCGAAGAACTTCTTCTTGGCGTGGTCGATGGCCGCATTGGCGATGTCGACCGGCTTCTGTTCGATGCTGGAGGGGAAGAACTCCACACCGATATCGGTCGCCAGGGTCTCCAACTGCTTGATGGCCGCAGGACGGTATACGTCCGCACTGACCACCAGCACAGATTTCTTGTGGCGCTCTTTCAGGAACTTGGCCAGCTTGCCCACAGAGGTGGTTTTACCGGCACCCTGCAGACCCGCCATCATGATCACGGCCGGTGGCTGGGCGGCCAGGTTGAGGGCTTCGTTGGCCTCCCCCATCGCCGCTTCCATCTCGGTGCGAACGATCTTAATGAAGGCCTGGCCCGGCGTTAGGCTCTTGGACACCTCGGTGCCCACTGCGCGCTCGCGAACCTTATTGATGAATTCGCGCACCACCGGCAGGGCCACGTCCGCTTCCAAAAGCGCCATGCGCACTTCGCGCAGAGTGTCTTTGATGTTGTCCTCGGTCAGTCGACCTCGGCCGCTGATGTTTTTCAGCGTTTGGTTCAAGCGCTCGGAAAGATTCTGGAACATCGCCGCACCACAGTAATACAAATGAGGACGCATTATAGCGAGCCGGTGAAGTTAAACTCAATCAAGCCCAGATCACATCTTGACCTCCCCCCCCGATGCGCTCCGCCCCGAGCCCGTGTTAAGCTAGCCAAAGGTGCTCTGCGCGACCTTATTTATCAGCGCTCTAACTGCGAAAAAGGGACATCATGGAGTTATTCGCGGTCGTGGCGATCCTCGGATACGCCATCGCTTTCTATCTGTTGGCTTCCCGGCTGTTGGCCCCAGAAGGCCCCAACCGCAAGCTGATCACCCTCTCTGCCGGTGTTGCGGTTGCCGCACACGCTCTGGTGTTGGGCGACGCCATTCTGATGAAGGATGGCCAGAACTTCAGTTTGACCAACACCCTCTCTCTGCTGGTGTGGATCATCACCCTGTCGGTGACCGTCATGATGCCCCGCATGAAAGTGCTGGTGGTCTCCCCCGCGGTCTACCTGTGCGCCATCCTGGCCGTCGTCGGCTTGTGGCTGCTGCCGCCAAAGTACATCACTCACTTTGAAGCGGAGCCGATGGTGCTGACCCACGTGGTACTGGCCCTGCTCTCCTATGCGGTTATGCTGCTCGCCGCCCTCTATGCCCTGCAGTTGGCAGGCATCGACCGGCGTCTGAAGCAGCGACAGTTGATGCTGAACCCATCCCTGCCGCCGCTGATGACCGTTGAGAAGCAGTTGTATCACCTGATCTGGATCGGCTTTATTCTGCTGACCCTGGGCCTGCTGACCGGCTGGGTGTTCTTGGAGAACTTCCTCGGCGACGGCAAAGGGCATAAGGCGATCCTGTCTATGATTGCCTGGGCGGTGTACGCCATCATGCTGGCCCGACACCACACCAAAGGGATGCGCATCCGCTCTGCGGTGGCCTTTACCCTCAGTGGCGCGGTGCTGCTCTCCATCGCCTACTTCGGTTCTCGCATCGTGCGAGAGCTGATCCTGACCTGAGCATTCGGGGCGCGCCCTTGACAGGGCGCGCCTCAGCCGTTTAATTAGGGATCCGAACGGCTAAAGAGACCTTACGTTGGACGACATACCCACGGGCAGTTTACTGCTGATTCTTGCCCTCCTAATTCTGATATCCGCATTCTTCTCCGGTACCGAAACAGCGATGATGTCGCTGAATCGCTATCGCCTGCGCCATCTTGCCCAAAAGGGTCATAAAGGGGCGCAGAGAGCCGAACGCCTACTGCAACGACCGGACCGTTTGATCGGCCTGATCCTGATCGGCAATAACATCGTCAACATTGCCGCAGCGTCGCTGGCCACCATCATCTGCCAGCGCTGGTATGGCGACTGGGGCCCGGCCATCGCTACCGGCGGCCTCACCTTTATCATCCTGATCTTTGCCGAGGTCACGCCCAAGACCCTGGCAGCCCAATACCCGGAAAAGCTGGCGTATCCCAACTCCCTGGTACTGCGACCCCTGATGTCGCTGTTCTACCCCTTTGTCTGGCTGGTTAACCACCTCAGCAACGGCATCCTGCGCGTATTGCGCCTGAGCCATCGCAGCCCGGATGGTGACCATCTGAGCACCGACGAACTGCGCAGCGTGGTGCATGAAGCCGGAGGGCTGATCCCCCGCCGCCACCGGGAGATGCTGGTGTCGATTCTGGACCTGGAAAAGGTGACCGTGGAGGAGATCATGATCCCCCGGGCCGAGATCTACGCCATCGACATCAATGACGATTACCGGGCGATCATCCGTCAGTTGACCCACAGCCCCCACACCCGGGTGCTGCTCTATCGGGACAACATCGATGATGTGGTTGGGGTGGTGCATCTGAGCGATGTGCTGCGCCTGTTCACCAAGGATCAGAAGCCGAACGACAAGAGCACTCTGCTGCGCGCCGTTCGCGAGATCTACTTTATCCCTGAGGGTACCCCGCTGAATGTGCAGCTGCTGAAGTTCCAGCGAGCCAAGGAGCGCATCGGACTGGTGGTGGATGAGTACGGCGATATCCAGGGTCTGGTGACGCTGGAGGATATCCTGGAGGAGATCGTCGGCGACTTTACTACCGGCATTCAGGGGCCGCCCAGCGAGGGGATTTGCCGCCAGGAGGATGGCAGCCTGATTGTGGACGCCAGCATCACGGTTCGGGATCTCAACCGGGAAACTCACTGGACCCTGCCGACCGACGGCCCCAAAACCCTCAACGGCCTCATTCTGGAACTGTTCGAGGACATTCCCGACCCGCAAACCCGCCTGGAGATTGAGGGCCACGGCCTAGAGGTGATCGAAGTGGCGGATAACCGGGTGAAATCGGTCCGATTTTTGTCAGCAAACTGATTTTTCAGCAACTACGCTTAGACTCCGCGCTGCGAAAAAGGATTGAGCCATGCAACGGCCACGTCGTCTCCTCTGCGGTTGGCTGGTCGTTGTTGCTGTATTCTTAGTGCCCGCCGCAGAAGCCAATGATCTCCCTCTGCCCACCGAACAACCGATGGCCTTGTCCGCGGCGGTGGTGTCTGCCGATGAAAACCTATGGGAACTGAGATGGGGAAAACCGGACAGCCACTGGTTTGTCACCAGTGACTGGGAACCGACCCAGGAAACCCGGGTGGAGGGGGGCTATCAATTGGGACGCGCGCGCTTATCCCTGGATGTGCGACACCAGCAGGACCACAGCCGGGGCGATCAGATGGCGCTCTCCCTGATCGCCCGATACCGCTTTTAAGACTCCAGCACCACCGTTGCCGTAGCGTAGTGCTGCTCATCAGAGAGACTGATGTGCATGCCGCGTCCACCAAGCAGTTCAAACCGCTCCAGTGCGCCGCCGGTGAACACCAGAATCGGCGCCCCCCACTCATTGTGCTGCAACTCGATGTGCTGAAACGACACGCCACGGCCGATGCCGGTGCCCAACGCTTTGGCCGCCGCCTCCTTCACCGCAAACCGCTTGGCCAGTAGCCGGGCCGGCTCTTTGGCTTGCGCCAGGGTTTCCCGCTCTGACTCCGTCAGAATGCGGGCCGCAAAACGGGAACCCAGACGCTCATACTGCGCCTGGATCCGGGCGATCTCCACAATGTCGGTGCCAAGGCCGATGATCATGCTTACAGGCCCTGACGGGCTTCCAGCATCAGCCGCTTCATATCACGCACCGCCAGATCGAGACCATCGATGGCGGCCCGGGCGATGATGGCATGGCCGATGTTCAGCTCGTACAGCTCCGGAATGGCCGCAATCGGCTTGACGTTGTGGTAGTGCAAGCCATGGCCCGCATTCACCACCAGTCCTTTGCTGTGGGCGTAGCGAGCCGCTTCTCGGATGCGGTTCAGCTCCTTGTCGCGGCTGATCTCATCCTCGGCATCAGCATAGTGGCCGGTATGGATCTCGATATAGGGCGCGCCGGTTGCGACGGTAGCGTCGATCTGGCGCGGGTCCGCATCAATAAAGAGGGACACCTTGATGCCCGCCTGACGCAGACGGGTTACGGCATCGGTGATCTTGTTCAGCTGGCCTGCCACATCCAGCCCCCCTTCCGTGGTCAGCTCTTCGCGCTTCTCCGGCACCAGACAGACATATTCCGGGCGAGTCCGCTCTGCGATGGCCAGCATCTCCTCGGTCACGGCCATCTCAAGATTCATGCGGGTCTTCAGCGTCTTGGCCAACACCTCGACGTCACGATCGACGATATGGCGGCGATCTTCCCGCAGGTGGATGGTGATGCCATCGGCACCGGCGTGCTCCGCCACGGCAGCGGCATGGACCGGATCCGGATAATCGGTGCCGCGCGCCTGGCGCAGGGTGGCGATGTGGTCGATATTAACGCCCAGAAGAATGCTCATTACGTCCTCGTTGCTGTAAAAATAGCGTCCGGCTGTGCAGCGGCTTCTCCCCCAACAGGGGACGAAACAGCTCCCGCACCGCCCGTTTTATCTCGTTCATGGCTTGCGGCGTTTCCAACCGCTGTTGCTGCCATTGCAGCAGGCTGTCGCCACTGTAGCCGCTGGCCGCGTCTCCCCGCAACACCCAGCCTTGATGAGGCCGCCAGGCATAGCGGGCCATGGGGTGCAACGGCTCACCATCCGCATCCTCTCCCGGTGGCGGCAGCACGCCAAGCAGGTCCAGCAGGGCGCGCTCAAACTCTCTCAATAGGGGCTCCATCGGGCCCGATTCAGCCAGCCCCATCAGGGCATCATGGTAGTGATCGAACAGGCCGTCCAACGGTTGCCATTCCTGAAGCAGACGCTGACAGAGTTCATTGAGGTAAAGGCCGGCATACAACCGCTGACCGGAGAGAGGCAGAGGCAGTGTCGGGGCCTCGAGCTGGGCCAGATTACGGAGGGAAGTGCGCCCGGAGAGGGCGATCATCAGGGGCCGGAAGGGCTGAAGCTGGGCTTTTTTCGCCCCGCCGCTTTTACCCCCGACCCGGGCGACTGCCGCCACCCGGCCATGGGTATCTGATAGGAGGTCGAGCAACAGGCTCGACTCCCGGTATGGCCGGGCGTGCAGCAGATAAGCGCGATGGAGAGGCTCAGTCGTCGCCATACCCCAGGCTTCGCAGTGCCCGTTCGTCGTCGGCCCAACCGGATTTCACCTTAACCCAGGTTTCCAGGTAGACCTTGGTATCGAACAGTTTTTCCATATCCAGGCGGGCTTCACGACCAATGGTACGGATCCGCTCACCCTTGTTGCCGATCACCATCCGTTTCTGGCCGGAACGCTCCACCAGGATCAGGGCGTTGATGTGATAGGTGCCCTTCTCGTCGACCTGAAACTGCTCAATCTCCACGTTGATGGAGTAAGGCAGTTCGTCACCCAGGAAGCGCATCAGTTTTTCCCGGACAATCTCCGCCGCCATAAAGCGCTGGCTGCGGTCGGTCACGTACTCCTCGGGGAAGTAGTGAATGCACTCCGGCAACTCTTTCTGAGCCATGTCGATCAGCGGGCGGATGTCATCGCCCTTACCGGCCGACATCGGAATGATGGCATCGAAGGGAAACTGCTGCTGCAACCACTGAAGGTGCGGCATCAGCTCCGCTTTTTCTTTCACCTGGTCAACCTTGTTCACGACCAGCACGGTTTTCCGGTCTTCGGCGCCACGACGGATCTTATTCAGCACCATCTGGTCATCAGCGGTCCAGCGGGTGCCCTCCACCATCATGATCACCATCTCCACATCACCGATGCTGGAGGCTGCCGCACGGTTCATCAGGCGGTTGATGGCACGCTTCTCTTCAACGTGCAGGCCCGGGGTGTCAACGAAGATGGTCTGGTAGGCCCCTTCGGTGTGGATCCCCATGATGCGGTGACGGGTGGTCTGAGGCTTGCGGGAGGTGATGGACACCTTCTGACCCAGCAGGCGGTTCAGCAGGGTGGACTTGCCCACATTGGGGCGGCCCACGATGGCGACAAAGCCGCAGTAAGTGGTATCAGTCATTAAGACAATTGCTCCAATACCCGGCTGGCGGCGTCCTGCTCCGCTTTGCGTCGGGAACTGCCGGTGCCAATCATCGGCTCGGCCAGGGCGCTGACACGGCAGCGCACGGTAAATCTCTGGTTATGGGCGTCCCCTTCCACGGACACCACCTCATACTCCGGCAAAGGCTGCTTGCGGGCCTGCAGATGCTCCTGCAGCCGGGTCTTGGGATCTTTCTGGCGGATCCCCGGTTCGATGGTGGAAAGACGCTCCTGGTACAGTCTCAGGATAAGCGGCTTGCACACTTCAATGCCACCATCCAGGTAGACCGCGCCCAGAATCGCTTCGACGGCATCCGCCAGGATAGACTCCCGACGGAATCCGCCGGACTTCAGTTCGCCCGGGCCCAGCTTGATCACTTCTCCAAGGGCCAGCTCCCGGCCCAGTTCAGCCAGGGTCACCCCTTTTACCAGCGAGGCGCGCATACGGGTCATGTCGCCTTCCGCCACTTTGGGGAAGCGCAGATAGAGCGCTTCGGCGATCACAAAGGAGAGAACGGCGTCGCCAAGGTATTCCAGACGTTCGTTATGTTGAGCTGCGGCACTGCGATGGGTCAGTGCCTGGTTCAGCAGTGCGATATCCTTAAACTGATAACCCAGCGCATCCTGCAGCCGGGTCAGTTTCAATGTACTCACTGCAAACCACCAACGCGCTCAAAACGAACCCCGGTGGGCACCCAGCTGGGCAGCCAGCTATTGGAGCTGCGCTCACGCTCGAAGGAGATCCAGATAAAGACCGCTTTGCCCACCAGCAGGGATTCATCAACAAAGCCCCAGAAACGGCTGTCGGTGCTGTTGTCGCGGTTGTCACCCATGGCGAAGTATTTGCCTTCCGGCACCACCCATTCACCGGCACGAACGCCGCGCTGGTTGTAGTAGGCTTGAACCGGCTCAGGACGCATCGGATTCACCAGGATGTCGTGCTCTACCGGGCCCAGGCTTTCGCTGTAGCGCTCCAGTGGAATGCCACCCTGGTAGAAATCTCCGACGCTCTCCGGCACCACGGCCACCTCCTGCATTTCCGGGCATGGGCTCATGCCAGCGGTGCAAGCGGGCTGAACGTACAGACGCTTGTTGCGATAGACGATGCGATCCCCTGGCAGGCCAATGATCCGCTTAATGTAGTCCACATTGGTGTCACCCGGGTATTTGAACACCGCCACGTCGCCGCGCTTGGGCTCGCCGGTTTCCAGGAATTTATGACGCCACACCGGATCCCGCAGGCCGTAGGCGTACTTCTCCACCAGGATGAAGTCGCCCACCAGCAGGGTGGGCATCATGGAACCAGAGGGGATCTGGAAAGGCTCATACAGGAATGAGCGCAGCACCAGCACAAACGCCAGTACTGGAAACACGGCGCGACAGTTTTCGGCCACCGGGCCTTCACGCAGCATGCTCAGACGCGCATCGTCGCTGAGTTTATTCACCTGCTCGGCAGCCGTCACTTTGGCGCGGCGCTTAGGCAGTAGCACAAAGTGATCGAAGGCCCAGACCAATCCTGTGGCCAGGGTCACGAGCACCAGCAGGTGCGAAAACAAGGTGGCCATCTATCAGCTATCTCCTACTTTCAGGATGGCGAGGAAGGCCTCTTGCGGCACCTCCACGTTACCAACCTGCTTCATCCGCTTCTTACCCTCTTTTTGCTTCTGAAGCAGTTTCTTCTTACGGCTCACGTCACCACCGTAACACTTAGCGGTTACGTCCTTACGCAGTGCCTTTACGGTGGAACGAGCGATCACGTGGTTGCCGATGGCAGCCTGAATCGCGATGTCGAACATCTGACGGGGGATCAGCTCGCGCATCTTCTCCACCAGCTGACGGCCGCGATACTGGGCGTTGTCTTTGTGGGTGATCATCGCCAGCGCGTCCACACGCTCGCCGTTGATCAGAACGTCAACACGCACCATGTCTTCAATCTGGAAACGCTTGAAGTTGTAATCCAGAGAGGCAAAGCCACGGCTGGTGGACTTCAGACGGTCGAAGAAGTCCAGCACCACTTCCGCCATCGGCAGTTCGTAACGAACCGCAACCTGGTTACCGTGATAGGTCATGTCCTTCTGAACACCACGCTTCTCAACACACAGAGTGATGACGTTACCGAGGTACTCCTGAGGCACCAGGATGTTCGCTTCCACGATCGGCTCAGCGATGGTCTCAATGTTGTTCAGGGGCGGCAGTGCAGAGGGGTTATCCACCATCTTCACTTCGCCGTTGGTCTGGGTCACCTCATACACTACGGTGGGTGCGGTGGTGATCAGGTCCAGGTTGTACTCACGCTCCAGACGCTCCTGAATGATCTCCATATGGAGCATGCCCAGGAAGCCACAGCGGAAGCCGAAGCCCAATGCCGCAGAGGTTTCCGGCTCGTAGAACAGGGAAGCGTCGTTCAGGGACAGCTTGGCCAGCGCGTCACGGAAGTCCTCGTAGTCGTCAGAGGAGATCGGGAACAGGCCCGCATACACCTGCGGCTTCACCTTCTGGAAGCCCGGCAGCGGAGACTCTGCACCGCCTTTGGCCAGGGTCAGGGTATCGCCCACCGGCGCGCCGTGGATCTCTTTGATACCACATACGACCCAACCCACTTCACCGCACATCAGTTGTGTGGTGTCTTTCTGCTTGGGCGTGAAGATACCCAGGCGATCCACACCCCAAACCTGACCGGTGCTCATCACCTTGATCTTGTCCCCTTTCTTCAGGGAACCGTTCTTGATGCGAACCAGAGAGACCACGCCCAGGTAGTTATCAAACCAGGAGTCGATGATCAGCGCCTGCAGCGGGGCTTCCGGATCCCCTTCCGGGCTCGGAATGCTCTGCACGATGCACTCCAGCACCTCATCGATGCCGATGCCGGTTTTGGCGGAGCAGCGCACCGCATCCATCGCATCCAGACCCACGATGTCTTCGATCTCCTGGGCCACACGATCCGGATCCGCCTGAGGCAGATCGATCTTGTTCAGGATCGGCAGAACTTCCAGGTCCATATCGATGGCGGTATAGCAGTTCGCCAGAGTCTGGGCTTCTACGCCCTGACCGGCATCCACTACCAGCAACGCACCTTCACAGGCCGCCAGAGAGCGTGATACTTCGTAGCTGAAGTCCACGTGACCGGGGGTGTCGATGAAGTTGAGCTGGTAAGTTTCCCCATCCTTGGCCTGGTAGTTAAGGGTAACGCTCTGAGCCTTAATGGTGATGCCACGCTCGCGCTCCAGATCCATAGAATCCAGAACCTGAGCTGCCATCTCCCGCTCGGTCAAGCCACCACACACCTGGATCAGGCGATCAGACAAGGTGGACTTGCCGTGGTCAATGTGAGCAATGATGGAGAAATTTCGGATGTGCTTCATCGGTGCCGCTACTTCGCATTAATTCGTGATTCGGTATAAGGGGGGCGATTTTAGCGGATTTTCAGCCGGTGGGCTACGTATTGGCCACCGGCTGACCCAGCACCCCAAGGATGGTGATTCGTTGCTGTCGGGTTCGGGCCCGGTGACGAGCCCAAAGTGTGCCAAGGGTTCCACCACTGAGACCCGCCAGAATGGTCCAGCCCTCCAGGCCGGTCAGCCACTGTCCGACCGCCGCCCCAAGCAGCAGTCCCACCAGAGGGGAAAGATAGACCAGTGCCGAGGCGCTGAGCAGGTCCGACTCGGCAATGCCCAGCCGTAATTGGGTTCCCGGCAGGAAATCCCGCTTACAAGGCAGAGACAGGGTGTTACTTTTGGGCACCAGAGCCTTGGCCACCACACCCGTGCCACACTGGTCGCCCTGCTCACAGTGTCCACAGGCGGACTGGCTCTGCCAGGTCAACCAGACCTGGCCAGCCTCACAACGCAGGACGGTGCCAACCGCTTCAATCACCTTTTTTCCCGCCGTCAGCGTTGGCCGGATAGAGGTTGCTGGCCACATTGCTCAGGGTTTCCACCGGCAGCTTACCCACCGCCACCACCTCCACATCGCCGTGGATCGCAGAGGCGAGAGCCAGACCGTTGGTGGTGGTAAGGTGCGTCGGCAGCTCAATCTGCCCTACCCGACCGATGTAAACCGAGATCTCCGCCAGACCATCGGTAAGGGAGAGGTACTCCACCGGCTCGTTCAGACCCAACAGCAAGTGGCGGTCGTAATGGGCCACTTCAAAGCCGTGGGGTAACCAGCCGAACTGCCAGCGCGGCGCATCCTCCTGATGGGGAGGCAGTACGATATCGGGCCACGTCTGCTGCTTCAGTTCCGACAGAATCGGCAGCGGAGCCTCAAACCGGTGCAGTTCAATCACCAGCACCTGCTCCAGCAGATTGTTTTCGGTATCCAGCAGATCGACCCGCAGCGGCAGCGCGGTTTCCAGGTCCAGCCAGACCCGGTACTGATAACGGAAACTGTCATCCGGAACGACGCGGATCAGCTGAGCCGTGCGTCCGGCCACGCGGTTACGTCCGGCCAAAACAAACTGGTAATGGGGCACCAGCCGTGAGATGTCACTGGCGAACGCCGGCGGCAGCCAGCCGCGAATGCGCGAGGCGGCAACCGAATAGGGGGCGACATCGTGCTCCAGATAGATCACCTGCTGTCCGACCCGGACCACACTTTTGGCGGGTCCGTTCAGGTGGTCCAGGTACGCCACTTCCTGCCCGTCAACCACGCCATGGAGATAGCGCAGGGCACGAATTTGATCCCGCTGAAGCTGAACAAGGGAGAGTTGAAACTGTTGGGTGTTGAGGGCCGTCGCCATTCGCTCAAGCCAAGCCTGAGCACTAACGGCCTCTTGCGCGTTGGCGGCCCAGGAGGCCGCCAACAGAAGAACAGAAAGAAGGGTTCGCACTGGGTTTACTGGTCCTCGCGGGCAGCGGCGCTTTCGACAGCATTGCCCCCATTCAGGCGCTGCTGCAGCAGGTGGTCACGGAGGAAGGCGTTGGCCCGGCGCTGCTGCTCCAGTGCAGCGCGCTCTTTATCCGCGGCTTGGCGATCCGGCTGACCCATACCAGGCACCTGGTAACTGGCCGGGCTCGGGGCCCCCAGCATCGGCATGGTTTCCAGCACTGGCAGCGGCGTGATCGCTTCCTTAGCATTGTACTGCTGAACGCCGACTACGGCGACCGCAGCAACGGTGGCAGCGATGGCGTACTGGCCAAAACGCTGGCCCAGCTCAATCACTTTACCCGGTACTGCAAAGCGACGGCGGGACTGAGGCGCCAGGATCGCAGGCTCTGACTCCAGGGCATTCGCCACATTAGCGGCAATGTCCAACTGCAAAGTGCCCGGCAATTCGTTACGCATGGCATCACCGATCAGGTGGTATCGATGCCAGCGTTCGCTCAGCTCAGCGTCCGCCAGCAGGTCCTGATAGAGACCTTCAACCGGCTGATCGTCCATCCATGCCGACAGCTTTTCCTTACGTTCAGTCATTGCTCACCTTAGGTTTCAGTTACCGCTCCAGCAAAGGCTGGATCTTTTTGTCGATCGCTTCACGTGCACGGAAAATCCGCGAACGCACTGTCCCAACGGGACAATCCATAACGGCGGCGATCTCCTCGTAACTCATCCCTTCGATTTCCCGAAGGGTGATCGCCACTTTCAATTCCTGCGGCAGGCTTTCGATGGTTGCAAACACCATGCGTTTGATCTCATCGGACAGCAGTTGCCGTTCTGGCGTCGCCGACTCTCTCAGAGCATCGGCGCCGTCATAAAATTCCGCTTCCTCAGCATCCACATCGTTGGCCGGTGGCCGACGTCCCTGGGATACAAGGTAGTTCTTTGCGGTATTGACCGCGATTCGGTACAGCCAGGTGTAGAAGGCACTTTCGCCCCGGAAGTTCGGCAATGAGCGATACGCTTTAATAAAGGCTTCCTGAGCCACATCCGCCACATCCCCCGGGTTTTTCACGTACCGACCAATCAGATTCGCCACCTTATGCTGGTACTTCACGACGAGAAGATTAAAAGCTTGTTTATCCCCTCGTTGCACGCGCTCGACCAGTTGCTGATCGCTGTTCGGCTCACTCACTCGAGAGCTCACTCCTAAATCTTAACTTGCTGATTTTTCTTTCACTCGTCTTAAGCGCACCTATTCAGACTGCGCCTATTCGTAAAAGTTCGTAAATTTTTCCGATCTGGATCACAAAGTCGTTCGCCCCTTGGGGGGTGGGCCTTTTTGCCCTCTGGGAGTACCATAGGCCAATTGACTTTCCAACGCATGATAACGGATGAATCAAGGGCTTGAACACCACGCTGACCTTTTAGTGGTCGGCAGCGGAGCAGCAGGACTGACCCTGGCTCTTAAGATGGCCAGCCAGGCCAAAGTGATCGTCATCGCCAAGGGGAAACTGAAAGAGGGTTCCACCTACTACGCGCAGGGTGGCATTGCGGCGGTGTTCGACGAGCAGGACACCATCGAATCCCACGTAGCCGACACACTGGTGGCCGGGGCCGGACTGTGCGACAAGCAGGCGGTCGAGTTCACCGCCCGAGAGGCCCGGGCGGCGTTGGAGTGGTTGATCCGTAAAGGTGCCGATTTCGATCAGGAAACCGACAGTGACGGTCAGGCGCGCTACCACCTTACCCGTGAAGGGGGACACAGCCACCGCCGCATTCTCCACGCCGCGGACGCCACCGGCAAAGAGGTGCAACAAACCTTGCAGGCCCAGGCCCTGGCTCACCCCAACATTACTGTACTGGAACGCTACAATGCGGTTGATCTGATCACCGCGGAGAAGCTGGGACTGGATGGTGACAATCGGGTGGTTGGCGCCTACGTCTGGAACCGAGATAAAGAGCAGGTGGAAACGGTTCGGGCCCGCTTTGTCGCACTGGCAACCGGCGGCGCCTCCAAGGTGTATCAGTACACCTCCAACCCGGACATCGCCTCCGGTGATGGCATCGCCATGGCCTGGCGTGCAGGTTGCCGTGTTGCCAATATGGAGTTCAATCAGTTTCACCCCACCTGTCTGTATCACCCTCAGGCCCGCAACTTTCTGCTGACCGAAGCGCTCCGCGGCGAAGGGGCTCTGCTGCGTCGTCCCGATGGCAGCCGCTTTATGCCCGACTTCGATGCGCGCGCCGAACTGGCTCCCCGTGATGTGGTCGCCCGCGCCATCGATTATGAGATGAAGCGTCTTGGTGCCGACTGCATGTACCTGGACATCAGCCATAAGTCCGACGACTTTATTCAGCGCCACTTCCCCACCATCTATGAGCGCTGCCTCTCCTTGGGCATCGATATGACCAAGGAGCCGATTCCAGTGGTGCCCGCCGCGCACTACACCTGTGGTGGAGTGATGACGGATCTCAACGGTCAGACTGATCTACAAGGCCTTTACGCCATTGGTGAGGTGGCTTACACCGGGCTGCACGGTGCCAACCGCATGGCCAGCAACTCCCTGCTGGAGTGTCTGGTGTTTGCCAGGGCGGCAGCCCGCCAGATGAAAGCGCACCTGGCGGATCCCGAGACCTCCCAGTCGTTCACCCTGCCTCCCTGGGATGAGAGTCAGGTGATCAACTCAGACGAGCATGTTGTGATTGCCCACAACTGGCATGAGCTGCGCCTGTTTATGTGGGACTACGTGGGCATTGTGCGTACTGACAAACGCCTACAGCGGGCGCTGCGTCGGGTTGAGATGCTGAAATCGGAGATCCACGAGTATTACAGTGGCTTCAAGGTCAGCAACGATCTGCTGGAGCTGCGTAATCTGGTACAGGTGGCGGAACTGATCGTTCGCAGTGCCATGGCCCGCAAAGAGAGTCGCGGCCTGCACTACACGCTGGACTACCCGGACACGCTGCCGGAGTCCGGGCCCACGATTCTCTCTCCTCGCTGAATCACTAACAGCACACGGCAGAGCCGACGCCAGTCGGCTCTGCTGAAACTGTCCTCATGCTGCCAGAGCCAGTAGTTGCGCCCCTCGCTCACCACCGACATCATCGCCATACTTGGCAACAGCCGTGATCCATCGGTCACGCGAAACGGCCGCCCCTCATCCAGCCAACAGCCGACCCCCTTATCATCCAGCGAAAACGGACGAATAGGATGCACAACGCGAGCGCGCCAAAGCTGAATCAGAAGCCATCCGCTCAATCCAAGTTGAACGGCAAGCCAGGGTAAAGAGAGAGAATGGGGCCAGAGCAATACCGCAATCAGCAGCAGGCTCAAGCCCAGAATTCGCCATCGACGCCCCATGCGGGACGCCGTGGGATAGAAAAGATAGTGGTAGCGGTAGGTATCTCGCCGCTCAGGGCTGATTACGCTCAAGGATCAGAGCCACCATGGCGGCAAGCTGCTTATCCGGGCAAACCTCATGGCCCATAAACCAGGCGAACAGATCCGGATCGTCTTCTTTCAACAGACGCTCGAACACCTGCTGCTGCTCTGCGGTCAGCCCCAGATAGTGGCGCTCCACAAAGGGCTCCAGCAGTACGTCCAGTTCCAGCATACCCCGGCGACACGCCCACTTAAGGCGTTTGATCACCTCGAATTCCTCGGTTGTCATTATTATCTCCATCAGGATGATCCTTGCGGCGCCATCCTACCACGAACCATCCACAGATAGACGATACCCGAGCTAAACAGGCACAGACTCATGGCCCCCACCATTGCCCAGGGGGAGTCCGTATGAACCAAGCCCATCATTCCGCCAATCAGGGCACCGGCCAGAAAGCGCATAAATCCACCCAGCGCGGAGACTGAACCCGCCGCGCCGTCAAACGCATCCAGGCTGAGTGCCGCGGCGTTGGCGGAGATCAGGCCCATTGGCCCCATGATCAGGACCACCGGCACCACCACCTCCCAGACGTCCCCAATCTGCAGCCACTGGCCAAACACCAGCAGCATAGCTCCCGTCACGCCAATACCCAGACCGATCCCCAGCATCCTGCTGGAGCCAAGACGGGCAACATAGCGGGCGTTCAGGCTGGTGAGGGTCATCATCATCAGGATATTGGCGCCAAAGTAATAACCGAACTGCTCCGGCGGAACGCCATAATACTGGATATAGACAAAGGGAGAGCCGGTGATAAAGGCAAAGAGAGCGGCCGAAGCGCCGATGCCGATCACCTGGTAGCCCATGCATTCGCGGTGGCGCAGGATGCGCCCATAGGTGGCCAAAGCGCTGCTCAGTTTCAGCGGTGAACGGGCGGCTTTAGGGAGGGTTTCCCCAATCACCAGCCCGATGGAGAGCGCCAGCAACGCCGCCACCCCGGCCAGAAGCCAGAACACGCTGTGCCAGCCAAAGAACAGCAGCAGGTATCCGCCCAATACCGGCGCCAGAAGTGGAGCCAGATTCATCACCAGCATGCCGAAGCTCATTGCCCGGGCAAACTGGTCTCGCTCAAACAGGTCACGAAGCAGCGCCATCACCACAACCGACCCGGCCGCGCCCCCGACCGCTTGCAGTACCCGTGCTGCAATCAGTTGCTCCACGGATTGCGCCAAAGCACAGGCCACACTGGCCAACGCAAACAGCCCCAATCCTCCCATCAGGATCGGCATCCGGCCCAGACTGTCTGTCAGGGGCCCATAGAGCAGTTGGCCAAAAGCGAATCCAAGCAGATAGAAGCTGACGGTGTACTGCATGATCTCCACCGGCACGGAAAACTCCGTCGCCATAGTGGGTATTGAGGGCAGATACATGTCGATGGCCAGTGGGGTCAGGCCAGCGAGGGCGCCCAGGAGGGCAATCAACACCACATAAGGTGGGCGGGAGTGGGATGATGATGTGAGCATGGTACCGCGAAACTCTGGGCAAGACTGGCCATCATCCCATCAAGGCCAGTCCGTGAGCAAGATCAAAGCGGGAACGCGGGCGCTTCCTCTCCCCGGAAAAATTCTCCGAAATCGGTTTCCAGCAGGCTGCGTACCGCCGGGTGCTGAATCATCCGTTCAGCAAACATGACGTAGTACTCCTCCTGCACCTCTTCGGTTTCCCCGATCAGGTGAAACCCCTGAGCCAGCATCTCATCCCGGTACAGCGAAGGGATGACAAACACGCTGTCGGTGTAGTGGCCAAAGGCTTTCATCATGGCAGAGTCGTCAAACTCACCGGTGATACGGGGTTCCAGACCAATCTCATCGAACCAGCGCAGCATCTGCTGTCCCAACGCCGTCTTGCGGTGGGGGATCAGCAGTTTGGCCTGTGCCAGGTTAACCGGGAACTCCCCATCCAGCGGACGTTTGCTGATAAAGCTGATGCCACACTGACCCAACTTTTTACTGAGGATCTCCGGCAGCTTGAGGCTTTCCGCATCGCTGCCGGAGAGCACCACATCCAGCTTATGCTGACTGAGGCGCTCAACCAGATTCTCGTCAGTGGATTCGTAGCAGTTGAGGTGGATGTTATCCCCATCCGGCATGACCGACAGCAGCAGCCGACTGGCCACCGATTTCGACAAGGCATCGGATATCCCGACCTCAAACAGAATCGAACTGTCCTTGTTGTAGTTGAGCAGGTCCAGCATCTCGTAGGAGAGGCTGTACATCTTGTCAGCGTAACGAAATACCAGCTCCCCCAACTCCGACGCCACCAGCGCTCGACCCTGACGTTTGAACAGCTTGCCACCCAGGCGCCGCTCAAGCTGACGGATCTGACCGGTTACCGTCTGTGGCGTCAGGAACAGGGCGTCGGCGGCTTTCGCCACCGAGCCTTTTTTCCGCACCATCCAGAAGTAATACAGGTGGTTGTAGTTGAGGTGCGCCATATTACTTCGCCTGGCAGTGGAAGAGCGCAACCAGTGCCTGCTGCAGCTCCTCCTGGGAGGTCAGCAGCCCCTGCTCCACCAGCTCATCCAGCGCGAGTACCATCTGGTCTCTCTCTGGCAGGCGGTCCTCACAGAACGCCTTATTAGCCTGCTGGAAGCGGCGGCCTGAGCGATACTTCAGCGCTCGCTCAGCGTAGGTACTGGTGTCCAGCGCTGGCACCTTCATCATCGCGCCCAGGGCCAGGGCGCCATCCACGGCGCCCTCCAGGTAGCCCAGGCAAGCCTGACTCTTCGGCTCGTCCTGACACATCGCCAGGTTGATGTCATCCGCAAAGGCGGACGGGGTAATGGCCAGAGCCAGCACAACGCCAATCGCTTTTTTCATAATCCTTCACTCACGTTCTTATTGTTACTGCATCAGGCAGCGTTGGGTTGCTCAGGCAGAGTCTTCTTCAAAATGAAGTAACCCAGTACCGCAGCGACACCAGAGCCAATCAGGATGCCCAGGCGGGACAGGTCACCGTAGTTCAGCAGGCCCGCTTCGAAGGCAAGAGAGGCCACGAACATCGCCATGGTGAAACCGATACCACAGAGCAGAGAAACTCCGAGCAGGTGAATCCAACGCAGTCCTTCCGGCAGAGTCGCTACCCGCAACACGATCGCCAGCCAGCTGAACAGCATGATGCCAAGCGGCTTACCCAGCAGCAGGCCCAGGGCGATGCCCATCGGCAGCGGCGAAGTGATGTCCGACAGACCCAGACCACTCAAGCTCACACCTGCGTTGGCAAAGGCAAATATCGGCAGGATAAGGAAGGTGCTCCAGGGGTGCAGGGTGTGCTCAAGGTGCTCACTCGGGCAGTGGCCATGCTTATCCTTCTTCAACGGGATGGTGAAGGCCAGGACAACACCCGCCAACGTCGCATGCACGCCGGATTTGAGCACTGCGACCCACAGCACCAGTCCGATCAGCATATAAGGCATCAGGTCACGGACACCGCGACGGTTCAGCATCAGCAGGCCCATGATGGCCACTGCCGCTACCGCCAGGCTGGTGGTGGAAAGAGAGTCGCTGTAGAACAGCGCGATGATGATGATCGCCAACAGGTCATCGATGATCGCCAGAGCCAGCAGGAACACTTTGAGTGCCGCCGGAACGCGACTGCCCAGCAGCGCCAGTACCCCGAGGGCAAAAGCGATATCGGTTGCCGCCGGAATTGCCCAACCGTTGCGGGCGGTGGCGTCATCGTAGTTGAAGGCCAGGAAAACCAGAGCCGGGGCCAGCATGCCGCCAATGGCAGCAAAGGTCGGTAGAGCCGCTTTGCTCGGGCTAGAGAGTGCCCCTTGCACGAGCTCGCGCTTCACTTCCAGACCAATCAGCATGAAGAACAATGCCATCAAGCCATCGTTGATCCAAAGCAACATCGGCTTGTCGATGTCCAAGGCACCAACTCGAACCTGAACTGGGGTGTTCAGGAATGAGTCGTACATGGCATCCAGTGGTGAATTGGCAAGAGCCATAGCCACCGCCACGACGATCATCAAAATGATACCGCCGGACGACTCCTGACTCAGGAAGTCTTTAATTGCGTGCTTCATTACACTCCTCCGAAATTAACAGGTTGAGTGTAGACGGCCCGCAATCAATGAGAAATTCGTTTCTATCGCCAGATTACTTCGGAATACCCGAATTGTGAGCTGGCGCACATTGCACGGTTTGTTGTATGCGACGGTTGTCGCTTTATGCAGCTAGGTTACATACACCTGCGATAGGCTACCCCTGAACAACTGACAAACAAATGCTTTCATGAGAATGACTTACCATCAATGTGAACAAGGGATGAACGAGTGTGGCCCAGTAAATAGTTACACATTGATGCGCTCTCCTGATGCGTTCCCAGCGCGCTCTTGAGGCAGGAAAAGTGTGGGTAAAACCACGACTCCACTTTTCCTTAGAGTCACCGGGCCTCTGCAAGAAATTTCCGAAGAAAAGCACCGAACAGAGGCGGGAACCATCCGAATCCGAGGAAACTGCCCCTCGGAGATTTGATCAATTGGAGTGTAAAGGGCCCATCGGCAATGAAAAATTCGCTTGTGCCGGTCTTTGCAACCGGGATTGCCGAAGCGTCTTGCCAATGGGCCGGCCTTAGGGGATCAGATGGCGACGGGGGCGGGGATGTGGGGCTGAGCCTGGTAGTCGTGCAGCTCAAAGTCCTCAAAGCGATAGTCGAAGACGCTCTCCGGACAGCGGTTAATCACCAGCTTCGGCAGAGTACCGGGACTTCGCTGCAACTGAGTGTTTACCTGCTCAAAGTGGTTCTTATAGATGTGAACATCGCCACCACTCCAGATGAACTCACCCACTTCCAGGCCAGTCTGCTGCGCCACCATGTGGGTCAGCAACGCGTAACTCGGAATGTTAAACGCCAAACCCAGGAAGCAATCGACAGAGCGCTGCGTCAGCATGCAGGAGAGTTTGCCGTTGGCCACATAGAACTGGATAAAGGCGTGGCAAGGCGCCAGCGCCATCTTCCCTGCGGTGGCGTTGTCCGCCGGAGAGCGGCCTTCATCGGGCAGATCCGCCGGATTCCACGCAGACACGATGATCCGGCGGCTGTTGGGACGCACCTTCAGATCCTCAATCACCTTGGCGATCTGATCGATCTCCTGACCATCCGGAGTTTTCCAGTGGCGCCACTGCACGCCATAAACCGGCCCCAGTTCACCTTCGTCGGTGGCCCACTCGTTCCAGATCCGTACGCCGTTCTCCTGCAGGTAGCGGACGTTGGTGTCACCACTGAGGAACCACAGCATCTCGTGCACAATCGATTTCCAGTGCAACTTCTTGGTGGTGAGCATGGGGAAACCTTCGCTCAGATCAAAACGCATCTGGTGACCAAACACTGAGCGTGTGCCGGTGCCAGTGCGGTCATCCCGATCCACCCCGTTGGTCATTACGTGGTTGAGCAGATCCAGGTAGGCTTTCATCGAGCGGTCTCCTTAACAGCGGGGCGCATCATCAGGTAAGCGCCAAAAATAAGCATTGGGATGGTCAACAGCTGGCCCATGGAGAAGCCCCAGTACAGGCTTAGATGGGCATCCGGTTCACGGACGAACTCCACCAGGAAGCGGGATACGCCATAACCCACCAGGAACAGGCCAGCGACGGCACCGGGTTTATCGGTGCGTTTCATGTACCACTGCAGCACCAGGAAAAGCACCAGCCCTTCCAGTGCCGCTTCATACAGTTGCGATGGGTGACGAGGCAGCGGGCCCGCGCCGGGGAACACGATGCCCCAGGGCACATCCGTGGTGCGTCCCCACAGCTCGCCATTAATAAAGTTGCCGATTCGGCCCAGTCCAAGTCCGATCGGTACGGTGGGAGCAACCAGGTCCGCCACCTGCCAGAAGGTGCGCTTCTGACGATGGGCAATAAAGAACATGGCGGCAATCACACCGAGCAGGCCACCATGGAACGACATGCCACCCTCATTGATGCGGAACAGATAGAGGGGGTCTTCAATCAGCCATTGCCAGCCATAAAACAGGACATAGCCGAGCCGTCCGCCCAGCACCACGCCCAGGAAGCTGTAAAACAGCAGGTCGGAGACCTCCTCCCGGGTCCAGCCAGAGCCAGGCTTATCCGCATGGCGATTAAGCAGCCACAGCGCCGCCAGAAAACCCAGCAGATACATCAAGCCGTACCATCGCAGGGCCAGAGGGCCCAGCTCAATGATCACAGGATCGATCTGGGGAAACGTAAAATACTGATCAGACATGGGGTCGAAACCTTAGTGTTCTCACAAGATGAGGCGGACGGGCCTCTAGGATAGAGAGTTGCAGCGGGGATGTCATCGGGTGGAACCGGGGACCAACTCAGGATGGCCAATCTCAACCAGGTGTGCCATCAAACACTGGCGCACCGCCTCACCATCAGCCTGACTCAACAAACGCTCTCTCAGGGAGGGCAAGGATGACAGGTTCAGGTTTTCAATCAGGTAGTGGATCGCACCGAGAGACTGGGTGTTCATACTCAATTGCCGGTAACCCAGCGTCAGCAGCATCAGGGCGCCAAGCACTTCGCCGGCCAACTCGCCACAAAGGCCCAGCTCTTTGCCTTTCGACTGCTGCGCAATCTGGTCCAGCGCGGCAACCATGGACGGGTGGAAACTGTCGAAACTGGCACTGACCTGGGCGTTGTTCCGATCCACCGCCAACAGGTACTGGGTCAGGTCGTTGCTGCCCACCGAGGCAAAATCGAGCCACTGCCACCAACGACCAAGCTGGAACAGGGCGGCAGGAACCTCCACCATAATGCCCATCGGAGGCGCCGTTACCGGTCGTCCCAACTCTTCCGTCAACTCATTCACCGCCTGCTCCAGCAGGCGACGGCAGCTTTGGATCTCTTCCAGCCGGGAGATCATGGGTACCATAATCTTCAGGTTGTCCATCCCATCTGCCGCGCGCAATAGAGCCCGGATCTGGGACAGGAACAGGTCAGGATGATCCAGAGAGAGGCGCACGCCTCGCCAACCGAGGAAGGGGTTATCTTCACGGATGGGCAGATAGGGCAGAGGTTTGTCGCCCCCAACGTCCAATGTTCGAACCGTTACCACCTTTCCATCGGCCCTCTCCAGCAACCGGCGGTAGACCCGCTCCTGCTGCTGCTCGGTGGGAAACTGATTGAAGGCCATAAAGAGCGCCTCGGTCCGATACAGACCGATGCCACTGATGCCGGGTTTGGCCAACACCCGCTCTTCGGAGGTCAGTCCCGCGTTGAGAAGCAGCGTGACCGGTTGACCATCCGCGCTGACACAGGGACGCGCCAACTGCCGACGGAAACGCTCTGAACGGGCTTCCAGCCCCTTCTCCAATGAGCGAAACGCCCGAACCACCTCATCAGTGGGCTCAATCCAGAGGCGTCCTTCCAGGCCGTCGACCACCAGCGTTTTGTCCGCCAGCTCATCAATACGAACCCCTTCAACTGCCACCAGAGCGGGCAGGCCCATGGCCCGGGCCAGAATGGCAGCATGAGAGTTCACACCGCCTTTGATGCTGATGATCCCCGCTAACTTATCTCGGGGGATCTCCGCCAGCATTGGCGCCGTAATCTCCTTCGCCACCAGGATGACGGGATGCTCCGGTGCCGACGAAGCCAGCCCGGGACGCGCCAGTTGGTCGAGCAGTCGTTGCCCCAACTCCCGAATGTCCGCCGCCCGTTGCCGAAAATACTCGTCGGACATCGACTCAAACTGGCCAACGTACTGGCACACCACCTTGGATACCGCCGTCTCCGCCTGCCACCCTTCCGACACACAGGCCTGGAGCGACTGGCGCAGCTGAGGATCGGTCAATAGCGCCTGATAACAATCAAACAGCACGCCAAGTTCTGCGGCCACCTCATCACTCAGGCGGCCCCCCAACTCGGCCAGCTCCTCATTGGTGACCAGCAGAGCACGCTCGATACGATCCCACTCCAGCTCCGGATCCTCGGACTCAATGGCCGGTTGAACCAGGTCGAGCTTGGGACGAGCCAGACGAGCAGGCGCAATGGCGATCCCCTCTGCGGCCACCAGTCCGGGAAAGACGAGGGACTGAGGGTCCTGGGCTCGGGTCAGGGTACGGTCGCGTAACTGAGGAGCCAACTGGCTGGCCAGAGTCACGAGGAAAGATTCCTCCTCCTCGGAAAACTGACGGGCGATCTTTTGCTGGACCACCAGTACACCCAGCGCTTCACGGCGATGAATTACCGGGACAGCTAAAAAAGCCCGATAAGCCTCTTCCTGGGCCTCGGGCAGTAACTTAAACGCTTTGTGTTTGGGCGCATCGGCCAGGTTGATGGGCTCTTCACGCTGGGCAACCAGCCCAACCACCCCTTCACCCCACTTGAGTCGGGAGCGCCCCACCGCATCCGCAGAGAGCCCTTCGGTGGCGGAAAGTAGTAGTGAGCCTGACTCCACCAGATAGAGGGAGCAGCAATCAGTTTGCATGGCCGAGCGGGTCAGCTGGACCAACTCTGCCATTGCCTGCTCGACAGTATTGGCCTGCGACACCCGCTGCACTATGTGTCGCAGTGTACTGATCATCTTTTCCGACGCCGACGCCGATGGCGCGGTTGAGGATTACGTTCTGTCTGACGCTCGCCAGCCTGCATCGGCAAAACCACGGGCGCAAACTCTTTCATCACTTTACGGTAGACGTCGCGTTTGAACGACACCACCTGACGGACCGGGTACCAGTAGTTCACCCAGCGCCAGTCATCGAACTCTGGTCGTCCGCAAGCCGACAGATTGATCTGCGACTCTTTGGCGGTCAGCTGCAACAGAAACCACTTCTGCTTCTGACCGATGCAGAGAGGTTTACTGTCCTGACGCACCAATCGCTTTGGCAAGCGATAGCGCAACCAGCTGCGACTGCGCGCCAGAATGCGCACGTCCTCTTTCTTTAACCCTACTTCTTCATAGAGCTCGCGAAACATCGTCTGTTCCGGACTCTCGCCCTCATTGACGCCCCCTTGCGGGAATTGCCAAGAGTGCTGGCCGAATCGTCTGGCCCACAGCACCTGACCGTGACGGTTACAGATGATGATCCCGACATTGGCGCGAAAGCCATCGTTGTCGATCACGGGTTCATCCGGTTGAATTCCTAACTTATTGCGATTGTTCCACAAAGGGTTGGCGGCGGCAAACAGCAGGTTCACACCCTGTGACACCCACTTATAAACAGAAGATATCCACCAACTCTGTGGATAACGGTGTTCGTAACTGGCGAAAACGGGGAGATATCCATCCAATCCCGCCATCTGCCGCCTCAACACCAACCACGAAAAACAAAACAACCTCCTTTTTAATCAATTGTTTAGCGGATACACAATTTCATCCCCAAGGGATCGAAACTTGGATCGTTCAAAGATCGCCCAACTGCAAAAGCAACGCACCTCCGACCAATATTTCCCGCTTTTTGTCCACAGAAAGGGGGAATTTTTAGGGATTGTGCCCGGCACAGATCTCTGTTAAGCGATCAAAATGGCAAGTTATCCCATCAACCTGTGCACAAGCCTGTGCATAAATCTGACCTTTCTTAAGGATAAATCCAACTCAATGGGCGGCAAGCTTCGCGTATTTGTTCATTTAGTCATATTGATCAGAAACTTAAGCAAGAATGTCCCCTGTAGATAAGTCGCCATCTTTTCGTTTGATTCTTTTTTGCCCAGCCCTCTCTGGCTCTGCTTGATCCCCTTGGGTAGACTGGCGGGATGCCTCACACTCCCCCACAATCGCTCGAACAGCTGATGGCGCGCGCATGCGCCATGGCCGGCCTCACGCTGGGTGAGATCGCCGCGCAACTCGGCGTTCCTGTTCCCACTGACCTGAAACGTCATAAAGGCTGGGGCGGTCAATTGCTTGAGCTGTGGCTAGGTGCCTCCGCGGGCTCCCGTCCGGAACCCGACTTTCCCCATCTTGGGGTCGAGCTGAAAAGTGTGCCCATCGACGAGCAGGGCAAGCCCCTTGAGTCCACCTATATCTGCGTCTGTCCCCTGACCGACCTGCGTGGCCTGCGCTGGCAGGACTCAGTGGTCTGTCACAAGTTAAGCAGAGTGCTGTGGATACCGGTCGAAGGCAGCCGCCATATCCCCCCTGCGCAGCGCCATGTGGGTATGCCAATGCTGTGGGAGCCCAATGCTGAACAGATGGCGGTGCTACGCCGTGACTGGGAGGAGTTGATGGAGCAGGTTGCTCTGGGACAAGTTGAGCAGATCACCGCTCACCAGGGGGAGTACCTTCAGCTTCGTCCCAAGGCGGCGAACCGACGGGTGCTGACCGAAGCGATCGGCCCTGAGGGAGAGAAAATTCAGACTTTGCCACGAGGCTTTTACCTGAGAAGCCGATTCACTGCGGACCTATTAGCTCAATATTACTTGTGATCCTTCACACTGAACCGAGTCGATTTTTGTTCGAGATCACTGGAGGCGGATCCGGATATTGATTACAATCTGCGCCCTGTGCCGTCGCTACGGCGCAACACCCACGTTTTTATCGACTTTTGCGCAGTAACGAATCTTGCAAGCCGGCCAAGAGCTACAGAAACTATTATTTGCGGTGATCGCCTGGACTCTGGCGATGGCCGCTTTTGTGATCTTCCGCTACGCCCTTAGCCCGGTCGCACCAGAGTGGGCGGTTACCGGCGCGGACATGACCACCCTCTCCATCTACCTTGGTACCATTCTGGGCTGCCTCCACTGGCTCTCCAACCTGATCACCGCTGTCAGTCCCATCCGCCGCATGAGCTACCTGATGGTGGTTCTGTTCAAAGGGATGTTCCTGATGATTGGCGCGCTGGTGCTGATCAAGATCACCCTGTGGCTTAACACCTGGGCCCCGGATCCCAACCTGGACCTGCGCTACGAGCAGCTCACGCAGAGCATTCTAAACTCCGCTTCCACTCAGATCCTGGTGGTTTATCTGGTGCTGGTTCGCCTGTGGCTGGCGTTTCTGGAGCAGATGATTCTTCTGGTTGGCCGGCGCAATCTGGTCAATATGGGATTGGGCAAGTACCACCGTCCCCGTCATGAGCAGCGATTGTTCCTGTTTCTGGATATGGTGGGCTCAACACCGCACGCGGAAGCCCTGGGCGACTACCGCTTCAGCCGTCTGGTGCAGGATTGCTTCGACCTGCTGTCCGGCACCGTACAGCGCCACGGTGGCGAGATCTATCGCTACATTGGCGATGCCGTGATCGTGAGCTGGAAGATCAAACCGGGACAGGATCAGACCCAGACGCTGGGGCTCTATTTCGACTTTGTGCAGAATCTGGAGTGGAACCGCCACTACTTCATTGAGCAGTATGGCTTCCTTCCGCGATTCAAAGGTGCACTGCATGGTGGCAAGGTGATGGCTGCAGTGGTGGGTGTGGACAAACAGGAGATCAGTTACTTCTCCGACGTGCTGAATACCCTGGCCCGCCTGCAGGACCAGTGTGGTCCGCTCAAGCGGGATCTGCTGATTTCCGGGCGGGTTCGCAATATGCTCAGCGAGTCCGAGGAGTTCGATATCGAAGCCCTCGGACCCATGCGCCTGAAAGGCAAACAGCAGGAAGTGAAGGTCTACGCCGTTACGCTTCCGCAGCCGGCAGCAGTTCCTGAATCATCTGCCCCAACGTCCTGAAGGTACGCAGACGGCTGGAGGTTTGACGCCATACCAGGCCGATCTCCCGGTAGGGGGCTTCGCCCGGAGGCTGATAGATCTCCAGCTCGGTACCATTGAGGATGCCGGAGTCGATCGCCATCTGTGGCAGGAAGGTGGTGCCCAGTTTGGAATCCACCATCTGCACCAGGGTGTGCAGGCTGGTGGCCGCGAACGGGTTCACCTTGGTGGTGTTTTGCATCTGACAAGCGCTGATGGCGTGTCCAGTGATGCAATGTTCACGCTGCAGCAGGAAGATGCTGTGATCCGGTAAGGATTCGTACTTCACCTCTCCCATCGCCATCTGCTCAGGGTGGCCCACCATCTTAAAGGGGTCGATCCCCACTTTCATGCTGTGGAAACCGCTGGTGTCCACCGGCAACGCCAACAGCAGCAGGTCCAGTTCACCATTGCCCAGCGCGGCAATCAGGTTGTCGGTGGTGTCCTCTCTCAATAACAGAGAGAGGCTGGGAAACTGCTTACCCGCTTCCTTGACCACACGGTTCAGCAGGAACGGCGCAATGGTCGGGATACAACCCAGACGGATGGTGCCCGCCATCGGCTCGCCGGCGCTGAGGGCCAGGTCCGTCATCTCCTGCACTTCAGCCAGCAGGTTCCGGGCCCGGGTTACCACATCCTCACCCAGTGCCGTAAACATAAACGACTTATGGTCACGCTCGATCAGCTGGCCTCCCAGCTGCTCTTCAAGATTCTGGATCCCGGACGACAGCGTGGATTGGCTGACATGACACGCCTTGGCGGCACGGTTGAAGTTCTGCTCCTGATGCAGCTGCACCAGGTAGTAGAGGTTTTTCAGGCTGGGAAGCTTGTTCATACTGGCCTTCAAAGATACCGATTGAGTAAGACAAACCTAATTGATTTATGAACAGGTGTCAGCCTCAATGAAGGGATCGTGATCACAGTTCCGAGCCTGCCTTACTCCCCGGGGGTAAAAGCCGCTTCCACCAGGTCATCGATGGTCATCTGGAAGGCGGGCACAAGCTGCTTCAGGAACCACTCCACCTCGGGCATCGAGTCGATATAAGGGGTCAGGGCGGCCATCACCTTACGCTCAGTCCCCTCAAACTCCTTATTCCCTGCGCGCAGCTCAACCAGCGCTTTGGTGTAGGCGGAGAGCAGATCGGCCGCTTTCACAAAGCGGGCAGTCTCTTTGTCCTCTCCGTGCAGGATCAGCGGGGCGTAGCGAGACTGGAGATTCACCGGAAGCGTGCCAATCAGCATGTGAGAGGCGATCGATTCCATCTCCCGGCACAGCTCCAGCATGCGCGGGTCTCCGTACTTGATGCCGCTGTTCACATCTTCCGTCAGCACCTCGGCCGCGTCATGGAACATGGCGACAACTGCAAGGTGGTTTTCGTCCACTTTGGGGGAATCGGTGAACACCTCATTGCGGATTAACCCCAGACAGTGTGCAAACATCGCCACCTGGAAACTGTGCTCCGCCACATTCTCCCCCCGCGTCGGGTTGGATTTACCCCAGCGGTGGACATTCTGCATGCGAGACATGAGGGCAAAAAATACCGGTTGCATAACACTCTCCTCAGCGCCCTGTGTGGTGACTTCTCAGTCATCACTGATTGATTGAAAATCGATAATGTTCAATGACTTTAGTTAAGCATAACGCGGCAAGCCGTTATCTGCCTTGGTGTCGGCGCCGGGCCCCCATGGCATGCCTGAGCGCTTCAGGCTTGGCTACGTATACGTAATGACCATTGCCGACCATTATGGGCCTGCAGACCAACCCGGCTCAACCGGCGGTGAGCGGCTTAGACGGGGGGTGCCGATAGCGGGAGACTGAGCAGAGCCGACGGCCAGTCTCTGCCCGGTTCGATTGACAGGGTGCTGGCTGCTCCTGTCACAGAGGAGTGGGACGCCGTTCAGACGTACTCTTCAGGCTGCCCCATCGCAGGGGTATAGTTTGGCGTGTGCGCGATGCCACGCTCAATCGGAAAACCTACCCTTACCTTGGTTCCCCCATACAACTGGCTTCGACTGACCTCGACGGAGAGGCCGTAGCGTTTCGCCACGGTGCTGACGATCCCAAGCCCCAAACCGGAGCGGTGCCAGGAAGCCGCTAATGTCAGATCCGGCGCATTGCTCAACTGCTGAGGAGTCAGCCCAGGCCCGGCATCCGATACGGTCACCCAAGCCCGCCCTTTGCCCTCTCTCCGAAGATTCACCAACACCTCGCTATCCGGCGGGGAGTAGCGCAAGGCATTATCAATCAGGGCATCAAGCAGTCCCCGGAGCGCCACCTCCGGGATTCGGGTCAGCATGCCTCGATCCATCCCCCGCAGCACCAAACGGCAGTTCTTGCGCCGGGCCAGGCCGTAATGGCGGGCCACGCTCAAGGAGGCTTTGCGATAGAGGTCCTGAGGAGCCACTTCCGGCTCTCCCGGTCGGGAAAGGATCAGCCAGAGGCGGGCCTGGAGCAACTGCTTCTCCAGTTTCTCCAGGTGATAGCGGGCCCGACGCTGGCCCAACGGGCCCTCGGCGATCGCCATCACCACGCCATCCACCTGCGCCTGACAGCGTTGCGCCATAGTGTTACCCAGCCGAGTCTGCTGTATCCGGGATTCGATGGCCCGTTCCCTTAGCTCCCGCAACTCCGTCACAATCGGACGCAGCTCCGTGTTAACGGAGCTCGGCTCAGGCAGCACCGCATTGTCATCACTGACCTTACCGGCCAGCTCTCTCAAGGGTCGCAGCGCCATCGCAACAATCAGTGCGGAGAACAGCAGGGTCAACGGCGTCAGAATCAACATCTGCATGCCCCACGCTTCCCGCATCCGCTGCGCCAGCAGATCGCTGGCGATGGAGCGAGGGAACGCGGTTTGCACCCAGGCATCGTGATGAACAGAGTAAACGGAGAAGGTTCGCCAGGTTTCACCGGCAAAGGGCTGATCATCAAAGCCACTTTCGCCAAGGGTCAGGCTGTTGTTAGGGTCACACTGGGCATCGACAAAGGGGGCATAGCAGCGGCCATTGATCCAGACCTGCATCCACATAGTCTGTTTACCGGCCAGGGTGGCATCACTCAAGGCCCAATCCGGTCCTTGGTCCATCCCCAATCGAATCAAAGCGCCCATCGCCCAGTCCACCAGGTCTTTACCACTCTCTGAGGGGTACTCCTCCAGCAGACGCAGGGTCACACGAGCACGCTGAGCCAACGACGCATCCACCAAAGACTGCTGCTCCTGCTTAGCCACCATATAGGATCCCAACAGCCCCAGGCCATTGGTGAGCAACACCAGCAGCGTAAAGCCCGTCAGGATGGTGGCGCGGATTGATCTCATGGCAGCAGTCCCTGGCCCTGAATACGTCAAAAACGGAAGCGGCAAAGAATGCCAAAGCTGAATGGGGTTTTCTGTGGGAGCGGTCACTCTTTAACCACAATTTCAGCCCGATCTAGCTGGCGTTCAGTTTTTTTTCATGGTCATGTAAACCCTTTGTTGCCACCAGTTTGTCAAAGATGACGAACCCGCTAATTAAGGAGTCTGCTGTGCTGGCAGAACCGGACCGGAACAACGAGATCGAGCAGGCAGAGTTGAGGCGAGCCCAAAGTGGCGATCGCAATGCGTTTGCCCGCCTTTACCAACGGCATCACCAGCGCACCTATGCGCTTTGTCTTCGCCTGATGGGTAATCCGGCCAAAGCGGAAGACGCGGTTCAGGAGGTTTATATCCGGGTTTGGCAGAAGCTGCCCCAGTTCCGCTTTGAAGCCGCATTTGCCACCTGGCTGCACCGATTGACCGTGAACCTGGTGCTGAATGAGCTCCAGCGTCAGCCCTGGTGGCAGAAGATACTGCCGCTGGAGGGGCAGGAGGAGCCAGCTGCGCCGGACTCCGGCCTTGAAGGGCTGGACCGCCTGCTGCCGAGGCTGCCGACCCGCACCCGTCAGGTGTTTGTGCTCTATGCCATTGAAGGGTATCGGCACGATGAGATTGCCACCCTGCTGAATATCCGGCCAGGTACCAGCAAAGCCCAGTACCACCGGGCCCGAGAGATGCTCAAGGAGATGCTGTCATGAGTCATGATCCTATCGAAACACTGCGACAGGCATTGCCAGACCAACTGCCGCCACAGCGTGACTTGTGGCCCGGCATTGAGCGCCAGTTGGACCGTCCGGTCACTCAGCCTCAATCGCCCTGGCAACGGGTCGCCAGCCTGATGCTGCCTTTGCTGCTCGGAACATTGCTGGGACTGGGGGGTGGTTTCTGGGCCGGACAGAGCAAGGAGCAGGATCCGCAACCGATGCTGGCGATGCTCGACGTAATGGCCAGCCAGCATCAGGCCCAGGTACTGGCCGCGCAAAGCCGCTACCTGACCATCTCCGATCGCCCTGCCGCCCCCAGTGAAGGGGAACGAACACTGCAGCAGGCCAGCAAGGAACTGCTCCAGGCACTGCGACAGGACCCATTCAATCCGGCTCTGCTTGAGCTCTGGCTATGGGTGCAGCAGAAGGAACTGGACCTGATCCACTCACAACAACAGCAGCAACGCCGTCTGCAACAACTGTAAGGAAGAGAACCATGAAACGATTACTCACTGGCGGGCTGCTGAGCCTGACCCTGTTCACTCCCCTGCTGGCCGCCGAATCGGTGGATCAGTCCCAGGCCATCGGCCCGGACCAGGCTTTGCGCGTAGCCATACCGCGGGGCCATGTGACTCTGGTTGGTACCGAGGGGGATAAGGTGACAGTAAAAGGCACCCTGGACGAAGACACCGAATCCTTCCAGTTTGAGTCTCAGGGGGATGCGGTAGTGATCAAGCTGGAACTCCCCAATAACTGGCACGACAACGGAAACAGCCGGGATCGGGGCGCCAGGCTGACCATTCACTACCCCAGCAGCCGGGCACTGGAGTTCAGCACTGTCAGCGCCGATACCGACGCCCGTGAACTGGGCTCCGCACGTATGGAAAGCGTAAGCGGTGACTTTGTCCTGACCCAATTCACCGGAAAGGCGATGGTCGAGACGGTCAGCGGCGACATCGAAGCGCGGGATCTGCAGCAGGGCGCCAATCTTGAGACCGTCAGTGGCGACATCAAGGAGCGTGGTGGCTTGGGTGAACTGCGCATCCATTCGGTAAGCGGTGATCTGGAGATTCAAAACCAGGCCAGGAAGCTCGACCTGGAAAGCGTATCCGGCGACGTCGAAGCCGCTCTGGGTCCGGTCAGTCAGCTTCGCAGCCGTACCGTCAGTGGTGAGATGACCCTGACCATGAGCGAATTAGCCTCCAGCGGCGATATCGCTCTTGAGACCGTCAGTGGCGATATTCAGCTCACCATCAAAGGGGAACTGGATGCCCGGATCAGCGCCGATACCGGACCCGGCGGACGGATCCGCAACGATTGGAGCGATGAAGCGCCCCGTCGCGGCAAGTACGTCAGCAATGAGAGCCTCGAGTTCACCATTGGGCAGGGTAACGGGTCCATTCGCCTGAACACCGTCAGCGGTGATCTGCAACTGAAAAAGTGATGGGGCCTGGCCGCAGGCGGTGCTACCCTTGCGGCCATGAGCGCTTCTACACCTGACTGGGCCGCGCTTGCGGCCCAAATCAAGTCCATCGCCCTGGAAATGGGCTTCTGTGCCGTCGGCATCGCCGATGTGGATCTCACCGAGGAGTGGCCTCGGCTGCAACAGTGGCTCGAAAGCCAGTATCACGGTGAGATGGACTACATGGCCCGGCACGGACAGATGCGGGTCCGTCCTGACGAACTTCACCCGGGGACACTGCGGGTGATCAGCGTCGCTCTGGATTACCTGCCACCGGATGCGGGCTTCGCCCAAACCCTGAAGCAGCCGGAGAAAGGGTACATCTCCCGCTACGCCGGGGGCCGGGATTACCACAAGCTGATGCGTAATCGGCTGAAGCACCTGGGTCAGCGGATTAAGGAGGTCTTGCCTGAGCTGGATTTCCGCCCCTTTGTTGACTCCGCACCATTGCTGGAACGCCCTCTGGCCCGTAATGCCGGACTGGGCTGGGTTGGCAAGCACTCACTTTTGCTAAACAAAAAGGCCGGAAGCTGGTTCTTTCTGGGAGAACTGCTGGTTAACCTGCCACTGCCGGTGGAGACTCGCCATGACGGCGACTGCGGTAGCTGCACCGCCTGCCTGACCAGTTGCCCCACCGGTGCCATCGTTGAACCCTACATAGTGGATGGCCGCCGCTGCATCTCCTACCTGACCATCGAACTGGATGGCCCGATACCGGAGCCGTTAAGAGCACCGATGGGCAATCGCATCTATGGCTGTGACGACTGCCAGTTGGTATGCCCGTGGAATCGCAGTGCGCCCCTGACCAAAGAGTCCGATTTCCACATCCGCGCGGCGTTGCATCAACCGGACCTCCTCTCCCTGTGGGGCTGGGACGAAGCGACCTTCCTGAAACACACCGAAGGCTCACCCATACGACGCATCGGGTTCCGCCGCTGGCAGCGCAACCTGGCAGTGGCACTGGGCAATGCCCCCGCAGATGCGGCGATCGTCAAAGCGCTTGAGTCCGGTATGGGCCGGGTGGATTCCATGGTGGATGAACACATCCAGTGGGCGCTGGCCCAACAGGCAGCCAAGCTGGCGGCCCCGGTTGAACCGAACCGCCAGCAGCAACGACTGATCCGTATCGTGGAAAAAGGCCTACCCCGAGACGCCTGACTACTCGTCCAGAGTGAATCCCACCTTGATAGTGACTTGCCAGTGAGCCACCTGGCCCGCCTCGATGTGTCCCCGGGTTTCCACCACCTCAAACCAACGTAATCGATGCAGGGATTGTGACGCTGTGGCAATGGCATTGCGGATGGCGTCGTCGGTGCCGACAGCTGATGAGCCTGTTAGTTCAATAAGTTTGTAGGTATGAGACATAACCGTTATCCTCTTGCGAAGGATAAAAAGTATAGAAACAGGGACCGCATCCGCTGGATCTAAACTTGAAGTAATCGAGTGTGCGGATCCAGTCTGGAATCAATACTCATTGAGGTAACTATGAATTGGCGAAACCTGTTTAAGCCCAGCGTTAAATACTCCATTTTCACCCTGATTGCCGTTGGTATCATCGTCGGCGTAGCGGGTTACTTTGTGACTCAGCAAACGCTGCACGCCACCAGTACTGATGAGTTCTGTATGACCTGCCACAGCAACCACTCTCTGAAAGATGAGGTGCTGGCGTCTGCTCACGGTAACAACCGCGCAGGCATGGTGGTTCAGTGTCAGCAGTGCCACATTGCTCAGGAGCCCTTCAACTACCTGATCAAGAAGATCATCGTATCCAAGGACATCTGGGGTTATTTGACCATCGATGGGTTTAACACTCAGGAGTGGCTGGACGCCAACCGTAAGGAGCAAGCGGATCTGGCGCTGGATTACCTGCGCAGCATCGATTCCTCCACCTGCCGCAACTGTCACAACCACATCATTGAGAACCCGCCGGAGGCCATGAAGCCTATCGCCCGTCGCATGCACGAGCGTAACTTCGCCAAAGCCCCGGATGAGCAAAAAACCTGTGTGGATTGCCACCGCGGTGTTGCTCACCCCTATCCCAAAGGCCGTTAATCGGTCCTGAGATACCGAGTTATTCGGTGATTACAACGGCGCGTCATGGACGCGCCGTTGTCGTATTCAAAACAAAAAAAACCCGGCCGAAGCCGGGTATCAGGTCCCCCACAACCCGACCAGACTGGTTGGGTCGGTACCGGGTGCAACCACCCGGGTTAAGCTCAACATGACAGTGTTGCCGCCAAGCTTCAACTCGACCCCGGGGGTTAAAACGACACAAAATAGGGATAAAATCCCTCGGCTCTATTGAGCTTGGACAGAATGGGACACCCTAATCGTCACATTCTCCAAATTTGCCCAATGAGCCAGAACTTTTCCGACTATTTGTAAACGCACGCGAGTTTAATGATGTCTCAGTCCCCTATTGAGGTCGTTGCCGCCCTCCTCATCCACCAGGATCAACTGCTGATCGCCCGCCGTCATCCGGAACGAGACCAGAGTGGATGGTGGGAGTTTCCCGGTGGAAAAGTGGAGAGTAACGAGACCCACGAAGGCGCATTGTCCCGTGAGTTGTTCGAGGAGTTGGGGATTCGGGTTACGGTTCTGGAGCGGGTTGCCACCCACACCCACGATTACGGGGACAAGGTGGTGCGATTGCACGGGTACCGCTGCCAATGGACGCCGCAGCCTATCACCCTGACCGACAGCCACGACGCCATTGAGTGGTTAGCCCCCGAAGCAGTAGAGATGGACAGCCTGGCTCCCGCAGACCGTCCACTGCTCCAGGCGTTACTGAGTTAGGGCGCTGACGCCAGCTGGAACCGGCTGAGCTGAGCCGCCAACTGGTCAGCATTTTGCTGAAGTCCTTTGCCGACAGCCCGCCCCACCTCCACGTCGTTGGCGACCTGGTCACCCAACTCGCGGATCTGCCCCACGCTGTGGTTGATCTCCTCCGACACCTTACTCTGCTCTTCGGCGGCGGTGGCGATCTGAGCGTTCATGCCATTCAGCTCAGTCAGCTGCGCACTGATCTTCGCCAAAGCCTCACCCGCCTCCCGGGTCTGGCTCAATCCGCATTGACTGCCATGCTGTCCTGCGCTCATCGCTTCGACAGCTTGTTGCGCCCCCTTCTGCAGCTTATCGATCATCTGCTGGATCTCACCGGTGGCCTCCTGAGTTCTCAGAGACAGGCTGCGCACCTCATCTGCGACCACCGCGAAGCCTCGTCCCTGCTCGCCCGCCCGGGCCGCTTCAATGGCCGCATTGAGTGCCAGCAGGTTAGTTTGGTCCGCAATGTTTCGAATCACATCCAGGATCCCGCCAATCTCATGGCTTTCAGTGGCCAGGCGTGAAACGGCACCACCCGCTTCCTGCAGGGTCTGGTCAAGGGACTCCAGATCGCCGATGGTGCGGTTCAGGATCGCCTGCCCTTCATTGGATTCCTGATCCGAGCGGGCGACCTGGTCCGCCGCATGCTGAGCATGACGGGCGACCTCAACCACGGAAGCGGTCATCTGTGCCATCGCCGACGCCACCTGATGAGTCTGGTCCCGCTGCATCTGCGCCCGAGCCACGTTCTGCTCACTGACACGATCCAACTCCTCTGAGGCCAGGCTGACCGAATGACCGCTCTGTTCCACCTCTTTAAGCACCCCGGACAGCTGCTTCTGAAGCGCGTTGGCATAGCGGGCCAGATCGCCCATCTCATCACCACGATCCAGTTTTAACTCCGTACGGAAGTCCCCTTCAGCCAGGCGGCCCAGGTAAGCGCGAACCCGCTCTGTGGGTTGCACCACAGCCCGCAGTGCCAGGGTACGTCCGCCCCAGACAAACAGCAGCATCAGGAAGCCGATCACGGAGGCGCCCCCTATCAGGGTGCTTTTCACTGCGTCATTCATCGCCGCCAGGTTGGCTTCACGGTGAGCCTCCATCGCTTCTGCCGACGAAATCAAAGCACTGGTCGGGGCCCGATCGAGGCCACGGACGCTGCTGTCGACCTCAGCCACACTGGCCCCTTGAGCCAGTGCACGCTCGCCCCGCTGGTACCCTGAGAACAACGCCTTGTGATCAATACGAAACTGAGCAATCACGCCCGCTTCCTGCGTCATCCCCAGCGTCTTTAGCTGGGACTCCAGCGCCTGGGCTGTGGACTGAATCGAGGCTTGGTGGTTCTCCACCCGCACCCAGTAATCCTTCGGCTCACGCCCACGCAGCAGCAGGTTTTTCCACTCCTGCACCTGGGTTTTGAACTCATTGTTCAGCGAGTACACCGCATTCTGAGCCGTTTTCTGTGCCGCCATCTGGCTCTGAAAATGCTCAGCCACGCTCAGCTGCTTCGCCAGCATCAGAGCAAATGCGCCACCGATCAGCGCCATTCCAAAGATAAAGATCCCAACCAGCTTGGTACGGATACGAACACGTTCCAGTGGCTTCACTACCCAGCGCTCAAACATGATGCTCCCTTGCTAATGCTCTCTTAACGCGATCGACAACGAGTGACCCCCGTTCACTCACGTCGTCATAATACTGTAACTCTCTCGTCAATAAAGCGTTCGTCGCGGATTACGTGATGGATCTGGCCCTCGTTACCTGCTCAGCAGTGTTGACGGCCATCGAGCAACTCCCTAGCCTTTTGGCATCCATTCTTCCATTGGCTGGAACCATGACTGACACCAAGCGCGAAATCTTCAACCCGGACCTGTGGGATCAGGTGCCTGGCTTCGATTTTGAAGACATCACCTACCACCGTGCCAAAGACCAGGGCACCGTCCGAATCGCTTTTAATCGGCCGGACTGCCTCAACGCTTTCCGTCCCAAAACCGTGGATGAGCTTTTCACCGCTCTGGACCATGCCCGTCAATGGTCCGACGTAGGTTGCGTGCTGATCACCGGTAATGGTCCCTCTAAGAAGGGACAGTGGTCCTTCTCCTCCGGTGGCGATCAACGCATCCGCGGCAAAGATGGCTACAAGTACGAAGGCGCCGAAGCGGGCACGGCGGATCTGGCCCGTATGGGCCGTCTGCACATCCTTGAGGTGCAGCGCCTGATCCGCTTTATGCCCAAGGTGGTGATTGCGCTGGTACCCGGCTGGGCAGTGGGTGGCGGTCACAGCCTGCATGTGGTGTGCGACCTGACTCTGGCGTCGAAAGAGCATGCCATCTTCAAGCAAACGGACCCGGATGTGGCCAGCTTCGATTCCGGTTATGGCTCCGCCTACCTGGCCAAGATGATCGGCCAGAAGCGTGCCCGTGAGATCTTCTTCTGCGGCTTTGACTACAGCGGCCAGGAAGCCTACGAGATGGGCATGGTGAACAAGGTGGTGCCCCACTTTGAGCTGGAAGAGGAAGCGCTGCGCTGGGGTGAAGCGATCAACTCCAAATCCCCCACCGCCATGCGGATGCTGAAGTACGGCTTCAACCTGCCGGACGATGGTCTGGTGGGACAGCAGCTGTTTGCCGGTGAGGCGACGCGCCTGGCCTACGGCACTGAAGAGGCCCAGGAAGGCCGTGATGCATTTCTGGAGAAACGTCCGAAGGAGTTCTCCAAGTTCCCCTGGCACTACTGAGCCGGTACGAGACCGACAAGTGGAAAAACGGCCCCGAGGGGCCGTTTTTTTGTCTCAACAGGCACAAAAAAACCGACTCAGCCGAGTCGGTTTTTCTGGATTCTGGAGCGGCTAGTGGGAATCGAACCCACATCACAAGCTTGGGAAGCTTGGGTAATAGCCATTATACGATAGCCGCTTACGTCACCTACTTTATTCAACCGGGCCGTAACTTGGCAAGCGGCAGTCACACGACTGCCGCATCTTTGCGCAACCCGGGTTCGGGACAATGGTGTTACTTAACGATCTCCATCTCATCCAGCAGGTTGTCAGCACCGTCCAGATACTTCATCACCCACAGCATGTAGCGGCTGTCCACATGGATGGAGCGGTTCAGTTCCGGATTGAACGCCCAGTCACCGGTGATGCTCTCGTAGACGCCATCAAACAGCAGGCCAACCAGTTCCGCGCGACCGTTCAGGGTCGGAGAACCGGAGTTGCCGCCGGTGGTATCCAGATTAGAGAGGAAGTTCACCGGCACAGAGCCCACGGCCTTATCGGCGAACTCGCCGTAGCGGCCCTCGGCAATCAGCTCAAGCTGCTTGGCGGGCGCATCAAACGGCACCACGCCAGTGGCTTTGCGAGCCAGACCTTCCATGGTGGTGAACGGGGTTGCCACCAGACCATCCTGCGGGCTGTAACCCCCTACGGTGCCGTAGGTCAGACGCAGGCTGGAGTTGGCGTCGGCGTAAACCGGGCGACCCTGGGACTGGTTGTAGGCGATGATCGCGGCCATGTATTGCGGACGCACCTTCAGCAGTTGACCAGCCAATTCCTTATCTTTCTTCTCCTTGGCCATCACGGTGTCGTAGTTGGCCACGGCGAAACGGATAAAGGGATCACTGCTATGCTCGAACGCTTCCGGCGTCTTATCGAACCAGGCCAGACGAACTTCCGGATCCGCCAGTTCAGTGGTGGCGTACATGCTGTCCAGCTTGGTCTTCAGCTTGTCGGCGTCAACCTTATCACCAATGCCGAAGATCCGATCCAGCACCGGCTCACGCTCCGCGGCAGGCAGTGCAGCGTAACGCATCAGCAGGTGGTGCAGGATCATCTTGTCCACCTCAGCGTCAAAGCGGCGGTCCATCCGCTCCAGGCCCGCTTTAAAGCCATCCCAGTCACGCTCCTGGTAACCCGCTTCCCGCTCCAGATCCGGCTTCTGCTTCTCCTGAGCCAGGCGGTAGAGACGCTGGGCCACGTTGGTCATCTGGTTGTAGCGGAGGTAACCGAGGATCAGGTCCCGCTCCGCGTGCTCCCACTCTTCCGCCACCAGACGATCCAGTTGGGCCATCACATCGCCATACTTGGCGGCACGGTCGCCTTCACCGCGGATCCAGGCCACCAGGGCGTCCTGCTCCTTCTGCTTGGCCGCCAGCATGCCGGTCTTGGCATAGCCTTCGATCATGCTCTGGTAGTTCTTGGCGTAGTTGGCCAGGCCGGCCAGGGTGCCTTCGTACTTGATGCGGGCTTCAGAGCCGGGCTCAGAGTGGGTCTTGATCAGATCGATCAGCTCTTCACGCAGCACTTTGGCCTGGGGATACACGGTTTCGAAGTAGGTCTTCACCTCTTCGGCGGTGCGGTAACGGTTAGTGCGGCCCGGGTAACCCGCCACCATCACGAAATCTCCATCGGAGAGGCCGGCAGAGGAGACTTTCAGGAATCGCTTCGGAATGTAGGGGACGTTGTCTTCGCTGTACTCAGCGGGTTTGCCGTCCGGCCCGACGTAGGCACGGAAGAAGGCAAAATCACCGGTGTGACGGGGCCACATCCAGTTGTCGACGTCACCGCCATACTTACCCACGCTCAGAGCGGGGGTGTAGCTCAGGCGCACATCTTTGATCTCCAGCTCCTTGATCAGGAAGTACTGGGCACCATGATGGAAGTTGTAGACGTCGCAACGGGTGTTGGGCTCGCTTTCACACTCGGCCACCAGCCCCTTGGTGCGCTGCTCAATGGCATCCCGGTAGGCGGCACCGGTCAGGTTGGCGTCAACCGCGCCCACAACCTGATCGGTCACCGGCGTGATGGACTCGGTGATCCAGATCTTGTACCCGGGCACCGGCGCTTTCTCATCCGCCAGCGTTTTGGCCAGGAATCCGGTTTCCAGGATGTTGTCTTCCGGGGTGGAGTGGTATTGGATCGCCCCGTAGCCGCAGTGATGGTTGGTCACCAGCAGGCCCTTGGGGGAAACAAAGGAGGCGGTGCAGCCTCCGAAGTTGATGACCGCATTCATCGGGAATGCGGTGAGATCGCTCATGGTGTTGGCGTCCACCTCAAGGCCAAGCGCCTTGAGTTCTTCTGCCAGTGCGGGCAGCTGGTGGGGCTGCCACATCCCTTCATTGGCGGCCGCGCCCAGAGGCAGCAGCAACGCCAGTGTACTCATCCATTTGTTCATTCTGATCTCCGAGTTCCTTGCGGGCACGACACCCGTCGCGCCCGCGAGAGTAACACGAAGGTCAATATGGGGTTAACCAGCCAGAAACATTTGATTACATTGCACTGGCCAGCTGCGCGCCCATTACGGTCAGGCCGCCCACCACCGCCAGTGCCAGGGCCGGCCGGCCTCCCGCCACCTGGTAACCGCCAGCCTCGCCACGCAGACGATGGGCCATCGCCACCGGCAGCAGCACCATCAACACCACCAAAGGCAGCGCGGCGAAGCCCAGTACCGCTACAAAGCCCTCCGGCAGGTAGAGTGCCAGCGCCAGAGGTGGCAGGAAGGTCAGCAACCAGGTCTGGCCCCGGCCGGTGAGGCTGCCATCACGACGGCACAGTTCCGCCAGGTAGTCGAACAGGCTGAGGGTCACGCCCAGGAAGGAGGTCAGCAGCGCCAGATCGGCAAAGGCGGTCAACACCTGTCCCAGCCAGCCGGACTCCGGGCTCAACGCCTTCACCAGGCCAGTCAGCGCAGCACCCTGCCCCAGGCTTGCCTGCTCCGCCGGTGTCAGCGGACCCAGTGCCGCCAGCAGCCACAGGGCGTAACACACCAGCGGCAGTGCAGAGCCAAACAGCAAAGCGGTGCGCAGGGTCTTCACATCACCATCCAGGTAACGCACCAAGGAGGGGATGCAGACGTGGAAACCGAAGGAGGTGATCATCACCGGCAGCGCAGCCACCCAGATCCCGCCATCCTGCGCAGCAGTGGCCAGATCCGCAATCAGGTTGGTGCTCTCCGCCTTGGGCAGCAGGCTGCTCAGTACCGCCACCATCGCCACCATTTTCAGTGCAAACAGTACCCGTACCAGGCGATCCACCGAGGTCATGCCCAGCAGCACCACGCCCCCCACGACCAGGGTAAAGACCCCGGTGGCGACGGCGGGTGAAAGGTTGAACCAGGGGGCCAGCTTCAGACTCAGCAGTGAGGCGCCTCCGGTCAGGTAGGCGGCGGTCAGTGCGTACAGCAACGCCAGCATCGCCAGACCGGCAATGCCCTGGGCGACGGGGCCCAACACCTGGCCGGTCATTCCGTGGAGGTTGGTATCCGCCCCCACCTTCAGGTTGACCTCCATCACCAGCAAAGCGCAGTAACCGGAGAGCGCCCAGACCAGGGTCATCAGTGCCAGGGCCGGCCAGAAGCCGATGGCGGCAGTAGAGATAGGGAGCGCCAGCATACCTGCGCCGATGGAGGTTCCGGCCACAATCAGAGTGGCACCAATCAGTTTACTTCGTGTCATTGTCGTCGTTCGTTATGGGTAAACGTCTGACGTCAGGGCGGGAAAATTGGGGAGAGGGAGGAGAGAAGGTTGCGCGTCCGCCACCACACCGTCTTGCCAATTGATCCCCGACCGTCGGTCGGTTTCAATTAGCCCTAATGGCGTCGTGGCTGTGGAGGTTAACTCACACTCGACGATGCCATCAGGGCTGGCAAAATCGAGCGTAATAATACGCTTGCTGGTGCATGAATCTTCTCTCGTAAAATGCCCAATCAGGCTATGTCAGGGGCCCGCATCACCACAAGTGATGAGGATCACACTTCTTCAACTTGCCCGAATTAAGCTCGGCGTGGTTGTGCATGGGCAGCGTCGCTGACTATAATGTCGCCGCCTCGGGGGAGTAGCCTCTCCTTACCCTTCAAGTTGGCGGCCATCAACATAATTGCTCCACAGAGCATGGTGGTCGCGGTCCCGGATCTGGTTTCACCAGCGTCACCGGACTTGGCAAGACTCGCGGCACAATGGCCCGCCCAGCATAATTCGGGGCGGCGCGGTTCATTGTGCCGTTGAATTGGTCAGTCCGCCCCGTCTCAATCTGTTATGGAAGCTCTGTTCTCCTCCACGCTGGCCGTGGCCATCGCCGAGATTGGCGACAAAACTCAGTTACTCGCGTTTGTGCTTGCCACCCGTTTTCACCGGCCTGTGGTGATCTGCCTGGGGATCCTGGCCGCCACTCTGCTCAATCACGCTGCTGCCGCCTACTTCGGCGCCTGGATTGGTGAGTGGCTGAATGGCGATATGGGCCGTTACCTGTTGGCAGGCTCGTTCATCGCAGTGGCTCTTTGGATGCTGATCCCCGACAAGGTGGAAGCGGAAGAGAGCCCGCTCTATCGCTACGGCCCCTTCCTTGCCACCTTCGTACTGTTTTTCCTGGCGGAGATCGGCGATAAAACTCAGGTTGCCACCGTATTGCTGGCGGCAAAGTATGACGACCTGTGGATGGTGATCAGCGGCACCACCATCGGCATGATGCTGGCCAACGTACCGGTGGTTCTGGCGGGCAAACTCTCTGCCGACAAATTGCCGATGACCTGGATCCACCGGGGCAGTGCTGCCCTGTTTGTGGTCTTTGGTCTGCTGACTCTGGTCACCCCGGATCTCGGGTAAAATCATGGACGCCGCGCGGCCTGCGCTGTTAGGCTCGGGCCGTTAGCACTGAGGGGGCGATATGACGCAGAAGGTAGTGTTGCTGCATGGACTGTACATGCATGAGTTGGTGATGTGGCCGCTGGCGCGCCGCCTCAACCGCTTGGGCTGGCAAACCGAATGCCTGAGCTACAACAGCGTCAATATCGATACAGAGCAGTTGTTTCAGCGGATCGATAACGCCCGCCCGGAAGGGCCCGCTTTCCTGGTGGGCCACAGTCTGGGCGGTGTGCTGCTGCATCAATACACGGAGAACCGCCAACTGCCGGAAGGCAGCCGGGTGGTGACTCTGGGAAGCCCCCTGCAAGGCGCCCTGCTCGCCGACCGTTTGGCCCGCTGGCGCCTTTCCGGTTTCATCGGCAACGCAGGCCACAACGGCCTCTTCTCCAATGGCCTGCGGCGCTGGAACAGCGAGGTTGCACTGGGCAGCCTCGCCGGCAATGCCGGTTTCGGGTTTGGACAGTTGCTGGGAGGGATGCCGTCGGACACTGAGCACGACGGCACAGTACTGCTGCCGGAAACGCGTCTGGAAGGGATGAGCGATCACATTACGCTGCCACTCACCCACACCAGTATGCTCCTGTCAGAAGCGGTCGCCGTTCAGACCGACCACTTCCTCAGGCTCGGGCGGTTTCAGCACCCGACGAACTAGGCTTGCGCCGCTTCGTGCTGATAGATTTTGTAGAGGTAGTAGGCGTCAATAAAGACGATAAAGCCGTTTACCAGAGCGACGGGATAGGCGGAGATCGCCAGCCCGTATGCCACAAAGAGTGCCGCTCCCACCAGGTTCCACCATCTCAGTTTCTTGATGTCGGACATCATCAGTGAGTACGCCACCACGATCGACGCGGCGTAACCAACCCACTCCCACACCGTTGCCATCTCCATCCCGACTCCTCATCGACGTTTATGCGTCATTCAGTAAATCATTGTTAGCATTTTCGTAACTGAACGCCATTTTGCCCAGTCGATGACAGAAAAAGTGAGACCGGGCACACAAAGTCAGGGCATCACGCCCAAGATTTTTGTTTTTTAGTTTCAAAACAGTCACTCAGGGACAATTTCAGCCTGCGGGCACAAAAAAGGGCGGCCCACTGGGCCGCCCTGAAGTTAACCATCAGAAACCTAAAGGGATACCAAAGGTAAAGAATCCCACCAACAGGGCACTCCAGGCGATCAGGAACGCGATCGAGTAGGGCACCATCATGGCAATGAGATCACCGAAGCTCAGATCCGGTTTGTACTTACGCATAAAGGCCAGGATCACACCGGCGTAGCTCATCATCGGGGTTATGATGTTGGTCGAAGAGTCCGCGACCCGGTAAGCCGCAGCCACCAGGTCCGGGGTCATCTGCGGATTCACCTGATAAAGCATGGGCACAAAGATGGGGCCGAGCAGCATCCACTTGGAGGTGAGCCCTCCCACAAACAGGTTGATCAGTGCCGTAGTCAGGATAAACCCGACGATCAGCAGGATCGGGAACTGCTGCAGACCCAGCGCCTCCAGGAAACTGGCCCCCAGATAGGTGACGTAGGTGCCCAGCCCGGAGTAGCCGAGCAATCCGAGGAAGTTGTAGCAGAAGAAGGTGAGCACCAGGATGTATCCCATGGTGTTCATCTGCTTAACCATCGCCTGTACCACATCCTTCAGCGCCCGGAATTTGCCAGTGGCGGTACCAAAGGCCACCCCAACCAGGGTAAACACCAGGGCAATCAGCAGGATCACGTTATTGAGGTAGGGGGTAACCGTGCGGCCGCTCTCGTCCACATAGGGCGCCAACGGGCCCATCGCCAGGGCCGCCACCAACCCCAGTGCCAGCAACAGCCCCCAGAGGGCGGCTTTCAGTCCGCGGGACTCTTCCGGCGTGACGGAGAAGTCGGAAAGATCCATCTCCTCCGGCAGTTGATAGCTCATCTTATTCAACCGCGGCGCGACAAAGCGCTGAGTCACCCAGGCCCCCAGCCCCGCCAGTACAAAGGTGGAGACAAAGATAAAGTAGTAGTGCATGGTCGCTGGCGTCAGAACCCGGCCATCCGCCGTTTCAAAAGGCACCCCCTGTGACTCGGCAAACACCTGGGCATTCAGGCCGATGATCACGTCCACCGGTGTGGCGGGGATCAGGTTGGCACTGAAACCGGCAGACACACCAGCAAACGCGGCCGCCATACCAATCAGCGGGTTTTTGCCCAGACCGGCGTAGAGCATGCCCGCCAGTGGCACCAGAACCAGGTAGCCCGCATCAGTGGCGATGGAACTCATGATCCCCAGAAACACCACAGCCGGCGCCAAAAAACGATCGCTCAATCGGGTGCCCAGTTTTTTGATAACGGCGGTCAGCAGGCCGGAGTGTTCCGCTACCCCGACACCCAGCATCACGATCAGGATCACCCCAAGTACGCCGCCACCAAAGCCGAGCCAGTTTTTCAGCAGGGCGTTATCAAACAGCCAGCGAACGTGCTCGGTGTCGGTCATATCCTTGATGGTATGCACCACCACACCGCCATCGGCGCCGGGAGTTTCAAATGTCAGCCCGCCAATAAAGGTGGTCAGTATCAGGCTGAGAACCAGCAGGCTCATAAAGATGATCACCGGATCGGGGATCGCTTTGCCGATCCGTTCGATCAGGCCCAATACGCCGGACGGCGACGGTTCAGCTGAAGAGGAGGTTTGCGTCATGCTTTATCCCTATTGTTGTTATTGCTGTTCTCCCAGTGTGCCGCCACGCTAGCAATCCCCGGCGCCGATGTAAAACCCTCTCCCCTCTGGGCCGATGCCCTCTTTGAAATTTTTTTATTCATGCCCCTTGAAAGGCAAATACCTCCGCCCCAGATCCTGGGTACGGGTGCTCAATGGAGGCCCGTTTACTGACAACTGTTGCTCAATAGAGGACATACACAATGCGTACTATCGATCTGACCCCCCTGTACAAATCCGCCATCGGCTTTGATCGCTTTGCCAAGGTGATGGACGAAGCGATGCGTGTCGAACAAGGAGGCTTCCCTCCCTACAACATCGAACTGGTGGAACAGGACAAATACCGCATCACCATGGCGGTCGCCGGATTCAGCCAGGATGAACTGGACATCGAAATCGAAGGCGACACCCTGCGCATCGAAGGCACCAAAGCCAAATCCGATGCCGCCCGGCAGTTCCTGCATCAGGGCATTGCCGAACGCAACTTCAAGCGCCGCTTCCGTCTGGCCGACCACGTTAAGGTGGTGGGCGCCGACCTGCAGAACGGACTCCTCCACGTTGAACTGGAGCGTGAGATCCCGGAAGCCCTCAAGCCGCGCAAAATCACCATCGGAGGCAGCGAGCCCCGGGTGATTGAGGCCAAAGCCTCATAAACCGATTCCCTCCCTGTTCTTGTGTTTTTTGCCAAGGCTTCGGCCTTGGCTTTTTTATGTCCGCTTTACTTAGGGCGACAGCGACGCGTATCCCCACTATAATCGCGGCAAAAAACGCCCCTCTGGAGAACCCACAATGTCTCAAGACGCCCTGAAAAAAGCCGCCGCGCTGGCCGCCCTCGACTACGTAGAACGCGACAGCATCGTTGGTGTTGGTACCGGTAGCACCGTGAATCACTTTATCGATGGTCTGGGCACCATCCGTGATCAGATCCGCGGCGCGGTATCCAGCTCCGAAGCCTCCACCGAACGTCTTAAGGCGCTGGGCATTGAGGTGTTCGATCTCAACAGCGTTAATGAACTGTCCATCTACGTGGACGGTGCGGACGAGATCAACCACAGCATGGACATGATCAAGGGGGGCGGCGCCGCTCTGACCCGGGAAAAGATCGTGGCTTCCGTGGCCAAAAAGTTCATCTGCATCGCCGACGAGAGCAAGCTGGTGGACACCCTGGGTCAGTTCCCGCTGCCGGTTGAGGTGATCCCGATGTCCCGTTCCGCCGTGGCGCGAGCCATTGTGAAGATGGGTGGCGATCCGGTGTATCGTGAAGGCTGCATCACCGACAACGGTTGCCAGATCCTGGATGTGCACAGCTGGGAGATCACCGATCCCAAGACTCTGGAAGCGGATCTGAACAACCTGGTTGGCGTTGTCACCAATGGTCTGTTCGCCCTGCGCGGTGCCGACGTACTGCTGCTGGGTACTGCCGAAGGGGTGAAAACCATCACCGCCTGAGGGCCTGAACTGCCCGGCGGGTGATCGCCCACACCGCCGGGTGCGTTGGAACGGAATCAAACCTTGGCAAGGAGCCGATGATGAGAGCGTTACTCCCCCTGTTGCTGCTGGCTAGCGCCAGTGTTTCTGCCGCCCAGTGTCCCGCCTGGCTCGACACTGAAAAGCGCCGCCTGCATTCCAATGAAACCGTGGACCTGTGTGAGCTGACCGCCGACAAAGCGGTGCTGCTGGTTAACACGGCCAGTCACTGTGGCTTCACCCCTCAATTCAAGCAGTTGGAAGCGCTGCACCAGCAGTATGGTCCCAAGGGTCTGGTGATCATCGGCATGCCCTCCGATGACTTTTTCCAGGAAGCGGATGATGAGGCGGAAACCGCCGACGTCTGTTACCGCAACTATGGCGTTACCTTCACCATGCTGACGCCCGCCGAAGTCCGGGGCTCTGATGCCGACCCGATCTTCGCCGAACTGGCCCGCCAGGGAGGTGCCCCCAAGTGGAACTTCTACAAGTACCTGGTGGACAGCGACGGCAACCTGGTGGATTACTGGTCGCCGAAAACCAAGCCGGACGACCCGGAGATCACCGGCGCAATTGAGACGCTTCTCGGCGAATTATGAGCCCCCATTCGAAACGGCACCTTGCAGTGCCGTTTTTTGTTCGCTACCTTTAGACCGACCAATCAGTCGAGCATTTTGTCACCACAAGGAGCTTCCCGTGAGCGAACAGCCCCATGTCACCGATTCCGTTGCCCAGGAAGAGAGTCCCCACTTTCATCCGGGCCAGATGAACGCCCTGCTGGAACGCCAGCGTCAGGCCTATCTGAACGCCCCCATGCCCAGTCTGGAGGAGCGCAAAGCCAAACTGGAAACGCTGAAGGCGGCCCTGCTCTCCCACAAGGACGCCCTGTGTGATGCCTTAAGCCAGGACTTCGGACACCGTGCCAAATACGACACACTGCTGTCCGATGTGATGCCCTGTGTGGGCAACATCGACTACACCATCAAGCGCCTGGGTAACTGGATGAAGCCCTCCCGCCGCAGTCCGGGCCTGCTGCTCAGCCCCGCCAGCGTGACGGTGCACTACCAGCCTCTGGGCGTTGTTGGCATTCTGGTGCCCTGGAACTTCCCGGTGATGCTCTCCATTGGCCCGCTGATCACCGTTCTGGCGGCGGGGAACCGCGCCATGATCAAGCTCTCGGAGTTCACCCCCGCCACCAACCAGGCCATTCGCGCCCTGCTGGCTGAGGCCTTTGACGACGATGAGGTGGCCATCATTGAGGGAGAGGCCGATGCTGCAGCCGCCTTCAGTGCCCTGCCCTTTGACCACCTGCTGTTCACCGGCTCCACCGCAGTGGGCAAGCACGTGATGCGTGCCGCGGCAGACAATCTGACGCCGGTGACTCTGGAGTTGGGGGGAAAGTCACCCACCATCATCGGTCCGGATATGGATATCGATACTGCCGTAGAACGGATGATCTGGGGCAAATGCCTGAACGCGGGCCAGATCTGCACCTCCCCGGACTATGTTCTGCTGCCCCGACACAAAATGGACGCCTTCGTTGAGGCCTACCGCAAGCGCTTTGCCCGCTTCTACCCCAAAGGGCTCGCCAGCGACGACTACACCTCCGTAGTGAACCCCCGTCAATATCAGCGATTGACCGACACCCTTGAGGACGCCGTCGCCAAAGGGGCTGTGGCACTTCCGGCCACCGAAACCTACCGGGATGACGAACGTCATCGTCTGGCCACCGTCCTGCTCGCCGGGGTCAATGATGAGATGCGGGTGATGCAGGAGGAGATCTTTGGTCCCCTGCTGCCGCTGGTCCCCTACGACAGCATCGACGAAGCGATCGCCTATATTCAGGCGCGCCCGCGCCCCTTGGCGCTCTATCTGATGAGCTTTGATGAGGCGCTGCAGGAGCGGGTTCTGGTGGAAACCCATGCGGGAGGCGTCAGCATCAATGACACCGTCCTCCATGTGGCAGCCGAGGACGCGCCGTTTGGTGGCATCGGGCCATCCGGCATGGGCCACTATCATGGTCACGAGGGTTTCCTGACCTTCAGCAAAGCCAAGACGGTTCTGAAGCGGGGCAAATTCAACAGCGCCAAGTTCGTGCACCCGCCCTACGGCAATGCCATCCACAAACTGATGCTGAAGTTCTTCCTGCGGAATTGAGATGAGCAAGAGCAAAAGGGACCAGATCCTCGACACCGCGCTGACGCTCTTCGTCCAGCAAGGGATCGCCGCCACGGCCACCGCCCAGATTGCCAAATCGGCGGGGGTGGCCACGGGCACGCTGTTCCACCACTTTCCCAGCAAGGCGGACCTGGTGGAAGCGCTCTACCTGGGCGTGAAGGGCCAGCTGGCCGAGGCGATGACCACCGAACCGCCGGACTGCCCTCTGCAACACCTGGCGCGGCAATACTGGGAGCGTGGTCTGGACTGGGCGCTGGCGCACCCCAAGGCGCTTCAGTTTTTGCAGATCGCCGGGATGCAGGGGCATGAGGATCGTACCCTCCGCCATCAGGCGATCACCGAGCTGCTGCCCTTTATCCCTGCCCTGCTTGAGCAGGGCCAGGTTGAGGGGCTGCTGCGTCCATTACCGGCCGATCTGGTGCTGGAGCAGTGCCACAGCCAGTTTATGAGTGCAGCCGCCTTCTTTATCGGTGAGCCGGAGAAGGCGTCCCAGCCTCATTACCGGGATGCCGCCTTCTCCCTGTTCTGGCAGAGCATGGCCTATTAACAGAACCAATGACTTAATGCTGCTGCCGCCGTCGGCTTTTTCGCCACATCGGCAGCGCATTTGATATGCTGTTTCCCCCATTTTCAGGACGCATTAGGGAAGTCATGGATCAGCTCTCATTCGATAAAAACAAACTTAAGGTACTGCTGCTTGAAGGGGTACACCCCCTGGCAGAGAAGGTGTTTTCTGACGCCGGCTACACCCAGGTTGAGTCGTTGAAGGGTTCCCTGTCCGAGTCGGAGCTGATTGAAAAGATCCGTGACGTTCACTTTATCGGTATCCGCTCCCGCACCCAGCTCAGCGCCCAGGTGCTGGAGGCCGCAGAGAAGCTGGTGGCGATCGGCTGTTTCTGCATCGGCACCAACCAGGTCAGCCTGCATACCGCCGAGCTGGCCGGCATTCCCGTGTTCAATGCCCCCTTCTCCAATACCCGTTCCGTCGCCGAACTGGTGCTGGGTGAAATCCTGCTGCTGCTCCGTGGCATCCCGCAAAAGAACGCACTGGCGCATCGGGGCGTCTGGCTCAAGTCCGCCTCTCACAGCTTTGAGGCCCGTGGCAAGGTGCTGGGCATCATCGGCTATGGCCATATCGGCACTCAGTTGGGGGTGTTGGCAGAAGGCCTGGGGATGCGCGTTAAGTTTTACGACATTGAAAACAAACTGCCGCTGGGGAACGCCCAGCAAGTGCCGACACTGGACGCCCTGCTGAGTGAAGCGGATGTGGTGAGCCTGCATGTGCCGGAGAACCTCTCCACCAAGGACATGATTGGTGAGCGCGAACTGGCCACCATGAAGCCGGGCAGCATTCTGATCAATGCCGCCCGGGGCACCGTGGTGGTGATCGACGCCCTCTGCCAAAGCCTGCGCAACGGCCATCTGGCGGGCGCTGCCATCGATGTGTTCCCGGTGGAGCCCAAGTCCAACGACGATCCTTTTGTCAGCCCGCTGACCGAGTTCGACAACGTCATTCTCACTCCGCACGTCGGCGGCTCCACTCAGGAGGCCCAGGCCAACATCGGGCTGGAGGTGGCTTCCAAAATGGTGAAGTACTCCGATAACGGCTCTACGCTGTCTGCCGTTAACTTCCCCGAGGTCTCCCTGCCCGGCCATGCGGGCACCTCACGTCTGCTGCACATCCACCGCAACCAGCCCGGCATTCTGATCCAGATTAACCAGGCCTTTGCAGAAAAGGGGATCAACATCTCCGCGCAGTACCTGCAAACCACCGCTGAAATTGGCTACGTGGTGATGGACGTGGATACCGATCAGGCGGACCAGGCACTGGAGCAGATGAAGCGGATCCCAGGCACCATCCGGGCCCGACTGCTCCACTAAAGCGAGCACTAGGCCGGCGCAAGCCGGCCTTTTTACAGGACGTACCGCATGACCATTCTGATCGATACCCCCCGACTGCAGATGCGGGAGTTCACCCTTGACGATGCCGAAGCGGTTCTGGCTTTCTCCATCCCGGAGGTCACCCGCTACACCGGCGATGAGGGTACGGTGCAAACCCTTGACGACGCCCGGCGCATCATCCGCGAGATCTGGCTGAGGGAGTATCAGGAAAACGGCTATGCCCGCTACGCGCTGGTCCATAAAGCCGATAACCGGGTGATTGGCTTCTGTGGTCTGAAATTTGAGCCTCACCTGGGCGGCCCGGATCTGGGCTATCGCATGCTTCCGGAGTACTGGGGGCAAGGTCTTGGGCTGGAGGCCGCCAAAGCCGCCCTGGAGTACGGCCAGCAAGTCTTGAAGCTTGACCCCATCTACGCGGAAGTGGTGGAGGAGAACCACGCCTCCCGGCGCATACTTGAGAAACTGGGGATGGTTTGGCAGACGCAATATGAAGAGGACGGAGAGCAGATTCACCGCTACCGAACGCCAAAACCGTCGACAAGTTCAATGCCTGGCTAAGTTGTTCGCATCCGGCTTAACCGAATCTGACTGCCGGTCAAAGTCATTGGGTTCAGAGTCAAACTTGGGATCTCTCCGCCTGTGCTGCCTGGTAATGGCATGAAATACTTCGGTTAAATCCATTGCACTGTTTTTGTTATGAACATCGCCTTTCGAGCCTGGGCACTGCTGCTCGTCCCCCTTTCTGCGGGCGTCTCTGCCAACGTCGATTACGGCCCGCTGTGGGTAAAAGCCCAATCCCCCATGCAAGCGCAGAGTTTTACCCCGATGATGCGCAATGCGGAACAGCTTAAAGCGGGTGATTGGGCCTACACCCTCAGCGGTACTGTCGCCAGTGTCTGGGCCGAAACGCCGGATTACATGATGGACTACTACCACAACAGCGTGGATCTGGGCGTGCGATACGCCCCGGCCGAGCGTTGGGAGGTAGAGCTCGCTTATCAATACCGCTTTGCCGCAGATAATGGCCTCGACAATCTGACAATGAACTTCCATGACCTTTTTGGACTGGGTCAGAATGGTCGGGACAAGGTGCCACAGGATCGCTTCTACATCGCCTCGGAGAAGTACGGGGTACTGCTGGAAGATTTCGAGGGGGAGACCCTGACCAACATGGTCTCCGGTTATCTCGGCTACCAGTGGATTGACCAGGCCCGGCATGCTCTTTCCACCGGTGTCGGATTGGCTTATAACCATGTCGACAGCGGCCCCTTTGCCCTCCACAGCTTTGAACAACTGCTGCAAGCCAACTACCGTTATGCCCCCTCCGAGCGTCACCGCCTCTACCTGACCCTCGGCGCCAGCCACCGGGGTATCGAGGACACCATCGGTGGCATTGGCATTAACGACTGGGCGTACATGTATGGCTTGGCCTACCAGTACCGTTTTCTTCCCAACCACAGCCTGCTGCTGGAATACCATGGTTTTAGTGGCGAGACCGACGAGATAGAGGAGTTGGACAGCATCAGTCATGAGGTGCTGCTGGGTTACCGCTACCACCTCCGCGAGGGCGCAATCGAATTCACCATGATTGAGAACATCTTCAATATGGACAACAGCACCGACATCGCATTCACCCTGGCGTACCGGGGACGGATAAGCCACTGAGGATTCACCGCCCAGCAATTGACCAGTCAGCACTGTTCATTTGTCACCACGGGAGTACAATCCGGTCCATCGCTTTGTAATCGGTGACACCCAATGTCCATTGAAATCGCTCCGACTCTTGTCCCCCTCTCCAGCCTGGGTGTGATCCGTGCCATCGGCCCGGACACGCAATCCTATCTGCAGGGCCAGCTGACCTGTAACCTGGTCAAGCTGCCACAAGACCAGTGGACCTGGGGCGGTCATTGCGATCCCAAGGGCAAGTTGATTGCCGCTTTCCGCCTGACCCGCATCGAAGATGGCGTTCTGATGCTGATGCCGAAAGGGCAGCTTAATCAGGACCTTCCCGCGCTGAACAAGTACGCCGTGTTCAATAAGGTGGAGATCAGTGACGCCAGCGCCGAATACGATTGCTACGGTCTGGTGGGCCAGGGCGCTCTGGCGCTGCTGCCCGGTGAAGGCGCCGTTCGCGATCTGGCCCCCGGCCAGGCAATCATCGACGGTGACCGTGCCCTGCTGGTGCTGCCCAAGGGCAGCGCCCTGCCGGAAGCGCTGGCCACCCTGCCCCAGGAGGCAGAGTCACTCTGGATCGCCAGCGAGATCCTGGCTGTCCGCCCCTGGTTTGATGAATCCCTCTGCCTCGAGTTCGTCCCGCAGATGCTGAATCTGGATGCCATCGGTGGCATTCAGTACGACAAGGGTTGCTACATCGGCCAGGAGACCGTGGCGCGCATGCACTTCCGTGGCGGCAACAAACGCGCCCTGTACGCCCTGATCGGTTTGCCTTCTGAGGGTGAATTGCAGATGCAGTTGGGTGAGAACTGGCGCCGCGCCGGCACCGTTGTGGCCCAGGCAGAGTGGGCGGGACAGTTGTATGTCACTGCCGTGATGAGCAAAGAGTTGGAAGCGGACACCGCATTCCGCCTCGGTGACAGCGCGATGGCGCTGCAGCCTCGCCCCTACCCGCTGTTCGACCAGTAAGAGGTCAGACAGAAACAAAAAAGCGCGGCCAGGCCGCGCTTTTTTTATGGGTGCCCTTAACTGAGAGCATGTCCACCGGCGACATGAAGGATGTTATTGATCCCCAGCCGGCGAAGGCTCTGTGACGCCAGCAGGCTGCGGCTGCCACTGCGACAGATCAGCACCACCGGATCACTGTCCAGACGATAACGCTGCTGTGCCATAAAGTTCACCAGACGGGAAAGCGGCACGTTGTCCGCGCCCTGAGTCGGGCTGAGTGCAAACTCGTGGGGCTCACGAATATCCAGCACCGACATCCGCCGTCCCTCGCTACGCCACTGGCAAAGCTCCTGACCACTGAGTTCAGCCACTGCAACGGAGGTTTGTGTCGGCGTCGCGCCGCACATCAGTTCGGTGCCCGGCTGATCGCACAGGCCCCGGTCCAGCTCAGCTTTGGCGCTCAGAAACGCCTCCTCTGCCATCCCCCCGGAAAGCACCTGAGCCAGCAGGCCGCCCTCCCGTTGCTCCGCCGCCAGCGACGTCGCAAACTGATGGTGGTAGTCGTGCGAGGGGCAGATCAGGGTATCCGGGCTTAACCAGACACTCAGTTGATTGAGACTGTGATAAAGCGCCTGAGGTTGGCTGTTGCTGAAGTTGGTCCGACCCAGGCTGCCCATCAGAATGGTGTCGCCACAGAAGGCGAAATCCAGATCTTCGCTCAACAGGGTGTCGCCCTCATTGCGGCTGAGAAACAGCCCCACAGAATCATCGGTATGGCCGGGCAGCGGCACCCGCACCAGCACACTCTCTCCCAACACCAGAGCAGGCATCACCTGGCCATCCGCCAGGGTCCGGCGACTGCCACAGGCGTTGGGCCAACCCAACGCATCGACTTCCATCAGAAACGGCGGGATCCGATCCGACAGTGCCTCACGCAACGCCACGCCACTGGAGACGTGATCGGCGTGACCGTGAGTGTCCAGAATCGCCACCGGCGTCAGATCCTGGCAGCGGATCAATCGCTCAAGTCGTTCGTTAAGACTGTCGACCGGATCCACCACCACACAGTGATCGCTGTCGGGATCCACGTACAACCAGCAGCAGCTGCTGCCCGCTTTAAACTGGATCAGCCCCTTCAGGCCAAACTTCTCGGCGTCATGTTCACTCTCCAGCAGGCAGCTGGTGGCCAGGGCGGACACCGCGGTGTCGATCCGCTCGCAGACCGCCTTCAGCTCCGGTGCCGTCATGGCAGGGCCAAACGACAGACGAATGGCGGACTCGCTCTGCCAGGCTGGCAAACCCATGGCATCCAGCACAAAGCTGCGGGTCACTTTGGAAGAACAGGCAGAGCCGGAGCTGACCCGGATACCGGCGGCATCAAACAGATCCATCAACTCCTTACTGGAGAAGCCGGGCACGGAAAAGTTGAGGGTAGTGGGCACCGAACAGCTGTGGTCCTGGTTAAACACCAGATCGGGAAACACGCGGGTCAGCGTGGCCACCAACTGGGCCCGATAGTCCAGCAAAGTGGCATGATCGGCAAAGGTGCTGTCATCCGCCAGCATCAGCCCAAACAGCACCTCCAGTGCCGCAATACCAGCCCCATTCTCAGTCCCGCTGCGCAGGCCCCCCTCCTGGCCGCCACCGGCAATCACCGGAGTCAGGCCGGCTCCCTCGCGAACATACAACCAGCCGATCCCCTTGGGGGCATACAGCTTATGACCGCTGAACGGGGCGTAATCGATGGTGGTGCTGGACAGGGCAAGCGGCAGCTTTCCCAACGCCTGCACGCAATCCACCATCCAGGGTACCTGTGGGTTGCCGGTGCGGATCACCTGTTCCAGCGCCCGCAGGTCCTGAAAACAGCCGGTCTCGTTATTAACCGCCATGGTACAGACCATCAGAGCCCGGTCGACATGCGCGGCGATAAAGTCCAGATCCAAACGCCCGCGATGATCCACCGGTATGGCCCGAACCTCCGCCGGAACATCAAGCAACCGAGCCCAATGTTTCAGCGTCTCTGGCACCGCTTTGTGCTCAGTCGCGCCGTAGAGCAACAGGGGCTTCTCCGGCATCGGACGACGCTTCGCGCTTTGCAGTGCTGAGATCACAGCGGTCTGAATCCCCTCCGTGGCGCCGCTGGTGAAGATCACCTCGCCGTTCTCAGCTCCCATTACCTGACGAGCCAACGCGCGAGTCCGCTCCATTCTGGCCTTGGCCCGGATCCCGGTGACATGGGAGGAGCTGGGGTTACCAAACTCCTGAGTCAGCGCGGTCATCACTGCGTCGGCGATGGGAGGCAACACCACAGTAGTGGCATTGCTATCGAGATAAAATTCCTGCTGAGACATCGAGAACTCCGTGGGCGAGGGGAAACCCTTAATAACTTTAAGGAATATAAAATTCCACAAAGAAATATTAACCCGAGGTTAGTTCAATGTGAACCCCGTCACATCTGGACCCACCAGCACTACCCTTATTGGGATCAGCGACGCGGCATTAAGGAGGGCAATATGGAGATCCTGAACGCGCAAGAGATGGACCCTGCGATCCTGCTGGGCATCGTTAATGAGCGGCTGAGGCTGGGTCATGGGGATCTGACCGATCTGGCGGCCGAATTCGGTATTGGCAGCATAGAGCTGGAAGCGCGATTGGCGGAGTTGGGTTTTCACTACCAACCCGATACCAATCAATTTAAAGCGCGGTGAGAGCCCGTCCTGTGTCAGGCAGGGCGGGTTGCGGCAGTGGCGGCATCCTGCTGACGCGCCAGCCAGGTCACCAGGTCCGGGTGGCGGGCTCGCCAATCAAAATCGGGATGGCGGAAATCCAGGTACTCCAGCAGTGCCACCAGTTTCAACGGTAGCAGGCTGGGGACGGGCCAGGTGCCTGGCGCCACCTGGGTTAACCCCTGGGTCAGAGCCTGACGGTGCCGGGCGCACCAAAAGGGTGACTGAGTCCCCTCCCCCCTACGGGTCTCTTCCACCCGAAGGGCGACGGCAGCATCCAGCAGCCCCTGCAGCAGCGCGTTGTCCCGTGCCAGCGCCCACTCGTCCTCACAGGCACGGTGGTAACGCCCATCACCAAAGCGGGCATCCAGGTATCGCGCAATCACCGCGCTGTCGTAGAGCGCCCCCTCCTCTCCCACCAGGCAAGGGATCTTGCCCAGCGGGTTGATGCGGCGAAGGGCCTCATCCTGCTCAAAGGGATTGACCTCAATCTCCTCTACCCCTGCCACCCCAAGCTGTCGCCAAAGCAGGCGGACCACCCGGGCATAGGGCGAGGCATCGGAGTAGAACAGTTTCACCAATACTTCTCCATGGTGATCTGTCCCGGGGTGCGGCGCAGATTCTTACGCAACCCCATCCCCTCCAGCACCGCGACGGTGTCCCGAATCATGTCGGGATTCCCGCAGATCAGCGTCTGACTTCGGGCAGGCGCAATGGGAAGATCCGCCGCTTGCTGAATGGATTGATTGGCCAGCAGTTCCGGGATCCGTCCCTGCAGTGCCCCCTCTACGGCTTCACGACTGACAATGGGCACGAACCTGAACTGTTTCGGGTGGGCCTCTGCCATCTCCTTGATCATCTCCAGATACGCCAAATCCTTCTCATAGCGGACGGCGTACACCAGGATGAAGGTTTCGTAGCGTTCCCAGCAATCCTGGCTGTTGAGGATGGAGAGAAACGGGCCCACTGCCGTACCGGTAGCGAACATCCACAACTCCCGGCCAGCAGGCACCTCATCCAGAGTAAGAAAGCCACTGGGACGTGGGCTGACCATGATGTTGTCCCCCACGGTGAGATCCTGCAATCTGGGGGAGAGTTCGCCCTCCTCCACCGCCACCGCCAGGAACTCCAGGTATTCCGCTTCAGGGGCATTCACAAAGGAGTAGGCCCGCTGCACCCGCTCTCCGCCCTGCTCCAAAGCCAGCTTGGTAAACTGACCCGCGACAAAGGGCTGCACGTCGGCATCTACCTTGAGACTGAACAGCTTGTCGTTCCAGTCGATACGCTCGACCACACGACCTTGAACCCATGCACTCATGCCATCTCCCTCTGGTCAAAAAGTGAACCTGATGACCAGCATACCCCCGTCAACCTGAAAGAAAAACCCTGCATAAATCACGCATTTGTCAACTTGGTCAGACCCTTATTTTTCCCCGCTCTCAGCTCACACATTAAGAGGTGCCTAGGCCGAGGAACCTCGCTTCGTTATATAGCGTTCGGATAACTCAGCGAGCATAGGATCAAAAAACGCCCTCCAACCAGAGGGCGGGAGGGCGCTTTAACGAGAACGGGCGATTCCGGCTCAGGAGGCCTGCTGTTGGGCCTCGGCTTCAGCAAACTTGGCTTCGCTCTTATCGACGATGGTCACCACCGCCGCATCACCCACGACGTTGGCGGAGGTCACGAACATGTCGATAATGCGATCCACGGCGATCACCAGGGCAAACGCGGTTTCCGCAGGCAGACCCATCTGGTGAATCAGCACACCGATCATCACAGCGCCGCCACCAGGCACACCACCCGCACCAACGGAGAGCAGGAAGACGGAGGCGACCAGAGCCGGCAACTGCTCCATGCCCAGGGGCACATCAAAGGCGTTGGCCAGGAACACCGCAGCGATGGTGATGTAGATGGATACACCACCCATGTTCATGGTGGCCCCCAGCGGTACACCAAAGCCTGCGGTGGCTTTGGACACACCCAGCTTCTGGGTCAGGGTGCGCATGGTCACCGGGATGGTGGCATTGGAGCTGGCGCAGGAGAGGGAGAACATCACCTGCTCACGCGTCTGGCGACGGAACTCCGCGGCGCTGATGTTGGTGAACGCCCCAACCGCCATGGGGTAAACCACGAACAGCCACACAATCAGCAGACTGACGATCAGCCCGATGTAACCGGCTACAGAGAGGAATGTTGAGGCTTCCAGGGTGGCGCCCAGGTTCACCATCAGACCGAAAACGCCATAAGGTGCCAGCTTCATCACCAGGGTGATCAGGGTCATCATGATGGTATTGGCCTTACGGAAGCCTTCCGCTACCCCTTCCATCTCTTTGCCCAGCAGCTTGATCACAAAGCCCAGCAGCAGCGCCATAAAGATGATCTGCAGCATATTGCCCGAGGCAAAGGCTTCAATCGGGTTGCGGGGGATGATGTCCATGATCAGGCCACTGATACTGGGCAGCTCGGTGGCGGTGATCGCCAGGTCGCCGACGTGGGGCAGATCCGCACCACGACCCGGCTGAAGGATCAGAGCGATGGCCAGCGCGACCGAGATCGCCACCAGGGTGTTGATCAGGTAGAGACCAAAGGTTTTTCCACCCAATCGGCCGAGACTGTTGGCATTGGGCAGTTCGGTGATGCCGCTGATGATGGAAACAAACACCAGTGGCACAACCAGCATCATGATCAGGTTAACGAACATGGAGCCGGCCATAGAGGCCAGACCAACCACGGTGTCATTGAAAAACGGCAGGTCAGCGAGAAAGGCCTGGATCACCACGCCGATCAGCAAACCGGAGAACAGACCGGTGAAGATCTTCTTGGATAGGGAAGTTGATTGCATAGTCAGTGTCGCTTGGCTGGGTGTGCTTCGGTACCCTCAGGCACCCCGTGCTGGCTTATGCCAGTCTTCTCTGATGCCAGTGGAGTCTACTGGGGTTTTTTATGTAAAAACAGCGTCAGAACTTTACAGACAAGCAAAGCAGCACACCACAAATCAAACAATGCACAACCCTTTTCACTGCAAAAGTGACTAACAGCAGCAATTTGCGCCATCCATTAGCGCCAGGACAGCCCAACACCCCATTTGTGACACAGATCACACAGGGACATTGGCGACAGTTCCCCACCAGACCAAAAGGAAAAGCCAGCACATACAACCGCACCAACAACCACAGATGGAGCATTATTTCAGAAAATGCACACGAGGCAGCTCACGAAACCAATCGGAACACCATGCAGGCGCACAAATGTTGCCGCGCCGTTACCGTGCGGGCCGCGATCACCAAACATTCTCGCAACAAGGCGACATTGCGCACGCTATTTGTGTTCGGCCCGCCTCACCCAAAGCAATCGATTGCTCACGCCTATCCGGGACAATTCCGTCAGCCAGCGCTGCTGATGGTCTCGCAGAGTATCGCCGGGTCCCTTGACCTCGATAAGAGACAAGCCATCGTCGTTAACGGCCAGCAGATCAGGCTGTCCAGAGCGTCGGGCCTTCAGATCCCCCATCAGATAGGCCACCAACTGCAACCACTGCGTCGGTGACAGCCGGGGAATGGCGGCTTTCAGGGCCGCTTCCGGCAACCGGTTCCACTGCACCAGGGCACAACGTATTCCCTGATACTTTTGGTAGCGTGCCAACAGCGAAGCTTCAAACCGCTCCGGAGAGTAGCTTCGCCATAGGGCCAACTCGTTGTCTAACTGAGTCCGGCGTCGGGGCAGGAAGTCAGGATGGTAGAGATCCAGAGGGCGATGTTGAAATGGCTGAACAAAGGCGCCGGTAATGGGCGCGTGTATCACCGGCCAGAGCAGCAGCCCGGCAACCCCGTTAATCAGCGCATTCTCCGTATGCCAAACCTGTGCCCCTTCACCACGAAGCACTTCCGACACCGCCTCTTCCACCGGCCCGTGCCACTGCAAGGTACGGTGCTCAGTATCGGGCCTTGGGGAGTCGGCTTTGGCCTTCGGTATCCAGAGATGGCGAGCCAGACGCCCCAGAAAACGCCGGGCAACCACCCGCTCCTGCTCCGATTGCGGCAACGCTTGCATCGCCAACGCAGTAGACAGCGCACGGGCATGATCACCACGGGCAAAATAGAGACGCAGGCGACGTTCCCGCGCTTCCCCATACTGGCATCCCTGATAGAGAGACAGGGCGATCTCCTCCTCTCCTTCCCGTTCATACTGACGGGCCAGAGTAAACGCGTGGCGTTGGCGCTGACGCTCGAGTTTGGCCTCAGTGTCCGGGACTCGTAACCGCGCTGCCCACTCGGTTCCATCGATCTCCCCGGTGGCCCAGGACTGAGCCAGGCGCTCCCGCTCCTGATAGCGGATAACCGAGTCGGCGTGTTGAAACGGGAATGAAGTTGGGGTCAAAGGCACTTCGGGGTAACGCACATGCGCCAGCGTCGCCACCACAAACTCGCTGAGGCTTTGATGCAGATTGCCAAAGAACAGCAACTGCAACCGTTCAACCAATGCCTCCTGCTTCTGAAAGACCAGTTGAAACGGTGCGTCAGGCCACCACGCAGAAAAAGGCTGAGGAGTCAGCTCGGACTCCTGCAGGTTGGCCAGAAGCGCCCCCTTGGAGGGACGCCCCTCCAGATAGGGCCGTAATGCGGAAAGTGCCCTAAGCTCTCCCAGCAGCAGCAACCGTCCAAGCTCGGTAACGGGCACTTCCGCATCCAGCATCACCATCTCCGCTTCTTCCAGCACTCTGAGGTGAGGCAGAGGATCACCGATCTCCTCATAGCGCAGCTTATCGGAGCGGAAGCCCGTTCCTTTTCGGGTCAACAGTCGGACATAGAGGCACTGCGCTCGTGGGGTCAGTGCCTCGAAGCGCGCCAGAAAATCCGACAGCTCAGGATCGATCAAATGAGCCCGGTAGCGCTGAACAAAATCGATAAGAAAACGGAAGTTGCGGCGGTAATAGTCCGGAGCCAGTGGCAGCATGAGCCCTCCTTGTGCCCGGAGTGTAGCATGGCCCCTCTGGCTCCCAGTGGCGCAAATCCGTACAATCCCCCGCTTTCCCCCTGAAGAGAGTGTCCATGAACCTGATCCAGACGCTGATCCACCCTGACGCCATTGAGCAGGGCACGGAGTACACCCGGTTGTCCGTCAGAGCGTTGATTGCCAAAGACGATCAGGTGTTGCTGCTCTATACCGAGCGCTATGACGATTACAGTCTGCCGGGGGGCGGCGTGGATGCAGGAGAATCCCTTGAGGCGGCACTGCTTCGGGAAGTCGCCGAGGAGACCGGCGCCCAGGGATTGCGCATTCTCGCGGAGTTCGGTCTGGTTGAGGAGCTGCGCCCCTGGTACAAGCCGGATTTCGATAACGTCCGGATGCTCTCCTACTGCTACCTTTGTGACGCTGAGACGGCGCTGGGCGAAACCGCACTGGAGCACTATGAGGTGGCCAATGGCATGACACCGCGCTGGGTACCGCTTGCTGAGGCGATCGCCCACAACGAAGCGGTGATGGCGGGCAGTCCGAAAGCGGGTCTCTCCATCCTGCGGGAAACCTGGCTCCTGAAACAATTGCAGCGTCACCAGCAACTGGCCGCCTGATCCCAAAGCGCTCCGCCAAGGTTGACTCACCGAGACTCCGGCCAAGTTCCAGGCACAAAAAAGCCCGCTTTCGCGGGCTTTTTTCATGATTCAGCGCTTACGCCTGGGGGCGCATAGCGGGGAACAGAATCACGTCACGGATGGTATGGCTGTCGGTAAACAGCATCACCAGACGATCGATACCGATGCCCTGACCGGCAGTCGGCGGCAGGCCGTGCTCCAGAGCGGTCACGTAGTCACCGTCGTAGAACATCGCTTCATCATCACCCGCATCCTTCGCCTTCACCTGGTCCAGGAAGCGCTGCTTCTGGTCAGCGGCGTCGTTCAACTCGGAGAAGCCGTTGGCGATCTCTCGGCCACCAACGAAGAACTCGAAGCGGTCGGTGATCTCCGGGTTGTCGTCGTTACGACGAGCCAGCGGAGAGACTTCTGCCGGGTACTCAGTGATGAAGGTCGGCTGGATCAGACGGTGCTCAGCGGTCTCTTCAAAGATCTCGGTGATCACACGGCCCAGGCCCCAGGAGGGCTGAACCTCGATCTTCAGGTCCTTGGCCACTTCGCAAGCGGTCTCGTAGCTGCCCAGCATCTCGAGCGTCACTTCCGGGTTGTACTTGAGGATCGCCTCACGCATGGACATGCGGGCAAACGGCGCGCCGAAATCGAACTCCTCTTCGCCGTATTTCACCTTGCTGGTGCCCAGCACCTGCTCAGTAACGGTGCGCAGCATGTCTTCGGTCAGATCCATCAGGTCACGATAGTCCGCGTACGCCATGTAGAACTCCATCATGGTGAACTCGGGGTTGTGACGCGGGGAGAGACCTTCGTTACGGAAGTTGCGGTTGATCTCGAATACGCGATCGAAGCCGCCCACCACCAGACGTTTCAGGTACAGCTCCGGCGCGATGCGCAGGTACATGTCCTGGTCCAGGGCGTTGTGATGGGTGATAAACGGACGGGCAGACGCGCCGCCGGGGATCACCTGCATCATCGGGGTTTCCACTTCCATAAACTCGTGATCGGTCATGTACTGACGGATCGCGGAGATCACTTTGGAGCGAACCTTGAAGGTGTTACGGGACTCTTCGTTAACGATCAGGTCCACGTAACGCTGACGGTAGCGCTGCTCCTGGTCGGTCAGACCGTGGAACTTCTCCGGCAGCGGGCGCAGGGCTTTGGTCAGCAGCTGGTACTCGGCCATATCGACGTAGAGGTCGCCTTTACCGGATTTGTGCAACTGACCCTTCACACCGATGATGTCGCCGATGTCCAGACCACCAATCTCTTTCAGGGCCTGCTGAACGTCTTTGGCAGCGTAAGCCTGAATGCGGCCGGACACGTCCTGGATCGCCAGGAAGGGGCCACGCTTGGCCATGATACGGCCCGCGACGGACACGGTGGTGGCCATCACTTCCAGCTCTTCTTTGGTTTTCTCACCAAACTCCGCCTGCAGATCCGCGGCCTTATGCTCAGGACGCCAATCGTTGGGGTGGCCATTGGCCTTGCAGCTCTGGCGGATCAGATCAAGTTTGCCGCGACGTTCGGCGATCAACTTGTTCTCGTCTTGCACTTGTTCTGTCATCTTCTTCAATCCTTACAGGCCAGACTTGAGGCTGGCCTCGATAAAGCGATCCAGATCCCCGTCCAGCACCGCCTGGGTGTTACGGGTCTCCACGCCGGTACGCAGATCCTTGATGCGGGAATCATCCAGCACGTAGGAACGGATCTGGCTGCCCCAACCGATATCGGACTTAGCGTCCTCGGCGGCCTGCTTCTCCGCGTTCTGTTTCTGCATCTCCAGCTCAAACAGTTTGGCTTTCAACTGTTTCATCGCCTGATCTTTGTTCTTGTGCTGGGAGCGTTCGTTCTGACACTGCACCACGGTGTTGGTGGGCATGTGGGTAATACGTACCGCGGATTCGGTGGTGTTCACGTGCTGACCACCGGCACCGGAAGCCCGGTATACGTCGATACGCAGATCCGCCGGGTTGATCTCGATGTCGATGTTGTCATCCACCTCGGGATAGACGAACGCGGAGGAGAACGACGTATGACGACGACCGCCGGAATCGAACGGGGATTTCCGAACCAGACGGTGTACACCGGTTTCGGTGCGCAGCCAGCCAAAGGCGTACTCGCCGGAGATGCGAACGGTGGCACTCTTCAGGCCCGCCACTTCCCCTTCGGAGACTTCGATGATCTCGGTCTTGAAGCCCTTGGCTTCGGCCCAGCGCAGGTACATGCGCAGCAGGATGTTGCACCAGTCCTGCGCTTCGGTACCGCCGGAGCCTGCCTGCAGATCCAGGTAGGCGTCGTTGGGGTCCTGAGGACCAGAGAACATACGGCGGAACTCCAGCTTCTCCAGCTGCTCTTCCAGCCCTTTGAGTTCGCTCTTGGCCTCCTCAAAGCTCTCTTCGTCCTGCTCTTCCACGGCCAGATCCAGCAGTTCGCTGACGTCGTCCAGACCCTGAACCAGATCGTCGATGGTTTTCACCACCGCTTCCAGATTGCTGCGCTCACGGCCCAGCTCCTGGGCGCGCTCGGGTTCATTCCAGACGTCGGGCTGCTCCAGCTCCGCGTTTACTTCTTCCAGACGCTCTTGCTTGGCGTCGTAGTCAAAGGTACCCCCTAAGGAGTTCTGTCCGCTCAGACAGCCCCTTGATGCTGTTCAGCACCGGATTGATTTCGAACATGTTCGTCCTGCTACTTAATTAACAAACGAGGTGGGAATTCAAACCCGAAATTGTACCTGAATTGCCTTACCGCTGCACGGCTGAAAAACGGCCAATTCCGGGTTTTTTCCGCATCAAACCGCCCCGGTCGGCGGTCAGGCCACTGCCGGTGCCATACGTCCTTGTCGCCGCAGGATAAAGCGCCACATCACCAGGATGCCCAGCAGGTAAAACAACATGCCCGTGATCGCCTCAAAGGCCATCCCTTTCATCATCAGAATCGGCACCAGGGAGATCATCACCATATCCACAACCGAGCCGGGCACATAGGCGATGGCGTAGTCATCCAGCACTCTGGAGCGCATCTTGGGATCGACAATACGCAGCAGCGCAATCCCCATTCCTACGGTGCCGGTGAGCCAGCCCCAGGAGAACACCGCTTTTTCGAACCAGTTCTCGCCAAGCAGGCGGGGCGCCACCAGCAACACCATCACCAGGTTGAACAGGATGCCCAGCAGCACCATCACAATCAGCGGTGCGGCGTAATTCATCAGAATGGTCACCTTGATGGCCGCAATGCCGAATACCACCAGAAAGTCACTGGCGGTACCGGTACAGTGGCCAAAGATCTTGTCGTCGAAGTAGACCTTGCCACCCAGCCTTTTCAGCACACCACGGGCGGTCAGGCCAAAGGCAAAGGCGGTAACAAAGGCGGGCACTTTTACCAGTTCATGGAAGCCTGAGAGGTAAACGGCAGCGTGGTAGGCCAGCACAGACACCGCTACCAGCAAAGCGGCGTGCATCGCCAGTGCATCGATGGAGATGGACGCGGCCGTTTCCCGCCCCAGATGCCCCTGCTCTCCGGCGGGAACCAGGCCACGACGGGCGGTGCGGCTCATCGATTCAAAGCGGGCAAAATCCTGGATCCAGCCCTTTCTCAGCCCCAGATGAATCAACAGCAGCCCCACCAGGATGGAGGCAAAAATGCCCACGGTGGCGGTGGTCAGCGCCAGCGTCAGAGCATCCTCCCAGCCCAGGCCCCCCAAGGATTCGCCCACCACGACTCCAGTGCCGTGTCCGCCCATAAAGCCAGCGGACAGCACCAGGCCGAACGCAGGACTCAAGCCGGGCCAGATGACGGTAGCCAGCAGCAGCCCCGCTGCCGCACAGAACGCCCACTGACCGACGTTGGCCAGTTGGTTAAAGGTCCAGAGGCTGCCACAGCGCTGAACCAGGGTTCGGGCAGAGGGGAAATCAGTCGCCAACCCGAGGGAGGCAAACAGCACCACGGTCAGAATGCTGGCATTGCTGGCAAACTGCTCACTCCATGGAAGCAGGTCCAGTCCTGCCGAGCCCAACAGCAGCGCCAGCAGGCCTGCAATCAATGCCGCAGGAAGGTAGAGCTTTTGAAACAGGGTCACGTGGGCACGCAGCAGCTTGCCTGACAGCAGCAGGCCACCGGCGATGCCAAAATCGGTAAACAGCTCCCAATTGCTGATCATTCAAAGGCTCCTCTTACCGCAGGAGTGAGCCCACTCCTGCACAACCAGGTAAACAGACGCCATTACAGAGCCATGCCGTGATCCTGGGATCACAGCCGTCATCAACCGGCGGACGCACTGGTCCCGTTCCCGGTGGTTCCTGGCTCAAATGGCCGCGCAGTACGCGCAATAAGCAAACTAAGACGCCACGAAGGCGCGTGGACGCGGAGCGGTTCCGCGACAGAAGGGGGCAACGTCGACGCTGACGGACCGGACGAAGGTCCAGGGGATGCAAAGAAAACAGGACGATGCCCTAAGTTCAGCCAGGGCGGCGAACTCAGTGGCGGGGATAGTAAAGGAATTAAAGCGAAAGTGCCAACCCGAGCCAAAAAGCGGTGAACGCGATGAGAGCCGAGCCGATTTGCGGGGAAAAGCGAGAAAAGAGAGCGCTGATGTTAAAAGGTGAAAAGCCCACGGAGCCGGTCGACGCCGTGGGCCTCTGCCATTACTGGGTGAGGATCTTCACCAGATCCGCTTCCAGAGAGGTCTCAGGTGCACCGGCGATGCGGCCGATCTCCTTGCCATCCTGAGTAATGATGAAGGTGGGAATGGACTGGAACTCGATGCCCGCCAGATCCATATCGCCCGCCTTACCCTGCTTGTCGACACCGATGTAGCGAACGGTAAAGGCATCGTTGTTCAGGGCCTTCATGATCTTGATAAAGGCCGGGGTGTGCTTGTGGCAGTCGCCACACCAGGTACCGACGATCACGGTGATCTCGGTGGGCTTGCTGTACTCCTTCAGCGGTGCCAGTGCCGCATTGTCCACCTGATAATCCAGGTAACTGCGCCCCATCGGCACCAATTCGAAGATCAGTTTGTTGGGATCCAGTTCACCGGTCAGGATCGCGTCCTGCATCGGCGCGGCCCCGTGAGGATTACCATGGGGACTGGCCATCATGGCGTTTTGATCCACGCCGCCCATCGTAGCCAGCATCTGTTTGTGGTCCAGGGGTTGGGCGTGAGCGGTGCCGGTCACCAGACCAGCCGCCAGCAGAGCAAGAGCCATTTTCTTCATTGTGTGCGATCCCGAATATTCCGAAGAGTGTCATCTGTGAGTGCACTCTACTCTGGCAGTTCCCAGCGACAGCGGCAAGCTCACGGAAAATGTGAGTCCCTTCACACACCTGGGCGTCAGAGGGTACTATCGTCGCCAACACCTGCCATCAACCCGGCCCCTTCATGAGCCAACAACCAACTCAACTCCAGTTCTATCTGCTTCGCTTTGGCAAAACCGCGCTGCGTGCCCTTCATGTCCTGGGACTTTGCGGCGCCGCTGGCGGTTTCTACTTTGCCCTGCCGATGGCGTTGTGGCGCGACTGGTGGATCCTGGCCATGGTCTCTGGGACGGCGCTCCTGCTGTGGGAGGTGTGGCGCAGCCGTTACTACCTGATCCAGATGAAGGGGGTACTGACTCTGGTGAAGCTTCTGCTGCTGGCCCTATGCGTACCGCTGCCACAATGGAAAGCGGAGCTGTTCAGCCTGATTGTGCTGCTGTCGGTGATCACCGCTCACGGCCCGTCACAACTGCGCCACTATTCCATCTGGCACCGTCGTGAACTGCGCGGCAAGGAGATGAAAGGGTGACCCATCAGGGCCAGGAAGCGTCCGCTCTGGTGCTGCAGGCTGAGTCCCACCTGGCACCGGGTTCTCTGGTGTTGGATCTGGCCTGCGGCTATGGCCGGAATGGACTGGCACTGGCCCGTCGTGGTCATCAGGTGTGGTTTGCCGACCGCAACCGGGAGGCACTGGATGCCATCCAGAGCCGGCTCAGTGAGGAGCGCCTCAACGGCGTCCTCTGGCAGACCGATCTGGAGGCCCATGAGCGCCCATTGGGGCAACGCCGGTTTGACGCCATTCTGGTGTGCCACTACCTGCACCGCCCTCTGCTGCCTGATCTCGCACTGGCACTGCGCCCGGGCGGCATTTTGATCTACGAGACTTTCACCACCGATAACCGGGCGTTTGGACGCCCCAACAACCCCGCCTTTCTGTTGGAACCCAATGAACTGAAATCGGCCTTTGCTTCCTTGGAAACCATCCACTACCGTGAAGGGATATGGCGTAACCCTGACAGGGCGACCGCCCAACTGATTGCTCGCAAAGCAGACTGACAAGGAGAGACAGATGCTGCAATGGTACCCGGTCCACTACCGCATCGGCGCTGCGCCGCTGATCACTGCGGCCATGGTGGCACTTACTCTGCTCGGACGGCTGATCCTGCCCGGGTCCGCGCTGGTGCTTTGGCCACTCTACGCCGCTCTGCCGGTGATCTTCCTGCTTCACCTCTATCTGATTGTGGATGACCAGTCGATGGGTAAGCTGGATGCCCTTTTCTATGCCCTGGTCCACCTGCCCCTGGCCTTTGTGGTCTGGACCTTCTGCCTGATCCACGCCTCCGGCGGCAACCTTTTCTGACTTGCATCCGGGCGCCCCTTCCCCTAATGTGTGCGCCCATTTTTCCCACAGTTTTCGAAGCCAGAACATGACCGAGTTTCACTACCAACCGCCCTTGGAGCCCTACCTGACGGTGTTATACGAGGACAAGGACATTGTGGTGGTAGACAAACCCAGCGGCCTGTTGTCGGTACCGGGGCGTGACCCCGCCCATCGGGACAGCGTCTATGCCCGGGTCGAAGCCCGCTATGGCAAGGTGTTCGATGTGCACCGTCTGGATATGGCCACCTCCGGCGTTATGGTGCTGGCCCTGAGGAAAAACGCGGAGCGGGAGCTGAAGCGCCAGTTCCGCGAACGGGAAACCAGTAAGACCTACATCGCCCGGGTTTGGGGACATCTGAACCAGCCGGAGGGCGAGATTGACCTGCCCCTGATCTGCGACTGGCCCAACCGCCCGAAACAGAAGGTCTGCTTCGAGGGTGGCAAACCCTCACTGACCCACTATCGGGTGTTGAGTGAAGATGAACATTCAAGCCTGGTGGAGCTGACGCCCATCACTGGCCGCTCCCACCAGCTTCGGGTACATCTGCTGGCGCTGGGCCACCCGATTCTGGGCGACGGTTTCTACGCGGAAGGGGAGGCGTTGCAAGCCGCCGACCGGCTGCTCCTGCACGCCCACACCCTGACCATCAAACAACCCTACTCCGGTGAGCCACTCAGTTTTACCGCCGACATTCCGTTTGAGTGATCCCTCTGACCCGGGCCCTCAGAGACGGCTCGGGCAGGGTTCCGCCCACACACCGCACTGCACCTGGCCGATGTGCTCTGCACCCAGCAGCAGCATCACCAGACGGGATTGACCGATGCCTCCGCCAATGGTCTGGGGCAGCTCTCCGGCCAGCAGGCTCTGATGCCAGGGTTGCGCCATCGCGCCCTCCGTGCCGGCCAGGCGCATCTGCTGTTGCAGCGCCAGGCTGTCCACCCGGATCCCCATGGAGGAGAGTTCAAAGGCATCTTGCAGAATCGGGTTCCACACCAGCAGATCGCCGTTGAGCCCCAATCCCAGTTCCGTTTCACTGCTCCAGTCGTCGTAATCCGGCGCCCGCATATCGTGGGGCTCGCCATCCGCCAGCTTGCCACCAATGCCGATCAGGAACACCGCCCCCAACTCCTGGCAGATGCGGCGCTCCCGCTCTGAGGCAGACAGCTCTGGGTAGTGCTGTCGCAATGTTTCCGCATGCATAAAGGTGACGGACTCAGGCAACCAGGCGGTCAGGTCATAACGGGCGATCAGCGCCGCTTCCGTTGCCTTCAATGCCCCCCAAATCGCCTCAACCCGAGTTTTGAGACCCGGCAGGCTCCGCTCCTCTTTGCCCAGCACCTGCTCCCAGTCCCACTGGTCCACATACACCGAGTGCTTGGGTCCCAGAATCGCCTCGTCCGGGCGCAGCGCCTTCATCTGAGCCAGGATCCCTTCGCCCGGGCCGAACTGGTAACGCCCCAGGGTGGCCCGCTTCCATTTGGCCAGCGAGTGCACCACTTCAAACTCCCGCTCCGGCAGGGTCTTCACTTTGACCGCCACCGCTTTCTCAGTGCCAGACAGCCCATCCTGGATGCCACTCCCCACTTCGCTCAGCAGGGGCGCCTGAACCTCCAGCAGATTGAGGCGCGCACTCAGCTCCCGGGCAAAGGTGTCACGAACCAGGGCGATCTTTTGCTGTTTCTCGATGTATGCGCGTTTCATGTTGTCGATTCCTCATCAAAGCTGAAGGTGTGAAGAGGATTCTTCATTGCAAAGCGGCCAGCATCAATAGATCATCAAAGAAATACTGGCATTAGGATTTTTTCGTCAATCAATAGCCAGGATTGCCTTTGAATCACCAAAATCGAGGTGGAAAAATGAACGAAAACTATCGAATCGATAATCTGGACCGTTCGCTGCTGACCGCTCTGCAGGCCGATGCGCGTGTGCCCTATGCGGAGCTGGCCAAACGTCATGGTGTCAGCCCGGGCACGGTCCATGTCCGGGTTGAAAAGATGAAGCAGGCGGGGATCATCACCGGCACTCAGGCCACCGTCGACCCCAAGGCGCTGGGGTATCAGGTGTGCTGCTTTATCGGCATCAATCTCAAGGCGGCGGGCGACTATCCCAAGGTGCTGGCCAAGCTGCAGGCCCTTCCGGAAGTGGTCGAAGCCTATTACACCACCGGGCACTACAGCATCTTCACCAAGATCCAGACCCGCAGCATCGACGCGCTGCATCACCTTCTGGTCAATCAGATCCAGGCGATCCCGCAGATCCAATCCACCGAAACCCTGCTCTCACTGCAGCAGCCTATCCAGCGGCAGGTCGCGCCCTGACTCAAAAAGTGATCCTTCCATTCACCCGAGCAGTTCAATCTCCCGTAAAGGTCCATTTACGTGAAACTAGACTCCATTTAAGTCCTAACAAACAAAGCTCTCGCTTTGATGTAAATCAAATGTTAAAAATGCATACCCCCATTCGCTCAGTGAGCAGGGGAATATAAACACCCATTTACTCAGGGTATAAGTCTGACAGGTAGCGGTCGTCCGACAGACAACAAGAGATGGAAGGAAGAACATGAGAAAACAACTCACACTGGCCGTCCTCGCCGCGCTTTACAGCGCTGGCACGGCGGCAGCAGGGGTGAACGGCAATGTTTCGCTCGGAGACTCCCGCTTCGAGCTTCAATCCCGAAACCAGCATTGGAGCCCGGATGTTCGTCAGGCTACCCCCATCAGTCAGTCCCGCTACATTGTTCAGCTTGAATCCGACCCCATCGCCACTTATCGCGGCGGCCTCCCCGGCTTGAGCGCCACGGCAAAGGGTGCCGATGCCGACAAGCTGAATCTCAATGCCGCCAATGTGTCGCAATACCGCAACCACCTGGATGCGGAAGTTGAACAATTCCGCGCGGTATTGGCAACTCGCCTGCCCAGCACCAAAGTCTCCCACCGCTTCGCCACCCTGTTTAACGGTGTGGCGGTGTCCGGCGGCAATCTGAGTCTGGCCCAACTGGCCGCTCTGCCAGGCGTCAAAGCGGTGTATCCAGAGCGGATCTATACCACTGAAATGGACGCTTCTCTGGACCTGATCAATGCCCCCGCCGTTTGGGAACAGTTGGGCGGGCGCGATACCGCTGGTGCTGGCGTTCGCGTTGCCATCATTGACTCCGGGATCCGCCCGGAGCACGAGATGTTTGCAGGCGAAGGCTTTACTGCCCCCAGCGAAGGGATGCCCGTTGACGACTACTGCTCCACCATTGACGCCAACTTCTGTAACGACAAGTTGATTGTGGCCCGCTGGTCCGCCCCCACCTTCCCGGTTTGGGAGCAGGAGCACATGAGCCCGCTTGGATTCGACGGTCACGGCACCCACGTTGCCGGTACTGCCGTGGGCAACAAGGTCGATATCAACTTCCTTGGCCAGGACGTTACTGTCTCTGGTGTCGCGCCAGGGGCTTACCTGATGGCTTATAAGGCCCTGTTTGCTACCGCCAGCGATCCGACCCGCGCCTCCGGGTCCAATATCATGCTGCTCGAAGCCCTTGAGCATGCGGTGAACGATGGCGCCGACGTGATCAACAACTCCTGGGGCGGCAGCGCCGGCATGGACCCCGCCTTCTCGCCCTACAAAGCCGCGTTTGAAGCAGCCGAAGCGGCGGGCGTGGTGATCGCCACCTCAGCCGGTAACTCCGGTTCCGGCCCTCAAACCATTGGCTGTCCGGGCTGCATTGAAGCGGGTATCACGGTGGCCAACACCACCCACGGACGCTTCTTTGCGAATGAGCTGAGTGTCGGCAGCCTGAGCGGAATTCTGTCCGTCGAAGGCACCTCTTCCGCCCGTCTGCAAAGCGACATCACCGCACCGGTTATCGCCAGCGCAGATGTTGACGCCATTAACGTGGAAGGCTGTGAACCGTTTGCGGAAGGCAGCTTTACCGACAGCATCGCCCTGATCAGCCGAGGCAGCTGTGCGTTTCTCGATAAAGCCAATCACGCTGCCGACGCGGGTGCGGTTGCCCTGGTGGTTTACAACAACCGCGATGGCCAGCCCATCACCATGTCCATGGACGACGCCACCATCCCCGCAGTGATGGTCAGCCAGGCCAGTGGCGAAGCGATTCTGACCGAGTTGGGTGGTGAAGGTCCGCACTCCGCCACCATCGCCGCCGCGATCACCCGAATTGTTGATCCCGAGTTCGCTGACAACACCGCCAGCTCCAGCTCCCGCGGCCCCAACGGCGATCCCAACATTCTTAAGCCGGACATTGCCGCCCCTGGCAGTGCCATTCTTTCCGCCATGTCACCGGAAGAACCGGGACGTGAGGGGGCAACCTACGCGCTGCTGAGCGGCACCTCCATGGCCAGTCCGCATATCGCCGGGGCAGCAGCCCTGATGCGGGAGATGCATCCCGACTGGAGCGCCGTGGAGATCAAGACCGCACTGACCTCCAGCGCCACCCTTGAGGGGCTGACCAAAGAGGACGCGGCTACAGCCGCCGATCCCTTTGATGTGGGCGCAGGCCGAGTTGACCTTGATGCTGCCAGTGACGCAGTACTGACCTTCGACAAAGCCTCCTACGCCAACGCCGCCTGCATTACCGGGTGTCGCTTCACGGCGACCGTAACCAACCGCGGCGACAGCGCAGACAGCTGGGCACTGAGCGCCATGGTTGACGGCGCTGCGGTCACCGTATCCCCTGCGACCCTGGAGCTGGCAGCCGGTGAGTCCAGCGAGTTCACCGTGGCCATTGACCCCACCTTTGCCGATAAGGGCGCCTGGCGCTTTGGTAAGGTGCAGTTCAGTGGCAACACCGATGCCCATCTGCCTCTGGCGATCTTCCCGGATGTCTCTACCGACGCCTCCATGGTCTCCATCTACGGCGATGCGCCTACCCTAACCTACGGCGAAGAGGGCACCTATCACGCCGTCTTTGCCAATAAGGGGTTTGAGGGGACCGTCTCCCTGACTCTGATGGCGGACGAAAACCTCACCATGGTTGAGGACAGCGCCAGCATCACGGCCACGGACGCCAGCCAGACCGGTATGGAGATCGATGAAACCAACGGCCGACTGAGCTGGGTTGGACGTCTGGGCACGCAAAGCCTTTCCGTTGCCCCTCTGGGTGTGCTTGGCCTGCCCAGCTTTGCTACGCCGGACAACCAAATCAGCTGCTCTGGCGGTTGTGATGAGGTTTCCTTCGTCTACAACGTACCGTCCTTCTCCTATGGTGGTCAGGACTACGGTCAGATCACCGTTTCTGACAACGGCTTTGTTGCGGCCGGTAACGTCGATACCACCGGCTCCTGGAACAACCAGCGTTTGCCCGATGGCACAGCGCCAAACAACGTGATCGCCCCGTTCTGGGCCGATATGGATCTGACCGACGGTACGGCGGGCGACACCGGTGGTGGTTCCATGCACATCTTCGGCATTTCGGATCAGGCCGGAGATCTGGCCTACATCGGTATCGAGTGGAAAGATGCGCAGCTTTGGGATGACACCTCCGGCAACACTTACAGCTTTGGTGTCTGGCTGGGAGTTGGCGCCTATAAGGGTGAAAACGCCATCAACATCATCGACCTGGGTCCCATTCCCGCCAATGTAACTGTCGGCGCAGAGGACATCAGCGGCGCGGTGGGCGACCTGCTCTACTACAACGGGGAGGGCAGTGCTCCGGTGAATGGTCTGGCTGCGCTGGTACAAAATGAGCCGGGTGGCATCGTTAACATGGACTTTGCCCTGAGCGCTGATGTGGTTGATGTGGCCGCTGACGACAGCGCGGAGACCCTTGAAGAGGCCGCCGTTACTGTGGTCGTGGTGGAGAACGATAAGGACACCATCACTCTGCCGCTGATGTTGAAGGGCAGCCATGAGGGCACCGTGATTGAAGCCCTGCACCTGGTTGACGTTGCGGGCGCGATGCCCACAGGCATTACCATCACCGAGGAACCGGCCAACGGCAGCGTGGTGGTGAACGAGGACCTCTCCCTCACCTACACCCCGAATCTGGACTTTGCCGGCACCGACGCCATCGGTTACGACGCGCTGGATGAGCAGGGAATGGTGATCGGCAGTGCCACGGTCGACGTCACCGTCACCAACGTCAATGATGCCCCGGTCGCAACGGCGCCTGCGGCAGCCTCTGTTGTCAGTGGAAAGAACGTCAACATTGCGCTCTCGGCTGACGATGTGGATGGTGATGATCTGACCTGGCAAGTGACTCAGACCAGCGGTACGGCAGCGAGCTTCTCCGTCAGCGGTAATACGCTCACAGTGAACGCTCCCAGTGTGTCCGCTGCGGAAACCCTCACCTTTGCGGCCGTTGCTTCCGATGCGGCTCTGAGCAGTGAGCCGGTCACGGTCACGGTTGAGGTGACACCGCCAGCGGATGACGACAGCGGCAGCCTGGGTTGGTTGGTCCTGCTGCTGGCTCCGCTAGCCTTGACCCGCAGACGCAAGTAACCCCCGGAGTTCCGTTATATATAAAGGGCGCACACCGCGCCCTTTTTCTTTTCTAACAAAGACTTCCCCCATTCACACGGCTTCTTCAACGCAACCAACACACGTAGATCAGGCCGTCGCAGCATCCGTCCCAGATCGGCTCATTGCCTCCCAAGCCCTCGGAATGACCGTGCAAGAATAGTGCGTCAATTAAGCAAGGATAAGCCCGGTGTGTCATGCCCAGCGACACCTGGAGACACGATAAAGACAACGAGGAGCCGCGCATGAGCAAGTCCCTATTTGCTGTCGCTATCTCTTTCGCTTTGGTCTGTAGCAGTGCATCAGTACTGGCCAATAAGAAGAAGGACTACACCTACACCCACTTTGAACTGCAAAAGATGCGCCCTCACTGGGAGCCGGAGTTTCGAGGTGATGCCACTGGACAGAAGCAGACACTGAAGCGCTTCGTGATTCAGTTGCAGTCAGCCCCGGTGGCCAGCATGGGAAAGCCTGACACCCCCCATACCATGTCGATGAGTACACAAGGCCTGGATGATGAGCCAAATACCCGGGTCTCGCAGCTTCAGCAGCAGCTTGATATTGAATTCCAACAGTTTTACGACGCCCTAAATACCGAGGGGATAGAGGCTCAAATCACACACCGGTTCACCACCCTGTTCAACGGCGTGGCGATTTCCGGTCATAACCTCGACCCTAGCGAACTGGCCGACATTCCCAGCGTCAAAGCGGTCTATCCCGAGCGCATCTACACCACCCACATGGATACGTCACCGGACCTGGTTCAGGCAGCGTCGCTATGGCAGCAGTTAGGGTCACGCAGCCAGGCCGGACAGGGGGTCAAGATTGCCGTCATCGATTCCGGCATTTTCCCTGAGCACCCGATGTTCTCGGATGAAGGATTTATTCCTCCAGCCTCGCACAGACCACAGAATGACTATTGCGCTCAAGTGGACAGCACCTTCTGCAATAACAAACTGATCTCAGCGCGCTGGATCTCCCCCACTTTCCCGGTCTGGAAAGATGAGTACCTGACCCCCCGTGGATTCAACACACATGGGACACATGTTGCGGGCATTGCGGCGGGAAACCCGGTGACAACCCAGTTCGAGGGGCAAAATCTCACCCTGTCAGGGATCGCTCCAGGTGCCTACCTGATGGTTTACAAAACCCTTTATGCCACAGCCAACAATCCTGACAGCGCCTCCGGTTCCAATATCATGCTACTTGAGGCCCTTGAACACGCCGTCAATGATGGTGCTGACGTGATCAACAACTCCTGGGGTGGGGCTGTCGGTCTGGACCCCGCCCTCTCCCCATTTAAAGCCGCTTTTGAGATGGCGGAAGCCGCTGGCATCGTGATGGTCAGCTCGGCGGGCAACTCCGGCCCAGGTGCGAATACCATCGGCTGCCCCGGCTGTATTGAAGCTGGCATCACCGTCGCAAACAGTTCCCATGGGCGCTTTATTCACCACGTGCTGGAGGTCGACGGCCTGGAGCCAATTTCCGCACGACTGGCCCATTCTGACTATCCGCACCACAGAGACATTCGCGCCCCCATTACCACGGCGCAAAATGTGGACCCGAACAACAATAAGGGCTGTCTGCCGTTTCCCTTCGGCAGCCTGCAGGGACACATCGTGGTTGTGCAGCGTGGCGAGTGCGCCTTTATCGAAAAAGCCCAAAACCTCTCGGCAGCGGGCGCTGTAGGCATGATTGTATTCAACGACCGGCCGGCAGAACCTGTCATTATGTTGATGCCATCCACCCCGATCCCCGCCGCCATGATCGGCCAGAGTGACGGCGCTGAAATACTCTCCCACCTGGCCGGTCAAACGGCCGCTTCCGCGGTGTTATCCGGCGATACCGTTCGTCTTGTGGTTGAGGCATTTGCCGATCACATCGCCCCGAGCAGTTCCCGCGGACCCAACGGCGATCCCACCATACTGAAGCCCGATATCACCGCCCCTGGCAGCTACATCCTCTCAGCCATCAGGCCCCAGCAGGAGAGTAACGCAAACCCGCTTTATGCCATGCTCAGCGGTACTTCAATGGCCGCACCGCAAATCAGTGGCGCGGCAGCGCTGTTGCGACAGGAACATCCGGATTGGAGTGCGATTGATATTAAGACCGCGCTGACCAGTACCAGCTATCGCGACCACCTTCGCAAAGAGAACAACACCTCGCCAGTCACCCCCTTTGACGTCGGCGCCGGCAGGTTGGATCTTAATGCGGCACGCCTCACCACATTGACCTTTGATAAAGCCTCATACGCCAATCCGACCTGCATCGCTGAGTGCCAATTTAAAGTGGTGGCGACCAACCGTGGAAACGAGGAAGCCCAGTGGGAAGTGATGGCTACGCTGGCCGATGCTGAGGTGTCCGTCTCACCCCATCGGCTCTCGTTGCCCCCGAATCAATCCGGCGAAGTCTCGGTCACCATCGACGCCACCCATATGAGCAAAGACCAGTGGCACTATGGCGAACTTCAGTTTTCCGGTGCCAATCAAGCCCACCTCCCGTTAGCCATTCTGCCGACCCTGTCCAGCAACAGCGGGATGACCTCGCTTTATGGCGATAAACCCACCCTCGCCTTTGGTGAGCACGGCGACTACCACGCGCGTTTCTCCAATACCAGTTTTGACGATGAGATAGCCATCGAATTGACCATCAGCCCCGGGGTGGTGCTGGACAGGGAAAGCATTCATATACGAAGCAACGGCAGCAGTGGCGGTCGTTTCGAATATGAAGAGTCGTCCGCCCGGATCCTCTGGCAAGGCCTGCTGGATACTCAGGTGGTTGCCATCACACCGACCCATATTTCCGGGTTAGTCAGTCAGGCACAGGAAAATAACCGGGTATCCTGCTTAAACAGCTGTGATGAGTACTCCTTCGTCTACCGCAGTGCTGCCCAGTTCGAATATAACGGTGAGGACCACCAGCTCCTGACCATCTCCAGCAATGGCTTTATGGCCGCGGGAGAAACCCAGATCGAATCCGGCTGGCGCAATCAGAAACTGGCAGACCTCACCCCTCCCAATAATGTCATTGCCCCTTTCTGGACAGACCTGAACCTGCTCGGAGATGAAGAGCCCATCAGTAGCAGTAGCGGCGGCGGTTCCATGCACCTCTATGAGGTGTTGGATGACCAGGGAGACCCAATCTGGATCGTCGTCGACTGGATCGACGTTCAGGTATACGGAGATTCAAACGCAAACCAGTACAGCTTTGGAGTCTGGTTGGGAACCGGTCCCAATAAAGGCACCAACCTGATGAAATACTATGAGCTGGATACACTGCCTCCCCAACTGACCGTCGGTGCAGAGGAGCGCCACGGCAATGTCGGCAATGTCCGCTACTTCAATGGTGAAGGATTTGCGCCCAAAGTCGGAGATACACTCAGAATTGCCACCCACCCTGCTGGCAATATTGAGATCGACTTTGCTCTGTCCAACGAAGCGGCCGTGTTCAATGGCAAGCGGCAGATGCAGACACAAGAGGATATGCCACTGTCCATTGATGCTGGCGAAATACACGCCCAACTGATGGATGTGCCTGTTGTACTGAGTGTGGAGCACCACGGCAGCCAACTGCAGGCGATGCAATTGATTGAGTTGCTCTACCCCGAAGTCAGCGACATCACTATCTCCGACCAACCAAAAAACGGCACCGTTCAGTTGGATGAGGAGCATCTGAACTACCATCCCTACCCGGACTTCAACGGTGAAGACACACTGCAATACATGATGAAGGACAACGCAGGGAATGTGCTGGGATTCGTTGATATTGAGCTTCAGGTGGCCAAAGTGAATGACCCACCGGTAGTGGATCCCATTGCGGAGCAGCGTCTCGCGCCCGGTCAATCGGTGGAAATCTCCCTTTCTGCCACCGATGTGGAAGGCGATTCTCTGAGTTGGAGAAGCACGCAGCTTTCCGGACCCCAGACCCGCCATTCAGTGCAAGGCAGTAAGTTACAAATATCAGCGCCAGAGACCGAATCCGATGCGGCGATGACCTTCTCCATCGTCGCCAACGATGGTCAACATGATAGTGAGCCAGTGATCGCACAGATGGTCGCTTCAGGCTCAGGCACTCAGGAACAAACTCCCATTGAGGCGCCAGGTGAAGAGAGTGCCGAAGAGCGTGCAGAAGAGAGTGGTGGAGGCAGCCTGAATGGCTGGCTCTGGCTACTGCCACTGATGATCCTCTTCCGCCGCCTGATCCGTTAAACGCGACGGGCTGCGCCTGCACGGGCAGCCCGATTTCTCTCCCGTCTGGTGTTCACCGCTCCTCCCATCATCTCAACCATTCGCACAGATCGGCCTGACCCCAAAGTCTCTGCACATCCCACGTACTGCGCGACCAGCCAAATGATCGGCTCAACACCGGAAGGATTAGCAAGATCAGGATGTTACAAACAAAAGGCTTTGCAACCCCGCCAGACAGCCAGCAGTCGTCCGGTGAGTATTCTCAGACGGAAAACAACAATGAAACGACAATGGATATGCGGCGCCATCGCCGCACTGGTCGCCTTCGGGGCCACCGCCTCTGATGAGCCGTTAAACACGGTGCCACTTACCCACTTGGCCGAGATCCTTGCTGCACAAGACAACCCGAGCAAAACCGGACCTCAGGCCCCCTCCCCCACCCAACAGCGCTTTCTCGTCCAGCTGGCTTCACAGCCGCTTGCCATCCTTCAGAACACCAAATCGACACGGGCCATCTCGGATAACGCGCATTCCTCCAGCGGTCTGATGCAGTATCGCAATCAGCTGGATGCGGAAGTGGCTCAGTTCCAAACCACCCTGGCCAACCGATTGCCACAAGCACAGGTCTCCCATCGCTTCTCAACCCTGTTCAACGGCGTGGCCGTGATGGGTTCGGACCTGACTCAGGCGCAGTTGGCAGCACTGCCCGGTGTTCGGGCGGTTTTCCCCAACCGCCGCTATGAGGTCCAGATGGATACCTCATTGGAGCAGATCAAGGCTCAAAGGGTCTGGCACAAACTGCAAGCCCAGGGACAAGCGGGCGAAGGGATCCGCATCGCCATTGTGGACTCGGGCATCGATCCCAGACACGAGATGTTCTCTGGCGAGGGGTTCTCCGCGCCAGCCCAGAACCTCCCCAGCGACGATTATTGCCGCACCACCGATCCCTCATTCTGTAACAACAAACTGATTGTGGCGCGCTGGTCCGCCCCCACCTTTCCGGTTGCCGATCAGGAGTACCTGAGTCCAAGGGATTTCGGTGGCCATGGCACCCACGTTGCGGGCACCGCTGCAGGCAACCGGGTCCAGGCCGACGTGCAGGATCAGCCACTGACTCTCTCCGGTGTCGCTCCGGCGGCCTACCTGATGGTGTACAAGGCACTCTATGCCACCGCAGATGATCCCGACCGCTCCTCCGGAAGTGACATTATGCTGTTGGAAGCGCTGGAGCACGCCGTCAACGATGGTGCCCAGGTGATCAACAACTCCTGGGGCGGGAGCCCCGGGATGGACCCGGCGCTCACTCCCTACAAAGCGGTGTTCGAAGCCATTGAAGCGGCAGGGGTGGTGCTGGTTACCGCAGCAGGCAACGACGGCGCCGGCGCCCAAACCGTGGGGTGCCCGGCTTGCATCGAGGCAGGGATAACCGTTGCCAATACCACTCATGGCCGCTTTTTCTCAAAAGCGCTCTCCATCGCAGGGCTGCCGGACTTTATCACCGTGGAAGGCACCTCCCCCATTCGCGTAGATGAAGAGATCAGCGCTCCCTTGTTGGCCAGTGTGCAAGCGGACCCGGAGAATGTGGAGGGGTGTGGCCCCTTTGATGCCAACCAATTTGATGGCCAGATCGCCCTGATTCAACGGGGAGGGTGCACCTTTTCTCTGAAGTCCGCCCATGCTCAGGCCGCCGGTGCTGTTGCGATGGTGGTCTACAACAATGTCCCCGGTATCCCCATCACCATGCGGATGGACGACGCCAATCTGCCTGCGGTGATGATCAGCAAAACCAACGGCGAAGCGATTGTGGCGGCCCTGCCTCAATCCGACGCGCTTGACGCAACGATATCCAGCACGCTCCAGCGGATTGTGGCACCTGAGTTTGCCGATATGATGAACTCCAGCAGCTCCCGTGGGCCCAATGGCGACCCCAATATCCTGAAGCCCGATATCGCTGCACCGGGTACCTCAATCCTATCCGCCTACGCCACTGATGACGCAAGCTCTACGGAGTCTCACTACTCACTGAAAAGTGGGACCTCCATGGCCAGTCCCCATGTCGCGGGCGCCGCCGCCCTGATGCGTCAGTTGCACCCGGATTGGAGTGCGGTGGAAATCAAAACCGCCCTCACCTCCAGCACCACCCAGGCCGACCTGTTAAAACAGGACGCCAGCACAGAGGCGGACCCCTTTGATGTGGGTGCTGGCCGCCTGGACCTGGAGGCCGCCAGCAATACGACACTGACCTTTGATAAAGCCTCCTTTGCTAACGCCTCCTGTGTCTCACGCTGCAGCTTTACCGGCACCGTTACCAATCGTGGCGAGAACCGGGGAGATTGGAATATTCAGGCCGGAATCGATCAGGGCGCAGTAACTGTGATGCCGGAATATGTGACTCTCGCCCCAGGAGCATCCGCGCAGTTTACTCTGCTGGTCGACCCGGCACTGGCGCCCAAGGAGGAGTGGCAGTTTGGCCAGGTGACCTTCAGCGGTGAGAGTAACGCTCACCTTCCCATCGCCATCTATCCGGAGCTGTCCACCGAACTCTCTACCATCGCCCTGTTCGGCGAACAGTCAACGCAACCCTTTGGTGGCACAGGCCAGTATCAGGCGTCCTTCTCCAATAAGCACTTTGAGAAACCGGTTACCGTCACCCTGCAAACCGACCCTCGTCTGTCCCTGCTTGAAGAGAGCGTCGTTATCGATACGGCAGGTTCCCCCAATGGCCTCACGGTGAACAGCGAAGAGGGTCTGGTGACCTGGGTTGGCGAACTGGAGCATGAGCAGATAACGGTTCATTCCATCAATGACCCCTCGCCACCCAGTCAGGCTGATGAGCAAAATCGTCTCTCCTGCCGCAACGGGTGTGACGATACCTACTGGGTCCTGAACCTGCCGGTCTCCTATGAGTTGCATGGCCGCCAGTATGGTCAGGTGACGATATCGAGCAACGGTTTTATCGCAGCGGGCAACGAGCGCTCGGGTTCTTCGCCGAGGAATCAGCCGTTGCCCACCCTCTCCGCGCCCAACAACCTGCTGGCGCCGCTCTGGACCGATCTGGATCTGGAGGGGGATGGCGGTGATGACGACAATGGGAAGGGTGGCGGTGCCGTGCACGCCTACCTGGTCCAGGACGACGAAAACAACCCGACCTGGGTGGTGTTTGACTGGATTGATGCCCAACTGTTCGGCGATGAATCGCGGAGTTACAGCTTTGGCGTTTGGCTGGGCCTCGGTGACAACGAGGGCACCAATCTGATGCGTTACTACCGTTTGGATCCCCTGCCTGACAGCGTGACCGTTGGAGCAGAGGATCGTAGTGGCTACGTTGGCCGAAACGCCTATTACAATGGCGAAGGCAGCGCCCCGGTAACAGGCGATACCCTGACCATCAGTAATGACTATCAGGGCCTGGTTAATATTGATTTCCAGGTAAGGGCGGACGCGGTGGATGTGGCGGCCAACGACTGGTTTGAAACCCAGGAGGAGGTAGCCGTCACCCTGAATGTGGTGGAAAACGACAGCGCCCTGCTGCCCCTGCCGCTCCGGCTGACAGCTCGTTCCGAAGGCACCACATTTGAGGCACTTCATCTGGCTCAAGTGTCGGGTCCAGCCCCAACATCCGTCGTCATCACCTCAACCCCGGACAACGGTGAGGTGGTCATCAATGACGATGGCACCCTCACCTACACCCCCAATCTGGATTTTGCGGGTGACGATCACCTGACTTACCAGGCTCTGAATGAGCAGGGAGAGGTGATTGGCCAGGCAGAGGTTACGGTTACAGTGCATAACGAGAATGACGCTCCCCGAGTCAGTGAACCCGCTGCGCAAAAGGCGCGACGAGGAGAAACCGCACGGTTCTACCTCTCCGCCAACGATCCTGACGGAGACGCCGTCACCTGGAGTGCAACGCAGACCGGCGGAACCGAGGCCAGCTTCTCACTCTCCGGCAACACTCTGGAGGTGAGCGTTCCCCATGTCCGTAAGAACGAAACGCTGGTATTCAGCCTGGTGGCCAACGACGGTTCGCTGAGCAGTGAGCCTGTAGAGGCCCGCGTTCGCGTTGATGTCAGCGGAGCGGGAAGCGTCAGCTTCGGGCTGCTCCTGCTGATTCCGCTGGTGCTGCTGCGAAGACGCCTCCACTGAGTCCCAACCAAAAGGGCGCCATCCGGCGCCCTTTCTCTTGCTTACTGAGTCTCCAGTAAGCGATTGTGCAACTGACGAACGACGCCATCCACCTCCTGACCGTCCACCAGAAAGCAGAGATTGTGAGGGCTTGCTCCCTGACAGATCATCCGCACATTGTGCTGCTCAATCACCTCGAACACCCGCTTGCCGATGCCGGCGGTATTGGCGATGCGGTTACCGATCACCGCCACCAGCGCCAGACCGCTCTCCACCTCAACCCGGCACATCTGCCCCAACTCCTCCAGCAAAGCCGGTGTCAGCAACTCGCGTCCACCGCTGTCAGAGCCGGTGCTGTCCAGGGTCAGTGCCACGGACACCTCAGAAGTGGTGATCAGATCCACACTGATGCGATGGCGAGCCAGGATGGCAAACAGCTCGGCCAGGAAGCCCTGTGCATGCAACATATTAAGGCTATGTACCGTCATCAGGGTTTGATTACGGCGCAGTGACAGGGCCCGGAATACCGGAGTCAACTCGGTTCGGTTACGGATCCAGGTGCCACCCATTTCCGGTGCCCGACTGCAGCCGACAAACACGGCACAGCCTGAACGCACCGCAGGAAGAATGGTGGCCGGGTGCAGCACTTTGGCGCCAAAGGTCGCCATCTCTGCCGCTTCATCAAAGGAGAGCTCGGGGATCGGTCTTGCACCCGTTACCAGACGCGGGTCGCAGCTGTAGATCCCATCCACATCGGTCCAGATCGCCAGACTGTCCGCACCCAAAGCTTCCGCCAGCAGAGCGGCACTGAAGTCAGACCCACCCCGACCCAGTGTCGTGGTATGGCCTTCGCTGTCGGCGCCGATAAAGCCCTGGGTTACGATCCTTTCCGCCTCAAGAGCGGCCCCCCAACACCCCTTCGCCAACTGAGCCAATTCCTGCAACTGAGGCTCCGCACGGCCATGGTGGCTATCGGTGCGCATCACCTCCCGTACGTCCCGACTGCGAGCTGGCTCACCACGCTGACGCAGTAATTCAGCAAAGAGCAGAGAGGAGCACTGCTCCCCCAAAGCCAACAGCGCATCCACCCGGCGGGGATCCTGAGGTTGTTGTGCCAACTGTGCGCTGTGCTTATCCATCTCGGTTAAGAGCAGATCAAGTGCGGCAGCCACCTCGGCCGGACGACCCAGCGCATCCAGGATCTGGTACTGGATCTCGGCGATCTGACCAAGCAGCTCCAACCGTTTTGCACCATCACTGATGCCGGAAGAGAGAGAGACCAGCAGGTTGGTCACGCCGCTGGAGGCGCTGACCACGACAATCCGTACGCTGGGGTCCGCCAGGACGATATCAGCGCAGCGATCCATGGCAAGGTAATCGGCGACAGACGTGCCGCCAAACTTGGCAACCGTCAAAGAGACCGGGGAAGAAAGTTGAGTATTCATTGTGCTCCGAACCAAGATACCTGTTCGGAGAGTCTGGATGGGGCACCCGTGCCCATCGTGCGATCACGGGATTTCTTCCAGAAGCTCTCCACCTACATCCAATGGTGACAGCCCCAGGGATTCAGCCCCGGCGGCCGACGGCATCCCGAGTCGAACGGGCTAACCATCTCGGCGTTGCTCCCCCTGGGCCGGCATCTTCGGAGTTCGCTCTCCTGCTCCGGCTTACCTGGGCAACGCACCTCTTCTGTTCTCCCAATGGCTGGGAGAGGCGCTCATCTCATCGCAAAACCCTGCCGCCTGTCAAACTTTCAGCAATTTTTAAAACAAACAGAGTGTGATCGCCGTCACGATCCGTCGCCATCGTTTACATTTACCGGTTATAGGGAGGCAATAACATGCCCCAAACCCGGTGATAAAACTGAAAGCGATCACAACTTTAACCCTTTGCCACCGGAGTTGGCTGTTTAGGACAACGCGGGCAGGTAAAATGGCGTCATCGATTAACGAGCTGACGACTTTCCCGGCCATAAGCCGGTGGAAAATCGAAACAAACTGACACACACGCCTCGACAAAAATCAAACGCTTTGTGATCGCCGCCTCAAAAAAGGTCACCCGTTAACAAAAGTTGGCGAACTGTTGAACCATTTTGAGGTACTTTCAGTCCCACAAGGTGAAACACCCCGCTCGCGAAAATCGCGTTGTCGTAGGGCGCCTTACAGGAAACTGCAGCCATATTCGAACACCCCAGCGTGGCTGTATGTGGCAATAAAAGGGACTTTGCATACGCTTAATGGTTAGTGGTGCGCCACTGGCTTTGATTTATGTCGAACAGCGCTTTAGGTAGCTAACATGCAAAATCCGCACATCCTCATCGTTGAAGACGAAGCCGTCACCAGCAACACCCTGAAAAGCATCTTCGAAGCCGAAGGCTACAATGTTACCGTCGCTGTTGACGGTGATGAGATGCACAACGCCCTGAAGACCCACAAGATCTCTCTGGTCATCATGGACATCAACCTGCCCGGTAAAAACGGTCTGCTGTTGGCCCGTGAACTGCGTGAGCAGGACGATATCGCCCTGATCTTCCTGACCGGTCGTGACAACGAAGTGGACAAGATCCTGGGTCTGGAAATCGGCGCCGATGACTACATCACCAAGCCGTTCAACCCGCGTGAGCTGACCATCCGTGCCCGCAACCTGTTGAACCGCATTGTAAACGCTGGCAAATCCACCGAAGAGAAGCCCCAGGTTGAGTACTACCACTTCAACGACTGGACTCTGGAGATCAACAGCCGTTCACTGATCAGCCCATCTGGCGAACCGTTCAAGCTGCCGCGCTCTGAATTCCGCGCGCTGCTGCACTTCGTTGAGAACCCGGGCAAGATCCTGTCCCGCAGCGATCTGCTGATGAAGATGACCGGCCGTGAGTTGAAGCCTCACGATCGTACTGTGGACGTGACCATCCGTCGCATTCGCAAGCACTTCGAAAGCCATCCGGAGACCCCGGAGATCATCGCCACCATTCACGGCGAAGGTTATCGCTTCTGCGGTGCGCTCAACGAGCATTAATCACTGCACTTAAGATCAAAAAAGGCTGCCTCAGGGCAGCCTTTTTGTTTTCTTCGCCGGTTAAGCACGCTCGGTCAGATAGTGCTTGAGGCTGTTCAGATCCGCGTCGAGGTGGTCGCGAATCGCTTCAAACCATTGACGATGCTCTCCCTGCCATCGGGGCTCATCGCCACACTGCAGTGCCTGGGACAGCTCCTGAATGCGCTTGAGTCCCACTGAGCCCGCCGCGCCTTTCAGTTTGTGTGCTTCGGAAAGTACCTGGTCCTTATCCCCACTCTCCAGTCCGCGGGCGATCGCATCCACGTACTCGGGTGCCATCTGTTCAAACACCACAACCGACTTAAGCAGGGTAGCGGCGCCAATGGCTGCACAATACTGATCGAGGGTAAGGGTGTCCAAATGCTCGTGAGCGTTTGCGGTCATGGGTGTCTCCACAGTCCGGAGTGAGAAAGAATGCAGGCCCAAACTACCATGGGAAGCCAAGGGTCACAACACGGGCGTTTTGTCGTCACTTTATGCGTTAATCAATGGTATCCTGCCGGCCAAAATCGATAACTTTCTAGTCGTTGTGGGAAAATGCGAGCTGTCACCTTAGCTGTACTGGGTGCGCTGACCTGCGCTCAAGCCGTTCAGGCCCGGGAAGTCCCCCTGGCCGCCAAACAGATCCAGACCTTCACCCTGTTCAGTCAAGGGCATCAGCTTGAACAGCCACTGGTGGTCTACCGCCACGGCCAACGGACTCTAGTGCCTCTTCAGGCATTGAGTGCCGCACTGGGGCTGGAGATCCAGGTGAACCCTAACACTGCCAGTGCCAACGGCTGGATTGCGGGTGAGAATGCCAACTTTATGCTGGATCTCAACCAGGACGAGGCCCGTAGAGGCTTTGATCGGTTCGAGCTGGACCCGGCACGCCCCTGGGGCCGGGACAGTGCAGATCTTTACCTGGATGCGGAACTGATTCAGCAACTGTTGCCAATTTCCCTCAGCTTCAATGGCCCGGCCAGCCGACTGTCGGTAAGCAGTCCCTATCCGCTGCCTGCAGTACAACGCCTGGAGCAGCAACAGGCTCAGATGGCCCAACTGGGTCTTCAGCATCGCTTCCACAGCGCGGGCTTTGATCCCATCCATCCCCATCCCTACGAAGACCTGTCCGATCCAACGGTATTCGCCTATGGCAACGCGGCCATTATGGGCAAGGAGATGCTGACTCAAGACTACCAGTTCGGTCTGCTGGCAACGGGCGATGTTCTGGGTCAAAGCTACGAGTTCAACTACACCAAACTGGCCAACGAGCGCAGTGAGTATCGTCTGCGTTTCTCTCGGGATCTGAACGACATCAGCGACACGCTGCCGCTCAGCCTCGGTCGCTATCAGGCCGGTGACGTCAGTTTCCTGGGGGATAACCTGCTCTCCGGCGCCACCGAAGGTCTGGGCTTCCAGATCAGCAACCTGGCGACCCCCAAAAGCAACCGTTTTGGCACCACGGCTCTTGAGGGCAACGCGCCGCCCACCTGGCAGATCCACCTCTACCGGAACGGGGTACTGCTGGCCTTTACCGAAGCCGACGACGCCGGGCGCTACCGCTTCCTCGATGTGCCGTTGCTGAACGGCGCCAACGTGTTTGAGATCCACCTCTACGGCAACCATGGCGAACACCAGATGCGTCGGGAAACCATCCAGGCGGGCCAACACGTCGGCAAGGGTGAAGTGGGCTTCAATGCCATGTACATCGACAACACCCGCTTTGTTTTCAATAGTCTGCGCCCGGAAGAGGAGGAGGAGCTCGGTGCTCGTCGCCAGATGACCCTGCGCACCGACTACGGCATCACCAACGCCATCAGTGCCGGCCTGAGCTACCACACTCAGCAGTTGGCCTATGACGACTGGGGCCGGGTCGAGCTGGAGGAGCGTCACTATGTCGGCGCCAATGTCTCTGCGGACCTGTTTGGCAGCAGCTGGTTGCTGGAGGGGTTGCGTGACGACGAGGGCAACAACGCTTATATGGCCGGTTGGACACGGCGATTGGGGGATAATCACCACTTGCGGGTAGACCACCGCTACAACGGCAATATGCGCACCGACCGCACCGATCAGCAGGAGCAGCCCCTGAAGCGGGAGACCGAAGCCTGGCTTGAGGGTCAGACCTGGCGTCTAGGCGGCTGGCAATATGCCTTTGGCGCTGCCAAGTACGATCCCAAAGGGCGGAACGAATCCACGGGGCGGGAAGAGTCCTTCTCCGTCTACCAGAACCGCCTCTCCAGTCAGGTGGGCCCGGTGAATTTCAGCCACATCTACCGCTATGACACCCAATACGATGGTCGTCTGGAGCGTCAAAGCGGTGAAGTGCTGTTCAGTACCAGCGGTTATGACTGGAACCTGTCTGGTAACGCCAACTACCAGTGGGGTAAAGGGGTCGAAGAGTTGGAAACCCGCCTGCGCTGGCGCCCCATGTATGGCTTCTATAACCAGACCTCGCTCTGGTACCTGGATCCGGAAGAGCGCAAGAGTCGCTTCGGTATCGGTCACGAAGTCGCCTACCGCTACCGCTGGTTTACCCTCGGCCTTCAGGGCGGCGTGGATACCCGTGGCAACTGGCAGGTCAACACCACCGCCACATTTGCCCTCAACTACCGGGACAACCGGGACGGCGCTCCCGCTGAAGCGTTGCGCCCTCAGCTCTCCGATCTGGTGGTACGCGTTTTCCTCGACGGCAATAACAACGGCCACTTTGACCGCCATGACCAACCCTTGAGCGGCCTGGCAATCAACACCGCTCCGAGCTGGCCACGGGAAGTGAGCGATGACCAGGGTGAGATCCTGCTGCGTCAGGTACCCGCCAACAGCCTCTACCGGATCAACATCGACCCGCGACATCTGCCGCCGGGCACCGCGCTGCGTGACGGACCGGTGGAGGTGATGCCTCTGCCCGGTCAGCGCACCGAGGTGGATCTGGCTCTGGTGAAGGTCACCGACATTGATGGCACTCTGGTCACCCCCTACGGACCGGTGGCCGACATGCCGATGATCCTGGCCGATCTCAACCACAATCCGATCCACCGCACCCGCACCGGGCCAGAGGGCCAGTTCGCCCTGATGGGAGTCCGCCCGGGCAACTACTACCTGGTGTTTGATGAGCGGGAGCTGAAAGCCCGCAAACTGAAGACCAAGGTGCCGCTCTATCCGGTGAATGTCGGTGGCCAGGGTGAGCCTCGTCGGGACTGGACCATTGAGATCGATGCGCTGCCGGGCAGTCCGGAACGGCCCGCTGCCCAGATGGTGGATACGCTGCCCCTTACGCCAGAGCCGATTGTCGATCAGCCCAAGATGGTCACGCCGGTCACCCATCTGCCCAAAGCGAAGCCCGCATTATCCGGTATGGCGGACAGCGACTACACCCTGCAACTGGCCGCCAGCCGTCAGGCGTTCAACCTGGCCAGCCTGAAGGCGCAGTTCCCGGCGCTCTCTCTGGAGCAGATCACCGTGATGCGTGGCGGCAAACCGATGCACCTGCTGCTGTCCGGCCAGTACCCCAGTGAGCGCTCAGCCCGGTTTGGTCTGCGGGACATCCCCAAGGAGTTCGCCAACGATCTGCCTCTGGTACGTCGGGTCGGCGATCTTAAGCGCGAAGCGGTCGATGTGACCCCCACGCCCTCTCAACCGATCAGAGCCGCCGTCAGCACCGACAACGCCGACGCCTGGCTGGCGGCCCAGCCTGGCAGCAACCTGACCTGGCAGTTGGCGGCCACCAAAGGCCGACAGAGTGCCGAAGCCTTTATCCGTCAGCATCAACTGCCCCAGCCGGTGGTGATCCATCAGCATAATGGCTGGTACCAGATCCTGTGGGGCAGCTTTGCCAACCGCAGCGAGGCCCAGGCTGCACTGGAGGCCCTGAGCAAGGCCCCACAAAATCCGTGGTTGCGAGGTATAGAGAAGCTGCGATAGTGTGTCCCCCCGCTTGCGGGCAAAGGACTCACAAAAACGTGGTCTAATCGATATTTTGGAACACTCCGATGCATGATTTGGCAGGGTTTAGACATGTGTCCCTGTTGGAGCGCGTGTTATAATCGCCGCCCTCATGCAGTACCGGGTGGAAACAATGACGGAGAATCTCAACATGCCGACAACGATGCCCGACGTGGCCAGCAGCAGTAAAGCGCAAGTCACCGGCACGCTGGACTGGGTCGGGATGAGCAACATCGAAATGCCGATGAGCATCAAGGCCGACGATGGCCAGGTGCGGCAGATCAGCACCCGTGTTGAAGCGTTTGTGAATCTGGCTGAGCCTCAGGCCAAGGGCATTCACATGTCCCGCCTCTATCTGGCGCTGGACAAGCTCTCTCTGGAGCAGGAACTGACCCTGCAGAGCCTGAAGGGGCTGCTGGACAACTTTGTCACCAGCCACGAAGCCCTGTCGGATCGTGCCCAGGTAACCTTTTCCTTCGATTACCACCTGCGTCGTCCCGCTCTGCTGTCCGGCAACCACGGCTGGCGCAACTATCCGGTGGTCCTGATTGGTCGCCTGAACCAGGGCCAGCTGGACTTGGAGCTGAAGGTGGATGTGGCCTACTCCTCCACCTGTCCCTGCTCTGCCGCCCTGGCGCGTCAGCTGATCCAGGAAGCCTTTGAGCACCAGTTCCACGGTCAGGAGCAACTGGAGATGGACACTGTCCACCAGTGGCTGGGCACCACCGCCGGTATCGTCGCCACTCCGCACAGCCAACGCAGTGTGGCCGAAGTTAAGGTCAAACTGGCCGACACACTCAACGAGCTGCCGATCCTGGCGCTGGTTGAAGCGGTTGAGAACGCGCTGAAGACGCCGGTGCAGGCCGCAGTGAAGCGTGAAGACGAGCAGGAGTTTGCCCGTCTGAATGGTCAGAACCTGATGTTTGTAGAAGACGCCGCTCGTCGTCTGAAGCACGCTCTGAACCAGGGCGAAGGCTATACCGACTTCTGGCTGCGGGTGAATCACCTGGAAAGTCTCCACGCTCACGATGCCGTGGCCGTGGACACCAAAGGGGTTGAGGGCGGTTATCTGCCTTACTGATCCCGAGTCGCCAGACACAAAAAAGCGCCTTAACCGGCGCTTTTTTTGTGTCTTTCTGTTGGGGAAGCCGGCGGCCGATCAGACCTGGGGCTGAAAAGCACGGTTGAGGGCAGTGCCCTGGCCGCCATCCCGCTTGAGGCGTTCAATCAGTCCGTTCATCACCAGCCATTTATCGCCACACCAGTCCGGTGCAATCAGCTCTGGCGGACGCGCGTAAGCGCTGACCCGGTGATACACCACCTCCGGCGGCGTCTGGCGGATCAGTGAGGCGGCGCAATCCATGTAGGTGTCCTGGTCCCACAGTTCAAGACGTCCGGCCCGCCACTGCTTGGCCATAATGCTGCCCTCAACCACATGCAGCGGATGCAGCTTCAACCCATCGGTGCCCACCTCGAGTACCCGCTGCAAGGTGCGCTCAGCGTGCTCCGGCATCTCCCCCGGCAGGCCCAGGATAAGATGGGTACACACCTTCAGGCCGTATAGCCGCGCCCGGGCAACGGTGTCCGCGTAGGCGGTAAAGTCATGACCCCGGTTGATCTTCTTCAGCGTCTCATCGTGCGCACTCTGCAACCCCAATTCGAGCCACACCTCCATCCCTTGCTGTTGGTAACCCGCCAGCAGCGCCAGTACCTCTTCCGGTACACAGTCAGGGCGGGTGCCCACGCAGATACCAACGATGTCGGAAACCGCCAACGCCTCCTCATACTTGCGTTTAAGCACCGCATACTCATCGTAGGTGGAGGTGTAGGCCTGGAAATACGCCAGGTATCGCTTGTCCGGCCGGACCTTCCCGCCTTCCCTTCGGGCACGCCCCTCCACCAGCTGCTCCGCCACACTGGCCTGGGTGCCGTGTTCAGCGCTGAAAGAGGAAACATTACAGAAGGTGCAGCCCCCCACGCCCAGACTTCCATCCCGGTTGGGACAGGTAAAAGCGGCATCAATGGTCAGCTTGTGGATCTTCTGGCCATAGCGGGTCGTCATATAGTGACCCAGGGTGTGGACGTAACGGTTGAGTCCCAATTCCGGCTCCGGCGGTTGATGAAAAAGCGCGCAATCATAGCAATCCGTGATGAGGATCGCGCCGATCCCGATCACAGGCCGATAATCGTTGGTTATCGCCCAATAAAATCAGTGCGCTCCATTTTGGGGCCATGACTTGGGGCCCCAAATCATGGCTATCGCCCCAATGACGCGCAACCCAGAGGGGATTTTCTGGTCAAACTGCATATTGTGCCGCTCGCCCTGCCCTGTTGATTTCCATTCGTCAAGCGGCCTTATACCAATTTGGCATGGTGTTATCGCGTCATCTCGGGGCAATGCCGGATTGACCAACCTCTGGCCGCGGCAGTAATTTAGTTGGTTCGATTGCATAATTATGTGGTTGCACCCGTGTCGGGCATGCGGCAGGGCAACCTTGGAGGAATGGAATGGCGCTGTATCAACCAGGGTACGAACGGGAAAACTGTGGTTTTGGCCTGATCGCCCATATGGAGGGCGAAGCCAGCCACCGCGTGGTGCGCACCGCCATCAGTGCATTGGACCGTCTGCAGCATCGGGGGGCCATCGGTGCTGATGGCAAGACCGGAGACGGCTGCGGCCTGCTGCTGAAAAAACCGGATGGCTTCTTCCAGCACATCGCCTCAGAGCAGGGTTGGCGCCTGTCCAACAAATACGCCGTCGGTATGATCATGCTGGGCCAGGACCCAGTTCGCGCGCACCACGCCAAAGCCATACTGCAGCAGGAACTGGAGCGGGAGACCCTCAGCGTTCTGGGCTGGCGTGATGTGCCGGTCAACCTGGACAGTCTCGGCCCCATTGCAGCGCGCTCAGTGCCCGCCTTTGCCCAGGTGTTTATCAACGCCCCAGTGGGGTGGCGCAGCCGCGATCTCGAGCGCCGCCTCTATATGGCACGCCGTCGGGCAGAGAAGCAGTTGGCGGATGATCCTGACTTTTACGTTTCCAGCCTGTCCGGGCAGGTGATCGTCTACAAAGGCCTGATGCTGCCCCGCGACCTTCCCACCTTCTACCCGGACCTGGCAGATCTGCGGATGCAGAGCGCCATCTGTCTGTTCCACCAGCGCTTCTCCACCAACACTCAGCCTCGCTGGCAGCTGGCTCAACCGTTCCGCTATCTGGCGCACAACGGTGAAATCAACACCATCAACGGCAACCGCCAGTGGGCGGTGGCGCGCCAGTACAAGTTTTCTTCGCCGCTGCTGCCTGACCTTCAGGACGCCGCCCCCTTTGTGAACCAGTCCGGTTCTGACTCCTCCAGCCTGGACAATATGCTGGAGATGCTGCTGGCAGGGGGCATGGACATTAAGCGGGCGATGCGTCTGCTTATCCCGCCGGCGTGGCAATCCAATCCGGATATGGACGCCGACCTCAAGGCGTTTTACGACTTCAACTCCATGCATATGGAGCCCTGGGATGGCCCCGCAGGCGTGGTGCTGACGAACGGCCGCCACGCCGCCTGCGCGGTGGACCGCAACGGCCTGCGTCCCTCCCGCTACGTCATCACAAAGGATCGCATCCTGACCCTGGCCTCCGAGGTGGGGATCTGGGACTACCAGCCGGACGAAGTGGTGGAGAAGGGCCGGGTTGGTCCCGGTGAACTGCTGGTGCTGGATACCTTTACCGGCAAACTGCTGCGCTCCTTCGAGATCGATGAAGATCTGAAGAGCCGCCACCCCTATGCCGAGTGGATGAAGACCAACTCACGCCGTCTGGTACCCGGTGACAACCTGCCTCGGGAAGCGGCCGGTCAGGCGCAATGGGATAACGGCACCCTGGTGCGTTACCAGAAGCTGTTTAATGTCTCCCGGGAGGAGCTGCGCGAAATCCTCTGGCCTCTGGCAGAGGGGGCCGCTGAGGCGGTTGGATCCATGGGCGACGACACGCCGATGGCCGTGCTCTCCACCCAGGTGCGTTCGCTGTACGACTACTTCCGCCAGCAGTTTGCCCAGGTGACCAACCCGCCCATCGACCCGCTTCGTGAAAAACACGTGATGAGCCTGGCCACCTGCATCGGTAAGGAGCAAAACCCCTTTAACGAAACCACCGGCCACGCCAACCGGGTGATCTTCGATTCTCCGGTACTGCTGTACAGCGACTTCGCTCAGCTGCGGGCTCTGGACAACGACCACTACCGCTCTGAACTGATTGAGCTGAACTACGCCCCGGAAGAGGGGCTGGCCGCCGCTATTGAGCGGATCGCCGACGAGGCGGAGAACGCCGCCCGGGAAGGCGCCACTATGGTAGTACTGTCGGACCGAGATATCGCTGCCGACAAACTGCCGGTACCGGCGGTCATGGCCGTTGGTGCCGTTCAGCGCCGCCTGGTTGTCCAGCAACTGCGCTGCGACACCAACATTCTGGTGGAAACCGGTTCCGCCCGGGATCCCCACCACTTTGCGGTTCTGCTGGGCTTCGGTGCTACCGCCATCTACCCCTATCTGGCCTATGAATCCATTGCGGAGTTGGCCAAGGATCGGGGTGAAGCGGAACGGGTGCGTGACCTGCTGCTGCAGTACCGTCGCGGCATCGACAAGGGGCTGCTGAAGATCCTCTCCAAGATGGGGATCAGCACCATCGCCAGCTACCGCTGCTCTCACCTGTTTGAGGCGGTGGGTCTGGCCAGCGATGTGATTGAGCTGTGCTTTAAAGGGGTGCCCGCCCGCATTGAGGGCGCGGACTTCACCGACATCGAAGCGGATCAGGCTCTGCTCCACAAAGCCGCATTCCGCCGCCATCAGCCCCTGGCCCACGGTGGCCTGCTGAAGTTTGTCCATGGCGGGGAGTACCACTGCTTTAACCCGGATGTGGTTCAGACCCTTCAGCAAGCGGTCAACAGCGGTGATCAAGCCGCCTATGACCGCTACGCCACGCTGGTAGACCAGCGTCCCACCGCCACACTGCGGGACCTGCTGGGGCTCAAGCCCGATCAGGACGCCATTGCACCTGACAAGGTGGAGGGAGCCGATCAGCTCTACTGGCGCTTCGATACCGCCGCCATGAGCATCGGTGCCCTGGGGCCGGAAGCGCACGAAGCCCTGGCAGTGGCCATGAACACTCTTGGAGGCCACTCCAACTCCGGAGAGGGGGGCGAGGATCCCCGCCGCTTCAACAGCCCGGGCAACTCCCGCATCAAGCAGGTGGCCTCCGGCCGCTTTGGCGTCACCGCCGCCTACCTGATGAGCGCGGACGTTATCCAGATTAAGGTGGCACAGGGTGCTAAACCCGGCGAGGGTGGCCAGCTGCCGGGCCATAAGGTCAGTGCGGAGATCGCCACCTTGCGATTCAGCCGCCCCGGGGTGACGCTGATTTCACCTCCGCCCCACCACGACATCTACTCCATCGAGGATCTGGCGCAGCTGATCTTCGATCTCAAGCAGATCAACCCTAAGGCCCGGGTGTCGGTCAAACTGGTCTCCGAGCCGGGCATCGGCACCATCGCCTGCGGTGTGGCCAAAGCCAATGCCGACATGATCACCGTTTCCGGCTACGACGGCGGCACCGGTGCCTCACCGCTGACCTCCATCCACTATGCGGGCAGCCCCTGGGAGCTGGGTCTGGCGGAAGTGCAGCAGGCGCTGGTGGCCAACGGCCTGCGCCATAAAGTCTGTCTTCAGGTGGACGGCGGTTTGAAGAGTGGTCTGGATGTGGTTAAAGCGGCCCTGTTGGGCGCCGAGAGCTTTGGTTTCGGTACCGCGCCGATGGTGGCACTGGGGTGCAAATACCTGCGTATCTGCCACCTCAACAACTGCGCTACCGGCGTGGCCACCCAGGACAAGCGCCTGCGGGACAAGCACTACCACGGTACGCCAGAGAAGGTGATGCGCTTCTTCCAGTTCGTGGCGGAAGACGTTCGCCGCCATATGGCCGCACTTGGGGTCTCCGAGTTTAACCAGATGATTGGCCGCAGCGACTGGCTGACCCAACTGCCGGGCCAAACAACCCGTCAGGCCAAATTGGACCTGAGCGACCTGCTGGAGCGTGCCATTCCTGATGCGGATAACGCCTGCTACAGCACCGAACTCAACCCGCCTCTTGACCAGGGCGAGCTCAATCAACAGATGCTGCAACTGGCCAGCAACGCGGTCGCCATCAAGCAGGGCGGCGAGTGGTGTATGCCGATCCAAAACACGGACCGCTCCGTCGGTGCCACCCTGTCCGGTCACATCGCCAAGCTGTGGGGCAACCAGGGCATGGCGGATCAGATCCTCAGCTTCCGTTTCAGCGGTACCGCCGGACAGAGCTTCGGGGTCTGGAATGTGGGCGGCGTGCGCCTGGAGCTGTCCGGTGACGCCAACGACTACGTGGGCAAAGGGATGACCGGCGGTGAGTTGATTGTCCGTACCCCGGGCGGCGTTGCTTACGACAGCGCCGAGTCGGTGATCATCGGTAATACCTGCCTCTACGGCGCCACCGGCGGCAAATTGTTTGCTTCCGGCAAGGCGGGCGAACGCTTCGCGGTCCGTAACTCCGGTGCATTAGCGGTGGTCGAGGGCTGTGGCGACAACGGCTGCGAATACATGACCGGCGGCGTAGTCGCGATTCTAGGCCAAACCGGCGTTAACTTCGGTGCCGGGATGACCGGCGGTTTCGCTTACGTGTTCGACCAGCACGATGATCTGGACCGACGCCTGAACCCGGAACTGGTGGAAGCCCTGCCGGTTACCGAACCAATGATTCAACATCACCTCAAGCAACTGCTTCAGGCGCATCTGGAGGCCACCGGCTCAGAGCGGGCGGAAGAGCTGCTACAGGATCTGACCTACTGGCTGCCCCGCTTCAAGATCGTTAAACCGCGCTCCAGCGCGCTGACGGATCTGCTGGCGCTGCAACACAGCCAGGAACTGAAAGTGAAGGCCGGGTAAGGAGGACAATACGGTGAGCAACGATTTTCAATTCCTCGATGTCGACCGCCAGGATCCGGCCAAACAGGCCCTGACCAAGCGAAAGAGCGACTTTGTCGAGATCTACCAGCCCTTTACCGACGAGGATGTCAGCCAGCAGGCGGATCGCTGTCTGGATTGCGGCAACCCCTACTGTGAGTGGAAGTGCCCGGTGCACAACTTCATTCCGGACTGGCTGAGGCTGGCCAAAGCGGGCCGCATCATTGAGGCGGCAGAACTCTCCCACCAGACCAACTCCCTGCCGGAGATGTGTGGCCGGGTTTGCCCTCAGGATCGTCTCTGTGAAGGGGCCTGCACCCTGAATGACGACTTTGGTGCCGTCACCATCGGCTCGGTGGAGAAATACATCACCGACACCGCCATCGCCATGGGCTGGCGCCCGGACCTGTCCGGGGTGGAACCCCGCCCTGAACATATCGCCATCGTCGGCGCCGGTCCTGCCGGGCTGGCCTGCGCGGATGTGCTCCGCCGCAACGGCGCGCAGGTAACCGTCTACGATCGGATGCCCGAGATTGGTGGCCTGCTCACCTTCGGCATCCCCAGCTTCAAGCTGGAGAAATCGGTGGTGCGTAAGCGGCGCGAACTGCTGGAGGGGATGGGGATCCGCTTCGAGCTGGGCGTTAACATCGGCACCGACAAAACCTTTGATGACCTGCTGGGCGACCACGACGCGGTGTTTCTGGGCATGGGGACCTATAACGCCATGGCGGGCGGCCTGCCCGGCGAATCCGCCAAAGGGGTGCACCAGGCCCTGCCCTTCCTGATCGCCAACACCGCCAAGTTGGAGGGGTACCAGACTGAACACCAGTATGTGGACCTGAACGGCAAGCGAGTGGTGGTACTGGGTGGGGGTGACACCGCCATGGACTGTGTCCGCAGCGCGGTCCGCCAGGGCGCCACCAGCGTTCAGTGTGCCTACCGCCGTGACGAAGCCAATATGCCCGGCTCAGCCCGGGAGGTGCAGAATGCCAAAGAGGAGGGGGTGGAGTTTCTCTTCAACCGCCAGCCTCTGAGTATCGAAACCAACGCCAACGGCGAAGTGGTGGCGGTACGCTGCTGTGAAACCCAACTGGGCGAACCGGACGAAAATGGCCGCCGTCGCCCCGAGCCGGTGCCGAACTCTGAAGTCCTGCTTAAGGCGGACGCGGTGCTGATCGCTTTCGGTTTCCAACCCAGTCCTCCGGGCTGGCTTGGTGAGCACGGCATTCTTACCGATGAGTGGGGCCGGGTTCGAGCACCGCAGGGAGGCGCTTTCGCCTTCCAGACCAGTCACCCTAAGGTGTTTGCCGGTGGCGATATGGTGCGCGGTTCCGACCTGGTGGTCACCGCCATCGATGAGGGCCGGCGCGCCGCGGCGGGCATACTCGACTTCCTGGATACGCAATAGCGGTATCGCGTTCCGTTTCCAATCCCGCCCATGGCGGGATTTTTTTTGGTTTCAATGCCGCTAGGGCCCTTGCCGGATCCTGGCCAGCAGCATCTGGCCGGTTTGGCTCATCGGGATCAATACAGCGCCTATCAGCATCAATATCACCAGCCCAAGGCTGACACACAGCAGTTGCAGCAACATCATTCACGCCTCCTGCGGTTGTCCCTGTCGCCATCATGCGATCCCTGTTACTGCCCACATTGGCCAGGATCAAATTCCCTTTAAGGATCATAAAAACGTCAAAAAAAGACCCCCGCAATGGCGGGGGTGCTTGGTTCAGGGGATTACGCTTCCGGCGCTGGGGGATCCAACACTTCCGGAGGCGTGCTGGCCTGCGCGCCAAACACCTGAATCAACAACTTCACCGTCTCGCTCCGATCCCCCAGAGCGGGAGCCCGGTCTGGCGTAAAGCTATAGTGGCCTGGCTCATCCTCGACCAGCTTACCCAAACAGTCCGGCACCAACTGACCGCAACCAAAGCGTTCGCCGGTATGCCAGGGCATGGAAAACGCGGTGTCGTATGTCCCGGGATAGCCCAGGTAGGTCACGGCGTAGTCTTCTGCTCCGGTCACCGCCAGCCCGGCGCCATCCTCCAGAGTGAACACCACGGTGGCGTCATCACCGAGGCTGTGCAGGGTCAGCACCAATGCCTGAGCCTCGTCGATGGGCACGCTGGTGGGCGGTGCCGGGCTGTCATCGTCGCTGCCGCAGGCGGCCAGTGTCAGTGCCAAGGCGGCGGCCGAGAGTATGCGTACTTTCATATCCCCTCCGGATCGACTAGTGGCAATCATTGCAGGTGGCGTTTTCATGGACGCCGGTCAGTCCCGCTTCCACATCGTGGGGGCTGTGGCAGGTCTTACACTCCATCTGGCTCGCCACATCGGTGCTGATGTAGGCGTCCGGCTCTGCCTTGCTGCTGGCGTGGCAGCCCATACAGCTGGCGTTATCCGGTGACTGGGTTTCAGCGCTCAGGGTACCGGCCAGAGACTCGTTCAGGTACTGCACCGTGACGTAGGCGATCTCGGCGGTCACCTGAGCGCAGCGCTCAAACTTGGCGTTATGGCTGGAGCCATACTTGCTGGCCTTGGACCAGAGTGACACCGAGGTGTGGCATAAGATGGAGTTGGCCACAGACTGGCCTACCTTATCCGGCGTCAGCAGTTCACCGGCATCGTCGGTATAGGTCGGGGCACCGATGGCAGTCAGGAACTGCGCATCGCCACGGGGCATCGCGGTTTTTTCGTAGTAGCGGTACACCGAGCGAATGACGGCGGGGCGATCCACACCACCCAACACATTCACCGCCATCGCCGTGGCATTCAGACAGCCACACAGGGTGCCCCACCCGGCAATGCCACCACCACCGTAAGCGGCGAAGTTGGTGGGAATGGCGGCGAACTGGCAGGCGTCCTCATGCCCCTGCACCGCCAGCTCCTGCACAATGGCATCAAACACGCCGTACATACAGCCACCACGGCCATACCCGGCATAGGCCCGCTTCGCGACAGCCATCGGGTCGAGCTGTACGTAGGTCAGCAAGTTCTGACCCAGGTCACCGCCGCCTCCGCTGCCGATGCCAATCTGAGTATCACCGCCACAGCTGGTGGCAGCCATCGCTTTCGGTCCGATAAGGGCCGTGCCTGCGACGGTTCCGGCAATGCCAATGATGCGGCCCATGGCCTGACGTCTGTCCAAACTCATCTTCATAATCCCCTGCAATGGAATGTTCTTAAGCCCGACTTGCGTCTGTCGGGTTGAGGCCAGTCTAGGCAGTGACGGGATCGCTCGGATGAGTGGCGGATCACACTAATTTAGAAGGTCAAAAACCGAAGTTGGCGGGCATTTTGCGGCGAACATTTTTATTCTCCGGCCCCCTTAAACGCTGACAAGCTCCGCACAAAAACGCCCATGACGCGGTAATAATCGAGTCAAATGTGAAGCTAATGGAAGGGCGGGTTAATTAGTGGTGAATTTGCCAAATCCCATGGCAGTGAATTTGCGGGCCTGGATCACAAGCCGTCACTTGCACGCCTATTCGACGCCAATTCCGATAAAAATTCGAGGCTTGGGGCGTAGATCCAGATCACGGCGAGGCCTTTCCCGGCCCGTTAGACTCAGGCAAACTTGTATCTAATATGACCGAGTTGGCAATGATCGAGATCGGCTCCTGCCGCTATCAGCCTGAGCACCACCGTCTTACCGACGCCAGCGGGCACACCTGGGATCTGCCCCGCGCCGAACAGATGGTGCTGTCCACCCTGTTGGCTCACCAGGAACAGTCGGTAGACAAGCACACCCTGCGTTGTGGCTCTCATCCGGACCCGCAGATCAGTGAATCGGCGGTTGTCCGTGCCGTGTTTCAGTTGCGCCATTTTCTCGGTGATGATGACCACTGCCTGATCCAGACCATCAAGGGCGTGGGTTACCGGCTCACTCTGATCCCCGCAGTGGCCGACAGTGAGATATCACCCTCCAGCCCACCGCCTGCCGCCGCAACAGCCAAACGCTGGAAGGGCTGGTCGAAAGTGAGTTGGGGCATTGGCGCCATCGCACTGCTGCTGTTGGTGATTCATGGCCCGTTCCGACAGTGGAGCGGCCCTCTCGATAATCCCAACCTGCCTGAGCCCATCGAACTCTCTCTGGGGGACGACCAGTCACTCTCCCTCTATTGGCTTAGCCCCGTCAGCAGCCACGTTGTGGATCTGGGTCAGTTTGCCAACCGTCTGACCGAACTGTTTCGCCCCTGCGACAACACCCCGTGGGAAACGGTTTACGCATCGCTCTCCAGCGATCAGCGGGTACTCAATCTCACCCTGTACGGTGAGGACAGCCACCACACCCGGCTACGCAACCTGAAAATCACCGACCAGCGCAGCCACCCCGATTTTCTGCCACAGAGCTGGCAAGCCCAGGAGCATCTCTGTGATTAAGCGCCTCTCCTCCTACTGGCCGATGGCCCTCATCCCCCTGGCCCTTATCCCGCTACTGGCGGTGCACTTCTGGCCCCGTGGGGACAACACCTGGCTGCTGAATTGTCATAACGAGCTGTACGAGAGCGACCAGTCCGACGCCATGCAGCACTACATGATTGCGGATTTTGTCCTGTATGGAACCGCCGCTCGCATCTACTACCGCTACTTCACCACCGACGGCAAACCGGTGGCCAACATCATCATGCAGGGTAAGCGAATGAGCCGGGATGACTCCCGCTTTCCCCTGGCAATGAGCATGGTTAAGCACGAGGTGCTCGCGCCCGGACTGCCACTGCCAGCGCACTTTGAGCAGTTGGTGGATTTCAGTGATCGCAACCTCGCCAATGACGGCGTTCACCACACCAGCATAGAAGTGCTCCGGCACGACCCGGACAGCCAATCCATGGTGGTTCGCTTTCAGCCCAGCCAGGCGGTCTGTTCCTGCGTTTACAGCCGCTAAACCCCGTTAGCAGGCGGTGACGGATCCCGAGCTTTGGTGATATCCTTGCCGCCAAATTCTTATCCAATTCAACCGGGACCCATCGTCATGAAAATTGGCATTATTGGCGCCATGGAGCAGGAAGTTGCCCTGCTGCGCAGCCACATCGATGATCTGACCATCGACACCATCGCAGGCATCGAGTTTTACCAGGGCCGTTTGAACGGTACCGAAGTGGTACTGACCCGCAGCGGCATCGGTAAAGTCACCGCCGCCGTTGCCACCGCCGTGCTGATCGAGCGCTTCGAGCCCGACTGCATTATCAACACCGGTTCCGCAGGGGGGTTTGCCCAGGAGTTGGCCATTGGTGATGTGGTGATCTCCTCCGAAGTGCGCCACCACGATGCCGATGTGACCGCCTTTGGTTACGAGATTGGCCAACTGCCGGGTCAACCCGCCGCTTTCCGCCCGGAGCCTAAGCTGGTTGCTGCCGCCAAGGCTGCCATCGCCGAGGTGGGTGAAGTGAAGGCGATCGAGGGCCTGATCTGCACCGGCGACAGCTTTATCGCTGATCCACAGCGCACCGCCACCATGCTGGCCAACTTCCCGGCTATGGCCGCGTGTGAGATGGAAGCCGCTGCCATCGCCCAGACCTGCCACCAGTTTGGTAAGCCGTTTGTGGTGATCCGCGCCATCTCCGACAACGCCAACGATGACGGCGCAGTGGATTTCGACAGCTTTATCGTCAAGGCCGGTGAGCACTCCGCCAAAGTGGTCATGGCGATGCTGCCCAAGGTGAGCTGAACCCCGTAATGGAGACACTGGGCCCCTATCACAGCCTGTTGGCGCCACCCTTTATGCTGGCGCTGGCGTATCTACTGTCGATGCTGATCCCGGAGTCCTGGCGTCCCCGTTACCTGCTGGCGCCTCTTGCCGAGGCGCTGGTTCAGAAAACCAACCGTTCCCAACGCGCGCCCGAGCAGCGCCGCCTGGCAGGGGGACTGGCTCTGAGCCTGCTTCTGCTTCCTGCTCTGCTGCTGACCTACCTGCTGACCGGACTGACAGCCTACCCCCTGCCCTTTGAACTGGCATTGCTGGCCTGGCTGATGCCCGGTCCCGCCCTGGCGCGGGATACCGACACCCTGTTTTCCCGGCTGATTGCAGGCCAGAAGGCGCAGGCGCGCGGCGCTCTGGTCCACTGGACCATCCGCGATACGCAAAGCCTGTCGGAGCTGGGCCTAGTCAAAGCGGGCATTGAGGTGCAGTTGCATCAGGCACGGATGCAACGCTTCTCCCTGATGTTCTGGTACGCCCTGGGCGGCCCGCTTGCTGCCTCTTTGAGCTGGCTGGCCAATGAGCTGGCGCGGTTCTGGCATCCTGATCGTCCCGAAATGCACAGTTTTGGCCATTGGCCGAGTCGGCTGTCCGAGGGCTTGATGATGCCGGTCAACGGTCTGTTGGGCCTGACCCTCTCCCTGTATGGCAATCCGATGGCGCCCTGGCGGGCCAGTCATCAGTTGACCGGCGATTGGTTCAGCCGCAGCCAGCAGTGGCCTCAGCTTTGCCTGGCCTGCTCTCTGCAGCGTCAGTTGGGCGGCCCCTGGCAGTTGCAGGGGCAGCGTCACCTTCGTCCCCGTCTGGGACCCCCTACTCCGCCGGAACCTGAGGATCTGCTCCGCACCCGGCGCCTCTTGAGTTACGCCACCTGGCTGTGGCTGGCCCTGCTGTTCCTGGTAGGCGCCACGCTGGCCCTGGTCTGGCACCATCTGATCTGAACAACACCATGCCTTTGAGTCTGACTACACCGGCCCTGCTGTTCTCGGCCATCTCTCTGCTGCTGCTGGCTTACACCAACCGATTCCTGTCGTTGGCGGCGCTGATCCGCTCCCTGGCAAACCAGGCGGCGGACTGCGGGGTGGCTGAGGCCCAGATCGCCAATCTGCGTCACCGCATCCGCCTGATCCGCTGGATGCAGGAAGCGGGCGTATTGAGCTTTACCCTGTGCGTATTGAGCATGTTGCTGATATACCTGGATAAAGAGGGATTGGCGGTCTGGAGCTTCGGCGCCAGTCTGGCGCTGCTGCTCTACTCATTGGTGCTCTCTGTGGTTGAGATCCGCATCTCCCAGAAAGCCCTGGACATTTTTTTGGATAGCCTGAAACGATGAATGACTTCATCTACGCCATGGATCTCTTTGGCACCGCCGTTTTCGCCATCTCCGGCGCCCTCGCCGCAGGGCGCCTGCGGATGGACCCCTTTGGCGTTCTGGTGCTGGCACTGGTGACCGCAGTGGGTGGCGGCACCGTTCGCGATGCCATTCTCGGCACCACGCCGGTGTTCTGGATCACCGACACCAACTACATCTGGCTGGTGATGCTGACCGCCGCCCTGATGATGGCGCTGGTGCGCTGTCCCCGCCGTCTGAGTGGCCGCTGGTTTCAGGTGGCGGATGCCATCGGACTGGCGGTGTTTACCGTGATTGGCGCACAAAAGGCGCTGGTGGCGGGTGCCGAGCCGATGATCGCCGTGATGATGGGCACCATGACCGGCGTGGTCGGGGGGGTGATCCGCGATGTGCTGTGCCGTGAGGTGCCCCTGGTGCTGCGTACTGAGATCTACGCCACCGCCTGCATCGTGGGCGGGGTACTCTATACCCTGAGCCTGCATTTCGGACTGGGCACTGAGATCGCCGCCTCGCTGGCGATGCTGGGTACACTGCTGCTTCGGATGGCGGGCATCTTTCTGGGCTTGTCACTGCCGGCCTTTGCCCTTGATAATCCCAAGTCACCCTGACTCAAGGAGCTGAATCTGTGCGTGTACTGCTGTTGCTGACTCTCTGCCTGCCCCTGATTGTCCTGGCCTCTGATGAGGTGGACACCGGCCCCCAGAAGCCCGCGGCGATCCAACTGGCCGAGGAGTACATGGCCGCGTTGACCAACCGCAACTACAGCAGACTCTCGCAGTTTTACGACCGCGAAACCGTACTGACGGACCAGATGGCGGGCAAAACGCTGACGGGACGACGGGAGATCCTCTCGTTCCTGCGCCGCATCCACACCTATACCCAGGAGTACTACTTCAACGCGGACCATATGTTCTATAAAGGCTCCCGCGTGGTGATGATCGGCAACTACTACTACAAGGCGCGGGGGGATCTGTTTGGCTACCCCGGTGAATCCGTGACCTTCAGTCTGCCGGGCGTCACCACCCTGAAACTGGATATGGAAAACCGCCGCATTGAGGAGCAGATCGACCTCCTCGATTACCACACCATGGAGGATCAGCTCTCCTCGCATCCCTCACTGGCGGTGCCCTGACCCTCAAGCGGGGCTCTCCCCGCTTTAAGCCTCACACTCTCCTTGTTCAACGCTATGCCGATCACGGTTCACAACCGCTGGCGGGTTTAAACTTGCCCGCCTTTCAGTCTCTTACCAGACTGAACTGTAACCACTTCCGGTTTGGTGCTTTTTGAGGATGTTTCCATGGAAGAGATGGAACAGAACGTACAAGAGAGTTTGAAACTGGTGAGTACTCTGACCGAGAAGGGTCTGGATCTCGCCATCGCCTACGGACCCAAGCTGCTGCTGGCCATTGTGGTGCTGCTGGGTGGTCTGTGGTTTATCAGCGGCCTGGTGAAGGTTGTCGACAAATCGATGGACCGCGCCAAGGTGGACATCACCCTGCAGCGCTTCCTGCTGAGCATCATCAGCGTCGGCCTGAAATTTATCCTGCTGGTGATCTTCGCCTCCATGATCGGCGTTGAGACCGCCTCTCTGGTGGCGATGCTGGGTGCCGCCGGTCTGGCCATTGGTCTGGCGCTGCAGGGCAGTCTTGCCAACTTCGCCGGTGGCGTGCTGATCCTGCTGTTCAAGCCGTTTAAGTTTGGCGACGTGATTGAAGCCCAGGGCTTCCTCGGCCGGGTGCATGAGATCCAGATCTTCAACACCATCCTGCTGACCATGGACAATCAGAAGGTGGTGATCCCCAACGCCCTGCTGTCCAACGGCTGCATCAAAAACCTGTTCAGCGAGCCGACCCGTCGTATCGATCTGACCTTTGGCATCAGCTATGACGATGACATCAGCATCGCCAAAGAGGTGCTGGCCAAACTGATGGCGGAGGATCCGCGCATCCTCAAGGATCCGGCCCCTGAGATCTACGTAGGTGCCCACGCGGACAGCTCCATCAATCTGCTGGCCCGCCCCTGGGTGAAGTCGGAAGATTACTGGCCGGTGCATTTCGACATGATGGAGAAGGTGAAAATCGCCTTCGACCACAACAACATCACCATCCCCTTCCCACAACGGGATGTGCATCATCACGGCCTCTCCCCCCACCTGCTGGGCACCGACGACGCCTGATGGTTTGCAACCAACAAAAAGCCCGCCGATTGGCGGGCTTTTTTTATGAGCGGTGATTAGCGCAGTGCGGCAATTGCCTGGCTGATGCCAGCAGCGTAAGCCGGGTCAGCCTGCTCGAAGTGAGCCAACATGCGAGCCTGCACCTCAGGCGTCACCTGACTCAGGGTAGCGGCGATGGTTTCGCACAGCGCCTGCTGTTGGTCAGCGCTCATCAGTCGGAACAGATCCCCCGCCTGGCTGTAGTCGTCCTCCACCGTTTTGTCATAGCGGGCCATGGCGCCGGCAATGTCCATCGGCGGCTCAGCATACTGGGCCTGCTGTTCCGGGCCACCCTGAGTGTTGGGCCCGTAGTTCACGCCACCGGCGCTGTCCGGGGTGCGGCCATGGAAGGGGCAGCCCGCTCCGGCCATCGCCCCGCCACGCTGATAGTGGTTCGCCTGGCTGGCATGGGGGCAGTTCACCGGCAATTGGTTGTAGTTGGCGCCGATACGGTAGCGCTGGGCGTCTGCGTAAGCGAACAAACGGGCCTGCAGCATCTTGTCCGGAGAGGCACCCACACCGGGAACCAGATTAGAGGGCGCCAGCGCGGCCTGCTCCACCTCGTTAAAGTAGTTCTCCGGGTTGCGGTTCAGCTCCAGTACGCCGATCTCAATCAGGGGATAGTCCTTGTGGGGCCATACCTTGGTGAGGTCGAAGGGGTTCAGGTGGTACTGCTCCGCCTCCGCTTCCGGCATGATCTGCACATTCACCGACCACTTGGGGAAATCGCCATCTTCGATGGACGCGTACAGGTCGCGCTGAGCGTGGTCCGGGTCGATCCCTTTGAGGCGATCCGCCTGCTCATTGGACAGGTTCTTAATGCCCTGCAGCGTCTTAAAGTGGAACTTCACCCAGAACCGCTCACCCTTTTCATTCCACAGTGAGAAGGTGTGACTGCCGTAGCCGTTCATATGGCGGTAGCTGGCAGGGATGCCGCGATCTGACATCAGTACGGTGACCTGATGCAGCGCTTCCGGATTCAGTGACCAGAAGTCCCACATCGCCTGCGGATCCTTCAGGTTGGTTTTCGGATTGCGCTTCTGAGTGTGGATAAAGTCCGGGAACTTGATGCCATCACGCAAGAAGAATACCGGGGTATTGTTGCCGACAATGTCGTGGTTGCCGTTTGCGGTGTAGAAGCGCAGTGCAAAACCGCGCGGGTCGCGCTCGGCATCGGCGGAACCGCTCTCGCCACCAACAGTGGAGAAACGCAGGAACACTTCGCTCTGCTTACCCTCACCACGGAAATGGTCCGCAATGGTGTACTCAGACAGGTCGCGGGTCAGGGTAAAGGTGCCGTAGGCGCCGGAACCTTTGGCGTGCACCACCCGCTCCGGGATCCGCTCACGGTTGAAGTGCGCCAGCTTCTCAATCAGTTGCCAGTCCTGCAGCATTACGCCGCCACGTGCACCGGCACTCAGGCTGTTCTGGTCGTCAGCAATGGGGGCGCCATTTTGCGTAGTGAGTCGTTGATTCATGGTGGGTGTCCTCGCTCGTTGTCCCTGCCCGGGACGCAATCCAGTCATACAGGCCATACCACATGGCGGGCCTCCTCTTAATCTCTGGAAACGATAATAGCCACCACCACCAATCGAATCTAACGCAACAAAGAGGTCATCCTGTTCGCATTTTACGATTGGTTTTAATGATCCAAATCAATGAAATCGACAGAGACCAGGCTGAAGCCATAAAAAAACCCGCCAGATGGCGGGCTTTCGGCAGAGAGGACAGCTTACTCCTGATGGTAGCTGCCTTCCCAATCGCCGTAGTTGGCGTCACCCGCCAGTACAGTCAGCTCCGGAGCCTGACCGAAGATCTTGGCCAGTACATCGGAAACAGCAGCCACAACGGCTTCCACTTCACCCTGCTCAGTGAAGTAGGTGACCGCAACGTGGAACTGATTGTTGAAATAGGCGATAAACAGGTCCCAGCCCTGCTCCATCTGGAGGGCAGTCAACGCTTCGTCCAGAGCGTCAAACTGCTCAATGTCCTGGGAAAAACGAAACTCAACGCAGGTTTCCGCAAACGGGCCCAGGGCGAATTTCTTCAGATGACGGGCTTTGTGATGAGATTTAACGGCCGGCTTGGCCTGCTCAGGTACGGAAATAATGGACATGAAGCCTTCCTCAGGATTGACGCCGGATGGCCCGGCAACTGAGCGCAGGGTACGCGAGCACCGGATTGGGCGCAAATAAAAAAGGCCGTACTGCGTACGGCCAAGCCCCAGAACATAAACGACGCGGGGACCGGGTTCAGAGCTTCTGGTTCATCGCCACTGAAACCGGCGCCGAACGGCCCTGATACCACTCAATGACTCCCCAGACCAAGCCGAACAGTACAAAGGGCACCGCAAGAAAGATCACGGTATAGATAAACAGGTAGGAGAGGCCTACCACCATTACGCTGCCTAAGCTCATGATCTTCTCCTGTTGCCGTTGGACGCCCTCCCAGTAAGCCCGTTTTTATCAACGGAATAAATGGGTTAATGGCAATGTTGCCGGATCCGTATCGCTGCCGTTTCCGATAGCAAAAACGCCAATTCCGGGTTCCACAACCCTCAGTCCCCAAGCCACAAAAAAGGCCCCCGAAGGGGCCTTAACATTTGCAGGGCAGAGGGAGGTCCCTCTGGTTTGAGGCCTAATCAGCGCTCAAACACGTGGTACTTGTCGATGCCAAAGGTCTTGCCCTCAGCGTGACAGGTAGCGCAGGACTCTGCCGATTTGGTGGTGTACCAGAGCGGGTCCGCTACGGCATCGATTTCACCGCCATTCTGCGTCATGTGGTTCAGCGCCGATTCGCTGCTGTGGCAGGCAAAGCAGTTGGCGGTGATGGGGCTGGCCATCACGCCACGAGTGCCACTGTGGAACGAGCGCGCCAACATGTACTGGTTGGGAATGGCGTAGAGATCCACACCGCCAGCGTGACAGGCAACGCAGTTTTCCGCATTCAGCTTGGTGGCGGAGTTGGCGTCATCGGTGCCGATGCCGCTGCCCACACCCCAGTGCATGGAGTGGACCATCGGACCCAGACCCGGTGCAGAGCCACCGGAGTTGCGGTTCTGGCCATTGTTGTGGCACGCCAGACAATCCCAGCCACCATTCTGATAGCTGCCGTTCTTGTGATAGTTGGTCTCACTGTTGTGGCAGGTCACGCAGCTGTCTGCGGTTGCAGAGTGGCGACGGTCAAAGTCGCTGACCTCGGTAAAGGTGGGTGCCGTCACAGCCGGATCCACATCAAAGTAGTCGGTAGAGACCACAATGGAGTAGCTGGTAAAGGAGACGCCGGTGTAGCCTGCGGCATCGGAATCCTCTTCACCAAGACCAAAGGTCACCCGGGTGCTGGCCAGGAAGTTACCGGCGGTAAAGTCGGTACCATCGCTGCCTTCCACCGCCAGAAGTTGCGGGAAGCAGATGGAGCGGGTGCCATCGGCACGCTCAACGTACTGCTCGGAACCGCGACCAATGGCACGTCCGGTGATGCCCTGTCCATCGTAACCGTGGATATAGGCACCGGCATAGGTCAGCTCGTGGGTGGTGTACATATCAGCAATATTGAGCTGAGTTTCCGTTTCCCCTTCCACCTTAAACAGCTTCAGGTCGGTACACACCGCACCAGTGGTGTCAGTCCAGGTAACATCCGCATCCCAGTAGAGCGGGGATGTGGTGGTGTAGTGGCTGCTGCGAGTGGTCTCAATCTCAACCAGTCCAGCCTTATTGGCGTGGATGGCGCGGATGTCAAAGGCCGGATCCGTATTGGGGCTGATCGGCCCTACCGGCGCGCCCGGATTATGGCAGTCCACACAGCCAGGACCGGCAATGCTGGTGTTCAGCGGAGTGGTTTCGTGGCACGTGGTGCAATTCAGCACAGTGAAGTCACGCTCAAAGCCCTTGGCGGCGTGGTTCACGTGAGCAATCTTGGAGAGAGTATTGGTGGCGTAGCCGCCATTCTCGTCCGCACGGGAAACCGAGTTGTGGCACACCAGACATCCGGCGACCAGATCGCCTTCACCGTCAATGTCCATTGCCGTGTAGCTGGCGTGACGACGGGAACCGGCTGCGTAATCCACGTGGCAGGCGTTACAGGTTGCGTCACTGGTGCTGTGGGTGCCTTCAGGCTTATCCACGACCAACGGCATGGAGCGCATGATGGGTCCATTGCGGTCGCCAACACGCAGCCACAGCAGTCCCTCATCACCGGCGCTGACCTGCTCCATCGGCAGGGTTAAGGTGTACTGGCCCGGCTCACCCATCTCCAGAGTGGCGCCTTCCGTTTCCAGGGAGCCATAGCCACCCAGCGTACCCTCGCCAGTGCGGCTCAGAACGAAACCCCGTTCGGTCCAGGCGGCAAATTTCCCCTCTGCCGCATTCAGGCCAACCACCAGGGTGCCATCCTGATCGGTCACTTCAAACTCATACACCACCTGGCCATCCTCAACCGCAAAGTTGAGGATGTTTACCTGTGTGGCCTCAGTGGCTTCCACTGTGGGGGGCGGGGTGCCCGGTCCCGGCGGTCCCGGTTCGCCCGGCTTGCCCGGTGCGCCATCTTTGCCATCGTCCGCGCAGCCAGCCATGGCCATCGCGGCAGCCACCAGCAGAGCAAGGTGAGGCTTCCTGAATTGTTTCATCATCACTCCCATTATTTTTTTCCATGGTGCGTCTGCACCCTTCAAGACCATATCGAGCTGGTCGTCTTGGGGAGGTGAGTCAGTTCACTAAACCTGCCTAAATAGTCCGAACGGTACGTTCATCCACCTTGAACGATTCCATTGAACTTATGTTTCAAATATTTCAATAAAGCGGTTTATTTGTCGGAAATTATTTCCACAACAAGCGGTTTCATCTTTTTACAATGAACCTTATTTCCAGTCTATGGAATCAAGGTTTTTATATGCTGCAATACTGTTAAATTTCCGATAATGAGATCGACGAGAATTCACAACAAAATATTCTCTAAATTTTGATCACCTCTGGTTTACTTTCCATCTCGCGATACCATACCCGAAATAACTCACCTGTCGATCTATTTGGTTATTTCGTTCCAATCATTCGAAAATAGTAAACCACCCAATCCTAATAAAAGAAAAAGCCACACCTAAGTGTGGCTTTGATATCCAGTATCAAAGTACTGGAATTGAGGCGCGTCCCTGCGATGAGCTTCCTTTATTCTCGATTAATGGCAGCTCTCACACCCTTTATTCGGGTCGTGTTCCTCGTGAGTAATATGACAATCGGTACACTCCATCACGCCGGCATGATCCGCATGGACACCGCCCAGAGAGACCAGGTCGCCATGACAGTCAATGCAGGTCTGGTTTTCATGAGCCAGGTCCGTTGAAGGCGTCCCCTCCATATGGCAGCTTTCGCATCCCGCCATCTCGGTGTGGCTGTCTGCGATGGGCGTTGCCAACACGCTCATGGGCAGGGTCAGGGCAAGCAGTGCAATCAATTTTTTCACAATAGCTCCTTAACAGCAGGTCAAGCTACGGTCATCTGACCGGCATAAAGAATGAAGTGACGGAGGGCAAATACGCCGGTCAGGCTGAGCAGGCAGAGCGCCGCGACAAAACCGGATTTGGCGGTCAGACGCTTCGGCAGCGTCCACTGCAGGATCCAGGGCAGGACCATGCCGCAGAACACCACCAGCACCCAAAATACGGTGGACCAGAACTCCCCCATCAGCGCCACACGAGCGGCTTCGGCGCTGGCTCCGCCAGCAAACACCAACCCCAGAAAGAAGGTGATGAGCAGGAAGATCTCCGTCATCAATACCGGCTTCTCCAGGGTGTGGACAAAGTGGATGTCCTGACTGTGGGCTGACTCCCTGAAACAGAGCAGGCTGAACAGAATGGTGGCCGCCGCTCCGGAGGAGATCCCGGAGACCAGGAACAGCACCGGCAACACCGGATTGTTCAGCAGCGGGAACCCCTTCAGGGCCGACAGCAGGAAACCGGTGTAGGCCCCCAGCGCCACGGCCAACAGCATCAGAATCCACTGCATGCTGCCTTCCATCCGTTTGATCAAGTTCAACAGCTGGCCCAGCCAGGGCAGCTTGCGGCCAAACACCATCAGCGGTTGATGGAACAGGGCTGCCATATAGAGGAACAGCACCACGATGTAGACGGAGAGGACCATCACCCCCCAGAACATCACCGATGTGGGGTTCCAGTAGATCATCATCTTCCAGAACTCCAACGGCTTGGTGAGGTCGATGATGAGGATCCCAAGGCCCAGTATCACCGCCAACGGTGCAATCAGGGCCATCGCCTTGATGATGCCGCTGTCGGCCACCACCTGGCCGTGATACTCCCGGTACCGTTTAACGGCCATCGCAATCATCACGGCACCAGCGGAAACCCCGGCCAGAAACAGGTAGATGGCGATGGGCCAGGGCCAGACCATGGTATCGAAGTGCAATACCGAATTGATGGACGGGTTCATCAGATCACCTCCCCTTTGCCATGAGGCACCTTGTAGAGCTTGGGCCGGGTGCCCAGATCGACTTTGTCGCGATAGGTCTGACGAACCCGCAGCAGCTGAACAATCTCGCTGTTGGGGTCATTCAGATCGCCGAAGGTCAGCGCCTTGGTGGGACACGCTTCCACGCAAGCGGGCGGGAGCCCTTGCTCCAGGCGGCTCTTGCGGCAGAAGTCGCACTTGTCCACCGCCTTGGTGACCGGGTCGACATAGCGAACGCGATAGGGGCACGCTGCGATGCAGTACTGGCAACCCACACACTTGTCCGGATTCACATCCACCACACCCTTTTCATCCCGGAAGCAGGCTCCGGTGGGACAGACTGCGATGCAGGCCGCCGTCTCGCAGTGGACGCAGCTCTTACGATCAAAGCGGTAGTTGGTATCGGCGCCCTCTCCGTAGGGACCGCTTCGTTTGATCTTAAGGCGGGTCACTCCCTCGGGAACCTGGTTAGCCTCACGACACGCCTGAGAACAGGCCTCGCAGCCGATACAGCGGGTCTGGTCAAACACCATCGCCAGATTTTGCTCTCCCGGAGTGGCACTGCTGCTGCAACCGCTGAGGCTGACGACGGGAATCGTCAGTGCACTGACGGTCAGGAAACGTCTTCTGGATAGGCTCATCACTGCACCTCCACCTTAGTCATGCTGCTGTGGCAATCCACACAGGTTTGGGTTCGGGACCGCTCAGACAGACCCTGCATTGGGTCATCGGCGGGGTGCAGTTGGTGGCAGGCCGCGCAACTCAGCCGGGTCAGGTGAACATCGTGAGTCCACTCCGCCTGGCGCAGCTTGCTGGCACTGTGGCAGCGCACACAGCCGGCGTTCTGGTCAGCCACAGGCGTCTTACTGTCCTGACCAAAATAAACCAGCGCTTGCTTGTTGCGTGGGTGACCATCCTGTTCACCGTGGCAACGCACACAGCTCAAGCCGTCACTGCCAATCTGACTGTGACGCCCCTCCATGGTGCCGTTCCGTTTGTGGCAGCGCATGCAGGCGTCGTCGGAGGCGAATGCTTGGCCGGACAGCCCCAGCACCGCCATTAACGCGAAGAAAAAGGTTCTGCTCATCTCATCCTCAATCCATTCAAAAAGGCGCCGTAAAACGGCGCCCTCTGGCTGGTCAGTGACCCAAGGCCTTATGTTGAGCCTGGTGGGCCTCGCCCTCCTGCTCTTCCTTCTTGAAGTACTCATATCCCCCCAGCACCAAGGCAGAGATCAAATAGGGCACACCAATAAAGAGAACAAAGAAAAGGAACAGATAAGGAACCACTACAGATAAGAAAGTACCGAAGCTCATAGTAACCTCCTGGTTATCATGGGGAGCCTCTTTGGGAGTATTCCCAATCCCCGAGGTCATTATTAAGTCGAGCTTCTCCTGCGTAACTTGATCTTGATCAGCAATATTTTCTCACTCTAAAAGCGTGTTTTAAAAACAAGAAATCCATTCCAATTACAATATCACCAAAGTTCATATTCCAATTTACAAATCAATAAGCACAAAAGTGGAATTCCAGAAACAGGAATTTTGGTCAAAATGTAACAAAGTTTGACGCAACATCATGTTAACCGATGGCACAACTCGAACATCCTTTTCTATTGTTGAGCACCATCCCACTTCAGATCACGAACGCCGTATCCTGACAAAATAATCTGTGAACTTTTGTTCTAGGACACATTTACAGCACTTGCTATCCGATATTTTAATTTTCGACATAATTACATTGTTAATTAAACCGGGGGCACAAATGGACAAGATGCGGGATATCAATTTATTTACCATCCGAGTATTCGTGATGGTCTATGAATCGTTGAATTCGCTCTCGGTGGCCAACGCTCTCAACGTCGCCCCTTCCAAGATCAGTCGCTGCCTGAGTGCACTGAGGCACGCCCTGGGGGATCCGCTGTTTATTCGCCGGCAGTACGGCTTTGAACCCACGCCCACTGCGGACAAGCTTTACCCCTATTTTCAGCAGATCCTCTGCCTGTTGGGACAGATCAACGAGAACACCAACGACACCTCAACCCCGCCGCAGCGCCACTATGTGATCTACGCGCCACCCACCCTCTCCTGCCGATTGGGCAGCGTGCTCAAACGGCGCGCTGATGAGGAGGGCAAAGAGCTGTCCCTCAGCGTGCGTCCCCTCTCCGCCAGTGGCCCTGAAGATCTGCTGCAGGGGCGGGCTGACCTGATGCTCAGCTTTAAGGCCAGCGAAAAGGAGCGCCTCAGTTCCCGCTTTATCACTACCGGAGAGCTGCTTTACGTTGTGGCGCGAGACGACCACCCGGTCTGGCAGCGTCCTCCCAACAACATGCTGGATGCCATCATCAATTACCCCTTCCTGGTCACCGAATGCCCGGCGTTTAACGATCGCATCGATCCTCTGGAACTCTACGCCATGGACCAGGGCCGCCATCTGAAGCTGGCAGGTAAAGCGGGGGTATTGTCCGAGGTCAGTGATTACCTGATGGACAGCGATGCCATCACCTTTATCGGCGCCCGTACCGCCGCCGAGTACCTGGCTCACTTTCCCGGTATCAGCATCCGCCAGATGTCCGAACCCGAATTCCAGCTGCTGCACGATCGCTGCCCGCCCCCCAATTACTACCTGATTGGTCGCAAAGAGGAAGGCAGTGTCCCCAGTTGGTTGGTGGAGACCCTGTGTGAGTTTGTTCACGAATCGGTCACCGAAACGGAAGGCGCGCACCACAAAGGGGCAAATGACATATTTCCGTCACATTTGCGACCTAGCATGGCGCCCTGACCCAGCCACCTTCGGAGCCCATTGTGTCCACTGCCGTACTGACGCCAACCCGTCACCTCGCCCCCTGGCGTGCACTCAATGCCCGCCTGCGCGCCCTGCGGCTAGCCCGCTCGCGTCGCCAGCGGATGCAGCAACTGGCGCAACGGGTACAGTGGCTGGAGGAGTGTCTGCCCTCAGAGACGGAGCATGGGCGTGACGTCCGTTACTGCAGTCGTGGCTACGACTTGATGGAGCGCGGCTCGGCGCTGCTGGTGCGCTGGTCCGAGTGCCCCAGCCCCCGCGATGACGCTGACCTAAGACAGTGGCACAGCGAGTTCGAGCAGCTACACCCATCCGATTGAGCGCCGCGCTCCACTGGCGCAGAGGAAAAGACCCACAAAAAAGCCCCGGCCTAGGCCGGGGCTTTGCTATTCAGCACACTGCTCAGTCCTGATAGGCATCCATCGGAACACAAGCACAGAACAGGTTTCGGTCACCAAACACATCGTCGATGCGGTTTACTGTAGGCCAGAACTTGTTGCCGCGGATCTCTTCAACCGGGAACACCGCCTCTTCACGGGAGTAGGGGCGCTGATCGAAGGCCGGATCCATGATGTCATCCAGAGTGTGCGGTGCATTGCGAAGCGGGTTGTTGTCCGCCGGCCATTCGCCGCGACCGACTTTGGCGATCTCCTCACGGATGCTCACCATGGCGTGAATAAAGCGATCCAGCTCCGCCTTGGACTCGGACTCAGTGGGCTCCACCATCAGGGTGCCCGCGACCGGGAAGCTCATGGTCGGAGCGTGGAAGCCGTAATCCATCAGACGCTTGGCCACGTCCATCTCAGAGACACCGGTCTCCTCTTTCAGCGGACGCAGGTCGATGATGCACTCGTGTGCTACACGATCGTTACGCCCGGTGTAGAGGATCGGGTAGTGCTTGCCCAGCTCTGCCGCCAGGTAGTTGCCGTTCAGCATCGCCACCTGGGTGGATTCGGTCAGGCCACGGCTGCCCAGCATCACCGTGTACATCCAGCTGATCGGCAGGATGGAGGCACTGCCATACTGCGCGGCGGAAACCGCACCGTTGCTCTCTGCTTCACCGCCGATCTTCACCACGCTGTGACCCGCGATGTAGGGCGCCAGGTGCGCTTTCACGCCGATCGGCCCCATGCCCGGGCCACCACCACCGTGGGGGATGGCAAAGGTCTTGTGCAGGTTGAGGTGGGACACGTCAGAGCCGATCAGGCCCGGAGAGGTCACGCCCACCTGGGCGTTCATGTTGGCGCCATCCATGTACACCTGGCCACCGTGCTGGTGGATCAGATCGCAGATGTCGCGGATCTGCTCCTCATACACCCCATGGGTGGAGGGGTAGGTGATCATGATGCAGGAGAGGCGATCGGAATATTCCTCGGCCTTGGCTTTCAGGTCAGCCATGTCCACGGTGCCGTCTTTGGCGCTGGCCACAACCACAACCTTCAGGCTGGTCAGCATGGCGGACGCGGGGTTGGTGCCGTGGGCAGAAGCGGGGATCAGACACACATCGCGGTGGCCCTGACCGATCGCTTCCTGGTACTTCTTGATCGCTACCAGACCGGCGTACTCACCCTGAGCACCAGAGTTGGGCTGCATCGACATGGCGTCGTAACCGGTGATGTCCAGCAGGTACTCCGCCAGGCTGTCCACCAGTTCACGGTAACCCTGAGCTTGCTCTTGCGGACAGAAGGGGTGCAGGTTGGCAAACTCCGGCCAGCTGACCGGCATCATCTCCGCAGTGGCGTTGAGCTTCATGGTGCAGGAGCCCAGAGAGATCATGGAGTGGTTCAGCGCCAGATCCTTGCCTTCAAGACGGCGGATGTAGCGCAGCATCTCGGTTTCGCTGTGGTACTGATTGAACACCGGGTGGGTCAGGATCGCGCCCTGACGCAGCACACGCTCATCCAGCACGGAATCCACCATGCCATCCACGGCATCGACACTCAGCTCGTGGTCGTCACCCAACAGCACGTCCCACAGCAGGGCGATGTCCGCCGCAGTGGTGGTTTCATCCAGGCTGACGCCCAGAGTGTCCGCCAGATCGACACGCAGGTTCAGCTTAGCGGCATCGGCGCGAGCCAGCACCGCATCGCGGTCCGCCACTTCCAGCGTCAGGGTGTCGAACCAGCTGCTGTTTTTCACTTTGACGCCACGCTGCATCAAACCGGCCGCCAGTACGGAGGTCAGGCGGTGAGTGCGCTCGGCAATCTTGGTCAGCCCTTGCGGACCGTGGTAGACGGCATAGAAGGACGCCATGTTGGCCAGCAGCACCTGAGCGGTACAGATGTTGGAGTTGGCCTTCTCACGGCGAATGTGCTGCTCACGGGTCTGCATCGCCATACGCAGGGCGGCTTTGCCACGGGTGTCCTTGGACACACCGATGATGCGGCCCGGCATGGAGCGCTTGTGGGCATCGCGGGTGGCAAAGAAGGCAGCGTGCGGGCCACCATAGCCCATCGGCACACCGAAGCGCTGCGCGGAGCCGAACACCACGTCTGCGCCCCACTCGCCCGGGGCAGCCAGCTTAACCAGCGCCAGCAGATCAGAGGCAACGCACACCAGCGCTTTCTTCTCATGCAGAGCGTCAGTCAAGGCGCGATAGTCGTTCACCTCACCCAACTGGTTGGGGTATTGGAACAGGGCACCGAATACGTCGTGTTCGGTAGCGGTTTTGGCGGGGCCAACCACCACGTCCAGGCCCAGCATCTCGGCACGGGTTTTTACCACGTCCAGAGTCTGGGGGAACACGTCGTCGGCCACAAAGAACAGATCCGACTTTTTGTTTTTGGAGGTGCGCTTGGCCAGCGCCATCGCTTCCGCAGCTGCGGTCGCTTCATCCAGCAGGGACGCGGAAGCCAGATCCAGTCCGGTCAGGTCCATGGTGAGTTGCTGGAAGTTCAGGATCGCTTCCAGACGGCCCTGGGCGATCTCTGGTTGATAGGGGGTATAAGCGGTATACCAGCCCGGGTTTTCCAGGACATTACGCTGAATCACGTGGGGGACGAGGGTGCCGTAGTAGCCCATGCCGATGTAGTTCTTACGGACTTCATTCTTGCTGGCAATGGCTTTCAGGCGAGCCAGGGCGTCCACCTCGGAGGTGGGCAGGCCAACGGACAGTTCGCGGCCAAGACGGATCCCTTCGGGAACGATCTGGGCGGTCAGGTCTTCCAGGCTGTCGGCACCGATGGCGCTCAGCATCGCTTTCTGTTCGGTGGCGTCCGGGCCGATGTGGCGGCGCAGGAACTCATCGTGAGTATCCAGCTGCGCCAGGGTCAACTTCTCGTTCATGCTTGACGATTTCCTTTGGGTACAGAATGCCAAACAAACGAAGCCCCGTTTGGGGCTTCGTTGTTGTTTTTATTATTATTCTTCGTCGATGAGGGCCTGGTAGCCTTCTGCATCCAGCAGTTCGGCCAACTCAGACTCGTCACTGGCCTTAACGCGGAACAGCCAGCCATCACCGTAAGGGTCGCTGTTTACCTGCTCCGGGCTGTCTTCCAGCTCTTCGTTCACCGCCACGATCTCACCGGTCAGCGGGCTGTATACGTCGGAGGCAGCCTTAACGGATTCTGCCACAGCGCAATCTTCACCGGCATTCACTTCGTCACCCACTTCCGGCAACTCAACGAATACCATGTCACCCAGCAGTTCCTGAGCGTGCTCGGAGATCCCAATGGTGTAAGTGCCATCGCCTTCGGCACGAATCCACTCATGGGAGTTGGTGAACTTCAGTTCAGAAGGAATGTTGCTCATGTTGTCGCTTCCCTATCAGCAAGATCAAAAGGCTTTTTGGCCGTTACGAACGAAGCAGGGTTTCACCACCTGCACCGTCACGCGCTTTTTCCGCATCTCCACTTCGGCCTGCTCGCTAATGCCAGCGGGCACCCGTGCCATAGCAATGGCATGGCCCAGGGTGGGAGAGAAGGTGCCGGAGGTGATCACCCCCTCGCGCTCAACGCCATCGGCGTCGGTAAAGAATACGCTCAGACCGCTGCGCAGTACGCCCTTTTCGGTCATCACCAGGCCAACCAGCTTGTCGGTGCCTGCGGCTTTTGCCGCCACCAGGGCTTCGCGGCCGATAAAGTCACGCTCCGCCGGTTCCCAAGCGATGGTCCAGCCCATGTTAGCAGCCAACGGGTTAACGCTCTCGTCCATGTCCTGACCGTACAGGTTCATGCCCGCTTCCAGACGCAGGGTATCCCGCGCGCCCAGACCGGCGGGCTTAACGCCTGCTTCCAGCAGCGCCTGCCACAGGTCAGCGGCCTGCGCTTCCGGCATCACGATCTCATAGCCTGCCTCACCGGTGTAGCCGGTGGTGGCGATAAAGAGGTCACCGCTCTGCACACCGAAGAAGGGCTTCATCCCCTCAACGGCCGCGTTCTGCTCGTCGTTGAAGACGGCTGCCGCTTTGGCTTTGGCGTTGGGGCCCTGCACAGCGATCATCGCCAGTTCAGGACGCTCGGTGATGGTAACGGAATAGGATTTGGCCTGAAGACCGATCCACTCCAGGTCTTTCTCCCGGGTGGCGGAGTTCACCACCAGACGGTAGTGAGTGTCGGAGAGGTAGTAGGTGATGAGATCGTCGATGACCCCACCCTGCTCGTTCAGCATGCCGCCGTACAGAGCCTTACCGGGGACAGTCAGCTTGGCCACGTCATTGGCCAGCAACTTACGCAGGAAATCACGGGCATCGGCGCCCTCAACGTCCACCACGGTCATGTGGGAAACGTCGAACATGCCGGCGTCCTGACGCACCTGGTGGTGTTCTTCCACCTGTGAGCCATAGTGCAGCGGCATGTCCCAACCGTGGAAATCCACCATTTTAGCGCCGGATTCCAGATGCTTATCGTAGAGTACAGTCTTGCTTGCCATATCGGTTCCTTGGAAAGGCTATAGCGGCGACCTTCAACGCAGGGCGTTCACCCTGAGCGCTGGATCACATTGTTCTTTTTCGGCGCATTATACCGATCACATATTCTTTGTATACAATTCATCCGCTCGTTAGCGGTTCCAGGATACAAGGCTCTGAGAACCCAGTCCCAGAGCGTGACTTAGCAGCCGTTTCTTCAGCGGCATAGCATGATCCACCAGACTCAGCCCCAGATCCCGAACCCCTTTTTTCACCGGGTTGCTGCCATCAAACAGCCAGCGGAATCCATCCATCGCAGCCAGCATCTCCTGGGCTGCCGCTTTGCGGGCACGGCCGTAACGGTTCAGCAGGCGCAGCTCACCCGGATCCCGGTCACGGTATTGGGCCAGCAGAGTGACCAGTGCCTGGCTGTCGCCAAAGCCCAGATTGACGCCCTGCCCCGCCAGCGGGTGAATGGTGTGGGCCGCATCGCCCATCAGCGCCAGACGCGGGCGAACAAAATCTCGGGCGTAGCGCATGGTCAGCGGGAAGGTGGCGCGTTCAGAAGCCAGGCTCAGGGCGCCGAGACGGGCTTCGGTCGCCGCAGTCAGACGCTGACCAAAAGTTTGCGCATCCACCGCCGCCAGCTCAGTTGCCTGCTCCGGCGGACAGGACCAGACGATGGAACAGAGGTTCGGATCCGCCAGCGGCAACAGGGCCAGCGGGCCCTGCGGCAGAAACACCTGACGGGCCACCTGGTCATGGGGACGTTGAGTGCGGATGGTCGCCACCAGCGCGTGATGGCCATAGTCCCGGAACGTCAGCGGTACCTGCGCCTGCTGACGCACCCAGGAGTGCGCACCATCGGCTCCCACCAACAGGCGAGCGCTGAGCAGGGTGTCGTCTTCGAGGGTCAGCCAGGCTTCCCGCTCTCCCAGCGCCATCGCCTTAGGCTTGGTGCTGTGCAGGGTCAGGTTGCTCTGCCGCTCCGCCACCAGCCACAGGGCATGGGCGATGGCGCGATTTTCGATGATGTGGCCCAGATTGGGCTCATCCAGATCCGCCGCTTCAAAGCCGATCTTACCCAGGCTGTCCTTGTCCCAGACCGCCATGGCGGTGTAGGGCCCAAGTCGCTCCGCAGGCAGGTTCTGCCAGGCACCCAGCTCCCGTAACCAGCGCTCGCTGGCCCGGTTAATGGCGGACACCCGCAGATCCGGTTCGCCACTCGGCGCCTCCGGACGGTATGGGTCGATCACCGCCACCTGGAATCCGGCCTTGGCCAGACCCACACCGGTGGCCATTCCCACCATGCCGCCACCGACAATGGCGATATCCACAGTACCGGTTTTCATCATGCTGGCCGCTCCTGGCCACGAAGGCGTGTCATGGTTACCTCACGGATCATTGGGGACGTCCCCCGAACCAGCCCATGGCACCTTTCGCCAGGCCGGCTTTGATATCAGGAAACAGGGCCAGCGCCAGCAGGCCCAGGTTTCGGCCCAGCGCGACAGGCCGAACCGAATTGGAAAAGAGTTTGACCAGCGCGTCGGTGGCGCCGGTGACCCGTGCCCGGTCCGGGGCACGCTGTTCGGCGTAGGCCGCCAGCACACGGAAGGCACCGGGATCGGCACTCTGCTGCAGCGCCTCATTAAGCTGATCCGCCAGCGCTTCCACATCCCTCAGCCCAAGGTTGAACCCCTGGCCTGCGATGGGATGAACGGTTTGCGCCGCATTACCCACCAGCACACAGCGATGATGGGTGGTGCGTTCCGCCTGACAGAGCGCCAAGGGGTACTGGGCGCGCTGCCCCACTTTGGTCAACCGACCCAGGCGGTAGCCAAAGGCACTCTGCAGTTCGTTCAGAAACGCGTCTTCGTCAAGCTGATGCCGACGCTCCGCCTGTTCCGGAGTCTGCACCCACACCAGGGAGTAACGCCGCTCATTCATCGGCAGCAGCGCCAATGGCCCTTCGCGGGTGAAACGCTCAAAGGCGATGCCCGGGTTGTCCTCGCAGCTGATGTTGGCGATCAACGCATGTTGGCCATAGGGGTGACGTTCCAACGGGATGCCAAGCTGCTCACGCACCACTGACCCGGTACCGTCAGCGCCCACCACCAGACGGGCTTCCAGGGTTTCGCCGGAGCGCAGCGTCAACGCCACCCTCTCCTGACGCTGTTCCAGCGATGCCAGACCGTCGGGACAGTAGAGCCGGACATTGTCGTGACGGGCCAACGCCTGCCACAACACGGGGCCAACCCGCTCCAGCTCCACCACCTGGCCCAGCGCCTCCACCCCGTACTCTTCAGCGCTCATGGTCAGCCCGCCGAAGTGACCGCGATCGGACACCTGGATCTGCGCAATAGCCTGAGCATGGGGACGTAGGCCAGGCCAGAGGCCGAGGCGCGCCAACCGGCGCACCGACCCTTCGGCGAGTGCGATGGCGCGACTGTCGTAGCCGGGGTGACTCGGCTCAGCGGCCGGGTGGGCTTCAATCAGGGCAATGGACCAGCGCGCCCCATCCGGGCGACGCTGTGCCGCCAGCGCCAGCGCCAGGGTTGCCCCCGCCATAGCGCCGCCGACAATGGCAATATCGAACTGCTCTGCCATAGGTTAACCGGCCATCAGGGCCTCAATCTCCTCAATCTCTTTCGGCACATCCGCGGTCAGGTTACGGTGACCATCCTCAGTAATCAGGATGTCATCCTCAACCCGCACGCCGATGCCACGCCAGCGGGGATCCACCTCCGCATCCGGGCCAATATAGAGGCCCGGCTCCACGGTGATCACCATGCCCGGCTCCAGCTGACGGCCGCGATCCGGGGTGTGGTAATCGCCCACGTCATGCACATCAATGCCCAGCCAGTGGCCGAGACCATGCATGTAGTAAGGCTTGTAGGCCTCCTGCTCGATCAGTGCATCCACCTCGCCTTCCAGGATCCCCAGCTCAACCAGACCAGAGACCAGAATGGTCAGGGCCACCCCGTTGGCGTCCTTGATCGATACGCCGGGCTTGAGCATGGCAACAGCCGCCTTTTCGGCATCCAGAACGATCTGGTAGAGGGCTTTCTGGTCCTCGGTGAACTTGCCGTTCACCGGGAAGGTGCGGGTGATGTCTGCCGCGTAGCCTTCAAACTCACAACCGGCGTCAATCAGCACCAGGTCGCCGTCGTTCAGCGGGGCATCGTTTTCGGTGTAGTGCAGGATGCAGGCGTTATCGCCCGCACCAACGATGCTGTTGTAGGCCATGTCACGGGCACCAGCCATGGCACACTCATGGCGGATCTCCGCCTCAAGCTGATACTCATACAAGCCCGGCTGACAGGCCTGCATGGCACGGATATGGGCACGGGCACTGATCCGGGCCGCTTCCGCCATCAGCGCAATCTCCGGCTCGGATTTAAACAGGCGCAGCTCATGCAGCAGCGGGCGCAGATCCTGCATCTTGGCCGGTGCCACCAAACCCTGGCGGAAGCCGCCACGCAGTTTGGCCAGAAGATCCCCAATCAGGTTGTCGCTGCGCTCGCTGTGACCGGGCAGATAGGCCAAGTTATCCGCGCCACTGACCAGCCCCGCCAGCTCGCTTTCCAGCTCAGCCACCTCAAACGCCAGGTCGACACCCAGTGTTTCAGCCGCTTTGTCCTTACCCAGACGGCGACCATGCCAGATCTCCGCCAGCTTATCGCTGGGACGGACAAAGATGATCGACTCGGGGGTTTGGCCCGGGCGCAGCACCAGTACCGCATCCGGCTCGTTAAAGCCGGTCAGGTAGAAGAAGTCACTATCCTGACGGAAGTGGTACTCGGTGTCGTTGGAGCGGGTGGCTTCCACCGCAGCACTCAGTACCACAACACTGCCCTCGGGCAGTTCAGCCATCAGCGCCCGACGGTGGGCAGCAAAATCGATTCGTTCCATCTTGGGGGATCCCTGTTTTCTGTTGTTTATCAGTGCAGCGTCTTGGGCGCCGCTTCTTCGTCCAGTCCCCGGAATTCCCGCAGGCATTCCCAGGCGGCGATACGTGCATGTTCCACCAGGGCAGCAAAGCCCTCTTCGTTCTCTTCGTTTTCCTCAACCTCCAACTCCACCTGAGTGAAGTCAGTCAGATCCTGGATAAGCTCCTTAACGTCACCGGAGGCTTTATCCAGCGCCGGCTGCATGATCGCCAGCCCGGTCAGGAAGCTCTGAACCCAGTTGATGAATGCCTCGAGACGATCCTGCAGCGGGTCGTCCTCGTCCGCCAGCATGGGGGTAAAGCTCATGGCGGGGTCAACCAACGTGTTGATCACATCCAGGTAGAGCTCCTTGACGATGGTCATCAGCGGCTCCGGCGCCGGCTCACCATCATTAACCAGTTCCAGGAAAGGCTTTTGCCAACTCTTGCCGTCCATGGGCACACCGCCACAGACCAGCCCGGTCAGTACGCCGTGCACTTCGGCAGGCAGTACCGCGATTTTGGCGTCGTCGAGGGCAGTTTGCAGTTTGCTCAGCAGCAGAGGGGAGGTGCATTTCATGGGTTGAAGATCCGCGGTTACAAGTGGGCCCATGCTATCATGGCGAAAGTGGCGGCACCATCAGCATCATCCCGGGCAACAACACCCTATCCGGCCAACAAAAAACCGGTACGGATCGCCCCCGCTGGCGGCCACGGCAGCCCTGTATTATAGTCGCCATCCCAAGGCGCACCGGAGCAGCTAAATGAGTAACAAGACACTGGAAATCCACCTTTTGGGCAAGTCATTCTCCGTGGCCTGCCCTCCTGGCCAGGAAAACCAGCTGCGCATGGTGGCGGAGCAACTGGGCCAGCGCCTGGATCAGCTGCGTCAGCGCACCGGTACCGGCAACCTTGAACAGTTGGCGGTGATGGCCGCGCTCAACCTGAGCCACGAGCTGATGATGACACAACAGCAGCAGTCCATCGCCCAGCGCCAGTTGGAAACCCGCATTCAGGTGCTTCAGGACGCCATTGAACAGGCTTTGTCCGAACGCTTGCAAAACCGTCCGAAAGGGGTTGAAGCCGACTCAGCCAACCCATACACTGACCAGGACGGTTAGGAAACGCCTTCGGTTTTTCCTACACTGGATACGCTCCCTGAGGTGTTCGCCAGCGGTACATGTCCCTGGCCGATGCTTAAATCTTTAGGGTGTTCCGCTTCATGCGGCTGTGCAGGCTCGGTGTTTCCGAGAAGCCGAAAGCGTGAATGGTTCACCCGCCCTGAACCTACGGTTCACGGGCGTCACACCGCAGCGGCATCCCCGGGGAGCACTATCCACCCTCTCAGGCCATTCCGGCCTCTCGCATCCCTTGTCTTCCCCGCCTGGAAAAGGCACCCTGAGTCCACGGTATCCTGTGGAGTCATCCATGTCTGTTGATCCCCTATCCCGCGCCGCCTGCCGCCATCAGTTGCGCCAAGCCCGCAAAGCCCTCAGCCCTGAGGCGCAAAAGGCCGCCGCCATCGGTCTGGCCCAACATCTGCCCGATCATACCCTGGTTCAGCACGCCCAAACGGTGGCACTCTACATCGCCAACGACGGTGAACTCGATCCACACGTTCTGGCCGAGGTGCTCCACACCAGGGGCAAGCGCCTGGCCCTGCCGGTGCTGCATCCGTTTCACTCCCAACACCTGCTGTTTCTTGAGTACCAGCCCGGCCAGCCGATGCAGCCAAACCGGTTTGGCATTCCCGAGCCGGAGTTGAACAAAACCCGGGTGGTGCCGATGGCGGAGCTTGATCTGATCCTATTGCCGCTGGTGGGCTTTGATGATGCCGGTAACCGGATGGGGATGGGGGGCGGATTCTACGATCGCACCCTGGGCTGCTTCGATATGGCCGCCCGTCCCAGACTGATTGGCCTGGCCCATGAGTGCCAGCGGGTTCATCAGTTGCCTGTGGCGCCCTGGGATGTGCCGATGGATGCCATCGCGACTGCCGAGGGGCTGCTTAAGTTGAGTTAATCCCTCTTGCCGAGGCATGGGGCCATGGCATAATGCCGGCCCCTTTTTTGTGCCGCACCCACGATGATTGATACCACGGTTCTGCTGCTCTTTATCCCCACCTTTTTTACCGTCGCCATTACCCCGGGGATGTGCATGTTGCTGGCCCTCAGCCTGGGCATGAGCATCGGCGTTCGCCGCACTCTGCCGATGATGGCGGGTGAGCTTCTGGGGGTGGCGATGGTGTCGGTGGCCGCAGTACTGGGGGTGGCGGCGCTGATGCTCAATCTGCCCATGCTGTTTACCCTGCTGAAAACCGTGGGGGGGGCTTACTTGCTCTACCTCGGCGTGCAGATGTGGCGCAGTGAGGGACGGCTTGGCAAGGCAGAAACCGTCGTGGATGTGACCGCCAGAGGGCTGTTCTTCCGCGGCTGGCTGACCGCCATCGCCAACCCCAAAGGCTGGGCCTTTATGATCGCCCTTCTGCCCCCCTTTATCTCCGCAGACCGACCGCTGGTTCCGCAGCTGTCGGTACTGGTGGGGATCATTCTCGCCTGTGAATTCAGCTGCATGCTGATCTATGCCAGCGGGGGCAGCACCCTGCGTCGCCTGCTCAGCGCCGACAAGGTGCAGTGGATCAACCGCCTGGCTGGCACCCTGATGGGCGCTCTGGGGATCTGGCTGATCCTGGAGTGATCCCTATCGGGCCCCCTTGATCTCAAGCCCCAGCTCTTCGGCCAGGGCTTCAAGCTGATCATGACTGTCCAGTTGCACCGACCAACTGATGCCGCCCCCGAAGGCGGTCACTACGTTGGCGATCCCAACCAGTTCCACCGCGTCGGCCGCAGCCTGAAGGGTAATGCGGCCCGGTCCGTTGAGGCGCACCATCAGTTCGTTGGGATTGGCAATCAACTTGCCCTGGCTGAATTCGAGAATCATGCCGGTCTCTTGTGCTTCAGCACGGCCATGGTCAGACGACTGGTGCAGACCAGACGCTCACGCTCATCCCGGATCTCGATCTGCCATACCTGCGTTGTCGCCCCCAGATGCAGCGGCGTTGCCTTGCCGATCACCAGACCGGTGCGCATGGCGCGCAGATGGTTGGCGTTGATGTCCAGCCCGACGCAGTAGTACTCCTCGGACACGCAGAGGTTGGCTGCCAGTGAGCCGACGGTTTCCGCCAGCGCTACTGACGCGCCGCCATGCAACATCCCCAGAGGCTGATGGGTTCGATGGTCCACCGGCATGCTGGCAGAGAGTGACTGTTCATCGAAGCCGCAGTACTGGATCCCCAGGTGGGCCACCATGGTGTTTTCAGATTGTTGATTGAGCCGGTCAAGGCAAACCGGGCGCTTCCAGATCGACATTGGGTTCCTCAGTCTGATTGAGATTCCCCAGCATACTGGCTCAAGGTGCCGGGATACAGCGAAAAACCCAGCATAGACTGCGCCGCTCTGGTACTCTAGGCGCCAGCATCAGACTGAATTCAAATCTATGAACTACACCGATCTCGACGCCTATCCTTTTGCCTGGGTGTTCCGCCGGGCTGATCTCGCCATCAGCGACGAGGACAAAGCTCAAATCCGTCCTCTGGCCCCCCACTTCGCCCGGCAGGTCTGGCAGCGGGAAATCAGCCAGGACGGCCATGATCTAGACCGACTCAGCAGCAAAGAGTGGCCTCGTCGTGGCGACGTCTGGCAAGACAGCGTGCCGTGGGACGACGCGTTTGAAAGCGACGATCCAGCCCTGCCTGACGCGATCGCCTCGCACCTGCCCTGGAACGGTGAGACCGTGGTTTACCTCTGCTACGACCCGGAGCACATCCTGGAGACCCGCTACAGCGTGTTCAAACGCTGCTGGAAAGGGTTTCTGTTCGCGGCAGAGCAAACGCTGGTGGTTGGACGCAAGCGTAAAGAAACCCTCTGGTTCGTGGATGAAACCTCAGTAAAGCGCGGCGTACGCCCCTGAGGACAGAGCGAAAAAAAAAGGCACCCGAATGGGTGCCTTTTTTTATTACACGCGGTGACCTGAGGGGTCACTCCTCTTCCGGCGTCGAGGGGGCCTGCTCCGCCTCGGGCTCTGGAGTGAAAATCCCGACCAGGGCACCAACCCAAAGTGATTGAGCATGGGACATAGTGAGTTTCCTGTAGGGATATCCGGGTCGAGATCATGGTAGGCCGACGCCAGCGATAGATAAAATGAATTCACTCTATTGCCATCATTCCAAATGGGCATACCATGGACCTGAAATCACTGGAATGTTTCCTGTTGCTCTCCCGAACACGGAACTTCACCCGCACCGCAGAACAGCTCCACCTGACCCAACCCACTGTCAGCAAGATGGTACAAAAGCTGGAACATCGCCTGGGCCAGCCGCTGGTCAAGCGACAACCTCAGGGGCTCAGCCTGACCGAAGCTGGTCAACACCTGGCGCAAACCGCCGCCCGGATGCTGGAGCAGTGGCAGCAGCTTGAGCACCAGTTCAGTGCCTTGAGTTCGCTGGAGAAAGGGAATCTGAAATTGGGGATCTGCCCCATGGTGAGCCCGCTGGCCGCGCCCCTGCTCAGCACCTTCAGAAAACGCTATCCCGGCATCACTCTGGACCTCTATGAAGATGGGGGGTACGGCTGTGAAAAGGCGCTGCTGAATGACCGGTTGGAGATCTCCTTTACCGCTCTGCCGACCACTCACCATGGTGAGTTTTCCACCCAGTCACTGGAGCGCTATCCGCTCTGGGTCTGCCTGCCGCCTTCCCACCCTCTGGCTGAGGCGCACGCGCTGGATTGGCAGGCGCTGGCGTCACACCCGGTAATTCTCTACAACGAGGATTTTGCCCTCACCCAGTGGCTGACCCGACTCAGTCAACGAGCGGGAGTGGAACTCAATGTGGCGCTTCGCAGCGCGCAGTGGGACTTTATCGGCGCCATGGTTGAGGCGGGTCTGGGACTGGCGATTATGCCCGAACCCATGTGTGAGCGACTGCCCGCCGGTTCGCTGCAGTTTCGCCCTATGAGCCCCACCCTGGATTGGGAGATCGGGCTGATCTGGCGGGAGCGATTGCCACTGGCACCGCCGGCGCTGGCCTTTCTGGAGCTGGCCAAGACGATGATGGGCCGGCCGCTTACCCCAGCTTGAGGCAGTTGCGCCCCGCTTTCTTCGCCTTGTAGAGCGCCTGGTCGGCGGCCTTGATCACCGCTTCCGCCTCCGGGCGCTCACCGGTGCGCTCTGACAACCCCATACTGATGGTGATCTGCACGGTTTTGCCGCCCCCCTGACCCCGACGCTCCCGCCCGGTGTTTTCATCCTCCGGCCGGCTTTTGGTGGAGCGCACCACAAAGGGGTACTCCGCGATATCCTCCCGCACCGCCTCAAGATGAGGAGCACAGGCTTTAGGCGTCTTGCCGGGGAACAGCACGGTGAACTCCTCACCGCCATAGCGGAACACCTGCCCGCCCCCCTTTATCTGGGTCAGTCGGCTGGCCACCAGCTTAAGCACCTCGTCACCCACATCGTGGCCATAGGTGTCGTTGAATTTCTTGAAGTGATCGATGTCCATCATTGCCAGACTGTAGCGGCGACCTACCCGCTTGAGGGCCATGTTCAACGCACGACGCCCCGGAATGCCGGTCAACTCATCGAGAAACGCCATCTGGTGCCCCTGTTGCAGCACCACCACAAACAGCGTCACCCCCACCACCGCCAGCAGGGTGACTGAGATCATCGGCCGGGCAAAGCCCAGGCACACCAGCATCAGGCCCACCACAAGAAGCAGCGCCGCCATGGACGCCGACTCACGATGACGCAGGTAGAGCGCCCACAAAATCACGGCGATCAGCGTTTGCCAGGCAAGCATCAACAGGGGGGCCGGACTGTGCTGAGTCAGCAGAAATGCCCGGGGAGTAAGAAACTGGGTCAGGCCCTGGGCCAGCGCCGGGATCTGAGTCAGAACCGCGACCAGTATCACCCCAGCCAGCAACAGCAGCCAGTGTCCGCCACTCTGACGACTGAACGGCACCCGCTCCGGCAGCAGCGCCAGCAGCAACGCCAGCACCGGTGTCAATAACCCCATCACCCAGAACAGCAGCCGTTTCCCCTCCTGATGCAGGGGCACCTGCAACTGGGACTGGATAAGGCCATAGAGCAGCATGGCGAGAATCACCATAAAGCCGAGCCGACCCTGGTGATAGATCTGACTAAGGAGAAGCGTCGAGCCCAGCGTCAGCCAGGGCAGATAGATAAGCGGTTCGATCAGCTCCGGATAGTGCATCACCAGGTAACCCGGTGCCCACAGTGCAGCGGGGATCAACAACAGTAACAGGATCAGCAGGATTCGATCGGAACTACTCACGAAGGGGCCTTGGCTTGTACGGAGGAAAGTGACGGATAAACAGTACTATTTATCCCAATTTAAGGCGACCCGGAATCGCCAACTATTGAGTCTCTCCCCCGCCCGCTTTGCTCTGTTCTACACTCAAGATTCTGTCTGGATTTGGAGTCACTTATGCGTGCCCTGCTTTGTCTAGTCATCGCTTTGTTCCTGACCGCCTGCAGCAGTACCGAATACATTATGAGTACCCATGACGGGCGACTCATTCCCACCCACGGGAAACCGGTGCTGGACAGGGAGACAGGGATGTACCGCTACGAGGATAAGGACGGTAAGGAGCAGATGATCCGTCAGGACGAGATCCAGGAGATCATCGAACGCTAAGCATAAAAAAACGCCCCCGACTGGGGGCGTTTTTATTGCCATACGATGCGGAATTAACCCAGCAGTTCGTTGGCGGTGTCGACGATGTTCTCTACGGTGAAGCCGAACATCTTGAACAGTTCGTCTGCCGGCGCAGACTCACCGAAGGTGGTCATGCCGATCACACGGCCGTCCAGACCTACATACTTGTACCAGTAGTCTGCGATCAGGGCTTCAACTGCGATGCGGGCAGTGACATCGGAGGGCAGTACGGACTCTTTGTACGCCGCATCCTGAGCATCAAACACGTCGGTGGCCGGGATGGACACCACGCGAACCGCTTTACCAGCGGCTTCCAGCTCTGCAGCAGCCTTCATTACCAGCTCCACTTCAGAACCGGTGGCGATCAGGATCAGCTCCGGCTTGCCAGCGCTGTCCTTCAGCACGTAGCCACCCTTGGCAACATTGGCCAGGGTTTCAGCGTCACGGGCCATCGGCGCCAGACCCTGACGGGAGAAGATCAGTGAGGTCGGGCCGTCGGTGCGCTCAATGGCGTGACGCCAGGCCACCGCAGACTCTACCGCATCACAGGGACGCCAGGTGCTCATGTTCGGAGTCATACGCAGAGAGGCCACCTGCTCTACCGGCTGGTGAGTCGGGCCATCTTCGCCCAGACCAATGGAGTCGTGGGTGTATACGAAGATGGAGGACTTCTTCATCAGCGCCGCCATGCGAACCGCGTTACGGGCGTACTCCATGAACATCAGGAAGGTGGCGCCGTAAGGCTTGAAGCCACCGTGCAGAGCCACACCGTTCATGATGGCGCTCATACCGAACTCGCGCACACCGTAGTGTACGTAGTTGCCAGCGGCGTCTTCAGCACTGATGGACTTGGAACCGGACCAGTTGGTCAGGTTGGAGGGAGTCAGGTCAGCGGAGCCACCCAGCAGTTCCGGCAGTACCGGACCAAAAGCATTCAGGCAGTCCTGAGAGGCTTTACGGGTCGCAACCTTGTTAGCAGTCGCTTGCAGTTCAGCGATGTAGCTGTCGGCGTGCTCGGTCCAACCCTGCGGCAGATCACCTGCCAGACGACGCTTCAGCTCGGCAGCCAGCTCAGGGAACTCGGCAGCGTATGCTTTGAAGCGAGTGTTCCAGGCGCCTTCTACCTCATCGCCCTTGGCTTTGGCATCCCAGGCGCTGTAGATGTCGGCAGGCACTTCGAACGGACCGTGCGGCCAGTTCAGGAAGTCGCGAGCGGCGGCGATTTCGTCGTCACCCAGCGGGGCGCCGTGACAATCGTGGGAGCCGGACTTGTTGGGGCTGCCGTAACCGATAACGGTCTTGGTGCAGATCAGGGTCGGCTTGCCGGTTTCGGCGCGAGCGGCTTCGATGGCGGCTTTGATCGCTTCCGCGTCGTGGCCATCAACGGCCGGGATAACGTGCCAGCCGTAAGCTTCAAAGCGCTTCGGCGTGTCATCGCTGAACCAGCCTTCAACGTGACCGTCGATGGAGATGCCGTTGTCATCCCAGAAAGCGATCAGCTTGCCCAGGCCCAGGGTACCGGCCAGGGAGCAGGCTTCGTGGGAGATCCCCTCCATCAGACAGCCGTCGCCCATAAAGACGTAGGTAAAGTGGTCAACAACGTCGTGACCCGGACGGTTGAACTGAGCGGCCAGCACTTTCTCTGCCAGGGCCATGCCCACACCGTTGGTGATCCCTTGGCCCAGCGGGCCAGTGGTGGTTTCAACACCCGGCGCATAGCCGTATTCCGGGTGACCCGGAGTGCGGGAGTGCAGCTGACGGAACTGCTTCAGATCTTCGATGGAGAGATCGTAACCGGTCAGGTGAAGCAGGGAGTAGATCAGCATGGAGCCGTGGCCATTGGAGAGGATGAAGCGGTCGCGATCCGCCCACTCCGGGTTGGCCGGGTTGTGTTTCATAAAGTCGCGCCACAGCACTTCGGCAATGTCCGCCATGCCCATCGGGGCACCGGGGTGGCCGGAGTTGGCTTTCTGGACGGCGTCCATGGACAGGGCACGAATCGCATTGGCAAGCTCTTTGCGGGAAGACATCTTGGCTCCTGGTTCAGAGGTAATAGGATTGAGGCGGGGCATATTTTCAACGCTTGCGCCTCCGGACGCAAATCTCACGCGAAAAAACACTGGCTAGAGGGCAGAACTGGCAAAATTTGTTCTGCGTCAGCCTGGCCCGTTACAGGCCCAGAAACCGTCGTTCAAACCGGGCAAAGCGAGGCAGGCCAGCGTCTGTACGGCCATTGTAACTGTAGGTCACCACCGAGCCGATGGGCGGTGGCTGACGACGCTCCTCATCGGAAAAACCGCTGCCAAGCCGAAACCTGCGCCCCTCAGGATCTTCCACAATTAACGCCCCCATCATCCCTTGCAGGCGCCCGTTGCCGGGCAGATAGCCAACCACTCGGGCTTCCCCATCCCACCGGGGCTTTAATTTGAGCATTCCGGGGTCTCGGCCGGCTCGGTAGCGCCCATCCTGATGGCGCAGAATCAACCCCTCACCACCGGCATCCACCACTTCAGCCAACCGCTCCGCCAACTGTTGATGATCCCTGACCCGGAATTGCCTGACCGCCACCAGATGGGGTAACGCCAGCGATTCAATGGTCAAGCGCATGGCCTGATAACGGAGCGCAAAAGGGTGCAGCAGATCGGGACGATCAAACACCCGATACTGTACCTGCCGCCACGCCGGTTCATCGGGTATCTGGTCCCGGACAATCCGCATCAGGGATTGAAATTGACCGCGTCCCAGCCATAACTCACCATCAAGGGGGTGGCTGGGCCAGCCCCGGGTAAACCAGGCGGGAGCCACAATCGGCCGCCCACCGCGACTGAGCAACCCTGTGCCATCCCAATAGGCCCGCATGCCGTCATACTTTTCACTGACGAGGTAAGGGGAGAGAGATGGCACTGCCTGATAGGGTTGAGCCAGCATCAGGTCCGGTCCGTTCGCATAGAGGGTGTGGGGAAAGCAGCAGCAGAATGCCGCCACTCTGCTCAGGGAAATTGTCGACGTCATACACTCCGCCTCCTTGCGCAGATATCGTGACCTAACCCTAGTTCAACTCCCCGAGATGCAAGAGTGTCCAAAATTCACAAAGTGTTCACTCGGTGAGTCAACAGGTTGCGAGCAATAACTGTACAGCTCACGTTTTGAACAGAAGCGCTGGCCAATAAGTCGCCAATGTGTATAATCGCCATGAACCTTATTCACGGCATACCGCGCCAGCGATAAGCGACAAACCCGGAGATGGGCTTTCCCGAAAAATCGATGCCCACAGTAACCCGATGGAAGGGTTGGAGTTTGCCGAGATCGTCAGCGTTGAGACACTCTTTTAGGGATCGTAATGGCTATTGAATCAACACAGGGCTTCCTCCGTCACCCCATCATCACTTTTGCGTTTTTCTTCAAGCCGAACTGCTGCAGTTAGCGTGTTTGCCAACGCTTCAGGCCCTGAACACATCGTTCCCCTTGCCTGACCGCCGACCATAGCCTTTTTGTGAATTTCAGACCCTCTGTCAAACGACAGTCGGTCAGGGCTTAGAGTAGCCCAGTGACAGTGAGAATAACGAGATAATGCTTCGTACCATCACCGCCGTTGCCATATTGATGAGCCTGGCTGCCTGTGGCAGCTCCGATGACCACTCCGCCAGAACCCAGGCTCAGACCAACATCACTTCAGCCGAGCAGAGTGCTGCTCCTGTTACCTCGATGACACAATGTCAGCCGGATGAGATTGCCGTCGACTTTGGCTGCCTGCCCCTGGAGCCCAATCTGGCCCAGTTGGCTGACAGCTTTGACTGGCGCGCCGAAGATCTGGCGGCCACCTGCCTGGATCCGGAACTGCCCGCCATCAGCTGCGAATTGCGCTATAGCGATGATGCGACACCGCACGATGTGGCCGTAATCAGCGGTGAACTGGCGGTAGATCAGGCGCACAACAACGGCAGCGGATCGCTGAATTTCGTTGTCAGTAAAGATGATGAAAGCAACGAAACCACAATAACACTGGAAAACCACACCTGGGACGCACCGCAAAGCTGCGAAGCCGCCCATATGAACTGTGAATCCGTGTTCACCATGGTGAAATCCAATGGCGATTCCGAGGAGTTGGGTCGTATCGACACCAACGGCACTCTGACCCTTAAGGTTGATGATGCTATGGCTGACAAGATGCGTGGTACCGTGCGTCTGGAGGTCAATCACTACGAGGCGGGTGCCCTCTACTCTACCGATGCCTTCATTACCCCAAGAGCCGAATTTGTCGCGGCGTTTTCCCGCATGCGTCAGCAGCCTGACAACCAGATCGAACGCGAACTGGCGGACTGATCCAGACAAGCGCTCACCACCTCCATAGGAAGTGGTTTAAGACTGACAACAAAAAAGGCCCCGTTCGGGGCCTTTTTTTATGAATGCGACGACGCTCAGGGTTCCAGGTAGGTGTAACCCTGAAGACCCGCCTCCAGTTCCGCCAGAATGGCGGTACGAGTGTCGGCATCCAGGTCACGAGCATCCAGGCGGGACTGGTAGCGCGCCAGGATCACTTTCGGGTCCAAGTTCACGTACTCCATCACTTCCGCCACGGTGGTGCCCTCAACCTGGTCCACCAGTTGCCACTGGCCTTCCGCATCCAGACGCACATCCACCACTTCGGTGTCGGCAAACAGGTTGTGCATGTCCCCCAGGATCTCCTGGTAGGCGCCCACCATAAAGAAGCCGATGTGGTACGGCGTTTCCGCCTTCCAGGCCGGCATCGGCAGGGTGGTTTCGATCCCCTGGCCATCCACGTATTGATCGATGGTGCCATCGGAGTCGCAGGTGATGTCCAGAATCACCGCACGACGATCCGGCTTCTTGTCCAGACCGGACAGCGGCAGTACCGGGAACACCTGATCGATGCCCCAGGCATCCGGCAGAGACTGGAACAGGGAGAAGTTCACGAAGAACTTGTCCGCCAGCTTCTCATTGAGCTCATCAATGATGGGCCGGTGCGCCCGGTTTTTCGGGGTCAGTTTCTGCGCTACCTGGTGACACACCGCCAGGTGAACCTGCTCGGCCCAGGCGCGCTGCGCCAGGTCCAGCAAGCCGTAGTTGTACTTGGCGTGTACGTCGGCCAGATCGTTGTGGGTATCGTGGAAGATCTCGCCCAGAGCGCGCAGGTCGGTATGCGCCTGCACCTCTTTCAGGGTCTGCCACATGTTGTTCAACACCAGCGGGGCGCCCGGTCCGGGAGCGGCCAGATCCTCCTCCGGCTGGTACGCCTCAACCCCGATCACATCCGCAATCAACACGGCGTGGTGGGCGGTCATGGCGCGACCGGATTCGGAGATCAGCCGAGGGTGAGGCAGCTGGTACTGACGGCACACATCGCCGATGGCGTACACCACGTTGTTGGCGTACTCCTGCAGCGAGTAGTTCACCGAGCAGCTGCTCTGACTGCGGGTTCCCTCGTAGTCCACACCCAGGCCACCACCCACATCCACGATGGAGATGGGTGCGCCGATCTTGCGCAGCTCCATATAGAAGCGGCCGCATTCGGTCAGCCCTTTCTGGATGTCGCGGATGTTGGACATCTGGCTACCCAGGTGGAAGTGCAGCAGTTGCAGACAATCCAGCTGGTTCTCAGCGCGCAGGCGCTCCACCAGCTTCAGGATCTGCGCCGCAGAAAGACCAAACTTGGACTTTTCACCACCGGAGGACTGCCACTTGCCCTTACCCTGACTGGCCAGACGGGCACGGACACCAAGACGGGGGATCACCCCCAGCTTACGGCCCTCTTCCAGCACCAGGTCCAGCTCGGACATCTTCTCAATGACCAGATAGACCTCGTAGCCCATCTTCTGACCGAACAGGGCCAGACGGACATACTCGCGATCCTTATAGCCGTTACAGACGATCACCGACGCGGCGTCCTGCGCCATCGCCAACACCGCCATCAGTTCCCCTTTGGAACCGGCTTCCAGACCCAGTTGTTCACGGCCACCGGCGATCAGCTCAGTCACAACGCTGCGCTGCTGGTTCACCTTGATGGGGTAAACCGCCAGATAGTCGCCCTTGTAGCCGTAATCGCTGATGGCAGTGCGGAATGCGCCGCACAGCCCCTTCACCTGGCTGTGCAGGATATCGGGGAAACGCACCAGCAGCGGCAGCTTGGCGCCGTTACGTTTGACCAGGGTGTCCGTCAGCTCGGCCAGATTGATGCTCTGCTCCGGCGCCTGACGGTCGGGGCGAACCACCACTTGACCCTGCTCATTGATGTGGAAGTACCCACGGCCCCAGTAGGGCACGTTGTACAGGTTGAGTGCGTCGTCTACGGTCCAGTTCAATGCCGGAACCCTCAGTTATTCCACCGCCTCAAGGCGATCGATCAGGAATTGGGGCAGCGCGAAGGCGCCGGTGTGCACCGCGGGGGTGTAGTAGCGGGTTTTGAAACCGGCCTTGGCGAAACGCTCGGCGATCACATCGGTCGGCAACTGACGCAGTTCGGCGTTGTCGGAGGCCCAGGCCAGGGACATCACACCACCGATGTAGGTCGGCACCGGCGCACAGTAGAAGGTGCGATCCGCAAAGAAGGGCTTCAGACGGGCCTTGGTGGTTTCCGCTTCGTCCGGCTGCATAAAGGGCACACCGTTCTGAGCCACAAACACACCGCCTTCGGTCAGGCAGTTTTTGCAGCCACGGTAGAAATCGGACTCAAACAGGGCTTCACCCGGACCGATGGGGTCGGTGCAATCGGAGATGATCACATCGAACTTCTCGGTGCAGTTCATCACGAACGCTTTGCCATCGCTGATCACGATGTTGGCGCGGGGGTTATCGAATGCCCCATTGCTGTGGTTCGGCAGGTACTGCTTGCACATCTCGATCACCTGGGCGTCGATCTCCACCTGAGTGACATGCTCTACGGCTTCATGACGCAGCACTTCACGGAGAATGCCGCCGTCACCACCACCGATGATCAGCACACGCTTGGCATTGCCATGAGCCAGGATCGGCACGTGAGTCAGCATCTCGTGATAGATGAACTCGTCAGCTTCGGTGGTTTGGATAACGCCATCCAACGCCATGACCCGACCGAACCGTTCATTTTTGAAAATGATCAGTTCCTGGTGCTCAGTCGGCGCGCGGAACAACACCTCTTCCATCTCGAAAGACTGACCGTAAGAGGGGTAAAGGGTTTCCAGGTAGCGGGTCTCGCTCATTGGGAAATTTCTCCTAACTGCCGCCCGTCAGGGCGAAAACGAATCACAGTAACGACGGGAAACAAACCGGTCGTGAAAGCATGGTCAGTCGAAGAAAGCTTGCGAAGCGAGGGCGCAGGAGGTGCGGACAACCGCGGTTGTCCACCCCAAAGAGGGGAGGGGAGATGAGCAATAACAGTCATATTCTTTTCCAGTGCCGTGTGGGGGTAAACGCCCACACGGCTTATGCCTCTAGAACCATAAAGCCTCAAAATCAAACACAATCATCGTCGGCCTGACGCCGCGGCGCGCAGTTATACCCCCTTTGTTTGGCAAAATCTAGCGCGCTCCACACAGACTAGACTCAAACTCCAACAGGGGTATGACGGTGAGGTGCGGAAGTTTTGATCCGCCGCACTGGTATTGGCGGGAAAAATCCCTAAAATAGCCGTCCAGATGTAGAAGCCTCTACACGTTTTTCAGTATAGATAGACGAGAGAATTTGCTATGGCACGTCACCTGTTCACCTCCGAGTCGGTGTCCGAAGGTCATCCCGATAAAATCGCGGACCAGATCTCCGACGCGGTGCTCGACGCCATCCTGGCTCAAGACCCCAAAGCCCGCGTAGCCTGCGAAACCTACGTGAAGACCGGCATGGTGATGGTAGGCGGTGAGATCACCACTTCCGCTTGGGTAGACATCGAAGAGATCACCCGTCAGACCGTTCGTGAGATTGGTTACATCCACTCCGACATGGGCTTTGACGCCAACTCCTGCGCCGTACTGTCTGCCATCGGCAAACAGTCCCCTGACATCAACCAGGGCGTAGACAAATCCGATCCGCGTGAGCAAGGCGCGGGCGATCAGGGCCTGATGTTCGGCTACGCCAGCAACGAAACTGACGTACTGATGCCGGCCCCGATCACCTACTCTCACCGTCTGGTGAAGCGTCAGGCTGAAGTTCGTAAGAACGGCACCCTGCCCTGGCTGCGTCCGGACGCCAAGTCTCAGGTCACCTTCGCCTACGAAGATGGCAAGATCGCTGGCATCGATGCGGTAGTACTGTCTACTCAGCACTGCGACACCGTGACCACCGAAGACCTGCGCGAAGGCGTGATGGAAACCATCATCAAGCCGGTACTGCCTGCTGAGTGGATCACCAAGGACACCAAGTTCCACATCAACCCGACCGGCCGTTTTGTTATCGGTGGCCCGATGGGTGACTGTGGTCTGACTGGTCGTAAGATCATCGTAGACACCTACGGCGGCATGGCCCGTCACGGTGGCGGTGCCTTCTCCGGTAAGGATCCGTCCAAGGTTGACCGTTCTGCCGCTTACGCCACACGTTACGTTGCCAAAAACATCGTAGCTGCCGGTCTGGCTGATCGCTGTGAGATCCAGGTTTCCTACGCCATCGGCGTAGCCGAGCCGACCTCCATCAGCATCGAAACCTTCGGCACTGGCAAACTGCCGGAAGACAAGCTGATCGCCCTGGTTCGCAAGCACTTCGATCTGCGCCCCTACGGCCTGATCCAGATGCTGCACCTGGAGCGCCCGATCTACCAGCCGACCGCCTCCTACGGCCACTTTGGCCGCGTTGAGTTCCCTTGGGAACAAACCGACAAGGCTGAAGCCCTGCGCGCTGACGCCGGTCTGTAAGACCCGGTATCGCGACAGAAAAAGCCCCGCAATGCGGGGCTTTTTGCTTTTATAAGCTCCTGAAACCGAAAGCTCACACCGCCTCGGCGACCACCGTTGTTCGACGTTTATAGAGCCCCGCCAGGGCCATAAACTGCAAGGCGTACAGCAGTGCGCTTCCCCCCATCACGCCGTCCCAGTTGCCTTGCTCAAAGCAGTACAACAACCAGAATCCCCCCAGGCTGGCGCCCAGGTAGTAATGCACCAGGTAAAGCGCAGTGGCACTGGCCTTCGCCTTTTCCGCATGCTGGCTGACCCAGCCATATGCCAGGGCATGAACCAGAAAGGCTCCGGCACTGATCAGCAACAGCCCCAGCACCATGGCCCAGAGCAGTTCCAGCCGCGCCACCACCACGCCGATCATGGCGATCACCGTACCCAGCGCCATGCCGGACAGCGACCCAAAGCGCAAACTCCAGGGTCCGCTTAAGCGGGAGGTCAGGGTGCCGCTCAGATAGCAGAGGAAGATTAGGGAGGCCACCGCAACCGGCAGCTCATGGGGTGGGGCAACCAATCGGAAGCCCATCACGGTGAACTGATTGACGAACAGCGCAAAGTTCAGGCCACCAATAACCATCGCCAGCCACAGCTTTGGCGTCATCAGATGACTCAGAGCGGTGCTCACTTCACTGCGCCAGCGCGCCACCGAGGGGACGAATCCCCGCGCGGGAGGCAGGGCGCGCCACACCCAGATGGCGCCCGCCATCGTCACCAGCGCCAACAACAGCGCCGCAGTTTTCCAACCCAGCGAATCCCCGACAAAACCACCGTAGATCCGTCCCAGAATGCCGCCCAGAGAGTTCGCCGCCACGTAAGCCCCCACCGCCAGAGCCAGCGCAACCGGCGAAAACTCTTCCGCCATATAGGCCACTGCCACCGCGACAAATCCCGCCAGCGCCACTCCCATCAGCAGCCGCAACAGAATCAGGGGCCACAGCGCAGTCACCCCCAGTTGTGCCAGCCCCACCAGGGGGATCAAAATCAAGCTGAGCAGCAACACCGGTCGACGTCCCCACCGTTCCGACACCAGTGCCCAGGGCAACAGACCGATAGCCAGACCGAGCGTGGTTGCCGCATGGATGCCATTAACGGCAGTGGCCGGCATCGCGAACTGCTGCACCAGGGTCGGCAGCAACGGCTGGAACAGATAGAGATTGGCAAACACCAGAAGAGAGCCCAGGGCCAGGGCACGGGTGGCGGACCGATACTCGGGGGTACCCGGTTCAATCATGGAGGGGAAACTCATAACAACTTGAGAGGTCTACAAAATAGCAGCGGTGCCCCGGCGACGGGAAATAGCCAAAGCGGAATCAGTCATCGGCATTGCTTATGCCGCGACTACACTGAACCATCGACGCTAGGTCGAGCAGTAAGCAGGAGGGCGCATGAGCGATCTCTACCAGGCTCACGACATCAACTACCGGGGTGAGAACTGCGGCGTCCACAACTGGATGACTCAGGATGGGCACAGTTTCTACTGGCACCCTGACTGGCTTCATATCGCCGAGGATGAAACCGGCATGCACGTTAAGCAGCCGTTGGAACTGGCCCCGGGAGAAGCCCCACAGAAGCATCACGCCATAAAAGCAATTCTCCACTATCTCAATGGATTAACGGGACAATGAGGGCCCAGGCATCTTTCGTCCTGGCGTCCCATGGGGTAACCTCAGAACACCCTCTGGAGCCAGGACAAGGAATGCCATGAAGCCCCTCACCGCCCTCGCACTGACCCTTTTCAGCGCCACCTCACTCGCCGCCGCTCTGGACGTCGAGGAGCAGCGTCTGCCGGTGGCGGAAGCCACCCTTGGCAACGAAGTGACTCAGCGTTATCAGAACCAGGTCAGCGCCCTGACCCTCCGCTACCAGACCGATGGCAATGAGCTGACGGTCACCAACAAGGTGGCGGAAGATGGCCAGGCTCTGTGGCGCGCGGCCGTCGCCGATGTGCAGGCGGGCCACCTGGATGACCGCAGCCTCTACTGGGCCCGCCTGAGCGCCCGCAAAGCGTTGAAACAGAATGAGCCCGCCTTCCGCATGGCGGAGTGGCAGCGCACCATTCTGCTCAGTACGTTGGAGAAGGCGTCCCGGGGGATGAGTGACATCCAGTTTGATGACGACAGCGAGATCCGTATCCTGCTGACCGGCTTCGATCCCTTCCTGCTGGATCGGGACATCGCCCAGTCCAACCCCTCCGGGGTGGTAGCTCTGGCGCTGGATGGCCGACGCTGGACCGTCAATGGGCGTAAGGTGCAGGTGGAAACGGCGATGATCCCGGTACGGTTCGAGGATTTCGACAAGGGCATCGTGGAAGCGCTACTCACGCCCTACCTGCGGGAAAACAAGATCAGCCTGGTGGCCACCGTATCCATGGGCCGGGAGCAGTTTGATCTGGAGCGTTTCCCCGGTCGCAATCGCAGCGCCACCGCGCCGGATAACCGCAATGTTCTGACTGGCGCCAATGCCCAGAACCCGCTTCCGCCCAAGCTCAATGGTGCCCCGCTCAACGGCCCCGAGTTTGTGGAGTTCAGCCTGCCGGTCGCGTCGATGCAGCAGGCGCCGGGGGCGTTCAGCATTGTCGACAACCACACGGTGAAGACGCTGAACGGCGTCCGGGATGCCGCCAATCTGGCGTCACTGACCGACCAGGTCTCGGTGGAGGGCTCCGGTGGCGGCTATCTGTCCAACGAGATCAGCTACCGCAGCATTCTGCTCAAAGAGTTACTGGGCAGCCGGGTTCCGGTGGGCCATATCCACACCCCCAAAGTCAGTGGACATGACGCCAAAACCACCGAAGCGATCCTGACCCAGGTTCAGGCGATGTTGAACCAGGCCGCTCAAGGTCTGTAACCCCGTAGACAGGGGAATGGGGGCTGGTATAGTGAGCCCGATTTTGCCCTTTTGGAGCCCCCATGCCCTCGTCAGCGGATCCGATCGATCCCCTTCATCGTGCCCTGCTGGCTCGGATTGAATCCTGCTATCGTCAGGCCGAGTCTCACTTTGATCGTACCTTTCCGCGCCCTGCCGTAAGCCTGCGCATGCGAGGCCAGAGTGCCGGTGCTGCTCATCTGCAGGACAACCGGCTGCGATTCAATCCCGTTCTGCTCGCGGAAAACCCGGACGCCTTTCTGACGGAAGTGGTGCCCCATGAAGTGGCGCATTTGCTGGTGTGGCACTGCCACGGTCGGGTGGCTCCCCATGGCGCCCAATGGCAAAGCATGATGCGCGACGTGTTTGGACTGGTTCCCCGTACCCGGCACCAGTTTGATGTTGCCAGTGTGGCGCCGAAAACCTACGCCTACCGCTGCCAGTGCCAGGAGCACCAACTGACCGTGCGCCGCCATAACAAGGTAAGCCGCGGCCAGGCCCGCTATCTTTGCCGCGGCTGCGGTGCTGCCCTAAAACCAGTCTGATCCTGGTCGCCTATCTCCCATAAGTCCTTTTTGTTCCCGATTGCATGATTCGACTTCTCCCTCTGCTGCTGGCGCTGATCGCCAGCCCACTACTGGCTGCGCCTCAGAGCTTCAGTCAGGCCAAGCGCATGATGTTTGAGCTCTACACCGGCCCACTCACGTCGCAGACCCTGTACTGCGGCTGCAACTTTGCCCCTCAGGGGAAGAAGCTGATTCCGGATCTGCCCAACTGTGGTTATCAGGTCCGCAAACAGGAGCGGCGAGCCAGTCGCATCGAGTGGGAGCACGTGATGCCCGCCTGGCAGTTTGGCCACCAGCGCCAATGCTGGCAGAAAGGGGGGCGTTCCGAGTGCAGTAAGGACAGCCAGTTCAAAGCGATGGAGGCGGATCTTCACAACCTTTATCCCGCCATCGGCGAGGTCAACGGCGATCGCTCCAACTACCGTTTCAGCGACTGGAACGGCACCCCGAACCAGTACGGCCAGTGTCAGATGGTGGTGGACTTCAAAGGGCGTCAGGCTCAACCGCCCCATGCCGCCCGGGGGGCGATTGCCCGAGCCTATCTTTATATGGCTGAGCAATACGATTTGCGCCTTTCTGCTCAGCAGGAAAAACTGATGAAGGGTTGGCATAATAGCTACCCGGCTGACGCGGCTGAGTGCCTGCGTCACCGCTATGTCAGTCAACGGCAAGGCTGGGAAAACCGCTTTACCGCCGAGCAGTGCAACCCCTGAACCGGAACCCTCTATGCGCGTACCACGTATCTATCAGCCCGTTCCACTCTCTGTCGGCCAGCAGTTGGCCCTGGATGAAGATGGCGCCAATCACATCGGCCGCGTGCTGCGGATGCAGCCTGGCCAGGCCCTGATGCTGTTTAACGGCGAAGGCCAGCAATATCCGGCCATCATCGATGAAGCTGGAAAGAAGCATGTGGTGGTGACGGTCCAGTCTGTGGAGGAGCACAACCCGGAGTCTCCCCTGTCCCTGCACCTTGGGCAGGTGATCTCCCGCGGAGAGAAGATGGAGTTCACCATCCAGAAGTCCGTTGAACTGGGCGTTGCCAGCATCACGCCGCTCTGGTCAGAGCGCTGCGGCGTCAAGCTCACCGGTGACCGTCTTGATAAGAAAGTGGCCCAGTGGCAGAAGATCGCCATCGCCGCCTGCGAGCAGTGCGGCCGTAATGTGGTGCCGGAAGTGCGCCCGGTGATGCGTCTGGACCAGTGGCTGGTGGAGCCCTTCGACGGGCTCAAACTCAATCTGCACCCCCGCGCCGACTACAGCATCAACACCCTGCCGGAACCGGTAAAGGATCTTCGCCTGTTGATTGGCCCCGAGGGTGGGCTCTCTGCAGAGGAGATCGAGACCGCCCGCGAGCAGGGCTTTACTGATATTCTTCTTGGGCCCCGGGTGCTGCGCACCGAAACGGCGGCCCTAACTGCCATGACCGCATTGCAGGTTCGCTTTGGCGACCTTGGATAAGGAGTCCAGGATGATCAAGCTTGGCATCGTGATGGATCCCATCTCGAGCATCAACATTAAGAAAGACACCAGTTTTGCCTTCCTGCTGGAGGCCCAGCGTCGTGGCTACGCCCTTCACTACATGGAGATGGGCGATCTGTACCTGGACCAGGGGGAAGCCCGCGCGCGGATGCGTTCACTGAAGGTGGAGCAAAACCCGGATAACTGGTTTGAACTGGGCGAGGATCAGGATAAACCCCTGGCGGATCTGGATGTGATCCTGATGCGTAAGGACCCGCCGTTCGACACCGAGTACATCTACGCCACCTACATGCTGGAGCGTGCCGAAGAGCTGGGTGTTCTGGTGGTCAACAAGCCCCAGAGCCTGCGTGACTGTAACGAAAAGCTGTTCACCGCCTGGTTCTCCGAACACACGCCGACCACCCTGGTGACCCGCAGCGCGGAGCGGATCCGAGCCTTCCACAAAGAGCATGGCGACATCATCCTCAAGCCCCTGGATGGCATGGGCGGCGCGTCCATCTTCCACGTGCGTCAGGATGGCAGCAACCTGGGTGTGATCATCGAGATCCTGACCAATCACGGCCAGTACTACGCCATGGTGCAGAAGTACATTCCCGAAATTAAGGACGGTGATAAGCGCATTCTGGTGGTGGACGGCGAGCCGGTGCCCTACTGCCTCGCCCGAATCCCGCAGGGCAGTGAAACCCGCGGTAACCTGGCGGCCGGCGGCCTTGGCGTTGCCCAGCCCCTCTCCGACAGCGATCGCCGCATCGCTGAGGCGGTGGCGCCGGAACTGAAGCGACGTGGTCTCATCTTCGTTGGGCTGGACGTTATCGGTGACAAGCTCACGGAAGTGAACGTCACCAGCCCCACCTGTGTGCGTGAAATCGAGGCGGCGTTCGACATCGACATCTCCGGTCGCCTGATGGACGCCATCGAGAAGCGCCTGGCGTGAGGGCCGCGCTGCTGATGCTTGCGCTGATGGCGGGGCCGGCTATGGCTGGCCCCTGCCTCCAGGCCCCCTGGCGTGAGCAACCCTGCCCCAATCTTCGTTACTTATCGGTTCTGGGCGATAACGGTGCCCGGATGATGTGCGTCTGTACGCCGGATTTTGACCATCTGCAGAGCGTGCCGGAGACCGCGGCGGGCAAGACACTGAGGGTTAGGGAACTGGAGCGCATTGCGGCCAGCTACCAGCTGTCCGAATCGGAACTCAACCAGCTGCTGAACCTGCCGGATTAACGATTCAGCCGGCCCAGCAGCTGAACCCCACGCTCCTCGTCAGGCCAGCGCAGATCCTCCCCCAGTTGCTCCATCAGGGTCTGTGCCTGGCGCTCATCCAGTGGGGGCGAGAACAGATAGCCCTGCGCGTAGTCACAGCCAATCTGACGCAGGAACTGGCGTTGGTCATGACTCTCCACCCCCTCCGCGATCACCTGCCGTTTCAGGTTGTGGGCCAGCTCAATTACGCTGGTCACAATGTTCCTGTCCACATCGGAGTTATCCAGATCCGCTACGAACCCCCGATCCACTTTAAGCAGGTCAAAGGGCAACTGCTTGAGGTAGCTCAGGGAGGAGTAGCCGGTACCAAAGTCATCAATGGCGATTCTCACTCCCATGGTTTTGAGCTGATGCATGATCGACATCGCCCGATCGAGGTTTTTGATCAGACTCTCCTCCGTCAACTCCAGCACCAGTCGGGCAGGATCAATGCGATGCTGCGCCAACAGATTGCTCAGATGCTCCACCAGGTGGGCGTTCATATACTGGTTCGGTGACAGGTTTACCGAGACATAAAAATCGTCGCGCCCCAGCCGTTTGCTGTAGCGCTCCAGCAGCTCCACCGCTGAACTCAGGACGTAGTTCCCCAGCTCGACGCCCTCTTTGCTCTCATCCACATCGTCAATGAACTCCGAGGGCATCACCAGGCCACGACTGGGGTGATACCAGCGAACCAGCGCTTCAAAACCCACTACCCGACTGTCTTCCATGGAGAGGATTGGCTGCAGCGCCAGCGCCAACTGCCGCTCCTTGACCGCGATGCGGATCTCCTGCTCCAGCATCAAACGCCGGGACGCGCTTTCCAGCATCTGCTCGTTGAACACCCGGTAGTTGGAGCGTCCCGCCTGCTTGGCCTGGTACATCGCCAGATCCGCCCGCTTCAGCAGCTCTTCCGGACGCATCATCGGGTTATCGCAGAACACCACGCCAATGCTGGTGGTGATGATCAGGGTATGACGCCCCAGTTGCAGTGGCTGCTGCAGGCTGGTGAAAATCTGATGGATGATGCGGTGGATGTCCCCTTCCGATTCGAGCCCCCGCACAATGATGGTGAACTCATCGCCCCCCAACCGACAGACGGTATCCATGCTGCGGATGCACTTCTGCAGCCGGCTGGCGACGGTTTTCAGCAGTTCGTCACCAATGTCATGCCCCAGAGTGTCGTTGACCCGCTTGAACTCATCCAGATCAAGAAACAGCAGGGCGATCTGCTCATCGGTACGGCCAATGCTGGCCAGGGCCTTGGCCATCTCACGATGGAACATGGCGCGATTGGGAAGGCCGGTCAGCGCATCCATCATCGCCATCCGCTGCAACTCATTGGTGTAGCGGTCGACGTCCCCCTCGAGCCGTTCAAGCTGGTTCGCCACCTCCAGGGTGGTGTGTTCCAGTTGATCCAATTCATCCCGTGCCCAGCCCGGCCGGTTGTTCAGGCGATCCCGCAGATCGTCGTAACGGCTCTGCGCCAGCAGAGGCAACGCGCGACCAAGCCGATGCAGCCGATCCAGAGGCCGCCACAACGCCACGCTGCCCAGCCCCCCGGCCAGCAACACCGCCATCAGCAAGATACCGAGCAGGTCTCCGATAAAGGCCCGCTCACTCTGGGCCAGATCGCTGACGTCCCTGAGCAACACCAACTGTTCGCCCTGACGCCCGACCGGCCAGGCGTAGAGCGCCCATTGGGCCCCCTCATAGGCCACCTGCTTTGGCCCTTCGAGCAAGGCCGAGAGACTGAGTGAGTCGGCAGCGACGTTCAACAGGCTGAGGGTGTGGGAGCGGTCGGTCACATTGAGCAGGCGACGCCCCCAGGGGCCCGCACCACTCCCGGCACTGAACAGCGCCAGTTCGACCCGGTGGTTCTCATTCATCGGCCCCAGCACTTCCGCCAGATCGGCCACCAGCACCATCACGTGGATCTTGCCCTCCACCAGCACCGGCACCCCGACTTCAATCAGGCAACTCAGGTGGCAGTGGATCCGGGCATCGGGTTCGCCATTGGCCAGTACCCGCTGCAGCCAGAGGTTCTCCTCCTGCGTCACCGTTCCCAAAGTCAGTGCGGGCACCATGTTAGCGTCGAACAAGCCCATCCCTTTCAGACGCCAGAACAGCTCAAACTCGTCCCAACGATTAGTGCTGCGGGTTCGGATGGCTTCCATAGACAGCCCCTCCTGATCGCCCAGCATCAGGTGGAACTCCTGACTGAGGTTTATCAGGCGCTGCTCCGTCGCATCCAGACTGACCTGGTAGTCGCGCCACAGGTCGTGATACTGGTTCACCAGCACCCGGTCTATCTGTTCATTGAAGCGACGTACGCCAAGCAGCCCGATAATCAGGCTGATCAGCAGAAGGAGCGTGATGGTGGCGAGGACAAACTTCCATCGCAAGCTGAGAAACCGTCCCTTGGCCGATTGCGTCATGGTGCTGCCAAAATCCTGAAAAGTGATAAAAAGGGCCCCGAACATGGCGTACCTGCTTCGCCAGATCAGAGCCTCGATGGTTTGGCGCAACCTGCGGGAGATTCCTATATCCGGCAGGATTCCCGCGCCATTTCTGTCGTCTCGTTACTTGAAGGATAGCCGCTTATTATCGCCGCGGTGGCGTAAGTTCACTCCCCGGGTCACTTCAAAATGACAGCGCCACGCAATCGACCTCCCAACACCCCATTTGCGCACTCAAAGCTGCGGTTTTCCCCTGGGGGTTAGGCCCCGATGCGACGGCGGGGGTATACTAGCCACCATCATTTTTCGCGATCTTTCACTATGTCTCTGAGCAACCCCAGCCAGCTGGTGCTGAAGCACCTGGACCGCCTGCCCACGCAATTGCTGCTGCTTAACGCCGATGGCGACAGCCTGCCCCAGTCCCTCAGTGAGGCGGGAAAGCAGGTCCATATCCTGACCTCAGATTTCCTGAACCATCAGCGCCTGAGCCAGCAACAGGGAGCCACGCTGCACTATGGTATTGATGGCCAGGGGATCCAGGCGGAAGCCGCGATCCTGCGGATCCCCAAAGCCCGGGAGCAGCTGCGTTACCTGGCTGCACTGGCGTGCGCCGTTCTGCCTCAGGGCGCACCGGTCTACTTGGTGGGGGAGAACAAGGGGGGCATCCGCAGTGCCGGCAAGACGGTGCAATCGCTTCTGGGCACCTGCCCTAAGCTGGCCTCCGGCAACCACTGTCAGTTGCTGGAGGGGCTGGTAAAGACGCACCAGCCGCTGGATTTGGCGGACTGGTGGCTGCCCTACGAGGTGACGACACCGGACGGCCCGCTGGCATTGGCCTCCCTGCCCGGCGTATTCAGCCACGGTGAACTGGATCCCGGCACCGAGTTGCTGCTGGAACATCTGCCCAAGCACCCGCAGGGCCGCGTTCTGGATTTTGGCTGTGGTGACGGGGTGATTGGGGCGTTTCTCGCCCGCCGGAACCCGGAGATAGAGCTAGAGATGGTGGACATCAATGCGATGGCGCTGGCGGCCAGTGAACAGACCCTGGCGCAAAACGGCCTGAAGGGTCGGGTTTACCCCTCCAATGGCCTGGCTCAGGTGGAGGGTCAGTTTGATCTGATCGTTTCCAACCCCCCCTTTCATCACGGCGCGGCACAAACCTTCGACACCGCCCGCCAATTTATCCGGGATGCGGCCAAAGCACTGAAGCCGGGGGGCCAATTGATCATCGTTGCCAACCACCACCTGCCCTATGGCGATGATCTCTCTCACGCTTTCGGTCGGGTGAATATCCTGGCAGCCAATAACAAGTTCAAAATCTACGCAGACAGTAAAAATATCTGAAAATCGTTATTGACCGAATCTGAAATCCCCCTATAATGCGCCCCCGTAGCAACGACGATGCATCGCAGAGCAGATGTGGCGGAATTGGTAGACGCGCTAGCTTCAGGTGCTAGTGTCCTTTCGGACGTGGGAGTTCAAGTCTCCCCATCTGCACCATCGACGTTGATTACATTGCACGAGTGGCGGAATTGGTAGACGCGCTAGCTTCAGGTGCTAGTGTCCGTACGGACGTGGGAGTTCAAGTCTCCCCTCGTGCACCACATTTGCAGATGTGGCGGAATTGGTAGACGCGCTAGCTTCAGGTGCTAGTGTCCTTTCGGACGTGGGAGTTCAAGTCTCCCCATCTGCACCAAATTTTGAGAACCCTGGCCTAACGGCCGGGGTTTTTTGCTTTTACCTGAAAAATCCTCCCGTTATACTGGCTCGGCGCTGACTAACCCACTCACTCAATTTCGCCATGCTCAGTACCCAGATGCTCATCTTCGATGAGTCACAGAATGCCGTTTGCATCGATCTCATCCCTTCGAACTGCGATCAGCTCACCTTTGCCCAGTTTCGTGAATTGTTGGGTAGCAGCGCCTTTGCCAGCTTTGCGGTACTTGAGGAAGAGATTCAGCAGGGTCTGAAAGATCTGACGGCCCGTCGCAATGGCGACAATGCAGATGCCCCTCTTCGTCTGCGTCTGGCAGAGCGACGCCACGGCCAGTGGAACCTGACCCTATCGACCGATCAGATGACCTTGCGCGCCGAACTGACCAGCCCACAGGGAGGCCAACACGCGAGCTTTGCCCAATTGCTGGACGCGTTGCAGGAGATTGGCGTGACCCAGGGGCTGCTTCGCCCCGCCATCGACGACCTGATTGCGCAGGGACGTCGTGGCGCGCCGGGGAGCCGTGTTCAGGGGGAGATCGCCCGAGGTCGCACTCCGAAACATGGCACCAGCGCCCAACTGGAGCGTTTGGTTCCCTTAGCTCGCGAACGTCTTCTTAAGCCCCAGGAGCAATCCGGTGGCAAAGTGGACATGCTCGATCTCGGCTCGGTGATCATGGTGAAGCCCGGCCAACCCCTGATGCGACGCCAGCCACCAACACCCGGCCAGGATGGCTATACCGTCACCGGAAAGCCCATCAAGGCAAAAGCCCCCAAAAACCTGGCAATCCAGCCGGGCAAAGGCACAGAACTCGACCCCAACGACCCCAATCTTCTGCGCGCCGCTCAGGCAGGACAACCGCTGGAAAGCCGTAACGGTATGGCGGTGGACGAAGTGCTGACGGTGAAGCAGGTGGACACCAAGTATGGGCACATCGACTACGAAGGTTCGGTGATGATCCAGGGGGAGGTCAGCGAGGGGATGCGGATCCGGGCCACCGGCGACATTACGGTTGGCGGTTTTGTGGATGGCGCCCACCTGGAAGCTGGCGGCGATATCGTCGTTACTCAGGGGGTGGTAGGGCGCCAGCGCGACGATGGCAGCCTGACCTGCAGCCTGATCGCCAAGGGACAGATCGTGGCACGATTTATCCAATACGGAGCACTCGACAGCGGCAGCGACATTCTGGTGGAGCGTCAGTTGATGCACTGCAATGTTCACTGCCGTGGCCAACTGAAGGTCGGCGATGAGTTTGGTAAAAAGGGCGATCTGGTTGGCGGCGAGATCCGCTGTGCCGGTCAGGTGGAAACCGTCACCCTTGGCGCCCGAGCCGGTGCCCAGACACGGCTGAAGCTGGGCGAAGGCATCGAAGTGCTTAAGGCCCAGCAGGAGCAGTTAAATACCAAGCTTAAAGCCCTGGAGGACCAGGCGATGAAACTGCGCCTGGCTCAGAGAAACCTGAAACCGGTGCCGGAGTCCGGTGCCGACCCGCTGCAGGATCTGCGTCAGAAGTTAACCCTGGGACGCGAGCGCATCGACGCCGAGCACGCCAGTGTTCTGGAGCAGCTCCACTGGCTTGAAGGTGAGATTGAGGGCTACTTTGACCGGGTTCTTATCACCGTCCGCGGCAAACTGTTCCCCCGGGTAGAGTGCCAGATTGGCCAGGCCCATGGGCACAGTCAGAAAGAGACCGGGCCCAGCCTGCTGCGCAACCAAGAGGGTAAGTTCACCATCGCCCCCCTGATCTGATCGCCATCGGCTACTGCCGATGGCATCATGCTTGCTTATCCCACTGTTCCAACTGGAATGTGACGAATTTCTGTCGTTCTGGAGCGCCAATGGCCCAACTCCTTGCCCTATTAAGACAACTGCCTGTCGGCCCCTTGCTTGGCCAATTGGCACTTTGGACTCTGCTCGCCTGCCTGGCGCTGCTGTGGTTGCCGCTCTCCTCCCTGCAATCCCTCTACCTCAAGGATTGGGTGTCCAATAACGGATTCACTCTGGGGCTGGGCGTGGTATTGAGCGCCACCTACCTGTTGGCCTGGGCTCTGCGGATCGGCTTTGGTGAACTGCTGGGCCGTCAGCAGATGGTGCAGCGCAGACAGCAAATCACCGACAAGCTGACGGTTTTGGACAGCTCAGAGCGGGCAGTGCTGCGGGAGTTCTTTCTGCAGGGGAAATCTCTGGTCTCCATGCCGCTGAACCATCCGGCGGTGGAGGAGTTGAAGCAGACGGGCGTTCTGGAGCAGGTTGGTGGCGTAGAGCATTACGCGATTGAGGGGCCGGTGGCCACCATGAAGATTGCCGCCGTTGCGCGCTCGCAACTGAACCGGCAGCGCCTCAGCATCCCGGAGGGCTCTCCCTCTGAAACGCAACGGGCGGCCCTGCTGGCCGCCCGTCCGGAGTTTGCCAATAGCCTGGCGCGAGGCCGGCGACACGCCGCTTAGAACGCGGCGACCATGGCCTGATCCTCTTCACTGGCGGAGAGCTGGTGCTCCACCTCAGCGATGATCCGCTGGTAGGAATCTTCCTGCAGCGGTCGTTGCCAGTTGAGGGTGCCAACCAGAATCGCAAAAGCGGAGAAGATTTCACGGGTATCCAGCTGCTTTACGGCGTTGCTCATCAGCGGGTTGTGAATCACCCCGGAGGCGCCGCGTTGGAAGCAGGCCATCATGGCATGAAGGGTTTTCACCTCTTCATCGGTCGCGTTCAGTTCACCCTGGATGCGCGCACCTTCAACCACTCGCAGAATCGCGGTGTAGAACTGCTCCAGGTACATCTTCAGCTCCTGAACCCGGTATTCGCTGGCACGCTCAACCACTTTGGGGGCGCCACCCAGGGTGTTGAAGCCCAGGGTCCAGGCAGAACGATTTACGGCAACAACGGCACACAGGTGCATGGCAACCCAGCGCTCAGCGAAGCTCAGCTGGCTGGTCATGAAGTGAGGCTGACGCTCCACCATCTGCTCTACGTGGCGGGCAAAGATGGCCACCAGCAGATCTTCCTTGCTGGAGAAGTGTTTATAAAGCGTACCCGCGCTGCATCCAGCCAGAGGGGCCAATTCAGAGAATCGGAAAGAGACCAGACCCTGGTCACGGATGAGCTGCTCCGCCAGGCGGATAAGCACTTGGTCCCGTTGCCGGAAACGGGTTTGAGTGGGAGAACTCCAGCTGGACGTGCCGCTGGCCTCCATGGCCGACACAGTATGCATGAGGATTGCCTTAACGCCGTTATCAGTGACCACACTCTACGTCCGGTTTCTTAACACAACTGTGCTATGGGCCTAATTTTTTCTTTTATAACCGGGACAAAATGTCAAAATTGGAGCTAATGCACAAAAAAGGGAGCTATTTTAGCTCCCTCTGATTCCAAATTTGCGTCATTGCACTACGAGAATTCGTAACATCCGACGTAACGGCTCCGCCGCTCCCCACAGCAACTGATCACCCAAAGTGAACGCCGCCAGGTATTCCGGCCCCATATTCAGTTTGCGTAACCGGCCAATCGGCACGCTCAGGGTGCCCGTCACCTTTGCCGGGGACAGCTCAGAGATGCTGAGATCCCGGTCATTGGGGATCACCTTGACCCAGGGGTTGTGAGCCGCCAGCTTCTGCTCAATCACCTCGATGGGCAGGTCCTGGCGAAGCTTGATGGTCAGCGCCTGGCTGTGACAGCGCATCGCTCCGACTCGTACACAGATGCCATCAATCGGCACATGCCCCTCCGGGTGGCCGAGAATCTTGTTGGCTTCCACCTGAGCCTTCCACTCTTCCCGGCTCTGACCACTGGGCAACGCGCTGTCGATCCAGGGGATCAGACTGCCCGCCAGCGGTGCCCCGAATTGCGCTTTGGGGAACGCATCGCTGGCGAGGGTTTCGGTAATGGTGCGGTCGATGTCGAGAATGGCACTGGCCGGATCGGACAGTTCCGCGGCCACGCTGTCATGCAATGCGCCCATCTGCTGAATCAGCTCCTTCATATTCCGGGCTCCGGCACCGGACGCGGCCTGATAGGTCATCGGACTGACCCATTCAATCAGGTCCTCCTCCAGCAGCCCCCCCAGAGCCATCAGCAGGAGGGAGACGGTGCAGTTGCCGCCGACGAAGGTACGCTGCCCCCGTGCCAGGGCATCGTCGATCACCGCTCGGTTAACCGGGTCCAGTACGATCACCGCGTCGTCGTCCATGCGCAGGGCAGAGGCGGCATCAATCCAATACCCCTGCCACCCCTTCTCCCGGAGCGAGTGATACACCGCCTTGGTGTAGTCGCCGCCCTGGCAGGTCAGGATCACCGCCTGCTCCGCGAGCGCGTCGAGGTCATAGGCGTCTTTAAGCGGGTCGCCGTGGGGGCCGGAAACGCCAACCTGTGATGTGGTGAAGAAGGTCGGAGCGATCAACGCAAAGTCGCCCTCCTCCTGCATCCGCTGCATCAGCACGGACCCTACCATTCCACGCCATCCAACCAATCCCACTTTCATCATGCCCTGCTCTCCTTCATCAACCATCTCGCACTGCGGCCCCCTACTCTAACCGTAAGAGCGCGCTGGAAAAAGCCGCGAGTTGTCTGAGTTATAACCTGGGCCAAGGGTGGCGATAACCCAGCTTTAATGGGGCTCAAAAGGCCGGACCAGTACATTTATTGCTCGATAGTTTCCAACTCTGGTGATACACAGAAAGAAGCAATGTTGTTTGGAGGTGACCCATGGCAGAAGTGAACCGAAAACAGGAGCAGGCGGAGGCGCCTTCAGATTGGCGCGATGGCCAGTTGGGTCAGCAGCTGGTGGATCTGCTGGAGGAAGCGTACCAGGATCCGGACAACTCGGAATCGCAAGGTTAGACCAAAGTCGAATGGAGCGGAATCGGGGCCATTGCCTAACCTGTCGGCTCAACCCCGGACGCGGTAAAACGCATTGAGAGGACCCGCATGACTGAGCCACAGATCCCCCACAATCAGGGCGATGACACCCACTGGCGCGACGGCGATCTCGGCGCCGCTCTGGTGGAACTGCTGGAATCCGCCCTGCAGACCCCGGTCAACGACGGGGAGTAACCATTCCGGGTAACCGGAACAGCAAAAAGGCGCCTTACGGCGCCTTTTTCGTGATCACTCTTCGTGAACGACGGTAGCGATGTAGGGCAGCTGGCGGTAACGCTCGGCGTAATCCAGGCCATAACCCACAACGAACTCATCGGGGATCTGGATGCCCACATAGTCCACCGGCACATTGGCAACACGGCGCTCCGGCTTGTCCAGGAAAGTACAGATCTTCAGGCTGGCCGGCTCGCGGGTCATCAGCAGCTCACGGGTTTTCGCCAGGGTACGACCGGTATCGATGATGTCTTCCACCAGCATCACATGGCGACCATGGATGTTGTTGGCCAGGTCCATCACGATCTTAACCTCACCGGAAGACTCGGTGCTGTTGCCGTAGGAAGAGGCGGTCATGAAGTCGAAGCGGATGTCGCCCTTCAGACGGCGGGCTAGGTCAGTCATAAAGACCACGGAGCCCTTCAGCAGACCCACCAGCAGCAGGTTATCCACATCGGCGTAATCTCGGTTGATCTGCTCTGCCAACTTATCGAGGATGGCGTTGATCTGGTCCTCGGAGATCATCTCCTTCAGACTGTGCTTCTTCAGTTCACTCATGGTCTTGATTGCCGTTATTTGAGTCAGAGTTTGGACCGTAACCCCAGCGGGTCATCAGTCGATGTTCAATCTGGAGGTGGTCCAGCATTCTGGCCACCATAAAGTCCACCAGGTCCTCAATGGAGGTCGGCCGATGGTAGAAACCGGGGGCCGCCGGCATCACCGTGGCACCCAGTTGGGTCAGCTTCAGCATGTGTTCCAGATGGATGGCGTTGAAGGGGGTCTCCCTCGGCACGAGGATCAGCTGTCCCCGCTCCTTCAACACCACATCGGCAGCACGCTCAATCAGGTTGTTGCTCATCCCGGTGGCCACCGCCGCCAGGGTGCCGGTGGAGCAGGGGCAGATCACCATCCGCCTGGGCGCACCGGATCCGGATGCCACTGGCGAGAACCACTCCTCTTTGCCATACACCCGAAGCTGTCCCGGCCGGGCGTTGTAGCGTTCGCTGAGAAACGCTTCACAGGCCTTGGGGTTACCCGGCAGGCTTATCCCCTCCTCCTCCATCAGCACCACTCGGGCTGCGGCGGAGACCATCAGATGCACCTGGAGGCCGGATTGTAACAAACAGTCCAGCAGGCGCAGCCCATATGGGGCACCGGAGGCGCCGGTAAAGGCCAAAGTGATGGCTTGCTCACGCTTTGTCATGGTTGCGCTCCAAGGCTGCCAGCAGGCGGGTGTGGATCCCTTCAAAGCCGCCATTGCTCATCACCAGTATGGTATCTCCCGGCTGAGCTTCGCCGACAATGGCGTCGATCAGCCCCTCGACCGAATCGCTCACCTGTACCGGCACCGGCGCTTCGGCCATCGCGCTGCCGATATCCCAGCCCAGCCCCTGAGGCTCGAACACGTAGGCACAATCCGCCGCCTCCAGAGAGGCTGCCAGAGTGCCTTGATGCACCCCCTGCTTCATGGTGTTGGAACGTGGCTCCAGCACCGCCAGGATGCGTCTGTCGCTGCCCAGTCGGGCGCGCAGGCCGGACAGCGTGGTCGCGATCGCCGTCGGGTGGTGGGCAAAATCGTCATACAGCGCCACACCCGCCGCCTCGCCACGCAGCTCCATGCGCCGCTTGGGTCCGGCAAAGCGCGCCAGGGAGGCGATGCCATCGGCGGGACGAACTCCCACATGGCGGGCCGCCGCCAGAGCCCCCAGCGCATTGTCGATATTGTGATCGCCCATCAGGTTCCAGTTGACGGTACCCAGAGGCTCATCCGCCAGCAGCACCTCGAACTGACTGCCATCCTCCCTGAGCTTGCGGGCATGCCAGCCTGCCGGGCCGATCACCATCTGTTCGCTCCAGCAGCCCCGGGCAAGCACTTCGGCAACCGCAGCATCATGCTGGGGCCAGATCACCTGGCCGGAACCGGGTACGGTGCGCACCAGATGGTGGAACTGACGCTGGATATCCGCCAGGGAGTCGAAGATGTCGGCATGATCAAACTCAAGGTTGTTGATCAGCAGAGTGCGGGGACGGTAGTGAACGAACTTGGAGCGTTTGTCGAAAAAGGCGCTGTCGTACTCGTCCGCTTCCACGACGAAGAAGGGGGTGTCTCCCATCCGGGCTGAAACACCAAACTCCTGAGGAACGCCGCCAATCAGGAAGCCGGGCGCCAGTTGATTGTCTTCCAGCAACCAGGCCAGCATCGACGCTGTCGTGGTTTTGCCGTGGGTGCCGGACACCGCCAGAACCCAGCGGCCCGGCAGCACATGGTCACACAGGAACTGGGGGCCGGAGGTGTACGCCATGCCCCGCTCCAGCACCGCCTCGACGCAGGGGTTACCCCGGCTCATGGCGTTGCCGATCACCACCAGATCCGGTTCGGGATTCAGCTGGGACGGATCGTATCCCTCGATAAGCTCAATGCCCTGCTCCTGCAACTGGGTGCTCATTGGCGGATAGACGTTGGCGTCAGAGCCGGTAACGCGGTGCCCCTGGGCACGAGCCAACAGCGCCAGGCCCCCCATAAAGGTGCCGCAGATCCCCAGAATATGAACGTGCATGGACTGTCCTGATAAGCGGAAAAGCGCCATTGTAACCGCCCTGCCCTGTGCGCTTCAAAACCTGAGCCCGTTGCGGAGCGATAGAGGCCGTACGGAACCAAGAACAGAGTCACAAAACCGGTGAAAGATCGGGCGGGGAGGCAAGACGTTTAGACGTCTATATTGACGGACTTCTGGAATTCCACTACAGTCGCCGCCAATGTAGTAATGTGCCGCAGCCCTCATCGCGGCCGGTTGGAGAGTTTCCATGAGCCAAACCCAGGCCTGCGCGGCCAGCGCCGCAATCGACACACCCGCCGCCACTCCGCTGGCGCTGCTGCCTCTTGTGCTGTTTCTGGTCCTGTTTGTTGGCACTGGCACCTACCTGACGTTTCAGGGCGTTGAGTTCGCGTTTTATGAACTCTCTCCGGTGATCGCCATTCTGCCCGCCATCGTGCTGGCACTCACTTTGGGCGCGCTCAAGTTCCAGCAACCGCTGGAGAGCGGCATCAACACCTTTATCAAGGGAATTGGCGACAGCAACATCATCGCCATGTGTCTGATCTACCTGCTGGCTGGTGGCTTTGCGGCCGTGGTGTCCGCCACCGGTGGCGTTGACGCCACGGTGGCACTGGGCCTGACCCTGATCCCCGCCTCCCTGCTGCTGCCCGGCCTGTTTCTGATCAGCGCCTTTATCTCCACCGCCATGGGCACCTCCATGGGCACCATCGCGGCGGTAGCACCGGTGGCTCTGGGTATCGCCCAGCAGACCGGCATCGATCCCGCCCTGATGGCCGGTGTGGTGCTGTCTGGCGCCATGTTTGGTGACAACCTCTCCATCATCTCCGACACCACCATCGCGGCCACCCGCACTCAGGGTGCCGAGATGAAAGACAAGTTCCGTGAGAACATCCGTATCGCCGCGCCGGCGGCGCTGATTGCCGTGGTGCTGTTTGCCATCGCCGGCAGTGGCCAGGCGGAAGTGGCACCGCAGCAGTTTGAGTTGGTTAAGGTCCTGCCCTATCTGGCGATTCTGGTTTTGGCGGTGATCGGCATCAATGTGTTCGTGGTGCTTTCTCTGGGCATCGTTCTGGCCGCACTGACCGCATTCGTTACCGCAGACTACAGCCTGATGACCCTGGGTAAGGATCTGATGGGCGGCTTTGCCAAGATGCAGGAGATCTTCATCCTCTCCATGCTGGTGGGTGGTCTGGCAGCACTGATGAGCGCCCAGGGGGGCCTGGCCTGGCTGACCGATAAGGTGGCCGCGCTGATCGCCCGCCTGAGCCGTCGTGGTAATGCGGCCGCTGCCGAGCTGGGCATGGGGGCACTGGTGGCCAGCACCAATGCCTGTGTGGCCAACAACACCGTTTCCATCATTGTCGCCGGGCCTGTTGCCCGCTCCCTGGCGGAGCAGAACCAAGTGGCGCCGCGTCGTGCCGCCGCCACTCTCGACATCTTCGCCTGCATTATCCAGGGCCTGATCCCCTACGGTGCCCAGGCGCTGCTGCTGGCCGCGACCTTCTCGCTCTCCCCGGTGGCGGTAGTGGCTCAGGGCTGGTACTGCATGCTGCTGACCGCCTTTGCTGTGGGCGCCATCCTGCTGCGCGGTCGCAAAAGTCACTGAGTTCGGAACCTTTTTGTCAAACGGCTGCCCACAATGGCGGCCGTTTTTGTACAATTAATCCGAACTGTCCATAGGAGCATCACGTGAACGAACTGCGTCGCGAACTGAAACTGGCGGGCTGGGGCTACGCCCTGTTTGTCATCGCCTTTTTCCTCGCTTTTGGCCCCTACGCCTTTGTTGAGGGCGGCAAAGAGGCCGCCGAACTCATGGGTGGGAAAGTCGGAATGATCACCGCCATCTCTGCCGCCCTGGTTGCGCTGGGTGGCGTGGCCAGCTGCCTGCTGAGTGTGGTGTTCAGCATCAAGTCTTTGAAGGATGGCCCTCAGGGTCAGGCGGTCGCAGCCCTGTTTCTGGCCCTGTTGCCGCTGCTGCTGATTGGCCTCTTTATCTGGCAGAATCAACGACTGATGTTCTAAGTCGTTAAGCGAAAAGCAGAAGCCGGCCCACGCCGGCTTTTTTGATCCCTCTCACGGCACCGTTTTGCCCGGCACCATAAACTTGCATTTAAATTCCACCTTAAGGTTTTCACGATGTCCACACTGACTCTGGCGGTGCTGTACGGCTTCACTGGACTGATGGCCCTGGTGGCCCCCTATCTGCTGCTGGCTTGTCTCGCTTCCGGCTACTGGTGGATGTGGCCCGTAGGGTTAGGCTTCTTTATCGTTATCCTGACCTTTCTGCCGCCGCCGGTGGCGCTGTTCTCCTGTTACTTTGCGGTGGGAGGAGCGGCACTGCTGCTGCTCGCCAAAGCCTGGCGCTGGTATCGCAGCCGCAACGCAAAAAGCCCCGCCTGAGCGGGGCTTTTCTGTAGACTGCCTTACGGCAGGTTAGGCATCACAATCAGGGTTTCGTAGACATAGCGGTCAAAGAACTCGGAACGCTGTCCCCCCTGTTGCACCAGCGTCCGAACCTGGCGTCGATAGTCGTGCAGATCCAGATCCTGGTGATAGCCATAGCTGCTTATCACCAACTCCGGCGCCTCCATCGTGCCCAACAACTCAAGATAGAGAGTGGGAAGTTCCAGCTCAGGCAGGGTACCTGCCAGAGGCGCTTCCACCCGCCAGTTGTTATTGGTGGCGTTATCCATCAGGGTCACCGTCAACAGATTGCGTCCCTCACCAATCTGACTGAAGTCATATTCCGCGACCTCGCCCCCCTCGCTCATTCCGACCAAAATCCGCGTCGCCTCATCGACAAACTGATTCTGCGTCAGCGGCAGGACCAGTGAAGCTGCACCATCCCGGATCCGATCCCGGCTGGCGCGCATGTACGCCGCGGTTCCCTCTACCTCCGAGCCCAGGCCGATGAACTCGTAAGCCTGAACCAGATTGTGCTCATGCAGGCCCGGGAAGTGGAAAATCGACTCGTCCGGTGAGGCGAAGTAGTAGTGCTGGCGACCGATTGGTGTCTCCGCAAAACTGTAGCTGTAGCCGTAGTTGTCATTAACGACCAGATCCACCAACTGGCCCTGGTGGGCCTCACCTTCAAACCACGAAGGCTGAATCACCACCCGCTCCTGGGTGGAAAAATCCATATCCAGGGTGGCGGCATAGGCCTCATTGCTGCCGTAGGCGGAGACAAGCATCAGGTCCACCGGAGTCCACTCGCCATTGTTGGCACACAAGGCGATGGTCTCACTGCCATAGAGGTACCGGGTACTGGTTCCACCCGACGTTCGCACCGTGTACACCAGGTCCATGCCGGAATACTGCGCGGCAATTTCAGAGCCATCCAAAATGACGCTGGTGCACTGGCAGCCCTCGTCTGAACTGTTATCGCTGAAGGTAAAGCGCCCGGGATCGCCGGAGTCCCAGTCAATCAGGGTGATGATATCGGCCCCGCTCACGCCGCTGCCAGAAACGCTTTGTCCGGCCACAGTAAGATGCGCCGCTTCGTCAGGCCACACCAGATCCAGAGTCCCATCACTGCCGGTTTTTGCCGTGGAGAGAATGCTGCCATCGGCACGATGCACCACCAGATCCACATCAGCCAGGGGCGATTCGGCACCACACTGCGACTGCTGATAGGTTTCCACTGCAATGGTGGTCGGCGGTGGCGGCGGTGGCGGTGGCGGCGGATTCGGGCCGCTGTCGTCACCACCACCATCAGATGAGCCACCGCAGGCGGCCAATGTTGTCGCCAGCAAAAGCGACCACCAAAGAGTTGTTTTCATTGTCTGACTCCATTCAGAAAGTCCGCATATACGCACGGAAAAAACCAGTCTAAACGAAGCGATGCGTCTCCCGCATTGAAAATTTACATTTCATTTACATAAACTTCCTGCGTCTCCCCTCGTTCCGGAAATGGTTCACCCATCAAGCCACTGCAATCCCCCGCCGCTTCCGCTATTATTGCGGCCATTAAATGCCCTACAAAAATCCGTCTTACAGGACCCTTTCATGCAAACGCTCCAAGAGACTCTGTCCCGCCGCGGTATCGACGGCGAACTGCTTTCCCTAATCAATACGCTGGCTGGCTGCGCCAATGACATCAGCAACCTGGTGCGCGGCGGTGCCCTGGCCGGTGTGCTTGGCGCCACCGAGAGCGAAAACGTGCAGGGAGAGACTCAGAAAAAGCTGGATGTGATCGCCAACGATCTGATCAAAGACGCGCTGCAAGCTCAGCCTTTGGTGAAAGGCCTGGCCTCCGAAGAGGAAGACGATGTGGTGCCGGCCAATGCTGGTGGCCGCTTCCTGGTCAGCTTCGATCCGCTGGATGGCTCCTCCAACATCGACATCAACTCGCTGGTGGGCACCATCTTCTCCGTCCTGCCCGCACCGGCTGGCGACGTGAACGAAGCCGCCTTCCTGCAGCCTGGCGACAACCAACTGGCCGCCTGCTACATGCTGTACGGTCCGGCTACCGTGATGGCGCTGACCACCGGTGACGGCACCCTGATGTTCACCCTGGATCCCAACAGTGGCGACTTTATCCTGGTGGAGGAGCGGGTTCAGATCCCCGCTGAGACGGCTGAGTTCGCCATCAACATGTCGAATCAACGCTTCTGGCAACCCGCCATGCAGAGCTACATCGCAGACTGTTTGAAGGGCAAAGAGGGTGTCCGCGGTAAGAACTTCAATATGCGTTGGATTGCTGCCATGGTCGGCGATGTGCACCGGGTGCTGTCCCGTGGCGGCCTGTTTACCTATCCCCAGGACACCAAAAATCCGGCCAAGCCGTTCAAACTGCGCCTGATGTATGAAGCGAACCCGATGAGCTTCCTGGTGGAGCAGGCCGACGGCGTGGCGTCCACCGGTTACGAGCGGATCATGGCGATCCAGCCGGAGGGGATCCACCAGCGCGTGGCGGTGATCCTCGGCTCCAAAGAGGAAGTGAACACCTGTCTGGGCTATCACGGCTAAACGGCACTCCAGACAGTAAAAAAGCGCCCCTTGGGGCGCTTTTTTTGTTTGCTGTTCGCTTAGGCGAAAGCTTCCTGAAGCGGCGGTACCACCTGCTTCTTACGGCTCAGTACGCCGTCCAGCCACACCTTGCCATCTTCGATGGATTGGCCATAAGCGCGCTCAACCACAGACAGGTCATCGCTCACCACCAGCAGCTCAGAGCCTTCCTTCATGATGTCGGTCAGCAGCAGCAGTACGGAGTGACGGTTGCCTTCCGCTTTCAGCTTGGCGATGTCTTCCACCAGTTCCGGCTTCACCGCATCCAGTACCGCCAGATCGATCACTTCCAGCTGGCCAATGCCAACCAGGTTGCCGTTCATGTCGAAGTCTTTGAAGTCACGCATCACCAAGGCACGGGCCGGGGTGCCTTCTACCGCAGACTTCACCTTGAACATCTCCATGCCCAAGGCTTTGAAGTCTTCGATGCCGGCGATCTCAGCCAGCGCCTCAACACAGCGGATGTCCGCGGTGGTGCAGGTGGGGGACTTGAAGATCACGGTGTCGGACAGGATGGCGCACAGCATGATGCCCGCGATGTTTTTCGGGATCTCAACGCCGTGGAAGTCGTACATCATTTTGATCACGGTATTGGAGCAACCCACCGGACGGATCCAGCACTCCAGCGGAGTGGAGGTGGTCAGGTCGCCCAGTTTGTGGTGATCCACGATGCCCACGATGGTGGCTTGCGCAATATCGTCGGGCGCTTGGGTCAGCTCGGAGTGATCCACGATGTACACCTGCTCGCCAGCGTAGCTCAGCTTCAGCTCAGGGGCTTCAAAACCAAACTTTTCCAGGATAAAGGCGGTCTCCGGGGAGAGTTCACCCAGACGAGCGGCCACGGCCTCTTCGCCAATCTGGTTTTTCAGGTAAGCCAGCGCAATGGCACCGCAGATGGAATCGGAATCCGGGATCTTGTGACCCACGCAGTAAATCGGCATAGAAAACGTCTCCTCAAAATTTGCGGCGATTTTAACAAAAATAGGCTGGAGACGGGAATAGCTGAGGATCGGACTCGGATTAAATGAGAGGACTCAGGGACGTCCACCCTGAAGGGCCAGCAACTTCATCTGGTAACGGGCCTGCTCATCGCGAGGGGCCAGATCCTCCGCCCGGTGAAGATGGCGGGCACTGAGTTGAAGATCACCCAGCTGGAAGTAAGCCCGGGACAGCCCGAAGTGGAACTCGTGACGATACTCCGCCAGATCCACCGCTTTGCGGTAGAACCGCACCGCTTTGTCGTACTCTCCGGCCCGATAGGCAATCTCACCCATATCAAAGTGGTAGTAGGGGTTACGGATCCGCTTCAGCTCCAACTGAGCGTGCACCTGCTGCCACTCCAGCAGGCGATCCTGCGATGCCAGTAGAATCGACAAGTTATGCAGCGCATCCAGCTGGCTATCCGGCTGGCTGGCGGCATAGCGATAAACCGCTTCCGCTTTCGCTTCCAGGCCCGCCTTACGATACAACACCCCGAGGGTATTCCAGACGTCGCCGTGGCCGGGTACCTGCTCCAATGCCGCTTTCAGCAGGTAGTACGCCCGATCCAGATCACCGTCGACCATCGCCTCGGCCGCAAGATTGTTGTAGTAACGGGCAATCAGCTCTTCGCGGCTGAGGGGGATCACCTCATAACCACGCAGCTGGTTGCCCGGCAGAAAATCGATGGTGACACCGCCATCGCTGATGCGGAGTTCATCGGGACGATAGGGCGCAGACAGCTTCACGTTCACGTGGCCGTTGATCAGATAGAGTCCACCCTGACGATCCCACACTGGCGGCGCATTGACCAACTGGAACCGCACTGGCATCTGCAGGGCATCCGCCAGAGCGGTGGTCATCACCACCAGAGACATGCAGTTGCCCGAGCGCTGGGCAAAGGTTTCTGCTGCCGTCTGAGTCTGCCTGTTGTCGTAGCGGATACCGCCATCCTCGCGGATCAGTGCCACCAGAGCCCGCCTGGTATCGGGGGCTCTGCTCAGGGCGTTAACGGTGCTGACCATCTCGGGGCTGAGGGCGAAGATCGCCTCCACGGCAGGGGCCGCAGACGACGCATCAAAATGCTGGTCCGCGAACAGATGCTCTGCGGGCGCTTCAATGGTGTTGGAACCGGAAGCACAGCCAACCAGCAAAAAGATGAGAATCACTGAGCGCAAGTTCATAGACTAACCCTAGTCCACCTCTCGCACTTTCACCTTCCTGACATTAAAAGGTCATGTAATTCGGGTAGCGCCTCCCCTCGTGGCGGTTTCTCCGGGCATCGGTTAGAGTGGCGATTCCAAGCGCCCAAGGATGCTCTTCGTGTCAGTGACCGACCCCAAAGCCCGCTTACTGCTGGGACTCACCTTTATCATGTCGATGGTGTTTGCCACCTGGCAGACGCTGCTGAATAACTTCGTGGTTGAAGTGGCCCAGTTCAACGGGGCTCAGATCGGCATACTGCAGTCTCTCAGAGAGGTGCCCGGATTCCTCGCCTTTACCGCCATCTTTGTGCTGCTGGTGATGCGGGAGCAGACCCTCGCTTTGGTGTCGATGGCACTGCTGTGCGTCGGGGTGGCGCTGACCGGGTATTTCCCTTCGGTGTTGGGTCTGTATGCCACCACAGTACTGATGTCCATCGGGTTTCATTACTACGAAACCGTTAATCAGTCCCTCACCCTGCAGTGGCTACCCAAGGAGCAGACCGCTGAATTTATGGGGCGGGCGCTCTCCGTCAAAGCCGCGGGCGCCCTGCTCGCCTATGGCGCCATCTGGCTGCTGATGACGGGGCTCGGCTGGGACTATCGCGACATGTATCTGGTTGCCGGAATATCCGGCCTGATGATGCTGGCTTTCCTGATCTGGCGATTCCCCCGCTTTGAAAACCCTCACCCCCAGCACAAGCGTCTGCTGCTACGCCGCAGCTACTGGCTCTATTACGGTCTCACCTTCCTGTCCGGTGCCCGCCGCCAGATCTTTATGGTATTCGCCGGATTTATGATGGTGGAGAAATTTGGCTACACCGTGGCCGCCATCACCGGCCTGTTCCTGATCAACTACCTGTTTAACCTCCTGTTTGCTCCTGCGATTGGACGCTTTGTCCAGCGCGTTGGCGAGCGTCGGGCGTTGACGGTGGAATACCTGGGTCTGGCGCTGGTGTTCACCAGTTACGCCTTTGTCGAGAGCGCCACTCTGGCGGGTGCGCTGTACGTGATTGACCATCTGCTGTTCGCCCTGGCCATCGCCATCAAGAGCTACCTGCAGAAGATCGCCGATCCGAAGGATCTCGCCGCCACCGCCTCCGTCAGTTTCACCATCAACCACATCGCTGCCGTAGTGATCCCGGCGCTGCTTGGTGTGCTCTGGTTAACCGCGCCCTCCGCCGTGTTTTTGATCGGCACCGGCTTTGCCCTGACCTCGCTGCTGCTCTGTCGCAATATTCCCGATCACCCGGACGCGGAAACGCCCGTTCGGTGGGCCCCCGCCCGACTTCGACGCCGCGTGCCCCCCAACCCCACCTAAACTTTACAGGGGGATACCTTGGTGGAGGGGGTTTATGAGGAACGCACTGAAAGTCCTGTTAACCGTACTTCTGGTGGTGGCGATCGCCGGGCTGATACTGCCGGATGAGTTTGAAGTGAGTCGCAGTGTCCGCATCAACGCCCCCGCCGACCAAGTCCATCCCTACCTCGACGATCTGACCCTCTGGCCTCTCTGGAACCCCTTCCAAACCGGTGAAGTAACAGTCTCCATCAGCCGCCCAAGTTCAGGGGTGGGGGCCCACCAAAGCTGGCAGGACCCCAGCGGCGGCGGGGAACTGTGGATGACTCTGAGCGATCCCGTCCATGGCATCGGCTATGACCTGCGTTTTGGCAGCCACCCGGAGCGCTATCAGGCCGGCTTTCACTATCAGCCTCACGGAGCCGGAACCATCGTCGTGTGGGAGATGAGTGGTCAGATGCACATACCTGTCATGGGTGCCTACTTGGCGATGATGGCCGATGTTATGATTGGCGAGCAGTTCCAGTTAGGGCTGGAAAGGCTAAAACGCGTTGTAGAACAACAACCCAGCAAGGAGAGTGAGCGGCCATGAGCGAGGCCTTTAGCCCCCCCAAACAGCGCAGCACCCGCCACCAGGCTGTGGCATTGACCCGATTGATGGGCCTGAGCCTTGATGACAACGGCGTGCAAGGCTCCCTGCTGCAACGCGCGGAACAGCGCATTAAGCGTCAGCAGGAGCAGTATCAGATCAATGTCGAGGCCGTGCTGAACCACGCGGTAGGCCACAGCGATAATGACGTGGCAGGCCATGAGCCCGATCCGGACTGGCTCCACCAGTTTCTGACCCTGGCGGAAAAAGTGCACTCACATCGGATGCAGGAGCTTTGGGGCCGCATCCTCGCGACCGAGCTGTCACAGCCGGGTTCATTCAGTTTGCGGGCACTGGACACCTTACGGCAGATGACCCAGAAAGACGCTCTGTTGCTGGGCCGCGCCGTCGCCCTCTCCGCCACTCTGAACAACGAACCCAATCGAAAAATCCTGACCGGCTATCGCCGTACTTCGGCCTATGGTGGCTTGCTGCCTGCGGGTCAGCCCGGTCTCTCACTGTCCCGATTCGGATTGCCCTACAGCGCCATCCTGACACTGAGAGAACAGGGCATTCTCTTTGCTGCGGAGCTGGAAACCGGACAACTGAGCCAAGGCGAACCTCTGCGTTTGCGACTGTTGAATCAAACTCTGCTGCTGCGTCCCCGCCACAACCGTTTAAGGCTGCGCTACTACCGCTTTACCCCGCTTGGGCTGGAGCTGGCCAGACTGGTGCTGGACCAGGGTGACAGTGATTACATCGCCGCACTGTCGAAGATGTTATCGAGAGACTTTGAGCTGACCTCCGGCTGACTGGCCGGGTCAAACCAATCCAGTTCTGCCGCCATTGCCGTGGTTTCTCCCACCAGAATGGCGGCCGGGCTGGGCAGGTCTGGCTGGTTGGCCAGACGCTCCAGAGTCGCCAGCGTGCCGTTCACCCGTCGATGTCCCGCCTGGCTCGCCTGACCGACGATCGCGACCGGCATTTCAGGCGCCATCCCCGCCGCCAGCAGTCCCGCCTGAATGGTGCCCGCGCGCTTAAGGCCCATATAGATCACCAGGGTGTGCCCGGCGATCACATAGGGCCGCCAATCCTCAATCGGCTGACCATCCTGGCCATGCCCGGTCACAAAGGTCACACCTTGCGCCACTCCGCGGTGGGTCAGAGGCATGGCACCGTATGCCGAACAGGCACTGGCGGCGGTCACGCCGGGCACAACCCGAAACGGGATCCCGGCTTCCTTCAGCGTCTGCATCTCCTCACCACCCCGCCCGAACATCAGGGGATCGCCCCCTTTCAGTCGAACCACACGTGCACCGGATGCCGCCTTGGCCACCATCACCCGTTCAATCTCCGCCTGGGGCAGGCTGTGCGCCCCACAGCGTTTGCCAACCGCAATGCACTCTGTGCTGGCCGGGATCAGATCAAGGATCGGCTGAGAGACCAGTGCATCGTACAGCACCACCTCAGCCTGCTGCAGCGCTTGATAGGCATGCAACGTGAGCAGGCCAGGATCCCCCGGACCGGCTCCCACCAACACCACTTCACCCGCTTTACGGGTATCATTCCTAACCTGTGACAGTGAATGCAGCGACACGCTCATCCCCTCCGAATCTGGATATGAGCTAAGCCTACCCGCCTCTTATATTCCACAACAAAGAGCCATTCCTTAGCCTTAATAACTTTAGGGAATATAGAGAGGGGCGCGGCGATGAGAACAGCAACACATCGCGTAGAAAAACGGCAAACGAACCCATTTACCAGAAGGAGTGCTTGCGCGACGGGGGAAAATCGCTAGAATACGTCGCCGTTGCAATGCGACAATCCTCGGTGTGTAGCGCAGCCTGGTAGCGCACTTCGTTCGGGACGAAGGGGTCGGAGGTTCGAATCCTCTCACACCGACCAGATTTTTTTAAGCCTCGCCAACGCGAGGTTTTTTTAGCCAAATTCGGTGTGTAGCGCAGCCTGGTAGCGCACTTCGTTCGGGACGAAGGGGTCGGAGGTTCGAATCCTCTCACACCGACCAATACAGATTAGCCTCGGCATCCGCCGGGGCTTTTTTGTATCCGGTGAATTCAGGCTGTTCGGGACTCGGAGTCGGAGCGGAGGCCCGCCGCTTTCGAATCCTCTCACACCGACCAATACAGATTAGCCTCGGCATCAGCCGGGGCTTTTTTGTCTCTGTAGGATTCAACCTGTTCGGGACTCGGAGTCGGAGCGGAGGCCCGCCGCGATCGAATCCTCTCACATCGACCAATACAGACTAGCCTCGGCATCAGCCGGGGCTTTTTTGTCTCTGAAGGATTCAGGCTGTTCGGGACTCGGAGTCGGAGCGGAGGCCCGCCGCGATCGAATCCTCTCACACCGACCAATACAGACTAGCCTCGGCATCAGCCGGGGCTTTTTTGTATCCGAAGGATTCAGGCTGTTCGGGACTCGGAGTCGGAGCGGAGGCCCGCCGCATTCACTCCTCGCGCCAGCCGGGCACCGCATCGCAGCGTGGACTTTCAGCCCACGGCAGCGCAAACCCCGGGCTCAGAGCGTCAAATGTCGTGTTCAATGGCCCAGTCTTTCAGCAGCTCCAATACCGCCAGGCTGGAGCGTCCAAAGTCGGTGATCTGGTAGGAGACGGCCACCGGGCGCTCACTCAATACCTCGCGCCGAATCAGCCCCTGCTCCTCCATCTCCTTAAGACGTTGGTTGACCATCTTCTTACTGGCTCCGCCCAACATGCGGGCCAGATCATTAAAGCGCACCGGTTCATCCTTCAGGTGCCACAAGATCGAGCCTTTCCACTTCCCGCCGATAATGCGCATGCCGCGCTCAATCGGACAAGGCTCCTGACAGGGGGAGATCGCCAGCTTCTGTCCCTGAGCATTCACCTCGACACGGGCTTGAGGATGGGTATCGGCCATATCACTGCTCCTGTTTCCTGAGGGCTCTCGACCGGAGCGCCATCAATTAGGTTACTAAAAGTATACTGGTTGACGTTGGTAACCACACGATACCACAATGCGTTCAACACCACAGCAACCCATTACCGGAGCCAGTGACATGAACGTATTGATCATCAACACACACCAACCCTACCCCTTCTCCGAAGGCAAACTCAGCGCCGCCATGGTCGATGTCGCGGCTGAGCTAGCCAAAGGCAAAGGTCACCAGGTGCAACTCACCACCATGACCGAGGCCTACGACATTGAAGCCGAGGTCGAAAAGCACCTGTGGGCCGACCTGGTGATTCTTCAGATCCCGGTGAACTGGATGGGAGTGCCCTGGTCCTTCAAGAAGTACATGGACGAGGTCTACACCACCGGCATGATGGGTGCACTGTGCGATGGCGATGGCCGTAGCCGGGAAAACGCCGGCAAGCAATATGGCAGTGGCGGAAAGCTCAGCAGCCGATACCTGATGTCACTCACCTTCAATGCGCCCCAGGCAGCCTTTGATGATGAAGATCAGTTCCTGTTTGAAGGCAAAGGCGTGGATGACCTGATGTTCCCGATGCACATGAACTTCCGATTCTTCGGTATGTCAGCGCTGCCCACCTTTGCTAGTTTTGATGTGATGAAAAATCCCGATACTGAGAACGACCTGGTTCGTTTCCAACAGCATCTGGCCCCACACCTGTAAGCACTCAAGGAGTCTCTGATGGATCAGCACAAACTTGCCGCCGGCGACCGCTTCCCGGAACTGCACGTCACCACCTTTGAGGGTGACAGCGTCCGTCTTGGCCAGCCCCGCCCGGAAAGCGGCGCCAACTGGCAGATGGTGGTGGTATATCGAGGCCGCCACTGCCCACTGTGCACCAAGTACCTGAATCAGCTCGAATCGTTCCGCGAGGAGTTGGCCGGGATTGGCGTCGATATCCTCGCAGTATCCGCAGACTCTCAGGCTCAGTTGGCTGAGCACAAAAGTCGACTGGAAGTGGGTTTTCCGCTGGCCTATGGTCTGACTCAGGCCCAGATGGAGTCCCTCGGCGTTTACATCTCACTGCCGCGCTCGGACCAGGAGACCGACCACAACTTCGCTGAGCCAGGGCTGTTTGTGGTGAACGACGCTGGCAATCTGCATGTGGTGGACCTATCCAATAACCCCTTTGTCCGCCCCGAGCTGCAGGCCCTGGTCAATGGCCTGCGCTGGATCCGCGATCCCGGCAATCACTACCCGATCCGAGGCAACTGGCGAAGCCCTCAGTCGGAGCTGCAGTTCCAGTGACTGCTCCTACAGCAGAGGGTGGCCAAGTGCCACCCTCTTTGCTTCTCGTCGCCTCAGCCCGCGCCAACGACAACGCCTGCGATGATCAAGCCTCAAAGATCCCAAAGAGACAACAGGGCAACAATGAGGACACAATAAAGTGACATCGATCCCACACCAGTACATGAACCATCCCTAATATATTGGGCAAACCACTTGCTGAAGGAATGGCTCATGAGGATCAAAATCAGCATTAAACTCAAACTGATGATTCTGGTGCTCGGGGTAAATGCTCTCTTTGCGGTCTACAACATTGGCCAGGTCCTGAGCCTTAAGTCTGCCGTCCTGAAGGAGCAACACACCCAACTGGAGCAAGAGGTCACCGTCCTGCTTAAGGAGCAGGTGATTGGGCAGGTCGACAACATCACGCTGGCCATCAGCGATGACTACCACCGCAGCCAGGAAGCGGCCATCCAATCCGATCTGGTGCAGTTTATGGCCGCCATCCGTGGCACCGTCACCCGTCTGTATGACAACACCCTGAGCGACGATCCCTCTGAACTCATCTACACCTTCCTGAACGAATACCGCACCGAAACCGGACGCTATCTGTTTGCCTACAACGCGACCACTTACGCCAACGAGGCCGTGGGCAATGGCACAACCGCGATGGGCAACGACAAGATGACGCAAGACGAGCATGGCAACTACTACGTTCAGGAGATCGTAGACGGGGCCAGGCAGCAGGAGATCGCCTTTACCCGTTACTACTTCACCAATCCGGAGAGCGGGAAGGTGGAGGAGAAGGTGTCTGCCTCTTTCCTGTTTGAACCGCTCGATCTGGTGATCGCCAGTGGCGAATACCTCAGCTCTCTGCAGGCTGGGCTGATTTCCGAAGCACTGGAGACCGTCGCCCGGGCCCGCTACGGTGGCTCAGGGTATTTCTGGATCCAGGATGAGCAAGGCACCATTCTGGCCCACCCCAATAGGGCGCTGATTGGTCAGGTGGTTCCGGCTACCGAGAAGATTGCCGCTGAGCTTAGGGGCCAGGAAGAAGCGTTTGTCGGCACCACCTTCAATAACCCGAAGACCGGCCAGGTGGAGGACAAAATCAGCTATGCCCGGCGAATCATGCCGGACTGGGGCTGGACCATCGGCACCGGGATATACCAAAGCGATATTGACCAGGTTACCCGCGGTCTTGATGCCGATACCAAGGCGATCTTTGATGACAAGGCGATGCTGAGCATGTGGGTCACCATCGCCCTGACGCTGGCCATTATCTCGGTGTCCCTGTTTCTCATCTCCATTCTCGCCAAGGCGCTGAACCAACTCCGGGAGCGCATCGAGAACCTCTCCAGTGGTGAGGCGGATCTCACCGCCCGGCTGGAGGTGACCAGCAACGATGAGATCGGCCAGATCCAGACTGCCATCAACCGCTTTGTCGGTGAGTTGCAGTCGATGTTGCTCGATATCCAGACCGCCAATATGGAGCTGGAAGCCGGTTTCGCAGGATTGCGCCGTGAGAATGAACAGAGCATGGTGGCACTGGAACACCATGCCGACCGCACTGCCAACGTGGTGACGGCCACTGGACAGATGGATGTGTGTGCCTCTGACGTCGCCAGCCGCTCCGCCAAAACCAGTGAGCACACCCGCAAGGGCAACGATCAGGCCCGGCACGCCATGGCGGCCATGACCGACTCAAGCGAGAGCGTCAGCGCTCTGGTCGCGCAACTGGACGAGGCCAAATCCTGGGTCGCCAAAACCGCCACCAGCTCCGAACAGATCAGCCAGGTGCTGACCGTCATCGGTGGTATCGCCGAGCAGACCAATCTGCTGGCCCTGAATGCGGCCATTGAAGCCGCACGAGCCGGAGAGCAAGGTCGGGGTTTTGCCGTGGTCGCGGATGAAGTGCGGGCGTTGGCAACCCGAACTCAGGAGTGCACAACGGAGATCGGCGCACTGCTGGAGAGTGTGGGCCATGACGTCAGCAGCACCGAGCAGGCGATAAACTCCACCGTCCAACGCTGTGACGTGGTGGTCGAGAAGACCGGGCGGGTCAGCGCCGATCTGGAGCAGTTGACCGATTCCATCGGAGACATCGACAAACTCACCGCCCAGATCGCGACGGCAGCGGAGGAGCAGAGTACCGTCAGTCGGGATATCGCCGATGCCATTGGTGAGATTGAAGGCACCGCTCAGGGACTCAAAGGGGGCGCACAGCACACCACCGAAGCGCTACTTGGACTGACCGCCACCCACAAGCATCTCAACGAACTGGTGGCCCGATTCAAACTGGAATCATCCACAGCGCCAAATGGGCGCAGTGAAACCGTCTGAACCGCACACCACAACGCTGCCGGGGCGGGCCACCAGGTCCGCCCCATGATTTCGCCTGCCCTTGCAGGCGAACCCAGTTCATATCACTGAATTAGCTCCCAAATTCAATAATGTGAGCTGGGTCACGCCGCTTAATGCAATGTGATCTTGATGCTACACTGCCAACGCTTTTTGCTCAGTCACCCCAATGGTGTTTGCTATGGTAAGCGGCCTGATTCTCGTCCTCATTGTTCTGGCTTTTGTCCTTATCGTCATTGAAGACGTTATCCACGTAAACAAAGCCAAAACCACCCTATTCTTCGGCACCCTGTGCTGGATCATCGCCTATATCGCCCCCCTCAACGGCTATGATGCTGAAACCCTTCAGCACAAGCTGGACCACAACATTCTGGAGATCGCCACTCTGTGGCTGTTCCTGATGGCAGCGATGACCTTTGTGGCCTACTTGAACTCCAAGGGCTTCATTCAAAACCTGGTGCGACGGGTCATGCCGGAGCGAATTTCAGAGCGAAAGCTGCTGTTTCTGGTGGGGGCGTTCGCCTTTGTCTTCTCCTCCATCTCCGACAACATCACCGCCACCCTGATCTCTTTGGCGGTGGTGATGTCTCTCGGTCTGGAGAGCCGCAAGCTGCTGCGCTTTGCCACTCTGATCATCTTCAGCGTCAACTCCGGTGGGGTGTCGCTGATCACCGGTGATGTCACCACCCTGATGATCTTCCTGGCGGGCAAAGTCACCATCGACAACCTGCTGCTGCTGATTCTTCCTTCCGCCGCCAGCGTAGCGCTGCTGGCCGCCATGCTCTCCATTGGCCTGAATGATGAGGTTCGGTTTGAACCGGTTGCTAACCAGCCGGTGGCGAAAACCGACATCGCGATTGCCGCGATTTTTCTCTGTACCATCGCCGCGACCCTGATGCTGTCGGTCTGGTATTCGGTACCGCCGTTGCTGACGTTCCTGTTCGGGCTGTCCACCATGTTCCTGTGCGCCCAGTTCCTGATGCGCCAAAAAGTGGTGGATAAGAAGATCATCGATTACATCCGGGAGATCGAATACGACACCCTGCTGTTCTTTGTAGGTGTCCTGTTGCTGGTAGGAGCGATGAAAGAGATTGGCGTACTGGCTCAGTTCACCAAGCTTTACCAACTGCTCTCTCCCATGGCCGCCAACTACGTGATGGGGCTGCTTTCCGCCATGGTGGATAACGTGCCCCTGACCGCCGCCCTGCTGAAAGCGGAGATCGCCATGGATGGACGGCAATGGCTGGCCTTTACCTACGCCACCGGCGTCGGCGGTTCGATGCTGATCATCGGCTCTGCCGCGGGCATCATTGCCATGAGCAAAGTCCGGGAGTTGACCTTCCTCAGCTATCTGCGGATGAGCCTCTACCTGCTGATCGCCTACTCTTGTGGTTATCTGGGCGCCTACTGGGCAGGTGGTTTAATCGGTTAACCCCGCCTCGTTGCCGGTGTATACTCTCGCCCTTGCGCTGAATCCTGGCGCAAGGGCCGCCGGTTAACTCATCCGGCAGTGCCGTTCCGTGGCCATCCGGGCCACCTATCTTCCCCGCTTTTGGACAGAGACATCATGGCTCAAGGCAAAAAGTACGATTTCCGCGTTATCGAAAACGACGGCAGCTGGACCGCTGAGATTGTCCGTAAAATTTCCAACCGTAAATCCAAGGTAACCCAGCGCCAGGATGGCTTTGGCAGCGAAGCGGATGCTCAAGCCTGGGCCGAGCAGGCAATTGCTGGCTTTGTAAAGCAGCAGGCTGAACGCAACCAGCGTAAGGCCACCCAGCGCACCGAGCGTGAAGCACAAGCGCTGCGTCAGGCCGCCAAAGCTGAGCAGAAGCGCGCTGAACGTGCTGCCGCCATGGAAGAGGGCTTCGAAGACGACTTCGAAGACTGAACCCGGTGACGGATCAAAAAACGGCGCTATGGCGCCGTTTTTTGTTCTCATATCCTCGGCAGCCAAACCCGGTTCGAGGATTTACACCCAAGACCCGTCAGCAGTATGCTGATTGCCTTTATCCCGCCTGATCCGATTCATGAACGAACTTTCATTGCTCGCCACCCTGGCTGTGGTTCACCTGGTGGCGCTGGCCAGTCCTGGCCCCGACTTTGCCCTGGTGGTGCAAAATGCCAGCCGTTATGGCCGCCGTATCGGCCTGGCCATTGCGCTCGGGATCTCTCTGGCGATCCTGCTTCATGCCGTGTTTGCCCTGACCGGCGTCAGCCTGCTGATCCAGCAGCATCCCATGTTGCCGCTGGTGCTTCGCGTTGCAGGCGGAAGTTATCTGCTCTATCTCGGGATTGGGGCACTGAGGGCCGCCCATCAGCAGTGGCGGACTGGCAGCGCTGGACCACTGAAAGCGTCGGTGGCACTGGTCTCCCCCTGGGCCGCCCTGGTGAAAGGGTTCACCACCAACCTGCTCAACCCCAAAGCGCTGGTGTTCTTTCTGAGTCTGTTGACGTCACTGGTGCCCCCGTCCGTCTCCACCGAAGGCAAAGTGGCGGCCATTGTGCTGTTGTGGGGATTGTCGCTGGCGTGGTTTTCCGCGTTGGCCTGGGTGTTGACCGGCGCCCGACTGCAGCAGAAACTGCAGCGACTCACGCCGGTGATCGACGGCGTCTGTGGAGGGTTGTTTGTGTTGGTGGGAGGGGGGATCCTGCTGGCCACACTGGCAGCCTAACGCCAAGCGCCCCCCGCAAAAGCGTTCGCGGCTGGGCCATTAGCCCAGCTTGCGAAACTCGGCATCCAGATCAAATCGGCCATCGGTCACGATCGCTTCGAGAGTCTGAATCCGCTCCTTCAACGCCTGATTGTCCGCCTTTAACGACGCCAGTTCGGCTTTTAACTCGTCCAACTCACTGCCCTGCTCCGCCTTCAACTTGGACTTTTTGTGGGTTTTAAAGGCCTCCAACAAAAAGGCACCACAGAAGAAGAGGGCTAGAAAGGTCCAAAGGCCCATAGGTACTCCTTATCCCAGCTTACGAATGCGCTGGTCCAACTCATAACTGCTGTCGGTTACGATCGCTTCCAGGGTCGCCAGCCGCGCCTTGATCGCCTCGTTCTCCGCTTCCAACTGCTTTAAGCGCTCGCGAGCTTCCATATCCTCAGCGCTCGCAGACTGCCCATCACCGGAAAAGCCCATCGCCCTGGCCCACTGTGAAAAACGCGCCGGGGAGCGCCAGGCCAGTACCATGGCAACCAGTGCCACCAACAATATGAATCCCAATACCACTTCACCCATCACTCACTCTCCTTACTCGCGGCCGTTATCCCAGCTTTCGAATGGCCTGATCCAGGTCGAATCCCCGATCGGTCACGATCGCTTCCAGCGTCGCCACCCGCTCGGCTAACTTGCTGTTCTCCTCGCGCAGTCGGGTCAGAGCGGCTTCCGTTTCCTTGTCCCGCCTCTTTCCCCCTGAACGAGCCCAGTGACGGCTGATCTCCAGTACGCATCCCATCACGATCGCGACAATCACCACCACCATGGTTGTCACAGACATAGCTACTCCTTCGCATTACAGGGTTATCAACACTCAAACATCGGCCCGGCTCACTACGCTGTCAAGGTCGACTTAGCGAGAAAGCCGGCCCCGCAAGCGGGGCCTTGTGTCGTCGTCATCGGTCACGGAGTCCGCCACCGTTGCCTGTACTTCCCGGCTCAGGCGGAAGGAACCAATCAGAGATCGTGCCAAAAATTTAATTATTTGCACAACAATGACTTAGAGTTTTTGCCGTGAGCAAAATTAACCAACTTCACCGGAGATTAGCGAATCTCACCAACCGCGAGTGGCCTCAGGGGAACTGAAGGCAAACGTCGTCGTGATAGGGCAGATGGTGGCGCTTCAGGTAGGTCTGCGAATCCACGCCCAGCCAGTCCAGAGTGGGCTGGAGCAGAGCTGACCAGCGCGCCCGATGCGCCGAGGCCAGATAGGGCTGTGCAATGCTGGGCGGTGTTAAGGCGAACTGGCGCTCCCCCAGCAGGCGGTATTGTGCCAGGGGCGGCGCGCTTTGGGAGGCGAGCGTCGCATCGAGAAACTGCTCAAGCGGACGCCGGGATAAGGCTTTCAGTCTGTCGGGCTGGCACAGCAGCGGCACCAGCAGAGGGGAAGACCAATGGGTCCAGTCCGGCTTGGCCTGGATAAGCCCCAGGTTTCGCAGGTGGACCTGGGCCCAGAGTTCCGACAGGTCGGCGCCCTCCCTCAATTGGGTCCAGAACAGGTAAAGGTCCGCCAGCACCTCCTCTGGCCAGTGTTCTGGCCAATTGGGCCGGGACAGCCGCTCCAGCCAGGGGGAGTCGCGGGTCGCGACATGGCCAAGCTCATGGTAGTAGGTGGTGCGGAAGGTACGCAGTGGTGGCCGCTCGATCAGCTGATGATCCAGCAACACCAGATGGGGACGGGTGAGGCTTTCGGGATCCAGAAGGATCAGGGCATCGGTGTCGGTCAAAAGGGTGACGCCCCCCTGCCCTGCCAATGCCTCCTGAACCGATTCGGCAACCGTTCCGGGCCAGAGTCGGTTCAGGATGTTCCGCCACTGCGGCGATAACTCCGAGAGGCAGGATTCCAGGGCATCCAAACGACAAAGCTGGTGGTCCGGCGCGGCGCTGACCGGTGCAGCACCGAGCCACAACCCCAACAGCGCCCAGCCCCAGCCGCGCATGGGTTAATCCGCCTGACGAATGGTGTCGATGATAGCGCTGGTGGAGAGCCCGGCTTCAAAGTGCAATATCTTCACTTCGCCGCCGTTGGCCAACACCTCCTGATGGCCCGCAATCTCGTGCACCTGATAGTCTCCGCCTTTTACCAATAGGTCCGGCAGGACCGCACCGATCAGGCGCTGGGGCGTGTCCTCGCCAAACGGCACCACCCAGTCCACTGCGCCCAACGCTGCCAGCACCCTCATCCGTTGCTCGACACCATTAACCGGACGGGTTTCCCCCTTCAGGCGACGAACGGAATCGTCGTCATTGACCGCAACAATCAGTCGGTCTCCCAAACGCCTGGCCTGCTCCAGATAGCTGACGTGACCGGCATGCAGAATATCGAAGCAGCCGTTGGTCATCACCACGGTTTCGTTACGGGCCTTGGCTTCAGCAACGGCGCGCATCAGTTGCGCTTCGCTCATCAAACCGAAGCCACTGCTCTCATGCATGGAAGCCACCATGGCCGCCAGCTCCAGCGCGGACACGGTGGAGGTGCCCAGCTTAGCCACCACCACTGAAGCGGCGGCATTGGCCAGGGCACAGGCCTGAGGCAACTCACTGCCCGCCGCCAGCGCCACGGCCAGGGTACTGATCACCGTGTCACCGGCACCGGTCACGTCGTAGACCTCACGCGCCATGGTGGGCAGGTGCAGCGCCGTGTTGTCCCGACGCAGCAGGGTCATCCCCTTCTGCGAGCGGGTCACCAGCAGGGCTTCCAGACCCAACTCCTGGATCAGGGCCAGACCTTTACGCTCCAGCTCCGCATCATCACGTACCGGACCCACCACCGCCGTGAACTCGGCCATATTGGGCGTCAACAGCGTCGCGCCACGGTATTTGGAGAAGTCTCGGCCTTTGGGATCCACCAGCACAGTGACGCCGGCCTGACGCGCCGAGGCGATCAAATCAGGCAGTTCGGTCAGCGCACCTTTGGCGTAATCGGACAGCACCAACACCTGATGATTACCCAGCTGCTCAACCGCTGCCTGTTTCAGTTCAGCAGAGGGGGTAAAGTGCTCGCCAAAATCCAGCCGAATCAGCTGTTGGCCCCGAGACAACACCCGCAGCTTGGTGGTTGTAGTGTGGCCCGGCTGCGCCAGCAGCTTCGCTTCGACGCCGCCGGCGGCAATTGCCCGGTCCAGCGCTTGCGCAGCTTCATCCTCGCCCACCAGGCCCAGGAGACTGCAGCTGCCCCCCAGGGCGGCCACGTTCAGCGCGACGTTTGCCGCGCCTCCGGCGCGATCATCGCACTCCTGAACCTGAACCACAGGCACCGGGGCCTCCGGAGAGATCCGCTCCGCCGGCCCGACCCAGTAGCGGTCCAGCATGACATCGCCAGCCACCAGAACTCGGGCTTTGGAGAAATCGGGAAGAGAGACTTTCATGGATTGTCCGGAACAAAACTTCGAAAAACCCGCAGTGTAACACGCTACGGTGGCCCACGCTGTCCCGTTGCCGACCCGATGGGGTACACTATCGCCAAACCAAAAAGGTCGATTATCACTCCCATGAATACCACTGCCCCCTTCCATTGGGGACTGCTGCATCCCAAGTACTGGGGTTACTGGCTGGGCACGGTCCTGATGCGCCTGCTGATCCTGCTTCCCCTGTCCGCTCAATACCGGCTCGGTGCAGCCATCGGCCGCCTGATTCAGCGCCTGATGGGCAAGCGGATCCAAGTTGCCCGCCGCAATCTGGAGCTTTGTCTGCCAGAGTTGTCCGACGCGGAACGAGAAGCCCTGATCACCAAGAACTTTGAAGAGACTGGGATGGCGCTGTTTGATACAGCGAACGCCTGGTGGTGGTCCGACGCCCGTATCCAGTCACACATGACCATCGTGGGCAAAGAGCATATTGAGGATGCGGAACAAGCCGGTCAGGGCGTGATTCTGATGGCCGCACACTGCCTGATGCTGGAGCCCGGCGCCCGCGTTTTTGGCCAGTTCAAACCCGGTATCGGCGTTTACCGCCCCCATAACAACCCGATGATGGAGTATCTGCAGGTAAAAGGCCGCTTGCGCTCCAATAAGGGGCTGATCCCCAAACGGGAAGTGCGACAGATGGTGAAGGCGCTGCGCGCCGGTGAGGTGGTCTGGTACACCCAGGATCAGGATGCGGGCCGACGAGGCAGTGTCTTTGCGCCCTTCTTTGGTGTGCCGGCAGCCACCGCGGCTGGTGCCAGCACCCTGGCAAAGCTCGGCAAGGCCCGGGTGCTGCCCTTCTTTGTGGAGCGCAAGGCGGACCACAGCGGCTACCACATTGAGATCGGTGCGCCGCTGGAGGGGTTCCCCAGCGGGGATGAACTGGCTGACACCACCCGCTGCAACGAGGTGACGGAAGGCCTGGTGCGTCGTCGTCCGGAGCAGTACATGTGGCTGCATCGCCGCTTTAAAACCCGGCCTAATCCGGATGACCCGAAGATTTACTGAGTAAAAAGGGAGGCGATTGCCTCCCTTTTTCTATTGCTGACCCAGCAGTTCATCCCAGATCCCCTGCACCGCATCGCAGGCGGCAGGACGAGCCTCCAGAGGCACGCTGCCCCCCTCACCCGCCAGCACCCGGTGGTGGCTGGTGTCGCGCAGGTCGATATAGGTACGGATCAGCCGGTCTGCAAATTGGGGCCCCAGTTTGCCTTGGGCCAGGGCGGTTTCCAGGATCCGCACATTGTCGGACCAGGTCGCCATCGCAGGACACTCGGCGGCCTCTTTCAAAACCAGGTACTGGGTAATGAACTCGATGTCGGTGATCCCACCCGGCCCCTGTTTGAGGTCAAACTGGGTCTTATCGCTGCGGTCCAGATGGTCACGCATCTTCGCCCGCATCGACACCACATCCTCCCGCAGGGTGGCGGGATCACGGGGCAAGCACAGCAGTTGGCGCCGCAGTCGGGCAAATCGCCCTGCCAGCGCATCATCGCCATAGACAAAACGGGCCCGCACCAGCGCCTGGTGCTCCCAGGTCCAGGCCTCTTCCCGCTGATACTCCTCAAAGCGATCGATCTGACTCACCAGCAATCCGGCGCTGCCGGAGGGGCGCAGTCGGGTGTCCACCTCATACAGCACGCCGGATACCGTTCGGGTTGAGAACAGGTGCAGGATCCGCTGCGCCAGCTTGACGTAGAAGTGGCTGTTGTCGATCGGCTTGGTGCCGTCGGTCTCACCGGGGCCCGCACTGTGCAGGAACACCAGATCCAGGTCGGAGCCATAACCCAGCTCCAGCCCCCCCAATTTGCCGTAGGCGATCACGGCAAACCCTCGTCCTTCCGCTTCCAGCCTGGGCTGTCCGTGACGGGCGGTCAGTTGCAGCCAGGCCAGGTTCACCACCTGCTCGATGATCGCTTCCGCCAGCCAGGTTAAGTGGTCACTCACTTTCATTACAGGCAACACACGGGTTACATCTGCGGCAGCAATGCGCAACTGGTGAGCCTGCTTGAACTGGCGCAACGCCTCCATCTGCTGCTCCAGATCATCCTCCGGCACCCGCAGCAGGTACTCCCGTAACTCAGCGGCGTACCCCTCCGGTGGCAATGGCTGGTACAGCGCCACTGGATCAATCAGCTCATCCAGCAGAATCGGGTAGCGGGACAACTGCTCAGCGATCCAGGGACTGGCCGCGCAGAGGGTCACCAATTGACGGGCTGCACCGGGGTTCTCAAGCAGCAGTTCCAGGTAGGTGGTGCGGGTCAGGATGGTGGTCAATACGGATGTGACCCGCAGCCATACGGCTTGCTGGTCCTTCTGTCGCGCCATCTTCTGCAGCAAACGCGGGATCAGTTTGTCCAGTACATCCCGCCCCCGTGGGCCAATGCGGCGCTGTTCAAACTCTTCGCGGGTTGCCTGGACCCGTGGCCAGAGGCCGGGTTCCAGCCCCTGCTCCGCCAAAATCGCTTCGCCATCCAGATCCAGCCCGGGCCCCTGCCAAAGCGCTGGCAATGCCCCCAGTTCGCTCTCTGCATCCTGCTCGGCGCCGATGGTGTCCCGAAACACCTGGTGGATCCCCGACATGGCATTTTGAATCTGCGCCCATAGCGCGTCCGGCGTCTCCTCTCCCAGCGCCAGTGCCAGGCGCAACTGGTTGTCCGGGTCTGACGGCAAAGTTTGAGTCTGGCCGTCGTTCAGGGCTTGCAGCCGGTTCTCCACCTTACGCAGCAGCGCATAGCCATCCACCAGCGTCCGGTGGCTGCGATCGTCCAACAAGCCCAACCGTTTCAATTCCATCAACACCGGGCGCAGGGGGCTTTGCCGTAAGCTGGGCTCCCGCCCACCCCGGATCAACTGGTGGGTCTGGGCCACAAACTCCACCTCCCGGATCCCGCCCCGGCCCAACTTGATGTTGTCGGACAGGGCCTGACGGCGCAGCTGCGATTCAATCAGCCCCTTCATCCGGCGTAGGGCATCAATGGCGGAGAAATCAAGATAGCGGCGATAAACGAAAGGCCGCAGCAGGTTAGCCAGTGCGGTGGATTCGGTCTCCGTGGCCCCCAGTAAGCGGGCTTTGACCATAGCGTAACGCTCCCACTCCCGCCCCTGCTCCTGGTAGTAGTCCTCCAGTGCCGCCAGCGACACCACCAGTGGCCCTGCTTCACCAAAGGGCCGCAGGCGCATATCCACCCGGTAGCAGAAACCGTCCACCGTGGTCTGCGCCAGCAGATTGATCAGCTTCTGACCCAGACGAATAAAGTACTGCTGGTTATCCAGTTCGCGACGGCCGCCAACGGTGACGCCGTTCTCCAGGTAGGTGAAGATCAGGTCAATATCCGAGGAGAAGTTCAGTTCGCCTCCCCCCAGTTTGCCCATCCCCAGAATCATCAGTTGCAGCGGCTGACCATCGCTGCCAGTGGGGCGCCCCCACTGAGGCGCCAGCTGTTCGGCAAGATAATCGCGGGTGGCCACCACCATCGCCTCCGCCAGCGCGGAAAGCAATGCCAGGGTTTCATCCAGGGGAGCGAGGTCGAGAAGGTCTCGTGCGGCAATCCGGCTCAGTGCCCGATGGCGGAACCGACGCAGTGTGGCCATGGCAACCGTATCATCGCAGCACCCGGCCAACTCCCGGGCCAGCGCAGGGCCATAATCGTCCGCTTGCGCACCGTGTTGCAGTTGGCCTTCAATCATCAGTTCGGTGAGCCCTTGCGAGTCCCGGCTCCATACCTGGCCAAGGTATTCGGACAGTGCCAGCAAACGCCAAAGAGTGGCCCGAGCGGGCTCATCCAAGCGACTCAGTACCTCGGGTTCCAGTCTCTCCCAGGCCCGTTGCGCCTGCTGAACCAAGGCGGGGCTGAGCTTGTTGTCATGGGGCACGCTGGTCATAATAACGTCCTGTTAACCTTAACGTCTTGCAATCAATGCACCTTATCATGGGCGGACGGCAAGCTGGGAGGAAGTCCAGATGAACATGGCGTCGGCACTGACGGAGTTAGAGCGTTTTGCGGGTGAGCCACTGCCCATACTGGCGGTGGAACTGGCGATGGTGCTTATCCTGTTCGTCATCGCGCGCTACACCCACGGCTGGTGGAGTGGCGTCGACACGCACGAGGAGCTGTCAGAGCGAGACAACATCGCCTTCGGCATCAGTTTAGCGGGTGGCATTACCGGTTTATGTCTCGTGCTCTCCGGCATGTTCCACCTGCCCGGACCAGAGTCGTTACTCTGGCGGGCGATCTGGATTGGAGGCATGGGGCTGGCCACTCTGGCGCTGATGCGCCTGGGCCGCTGGTGGTACGACAAACTGGCGCTGCACCAGGTCGATAAACACGGCCTGATCCTGGAGGGCAACATCGCCATGGCGCTGGTGGATGCGGCCGTGGCAGTTGCCACCGCCATGGTGCTGCTGGCGAACTTGCGTTGGCTCGGTGAGATCAGCCTGGCGGCGCTGTTCCTGCTCTGTCTCGATTACTTTATTGCCCTCACTTTGCTGGTGATCACCACCCGAGTGCTGGAACACCGTTTTCGCCGCCTGAATCAGGGCGGCAGTCTGCAACGGGCACTGGCCCAGGATCACCGCGCGGTAGCTCTGCGCCACAGTGCCTACCTGCTGGCCTGTGGTCATGTGATAGCCACCGCTGGCGCGCTGAATCCCTACGACCCCGCCACCCCGATGCTGAACGTCTCAGGCTGGTTGGCCTGGTCCGCCATTGGCCTAGCAATTTTGCTGGCGCTTTCCAGCGCACTGCGTTACCTGGTGCTGGCTCAGATCAAGGTCAGCCGGGAAGTGGAGCTGCAAAATAACAGCGGCATCGCCATTTTGGACGGCGCGTTGGTTTACGCCTCTGCGCTGGTGCTGGCCAATCTGATCCAATCCTAAGGAGTGCCGGTGTTTAAGGAGACAGAATCCACACTGACCCCCCGAGAGCTGGGGATGATGCTGCTGTCGCTGTTCTCAGTGATCGTGGTGATCACCATCGTATTCAGCGACAACGATCGGGAGACGATACGTCTGCTGATAAAGATAGACTTCGCCATCTGCATGATTTTTATCGCCAACTTCTTTTATGGCTTTTGGCGAGCGGCAGACCGGGGTCTCTACGTGCGTACCCACTGGATCGATCTGGTGGCCTCCATCCCGGTGATTGAACAGCTGCGCTTTGTCCGTATCTTCCAGGTGCTTCGGGTTATCCGTCTTATCCGCATGAGTCGCTCCGTTCTGGTTCCCCTGCTGCTGCAAAAGCGGGAAACCACCGTCACCAGCCTGCTGCTGGCGATGATCACCATCATCACCTTCTCGTCGGTTTTGATTCTGCTGGTGGAAGACGGCGTCCCCGGAGCCAACATCGACTCAGCGGAATCCGCCATCTGGTGGGCTTTGATCACCATATCCACCGTGGGCTACGGGGATTACTACCCGGTCACCACCGAGGGGCGACTCATTGCCGCGGTTGTGATCGTCACCGGGGTCAGTTTTTTCGGTGTGGTCGCCGGCTTTCTCGCGTCGCTGTTTATGGAAGATGACGATGACAAAGACGCGCCTGAAATGGCGCGCCTTGAAGCTCAGCAGAAGCAGTTGCAGTGTCAGCAGGAAGCGCTACTGGAGGAGATCCGGGCGCTTCGCTCCACTCTGGAGAATCAATCCAGAGAGCGGGACAACAGGGACAACTGACACAAGCCGTACTCCGGCTTGCGAATGCCGGCAAGCAATGCGTCGAGAGGCGCATTGTCACTTTCCAACGCCTCAGCCAGATTCTGCATTTCACGACCTTCTGGGCCAAGGAGAGCGGCTACCGCCTTTAGCTGTGCCGCCAGCGGCGCTAAGGCGGTCATCTCGCCAGCCAATAATCGCTCTTCATTGCGCTGCCAGGCCGCCAGAAGCGCATCCGGCTGCTGGCTCGCCGAGGGCACCACCGCGGCTTCCGGGGCCAGACCGGCCAGGCGGTAACCCCGTGCGGCCTTGGAGTCCAGGCCCAACCTCAGGGGCCACTGCTGCATCAGCGAGCGGGCCAGGGGCATCAGCGCTGCTGCCGTGCCTTCAATCAGTTCCAGTTCCAACTCCGCAATCGGGGTTTCCCTTCCATCTGCCCGAATGGTGCCGCAGTCCAGCGCCAACTCCACCCGGGCACCTCCCGGCAGAGCCAACTCCGCTTGCTGACGCTCGAAATCGGTGTGGAACAGCACTTTCAGCCCGGCCTGAATGGCGTCGCGTTCAGAGGGGGTCCATAGGGTGTCAGGAAATCGTTCCAGTTCGGGTACCGTTCCGTTGACATCGGTGTTGTACTCCGGCCGGGCGTGCAGACCACCCGCAACCTTTCCAGCGGTTTTCAGGGTTTGCTCTCGGAAGTCACCCACTCGGCGGATCCGCAGCCCCATATCCCGCTTTCTCAGAGCCAATTCGGGGGTATCGAAGTAAGCGTTCCCCAGTGACCTCCTTTTGACTTGAGTCAAAGGGGCGGGGAATTCCAGACTGGACAAGGCCTCAACCGGGGTGCCCGGGGCCAACAACAGCTTCAGCTCAACTTCCATAGCGCGTCCAAATTCATCAAAATATCATCCATCCGACACAAAAGCGTCATCCTGTCACTTAACTGTCATAAAACAGTCATAGGATGCGCAAGCAATTGGGGTCCCAAGGCGAATCGGGGCAACAACCATTACACTTTTGGGAACTGCGTCGACACCGTGCCTTGCGTATCTTGCCAAGGTGAGTATTATTCGCGCGCCAATCCCATTTTGGCTCCATTAAGGAACAAGGCTATGCCGGTAAATTTTTTGGGCGTGTTCGCCAAGTCACCTATCAAACCGCTTGAGCAGCACATTGACAAGACCACTCAGGCCGCAAAGCGCCTGGTGCCGTTCTTCGAAGCCGTCAAGGCAGGAGATTGGGATAAAGCCACTGCGCTGCAGAAAGAGATCAGCCAGCTGGAGCGCGATGCAGACCAACTGAAGCGTGAGATCCGTATGAGCCTGCCCAGTGGGATCTTCATGCCCATGCAGCGTACCGATCTGCTCGAGATGCTGACTCAGCAGGACAAGATCGCCAACAAAGCCAAAGACATCGCCGGACGTGTTATTGGCCGTCAAATGCAGATTCCGGAGCCGATGCAGGAAGACTTTACTCTCTATGTCACCCGCTGCATCGACGCCGTAAAACAGGCCCGCAAGGCCATCAATGAGCTCGACGACCTGCTGGAAACTGGTTTCCGTGGTCGTGAGGTCGACCTGGTGGAAGAGATGATCCAGCAACTGGATCTGATCGAAGACGACACCGACTCCATGCAGATTTCATTGCGCCGCCAACTGTTCCAGATCGAGAAAGAGCTGAACCCGGTGGACGTGATGTTCCTCTACAAGATCCTCGAATGGGTGGGTGATCTGGCAGACCTGGCCGAGCGCACTGGTGCTCGTCTAGAGTTGATGCTGGCCCGATCCTAACTCCAATCTGACAAAATTGTTCTCCTAACAAGGTTTTACCATGGTAGACGTACTGGTAATTTACGGCCCGTGGCTGATTATGGCTGCGGCACTCTTTGGCTTCCTGATGGCCTTCGGCATCGGCGCCAATGACGTAGCCAACGCAATGGGCACTTCGGTAGGATCCGGCGCCCTGACCATCAAGCAGGCCATCATCATCGCCATGGTGTTCGAATTCGCCGGGGCCTATCTGGCCGGTGGTGAAGTGACCAACACCATCCGCAAAGGGATCATCGACACCAGCTACTTCATCAACACGCCTGATCTGCTGGTTTACGGCATGATCTCTGCCCTTCTGGCAGCAGGCATCTGGCTGGTTGCCGCTTCCTACCTGGGCTGGCCGGTATCCACCACCCACTCCATCATCGGTGCCATCATCGGCTTTGCGGCAGTGGGCGTAGGCGTTGACGCCGTAGCCTGGAACAAGGTTGCTGGCATCGTAGGCTCCTGGATCGTTACCCCCGCCATCGCCGGTTTCATTGCGTACCTGATATTCCAAAGCGCGCAGAAACTGATCTTCGACACCGACCACCCGCTTGATAACGCCAAACGCTACGTGCCCTTCTACATGGGTCTGGCGGCGTTCATCATGTCTCTGGTTACCATCACTAAAGGCCTGAAGCACGTTGGCCTGAACTTCTCCACCGTAGAAGCTTACGGCCTGGCTGTTGCCATGGCGGCTTTGGTGGGGCTGTTCGGTAAAGTGATGATTAGCCGCATGCAGTTCGACACCAAAGGCACTCGTGACACTCAATTTGCCAACGTCGAAAAAGTGTTTGCCATCCTCATGGTGGTAACCGCCTGTTGTATGGCGTTTGCCCATGGCTCCAACGACGTGGCTAACGCCATCGGCCCGCTGGCCGCCGTTGTAACCATCATCCACGCGGGTGGTGAGATCCCGGATAAGGCTCCGCTGGTTTGGTGGATTCTGCCTCTGGGTGCCGTTGGTATCGTGATTGGTCTGGCGGTACTGGGTAAGCGTGTTATTACCACCATCGGTAAGAACATCACTCACCTGACTCCGAGCCGTGGCTTCGCTGCTGAACTGGCTGCCGCTTCTACCGTTGTGATCGCGTCCGGTACCGGTCTGCCGATCTCCACCACTCAGACTCTGGTGGGTGCGGTACTGGGTGTGGGCATGGCCCGTGGCATCGCCGCCCTGAACCTGGGCGTCGTACGCAACATCGTCGTAAGCTGGGTTATCACCCTGCCAGCCGGTGCCGCACTGTCCATCCTGTTCTTCACCATCATCCGCTCAATCATGGCGTGAGACTGAAGCACACTCAAAAAAGGGAGCCATCGGCTCCCTTTTTCGCTCTCTGGGCCTTGCCACTCCTGGCCTTATCTCCTAGCATGGTCGCCCCAATCCACGGGTAGTAGCACTATGAACAAACGTATTATCACCGCTCTGCTTTGCCTTCTGGCCGTGAGCGGCCACACCGTGGCCCGGGAAGCCACGAACAGCGTCTCGGAAGACATCTATATCTATCTGCTGGCTGGCCCCAGCACCCAGTTCCGCATTTTGGGCAGCCTGAAAGCTGGTGATCCGCTCACCGCTACCGGAACCCGTCAGGGCGATTACAGCGAAGTGATCGACGAGCGCGGCCGTAAAGGTTGGATTCAAACCAAAGATCTGGCCACTGGCGAGAGCTTCCGCACCAAGGTACCGGCGCTGACCAAGGCACTGTCTGACACTCGTGAACAGCTTAAAACGGTAACTGCTGAGCGTGACGCTCTGGTGCAATCCAATCTGGAAGCCAACGCGGACGCCAACGCCCAGGTAGCAGAGCTGCAATCCCAGGTCGCTGAAAGCGCCAAGAGCCTGGCCGCCCTGGAGCAGGAAAACGCCGAGCTGACCAAGCGCGTAGACACTCTGAGCCAGAGCGAGCGATTCATCTGGATGCAGCAAGGTGGCATGGTGGCTGGCGCCGGTCTGATCCTGGGCCTGATCCTGGCCTATCTGCCGCGCCCCCAGCGTAAGAAAAAGAACGATCGCTGGATGTAATCGCATCCCCTCTTATCGAAAAAAGCAGGCCACCGGCCTGCTTTTTTTATGCCCTTTTCCGCGCTACACAAGGGTTTACAACACCCCCTTAACGGTACTGTTCCAACCACCCCCGCAAAACCTGTTCGCCCTCACATTTTGGGGGTATACTGAGCGCGCCGTCAGCAAGGATTGTATACAAAAATAGCTAAAACGCTGACTTGTGGTGTTAAGAGGACCCCCGCATGTTTAAAGCCAGCACCGTTTTGGATCCGGCGATCCATGACCAGGAACCCGCCGCCCTGTTCGAGCTGATCAGCGCCAATTATGGCGTCGATGAAAGCCAATATCTGGAAGAGCTTATCTCTCTGGTGCCTGCCGAACCGGCCACCGTTGAGACCATTACCCAAAATGCCCATCAGATGGTGGAAGCCGTTCGCCGCTTCGAGAAGAAGGGGTTGATGATAGGCATTGACGCGTTCCTGCAGCAGTACAGCCTGGAAACACAGGAGGGGATCATCCTCATGTGTCTGGCCGAAGCCCTGCTCCGGATCCCGGATGCCGCCACCGCGGATGCCCTGATCGAGGACAAACTCTCCGGAGCCGACTGGGCCCGCCACCTCAAGGGCAGCGATTCGGTGCTGGTTAACGCCTCCACCTGGGGCCTGTTGCTCACCGGCAAAGTGATCACCCTGGATAAGAAGATCGATGGCCGTCCCAACAATCTGCTGGCCCGTCTCGTTAACAAGATGGGTGAACCAGTAGTTCGTCAGGCGATGTACGCCGCCATGAAGATCATGGGCAAGCAGTTCGTACTGGGCCGTGACATTGGCGAAGCGCTGAAGAACAGCGATGACAACCGGGCCATTGGCTACACCCACTCCTACGATATGCTTGGCGAAGCGGCGCTGACCGCCAGTGACGCCACCAAGTACTTCGACAGCTACAGCCGCGCAATCACCGCACTGGGCGCCCACAGCTATGACGTCAGTCAGGCGCCCCGCCCCACCATCTCCATCAAGCTCTCTGCCCTGCATCCCCGCTACGAAGTGGCCAATGAGGACCGGGTACTGACCGAGCTGTACGACAGCGTGCTGCGTCTGATCAAACAGGCGCGCAGCCTGGACGTCGGCATCTCCATCGACGCCGAAGAGATGGATCGCCTGGAACTCTCTCTCAAGCTGTTTGAAAAGCTCTATCGCAGCAATGAGGCTCGCGGTTGGGGCAACCTGGGACTGGTGGTTCAGGCCTACTCCAAGCGCGCTCTGCCGGTTCTGGTCTGGATCAACGCCCTAGCCAAACAGCAGGGCGACCTGATCCCGCTGCGTCTGGTGAAAGGCGCCTATTGGGACAGCGAGCTCAAGTGGTGCCAGCAGGGTGGCTCAGACGGTTACCCGGTATTCACCCGAAAAGCGGGCACCGATGTCTCCTACCTGGCCTGCGCCCGGTTCCTGCTGTCCGAAGCGACCGTGGGCAACATCTACCCCCAGTTTGCCACCCACAATGCTCAGACAGCAGCCACCATTCAGTACCTGGCGGGTGAGCGCGATTACGAGTTCCAGCGTCTGCACGGCATGGGCCAGGAGCTGTATGACACCCTGCTCAAGCAGCAGAAGGGCCTGAAGGTTCGCATCTATGCGCCGGTGGGCGCCCATAAGGATCTGCTGCCCTACCTGGTGCGTCGCCTGCTGGAAAACGGCGCCAACACCTCCTTCGTGCATAAACTGGTGGACCCGAAGACCCCGATTGAGGGGCTGATCGCCTATCCGCTGACCACACTGAATGGCTACCCCACCCTAGCAAACCACAGAATCGTGTTGCCCGAGGCGATCTTCGGCAAGGAGCGTCTCAACTCAAAAGGACTGAACATGAACATCGCCAATGAAGCCCGCCCCTTCTTTGCCAAACTGGACACCTTCAAAGCCACCCAATGGCAGGGCGGCCCGCTGATCGGCGGTGAAACCCGTCAAAGCGGCGAGGCGCTGGCGGTATTGAGCCCGCAGGACCACACCAAGCAGGTGGGTCAGGTTCACTTTGCCAGTGCGGAAGACATTCAGGACGCCATCGAGCGTGCCACCGCCGCCTTCCCGGCCTGGCGTGACACCCCGGTTGAGCAGCGTGCCCGCGCTCTGGAGGAGTTGGCTGACAAGCTGGAAGCCAACCGCGAAGAGTTGATCGCCCTCTGTACCCGCGAAGCGGGCAAGGGCCTGCAGGATGGCATCGATGAGATCCGCGAAGCGGTCGACTTCTGCCGCTACTACGCCGTTCAGGCGCGCAGCCTTATGGGCGAGCGCACCGTGCTGCCGGGTCCGACCGGTGAGCTGAATGAACTGATCGTTCAGGGCCGTGGCCCCTACCTCTGCATCAGCCCCTGGAACTTCCCGCTGGCTATCTTCCTGGGTCAGGTGGTGGCGGCACTGGTAACCGGTAACACCGTAATCGCCAAGCCCGCTGAGCAAACCAACCTGGTGGCCTACCGCGCCACTCAACTGGCTCACGAGTCCGGCATCCCGGCCGATGTGCTGCAACTGGTGCCCGGTAAGGGCCGTGAGATCGGTGGCCTGCTGACCGCGGATGAGCGCATTGTCGGCGTCTGCTTCACCGGCTCCACCGAAACCGCCAAAGTGATCAACCGCTCTCTGGCTGCCCGCGATGGCGCCATCGCCAAGCTGGTGGCGGAAACCGGTGGCCAGAATGCCATGGTGGTGGACTCCACCTCCCTGCCGGAACAGGTGGTGACCGACGTGGTGCACTCCTCCTTCCAGAGCGCCGGCCAGCGCTGCTCCGCCCTGCGTGTGCTCTACGTTCAGGACGACGTGGCAGACCGTGTTATCGAGCTGCTCAAAGGCGCGATGGCGGAACTGCATGTGGGCAACCCGGCTCACTTCAAGACCGACGTTGGCCCGGTGATCGACCAGACCGCCCAGCAAAACCTGCTGGCCCACATCGAGCGCATCAGCAAAGAGGGACGGCTTATCGCCCAGACTGAGCTATCCAGCGAGTGCGAGCACGGCAACTTCGTGCGCCCGACTGCGGTGGAGATCAACCACATCGGTCAGCTGGAGAAGGAGCACTTTGGCCCTATCCTGCACGTAATCCGCTACAAAGCCTCCGAGCTGGACCGGGTCATCAATGAGATCAACAGCACCGGCTTTGGCCTGACCCTGGGCGTGCACAGCCGCAACGAAGGCCAGGCGCTGGCCATCGCTCACCAGGTGAATGCCGGTAACGCCTACATCAACCGCAACCAGATTGGTGCGGTGGTGGGTGTGCAGCCGTTCGGTGGTAATGGCCTGTCCGGCACCGGCCCGAAAGCCGGTGGCCCGCACTACCTGCACAGCTTTGTGACCGAAAAGACCATCAGCAACAACATCACCGCCATCGGCGGTAATGCCACCCTGCTGGTACTGGGTGACGGCTGATCCCAAAACCATCAATCATAAAAAAGGGGCGCTGAGGCGCCCCTTTTTTATGCCGGTGTCACTCCGGGCGGTGCTTACCGCCGGTCCAGCCGCCTTTGCTCAGCACCTCTTCTCCCATCGCCTGAGCGGGCGCCTCAATCTCGGTGGCCATGGAATCATTCCAGCGATTGAGAAAACCATAGAGGGCGATCGCCCCCAGGATCTCCACGATCTGAACCTCATTCCAGTGGGCCCGCATCCGCGCCATCAGCGGCTCATCCACCGCGTTGGGCACAGCCCCCGCCGCCAGGGCAAAGTCCAGTGCCACCCGTTCAGCCTCGGTGTAGAGGGGGTTGGTCTGGTACTCCCATAACGCCACCACTTTGTCATGGGGCACATCATGCAACTCGGCGGCGATCAGTGAGTGGGCTTCGCAGTATTGGCATCCCGCCGCCCGACTGCAGAAGTGGGCCAGCAGCCGCTTAAAGCCGGGATCGACAGCGCCATTGGGGTTCATCACTGCGCGGGTCAGTTCACCAAACCCGTGCACCATGGCGGGTACCCGCTGCATGGTCAGCAGGCTATTGGGGACAAAGCCCAGAATGCGGGTAAAGAGGGCGAAATCCTCCGCCAGCTCAGGCGTGGTTTCCGCAGGAAGGGGGGCAAGTAACGGCATGGGGATCTCCTTATCAAGGTCGATCCCCAAGCTAACAGGCTGGGTCAGATTGGCAAGTTCACTGCCGTTCCATCAGATCGCGGTTCTGCTCCACGGTCAGCACCACCACCTCAGAGCCACTGATGCGGTCATTCATGGCGGTCCCTTCGTCATCCCAAAGCAGGGACAGCATCGCCAAACCACCAAAGGAGACCGCCACCCGCAACCAGGCCTGACGGGCATCCAGTTCAGAACCGTCAGTACGTTGTACCCGCAAACGCCAGGCGCGCATACCCAGGGTCTGGCCCTTCTTTTTCCAGCTCCAGACAAACAGCCAGGCCACCGCCAGCAGCTTGCCGATCTCGTTCAGGGTCAGCCATACCGGGCTGGACTGCAGCACATCCACCGTGTGGATCATGCCGCCCTTATCCACCAGCCCCATCGACACCAGAGCCGTAAACAGGGCAAACAGCACTGCCCCGGCCAGCATATAGACCGCCAGAGCCACCATAAAATCGTATACCCAGGCCGCCATTCGGCGCCCCAGAGACGCCCGTGGGGCGTTGGCTAGGGATGACATCTTCACTCCTTGTCTCGTCACTGTCCGGCAGTGTACCAGAGGCCCCCGCCGAGCGGTGCGCAGAAAATGCCCGAACAACCGATTTGGGCTTGCCGTGCAACGACTTCGGTATATAATGCCCACTCCTAAGCCGGGATGGCGGAATTGGTAGACGCAGCGGATTCAAAATCCGCCGGTGGTGACACCTTGGGGGTTCAAGTCCCCCTCCCGGTACCAGATACAGAAAAAGCCCCAGTCGAAAGACTGGGGCTTTTTCGTTTGGCCGTTTACCGCGCCTCTTGAGTGGCACTCCCCAGCGCACAGGATGCGCGCCGACAGAAAACCCTTTCTTTTTTGCCAGCCCCCTTCTTTGCACCCGGTCCGGTTTTGCCTCGCTCTCCAGTTTGTGCGCCCCGGGCCAGTTTGGCGCATTTTTTGACCTTGCGAACAATCTCATCATAAAAATCAAACATTTCGGGAACTCTATTCGCCCCCCACAGTTTGGAATCCATTCCGACCCTAACCTTGCTCTGGCTAACCGACTTACGAGGTACACACCATGAGTGAGCACACCATCAACAACACCCGACGCAAGCTACTACAGGGTATTGGCGCGACCGGCCTGGCTGCCGTGGCCGCCCCCGGGCTGGCCGCTTCCGGCCAATCCACCCACTGGGACCAAACCTACGACTTTGTGATCATCGGCTCCGGCTTTGCGGCTCTGGCGGCAGCGATTGAGGCCAAACGTCAGGGCATCAAGTCCGTCGCCATCTTCGAGCAGATGCCCACCTTTGGTGGCAACTCCTCCATCAATGGCGGCCTGTTTGCCGTGCCCAACTCACCGATGCAGCAGAAAGAGGGCGTTGAGGATTCCATTGAGCGGATGGTGGGCGACCAGCTCAAAGCGGGCCGTGGCATCGCCGATGAAGCGCTGCTGCGCCATGTGGCTGAGCACGCCAACGAAGCACTGCAGATGACCTTCGATGCCGGGGCCGAGTACCTGCCCTACCTGCAGCAACTGGGTGGCCACAGTGCCCCCCGCACCTACCAGACCACCGTGGCCTGTGGCGCTGGCATCACACAGCCGCTGTACAAACTGGCGGTAAAACTGGGCGTGGAGATGAACAACCGCTGCCGGATGAGCGGCTTTATCCGCGGTAAAGCGGGTGAGATCGAGGGGGTCACCATTGAGACCCGCTACTACGCCGACCGCAAGGTCTCCGAAGGCGAAACTCTGAAGATCAAAGCGAACAAAGCGGTTCTGGTGGCCACCGGCGGTTTCTCCCAGAACATCGCCCTGCGCATGGCTCAGGACCCCACCCTGACCGCCGACGTAGGCTGCACCAACATCAAGGGCGCCACCGGCGAAGCGATGCTGGAGATGTTCCGCATCGGTGCGGTACCGGTTCACCTGGCCCACATTCAGTCCGGCCCCTGGGCCTCTCCGGACGAGGGCGGGTTCGGTTACGTCTCCAACTACTCTATCTTCAACTTCCCCCACTCCATCGCCATCAACCGGATGACCGGCCAGCGCTTTATGAACGAGATCGCTGACCGTAAGACCCGTGCCGATGCCCAGCTGGCCAACCGTGATGCCGAAGGCAAACCGGTACCGCCGCTGATGATCACCCACTATCACGACGCCGATCAGCACCCGAACTGCAAGAAGGTGCTCAAGTACGGTGTGGGCTGGAAGTTCGACACTCTGGAACAGTTGGCCAAGCATTTCGACGTTCCGCTGAAGCCGCTGCAAGCGCAGATCGAAGAGTACAACCGCTACGTCGACAGTGGTGTGGATGAGCAGTTTGGCAAGCCGATGGGCAAGGCCAAAGGCAAGCACATCAAGGCGCCCTTTATGGTGGTTCGTCTATGGCCCAAGGTGCACTACTGCCAGGGCGGCGTGAAGGTGAACCAGTTGGCCCAGGTAGAGGACTCCCTGACCGGCAAGCCGATCAAGGGGCTGCTGGCCGCAGGCGAAGTGGCCGGTGGCATCCACGGCGTCAGCCGACTGGGCAGCTGCTCCATTCCGGAGTGCATGGTGATGGGTATGACTGCGGCTCGTACCGTCGCAGCAGGCAAGGCGTAAGGGGGATTTGACCATGAAACGCACGATGACTTTGATGCTTTCCACCCTGCTGCTGGGCACCGTTACCCTGTCCGCTCAGGCTTTTGAAATCCGCGACTGGCACAAGGAAGCGGGCCTCGACTGCAAGACCTGTCACCAGGGCGCGCCCAAAGGCTATCCGGCAGACGATGCCTGCCAGGCTTGTCACGATGTGGACGATCTGGCGCAGCAAACCGCCCGCCCGGAAGAGGACAAGTGGCAAAACCCGCACAACAACCTGCACTACGGAAAAGACATTCCCTGCGTGGAGTGTCACTCCGAGCACGGCACCAAGCCGCCGATGTGCGACCAGTGCCACACCTTCAAGTACCCTGCTCATAAGCAGTAATTGAGGGAAAAGGGCCCGCGCCCTGCAGCGGGCCCTGATCTGACAACTGGAGTACACCGGACGTTTCCCTCTCTCTCCCAGAGCCAGCCGGTGTGGCTCCACCTTTCACAACCCCACCGTTTTTGCCGTACGGATGGCCTTATGAACAAACCCCTTTTGCTGACTGCTCTGCTGTGCAGTCCTGCCGCTTTTTCTGCGCCCCTTCCCGACTTTCTCGACAGCAACGAGATTGAGAATGCCACCTTCACCTGTCTGGAGGCGCCCGCCCAATACAGCGCGGAGGAGCAACAATATGTCGACCTGCTCTGGCAGGAGACTTTGACCTACCTTAAGGGCTATGCCATCGCCCTCAGCACCAGTGACGGCCACTGCCGCAACTCCGACCGGAGCATGGTGGAAACCAACACCCATGACCTCCAGGGACCGCAATACCAGTGCATCATGGATCAGCGCGATATGCAGCTGATGGTGAAGCACATCTATGCCGTGATTAATAACCCAGACAAGGCCAAAGCCTGCTTTGGCGCCCGGGAGAACGTGGATTGGATCTACAGTCCCGGTGGCGAGCTGGAGGCCAACTCCCCGGTTGCCCAGTGGCTGAATCGCACTACATTTGATGCCTTCTTTAAGGAGAAGGTCAGTGACCCGGAAGTCCAGGCCTATGGCCGCGATTTCACCAAGCACTTTGCCAAGATGGTGACTGGCGATGACCTGGTGATGCCTGCGGCCTTCCCCTTCGATGTCAGTGCCAACGCCCTACCCAACCTCTGGGCCTCGGTGGGCTGGTTCCCCATGTACGCTGAGGAGAGCGAGCGCAACCAGCGCAACTTTGCCAAGACCCGCGGCAGCTATGCCTATGCCGAGGTGTTTGGCCATTGGGGCCTGCTGCGGATCGACGAGATCAATGGCGAGAAAGTGGGAGCAGAGGTGGGCATGGTGGCCCAGCGCATCGACTCCTTCTACCCCTACCACAACCACGCCATCTCCGAGATCTACTACACCATCCGGGAGCCCGCCTGCGCCGATGAGTTCCAGAACTTTGCCATCCGGGAAAACAGCCCGTTGGTGAAAACTCTGAGCGAAACCGACACCCTGCGGGAAGTGGAGTTTGATGCGGGAATGGATAACGAAGCGATGTTCTGGACCGCCACCTCGCCGCACAAGGATGACCTGGTCTACTTCCATCAGAACACCATCCACGCCTTTAACTACAACGGTGCAGACTGCCACGCCAACCCGGAAGAGAAAGCAATTGTGACCGTATGGGCCCGCTCCAACGCCCACGACAAGCGCAACGACTACGGCACCACCCGGTTGTGCGAATCGTCGGCTCGCCCGGATACCCCGGCAATGCGGGGAGAAGCGATCCGTTGCGATCTGACCAAAGCGAAGTACTGAATCGGCAGTAACAAAAACGGCGCCCTGGGGCGCCGTTTTTTATTCGCCAACAATCGCCTGCCGGTGCGTTCTCAACAGCTCAATCAGCTGATGGATGGTGGGCGTGGGCTCGGTCTTACCCAGGTAAACCGCTTCATTAAAGGCGGGCAGACGGGGCAGCCCGTTCTCTTCTGGGTCGAGCACATCCATGGTGTCGCGGATGCGGAAGTCGGCGATGGGCGCGATGGCCAGATCGTTCTCCACCGCCAGGCAGATAGCCTCCGGTGAGGGGGTGGAAAGCACCGCCCGAACCGGTGTCATGTTCAGGTGGTGGTGGGCAAACACCTGAGCACGGATGGGACAGTTTTCCGGGTAGAGCGCCAGCGGAATAGGCCGGCGCGTGACGGCACTGCCGCCCTTTTTTCCGACCCAATGAAAACGACGCTCCACCAGGATCTCCGCGTTGGGCTGAGGCTCCCAATGGGTGCCGATCACCAGATCCAGCTCCCCCTGCTCCAGGCGGCGATAGAGGTTGCCGCTGACGTCGGTATCCAGCACCAGCTCGATGGCGGTGAACTCGCGGATAAACTCCAGCAGCGAAGTGCTGAGATAACGCACCACGTAGTCCGTCGGCAGGCCCAGGCGGATCACCTCCCGCTCCGGCTCCTGGCTCAATTCGTTCAGCGCTTCCTGGTTCAGTTTCACCATCTGACGAGCATAAGAAAGCAACCGTTCACCACTGGCTGTCAGACTGACCCCTTTATGGTCACGATTCAGCAGCTGTTGTCCCACCGCCTCTTCCAACCGCTTCAGCTGCAGGCTGACCGCAGACTGCGTGCGGCACAGGCGCTCGGCAGCCCTGGACAGACTGCCCAGTTCAGCGATGGCGATGAAACTCTCTAACAGCTCAATTTTCAGCATGGGTATTAACTCAGGAAATAGGGCTATGAGAATAACTCGATTTACCCCTTTTCGGCGCGTCACTATGCTGGAAACGTGAGCAAGGACAGTGATGGCGACTGAGTCAGAGGCAAAATACGATGGGTGACTGGAATAAGCGAGACCGATACCTGGCACAAGTGGCGGAGCGACTGCTGGAGGGAGAGAAGAGCTTCACCCTGCGGCGCTCCCATCTGGTGGGTCCCAGCGGCATCAGTCGCGGCACCATCTATAACCACTACCCTCAGGAAGCGGATCTGATCCTGGCGCTGTGCCGGCATCGCTGGACGCGCAGCCTGGAGCAGGCCGAACTTCTGGCCAACGAGGCCAGTTCACCGCTGGACGCCTTTCTGCTGCATCAGTGCTGGCTGCTGTGGGATCAGCGCCATCACCAACGCTTTGTGCTGCAACGGCTGATGCCCAACCCGGACGTGCTGGCTGCAGGCTCCTCACAACATCGGGATGCCTACACACAGGCCCACCGGGCCCATAACGATGCCTATCGTCAGTGGGTTTCGGCGTTGAGTGAGGATCGCGCCTTTGACCGGGTTGCCCTGGTTGGCAGCTACATCCGCGGGTCGTTGATCCAGTGTGACGATGACGAGCGCTGCGCGGAGGACCCGGCCCTCTATGACCAGTACGCTTACGGACTGTGTCAGCTGATGGGGCGCTCGGATCGGCGTGGGCCTTCGCTGGCTCAGATCCGGGACAAACTGGCACAGTGGCGGGAGGAGTGCGAACCCGCCCGATTACGTGCTCTGGCTTAGGGACACCGGGACATCATCAGGCGCTAAGTTGTGGTATAACCAGCAACACTGTTTGTGGAGCCCAACCGCCGATGAAACCGCTTATTCCGCTTGTTCTGCTGGGCATGCTTAGCGCCTGTAGCATGACCAACACCACGTTTAATCGCCCCTATGCGCCGCCGGAGGCGAGCAAACCGGAGACCGCTGAGACGCCCGAAATCGCCGTTGGCGAGCGGACCCTGGTCGCCAGAGTGGTGGCGGTTGAGCGGGCTGACCGCGTCCGGGTCGATGTGACCGGCTGGCCTGCCCTGTTTGGCGCCGATCTGCCCATCACGCTGACCGGCGTCCATCTGCCCCAGCTCCCAGGCCAGTGTCCGGAGGAAGCGGCGGCTGCCACGGAGGCAGCCAAGCGGGTTGAGACACTGCTCTCTCAAGCCCGGAAGATTGAACTGTCCGATCTGAGCCGGGCGAAACAGTTTGGGCTGAATGCCCGGATCTGGCTGGATGACCAACCGCTGGATCAAACCCTGCTGAGCGAGGGCATCGCTCAGAAGGCGCGCACCGACTGGTGCCCCTGAAGCCGCCGGTGCGGAGACGCCGGTAACCGATTTACAAGGACACCCCCCTCTCTGAGGGGGGTGTTTTTTATTTCCCCTGAAACACTGGATACACCATGCAACACCCAACACTGTTTAAAGAGTTACTCGGCCCCTGCCTCCTGCTGGCGCTGGCTCTGCTGACCCTTCACCACTCTCCTCGTCTGGTGCAGGCCCTGGCGGGTCAGGCCGTTAACGCCGGCTGCCACCAGGGTGGTCACACCATGATGGAGGCACAGCAATGAGCCTGCGTCGTTATCCGGCCCTGGTGTGGCTGGGCATCGCCATCATGATCCTGAGCCTGGGGTTCCGTCAGTCCTTTGGCCTGTTTATGGCACCGATCAGCACCAGCTTCGAAGTGGGCCGGGAGTTTTTCAGTCTGGCCATCGCTCTGCAGAACCTGCTGTTCGGCCTGTTTCAGCCCTTTGTCGGTATGGCAGCAGACCGCTTTGGTCCCCGACGTGTGATCGTCTTCGGTGGTCTGGCTTACGGCACCGGTCTGGCATTAACCTCCGTGGCCGCTCAGCCTGAGTGGCTCTACCTGACTCTGGGGGCTCTGGTTGGCTTGGGCCTCTCCGCCACCAGCTACGTGATTGTGCTGGGTGCCGTCGCTCGCGTGGTCCCGGCCGAACACGCCGCCAAGGCGTTCGGATTGACCACCGCGGCTGGCTCCTTTGGCATGTTTGCGATGATCCCCGGCGCGCAAACCCTGCTGACCGACTTTGGCTGGCAAACCGCGCTGCAGATCTTTGCCATCGGCTGCACCCTGATCATGGCGTTTGGCGCCTTTATGCGAATGCCCGTTTCCAACGTCAGCAACGCGACCGACGCCCCGGAACAATCGCTGAAGCAGGCTTTGGCGGAAGCGTTCCGCCATCCCGGCTACTGGCTGATCCACCTGGGCTTCTTCGTCTGCGGTTTTCACGTGATGTTTATCGCCACCCATCTGCCCAGCTACCTGGCTGATCTGGGCCTGCCCAGCAACGCCGCTGCTATGGCGCTGGCCTATGTGGGCGTGTTCAACATCTTTGGCTCCTATTTCTGGGGCATGATGGGTGACCGCTACGACAAGCGCCATGTGATGTTTGCCCTTTATGTGCTGCGGGCTGCGGTGATTGCGGCCTTTGTGATGTTCCCCATCAGCACCCACAGCGCCACGGTATTTGGCGCCGCCATCGGCTTCTGCTGGCTCGGCACGGTACCCCTGACCTCCGGTCTGGTGCGGCAGATTTTTGGTCCCCGTTACCTGGCAACCCTCTATGGTCTGGTGTTCTTCACTCACCAGGTGGGCAGCTTCCTGGGGGCCTGGTTTGGCGGTCGCATCTACGACGCGACCGGCAGCTACACCCCCATCTGGTGGCTGACCGTGGCAATGGCGCTGATTGCGGCGGTGCTGCACCTGCCCATCAATGCCAAGCCGGTGGAGCGACCCATGCTGACGCCTCAGTTGGCCTGAGATCAAAAAAGCGCGATCCTGGATCGCGCTTTTTTAATGGCTGATAACGGGGTTAGCCGCGGGGCACAGGCTCCTGATCCCGGTATTCCAGAGTCACCACCGCCCGGCGGTTCTGGGCATAGGCTTGCTCCGTATTGCCCTCTACCGCAGGGGCATTCTCCCCCTGAGCCACCAGCGTAATATGGCCTGCGTCAACACCCAGTGCCACCAGATAGCCCTTCACCGCTTCCGCCCGGCGTTCGGACAGTGCCTGGTTGTAGCTGCGGGATGCAGGCGCAGAAGCGTGCGCTTCAATCAGGATCTCAACAGTGGCGCGACCCTTGGCGTGACGGCTCAGATCCGCCAGCAAAGACTCATACTCCGTGGTGATCTCGGCACTGTCGTTGGCAAACAGCACGACGCCTTCCAGCTCAATCTCCAGCGCCCGCCACAGGGTACAGCCCTGAGTGTCCACGGCGTGGGTCATCGGCGTATCCGGACAGGCGTCCTGGGGATCCACCACCCCGTCGCCATCGCTGTCCAGCACCACCGGGATCGGGGCGGGATCAGACCCACCGAAGTGATAGCTGACATTGAAGCCCAACAGCATCGCCGGATAGCGATCAAACTCCACCCGTTGCAGCTGAAGTGAGGCCAGCCAATCCCGCGTGACGCGATAATCCAGGGTCACGCCATAGAGCAGATCGGTGCCATCTGGGTTGTCACTGCCGGTGCCCATGTTGGTGTTCAGGGCCACCGACTCGTAATCCCCCTCCCAGAAGAAGGCGCCGACCTTGCCGGTCAAACCCCAGCGCTCACTCAGAGGCAGACGGTAGCCAATCTGGGCATAGGGGCCATGTCCGGACTCCGGATAGACGTGCTCCACCGCATCAAAAAAGGCGGCCGGGTCCTGGAAGACCCCTTCAATGGTGAGATCCACCTCGTCGATATTGAGGTAGCCCGCCTCCACAAACCAACGCTCAGTAAAGCGGTAGCCTAATCCGGCCCCCCAACCCAGACGCTCTTTGTCCAGAGACAACACTTGAGCGTCCAGACCGGCATCGGCGAGATCGCCATTGAGATCCGACTTGCTGACGTTACTGCTGGCCCAGCTCAGATTACCGGTGACAAACCAGGGTTTTAGCGGGTCCAGCGGCTTCTCCTCCGCCAGTGCCGGGGCAGACACCCCGAGCACCAGAGCCAGCCAGGGCAGGACGCGACGGCGTCCCAGTCCCAGCAGAGCCAGCAGGGCCAGACCTAAGGCGTTCAGGCTGCCTGAGCTGCCTCCTTCCGTTTTGACCAGCTGCTTGCCCAGCACACTGAACTGAACCTCTGCGCTGGCTTCGCCGCCCTCACCATCGCTGATGGTGTAGGTGGCAACCGCCGGACCGATGTAGTCCTGAGGCGGCTGATAGCGAAGCTGACCGTCCGCCTCCACGGAGAGTGTTCCGATGTCCACCGACGCCGATACCACGCTCAATACATCCCCATCCGCGTCACTGTCGTTGCTCATCACTCTCACCAATGCGGTGTCGTTGTTGTACAGCTCGACCGCGTCGTTTACCGCTACCGGCAGTCGATTCAGGTAGACCTCCACCGCCACGGTGGCCTGCGCGCTGCCGCCCTGCCCATCGCTGATGCTGTAGGAGAGGGTGTCTTCGCCCAGATAGCCTTCCGGTGCTTGATAGCTCAACGTATTGTCATCGTTGATGCTGACCTGGCCGAGGGCCGCGCTGGCCGCCACCACGCTCAGCGGGTCGGCATCCGGATCACTGTCGTTCTCCAGTACCGGAACGATCACCAGCTTGCCATCACGGACACGGGTCGCATCGGCGTTCGCCAGCGGCGGACGGTTGTTGCTCAGCATCACCGCCACCCCTCCGGGATCGGTCACGCTGCCGTTGGTCAGCTCATCGGCGTCATAGCGTCCGCCATCCTTCAGCGTCAACTGCACACACCAGTGCCCCTCTGTCAGACCCGGGGTCCAGACATCGCCACCCGGAGGCGGACAGAATCCAGGCTCACCCGGTGCGGAGTGCAGCAGATTGTCGCCATCCTCAACCAGCGTGACCCAACCCTCCCGGGGCAGGAACTTGCGGTACACCGCGTTGGCGGGGATCGCCAGTCGCTGCGGCAGCACCACCTGCAGGGTCTGGCCAATCTCGGGCAGCTTGTAGGCGATAAAGTCGAAGATGCCGCCCACGTTGACTGCCTCGGTATCCGGCACCAGATCGTTCACCGGCTTGCCGATGTCCTCATCAAACACCTGGGCGCCACCGGAGGCCCCGTTGGTGGTGTAGAGACCGATGCGCAGGCACACCGCCGGATCCGCCTCAACGATATAGCCGTCCCAGTTATCACCGGTTTCCGGCAGCACATTGCACTCGTCCACCACTTGGTCGCGATAATCCGGGATGCCATCGAAGTCACGGTCAACGTAACCCTCGTCAACGTCCGGGATCAGGTCGCCATCGCTGTCGGCGCCTGGCTCCAGCGGGGCCAGAGCCTCCACCACCTCAATGGTGATGCTGGCGATGTCGGTCAGCCCCTCCTGGTCCCAGGCTTCCACGGTCAAGGTGTAGAGGCCCGGGTCGACCTCCGCAGGGTCAAACTCGAAGCGCTCCTCCGTCACATCCAGATCCGCCAGCATGCTGTCGTGATGCCACTGCCACTGATGCTGATCCCCTTCGTTGGGATCGGTCAGGGTGGCAGCAATGATCATCGCGCCCAGCTCCTGACTGGCCACCAGACGGGGCTCGCTATCCTGGGCCGCACTCAACGCCAGCTCCGGCGGCAGGTTTCCTTCGGTAATGGTGACCTGATGGTCCCGCTTGTTGCCGGGGTTCACGCTGCCATCCAGGTGAACCACCAGGGTCTCATCCGCTTCGGCAATGCCATCCTCGAAAGTCTCAAATGTCAGGAAAGCGGAGGTACCGGCCTCAATCAGCAGTTCCCCCTCAATCAAGGTGTGCTCATTGTCGTCCAGCGTGCCGCTCAGGGTGTAGGGCACCACGACCGGATACTCGAAGTGGGGACCATTCATCACCACTTCCACCGAGACACTCTGCCCTTCAAGAACGACCTGGTCCTTGGCCAGAGAGATCAGCGGACGTACATAGACTTTCTGAGCCGCCGTACCGCAGCGTCCCTCATCATCACAGGCTTGCCAGTAGGCGGTGTTGTCCCCGGGCTGGTAGAAGGGAACCCCGTCCACCAGGCTGACTGGCAGGGGCGTGCCAAAGCGGTCAACGGCAGTGGCGGTGCCCAGGTCCACCTTGGTAAACAGACCCCTGGCATCGACCCAGACATCAGCAGGCGCAGTCACTACGGGACGGAATGCGTCATCACTCAACACCAGAACAATGGCGCTGTCTTCCGCACCAAAGGCATCGCTGATGCGATACTCAATGATGATGCTGCCCGGCATCTCGCTGTCGCCGCTCCAGACCAGAGCGCCATCCTGAATGATCACCTCACCGTAGCCAGCGGCAGCGCCGATGATGGTCAGAGCATCGCCATCCGGATCCGAGTCGTTGTCCAGAACCGGAATGGTGGCTTGCCACTGATCCTTGGCCAGCACCACCTCATCATCCTTGGCCACCGGTGCGCGGTTATCCGTGGTAACCGTGACCTGAACCTGGGCAGAGGCTTCCCCACCCTGGCCATCACTGATGCGGTAGCTGATGCGGCTGGGCTCAGCGCGCTCCGGCAGCGGCGTAAACCGCAGTGTGCGTCCCTCGAGGACCTCAACCTGACCGTAATCCACTCCGGCACTCACCACCGTCAGTGCATCCTCATCCACATCGCTGTCGTTCTCCAGCACCGCGATCATCACCGGCTCGCGCACAGAGGTTTCGGCCCGATCATCCTGCGCGACCGGCGGGTCATTGACCGGCTTAACCGTGACAAAGACCTGAGCCTGATCCGTCGCATCGGCGTCATCCCGGATGGCGTAGCTGAAGCTGTCCTCACCGTGATAATCCGGTGCCGGCTGGTAATGGATCTGCCCATTCAACACCTGAGCCTCACCGTGGCTCGGCTGACTCACCAGAGTGAGCGTCAGCTTGCCGCCATCGCTGTCGCTGTCATTGTTCAGCACATCGATGGAGACCGCCTGGTCTTCCTGGGTCTGAGCCTGATCATCCTCCGCGTTCGGAGCATCGTTCACCGCCAGAATATCGATGGTGACCATGGCCTTCGCCACGCCGCCATTGCCGTCATCCACCTGGTACTCCAGGGTGTCGCGACCAAACAGGTTGGGGAAGGGCTGATAGCTGATGCGGCCATCGCTGGTAACGGAAGCCCCGCCCAGCTTAGGACCCTGGGTGACAGTGACGGTCAACACGTCGCCATCCGGATCGCTGTCGTTCGCCAGTACGTCGACAGTGACGGGCTGGTCCTCCTGAGTGCTGGCCAGGTCATCTGCGGCTTGCGGCGCATCATTGGCCCCCAGGATGGTCAGAGTGACGGAGACCACCCCGGAATCCAGCTTGCCGTCATTGATGCGGTATTGGAACTGGTCCTGGGACTGCTCGCCGCCATCATGCTGATAACGGAATGAGCCATCATCATTGAGGGTCAACTGGCCATATTGGGGCGCTGTGACCAGAACCGCCGTAAAGGCATCGCCATCCACATCGAAATCGTTGTTGGTCACCAGCGCATCCAGTACGCCGCCTTCGGTCAGCTCAAACTGATCCGCCACCGCTTCAGGCGCATCGTTGACCGGCAGAATCACAACGGTGATCTCAGCCCATTCGGAGTAAACCCCCTCGTCATCGGCCACCCGGTAACTCAGAGTCAGTTCGCCACTGAAGTCGGCATGCGGCTGGATCGTGATGGTGCCGTCCGGCTGAACCTCGAAGCTCGCCCCTGTCGGCAAGTCTTTCAGCTCAATGGTCGTCAGGTCCAGTTGGCCGTCGACGTCGGAGTCGTTACCGAGCACCACCAGTGTGCCACCCTGATCCTCGCTGATCTCAAAGCGGTCATCATTGGCCAGCGGGGCATCGTTCACCGCCTCAACCGTGATCAGAACCCAGGCATCGTTAGACCAGGCCCCGGCGTCATCCTGCACCCGGTACTGGAAGCGATCCTCTCCGGCATAGTCGACATTGGCCTGGTAGCGCAGGAATCCAGTGGCGCTGTCGAGCACCACGGTGCCCTGCTCCGGCTGAGTCACAACGGTGGTAGAGGTCGCCACCAGTGCGCCATCGATGTCCCAGTCATTGCCCAGCACATTGATGACGAAGTTACCGTCCTCCGGCAGGCGTACGGTGTCATCCACCGCCACAGGCAGATCATTGACCGGGTTGATGGTGATGGTGACCACCACGCTTTCAGAGGCCAGTCCCTGCTCATCCACCACCCAGTACTCGAAGCTGTCCTGTCCGGAGGCATTGGGGCTCGGCGTGTAGAACCAGTCACCGTTGTCGTCCTGGGACAGGGTACCCATGGTGGGCGGCACGGTGATCGTCACCTGAGTGGGGAGCAACTCACCATCCACATCTTCATCGTTAACAAGCAGGTCCAGCGGAAGCGGCGTGTCCTCATCGGTTGAGGCCGTATCGGGACGCGCCACCGGCGCATCGTTAACGGACTCGATACGGACAAACACCTGGGCTGTGTTGGAGTAGCTGCCCTCGGCGTCCGCCACTTGGTATTCGAATTCAACGGCTGCAATCTGATTCAGCTCAGGCACGTAGTACCACTGCCCCTCGCGCTGCTCCAGACGGCCCATCTCCGGTTGAGACAGGAATCGGATGCTCTCCTGCTGAGGAGCGTCATCGCCGTCGGGATCACGGTCGTTGTTCAGCAGGGTCAGCAGAAGCTCGCCATCTTCGAGCAGATCGTAGGTGTCGTTAACCGCAACCGGCGGATCGTTCACCGGAACCACGGATACCCATACGGTTGCCGGTTCGGAACTCCGCTCGTCGTTGTCCTGCACCCCGTAGGTGAAGCTGTCGGTACCCGCAAAGTTGGCATTGGGGGTATAGGTCACGACGCCACTGCCCGCATTAATGGTAACGGTGCCGTGCTGGGGGCCCTGAACAAACTGAACGCTTGCCGGGTTCAGGCCTGAGCCGCTGTGGGTGTCGTTATCCAGTACCAGGATCTGAACCGATTCATCTTCCCGAACACTGGCTTCATCATCGACCGCCACCGGGGCGCTGTTGTCCGCGTTGATCACCAGGTCCACGATGGCGGCTGCTGACAACTCACCGTCGCTGAGTTCATAGGTAAAGCGGTCAGCGGTGGTGTTGCTGCCATCGTGCTGGTAGATAAAGCTGCCGTCAGGGTTGAGGGTCAGACTGCCGTGAGCGGGAGGGATACTGAGGCTGACGCTCAGAGTCGCGTTGGCATGGTCCGGGTCGCTGTCATTGACCCGCACGCCTTGATCCGCCGTTACGGTGAGCGTTGCCCCCTCATCCAGGGTGTAGCTGTCTGCAACGGCCACCGGAGCATCGTTGATAGCAGTGATGATCAGATTCACCGTCGCGGTGACAGCGTGCTCACCATCAGAAAGCTGATAAACAAAGCTGTCGGAAGTGGTCTCGCTGCCATTGTGTTCATAACTGAAGCCGCCATCCTCTTTGAGCGTCAGCGTCCCGTAAGCCGGTGCACGGCTAACAGTGACGGTCAGAACCGCATTGGCGTGGTCAGCGTCACTGTCGTTGATCCGCACCCCTTGAGCAGCAACAACGGTCAGACTCGCCCCCTCATCGAGGGTGTAACTGTCATCCACCGCCACCGGAGCGTCGTTGCCAGGGTTGATGGTGAGACTCACGGTTGCGGTCGAGGACAATTCACCATCGCTAAGCTGATAAGCAAAACTGTCGGTAGTGGTCTCGCTGCCATCGTGCTCGTAGCTAAAGCTGCCGTCCGCATTGAGGGTCAGGGTGCCGTGAGTCGGTGCGCGACTGACGCTGACGCTCAACTCCGTCAACTCATGGTCTATGTCGGAGTCGTTAGCTCTTACCCCCTCTGCCACAGTGGTAACAAGAGTCGCTCCCTCATCCAGCGTATAGCTGTCATCCATCGCTACCGGCGCATCGTTCACCGGAGTCACCGTTACGGTGATGATGCCGCTGGCACTCTCACCATCCGGATCGGTGGCAGTAAAGGGGATATCCTGGCTGCCGTTAAAGTCCGCTGGCGGAGTCAGCACCACATTGCCGTTGCTAACCGAGCCGCTCCACCCTTCAGGCAATGCCCCCAGGGCCAGAGTTAAGGCATCACCATCAACGTCCGAGGCCAGTTCGGAAACCGGCACCGTTAGTGTGGCCCCTTCGGCGATGGTGCGACTGATGTTGTTGGCCACCGGCGCGTCATTAACAGGGTCAACGATAACTGTGATGGTACCGCTGGCACTGGCGTTGCCGGGATCGGTGGCAGTAAAGGGGATATCCTGGCTGCCGTTAAAGTCCGCTGGCGGAGTCAGCACCACATTGCCGTTGCTCACCGAGCCGCTCCACCCTTCAGGCAATGCACCCAGGGCCAGAGTTAAGGCATCACCATCAATGTCCGAGGCCAGTTCGGAAACCGGCACCGTTAGCGTGGCCCCTTCGGCGATGGTGCGACTGAGGTTGTTGGCCACCGGCGCGTCATTAACAGGGTCAACGATAACTGTGATGGTACCGCTGGCACTGGCGTTGCCAGGATCGGTGGCAGTAAAGGGGATATCCTGGCTGCCGTTAAAGTCCGCTGGCGGAGTCAGCACCACATTGCCGTTGCTCACCGAGCCGCTCCACCCTTCAGGCAATGCCCCCAGGGCCAGAGTTAAGGCATCACCATCAATGTCCGAGGCCAGTTCGGAAACCGGCACGGTTAGCGTGGCCCCTTCGGCGATGGTGCGACTGATGTTGTTGGCCACCGGCGCGTCATTAACAGGGTTAACGATAACTGTGATGGTACCGCTGGCACTGGCGTTGCCGGGATCGGTGGCAGTAAAGGGGATATCCTGGCTGCCGTTAAAGTCCGCTGGCGGAGTCAGCACCACGTTGCCGTTGCTCACCGAGCCGCTCCACCCTTCAGGCAATGCACCCAAGGCCAGAGTTAAGGCATCACCATCAATGTCCGAGGCCAGCTCGGAAACCGGTACCGTTAGCGTGGCCCCTTCGGCGATGGTGCGACTGAGGTTGTTGGCCACCGGCGCGTCGTTCACCGGGGTAACAGTAACCGTTACGGTTGCGGAGTTACTGTTGGCCTCACCATCAGTGGCGATATAGGAAAAGGTTACGTTACCCGAGAAATTAGCGGCAGGGGTGAAGCGAATCGCGCCATTTTCAATAGCGACTGCGCCTTTCATCGGATCAGGTCCGCTGACAGAAGCAATCGTCAGCACGTCGCCGTCAGCATCAAAGTCACCCTCAAGGACATCAATCAGTACTGAGGTGTCTTCTGGCGTGGTCGCTGCGTCATTGTCCGCTATCGGCGCCTCATTGGTCGGCGGCACATAATCCGGTGCTACGGGAACGAAAAGCCCAAGTTCCTCATAGGTTTTATCGTAGATCCCAGGGTCCTTGTCATTGATGCCGGAGAAATCGCCGTTGATGCTGTTGGTCTGGTTAAGGGAGAACACCACGTAACGCAGAGCGGAGTCTTTGGTGACCGTCACTCCAGTCATCGTATTGATGGCGCCCTTAATTGCGCTGAAAGGGTACTTAAAGCTGACAAAGTGATCCTCACCATCAAGAGGGCCAAAATCGATGGTAGCGGCATCGGTATCCAGCGTGCTGACTGAAGCGAGGTGGTAGTTTTGGGCAGTCGCATCCTCGCTGTGCAGGACATTTCTTGTGTCGATAGTGGTGGTGCTGGGCCCGTCGTTGGCAACCCGCCCTGACGGGATCTTGGCTTTGTCATCAGCCCCCCAGATATAGAGCGTGCTCTCTTTACCACTGCCTGCAATGAAGAGATCCAGTACTGCATCTTCATTAACATCGACACCGATCAGGTAGACATTACTGTCGTTTCCACTACCCACGCGAAAGCGGTAAGCCACCTCATCATCAGACTCTTCAGGGGTACTTTTGTCGTCATATAGGGCGTAAAACTGAGGATGCTGAGAATCACCCACCAGATCGAGGCCGGTAGTCTGAGCTTGCTCATCGTCTATAGGGTCGAACCGATCCCCTTTCAACACGGGGATCCATTCTGAAGATGCCCCATCCAGAGCAATCGGGGCGGCGCTGAGTCCAAAGCTCAATACCCCAGCGCACAGTGCCAGTCCCTGCCGCTTTTGCCAGTCCATTATCATCCTCACGTCCTTGTGTTTGTCAGCGGACTTAATGCCCTTTTCGCCGCTGGCAGTGACTCTTCCACCCGTGCGTCAAATTAATGACGCAGTCAAAGTCGCCGAGTATAACGAATGGGATACAATTTAAGAACCTTTAAAAACAGCAGTTTACTCAAATCTGCAACTCTGAAAGTTACGAGCAGACAGGTGATGACAGCCCTCTCTGAACCCAAACTAGCCAAACTACGAATGGATTTGACCCAGAAACGATTCCGAGAGGTATCATTGGCACAGTGCAAATATGAGAGACCCCAATGACTCAACCGGAAAACAAAAATCGCGGCGTAATGCGCTTCTTTCAGGCCGGGATCTACTCCATGCAGGGCCTGAAAGCCGCCTATCGCCATGAAGAGGCTTTTCGTCAGGAACTGTTCCTGGCGATCGTGCTGATTGGCGCGTCCTTCTTTTTTGACGTCACCGTGCTGGAACGGCTCTTTATGATCGCCGTGGTGCTGCTGGTGTTGATTGTTGAGCTGCTGAACTCGGCCGTAGAGGCGGTGGTGGACCGCATCGGCCCGGAGCGTCACGAACTCTCTGGCCGCGCCAAGGACATCGGCTCTGCCGCAGTATTTATCGCCCTCTGCCAGGTGGCGCTGGTGTGGGGAGGGATCCTGCTATGGTAAAAACCCTGTTGAGCGGCCTGTTGGCAGCTGTGTTGCTGATTGGCCCCGCACAAGCGGAGCAGCCGGTTCGAATCGAGCCGGCTTCGGGAGGCAAGTGGGAGCTGGCATCCGACAGGAGCCAGGCGCAAGTGTATACGCGCAAGGTGCCCGGCACACCGGTCAAAGAGGTCAAGATGGAGGCGCTGATAGACGCTCCCGTAGAGAAGGTGTGGCAGGCGATCAGCGACATCCGGCACTACCCGGAGTTTATGCCCTACATCGACGACATCGAGATCATGGGTGATGCCCCCAATGGCGGCGCCTACGTTTATCATCGGGTTGACCCGCCGCTGGTCAGCAAGCGCGATTACACCCTGCTGATCGTCAACGAGGTGGATGAAGAGAGCGGGCAGTATTACCGCTACTGGACCCAGATGAACCAGTTTGGGCCAGGGCCAAACAAAGGGGTGGTAAGACTGGAGATCTGTGATGGCAGCTGGGCGCTGGAGCGCACTGAGGATGGCCGCACCAAAGCAACCTACTGGGTGTACACCGATCCCGGCGGCAAGATCCCGGGCTGGCTGGCCAATCAGGCCAACACCGTGGGTCTATATGATGTTCTCAAGGCCGTAGAGAAGCGGGCCCAGAGACTGAATTAAAGACATAAAAAACACCGCCCGAAGGCGGTGTTTTCTTGTGCGCGATATCGCTTACTCGGCAGAAGCAACAACGGCGATCTTAGCGGTCGCAGTTACGTCGCTGTGCAGAGCGATAACGATGTCGTATTCGCCAACCTGACGCAGAGCGCCTTCCGGCAGACGAACTTCAGCTTTAGCCACTTCAACGCCAGCGGCGGTCAGGGCATCAGCGATGTCACGAGTGCCGATGGAGCCGAACAGCTTGCCTTCGTCACCAGCTTTAGAAGCGATTTCTACCGCTTCCAGAGCAGCCAGCTTCTCAGCACGAGCTTCAGCGGCAGACAGCTCAGAAGCCATTTTGGCTTCCAGCTCAGCGCGACGAGCTTCAAACACTTCCAGGTTAGCAGCGTTAGCTACAACTGCTTTGCCCTGAGGCAGCAGGTAGTTACGAGCGTAACCGGCTTTAACAGTAACTTTGTCGCCCAGGCCACCCAGCTTGGCAACCTTATCCAGCAAAATAACGTCCATTACCTTTCCTCTACTTAAAGTTGAACTTGTAAGGACTTAGCCTTGCAGATCAGTGTACGGCAGCAGAGCCAGGTAACGAGCACGCTTGATAGCGCGAGCCAGCTGACGCTGGTACTTGGCGCTGGTGCCAGTGATACGGCTCGGTACAATTTTGCCACTCTCAGTAACGTAGTTCTTCAGAGTAGCGATGTCTTTGTAGTCGATCTCAGTTACACCTTCAGCGGTGAAACGGCAGAACTTGCGACGACGAAAATAACGTGCCATGGGGCAGTCTCCTAGCAAATCGGTTCTATCGTGTCGGCATGCAATACCAGTCGGCTTTGGCCATTTCGGCCTTGCTGCCAGCCAAGAAAGCCGGCGACCTGGATAGTGCAGCCTGGTTCCAGATAGTTCAGTAACGGTTGAGTGTCGTGCCCGCTCAAAACCACTTGAAGCTTGCAGTAAACCGGGCGTTTATGGCCCGCTTCCATCTGCATCGAGCGATGTTCCAACAGAAAGTAACTGTGGGGGACACCGTTAATCCCGGTCAGGGTCTTGGGTGCTCTGGGGACTGTGCCCGTCAGCACCAGGCGATTGACGTGACTCAATCCTTACTCAGCAGCAGCTTCCTGAGCCGGCTTGGCTTCAGTACGCTCACGACGCTCTTCGCGCTCACGACGCTCTTCTTTGGCTTTGGCCATCGGAGAGGCTTCGGTCACAGCAGACTTGGTACGGATTACCAGGCTGCGGATCACGGCGTCGTTGTAACGGAAGTTGGTTTCCAGCTCAGCAACGGCTTCAGCAGTCGCTTCAGCGTTCACCAGCACGTAGTGTGCTTTGTGCAGCTTTTCGATCGGGTAAGCCAGTTGACGACGACCCCAGTCTTCCAGACGGTGAACTTTGCCGCCGTCCTTCTCGATGGTCGCAGTGTAGCGCTCGATCATGCCTTGAACCTGTTCACTCTGGTCAGGGTGAACCATGAAGACGATTTCGTAATGACGCATCATCGCTCCTTACGGTTAATTAGCCTCAAATGGCTCGGCCGGACCTATGAGGCAAGGAACAAAAAGGGGTTTGGCCGAATTAGCCGGCGCATGTTACCGGAAAGGCGCTCAGAAGACAATCAAAAAAGTACGATATCCTCTGAATTCGGGCGCTGTTGACCCCTTGTTAAACTGAGTAGCAATTTCAATCCATTGAGATAGACTGAGCGGACCCTGATTGCCCGGAAAAGTGTAGAACCGCCCCCTGTGAATCGCCCGTTTCTTCTCTGGTCTGCCCTGCTGTTAAGCGCCCCCGCCATGGCGCTGGTGCCGCCCAACTACGCCGAGCCCCCTACCGATCTCGATGCTGAGGTCGAGTTGGGGATGCAGTACAACAGCGGCAACACGAACTCCGCCAACTTCAACACCCGGGGCAAACTGGTTTACGACACCGAGAATGCCCGTCAGGAAGCGGTCGCCCGAGCCTACTTTGCCGCTGATGATGAGAAGACTACGGCGGAGCAATACCAGCTTCAGTACCAGTCCGACTACAAGCTGGAGGGCACGCAATACGTGTTTGGCCGGGGCGACATGCTGTGGGACCGGTTTGGTTCCTACCTCAAGCAGTTCACCTACTCCTTCGGTTACGGTTACACCCCACTGGACGCCAAGCGCACCAAAGTGACCCTTGAAGTGGGCGCCGGTTACCGTTTTAACGAAGCCAACCTCTCCAACAGCGACAATGTGGGCGACCGGACGGAAGATGAAGGGATTGTGCGTTTCGCCAGTAAGCTGGAGCACCGCCTTCAGGAGTACACCAGCTTCAATGCGGACGCTTCGGTGGAAACCGGTAACCGCAACACCATCGCCAACCTGAACCTCGCCTATCGAAACCAGTTCTGGGCCGATCTGGCGCTGAAAGTCGGATTCGACATCAAGTACACCGACAAGGTGCCGGTAGGCACTGAGAACCACGATGTTATCTCGACGGTGAACCTGATCTACTCCTTCCGGTAAGCGCCGGACCGAGACAAAAAACGCCTCCAGATGGAGGCGTTTTTTGTTTTCAGGGGATCGGAATCATCCCTGGCGCTGACGCACCGCCTCAAACAGGCAGATCCCCGTCGCTACCGAGACATTGAGGCTGGAAACCGCCCCTGCCATCGGGATGCTGATCAGGTCATCACAGTGCTCCCGGGTCAGGCGACGCAGACCTTTGCCTTCGGCACCCATGGCGATCGCCAGCGGGCCGGTCAGCTTGCTCTGGTATACCGTGTGAGTGGCTTCGCCCGCCGCCCCCACGATCCAGATGCCACGCTCCTGCAGCGCACGCAGGGTGCGAGCCAGGTTGGTTACCTGGAACAGCGGCACCGATTCCGCCGCGCCCACAGCGACTTTGCGCACTATGGGGCCAAGGCCCGCAGAGCGATCCTTCGGTACGATCACCCCGTGCACGCCCGCTGCATCGGCGCTGCGCAGACAAGCACCCAGGTTGTGAGGATCAGTAACGCCATCCAGCACCAGCAGGAATGGGGTTTCAACGCCATCCAGCAGTTGCTCCAGCTCATGCTCCCCTTTCACCGGCTCCGGGGTGCAGCGCGCGACCACACCCTGATGCTGGCTGGACTCGGATTTATCATCCAGTACCTTACGAGCGGCCATCTGTGGGCGTACGCCGAACTGCTGAGCCATCTCAATGATTCGGCTCAGGCGCTCATCCTCACGCCCTTTCAATACCCACAGCTCCTTCACCCGCTCCGGCTGGCGCTGCATGATGGCCTCCACCGCGTGAAGGCCAAACACCATTTCGTGTTTCATTTACCGCTTTTCCGCTTGGATTTGGTTTTCTTTGCACCGCGCTTTTCAGCCGGTTTGTCAGAGCCGAAGGACTTACCGCCTTTGGCAGCGCCGCTGCCGCCGGTTTTGCCTTTGCTGCTCTTGCGGGGACCTTTCTTACCAGGCTTGCCGGATTTCCCGGATTTACCGCCGGTCTCAATCAAGCCCAGGTCGATCTGACGATCGTCCAGTTTCACCGCCAACACTTTCACTTCGACCGGGTCACCCAGTCGATAGCGACGACCACCGCCCTCGCCAATCAGTGCCTGACGCACCGGGTCAAAGTGGTAGTAGTCGTTAGCCAGGGTAGAGATGTGCACCAGACCATCGATATGGAGGTCCTTCAAACGCACAAACAGGCCAAAACTGGTGACACCGCTGACCACAGCCTCAAAGGTATCGCCCACGTGATCCAGCATGTACTCACACTTGAGCCAATCGGACACATCACGGGTGGCATCGTCAGCACGACGCTCTGTCATGGAGCAGTGCTCACCCAGTTCGGCCAGCGGACCACTGTCGTAGCCATAGGCACCATCCGCCTGCAGAGCCTGCAGCGGCAGCTCCTGGTTTTCCTGCTTGCTGAGCAGGTAGCGGATCACCCGGTGCAGCACCAGATCCGGGTAGCGACGAATGGGCGATGTGAAGTGGGCATAGCTCGGAAGCGCCAGGCCAAAGTGACCAATGTTCTCCGGGCTGTAAACCGCCTGCTTCATGGAGCGCAGCACCATGGTCTGGATCAGCTCCGCATCAGCGCGCCCTTCCGTTTTGGCCAGCAGATCCGCCACATCCTGCGGTGTCGGCTCCTCGCCACCACCCAGGGACAGGCCCTGCTGCCCCAGGAAGTCCCGCAGGGTCTCCAGCTTTTGGGCGCTGGGGCCTTCGTGCACTCGGTACAGCACTTCACCCTGCTGCTTCTTAACGAATTTACCGGCAGCGACGTTGGCCAGAATCATGCACTCTTCGATCATCTTGTGCGCCACATTTCGGGTGCGCGGCACAATACGCTCGATTCGGCGTTGAGCGTTGAAGATGAACTGGGTCTCCTCGCTCTCCAGCACCAGGGCGCCCCGCTCCTGACGAGCGTGGTCAAGGGCATGATAGAGACGGTTCAGCTCTTCGAGGTGAGGGAACACCTCGGCATACTGCTCAATCAGTGCCTGATCGCCCTCCAGCATCGCCGCCACCTTGGTGTAGGTCAGACGAGCATGGCTGTGCATGACGGCAGGATAGAACTCATAACCGGACAGGTTACCCGCAGCGGAGATCGTCATCTCCGCCACCATGCAGAGACGGTCTACATGGGGGTTCAGTGAGCACAGGCCGTTGGAGAGCTTCTCCGGCAGCATCGGGATAACCTGAGCCGGGAAGTAAACGGAGTTACCACGAGCCAGTGCCTCGTCGTCCAGATGGGTGCCCGGACGCACGTAGTGACTCACGTCAGCAATGGCGACATAGAGACGCCAACCGCCGCCTTTCTTGCGCTTCGCAAAGACCGCATCGTCGAAGTCGCGGGCATCTTCGCCGTCAATGGTAACCAGAGGCAGGTGACGCAGATCTTTGCGACCCTGCTTATCAGCCTCCTGCACCTCGTCGGCGATGGCCGCGGTTTCTGCCAGCAGCGCCTCGCTGAACTGATGGGGCAGGTCATGGCTGCGCAGGGCGATCTCAATCTCCATGCCCGGCGCCATCTCGTTGCCCAGTACCTCTTTAACGCGACCGATGCCATGGGTGTGACGGGCGGGACGGCGAACCAGCTCCACCACGATCACCTGACCCTCGCGGGCACCGGCACGGCCATCTTCCGGGATCAGAATATCCTGGGACAGACGGGCGTCGTCCGGCACGGCGAAGCCGATGCCGTCTTCGTTAAAGTAACGGCACACAATTTCGCTGCTGCGGGGCTCGATAATGCGGACAATACGACCCTCTTTACGGCCGCGGCGGTCCATACCGTCCACCTGCGCCAGTACCCTGTCGCCGTGCAGTACGGAGTACATGCTGCGCTCAGACAGGTAGAGGTCATCGCTGCCGTCGTCGGGACGGAAAAAGCCGAAGCCGTCACGGTGTCCAAGCACCACGCCGGTCAGCAGGTCCATCCGCTCGGGCAGGCCGTAGCGACCTTTGCGGGTGTAAACGATCTGGCCATCACGCTCCATGGCGCGCAGGCGTCGACAGAGCGCGACGTACTGGTCGCCCTCTAATTGAAAGTGAGCCGCCAGTTCCTCTCGGGATACCGGGCCGGTTTGCCCGCGCATGCGCTCGATCAGAAACTCACGGCTGGGGATCGGGTTGGCGTATTTTTCCGCCTCCCGTTGAAAATGGGGATCCTGACTCATTTGAATGCCAATGATTGGAAAGTGGGTGAAAGTATAACCCGAAAGGCCACTTAGCGACCCAGGGCAGCCTGGCGAGTTTGCTCACGCACACTCGGGGGCAGCTGCTGGGCCAGTCGGTTTTTCAGCGTTTCGGCTTCGCGGCGCTCCGCTTCCGTCTCAAACACGGCGCGATGGAGCCAGCGGTATACTTCGGGATAGTCCAGGGGGCTGCCCTCGCCGTCTGCATAGTAGCGGGCAAGAGTCAGCAAGGCCCGGTGGTGGCCAAGTGATGCGGCCGTCCGGGTCAGACGCAGGCCATGGGCCTGGTCGCTCACCACAAAGCGCCCTTCGAGATAGTAGCGCCCTAACTGCTCAAGTGCGTCCGGCAGGCCTTGTTCTGCCGCCTGACGCAAGTAATCGAAACCGGTCTGTATGTCTGGGTTAACGCACACACCGTAAAGCTGCATATCGGCCCACAGCATCTGGTACGCCGGCAGCTTCATCACGTCGGCCCGGGCCCGGATATCCTGAACCAGCTGACAGTCATCGCGCTTCACCCGCATCAGGTGGGTATTGGCCCGAATCATATTCAGCAGTTGGTCCTGGCTGTACAGCTCCACCGCCCGCATATCTTGTGCCAGGGCGCCTGGGGCCAACAGCATCAGCAGTGTCAGTAGAGTCCGTTTCATAATCAGGTTATCGACGTGACATGGGGATACTTTAACGGGGCCCGTAGGCCCCGTTTCCATCCCTTACGCGAAGGGGTGACGCAGGATCATGGTCTCGTTGCGATCCGGGCCGGTAGAGATGATGTCTACCGGAACTTCCAGCAACGCTTCGATGCGCGCGATGTAATCCAGAGCTGCCTGAGGCAGCTGATCACGCTCGGTCACACCGAAGGTGTTGTCGTCCCAGCCCGGCATGCTTTCGTAAACCGGAACGGCGGCTTCGTAGCCTTCAGCGTCCATCGGCGGAACGTCACGCACGGTGCCGTCCGGCATCTGGTAGCCGATACAGATCTTCAGCTCTTTCAGACCGTCCAGAACGTCCAGCTTGGTCAGACAGAAACCGGTAATACCGTTGATCTGAACCGCACGGCGCATGGCAACCGCATCGAACCAACCGGTGCGACGTTTACGGCCGGTGGTGGCACCGAACTCGTGGCCTTTCACACCCAGGTGCTCGCCCACTTCGCAATCCAGCTCAGTCGGGAACGGACCGCCACCCACACGAGTGGTGTAGGCTTTCACGATGCCCAGCACGTAATCGATGTGGTTGGGACCAAAACCGGAACCGGTGGAAACGCCACCAGCAGTGGTGTTGGAGGAGGTCACGTAGGGGTAAGTGCCGTGGTCGATGTCCAGCAGAGTGCCCTGGGCACCTTCGAACATGATGCGCTCACCGGCCTTGCGGGCCTTATCCAGAGTGTCGGTTACGTCAACGATCATCGGACGCAGGATTTCAGCCAGCTCCAGCGCGTCTTTCAGTACAGTGTCGTAATCAACAGCGTCAACCTTGTGGTACTCGGTCAACATGAAGTTGTGGTAGGCCAGAACGTCTTTCAGCTTGGTAGCAAAACGCTCAGCATCCAGCATGTCGCCCACGCGCAGCGCACGACGAGCCACTTTGTCCTCGTAAGCCGGACCGATGCCACGACCAGTGGTACCGATGGCCTTGTTGCCACGGGCCGCTTCGCGGGCCTGATCCACCGCTACGTGGTAGGGCAGGATCAGCGGGCAAGCTTCAGAGATCATCAGACGCTCTTCCACCGGAACACCACGCTCTTTCAGCATGGTCAGCTCTTTCAGCAGTGCTTCGGGGGACAGAACAACACCGTTACCGATGAGGCACTTGACGTTTGAGCGGAGGATACCTGACGGGATCAGGTGGAGGACGGTTTTCTCGCCATCGATCACCAGAGTGTGACCGGCGTTGTGGCCGCCTTGGTAGCGAACCACGAAGTGGGCCTGGTCGGTGAGAAGGTCGACGACTTTGCCTTTACCTTCGTCACCCCACTGGGTGCCCAGCACAACTACATTTTTACCCATGTCTCGATCGCAGTTAGTGGTTAAAGCAGGATTCTAGCAGAACCCGCCTGGTCAAAACACCGCCTAGGAGGAAAAAATGTAGAGGAGCACCGCCCCCGCGCTCACCAGCGCCCCGCCGATACGCCTCAGCAACGCCACATCCTGACCAGCCAACTCACGCATCATCGCCTGCCACTGCCGTGGAAAAAGTAATGGTCCCAATCCTTCCAGCAGCATGACGCCACCCAGTAGCCACATCCAACTCACGTTCTTAAACTCCCATAAAAAAGGCCCGGTCAATGCCGGGCCCTTAGACAGATCGTCGCCTTAGCGCACCTTGCTGTTCATATACTGGAAGAACTCAGAGTCCGGTGAAATCACCAGGACGTCGTCCTTGCTGCGGAAGGAGGCTTTATAGGCATCCAGGCTGCGCAGCAACGCGTAGAACTCAGGGTTCTGGCCGTAGGTGTCAGCATAGATCTTCGCCGCGGCACCATCGCCTTCACCACGCAGGGTACGGGATTTACGCTCCGCTTCCGCCAGAATCACGGTAGCGCGGGCATCGGCACCAGCTCGAATCACTTCGGCCTTCTCCTGACCCTCAGAGCGGTGAGCACGGGCTACGGCCTCACGCTGAGCGCGCATACGGTCGTAGATGAACTCACTCACTTCACGCGGCAGGTTGATCTGCTTAACCCGAACGTCCACCACTTCGATGCCCAGTTCAGCGGCATCCTCACGGGTTGCGCGCAGCGCCTCCTGCTGAAGCTCATCGCGGCTGCCGGAAACGATCTCACGGATGGTGCGACTACCGAACTCGGAGCGCAGGCCGTTATTGATCTTACTCTGCAGCAGGGACTCAGCGACCAACTGATTACCACCCTGAGTAGCCAGATAGAACTTACCGAAATCGGTGATACGCCACTTAACGTAGGAGTCCACCATCAAGTCTTTCTGCTCAGAGGTCACAAAGCGGTCGGCAGCGGCATCCAGAGTCAAAATTCGCGCGTTCATGGCGAACACCTGATCAATCAGGGGCACCTTCAAGCGCAAGCCCGGCTCATATACGCGGTTTTGGCCGTTTTCATCTTTCTGAATCACACCAAAGCGCTTCACGATGGCTCGCTCGCCCTCTTCCACCACAAACAGTGAGGAGAAGCCTGCGAACAGTACCGCCACCAACAGGATCAAACTAATAGGACGCATAATCAGTTTCTCCCCTGACGAGTACGGTCGCTACGGCTGCTTCGGCCATCATCAAAGTCATTGCGAACCGGGCGGGTCTGATGGGTGCTCGGCACCGGCTCAGTCACCTTGTGCTGCGGCAAAGCGGGCGCAGACTGGTTCTGGATGATCTTATCCAGCGGCAGATAGAACATGGAGCCGCCATCGCTATCGACCATCACCTTGGTGGTGGAGCTGAACACCTGCTCCATCGTCTCCAGGTAGAGACGTTCACGGGTTACCACAGGCGCGGCTTCATACTCGGGCAGCAGTGCCGCGAAGCGGGCTACCTCACCCTCAGCCTCCAGCACAACACGGCGCTTGTAGGCATCGGCTTCCTGCAGCATACGCTCCGCACGACCACGAGCCTGAGGCTCTACCTGGCGGGAGTACGCGGTAGCTTCCTGAACGTAACGCTCCTCGTCTTCCTGCGCCGCAATGGCGTCATCGAACGCGGGCTTTACTTCTTCCGGCGGACGGGCTTCCTTGAAGGCCACGTCAACCACGACCAAGCCCATATCATAGCTCTCGATGATGTCTTCCAGTTCGGCCCAGGTATCACGACGCACCCTGTCACGGCCCACGGTCAGGATGTTGTCCATGGTGGTGTGACCGATCACGTAGCGCAACGCGCTGTCCATCGCCTCGCTCAGAGACTGATCAGGACTGGTTACAGAGAACAGGTACTTCTTGGGATCGGCGATGCGATACTGCACCTCCATCTCAACACGCACCACGTTCTCATCCTGAGTCAGCATCATGCCGGAGGCCGTCAGACGATTCACTCGCTGGATGTTGACCGGGTAGACGGTGTCCACAAAAGTGGGTTTCCACTTCAGACCGGGCTCAACCAGTTCGGTGTACTGGCCGAAACGCAGCTTCACGCCACGCTCCGCTTCCTCGATCTTATAGAAGCCAGAAAACGCCCAGATCAGAACCAGGCCCAATAGGACCAGCCCCGCACCCAGACCGCTGAACTGGTTGCCACCGCCGAAACGGGAGGAAAGTTTGCGGAAGACCTCATCCAGATCCGGCGGACCCTGGTCTTTGCCGCCTCGGTTGCCCCAGGGGTCTTTGCCTTGATTGCCAGGCTCGTTCCAAGCCATTAACACTGCTCCATTTGATGGGATTCGGTAACTCTAGCTAATTTATCAGCCAATTACTTGAGGATAAAGTCGGACAACTTGCCCTCGGAGGCTTTCAACATACGCTGCCAGTCTCTCTCAGGCAGCCTTAACTGAACCTGAGTGTGGCCCAGTTCATCGTAGTCGGTCGACACCACAGCGTTGAGTTCATAGCACCGGGAGAGCCAACGACCCTGATCTGGAGGCAAACTCAACGTCAGCTCCACCATGGCGTTGCCCAGCAACTCCGACAGCGCATCGAACAACAGTTCGATACCAATATTATTACGGGCGCTGAGCCACACTCGGATCGGTGTGCCTTCATCATCCCGGTCAATTCGAGCCTCGGCCTCTTCCAGCAGATCCAGTTTGTTGTATACCAACAGACTGGGAACCTCGTCCGCCTCAATCTCCTCCAGCACCGCGTGGACCGCTTCCACGTTTTCCACCGCGCGCTCATCGGCGGCGTCCACCACATGAAGCAGCAGGTCCGCCTCGCGGGTTTCAGTCAGCGTGCCTTTAAAGGCCGCCACCAAATCGTGAGGAAGGTGGCGAATAAATCCAACGGTATCGGCCAGAACCACCGCTCCCACATCTTCCACTTCGATGCGACGAAGGGTGGGATCGAGTGTCGCGAACAGTTGGTCCGCAGCATACACGCCAGAGTCGGTAATGCTGTTAAACAGGGTGGACTTGCCCGCATTGGTATAGCCAACCAGGGAGACCGTTGGCACTTCCCGGCGCTGTCGGGCGCGACGCCCCTGCTCCCGCTGACGAGCCACCCTTTCCAGGCGACGCAGGATCGCTTTGATCCGCTCCCGCAGCAGTCGACGGTCGGTTTCCAGCTGAGTTTCACCCGGTCCACGCAGACCGATCCCCCCTTTTTGTCGCTCAAGGTGGGTCCAGCCGCGAATCAGTCGGGTAGACAAGTGACGCAACTGCGCCAGCTCTACCTGCAGTTTCCCTTCATGGGTGCGGGCTCGCTGGGCGAAGATGTCGAGAATAAGACCGGTGCGATCAAGCACCCGGCAGTGGCAAATCCGTTCCAGGTTGCGCTCTTGAGCCGGGCTTAACGGGTGATTGAAGATCACCACTTCGGCCTGCTCAGCCTGGACCATAGCGGCAATCTCTTCCGCTTTACCGGTACCACAGAAAAATTTGGGGTGGGGACTGGAACGCCGTCCTGTGACAATGCCACAGGACGTTACCCCGGCGGAGCTCACCAGTAGCTTGAGCTCCTCCAGGTCTTCGCGCTCACCTTCGGCCGAAAAGTCGATGTGAACGAGAATCGCGCGTTCGCCTGCTTCATACCGCTCAAACAAGCAAACTTACTCCTGACAGGCGATCAGTGATTACCGTTGTCGCCACTGTCGTTGGATTGGTAACCGCCCTGACCACCATGGCTCGGGGCGCTGTGGCCACCCATGTTGAACGGACGACCGGGCACAACAGTAGAGATGGCGTGCTTGTACACCATCTGGCTGACAGTGTTCTTCAGCAGGATGACAAACTGGTCAAAAGATTCGATCTGGCCCTGCAGTTTGATGCCATTTACCAGATAGATAGAAACGGGAACACGCTCACGGCGCAGCGCGTTCAAAAACGGGTCTTGTAAAGATTGCCCCTTAGCCATTCGAGTTTCCTTATTAAAATTGTATTACTTATCAACGAAGTGATATTCGCGTGCAACACCCATGCGCGCCAGTTACTTATAGCCCAAACGAAAGTCCAAGGCTAACTTTTGTAACACTTCGCCTACATTATCATCGTGCTCGGAGCTGAGCCAGTGCAGCCCGTCCCATCCCCGCAGCCAGGTGATCTGTCTCTTGGCCAACTGACGGGTCGCTGCGACCCCTTTGGCCACCATATCCTGATGGTCAATTTCTCCCTCAAGGTAGGCCCACATCTGGCGGTAACCCACGCAGCGGATAGAGGGCAAACCGGGGTGGAGATCACCACGCTCAAAGAGGGCGCGAACCTCCGATTCAAACCCCTGATCCAACATCGACAAAAAGCGCTGTTCAATCCGCTGATGCAGACGCTCTCTTTGATCGGGAACGATGGCGAATTGCGCCGTACGAAACGGCAAAGGGGGACGCTTTTGTCGCGTTAGGGTGGTCAGAGTCTGGCCGCTTATTCTATAGACTTCGAGGGCCCGCGACAATCGCTGGGGATCGTTGGGATGGATCCGGGCTGCGGACTCCGGATCGATCCTGGAAAGCTCGTCGTGCAAGGCTTTCCAGCCGATTTCGGACGCTTGTTTCTCTATCTCGGCACGAACGGTCGGATCCGCACTGGGCAGAGGCGATAACCCCTCCAAAAGTGCCTTAAAATAGAGCATGGTGCCGCCAACCAGCAGCGGAATGCGTCCATTGGCGTGGATCTCGTTCATCTCCCGCAGAGCATCCGCAGCGAAATCCGCAGCCGAATAACTTTCCGAGGGATCCTTGATGTCGATCAAGCGGTGCGGCGCGGCTGCCAGCTCCTCCGGCGTGGGCTTTGCGGTTCCGATATCCATGCCACGGTAGATCAGTGCGGAATCCACACTGATCAGCTCCACCGGCAGGTGCTGACGCAAGCTCATCGCCAGGTCGGTCTTGCCGGAAGCGGTCGGTCCCATCAGGCAGATTGCCAGAGGGCGGTTATCGGTCATCTATCGGACTCCAAAATCGATTGCCAGGGCAGCGCCACAGTGCATTGTTCAAGGACGGCATCACCGTCGGGCTCATCCAGAGACTGCCACTGCCGCCATAACAGGCCGCCTTCAGAAAACTCTTTGGCCTGACCGGCAAGCCAGTTGGCCAATGCCGGGTAGGCGGGCACTTCCGACTCCAGCCACTGCAGCAGTTCAGGGATCACCTTGGACAGGTCGGCCCGCCGCAGCACCGCTGGTACCGCCCGGATCACCAGACGCTCGCCTTGAATCACCAGTTGGATCCCAAGACGGCGCAACAGTTCATCCCGATCCTCGATCAGTGCGATCCAGTTCACATCCGCTGGCACACTGACCGGCAGCAGCAGGGGTTGGCCCACCAAGCCCTGGGGAAGACGCTCCACCAGCTCACGCTTCATCAGTTCGCGGCCCAGTTGCGGCAGGCGAACCAGACACAACTCCTGCTCACGCTGAATCAGGCCATGCTGCTCATCCAGAGCACTGAGCCAGCGCCAACGATGGGCCGCCGCTGGCTCGGAAGGGGCGGGAGTCTGCATCAGATGGGCATAGTTGTCCACCGCAGTCCGGGTTGGGGTGCTCGCAGGCCGTAAAGGGGCGGGCTGGTATCCGCCATAGTGACCACCCTGGCCACCACTTCGCGCGCCCTCAGCCACAGAGCGCTCGGGTCGCCAGTGCGGCTCACTGTCGTAATGAGGGGCCGTTGGGGCCGAGGCCAGCGGAGCATCCTGCTCAGGCGCCTCATCGTGGCCGCAGGGCTCCAATTGCAGAGTCTGGTGTTGAGCCAGCCCCTGTTGCAGCGCCTGCAGGATAAAGTCGTGGACGTAGCGCGCTTGATGGAAGCGTACTTCGTGCTTGGCCGGGTGGACGTTCACGTCGACTTCATGGGGATCCAGACTGAGATAGAGCACATAGCCCGCCTGACCCGGCAGTCCCGCCTCCTCCATCGCCTGTCGCACGGCGTGACTCACCAGGCGGTCACGAACCACCCGCCCATTCACATAGAAGTATTGGGTGTCGGACACCCGGGCCCGTTCGTCGTCCAGTGCCAGGTAGCCTCGCAGGGCCAGATCATCGGTGGCGCTGGTCAGACTGAAGGCCCGCTCGGTAAAAGCATTGCCACAGATGGCCGCCAGGCGCTGCTCCCGCTGCCGCTCGTTGCTGGCAGGTCGGTATTGTCTTACCACCTTGCCGTTATGGCGCAGGATAAAGTGGATCCCCTCCCGCGCCAGCGCGATCCGACGAAGCTGCTCTTCGATGTGGGTAAATTCGGTCTTATCCGCTTTCAGAAAGCGGCGACGGGCCGGGGTATTAAAGAAGAGGTCGACCACCTCCACCGTAGTGCCCACCGGGTGAGCCGTTGGTTGGAGACGCACCGCCATCTCCCGCCCCTCGGCATACGCCTGCCAGGCTTCACTGCTTTCTGCGGTGCGGGAGGAGAGCGTCAGACGGGCAACGGAACTGATGGACGCCAGCGCTTCGCCACGAAAGCCAAAGCTGAGGATCGATTCCAGATCTTCCAGAGTCGCCACTTTGGAGGTGGCATGACGGGCCAGAGCCAGGGCCAGATCCTCTTGATTGATCCCTTTGCCGTTGTCACGGATTAGGATCCGCTTGTTACCGCCGCGCTCAATCTCAACCTCAACCCGGGTCGCTCCGGCATCAAGGCTGTTTTCCACCAACTCTTTTACGACCGACGCCGGACGCTCTACCACTTCCCCGGCGGCGATTTGGTTGGCCAATTGGGGGGGCAATACTTGAATCGCCATAACGGCTCCTACAGCGTTGGGATCACCAGCTCCTGACCGATTTTAACGGTATCAGAATTAAGCTGGTTAGCTTGCTTGATGGCGGCAACGGAAACCGAGTAACGGCGGGCAATCACAGAGAGGGACTCACCCCGCTGCACCCGGTGAGTCTGCTGACGCTGTGCCAGCAGCGAATCCCGGGGCGGGTTGTCGCGGAAATGCGCCTGGATGGCGACTGCCAGGGCATTGGCCAGATTACGCTGGTGGCCACGATCCTTCAGCTGTCGCTCCTCGTGAGGGTTTGAGATAAACCCGGTTTCAACCAGCAGCGAGGGAAAATCAGGAGACTTCAGCACCGCCAGGGAGGCGAACTGCGGCTTGCTCTTATGCAAACGGGTCACCTGTCCTAGCTGCTTGAGCATGCTGCTGGCCAGCGCCTGACTCTCCATCATGGAGTTTTCACGCGCCAGGTCGAGGAAGGTCCGCTGCAAGTGAGGGTCATCCTGACTGGACTGGGAGATCACCTCACCTATACCACGCAATTCCGACAGCTTGTCATCCCGTTCCAGCCAGCGACCCATTTCGGAGTTGGCACGCCGGAGGGAGAGTACCCACACCGAAGCGCCACGGGGTTGCGGGGAGGTGAACGCATCCGCGTGAATGGACACCAACAGATCGGCTTTTTTCTGACGAGCCTTGGCACTGCGAGAGTCCAGACTGACAAAGTAGTCCCCCTCCCGAACCAGAAACGCCTCAAAGCCCGGCACGGAATCGATCTTGGCTTTCAGCTGCTGCGCAATCGGCAGTACAACGTCCTTTTCGTAGGTGCCTTTCGGACCGATGGAGCCCGGATCTTTACCGCCATGGCCCGCATCAATGGCGATCATCACATTGCGGCCGGGTTGCGCCGATACGGCGGCAGGATTGCGACTGGTGGGCTTGAGGTCGATCACCAGACGGTGATAACCCTGTGCCGATTTGCCGAGAACCTGGATTTTATGGCTGGCCGATTGGGTCAGATCCAGCACTAGGCGCAGATCGCCATCCCCCTGGGGATTACTGGTACGGACACGGCGAATCAGTGGCGATGCGGACTCCAAAGCGGCGAGGTTCGCTTTCAGGCGGGTACGGTTAAGGTCCACCACCAGGCGGTCAGGCCCGGTCAAGCGGAAAGCGGAGTAATCCGGCTTGGCCGACATATCCAGCACCACCCGGGTTTTGTCGGGTGAGTTACTGATCCGAATCTGTTCCAGTTGGTTGGCCATGGCTGGCCCGGCCACCAGGGTGAGGAGCAGTCCCATCACCCAGGCCATCATCCAGGATAGTTTTTTCATTCTTCGCGCAGTTGTGCCAGCAAGGCTTCACCTTGCTCGCTATGGCTGGTCATCGTGACCTGCCGCCCCTCATTCAGATACGCCAATTCAATGCTCAAGTCCGGCTCTGGCAGTACTCCCTCGCCCTTACTGGGCCACTCCACCAACGCCAGGGTATTGTCGGCAAAATAATCACGGATCCCCATAAATTCAAGTTCTTCGGGATCCGCCAGGCGATAGAGATCAAAATGGTAGAGCTGAAATGGGCCCAGTTCATAGGGCTCAACCAGAGTATAGGTGGGACTCTTAACCGCACCTTTATGGCCCATTGCCTGGACCAACCCACGGGTCAGCGTGGTTTTCCCCGCCCCCAGATCCCCGTGAAGATGGATAACAAAGGGCGCGCTCAGACGCTCGGCCAGTTCTTTGCCCAGCGCCAGGGTATCGGCTTCCGCTGCCAAAACGCGTTGAACGGATGTCATAGCACCTCTATGGATTCACCAGATGTCGGATATGGGGCAGCAGGTCGGACGCGAGCATGCCGCGCTGTCCTTCGACCGCCGCTGCGTCGGCGGCTTCGCCATGAACGCAGACCCCACAACAGGCAGCCGCCAACGGTGACAGCCCCTGTGCCAAAAGGCTGGCGATTATACCAGATAACAGATCGCCGCTGCCCCCTGTCGCCAATCCCGGATTACCAACCGGAGCGAGGTAACACTGTTTGCCATCATGAATCAGCGTGCCAGCCCCTTTGAGAACGACCACCCCTCCGTATCGCTGCTGCAGGGCTTCGACCGCGGCAAAGCGATCGTCCTGCACCGACTCGATGGTTTGTCCAAGCAAACGGGCCGCCTCGCCGGGATGAGGGGTCAGCACCCAGTTATCCCTTTTTTCCGGCGTTCGGGCCAGCAGGTTCAATGCATCGGCATCGACAACCAGGGGGCGTTCGCTGCGAGTCGCCCCAATCAACAAATGCCGTGCCCAATCGCTCTGCCCCATCCCGGGCCCCACTGCGATGGCGTTCGCCCAACCCAGTTTGGCATACACCTCCATATCCACCACATCGACACCCAGGGTCATTAACTCCGGACGTCCAGCCTGGATCTGTGCCAGATTCTCCGGCCAGGACACCACCGCCACCAAGCCCGCACCGCTTCGCAGCGCCGCCTCACCGGCAAGGCGCACAGCACCCGCCATCCCAGCCTGACCACCGAGAATCACCACCTTGCCGTGATCCCCTTTATGACTGTCCACCCGACGCGGGCGCAGCAGAGGCAGGTAATCATCGAGGGCACACTTGATAACAGAGGGGGCCTCTTTTGCCAGCTCCGGCCCAAGCTGCAGAGGCGCAAGGGACAACTCGCCCACATAAGCGGGCGCAGCACCGGTCAGTAAGCCCGGCTTAGTGCCAACAAATGTGATGGTCCGGGTGGCTTCAACCGCCACGGGAAGCGCCTGTCCGCTCTGACCTGACAGGCCGGAGGGCAGATCCAGAGCCAGTACTGGCGCCGTCTGGTGGTTGATGCGTTCAATCACGACCCGCATCGATGCATTCAGTGTCCCGCTCAGCCCAGTACCCAGCAGCCCATCAACCACCAGGTCCACCTCCGGCCAATTCCCAGCCAGGCTTTCAAGCTGCCCCCCTTCAGCGAGAAAGGCGGCTTGAGCCGTGGCAGCATCACCGGACAGAGGGCGCTCCGGCTCAGCTTGCAGCAGCGTAACCTGCTTGCCCGCTGCACGGGCAAGCCGCGCCAGAACATAGCCATCGCCGCCGTTGTTACCTCGACCGCAGATAACCAGCAGGCGCGTCGCCTCCGGCCAATGCTCAGCCACGCACTCCCAAGCCGCCTTCCCGGCCGCTTCCATCACGTCATACAGGGGAATATCGAGCGCTGCAGCCAGCTCAGGTTCACGTTGGCGGATAAGGTCCGCATGAAAAAGGGAGGAGGGAATCAGGGCCAAATCTGCACGCATAATCAAGCTCAAACCGTTGTTCAAAAAAAACTCTACTAGACTGTAGAGGTCGAGCGACGACTCGGCTTTGCGTTAGATCGGAATTACGCTCAATAACGACAAGGAAAGTGTAACGTCATGATGCTGATTACTTTGCTGGTTCTGTGCGTAACCGCCCTGGTGTTGACCTTGCCTTTGCAGTCCACACTGCTGATACAAGCGCTGATGCTGTTAGCGATCGTGATGGTCGGCATCAACCTCGTAGTGTTAATCCGCCAACCCAGTGGCATAGAAAATCGCTCGGACCCCTGATCAAAAACGGCGCCTGAAGGCGCCGTTTTTTGTTACATGTCGTCCATTCGCATGGTGGAGTGGACGAAGCGCTGCTGCCGGATTCGCTCCGCCTGAAGCAACGACTCAATGGCAGACTTCACATCCGGCGTCGATGCCACTTCCAGGGCATCGTGGAGCAGGTCCAGCAGGCTGTTTTCCAGTTCGAGCGCCACTCCCAGTACATCCTGCTCTGTCATGGTAGCGGGCAGCTCCACCTTCTGGCAGCGCCCAATAAAGTCTTCACCCTGGACATTCTCAAACCAGGTATCCAGGACGCGACTGGGCGCATCTTCCAGATAGTTGGTGAGCTTATCCACGACCTCTTTTTCATGGATCACCATGTATTCAAGCAGCATCTTAGCCCGAGGCGAATCAGCTTGACTGGCCATTCGGCGGTAAAGTTGGCTCATGGCTGACCGGCTTTCGATCAGATGCTCCAGAATCTCTTTAAGTTGCTGAAATCGCATAGTTTGGCTCCGAAGGACTTTGAGATTAACGTCCGGTCAACATTTCGTATGCCTCGATTATGGAAGCCTAGACGAGGAAAAGATTTGAAGGGCGTCATCTTTTTGCCAGCGCAACTCCGCGCCCGATCACAGAACCGCAACCGAAAAGGGAAAACTTGTACTCAACTCGGGTAGGGCCCCCTGAGTGCCCATTTTTTTGCCGGATCAACTGTGGATTTCGGCAAGCTAATACGAAAAAACCACCCAGTAGGGTGGTTTTCGATAATTTGGAGCGGCACACGAGGTTCCCGGCTCTTGGTATGAGTGTGACCTCAACCCGGCGGGCCGCGCCCGCCGAGCAAGCCCTGCGAGAAGGCGCCAAAACGAAAAAACCACCCAGTAGGGTGGTTTTCGATAATTTGGAGCGGCACACGAGGTTCCCGACTCTTGGTATGAGTGTGACCTCAACCCGGCGGGCCGCGCCCGCCGAGCAAGCCCTGCGAGAAGGTGCCAAAACGAAAAAACCACCCAGTAGGGTGGTTTTCGATAATTTGGAGCGGCACACGAGGTTCGAACTCGTGACCTCAACCTTGGCAAGGTTGCGCTCTACCAGCTGAGCTAGTGCCGCTTCGTTTTGCACATGTTTAGTGTTTTCGGGAAGGTCAACCAAAGGTTGCGCTACTTTCCGTACCCACACTGAGCTAGTGCCGCTTCGCATTGCTTCCCGAAAGAAGACTTTGAAATTGGAGCGGCACACGAGGTTCGAACTCGTGACCTCAACCTTGGCAAGGTTGCGCTCTACC
>NZ_JAHVHW010000006.1 GCF_019802055.1 Ferrimonas balearica | reverse complement strand
TTTGCCTGGTGGCAATAGCGTTGTGGTCCCACCTGATCCCATGCCGAACTCAGAAGTGAAACGCAACCGCGCCGATGGTAGTGTGGGAGTTCCCATGCGAGAGTAGGTCACCGCCAGGCACCCATTCAGACGAAGCCCAGCATTATGCTGGGCTTTGTTGTTTCAAGCGGACTGCGCCGTCCCTTGGAGCTGCTGATATGGCTCAGTTGGTAGAGCGCACCCTTGGTAAGGGTGAGGTCCCCAGTTCGAATCTGGGTATCAGCACCATCTTTCAGAACCCAGCCTAACGGCTGGGTTTTGTCGTTTATCCCTTCGAAAAAAGGTTCCTCTCCCGATCCCCTGGTCGATACTCATATCGGAAAAGTGGCTGAATTAGGTTTTTTGCTCTAAAAACTGATAGGTACAGCTGTTAACTCAGTTGTCGCAGCTGTGAAATTGGCTGCCAACAGGCTGAAAATAGGGCTGAACGTGTGCTGAAAAAGTGTGCGACTGTACGCAAAAGTGCTCGAATTTACTGCTCCAACGGGAACAATATGGGTACTATGCGCAACCAAAGAGTGTACATGTGTACGCTAAACAAAAGTTACGATGGGGAAGAGTGTGGTGAAACCGTCATTAGAGCAACTGCATCTGGTTAAGGTCCTGCGAGAGCGGATCGCGCAACGGGGCGATGCCCCTGCCCTGCGTCATCAGGTTGCCGGCCAATGGCAGGATATCTCCTGGAAACGCTTTGGTGAGCAACTGGACGCCCTGTCCCGCGCTCTGCTGGCCCTTGGGGTCCAGGTGCAGGATAAGGTCGCCATCTTTGCTCAGAACGGTGCTGAGTGGGCCATTGCCGATGTCGCCAGCATGCAGTGCCGAGCCGTCATTGCGCCGATCTATCCGACCAACACCGATGAACAGGCGGCCTACATCGTCAATGATGCGGGCGCGAAGGTGCTGTTTGTCGCCGGAGAGGAGCAATACACCAAAGCTTTGGCTCTGGTGCCACACTGCCCGACTCTGCAGCACATCGTGTTGATGGAGGATGATCTGGCTCCTCAGGAGTGTGAGGTCACCATTCATCATCAGTCTGCGCTGATTGCAGCGGGGCACGCCGCGTATCAGGCAGAGCTGGATCAGCGTATCGCAGATCGCCAACTCGATGACCTGCTAACCCTGATCTACACCTCCGGCACCACCGGTGAACCCAAAGGCGTGATGTTGGACTACCGCAACTTTGCCAGCACCGTTCGCCAGCATGTTGAGTTTCTGCCGTTCGGCGAAGGGGATGTTTCCCTGGCGTTCCTGCCCCTGTCTCACGTGTTTGAGCGTGGCTGGAGCCTCTATGTGTTGACTCAGGGTGGCACCAACGCCTATCTGGCCGACCCAATGAAGGTTCAGGATGCCCTGGCCGAGGTTCGTCCTCACGTGATGTGTGCCGTGCCCCGTCTGTACGAGAAGATCTACTCTGCCGTGATGGAGAAGCTGGAACAGGCTCCGGCCCACAAGCGTGGCCTGTTTATGTGGTCTCTGAAGCAGGGTCTGAAACGCTTTGAAGCGGAACAGGGTGGCCCGGCTCTGGGGGCGTTTGCCCGCGCCAAGCTGGCGCTGGCCGACAAACTGGTTCTTTCTAAGGTCCGCGAAAAGCTGGGCGGACGCATCCGCTTTATGCCCGCTGGTGGTGCTGCGCTGGATCCGGTTGTGAACGAGTTTTTCCAGTCTGTTGGGCTCACCGTGTTGTGCGGCTTCGGCATGACCGAAACCACCGCTTCCGTGACCGCCAACCGCATGGGTGGCATTGGCATTGGCACCAACGGTAACCCGCTGCCTGAAGTGCAGGTCAAGATCGGTCCTAACGATGAGATCCTGGTGAAGGGCGATACGGTGATGCGTGGTTACTACAACCGCCCGCAGGATACCGCTGAGGCTTTTGACGCGGATGGTTGGCTCAAGACCGGTGACTGTGGTTACCTGGATGCGCAGGGTCGCCTGCTGATCACCGACCGCATCAAAGAGCTGATGAAGACCTCTAACGGCAAATACATCGCACCTCAGCGCGTCGAAGGGATGGTATCCCGGGATCCGCTGGTGGAGCAGATCGCCATCATCGCCGATGCCCGCAACTATGTGTCAGCTTTGATCGTTCCGGCATTTGAGTCCCTGGAGCAGTGGGCGCGCGATGTGGGCATTCAGTACAAGGACAAGCTGGACCTGGTTAACCATGCGACCGTTAAGGCCCATTTCGAGGAGCGCCTGAAAGCGGTGCAGGCGGAACTGGCCCGGTTTGAACAGGTGAAGCAGTTTACCCTGCTGCCTCGCGAGTTCTGCATGAAGCGCGGTGAACTGACGCCGACCATGAAACTGCGTCGCAAGGTGATCAACCAGCGCTTTGCCAAAGAGATTGAGGCGATGTACCGAAAGGTTGCCTCCGCCAAGGCGTAACCGTCCAATCAGAAGGGCCCCCAATGGGGGCCTTTTTTGTTATAACGGAACACCACATTGGCAGGAGGCTGGATGTTTACCACCCAATTTGATCCCCGGTTTATGGAAACCGACGCCCTTGGGCACATCAACAACACCGTGATTCCGGTGTGGTTTGAGGAGGGGCGAACGCCCATCTTCGAGCTGTTTGTCCCTGAGTTGGATCTGAGCCGCTGGAACCTGATCCTGGCCAGCGTCCATGTGGACTTTCTGGCTCAGACCTATTACGGCAAGCCGGTGACCGTCGAAACCCGCCTCTCCCGCCTGGGTAGCAGCTCCTTCGATGTCAGTCAGCAGGTGGTTCAGGACGGCAAGGTGACGGCCAGAGGAAAGGCGGTGATGGTGCACTTTGACTATCAGAGCAACCAGTCAGTCCGCATTCCCGACACAATTCGTCAGGCGCTGGAGGCCCATCTGAGTGCCTCAGAGACCCCTGAGGATTAAGCCTCGTTGAAACAGAAAAGGCGCCATTGGGCGCCTTTTGTCTTTTTTAGCGAACGACATCCTCAATGGCGTCCTTCACCAGGCGGAACAGAATGGCCAGGACCGCCAGCAGTTTGGAGACTATGCCACCAAACAGCAGCGTAAAGGCACAGAGGTAATAGACTGCGGGATGGGGACGACGACGCAGGCAAAGGGCAGCCCCCAGGAACATGCCGCAGCCCAGCCACAGTGTGTTGAGGATAAGCAGCCCGGCGGTGGCCAACTGCACCTGCCAAACAGGGGTGTCGCCGCCAAGAAACTCTCCGACCGTCAGATTGAGCAGTGGCCATTGCCACAGGCTTTGCATCCAGATCCCACCGCTCAGTATCAGGATGGCAGCGCCGATGAGTGGGCCAGCCCAATGGATGGCCCGCTTTCCGTTAGAGGCTTTCACGATTGGCTTCGTTATCAGAGCTTCAGTTGGCTGAAGTCATCCACGACGTTGTGATCCCCCTGGCGGACACCTTCGCCACGGACCACCTGACAGGTGCGCAGGCCCGCTTCCCGAGCGGCGTTCAACTCCTCCACATCGTCGGAGATGAACAGAACATGCTTGGGCCACAGGCTCACCACGTTCAGGATATTCTTGTAGGCCTGAACGGTTTTTTTCTGCCCTAGGTTGGTATCAAAGTGGCCGTAAAACAGGGCACTGAGGTCGCCCTGGTCACTGTGTTTAAACAGCAGATCCTGAGCATCGGCAGAGCTGGAGGAGTAGCTGTACAGGCGCTTGCCCTGCCCTTTCCAGTTTTTCAGTGCTTCGGCGGCATCGGCATAGACGTGCCCCTTGAACTCGCCCTTGAGGTACCCCTGCTTCCAGATCAGTCCCTGCAGGGTTTTCAATGCGGTGATCTTCTTGTCCTGGGCGATCCACTCGCGGATAAGCCCGGTCAGTTGCTCCAGGTCTGCATCGGGTTCACCGGCATGAGCACGCAGATCCGCCAGCAGATTGCTGACCGCAAAATCGTTCTGGTGCTGGTCCAGGAAGTCCGGAAGGGCGTCGGCAGAGTAGGAGAAGAGTGTGTCCTTGATAAATTGGAAATCGGTCGTGGTGCCAGCGGTATCCACGATGATGGCTTGAACTCCCATACGTCCTCTTCAAGTCGTTTTTATTCCGGTTGATAGTAGCCCCCGGCCCCCGGTGATGCCAGAAAAACCCGGGGGCGATTAGGACTCATTATCTCAGCGTCACCATCTGGCCGTGCTTCATCACCTCCCGGCAGGGGTTGCAGCCGTACTGCCAGGCCAGCTCTGCGGGCTCATCAATCTCCCATAACACCAGGTCCGCTTCCATGCCGACCCGGATCTGCCCGACCTGCTCTTGCAAACCCAATGCCTGGGCGGCGCAGCGGGTGACACCGGAAAGCGCTTCTTCGGGTGTCAGGCCAAACAGTGTGCAGCCCATATTGAGCATCAACAGGGTAGAACAGAGTGGCGAACTGCCGGGATTGAAGTCTGAGGCCAGCGCCATCGGCACCCGGTGCTGCCGCAGCAGGTCGATTGGGGGCAGTCGGGTCTCTTTCAGGGTGAAGAAGGCACCTGGCAGCAGCACCGCGACGGTACCGGATTCCGAAATCGCCTTCACGCCAGCTTCGTCGAGGCATTCGATGTGATCCACGGACAGGGCTTGATAGCGGGCTGCGAGGGCAGAACCACCCATGTTGGAGAGCTGCTCTGCGTGCAGCTTAACGGGCAGATCATGGGCCTTGGCTGCCTGGAACACCGCTTCGGTCTGGGCCAGGTCGAACGCAATATTCTCGCAGAACACGTCCACCGCATCCGCCAGCCCCTCGGCGGCAATGGCTGGCAACTGCTCCTCGATCACATGGCGAACGTAACCTTCGGCATCGCCTTTGTACTCTTCGGGCAGGGCGTGGGCGCCCAGAAAGGTGGTGACCACCTCTATCGGGTGCATGGAGCCCAGGTGACGAGCTACCTCCAGCAGACGGCGCTCCGTTGGGAGGTCTAATCCATAGCCGGATTTGATCTCCACCGTAGTGACCCCTTCACGCAGCAGGCTGTTGAGACGCTTTCGCCCACTTTGAAACAGGGATTCCTCATCGGCCGCACGGGTAGCGCGAACCGTTGATAGGATGCCGCCACCGGCCCTGGCGATCTGCTCATAGGTCGCGCCATTGAGTCGCTGTTCAAACTCACTGGCCCGGGTACCGCCGAACAGCAGGTGGGTGTGGCAATCGATCAGGCCGGGTGTCAGCCATCCGCCGTGGCCCCGGTAAACCGGCAGTGAGAAGGGGTCGAACTCTGGCAGGGCGCTGCGTGGACCCACCCAGGCAATCTTGCCGTCCTTGATGGCCACTGCGCCGTCCCGAATCGCGCCATAGGCGCCCTCCTGGTCTGGATCCATGGTGGCCAGGTTGACCTCAATCCAAAGCTGATCCCAATCCATCGCGTCGCTCTCCACTGCCAATGTCGTTATCGCATTGTGGCGGTATATTCTTGTATATACAACCTTGCTGTGACATGGTGATAACCAGAACGGACAGGATGAGGGGCCGGAGTGATCCCAAAATTCGAGGCCATTAAGCAGGCCATCAGTGAAGAGATTGAGCAGGGCCATTGGCAGGAGCATGAGCAGGTGCCGTCAGAAAATGCACTGGCGGAGCGCTTTGCCTGCAGCCGCATGACGGCCCGACGAGCCTTGACTGAACTGGTGGAGCAAGGGGTGCTGGTGCGCAGTCAGGGGCTAGGCACCTTTGTGGCGCCCTTCAAGTCTCAGGGCAGCATGATGGCGATCCGCAATATTGCTGAAGAGATCAGCGAGCGCGGCCACCAGCACAGCGCCCAGTTGCTGTTGCTCAAGCCCGTTGCGGCGGAGGCTGAGGTGGCGATTGCCCTGGCGGTACCCGCTGGCAGCACCATCTTCCGCTCCTCACTGCTGCATCTGGAGAATGGCCAGCCGGTCCAACTGGAGGACCGCTACGTCAATCCGGCGCTGGTGCCGGATTACCTGGAGCAACCCTTCTCCAGTCAAACGCCCCATGAATACCTGTCCCAGGTGGCCCCGCTGACCCAGGCGCACCACCTGATTGAGGCGGTGGCCCCCAGCGAGGTTCAGCAACGGTTGCTGTCCCTGGAGGGGCCGGAGCCCTGTTTGCAGATCTGTCGCCGCACCTGGTCCTCCCAGGGAGTGGTGAGCTACGCCAGGTTGTTGCACCCGGGAAGCCGGTTCCGGCTCGGTGGCCACCTGATGGTTGAATCAACATCACGATAAGGAAGTAACGATGAGTAAGGACCCGCGTCATGACCCTAGCCGGGTGATCCGCGCCCCCCGTGGTACTGAGCTGTCTGCCAAAAGCTGGTTGACTGAAGCCCCGCTCCGCATGCTGATGAACAACCTGGATCCCGAAGTGGCCGAGCGCCCGGAAGACCTGGTGGTGTATGGCGGTATTGGTCGTGCGGCCCGTGACTGGCCCTGTTTCGATAAGATTGTCGAGACCCTGAAGCGCCTGGAGGAGGATGAGACCCTTCTGGTTCAGTCCGGTAAGCCGGTTGGCGTATTCAAAACCCATGCTGATGCGCCACGGGTGCTCATCGCCAACTCCAACCTGGTGCCTCACTGGGCCAACTGGGACCACTTTAACGAGTTGGATAAGCTGGGTCTGGCAATGTATGGCCAGATGACCGCGGGCTCCTGGATCTACATCGGCAGCCAGGGGATTGTGCAGGGCACCTACGAAACCTTTGTTGCGGTTGCCAAGCAGCACTTTGACGGTGTGGCCAAAGGGCGCTGGATCCTGACCGGTGGTCTGGGTGGTATGGGTGGCGCTCAGCCGCTGGCTGCCACCATGGCGGGCTTTGCCTGTCTGGCGGTGGAGTGCGACGAGACCCGCATCGATTTCCGTCTGCGCACCGGTTACGTCGACAAGAAAGCCCTCTCCCTTGATGAGGCCCTGACCATCATCAACGAGGCGACCGCCAAGGGTGAAGCGATCTCTGTAGGTTTGCTTGGCAATGCGGCAGACGTGTTTGCCGAGCTGGTTGAGCGCGGCATTACACCCGATGTGGTGACCGATCAGACCTCCGCCCATGACCCCTTAAATGGCTACCTGCCTCAGGGCTGGACTCTGGATCAGGCCAAAGCGATGCGCGAGTCCGACCCGAAAGCCGTTGTCGCTGCCGCCAAAGCTTCCATGGCGGTTCAGGTGCAGGCGATGCTGACCCTGCAGGAGCGTGGCGCCGCCACTCTGGACTACGGCAACAACATCCGTCAGATGGCGTTTGAGGAGGGGGTGAAGAACGCCTTCGATTTCCCCGGGTTTGTGCCTGCCTATATCCGTCCGTTGTTCTGTGAGGGCGTGGGGCCGTTCCGCTGGGTCGCTCTTTCCGGTGATCCCGAAGACATCTATAAGACCGATCAGAAGGTGAAAGAGCTGATCCCGGACGACCCGCATCTGCATAACTGGCTGGATATGGCGCGCGAGCGGATCCAGTTCCAGGGGTTGCCTGCCCGTATCTGCTGGGTGGGTCTGAAGGATCGTGCCCGCCTGGGCCGCGCTTTCAACGAGATGGTCAAAAACGGCGAACTTAAGGGGCCGGTGGTGATCGGTCGTGATCACCTGGATTCTGGCTCAGTAGCTTCCCCCAACCGGGAGACCGAGAGCATGCAGGATGGCTCCGATGCCGTGTCGGATTGGCCGTTGCTGAACGCCCTGTTGAACACTGCCGGTGGCGCCACCTGGGTGAGCCTGCACCACGGTGGTGGCGTAGGGATGGGTTTCTCTCAGCACTCCGGTGTGGTGATCTGCTGTGATGGCAGTGAAGCCGCAGACAAGCGCATCAGCCGTGTACTGTGGAACGACCCGGCCACTGGTGTCATGCGTCATGCGGATGCCGGCTATGACATTGCGAAGAACTGTGCTCGAGAGCAGGGGCTGGACCTGCCGATGTTGGAGGACAACTGATGCTGAACCTGACTTTGACTCCAGGGCATCTGACCCTGACCCAACTGCGTGCTGTCAGCCGCGACGGGGTGAAACTGACTCTGGATGAGAGCGCCTATCCCGCCATTGATGCCAGCGCCGCTGCGGTGGCTCAAGTGATTGAGCGCGATCAGGTGGTGTATGGCATCAATACCGGCTTTGGTTTGCTGGCCAATACCCGCATTGCCAAAGAGGACCTGGAACTGCTGCAGCGCTCCATTGTGCTCTCTCACGCGGCCGGTACCGGCGAGCCAATGAGCGACGCCACCGTTCGCCTGATGATGGTGCTGAAGATCAACTCCCTGGCCCGCGGCTTCTCCGGTATTCGCCGGGAGGTGATCGATGCGCTTATCGCTCTGGTTAACGCCGGGGTTTACCCCATTGTGCCGGAGAAGGGCTCCGTCGGCGCCTCGGGCGATCTGGCCCCGCTCTCCCATATGGTGCTGCCGTTGCTGGGTGAAGGTGAGGTGCGTTACCACGGGCAGGTGATTCGGGCCAAAGATGGCCTGGCCAAGGCGGGCCTGAAGCCAATGACCCTGGCCGCCAAAGAGGGCCTGGCGCTGCTTAACGGCACCCAGGCTTCCACGGCACTGGCGCTGGAGGGGCTGTTCCATGCGGAAGACCTCTGGGCTGCCGGCTCCGTGGTGGGCGCCATCAGCGTTGAAGCGGCGCTGGGTAGCCGCCGCCCCTTTGATCCTCGCGTTCATGAGGTGCGGGGCCAGAAGGGGCAGATCGATGCCGCCGCCACCTTCCGTCATCTGCTGGGAGCCCAGTCTGAACTGGGTGACAGCCACGCCAACTGTGAAAAGGTGCAGGACCCCTACTCTCTGCGCTGTCAGCCCCAGGTGATGGGCGCCTGCCTGACCCAGATCCGACAGGCGGCTGAGGTGCTGTTGGTGGAGGCCAACGGCGTAACCGATAACCCGCTGGTCTTTCCGACTGATGAGGGAACCGATTTCATCTCCGGTGGTAACTTCCATGCCGAACCGGTGGCGATGGCTGCGGATAACCTGGCGCTCGCCATCAGTGAGATCGGTGCCCTGGCGGAGCGTCGCATTGCTTTGTTGATTGATCGCCACCTCTCCGGCCTGCCCGCCTTCCTGGTGGATAATGGCGGCGTGAACTCCGGCTTTATGATCGCTCAGGTAACCGCTGCCGCGCTGGCCAGTGAGAACAAGAGCCTGGCTCATCCGGCCTCGGTGGACAGCCTGCCCACCTCCGCCAACCAGGAGGATCATGTTTCCATGGCCACCTTCGCCGCCCGCCGTTTGCGTGAGATGGCGGGCAACAGCCGTGGTGTACTGGCGGTAGAGCTTCTGGCGGCCTGTCAGGGGCTGGATTTCCGGGCGCCGCTCAAGGCCAGTGAGGCGGTGGAGTCTGCCAAAGCGGAGCTGCGAGAGAAAGTGGCGTTCTACGACAAAGACCGTTTCTTTGCGCCGGACATCGAGGAAGCAACCCGGTTGCTGGCCTCTGCCAGTTACAACCGTCTTATCCCTTCACTGCTTCTCCCGTCGCTGTAAGCCTCGGATGAAAAAGAGAAAGCCCCCGCAATTGCGGGGGCTTTTGGTTTCTTAAGACGGTTTCGGTCGCTATCCTGATGGGTAATCACCTGACTTAAGAGATACGGAATTGGATACTGAAATTCGCTCCGGGCTGCGCCACCGACTGGTGGATACCTTGCAGCAATGGGGCCTGCCAGTGGAGAGCAGCGACTGGCAAACCTTTGTTGTACTGGCCCTGGTTGCGCTGGTGATCGCCTGGGTGGGCCACGCGGTACTGAAGCGGATAGCCGGGCGTGCCATCAATACGCTGAGCGACAGGCTTGTCGGGCCATGGGCGGGGCCCTTTAAGCAAAACCGTGTGGTTGAGAAGACGGCAATCATTGTGCCGCTGGTGATTCTGGACCTGTTCACGCCGCTGGTGTTTGCGGCCTGGCCCTGGTGGGATCATGCCGCCACCATGGCGCTGGAGTTGTTGATCCTGGTGGTGGTGATCCGCCTGATTTTCGCCGTATTGGATACGGTGCAGGCTGTGGCATTGCTGAGTCCGGTCAGCCGACGCTTGCCGGTGCAGAGTTTTGTCCAACTGGGCAAACTGTTCCTGTTCCTGGTCGCCTTCATCCTCTTTATCTCCGTACTGCTGGACAAGTCACCGTTCTACCTGTTATCCGGTTTGGGTGTGGCCACCGGTTTGTTGTTGCTGGTGTTTCGCGACACGATTCTGGGGTTTGTGGCCGGAGTGCAGCTGTCGGCCAACCGCATGGTCAGCCGGGGTGATTGGGTGCAGATGGATAAGTACGGCGCCAATGGCGACGTTATCGAGGTGAGCCTGACCACGGTGAAGGTGCAGAACTTCGACAAGACCATCACCATGATCCCGGCTCACGCTATGGTGGCAGACGCATTCCGCAACTGGCGGGGAATGCAGGAGGCTGGCGGACGCCGGATCAAACGCTCCCTGTTGCTGGACCTGCACTCCGTACGTTTTCTGGATGAGCCGTTGTTTGAGCGGCTGGATCAGATCGAGTTGATGCGGCCCCATCTGGCCTGTAAGCGCAAGGAACTGACCGAAGCGAATTCGGGAGTGACCCACCTGGAACAGCCCGCTAATGGCCGCAGGCTGACCAACCTGGGCTGTTTCCGGGCCTACCTGCAGGCCTATCTTGAGCATCACCCGATGATCCTCAAGGAGATGACTCTGATGGTGCGCCAGCTGGAGCCCACGGAAAATGGCTTGCCCATGGAGATCTACTGCTTTACCAACGACACCCGCTGGCCCATCTACGAGGGGATTCAGGCTGATATCTTTGATCATGCCCTGGCGGTGCTGCCCCAGTTTGACCTGAGGGCGATGCAAAGGCCGACTGGTGCGGATCTGCGTCAGATGGGACGGCCCCTTTCCGGATAACAAAAAAAGCCCCGAATTCGGGGCTTTTTTCTGCCAGGGGATCCCGGTTTAGGGCTGCTTGTCCCGAGGCTGATAGTGAGGAATGGGTTGAGCAAAGCGTCCGCGATGTGGGCGGAAGAACGCCAACAGCTGAGCCATGTCCGCCGCCTTGCTGTCACCGGCCATCAGGGGCTCCCCAATCACGATGCACTTTTTACGGAAATCCAGTGCTACCGGGACGATGGGCACTTTTGCCCCTTTGGCGATGTGGTAGAAGCCGGTTTTCCAGCGTGTCACCGGTTTGCGGGTCCCCTCCGGTGCCAGCGCCAGGACGAACTCCTCCTCCTGATTGAAGAGCTTCACCACCTCCTCCACCAGATTGTTGGACTGGGTCCGATCCACCGGGCGACCGCCGAGGGCACGCATAAACCAGCCCAGCGGAGGGCGAAACAGCTGATGCTTGCCAATAAAGCGGGCGGGAACCTTAAGCTGGAAGCGGGCGAGCAGACCAAGGATAAAGTCCCAGTTGCTGGTATGCGGAGCAACGATGGCAATGTACTTATGCCGCTCTGGCAGCTGGCCCTGAATCGACCAGCCAAATCCCTTGAGGATCCAGGCTGAGAGAGTGGCAAGCATCCGCGGCCTCCTTAATGTTCGCCTTGGTCGTGGACCGCCGATTGATGACTGTGGCCATGGTGGCTGTGGTCATGATCGTGGTGAGAGAGCATCACCAATACCAGGAAGATCAGCGCCAGTGCACTGCCCAGGTAGTGGCCCCGACCGAGGCGCCAGCGACTGTGACCATGGTGGTGGTGTGCGCCATGGTGGTGCTCATGGGGGCGGTGGACCAATACGTGCAGGATAGAACCGGTCACAAAGGCTTGCAGGTAAACCGAGCCAGCGACACTGATCATCGACAGTATCTCATCGCCGAGGAAGAAACCCACTACGGTAAAGGCCATCAGGGTCGCCAACATGGCGGCGGCAGGCGCGCGACCAAACTGGGGACGAAGCAGCCACCAGATCGCCAGACCCGCTGGCAGGTTATGGAGCACCACGCCCAGTGCCAGCAGATCATTGGCCTGCTGCTGACTCACCAGGTAGATGGCGCTGCCGTCGGTCAGCGTGTGGATCAGCAGGCCGGTCAGGCCCAGAGCCAGAGTCAGGTTGTGGGCCAGCCGGGAGTGCCGACGAAACGCTTTCTCCGCCAGAGTGGGGCCGAAAAAGCCTAACAGAATCGTGGGAACAACCCAGAAACCACCGTGGTACCAAAGCTCCGGAAGGATGTCGAACAGGACCAGGCCGAACAGGGACACCACCACGAAGGCGCCGATGGCATCCAGCAGCCGGGTTTGGTTTCGAAAGCCGTGATACAGCAACGGGCCAACAGCCAGAATCAGAACACTGGCGATCAGGTAGTTCATTGTGGTCTCCGGAGATACCTTGGCGGGGGGCGCCAAGGTATAGCGCTTAGAGATAGTTGTCCAGTTCCAGCCGGTGATCCCGGGGATTTACGGCCCGGACGATCTGCTCTTTACAGTGCGGGCTGGAAAGGTCCAGTAGTGTCGCCATGATATGGGTGCGACTGTTGGGATTGTAGACCGCTTTGACTATGGGTTTCAGCGGTTTACCTTCATTGGACTCCTGAACCACAGCCAGCAGGCCGCTGGAGAGTTCGACCATGGTGCCGGCTGGGTACACGCCGATACACTGGATAAACTCCTGAACCAACTCCCGATCCAGCTGATGTGGGGTCATCTCCAGCAGACGCTTCAGCGCGACAGTGGGTGGCGCCCCTTTGTGGTAGATGCGATCCGCCGTAATGGCATCGTAGATGTCACAGATGGCGATCATGCGTCCATAAGTGGTGATCGAGTCGCCCTGCAGCCCTTCCGGGTAGCCGGTGCCATCCAGCTTCTCATGATGCATGGCGGCCACGTCCAGGCTGATGGGACTGATCCCCGGAGTGCTCTTGATGATGTCGCGGCTATGAGCGGCGTGGCTACGCATAATCGCAAACTCCTCATCGGTGAGCTTGCCCGGCTTATTCAGAATCTCTACGGGGATCATCACCTTACCGATGTCGTGCAGCAGTGAGCCAACACAAATTTTGTGCAGAACGCTGCCGCTATACCCCAGTTGGCGGGCAAACAGGGTCATCAGGATCGCCACTCCGATGGAGTGCTCCAGGAGATAGTCGTCCTTATCCTTGATCAGACGGAGGCAGTTCAGGGCGCTGCTGTTGCGGAACACGCTGTCGATAAATTGGTCCGCCATCTGCTCGACAGGTTCGAGCTCCAGCTGTTTACCCAGTTTAACGTCATGCATCATCCGCTGTTGCAACTGGCGAGCGCGGTTGTAGAGCTTTCTTGCCCGCGGCAGTTCCTCTTTCAGGCTGGCTTTCGCCTGAGCGGGTTTACTGGCCGCAGCGGGTTGAGACGGGGTTGGTGTTGAAGCGCCGGTTTGAGACCGGCTGGTATCGATAAGCACTGACTTGACCCCCTGCTTACGCAAGAGGGCCAGCATTTCCGGCGTACGAATATATCCTTGCTGGCGGATGGCCATTATGGAGTGACCAGGAATATCCACCACGTACATGCCCAGAGTCACTTGGTGAACCGGCAGGTTTTTTAACATAGTTTTTGTGTGTTGCAGCCACGGATTGTGTGCTGGGTGGTACCATTTTGCTGTGACGAATAAATTATACTTTTGTTCGCTAAAACAGAAGTCTGAAGCAGATAAATTGGAGTTTTCTTAATGGATATCCTCTCAGCGGCGGTGATGCTGTTCCTGATCATGGATCCTCTGGGCAACATGCCGATTTTTTTATCGGTATTGCGCCATGTGGAGCCCAAGCGCCGCCGTATCATCCTGATCCGTGAGCTGCTGTTCGCCCTCGGCATCATGCTGATTTTCCTGTACGCCGGTGAAGCGATGCTCTCATTCCTGAATCTGCGTACCGAGTCGGTTTCCATTGCAGGCGGTATCATCCTGTTTTTGATCGCCATCCGGATGATCTTCCCCAGTCCCGGCGGGGTAACGGGTCTGGATGCGGGCCAGGAACCGTTCCTGGTACCCCTCGCCATCCCTCTGATTGCGGGCCCCTCCGTGTTGGCCGCGCTGCTGCTGCTTGCGCATACCGAACCGGGCAAAATGATGGACTGGACGGTGGCATTACTGCTCTCCTGGGGCGTATCCGCGGCGATTCTGATGTTCTCCGGGGTGTTCCATCGGTTGTTGGGCGAACGGGGCCTGGTTGCGCTGGAGCGCCTGATGGGGATGGTGCTCGTGATGATCTCGGTGCAGATGTTCCTCGATGGGATCGCTCAGTACCTCGGCGCCAGTTAACGAAACGGGAGCCAATCGGCTCCCGTTTTTTGCGTTACTCGCCAGAGCGGCTCTGATTGCGCCAGCTCAGCAGGGCAAAGACGCCGTACAGCATCATCTCCTGATAGTGTGCCCAGGTCAGGGGCTTGCCCTGGCGGACCCGGAAACCGGCGCAGATGGCCAGGTGACCCGCAAGGGTGATCTGCAGCAGGATCTGCAGGGCCAGGTGGTAGGGCGCAGGCCAGGGGAAGATCAGGTTCACGATCATGATCAGCCAGGCCGCGGCCATGCCGGCCTTGGCCCAAGAGAGAAACTGGGTCATTCGGTGGTCTCTGTGGGTCGGTATTGATAGAGGCGGTAGGCCACCTGTCCCGCGATCTTCTCACGGTGCAGGGACCAGCCAGCGGGGAGTGGCGGCAGCGCCAACTCCACTTCGGTTTCCAGGTAGATCCAGCTGCCCGGCTTCAGGTAGCCATTGTTGTTCAGCTGTTCGATACAGGGTTGCAGCAACCCTTTTCGGAACGGCGGATCAATAAATACGATGTCAAAAGGGGCCTCAGCTGGCCGGGCCAGATAGGCCAGGCTGTCCCCGGCGATAACGGAGGCGTTATCCGCTTTCAGGGTGCTCAGGTTGCGACTGAGTTGTCTGGCAGCCGCTTGATCCAGCTCCAGCATGGTGGCGCTTTCGGCAAAACGGGAGAGCGCCTCCAGAGAGAGCGCGCCGCTGCCGGCAAAGCAATCCAGCACCCGGGCACCGCGAGTCTCCTGCATCAGCCAGTTGAACAGGGTTTCACGTACCCGGTCCGTGGTGGGGCGCAATCCGGCCACGTCTGTTACCGGCAATTTGCGGCCACGCCACTGACCGCCAATCAGGCGGATCTGTCCCGGAGTTCGGGATGCTGGAGTGGACGCACTGTTGCGACGTGGGGCTCTCGCCATGGTGACCTCGGCTTTTTTGGCAATTCTGGGTAGACTAGGGCGCCAGAAAAATCGCTATTTTAGCAAGGCCCGGGCGGGTGTTGTCAGCCCGGCCGGCAGTAAAGGGTAAGAAAAGATGGCCAAAGGCTTATTTTCCTGGTTCCGCCGGGAGAAAAAGGAGGAGACGCCAGAGCGTCCCGAAGTAACCGAAACGGCCCAGCAGGCTGACGCTGAGGGTGTGGCTGCTGAACAGGCCGAAGCCGCTCGTCTGGAGGCGGAGCGTGTGGCCGCCGAGCAGGCCGAAGTCGCTCGTGTGGAAGCGGAACGTGTAGCCGCAGAGCAAGCGGAAGCCGCCCGTGTGGAAGCGGAGCGCGTTGCTGCCGAGCAGGCCGAAGTCGCTCGTGTGGAAGCGGAACGTGTGGCCGCTGAGCAAGCGGAAGCCGCTCGTGTGGAAGCGGAACGCGTTGCTGCCGAGCAGGCCGAAGCCGCCCGTGTGGAAGCGGAACGCGTTGCTGCCGAGCAGGCCGAAGCCGCCCGTGTGGAAGCGGAGCGCGTTGCCGCTGAGCAGGCCGAAGCCGCTCGTCTGGAAGCGGAACGCGTTGCTGCCGAGCAGGCCGAAGCCGCCCGTGTGGAAGCGGAGCGCGTTGCCGCCGAGCAGGCCGAAGCCGCTCGTCTGGAAGCAGAGCGCGTTGCTGCCGAGCAGGCGGAAGCTGTGCGTCTGGAAGCAGAGCGCGTTGCTGCCGAGCAGGCGGAAGCTGAGCGTCTGGAAGCAGAGCGTGTAGCTGCTGAGCAAGCTGCTCAACCGAGCGAAGAGCCGGAAAAGCAGGGTTTCTTTGCCCGTCTGAAAGCGGGGCTGCGTCGCACCAGTGAGAACATCGGTGGCGGCTTTATTGCCCTCTTCAAAGGCAAAAAGATCGACGACGAACTGTTCGAAGAGCTGGAAACCCAACTGCTGCTGGCGGACGTTGGGGTAGAAACCACCTCCCGCATCATCGACAGCCTGACCGACAAAGCCAGCTTCGGCGAATTGAAAGATTCCGATGCCCTGTTTGCGCACCTAAAGCAGGAGTTGAAAACCACTCTGAGCAAGGTGGATCAGCCGCTGGTCATCGAAAACCCCAACGGACCCTTCGTGATCCTGATGGTGGGCGTCAATGGTGTGGGGAAAACCACCACCATCGGTAAGCTGGCCAAGCAGTTCCAGGCTGAAGGCAAGTCTGTGATGCTGGCGGCCGGGGATACTTTCCGTGCCGCTGCGGTGGAGCAGCTGCAGGTCTGGGGCGAGCGTAACAGCATCCCGGTGATCGCCCAGCACACCGGCGCCGACAGTGCCTCCGTAATTTTCGACGCCCTGCAGGCTGCGAAAGCCCGTAATGTCGATGTGCTGATTGCGGATACTGCGGGTCGCCTGCAGAACAAGGCCCACCTGATGGACGAACTGAAGAAGATCGTCCGGGTGATGAAGAAGCTGGATGAGAACGCGCCCCACGAGGTGATGTTGACTCTGGACGCCAGCACCGGCCAGAACGCCATCAGTCAGGCGCAGATCTTCAATGAGGCGGTGGGTCTGACCGGCCTGACCCTGACCAAGCTGGATGGCACCGCAAAAGGGGGTGTGATCTTCGCTCTGGCAGATAAGTTTGGTATACCAGTACGTTATATCGGTGTCGGTGAAGGGATCGACGATTTGAGACCCTTCGACAGCCAGGCCTTTATCGACGCCCTCTTCAGTGAGCAGGAGTCCGCGTAAGCGATGATCCAGTTTGAGCAGGTCAACAAGATCTACCCCGGCGGCCGGATGGCCCTGGAGCAGGTGTCATTTGGTCTTAAGCCCGGTGAGATGGCTTTTCTCACTGGCCACAGCGGCGCCGGGAAAAGCACCCTGCTCAAGCTGATCACCGCCATCGAGCGCCCCTCCACGGGCAAGGTGACCATTAACGGTCAGGACATCGCCAAGCTTAAGCGCGGCGATGTGCCCTATCTGCGTCGCAATATCGGCATCATCTTTCAGGACCACAACCTGCTGATGGATCGCAGTGTCTACGACAACCTGGCCCTGCCGCTGGTGATTGAAGGCTTTAAAAGCAGCGAGATCACCAAGCGGGTGGAAGGGGCTCTGGATATGGTTGGCCTCGGCGATAAGGCGGCTTACGCGCCGATTCAGCTTTCCGGCGGTGAGCAGCAGCGGGTTGGTATCGCCCGGGCGGTGATCAACCGGCCTCCTCTGCTGCTGGCGGATGAGCCCACCGGAAACCTGGATCCCAAGCTCTCCATGGACATTCTGCGCCTGTTCGAAACCCTCAATGCGTCCGGCACCACGGTGCTGATCGCCACCCACGACCTGGGCCTGATCGCCCGCATGCGCTACCGGACCCTGACCCTTCGTCACGGACGCATGGTGAGTGAGGAGATGGCCCTGTGAAGCCAAAACTGCCTTTTACTCAACGGCTGAAAAGCGGCTGTCAGCAGCACGTTCGGCAGGCCCTGAGCAGCCTTGGTGAGCTTTGGCGCACACCGATGACCTCCCTGATGACCATGCTGGTGCTGGGGTTCAGCCTCTCTCTGCCTGCGCTGCTGATGGTGCTCTCAAACAACGCCGCCAAGGTGGAGGCTCAGTGGCAGAGTGCGGCGGAGATCAGCCTGTTTTTGCGACTGGATCTTAATGAAGCTCGTCGTCAGGGGCTGGTGACTCAACTGCGCTCCATGCCGGAGATCATAGAGGTGCACTACCTCAACCCCGATCAGGCGTTGGCGGAATTCCAATCCCACAGCCAGTTTGGTGAAGCCCTGAAGTACCTCGACAGCAATCCGCTGCCGGCGGTGGTTCGGGTGCTGCCCTCGGCCCGCCACAGTGATGCAGATGCCGCCCGGGCACTGCGTGATCGGCTGGCTCAGTTCAACGAAGTGGCGATGGCCCGGCTGGATCTGGACTGGTTGCAGCGCCTTCAGGCGCTGGGACAGGTGGGCCGGCAATCCGGCAGTGCACTGGCGGCTCTGTTGATTCTGGCGGTGGTGCTGATCACCGGCAACACCATCCGTTTGGCGATCATGCAACGCTTTCACGAGATCAAGGTGATGAAGCTGGTGGGTGCCACTGAAGCCTTTATTCGCCGCCCCTTCCTCTATGGCGGGATCTGGTTGGGACTGCTGGCAGCGTTGATCGCCATGGTATTGGTGAACGGCATGCTGATCTGGCTGGATGGGGCGGTGGCTCAGCTGCTCAGCCTGTATCGCAGCCAGATCCGTCTTGAGGGATTGACCGGCAGCCAGAGTGGCAGCCTGATCCTGTTCTCCTGCGCATTGGGTTGGTTGGGGGCTTGGCTGTCGGTTCGACGCCACCTGCGCGCCATTGAACCCCGCTAGGGAACCCGGCCAGCCAAATGGAGTCTGAACCCGACGTTTGCCGCACAGAGGGGTTCTTACCCTTTAACCGGCGAGCGTGCTAGACTCCCCATCCCTGCAACAAACGAGGTACAGCATGAGCGACAACCGCCCAAACATGGCCTTGATGGTGGTGCCCCAAGGGCACGGCACCCTGGAGTCCTATATCCAGGCGGTCAATGCCATCCCCATGCTGTCTGCCGAAGAGGAGCAGTACCTGGCTCGTCAGGTGGAGCAGGGTGATCTGGATGCGGCCAAGCAACTGATCATGGCACACCTGCGCTTTGTGGTGCATGTGGCCCGCAGCTATTCCGGCTATGGCCTGCCGCAGGCGGACCTGATCCAGGAGGGCAACATCGGCCTGATGAAGGCGGTGAAGCGCTTCGACCCCAATATCGGGGTACGGCTGGTCTCCTTTGCCGTGCACTGGATTAAGGCGGAGATCCATGAGTACGTCCTCAAAAACTGGCGCATCGTCAAAGTGGCCACCACCAAGGCTCAGCGCAAACTGTTCTTCAACCTGCGAAAGGCCAAGAAACGTCTGGGCTGGTTCAGTGCTGAAGAGGTCAGTACGGTGGCGGACGAGCTTGGGGTCAGCGAAAACGAAGTGATGGAGATGGAGGCCCGTATGGCCGCTGTCGACGCCGCTTTCGACATCGCCCCGGAGCGGGATGACGATGAGGGCAGCTACGCCCCGGCTCTCTATCTGGAGGACAAGCAGTCCGACCATGCCGAGACGCTGGAGCAGGAGGATTGGGAGCGTCGCTCCCAGCAGAAGCTGCACGCCGCACTGAACACCCTGGATGAGCGCAGCCGGGATATTCTGACTGCCCGATGGCTGGATGAACCCAAAGTCACGCTTCAGGAACTGGCGGATCGCTATCAGGTCTCTGCCGAGCGGATCCGGCAGTTGGAAAAGAACGCCATCAAGAAGCTGAAAACAGCGATGGAAGTGTAAACCACTGAATTGTTGAAAAAACGGGCCGAGCGGCCCGTTTTTCTGTTATCCGGAGTCCATCATGCAGTGTCGTCTGGGATGCGGGGCCTGTTGCATCGCCCCCTCCATCACCTCCCCCATTCCCGGTATGCCCCAAGGCAAACCGGCCGGGGTGCGCTGCATTCAGCTGGATGAGCGGAATCTGTGTAAGATCTTCGGTCAGCCCGGCCGCCCGGCGGTGTGCAGCAACTTTAAGCCCGACCCCGATATCTGCGGCAGCACCGATGCGGTGGCACTTACCGTGCTGACTGAGCTGGAAGCGGCAACAGTACGGGCGGGGTGAACAGGGCTGACATCGGCACCAGCTCAATCCCCTGATCAGACAGCGCGGGCAGTGCCGTTTCCAGAAAGGCCAGGGTCTCCGGATAGGGATGCCCGATCACCAGCACCTCTCCTCGTCGCTGAGCCTGCTCCAGCGCTTCATTCCACTGAATCTCCAACGTGCCCGGCTGTCGGTCCGGGTCGAGGAACACGTCCCGTTTCTGGCTGGCAATCCCCCAGGCCTGAGCCTGTTCATACGCCCGGCTGTCTGAGGTGGTCAGACTGTCCACAAAGTAGAGCCCCTTAAGACTGAGCACTTCCATCACCCAGGCCATGCGGTCCGGATCCGGGGTGACGGCACTGCCCATATGGTTATTAACGCCACTGACAAAGGGGATGTCCGCCAACGCTTTTTTCACCCGGTACTGCACTTGCCAGCGATCCAGCTCCGGCTCAATGGCCCAGGGGCCGGGAGACTTTGGGCCGGTGGTGGCCATCGGCAGATGCAGCATCAATTCCCGGTCTTCGCGCCAGGCGGCCAGCGCGAATTCGCGCCCCCAGGGGGTGTGGGGAAGAAACGCCAGGGTGACGCTGTCAGGAAGGTCGAGGGCGGCCCGATCAGCTTCCCGGGCGCCAATGTCATCAATGATCAGGGCGAGGCGCGGTCCGGCCTGCGCCATTCCGCAAAAAAGCAACAAACTAAGGGCGGCCGCGATGAGCGGTTTTCGGCACCAGCAGGTTGTAGGCGGCCAGCAACTGAGGATCATCCTGAAGACTCAGCAAGGGATTGTTATTGCTGATTATATCGCCATCTTTTTGGGCTTCCACCAGGATGTCGGGATTGATCCCCTGCTGGTCGATAAAGGTCCCGTTGGGGGTAGCGTAACGGGCTGTGGTCAGCTTGATTGCCCCACCGCCATAAAGGAGTGGGATCAGGCTCTGCACCGTACCCTTGCCAAAAGTGCGCTCGCCCACCAGTACCGCTCGGTTCAGATCCTGCAAGGCTCCGGCCAGGATCTCTGCGGCGGAAGCACTGCCTTCATTGATGATCACCACCACAGGGAGATCGCCAAACAGGCTGAAGCGGGAGGCCTGGTAAGCGCTGTTGGCGTCGAAGAAGCGGCCGTGGGTGGTGACGATGGTGCCCTGGGTCAGGAACATGTCTGCCACTTGTACGGCGGCGTCGAGCAGTCCTCCGGGGTTGTTGCGCAGATCCAGCACCAGTCCATCCAGAGGGGTCTCGGCAAACTGATGTGCCGCGGCCCGGATCTCTGAGGCTGTGCGCTGGTTGAAACTGGAGATCCTCAGGTAACCGATGTTGCCGGGCAAACGATGGGACTGGCTTGATATCACTTCCACTTCGGAAGGGATCAGCTGCAGGACTACCGGGTCGGGCAGAGGATCCCGCTTCAGGGTCAACAGCAGGGGGCGATCATCCAGGCTGGCTTGTTTGATGTAGGCGATCATCGGGTCGAGATCGTCCGGATCCGCTTCCAGTTCGTCCACCTTGAGCAGGACATCTCCCGGTTGCACACCGGCCACTTCGGCGGAGGAGTTGGCCATAGGTGAAATCACCCGGATCTCCCCTTCATCAACGGACACCTCAAGGCCATAGCCATAGTAGTGGCCACGGTTGTTGTCCCGAAGCAGAGAGAGGGTATGCGGACGCAGGTAAGTGGAATGGGGGTCCAGCACCTCCAGCATTCCCTTCAGGGCCCCATCCAACAGAGCCTGTCGATCCACCTCGTCGACGTAGTAATCCTCGATCAACTCCTGAACGGCGCCGATCAGAGCTTGGCTATCCTGGTGAGTCGGCTTGGCCGCATCCTTGTGTAACTCCTGTCCGGCATACGCGGTGGTAACGCAAAACAGAAGGCCGACCAGAAAGGGAAGAATGCGCCGCATGGGCTGCCCTCCTGATCAGGAGGGCTGGCCAGCGTTACCCCTTTTTGAGGTAGGGACGGGGATCGATGGCACGCCCTCGATGGCGTATCTCGAAGTATAGACCTGGTTGTTGGAGGCCACCGGAGCTGCCGGTCAGGGCGATCACCTCGCCGGGTTTGACCGTATCTCCCACCTGTCGCAGCAGGGCCTGGGCGTGTCCGTAGAGGCTGAGGTACTGCTCGCCGTGGTCAACCACCACCACCAGGCCAAAGCCTCGTAGCCAGTCGGCAAACACCACCTGACCGGCACTGATCGCTTTCACTTCCCGTCCTGCGGGTGCTTTCAGCAGCCAGCCGTTCCATTTGAGCTGACCCTCACGATGACTGCCAAACCCTTTGGAGAGTGAGCCTTTTGTGGGCCAGGGCAGGCGCCCTTTGCTGTCCGCCAGACCATCCAGCGCCGCGTTGCGGGCGAGGGCCTCCAGCGCCTGAGCGATGGCACGCTCAAGTACCTCACGGTCCTCCTGCATCAGGGCCAGTTGATTGCTGTCCCGTTTCAGTTGCCGCTCCAGCTTGGCCAGGGCCGCTTCACGATCTTTCTGGCGTTGCGCCAGTCGAATGCGCTCCTGCTCCTGCTGTTTAAGCAGGTCAGCCTGGCGATCCCGTTCCGTCTGTTGCTCGGCGATCACGCTGGCCAGTTCGCTGGCGGTGACCTTCAGGGCATCAAGGGCATCGATTCGGGCCTGGTTCAGATACTGGTAGTACACCAGCATCCGCTCCAGGGTGGCCGGGTCATCATTGCCCAGTAAAAGCGCGGTGTGATCCTGTCCGCCACTCATCCAGGCGGTGCGAACTTGGGCGGCGAGCTGATCCCGCTGTTGTCGTTGCCGTGTCTCCAGCTCCCCCTGGCGCTTTTCCAGTTCACTCAGGGTCGCTTCGCTCTCGGTCAGCGCCTGCTGTTGCCGCTTGAGGGACTGGGCACTGTCACTGATCGCCTTATCGGTGCGACGCAGCTCCGCCATCAGTCCATCTTTGGCCACCTGGGCTTCAGAAAGCTTGGCCTGACGCTGTTTGATCTCCCGGCTCAGTTTGTCGAGCTGGGCCTGTTGTTGGGCCACCTCGTCCTGACCGGCCACCGGAGTGGCCAGCAGGGCGAAAAGAGCCAGGGGCAGGAGTCGTTTCACGATTTGAGGGTCACCAGGGGCTGGCCGGTCATCTCAACCGGAATGGGCAGGCCCATCAGATACAGCATGGTGGGGGCGATGTCAGACAGGGCGCCGTCTGTGCGCGGCTCGGCATCCCGGCCAACGTAGATCAGCGGCACCGGCTCACTGGTGTGGGCGGTATGCGCCTGGCCGGTGCTGGCGTCGCTCATCTGCTCGGCGTTGCCGTGGTCTGCGGTGATCAGACACTCGCCGCCCACCTTCTCCAGTGCCTCAACCACACGGCCGATGCAGTGGTCCACCGCTTCACAGGCTTTCACCGCCGCCTCGTAGTTGCCGGTGTGACCCACCATATCGCCATTGGGGTAGTTGCAGATGATGGCGTCAAACTCGCCGGACTCAATCGCGGCCACCAGTTTGTCGGTCAGCTCTTCGCTGCTCATCTCCGGCTGGAGGTCATAGGTGGCCACTTTGGGAGAGTTGATCAGGATCCGCTCCTCCCCTTCAAAGGGCGTTTCCACACCGCCATTGAAGAAGAAGGTGACGTGGGCGTACTTCTCGGTCTCACTGATGCGCAGCTGCTTTTTGTCGTGCTTGGCCATCAGTTCGCCGAAGGTGTTGACCAGGTCTTCCGGCGGGAAGGCGCAGGGGGCATCGATGTCCGCCGCATACTGAGTCAGCATCACGAAGTTGAGCTTCGGGGTTACCGCTCGCTCGAAGCCGGAAAATGCCGGGTCCACAAAAGCACGGGTCAGCTGGCGGGCACGGTCGGCGCGGAAGTTCATAAAGATCAGCGCGTCGCCGTCGGCCATCGCTGCGCCTTGGCCAATTACGGTAGGGGCCACGAACTCATCGTTCTCATCCCGGGCGTAAGCGGCGTGCAGGGCATCGACGGCGCTGTCGGCCTGATGCGCGCCCTTGGCTTCGGTCAGCAACTGGTACGCCTGTACCACGCGCTCCCAGCGCTGATCGCGATCCATGGCGTAGTAGCGCCCCACCACGCTGGCGGTGGCGCCTATACCCAGCTCGGCAAACACAGCGTCAAAGCGCTTCAGTGACGCTTCGGCGCTGCGGGGCGGAGTGTCACGGCCATCCAGGAACGCGTGCAGGTAGATGCGTTCGGCACCGCGTGCTGCGGCCATCCGCACCATCGCTTCCAGGTGATCTTCATGACTGTGGACGCCGCCCGGGGAGAGCAACCCCATAATGTGCACTGCTTTGTCTTTTGCGACGGCGTTGTCCACGGCCTTGGCAATGGCCGGGTTGTGCTGGAATTCACCATCACGGATCGCTTTGCCGATGCGGGTCAGTTCCTGGTAGACCACACGTCCGGCCCCCAGGTTGATGTGGCCCACCTCGGAGTTGCCCATCTGACCGTCCGGCAGGCCCACGTCCAGGCCGGAGCCGGAGATCAGGGTGCTAGGGCGCTCGGCGAAGAGCTTGTCCAGGTTCGGGGTGTTGGCGTTGGTAATGGCATTGTCAGCGCTGGGGGCGCGGTAGCCCCAACCATCCAGGATGATCAGCGCCAGGGGTTTGCGGGCGACAGTCATGGTGAATCCTTGCGTTGGGCGCCGTCGGGATCGGGGCGCCGATGTCGATTAGCTGAGTGTGACTCAGTGTACACCGATGGCCAAGCCGCAAACCAGCATCCGCCCGGTGCAATGGCGACAACGCTGCATCCAATGAAATGACAAGGTATACTTGCTGCCCGTTATTTCACTCGCTGAGTCAGTTAACAGGCCTTTTCATGCAGGAATACATCGATTTTTTTGTCCGCAACCCCATCCTCAGTCTGATCTGGGTGGCTCTGCTGGCGCTGTTCATCATGTCTCTGGTTAAGAGCAAGCTGAGCAAGTTCAAAACCGTTTCCCACCAGCAAGCCACCATGCTGATCAACCGTCAGGATGCGAAGGTGCTGGACGTCCGTGGGGCCGACGAATTTAAGAAAGGCCACATCGTAGACGCTATCAATGTGCCCCTGTCTCAAATCAAAAATAATGAGTTGGGTGCGGTTGAAAAGTTTAAGAACGCCCCCATCATTGTGGTGTGCAACGCCGGGATCAGTTCGTCCCAGGCTGCCCAGGTACTGGTTAAAGCCGGGTTCGAGCAGGTCTACAACCTGCACGGTGGCATGACCGACTGGAACGCCGCGAATCTGCCGGTGGTACGGAAGAAAAAACGCTGAGTTGATGGCCGGTCGCCCAGGCGGCCGGTTGAGACAACGAGCGACCCCTGATAACGGGGACCCGTCCGCAGCAATGTTGGCCGCCTAACCCTTTGGCGTCCGGCTCGGCGAATGGAAGCCCGACAAACGAACACAATTAAGGTAGGAAAGACAATGGCTGAAGCAACCAACAACGCCGCCACCAACGAACAAGCGGCTCCTCAGTTCCAGATCCAGCGCGTTTACACCAAGGACATCTCCTTCGAAACCCCGAACTCTCCGGCCATTTTCCAGAAAGAGTGGAAGCCGGAAGTGAAACTGGACCTGGACACCCGCTCTGCCAAGCTGGCTGACGACACCTATGAAGTGGTTATCTCCATTACCGTAACCACCAAAGTGGGCGAAGACGTTGCCTTCCTGGCCGAAGTTCAACAGGCCGGTATCTTCACCATTGCCAACCTGCCTGAGCCGCAACTGGCCCACGCTCTGGGCGCCGGTTGCCCGAACATCCTGTTCCCGTACGCTCGTGAAGCGGTAGCCAGCCTGGTAAACCGTGGCACCTTCCCGCCGCTGAACCTGGCTCCGGTGAACTTCGATGCCCTGTTTGCTCAGTACCTGCAGAAGCGCCAGCAAGAAGCGGCCGCTGAAGGTGCGCAGGCAGACGCCTAATCAATTCAGGAGCTTTTCAGTTGACTGAACAAGCCGCGATTACGGTACTTGGGGCGGGGTCTTACGGCACCGCCCTTGCCATTTCCCTGGCCCGCAACGGTCACCATACCGTGCTGTGGGGCCATGAGGCCGACCATATGGCTCGCTTGCAGCGTGATCGCTGCAACGAGGAGTTTCTTCCCGGTGCCGCTTTCCCCGATCCTCTGGTGATTGAGAGCGACCTGGGTAAAGCGCTGGCGGCGTCCCGCGATGTTCTGGTTGTGGTGCCCAGCCATGTGTTTGGTGAAGTACTGAACCAGGCCAAACCGCTGCTCCGTCCGGATGCCCGTATTGTCTGGGCAACCAAGGGGTTGGAGCCGGAAACCGGCCGTTTGCTTCAGGATGTGGCCCGGGAGATCCTCGGCGATCAGATCCCGCTGGCGGTGCTTTCCGGTCCCACCTTCGCCAAAGAGATGGCTGCGGGTCTGCCTACCGCCATCTCCCTGGCGGCGACCGATACTGAGTTTGCCGAGGATATGGCGCAGCTGCTGCACTGCGGCACCTGGATGCGGGTTTACATCAACCCCGACTTTATCGGCATGCAACTGGGTGGTGCGGTGAAGAACGTGATCGCCATTGGTGCCGGTATGTCTGATGGCATCGGCTTTGGCGCCAACGCTCGTACCGCGCTGATCACCCGTGGTCTGGTGGAGATGTGCCGCCTGGGCTGCTCCCTGGGTGCCGATAAGGACACCTTTATGGGGATGGCAGGTCTGGGTGACCTGGTGCTGACCTGTACCGATAACCTCTCCCGTAACCGCCGCTTCGGCCTGGCCCTGGGCCAGGGTAAAGGGGTGGAGCAGGCGATGGAGGAGATCGGCCAGGTAGTAGAAGGCTACCGTAACGCCAAAGAGGTTTACCTGCTGGCCAAGCGTCAGGGGGTGGAGATGCCCATCACCGATCAACTGTACCAGGTGCTCTACGAGGGCAAACCGGTTCAGGAAGCGGCCCGAGCCCTGTTGGGCCGGGATATGAAGCCGGAGTGATGCGGCGCTAAGGTTACAAGGGGATGCCGAGGCATCCCCTTTTTGTTCATCTGAGACCCAACGGAAATCGACAATGCAGACAGACGTGGTAGTGATCGGCGCCGGTGCCGCCGGCCTGATGTGTGCAGCCACTGCGGCGGCCCGGGGACGCCGGGTGCTGGTGCTGGACCATGCCAAACAGGCGGGTAAGAAGATCCTGATCAGTGGCGGCGGCCGCTGTAACTTCACCAACCTGTATATGGAGCCGGCCAACTACCTCTGTGCCAACCCGCACTTTCCCAAGTCCGCCCTGGCCCAGTACACCCAATGGGACTTCATCGATATGGTGGTGCGTCACAACATCGCCTATCACGAGCGGGACCATGGCCAGCTGTTCTGCGACGATTCCGCCAAAGAGATTGTCGCCATGCTGCTGGCGGAGTGCGATAAGGGGCAGGTTCAGATCCGTCTGCGCACCAGCATCGAAGCGGTCAGCAAGAGTGAAGAGGGGTTCAGCGTGGCCACCAGTGCAGGTCGGATCCAGTGTCAGTCGCTGGTGGTGGCGACCGGTGGCTTATCGATGCCCAAGCTGGGTGCGACCCCGCTGGGCTATCAGATCGCGGAACAGTTTGGCCTGAAAATGCGCCCGACTCGTGCCGGATTGGTGCCCTTTACCCTGCAACCCGCAGAGAAGCAGCACTTTGAACCTCTGTCCGGGATCAGCCTGACCACCAGCATCCAGGCGGCCCGTGGCCCCAGCTTTACCGAGCAGATGCTGATTACCCACCGTGGACTGTCCGGCCCCTCCGTGCTGCAGGCTTCCAACTACCGGCAAACAGGCGAAGCGGTCACCATTGACCTGCTACCATCCGTCGATGCCGCAGAAGCTCTGGCAGAAGCGCGACAGCGCTCGCCGAAGCGCCAACTGCTGACTTGGCTGTCCGAGCACTTCCCCGGCCGTCTGGCCGAGGCACTGATCGCCTATCACGGCTGGCAGAACCTGCCCCTGGGTCAGCTTAATAAATCCGCGTTGGACTCGATTCCGTCCATGCTGAACGGCTGGCAACTGAAGCCGGCTGGTGACGAGGGATACCGGACGGCGGAAGTGACCCTGGGCGGTGTGGACACCGATGAACTCTCCTCCAAAACCATGGAGTGCAAAACGGTTCCCGGCCTGTTCTTTGTCGGTGAGGTGATGGATGTCACCGGATGGCTTGGTGGATTTAACTTCCAGTGGGCCTGGAGCAGCGGCTATGTGGCGGGCCAGAACGCCTGAGAACAGCATAATTGCACAAGGATGTGAAGCTGAAATATAGGAGCCTAAGGAAACGTGCCCTTAGGTTTGCTCTTAAACACTATTCCCCCACCCCCTCAATAGCTAAAGCTGAATAATTAAAAATAAGCTTGCCCTTCCACCGGCTTTTTATAGTTGAGAGCTGGATATCTGTACCTAACCCAACTTCGAAGAGAGCATTCACATACGAACTGTCTGCTCATTCCTACCTGATCAAAAGCCACCCCAATAATAGTTTTGAACTGATTTCTCTGAGTCTCACTTTTGTTCATCTAACAGCCCAAGGATTGGGGGTGGATTATGCGTTGGAGTCTCCTTTTGCTCTGTGGTCTTTCCTTATTGACCGAAGCATCGACTGTTCCGCTTAGCGGGCAGTTTCGCGTTGACGAACAGGGAGCGGCGACTTACCAGCTACCGTTGGCGCTGCCAAAGGCCAGGGCTAACGTAGCTCCAAATGTTGTCATTACCTACTCTTCATCCAATAGGCAAGACGGCTATCTGGGTGTGGGGTTCGGCATAAGCGCACAGTCGATGATCAGCCGGTGTCCGCAGTCGATCGCAACTGATGGTGCTCTTGTTGGTGTCGATTTGTCAGGATCGGATCGCTTTTGCTTGGATGGACAAAGGCTGGTTCTGGCAACAAATAGTCCTGCGGGTTATGGCGAGCCAAACTCTGTCTATAGAACAGAAATTGAGTCCTATCAGAAGATAACCGCAAGGGGGCAGGCGCAGGGAGGAGGGCCTCTGGCCTTCAAGGTAGAAGGTAAGGATGGGGATGTTAGGTACTTTGGCAATCCGTCATATTTTGGTGTCGCATTTAAGGATACCGATGGGACGACGCTCGGCCCTGATTCAATGCGTTTTGCTAATTACCAGCAACAGGGGAGCGTTGCGCTATTCTGGGCACAAAGTGGTACTGTCGACGTCTTTGGAAATTACATTGCCTACCGCTATCGTCGCGATGGTAGTAAAGGGGAACATTATCTTTCGGCCATTGCTTATGGGGGCCATGGCAATGAGTTACCCTATCAGCGAGTTGAATTTCAATATAACAATAAGAGTAAGCCGACCAGAGGTTACTATCTCGGCGCTTTGATAGGAATGAATAAGCTTCTTCGGTCTATCGAAGTATCGACAGATGGTGAATTGTCGTCAAGATATGATCTCAGCTACGATGAGGCATTTAACCACCTAAACAAAAATCGATTGGTGTCGATCCGACGCTGCGTTGAGCCATCTTCATCAAATTGTAGCGCGCCGATTAACTTCACTTGGAATCGCTTTCTAAGCACCACAAGTAACTTCCAACTTTTTGCTCCGCCTCAGAGCGAAGCTGCATCAACGAGCAATCGTCACACTGCACGTTTTTTCGATATGACCGGTAATGGCCGGTCAGACATGATTTACTCAACGGGTAGCCAGTGGAAACTCCATAATTTTGAAAACAACAGTTCGGTCATTATGGGTTCCGTCGGTGCTGCTCAGCCACAATATGCCCACGTGATCAATTTCACCGGCCAGGGACAGCGTGATCTTCTTGTGTCAGGAGGTGCTGACAGCAATTGGTTTGTATTGACGTATGAACTGAACACTGAAGAAGTGCCTTACTGTTCAAATAGGGATGCTCATAGTGTCAGTGGTGCCTCCATTGCCAATGAAATGCTTGAAGAGTGTGACACTTTTGAACGGACTACCTATTATCGATCAATCCCAACAGGAAAAAGAGCGATAGGGTTTGAAGGCCAAGTACTGATTGCCGATCCTGATGGTGACGGACTGGAGGACATTCTATTTACTGAGAACGGTTCATTAAATTGGTACAGAAATGATGGAGGGGAACTACAAGCAAAACAAACATTGTTAAATTTTCAATCAGATCTACAGCTCAACAGCGGTATATCAAGTCACTCAACACTAAAAAATAGTGCGCTGCTCGACTTCAATGGCGATGGAAAGACAGACCTTTTACTTAAAGTAACTGAAGGGCGCTGTCAAATAAACGGCAGTGGGGAGCACTTATCCGGCGTGGCGGATGCCTCCGAGTGTCGAGAAGATTACACAAATACTACTTGGGAAACGACTTCTTCGTGGCGCCTATACGTATCCCAAAGTGGAACATATACTGAGCGTCAAACTGTTAGCGATGTTGGAGAGTCAGCAAATGTTAGGGCGGCTGACTTTAATGGTGACGGTCTAACTGATATTGCTTATGTTAAGAACAACCGTTGGTATGTAAGAGTGTCAAACGGAAATAGGCTAAATAATCCGATAGATACTGGAGTGTCGATCACTAATTCTGACATATCAAAAACCTATTTCTTTGACGTTAATGTAGATGGAAAAACCGATATTATAGTTCCTTATGGGAACCAGATAGTACGATTTCATGTAACAGAATTTAATACTGCTGGACAGTTGTCTTGGCCAAATAGAGGAAGTCAGTCAATATCCAGCTATGAGGTATTAAGGATAGCGGATACACAAGGAGAAGGTATACCACAGATGTACTCCGCGACCAACTCTGCTTGGCACCGGTATGATTCCTACATTTCAATCAATTCAAGTTCGATTTCAGATATATACGATGGCCTTGGAGGGAGAACTCAGATAAGCTACGGGAGACTTACTGATAAAGTTGACGGTGAGTATCCTGTTTATCCAATACAAAGCGCCAGCATTGAAGTTGAAAATGGTAACTTTGGTCTGATATCGCCACTTATGGTGGTTAAGCGTGTGCAAACCGAAACCGGAGATGACAGCACTGTATCCGTTAGTTATCGCTATGGTGGTTTTGCACTAAATCGACTCGGCCGAGGAGCATTGGGGTTTGAATTTCTTACTTCAATTGATGAGCAGACGGGAATAGAAACAACTACGCATTACAATCAATTTTTTCCACTGGTCGGCACACCATCAAGTACTAGTCAATTCCATCAGGGAGAGCTACTAAATAGCTCGACAAATATATATTCATTTGGTGTCTCCGCCCATTCAGATAACGCCATGTTTTCTCTACTTGTAGAAAGTAATGACACCAAGCGTGAGAGAGGAACAAATGGTGTTATCTACAAAGTTGCCAAAAGTCAGACGGAAACCGATTATGACGACTACGGTAACGCCATCGATATTTTGATCACGCAGTTCGATCCTGATAACGGAAATACATTGCTAACTACCCGAACAGAAAACAGCTATCAAGGGGATGGCGGTGGTGCAGAAAAAGGTAGACTGAGTGAAACTACCATAACGAAAACGCGTATGGGACAAGTTGCAATAACTCGGAAATCTGCATTCATTTACGATGATCGTGGAGTGATGTTTGAGTCGACAATGGCTCCCGATGAGCCTCTCTACGAAGTAAAAACACAACTTGACTTTGATAGGTACGGAAATCAGATATCTAGCTCAGTTACAGCTGGTATCAATTGGAATGGCAGTAGTAAGTCAACTCGAGTGACCACTCAAAGTTGGGGGAATAATGGTCGCTATTTGGAAAGTAAAACCAATCCCGTCGGTGATACAGTAACATACCAATACAACGGTGTTTCAGCGGATGAGGTGCAAGGCAAGATCCTAACCGTAACCATGAATGACCCCAATGATCGAAGCACTATAACCACTTATGATGTATGGGGAAGGGAAATAAGGATTAGACCTCCTACCGGTGGAACAGTAGCCACTTACTATCAACTTTGTGGTTCTTGCAACAATATTAGTAATGCCTACTACTATATTGAGAAGCGCCAAAGCGGTGCACCAGACCACAGAACGATATTTGATAAGTATGGTCGGGTAGTTGCAAAATCAAAGCGACACTTTAATGGGAATTGGGTAGTATCCAAAACGGAATATGACTCGCTAGGGAGAGCAGTTGGAAACTCTGAACCTGGTATTGGATGGCCATCAAACTATAAAACAACCTTTACCTACGATATTCACTCCAGAGTCAAAAGGCAGCACACGCCTAGCGGTGCTCTGACTACAACAAGTTATCGCGGCAGGACTGTGCAGGTTCTTGATGATAATGGCAATAGAAAGACGAAGGTTGTGAACGGACTGGGAGAAATATCCTATGTTGAGGACGAACTAGGAAGTCGAATTTATCATCGATATGACTCGTATGGAAATGTGATATCCACTCAAGTTGAGACTGATTCGCGATCACGGTTTACCAGAACCTTCAGTCGCTTTGATAAATATGGCAGAAAATACCAAACCACGGATATTGATAAGGGAACCTGGAACTATCAATATAATGCACTTGGAGAGCTATTGAGTCAAACTAATGCTTTGGGTCAAATTGTTAGTTTTGAGTATGACAACCTTGGTAGAAAAATAAAGAGAATCGAACCGGAGGGGGTAACTTGCTGGAGGTATGGAAACCGAAACAGTAATACCGCTGGTTTACTTGTTGAAGAAAAGAAATTGGCAACAGGTGTTACGAGTTGTACTAGCGCAAATGTCGAAACTAGAAAATCATATGATTACTATACAACGGGGTTGGTGCGCCGAATTCGGATTAAGTTAAATGGAAGCACCTATAGCATCGGTTACAGCTACGATAATCTTGGAAGAGTTTATCAAATAAATTATCCAGACAGTCAAGTAAAAGTTCGGAACGAATATAACTCATCAGGTTACTTAAGGAGACGGGTTGATCCAGTGTCAAATCGTCCATATATGACGATTAATAATATGGATTCGCGCGGTAATATTGTATCGGCGACATATGGTAATAATGTTATTGAAAATCGAGATTACAAAGCGCGAACCGGATTTATCGATAGCATTTTACTGAGGAAAGGGGGGAATACCCTTCATGATTTGAGCTATCAGTTTGACGAACTAGGTAATCTGACACATAGGTCGATGAACCTATCGACTGCCTCTCTGAATTGGAATAACGGATATGCGTATGATGAACTCTATCGATTGTCAGAAGTAACTACCAGCCATGGTCTCGGAGAGCAAATTGGATATGCCGTTCAATATGATGAGCTTGGTAATATAACTAATAAGGAAGGTGTGGGTCAGTATATCTACGATTCGCAGAACCCTTATCGACTCAAGCAAGTTCAGCTAGAGTCTTCAATAACGGTTATTGAGGTTACACCGAGTCCTGGGGATGGCTGTGGGCCAACCCCGGGACCTGGCCCAGTGTTGATGTCCTCTTTCTCAATCTTTTCTAGTCGAGTCGTTACGGCGCAGCCGTGCAACCCATCAGTAGGGCCTTATAGTTCGCAGAGTCGAAACTTATCGATATCAATAGTGCCCTCAGGCAGTGAGACTCGGGGATTTACTTATGATAGCAACGGAAACATTCGTAGCGATGGAATAAGAACCTATCAATATACCTCTTACGATAGGGTTAAACGGATCAACAAAGGCCAAGAGTTCAGTAGCTATAAATATGATCAAAATCGTAATCGTTACTATCGTTACGATAAGAAAATGGAAAATGGATCGGCAGTTTACTACGCAACGACCTATGTGTCTGGCTTATATGAAAAGATTGTTCGAACAGGAAGTAGTGTTTCCAATTTAACTGAACATAAATACTATGTTGGAAACATCATCATTACTAAGCGTAGTAATGGATCTTCCGACCGATTTTATCTTCATAATGATCATCAAGGTTCGGTTACTACAGTAACGAACCAGAGCGGACGAGTTGTACAGCAATTTTCCTATGATGCATGGGGTAAACGTCTACAAACATTTAGCAGCTCAATACTTGGAGTAGCCATATCCCCGTCTCTTAATAATGGCTATACCGGGCATGAACAACTTTCTCACTTGAATATCATCCATATGAATGGTCGGATCTATGATCCGACCCTTGGCCGGTTCCTACAGGCCGATCCAAATATCCAGGCACCGAATAACTTGCAGAACTACAACCGGTATAGTTATGTGTTGAACAATCCGATGAGCTATACCGATCCCAGTGGGTTCTTCTTCAAAAAGCTCTTTAAAGCTATCAAGAAGTACTGGCGTCAGATAGCAGCTATTGCCATCAGCGTTTGGCTTCCTGGTGCAGGAGGGTTATTGGCGAACGCTTTTGGTATCGGTAACGTAGTGGTTCAAGGGGCAATAACTGGTTTCGTTGCAGGCGGAGTAGCAACTGGTTCCTTGAAAGGTGCATTGGTAGGAGCATTTACAGGTGCGGCATTTGGTGCTTTGCATGGTTGGGATGTCCAAGGTTTTAATCTTGGTAAAGTTGCTGCTCACGGGGCAGTTGGTGGAGTGAGCAGTGTCTTGCAAGGTGGTAAGTTTGGTCATGGGTTTGTGGCAGCAGGTTTCGTGCAAGGCGTTGGTCAAGTAGGTGGCGACAGTTTGTTTGTTGATGGAGCAACAGAGATTGGAGACCGAGTTGGTAATGCGGTCAAAGCTGCGCTTATTGGTGGTACGGCTTCTGCAATCAGTGGTGGCAAGTTTGCTAATGGAGCTGTTACTGGTGCTTTCTCTCGATTGTTGAACGATGATGCTCGAGCGAGGTTAACAGAAAGACATCGGGCTAAGATAAATAATGAGATTGAATCAGAAGCTTATGAAAAAAGAATGCTAATCAAGAAGTTGGTTGGTGCCAATGATGTTGAAGGGATTCGAGCAAACTTTCCAGAGCTCGCTCACAGAGATGATGAATCTGTTTTGTTAGGCGCCCAATTGTACTCTAGTGATTTACGTCGTATTCAGGCGCTAGCGGTGAATGGTAACCTATCTGCCAATATGGAGTTGACAGCTAATACACTTCTTAAATCTGGTGTAGACGCTTTAGTTAACCCCAATAAAATGGGTTTGATAAGTAATGCAATTGGCGCCTTCAATGACTTGATGGGAGTTGCGCCTCCGCCTCCTTTAAGACACAGGTTTGTGTATGATAGCTACGGGCGAGTTGATGTGGAGTTTATAAAAAGATGAGAGCATTTTTTTTAGTATTTTTCTTATACCTTTTTTCTAGCATATCTATGGCGGATTGTAGGTCAGAATACATTTCTGAAAATATGGCAGTTAACTCTGATAGAGAAATTTATATGTTGACGTCGAAAAACTTCAGCAAGAAATATGGTAATCCTTTAGAGTTCTTCAAGTCGGGTGGTATAGATGCTATCCCATTCGATGAAAGAGATAACTTCTTATCTGAATATGGCGAGTTCTTGATAAGTCATGCAGCAAACTTTCACCAATTCGATGATGTCAAAAAATTAATGCGACTTGGAGTTAAACCATATGCTGTCTCGGGTTACTTTGAGTCAGTCTATATTACTATTGTTCTAGATAGTGAGAGCTCTGTACTAGCGGAACTTTTCGATTATGTGAACAAAGACTCGCGTAGCGATATAGCGGAATATGAAAAAGCCCGTGCTGCTTTAGATTGTAACTAGAGCGAACCATAGCCTCACCTTAGTGATGTCCAGCACTAGTCGAACCGACCAGCCTGTTCCAGCAGGCTGGTCGGCGCTGGCCAGCGCCGCTAATTATCGGTGCCGGTGCGACTGGTCACTTCTACTGGTTTGATCTGGACGGTATGCTATGAAGCTCTGGATGACATACTGTTTCAAACTGCACATTTAAAGGAAGGATTTTCGAAAGCGGTGAGGTGACGAATCTCGATTTTCCTGGAATAGCTTTACTTTCTCTTCAATTACTTTGATTCTTCTCTTTGCGTACCGCGATAATTCTACGAGGACACCCACTTTAATCTTATTTAACTCGAAGTTGCGATGATTCAGGTTAGGACCAGGGTAGGCTGTTATTTAGTGACCAACCCTGACCCCGCAGTGTTCCATACCCCAGCCCCATCGAAATCAAGTCAGTTTGCAGGATTCCTGCTATTACCACTGCGTCAGTTGCTGTGTGCGCCGAAGCTTTTTGTGTGGGCAGGACCATTATACGGGCAAGAGCTATGAACACCGGCGGGGGGGTTAAGATTAACCCAAAAGGCTCCTCAAGAAGGCTATTCTTTTTATAATAAAATATATGATATGCGAGATATTTAAACGATGTTTATAAAGTTCATGACTTCAGTAATTCTGACATTTCTAAGTTGTTCGGTTTTCATGGATACGACAATGCAACAGGTATGGTAATTTGGGCTGGAGAGGCATACAACACTGCTTTTCAAGCCTGGAGCCTATTAGGAACAGTTCCTGCTGCTGCCTACACTGCAGTAGGTTATACAAGCTATGCACCATATGTTTATGGTTTTGGCAGGAGAAGATTTTATGATTAGTATAAAAAGCAAGTTCATTATTGCTGCTTCTATAGGTTCCATTTGTAGCTGTGTAGCAGTCCAAAACAGGTTTTATGATTTTGGGAGTGAATGGCAATCTTCTATGGTTGAGCTATATGGGCCTGGAAAGTATTATCAGTTTCAAGTATACGACTTTGAACAAGAAGAGAAAGAAAGCCCTAGTTTGGAAAGGATACTGAAACTGCTTCAAGATTTCAGCCCCAAACCTGTGGAATGTAAAGGTCACTATGAAGTAATTGAACAATCGCGAAGTCGGTACGAGGGGGGATCGGAGTCGATTTTGGTAAAATGTAAATAATGATGGGCTAATGTGACACCCGTGGACCGATTAATTGGACACCCGCTTTTAATTTACATAACAAGTCCAGGAAGTGGTATTTTTAGCTAGATGCGGTAGGGCACAGAACGAAGTGGGCAGCATTTATATAGTTAATCCAGTCTTCTTGGTTGATATGTGAACAAGGCCCCTAAAACGCACGATTATCTAAATTCAGATATTTCATCGCTAATAAGGGCTATAAGGCTAATAAAAGCTAATAAGACACCAGTAATTTAGTTGGTTTTATGAAATTTAACAGCGGCTAATTGCTATGGCTCTTAGGCTTACTGAACAGGGAGCGTGCTTGAGGACAGGGAGATGCCGAAGGCCAGAAGCCAACAGGTCAGTTTGCAGGACACATGCTACTACCACTGTGTCAGTCGCTGCGTCAGGCGCAGCTTTCTATGTGGGCAAGACCCCTACAGTGGCAAGAGTTACGAGCATCGTCGCCAGTGGGTTGAAGAGCGCTTGCTGCAACTGGCAGAGGTGTTTGCCATCAGTGTGTGCGCCTTTGCGGTAATGAGTAATCACACTCATGTGGTGCTGTGTATTGAGCCAGAGCAAGCCGAACAATGAGACACCACAGAAGTGATTCAACGCTGGCGCCGACTGTATTGCAAATCGGTTCCCGGCCTGTTCTTTGTCGGTGAGGTGATGGATGTCACCGGATGGCTTGGTGGATTTAACTTCCAGTGGGCCTGGAGCAGCGGCTATGTGGCGGGCCAGAACGCCTGACACTCGCACACATCTCCATGAATCCAAGGCAAATTGACAGGTAATTGCGTTCACTTTTCCGCCTCTTTGATCGAGGGTGGGGGACCGGTATGCTAGGGGTTGGAACCCTAACAAGGAAGTCAGGCCGTGACACCCTCTTTGCCCTCGTCCCGGTCGCTGTTGGCTCGCCTACCCCGACCTCGCTGGCCGTTGCTGCTGGTGATGGCAGTGGCACTGCTGCTGTATGTCGTGACTTTGGTGGGGGTGGATTTTGTCCTGGGACGGGACATGATGCGAAGCCATCTTCAGGATGCACAGCGCCACCTGTTGAAACAGCGCGCCCAACAACTTGAGCAGTTGCTGGTGACCGCCGGCACCAGCCGCACCGCAGAAGTGGCTGAGCAGATCATGCTGCAGTGGACTCATGACAGTAATCTGCTCTCGGCTGCCATCGTGGACCGTGACCAACGCGTTTATCTGGGCAGCCAGATGATCTGGCGTGGTGGACAAGCCACCCTATTGCTGGATGGATACCAGAGCGAGTTGGCCGGTAAGGCGTTGCTGGAGGGACGGGCTCAGTTCCATCAGGATCCGCTTCGTGGCAGCCTTCAGATCTATTACCCGCTGGTGCAGCTCAAGCCCCAGTTGATCCCCCGTCTGCTTTACCTGGAGCAGGATCTCACCCCTCTTAATACCATCACACAGCAGCAGTTTGTGGATCGTCTCTCCTGGCTGTGGGCCCTCGCGCTGTTGCTGGCGGCCAGCATGTTGCTGCTGGGGTATCGATTCTTAGCGGGCCCCCTGCAGGCGTTGTCCCGACAGCTGCCCCGGCTTGGAGAGCCGGAGCTCAGGTTACCCACGGAGTTTCGCATCGCTGAGTTGGCGACACTCAGTCACAAAATGACCCAGAGCAACCATCGCCTGAGGGAAAGTTATGCCCAGTTGGTGGCCAGTGAGCAGCGTTGGCTCTATGCCGTTGAGGGGTTAAAGCTTGGGGTATGGGACTGGCGGCTGGACACCAATACGGTTTTCCTCTCCCACCACTGGAAAGCGATGCTGGGGTATCGCGATGATGAGCTGGTCTCCAGTTTCGATGCCTGGGAGCAGCGCCTTCACCCGGAAGATCGCGGGCGGGTGCTGAAGCAGCTGCAGGATTACATTGACGGCACCACCGGAGAATTCGAAAACCTGCACCGCTTATGCCACCGGGATGGTCACTACATCTGGGTGCTGGATAAGGCGATGATGGTGGATTGGGACCGGGATGGGCGGCCCCGCCGAATGATCGGGACTCATACCGACGTCACCAACGATCAGGGCCAGCCGCAACTGGGACTGAGCGGAGAAAATCACGCTTCCGGCCTGAACCGCCCGGCACTCCTGCATCGCCTGGGTCCGATGGTGATGACTGCCGACGTGGAATCGGATGGGGCACTGCTGCTTTATCTCGACCTGGATGACTTCAAGGTGGTCAATGACGTTCATGGTCATCAAGCCGGGGATCGCCTGCTGGAGCAAGTGGAGCGTCGGCTGAATAAGCTGGTGCCAGAAGCCACTGCGATGCTTCGGCTGGAGGGGGATGAGTTTGCCATTCTGGTTGCCGGGCGTCCGGGCCTGAGTCTGTCAGAGCAGGCTGAGCTGCTCGGAGAGCGGCTCCATAAGGGCTTGGCCAAGCCTTGGATTGTCGAAGGTACGCCGCTTCGCATGGGGGCCACCATCGGGATCTGTCACTTTATTCCCGGCCCCGGACAGGATACCAACACGGTATTGGCGCAAGCAGAGCTGGCGGTGTTTAACGCCAAGGAGCAGGAGCGCAGCAGTACCCGGATATACCATCCTGGTCTGCACCAGGATGCGCGCCACCTGCTGTGGCTTCGGGACAGCCTGCATCATGCCCTGGAAAACAACCAACTGCGTTTGCACTATCAGCCGATCATGGACAGCAACCGGGAGATCCTCACCGTAGAGGCGCTGCTGCGTTGGCATCACCCCGAGCGGGGGGAGATCCTGCCTGAAGAGTTTCTGCCAACCCTTGCCCGGTATGGCCTCAGTGACCGTCTGACTGAGTTGCAGTTGGAGCAGGCCTGTCGGGATCTGGCTTCGTTGCGTCGTCATGGCATCGACCGGATGAGCCTGAACTTCTCTCTGCGCCAGATCATGGCCAGAGGGTTTGTGGCGCGCCTGAAGGAGGAGTTGGAGCGGCACGGCATCGGCCGTCGTGCGCTGGCGATCGAAGTGTGTGAGCGGGAGTTGCTGGGCTGTACCGAGGACGAACTGGTGGTATTGGCTGAGTTGGTGGATAGCGGCGTTGAGTTGGTGCTGGATGATCTGAGCAGTGGCCTGATGGCACCGGCTCAGTTGCTGGCTCTGCCCTTGACTGAGGTGAAACTGGATTGCCGCCACTTTGGTTCACTGGCTAAGCCCCAGGCTCAGGCCCTGCTTCGTGCTCAGGTTCAGGTTGTCCGAACCCTGGGCCTGCCCTGGAGTGCTCACGGTGTGGATGAGGAAGCCTGCTACGATATCCTGCTGGGTCAGGGCGCGCAGCGCTTCCAGGGGTACCTGTTCAGCGCTCCGCGGCCACTGGACTCGCTGCTGAAACGGTTGAAGATGCAGCAGCACCATGGCGAACCCACCACTGCTCTGCCGCATTGATGGCGGCGGAGCGGATAGGGTCCTGCTCAATCAGAATCTCGTGTCGGGCGCCTTGGTACGTCAGCAACTGATGATGTGGCTGGCGTTCACAGAACGCTTGCTGAGCCTCGTTATCCACGATGTTGTCGTCCCCCGCCTGCAGGACAAGAATGGGGACGGAGACCGTCATCCTGGTCAGCTTATCGATCTGCTTCAGAGCCTGTGCCAGCCACCCCAGGCTGGGATCCCCCAGTTTTACGCCGGGCCAGGCTTCGTATAGTGCCCGGAACTCCGCGTATCGGCGGGCATCGCCGGTCAACTCATTCTCCTCAAACCGAACCGGATCGTAGTCATTGCCACCGGGGACATAACGTCCTGGGGCAAAGGTCGCCATCAGTGCAACCAGGGGCTGAAGCAGTGCCTTGGGGGCAGGCAGAAGAATGCCGTACATCGGTGCGGACAGCACGGCAGCCTGGAAGTGATCGGGATAGCGCTGCAGATAGGTGGTGGCGATAGCCCCGCCCATGGAGTGTCCCAGCAGCGCCAGGTGGCGGTGGCCCGCCGGGGCGATCAGGGTCTGGTAAAGCTCATGCATGTCCGCCACGTAATCGTCGAAGCGGGCCACATGGCCGACCTGAGGGTTTGCGAGCATGCGGCCGGACAGCCCCTGTCCCCGGTGATCCCACAGGTAGAGTGTGAAACCCATGCCGTAGAGATCATCAACCAGCTCATGGTATTTCAGATAGGTTTCAACCCGGCCAGTACAGAGCGCGATGGCGCCCCGCTCTTGAGGGTGACGAAGCACGGCGTAGTGGATAGGCACGCCATCCACCCCGGCGAAACTGCCCTGCTCCGCCTGTTGCCAGATGAGGCTCGCAACGCTCATGAGTTGGCTTTCTTGGCTGCCTGACGGGCCTCAAATGCGGCCATCTGCTCAGGCGTTGCATCCATCTGGTGCTTGGCTTTCCATTCGCTGTAGGGCATGCCGTAGATCGCTTCTCGCGCGGCATCATAATCCACGTCGACACCCCGCTCTTTCGCTTCCGCCATATACCACTTGGCTAGACAGTTGCGACAGAAGTCAGCGAGGATCATCAGGTCGATATTCTGAACCTCCTTGTGGCTGTCCAGGTGACTGAGCAGACGGCGCAGAACAGCGGCCTGCACTTCGGTTTCAGTGTGCTTATCCATAAGGGCTCCCTACATTGAGCGGGGCCATAGGCCCCGCGGATCATGGACGGAGTTTACCCCTGGCGCTGGGTGGCGATCCAGGCGTCCAACTGACGCTCCAGTTCGGCGAGGGGCATGGAGCCACCGCCGAGAACCTGATCGTGGAAGGCACGAACATCAAACTGATCGCCCAATTCGGCTTCCGCCTTGTTGCGCAGCCGCCACAGCGTCAGCTCTCCCACCTTGTAAGACACTGCCTGACCGGGCCAGGAGATGTAGCGGTCGATCTCGGTTTGGACGTTGTGTAGGGAGAGCGCCGTATTGTCAGCCAGGAAAGCGAGTGCCTGATCCCGGCTCCAGCCTTTGGCGTGCATGCCGGTGTCCACCACCAGGCGACAGGCGCGCCACATCTCGTAGGTGAGGCGGCCAAAGTTGCTGTAGGGGTCCTGGTAAAAGCCGCCTTCAAGGCCGAGTTTCTCTGCGTACAGGCCCCACCCTTCGCCAAAGGCGCTGATGTAGTGGTTGCGACGCAGCAGATGGACGTCCTGCTCCTGGCTCAGGGCGATCTGCAGATGGTGACCGGGAACCGCTTCATGCAGAGTCAGGGCCTCCATCTCGTACAACGGGCGCTTATCCAGAGCGTAGGTGTTGACCCAGTAGTAGCCGGGCTGGTCGTCATTGCTGGAGCCGGAGTAGCGCCCGGTGGTGTATTTGGGCGCGATTTCGGCGGGTACTTCTTTGATGCCGTAAGGGGTGCGCGGCAAGGTTTTAAAGAAGCGCGGCAGCATGGCGTCCGCCTGCTTGGAGAGAAAGGCGGCGTAGCGCAGCAGTTCATCCGGCGTCTGCGCGTAGAAACGCGGGTCGGTACGCAGGAAATCGAGGAACTCCGCAAAGCTGCCCTCGAAACCCAGCTCAAGGATCACCTGCTCCATCTCGGCACGGATCCGGGCTACCTCTTCCAGCCCCAACTGATGCACCTCGTCGGCGGTCATACCCAAAGTCGTGAAGTGACGAACCCGGTTCTCATAGTAGTCTCGGCCATCGGGCAGTTCGCTGGCGGCGATGGTCTGGCGGGCTGCCGGTTGATACTCGTTGATAAAGAAGTCGTAGAAGGCCTGATAAGCCGGAATCACCTGCTCCTGCACCAGAGTCAGACCCTGCTTCTTGGCGTCGGCATGCGCTTCACCCAGAGCGTCCAGGGGGCGGTAGTAGAGGCTCTGCTCAGGGGTGTCCGGAATAAAGGCAAGGATGCTGTCCTCAAAGCCGGGCAGCACCACCTGGGGTACGGTGATCCCCTCTGCCATCCCCTGTCGCATCCAGGCGATCTGCTGGTCAAAGTAAACGGGCAGGGCCTGAAGGCGGCTGAGGTAGTGCTCGATCGCCTGCTCGTCGGTCAACCGGGCGTTGCGGGCAAAGCTGGCGATGTAGGCGTGAAAGCCACCCTCGGAAGAGATGGGAACCAGGTGCTCTTTGAAGCGGTAGCTGTCGACCTGGTTATTAAGAATCCCCAGCAGGATGGCCAGATCCACCTGTTGTTCGGCTGACAATTCGTCGCTCTGAAGCGCGTTGGCGCGCGCCAGCAGGTCGAGATAAGCCTGATGCTGACTGGCCAGGAATTGCGGGGAAGTATCGGCCAGACGACCTGCCGCGTCGGCGTCGCCGTATCGGTGTGCCAGGCTGGGATACGCTTCCAGTTGCTGTTGCCAGGTGGCGTCCATCAATTGATTCAGTTCATCGGTCGGGGTGGGGGTTGAGGCGCAGCCCGCGAGCAGCAACAGCGCCATACCCAGGCACTTTTTCATCGTTTTTTTCCTTGTTTTCTATATCCTTGTGCACCGACCCCTGGGAGCGGGGTTGCGCCATTGTAACGGATCCGTTAGTCCAATTGGGAGGGAGTAACGGAGCGATAAAAATAGAACTGTACCCATGACTGATCCCACTCTGGTGCTGACTGATCTGCATCGACACCTGGACGGCAGTGTTCGTCCCGAAACCGTGCTGGACCTCGGCCGTCACTTTAATATCCCCCTTCCTGCCAACACCCTGGCTGCGTTGCGACCCTACCTTCAGGTGATCGACCGCTGCCCTTCCGTTGAGGCGCTGCTGGCTAAGCTGGATTACCAGGTGGCGGTTCTGGGTGACCTGAATGCCGTGCATCGGGTCGCGCGCGAAAACGTGGAAGACCTGGCGCTGGAGGGGGTGGACTACGCTGAGCTGCGTTTCTCTCCCGCCTATATGGCCGGGCCGCATGGCCTGCCTCAGGAGGGTGTGGTGGAAGCGGTGATCGATGGGGTGCAGAGTGCGGCCCGCGCCACCGGAGTCAAAGTGAACCTGATCGGGATCTTGTGTCGCGGGGATGGCCAGGAGGCCTGCCATCGTGAGCTGGATGCCATCCTCAGCCAGCGGGACCACTTTGTCGCCTGTGACCTGGCGGGGGACGAAGAGGGTTTTCCGGGTACGCTGTTTGTTGACCACTTTAAACGGGTCCGGGATGCCGGGCTGAACGTGACCATTCATGCCGGCGAGCCGGGACCGCCAAGCAGCATCTGGCAGGCGGTACAGGAGTTGGGCGCCACCCGTCTGGGTCATGCCACAACGGCGACCCAGGACCCTCGCCTGATGGCGTTCCTGGCGGAACGGGGCATCGGCATTGAGTCCTGCCCCACTTCAAATGTGCACGCCAACTCCGTGGCAGACTATGACGTACATCCCATCCGCCAGTTTGTGGAAGCGGGCATTAAGGTGTGTCTGAACACCGATGACCCGGGCGTATCGGCCAACTCGGTGCCCTTTGAGTACCGGATGGCCCGAGAGCGCATCGGCCTGAGTGAGAGCCAGCTGCGTCAGATCCAGCTCAACGGCCTTGAACTGGCGTTTCTCAGCGAGTCAGAGCGAGAAGCGTTGCGGGCTCGAAAAGCCGGTCGCGCACGCTGATCAAAAAAGCCGCCCATCGGGGCGGCTTTTTGTTAGAGGCTCAGACGTCAGATAACGCGGCTGAACTGCTGCTGGCGAGCTTTCTCACGCAGGTAGCGGTCGAAGCACATGCAGATGTTGCGGATCAGCAGGTTGCCCTGAGAGGTGACGCGAATGATGGTGCCATCCAGCTCCACCAGCTCGTCCTCGACGAAGGGGGTCAGCAGTTTAAGATCTTCGGCGAAGTACTCGTCGAAGTTGATGTCCCACTCCTCCTCAATGACGCGCTTATCCATTTCGAAGTGACAGATCAGCTGCTTGATCACGGCACGGCGGATAAAGTCGTCACGCTCCAGAGAGCAGCCCTTCACCAGGGCATGGCCTTCGGCATCGATGGCATCGTAGTAGTCTTTCAGCGCCACCTGGTTCTGAGCGTAGGCGTTACCGATGCTGGAGATGGCAGAAGCGCCCAGGCCCAGCAGATCCGCGTCGGGCTGAGTGGTGTAGCCCTGGAAGTTACGGTGCAGCTTGCCAGCGCGTTGCAGCTTGGCCAACTCGTCATCCGGCTTGGCGAAGTGGTCCATACCGATGAACTGGTAGCCTTCGTCGGTCAGCGTGTTGATGCTGGTTTCCAGGATCTTCAGTTTCTGCTGCGGGCTCGGCAGATCCTCTTCGTGGATCTTACGCTGCGCGGCAAAACGGTGCGGCAGGTGCGCGTAGTTGAAGATGCTCAGACGATCCGGGCTCAGATCCTTGATGCGCTCCAGGGTCTTCACGAAGGTTTCCGGAGTCTGGTGCGGCAGGCCGTAGATCAAATCCACGTTGGTGGACTCAAAGCCCTGTTCGCGAGCGTACTTGATCAGGTCAAAGATGAACTGCTCATCCTGCTCACGGTTTACCGCCTTCTGAACCTCTTTGTTGAAGTCCTGAACGCCCACAGAGATGCGGTTGAAGCCCACCTCTTTCAGTACATCCACGGTTTCCAGCTCGATTTCGCGGGGATCGATCTCGATGGAGAACTCACCTTCGTCAGCAAAGTTGAAGTGTTCCTTCAACAGGCCGGTCAGGCGGCGGATCTGGTCGTTGTTGAGGAAGGTGGGAGTACCGCCGCCCCAGTGCATCTGGGTAACGGTGTAATCCTGGAACAGGGGCGCCCGGTTCTTAATTTCACGCTCCAGGTAATCCAGGTATTGGTCTGCCTTGTGCGGATGGCGGGTGATGATCTTGTTGCAGCCGCAGTAGTAGCAAAGCTTGTGGCAGAAGGGGACGTGGATGTAGAGCGAGAGATCCCGCTTATCGGAGCCAGTAATCGCCTGGCGCAGATCGGCATCGGAAAAATCTTTATGGAACTCGATGGCGGTGGGGTATGAAGTGTATCGGGGTCCTGAGTAGTTGTATTTCTCAATCAGGGCCTGATTCCAGCTGATTTTATCCTGCACGAAAGCGTCTCCTTGGGATCGGAATGTCCGCATTATGCACCTTTTGTCCGAACTCGCCATTGATCATGGCCCCAAATTTGACCAATGTGGCAACAGAATTGCGAAGGAGGTGTTGTTAATGCTAGGGAGAGTTGTGACAGCGGTGGCATTGAGTGGACTGGTTGTGGCCAATGCACAGGCAAAGGTGTGTGAGATAGGTAAAAAGGCGCAGCCGCTCAGTTATTGGCAGCAGGCAACGGAGAGTGAGTTGAACCATCGCTGGTGCCGGGTTGAGTCACTGGCGGGATTACACAGGATGGACGTGGACAAGTACCAGGATAAGGGGTGGGACTCCGTGGCGAGGGCGTCGCAACAGGCACTGGACGCCTGCACCAAGGAGCAAAAAGCGCTGAAGGCGCTGTACGAGTCGCGCGAGCTGGCTCTACCGGAGTGCCCGCGCTGACCGTTACTGGATCTGGGACAGCGCCAGCAGTTCCGGGTCCAGTTTTGGCCCCAGGCGGGATTCCCAGTGCGCCCGCTCCATATCCAGCTTCATCCGCTCGTTGCGTTTCAGCGCTTTGCGCGCTTCAAGAATGGGCTGGTCAGCCACTTTGTCGTAAAGCTCGTGGAGCACCGGGTACTGTTGACGCAGGGCGTCCATCTCAGCGTCCGGCAGGGCCCGGAGCAGATTCACCAGGCGCAGAGCGGCCTCGGACGGCTCGCACTGCTGTTGCTGACAGGCTTTGGCGATCAGCTGGATGTGCTCCACCAGAGTCGCCCGGCGTTCCGCTTTCGCTTTGGCCTGACTCTGGCGTTGCTGGCGGAGTTGCCACAACAGATAGGCGGCGTAGCTTGCCAGGGCGAGAATGATCCCGGTGGCAACGGCCACCATCCATGTCGGCATGATTACTCCTTGTATTGATCCAGCAGGTCGGCGCCCTGTTCAAAGCGACTGAGCAGATCCGGTTCGTCAGACTCCGGCTCCTCTTCGTACCCTTCGTCGTCGACATCCAGACCCAGCTGATGCATCAGGTCCGCAATGCGGTCCAGGGTTGCATCCAGCCACGCCTGATCTTTCGGTTTCAGGGTTTCGCCAGACTCGGTTCGCTCCAGCAGGTTATTGAGGCGCGGATCCGCTTCCAGCTTCGCCAGCTCAACATCCGGGGCCAATGCCTTAGGTGCCGCTTTAGCAGGGGCAGTGGCGTCCACAAAGAGCGCAATGGGAGTCTTGCTGCCCAGGCGAGGATCTTTGGTAGCAGCCTCCTGGCGAGCCAGAGCCTCTTTGCTTTGGCTGTGGCGGCTGCCGCTGGTCTGTCCTTTACCAACTTTCTTGCCGGTGTGCTTGGCACGGGCGCTGGCCTTTTCCCGGGGGGGGCGGGCCGGGCCATTGTTGTTCACTTTGCGGGATTTCTTAATTCGGGTCATAGAGCCTCCAATCGGGGGCGGGTTTATATCAGATTATGCCGGTTTTTGCAGCAGAATAACGTCGGCGCCGATGAACTCCAGGCGCAGACCATCACGTTTGGCCAGGTACTCGAAGGTGGCCTGGCTGAAGAAGCTGACGTGAGTGGGGTCGTTTTTGTAATGCCATTGGGCAAACGCCTGAGGGCCACGCACCAGCTTGGTCATCAGTCCCAACCAGCCGCCGGGCTTCAGCAGCGTCACCAGCAGGTGCCACTCACGGGCCGGTCGGTAGAAGTGCTCAATCGCCTCGGTGCAGGTGATGAAGTCGTACTGGCGACGCAGTGGTGTGCGGTCCGGTGCGAAATAGGGATCGTAGACTCCGGTAGGATAGCCCGCTTCAGACATCATCAACGACAGGGTCGGGCCTGGGCCACACCCGAAATCCAGGCCCTCTGAGCCCGATGGAAGTCTGGCTTGCAGCGGCTCAGCCACTCGGGACAGAAAGCGACGATATCCGGGATCGCCCGGGTCATTATTGTGTTTGTCGTACTGATCCTTCTCTGCATGGGCCGGCAGCAGCGCAGCAGGATCCGCAAACACCAGGCTGCAGCGTTGGCATTGGAAATAGTGGCGTCGCTTGTCCTGGTGATAATGGCCGGGGTCGGGGTGCTGGCACAGGGGGCAGAGCATGGAGTTTCCTGTCTGGACGTCGATGGGGGCCATTATATGCAAAATGATGATAAAAAAGGCGGCAGATTACTCTGCCGCCTTATAAGGGTGTCTTAGACACTCCCCTATTCTTTAACCAGGCATTCCCTACCTGCGATGAGACTTCCCGGTCTGATTTCCGTCTTATTATTGCCTGCTTCCATGCGTGCAGTTCTTGTTTGTGGTCACTCCGGACCTTTATTTTCTTTCCTGTGTTGTTATCCGTAACACAGTAGTCAGTCGTCATCCTAACGACCACGTCATCCTGACGTTCAAGGTACCATCCTTGTTAACCCAATATTCCTTGGGTTCGGACTCTCCGGTCCGTCTATTCCTTAGTTGGCTTCCAGTGCCGCTCTTCATCCTGAAGAGTTTCCTGGTGAGAGACACTCATCCTGAGTCGCCCCTCGTTCCGTTTCGGTGCTTACTCTACGTAATTTGAGCTGGATCGCAACTTTTTTTGTGGTGGGATGTAACTCAATATTTTTTGTTAAAACTATAAGGTAATGATTTGGAAGAGGTTATGAGGGGTTGCGGCTGTAACAAAGCAAACATCACCGCCAGCAACTATGGCAAATGTCTTACAAGTCGACGGGCTGATGGATGTAGCCAGATTGTATGCATTGGTGAGTTGTTCTGACGTTGGTCTTACCAATGAGGGGATTTTCTATTTTTTGTGGGGCTGGGAGTCATATGCACTGCAAAAAGAAAGCGGGCCATTAGGCCCGCTTTGCTGTCCCACGTTGTGGGCTTATTCGATGGCGCTGAGGTACTGAGACAGTACAGCGATGTCTTCGTCGCTCAGGTTCTTGGCAACGCCGCCCATCATGCCGTTCAGGTCGTTGTTACGCGCACCGCTGCGGAACTTTTCCAGTTGGGCTTTGAGGTAAGCGGGGTGCTGATCGGCAACCGCGGGGTAACCGGCCAGGCTCATGCCTTCGCCTTTCACGCCGTGACAGGCAACGCAGGCGGTAATCTGGCGGGCAGCATCGCCACCCATATAGAGCTGGCGACCCTTCTCCAGAATGGCGGCGTCAGCGGCCGGAGCCGGGCTGATCGGCTGGCTGGCGAAGAATGCTGAAATGTCAGCAATGTCTTCGTCGCTGAGGGCCATAGCCATGCCGCTCATGATGGGGTCCATGCGACCTTCCTGGCCACCGGTTTTGGCAGCCTGACGGAACTCGGTCAACTGCTTAACCAGGTAACCGGTGTGCTGACCGGCGATTTTGGGGTACATCTCGATGGGGCTGTTGCCGTCCGCTCCGTGGCAGGCGATGCAGGTTACGGCTTTCGCCTTGCCCGCTTCGGCATTGCCCTCAGCCTGAGCAAGGGTGGAGAACATGGACAGCACAGCAAAGACAACAGCAAACTTTTTCATGGTGTTCCAACTTATTATATCGGTGGCGTTTCTTTCCCTGCGGCATGGGTCCCCTGTTACACTGTGGGGAGCACGCAGCGGCATTTTACACGAAATCTGAGCCAGGTCTAAGCTCGGGGTTGTTTTGTGATCCCGGCCCGCTGCTCTGTTGACCTGATTGGAGACTCCCGTGACCGAATTCCAAGTCGATTTCCGTCGGGCGCGTTTTGTAACCAGCGCCCCGGATATCCATCATCTGCCGCCCGACGAAGGGGTGGAGATCGCCTTTGCTGGCCGATCCAACGCCGGCAAATCCAGCGCCCTGAATACCCTGACTGATCACAACGGTCTGGCGCACACCAGTAAGCGTCCTGGCCGGACGCAGCTGATCAACGTGTTCTCTTTAACGGAGGGCAAACGTCTGGTGGATCTGCCGGGATATGGCTTTGCCAAGGTTCCCCTTGAGATGAAGATCAAGTGGCAGCAGGCCCTGGCCGAATACCTGGAGCATCGTCAGTGCCTTAAGGGGCTGGTTGTGCTGATGGACGTGCGCCACCCGCTTAAGGATCTGGACCACAACATGATCCGTTGGGGCGTTGCCGCAGGCATGCCGGTTCTGGTGCTGCTGACCAAAGCAGACAAACTGAAGCAGGCGGAGAAGAATAAGACTCTGCGTCAGGTAAAAGAGACGCTGGCTGAGCTGGAAGGCGAAGTGGTGGTTCAGTTGTTCTCGTCGCTCAAGGGCACTGGACGTGAGCCAGCGCTGAAAGTGCTGAACGAGTGGCTGCACCGGGATGAGCTTGCTGGGCAGATTGGCGAGGCCGAATAAGAAAAAAGCCGGCGACCAATAATCGGCGCCGGCAAGTAAAAGCTTTTATGGGGAGAAGCTTTTCAACGATAACAAGACTAAACCGACACTTGGGAAGGCCTAGTGGTGACAATGTAACCTACTCAAATGTTGATTTAAAGTATTTACTCTAAAAAATCAGGCCAATCCCCAAATTCAGGCACAAAAAAACCCCGGCAACAGCGTTGCCGGGGTGCCAAATTTTGGCGATCACCAAAAGGTGATCATAAATAGGTCTGAAAGATAGAACATCTTACCTCTGTACCCTACCGGACTAGCATACCCAAAGCGCTGACGAGGTCAAAGCTCTGTCGCACGTGAATGCTATTTTTTGTGATGACTTTCACAGGGCGCAATCGGTTTTGCGCCCTTTAAATGCCGAATTAGTGGGCCTGATCCCAGTTGTCGCCCAGCCCACCCTCGGCCAGAAGCGGCACATCCAGTTGCGCAGCCTGGCTCATCAGGTCGCACAGCGCCGTCTTGTGTTGCTCAGCGACAGCTTCGCGAACTTCAAACACCAGTTCATCGTGCACCTGCATGATCAAGTGGATCTCACCTTCCGTTTGTTTCGCCACGTAGTCGGCCACCAGCAGCATCGCCTTTTTGATGATGTCTGCAGCGGTGCCCTGCATCGGAGCGTTGATGGCGGTTCGCTCAGCAGCCTGCTGCCGCATCTTGTTGCGGGCGTTGATCTCCGGCAGATGCAGGCGACGACCGTACAGGGTCTCAACGTACTCCTTGTCGTGGGCCTGGGCGCGCGTGCGATCCATGTAATCCAGCACGCCGGGATAGCGGTGGAAATAGCGGTCGATGTAGTCCTGGGCTTCCGCACGGCCGATATCCAGCTGCTTGGCCAGGCCAAAGGCGGACATGCCGTAGATCAGGCCGAAGTTGACCGCTTTGGCACGACGGCGCTGCTCGCTGGTGACCTCATCAAAGGACACACCAAACACTTCCGCCGCAGTGGCTTTGTGAATGTCTTTGCCCTGTGCAAACGCTTCCAGTAGCCCCTTGTCCTGAGACAGGTGGGCCATGATACGCAACTCGATCTGGGAGTAGTCGATCGCCAGCAGCTTGTAGCCCTCGGGAGCAATAAAGGCCTGACGGATGCGACGCCCCTCGGCGGTGCGGATCGGAATGTTCTGCAGGTTCGGATCGGAGCTGGACAGACGGCCTGTGGCGGTCACTGCCTGGTGATAGCTGGTGTGCACGCGACCGGAGGGCTTCACCAGTTGAGGCAGCTTATCGGTATAGGTGTTCTTGAGCTTGGCCAGGCTGCGATGCTCAAGGATGATCTTGGGCAGCGGGTAATCCAGCGCCAACTCCTGCAAAACCTCCTCGGCGGTCGAGGGAGCGCCTTTGGGGGTCTTTTTCAGGATCGGGTAGCCGAGCTTCTCGAAGAAGATGGTCTGCAACTGCTTGGTGGAGCCCAGATTGAACACCTCACCGGCGATCTCATGCGCCTGCTGCTCCAGGCTGTCGAGTGTGGTAGCAATCTCACTGCTCTGCTGATGCAGCTGGTCGGCATCGATCAGCACGCCATGGCGCTCCATGGCGGACATGATCGGCACCAGCGGCAGCTCCAGCTCCTGGAACACCCGGGTCGGCCCTTCCAGCTCCTGCAGGCGGGGCCAGAGGTGCTGATGCAGCCGCAGGGTGATGTCGGCGTCTTCGGCAGCATAGGGTGCCGCTTCTTCCAGGGTGATTTGATTGAAGGTCTTCTGCTTGGCGCCCTTACCCGCAATCTCCTCAAAGTGGATGGTCTTCTGGCCCAGATACTTCAGCGCCATGTCATCCATATTGTGGCGACCTGCGGTGGAGTTGAAGCAATAGGACTCCAGCATGGTATCGAAGGCGATCCCCTGCAGGTTGATGCCGTATTTGGCCAGCACCGACATGTCGTACTTGAGGTTCTGGCCCACTTTCTGCGGCTCAGACTTTTCCAAAAGGGGTTTGAGCTTGGCCAGCACCTGATCGCGATCCAGCTGTACCGGGGCACCGTCGTAATCATGAGCAACCGGTACATATGCCCCTTTGCCCGCTTCCACGGCGAAGGAGAGGCCAACCAGCTCCGCCGCCATGTAGTCCAGGCTGGTGGTTTCGGTATCGATGGCGAACAGTTCGGCGGACTGCAACCTGGCGATCCAGTCGTCCAACTGGGACTCGGTCAGAATCAGCTCATGCTCAGTGCCGGTTTGCGCCGGTGCGGCGCTACCGGGATTGGACTCACCGTTGCCCGCGGGCAACACAGCACCGCCATCCAGCACCTCATTAAGCCAGCGACGGAACTCCAACTCGCCGTAGAGTTTGGCCAGGGCATCTCGATTCGCTTCGCCAATCACCAGGTTTTCCGGCTTCTCGTCCAGCTCTACATCGGTCTTGATGGTGGCCAGTTTGTAGGAGAGGAAGGCCGCATCTTTATGCTCGGCCAACTTCTTCGGCATGGTTTTGGCGCCGCGGAAGGCCAGGGCGGCAACGGCGTCCACATCCTGATAGATGGTTTCCAGGCTGCCGAGGCCTTGCAGCATCGCCAGTGCGGTCTTTTCACCGACTCCGGGCAGACCGGGAATGTTGTCCACTTTGTCACCCATCATTGCCAGCAGATCGATGATCAACTCCGGACCCACACCAAACTTGGCGTGAACCCCGGCGACATCCAGGTGTGTGTCGGTCATGGTGTTGATCAGGGTGATCTTATCGGTCACCAGCTGAGCCATGTCCTTATCACCGGTGCTGATCACCACATCGTGCCCGGCCGCCGCCGCTTGTTGGGCCAAAGTGCCGATCACATCATCCGCTTCGACGCCGGCAATGGAGATCAGTGGCAGACCCAGCGCACGAATGATCGCGTGCAGCGGTTCGATCTGGCAGCGCAGATCATCCGGCATCGGTGGACGGTGGGCTTTGTACTCCGCAAAGATATCGTCGCGGAAGGTCTTGCCCTTGGCATCAAACACCACGGCCATATGGCTCGGCCCATACTGCTTCAGCAGGCTGCGCAGCATGTTGACAACTCCATAGATGGCGCCGGTGGGCTCACCCTTGGAATTGGTCAGATGCGGCGGCGCATGATACGCGCGGTACAGGTAGGAGGATCCATCAACCAGGATCAGTGGGGCTTGAGCAGAAGGGGACATAGAAGCCAGTTTCATCAGTGGATATGAGGCGATAAGAATGCCATGTTACCGGGCCCCGATTCCAGTGGATCGGGCAGGGGAAATCCCAGCGATCAAGCTGTGGATAACTTTGTGTACAGTGGTTGTGGACAATAGGATCGGGATCCGTGATCCGGATCGCTGTTTTTCCTGTAAGCCCAGTTTTTATGCGGGATCGCGGGGATCGCCGCTAGACTTCTTGACGCGATCTAGCCGAACACAGCAATGTGGATATTGACATTGACAGTGGACTGATATCGGCAGGGAAGGGGGGAAACAACGACAGGTTCCTTCCTGAGGTCGATGGATAACTTAGCATACTATTTAACCAGGTCTACCCCGCGGTAAACATTTTGTTAAAACCCTTCGTCATAAAGAGGGGCTTAACCCTTCAACTAACGGAATAACAAGGAGTCTTTCCATGAAACCCATTGCAGTGATTTTGAGTGGATCGGGTGTGTTCGATGGCAGTGAGATCCACGAAGCGGTGCTGACCCTGCTCTCCTTGTCCCGGGCCGGAGTGGCATACCAGTGCTTTGCACCGGATCGGGATCAGCGTCATGTGGTGAACCATCTGACCGGCGAGGTCGTGGAGGGGGAGCGTCGCAACATTCTGGTGGAGGCCGCCCGTATCGCTCGAGGCGAGATCAAGCCGCTGGCTGAACTCAATACCGACGAGTTCGCTGCCGTGATCCTGCCTGGTGGCTTTGGGGCCGCAAAGAATCTGTGTGATTTTGCTGTCGCAGGGGCTGATTGTCAGATTGAGCCGGATCTGTTGGAGGCGTGTCGCGCCTTTGTCGCGGCCGGAAAGCCGGCAGGGTTTCTTTGCATCGCGCCCATCATGCTGCCGCTGATCTATGGCGAGGGGGTGAAAGGCACCATTGGAATGGACGCTGGAACGGCTCAGGCGTTCAACCAGTTGGGTGGCGCGCATCAGGAGTGTCCGGTGGAGGGCATTGTGGTCGACACCGAGCATAACGTGGTATCGACACCGGCTTACATGCTGGCGGGCAACATCGTGGAAGCGGCCGAAGGGATCGACAAGCTGGTGCGCGAAGTCGTATCGATGTGCCAAAAATAGCGAAAAAAAACAGGCCAGTGTGAGCGCTGGCCTGTCAATGTGTGAGCAATGTGCGTTGCGGGTGAGTGTGAGCGGCTCACCAGATTGGAACGCAAGTAAACGATAATCAATATCATTTACTTTGGCAAGAGTGTTGGCTCACTTTTTCAGATCTTTGTGCAGATGGATGCGGTGGTCAGCCACCGTGTCCCCTTTCGGCTCAAAGTGCTCAATCTGGTAGCCGTGGCGAAGCAGCATCGCCACCATGGTGGCGTAGCGGTTACGGCTTTTGACCTTCAGGCTGTGGTAGCCCTGCTCTGAGGCCCATTGCTCCTGAGCCTTCAGCATCTGGCTGGCCAACCCCAAGGCACGGAAGTCGGGATGGATCCCCCCCATCCAGGAGTAGAACACGCCGCTCTCCAACTGGTAGCCCACTTTGAAGCCAGCAGCCTCGCCCTCCACTTCGGCAATCTGGATCAGATGCACGGTGTCACGCAGGCGGCTCTGGTACTCGTCTTTACCATAGGGGTTGTCGAATTCCGGGATCTGCTGACTCAGGGCCACCACCTCTTCAATGGTGCCTGGACGGATGGTCTGTTGAATCATGGGTTAAGTCCGAGTTCGAGGGCCAGCTGATCGAGGTAGCCCTGCATCCAGGCCCAGCGTCGCTGGCCTTCGGCACGGCCCGCATCGGTGCGCAGCTGATCCGGAAGGTGCTGCAGCTTGATGAACAGGTGGTCCAGGTTGTACTGATTGTCGTCCCAATCGCGCGACTGACCCAGGGGATCCGCGTCGTGATAAAGCGCGCGATTCCACTGGCCACCCAGCATCAGGCAGCGGGACAGCCCGATGGCACCGAGTGCATCAAGGCGGTCCGCATCCTGAACAATCTGGGCTTCCAGCGTGGTGGGCTCAATTCCGGCAGACCAACTGTGGGAAACAATCGCGTGGTGGATCGCTTCCATATGCTCTGCGGGATAACCGGCTTCGCCAAGCAGGATAACGGCCTTATCGGCACTCAGTAGTGAGGCCTGATTGCGGCGCGGGTCGCGCTTATCGACCAGCACCACATCGTGCAGCCAGGCGGCCGGCAGAATCACATCCAGGTTGGCGTTGGCCTCCTGGCCAAGTCGGGTGGCGGTGGCCACCACCCGCTCGATATGGGTCAGGTCATGGGCGCCATCACTGCCCGCGGCGGCGGCCCATTCGCGGCAGCGCTGCTGCCAGTGTGTGTCGAAACTTGAAGCGTTATTCATCAGGCCAGAGGGTGTTGTTGAGGGTTCTGGCGGAGAATCCTATCGGTCAACAGCTTCAAAAGCACCCCGTAAGCCGGCAAAAACAGCATGAGGCTGATCGCAAGCTTAAAGACGTAGTCCACGGTGGCGATCTCCACCCAGTGTTCGGCCATGAACGGGTCGGCACTGGCGTAGAACGCCACCGAGAAAAACACGGCCGTATCCACGAAATTGCCGATCACCGTGGAGGCGGCGGGCGCGACGAACCAGGCGGCCTGCTGGCGCAGTTTGGCAAACACCTTGATGTCCATCAGCTGACCAAACAGATAGGCCGCGAAGCTGGCCAGGGCGATGCGAGCGACAAAGGTGTTGAACTCGGTCAGGCCCGAGAGGCCGACGAACTCGCCGTTATGCCAGATCACCGAGACCAGGTAGGAGATGATCAGGGCCGGGAACATGGCACCAAAGATGATGCGACGAGCGGCTGGCGCCCCAAAGATCCGGACGGTCAGATCCGTCGCCAGATACACGAAGGGGAAGGAGAACGCGCCCCAGGTGGTGTGGTACCCGAACAGCTGGAACGGCAACTGCACCAGGAAGTTGCTGGAAGCGATGATCAGAATGTGAAAGCTGACCAGAACGGCCAGAGCGCGCTTCATCTGCGCACCGGTAAGGGAAAGCATCAATGTCACCTTTTTGGTTAACGGGGTGAGGGAACCCGGACTTCATGATTACTGGCATGGGCCAGCGAGGGGCGAAATTATAGGCAGGGCCGCCGCCAATGCAAGGCTTTATTGATCGATGTGGCAGCACATTGCTCAACCGGTGGCATAATGTCGAACAAACCCGTGGAAACTGAGACAAACCGATGAGTCACGATTGCTGTAGTCAACCCGGACTGATGTTGCCCGCCGACGCTCTGGCCCGTATGCGCCAGCAGGTGGCCCCACTGGATGCTGAAGAGTGGGTGTCGCTGGAACAATGCCCTGGCCGGGTGCTGGCCCGGGATATCTCTGCGGCCATCGACCTGCCCCCCTTCGACAACTCCGCGATGGACGGTTATGCCGTTCGGGCGAACGAAGTGGCACCCGGTGCGGAACTCACCGTCGCAGGCAAGGCCTTTGCGGGTGCGCCCTTTGAGGGCGAGTGCGGACCGGGCCAGTGTGTGCGGATCATGACTGGCGCCGCTCTGCCGGAGGGGCTGGACAGCATCGTGATGCAGGAAGTGGTGCAGGTGGAGGGTGATAAGGTTCGCTTCACCGAGACGGTTCGCCAGGGGCACTTTGTTCGTGGCCGCGGCAGTGAGTTGAGCGCCGGGACCGTGGTACTGAAAGCGGGCACTCGGATCTCTGCCGGCGAAGTGGGCGTTCTGGCCACCGTCGGGGTTGCTGATGTTCCGGTGCGTCCCAAGTTGACTGTGGCTCTGTTCTCCACCGGTGATGAACTTAAGGCTCCGGGTACTCAGCTTGCCCCGGGTGAGATCTATGACTCCAACCGCCATGCGTTGCGTACCATGCTGTCCGCCATGGGCTGTGAAGTGCGTGACCTGGGCGTTATCCCCGATGATCTGGAGTTGGTGCGGGACGCATTTCGCCGTGCTGACGCCGAGGCAGACGTGGTGATCACCTCCGGTGGCGTGTCTGTGGGAGAGGCGGACTTTATCAAGGTGGTGCTGGATGAGATGGGGCAGATCAGCTTCTGGAAGCTCGCCATCAAGCCCGGTAAGCCGTTTGCCTTTGGGCGCCTGCCCAACGCCTGGTTCTGCGGTCTGCCGGGCAACCCGGTTTCCTCCATGGTGACCTGCTACCAACTGGTGCAGCCGCTGCTGTCCCACCTTGCCGGTGAGCCTGCCCAACCTGCGCTGACCCTGGAAGCCCGTTTGCAGGACAATCTGCGTAAAGCGCCAGGGCGTCAGGAGTATCAGCGCGGCATTCTGAGCCGTGATGAGGATGGCAGCCTGGTGGTGACCTCCACCGGCGCTCAGGGCTCCGATATGACCACCTCCATGAGCCGCGCCAACTGCTTCATCATCTTGCCCCATGACCAGGGCGATACCGAGGCAGGCAGCTTGGTCACCGTGGAGCCCTTTAACGCGGTGCTGGGAGGCCTGTAATGGACGACATCCTGTCTGATCAGGAACTGCTGCGTTACAACCGGCAGATCGTAATCCGTGCCTTCGATATCGATGGTCAGGAAGCGCTGAAGCAGTCCAAAGTGCTGGTATTAGGGGCTGGCGGACTGGGCTGTGCCGCCGCCCAGTATCTGGTGACCGCAGGCGTTGGCGAGATCACTCTGGTGGACTTCGACCACGTCGAGCTCTCCAACCTTCAGCGTCAAGTGTTGCACCGCGACAGCCGCATTGGCATCAACAAGGCCCGCTCTGCTGCAGAGGAGCTCTCCGGCCTGAATCCGCACGTCACTCTTCATGTGGTGGATCGTCTGCTGGATGAGCCTGAATTGGCGCAGGCGGTGGCGGCTCACGACATCGTGCTGGATTGCACTGATAACCTGATGACCCGGGAGCAGCTCAACCGATTCTGCTTCCAGGCCAAGGTGCCCCTGGTGTCAGCGGCAGCCATCCGTATGGAAGGTTTGGTAACCGTGTTCGATTACGCGGAGGACAAACCCTGCTACCAGTGTTTTGCCAGCCTGTTCGGGGACCAGCAACTCTCCTGCGTTGAGAGTGGCATTCTGGCGCCTGTCGTGGGGATGGTGGGCTGTCTTCAGGCCACCGAAGCGGTGAAACAGATTGCCGGAATGGGACGCACCCTGTCCGGTCGTATTTTGATGATCGACGCCATGACCATGGAGTTCCGCGAGATGGGACTGCCCAAACGACCCGGTTGCCCTGTGTGCGGTTAACCCCGTTTTGGAACCTCAACGCCAGCCCTCGGGCTGGCGTTTTTGTTGGTTACCGGGTGACCACGTACAGCGCGTGAAGGACACCGGGTATCCAGAAGAAAAGGCAGAGCAGGATATTGATCACCAGGTCCTGGCCTATGCCGCGATGCAGGAATACCGCGACCGGGGGCAACAGAATGGCCAGAATCACCAAGATCAGCTTATTGAAATCCATGGCGAAGGCTCCAGATGGCAGAGCCTCCAGTATAGCCTCTCAGTTTTGTGGCCAGTCAGGATCATTGCTCTGCCACTGTGACAGAAGGGGGGCCAGTTCCTCCCCCCAGACCTCCCCCTGACGAGGAGAGAGCCAGAACTGCTGCCACTCTCCCTGCCAGTCAAATCCCAGGCTCCAGGCGTGCAGATAGGTGCGATCCGCCTCGTCACCGCCATAGAGCGCATCACCCAGAATTGGGGCTCCAAGGCTCTTCAGAGCGACCCGTATCTGATGGGTTCGGCCTGACCGTGGACGCAGCAGAAACGCTCTCACACCGGGTCTGAGGCTGTGGCTGATAAACTGAGTGATGGCGAAGTTCTCCCTCTCCTGGGTTAACTTCCAGGCGCCTCGCCGGGCTTTGGCCATGCCCCCTTTGATGGTCCCCTGCTTCTTTTTCGGTTTCTGTGTCGACAGGGCCAGGTAGCGCTTTTCCACCTGATGAGCGGTGAACTGTTCGGTCAGGGTGGCCGCGGCTGCCGGGTGCCGGGCTAATACCACCAGGCCGGAGGTAGGGGTATCCAACCGGTGTACCGGGTACAGGGACTCGCCAAGCTGGGCTTCCAATTTGGCGACCAGGCCCGCATTGCCATCCTGGCTGTGGAAGTGCACGCCTGCAGGTTTGTAAACCACCAGGAAGTCGGGGTGGGTATGTTCGATGGTGGGGATCAGGCTGGACATGGCGGCTCATGTTGGAGGTGGAGCCGCCATTATAACCGTGCTCAACCCTGGGTGGGCAGATCCATGGTGACGCGCAAGCCGGGGTGATTGGACTCAATGTGAAGGGTGCCGCCGTGGGCGTGGCAGATCGCCTTTACCATAGCCAGCCCCAGACCCAGGCCCGGTTGCTGCCGACTGGCGTCGCCCCGGTAGAGGCGCTGATCCAGCTTTTCCCGTTCAGTGGCACTGACCCCCGGGCCGTTGTCGGCGACGGTGATCCCCTGCGGCCCGGCACTCAGGGTGATGGTGGCGCCCTGACCCGCATATTTGATGGCGTTATCCACCAGGTTGAACAGGGCCTGGAACAGCAGGTTCTTGTCTCCCTCCAGCGAGCCATGCAGCGGGGACTCCACGACCAGCTGCTGGTCATACAGCTCTGCAGAGGGCTGCATCATCTCCACCACATCGTCGACCAGAGTGGGCAGGTCGATGGACGCACGCTCTATCTGACGTTGCCCCTTCTCCAGTCGGGTCAGGGCCAGCATCGCCTCGAAGGTGGCGAGAATCGTATCCAACTGCTCCAGCTCCTGGCCGATAGTGGGGTCGCTCTCCAGACGCTGTTCCAGTCCCAGGCGCAGACGGGTCAGTGGGGTACGCAGGTCATGGGCGATGTTGTCGCTGATCCCCTGCACGGTATCCAGGCTGGCGGTCAGGTTGTTGAGCACGCGGTTGAAGTGGCGGGCAAGCTGATCAAACTCGTCGCCGTTGGGGCGGGATGGCAAGCGGGCGTCCAGTTGGCCCTGCTCAACCCGCTCGGCCAGTTGATTGAACTGGCGCAGTCGACGGAGCTGGCGGCGGGCAAACAGGTAACCCAGGGCCAGGGTCAGCAGCAGGGTGACCCCGGCTGCAACAGCCGCCGTCTGAACAAACTGCTCAATCAGACGGCTCAGTTGTTGGGTGGAGACTGCCACCATTACCGGGCCATGCCGGGTGTCGGCGATGCCGGACGTGAACAGCAGGATCTGCTTTTGGCGGGGGTCCAGCACCGGGATCACCGCAGTGCGGGGCAGGCGCGGCACATTGGGGGGCAGCAGACTGAAGGGACCTTTCACCTCCTCCGGGCCCTGCCAGGCAAAGAGTACTGAGCTCTCCTTCAGCTTGATCTCCATCTGGTCGGCAAATTGCTGGGGATTCAGCTGTTGTGCCAGCTCCACCAACTCCTTGGCCTCGTCATTCAGACGGCGATCGACCTCCCGCTGTTGAGCGCCAAGCAACAGTTGGTAGAGCAGCACCATGGTCACCACCAGCATCGCTGCAGTCAGCGCGGAGAGGCCCAGAGTCAGGTGCCAGACGGAGCTGCGGCTCGGGGAGGTGCGGCCAACCATGTTCAGGAAGCCGGCCCGATGCGGTAACCGGCGCCTCGCACGGTTTCAATGTGCACACGGGCTCCCGCTTCCTGCAACTTCTTGCGCAGGCGGGCGATGTGAACATCGATGACGTTGGTACCGGGATCAAAGTGGTAGTCCCACACCGATTCAAACAGCAGGGTGCGGGTCAGCAGCTGCCCCTGGTGCTCCAGCAGGAAGCGCAGCAGTTGAAACTCCTTGGGTTGCAGCGCCATCGGACGGTCATCCACCCGGGCCTTATGCGCCAGCAGATCCAGATGCAGGTTAGCCAGGCTGAGTTGGCTTGGGCGACTGTCGCTGCTTGGTCGCTCCATCAGGTGTTGGGCGCGGATCAGCAGTTCCGCAAAGGAGAAGGGTTTGACCATGTAGTCGTCACCACCGGCCCGCAGCCCCTTGATCCGCTCATCCACATCACCCAGCGCTGATAAGATGATCACCGGCGTTTTGTTGCCGGTAGCACGCAGTGCCGCCAGCAGGGCAAGCCCTTCCAGTTTGGGAAGCATCCGATCCAGTACGATCAGACGGTAGGGTTCAGTGGTGGCCAACATTAGCCCCTGTTGGCCATCCTCGGCGGTGTCTACCACATAACCTTGCTCAGTAAAGCCCTTGCTCAGGTACTGGCGGTTGGTGGTGTCGTCTTCGATGATCAGAATCTTCATATCAGTCCCATTGCAGGATTGGCAGTGGTTCACCGGTGGCCAGATCGACCGCCAGTTTACGCTTCCCCTTCTCGGTCAGCAGTTCCACTTCCAGATAACTGATCCCGATGTTGTGCTCTAGCTGCGCTTCCAGCAGGAAACCGGAATGCTTGCCGATCGCTTTCTCGACCAGATCAGACACTTTCCAATTTTTCTCCTCCAGCGCTGCCAGGGCTTCCAGGTCGGATTCGTCGTCCACCTCTCCAGACTCCCGTTCTCGCTCCAGCACATTGCCGTAAGCATCCAGAGTCAGTTCCAAGAAGCTGTTTTCATCGCTTTGACCCAGACTGACCTCATAGGTCAGTACCCCTCTCTCCACCTCCAGCTCAAACTCCACGATGCGCCCTTCATTCTGATAGCGCTGCTCGACCTGCTTGAGGATCTGCAGAGGTGTTGGGGCGTCGTTATTCACCAGCTGTTCATAAAGCCGGGAAGAAGCCTGGGCTGGCAAAGTGATGGCCAGAATTAAGGGTAGCCAAGTCAGGTATTTCATTGGGGTGTCGTTATCGTCATTTGGCCCTGTGGCTGAACTCTACCACAGGGCCGAAAGTTTCAAAGGGATCACTCTTCCAGATGGCACTGGCTGATCCGGTGGCCATCAATGCTCAACTGGCACTCCAACTGAACCCATTGATTGTTAAAGGGGATCAGACTGTTGTCCATGCCCTGAAAACCCCACAGCCTGTTGTCTTGCACCAGACCGGTCAGTTCCACGTCGTTATCGCGATTCTCACCATCGATCTCACTGACCTGGAATCGACCATCCTGATGGAATCCCTCCACCTTGACCCAGCGGCCATTCAGGGTGGATTTGCCTAACCACCAATCCTCAAATTTGCTGGTGTTGTCCAGTTGCAGTGCAACGTCATTGACCGTCAGCTTGCCCGCCTGATAGTGGGCGATGCCCTCGACTTCAAAGGGTTGGATCTCGGTAGTAGGCGAAGCGGTTACTGCGGTGGCATGGGCGTGGGAAATGGCCAGGGAAAGGGCGATGGCAAGAGCCGAGGTGGCGCGGGTAAGTGTGCGGGACATCGAGTCTCTCCTTGAGAGTTCGGAAGGGTGGCCCGGGGGGAGACCCCGGGCCGGGGAAGCGTGGAATCAGCGGTCCAACTGGCAGGCACTCAGACCCTTGGTGGCGATGTCGTAATGACACTCCAGGTCAACCCACTGGCCGGCGCAGCTGTCTAGGCTGTTGTCGCTGGCGCTGTAGCCCCACAGAGCAACCGGATTGGCGCTGACTGGGCCTTCCAGCTCAATGGTCATCTCCGGCAGATCGCTCTCCACTTCCATCACCAGGAACTGGTCGCCCTGTTGGTAACCCTCCAGCTGAAGGAACTCGCCATTCAGAGTGGTTTCATTTAGGCCATCTTCGAACTGGGTGTTCGGAGTCAGTACCAGCTCGATACCGTTGATGGTCAGGCTGCCGTTCTCAATGTTGGCGTAGCCTTCCACCTGGAACTGGTTCGGGTGGTTGTGGTCAGTATCACCCTGATCCAGACCTTCGATGTCGATCTCGGTGGCGCGAATGCGGCTGTTGTCTGCTTGCCAGAGGCCATCCACTTCCACCAGTTGGCCAACGGCCAACTGACTGCGGTTCTCACCGTCGTCGAACTGGGTCTGGCTGTCGATGGCGACTTGCCACTGCTGGTTCAGGGTCATCAGGCTCTGGTCGTCGTTGATCCAGGTGATGGTGCCCTCCAGCTCAACGCTGTCGTCTTCGTCAAAACCGGGCGCTTGTTCCAGTTCCACTTCGCGGGCGGTCAGAGACAGCTTGTTCAGTGTGCCCTCAACCTCTACCCAGGCGCCGTTGCTCAGGCGGTCTTCGACATACGCATTGCCATAGTTCACGGTCAGCTGACCCAGGTTGAACAGCTTGGCGTTGGTGTCCAGGTTGGTCATCTGGCCTTCCACTTCTACGAAACCGTCGTCAGTGGTGCCTTCAATGAAGCTGGCCTGGATGGCGTCGGCCTGGTAGTGACCGCTTACGGCAACGTAGTCACCGGTTTTGAACTCACTGGCCTGCTGGCTCATTACGGTCTGACCAGCAACCACCAGGGCGGCGGCAGAGGCTTCGGATACCGGCCCTTTGAGCAGGGTGTCGTAGTCCACTTCAACCGCTTCGAAACCGTTGGTGTCGATGTCCAGTACCATGCCCGGCTTCAGGTCGCTCAGGGCAGCACGCTGATCATCAATTTCCACCTGAACATTCTTGGCGGTGGGGATCTTGGCGCCATTCACGTACAGGTTGGTGCCTTCAACCTTCTCCAGCGCGCCTTGAATGGCGGTGGGCAGAGTGGCGTGAGGCGGCAGCGGGTTGCTGCTGTCGCTGGAGCTGGAACCGCAAGCGGCCAGAGTGGTGGCCATCAGGGCCGGGATGATCAGCTTTTGCATGGGGAATCTCTATATCGTCATTGATGAAACTGACGGTAATGTAATGGGTTACCCCTATCCCCAAGGTGGCGGGAAAATTAACCTTTGTTCATCTTGATGATGGCCAAACCGCAGGGCTTTCGTTGAGCATAAAAAAGGCCCGCGATAGCGGGCCTCTTCTTACCGGGAGTGTGTGTTCAGCGTTTCCACTGTTCAGCGGCTTGCTGGTCGGCGTCCTTGGCGTCCACCCAGACGGTGCCGTCGTTGCTGGTCTCTTTCTTCCAGAATGGGGCGCGGGTCTTGAGGAAGTCGATCAGAAACTCACAGGCATCAAATGCCGCTTTGCGGTGCGCGCTGGATACGCCGATAAAGACGATCTGGTCGCACAGTTGGAGTTCGCCCACCCGGTGGATGATGGTGACCTCGTCTACCGGCCAGCGGCTGCGGGCTTCCGCTTCAATCTGGCCCAGTACCGCTTCGGTCATGCCCGGATAGTGCTCCAGGGTCATGGCGCTGACGCCCCGGCTGTCACCGAAATCACGCACTTTGCCCACAAAGGTCACGACTGCACCGCAGCCCGGATTGTCCGCCAGTTTGGCGTACTCGTCAGCGACGCTGAAGTCCTGAGTCTGTACCGAAATCATCTTAGCCTCCGGTGACCGGCGGGAAGAAGGCCACTTCGTCGCCGCTGGTCAGTGTGGTGTCCCAACCGGACAGCGTCTGGTTAACGGCCACCAGCACATTTTTGTCTTCCAGTGCCAGACGCCACTTGTCGCCGCGCTCCAGCAGTTGCTGGCGCAGCGCATCGGCGGTCAGCCCTTCACTGGCGTCTACCGCCAACTTATCGACCCCAATCACTTCCCGGATTTGAGCGAAAAACAACACGTTGATCATGATGGGGCCCCTTACTGCTGTTCAATCTTGAAGTGACCGGATTTGCCGCCGCGCTTCTCCAGCAGGCGCACGCCTTCGATCACCATATCTTTTTGTACTGCTTTGCACATGTCGTAGATGGTCAGTGCGGCTACCGAGGCGGCGGTCAGCGCTTCCATCTCTACACCGGTCTGACCGGCCAGTTTACAGATGGACTGAATACGAACCCGGTTGTGCTCCGGCTCGGCCACCAGGTCCACTTCCACCTTGGTCAGCATCAGCGGATGGCACAGCGGGATCAGATCAGACGTTTTTTTGGCCGCCATGATGCCAGCGATGCGGGCGGTGGCAAATACGTCACCCTTGTGGTGACGGCCTTCCATGATCATGGCCAGAGTTTCCGGGGCCATCACAATGGTGGCTTCGGCGCGGGCTTCCCGCTCGGTGACCGACTTCTCGGTGACGTCCACCATGTGGGCATCACCTTGGGCATTAATGTGGGTGAATCCGCTCATGCTTCTACTTTTACCGCTTTCAGATGGGTGACGAAGTTGCAGGGACGATGGGTGGCGTCCAGCTGCTCTTTGATGATCTTGGTCCAGCCGGTGCGGCAGGCGCCAGTGGAACCGGGCAGACAGAAGATGGCGGTCTTGTTGGCCATACCGCCAATGGCACGGGATTGTACCGTGCTGGTGCCCAATTCCTGATAGGTGATGTGACGAAACAGCTCGCCAAAGCCTTCGATGGATTTATCAAACAGCGGGGCGACGGCTTCCGGCGTGGAGTCCCGGTCGGTAAAGCCGGTGCCACCGGTGGTGATGATCACCTGAACCTCGTCAGAGGCGATCCACTCCGACAACACGGCGCGGATGGTGTACTTGTCGTCCTTCACGATGCGGCGGTCAGCCAGCTTGTGACCCGCTTCCTGAAGGTTGTCCGCCAGGTACTGACCCGATTTGTCGGTGTCCCAGTCGCGGGTATCGGAAAGCGTCAGAACGGCGATGTTCAGGGGGATAAAGTTGGCTTGAGAAAGGTGTCCCATAAAGGTGTCTCTGTGCTTCGCTTTTATAGTTATCCGCCGATGGAGGCCAGGTGCGGCGTGGCACCGGCGTCCCCCTCGTGGAGGTAGTGGGTTTGGTGTTTTTGCCCCAGAGCCGCATGCAGTCTGGCAATCAAAGCGTCCTGATGCTCATCACTGCCAAGCAGGTCCCTGAGTTCAATGCCGGCCTCGGTGAACAGACAGAGGTGGAGCTTACCGATGGCCGACACCCGCAGCCGGTTGCAGCTGGCGCAGAAATCTTTGGCGTAGGGCATGATCAGGCCGATGCGCCCGGCGTAGTCCGGGTGGCTGTAGTTCAGGGCCGGGCCATCATCGCGACCACGGGGGTCCAACTGCCAACCCTGGAGCTCCAACTGACTCTGGATCACGGTGCCGGGCAGGTGCTGGGCCTTGAAGTAATCGTGATGCAGGCCAGTTTCCATCAACTCGATAAATCGAAGGTCCACCGGGTGGGTCTTGATGAAATCCAGAAATCGGGGGAGTTCGCCGCCGTTCAGTTCCTTCAGCAACACCACATTGATTTTGACCTTGTGGTAGCCCTCGTTGAGCGCCGCGTCGATCCCCTTCATCACCAGATCAAAGCGGCTGTCGCCGGTAATCCGCCGGAACTGCTCCGGGTCGAGGCTGTCGACGGACACATTCACCTGGGACAACCCCGCCTGATGCCACGCACGGGCATGTTCCGCCAGTCGATAGCCATTGGTGGTGGTGGCGATGGTTTCCACGCCTGGGGTATTGGCGGCAATGTGGATCACCTCTTCGAAATCTTTACGAAGGGTGGGTTCGCCGCCGGTAATCCGCACTTTTCGCATTCCGACTGTCGAGAAGGCATGCAAAACCCGCCGGATCTCATCCAGCGTCATAAAACGGGGTTTGCCGTCAGGGTGGTAGCCGTTAGGCAGACAGTACTGGCACTTGAAATTGCAGGCGTCGGTGATCGACAGGCGCAGATAAGGGAAGCTGCGGCCAAATCGGTCCTGGAGCTCTTGCATGTGTCACCTTTCCTAAAATAGAGGAAGGCAGATTAACTTTCTCAATCTACCCCGGTGGCCTTTCGCCACGGCCCGCCTACCATATCCCTTGCTGGACTTAGGTGCTGACGGGCTCGGTTCACAACTGCTAGCAGTGTAAAGTATAGCCAGCGGCTCAGACAATCAGATGGGATCACATTTTCACGGGCCGCTGTGAGTGGATCCTGCCTAAATTGCCACCCGAAACGCCCCCTCTCTCACTGTTCCTGCTGTGCCCTCTGTGAACTTGGTCACTTTTTCAGTAAGCTGACGATAACGTAAACGTAAGCTCCAGCAAGTGTCGGACGAGGAAAAGTGATGGAACGCGAGTCGATGGAATTTGACGTCCTGGTGGTGGGAGCCGGTCCGGCTGGCCTCTCTGCCGCCATCCGCCTGAAACAGCTGAACGCGGATCTCAATGTCTGTGTGGTTGAGAAAGGCTCCGAAGTGGGTGCCCATATCCTCTCAGGGGCCGTATTTGAAACCCGCGCCCTGGATGAACTTTTGCCCCAGTGGCAAGAACAGGGTGCCCCCCTCACCACTCCGGTCACCGATGACGAGATCTGGATGCTGGACGCCAAAGGGGGACGTCAGTTCCCGAACTGGCTGACCCCTAAAACCATGCACAACCAGGGCAACTACATCATCAGTCTCGGTAACCTGTGTCGCTGGCTGGCGGAGCAGGCCGAGGGGCTGGGTGTGGAGATCTACCCCGGGTTTGCTGCCTCAGAGCTGATCGAGGAAGCGGGTGTGGTAGCTGGTGTGATCACCGGTGACATGGGCGTGGCTCAGGATGGCAGTGAAAAAGACGGCTATATGCCAGGCATGGCACTGCGGGCGCGTTACACCCTGTTTGCTGAGGGCTGCCGGGGACACCTGGGTAAGCAACTGATTGCCCGTTACCAGCTGGATGAGGGGCGCAGCCCCCAGCATTACGGCCTGGGCTTCAAGGAGATCTGGCAACTGCCGGAGGGCGCTACCCAGCCGGGCAAAGTGGTGCACACCGCTGGCTGGCCGTTGGCTGAAAACGGCGCTTCCGGGGGCAGCTACCTCTACCACGCTGAAAACAATCAGATCCTGGTGGGTCTGATTGTCGACCTGAACTACAACAACCCCAACCTCAATCCGTTTGAGGAGTTCCAGCGCTTCAAGACCCATCCGGTGATCGCCAAGCACCTGGAGGGGGGGGAGCGGATCGCCTACGGCGCCCGAGCCATCACCAAGGGGGGCTTCAACTCGCTGCCTAAGATGAGCTTCCCGGGTGGCCTGTTGGTTGGCTGTGATGCTGGCACCCTGAACTTCGCCAAGATTAAGGGCAACCACACTGCCATGAAGTCCGGCATGCTGGCGGCTGAAGTGGTGGCAGAAGCGCTGAAGGAAGAGGGTAATGCAGGGCAGGACCTGACCACGTTCGAGGCGCACTTTAAGTCATCCTGGCTCTACGAGGAGCTGTATCGCTCCCGCAACTTCGGACCCGCACTGCACAAGTTTGGCAGCATGGTTGGCGGCGCCTTCAATACCCTGGATCAGAACCTGTTTGGTGGCCGTATTCCGCTGACACTGAAGGATGAATTGATCGACCACGCCCAGATGAGAACGGCGTCGGAGTGCCCGGTGATCGATTATCCCAAGCCGGACGGTAAGCTCAGCTTTGATCGCCTCTCTTCGGTGTTCCTCTCCAACACCTACCACGATGAGGATCAGCCCTGTCACCTGCGTCTGACAAACCAGACCATTCCGATTGAGGTTAACCTGGCCCAGTTTGACGAGCCGGCACAGCGCTATTGCCCTGCCGGGGTGTATGAGGTTGTGCAGGAAGGGGCGGAGAGCCGGTTCCAGATCAACGCCGCCAACTGCCTCCACTGTAAAACCTGTGATATCAAGGATCCGAGTCAGAACATCACCTGGGTCACCCCGGAAGGGGGCGGTGGGCCGAATTACCCCAATATGTAACCCACGAAGAAGCGCGCCGGATGGCGCGCTTTTTTATTGGCCGGGATCAGGCGGCGTTGATGGTGTTCCGGCCCGAAAGCTTGGCCTCGTACATCGCCTTGTCGGCCTGGTGAAGCAGTGCCGAGCCGGAGAGTCCGGGATGCCACTGGGCGATCCCCTGACTGAGGGTCACCCGCGTAGCGATGCCTGACTCCGGGTGATCCAGATTGGCATCCTTCAGGCGGGACTGGATCTCCTCCGCCAGTCGTTGAGCCCCCCGTTTATCGGTATTGGGCAGCAGCAGGACAAACTCTTCACCGCCAAGGCGGGCCAGTGTGTCGGACTGGCGGCGGCTACTCCGTCGCATGATCTGCGCCACGATGCGCAGGCATTCGTCGCCCGCCTGATGGCCGAAGTGATCGTTGTAGCGTTTGAAATAGTCCACATCGAGCAGGATCAGGCTCAGGGCGTTCTTGCTACGCTTGGCCTCATTGACCGACTGCTCCAGGCGCAGGTCGAAGTAGCGACGGTTGGCCAGCCCGGTCAGGGCATCCTGGTTGGACAGAGTTCGGAACTTTTCCAGCAGGCGTTTGTTCTGGCGCAACTGGGCTTGACTCATCCGCATCCAGAGATTGATCTGGCGTCGGGCGGCGAGCCCCAGATAGAGGGCAATGGCCAGCACCGCCAACTCCTGCCACCAGAGCACACCACTGGGCCACAGCAACACCAGAGTGGGGGGAATGATGCACAGCAGCAGAGCCCGGTCTGCACTGTGCAATCCGAGAACTGACGCGAAAACAAACATGATGTAGGCGGAAAATATCGGCATGGCCGGTTCACCGTCAGCGCCAGACAATCGAATCGCCACGACGGTGGAGAGAGCGAGGCCTAGCAGTAGCCCCTGAACGTCAATGGGGAGGGCGAGCCGGAAGCGCTTGCGTTGATGGGACCAGCGGTTCAATCCCCAAAGCGTAAGCGCCAGCAGAGCGCTCGCCAGATAGGGCAATTGATTAAGCAGCGGCTTCGACCACTCATACAGAACGATGTTGGCCAGCGGCGTTAGGGTGGCAAAAATCAGCAGCCATTGCAGTCCCTTGTATTGCACAGGCCTGGGGTCCAGTTCCATCCGACTCCGTGGATTAGCGCTCAATATTCAGACAGGTAAACTGGTTATCGACCATAACAGGGCTGTGCGTCAAGTTGAGGCCAGATACTGCTTCAGCGTTTCCGGTGGGATGGAGCGCTCGGCGGAGACCGCAAACGCCGCCCAACGTGCTGCCTCCGCCATCGCCTGGCTGAGGTCACTCTGGCTGAGCAGGCCATGAATAAGACCCGCTGCATAGCAGTCACCCGCTCCGGTGCTGTCCACCAGCGTGGCGGGCACCGCGCTTTGGTGCAAGTCGGTCGAAGCCAGATAGGCCCGGGCGCCGTGAGCCCCCTCTGTGACGATAAAGGCGCGCAGTTGCTCCCCGGCGATGCTCTTGGCCCACTCGAAGCTGGGGGCAATGCCGTGTTGGGCCAGATCGTCGTCGGAGGTGATCAGGTAATGGCAGGGGCGGGCAGCCAGGTCTTTGGGAAGTTGCGCCACCACCAGCGCGTGCTCGAGAGCTTCGCTCATCAGTCGCGGCAAGTGTTCGGCGGAGAGATTCACATAGAGGGCATCCACCGGGGACCAGTCGATGCGTTGAGGCAGCAACAGGCGTGGTCGATTGGGGCGCAGAATGGTGCGTTCACCATTGGGCTCCATCAACAGTTGCAGTGATTGGGTCGGGCCCACCAGTCGGTGTACCTGCTGACAGCCCAGGCCCAGCTTCGCAGCCTCAGCCAGCAACCAGTCCCCCAGTTTGTCATCCCCCACCTGGCTGAGCAGTTCCACCTGGTGCCCGGCCCAGACCAGACCCAGTCCGGTATTGGTGGCGCCGCCGCCAATACGATGACCCAGATCTTCGTAGTGAATCCGGGCTCCGGAGCTTAAGGGGCGGCTCAGGCGCAGGATGTGATCGCAGTTGAGATTGGCGATGATCAGGATCTGGCTCATGGCGTTATTCGCTGTCACAGAAGTGCACCGGATTATCGCCATGCAAACCGCAATTGTCATCTCCCGGTCAAAAAAAGGGCGCCCCTGGGGCGCCCTGATGACGAACCTGGATTACATATCCTTGGCGCCCAGAGGGCGACGCAGCTCGGCCCGCACATTGTCCATGCCGGCGTAGAAGTTCTTCATCATCAACAGGCCCATCATCAGGCCGTTGGGGGTGGCTTGCAGCTTATCCGGATCCTGGGGGTCCTGCTTCAGAGAGCCGGTAGCGTGCATAAACGCCATCTCCTTGGCCAGGCCCAGGTAGGGGCTGACGCCAAACTGCTCTTTGAAGTAGCTCTTGGAGAGACGACCACCAAACAGATTGAGCAGGAAGCGGTACTGCATCACGGCGTGGCGGGTGTAATGCTTGGAGGACTCCACGCCCATCTTACCGGCGGCGATACGCTCCTGATAGCGACGCAGGGAGAAGCTGTTCACGTACAGGGTGTCGTGCAGGAAGCTGAAGCTGCCGGAGCCCAGACCCAGGTAGTCGTCGTAGTTGACCACGTACTCGTCGAACCCTTCCTCGTTGCTCTTGCCGAAGGACCAGGCGGTCAGCTGGTCGTAGTGACCCTTCAGGGTGTTGAGGATCAGCTCATAGTCCTTACGGATGTCCTGGTTGGCTGCCGCCAGATTGCCCTTTGCGCTCTTGCGGGTCTGGTGGGTCACCATCAGCGGATAGGTGGTGATCTGGCGCGGACCCAGGCGAGTCAGCATATCCATGTCTTTCTGCAGCACTTCGGCAGTTTGACCCTGGAAACCAAAGATCATGTCCACGTTCAGGATCGGGAAGTTGTCTTTGGCGCGCAGCAGCTTCTCGTACACCACTTCGGGCTCACCAAACTTCTCCAGACGATCGGTGCGGGCCAGGATATCCCGGTCAAAGCTCTGAACACCGACGGAGAGGCGGTCCACCAGGCCATGAAGCTGAGTGAACTCGGCGGAGGTCAGGTGCAGCGGGTCGGACTCACAGGAGACCTGTTTGATACCGGGGAACAGGTTGCGGGCGTGCTCAATGGTGCGGGCCAGCTCATCCACCAGAACCGTGGTGGTGCCGCCGCCGATGTAGAGCTCTTCAAAGTCGTAACCCAGCGCCTTGGCCATCTCCATCTCTTTGCGCAGGCTGACAAAGTAGGCGCGGGCTTTCTCTTCCTTGAACAGGAAGCGATGGAAGGTGCAGAAGGAGCACAGCGTGTGGCAGAAGGGCACATGCATGTAGAGCATGTACTTGCGACCGGGCATAGGGGCCGGAAACGCATCGCACGCCTGGGTATCAAGGCACAGATGGCGTTTGGTGTAGAACTGCATCATGTGCTCAAGACCATCCAGCATCCAGCGGGGGGTGGTGATCTTGTTGCTTTCGCGGATGGCGGCGTTATTCAGGGCGCGTTCGGCTAAGGACATTGAGTCTCCCATGGGTGACGGCGCGGCGGGGTTTCCTCGCCGGTGACGGTTGCGCTTGAGTCACGTTCTTTGTTAGGTGGCGATCAGCATATTGATTACGCCGGTGACTGGGGAGTGGATGGGTCACAGTGTGAGTGTTCCGGTGATGGCCAAATCTCAAAACTGCGATCTGGTCAACATTTCATCCCTTTGCCAAGGTCGTTATTGGGGGGATTTCGATGGGGCAGGATCTCGCTTTTGTGACCGAGGTTTGGTTTTGCCTGGCTCGGGGGGAAGAAGTTTCAGGGGCCGATCCTGAAGGACCGGCCCCACAAGCGTCAGAAACGGTAACTGACTTTGGCGTAAGTGAAACGTCCTTGTGCAGAATGGGTTTTCTGGTCATAACCCATAAAGGTGGCCTGGGAGAACGGAGGCTCCTCATCCAGCACATTGTTGGCGCCCAGGGTAAAGCGCCAGCTGTTCCACAGGTAGCTGGCATTCAGGTCCAGCGTCACCATGGAGTCGATGGTGCCAGTTGCCCCCGCATCGACGTCATCTTCCATCTCACCGATGTAGTTCACCCGAGCGGAAGCCAGCCAGGCATTCATGCTCCAATCCGCCGCAGCGGTCCAGCGGTATTCCGGGTGCTGGTAGGCGCCATTCAGATCCCGAGCGGTGCCATCCTCCCGGATCTCCTCGAAGCTGTTGACCCAGGTCAGGTTATAGCTGAACCGGTAATCACCCAGGCCGTTGGTTGCCAGCGTGTACTGGGTGTCGAAGTCGATGCCGTCGGTCTTCTGCCCACCGAGGTTGCGGAAGCTGTCATAGATCTCAATGATCTGACCGGGGATACCGTCTACGGTCGGCTCACGCTTGACCACATCGGGGTTGGTGCCCTGAGTATCCAGCAGGAACTGAGTGTCAGAGGTGATCAGGTTGTCCTGATCGTAGTTCCAGTAATCGACCGCCAGAGACCAGTTGTCGACCAGTTCCCAGACGATACCCACGTTATAGGAGGTGGACTCTTCCGGCTTCAGGTCCGGGTTACCGGAGAAGATGACCGTTCGTTCCTGAGCTGTACAGTCAAACTCCTCTCCGGTCAGAGGGCAACGAGTGGTGTCGACCAGGCCAGGTGACTCCTGAGTGGCGCCCAGGCCCAGCTGAACCAGTGAGGGAGCACGGAACGCCTCACCCCAACTGGCGCGGAATGCCAGGTTGTCCAATGGTGCCCAGCGAACCGCAAACTTGGGGCTGGTGTTGGTGCCAAAGTCAGAGTAGTCCTCGTAGCGAACCGCCAGCTGCACATCAATGGTGTCGAACAGGGGCAGTGCCAGTTCGGCGAACAGGGAGGTTTGGTCCCGGCTGCCCGCGGCTTGTGTCGCTTCTGTGCCGAAAATCTCGCCCCGCAGGAACAGCTCGTCCGGATTGTCCTCCAGGCTCTCTTCCCGATACTCAAAGCCTACAGCGATGGCCGCCATGTTGCCGCCCAGTTCAAACAGGTCGCCGGTAATTTTTCCGTCCCACGCCTCTGTCGTGGACTTGCCATCGCGGGTGGTGCTGACGGTAATGCGGTCCAGCACCTCAGGGCTTTGGGTGGTGGAGAAGGGATTGAAGCTGCCATCGTTGATCGCGTCCTGAAGCTCCGGTGTCCAGACAAACCCCTGCTGCCCATATTCGTTGGAGCGGCTCCGGCTGTAGGTGTAGGCCAGCTCCCACTCCCAGTCGGAGAAATTGCCGTTCAGTCCCAGTACGGAGCGGGCGTTATCGGTTTCCACCTTCTTTTGCCGCCCACCGGTTTCTGTCAGACGCCGACGCATGGTGATGTCCTGGCCGGGGAAGGGGTTGGTGGCTTCACCGGACAGGAAAAGCGGGTTGTCGGCCAGCATGTAAAACTCGCTGAATGAGGGGCTGGCGGCCCCCTTCACGACGGTGTTGTTGTGCTGGTAGGAGAGTTCCGCAAAGAACTTAAGACGATCGTTGAACTGGTAGTCCTGCAGAACCATCAGACCTGCTCGTTCCGTTTCAGGAATGGAGGTCATAAAGGGGGCGTAATCGAAGCGGCAGAACGCGCCAGCAATGCGATCGTCCGGGCAGTTGGCGTCCGGTTGCCAGTTGCCGTCTGCCAGGATGGAGCCATCCTCTCCGATGGTGGCTGAGCTGAAAGAGCCCGGGTTGCCTGAGGAGGAGCGGAAATCGAAACCACCACGGGCGGTCTGGTTGGCGGAGCGGGAGTAGGACCGATCAGCAAACAGGGTCTCCTCCCGTTGGAAGTAGTCCAGTACCACGGTGGTATGGCTGCGCTCACCTTGTGTTCCCCAAAGGGCGGACAAACTGGTCTCCTCCCCACCCGCTTCGCTGGTGTCACCATAGCCGGCAGTCACTTCGAACCCTTCAAAGTTGTTCTTGAGGATGATGTTGACTACCCCGGCGATGGCATCCGAACCGTAGGTGGCTGAAGCCCCATCTTTCAGAATTTCGATGCGCTCAATGGCGGAGAGAGGGATGGCATTGATGTCGACGAACGCGGTGTCGATCTCTTTGGCAAAGGCAGACACAGAGATGCGTCGGCCGTTGAGCAGCACCAGAGTGGAATCTGCCCCCAGGCCACGCAGTGAGATGGCGGCCCCGCCGTTTCCGGTGTCATCGGAGTCGTTACCCTGAGTGGAGAAAGTCCCGTTACCGGAAACAGGCAGCTTACGCAGTAACTCGGAGATGTCTTGTGCACCGGCACTCCGGATGTCGTCCTCATCAATCGCCAGGATGGGAGAGGGACCCTCCAGGTCGGTTCGCTTGATGTGGGAGCCGGTGACTTCGATTCGCTCAATGTTTTCTTCGGCGGCGATCGCGTTACCCAGAGGCAGCAGGGTGGCACTGATGGCGCAGGCCAGGATGGATGGTTTCATAGTGACGCTCTTCCCTCGGTCATTTTCGTGTTATTGCTTTCACTGCAGGAACAACGACAACCTTCTGTTCTGAAAGCCTCCTTTGTGTTTTTCCGCTACGAAGTTAGGGACTGAAACAGATAAGTCAACGAGAAAGATTCGTAAGTGAGTGTTTTGTGGGGGGATGCAGCCAGGTGCAGAGAGGCCTTCAGCGGGATGTGGCCTTAACCGCGGAGTTCGATCGCTTACCGTGGCTCAATGGTGTGCGCTGATGGGTCGCCTATTTGTCTGGACAGGCACGACTGAATCGGGGCATGGTCACGCTATCCTATTGTTATGTCAGACGGCTTTAACGGATGCCAGGAATGGAGGGTGCGATGAGAGGAGTGATTGTTTTGATGCTGTTGCTGCTGCCTTTTGGGGTGATGGCAAACGGTGAGCGCTCAAGTCGGATCATCACCACCGGACCTAAAGTGGTTCCGGTGGTGGATGGGGCAGAGTTTATCCGGGCCTGTTGGTATCAGGGCCAGCAGTATTCCGAGGGAGCACCACTGGAAGTGGCGGGGCAACTGCTCTACTGCCAGCCGAAAAACGACTTTGAGAGCAATGGCCCGCTGATCTGGCGCTCCGCCGATGAACCGGCAAAGCCCGCCAAGATCCGGGTGACGCCCTGACCCGACAGGCTGGCGCTTAACGCGCCTCCAGACGGGCGTAAGCCACCACCAGCCATTTGACGCCCATGCCGTCGAAGGCCACCTGGACGCGGCTTTGCGGGCCGGAACCTTCGTAGTTGATGATCACCCCGTCACCAAATTTGGGGTGGTGCACCCGTTGGCCCAGGCTGAAGCCTGTGTCGTTAAAGCGCTGCTCAGACTGGTTGAATCGGTTGTACTGGCGCGGCTGGGAGACCTGGGTGGTCATCCGCACCTCCTCCAGGAACTCCTGGGGGATCTCCCGGATAAAGCGGCTCGCTTTGGCGAAGGTTTCCCGGCCATAGAGGCGTCGGGATTCCGCGTAGGTGATGTACAGCTTCTGCATTGCCCGGGTCATCCCCACATAGCAGAGTCGGCGCTCCTCTTCGAGTCGATCACCTTCATCCAGCGCCATCTGGCTGGGGAACATCCCCTCCTCCACACCGCACATAAACACCAGTGGGAACTCCAGTCCCTTGGCGCTGTGCAGAGTCATCAGCTGGACCGCGTCATCGTTGTCATCCGCCTGACCCTCGCCCGCCTCCAGTGCGGCGTGCGACAGGAAGGCGTTCAGCTCACTCATCTCTTCGGTGTCTTCCGGTTTCTCGAAGGAGCCCGCTGCCGTCACCAGTTCGTTCAAGTTCTCAATGCGTGCTTCAGCCTTTTCACCTTTCTCCGCCTCGTACATGGCGCGGAGCCCGGAGTGGTTGATCACATGGTCAGCCTGACGTTTCAAAGGCGCATCCATCACCTCCTCTTCCAACTCGTCGATCAGGCTCATAAAGGCTGCCACGGCGGAGGATGCCCGACCCGCCAATCCCCGCTCGGTCAGCAGGCGCTGACAGGCGCGCCACAGAGTGATCCCTTCTGAGCGGGCGGTGGCACGGACGATGTCGAGGGTACGGTCGCCAATGCCCCGGGTCGGGGTATTTACGATACGCTCGAAGGCGGCGTCGTCCCCCCGGTTGGCGATCAGGCGCAGGTAGCCCAGGGCGTCCTTAATCTCCTGGCGCTCGAAGAAGCGCAGGCCGCCGTAGATCCGGTAGGCCACGCTCTGATGCAGCAGCGCCTCCTCCAGCACCCGTGACTGGGCGTTGGAGCGATAGAGAATGGCGCAGTCAGACAGGGCGCCGCCACCATCCAGATGCTGCTTGATGCGGCCAACGATGTAACGGGCTTCCTCCAGCTCATTAAAGGCGCAGTAGAGGCTGATCGGTTCGCCGCTGGCGCCCTCGGTCCACAGCTCTTTGCCCATCCGCTCCGCATTGTGGGCGATCAGGGCATTGGCGGCGCTGAGGATGGTGCCGGTGGAGCGGTAGTTCTGCTCCAGACGAATGGTTTCAGCGCCGGGGAAATCGTCGAGAAACTTCTGCAGGTTCTCCACCCGGGCGCCGCGCCAGCCATAGATCGACTGGTCATCATCCCCCACGATCATGATGTGGCTGCCATTGCCTGCCAGCATGCGGATCCAGGCGTACTGGATGGCGTTGGTGTCCTGGAACTCATCCACCAGAATATGGCGGAAACGTTGCTGGTAGTGGCGCAGCAGATGGGGCTGCTTGAGCCACAGCTCATGGGCACGCAGCAGCAGCTCGGCAAAATCCACCAGTCCGGCGCGGTCACAGGCTTCCTGATAGGCCTGATAAATCTGCAGAAAGGTTTTCTCGACCGGGTGGTAGCCCGCGTCGATGTGCTGGGGGCGCAGGCCCTCATCTTTCTTAGCGTTGATGTAGCCCACGGCCTGTCGGGGTGACCAGCGCTTCTCGTCCAGTTGCAGGCTTTTTAGGATCCGCTTGACCAGACGCTGTTGGTCATCGCTGTCGAGGATCTGAAACCCCTCCGGCAGACCCGCTTCCTGGTAATGCGCGCGCAGCAGACGGTGGGCCAGACCGTGGAAGGTGCCGATCCACATGCGGTTGACCGGACCATGAATCAGGTCCTCGATACGGTGGCGCATCTCCGCGGCGGCTTTGTTGGTGAAGGTTACCGCCAGAATGGCATAGGGGCTCTCGCCCTGCTCCTCCAGCAGCCAGGCGATGCGGTGGGTCAGCACCCGGGTCTTGCCACTGCCCGCCCCAGCCAGCACCAGCACGGCGCCGGGTGCCGCTTCGACGGCGGCACGCTGTTTGTCATTGAGGGTGTCGAGCTGCAATCTGGAGGTCATCTCTGGCGCCTGCGGAGTATCAAAAGGGGCGCCATTATACCCTGTCACAACAGCTGACGCAGGGCCTCGAGTGAAGCCAGCTCCAGGGTGGGCAGAGCCGGCCCGCTGGGGCGGGTACGACCATCAGCGCCGGGCCTCAGCAGTGCAGCCTGACAACCGGCATTGATGGCACCGAGCACATCTTTGCCCGGATGGTCGCCAACATGGAGCAGCGCGGAGGGAGGGATGCCCAGCTCGTCACAGCAGCGTCGGAACAGGTCAGGTGCGGGTTTTTGCGGCCCGTGGGAGCCGGCGCTTTGCACGCTGGCAAACGGGATCTGGGACAGGAAACGGGAAACGTCGGCGTTGCCGTTGGTGATCACCGCCAGGGGGTAGCGTCGGGCCAGATCGGTCAGCAGCGTCACCACCTCTGTCGGTACCGTGATGGCGCTGCGCCAGGTGAGGAATTCGGTCATCAGTGCATCGCTGGCGGCCACGGGATCCTGATGTCCCAGCTCGCTCAGTCCCCGCCGTAGGGTCGCCCGGCGGGCCTCTGTCGTATCGTGGATAAGATGAGGTGTGGCGTGTAGAGTGGTGGCTTTCTGCTGCTGCCACCAGTGGGGGTCCCGGGCGCGGGGATCCGCCAACTCAGACGCCAGTCGCTGCAACAGGCGCGATTCGGCGTTAACCAGAACGGGCCTGTTGTCATAGAGGGTGTCATCGAGGTCAAAGCTCAGGGCCTGCACCGGTTGCAGGCGACGGTAAAAGCGCATCGGGCCTCCTGTGGATTGCCCCGATGATGCCCGTTTGGTGCGGGTTCTGTCCAGAAGCCCTAAACGCTGCGCAACGGTGTAACTGCCTCCCCAACCAACTGCAAGCCGCGCCGTTGCGGTGGCATGGCTGACTCTGTTACTGGCAGTGGTGCGGCCAGTTGGCAGCGATTTCGTCCCTGTGCTTTGGCGGCATAAAGCGCCTCATCAGCCAGGGCAACCAGATCATCAGGGCCATCCAGCTCCGGCCCCAGTACCGCGATACCGATGCTGACGGTTTGCGCTTCGGGCAGAGCGGAGGTGTTGCGCTGCCATCGGGTGCGGATCCGTTCTGCCAGCGCCATGGCGCCTTCACCGTCGGTATTGGGACAGATCAGCATAAACTCCTCGCCGCCATAACGGCCCGCCAGGTCGTATCCACGGCAGCACTGCCCCATCAGGGCGGCGAAGCGGATCAGCAGGGCGTCTCCTTCAAGATGGCCCAGGGTGTCGTTCAGGCGCTTGAAGTGGTCCAGATCCAGCATCAGTACGGCCAGACTCTGGTGGTGGCGTCGTGCCTGGAGCCAGGCGCGACACAACTGTTGATTCAACTGGCGGCGATTGGCCAGTCCGGTAAGCGGGTCGGTCTGCGCCTGGGCCGTGAGCTGTTGCTGCTGACGTTCCCAGCGTTGCAGAACCTGGGCGCCGGGCAGGGCGACCAGCAATACGGTACCGAGGGCACTGCCTCGTTGACCTGACAGGCTTTCGCCAAGGGTATGAGCGGGGTCCAGACCCGCAGCAACCAGCAGCAGACCCGCTGAGGCCAGGCCCAACCCCAGCAGCGCCATGCGGTCACGTTGATAGAGGCAGACAACCAGCACGGTGGCATACAGCAGGGGGCCGATCGCTTCAGGAGTCGCGCTGATATCCAGCACGAAAGCCAGCACCACCAGTGCCACCAGCGCCAGGCGTATGGGCAGGCTTGGGTATCCGGCAGCTCGCATTGTCATGGGTGATCCTTCACTTCCGGAGGACGCTGTGCGTCCGATGACATTCTAAAAAGCAAAAGTTACGCCAAAAATACAACATGCTTACATTGTGCGGTTTTGCTGGCGATAGACGGAATTTTGACGCTGCCGGTAAGTTGGCGGGTCGGTGCGGTGGCAGAAATTTGCCGCCGCTGGGTACAATGAGTGCCTTGCTATGGAGGAACCGTCAAGATGGCCAAACCCAACGCCCAATCTGTTTCAGCCGAAGTGGTGGCAGAGTCAATGCGAATTGCCCGGGGCACTCAGCAGCCGGGTCAGACCAAAGAGCAGACGAAGCTGATCGCCAAAGGGATCGAAAAGGGCATTGCCGAATACAAGAAGCAGCAAAAAGCGAAAGCGAGAGCGGCAGACAAGGCAAAGAAGCAGGAGCGTCGGGCTAAAGCCCGGACTGAGGAAGAGATGGAGGCGGTGCAGGAAAGTGCGGCCGGTACCTCTTCAAATCGATTGCCGTGGTTGCTACTGGCTCTGAGTTGGGCCGGATTTATCGCTTTCCTCACCCTGTCCTGACCGGCAGATCTTTCCTTCGACCTTACTTCTTCTTCGCCCTGGGATGGGCGTTGTCGTACACCGCCGCCAGATGTTGAAAATCCAGATGGGTATAGATTTGAGTGGTGGAGAGGTTGGCGTGGCCCAACAGCTCCTGAACCGCCCGCAGGTTCTTGGATGACTCCAGAAAGTGGGTGGCAAAACTGTGGCGAAGTTTGTGGGGATGCACCTTGCTGTCGAGCGCCTGATGCTGCCCCCACTTGGTCAGTCGGGCCTGAACGCTTCGCGGGCTGAGGCGGGTGCCCCGGCTGGAGAGAAACAGGGCGTCGGTGTCACTGCCTTTCAGCAAAGCGGGACGCTGAACCAGGTATTTTCCCAGCCACTCCCGCGCTTCTTTACCGATGGGCAGTTGGCGCTCCTTGCCCCCTTTCCCCATCACCCGAACGGTGCCGGATTTGAGATCCAGTTGAGGGCAGTCCAGTCCCACCAGCTCCGCCAAACGCAGACCTGCGGTGTAGAACAGCTCCATCATGGCCCGATCGCGGATTGCCAGCGGGTCGTCTTTTTCGTCGAGGGTGAGCAAGCGGTGCACCTGGTCCACATCCAGGTTTTTCGGCAGAGGACGACCCTGTTTGGGGGCTTGCAGGCCGGTCATGGGATCGTGGTTTAACTGGCCCTCCCGCAGCAGAAACTTGATCAGCTGGCGGAGTGCCGAGAGGGTCAGAGAGAGGGAGCGGGGGGACAGCCCCTGCCGGTGCAATTTGGCAAGCAGTGCCTGACAGTGGGCTGTGCGAAGTTCAGTCCACTCCCGGACGCCCTGCTCGGTCAGCAGTGGCAGACAACGCTCCAGCTCCTTCAGATAGTTGCGAACCGTATGAGGCGAGTACTGGCGCTCATCTTCCAGGTAGCGTTGAAAGGCGTTCAGTGCCCTATTCATTCGCGATCAGCTGGCGCACCTGGTAAGTGAGCAGGTGTTTGAGCTGGTCCAGCAACAGGGTGTCCATGTCTGCAACAAAGTGGCCGGGATCGTGAGAGGCGATCGCCACCACGCCATGCCAGTTGTTGTGTTCACCCAGGCCAATCAGGGCAACGGAACCGGTTTCCAGGCCGACCATCAGCTGCGCTTCGGCGGAGGGCAGGCGACCAAGATAGTAGTTGTCGCTGCTCAGGCGACGGCGCAAAACACCGTGGATCGCATCGTGTTCAAACTGGTTGGGCTGATGGGCGACGTGCAGTCGCACGCGGCCAAAGCGGAAACGCTGACGCAACTGCTCCGCCATCTCCCGCTGCAATGCTTCCAGCGACTCGCAGGCCATCAGATCGAAGATCAGTTTGCCGTAGAAGCGGTAGATCTCCTCGTTTCGGGCGGCGATCGCCAGCAGCGAGGTGATCTCCTCTTCAAGCTGACCAACCCGCTGACGCAACATCATCATCTGTCGCTCGACCAGTGACACGGTGCCCCGCTCCGGATGGGAGATCCGCAGGGAGAGCAGCAGCTCCGGGTAGCGTGCGAAGAAATCTGGGTGATCCAGCAGGTACTCGCGTACTAGGATGGGGTCCAGCTGGCTGGGGTCAGTCAGGCCTTGAGTCATAGTTCGATCTGCCCGTCATACACGTGCACGGCGGGGCCGGTCATATAGACCGGTTTGCCCTCTCCGGCCCAGCGGATCTGCAGGGTGCCGCCGGGCAGATCCACCCGTACCCGCTCACCCAGCAATCCCTGGAACTGGCCAACAACAGCCGCAGCGCAGGCGCCGGTGCCACAGGCCTGGGTTTCACCCGCACCGCGCTCAAACACTCTGAGCTTGATGTGGTTGGGGTTCAGCACCTGCATAAAGCCCACGTTTACCCCTTTAGGGAAACGCTCATGGCGCTCCAGCAGCGGGCCAACGCTCTCCACTGGCGCGGAGTTGATATCCTCCACCCGGATCACGCAGTGCGGATTGCCCATGGAGACGGCACCTGCCAGAACGGTTTGGGCCTCGGTGGGAAGCAGGTAGGTCTTCTCCACCTTATTGGCGCGGAACGGCAGAGCGCCCGGTTCAAAGTTGGGCACACCCATATTGACGGTGACCCGGTCCTCGCCCTCAAGGTCGAGCACCAGAGGGCCGCCTTGAGTGGAAACCTGGATCCGGTTTTTGTGAGTCAGCCCCTTAAGGCGCACGAAACGGGCAAAGCAGCGGGCGCCATTGCCGCACTGCTCCACTTCACTGCCATCCGCATTGAAGATCCGGTAGTGGAAGTCCTGGTCCGGGTCGTAGGGGGGCTCAACCACCAGCAGTTGATCGAAGCCGATGCCGAGGTTGCGGTCCGCTAACTGGCGGATCTTGTCCGGCGACAGGTAGAGGTTCTGGGTTACCCCATCCACCACCATGAAGTCGTTGCCAAGCCCGTGCATCTTGCTGAAATGTATCAAGTTGATACGCCTTAATCCTGAGGTTATCCGGCTAGTTTACGGCAGGAGGCTTTCGCCTTGCCACAGTTGTTCCACGGTTTCCCGGGCACGGATGGGATGATGGGTCTCACCATCGACCATCACTTCCGCAGCCCGGGGCCGGCTGTTGTAGTTGGAGGACATGGTAAAGCCGTAGGCACCCGCGCTCCGAACCGCCAGCAGATCGCCGGGTTCAATCACCAATTCCCGCCCTTTGCCAAGGAAGTCACCGGTTTCACACACCGGTCCCACCACGTCATAGGGCACCGCTGTCCCTTCTCGGGGCTCTACCGGGATGATCGCCTGCCAGGCGCTGTAGAGGCTGGGGCGGATCAGGTCATTCATTGCCGCATCGACGATGGCGAAATGGCGGTCCTCGCCCATCTTCAGATACTCAACTTGGGTCAGCAGTACACCGGCATTGGCCATGATGGCGCGTCCCGGTTCCAGGATCAGAGTGAGCGGCCGATTCCCCAGACGCTCGCGCAGTGCGCGGGCATATTGATCCGGCTCAGGCGGCGTTTCGTCGTCATAGCGCACACCAAGGCCGCCACCCACATCCAGGTGGGAGAGCACGATCCCCTGCTCCGCCAGTCGATCCACCAGGGCCAGAAGCCGGTCCAGTGCATCGATAAAGGGGGGCAGGCTGGTGAGTTGGCTGCCGATATGACAGTCCGCCCCTTTGACCTTGAGGTTGGGCAGGGCGGCGGCGCGCAGGAACACCTGTTCGGCACGCTCCATGGCGATGCCAAACTTGTTCTCTTTCAGGCCGGTGGAGATGTAGGGGTGGGTGCCGGCGTCCACGTCCGGGTTTACCCGCAGTGACACCGGGGCCTGCATGCCCATCTCACCCGCAACGCGATTGAGCCGTTCCAGCTCCGCTTCGGACTCGACGTTAAAGCAGTAGATCCCCGCTTTCAGTGCCTGGCGCATCTCTTCCGGGGTTTTGCCCACGCCGGAGAACACCACTTTTTTCGGGTCCCCGCCCGCCTTGATTACCCGGGCCAACTCGCCACCGGAAACGATGTCGAAGCCACTGCCCAGCCGGGCCAGCAGGTTCAGCACCGCAAGATTGGAGTTGGCTTTCACTGCGTAGCAGATCAGGTGAGGGTGATCCCCCACGGCACGGTCGAAAGCGTGATAGTGGCGCTCAATGGTGGCGCGGGAGTATACGTAGCAGGGGGTGCCATAGGTCCGGGCGATATCGGCCAGTGGCACGGCTTCAGCGCACAGCGCTCCCTGTCGATAGCTGAAATGGTCCAACTCAATTCCTTTGGTCGTGGTTTTCGGTGGCCGTTTCCGGGCTTTGCTGAGTTTGGGTCTGGTTGGTGTCAGGCTCGTCCGGCAGATAGAGCGGACCTTTCTGACCGCAGGCGGAGAGCCCAAGCAGCAACAGCAGAGCCAGAGTAAGTCGTTGCATGATTGGGGCAGATTTTGTTCGTGATGGTCGTATAATCGCATCGACACAGCTAATTGCAAAGAGACAACCCCTATGGCCCTGGATCACAGCCAATATCATCAGCTCGCGGACGCCGTACTGGAGCGCATCACTGAAACCATCGACGACGCCGGACTGGACCTGGATTATGAGCAATCCGGTAATGTTCTGGAGCTGGAGTGCGCCGACGACAGCCAGATCATCATCAATAAGCAGGAAGCGATGAGCCAGATTTGGGTGGCCACCAAATTTGGTGGTTTCCACTTCTCCTACGAGGATGGTGAGTGGAAGGACGACCGCAGTGGCGAAGAGCTCTATGGCTTCCTGGCCAGCGCCATCGCCAAGCAGGGCGGTGAGGTTATCCGCTTCTGAGGCCACAACGCGGGCATAACGCCCGCGTTGTTCTCTGCCCTATTTGGCGACCAGCCCAAAGGGCAGAGGCGCAAACCACTTCGGGTGTTGGGCAACATCCGGGCCTGGTCGGGTGCCTTTCCAGTCCAGCAGCATAATGGCCAGCACATTGCGGTGCTCTCCTCCCTTGAGATCCAGCCCACCCGAGACCGAAGGGATCATCCCTGCTTTCGGGTCCAGCGCAGAGGCGATGGCGGCGCGGGTCTTGGCAACCACGGGATCCTGCTCCAGCCCCGCCAGCAGAAAGCTCAGTCCCACTTCGGCGATGATGTCCTCTTTGCAGCGGCGCAAAATGGTGTCGATCTCCCGACGGAAGTAGTCGTAGATCCAATCAAACGCTTCGGCATCGACCTGATACTGGTAGTACCCGGAGGCGGCGAAGATCAGATGGGTCAGGCCGTAGATCTTATTGCCGTACTCTCGCTCTGACAGTTGGGCATCCAGATCGTCCGGATAGACCGCCCGGAAACGGCGGACAAACCCCTCCACGTACTCCCCCTCACCCAACTGGCGCAGCCAGTAGACCTGATTCGCCAATTGAGCCGCCCAGACCCGTATCAGGGCCGGGTCTTCACTGTAGTGGGCGAAGTCGTACTGTCGCAGCAGGGCACGCAGTTGGGCATCCTCCCGATGCTTCAGGCCGTACTCATCGGCTCGGGCCATGGCGCCGAGCAGGGCGACCCCCAGCATCAGGTATTCCGGCTTTTGAGCGGTGGCGGCCTGACGGGCCTTGCGACGCTCCGGATCGCTGTCCTGGTAGTGTTCAAGGCGCCTCGCACCTTCCGCTCGTAACGCCGCTGGCGTCGGGAACTGTTCCGCTGTCTGGTTCAGTGTGCTGGCGACTCGGGCCATATCCTGCCAGATGGCGGCGGCGTATTTGGGATCACCACTTTGCCGGTACATGCGCAGCCCAAAGTGGCCCGCTTTGGTGGCCGGAAGGGTATAGAGCTGACTTTGATAGGTGTGAAGGATGCGTTCGGCGATCTGAGCGTTATCGGCTCTGACCGGAATGGTGAGCAGGGTCAGCAATGCCAACCCGATAAGCGAGTGACGGACCATGACGTCAGGGCTCCCTGCCAAAAAATCCCAGCATAGGGTCTGGGTGCCGGGGCGTCACCCCATCTCTCAGATCAGCGCCATCCAGCCGTGGCAAATCACCGCAACGGTGGTCAGTGTGGTACGCAGGTTCCAGTAGCCCGGAGGGGGGGAGAGGGTGCGGAAATCGTAGATAAGCAGAGTGACAAAGCTCAGGGCCAGAACCACCAGGGCGAAGCCTGTGGGCAGCAGCACCAGGGCAAGCCAGGCGATGAGGGAGGGCAGCATGGCACTGTAGGTTTGAGTGGGCTCAGGGCGGGCGATCACGCTGGCGTACCAATGGATGCCGCCGAGAAAGGAGAGAATCACCGCACTGTAGGCGAGGAAGGCGCTTTGCGCCGCCTCGATACCGAGCAGCCCCAGACCGGCCAGCAGGGGGAGGCCCCAAAAGGGGGTCAGCCCGGCGACGCCGAGCCAGTGAGCGTGGGGATGCATCGTAAACCTCATCTGGCGAAAACCCTGTGTACGGGTCGACAGCGGGATCAGATCGCCAGTGGCTCCACCATCAACTCACCGCCTTCGGTTCGGGCCAGCCGGTAAAACTGGGGCAGGTTGAAGCAGCCTCCAGCCCCAAAGGTGGCACGCTGGTTACTGCGCTGAAACGCGTACAGGTGGCTGAACTCCTCCACCAGACCATCCAGCCCCCGTTCGCCACTTTTCAGGCGCTTCAGTTCATTGCGCTCATCCAGCAGGTAGATATCCAGCCCCGATGGGCGCTCCCGGACAAAAATCTGCACCAGCCCCTTACGGGCATATTGACCAAGAATGGCGGGAGCGCCGGCGTAGGGATCCTCCCCCAGATCCGGCTTGGGCAGTTCCACCATGCCGTGACGCCTGAGCTGGCCCATCAGGGCCTCGGCCTTGTCGAGTCGCTGCCAGCGCAGGCCGCGAGAGTCGACAAAGAGGCCATATTGGCGGTGGCCAATCGCCAGGGGCCAGACCTGGGTGCGTTCGACGGTGGCCTGGCAATAGAGGCGTTGCACTCTGTCCAGCAGGTGGCTGAGCGAATCCTCGATCTGGCGGCGCAGACGTTTGGCACCGCAATACACCTGAATGGGCAGTGGGCCCAGGGGACGATCCAGCCCACTGAGCAGCTGCGCCATCAGTTTCAGCAGCCCCTCCTCCTCTTCGAAGCGGAAGCAGTGGCGTTCCCCCCAGGAGTTCTCCGTCAGCAGGGTGAGGCTGCCCACCAGGTTGCGCTTGGGGCGACCCGCCGCAAACACCGGCGCTCCCTGCAGGTCCAGCATCAGGCTCTGGCCATGCCAGCTCAGGGTTGGGTCCTGCTCAACATTGGAGAGCACCACCACCTTGGTGTAACGCCAGGGGGACTGCAACGCCTCCAGAGAGGGCTGCTCCGGCGGGGTGATCACGCCCCGCAGGCGCTGGCACAGTTCAGTCAACTTCTGGCTGTGCCAGCTCTGACCGCCCTGGTGGCAGTGGATTCGGGTGGCTTCCCCGATCAGACCGTTGGTGAGCGCCCAGGCCAGACACGCCAGACGCGAGTCGGCGTGATACAGCGGGCTCTCCCCAAAAAGTTGGTTGTCCTGAGGGGGGCGTCGATAGAGGTACCAGCCTTTGGGGTGGCTGGGGTTGTCCTTTACCGCCACCAGCGTCAGAGCCGCTTCCTCCAGGTCCCCACTCCACAGCGGGTTGAGCAGCGGGATCTTGGCGGGCTCCGCCTCAAACTTGGTATAAAGCTTACGGGTCAGCACCCCCAACTCATCAAACTTGAGGCGGCTGCGCAGGCGCTGACGCGCGGCGAACCCGGTCAATCGCTGGTAGGCGGTCAACATCAACTGATCCAACCGCTCATTGCACCAGCGCAGCTGACCCGCATGCCAATGACGGGCCTGATCCAGGCTGAGGATCAACTCCCGGGTCCAGCGCCACTGATCCGTCAGGGCGCGCAGAGTGGGGTAACGCCAATCGTTGACGCTGTCCGGCTGACTTAACGGCAGGGCGCACTTCAGGTAGAAGCTGCGCTGCACCATGGTAAGGCGGCGGCGATCGCTCTCCCTTTCCAGGTAGTCGCTGACCCGCTGGTAAAGCATCAGGTAGGGGTCCAGGGCGATCAGGGAGTGGCCGGCACGCAGGCGGTACCACAGTTGGTCGCGCAGAATGCGCTGGTCGGGATAGTCCGCCACGTAGGCTTCCAACAGCAGCACTTTGAGACCCGCCTTGTGGGGGTTATCCAGCCCTTTGAACAGCTGCCAGAGCGCCGCACCAAAGAACTCGGAGGCGGGCAGATGGCTCAGTTGCCCGAGGCTGAGCAAGCCGGGGTGGTTCTGCGGGGCGCCCGGCCACCAAGCCAGGGGATAACCCGCCAGCCGGATATGGGTGCGATAGAACTCCTCCAGCAGAAGCCAGTTCTGGGCGGAGCCACTGTGCTCGGCTGAGAGCTGATCCTGCTGCCCGTGTACCAAAAGGTCCGGGCTGATGAGATAGAGATGAAGCTCCAGCCCGGCTTGGGCAAAGTGAGTTTCCAGCGCTTCGCATTTGCGCGCCAGCGCCTCCCTGCGGTCTGGAGCCAACGCTTGCGGGTGGACCACCCAGCAGTCCAGATCCGAATCCGGGCTCTGGCCGAAGGTGCCGGTACTGCCCATGGTGTAGAGACCAAGCAGGTCATATTGCTCAGTCTCCAGCCCCTGCCAGTCAGCGGGGCGTGGCAGCAGTGGTTCGATCGGGAAACCCGCAGGGGCATTGGGCACAAAACCGGGGAGATCCGGGTGATTGATCTGCAGCAGCCAGGGCAGCTGATGAAACGCGCCCAAACGCGCCTGGCCCAACTGTTGCTGGGCCAGGGAAAGGCGATGTTGATTAAGCTGGTCGCTCAGCGCGATGTCGGACTGCAGATCTCGCAACGGCTTTCAGAGAGTTAACTGGGAAAAGTGTGACCATGGTAACACTTTTATCTGCTGGAGAGGAAAGCGTGAGTTGGTTCACCCTTTTGCTCGCTTGATAGGGGGTTTTGTGGTCAGGGTGAGAGCCGATTCCTTTTATGTGGCCCTAAAGACTGGCAACATGACCGCCACAAGCGTACCAACACCGGTACAAAGTTCAGACAGCCAAGGGAAAGTTCGATGGCCCGTAAAGAGATCCGTATCGCAACCCGGAAGAGTCCGCTGGCCTTGTGGCAGGCCGAGTTCGTCAAGGCCGAGCTGGAGAAGGCTCATCCAGGTCTCACCGTTACTCTGCTGAAGATGTCCACCAAGGGAGATCGGATTCTGGACACGCCACTGGCCAAAGTGGGTGGTAAGGGTCTGTTCGTGAAGGAGCTGGAAGTGGCCATGCTCAATGGCGAGGCCGACATTGCTGTGCACTCCATGAAGGACGTGCCGGTAGAGTTCCCGGAAGGACTGGGTCTGGCGGTGATCTGTGAGCGTGAAGATCCCCGCGACGCTTTTGTCTCCAACACCTACAAGAACCTGGATGATCTGCCCCAGGGCGCCATCGTAGGCTCCTCCTCTCTGCGTCGTCAGTGCCAGCTGCGCGCCATGCGCCCGGACCTGGATGTACGTGATCTGCGCGGTAACGTCGGCACCCGTCTGTCCAAACTGGATGCGGGCGAGTATGACGCCATCATTCTGGCTGCCGCAGGCCTGAAGCGTCTGGAGCTGGAAGAGCGCATCACCGCCTTGATCGAGCCGGAGCAGTCCCTGCCCGCCAACGGCCAGGGTGCCGTGGGCATCGAGTGCCGTCTGGACGACGCCGAACTGCTGGAGCTGATCAGCGTACTGAACCACGCGCCGACCCACTCTCGTGTGGTAGCCGAGCGCGCAATGAACACCCACCTGGAGGGTGGCTGTCAGGTGCCGATTGGCGCCTACTCCGTGATCGAAGGTGACACCCTGTGGCTGCGTGGCCTGGTGGGTGACCCGGATGGCAGCAAGATCATCCATGATGAACTGCGTGGCCCGGTGGCGGACGCCGAGCAACTGGGTATCGAGCTGGCTAAGCGCCTGCTGGACCAGGGTGCTGGCGAGATCCTGAAACGGGTGTACGGAGACGCCTGATGCACCTGCTGCTGACCCGTCCCGACGGGCGCAATGCGCCGCTGGCCGAACGGCTGGCGGCGATGGGGGTGCGCACCAGCAGCGCCCCCATGATCTCCCTGGTGGACAATCCGGAAGCCGGCCCCAGCCCCCTCGACTGTGTGGATGGGGCTTTTTTTGTATCTCCGACCTCTGTGGCGTATGCGGATCGGCTGCTGCAGGGGCAGTGGCCTGATATCGCCTACTTTGCGGTTGGTGGTGGCACCGCTGCGGCGCTTCGGCGCTGCGGGATCGAGCCGTTCTGCCCACCATTTGGTGAGGAGACCACCGAGGGGGTGCTGGCGTTGCCCCAGTGGCAGAGCCTGCCGGGCAAGCGCATTGCGATTGTCCGGGGCGTAGGCGGACGACCTGTGATGGCTGCTGCTCTGCGAGCGGATGGCTACCAGGTGCAGTTCTGGGAGCTCTACCGCCGGGAATGCCCGCAGTGGTCGGCGGAAACGGTGCAAAGCTGGCGTCAAAACGGGGTAGACGTCATACTGGCTACCAGCGGCGAAATCCTTGAAAACCTCTTTGCAGTAACGCCTTTATCGGATCACCCCTGGCTGCAGCAGTGTCTGTGGTTGGTGCCGGTGGAGCGGGTGGCTGAGCTGGCGCAGCGGCGCGGCTGTCAGCGGATCCAGATAATGGGCGGAGCCGGGGATGACGCCATTGTCCGCTGCCTAGGAAGTATGAATCACTATGGAGAAGACCCCGAAGGATCCGAGGGATCCCCAGGCCCGTCCTGACGAACAGGTTGAGACTCCGGCGATCGAGCCGACTACAGAGTCCACGTCTCAGGCGGACAAGCCTGTGCACACTGCCGATTCGGCTGATACCCCACCGGTCGAATCGGCCCCTTCACAGCCGGAAACGGACACCTCCTCTGTTGAGAGCCAGGTGCCGCCGGTGACCTCCTCCTCCGAGCCCGATCCTGAACCGATGCCCAGCGCCAAGGCGGAAATCCCGGTCGTCCCCTCTTCCTCCGCCAACGGCTCCAACAATGGCTCCGGTAACGGTGGCTTGTACGTTGGCCTGCTGGCTCTTGTGGTGGCGATTGGTGCTGCGGTCTTTGTCGGTTGGCAGTGGCAACAGGAGCAGGAACTGCGTCAGGATAACGCCCTGTTGCTTGGGCAGCTGCAGGAGCTGAAGCAGGCGATGGCTCAGCGCAGCGATACGCTGGAGCGCCGTATTGAGCGTGGTGAGTCGGCTCAGAGTGATCACCAGATGGCTCTGGTTTCCCTGCGTGAGCAACAGCTGGAAGCTCAACGCAGGGCCGCCCAGCGTCAGCCCAGTGACTGGATGCTGGCGGAGGCGGATTACCTGGTGCGCATGGCGTCCCGAAAACTGTGGCTGGAGCATGATCCGGATACCGCGCTGGCGCTGCTGAAAGATGCAGACAACCGATTGCAGACTTTGGGACAGGATGACCTGCTGCCACTGCGTCAGGCGCTGGCGGACGATATGGCCTCCCTGTCTGCCCTGCCTCGACTTGATCGCGCTGGCCTCTCGCTGGGGATCGAGTCTCTGATCAAGCGCATTGATACCCTGCCGCTGAACACCGTAACGCTGCCGGAGGCGGTGGAATCCCCTGAGCGGGGTGAGCCGTCCACAACGGTCAGTGACTGGCGCACCAACCTGGCCAAGAGCTGGCACGCCCTGACCGATGATTTCATCACGGTACGGCGTCGTCAGGGAGCGGTGCAACCGCTGCTCGCCCCCGAGCAGGAGTGGTATCTGCGTGAGCATCTCAAAGGCAAGCTGATGCAGGCGCAACTGGCGCTGTATCAGGGCCATACCGACGCTTTCAAGGAAGCACTGAGCACCGCAAGATTGTGGATCAGCGACTACTTCAATCTGGATGACTCCGCTGTACAGGGGGCGCTGGCCCAGTTGGATCAGTGGTCCGATACCCAGATTGGGCTGACCACACCGATCCGCTTCACCGTGGCGGACCCTCTGGCCAAGCTGGTGTCGGAACGCCTGGGTCGTCGTGAGGGAGTGGCGCAATGATCCGGATTCTGTTCTACGCCGTGCTGGTGCTGGCTGGCCTGCTGGTCGGGCCGACATTGGTGGCGAACAAGGGCTACGTGTTGGTCGCCATCGGAGAGTACACGGTGGAAACCTCTGTGGTTGGGGCGGTGCTGGTGCTGCTGGTGGCCTTTGGTCTGCTGCAACTGCTGGAGTACCTGGTGGTCAAGCTGATCAACCTGACCGGCTTTACCCTGGCCTCCCCCAAGCGCTGGCGCCGCAACCGCTCCCGCAAGCACACCCTGCAGGGGGCGTTGGCGCTGGCGCAACAGGATTGGGATGCGGCTGAGCGATCGATGTCTCTGGGGGCTCAGGCTGGAGAATACCCGGTCATCAACTACCTGGCGGCTGCGCGGGCGGCGCATCACCGCGGCGATCCTGAAGCTTGCGAACGCCATCTGGCCGAAGCCGAAAAGCTGCCTGGCGCGGACAAAGCGGTTCGGGTTACCCGCCTGCGTTACCAGATTGATGATGGGGAGCTGGCGCTGGCCCGACAGGGGCTGGAGGCGTTGGATCCCAAGCTGCGACAGCAGCCTCAGGTGTTGAAACTGGCATTGGATCTCTACCGTCGTCAGCAGGACTGGGATGCTCTGGCCCGGCTGGTGCCCGCGTTGACCAAGCACAAAGTGCTGTCTGAGTCGGAGCTGGCTGCCCTGCCCGAAGAGATTGAAGTGGCATGTCTGGCGCAATGTCCGGACATGCCCGCGTTGGAGCAGCGCTGGCAGGGGCTGTCGCGCCGCCTGAAACGCGCGGAACCGGTGCTGGTGGCCTACGTTCAGGGGCTGGCGCGGTTTGGCGAGATGGCCCAGGGGCGCAAGCTGTTGCTGGAGCATCTGGATAAGAGTGCACCGCAGCCGGAACTGTTGGCACCGCTCCCGGCCCTGTCGCAGGATGCGGCGGAGTCCGTTGTCCATATTCTGGAGCGCAAGTACCCCGAGTCAGATTCTCTGGCGCTGATCGAGTGTTATGCGGCGCTGGCGGAGCAGGATAGAGCCTGGCGCCGGGCCAAGGAGTGGCGCCAGAAAGCGGTGGAGCAAGCGCCGACCGCCGGTCGCTACCGTGCCCTGGCACAGGTGCAGGAGCAACTGGGCGAGCGCGAAGGCGCGCTGCACAGCTACCGTCAATTGCTGAGCCTGAGTTGAGCCTCAGGCAGCCTGTTTCAGAGCCCGGCGCTTGTGTCGGGCTTTTTTGATCCCATCAAAGGAGAGCAGCAGCAGGGCTGACCAGATAAAGCCGAAGGTCAGCAGTTGCGGGGCGGACAGGGTTTCCCCAAACAGGCTCAGCGCCATTACAAACATGATGCTGGGGCCGATGTACTGCAGCATGCCCAGCAGGTAAAGGGGGATGCGAATGGCCGCTGCCGAGAATGCCAGCAGAGGCAGAGTGGTGACAATGCCAGCCGCCAACAGCAGAAGGTTAAGAGAGAGGCTGTTGCTGGACAGATCCGACGTCGGGCTGTCGAGCAAGGTCCAGTAAACCAGGGCCAGGGGCAGCAGAATGGCGGTTTCCACCAGCAGGCCGGTACTGGCCTGAAGGTTCACCTGTTTTCGCAGCAAACCGTAGATGCCGAAGCTGCCTGCCAGTGCCAGGGAGATCCAGGGTACCGAACCATACTGAATCAACTGCACCACCACACCGAATGCGGCAACCCCCACCGCCAGAAGTTGCAGCCGACCGAGGCGCTCACCCAACACCAACATGCCCAATGCGACACTGAGCAGGGGGTTGATAAAGTAACCTAGGCTGGCGTCCAGCACATGATCATTGGCGACCGCCCAGATGAAGATAAGCCAGTTGGCACCAACCAAGAGTGCGGTCAGGGTCAGAATTCCCAACTTTTTAGGCTGACGCAGCAGGGCGCGAACCTCAGCCATCCGACCACCAAACCAGACCAGGGCACTGACCAGGAAAAAGGACCAGATCACCCGGTGCATCAGGATCTCGTCCGGGGCGACCGAGGCGATCGCTTTGAAGTAGAGCGGCGCGAAGCCCCACATCAGGTAGGCACTGATGGCGTACAGGGTGCCCTTACGGGCTTCGGTATTGGGCATGGCGCTGGCGTCTATGGGTTGGTCTGGACAGGCCGGGCATTATGCCACCGCCGTGTGACACGTCACCAGCTTGAGTTAGCCCACCATGTAGGTGCCGGTGCCAAAGGCGATGTGGGTGCCCGACTCGTTGTGCAACTCCATCCGGCAGACCGCCACCTTGTTGCCGGTGCGGATGATGGTGCCGGTGGCGATAAATTGCGAACCCCGGCCGGGACGAAGGTAGTCCACCCGAAGGTCGATGGTCCCAAGTTTAGGCAGCTTTTGCTCCAGCAGTGCCATCGAGGGGGCCTCTTCGCGGGCCACCACACCGGCAAATGCGGTGAGGCCACCGGTAACATCCAGCAGGGTGGCGGTGACGCCGCCGTGCAGGATCTGCTGATGAACATTGCCGATCAGGTGGTCGGCCATATCGATTGCGACCTCTACTCCTTCGGCATCATAGCGTGTAACCCGAAGCCCCAGGTGCCGGTGAAAGGGGAGGTGATCATTAAAGATGGTGCTGACCTGATCCAGAATCGCTTGCTGTGTCATAGGCCCTCCTTTGGCCTCAGTTCCCCCTGCCGGGCAGACAACCCGGGACGGGATAAGTAGAATAGCGCCCATTCGTGACCACCTCTAGCCGCATCGATGGACGCCACTGCCCCCACTTTGTTGACCAATCAGGAACTTGCCCTCAACACCCTTCAACAGGTGTTCGGTTTCCGTGACTTTCGTCCGGGGCAGGATGAGGTGGTGGCACACACTCTGGCGGGTAAAGATTGCCTGGTGATCATGCCCACGGGCGGAGGAAAAAGCCTCTGTTACCAGCTCCCTGCCCTCGTTTTACCCGGGCTGACTCTGGTGATCTCACCGCTGATCTCCCTGATGAAGGATCAGGTGGACGCCCTGCGGGAGTCCGGAGTGGCAGCGGCCGCGCTGAACTCCAGCCTGGAGCGTCATGAGGTGGTTGAGCTGCTGGGGGCGGTGCACCGTGGCGAGATAAAACTGCTCTACATCTCCCCCGAGCGTCTGCTCAGTGCCGACATTCAGGAGCGTCTGGCGCACTGGCCGCTGTCACTGGTGGCGGTGGACGAGGCGCACTGCATCAGCCAGTGGGGGCATGATTTCCGCCCCGAGTACGCCCAGTTGGGTTGGCTGAAGCAGCGGTTTCCCCAGATTCCTGTGATGGCGTTGACCGCGACGGCCGATGGGGCGACCCGTCAGGACATCTGTCAGCGCCTGAACCTGAATGCCCCCTTTCACCACCAGTCCAGTTTTGATCGGCCCAACATCCGCTATACCGTGGCGGAAAAGCTGCGCCCACTGGAGCAGTTGACCGAGTACCTGAAGCAGCAAAAGGGCAACGCTGGCATCGTCTATTGCGGCAGTCGCCGCCGGGTCGATGAGGTGGCGGAAAAACTCCGTCAAAAGGGGTTTGTGGCGGCCGGTTATCATGCCGGGATGACATCGGATGAGCGCGCAACGGTGCAGGAGGCGTTCCTGCGCGATCGGGTGGATATCGTGGTGGCTACCGTGGCGTTCGGTATGGGGATCAACAAATCCAACGTGCGTTTTGTGGTGCACTGGGACCTGCCCAAGTCGATTGAGGGTTACTATCAGGAGACCGGCCGGGCCGGTCGTGACGGCCTGGAGTCCGAAGCGCTGTTGCTGTTTGATCCGGCAGACATCGCCCGGATCCGTCACCTGTTGGAGCAGGGTGAGCAGGAGCCCAACCCGGTGGATATCCATAAGCTCAATGCCATGGCGGCGTTTGCCGAGGCGCAGATCTGCCGCCGCCAGGTGCTGCTCAACTACTTTGATGAGCCCAGCCATGAGCCTTGCGGCAACTGCGACATCTGTCTGGATCCCCCCAAGCGCTACGATGGCACCGAAGAGGCGCGTAAAGCGCTCTCCTGTGTGTACCGGGTGGGACAGCGGTTCGGCATGGGCCATGTGATTGAGGTGCTGAGGGGCAGCCAGGCCCACAACGTGGTGGACCGAGGGCATCACAAGCTCTCCACCTGGGGCATTGGTAAGGAGAAGAGCCATGACCACTGGCTGTCGGTGCTGCGCCAGTTGATCCATCATGGCCTGCTGACCCAGGACATCACCCGCTCTATGGTGCTGACGCTCAATCCGGCAGCCAGGGCGGTGCTGAAGGGCGAGCGGGAGCTGGAGCTGGCAGAGCCACGATTGGCCCTGCAAAAGTCCACCAGTCGCCGCAGTCGCGCCCTGCCCAGCCAGTATGACCGTAAGCTGTTTGCCAAGCTTAAGGCGCTGAGGCGTGAGCTGGCGGACGAAGCGGGCGTGCCGCCCTATGTGGTCTTCAATGATGCCACCCTGGCGGAGATGGCCGCGCAACTGCCCTCATCGGAATGGGAGATGCTCGCCATCAACGGTGTTGGCGAGCGCAAGCTGGAGCGTTACGGGCGTGCGTTCCTCAATCTGATTGAAGATTACAGCGACGCGCTTTAAAGCAGGGCGTGAGGCTCTGGGCGGTTGGGGATAGCCTGGCTGATCAGCTCATACTCCAGACGAGTGAGCAGGGAGTCCGGGTCGTCAAACCCATGCACCCGGGTTTTGGCCAGCACCACGTCCGAGCGCCCGGCACTGCGTAACAGGTCCGAAATTGAAGCCAGGCGCCAGGCCAGTTCCCCCTCCGTAGCTTGATCCAACAGCAACAGTGCGGTGTTCTGATCGGGCTGCAGCACCTGATCATCCGGGCGCAGATCCCGGGCCAGCTGAGGCAGAATGCTCTCGATAGGCTGATTGGGATTGCGGGCCAGGATCACTGACATGGAACGCTCGTGCTGTCGGGATTGAGTCAGCGCTTCGACCAGTCGATCCCGCCAGTTTTGGGGGGCGCTCGATTGAGAGGTTTTCGGGGTTGTTGGCCAGAAGTGCCAGATAAACAGGCCCAACAGAATCAGCCCCAATACTACGGTACTGCCCCGCCACATCAGCAGCGACTGCTGAAGCTGAAACTGCGCTTCGCTGCTGCTGGCCAGACGCTGGCGGTGTCGGTCTATCTCCTGACTCAACTTTTGCTGCTGCTGTGCCAGCTCGGATGCTTGCTGAATCTCCATGTAACGGGAGAACACCACAGCATACTGCTCCATCGCCAGGTAGGCTTCTTGATCATTGCCACTGTCGTGATGATGCTTTGCCGCCCAGCGCCAGCTTTTGGCCAGGTATCTCCAGTCACCCTGGCCATCCTCAGCCTCATTCATCAGCTTCTGAGCCTCATTGATGGCGGCCCAGCCCGCCTCCCTCTCTCCCAGCAACACTCTGGACTGGCCTTCAATGATCAGTGCTTTGGCATAGGGCACCAGCAGGTCGACCCGGGCGAAATCCATGGCGGCACTGCGGGCAAAGGGCAGCGCTTTGGCGGGTTGGTTCAACTGGAACAGAAGGAATGCCTGGAACAGGTCCACATAGCCTTTGTAGAACTTGCCAAAGTGAGGGGGGCGGTTGTTGAGTTGGTCTAACTGGTACTGCGCCTCATCCAGACGCTCCTGCCTCGCCAGGATGCCGGCGTAGTTAAAGCGAATAAACCAGGCCAGAGGAGCATCCTTCGGAACCATCTGAATTGCCTGACGAATGGCTTCATCAGAGCTGGTGTAGTTCTCCAGGTAGTAAAAGGTCCGGCCAAAGGAGAAGTAGACCTGCGCAAGCGATATGGAGAGCCAGGGAGTGTGTTCAGCCAGATCGGCGTGTCGCAGTGCCAGGGTGTGGTCATCCATCGCCTGAGCAAAGTTGTGTTGGTCGCTGAGGGTGACGGCTCGGGAGTTGTAAGCAAGGCTTAAAAGGGCAGAGTCTTGGACCTTATTGCCCACCTCAATCGCTTCATCAAAAAGCGCGATCGCCTCGTCATATCGGTCTTGTGAAAAGTTCAGGCTGCCCTTGCACAGAGCCAGATAACCCGGGACAACGACATTGCCGATGGAGGCGGCCAGCTTATTGCCCTTGGTGACCTGCCGCATCACCTCCTCGCTGTCTGACTCCAGGTGGGCGACTTCGCAGCGCAGCAGGTGCCAGCGCAACTGCCAGTTGGTGGGGGCATGGGAGTAGTAGTGCGACCAGTACTCATCCAGTACGGCGGCCTGGGAGGAGTCCATGTTAACGACCGCATCGGCGACGGGATCCAGCGAAGGAAGGGCATTACCGAGGGCGGGCACCGGAAAAACGATGCTCAGCCATAGAGTAAGCAGCCCTAACAGGGCATGAGGTCGGTTCGACAAAATGTCATTCCTTAGCGCGTTATCATCCTGATCACATCGGCAGGCTATCGCGGTCACCGGGACCGATCAAGCAGCAAACCTCATGACGTGCTGGCTGTACATTTTTGGTTCAAAAAGCGGTTGACAAACGTGCTAGGGGTCGCAAGTATGAAAAAGACTTTTGAGCACTACAACACAATAACGAGACTGATGACGCACTTCGCCCGCCACCACCTACTAACTCTAGCCCTAGCAGGACGCTGCGAGGGTGCAGAGGGTGTGGCAGGCTGACAGAGCTCGAGCAACAGACTCTAACCCGCGCAGATTGTGCGGGTTTTTTATGCTTCAAGCAAAAACCCGCGTTCTGTGTAGCGACGAACGGAGGAAAGGATGTCAGATCGGGTCATTTTGTTTGATACCACTTTGCGGGACGGTGAGCAGGCGCTCGCGGCCAGCTTGTCGGTCAATGAGAAGCTGCAGATTGCCCGTGCACTGGAACGTATGGGGATCGACATCATCGAAGCGGGGTTTCCGGTTTCATCTCCCGGGGACTTTGATTCGGTCCAGCAGATTGCCCGCACCATCAAAAACAGCCGTATCTGCGCGCTGTCCCGGGCGGTTCAGGGAGACATCGACGCCGCAGCCCAGGCGCTGAGCGTGGCGGATCAATTCCGCATTCACACCTTTATCTCCACCTCCAGCATCCACGTCGAGAGCAAACTGAAGCGCAATTTTGACCAGGTGCTTGAGATGGCCACCGACGCGGTGAAGTACGCCAGACGTTTTACCGACGATGTTGAGTTCTCCTGTGAAGACGCCGGTCGAACCCCCATCGACAACCTGTGTCGAATGGTGGAGGCGGCGATCAAAGCCGGAGCGACCACCGTCAATATCCCCGATACCGTCGGTTACACCACACCCAGCGAGTTTGGCGGCATCATCACCAACCTGTTTGAGCGGGTGCCCAATATCCACAATGCGGTGATTTCGGTGCACTGCCATGACGACCTCGGCCTCTCCGTGGCCAATTCCATCGCGGCCATCGAAGCCGGAGCCCGCCAGGTTGAAGGCACCATCAACGGCATTGGCGAGCGAGCAGGCAATGCGGCGCTGGAGGAGATCATCATGATCCTCAATACGCGCCAAGCCCATTTCGGGTTGACCACAAACGCCAATCCCACCGAGATCTACCGCACCAGTTCCCAGGTCAGCCGCCTCTGCAACATGCCGGTTCAGTCCAACAAGGCGATCGTAGGTAACAACGCTTTCAGCCACAGCTCCGGCATCCATCAGGATGGGGTGCTCAAGGCTCAGAACACCTATGAAATCATGACTCCGGAGTCGGTGGGCCTGCCGCGCAATACCCTTAACCTGACCTCCCGTTCCGGCCGTCATGTGATTAAGCACCGCATGGCCGAACTCGGTTACCAGGAGCAGGACTTCGATCTGGACACCCTCTATCAACGCTTCCTGGAGTTGGCGGATAAGAAGGGCCAGGTGTTTGATTACGATCTGGAAGCCCTGTTGTTTTTCGAGAATCAGCGGGAAGCGGACGAGCACTTTGTGCTGCGTCAGCTCAATGTTCAGGCGGGGAGTAACCACTTTGCCACCGGCTCGGTGGAGATCGGGATTGGCGATACGGTAGTGACGGAAGCGGCCACGGGGAATGGGCCGGTTGATTCGGTCTACCGGGCCATTGAACGCGCCACCGGCCAGAAGATCACGATTCAGAGCTTCGACATTGAAGCCACCGGTGAGGGTCATGATGCGCTGGGTCAGGTCGACATTACGGCGGAGTACCAGGGGCGCACCTTCCACGGAATGGGCCTGTCCACTGACATCATCGACGCGTCCGCGCGGGCGCTTATCCACGTTTACAACCTGATCCATCGCCAGCAGCGCATCGATCAGCAGAAGCAAGACAAAGCCATGGGGGACGCATGAGGGAGCACAAGATCGCCATCCTGGCCGGTGACGGCATCGGGCCAGAAGTGATGGTGGAAGCGGAAAAGGTGCTGGCGGCAGCCGGGGCCAAATTTGGTTTCCGCATACAGGGAGAACATCGTCTGGTTGGTGGTGCCGCCATCGACGCCGAGGGCTCCCCCCTCCCCACAGACACGCTGGCGGCCTGTGAGGCCTCCGATGCGATTCTGTTTGGCTCCGTTGGTGGGCCGAAATGGGAAGGTCTTCCTCCCAACGAGCAGCCCGAGCGTGGATCTCTGCTCCCCCTGCGTAAGCACTTCAACCTGTTTTGTAACCTGCGCCCGGCCAAGATCCATCCCGGTCTGGAACACCTCTCCTACCTGCGCAGCGACATCGCTGAAAAAGGGATGGATGTGCTGGTTGTGCGGGAACTGACCGGCGACATCTACTTTGGTCAGCCCCGTGGGCGCGAGGGCGAAGGTGAGCAGGAGTTCGGTTACGACACCATGCGTTACAGCCGGTTTGAGATCCGCCGTATCGCCCGCATGGCCTTTGAGGCCGCCCGTAAGCGTCGTGGTCGGGTGCTCTCTGTGGATAAAGCCAATGTGCTGACCACCTCAATGTTGTGGCGCGAGGAGGTGATCGCCATCGCCGCTGATTACCCGGACGTGGCGCTGGAACACATCTACATCGACAACGCCACCATGCAGTTGCTGCGTCGGGCCAGTGAGTTCGACGTGATCCTCTGCGGCAACCTGTTTGGCGACATCATCTCCGATGAAGCGGCGATGATCACCGGCTCCATGGGGCTGTTGCCTTCAGCCAGCCTCAATGAGTCCGGGTTTGGCATGTATGAACCCGCCGGTGGCAGTGCGCCGGACATTGCGGGCCAGGGTATCGCCAACCCGGTGGCCCAGATTCTGTCCGCCAGCCTGATGCTGCGCCATAGCCTGGGCGAGCCCGCTGCGGCGGATGCCATTGATGCAGCCGTAAGTCAGGCATTGGCTGACGGTTGCCTGACCGGAGAGCTGTTAACGGCCGATGCACGAGAGCGTGCCCTGACAACCGCCCAGATGGGCGATGCCATTGTTGAGCGAATTAAGGAGGCCCGCTGATGGCGCAAACCCTGTATGAGAAGATCTGGCAGAGCCATCAGATCGCGACCCCTGCCGGGGAAACTCCCCTTATCTATATTGATCGCCACCTGGTGCATGAAGTGACGTCGCCCCAGGCCTTTGATGGCTTGCGCCAGGCAGGCAGACCGGTGCGTCGCCCTGATCGCACCATCGCCACCATGGATCACAACACCTCCACCACCAGCGCCTCCATCGAAGCGCTGCCCGCTCTGGCCAGAACTCAGGTGGAGACCCTGCAGCAAAACTGCGAAGAGTTTGGCGTCACCCTGTTTGATATCCACCACCCCAACCAAGGCATTGTGCATGTGATGGGGCCGGAGCAAGGGTTGACCCTGCCGGGCAGCACCATTGTGTGCGGCGACTCCCACACTGCTACCCATGGGGCTTTCGGGGCGCTGGCGTTTGGCATTGGCACCTCGGAAGTGGAGCACGTGCTGGCCACCCAAACCCTGCGCCAGCGTCGCGCCAAAACCATGAAAATTGAGGTTCGTGGTCAGGTCGGTCCGGGCATTACCGCCAAAGACATCGTCTTGGCGATCATCGGCAAGGTGGGGCACGGTGGCGGCACCGGCTATGTGGTGGAGTTTTGCGGCGAGGCGATTCGTCAGCTCTCTATGGAGGGGCGGATGACCGTCTGTAATATGGCGATCGAACTGGGGGCTAAGGCGGGCTTGATCGCCCCGGATCAGACCACCATCGACTACCTCGAAGGTCGCCCCTACGCCCCCAAAGACGAAGCGTGGCAGCAGGCGCTGAACGATTGGGCTCAGTTGTGCAGTGATGAGGGTGCCCGTTTCGATGCGGACGTGGTGGTGGAGGCGGCCGATATTGCGCCGCAGGTGACCTGGGGCACCAACCCGGGCCAGGTGATGGCGGTAGACGACGTGATCCCGGACCCCGGCAGCTTTGCCGACCCCATTGAGCAGAGCGCCGCGATCAAAGCCCTCGCTTACATGGGGCTGGAGCCCAATCAGAAGCTCAGTGATGTGACCATTGATGCGGTCTTTATCGGCTCCTGCACCAACTCCCGGATTGAGGATCTTCGCGCGGCCGCCGCGGTGGCCCGGGGCCGAAAGGTCGTTGCGGGCGTGCAGGCGATCGTGGTGCCGGGCTCCCACAAGGTGAAGGCTCAGGCGGAAAGCGAAGGGCTGGATCGGATCTTTACCGATGCCGGTTTTGAGTGGCGACTGCCCGGCTGTTCCATGTGTCTGGGCATGAATGAGGACCGTCTGACCGCTGGCCAGCGCTGCGCCTCCACCTCCAACCGAAACTTTGAGGGGCGCCAGGGGCGAGGCAGTCGCACCCATCTGGTCAGCCCTGCCATGGCCGCCGCTGCCGCCGTGACGGGTTATTTTGCCGATGTTCGCCAGTTTGAGGAGATCCAGTAATGCAAGCCTTCACTCAACACCGGGGCATCGCGGTCGCGCTGAACCACGCCAACATCGATACCGACCAACTGATCCCCAAGCAGTTTCTGGCTAAAGTGACCCGCGAGGGCTTTGGGGTACATCTGTTTCACGATTGGCGCTACCTGGATGAAGCGGGTGAGCAGCCCAATCCGGAGTTTGCCCTGAACCAGCAGGAATACGCTGGCGCCAGCATCCTGTTGGCGGGGGAGAACTTTGGCTGCGGCTCCAGTCGGGAGCACGCGCCCTGGGCCCTGGCGGACTTCGGTTTTCGCGCTATTATCGCCCCCAGTTTTGCGGACATCTTCTATCAGAACGCCATCAACAATGGTCTGCTTCCGGTGGTGTTACCCGAAGCTCAGGTGCAGGCGCTGATGGCGACGGTTGCTGAACAACCGGGCTGTTCGCTGACGGTGGATCTGACCCGCTGTGTGGTGGAGGACAGCCAGGGGCAGAGCTACCCCTTCACCCTGGATGCTGCCGCCCGGCAGAACCTGCTGGAGGGTAAGGACGCCATCGGCCAGACCCTGGCTCAAATTCCTGCTATTGAGGCGTTTGAAGCCTCCTCTCCCAACTGGCGCTGAGCCGGATTCGAGTGCCAGTTCAGCGAATTCTGCTGGCTGGCACTCCTCTTACCACTTGAATCCACTTCCGAATTAACTCTTTTTGTATCAAAGAGATAGAATTTCATGTTACGAGTGTTCGCTCTAATTTTTTCAAAAAAGCTAGAGCTATAGCTCTAAATTCTGGTACAACCCCCCGCCTCGCGCCGGATCCGCAGCAGGATCGCCCGAATCGATGTTAGGGCATTGTGTCTGTGTGTGTCGTTCTTATGATGGCGCGGATCACAAAAAGCCAATTTATGGAATGGGGAAGTGTATGAAGTACCGTTTGTTGTCTGGAGTTATCGCTGGCCTGCTGGCAAGCCAGGCCAATGCCGCTGGCTTCCAACTGGCGGAAACCTCTGCGACTGGCCTTGGCCGCGCCTTCGCGGGCGAAGCCGCAATTGCTGATAACGCCGCTGCACAGGGCCGTAACCCGGCACTGCTGACCCAACTGGAGGGTCGTCAGCTTTCCGTGGGCGCCATCCTGGTGGCTCCGGATGTGGCCGCAAAGGGCACCATCACCCACCCGGCACTGACCGCCAATGGCCTGGGCACCAAGACCATCGACGCCAGCGAAAATGACCTGGTACCTAACGCGGTAGTACCCAACTTCTTCTACAGCAACCGTCTGAATGATCGTTGGGCTTACGGCCTGGCAATCAACTCCAACTACGGCCTGAAGAGTGAACTGCCCGCGACCCATCCGGCTGCGATCTTCGGCAGCAACACCGAAATCACCACCATCGAATTCAACCCCAACGTGGCGTTCGCGGTAAACGACCAGTTCAGTCTGGGTGCTGGCGTGCGCTTCGTGTATGGCGATGGCGCCATCAGTGGCACGGTTCCGGGTTGGGTCGAGGACCCGGCGGTACAGCCTCTGCTGGGCATGCTGGATCTGCCGCCGGTGGCTCCGGGTACCGAACTGAAATCCCTGTCCGGCGATGACTACGCCTGGGGTTACAAGCTGGGTGCCACCTGGCAGCCGGCTAAAGGCCACACTATCGGCCTCTCCTACCACTCTGAGGTGGAGTTGAACCTGGAAGGGGATGCGGGTGGCCTGCTGTACGCTCCGGATGGCCTGGCCAAGCCGGGCAAACTGGCTCTGACTCTGCCAGCGTTCGCTGAGCTGGCCTCCAGCCATCAACTGACTGACGCCTGGCGCCTGTCCGCGTCCATCAACTGGACCCAGTGGAGCCGGTTTGATGATCTGGTGGCGGAGTTCCCGGATGGCACCAGTGACCTGGTAAAAGCTGAGCAGTTTGAGGACAACTGGCGTTTCGCTGTGGGTTCCGATTACCGCCTTAACGACAAGATGGTGGTGCGTGCCGGTGTGGCTTACGACATGACTGCGGTAGAAGATGAGCACCGCACTCTGAGCATTCCGGACTCCAACCGTCTGTGGATCAGCACTGGTATGGGTTACGCCTTCAGCGACCGCCTGAACTTGGATCTGGCCGTTACCTACATCCACTCTCAGGGCGATGCGCCGATCAATGAAGCCTTTGAAGTGGGTGGCAATACTCTGGCTCAGTACAACGGTGAAGTGACCGGCAGCGTATGGCTGGCGGGCGCACAGCTGAGCTACAAGCTGTAAGCCAATGGCTTAAGAAAAAACCCGCCGAAAGGCGGGTTTTTTTGTGTTTGCTGTTTGCCTAGAAGCGATAGGTGAAGCCCAGGTTCAGCGTATCGATATCGTCGAACATCACCAGATATTCCAGCGTAAAGGCGGCGTTTTCGGTGCCATACAGTTTCAGGCCAGCGCCATAGCTGAATTCACTGTCGCTCTCACTTCCTTTTTGGCTGTCGATTTTTGCTGAGACTTTGGCATCGGTAAATCCCGCCATGCCGTAGATGGCAACCCAATCTGACAGGGGGGCGGTAGCCACCAGGTAGCCCCCGAAATAGCGGTCCAACTCAAAGGAGACATCATTGGACCACATCTCCAGATTGTCATCGGTCATGCCGATGCCGACTCGACCTTCCAACGCTAGGTAGGGGTTAAACTGGTAGCCCCCCAGAACGGTTAAGGCCATCGGGTTTACGTCACCAAACCCGGTATCGAAAGTCATGTAGTTTAATTGGCCGCCGAAGTATCCGTGGCCTTGGTTCAGTTCAGCAGCGGCAGGACCGGCCAGCAGGGCAGCACCCAGGGCCAGCGTCATCAAAGTGCGTTTCATAATTACATCCATGTGGTGAAAAACCGCCCCAAGAGTGCCGCAAAAACGACCTGCTCACCAGTGGTGTTGAGCAGGAAGTTGATATGTATCAGATGTTTCACTGGAGGAACTGAATGCCGGCCGGCTTTGGGGCTTAGAAGTCGTATCGCACGCCCAGGCTCATCCCTGCGACATCAAACTGCCCTTTATCAAGCCACTGCACCGCTTCCAGTGTGATGGCAAACTGCTCAGTCGCCAGCAGGCTGAGGCCGATACCATAGCTGAGATCCGTGGTGCCGAAGGTGTCGCTTCGACTGTCGAGATCTTCCTCCAGAGAGAGGTCCGTCACCCCGACCAGTGCATACAACCTCACCCAGTCTCCCATCGGCAGGGTGCCAGTCACGTAAAGGCCGTAGTAGGAGTCGATCTCGACGTGGATGCCATCGGCGGCTTCATCATCGGTCAGGCCCAGACCAATCCTGCCCTCAATACCGATGTAGGGGTTGAACTGGTAGCCCCCCAGAAAATGGAGCGCCAGGGGGTTGGCGTCACCAAACTGAGTATCCACCCAGCCGTAGTTGAATTGGCTACCCAGATACCAGTTGCCCTGGTTGATGGCACTGAAGTCCCAGTCGGCCCGTACCGGCAGGGCCAGCAGTACCAGTGTCATGATGATGGCTCGTAACCGCATGACTTATCCCTCATTATCCGCTCCCTGAGTGTAAGGGTGGCAGGTTGTGACGGGCTTGCCAGTCGAATTGCGTTATCCCCTCAACTGGGTCTTGGCTTCCTGAATTAACACTGCGGCCAGATGGGTCATGGTTGGCGATTCCAGGCGCCAGCTGTGCCAGTAGAGGGGCACATCCAGATGGTGATTGCTTGGGCTCACCAGGGCCCCCGAGCTTTGGTAGGGCTCCAGTTGAACGGCCGGGATCAGCGCCCAGGTAATGCCCTGCAGGGCCAGGTTGACGAACGCCTGGGCGGAGGGCACTTGGTGATGCGGAGGAAGGTGGCCGAGATCCGGATAGTGGCGGGCCAGAAAGCGGCTCATTAAATCGTCGTGCTGGCTGTAAACCACCGTTGGCGCCTGGGCCAGGGTGCTGGCGGTGACCCCCTCTGAAAAATAGCGAGCGATAAAGGCGGGTGATGCCGCCATGCGGTAGCGCAGCGTGCCGAGCCGCTGGGTGCGGCAACCCTGCACCGGCTTGGCGATGGCGGAGATGCAGCCAGCCACTTCACCGGACTTGAGTCGGTTCAGCGTGATGTCTTCATCCTCGACAATCAGCTCCGTCAGCAATTGGTGCTCGTCGAACAGTCGTCGCAGCGCCTGGGGCAACCAGGTTGCCAGGCTGTCGGCGTTGACGGCCAGGGCGATCCGTTCGAAGGTGGTCCGCGCTCCCGTCAGCAGCGCATCGGAGAGATTGGCCTCCATCAGCGCTACCTGCTGTTGATGCCGCAACAGCAGCAATCCAGCCTCGGTGGCGCGCACCGGGTTGGCTCGAACCAATAAGGGCCGACCTACCCGCTGCTCCAGGGTGCTTATCCGCTGTGAAACCGCAGATTGCGTCAGGTTGAGCTTGCGTGCCGCCCTATCAAAGCTGCCCTGACGCACCACTTCCGCCAGAGCGTGGAGGAGCTTGTAATCCAGCATCCCGACCCACCGAATTTGTTAATTAAAAAAACTTATATTGAATAAGGATTATTAGATTTTCTCCATGCTGTCGCAACCCTACACTGCCGCCTCAACATACAGGAGGGCAAGATGGTTACGGCGTTTGTGAATGGATTAGGGATTGGTGGTGCATTGATTATGGCGATTGGTGCTCAGGGCGCCTTCGTGCTGAGTCAGGCCCTTAAGCGTCATCACCACCTGCTGGTTGCTCTGATCTGCACTGTCTGTGATGCCATCTTGATCGGCCTTGGCGTGGCTGGCGTAGGCGCGATCATCAGTGAGAGTGAGATGCTGATGGCGGTTGCTCGCTATGGCGGGGGCGCCTTCCTGTTGATCTTTGGCTTAAGCTCGCTGCGTCGCGCCATCAAGGGCAGCCGCTTGCAGGCAGAGGGCGGTGCCATAGGGTGTCGTCGCACTGTTATCATCGCCACTCTGGCAGTGACACTGCTCAACCCTCACGTTTATCTGGACGCATTGGTGCTACTTGGCTCCATCGGCGCGCAGTTCGGTGATGAGCGCTGGTTCTTCTTTGCCGGCACCCTGACCGCTTCGACCTTGTGGTTCTTTGGGCTCAGCCTGGGTGCGGCCCGATTGGCGCCGGTACTGGCTCGTCCCGCAGTGTGGCGGGGCATTGATCTGATGGTCTGGGCCCTGATGTGGGGCATCGGCCTGAAGCTTTTGCTGGTGGGTTAAAAAATTTTTAAAGTTCTCTGCAGCAGGGTCGTTTTTCCTTATTGAGACCACGCTGGACGGGCAAGGATGCTCAGCCGATAGCCATCGGCCAGTGCCTGCGTCGGTTTTGGGTCAGTGCCCAACTGGCCCCTCCAATGCCCAAGTCCCAAGGCCGCCCTCCCAGGCGGCCTTTCTTGTTTCTACCGGCATTAAAAAGGGCCGCGAGTGCGGCCCTTTTGTGTGTTACTCCACCGGTTTTTCCAGCACATAGTGCTCAAACCAGGATAGGTCCCACTGCATCTTGGCCAGCTTGTGCTGGTAGGTGGTGAGGCCGTGTCCCTCTCCCGGGTAGATCAGCAGCTCCGTCGGCACATTCAGGTACTGCTGCAGGGTGCGATAGAGGCCATAGGCGTGCGGTGCCGGTACCCGGGCGTCATTCTCCCCCATATGGATCAGGGTTGGGGTTTTGATGCTGGCGGCGTGGCTCAGGCTGGAGCCGTGGTCGTAGGCTTCCGGCTGCTCCCAGGGCAGCCCCTGCATAAAGTTGATGACGTGTCCCGGGGTGTCCTCCAGCATCCACTGCAGGCGCTGATCCCAGACGCCAGCTCCAGAGCTGGCGGCTTTAAAGCGGTCGGTGGTGCTGATCAGAGCGTTGGTCAGGTAGCCACCGTTACTCCAGCCCATCACGGCCAGCTTGTCGCCATCCACAATGCCGTCGGCGATCAGCTTGTCGACGCCGGAGACGATGTCCGCCACCTCGATGTCGTGCTCACGGCCAACCAGATCGACCAGGAACTTGTCGCCAAACCCGGTGGAGCCCCGGTAGTTGGGGGAGAGCAGTGCCCAGCCTCTGGCAGCAAAGGTGCTGCGGCCATAGGTGCGATGTTGCAACGAGTAGGGGGTTGCGGCGGTGGGGCCACCATGGATCTGTACCACCAGAGGCAGCGGACCATCACTCTTCTGGTAGCCCGGCGGCAGTTCCAGGATACCTTCAACCGGGGTGCCATCCGGTGCGGTCCACCGGACTATGCTCAGTTGCGGCAGCTTCCAGCTGGCCACCTGGGGGTTGAGGTCGGTGCGGCGGGCGGGGGTTTTGCCCACCCGTCCACTGTAGATCTCGTAGAAGTGCTCCAGGCCGTTGTGGGTCAGCGCCAGCTCCTTACCGTTATCGGAGAAGGCGTAGCCGCCCACCACAAAGTCGCCCTCGGTCAGGGTGCGGGTTTCCCCCTGCTCGGTACCCTCCATCTCGGTGCAGTAGAGGCGGACCCGGGCATGCTCGCTGCCGCGATAGCAGATCTCATCACTGCCGGGACGCCAGGCGATGTTGTCGCCATTCAAGGTGACATCGCCTGAGCGGGCCAGATCGGCCTGACCAACCACTTCGCCCTCGGCGCTTAATTCGGTAATAAAGAGCTGCCCTGGATAACCATCGTAATCGATACGGAAAGCCAGCCGATCCCCGTCGGGGCTCCAACGGGGCTGCATCAGCCAGCCGTAGGGAGAGGGCGCCTCGGCACGCCAGGCCTGATCCGGCAGGGTCCAGCTGCGCTGCTGGTTGCGGTCATAGACGGCAATATCAGACCACCCCTCAAGGTGAACCAGTTCATTGTCATCGGTGACCACTCGGGCGATGCGGTTGCCATCCGGACTGACGTCAAAGCCCCACACCACCTTGTTGTCATCCAGTACCAGTTCGGTTCGGTAGCTGCTCAGATCGAGACGGTAAAGCGGATTGACGGTCACCTTGCCATGGCCATACTGCGGGGCACTGTGGGCCTGACGCAGGCCGGCGAAGGGGTCCTCGTTGTGATACTCCTTGTTGCCGGTATACCAGAGTGCCTGGCCCTGGGGCCCCAGAGAGAACTGGCTTACCCCCTCCTTCTCCCGGGTCAACGGCACCACCTCTCCGGTGGCCAGCGTCAGGCGAAACACCTGAGATTTGCCGTTGTAGGGGGCGTTGCTCTCTTCGCCGCGTTTTTCCGCCTTGAGAAAATAGAGGTGATTTCCGTCGAGACTGAACTGAGGGGCACCCTCATTCTCTTCGCTGAAGGTGAGGCGTTCCGGTGTCCCTTTGGGCAGGCTCATCCGCCAGAGATCTTTTTTCTGGCCGTCGCTCTCTTTGTCCCAGTAGGACTGCACCCAGGCAGCCCGCTTGCCATCGGCGCTGATGGCGATGCCGCTGGGGTGGGCGATGGTGAAGTAATCTTCGGGTGTGATCTGATGGTCTCGGGGGGCCGAATGGGCAGCGGCAGCCATCGCCAGTAGCGATAACGCCACAGGTAGACGTCCTGTTGTCATTGTTTTAACTCCTTGTGATTTATCGCCGAGGGTAGCGAAAAACCCCAGAGAGCTGAAGGGTTAGTTCTTTTTGTTGAGATCCCGCAAGAACGTCAGCTCTTCGGGGCTCAGTACGGACTCGGAACGTGGCTTTCTCGCCTTAGTGCGGGGGCGGGTACGCCGGCGTTGTACCCAGACGGAGCTGGTGATCTGGCGCAGCCCGTAGGCCAACCCGAAAAGCAGCAGGCCGATGATGGCAATGCGCTTGCTGACGTGCACCCATGGTGCAAGCGGTTGGCCGTTCCAGAGTGGAATCGAAACGCCGATCAGGCGCAGCAACCAGACCAGGCCGGAGGTGATGGTCAAGGTCAGCAGCCAGGCATAGTTTTGTGTTCTGGGCCGGGCTGATGTCGTGGCATTCGGGTAGCCCCAGCGTCGCCAAAGCTGCCAGGTGGCTCGGGCGTAATAGAGGTACTGTGCCAGGGCACCCAGAGGAAGCAGCGCCAGCAGATACTCATCCGCCTCAAGGTGGCCTCCCATCTGGTGAGAAACATGAAACTGGACGGTCGCCAAGGCATAAAGGGACAGGGCGGCGGGAATGGTCAGGTGCCAGCCCGCTCTCACTCTCCGGCGGCGCAGTTGTGCCTCAAGGTAAAGGTAAAGACAGGGGAGGGCGAAAAACTGCAGGGTGTAGGCTGGCAGCAACACGGTGGAAGGAAGTTGATTAGGCACCAGCCCAAAGTAGAGCGCCAGCAGCGCGAGCCAACTGGCGAGATATCGCTCTGACCGAAATGGGTCTCGATAGAAGTAGAGCAACAGAACCGCCAACAGTAAGCAGTAAAAGCTGCCAATTAAGGCAATTCCCAGATGCAGCCAGGTGAGTAAATCGAGGACTGGCGGCATCGTCATAGGTCAGCTTCCGTCGGTTGGCCGGTTGCGTCGCCGGTTGGCCCGCATCGGTGGTTTTTCTGGCACCGGGCGTCGTTCATCCAGCAGGTGCCGGATCGCCTCAATGGGGTGACGCAGCAGCATGCGTGGCCCGGCGTAACGCATCACCTGGCGTACCCGCTCTTTGGGCTCCGGTTTGTAGCAGTGGATGGGGCACTTGGCGCAGGTCGGTTTGGTGTCTCCGTAGGGGCAGCGGTCCAGCTTCTGTTCCGCATAGGCCAACAGCTCATGACAGCACCCACACAACCCGTTTTCACGGGGCACCTGGCCGCAGTGATCCTTGCAGTAGATCTGCATCATATGGGCGATGGTGCGGTATTCCTGGGCCAGTCGGCCCTCAAGCCGGTCGCTTTTCATGGTATAACCTAGTGTGCCAGTCGGATTTACGCTCATCCTACCCGGCCGGTGGCCGGGTCATAAGGAGTATCCACAGGATTCGCGATCCAGATCAAATGTGGATCACTTTATCCGCCGCCAGGGTGTGCCGGGTCAGATCCACCAATGTGCCGATGGTGATGCCCTCGATCAGCCGATCCTGGCTCAGTCCCCGGGCTTCGGCGCAGGTTCGGCAAACGGCGATCTCAACCCCCTGGGCCAGCAGGATCTCCAACATCTGGCCGATGTGGTAGCTCAGATCCGGGGTTTGCTGTCCGGACAACGCGGCGACGGTGGCGTCGGACATCAGGAACAGCTTCTGGGATACCGGCGTCTCAGCGTGCTCCTGGGTTGCCAGGGCGATTCGAAGGGCATTGTAGAGACGTTCACTGCCGTAGGGGCTGTCGTGAGCAACCAGCAGGATGGATGTCATGGGTTCTCCAAAAGATCAAAAGGGAATAGCAATTGAGTAAGACTCTGACGGAAAAGGACACAGCATGGCAAGGGGGTATTGGCCAACGGTTGCCCTGGTTGGGCAGCGCTGTGATGCCAGCTCCTCTGGATAATCCACGCTGGGTGGGTTGGAGCGAGACGATGGGGCAGCGCCTCGGGCTGGAACAGAATGATGCCTCCTTGTCGTTGCTGTCAGGCTCGGCCTCGCCCCTGCCCTGGCCGTCCTTTGCCCAGGTTTACAGTGGCCATCAGTTTGGGGGATATACCCCGCGACTGGGCGATGGGCGTGGGCTGCATCTGGGGGAGCGAAATGGGCTGGAGCTTTTCCTCAAAGGCAGCGGCCCTACTCCCTACAGCCGGGGCGGTGATGGTCGGGCGGTGCTGCGCAGCGCCATCCGGGAATTCCTGGCCAGCGAGGCGCTGCACCACCTGGGGATTGCCACCACTCGGGCACTCGCAGTGATTGGCTCGGAGACGCCTGTCTGGCGGGAAACTCAGGAAACCGGTGCCATCACGGTGCGCGTCAGTCCCAGTCATCTGCGCTTCGGCCACTTTGAGTACTTTCTCTACACCCGTCAGGAGGAGAAGCTGGAGGCGTTGATTGAAGACACGATTCAGCACCATTTCCCTGAAGTGAATGGGGAGGGGGATCCCAAGCTGGCGTGGTTGCGAGCGGTGGTTGCCCGTACCGCAGAAACCGTGGCCGACTGGCAGGCGTTTGGCTTCTGCCATGGGGTGTTGAACAGCGACAACATGTCGATTCTGGGCGAGACCTTTGATTACGGCCCCTTTGCCTTTATGAACACCTTCAATCCCGGCTATGTCTGCAACCATTCGGATCATGAGGGGCGGTACGCCTTTGACCAGCAGCCCGGCATCGGCCTGTGGAACCTGAATCGGCTGGCCGTCACCCTGACCCCATGGCATGACGATGAGGGTCTGAAGGCGGCGCTGAGCGATTACGAGCCGGTGCTGATTGCCCGCTACCTCTCCCGAATGGGGGCCCGACTGGGGATTGAGGAGGCGACGGCGGCGGACCTGCCGCTGATTGGCGGATTGCTCAACCTGATGGCGGCGGCCGGAGTGGATTACAGCAACACTCTGCGCACCTTTGCTCAGTTGGACCCCGGCAGCAAGGATACCCCGTTGCATCCGCTTCTGGGCCAGCAGGAGGGGTTCGAACAGTGGTGGGCACAATACCAGGCAAGAGTAGGGAATCCCGGGACCCTAAGCCACTGGCAAGCGGAGCGGGCCCGGGCCAACCCGGCCCTGATTTTGCGAACGCATCTGGCTCAACAGGCGATTGAGGCGGCGGAGCAGGGTGATAACGGACCCCTGGCTCGCTTGCACCGAGCCTTATGCCGACCCTATGATCCTGAGCCTCAGTACGACGATTTACGAGGCGATGCGCCATCATGGAGTCAACAGATCACCCTCTCCTGTTCAAGTTAGGGCAACCCCAGTTCAGCACAGAGCGACAGCAGTTGCTCTGGCACTGCCCTTTGAGTCAGGAGGAGACGGAATCCCTGGCGCCGCTGTTAATGGCGAGGCTTGAGTGTCAATTGGGCCCGGTTGAGCTCGGCGCGGACCGCCTCTTCTGGCCCGTCACCTTTGAGGACACCCCCTTGAGTCTGCAATACGAAGCGCTGTGCGAAACCCTATGGCTTCAACCCGGAGAAACCGCTGAAGAGGGGGCGGAAGTGGTGGCGTTTATCGCCGCACAAGTGAGGGCTGAACATGTCTGAAGCCCGCTTTGATTTTCACTCTCTGACGCCGGATGTGGTGCTGGATGCGGTCGAGAGCCTGGGCGTGTACCCGGAAACCGGCCTGTTGCCGCTGAACAGCTATGAGAACCGGGTATACCAGTTTCGGGCTGAGGATGGCCGTCGCTACGTCACCAAGTTCTATAGGCCTCAACGCTGGAGTGAGGCGCAGATCCGTGAAGAGCATCAGTTTGCCCAGGAGTTGGCGGACAGTGAGGTTCCGGTGGCGGCACCGATCAGCATTGAGGGTGAGACGCTGTTTGAGCATCAGGGCTATCGGTTCGCTCTCTGGTACAGCGTCGGTGGGCGCCAGTTTGAGGTGGATAACCTCGATCAGCTGGAAGCGGTGGGCCGATTTATCGGTCGACTTCATCAGGTGGGCCGCCGCACCCCATTCGCCCACCGTCCTGCACTGAGTCTTGCTGAGTTTGGCCATCAGGCCCGGGATCTGCTCCAGCGTCAGGCCGAGTTGGGGCCCCATATCGAGACCCCGTTTTTTACCGTGCTGGATCAGGTACTGGCTCGCATTGAGGCGCCCCTTTCTCAGCCCTTCACCACTCTGCGATTGCACGGTGATATGCATCCGGGCAACATCCTCTGGGTGGATGAAGGCCCCAGCTTCGTGGATCTGGATGACGCCCGATCCGGTCCGGCGATTCAGGACCTATGGATGATGCTTAATGGTGACCGCGCCAGTCAGCTGTTGCAGCTGGATGTGCTGCTGGAGGGGTATGAGACTTTTGCCTCACTGAACAGCGCAGAGCTCAGGCTGATCGAGCCTCTGCGGGCGCTGAGAATGATCAACTATCTGGCGTGGCTGACAAAGCGCTGGAGTGATCCGGCGTTTCCCCGGAACTTTCCCTGGTTTGGTACGGACAAATTCTGGGAGCAGCAGGTGCTGGCGCTTAAAGAGCAGTTGGCGGCGCTGGATGAGCCGCCGCTCTCGTTGGCTCCGGGCTACAATCCCTGACGAACCTGTGGCACTCTTGGTGCTGCATCTTTCTGTTAACTCGAAGAGAACACCCAATGAAAAAGTTGCTGGCCATCGCCTTTGCCCTGGTTCTGGCGCCCCTGAGTGCCTTTGCTGCAGACTTCCAGGAAGGCACTCATTACACCACCTTCAATCAGAGCCCCTACACCGGGCAGCCTACCATTACTGAGTTTTTCTCCTTCTACTGTCCCCACTGCTACACCTTTGAGAAGAACTACGTCCCTCAGATCAAAGCTGGCCTTGCTGAAGGCGTGAAGTTTGAACAAAACCATGTGGACTTCATTGGCCGTGAGATGGGCCCGGAGATGACTCGCGCTCTGGCCATTGCTCAGGTGCTGAAGGTGGATGACACCATTAAGCCAGCCCTGTTCTCCGCCATCCACGATGCGCGCCGCAACTTCGCTTCCAGCAATGATGTGCGCCAGGTGTTTGTGGACAACGGCGTCTCCGCCACTGACTTTGATAAAGCTTCCAGCAGCTTTATGGTCAACAGCATGATGAAGAAGTGGAAGAAGGCGCAGCAGGACAGCGGCATTCGCGGCGTACCGGCCCTGATGGTCAACAGTAAGTACGTGGTGGATGTGGGCAGCGTTCAGTCTCTGGATGAGCTGGTTGAACTGCTGAACTACCTGGCCAAGAAAGGCTAAGTCGCGAAAATGCTGTAAGCTTTTCTGTACAGAAAAGGCGGGCTCCAAACGGGAGGCCGCCTTTTTTTTCGTCCGAAAGTCCGTACTATTCCCGCGGCTTTTTTAGAGCAAATGCAACGAAATCCGCAGGATGCTAAAGGTCAGACCAAGCAGTCTGAACTGAAACTTCTCCCGCATGCGAATTTTTGTTCTGGGAAGGAAACCGCTTGCGCTAAGATCGGTCTGAACTGGCGTAAGAGAATCAACGAGTAAAGGATGTCGCCGTGAGAATTTTTCCGCTTTACGCTCCCAGGTTGATTGCCAAACACGCGCGCATTTTTCGTGACGGTGTGGTGATGGTGAAACACCTTGGGACACTGGAGTTTCGGAATGGGCGTTTTGTGATGCCGCAGCGACCGCTGCCAAAAGTGCGCTCAGCCATTACCGAGCTTAATGAGATTCTGACTCCGGCTCCGGGGTGTTAAGCGGATAAAAAAAGGGTGGGGTTGTTCCCACCCTTTTTTGATCCTCAGGCCACGCTGTCAGTGGGCAGGCGCCCCAGCAGGCCTTCGATCTTACTGCGCCAGGCGGACAGCTCTTGTCGCAGTTGCTGGTTTTCCTGTTCCAACTGCTGCTGCTGTGACGCCAGTTCGCTGCTGCGCTGTTTCTCTTCCTCAAGCTCCAGCTGCATCAGCTCCATGGTGTCCAGGGCGTTTTGTACCCGGGACTCCAGTTGCTCCAGTAACTCCAGGCTCATCTGTGTCAGTCCTTACTTCGGTGTCAGGGCTCGATTTTAGCAATCCCAACGCCCGTGGGATATGCCTCTGATAACGACTGGCGACGGAATGAGCAGGTGGATTAGTCACCGAATTTCAGTGTTTTTGGCTGATTTGCTCGCCGACGATTTTGGGGCGACGTTGCGTGTCGGGGGGATGTACCACCAGGTGAAAAGGACAAGCAGGCCAAATCCGGTGTAGGCCAGAACAAATGCCCACCAGGGTGCCTGAAAGTAGAGCCACTGATTCAGGTAGTGGGCAATAAAGCTGCCCTGAAACCCGGACTGTTCCGCTTCCTGTCTGAGCCACTGCTCCAGCCGTGTGAGGGGGCAGATTTGCCCCAGCCAGGACTGGGCCACCACCACGCCGATTGCCGCCAGATGGAGCCAGCGGAATCCCCGGTGACGCACCCAGCGCCAGTTCCAGACATTTCCCAGCCAGATCAGCAGCAGTCCGCCTACGACGAAAAGCACAAACAACCAGTGTGTCACCAACACCAACTCTGCAGCCCAGGCCCAGAAAATATTCGGCATGATTTGCCTCCCGGGTTCAGTATAAGTAGGAGACCGAGGGAACGACGGAGCGGAGCGTCAGGATGTGGCAACTCAATCTTCAGGAAGAATCCCCCTGGCGGGCAATCAACGATGGTGTGATGGGCGGAGTGTCCCAGGCTCGATATCGGGCGTGCGAAGCGGGTGGGTGCTTTGAGGGCAATCTGTCGTTGGCTAATGGCGGCGGTTTCGCTTCAGTACGCCGCCCCGTGCGACTGCCAGACCAGACTGGAGCGCTGCGATTAAGGGTGCGTGGTGATGGCAAGCGTTACCAACTGCGGTTGCGTACCCACTCGGCACTGGATGGGGTGGTCTACGCCGTGGTGTTTGCTGCGCCGGCGGAGACGTGGCGGGAGGTAACTTTCTCGCTCAAGGACTTTACCGCGACCTATCGGGGCCGCCCGGTTGATGATGCTCCGCCGTTGCAATGGTCTGAGGTGCAGCAGTTGGGTTTGCTGATCGCCCATCAACAAGCCGGCCCCTTCGCGTTGACGCTGGCCTCAATCCAGGCGGTTCAGACAGAAGCCTTTTCCCACTAACGCATTCAAGTTGCTGGTGAACTCTCAGATTTGCTCCCTTCCTCTGGCGCGCCATATTGGCTGGGTTAAAGTGGCGTTCTTTGGGGCCTGAGCGGCGGCTAGCGAGAGGAAGAGTGAAGTGATAGTACCGGCCTGGCCCCTGGATGAGCATCAACGCCTGGCCAGTCTTCGTGGCCTGCATCTGCTGGACACTCCGGTGGAGGAACGATTTGACCGGCTGACCCGTCTGGCCCAGCGCCTGTTTGATGTGCCCATCGCCATCATCAGCCTGGTGGATGAACATCGCCAATGGTTTAAGTCCCGTGTCGGGGTTGATGTGATCCAAACCCCGCGGTCGATCTCCTTCTGTGGCCACGTCATTCTGGATGATGACCTGTTTGAGGTCTCGGACGCATTGACCGACTCCCGCTTTGAGCAGAATCCCATGGTGGTGGGTCACCCCAACATCCGCTTCTACGCCGCTTGCCCGCTCACCTCCCTGGATGGACAGCGGATCGGCGCTTTCTGCATCAAGGACACCAAGCCTCGTACCCTGTCTCCCGCTGAGCGCCAGGCCCTGTGGGACCTCGCCCGCATCACCGAGCGCGAAATCAATGTGACGGAGCTGGCCACCCGGGACGAACTGACCGGCCTCTCCAACCGCCGTGGTTTCATGATGATGGCAGAGCACGCCCTGACACTCTGCGCCCGTCGCCGCAGCTCTGGCGTTCTGGCCTACCTGGATTTCAACGGCTTCAAGCAGATCAACGATACCTATGGTCATGCCGAAGGGGATGTCGCCCTCAAATTGATGGGGCAGGCGATGCAGGAAACCTTCCGGGTCAATGACCTGACCGCCCGGCTTGGGGGCGACGAGTTCGCGGTACTCTTTCCCCGCAGTCGACCGCAGGCAGCCCAGGCTCTGATTAAACGGTTACGCAACCGGCTGAGAGTGCTTTGCGAGGAGAAGCCCTACCAGGTGGAGTTTGCCTGCGGCCTGGTGGAGTGGTCACCGGATGAGCCTGTGCCGCTGGATATGTTGCTGATGGAGGCGGACCGTCGTATGTACCGGGACAAGCCGGGAGCGATGTCGGCCTCGCTAGCACAGATGGCGGAGCTGGACGCTTAATTGTTTATTAAGTAGCCCGGGATTCCATCCTCCTGCACACTGCGTCCCTAATTTCGAAGGCCAGTAGTTGCGAGCCTGTCACCTTGACTGAGTTCCCGGAGGACGTCGCCATGAAACGCACCCTGATTGCCCTGTTTGCCTCTGCCCTGATGGTGGGCTGCGCCAGTCCGGCGTTTGACCATGACAATGAGAACGTGTCCCGTAACAAGGGCGCGGCTGGTGGAGCGCTGATTGGCCTGACTGCCGGAGCTTTGACCGGCGATGCGGAACTGGCCGCCAAAGGGGCCGTTGCCGGTGCCGTTGCTGGCGGTGTAGCGGGCACCATGCACGATACTGAGCAGGCCCGGGAGAACGCCCGAAATGCCCAGACCGCCGATGCCCTGAAGCAGGACAACCGCAGCGATGCCGAGAAGCGGGCGGATGAGCTGGAAGCGGAGCTGAGAATCCTCGAACTGGAGCGCCAGATCGCCGAAATGAAGGCACAGCAACCCAGCGTCGAAGCGGAGTAACCCACCGTTATCAAAGAGCGCGGCCAGTGAGCCGCGCTTTTTTGTGCCCGGAACCGGACATCAAAAAAAGCCCCGCGGATGCGGGGCAATGGTTTGGGTGGGGACCCGATATCTCTTCTGGCGCCAGGTCACTGTGGAATGCGCACCAGCCCTTCCATCAGCACCCGGGCACTGCGGCTCATGGTGACGGAGCGAGCCTGCCAGTGACCCGCCTCCTGCACCACTTCCGCACCGACTTTAAGGGTACCCGAGGGGTGGCCAAAGCGAACTCCCTCTTGGACCGGCTTGCCAACTGCCTCGTTGACCAACGTACCGGGAATGGCGGCGGCCACGGCGATGGCCACCGCGGCAGTGCCCATCATGGCGTGGTGCAGTTTGCCCATGGAGAGCGCCCGTACATTCAGGTCGATCTGATTGGCATCGATCCCTTTGCCACTGGAGGCGGTGTACGCCTTCGGGCCGGATACGATGGCGATCTTCGGCGTATGGGCCCGGGTGGCGGCTTCGCTGAGATCCTGGATCAGACCCATCTTCAGGGCGCCGTATGCCCGAAGCTGCTCAAAGCGCTCAAGCGCGGCGGCATCCCCGTTGATCGCCTCCTGCAACTCGGTGCCGGAGTAGCCAAGATCTTCCGCCCGGGCGAACACGGTGGGGATACCGGCGTTGATCAGCGTCACCTCAAGTTGGCCTCCGGCCACCAGATGCTCAGGCACCTCAAGGGTGTCGACCAACTGCCCGGTGGGAAACAACGCCCCATCGGCCGGATCGCTGAAGGTGACCGCAACCTCGGCAGCGGGGAAGGTCACCCCGTCCAGCTCAAAGTCGCCGGTCTCCTGCACCTGACCGTCGCTGATCGGCACCCGGGCCAGAATGGTTTTGCCGATGTTGGCCTGCCAGATCCGCACAGTGCAGAAGCCGTTGTGAGGGATCCGCTCCGCCGCCACCAGCCCATTTTCGATGGCAAAGGCCCCTACGGCAGCGGTCAGATTGCCGCAGTTGCCGCTCCAGTCGATAAAGGGTTTGTCGATCGCCACCTGACCAAACAGGTAGTCCACATCGTGTTCCGACCGCTCGCTTCTGGACAGGATCACCGTCTTGCTGGTGCTTGAGGTGGCGCCGCCCATGCCGTCAGTGTGTTTGCCATAGGGATCGGGGCTGCCGATCACCCGCAGCAGGATGGCGTCCCGCTCCGGGCCGGGAACCTGCGCTTCTGGTGGCAGGTCGTCCAGCCTGAAGAACACCCCCTTGCTGGTGCCACCCCGCATGTAGGTGGCGGGGATTTTCCGTTGGGGAAGGTGGCTCATTGTGCCCCCTCACTGGCCAGGAAGTCCTTGGCAAAGCGTTGCAGCACGCCGCCCGCCCCGTAGACCGAAACCTCTTCGGCGGTGTCGAGGCGACAGGTCACCGGCACCTCAACGGTTTCGCCATTGGCGCGGTGAATCAGCAGGGTCAGCGTTGCGCCGGGGGTGCGTTCGCCCAGCACATCGTAGGTTTCGGTACCGTCGAGACCCAGGGTGAGGCGGGTGGTGCCGGGTTTGAACTCCAGCGGCAGCACGCCCATGCCCACCAGGTTGGTGCGGTGGATCCGCTCAAACCCTTCCGCCACGATCGCTTCCACACCCGCCAGACGTACCCCTTTGGCCGCCCAGTCACGGCTGGAGCCTTGACCATAATCGGCGCCTGCCACGATGATCAGCGGTTGCTTACGATCCATGTAGGTTTCGATCGCCTCCCACATGCGGGTGACCTGACCCTCCGGCTCGACGCGGGCCAGTGAGCCCTGGCGCACCTCCCCTTCGGCATCCCGCACCATCTCATTGAGCAGTTTGGGGTTGGCGAAGGTGGCGCGCTGGGCGGTGAGGTGGTCACCACGGTGGGTGGCGTAGGAGTTGAAGTCCTCCTCCGGCAGGCCCATCTTCGCCAGGTACTCCCCGGCGGCACTGCTGGCCAGAATGGCGTTGGAGGGGGAAAGGTGATCGGTCGTGATGTTGTCACCCAGCAGAGCCAGCGGACGCATCCCCTTCAGGGTACGTTCACCGGCCAGGGCACCCTCCCAGTAAGGGGGACGACGGATGTAGGTGGACATGGGGCGCCAGTCATACAGTGGGTTGTTCTGCTCACCGTAATCCACGGTGAGGTCAAACATCGGCTCGTAGACAGAGCGGAACTGCTCCGGCTTCACACAGTCGCGGACGATGGCGTCGATCTCCTCGTCGGAGGGCCAGAGATCCTTGAGGGTGACCGGGTTGCCCTGGGCGTCATGGCCCAACACATCCTGCTCGATATCAAAGCGCACGGTTCCGGCGATGGCGTAGGCCACCACCAGCGGGGGCGAGGCGAGGAACGCCTGCTTGGCGTAGGGGTGGATACGTCCGTCAAAGTTACGGTTGCCGGAGAGCACGGCGGTGGCGTAAAGATCGCGGTCGATGATCTCCTGCTGGATCACCGGATCCAGCGCGCCGCTCATGCCGTTACAGGTGGTGCAGGCGTATGCCACGATGCCAAAGCCCAACTTTTCCAGTTCCGGCAGCAGACCGGCGGCTTCCAGGTAGAGCTTGGCCACCTTGGAGCCCGGCGCGAAGGAGGACTTCACCCAGGGTTTACGCACCAGCCCCAGATCATTGGCCTTCTTGGCCAACAGACCCGCAGCCACCACGTTACGGGGGTTGGAGGTGTTGGTGCAGCTGGTGATGGCAGCGATGATCACCGCACCATCCGGCAGCTTGCCTTCCGCCTCCTCCTGTTGAGCCTCCGCCAGATGACCGGCGACACCCCGCTGGGCCAGATCGCTGGTAGGCAGACGGCGGTGCGGGTTGGAGGGGCCCGCCATATTGCGGCAGACGGCGGAGAGATCAAACTCCAGCACCCGCTCATAGTGGGCGGTTTTCAGGTCATCGGCCCAGAGCCCGGTGGTTTTGGCGTACTGCTCCACCAGCTTCACCTGCTCCGGCTCGCGGCCAGTCAGGGTGAGGTAATCCAGGGTTTGCTGGTCGATGTAGAACATCCCGGCGGTGGCGCCAAACTCCGGCGTCATATTGGCGATGGTGGCGCGATCACCGATGGTGAGGCTGTCCGCCCCTTCACCAAAGAACTCCAGGTAGGCGGAGACCACCCGCTGCTGACGCAGGAATTCGGTCAGTGCCAGCACGATGTCGGTGGCGGTGATGCCGGGCTGACGTTGGCCGGTGAGTTTGACGCCGACAATCTCCGGCAGTCGCATCATGGAGGGGCGACCCAGCATCACGGTTTCCGCTTCCAGACCGCCGACGCCGATGGCGATCACGCCGAGGGCGTCCACATGGGGGGTGTGACTGTCGGTACCAACGCAGGTGTCGGGGAAGGCGATGCCGTCCCGGGCCTGAATCACCGGGGACATCTTCTCCAGGTTGATCTGGTGCATGATGCCGTTACCGGCGGGGATCACATCGACGTTCTTGAAGGCGGTTTTACACCAGTCGATAAAGTGGAAACGGTCGGCGTTGCGGCGCTCTTCGATGGCGCGGTTCTTCTCAAACGCCTCGGGATCAAACCCGGCGTGCTCAACCGCCAGGGAGTGATCCACGATCAACTGGGTCGGCACGACGGGATTGACGGCAGCGGGATCGCCACCTTGCTCCGCAATGGCGTCACGCAGCCCTGCCAGGTCCACCAGCGCGGTCTGACCGAGGATGTCATGGCATACCACCCGGGCCGGGTACCAGGGGAAGTCCCGGTCACGCTTACGCTGGATGATCTGCTCCAGGCTGGCGGTCAGTTCCGCCGGGTCACAGCGGCGCACCAACTGTTCAGCCAGCACACGAGCGGTGTAGGGCAGGGTCAGGTACGCGCCGGGCTGGATCGCCTCGACCGCTTCGCGGGTGTCGTAGTAGTCCAGGCCAGTGCCGGGCAGGGATTTACGGTATTCGGTGTTGTTCACAGCAGGCACCTTAACTTATCGGGCGCACCCTCACCGCCGGGGGTGAGGGCCAAAAAGGGGGCCGATGGCCCCCGTTCTTTCAGGGGCGATCTTCGATGTTCACCCAGTCGGCACTGTCCGGGCCGGTGTAGTCGGCGCTGGGACGGATGATGCGGTTGTTGGCCCGCTGCTCCATCACGTGTGCGGTCCAGCCGGAGACCCGTGAACAGACAAAAATGGGGGTGAACAGCTTGGTGGGGATCCCCATAAAGTGATACGCGCTGGCGTGGAAGAAGTCGGCGTTGCAGAACAGCTTTTTCTCGCGCCACATTACCGCTTCCACCCGCTCGGATACGGCGTACAGCTTGGTGTCGCCCACCTGCTCGGCCAGCTTCTGGGACCAGGTTTTGATGATGGCGTTGCGGGGGTCGGATTCACGGTAGATGGCGTGACCAAAGCCCATGATCTTCGCTTTGCGCTCCAGCATGCCCATGATCGCGTCTTCCGCTTCGTCGGCGGTGTTCCAGTTTTCGATCATGTCCATGGCGGCTTCGTTGGCACCACCGTGCAGCGGACCACGCAGGGAGCCGATGGCGCCGGTAACGCAGCTGTGGATGTCGGACAGGGTGGAGGCGCACACGCGAGCGGTGAAGGTGGAGGCGTTGAACTCATGCTCGGCGTAGAGGATGAGGGAGGCATGCATCACCCTGACGTGCAGCGGGTCCGGCTTGGCGTCGTGCAGTGTCCAGAGGAACTGCTCGGCGATGGAATCCGCCTCGGTTTCGACGTTAACGCGCTTGCCGTGGTGGCTGAAGTTGTACCAGTAGTTGATGAGACCGGGGAAGATCGCCAGCATGCGGTCGATATGGTCATGCTGTTGGCTGAAGTCCTGCTCCGTTTCCAAGTTGCCCAGCATGGAGCAGCCGGTACGCATCACATCCATCGGGTGTGCGTCCGCGGGGATCTGCTCCAGAACGACCTTAAGGGCGTCCGGCAGGGCGCGCATCCCCTTCAGGCGAGCCTTGTAGGCGGCCAGCTCGGCCACATTGGGCAGCTTGCCGTAGAGCAGCAGGTAGGCCACCTCTTCAAACTCAGCTTTGTCCGCCAGTACCGCGATGTCATAGCCGCGGTAGGTCAGGCCGGATCCGGTCTTGCCTACGGTACAGAGGGCGGTTTCACCGGCGCTTTGGCCACGAAGGCCGGCGCCACCAAGAGGCTTAGTCATGTTAACGCTCCTTATCCTTTTTCTAATCCGTCAGTTCCGATTGATGAGGGCTTACTTGTCCTGCTTGAACAGGGTGTCCAGCTTGTCTTCGTAGCTGTGGTAGTTCAGGAAGTCGTACAGCTCCGCGCGGGTCTGCATCGCTTCCACCTGGCTGCGCTGGTGACCCTCCTGCATCAGGGCTTCAAACACCTTCAGGGCGGCGGCGTTGGCGGCACGGAACGCGCCCAGTGGGTAGAGCACCATGTCTGCGCCTGCCTGGAACAGATCTTCCTTATCGAACAGTTCGGTCTTACCAAACTCGGTCATGTTGGCCAGGATCGGGGCGTTGACCTTGGCCTTAAACTGGCGGTAGTGGTCCAGTTCGGTCAGGGCTTCGGCGAAGATCATGTCCGCTCCGGCTTCCAGGTAGGCCTGAGCCCGCTCAATGCCGGATTCCAGCCCCTCAACCGCTACCGCATCGGTGCGGGCCATAATGACGAAGCTGTCATCGGTACGGGCGTCGACGGCGGCTTTGATGCGGTCGCACATTTCGTCGATGCTCACTACGGCTTTGTTGGGGCGGTGACCACAGCGCTTCTGAGCCACCTGGTCCTCCATATGCACCGCAGCCACTCGCGCTTTCTCAAACTCTTTGATGGTGCGGGCGATGTTGAAGGCGCCGCCCCAGCCGGTGTCGATGTCCACCAGCAGCGGCAGATCGGTGGCGGAGGTGATCCGCGCGGCGTCGATCAGCACGTCGTTCATGGAGGTCATGCCGAGATCCGGCAGGCCGTAGGAGGCGTTGGCAACGCCCGCTCCGGAGAGGTAGAGGGCCTTATGCCCAACCCGCTCTGCCATCAGGGCAAAGTAGGCGTTGACGGTGCCGACGATCTGCAGGGGCTTGGCGGTCGCGACGGCGTCGCGGAATGATTGTCCTGGGGTCATGCGGTTAACTCCTCCATGGTTTGACGCAGCACGTGAGCGGTATGGCGGGCGCCAGCCTCGATATGGCGGCGCATCAACAGGGCGGCGAGTTCGCCGTCGCCCTGAGCTACGGCCTCCAGAATCCGGCGGTGTTGCGCCAGGGCTTCCAGAGGTCGGCGTCCACTGCTGCATTGGTAGCGGTACATTTGTAGCTGGTGGTAGAGATCGCCAGTCAGTGTGGTGATCAGCGTGGTGTTGCCACTGGCCTGGATCAGGCCAAAATGAAAATCGATGTCATCCTGGAATGGGGGAAGCGGGTCCTGGGAGAACACCACCTCCTGACGATCGAGCAGGTCAGAGAGGGCATCCAGTTGGGCTTGCGTGATGTTCTGTGCCGCCAGACGGCAGGCCATCGCTTCAAGTTCGGCGCGCACCTGGTACAGGTCAGCCAGCTTCTCCGGGGTCAGTCGAACCACCCGGGCGCCAACATGGGGGACGCGCTCCACAAGGCGGCGCTGCTCCAACCGCTGCAGGGCTTCACGCAACGGACCCCGGCTGACGCCATAACGGGCGGCGAGCTCCTGCTCGGAGATTTTGCTGCCCGGGGGCAGTTCGCCCTGAACGATGGCGCGTTGCAGCTCTGTCAGCGTGCGGTCAGCCAGCGTGGGTTGTTTGGGATCGCTCACAATCTGTCCTGTTGACGATTCGATGCGTAAGAAATGGTGCAAAAACTGTGCGCCCAATCACTCTTTTTGTCAACAATGTGTTGACGTTGACGTCAGGTTTTCAGTGGCAAGATGACGCAACAAATGGTGTAAAAGTCGATTAAAATCGAGGCTTTGAGTTTGATTGTTAGACTTTGGGCCAATGGGGGGTGAGATGGATTGTCGACAATCTTCGGAGTTTCGGGTGTTGGTTAGCGGCTGTCTGCTGGGGCAGCCGGTTCGCTACGACGGTCAGGCGAAAGGGGTGTCCGATCCCCGCCTGGAGGCGTGGCGGCAACAGGGATGGCTGTTGAGTGTCTGTCCGGAGGTGGAGGGAGGGTTAGCGATTCCCCGTCCACCGGCTGAGCGGCGCGCAGACGGGCGGGTGGTAACCGCAGAGGGGCTAGAGGTCAGTGAGGCTTTTTATCGCGGGGCGCGGATCGCACTGGCGCTGTGTCAGCGCTACGGCATTGAGCTGGCTCTGCTGAAAGCCAACAGCCCTTCATGTGGTAATCGGCGCATCTATTCGGGTCGTTTTGATGGCACTCTGATTACCGGAGAGGGGGTAACCGCCGCGCTGCTCCGGCAGCACGGCATTCAGGTGTTTAACGAGTTTCAGCTGGACGCGCTGACTCAAGCCCTTGATAGAAGTCCGGCAAAGCGGTGTTCTGATTAAGGACCTGAGTAATGGTACGGTCTTTATCCAGCCAGAGACCGTTAAGCCAGTGCTGGAACTCCACCCGGTACGCCTTGTCGTTGTCATAGTCACCGACCGGCACATCGCTGATGGGCAGAGTGCGCACCGCAACGTGGATCCGCTCCAGTTTGCCCCCCAGCATTGACCACATGATGTTCTCCGGAGCATCGGGGTAGATGATGGTGACGTCCAGCAACTGGTCGAACTGCTCACCCAGAGTATTGAGGGCGAAGGCGATGCCTCCCGCCTTGGGCTTCATCAGGTAGCGGAAGGGGCTGCGCTGGCGCTGGTGCTTGCTGGGGGTCAGTCGTGAGCCCTCAACAAAGTTGATGACACAGGTCGGCAGATCCCGGAATTTTTCGCAGCTGCGGCGGGTGGTTTCAATGTCCTTGCCCTTTAGCGCGGGGTTCTTGGCGATCTGGCTCTTGGTGTAGCGGCGCATAAAGGGCATATCCAGTGCCCAGCAGGCCAATCCCATCACGGGGATGTAGAGCAACTGCTGCTTGAGGAAGAATTTCAGCATCGGCACGTGGTTACGCAGAACCACGGTCACCACCACAATGTCCGCCCAGCTCAGGTGGTTAGCCAGCACCAGGTACCAGCCTTGCTTGGAGAGGCCACTCTCAGACAGCCCTTCCACTTCCCAGCGGGTTTTGGTGGTGGCTCGAAGCAGGTAGTAGTTGACCGCTACCCAGCCGTGCATAAAGGCGTTACACAGAGCCGTGACCTGCCGCCGCAAGGCTGGAATGGGCAGCAGTTTGATTGGGGCGGCGAGCAGGATCAGCCCTCCCCAGAACAGTACGTTCAGGCTGGCCAGTAAGGCGTTGATCGGCGCCAATATCGGTGCAGGCAGAAACGACAACATTCAGCGGTCCTGTGTCTCTTGGTGATATTCCAGGGCGGCAAGCTTACCCGCTTTCTCGGTCCAGATCTGGTTTAACCAGCTTTGATACGCGCTTTTATCTTCACGTTTTTGGTAATCCAACTGATTAACCGATTCCAGGCAACGCTCCTCAACCCAGACATCCACCCGGGGCACACGGCCGCACAGATAGTCCCAGAAACTGGGGATCCCGGCGGGGTAGTAGATGGTGACATCCAGCAGCTTTTTGAGCTTCCCTCCCATCGCATCCAGGGACATCGCTACCCCACCCACCTTGGGTTTGAGCAGGGTAGGGAAGGGACTTTGCTGACGAGCCTGCTTGATCGGGGTAAAGCGGGTGCCTTCGACAAAGTTCATGATGCTTACCGGCTGGTAGTGGAACTTCTCACAGGCTTTCCGGGTGGCTTCCTGGTCTTTGCCCTTCAGGTGGGGATTCCTGGCCAGAAAACTCTTGCTGTAGCGGCGCATAAAGGGGAAATCGAGCGCCCACCAGCACAGCCCCATAAAGGGAACGTAGATCAGTTCCTGCTTAAGGAAGAACTTGAGAAAGGGGATCTTGCCGTTAAACAAGCGCTGCAGCATCAGGATATCCACCCAGGACTGGTGGTTGGCGATCACCATATACCACTGCTTGGGGCTCAGTTCTGGCAGGTTGTGGGTGATCACCCGGGTGCGCGAGAGCAGACGCTGGTTGAGGTTATTGATGCCGATCCAAAGGCTGGCGATGCCATCCAGAAGGCGAGTACAGCCCCGGCGGAGCGGCGCCACCGGCAACAGCTTCAGTACGCCCAGCACCAGCACCCAGGGAAACCAGAACAGGGTATTGATGACGTAGCCACTGAACGACAGCAACCCACGCAGTGTGGATACCATAACCACTCCTTTCTATCCATCTCGAAGGCTATGGTAAACAGTGCATCTGCAGCGAACAAGCGCCGATTGGACGTCATTATCCAGTCATTGATGACAATTCCCTGAGCAAACGGTCCATCGCCCGATAGCCCAGCGCCTCCGCCATATGGGCCTTGCCCACTTCCGCCTCACCAGCCAGATCCGCAATGGTTCGGGCGACCCGCAGAATGCGGTGATAGGCCCGTACCGACAGCTCCAGTTTCGTGACCGCCCGTTCGGCATACGCCAGCCCCGCCTTGGGGATGCCCACCTCCGGCCCAAGCCGATGACCGGGCAGCGCTTGGTTCAGGCAGCCCTGACGATCCAGGGCGCGCTGGCGGGCGTTTTCAATCTGTGTGCGGGCCTCCGCGCTAGTCAGACTGTCCGGTTCTGGCTGAGAGAGGCTGCCGGGTGGCAGTCGGGGGACCTCAATGGTGAGATCAAAGCGGTCGAGAAAGGGGCCGGAAAGACGGCCAAGGTAGCGGCGGATCTGCTCCGGCGTATCGCGACTGTGTTGACCGACTTCGCCGGACGGAGCCGGATTCATCGCTGCTACCAACTGAAATCGGGCCGGGAAGGTGAGTTTGGCGCTGGCCCGGGAGATCACCACTTCGCCGGATTCCAGTGGCTCCCGCAGACTGTCGAGTACGGAGCGGGGAAACTCCGGCAGTTCATCAAGGAACAGCACGCCATGGTGGGCCAGGGAGATCTCGCCGGGTCGGGGAATGCTGCCGCCTCCAACCAGCGATGCGGCGGAGCAGGAGTGGTGCGGTGCCCGAAAGGGACGTTGATGGCGATGCTGGCGGGTTCGGGCCAGACCCGCCACCGAGTGGATGGCAGCTACCGCCAGGGCCTGTTCCGTGGTGAGAGGCGGCAGTAAGGTGGCAAGGCGGCTGGCCAGCATGGTTTTCCCGGTGCCGGGCGGGCCCATCAGCAACAGATGATGGTTGCCTGCGGCGGCGATCATCAGGGCGCGCTTGGCGTGGGCCTGTCCCACGATGTCACTCAGGCAGGCTTCCGTTTCATTGGCGGGGACTGGTGATGCCACGGGGACAGGCAGGGGCTGCTGACCAAGCAATCCCGCCACCAAAGTCAGCAGAGAGGTGCAGAGCTGGCTGTCCGCTTCCGAAACCAGGGCCGCCTCCTCGCCGTTCTCCTCTGGCAGGTAGAGCCGATGTCCGACCTGGTGTCCGGCCACAATAGCAGGCAGCACGCCGGTGATGGCACGGACTTCGCCTGATAGGCTGAGTTCGCCATAAAATTCACGATTGTGCAGGCAACTGTCGGGAAGTTGCTTTGATGCTGCGAGAATGCCAAGAGCTATAGGAAGGTCAAACCGTCCCCCTTGTTTGGGCAGATCCGCCGGGGCCAGATTGACCGTGATACGACGGGCGGGAAAGTCGAATCCGGAAAACTGCAGCGCTGCCCGGACCCGCTCCCGGGACTCCCGAACCGAGGCCTCTGGCAGGCCCACAATGGTGAAGCTGGGCAAGCCACCGCCCAGATGCACTTCTACCGTGACCTGAGGGGCTTCCACGCCCAGTTGGCCACGACTTAACACACGGGAAAGACTCATGTTTCCACCTCCAAGTGGTGAGCCAACCCTCTCGCTTAGTCAAAAAAATTATTGGTTATTCAGGGATTTTAGTGATTAACAGGCTATCCAATGATAAATAAACATTTTGTTACATACTGATTTTCCGTTGAGTGCAAATTAATCTTTGCATCTGAAAATCCGCTGTGCTAACTCTAAAAAAGCTCATAAGTTGAGCACCAAATTTTTCACTTTGTTGAGAGCTAAATCATGTTCCGTTCTGCCATTGAACTAGTGCTAGTCGTGATTACCGTGGTGATTATTGTCACCTGCGGGGGTCAGGGTGTGGCACGCGGCAGAGCCAGAAGCTAGCAACGAAGCCAAACGACACCAAGCCCCCCGCACCGAAAGGTCCGGGGGGTTTTTTGTTTTCAGGTCATTTACTTACGGAGAGCCACACCATGACCCAGATGTATCACCAAGCGGACGCCAATCCGAGTTTGCTGGAAGGAAAAACCATTGCCGTACTGGGTTACGGCAGCCAGGGTCGGGGCCAGTCTCTGAACCTGCGGGACAGCGGCGCCAACGTGGTGATTGGACTGCGTCCTGGTGGCCCGAGCTGGCAGCAGGCGGAATCGGAAGGCTGGCAGCCGGTGCCCTTCTCCGATGCGGTTAAGGACGCCGACGTCATCATGATGCTGACCCCGGACATGGCTCAGGCGGAGATCTACAAGGAGCACGTTGAACCGAACATCAAGCCGGGCGCGATGCTGATGTTCAGCCACGGCTTCAACATCCTGTATGACCTGATCAAGCCCTCCCCCGAGATCGACGTGACCATGGTGGCGCCGAAGGGCCCCGGCTACCTGGTTCGCACCGAGTATGAGCGCGGAGCCGGCGTACCCTGCCTGATGGCGGTACATCAGGACGCCACTGGCAGCGCCCACGCCAAGGCACTGGCCTACGCCGACGCCGTTGGCGGCACCCGCGGTGGCGTACTGACCACCAACTTCAAAGAGGAAACCGAAACCGATCTGTTTGGTGAGCAAGCGGTGCTGTGTGGCGGTGCCATTGCGATGGTGCGTAAGGGTTGGGAAACCCTGGTGGAAGCCGGTTACCAGCCGGAGCTGGCCTACTTCGAGTGCTTGCATGAGCTGAAACTGATCGTGGACCTGCTCTACGAAGGGGGCATCAGCCGCATGCACCAGTTCGTGTCTGACACCGCCTCTTACGGCGCCCTGACCCGCGGTGATCGCATTGTCGACGACCGCGCCAAGGAGACCATGAAGCAGGTACTCAGCGAGATCCAAACCGGCCAGTTTGCCCGCGAGTGGATCGCCGAATATCAGTCCGGTAATGCCGATTACCATCGCCGTAAGACCGAAGAGTGCAGCCACCCCATCGAGGCGGTAGGTGCGGATCTGCGCGGTCGCATGAGCTGGTTGAAGCGGGGAGAGTAAGCCCATGATGAGCGGAGCGGAGGCGGTAGTACGCGCGTTATCGGAACAGGGGGTTCGCACCCTGTTCGGATACCCTGGCGGCGCCATCATGCCAATTTACGATGCCCTGTATGACAGTCCGGTTGAGCATCTGCTGTGTCGGCATGAGCAGGGTGCGGCCTTTGCGGCTATCGGCTACGCCCGTGCCTCCGGCAAGGTGGGGGTCTGCATGGCCACCTCCGGCCCGGGGGCGACCAACCTGATCACCGCTCTGGCGGACGCCATGATGGACTCCATCCCGGTGGTGGCCATTACCGGTCAGGTGCCCAGCGTGGCGATCGGTACCGATGCCTTTCAGGAGATCGACGTGTTGGGCCTCTCCCTGGCCTGCACCAAGCACAGCTTTCTGGTGGAGTCAGTGGACACCCTGTGTGAGACCCTGCATCAGGCGTTCGAGCTGGCGATGGAGGGGCGTCCCGGCCCGGTGCTTGTGGACATTCCCAAGGACATTCAGCAAGCGATGGTGACTTATCAGGGACGCCAGCCAGCCCTGCCGGAAGCGGCCAACGACACCTTTGAACTGGAGGTGGCGCAGGCGATGTTGGCGGAATCCCGCCGCCCCCTGCTCTATGTTGGCGGCGGTGTAGGCATGGCCGGTGCGGTGGCGGAGTTGCGGGAGTTTATCCGCATCACCGGGATGCCCTCGGTCACCACCCTCAAGGGGATCGGCGCCATCGCTCACGGCACACCGGGCTTCCTCGGCATGCTGGGGATGCACGGCAGCCGGGCTGCCAATCAGGCGGTACAGGAGTGTGACCTGCTGATCGCCGTCGGCGCCCGCTTCGATGACCGGGTGACCGGCAAGCTGGATGCCTTTGCCCCCAAGGCCAAGGTGATCCATCTGGATATCGACCCGGCCGAGATCAGTAAGCGTCGGGAAGCGATGGTCTCCTACTGTGGCGATCTGCGTCGGGTGTTGCCGGCCATGGCGATGCCGATGGACGTGGTGGAGTGGCGTGATCATTGCGATGAGCAGAAACAGCAGTGTGCTCATCGCTATGACCACCCCGGCGCCAACATCTATGCCCCGGCTCTGCTGAAGCGGCTGGCGGAGCGTCTGCCCCGCAACGCTATGGTCTCCTGCGATGTGGGCCAGCACCAGATGTGGGTGGCGCAGCATATGTGGTTCGACAGCCCCTGCAACCACCTCTCCAGTGCTGGCCTCGGCACCATGGGATTTGGCCTGCCGGCGGCGATTGGCGCCCAGTTGGCCCGTCCCGACGACCTGTCGGTACTGGTCTCCGGTGACGGCTCATTCATGATGAATGTGCAGGAGCTCACCACCATCAAGCGGGCTCGGTTGCCATTGAAAATCGTGCTGCTGGATAACCAGCGTCTGGGCATGGTGAAGCAGTGGCAGGAGCTGTTCTTTGAGGAGCGGTTCAGCGAAACCGACCTCTCTGACAATCCGGATTTCGTCACCATGGCGGCGGCGTTCAACATCCCGGGGCGTCATATCTGGCGTAAGGACCAGGTGGAGGAGGCGCTGGCGGAGATGCTGGCCAGTGAAGGCCCCTATCTGCTGCACGTCTCAATTTCGGAAAAGGAAAACGTCTGGCCGCTGGTTCCGCCCGGTGCGTCCAATGATGAAATGATGGAGGAGAAACGATGAGCGAGCACACCTTGTATATCGAGATGAACCCGAGCCCGGAAGTGCTGGAGCGCGTGCTGCGGGTGACCCGCCATCGCGGCTTCACCATCCGAAACATGAATATGGCCTATCGCGGCACCCAGTCTCAGATGGCGGTGACCGTCAGCAGCGAGCGGCCTATTGATCAACTGACCCGTCAGTTGGATAAATTGTTTGATGTGACCGATTGTCGCATCGAAACGGCTTGTGAGTCGGCCCCCGCCGCCGCAGCCAACGCTTAAGTCTTTAAAGGAGTATTCACCGTGAGCCAAGCCGATTACATCTGGTTTAATGGAGAGATGGTGCCCTGGCAGGAAGCCAAGGTGCACGTGCTGTCCCATGCCCTGCATTACGGTTCGTCGGTGTTCGAAGGGATCCGCGCCTACCAGACCCCGAAAGGGCCCGCTGTGTTCCGGTTGCAGGAGCACGTTCAACGCCTGTTTGATTCCGCCAAGATCTACCGCATGCCGATCCCCTGGTCCCCTGAGGAGATCGAACAGGCCTGCCGCGACTCCGTCGGCAAGAATGGTCTCGACAGCGCCTATATCCGCCCCCTGGCGTTCTATGGCCACGTTGGCCTGGGCCTGAATGTTCCCGCTGGCAGCGAGGCGGAGGTGATCGTGGCGGCCTTCCCCTGGAACGCCTATCTGGGTGACGAAAGTGCGCAAAGCGGCGTGGATGTCTGCGTTTCCAGCTGGAATCGACTGGCGGCCAACACCATGCCCACTGGTGCCAAGGCGGGCGGTAACTACCTCTCCTCCCAGCTGATCTCCGGTGAAGCAAGACGCCATGGCTACGCCGAGGGGATCGCCCTGGATGTGAACGGCCAGATTTCCGAAGGGGCCGGGGAAAACCTGTTCCTGGTGAAACAGGGTGTGCTCTATACCCCACCGGTCACCGCCGCCATTCTGCCGGGCATCACCCGGGATACGGTGATCACTCTGGCCCGGGATGCGGGTTACCAGGTGCGAGAAGAGGCACTCTCCCGCGAAGCCCTCTATCTGGCGGACGAGATCTTTATGACTGGCACCGCTGCCGAGATCGTTCCGGTGCGTTCCGTGGACGGCATCACCGTGGGCGAGGGCAGTCGCGGCCCTGTTACCGAGGCGATGCAAACCGCATTCTTCGGCCTGTTCAATGGCCAGACCGAAGACAAGTGGGGCTGGCTGGACTATGTCCACACCCCCGCCGATGAGCAAGCCTTTGCCGCCCACACCATGGCGGTGGAGCTCTGAACCACCTTTGAGTTAAACCGGGGCCCCTGACTTCGGGGCCCCTGTTCCATCCAGTGTCCGGGGCAAAGCCCCGAGAAAGGAATTCCCTATGCCGAAGCTTCGATCTGCCACCACCACCGCCGGCCGCAATATGGCAGGGGCTCGCGCCCTCTGGCGTGCCACCGGGATGACTGACGACGACTTTGGTAAGCCGATCATTGCCATTGCCAACTCCTTTACCCAGTTTGTGCCGGGTCACGTCCACCTGAAAGATATGGGTGATCTGGTGGCCGGGGCGATTAAGGAAGCGGGTGGCGTGGCCAAAGAGTTCAATACCATCGCGGTGGATGATGGCATCGCCATGGGGCACGGCGGCATGCTCTACTCCCTGCCCAGCCGGGAGTTGATTGCGGATTCCGTGGAGTACATGGTCAACGCCCACTGTGCCGATGCGCTGGTGTGCATCTCCAACTGCGACAAGATCACCCCCGGGATGCTGATGGCGGCGATGCGCCTCAATATCCCCACCATCTTTGTTTCCGGTGGCCCGATGGAAGCGGGCAAAACCAAACTGTCGGACCAGATCATCAAGCTCGATCTGGTGGACGCCATGGTGCAGGCGGCGGATCCCGAGGTGTCTGACGCCCAGAGTGAGCAGGTGGAGCGCAGCGCCTGCCCCACCTGCGGTTCCTGCTCCGGCATGTTTACCGCCAACTCCATGAACTGTCTGACCGAAGCCCTTGGTCTGGCGCTGCCCGGTAACGGCTCCCTGCTGGCGACCCACGCGGACCGCCGAGGGCTGTTTCTGGAAGCGGGCCGACGCATTGTCGATCTCTGTCACCGCTGGTATCGCCAGGAGGATGACACGGCACTGCCCCGGGGCATCGCCAATCGACAGGCGTTTGAAAACGCCATGGCGCTCGACATCGCCATGGGAGGTTCCACCAACACCATTCTGCACCTGTTGGCGGCCGCTCAGGAGGGGCTGGTGCCCTTCACTATGGACGACATCGACGTCCTCTCCCGTAAGGTGCCCAACCTGTGCAAAGTGGCGCCGGCCACACCCAAATACCATATGGAAGATGTGCACCGCGCCGGTGGCGTGATGGCGCTGCTGTCGGAGCTGGCCCGCGGCGGCCTGATCCACACTCAGGTGCCTCATGTGGCGGGGCAGTCCCTCGCAGCGGTGTTGGCGGAACGGGATGTGGCCAATGCCCCCTGCGCCAGCGTGGCCGAGTTCTATCGGGCTGGCCCGGCGGGTATCCGCACCACCCAGGCCTTCTCTCAGGATTGTCGCTGGCCCACTCTGGATGTGGACCGGGAGAACGGCTGCATCCGCGACATCGACCACGCCTACAGTCAGGACGGCGGATTGGCGGTACTGTCCGGCAACCTGGCCCCGAACGGCAGTGTGGTTAAGACCGCCGGCGTGCCGGATTCCTGCCTGACCTTCACGGGCCCGGCCCGGGTCTACGACAGCCAGGATGCGGCGGTTAACGGCATTCTGGGTGGTGAGGTCAAAGCGGGCGACGTGGTGGTGATCCGTTACGAAGGCCCCAAAGGGGGTCCGGGTATGCAGGAGATGCTGTACCCCACCAGTTATCTGAAATCGATGGGGCTCGGTCAGGCCTGTGCCCTGATCACCGATGGTCGCTTCTCCGGCGGCACCTCCGGCCTCTCCATCGGCCATGTCTCTCCGGAAGCGGCCAGCGGCGGCGTGATTGCGCTGGTGGAGGATGGCGACCTTATTGCCATCGACATTCCTAGCCGCACACTCGAGCTGCAGGTTTCCGCCGAGGAGCTGGCGACACGGGCAGAAAGCTGCCGTTATAAGCCGAACCGGGAGCGTCAGGTATCACCGGCCCTGAAAGCCTATGCCCATCTGGCAACCAGCGCGGACAAGGGGGCGGTACGCAACCTGTCACTGCTGGAGGAGGGGGAATGAGCGGCAGTAACCCCGATGGTCTGGCCCAGCATCTGGTGCAGCAAACGCTGCGTCAGATCCTGCTCGCGCCGGTCTATGACGTGGCGGTACAGACCTCGCTGGACCCGCTCAGCCGTCTTTCCAATCGGCTGGGCCGTTCGGTCTGGCTCAAGCGGGAGGACCAGCAACCGGTGCACTCCTTCAAGCTGCGTGGCGCCTACAACAAGATCCACAGCCTGAACGAGGAGCAAGCCAGTGCCGGTGTGGTGGCGGCCTCGGCGGGTAACCATGCCCAGGGGGTCGCTCTGGCGGCAACGGCCAAGGGGATCCGGGCTGTGATCGTCATGCCCCTGACCACACCGGACATTAAGGTGGACGCGGTGCGCCGACATGGTGGCGAGGTGGTACTGCATGGCGACAATTTTGATGCCGCCTATCAGCACGCGCAGCATCTGAGCGAGAGCGAAGGGCTCACCATGGTGGCCCCTTTTGATGATGCGGCAGTGATCGCCGGACAGGGCACCGTGGGTCAGGAGTTGCTGCAGCAGAAGCGGGATCTCGATGCGGTGTTTGTGCCCGTTGGTGGGGGGGGATTGATCGCCGGCGTGGCAGCCTATCTCAAAGCACTGGCGCCCCATATCAAGGTGTATGGGGTGGAGCCGGAGGACGCCGCCTGTCTGCAAGCGGCGCTGGAGGCCGACACGCCGGTGACTCTGCCCCGGGTCGGTTTGTTTGCCGATGGCGTCGCGGTGAAGCGGATTGGCGATGCCCCCTTTGAGTTAGCTCGCCACTGCGTGGATGGGGTGATCACCGTCAGCAGTGATGAGATCTGCGCGGCGGTGCAGGACATCTATGAAGATCGTCGGGCCATTGCCGAACCGGCCGGGGCCCTCGCTCTGGCGGGGCTGAAACGCTACTGCGCGGACGGGGGAGAGGGGCAGCAGCTGGCGGCCATTCTGTCCGGTGCCAACGTCAACTTTCACAGCCTGCGCTATGTCTCGGAGCGCTGTGAGCTGGGTGAAGGCAAAGAAGCGGTGCTGGCCGTGACCATCCCGGAGCGGCAGGGCGCGTTTCTGCAGTTCTGTCGTCTGCTTGGACGACGGCTGATCACTGAGTTCAACTACCGCCTTTCCGGACGGGATCGGGCCAATGTCTTTGTGGGTATCCGGCTGAAAAGTCAGGAGGAGCTTGGCCAGATCCGGGCTGCGCTTACCGAGGCGGGTTATCCCCATCAGGACCTGTCCGGGGATGAAACCGCCAAGCTGCACGTCCGCTACATGGTGGGGGGACTGCCGCCGGAACCGCTGGATGAGCGACTGTTCCAGGTTCGCTTTCCGGAAGCGCCGGGAGCACTGGAGCGCTTTCTGGCGGATCTGGGCTGTCGCTGGAACATCTCCCTGTTCCACTACCGCAACCATGGTGCGGCGGCGGGACGGGTACTGCTGGGTATGGAAGTGAGCGATGGCGACTTCGCTGAGCTCTGGGCCCAATTGTGTGCGTTGGATATGGACTGTGAAGAGGTGACCAACAGTCCCGCCTACCGATTTTTCTTACGGGGTTAACCGGTTTTCTTCACATCAGGGGGCGAAAGCCCCCTTTTTCTTAATCTTCTTAGCAACCTACTCAGCTGTAGATGAAAAAATGTTCTGCTTCTTAACAAAATGGTGAGGCAGTTCAGCTTAATTTCAGCATCCTTGTGGTTTCATTTACCGTCGGAAATTTATGTTTATCTGAACGGGATTACCGTTCCAGCATTTCTCGGTTTTGTAACGCCACGGTTCTGTGGCGACCCCGGTCTTTAGAAAGGAAAGCAGTGGATGTTTAAACGCAGTGCGTTGGTCATTGGAGGCCTTTTGCTCCTCCTTCTGGTGCTTGGTGGCATCAAGTATCAGCAGATCCAGCAGGGTATGGCCCAGCTGGCCAGCTTTGCACCGCCGCCCGCAACGGTTTCCGTGGTGGAAGCTGAATCACAGCAGTGGCGCCCGGAGATCGCCTCCGTGGGTACCCTGACTGCCAAAGCAGGTATCGATCTCTCCGCTGAAGTCAGTGGCCTGGTGGAAGGCCTGTACTTCCGCAGTGGTCAGAAGGTCAATAAAGGCGAGCTTCTGCTGCAACTGGACGATGGTGTTGAGCAGGCCAACCTGCAGAGCTACCGCGCCCAGGCTGAGCTGGCCAAGGTCAAGTATGACCGTAACCAGACCATGTATGAGCGTCGCAATATCTCCGAAACCGAGTATGACGAGTCCAGTGCCAACCTGAAGGTGGCCCTGGCCGCTGTGGCTCAAACCGAAGCGACCATCGCCAAGAAAGCGGTGAAAGCGCCGTTCTCCGGTGTACTGGGTATCCGTAAAGTGGACCTGGGCCAATACGTTCAGGCCGGCTCCAACCTGGTGACCCTGCAGGACGTATCCAGCCTGTACGCAGATTTCTCCGTGCCGGAGCAGCATCTGCCGTCCCTCTACGTGGGCCAGACCGTGCTGTTCTCCACCAGCGCGTACCCCGGCGTGGATTTTGAAGGCAAGGTGATCGCTCTGGACGCCAAGGTGGATGAGAACACCCGTAACATCGCCATTCGCGCCGAAGTGCCGAACGCCGATGGCCGCCTGACTCCCGGTATGTACGCGGACATCCGTCTGCTGAAGCGTGATCCGATCACCCCGGTAACCGTGCCCTCCACCGCCATCACTTACAGCCCCTTCGGCGATGCCGTGTTCGTGGTTCGCAAGGACAACGAGGGTCAGCTGCGCGCTTACCGTCAGTACGTGAAAGTGGGCGAGCGTCGTGGTGACACCGTAGCCATCATGTCCGGCCTCAATGCCGGTGAGCAGGTGGTCAGCGCGGGCACCATGAAACTGGCCAACGAAGCGCTGGTACAACTGGCCAAGCTGTAATTCGAGGCGTTCTGAATGTTTACAGACATTTTTATTCGCCGCCCGGTACTGGCAATCGTACTGAACGTACTGCTGCTGGTATTTGGTGTGCGAGCGCTGATGGATCTGCAGGTCCGGGAGTACCCGGACATGGAGATCGGTCAGATCAATGTGACCACCACGTACCCTGGTGCCAACGCCGAGTTGGTTCAGGGCTTCGTGACCACCCCGATCCAGGAGGCGATCGCCTCCACTGAGGGGATCGACTACATCAAGGCGACCTCCCGCGCCAGCTTCTCCCAGCTTGAGGTGTTCCTGCAGCTGGGCTACGACGCCAACACGGCGATGGCGGAGATGCTGACCAAGCTCAACGAGGTGAAGGGGCGACTGCCTACTGACATCGATGAGCCGATCATCGCGAAAGAGACCGCCGGTGGCGGCGCCATCATGTATCTGGCTTACACCAGTGAAAACATGAGTGGCGTACAGGTGACCGACTACCTGCGTCGCGTGGTTCAGCCCAAGCTGACCGAAGCGGACGGCGTGGCTGAAGCTGAGATCATTGGTGAGCAGCAGTTTGCCATGCGGATCTGGCTGGACCCGGTGCGCATGCGCGCCAACAGCGTTTCTGCGGATGACATCAACCGAGCGCTGGCCAGCAACAACTTCCAGTCTGCTGCGGGTGAGATCCGTGATTCCCTGACTGTGACTCCGGTTCGTGCCTCCACCTCTCTGCAGGACGTGGACTCCTTCCGCAACATCACCGTGAAGACCGATGGTCAGCAGGTGGTGAAGCTGCAGGATGTGGCCCGCGTTGAGCTGGCCTCCAAGTCCGACAAGGTGATCGTGGTTTACACCGGTAAACCGGCGGTATACATCGGCATTCAGACCACTCCGGACGCGAACCCGTTGGACGTGGCCAAAGATGTGCGTGAGATTCTGCCGAACATCGCCCGCGATCTGCCGCCGGGTATGGAGCAGCACCTCTCCCACGACTCCACCGAGTACATTGAGGAGTCGATCAACGAGGTGGTGATGACCCTGGGTGAAGCGGTCGTGATCGTGATCCTGGTGGTGTTCCTGTTCCTGGGCTCTCTGCGCTCCGTACTGATCCCGATCGTGACTGTGCCGCTCTCCCTGGTGGGTGTGTGTCTGTTTATGATGGGCATGGGATTCTCCCTCAACCTGCTGACGCTGCTGGCGATGGTAATGGCCATCTCCCTGGTGGTGGATGACGCCATCGTGGTGGTGGAAAACGTCCACCGACACCTGGAAGAGGGTCTCTCTCCGGTGCGTGCGGCCGTGGTGGGTGCCCGTGAGATCGCCATGCCGGTGATCGCCATGACCATCACCCTGGCGGCGGTGTACGCGCCCATCGGCTTTATGGGCGGCCTGACCGGCTCCCTGTTCTCCGAGTTCGCCTTTACCCTGGCGGGCGCGGTACTGATCTCCGGCTTTATCGCACTGACCCTCTCCCCGGTGATGTGCGCCAAACTGCTGAACAAGCAGGCGCTGGAGGGCAAGTTCGTTCACTGGCTGGATGTGAACTTTGGCCGCCTGAAGGATGGCTACCACAACCTGCTGGAGCACATTGTCCGCGATTACAAAGGCCCGATTCTGGGGGCGGCGGTTCTGCTGCTGTTCGCCATCGCCGCCATGTTTATGCTGACCCGCTCCGAACTGGCGCCCACCGAGGACCGTGGCTTTATCTTCAACATCGCCACTGGCCCCGACAACGCCAACGTGAACTACAGCTTCGAGTACGCCAAGCAGTTCCAGAAGATGGCGGAGAGTCTGCCGGAATACGAGCAAACCTTTATGTTTGCCGGTTACCCGACCGAGAACCAGTTTATGTCCGGTATGGTGCTGAAGCCCTGGAGTGAGCGTGAGCGCACCCAGATGGAGGTACAGCCCATCCTGCAGAACATGGTGAAGTCGATTCCGGGTATGGATGTGTTCTCCGTGAACCCGCCTGCCCTGCCGGGTACCGCGATGGGTCTGCCGGTGGAGTTTGTGATCACCTCTACCATGGATCACGCCCAGCTCTATGAAGTGGCTGAACAGCTGAAAGAGGAAGCCCTCAAGTCCGGCATGTTCATGGTAGTGAACAACACTCTGAAGCTGAACAAGCCGCAGGTGCACGTGATGATCGACCGCGAGAAAGCCGGCCAGCTCGGCATCTCCATGCAGTCCATCGGTGCTGTGCTGGCCGCTCAGTTGGGTGATTTCCGCACCAACTACTTCGATATGCAGGGCCGCAGCTACGAGGTGATCCCGCAGGCCGATGGTCCGTTCCGGATGACTCCGGAATCGATTGCCGACCTGTATGTGCGTACCGAGTCCGGCCAGCAGATCCCGCTCTCCACGGTCGTGACCGTGAGCGAAGAGGTGATCCCCAATGCGCTGACTCAGTTCCAGCAGCTGAACTCTGCCACCATCGAAGCGATGCCGATGCCGGGCGCCGCTACCATCGGTGATGCGCACCAGTTCCTGTCCAGCAAACTGCTGGAGATCGCGCCGTCCGGCTACGCCTACGACTTTGGCGGTCAGAGCCGTCAGTACGAGCAGGAGGGCTCTGCCCTGTACGTCACCTTTGTGTTGGCGCTGGTGGTGATCTTCCTGGTACTGGCCGCTCAGTTTGAAAGCTGGCGTGATCCGGTGGTGGTTCTGGTGACCGTACCGCTCTCCATCTTTGGTGCGATGATCCCGCTGTTCCTGGGCGTAGCGACGCTGAACATCTACACCCAGGTGGGTTTGATCACCCTGGTGGGCCTGATCTCCAAGCACGGTATTCTTATCGTGGAGTTCGCCAACCAGCTGCAGCGTACCGGTAAGGATAAGGCGGCAGCAGTGATCGAAGCGGCCGCGCTGCGTCTGCGTCCGATCCTGATGACCACCGCCGCGATGGTGCTGGGTGTGATGCCGCTGGTGCTGGCGGATGGTGCGGGTGCGGTTTCCCGCTTCAACATCGGTCTGGTGATCACCGTGGGCCTCTCCATCGGTACCCTCTTCACCCTGTTTGTGGTGCCGGTGATGTACGCCCTGTTTGCCAAGACCATCGACAACGATGCTGAGGCCAAACTGGCGAAAGAGACCACCGAATAAGGGTTGAAAAATCCCGACACAAAAACCGGCGCACCGCGCCGGTTTTTTTATGCTCAGTTCGCCGAAAAGTGCCGGAGATCTATGGTAACGTGATGCATCTGACCCTGAAATTTGCGTCAACGAGCAGGAATCGCCAGCGATGATAATCCAACCTTTTAACCCACCGCGCCGGACCCTGATGGGCCCGGGTCCCTCCGACGTACACCCGCAAGTACTGCACGCTCTGGGCAAGCCCACCATCGGTCACTTAGACCCCGCCTTTGTCGGCATGATGGATGAGGTAAAAGCGCTGCTGCAGTATGCCTTCCAGACTGAGAATGCCTTTACCATCGCCGTTTCAGCCCCGGGCAGCGCGGGCATGGAGACCTGCTTCGTCAATCTAATGGAGCCGGGTGATAAGGTGATCGTCTGCCGTAACGGCGTGTTCGGAGAGCGGATGCGTCAGAACGTCGAGCGTCTTGGTGGCGAAGCGGTGGTGGTGGATGATGCCTGGGGCACGCCGGTTTCCGTCGACAAAGTGGCGGACGCGCTGAATCAGCACCCGGACGCCAAGTTCCTCGCCTTTGTGCACGCCGAAACCTCCACCGGTGCCCTGTCCGATGCCAAAGCCCTCTGCGCTTTGGCCCGCGAGCACGATGTGCTCTCCATTGTCGACGCGGTCACCTCCCTCGGTGGGGTGGAGCTGAAGGTGGACGAGTGGGGCATCGACGCCATCTACTCCGGCAGCCAGAAGTGCCTCTCCTGTGTGCCCGGTCTGGCACCGGTCTCCTTCTCTCCCCGCGCGGTGGAGAAGCTGAAGGCCCGTCAGGCGCCGATCTCCAGCTGGTTCCTCGACCAATCCCTGGTGATGGCGTATTGGTCCGGTGATGGTAAGCGCAGCTACCACCACACCGCCCCGGTAAACAGTCTCTACGCCCTGCACGAATCCCTGCGTCTGCTGCAGGAGGAGGGGCTGGAGAACGCCTGGGCCCGCCACCGCACCATGCACGACAAACTCAAGGCAGGTCTGGATAAGCTGGGTCTGAACTTCGTGGTGGAGGAAGCCTATCGCCTGCCGCAGCTGAATGCCGTCTATATCCCAGAGGGTATCGACGATGCCGCCGTACGCAGCGCCCTGCTTAACCGCTTTAACCTGGAGATCGGTGCCGGTCTGGGTGACCTCGCCGGTAAAGCCTGGCGTATTGGCCTGATGGGCTACGCGGCCCGGGAGGAGAACGTCACCCTCTGTCTGGCGGCGCTGGAACAGGTGATGAACGAAGCGCGCCAATAAGCGCTTTGATAGCAAGAAAACGGCACCTTAAGGTGCCGTTTTTGTTTTTGCAGGTTGGCGATCACTTCGCCTTTGGAACCTGATTTGAAGGGGGGTGTGGATTGTTCCTCCCGCATCAAAGTCTGAAACAGGGAAATTAACAGGATGGGCCCAAAGGCGGATTGCCGTGACCGAGTTTTTTGGTCCTAATGGGTTAAGCCGACACGCAGCGGAGAAGGAGATCCCGTGACCGTAATCCACCCCTTGCTGGCCCGGTTGGGCCTGCGTTATCCCATCATTCAGGCGCCGATGGCGGGCGTATCCACACCCGCTCTTGCCGCTGCGGTATCCAATGCCGGCGGGCTGGGGTCTCTGGGCCTTGGCGCCAGCACGGTCGAGCAAGCTCGCCAATCGATCGTCGCGACCCGGGCGGAAACCGATGCGCCTTTTAATGTCAATCTGTTCTGCCATCAGCCGCCGCTGCGCAATGCCCAGCGGGAAGCGGACTGGCTGGCTCACCTGTCTCCCCTGTTTACCGAGATGGGCGCCGAACCACCCGCCCAACTGGACACCCTCTATCCCAGCTTTCTTCAGGATGATGCCATGCTGGAGATGCTGCTGGCAGAGCGGCCTGCGGTGGTGAGCTTTCACTTCGGTATTCCGGATGGGGATCGCCTGTCTGCACTGCGACAGGCGGGGATCCACACCCTGGCCACCGCCACCAGCGTGGAGGAGGCGGAACAGATAGAGGCTGCCGGTGTGGGGGGGATTGTGGCCCAGGGGATTGAAGCGGGTGGTCATCGTGGGATCTTTGACCCCGAAGGGCCGGACAAGGCACTGCCAACCGTCGACCTTGTGCGGATTCTGGTCAGCCGTACTTCGCTTCCGGTGATCGCCGCCGGGGGCATTATGGATGGTCATGATATCCGCACAATGCTGGCTCACGGGGCCGCTGCCGCGCAGCTGGGCACCGCCTTTATCCTCTGTCCCGAGTCTGCGGCCAACGCCGGTTACCGGGCCCGGTTGCAGAGCGAGTATGCCGGGGAAACCCGGATGACCGCCGTACTGTCCGGACGTCCCGCCCGGGGCATTGCCAATCGCTTTATGACGCACTGCGACAGCGATCCCGCCGTTGTACCGCCCGCCTACCCAATTGCATACGATGCTGCCAAACGGCTGCATGCGCTGGCGACCCGACGGGATAACCACGAGTTTGCCGCCCACTGGGCCGGTACCGGCGCGCCCAGGGCGAGAAAGATGACGGCAGCGCAGTTGATGGCGGCCCTGATTGAGGAGCTCGGTTTGGCATAAGACGCCAGCGATCAGCCATGAACCGGTAATGGTGCCCTTAGGGCGAAGAGAGACTGAAACACAAAAACCCCCGCAGGTGCGGGGGTTTTTAGTTGCTGATTCAAGCAGGGATCAGCTGATGTAGCTCTGTCCGGCGTACACCACGAAGTGGCGGAGGGAGAGCACCCCGATGATGGTGCAGCAGGAGACAGCGATCAGGAAGCCGCGGCTGTGCTTCAGTTTGGCCGGGGTGAGAACACTGGCCAGCACTGGCACCGCCAGACCCAGGCCCACCACGCCGATCCAGAACACGCTGGCCCAGGTGCCGGTGGTGATGGCGGCGGTGGCAGCCTGTGCGGCCGGACCGGAGAAGTTCAGGCCGACAAACAGCAGCACCAGGCAGAGGGCTTCGTTGAAGGCCACCGGGTACTCGATGCGGTGCACCTGCTCGATGCAGTCTGAGCCGCTCTTGTTGAAGAACAGGGTGGCCACCAGGATGTTACCGGCAGAGCCCACGCTCAGGGCCGAGGCCAGGAACAGCGCAGGCAGTACGGCCGTGTTGAGGATCGGGTAGCTCACCATCGCCGACAGCAGGAAGCCGGTATAGACGCCCACCGCCAGAGCCAGGGCGAAGATCAGCTTGAGCAGAGTGCCCTCCATGGTGCGGGCAACTCGCAGCAGGCCAGCCAGGGCAGGTACCTTCTCCACCAGCGGTCGTTCAAACACCAGCGCGGAGTAGATGAACACCAGAGGGATGTAGACCAGCAGCGCGATCACACCCCAGGCCATCACCGAGGTCAGGTTGTAGTTGATCAGGATGAGGTAGAACTCAAACGGTTTGGTCAGGTCCAGCACCAGCAGCGCCATACCGGCACAGATCGCCAGCGGGCCGATCAGGGCGGAGGCCTTGATCACCGGCAGTCCCTCAACCGGCAGACCGCGCTTCTCCTTGTACCAACGCAGACCAATGGCCACCAGCAGGCTGCCGGCGGAGAGGCCCGCCATAAACAGGTAGACGGCGATGATCCAGTTCCACACGACGGGATCGTATTGCGACATGTCGCCCCAGATATTGTTCATGCGGTGATCCCTCCCTTACGGCCCGGGATGCGGTACACCCGAGGCTTGGTGCCCAGATGGGCCTTGTTCTGGAAATTGATGGATGTGTCCAGCAGCTCGCGCACCGGGCTGTTGGGGTCGTTGGCGTCGCCAAAGGTCAGTGCCTGGGTCGGGCAGACGCTGACACAGGCGGGCAGTTCGCCACGGGCCAGACGGGTGTCCTTACAGAAGTTGCACTTGTCCGGTACCCGGGTTTCCGGGTTGATAAAGCGCACTTTGTAGGGGCAGGCCGCGACGCAGTAGAGGCAGCCGACGCACTTCTCTTCCTTGATGGAGATGATGCCGTCTTCGCCTACGTAAGCGGCGCCGGTCGGGCACACCTTCACGCAGGGGGCGTCTTCACACTGCTCGCAGGAGACGCGGTTGTATTTGAAGTGCAGGTTCGGGAAGTTGCCGTGGGGCCCTTCAATACGGACCTGCAATCGGGTGACGCCTTCCGGTGTCTGGTTCTCACTGCGGCAGGCCACGTTGCAGGCCTGGCAGCCGATGCACTTGTTCTCGTCGTGCACCATCACATAACGCTTGTTCATTGCCATCTCCGATTAACGCTTGCTGATCTTGACGCCGGTGGTGTGCAGGTTCATGCCGGTCACCGGGGAGGTCACGTGGGGCAGCAGGTTGCCGCAGTGCACGCCGCGTCCGGTGGCACGGGCCAGCTCCTTGTTCTTGGAGCCGAAGCCCATGTAGGCGAACACGGTGTCAGGACGGATACCCGGGGTCACCAGGGCGTGGCCCTCTTCGCTGCCGGTGTCGTTGTGCAGACGGATGGGATCGCCGTTTTCGATGCCAAGCTGACTGGCGGTAAGCGGGTGGATCCACACCGCGTTGTCGGACATCAGGTTGGCCAGCATCGGGATGTTGTGGGTGGCGGCGTTGGTGTGGATGGCCACCTTGCCCTGGATAAAGAACAGTTCGTCAGCCTGCTTCAGGCGCACTTCGCGATAGCGGATCACACCGCGACCCGGTGCCATCCCTTCCACTTTGGCGGAGGTCAGCTCGATCTTGCCGCTGGGGGTCTTGAAGGTCAGCGCGCTGCTGTAGGTGCCGTCGGCATCCGGAGTGCGGGCTTCCGGGTAAGCTGCGACAAAGTCACTCACCATCTTGGTTTCACGCAGCATCAGCGGTTTGCCGTAGCTGACGAAGCCTTCCGATTTGATCTCCTGCAGCCACTTGGCGTCGCCTTTCACCTGCACCATCTGCAGGGCTTCCATGCTGTCCCAGGGGAAGAACTGGCTCAGGCCGAGGGCATCGCCCAGCTCTTTCCAGATCTGCCAGGAGGGCTTGGCATCACCCAGCACATCCACCACTTGCTGACGGACGTAGTAGGCGGGGTTCTTGCCGGATTTGTCGCTGACCTCCTCGTCACGCTCGAGGTAGGTGCACTCGGGCAGGATGAGGTCGGCGTAAGCGGCGGTTTCGCTGATGTAGACGTCGCAGGCCACCACGAAATCCAGCTTCTTCAGCGCTTCCACCACGCGGCTGCGGTCGGTCATGGTCTGCATCGGGTTGGAACGGCTGATCACCCAACCTTTGAGGTGGTAGGGCACGCCTTCCAGAGTGGCATCCAGTACGGTCTGGTAGATGCCGCCGGAGGACCAGCACAGAGCGTACTGCTCATCCACCTGGTCGATGCGCTTGGCGTTGGCTTTGGGCATCCCTTCCACGCCGGGCTTGCCGAGAGAGGGCGTGACATTAGCGCCAGCCAGCTTGTTGTAGGTGCCCGCTTTCTTACCGAAGTAGAGGCCACCCTTACGCTCGATGTTACCTATCAGCACGTTGGCGGCGTACAGGGCGCGGCGCAGCTCGAACTCTTCGGTGGTGAAGGAGGCGCGGTGACCGAAGTCGACCACGGCATGGGGGGCGGCCGCAGCGTACTCATGGGCGATACGGCGAATGTCCGCGGCAGGCACATCGCTGATCCGCTCCGCCCACTCCGGGGTGTAGGCTTTCATCTCCGCGGCGAAGGCGTCGAACCCTTCAACATACTGCTCAACAAAGGCCTTGTCGTAGAGGTTGTCCTCAATCAGGACGTGGCACAGGGCCAGCGCAACGGTCACGTCGGTGCCGGGTTTGATGGCGTACCACTCGTCCGCCTTGTCGGCAACGATGGAGAAGCGCGGCTCAAACACCACCAGCTTGGCACCTTTGTCCATCTGGGCTTTCATCATGCCGCGGGTCTCGGACATGTTGATCCCTTCGTACAGGTTGTGGCCGAAGTTGATGATGTACTTGGAGTTGCTCAGGTCACGTTTGATCTTGCCACCAAACATCGCCTTGGCTGCTACAACGTAACCCGCCGGGCAGGTGCTGGCGTGGGTAAAGGTGTTCGGGCTGCCAAACGCTTTGGCCAGGTGGAACAGGTGACCGGAGAGGGAACCGGACTTGGAGGAGAAGGCGACGGCTTCCGGACCATGCTCCGCTTTAATGCGGTTCAGGTTCTCGGCGATCATCTGGTACGCCTCAGACCACTCGATGGTTTTCCACTTGCCTTCGCCACGCTCGCCGGCGCGAACCAGGGGCTTCACCAGACGCTGCTTGTCATACAGCAGGCTGTGGCCTGCACCACCACGGGCGCATACGGCACCGCCAAAGGACTTGGCTTTCGGGTTGCCCAGAATGGACATCGCCTTCTCGCCCACCACGCGGGCGGAGATAGGACAGCGGGTGGAGCACATCTCACAGATACTGGCGATCTCCTCGCCCTTGGCATTGAGTGCGCCGGGCTCCATGGCCCCCACGCTGCCGGGCAGGAGGGTGGCCAGGGCGCAACCGGCGGTGCTGGCACCGGCCCCTTTGATGAATGTTCGCCGATCGAGTTTCATCGCGATTCCCCTTGTACGACCCGGCTCCGTGCCGGGCGATGACGATTGCTGAGGTGGCGGTGCCACCGGACTCGGTTAAGAGATACCGAAGGAGGGCGGGAGGCAGACATTGTGGTAAACCACATAATCACCGGTGCAGCTGATGAATTTGTGAACTGGATCGGCAGGCTGGCGGCCCCTGCAGGGACCGCCGGTGGGTGTCAATTGTGGTGAACCACAATGGCGGAAATGGGGTGGTTCAGCGGGTTTGGCGAGGGAGGAATAGGGTCGCCTGGCAGCCGCCTTCCGGGTGGTTTTCGATCTGGAATTCGCCGTCGTGGGCCTTGGCGATGTCGGTGCATATTGCCAGCCCAAGGCCCAGCCCGTCAGGCTTGGTGGTGATGAACGTCGCCATCAACTGCTCGCCAGGCTGGCTCAGACCGGGGCCGTTATCCGTCACCTGCAGAGTGACCTGGTTGGGCTCAAAGTGCAGGGTGATCCAGATGGTGGGTGGCTGCTCCGGCGGGTGTGCCTTGAGGGCATCCAGGCTGTTCTTCAGCAGGTTCACCATCACCTGCTGCATCCCCACCGCATCCGCTTCCACCACATAGGGTTCGCCGGTTACCCGGGAGCGGATCGGGATGCCATGCCGCTCACTTTCGGACCGCAGCAGGGCCAGGCTCTCATCCACCAGGGTCAGCAGGTTGGTTTTGCCGAACACCGCTTCCCGCCGCTTCAGCAGACCGCGGATCCGGTGGACAATCGCCCCGGCGCGGGAGGATTGCTGATGGATCTTATCCAGCAGTGCCAGCAGCTCGGTATCCGGCTTGGTCTGGCTCTGCAGCCGCATCATGCCGCCTTCACTGTAGTTGGTGATGGCCGCGATGGGCTGGTTGATCTCATGGGCCAGACCCGCGCCGATCTCGCCAACAATGGCGGCGCTTTGCAGCCGCTCCATCTGCAGCGCTTTCTGCTTCAGCGCCCGCTCGGTTTTCACCAGGGTTTCACTCTTCTGGCGGAATTTGTACTCCAGCCAGAAGTGGTAGAAGGTGGCGGCCAGAAACATCACCAGTGCCAGCATCCCCCAGTGGCGGTTCTCCTTAAGCCAGTTCTGGAAATGCTGCCAGTAGGTGACGCGCTCCGGTTTGCCCTGCAGTTCGCTGAACAGCTGGATCACCTTGAGCTGGCTGATGGGGGAGGTCCAGCCCCAGAACTGGCCCTGAACGGCGGCGGGGTGCTCCGGAGTCAGGTCCATCAATGCCTGGGTGATCGCCTTGGTGATGCGGATCTCCACGCTCTCACTGGCCGCGAACGACCAGTTGGGATAGAGCGCGGTACTGACCTGACAGTCATAGCCCGGGGGACGACTGGGGTTCAGCACCCGGTAGTCCTCGGGGTTCACCAGCCCTCGCTTCACCATCTCCTCAAGAGTGCAGAAGGGGGTGATGGCGGCATCCACCTGACGGTCGCGCACCTGGTACACCAGGGGGTCCAGCGGGAAGCCAAGGAAGTTGACCTGCTTAAAGAAGGTTTCCGGTCGCATTCCCAACTGGCGCATCAGGCCCACAGCGGCCTGGTAGCCCCCCAGAGCGTGGGGCCCGGAGGCGGCCACGGTGCGGTTTTGCAGGTCATAGAGGGTGCGATAGGGGCTGTCCGCCCGCACCAGAATGGCAGAGCCGATGGCATAAGTGGTGCCGTGATGCTGGCGTGATCGCATGGTGGCCAGCCAGGACAGAGGGTACTGGTTGGAGAGGTAGAGGTACTGGCCCGGGTTGGTAACAATAAACTGGATCTTGCCCGATTCCAGCGCCTGATTGAGCTGCTCAAAGGTGCCGGGATAGACGGAAAATTGGGTGCCGGGGATCTCCGATTCCAGGTAACGCATCAGCGGCTGCCAGCGCTCCTGGGCGGCCTGGTAGCCCCAGTTGGCCAGCACGCCGACGGTCAGATCAGCGCCATGGGCGGGGGTCATCATCAGGCTCAGCAGCAGTGGCAGCAGATATTTGGGCATCGGGGGCACCGGGCAACTCCGTGGTGGTGAACCCCCGCAGCTTATCGGCTCCCCTGTTGCGCGAATGTGAACCTGTTCACTCTTGGAACAGCCGGACTCGCGCTGATTCGAAAAATGCGATACCTATCTGGAGATCGCCCTTAAAAGGAACGCCAAATGACAACTCCCGCCATCTATCTGGTGGATGACGACAGCGCCATTCTCGATTCGCTCAGTTTTTTGATGGAGAGTTACGGCTTCACGCTGACCCCCTTCTCCAACGGTGAAGCGTTTCTGGAACAGGTGGACCTCACCCAGCCCGGTTGCGTGATTCTCGACAGTCGCATGCCGGGATTGACCGGGCAGGATCTGCAGCGTCAACTGGTGGCCGCCAACAGCCCACTGGCGGTGATCTTTCTGACGGGCCATGGTGATGTTCCGATGGCAGTGGACGCCTTTAAATCTGGGGCGTTCGACTTTTTCCAGAAACCGGTCAAAGGGCAGGATCTGGCCGCATCCCTGCGCAAAGGGCTGGAGCACAGCCAGGCCCGCTTTGACGCGCAACTGCAGAAGGCCCGGCTGGATACCCTGAGTGACCGTGAGCGGGCGGTGTTCAAACTGGTGGTGCAGGGCCACACCAATAAACAGATGGCAGACAGCCTCTGCGTGGCGGTGCGAACCATCGAAGTGCACCGCGCCAATATGATGAAAAAACTGAACGTCGATTCCCTCGCCGCCTTGATGCAGCTCGCCCAGCTGGCGGACTGACCCTCCGGCCCGCTCTCTCCCGGCGGGCCCTTTCTTTTCAACTATCTTCTATAGACGTCTCGCCATCGAAGAGGGAGCCATGGCGTCTGAATATCACATCAGCAGTCTGGTGGTGCAGTGCCAGCCCAATGCTGAACCCGCCGTCCTGAAGGCGATCGCTGCGCTGGATGGCGCGGAGGTCCATGCCCAAACCCCTGAACACAAGTTGGTGGTCACCCTGGAGAGTCGGGATGGCCAGGTGATCCAATCCCTGGTGGATGCCATCCGCGCCCTCAGCGGCGTGCTGAGCACCATGCTGGTTTACCAACAGGTGGAACCGATTGCAGAGGAGGAGTGGTTATGAAGGTGTCACGTCGGAGCTTTTTGAAAGCCAAGGCGGCGTTGGCGGCCGCCTCCGTTGCCGGGGCCACGTTGCCATCGGCCCTGCTGCGCGCTGCTGAAGGGGGCACGGAGCCAAAGTGGCAAAAAGCCCCCTGCCGGTTCTGCGGGGTGGGTTGCTCCGTGATGGTGGGGACTCAGGATGGCAAGGTGGTGGCGACACAAGGGGACCTGGAAAGTCCGGTAAATCGCGGAAAAAACTGCGTAAAAGGCTACTATCTTGCCAAGATCATGTATGGCGATGGGCGCGTGACCCAACCTTTGCTGAGAATGAAGGATGGCCAATACCACAAAGGCGGTGAACTGACCCCCATCAGCTGGGATCAGGCGTTCGACCTGATGGCGGAGCGATGGAAAAGCTGCCTGAAAGCCAAGGGGCCGACCTCGGTGGGGATGTTTGTGTCCGGTCAGTCCACCATCTGGGAGGGGTATGCCGCCATCAAGCTGATGAAGGCGGGTTTTCGCTCCAACAACATTGAGCCCAACGCCCGCCACTGCATGGCATCGGCGGTCGTCGCCTTTATGCGGGCCTTCGGCATCGACGAGCCCATGGGCAACTTTGACGACATCGAGCACGCCGATACCTTCGTGCTGTGGGGGTCGAATGCCGCTGAGATGCACCCGGTACTGTGGGATCGGATGACCGCCCGCCGCTTGTCTCATGAGGGCTGTCAGGTCCACGTCTTGTCGACCTTCCCCAACCGCAGTTTTGACCTGGCGGACAACGCCATGATCATGGCCCCCCAGTCCGATCTGGTGATCCTCAACTACGTCGCCAACTACATCATTCAAAGCGGTGCGGTGAACGAGGCGTTCGTTAAGAAACACGTGAAGTTTGCCGAGGCCACCCCGGATATCGGTTATGGCCTGAGGGAGGATGATCCTCGTGAAAAGGCCGCCAAGAACCGGGGTTCTGGCGCCACCAAAGCGATGACCTTTGACCAGTTCAAGGCGTATCTGGCGGAGTACACCGTGGACAAGGCCGCGGAGATGTCCGGTGTACCGAAAGAGAAACTGGAATTGATGGCCAAGGCGTACGCCGACCCCAACAACAAGGTGATGAGCCTGTGGTGCATGGGCTTCAATCAGCATGTTCGGGGCGTCTGGGCCAACAACTCTGTCTACAACCTGCATCTGCTCACCGGCAAGATCTCGGAGCCGGGCAACAGCCCATTCTCCCTGACCGGCCAGCCTGCAGCCTGCGGCACAGCCCGGGAAGTGGGGACCTTCTGTCACCGTCTGCCCGCCGATATGGTGGTGATGAATCCAGAGCATCGGGCCAAGGTGGAGAAAGCCTGGAAGGTGCCGGAGGGGACCATCCCCCCGAAAGCGGGATTCCATGCGGTACAGCACTGTCGCAAGCTGAAAGACGGGGTGATGAACTGCTACTGGACGCAGACCACCAACAATCTTCAGGCGGGTCCCAACACCAACGATGAAGTGCTGCCGGGTTACCTGAATCCCGACAACTTTATCGTGGTGTCGGATCCCTATATGACGGTGACCGCGTCGATTGCCGATCTGGTGCTGCCCACCGCCATGTGGGTGGAGAAGGAGGGCGGCTTCGGTAACTCCGAGCGCCGCACCCATTTCTGGCATCAGATGGTGAAGGCGCCGGGTGAGTCCCGCTCCGATCTCTGGCAGATCATGGAGTTCTCCAAGCGCTTCAAAGTGGAGGAGGTGTGGCCCGAGGAGCAGTTGGCTAAGGCGCCGCAGCTGAAGGGGAAAACCCTCTACCAGATCCTGTTCACCAATGGTGTGGTAGACCAGTTCCCAAGTGAGCAGTGCCAGTCGCCGCTGAATGATGAATCGGACGCCTTTGGATTCTATGTGCAGAAGGGGCTGTTCGAAGAGTACGCCAACTTTGGCCGCGGCCATGGCCATGATCTGGCGCCCTTTGAGGTGTACCACGAAACCCGAGGTTTGCGCTGGCCGGTGGTCGATGGCAAGGAAACCCCCTGGCGCTTCAAGGTGGGGGAGGATCCCTATGCCAAGGGCGAGCTGGTCAACTTCTACGGTCATGCGGATGGCAAAGCGGTGGCGATCGCCAACCCTTATGAACCCCCCGTTGAGAGCCCGGATCAGGAGTATGACCTCTGGTTCTGTACCGGACGGGTACTGGAACACTGGCATACCGGCACCATGACCAACCGGGTGCCTGAGCTGCACAGCGCCTACCCCAACGCCAAACTCTATATGCATCCGGAAGACGCCAAGGCGCGGGGACTGAAGCGCGGTGATGCGGTGGTGGTCACCAGTCGTCGTGGCAGCATCCAGACCCGGGTAGAGACCGAGGGGCGCAACAAGCCGCCACAAGGGCGCACCTTTATGCCGTTCTTTGATGCCAGCCAGTTGGTGAACAAACTGCTGCTGGACGCGACGGACCCCATCTCCAAAGAGACCGACTTCAAGAAGTGTGCGGTCAAGGTCAGCAAAGCCTGAGGAGGCCATCATGACCCATTGGAAACGGATTGCAGTGGTGATGCTGGGCCTGTCCGGCCTGGCCTGGGCGGCCGAGTTGCCGCAGTCACTGCGGGGGGCGACCCCGGTATCGGATAGCGCGTCACCGCCGCCGATGGCGCAGTACCCCGCCAAAGGCGCAGCGCTGCCCCGAACCCTGGAGCATCAGCCGCCGCTGATCCCCCATAAAGCCAGCTACCCCATCACCCTGGAGCGCAATGGTTGTACCGGCTGCCACGACCCGCAACGGGCCGCGAAGATGAAAGCGACGCCGACGGATCCTTCGCACCTTGATGGCCAGGGCAAGCTTAAGAACGAGTACTACTTCTGCAAGCAGTGCCACGTTCCTCAGCAGTCGGTTGCACAAACTTCGCACTGAAGCGGTAACAGTGCAGCGCGGTGCCTGCTATGATGGCGCCGCGTTGTCTGTATGAGGAGTGCGCGGTGTTTCGGTTATTCCGGTCCTGGCTGGGCTTCCTGTTGCTGTGTGCAATGCCCGTGGGCGCCACGGAGCTCAAGGTGGCGGTGGCCGCCAACTTTCACCCCCTGTTTGAACAAGTGGCGGAAGCGTTTGAGCGCGAAACCGGCATTGTTGTGAAGGTGGCCAGCGGTGCCAGCGGCGCCCTCTATACCCAGATTGTCCATGGGGCACCCTTTGACCTCTTCCTCTCCGCAGACAGCGAGCGGCCCGAGCGGTTGGAGCAGCAGGGCCTTATCCTGCCCGGTTCCCGCGCCACTTACGCCGTCGGTATTCTGGCTTTCTGGAATCGCAGCGCCCCCGCCACCGAGCAGCAATTACGCGACTGGAACGCTCGCCTGGCCATCGCCAATGCCCGCACTGCGCCCTATGGTGCTGCCGCAGAGGCAGTCCTCGATCGACTGGCATTGAATGGCGTGCTGAAGGGCAAGGTACTGCGGGGCAACAGTGTGGTGCAGGCGTTCCAGTACGTGGACAGCGGCAACGTCGATGGTGGGCTGGTGGCCCTCTCTCTGTTGAAGGCCCGTGGTGTGGCGGACGAACACTACTGGACGGTTCCGGCCCAGTGGCATGGTTCCCTGGAGCAGCAGGGCGTCATCCTGAAGCGGACCGAAGAACCGGAAGCCGCCAAAGCGCTGATGCGCTATCTGCTGGAGCAGCGCCCCCTGCTTACCCGCTCCGGATACTCCCTATCTGAGCACGCTGTCAGTCTCTGATCCCGTTCGTTGCCCACCTCCCATTCCCGGCGAATGGGAGGGAAACATCTTTTCCCCTTTTTCCCCACATTTTTGATACCTGGCGACTTTTTCGCCATCTACCCCCAACTGGGTATATCTCCAGAATAACCCTGTTTTCATTATGGCTTTGCAAGGTCAGCAAAGGAGATCCCCGTGACGGACCAATATCACATCGGCAGTTTTGTGGTGCATTGCCAGCCAGGCCAGACCAACTCGGTACGCCGGGCCATCGGCGCGATGCCGGGAGCGGAGATCCACGCCTGTACCGAAGACGGCAAGCTGGTGGTGACGCTGGAGCGGGAAGATCGGACCGATATGCAGGTCGGAATGGAGGCGATTGCGACTCTCTCCGGCGTTCTGTCGGCGGCCCTGACCTATCACCGGGTAGAAGCTTTAGACGAGCTGAGGGAGAACGGATAATGAAACTGGATCGTCGACATTTTATTAAAGCCAACGCCGCCCTGGCTGCGGCCACGGCCGCCGGGACAAGCCTGCCAGCCAGTCTGGCACGCGCCGCAGAGGGGCCGGATGATGTTCACTGGGACAAAGCGCCCTGCCGCTTCTGTGGCGTGGGTTGCTCCATTATGGTGGGCACTCGTGACAACCGCATTGTGGGCACCCGGGGTAACCCGGACAGCCCGGTCAACAAGGGCATGGCCTGTGTGAAGGGCTATTTCCTCTCCAAAGTGATGTATGGCGAAGGGCGCCTGACCACTCCGCTGCTGCGGATGAAAAACGGTGAGTACGCCAAAGATGGTGAGCTGACCCCGATCAGCTGGGATCGTGCCTACGACGAGATGGCCCAGCGCTGGAAAGCCAGCCTGAAGGCCAAAGGCCCCACCTCTGTCGGGATGTTCGGTTCCGGCCAATGGACCGTGTGGGAAGGCTATGCCGCCGCCAAACTGATGAAGGCGGGCTTCCGCTCCAACAACATCGACCCCAACGCCCGTCACTGTATGGCCTCCGCCGTAGTGGGCTTCCTGCGCGCCTTCGGCATCGATGAGCCGATGGGCTGCTACGACGATATTGAGCACACCGACACCTTCGTATTGTGGGGCTCCAACGCCGCCGAAGCGCACCCGGTGCTGTGGAACCGCATCACCGACCGCCGTCTGTCTCACCAGGGGTGTGAGATCCACGCTCTGTCCACCTATCAGCAGCGCTGTTTCGAGATGGCGGACAACGGCATGATCTTCCGTCCCCAGACCGACCTGATCCTGCTTAACTACATCGCCAACTACATCATCCAGAACGATGCGGTGAACTGGGACTTCGTGAACAAACACACCAAGTTCGCCATGGCGACGCCGGACATCGGTTATGGCCTGCGCCCCACCGATCCCCGCGAAAAGGCGGCCAAAAATCCGGGCTCCGGCAAGACCACCGGCATCAGCTTCGAGGAGTACGCCAAGTTCCTGGAGAAGTTCACCCTGGAGTACACCGCCGAACAGACCGGTGTGCCTGCCGATGCCCTGTTGAAGCTGGCCAAGGTCTACGCCGATCCCAAGCGCAAAGTGATGAGCCTGTGGTGCATGGGCACCAACCAGCACGTCCGTGGCGTGTGGGCCAACAACTCCATCTACAACCTGCACCTGCTGACCGGCAAGATCTCCGAGCCGGGCAACAGCCCCTTCTCCCTGACCGGTCAGCCCTCCGCCTGTGGTACCGCCCGGGAAGTGGGCACCTTCGCCCACCGTCTGCCCGCCGACATGGTGGTGATGAAGGATAAGCACCGTGAGGTGACCGAGAAGCGTTGGAAAGTGCCTAGCGGCACCATTCCCGCCAAGCCCGGTTTCCACGCCGTAATGCACAACCGCATGTTGAAAGACGGGGTGATGAACTGCTACTGGACCCAGTGCACCAACAACCTGCAGGCGGGGCCGAACATCAACGAAGAAGCGCTGCCGGGCTTTACCAACCCCGACAATTTCATCACCGTTTCCGACGCCTATATGACCGTCACCGCCTCCATGGCGGATCTGGTCCTGCCCACCGCCATGTGGGTGGAGAAAGAGGGTGCCTACGGTAACGCCGAGCGCCGCGGTCAGTACTGGCATCAGATGGTGAAGCCGGTGCCCGGCGCCCGCTCCGATCTGCGTCAGGTGATGGAGTTCTCCCAGCGCTTCGTGATGGAGGATGTGTGGCCGGAAGAGCTGCTGGCGCTGGCCCCGGAGTACCGCGGCAAGAGCCTGTACGAGGTGATGTTCGCCAACGGCGAGATCAACAAGTTCCCGACCCGCGATTGCAAGGGCCGCTTCAACGACGAGAACCAGGCATTCGGCTACTACGTGCAGAAGGGGCTGTTTGAGGAGTACGCCGGCTTTACCCGCGGCCATCAGCACGACTTGGGTGATTTCGACGCTTACTTCGGTGAGGGGCTGCGCTGGCCGGTGGTCGATGGCAAAGAGACCCTGTGGCGCTTCCGCGAAGGTTTGGACCCGTACGTCGAGAAGGGCACCGGCTTCCAGTTCTACGGCAAGCCCGATGGCAAGGCGGTGATCATCGCCAACGACTACGAGCCGCCGGCAGAGAGCCCGGATGAGGTACACGACCTGTGGATGTGCACCGGCCGTATTCTTGAGCACTGGCACACCGGTTCCATGACCCGTCGGGTACCGGAGCTGAACAAGGCGTTCCCCAATGGCCAGGTCTTTATGAACGCTGAAGACGCGATGGCCAGGGGCCTGGAGGAAGGGGATGAGGTGATCGTTTCCAACCGTCGTGGTGAGGTGCGCAGCCGGGTGACCACCGACAGTCGCTACGTTATGCCTCGCGGTGTGATCTTTATGGCCTTCTTCGACTCTGCTCAGCTGGTGAACAAGCTGATTCTGGATGCGACGGATCCGATCTCCAAAGAGACGGATTTCAAGAAGACCCCGGTGAAAGTCACCAAGGCCTGAGGAGGAAAGGATGATGAAAAAGACACTGACCCTGATGGCCCTGATGGTGGCCCTGAGCGGTTGCCAAAGTGGTGGTGAGCCCGCACAGCCGACGCCGCAATCTCTGCGCGGCGAGGTGCCGGTTGCCGTGGATTCCCCCGCTGCCCCCGTGGCGAGCTATCCCGATAAAGGCGCTTCGGTGGCGGTGGTCTCGGTGGGGCAACCACCGGTGATCCCGCACACGGCGGATTACCCGATTAACCTGGACAAGAACGGCTGCATCAGCTGCCACCGAGGCGGTAAGCAGAAGATGGCGGAGAGCCACTTCGAAGCCGGTAAGGTGGATGGCAAGTACTACCAGTGTACGGTGTGCCACGTGTCCCAGGCGCAAAACTACTGAGCCAACAAACAGCATAACCGCCCTTCGGGGCGGTTTTTTTTGGTCTGAGCACAGATTGGTGCAAGAGGCCGGGTCTGATCGCACCCTGGCCAGGGTTCGAATGAAATTCTTTTCCAGCATCCCTGCAAACTCTTGAGGGAGTGCCGCCTTTTTACCCATATATCCCCCTTGGGGTATACCTCCCCTAATCCCCTACTTTCATCATGTTGCGCCTGTTCTGTGAAGGGAGATCCCTGTGTCAAACGAGTATCACATTGCCGCCCTGGTGGTGCATTGCCGCGCGGAATCCAAAGCCTCGGTGTGTGAGGCCATCGAGTCGATGGAAGGCGCCGAGATCCACACGGCTACCGAAGAGGGCAAGCTGGTGGTGACCCTGGAGCAGAGCAACCGAGTCGATTTGCAGTCCGGAATGCACGCGCTGTCTGTGCTGCCCGGTGTGCTGTCTGCGTCATTGACCTACCACCGGGTAGAGAACCTGGACGAGCTGGGGGAAACCAACGAATGAAATTGGATCGCCGACACTTTATTAAAGCCAACGCCGCACTGGCGGCCGCGACCGCGGCCGGCGCGGCGCTGCCGACAAGCCTGGTACGTGCGGCAGAGGGGCAGGACGACGTCCACTGGGACAAAGCGCCCTGTCGCTTCTGTGGCGTGGGCTGCAACATCATGGTGGGCACCCGCGATAACCGCGTGGTCGCCACCAAAGGCAACCCGGACAGCCCGGTCAACAAGGGCATGGCCTGTGTGAAGGGATCCATGCTGTCTAAGGTGCTCTATGGCGAAGGCCGCTTGTCCACTCCGCTGCTGCGGATGAAAAACGGTGAGTACGCCAAAGACGGTGAGCTGACCCCGGTCAGTTGGGATCGTGCCTACGACGAGATGGCCAAGCGTTGGAAAGCCAGCCTGAAGGCCAAAGGCCCCACCTCCATCGGAATGTTCGGTTCCGGTCAGTGGACCGTGTGGGAAGGCTACGCCGCCGCCAAACTGATGAAGGCGGGCTTCCGCTCCAACAACATCGACCCCAACGCCCGTCACTGCATGGCGTCTGCCGTGGTCGCTTTCCTCCGCGCCTTCGGCATTGATGAGCCGATGGGCTGCTACGACGACATCGATTACACCGACACGTTTGTGCTTTGGGGCTCCAACGCCGCTGAAGCGCACCCGGTGCTTTGGAACCGCATCACCGATCGCCGCCTCTCTCACAAAGGCTGCGAAGTGCATGTGCTCTCCACCTTCCGCAACCGCAGCTTTGAGATCGCCGATAACGGTCTGGTGTTCCACCCGCAGACCGACCTGATCGTCCTCAACTACATCGCCAACTACATCATCCAGAACGATGCAGTGAACTGGGAGTTCGTGAACAAACACACCAAGTTCGCCATGGCGGAAGGGGACATCGGTTACGGCCTGCGTCCGGAAGACCCGCGGGAAAAAGCCGCCAAGAATCCAGGCTCCGGCAAGACCACCGGCATCAGCTTTGAGCAGTACGCCAAATTCCTGGAGAAGTTCAGCCTGGAGTACACCGCCGAACAGACCGGTGTGCCTGCCGATGCCCTGTTGAAGCTGGCCAAGGTCTACGCCGATCCCAAGCGCAAGGTGATGAGCCTGTGGTGCATGGGCGCCAACCAGCACGTGCGTGGTGTTTGGGCCAACAACTCCATCTACAACCTGCACCTGCTGACCGGCAAGATCTCCGAGCCGGGCAACAGCCCCTTCTCCCTGACCGGCCAGCCTTCCGCTTGTGGTACCGCCCGGGAAGTGGGCACCTTCGCCCACCGTCTGCCCGCCGATATGGTGGTGATGAACGACAAGCACCGCGCCGTTACTGAGCAGCGCTGGAAAGTGCCCTCAGGCACCATTCCGGCCAAGCCCGGTTTCCACGCCGTGATGCACAGCCGCATGTTGAAAGACGGGGTGATGAACTGCTACTGGACCCAGTGCACCAACAACCTGCAGGCGGGTCCGAACATCAACGAAGAAGCGCTGCCGGGCTTTACCAACCCCGACAACTTCATCACCGTTTCCGACGCCTACATGACCGTCACCGCCTCCATGGCGGATCTGGTCCTGCCCACCGCCATGTGGGTGGAGAAAGAGGGCGCCTACGGCAATGGTGAGCGTCGTGGTCAGTACTGGCATCAGATGGTGAAGCCGGTGCCCGGCGCCCGCTCCGATCTGCGTCAGGTGATGGAGTTCTCCCAGCGCTTCGTGATGGAGGATGTGTGGCCGGAAGAGCTGCTGGCACTGGCCCCGGAATACCGTGGCAAGAGCCTGTACGAGGTGATGTTCGCCAACGGCGAGATCAACAAGTTCCCGACCCGCGAATGCAAGGGCCGCTTCAACGACGAGAACCAGGTGTTTGGTTACTACGTGCAGAAGGGGCTGTTTGAGGAGTACGCCGCCTTCGGTCGTGGCCACGGTCATGATCTGGGTGACTTCGACGCCTACTTTGGCGAAGGCCTGGTTTGGCCGGTGGTCAATGGCAAAGAGACCCTGTGGCGCTTCCGCGAAGGGCTGGACCCCTACGTCGAGAAGGGCACCGGCTTCCAGTTCTACGGCAAGCCCGATGGCAAGGCGGTGATCATCGCCAATGACTACGAGCCGCCAGCAGAGAGCCCGGATGAGGTACACGACCTGTGGATGTGCACCGGTCGGGTTCTGGAACACTGGCACACCGGCACCATGACCACCCGCATTCCGGAGCTGCGTAAAGCGGTACCGCACGCCCAGGTGGTGATGAATGCGGAAGACGCGGCGGACCGTGGCCTGAAGGAGGGTGACGAGGTGATTGTCTCCAACCGCCGTGGCGAAGTGCGCACCCGGGTGAGCACCAAGAACCGCAATACCATGCCTCGTGGCGTGGTGTTTATGGCCTTCTTCGACTCCAGCCAGTTGGTGAACAAGCTGATTCTGGATGCGACGGATCCGATCTCCAAAGAGACGGATTTCAAGAAGACCCCGGTTAAAATCACCAAGGCCTGAGGAGAGGACGATGAAAAAGACACTGACCCTGATGGCCCTGATGCTGGCCCTGAGTGGTTGCCAGAGTGGCGGCGAAGCGGAGCAGCCAGCGCCGCTCTCCATGCGCGGAGAGGTGCCGGTTGCGGCCAGTTCTCCGGTTGCTCCAGTGCCGGTTTATCCGGCGAAGGGCACCTCGGTGGAGCGCTCCGTTCTGGCCCAGCCGCCGGTGATCCCCCATAAGGCGGATTACCCGATCAACCTGGACAAGAACAGCTGCATCAACTGCCACCGTGGCGGCAAGCACAAGATGGCCGCGAATCACTTCGAGGCGGGCAAGGTGGATGGCCAGTACTATCAGTGCCGCGCCTGCCATGTGCCCCAGGCCCAGAACTTCTGATGCGATAACAGAAAACCGCCCTTCGGGGCGGTTTTTTTATTTGTGCAGAACCAGCGTGTCTGGTGTCACATCCAGTGCCTGCTGCCAGTCCTTGAGCAGCATCGCGGTCAGTTCACCAAAGCCTCGGTAGAAACCGGTTTGGGCCTGTGCCGCCATCTCTTCGGTGACGCGATGGCTCCAGGGCAGCAGATGGTGGGTCAGCAGCGCTTTGATGGCCACCTCACTCTCTGCTTCAAACAGCTGCCCCAGTACCGCCAGAACCAGGCCGATGTGGTCTTCCGGTTCATTGTGGTCCAGTTCAAAAGCGATGCCCTGTTCTCGACAGAACTGGTTAAAGGCGAGAGTGGTTGCGCCACAGACCAGGTTTTCCTTATCGGTGTAAACCGAGCCCCAGGGATAGGCCGCCATCGGGCCAGGGCCCACAAACAGCCGGTAGTAATCCCGCTCAATAGCGTCGAACTCATCCTGCTCCAGGCTGGACCGGATCTGTGTCAGTGCGGGGGTCGGATCGGTACCGAAATCTGGCCACCGGTCCGGCAGATCGGCCGAGGCCAGCTCCGCCAGAAACGCCTGCGTGGGTTTGCGGTAAAACACGTTATGCAGTACGCGACAGGCAACGGCCGCGTAGGGAAACTGTTCAGTCATTGGTGTCTCCATGATGGATGGAGTCAGAGTAGCTCAGATGGGGGTCAGCGGATGCCGACCCCCGTCAGGGTTTTACACTTCGAACCAGTTCAGCACTTCGCCACCGGACTGAGCATTACGGTTTTGCTTAATGCACAGGTTGGGTGCCGTGATGCTGGCGGAGGGCAGCGGGCTGATGTCGGCGTTACTGCCGTACTTGGCGCGCAGTTCGTCGATCGGGCCGAAGTCCAGAGCGCGAAGCGGGCAGGACTCAACGCAGATCGGCTTGCGATCTTCAGCGATGCGCTCATAGCAGCCGTCGCACTTGGTCATGACGCCGCGATCCTTGTCAATCTGCGGAGCGTCGTAAGGGCAGGCGCGGGCACAGGATTCGCAGCCAATGCAGATGCCCTGGTCCACATGCACCAGGCCGTCACTGCGACGCTTATACATGGCGCCAGTGGGGCAGGCTTTCACACAAACCGGGTTGCTGCAGTGGTTACAACCGATGGAAACGTAGTAGCTGAAGATGTTCTGCTCTACGGTGCCATCACCATTTTCCTGCCAGCTGCCGCCGCCGTACTCGTACACACGACGCCATTTCACATCCTTGGGCAGATCCTTGCGGTCTTTGCAGGACACGTGACAGGTCTTGCAGCCGGTGCATTTGGTGGTATCGACGTAAAAGCCGTACTGCTTGGGTTCGTTCATGGTCAATCTCTCCAAAATCTTAAGCGGTCACTTTTACCCGGATGGTGTGCTGCGGGTTGCCCTTGGATACCGGCGTCGGGTGGTATTTGGTCAGTGCGTTGATGCAGCCGCCCTGATCCACTTCACCGGCACGGGTGCCCTGGTACCAGGCGCCCTGAGCCATGGCGACAACACCGACCATCACCCGCGGGGTGATCTTGGCGCGGACACGGATGGCGCCCTGGGGGCTGGTCAGAGTAATCATCTGGCCTTTGTTGATGCCGTATTTTGCGGCGTCTGCCGGGTTGAACCACGCGGCGTCTTCAACGGCTTCACGCAGCCACTCGACGTTGTGGTAGCTGGAGTGGGTACGGCCTTTGGTGTGGTAACCCACGATCTGAAGCGGATACTCGTCGCGAGTCTCTTCATCTTCGTAGCCCTGCCAGGCTTCGGTGTACTGCGGCAGCGGGGTGATCTGGTCGTAATCCTTGTCGGAGGCGGGGATCCACTCATCGCGCTTCTTGGCCCAGTCGAGGGAGTAGATCTCGATCTTGCCGGACGGAGTGGACAGGGCTTTGCCGTCTTTGACGAAATCTTTTAGTGCGACATACGTATCCGGGCTGTGGCGGCGGTAGAAGCCCACCTTCTGTGCTTCGGCGTAGGTGGCAGGGAGGTTCAGCTCAGGGTTGCTGTTGCGGGTGCCCGCGTAGAGGTGATCCAGCCACTCTGCTTCTGTACGGCCTTCGGTGTATTCCGCTTCCTTACCGAACACTTTCGCCAGGCCCAGACCGATCTGGTAGAGGTTGCGGCAGTTGTACAGCGGATCCAGGCTACTGGACATAAAGGTGAGGTAGCCGGTTTCGCCGGAAGCGTAGCTGTCGTTGGCTAGGTCGTTGGATTCCACCCAGGTGGTATCCGGCAGAATGTAGTCCGCAAAACGGGCGCTGGCGGTCATCCAGCAGTCGGCAACCACAATCAGCTCACACTTCGACTCATCTTCCAGAATCTGACGGGTGTGGTTAATCTCTGAGTGTTGGTTGATCAGGGCGTTGCCGGAGGAGGAGAACACCGCTTTGATGTTTACGCCCAGCTTTTCGTCGTCGCCCAGACCCTTTACGCCATCGGAAGTGGCGTCCATCTCTTCGCCGCGCTCGATGGCTTCAGCCCAGGTGTGGAAACAGATGGAAGCGGATTCCGGGTTGCTGCCGGCGCCCATGCCGGAGCGGCCAAGGCCAAAGTTGCGCGGCAATTCACCGTTGTTCACACCACTTTCGCCCAGCTTGCCGGTCAGGATCGGCAGCATGTAGAGGGCACGCATGGTCTGTTCGCCACAGGCGTGACGGTTACAGCCGGCACCGATGGTGATGTAGGGCGTCTTGGCATTCATGATCTTTTCAGCCAGAGCCACGATCTGGTGAGAGGGCACGCCGCACTTGGCTGCCGCCCAGTCCGGGGTGCGGGCCAGAGTGTAGATCCCTGCGCCCATGATGTAGTCGTGGTAGTTCTCATCAGAGTTGATCAGGGCGGCGTAATCCGGATTGTCCACCTTGGCCTGCTCCAGGGACGCCTTGTCGTAACCAATGGCGTGTTTGTCCAGGAAGGCTTTGGCGTTCTGTTCTACCCAGCCGGTGCTGATCATCTGGTAGGCGATCGCTTCAGCCAGAGCGCCGTCGGTACCCGGGCGGATCGGCAGCCATTGATCCTCTTTACCCAGAGTGGTGTCGGTGTAGCGCGGGTCAACGATGATCACTTCCAGATTGCTGGTCTGACGACGGGCTTCGATGGCGTTGAGAAAGTCGATCTGTTCGCCGGACCCGGACATGCGGATCTCGAACGGGTTGAAGCCGAAGCCCACAACCAGATCGGAGTGGCGGATCTCGGACAGGCGGGTACCGCTGGTGCCGCCGGTGCCGAAGGTGGCGGGGCTGGCGACATTGAGCTGGGCCCAGGAGTAGTTGCCGTAGTAGTTGAGGTGGCCACCAGACAGACGCAGAGCACGCTGGATACAGGAGCTGCTCGCGAAGCCGTAGTAAGCGCCGGAGCCATAATGGTGGTAGATGGAACGCGGACCGTGGTTAGCCTGCAGTTCCATCACCTTCTGGCCGATCTCGTTGAACGCCTGCTCCCAGGTGATCTCTTCATAGATGCCTGCGCCGCGCTTGGTGCCCGCCTTACGTTTCATGGGCGCTTTCAGACGGTCAGCGGCGTAGGTGCGCTGTTTGATGGAACGGCCACGCAGACAGGCGCGAACCTGGTGATCACCGTACTGGTCGGTACCGGAGTGGTCGGTCTCAACGCGGACAATGCGACCATCCTGACTGAACACTTTCAACGGGCAGTTTGAGCCACAGTTCACCAGGCAGGCGGAGAAGTTCACGTTCTCTTCGGTTGGCACTTCCGGGATGACGTTTTCGGTTTTCTTGCCACCACAGGCGGTCAGGCAGGACACCGCCCCGGCGGTGGCACTCAATTTCAGAAAATCACGACGTTGCATAGGTCACCTCAATGGTTAAAGCGAATAGGTCAGGGTCAGCATCAGCAGGTGGGCGTTGTAGTTGTGGCCCATATCGCCCAGGGTGATGAGCCCGGGAATGCTGTCGCTGGCGACATCGGCGTAATCCGTGTCGTAGTAGCGCTCGTAGCGGTAATCCAACCGCACGTTGGTGCGCTCCGAGAGGATGTAGTCGGCGTAGGCGCGCACGCTGTGGGCCCACTGGAAGTAGTCGCCGTAGGGCTGGCCCTCAGACACCTGGGTGTCGGAGCTGGACTCGGTGTACTGGTAGTCCGCGCCAACGGTCAGACGGTCCTGCATCAAGCCGCTGTAGCGGGCACCGATGCCGGCGTAGTCAAAGCGGTCTTCGATGCGGTAGGTCCAGTCCGGAGCGGCAAAGCTCTGGCTGCCCGCCTGGTTGGACTCAATCCACTGCTGACCGGCAAAGGCATGCAGGTTCAGCGCTTTGCTGATCCGGTAGCTGGCGGCCAGGTCGTAACCCAGGTCGTCCGAATCCAGCAGGCCGATCTCCGATTCGCTGTAGTCGTCCTTGGCATAACGCACGGTGGCATCCAGGGTCAGATCGGCCAGCGGGTTGTAGCTCACATCGAAGGTCAGTTCGGTGCGGTCCCGGTCCGCCAGGTAGTACTTGCGCAACAGGGTGTTGTCTTCGCTGGAGGTACTCTCGCTGGCCTGATAGCGGGAGCCGTCACGCTGGCCATAGCTGGCCTTCAGGGAGAGGTCCAGGTTATCCAGGGCAGTGACGCGGGTCCGGGCCCAAAGGGTGTTGTCTTCGGTGGTTTCCCGCACGCTGTGGTTGCGCTCGGTACGTTCACCCTGGTAACCCGCTTCCAGCGCCACGCGCTGAGACAGGCGGGTGCTGGCGTCCAGTCCGTAGCGATGGCGTGTGGTGTCCAGCGGCGTGTTCATCCGGGCGGTGCCGCTGAGGGCGTCGATCGACACGTCCTGCTCATAGGCGAACACCGGGGTGCGGTTGTCGCGGTCTGAGTAGTCGTATTTGGCGGCCAGGCGCACTCCGCCCAGGGCACTGGTCAGGCGCAGGTTGGCGCCCTGGGTACGCACTTCACCATTGGCGTGAGTGATGCCGTTCGGCGCTGCCAGCGGGTCCACAAACTGGGTGTCGTTCTGATACAGCCATCCCTGAGTCAGGCGGCCGGTCAGGCGGGTTTTGCCCATCCGGTACTGGCCGGACAGAGCCACCAGGTGCGCTTCGTTGTTGGGGGCCAGGGCCTGAACCGCGCCGCGCTCACCGTTGTAGAGGCCGTCATAGGCGTTCTCAAACAGGGAGCCCTGATAGCTCAAGGCGGTCAGCCAGTTCTGGCCACCCAACTCGGCACCGGCATTAAAGGTCTGGGTGGTGGTGTCCACCGGCGCGGTGATGTTGACCGGGCTCTTGATAAATTGGGTGCTGCTGGACTGGAAGCCGGTTTTGGCTTCGTGGTCGTAGCGGGCGTAGGTGCGCCAGTTCAGCTCCGCGAACCGGTTCTGGTAGGCCAGACCTAAACCGGTGCGCTCACGGCGCTGCTCCAGGTCAACGTCAATCGGCTGTTCCAGGGCCACCAGGTTGCGGCCATCGAAACCGTATTGGGTCTGCGCGGTGGCATCGACGGTGCGCAACTTGGCGTAGTCGAACCGGGCATCGATATGGTTGTCGCGATAACGGGCGCTGCCGTAGCCGCTGCTCATCCCCAGTTGGTCGGCGTTGAGATCCAGACGGCCATCCGCGTCACCATTGAGGGTGGCGTCGGCGTTGATGCCAGCCGTGGCACCGTCTTTGGCGCCGAATCGATTGGCGGCATGGTCATCGTTGCTGCTGACCGCACCGGCACTGAGGCCGATGGTGCTGCTGGCCTGCGGCGCGTCACAGCGTTTGCAGGCCCAGCCGGACTTGTCCAGTTGCTGAGTATTGGCTTCTGACAGGGCGAAACTGGCGCCCTGAGCCGGGGCCATCACCGAGAGGATGGCCAGGGCAGTCAATGAGAGTTGCGCTTTCATCACGGGATGTCCTTATTTCTCAAGCAGGCTGCCGGCGGGGTGGTTGGAGCCGTGCACCTGGCTGTGGCAGTTGAGGCAGCTTTGCCCGGAGACAAAGGCGTTGCTCTGGCCGTCGTAGACGCGACTGGCGTGGCCGTCAGAGGCGTGACAGCTCTGGCACAGTTGCGGTGCGCGGCGGGTCAGCATGGCGTCATTGACGCTGCCGTGAACGCTGTGGCAGCTGGCGCAGTTGTCGGTCACCGGAGCGTGTTCCCAGACCACCGGCCCGCGCTTCTCGGCGTGGCAGCTGTAGCAGGTGTCGTTGAGGCTCACGGCTTTCAGGGCAGATTCGGTCAGGCTGCCGTGGGCGCTGTGGCAGCTGGTGCAGCTCATGTCGCTGCCGCTGTGCAGGCCCGCCATCGGGTGGGCGGAGCGCTTGTTCATGTCCGCCGCTTCGCTGCTGTGGCAGCGGGTACAGGTGGCGATCTCCCCTTCGGGCGAGAGCACCGGATCACTGGCGGTGTGGATCTGGTGGCAATCGCTGCAGGCCACTTCGGAGAAGTCATGGCGGCTGCCGTGCCAGTCGCGGCGCTCGCTGTCTTCGTGGCAGCTCAGACAAACGGAGTTTTGCAGCTCGGCGCTGACGTTGGCGTCGTTGCCGAAGTTGATCATCGGCTCATTCTTGCCACGGTGCTTGCCCTGGGGGCCGTGGCAGGTTTCGCACTGCAGCCTGGCCATCGGACTGGCGCTGCTGTCCAGGCTGCCGTGGGGTGAGGCAAACAGGGCTTGCACCTGTTCATCCCGGCCGTGGCACATCAGACAGCCGTCTGCGCCTTTGCCGGAGTACTGTCCCTGCTGGAACTTGTCGATAAGCTGAGTCTGAACATTGTCACTGGCGTGGGCACTGAAGGCCACGGCACTGACCAGCAGACTGGTGCTCAGAAGACGGGAGAGTTGTTTCATCGGTTACCCACCGTAATAAATGAAAACCGTTCTTATTTAATTTTCTGGTAGGCCAAAATGGATATTTGTCGTCCTGACAATGTGCGGGGAGGCGCGGATATTCCTTCGTTGGCCAGACACTGTTTTCCCCGGGGGAGGGGCGACGGAAATTATCTTCAAATGGGATATTTTAGAATGTCATCCTGTTTGCATTTGGCGGTGCAGTGAATCGGTTCTGTGATCCTGGTGACAAAAAATTATCAAGGGATAATTATGGTATCCGAAATGCCTGTTTGGGCAATTTGAACCTGAATCACATTAAGGCCGTGATGGGGCCTTTACCCTGCCTCACTGACACAGGGGGGGGTGGTCATGAGATACCGGGGAGAGCGGGCCTTGCCTGCGCGCTTGCGTGCACTTGGCCTGAGTGCCGGGGTGATAGATACCCTGGGCCAACACGCACAAACACTGATTCTGGAAAGAGGCAAAGTGCTTTGCCCGGCCACTGAACGCGTTGGCCTGGCGCTGGTCCAGCAGGGCACTTTGATCCGTCAGGTCAGCTTCCATGATGGCAGCGTTGCGAGTACTGAACTGCTGTTTGCTGATCAGTTTCTCTTTTCCAGTGGCACAACAAGTGGTGCGGATCACAATGTTGGTTATCGAGCGCTTGAATCAACCGTCATTGAATGGATTGGAACGGATCATATTTATGAGATTTGTCGAAAAAATAACGGGTTTATTGAATTTTACCTGGAGAAGAAACACCGTTATTCGCGAATGGTGGAAGACCACTTAATTCTCCGCTCCATATTAAGTAAAAAAGAGCATCTTCTGATGACATTGGCGATGATTTTTTCCGCAAAACTGCGGCGAAATGAGTGCGCTATAAAAATCACCATTGAAGAGCTCTGTTCTGTGACCGGCAGCACAAGGCAGTACTGCAGCAAGGTCATTGCGGAGCTTTGCGAACAAGGTATCGTTATCAATCATTACGGCGGATTAGAGTTGTGTGACTATGCCGCCCTGAAAACCCAGCTTGGGACCGATGCGCGGCGGCACTATGACCTGTTCCGCGCCAAGCCCCCCAAGGAGGTGGCATGATTCGATGGTTTCGAGCCCTGTTTGCACTGTGTCTATTCAGCCTGGCAATTCCCACACAGGCGGCAACGGTTACCGTGGCGGTGGCAGCCAACTTCAAGTCGACGCTGGAACAGGTAGCCAAAGGGTTTACCGAGCAGACGGGTATCCAGGTTCAGATCTCATCCGGAGCCACCGGCGCGCTGTACACACAGATTCTGCATGGTGCTCCCTATGACCTGTTTTTGGCTGCCGACGATGAGCGGCCTGCCCTGCTGGTCGAAAAGGGGTTGGGTGAACCCGATACGCTCAATAGCTACGCCGTAGGATTACTGGCGTTCTGGGTGCCGGGGCAGCAGCCGGATGAAGCGAGCCTGACCCATTGGCAGGGGCGATTGGCCATCGCCAATCCCCGAATTGCCCCGTATGGTGCAGCAGCCGAGCAAGTCGGTGAACATCTTGATATCCTTCACAGGTTGAGGGGCAATATCGTGCGGGGAAACAATATCCTGCATACCTTTCAATACGTACAGAGCGGCAATGTGCCAGCGGGCCTCGTGGCGCTGGCGCAGCTCCGTCAGGCGGGGATACCGGACCAGGAGTTCTGGCTGGTTCCCCCCCAATGGCATGACAGTCTGCAGCAACAGGCGGTGGTGCTGAAGCGCAGCAAGCACCCAGCCGAAGCGCGGGCGCTGCTGGATTACCTTATGGCCCAGGACGATCTTCTGTCCCAAGCTGGATACGCGATCCCGGATGACCATCAATCCCTCTGATCTTGAAGCCCTCTGGATCACTCTGAAACTGGCGGCCATCAGCACTGGATTACTGCTGCTGGTGACACCTCCTCTGGCCTGGTGGTTGGCACACAGCCGGGCGCGTTGGCGCCCTATGGTTGAAGCGCTGGTGGCGCTGCCGCTGATCCTGCCCCCCACGGTGCTGGGCTTTTATCTGTTGCTGCTGTTCTCCCCGCTCTATCTGCCGGGACAATGGATGCAGGCGCTCACCGGTACGACCCTGGCCTTCTCCTTCTCTGGCCTGGTGATCGGTTCCATGATCTACTCTCTGCCCTTCGTGGTGCAGCCGTTGCAGTCGAGCTTTGCCACGCTGGGCAAAGGGGAACTGGAGGCGGCGGCCACCCTGGGCATGAATCGCTGGAAACGGTTCCACTACGTGGTGTTCCCGATGACCCGCCACAGCTTTGTGCTGGCCGGTATGCTGGGGTTTGCCCACACCCTCGGGGAGTTTGGCGTGGTGTTGATGATCGGTGGCAATATTCCGGGAGAAACTCAGGTGATCGCCATCGCCCTGTTTGAGCACGTCGAAGCACTGGATTACGCCAGTGCCCACCTGTTGGCGGGCCTGATGCTGGCCACCTCCCTGGCGCTGCTGCTGTTCATCTATGTTGGGATGGACCGGCGAAAGCGCGCCTGGGGTTACTGGTAAGGAGAACGCTCAGTGAGTTTGGAGCTCGAGCTTAAAGGGCAGCTGGGTGAGTTCGCCTTTGATTTATCCCTCTCCGTCCCTGTGCGGGGGGTGATTGGGGTGTTTGGCCCCTCCGGGGTGGGTAAGACCAGCCTGTTCCGGGCGATCTGTGGACTGGAGCGAGGGCTCCAGGGGCGCATCGTACTGAATGGCGACGTGTTGCAGGACAGCGAAAAGCGGGTCTTTATGTTGCCGGAGCATCGCAAGATCGGTGTGGTGTTCCAGGACAGTCGCCTGTTCCCCCATCTGACGGTGCGTCAAAATCTTCGACTTGCCCAGCAGCAGGCGGCTCAGCCCCAGTTCGGGATTGAGGAGCTGGCGGAGGCCTGTCAGTTTACCGAGCTGCTGGATCAGCCCGCGCCGTCGCTCTCTGCCGGACAGCGTCAGCGAGTGGCGATCGCCCGTGCCTTGGCGGCTTCCCCCCGTCTGCTGTTGCTGGATGAGCCTTTGGCGGCGTTGGATCTGGCCAGTCGCCAGCACTTGATGGCGTTTCTGAACAAGGTCTCGGAGCGGATCCCGATGCTCTTTATCAGCCATTCGGTGTCGGAGACCCTGCATCTGTGTGACCCCATCATCACCATGGGGAACGGTCATATTGAGCGGGTAGGTGGCCCGGATGAGATTGGCCAGCATCTGCCTCGTCGCCGGGGCCATGGTCGGGTGGTACGCTATAACCCGGAAACCGGTGAGCTGGTGTTGCAACTGGACGACTTTGCGCCGGATTTCGAAGCCAACCAAACCATCGGTCTGGTCAGCCAGCCGTCCTGGCTGAAGGGGCGGGACTGACCTTCCTACTGGTGTCGCATCATATTTCTGCTGGCGTTGCGCTGCTCGGTCTTGGCCGTATCCCAGCGCTGGTAGAGGTCCAGAATACGGGCCTTCATCGCCCGGTAGGGCTCAGGCAGATCCTTTGGGTCAGGCTGTGCAGCCAGGTGTCGGCTGACCGGGATGATCAGGTGCTCGATCTGAGTGAGGCGTTCCCCTTGCAGGCTTTTCACTACCATCAGTTGAAACGCGATGGAGACCACCGGCAGCAGCGTCCACTCATCCACGCCCTCTTTCAGTAACTCCGGCGCTTCAGCAAGCGTGAGCGTGATGATCTTCTCCGCCACCTGGTCCAGGGTGGCTGCCCCGGAAAACAAGCGGTGTATCTCCATCTCCTTGGCCAGTTCCACGGTCAAGGCTTCAGCCAGTTCGGCAACGGCCCATTTTGAGCCCAGAGTACGGATCAGTGTCATGGTTTTCGCACGCAAGCAGCAGAGATCCCAAGCCTAGCAGCCGACTTCTGAACCGGGTGTGGTCACGCGCATTGTTGTGACAAGCGGTTCGATTTTATTTGATTAAAGTGTGATGCGGGTCTCATTGGCTAGACTGAATAGGTCTCCCAGGTCACTGATGTGGGGTGTCGGTTTGCGCCAAAGTGGTCGTTTGTTCATACTGTTGCGCGTTTTCCCATCGTTTGGTCCTCGCTGGATCGAACCCATCTACTCTGTGATGCGGTGCGGGCGTATACCCCGGATCGGATTGCCTACAATGCGCCGACGCGGTTCGAGCGATGCAATTCTCTGGGGTTCTCCCAGCGTCTTTGGCTTTCTAAGCATCTCCCCTGCTGATCTCCATGGGCTTTTTGTCGATCCCGTCTGGCGCCGACATGTCGTACCGAAGCCAAAGCTTCGGAGTCTGAGACAAAGGAGGAAACATGTCTGATGCGCCCAGTACGCGCTCAACACTGAATCGACCGGTATTTTTCTGGTCAACGGGACTGATCCTGGCCCTGGTGGGTTATGCGGCCCTGTTCCCTGATGCTTCCGCAGAGCGCTTCAGCGCCATCCAATCGTCCATCATCACCAATGCCGGCTGGTTCTACGTTCTGGTCGTCGCCCTAATCCTGATCTACGTGGCTTTCCTGGGCCTGTCCCGCTTCGGCGACATCAAGCTGGGTCCCGACCACGCCGAGCCCGCTTTCAACAATAAATCCTGGTTCGCCATGCTGTTCTCCGCCGGAATGGGGATCGGCCTGATGTTCTTCGGGGTGGCTGAGCCGGTGATGCACTTTATGAGCCCACCGGTGGGTGACCCGGCAACGGTGGAGGCGGCCAAGGAAGCGATGAAGCTGACCTTCTTCCACTGGGGTCTGCACGCCTGGGCGATCTACGCCATTGTGGCGCTGATCCTCGCCTTCTTCGCTTACCGTCACGGCCTGCCTCTGACCCTGCGCTCAGCGCTCTATCCGCTGATTGGCGACCGGATCTACGGCCCCATCGGCCACGCCGTGGACATCTTTGCCATCATCGGTACCGTGTTTGGTGTGGCAACGTCGCTGGGCTTCGGTGTGCTTCAGGTGAACAGCGGCCTGCACTACCTGTTTGATCTGCCGGTGAACGCCAACATCCAGGTGATACTTATTATCGCCATTACCGCCCTGGCCACGCTGTCGGTGGTGTCCGGGCTGGATAAGGGGATCCGCCGCCTGTCGGAGTTGAACCTGTTGCTGGCGGTCGGCCTGATGGCGCTGATCCTGATTTTAGGCCCCACGGTTCTGTTGCTGCAGACCTACGTCCAGAACACCGGTGGCTACCTGTCTGAGATCGTCAACAAGACCTTCAACCTCTACGCCTACGACCCGACCGACTGGCTCGGGGGATGGACTCTGCTGTACTGGGGCTGGTGGTTGTCCTGGTCGCCCTTTGTGGGGATGTTCATTGCCCGCATCTCCCGTGGGCGCACCATCCGTCAGTTCGTGATGGGGGTACTGTTTGTGCCCGCAGGTTTCACCCTGGCCTGGATGACGGTGTTCGGTAACACCGCCATCGATATGATCCTGCATCAGGGGATGACGCAGTTGGGTGACATCATCAGTGAGGACTCCTCTCTGGCCCTGTTTGTGTTCCTGGAACAGTTCCCACTCTCCAGCCTGCTCTCAACCATTGCCATGCTGATGGTGGTGGTGTTCTTCGTCACCTCGGCGGACTCCGGCTCGCTGGTGGTGGATATGCTGGCGTCCGGTGGTAATGACCACACCCCGCTGTGGCAGCGCATCTACTGGGCCGCCAGTATCGGTCTGGTGGCCGTGGTGCTGATGATGGCCGGTGGCCTCTCATCACTGCAGACGGCGGTGATCGCCAGTGCCCTGCCGTTCGCCATGGTGCTGCTGGTTGCCGCGTATGGACTTCAGCAGGCCCTGCAGGTGGATCTTCACAAGAAGGAAAGCCAGCAAAGTGCCAACCTGGCCCCTCGGGTTACCCGCAACCCGGTGCCCTGGCAGCGCCGCCTGCGCAACACCATGCAGTTCCCCCGCCGGACTCATGTGAACCGCTTTATCGATGAAGTGGTGTACCCGGCCATGGAAGAGATGCTGCTTGAGCTGCGCAAGCAGGGGGTGGAAGTGAACCTGCACAAGGATGACGATACCCATCGTACCCGGCTCGAAGTGCTGTTTGGGGCTGAGATGGACTTTGAGTATGAAGTGCGTCCCCGTGCCTACCAGCGCCCCTCTTTTGTTCTCACCGAAGAGGACGATGACGAGGAGAGCAAATACTTCCGTGCCGAAGTACACCTTCGCGAGGGTGGGCAGGATTACGATGTGATGGGCTGGAGCCGGGAACAGGTTCTCGGTGACATTCTGGACCAGTACGAGAAGCACCTGCACTTCCTGCACATGGTGCGGGAGTAAAGAGAGAGGGCGGCCTTGGGGCCGCCCTTTTTGTTACGCTTTTTCCTGATAATCCGGGTTGGCCGGGTTATTGGCCGACAGAGGCGCCTGCCCGACTTTTAGCGCGGTACGCAGACGCTTTTCCTGTTCAGCGATGCGTTCCGCCATCTTGGGCTGGCTGGCTGCCTGACCCAGCAGCACGGCGCAGTGCAGTGCCCGATGGTAGAGTGCCCAGGTCTCATGGCCATGCGCTTTCTCCGCCCCCTCCAGGTAATCCCCCAGCAGGGTTCGCATCACACGGGAGTCCGGCTTCTGGGGCTCGCCTTTCAGGCCGCTGCCAAATTCAAAGGCGGCCATCAGGCCCGCTTTGAGCGCGGCTTTGGCATCGTGATCCGGCTCGGCCGGCGAGGCCCAGTCCTGACACTGCTTTCGTGCCTCGGCCTCCAGTTCATTCAGTTTGGCTTCGGCCCGCTCATTGGCGGCTTTGTGTTCCTTTTGGAACTGGCGGGATTTGTAGGCCAGATAGAGGGTAATCAGAGCAACAAATATCAGAATGGGTTCAAGGGCCACGGTGTACTCCCTAGGTGGCGGTTGAAGTTACTTTAAGGATACGGCCTGGCGGTAAAACTGGCCAGTTCAGTGAGGCGATGTCAGCCTTGGTAGCACCTGGGGCGGTGGCGGGTCAGGATCCGGCTTGGCACGGCCGGGTCATCAAAGCCAACGGCCCGGTAGAGCGGATGCGCATCCTTGGTAACCAGCATAATGCGACGCAAAGGCACGACCTGAGGGTGGGCCATGATGCAGGTCATCATCCATCGGGCCAGCCCCTGGCCCCGGTGTTCCGTTAAAACGTACACATCCGCCAGATAGGCAAAGGTGGCGTAGTCGGTGATCAGCCGGGCGAAGCCAACCTGCTGCTGGCCCAGGTAGAGGCCGAAGCAGAGGGAGTGGTCGAGGGCGGTATCGAGCAGTTCGCGGGGGATGCCCAGAGACCAGTAGGCCTCTTCACTGAGGTAGCGGTGGATCGCGGCTCGGTCGAGCCGTTCCGGGTCGGTACTGACCAGATAGTCGCCCTTGTGCCACTCCATCTCTGCCCCCGCATAAAAATGGCGGGTCAGGTGCCCGCCAATATGGATCAGCTGTTGTCGCTGCCGTCCTGCTCGGACTGAGCCGCTTCCAGCGCGGCAAGGCGCGCTTCCAGCTGCTCCACCATCATGCGGGTTTTGGCCAGAACGGCGGCCTGGCGGTCAAACTCTTCCCGGGAGACCATATCCAGCTTGGAGAGCTGGCTCTGCAGAATGGTCTTGGCTTTGGCCTCAAAGTCGTCTGCGGCGCTCTTCAGACCCGGGGGCAGGGCGCTGCCCAGTTGCTGTGCCAGTTGCTCCAGTTTGTTGGGGGTGATCATAATAGGGTTCCATTGGTCGCTGTTGGATTCATGGTAACAGAAAAGCGGCCCGGTACAGGTGGCCAAACTCCCCCGATTTTGCATAGAATGCGCGCCCTCGAATCGGCGTGCACACAGGTAGGACGATGAAACTCAATCCGGCGCAACAAGAAGCGGTGAACTACGTCTCCGGGCCCTGCCTGGTACTGGCGGGGGCCGGCAGTGGTAAAACCCGGGTGATCACCAACAAAATCGCCTACCTGGTGCAGCGTTGCGGCTATAAGGCCCGCCATATTGCGGCGGTAACCTTCACTAATAAAGCCGCCCGTGAGATGAAGGAGCGTGTGGCGCAGACTCTGGGCAAAGGGGAGTCTCGTGGCTTGTGGATCTCCACCTTCCACACCCTGGGTTTGGACATCATCCGGCGTGAGCACAAGGTTCTGGGCCTGAAACCCGGCTTCTCCCTGTTTGACGATCAGGACACCCTGGCGTTGCTGAAGGAGCTGACGGAGAACGAGCTTAACGAGGATAAGGATCAGCTGCGCATGCTGATCACCCAGATCAGCAACTGGAAAAACGATCTGGTGTTGCCGGAGAAGGCGCTGACCCTGGCCCGTGATCCCCAGCAGATCCTGCACGCTCAACTGTATGAACGCTACCGCAGCCACCTGATTGCCTACAACGCGCTGGATTTTGACGATCTCATCATGCTGCCGACCCTGCTGCTGGCCTCCAATGCCGAGGTGCGGGAGAAGTGGCAAAACCGCCTGCGCTATCTGCTGGTGGACGAATACCAGGACACCAACACCAGCCAGTATGAGCTGGTGAAGCTGCTGGTGGGGGAGCGTGCCCGTTTTACCGTGGTGGGAGATGATGACCAGTCCATCTACTCCTGGCGTGGTGCCAAGCCCCAGAACCTGGTGCTGTTGGGTAAGGACTTCCCCAGCCTCAAGCTGATCAAGCTGGAGCAGAACTATCGCTCCTCCGGTTGCATTCTGAATGCCGCCAACATCCTGATCGCCAACAACCCCCACGTCTACGACAAGACCCTGCGTTCGGAACTGGGGTACGGCGAAAAGCTCAAGGTGATCATGGCCAACAACGAGGACCACGAAGCGGAGCGCGTGGTGGCGGAGCTGGTGCGCCACAAGTTTGTTAACCACGCCAAGTTCAAGGATTACGCCATTCTCTACCGGGGCAACCACCAGTCCCGCCTGTTTGAGAAGGCGCTGATGACCAACCGGATCCCCTACAAATTGTCCGGTGGCACCAGCTTCTTCAGTCGCTCAGAGATTAAGGACATCATGGGTTACCTGCGTCTGCTGGTGAATCCGGATGACGACAACGCGTTTCTGCGCATCTGCAATGTGCCCAAGCGAGGCATGGGGCCGGCCACTCTGGAGAAGTTGGGTCGACTGGCGAATGAGCGCCAGATCAGCTTGTTTGCCGCGGCGTTTGAGCCGGAACTGGAGCGGGTTCTGCCTCCTCAGGCGGCGGAGACCGTGATGGTGTTTACCCGCTGGCTGGTCGAGCTGGGGGATCGGGCCGAGCGGGGAGATACCCTGGCGGCGCTGAAGGATCTGGTGCGGGAGATCAACTACGAGGATCACCTCTACGACACCTCACCCAGCCCCAAGGCGGCGGAGATGCGGATGAAGAACGTCTCCGAACTCTACCGCTGGATCACCGACATGCTGGAGGGGGATGAGCTGGAGGAGCCGATGACCCTCAACCAGGTGGTAACCCGTCTCACTCTGCGCGACATGATGGAGCGCAACTCCGAAGAGGAGGAGGCGGACCAGGTGCAGATGATGACCTTCCACGCCTCCAAGGGGCTGGAGTTCCCCTACGTCTTTATGGTGGGCACTGAGGAGGGCTTGCTGCCCCATCAGAGCAGCCTGGATGAGGGCAATGTGGAGGAGGAGCGGCGTCTGGCCTATGTGGGCATCACCCGGGCTCAGCGTGAGCTGATTTTCACCCTCTGTCGCGAGCGCCGCCAGTTTGGTGAGCAGATCCGCTGTGAACCCAGTCGCTTCCTGCTGGAGCTGCCCCAGGATGATCTGGTGTGGGAAAACCGTCAGCGCCAGCCCTCGGAGCAGGAGCGGATGAGCACCGGCAAAACCAATGTCGCCATGCTCAGAGCGATGCTGGCGAAAAAGTGAGGCTCAGCCTGAACGGCTGAGCTCCGCACTGGTGGGCAGGGCTTCCGGCGCACGGAACAGATAACCCTGACCCCAACGGCACCCCAACCCTTTGAGCAGCTGGTGTTGACCCGGCTGCTCAATCCCCTCCGCACTGACAACAAATCCCAGCTGGCCAGACAGAGCCACCAGGGATTGAAGCACCGCTCGGTGGCGTTCACAGTCGGTGCTTTTCTGGCTGTAGTGCTTATCCACCTTAACGAAGTCCAGCGGCAGCAGCGGCAGCATCGCCAGGGCGCTGTAACCGGTCCCCACATCATCCAGCCCCAGCTTAACCCCCAGGCACTGCAGCCGGTTCAGTCCCTCATGCAGGGTGGGTTGATCCACCATCAGGTCGCGTTCGGAAAACTCCAGTGCCAGTTGTCCTTTCGGCAGGGTCAGTGACTCGATGCAGCGTTCCAGCTTCTCCAGCTTGCTGTTGGAGCGCAGGTGGGTGAGGTCCAGATTGACGTGCACCCAGCCGCGATGGCCTATCTGTTGGCGCAGTTGCGGGTAGTCCCGACAGACCTGACGGAGCACATAACAGTCCAGCTCCGCCACGGCACCACTGTGGCAGGCCTGAGGCAGAAACTGGTCCGGGGTCAGCTCCCCCAGTTGGGGGTGGTGCCAGCGGGCCAGGGCTTCCATCCCCACCACCTGCTGCTGCTCCAGATCCATTACCGGTTGGTAGTGAACGGTGATCTGGCCCTGGTTCAACGCTTGTCGGAACTGCGCTTCGCGAGTCAGATCGGCGACCGCTTCCGCATGCATCTGCTGGTCAAAGAACTGGAAGCCACCCCGGCCAGCGGATTTGGCGTGGTAGAGGGCCGCATCCGCATCCCGCAGCAGGGTTTGGGGAGAGGCGTTCTGGTGGGGATCCGCCAGAGCGATACCGATGCTGGCTCCGGGAAAGAACTCCTTGCCCTCCAGCTTCAGGGGCTGGCGCAGCTGTTCCAGAAGCCGTTCCGCGGCCTCCTGAACATGCTGGCGGTTGCGGATCCCATCCAGCAGAATCACAAACTCATCGCCCCCCAGACGGGCCAGAGTGTCGTTGTCCCGAACACATCGACTGAGGCGCTGCGCCACGGTTTCCAGCAGGGTATCGCCCGCCAGGTGGCCGAGAGAATCGTTGACCAGCTTGAACCGGTCCAGGTCGATAAACAGCAGCGCGAAGCGCTCATCAGGGTGCCGCTTGATGTGCTTCAGGGCCTGATCCATCCGGCTGAGCAGCAGTGCCCGGTTGGGGAGGCCGGTCAGGGTGTCATGGAGTGCGTCGTGCCGGAGCTGACTTTCCGCTTTGCGACGCTGAAGGATCTGGCGGTGCAGGTCCACGTTCATGGCGTGAACTTCACGAGTGCGCTCCGTCACCTTGCGTTCCAACTCCTCCCGGTAACGGGCTCGTTGCTCCAACGCCTGACGGCGTTCAATGGCGGTGCTGATGTGCTGGGAGACAAACCCCAACACATCCAGATCTTTATCCTCATAGCCGTAATCGGGGTGCTGGCTGAACACGGCCAGCACGCCCCGGATCTCACCATTGATCACCAGTGGTGCCCCCATCCAGTCCCTGAGGTCAATCAGGCAGCGGTCCACCGACTGCCCGAGGGAGCCATCCCGGTAGCGGGAATCAATGGTGTCACGACAGAGTCGTAGGGGGCGCTGGGCGGCCATCACCTGCTCCGTCAGGCCATCCCCCGGTTTCCGGGGTGGCGGCGCTTCCAGGGCATCGCCCACCTCGAAATAGGGGAAGGTGAGGTGCTCACCTTCCGCATCCAGCAGGGCAACAAAGCAGTTTTCGGCATAAAGCAGATGACGCAGTACCGAGTGAATCGCCCGGTAAAAGCTGTCGATGTCCCGGCCGCTGGCGGTGATCTCGGTGATCTCCAGCAGGGCATTCTGTAGCCGCTCCGCCCGACGGCGCTGTGCGACCTCCTGCTGCAGCGCCTTATTGGCCCGGCTCAGTGCCCGGGTGCGATGTTCAATCAGTCGTTCGGTCTGGGCCCGCAGCTTCAGACGCTCCATCGCAGTGATCAGGTGCTGGCCGACAAAAGTCAGGAACTCCAGCTGGGCTTGCGTGTAGCGAAATCCGGGTTGGTAGGATTGCAGCACCAGAACCCCAATTACTGTCTCTTCCTGCTTCAGGGGGACTCCAAGCCAGGCTTCCGCAGGGTGGCCCAGACGTTGCACCTCGCCCTGCTCAACCAGTCTGGCCAGCGTGGCATTGTCAGCATTCAGCGGTTTTCCATGTCGATACACGTATCCGGTGCAGCCAGCCAATAGATAGCGGGTGTCGACATGGGGAGAGCTGTCCCGCTCGTCGAGAAAGAAGGGGAAATCGAAACGTTCGGTGATGGGGTCGAAGAGGGCGACATAGCAGTTTGCGGTGCCCGGAAACTGCTGAACCAGCGGTGCCAGCTCCTGATAGAAGCGCTCCATGGTGGGACTGTGGCTGGCAAGCTCGGAGACTCGGAACAGGATCGACTGCAGTGAGGCCGCGGTTTTGTAGTGGCTTGCCATCCTCTTCAGTCGATTAACACGCCTTTCTAGTGATGCTGTTACCGATTGCGGCGACAGAGCCTTCCCTTTGGGCATTCTGCTGCTGTCCTTGCTGGTGATGTTAACGTGGGAGTCGAATCGAGACAGATTGACCAAAAAAGCGGCACGCTTCAATGTTTTTTGTTGTTTTCACTATGCTTTTTTACATGGTCTAGTTAAAATTCCACCACTTGACCGACACGGTGCCAAAAATACGTGGACTGGGGGGGGCCCCTTACGTATTATGTCCGCCGTCGAAGTGAGTGAGCGCCCATAGCTCAGCTGGATAGAGCGCTGCCCTCCGGAGGCAGAGGTCAGAGGTTCGAATCCTCTTGGGCGCGCCATTCGAAGGTTTCATTTCGACACTAATCTGGATAGCCAGATGTCCCGACAGTGGTGGCTGTAGCTCAGTTGGTAGAGTCCCGGATTGTGATTCCGGTTGTCGCGGGTTCAAGTCCCGTCAGCCACCCCACTATTCAGAAAAAGCCCCGGTTTTACCGGGGCTTTTTCGTATCTGCTCTACGGTCTCACTCTGTTCTGGTTCCGCCTTTGGTTCCACCTTTCCCGGCCCCTGCCATCCCAAAAGGGGAACCTCGCTTTACCGCCCTCCGGGTTCGAGTGGCGCTTACTCTCCTGCTATTCGTCCAACGCAGGACTAGGGTTTCGCTTCGTTCAGGGCCTTCACCAGCAGGTCTGCCCATCGTCTCAGGATACGGTCCGCTTCCGCCCGGTTGGTCACTTTGTTGGCGTACTGGAATGTACCGGTGTCCCGTGCAGAGCGTGAATCCACCACCCGTCCAATCAGGTCCCGCGTCTCTGAGTCGTAGAGCTCCATATAGAGTGTCATGGAGCCCGCTGAGGCGACGTAGTTGCGCTGGAACTGGGTTCCCTGCAGGTCCGGCGCGGTGATGTCGAGATTGATGATGGCGGGCCTGAGCAGCAGGACGTCCTGGTCCCGAACTTCCGGGCTGACGACCTCATAACCGCCCCGTTCCTCCAACTCTCGGGTGAACACCGTCATAAACTCTTTGGCCAGCTCCTGCTGAATCTTCTCCATCTCCTTGCCGCTGATGCGTTGGGACAGTTCGCGTCGGCCGCTGTTGTAGTCACGTTGCCAGTCTTTTTTGAACGCCACAAAGCAGTCCAGGATCGCCACCCGGGTATAGGGCGCCAGCGTGGCGCCTTCAAGCCAGTACGCCGCCTGAACCTGTTCGGAGGGGATCCGGGTCAAGCCATCATCGGTCCGGTCGGGAAAGTCATCCTTGGCTTGTGCCATGGGCAGCAGAAGACAGAGTACAGAGAGAATCATCAGTGCGCGTCGCATGGCAACCTCCACAGCGATATCAGTGCTTAAGGTATAGACGGGAGGGCCGGAATCCCCAACTGTCAGAGGCCGCAAGAGGACAAACAAAAAAGGCCAGCCCGATGGGCTGGCCTGTAAGGCGTTTTGCGGAGGTGGATTAGCCGCCAGTGAAGCTCATAAACCGCAGGATCTGAGTCTCACCGTCGGTACGGAACTCGTGCTTCTCCGGCTTCTTCATCATGGCGTCCAGGATCGCCTGCTTCAGGCACTCAATATCGCCGGGGTATTCGCGAACGATCGCCTTGAGATCCACGGCGTTTTCGTTGCCCAGACAGAGCAACAGCTGGCCGGTGGTGGTGACCCGAACCCGGTTGCACTCGCTGCAGAAGTTGTGGCTGTGGGGGCTGATAAAGCCGATGCGGATATCGCTGTCCGGCATCCGGTAATAGCGGGCTGGGCCACCGGTGTTCTCGGTTGTGGGGATCAGTTCGTAGCGCTCCGACAGGATCTCGCGCACCGCATCGCTGGTCAGCAGGCTCTGCTGACGGCGATCCGCATCCAACTGGCCCAGGGGCATCTCTTCAATAAAGCTGATGTCCACGCCCTTCTCACGCGCAAAGGCGACCAGATCCAGGATCTCGTCATCGTTGCTGCCCTTCATCGCCACGGTATTGAGCTTGATGCGCTCAAAGCCCGCTTCGATGGCGGCGTCGATGCCGGCCAGAACACGATCCAGCTTGCCGTTACGGGTCACTGCGGTGAAGCGCTCCGGGTCAAGGGTATCCAGGCTGATGTTGATCCGCTTCAGGCCCGCTTCTTTCAGCGGTTGCGCGAATTTTTTGAGGCGTGACCCGTTGGTGGTCAGACAGAGGTCTTTCAGCCCGGGCAGATCCGCGATCTGCTTAACCAGGTAGTCCAGGTCACTTTTAACCAGGGGCTCTCCCCCGGTCAGACGGATCTTCTGTACACCCAGTTCGGTAAAGGCCTGGGCGATCTGGTGCAACTCCTCAAGAGAGAGCACCTGGTCACGGGGCAGGAACTTGGGGTCTTCATCCATGCAGTAGACGCAGCGGAAGTCGCAGTGGTCCGTTACGGACATGCGCAGGTAGCTGATTTTGCGTCCAAAGCCGTCAGTTAATGACATCGACGTCTCCTACATCAGGTCTGCAAATGGTTGCACCCAGACGGCATCGCCGGGGCGGACGAGGTCGATCGCTTCCTCGATAACGATCAGGCAGTTGGCCTGCACCATGGAGCTCAGGATGCCACTGCCCTGACTGCCGGTGGTGCGTACCTCCAACTGGCCAGCGGCGCCCAGGGTGGCGATGCCACGGCTGAACTCGGTGCGACCGGTGCGGCTGCGCATCGGCTCGGTGGCAACGGCTTTCACCAGGCGCGGTGCCCAGTGGCTTTCACCGGCCAGCTTGCGCAGAGCGGGTTGGACGAACTGCATAAAGGAGATCATCACGGCGACCGGGTTGCCGGGCAGACCAAAGAACAGGGCGTTGCCAATGGTGCCGAACGCCAGGGGGCGACCGGGGCGCATGGCGATCTTCCAGAAATCGATGGTGCCGAGGCGGGCCAGGGCATCCTTAATAAAGTCGGCGTCCCCGACCGATACGCCACCGGAGCTGATCACCACATCCGCCTGGGAAGAGGCCTGTTCCAGTGCAGTGACCATGGCATCTTCGTTGTCTTCGATGATGCCGAGGTCGATCACCTCACAGCCAAGCTGAGCCAGCATACCGTGCAGGCTGAAACGGTTGGCGTCGAAGATGCAGTTCTGCTTCAGAGGGGCTTCCGGGGCACACACCTCATCGCCGGTGGAGAAGATCGCCACCTTGGGGCGACGCCACACGGTGGGCTGGGCCAGGCCCAAAGAGGCCAGCAGGCCCATCTCCGCCGCGCTGATGCGGGCGCCCTGAGTCAGGGCGGTGGCACCGGTCCGGATATCTTCACCGGCCTGGCGGACATTTTGTCCCGGCTCGATGGCGCCTTCAAAGCGCACCCGGCCATCCTGCTCGGTGGCCAGCTCACGCATGATCACCGTGTCCGCACCGGCCGGCAGAGGAGCGCCGGTCATGATCTTGACCGCTTCACCGGCCGCGACAGTGCCGTCGTAGGCGTGGCCGGCAAACACCTCGCCCACCACCTTGAACTCATCAGCGTCACCGTGGGCAATGGCGTAGCCGTCCATTGCGGAGTTGGTGTGTTGAGGGACATTGATGGGGGAGATGGCGTCCTGCGCCAGAACACGGCCCAGGGCCTGAGTCAGGGGCAGGGATTCGGTTTCGCTCAGCGGCGTGACCTTGCTGAGGATGCGGGCCACACCCTGGTTCACCGACAGTTGCTTGCGCTCCACGCTGTCACAGCTGGGCCCAAGAGGGGCGGGCGTAACCGGCGTCCATTGAGCGATAAAGCGCTGGATAAAGTCAGCGATGCCGTCGACATCATTGATGGAGAGTTGAGGCAGGGTGCAATCCGAGGGCAGTCGGGTCGCTTCGTCGCAGGCGATGGCCTGGATCAGGGGGTCATGGGTAAACACAAAGGGTTTGCCCACTTCCGCCCGGTGCAGCTCCAGCTTGGGCAGGGCCAGTTTCTTAAAGCCTTCCACCAGGATCATATCGATGCGGCTCTGGTCGATCATCGCCAGCAGCTCTTTGAGATCCGGGTCGCCCTCAACCGGGCGCTCCATCATCAGGGCGCGGCGGTTGCTTGAACCGATCAGCATCTGATCGGCACCGGCCTTTCGCAGCTCGAAGCTGTCCTTGCCGGGCTTATCCACTTCAAAGTTGTGGTGAGCGTGCTTCACCACCGCCACTTTCAGCCCCCGGCGGTTCAGCTCGGGCAGCAACTTCAACAACAGGGTGGTTTTGCCTGTGCCACTGTAAGCACAAATCCCCAGAACGGGAACTCGGCAATCGGACAGGAGGGTGTCTGCGCTCATGGACTCTCTCATCTGTACTGTCAGGCCAGCAGCTGCTGCTCCAGCTCCTGACGCTGCTCTGGAGTATTGATGTTGGCAAAGGCGTCGGCTGCGCCATTGAAAACGCACCGGGCCACTTTATGTTGGCCATACCAGAGGTCAATCTTACGATCCCCGGCAGCCAGAAACTGCTCAATGGATCCCAATAACTCCCGCTTCAGCAGGATCACCACCGGGTGTTCCCGCTCATCATCACAGGCCACGGCGGCCTCGGCGTCGCTGCTCTGCATCGCGGCCAGCAGTCGCTCTGCCAGATCGGCGGGCAGGTTCGGGGTGTCACAGGGACAGATCAGCACCAGCGGGGTGGTCGCTTCCGCCATGGCAACCGCCATGCCCGCCATCGGACCCATAAAGCCGGGAATGGTGTCGTTGTGCACCGGCAGGCCAAGCTCGGCGTAGCGTGTCTGGTTGCGGTTGGCGATGATCATGCCCGCCATGCCGGGTTGGCGAACCCGATTGAGAACGTGTTGGATCATGGGTTGTCCGGCAACCGGGATCAGTCCCTTGTCATCGCCGCCCATACGACGGGCTTGGCCTCCGGCCAGCACCGCCAGGGTGATGTCATTAAGCGTCATGCTCTGGCTTCCTGCTGATCGACCATGTTCAGGCAGATCAGGCTTTGGTTATCCAGGACCCAGTGCTCTTCGCACCGGTCGGTAAGTTCGGTTTGCTGGTGGCTGGTGATCACCAGGCCACAGCCACGTTGGTACAGTTGATCCACCATCTCGGTGACCAGGCCCAGCGAGTCCGGATCCAGGTTGGCGCTGGGCTCATCCAGCAGTAGGAACCGGGGGTTCAGTACCCAGGCGCGGGCCAGGGCCAGGCGTTGTCGCTCGCCACCGGACAACACCTGAGCGGGACGCTCTGCCAGGTGCTCCAGGCGGGCCAGTCCAAGCGCTTCGCGGATGCGAACTTCGCGCTCCGACACGGACAACGCCAGATTGTTGAGACCGTAAGCCAAATTGTCCCATACCGTGCCGTTAAACAGGTAGGGGCTTTGATGCAGATACACCACCTGGCCGAGGGGAGAGCCATCCCGGCGCCAGCGACGGCTTGGGGCACCGCGCAGCACCACCTGGCCGGTCGTGGGACGGGACAGGCCCGCCAGGATCTTCATCAGCGTGGTTTTGCCCACGCCGTTGGGGCCTTTCAGCCAGATCCGCTGGTGGCCGCTGAGCATCAGATCCGGGATCCGGAACAGCAGTTGTTGGTTAAAGCGCATCTCCAGCGCAGTCGCGGTCAGTTGCATGGTTATCCTCGACGCAGGCCTTCCTGCTGATTACGCAGGCTACCCAGGGAGAAGTTGATCATCAGGGCCAGCAGCAGCAACACGGTACCCAGTGCCGCTGCCTGGGCAAACTCGCCTTTGCTGGTTTCCAGAGCGATGGCGGTGGGGATGTTGCGGGTCACATTGTGAATGTTACCCCCCACCAGCATGGAGGCGCCCACCTCAGTGATGATGCGGCTGAATGCCGCGATAACGGCCACCAGTAGGGGTGCCCGCAGTTCATGACAGAGAGTGAAAAAGGCGCGGTGGCGCGGTGCCCCCAGAGTACGGGCGGTTTCCCAGGCGCGCCAGTCTCCACTGGAGAAGGCGCCGTAACTGAGGGAGACCAGAACCGGCATCGCCAGGAACACCTGGGCCAGCACCATGGCGTTCTGGGTAAACAGCCAGCGCAGGTCACCCAGGATCCCCTGGCGGAACAGCAGCAGATAAGCGATCAGACCCACCACGACTGTGGGGATTGCCTGGAGCGTCTGGAACAGTGAGATGATGACGCTACGGCCCGGGAAACGGGTAACGGCCAGTGCAAAGCCCAGCAGGATACTGGGAAGCAGAATGATCGCCATGGCGCGCAGGGAGACGCTGAAAGAGACACCGATGATGGCCCAGACGTCAGGGTCAAAACTCAGCAGCAGCATCAAACCCTGCTGGAATACGGAAAACATGCCGTCGCTCATTCGGAAGCCTTATAGGTCGCCTGAAACAGCTGCTCTCCCTGCACGCTGAAATCATTGATCATCGCCTGTCCTTTGGCGCTGACCAGCCAGTCACTCAATGCCTGAGCGCCAGCGTGGTTCCGATCCGGGTAGATGGTGTCGCTGATCAGGATCACCTGGTAAGGGTTGAGCAGTCTGGCGTCGCCCTGATACAGCACTTTCAAATCCAGCTTGTCTTTGAACGCCAGGTAGGTGCCTCGGTCGGCCAGCAGATACCCTTGCATCTCGCTGGCGGTCAGCAGAGCCGGGCCCATGCCCTGACCGATGGCGGCATAACCGGTGAAATGGGTATCCACCCCGGCGGATCGCCACAGCGCCAGCTCTTTAATGTGTGTGCCGGACTCATCGCCCCGGGACACAAAAGGGGTTTTGGCATCGTGGATCCGCTTCATTGCGTCGGCCACGCTCTGTGCCGATGCGATGTGTGCGGGGTCACTGGCGGGGCCGAGCAGGATAAAATCGTTGGCCATCAGTTGGCGCGGCAGGCGGCCAAAACCGTCCTCCACGAACTTGGCCTCAGCGGCGGGAGCGTGAGTCATCACCACATCCACGTCGCCATTGCGGCCGTGACGCAGCGCCTTACCGGTTCCGGTGGCGATCACCTGCACCTGGTAACCACTGTCTTTCTCAAATTCCGGCAGCAGGTAAGCGAGCAGGCCGGAGTTGTCGGTGCTGGTGGTGGTGGCCAGACGCACCGGCTCTTTTGCCAGCGCCAGGCCGGGCAATAATGCCAGCAGCAACAACACTTTTGAGAGTGTACCTTTCATTCGTTAACTATCCTGTCGAACCCAAAACGTGGCAGACGCGTAAGTGACAACATGGCGCGTCTCGGCCCGCTCAAACCGTGCAAAGATAATGCCAATCGCTGTAAGAGGGGGGATTTTTGCCCGGGATCACACTTTCTCGCTGGCCAATAGGGTCAAAATGACGCACCTTTACGCTACCTATGGGCAAATTGACCCTGGCGGGACAATTTGTACCAATCTGCATCCCTGATATTGGAGATTCTCAGCGGTTATGGTCGATAAGCTTCCTCCCTCGACAGCGATGTCGGTTTTGGTGGTGGACGATGAGTCCGGCATGCGTTCGTTTCTGAAGAAAGCGTTGAGCAAACGCTTCGCACTGGTGGAAGTTGCCGGCAGTGTGGAAGAGGCGGAGCAGCTGCGCAGTCGTTGCCACTTCGACCTGCTGATCGTGGACATCAGCCTGCCGGGCCGGGATGGCATTGAGTGGCATGAGGCGCTGGACATGGACACCCGTCGCTCCGACGTGATCTTTATGACCGGCTTTGCCGATATGGAAACCGCCATCCGTGCCCTGCGCGCCGGGGCCGTTGACTTTATTCTCAAACCCTTCCGTCTGGAGCAGATGATGCAGGCGGTGGACCGCTGTATCGAACGCCGTCTGTTGCGCCGGGAAAATCTGCTGCTGCGTCGCGAAGTGGCCCACAGTCACCCCAACACCATCATCGGCAACAGCGCCGCCATGGCGGAGGTGAAGTCGGTGATTGGTCGCGTGGCTGCCACCAATGCGGTGGTGCTGATTGAGGGCGAATCCGGAACCGGTAAAGAGCTGGTTGCCCGCTCTCTGCACCAACTGTCGGGTCGCAGCGGCTCCTTTGTGGCCGTGAACTGCGGTGCGATTGCCCCGGAGCTGTTGGAAAGTGAGCTGTTTGGCCATGTGGCTGGTGCCTTTACCGGTGCCCGTGGGGCCCGCGAAGGCCTGTTCAGCTTTGCTTCCGGCGGCACCATCTTCCTGGACGAAATTGGCGAGATGCCGCTGCAGATGCAGACCGCACTGCTGCGGGTGCTGGAACAGCGCACCATCCGCCCGGTGGGCTCAGAGAAGGAGTCGCCGGTGGACGTGCGCGTGGTCGCCGCCACCAACCGGGAGTTGCAGCAAGAGGTTGAGGAGGGGCGTTTCCGTCGCGACCTGTTCTACCGTCTGAATGTGCTTAATATCCGCATCCCCAGTCTCCGTGAGCGCCCCGATGATGTGGTGGATCTGGTGCACCACTTTACCCGCCAACTGGCTACCGAGCTGGGGTTGCGGGAGGTTGCCTGGAGCCACGAGGACCTGCAGGTGATGCAGAGCTACGACTGGCCCGGCAACATTCGCGAACTGCGTAACCTGGTGGAGCGCTGCCTGCTGTTGGGTAAGCCGCCGGCAGAGTACTGGCGAAGCCAGGAAACCCCGGTGGTGGAGGTCCCGGCTGGGGCCGGTTACCCGGACGATATGGAGTTGAAAGAGGTGGAGCGCCTGCATGTGATGCAGGTGGTGACGGCGCAGGAGGGCAATAAGTCTGCGGCGGCACGGGTGCTGGGTGTGTCCCGGAAAACCCTCGACCGGAAATTTAAAGAGTGGGGTCAGGAAGGCGGATGCTGAAACGCTGGCGCCACCATTTCACCAATGACGTCAAGGTGATGACCAGCACAGTACGGTACCGTTTGCTGGTGCTGATGCTGCTGCCTGTGCTGGTTACCCTGGCCAGTCTGGTGTTTATCACCATCTACTGGAACGTCACCTACACCGGCAAGCAACTGTTTATGAAGGTGCGGGCGGATCTGGCAGTGGCTCAGGGGGTGCTGGCCAATCAGGCCGAGGCGCAGGAGCGTGCCTTGCGTCAGACCCAGCACGCCTGGGACTTCACTCAGCTTATCCAATCTCTGCAGTATTCCGACCGCTCCCTGAACCGGCTGCTTGAAGCGCACCGGGATCGCCTTGGCCTAGACTTTCTGCGCCTGGTCAGCCTGGAGGACGCGTTGGCGGAGCCCAAGTTGCGCCAGCTGATCCCGGATGAAAATGACGACGCCCGCTCTGGTTTGCAGGTGCTGTCCCGCAACCAGATGCTGCGGATCAGCCCGTCGCTGGCCCGATTGGCCTCCATGCGCCTGAAGCCCACGCCGATGGCGCCCCAGCCTCGGGAGGGGTTTGAGCAGCGGGGCATGGTGATCCGCAGTTTGATTCCGGTAAAAGGGCCGGATGGTGAGCGGATCGGGTACCTGGATGGCGGTTCACTGATGAACCACAACACCGAGTTGGTGGACACCATCAAGGCGCTGACCTACGCCGATGGCACCCTGCCTGCCCGGGCCCGTGGTGCGGTGACCCTGTTCCTCGACAATGTGCGGATCAGCACCAACGTCCCGGACGATGAAAACGGGCGGGCGGTGGGCACGCTGGTGTCGGAGCAGGTGCGGCTGAAGGTGCTGGAGCAGGGCAAGCTGTGGGTGGACCGGGCGTTTGTATTCAACGACTGGTACATCTCCGCTTACGCGCCATTGCTGGACACCAAAGGGGAGCGGATCGGCATGATCTACACCGGGTTTACCGAGGCCCCCTTTGTACTGAACTACCTGATCAACATCATTGAGATGGGCACCATCCTGCTGCTGGTGATGCTGGGTTCCGGTCTCGCGGTATACCGGGGTGCTTCGGGTTTGCTCAAGCCGATCGACCGAATTCATAACGTCGTCCGTGAAGTTCAGGCGGGGCGAAATCGCCGCATTGGCGATCTCGGTCTGGACCCGGCCAACGAGCTGGCCCAGTTGGGCCGTCAGTTTGACCTGATGCTGGACCAGTTGCAGGAGCGCAACCAGCAGATCCAGGCTGCCGCATTGCAGTTGGAGCAAAAGGTGGAGGAGCGCACCTTCAGCCTGAAGCAGCGGACTCAGGAGTTGAAACGCAACATCCGCCTGTTGGAGGAGACCCGACAGCAGATGGTGACCAACGAGAAGTTGGTGGCGCTGGGCGAGCTGACGGCGGGGATCGCTCATGAGATCAATAACCCGACGGCGGTGATCCTGGGCAACATTGAGCTGATCAAGATGGAGCTGGGGGACGAGGAGCCGGATCTTAATGAGGAGATCGAGCTGATTGTCCAGCAGGTGCAGCGCATCAACAGTATTATCCAATCGCTGTTGCAGTACGCGCGACCGGGCGATCTGGCGATGCCGCTGGAGCGCCAGCCGGTGAATCCCATCCTTGAAGAGATGCTGGTGCTGGTGCGCCACTCTCTGCGCAAGCAGTCGGTGGATGTGGACCTGGATCTGGGCGCCACTGCGCAGGTGGAGGTGAACCGCCAACAGCTGCTGCAGGTGCTGATCAACCTGGTGGTCAACGCCGCCCATGCCCTGAAGGGCTCGGGGCAGGTGCGTGTAGCCAGTGGCGACTGGATGGACGGCGACCAGCCCAAGGGAGTGTGGATCACCGTGGCGGACGATGGTTGCGGTATCGCCCCGGAGGTGCTGTCGCGCATCTTTGACCCCTTCTTTACCACCCGTAAGCAGGGCACCGGTCTGGGTCTTTCCCTGAGCTACGGCATCATCCGCCGCTTTGGCGGTTTGCTGGAGGTGGAATCGGAACTGGGTAAGGGCTCGGTCTTTACCATCAAGTTGCCGATGCAGTGTCCGGCGATGTCAGAACCCCAGGGCGTGCAGCTGAGCGTTCGTTCCTGAATCAAAACGCCCCACCAATCGGTGGGGCGTTTTTTGAGGCTTAACCCTTACTCATCCTCATATTCATCGTATTCGTCATCCTCGTCACAGCCGTGCCAGCCCCGAATGTGGCTCTCCAGCGCTATCACGCCGGGATCCTCCGCCCCGTAATACTGGACGATGGTGCCCAGCAGTGACTCCTCTACAAACAACTCATGGTCGAGATCTAGCGCTTCAACGTATCGGGTCAGCAGAGGCAGATACTCAGGACAGCTGGTCATCGCCAGTGCTTTGGCCACATGGCACAGGGCGGCGTAACCGGCGTTCAGATCGTCGTACAGCATCTCATCCAGGGCGATGAACGCCTCCAGCATGGCAGCCAGTTTGGCGTGGTGCTCCGATGCCACCCGCTGGAAAAATGCGGCCTGTTCGACGGGGCTGCCGTCACTGGTCATCAGAGCAAACGCAAATCGCTGACCACGGCGCTGACGGTCGATGTCCTCGCAGGCCTGGCCCATCTGGCGCAGGGTGCGCTGGTCATCGTCGCCTACAAACAGCGGGATGCGGCCTTCAAGATCGCGGTCAAAAAGGGCCAGCGGGGTCCATTCGTATGGCTGTGATGGCATCTCCTGAAAACCCTGTTGTTCCCCGTTGGCGAGAATGCGGAGATGTTGACCATCCTCAAAGTGCAGACAGAGGGTGTCGTCCTGCCAGTGCATCCGGGTCAGGGCTTCGAACAGGTCACCCTGTGCTTCGCGGTAGTCATCATCGAGTTCCGCCTCGGGATCGAGCAGCAGGTCGGCGTCGGCATGCCAACGCTCCAGCGCGGCGCGGTCAAAGTGGCGTGTCGCTATCCGGCCCTGCTCGGAGAGGTCGTCCAGACTGAATCGGGTCAGGCAGAGTACCGCTTCCGGCTCGCCGGCGTCGTTGGTGACGATAGGCAGGCGACCCCAGTCCAGCATAACGCCCAGGTTCCGTTCGCCGTTGAGGGCGGGCAGGCAGTAGTCATCATTGGCATTGCCCAGGCCCGGAAGCTCCTGGAAATCCGCTTCGCCGGTGGTCAGGTTGAGCTGGTAAAAGGCCTGCTCTGCGGGTGAATCGAAACCGAAGCTGGCTTCGCAGTCGTAAAACCAGAGCTGGTCGGGGTAAGGTGCGAAAATCTGGCGGAGCGTCAGATCCAACTGGGTGAACTCTTCCCGATCGGGCAGTTCAAAGCGCTTCAGGCGGGTGAGGGTCATGGCATCCAGGATCTCCAGCATATCGACGCGGTAGTTGTCGTCGTCCGCGTAAGCCACCTGGATGGTTTGGCCATCGGTGGCCACCCGGGCACCGATGCGGATATCGGCGGCCAGCTTCTGCTGTGCGACGCGATTACGGGTCGGCAGGTGGTACAGCTCAATGCGGCCATTCCAGTCTGCCACCACCATATGGTCGTCACCCACCTTCTCCAACAGGATGAGCGGCGCGCTGTGGCGCCAGGTCAGGTGCCAGATAACCTTTTCCTTTCCATCGTCGCCGCTCTCCAGCACCAATACCGTGGGTGTCGGGTCGGTGACTCCGGGCTCAATTCGATAGCGCATAGATACTCCTGTAATGTCGCCACCAGCTTACGTGACTTGCTGGGCTAAAACGTCGACATAACAGGCATTTGGATGAAATTCAGAGCCAAAAAATGTTCTTCGCTCATTAGTGGGAATTCAATACATAAGAGGTTGCATTCTGAATGCAAGCCCATCTCTGAAGGTCTCCTTCCAACTACGTCGTAATGTGTTTTGGAATCAGGACACTGATACAGACATCGCACTTTAGTGTCACGGCGAAAGCCGTCCACTGTGGCCGACTCGCGGCGCCGAGCGGGAGCGACTGAGAATGAGGCCGAGGGCCAGGGGTGAGAGCCGATAGGCACGAACGCGAAGCCAAGGATGGCGTAGCCGGGCTTTTGAACGGAGCAGGGACTGCGCAGTGAAAAAGGGCCGAGTAGCCAGCCGAGCATGGGTGAACGCCGATAGGCGTGAACGCGGAGCCATGGAGGGCGGAGCCGGCTTTTTGGAAAGGGTATGGATAGCCTTTTCCAAAAACGAGTCTGGCTAGTGCTGAAATGGAAAGGAGAGGGAGTGAGGGGCTTACGCCGCGCCGGAGGCAAAGGGGAGTCCAGAGGGGCGATAGCCCTTCTGGCGGCCGCCGGGCCGCTCCCGGCAAAGGCCTAAGAGTTACCGCAAAGATAACAGCCAGAGGCTCCCAAGGAAATTTTCGATGGAGCAAAAAAACGGGCTCAATTGAGCCCGTCGGGGAGGAAGCCGGTCAGACCGGGCTCCAGATCAACTTGCCGCAGTCAGTCAGGTCATAGCCGCCAAGGCGCTGGGCCTGGGACAGGGTATCCGGGCTCTGCATCACTGAGAACAGCTGCTGCAGGTGCTGGCGGAAGTAGACGCCCTGAGGCATCACCAGATCGAAGGATTCCCGACCCAGAGGCACAAAGGCCAGCCCCATCTCACCGGCGATACCGTGACAGCCAAAGCCAAAGTCCGCTTCACCGCGGGCCACTGATGCTGCCAGTTCCCGTTCGCTGAAGGCGGTGCCGACGATGTTCAGGTCGGTGCCTGCCATGCCACGCTCCGCCAGCCAGTTGTCGAAGTGATAGCGTGCTCCGGCGCCCTCCTGTCGGGTCAGCCAGCGGTAGCGCAGGGAGAGTGCCTGCTCCACATCCTGTCCCAGGTGGAGATGTTCATTGCGCATCATCAGGCCGAACTCACGGCTGGCGGCATGCACCATCACCCACTGCTTGTGCAGGGCGTGGCGTTTCAACAGCGCCGGATGGCGCAGATCGCGCTCTGACTCGTTGCCCCAGTGCAGGCAGCAGATGTCAGCCAGGCCTTGTGCCAGCAGGGAGAGACCCAGGCTGGAGTTGGTGGCGGAATAGTTAACCAAACCGCTGCTGCCAATGCGCTGGCTGACTCGACCCACCGCCCAGTGCAGCAGGGGGTCGTCTGAGCCGGTGATGATCAGGCGGTCGGACAGCATGCCGCTGTGGCAGGACTCCATCACCCAGCGGTCAATCAGGGTTTTGGGGAACAGCCATTTACCGGTGATCTTGGTGCCCGGCAGCTGGCGCTCATTGGCCATGGCGTACACCTTCTTCTCATTGAGATCGAGGTAGTCCGCCACCTGCTTGGCGTTCATAAAAAGGTTATCGGTTCCCTGGGTCATGCCTCGGCTCCGTCAAATTCAATGGTTTCTGCACCGTGGTAAACCAGGAAGTGCCGCCCCTTGGCGCGCGCAATCATGGTGATGCCCAGTTGTGTTGCCAGACTCAGACCCATCTCGGTTACACCGGAGCGGGACAGCAGCACCGGGATCCCCATCTTGGCCACCTTGATCACCATCTCTGAGGTGAGTCGACCTGTGGTGTAAAACACCTTGTCGCCACCCTCGAGCCCCTCCAGCCACATCTCGCCGGCTAGGGTATCCACCGCATTATGGCGGCCGACATCCTCAACGAAGCTGAGGATTCGCTCACCCTGGCAGATGCTACAGCCGTGAACGGCACCGGCATTCTTATAGGTGTCGTTGTACTGGCTGAGGTTCTTGAGCAGGGCGTAGATCCCACTCTGACTCATCGCGGGCGTGGGCAACTGAATCTCGTCGAGACCGGCGGTAAAGCTGCCGAACACCGTGCCCTGGCCACAGCCGCTGGTCACCGTCTTCTCCTCAAGCTTTTTCTGAACGTGGGTGACGTCCTCTTTGGTGATCACCGCCGCGGAGTTTACCTCCCAATCGACGATCACCGACTCCACCAGCTCGATGTCACGGATAAAGCCCTGGTTCTTCAGGTAGCCCAGCGCCAATGCTTCCGGACGGGCGCCCAGAGTCATCAGGGTCACGATGGGTTGCCAGTTGAGATAGAGAGTCAGCGGACGCTCACAGGCGATCTGCTTCTCCTGCACCTGGCCTTTTTCGTCCACCGCGGTAACGGCGATGGTCAGGGGCGCTTCCGCATGGGTGCGGGTGAGTCGGGGTCGTTTCAGGGTCGTGGTCATTCAATAGCTTGCCAAGGGATCTAAACTCGGTTTTGGGAAATGCAAAACCTGTTCCAGCTGTGTATGGGCCGTTCAGTGAGATCTGGATCACCGACTGACTGACCCACTGCCCCAAGCTGTCCCACCTGCTCCGGACAAAATGTCCCACCCGGGACAAAAAGCGTGAAGAGGATCATCCTGTGGCAACGGATTTAAAGTGGAACAATACTTGCAGTGGCCAGAGCAGTTAGGATTTTCGGTGGCCCTGTCCCCAATCCACTTCGACATGGGAGCGTGGAATGCAACACAGCGAATCGATCTGGCCCCTCTATGTAACCCTCCGAGCCAAGGAGGTAACGGTAGGCCGTTGGACCCAAACCAACTGGGAAGTAGACCAACTGCTGCCCGCTACCGGTGAGAAACCGGAAGGGGGTCACCTGGTGGCTATTGAGCTGTTCCTGGATGAGCGGGCCAACTACCGCCTGAATCTGGACCTGGCGAACCCGAAGCTGTTTATCATCTGTGATGACAAGGGGGATGGCGTGCCGGTACCGATGTCCGTGACCGCCAACCAGAACATTGCGGCTGGCGCGCTGGAGGGGGATACCCCGGTGCTGACCTGCGCGATCCCGGAAGCGATTGGTTGCTGGATCGAATCCTTTATCACCCGCCACGGCGAGGCGCCGATCCAGGCCCACCGCCGCAAGCACATCGATGTGCGGGGTGAACTGAAATCTCGTGGGGAGAAGCCGGAATGAGTTTTCTGTCCCGATGGCAACTGCGTAAGGCGGAGGTCGCTCGTGAAGAGGAGGAAGCCAAGGCTCCTGAGCAACCGACTGTAGATCCCGTGGACACCACAACTGAAGCCGAAGAGGCCGACGTTAAGAAGGCGGATGCCCCAGAGGTGGAAGCGGCCTCGGCTGCAGAGGGTGAAGAGGCTGCCCTGCCGGATCCCGAATCCATTGAGCAGGGTGGCAGCTTTGCCGATTACCTTAAGCCGGGGGTGGATCCCACCCAGCGAAAAGACGCGCTGCGGGCACTGTGGAAACAGCCTCAGTACAACATCCGTGACGGCCTGTGTGAGTACGATCTGGACTACGCTGCCCAGCCGAAACTGAGTGCCGCCGTGGCGGCCGAGTTGGCCAAGAAGGTGTTCCGCCATGTGACCGAAGCGGCCGAAGAGGCGGATAAAGTGGTGGCGGGTCAGCCGGAGTCTCAGGGCGAAGCGTCCCTTGAGCAAGCGGTCGATGAGCCCCAGCTGGCTCAAGCCGAATCTGCCGAAACTCCGTCAGAATTACCCACTGTCCGTGAGGATATTGGACAAAATGACCCGCAGGATCCGGAGAATCGCGCCGGATCTCGGAGCGAGGCGTAATTAAGACGACTAAACCTTTATCAGTGCTGGTACACCCCTTGCAGAACTTGCAGTGAGTGAGCTATCGCGCGTGAGCGCCAAATGTGAGCCTCTGAGCCCGGCCTGCCGGGAGTTAAGGGAGCGTTGCCGGCACCCTGGCGGACCATCCGCCTCTGTGACATCAAGAGCAACGACCGACTAGGAAACGTAGAGTGAGCAATAGCCAAATTCCGGTGATGGACCCGGCCCGTGAGCAAAGCCTGGCCCAAATCACCATGCTGGAGAACCTGATCCCGCAGACGGTCTCCTACAATACCGCCGGCCACCTGCTGATAATCGGGCCGGAAGATATGATTCGCCTGGCCGCCGCCCAACTGGAAGGCATGGCCAGCCGTACCCTGGTGGCCACCGAAGCGGTGACCAGCCAGGACGAGGCCCACCTTGAGAAGGTGATGGCCGCCGCCGAAGCCACCGAATCTCTGCCGGCCTACTTCAGCCGCACCGTCTCCCTGAAAGGGTTCCTGGGCCAGTTCCAGGCTTTCATCAAGGTGGACGGCGTCGAGCAGGAGCTGGCGCCCGGCGCGGTGCGTCGCCCCCACTATGACCTGGTGCTGGACCTGGGCCAGCAACCGGTGATGAACCTGGAGCTGCTGCCGCCGGGTTACTTCTTCGTGGGCGATGACGCCGACAAACTGGCTGCCGCACTGGCTCAGCTGCCTGAGCTGATTGGCCAGTTCGACAAGCCCCGTTACGTGAAGGTCAACTACGACGTCTGTGCCCACCACTCCAGTGGCATCGACGGCTGTACCCGTTGTCTCAATGTCTGCCCGGCGGACGCCATTGAGAGCGTGGACAACCGCATCGAAGTGGACCCGCATCTGTGCCATGGCGCAGGCAGCTGTACCGCCGCCTGTCCGACCGGCGCCCTGACCTACGATCAGCCCACTCCGGCGATCCTGAAGGATTACGTAAAGCGTCTGCTGACCCGCTATCTGGAGCTGTCTGAGCAGCGTCCGGTGGTGCTGCTGCACGACGAGAGTGCGGGTGAAGCGGCACTGAACGCCCTGCGTCAGCTGCCCGGCGGTGTTCTGCCTATCGCTCTGGAAGAGGTGGCGGTGGCGGGTATCGACAGCTGGCTGGCCACCCTGGCCTGGGGAGCCCGTCAGGTATTGGTGCTGACCACTGAGCAAACCCCGGAAACCCTGATGGCCCTGCTGCGCAGCGAACATCAGCTGGTGACGACTCTGCTGGAAGCGGTGGGTGAGCAGGCGGATCGCGTTCGTCTTATCACCACCGCCGAGCTGGATCAGCTGGACGCGGTGCTGGCACAAAGCGCCACCTTTGCTGAACTGCCGGTAGCGGCTTTTGGTAAGGACCTGGCCAAGCGCGACACCCTGTTCAACGCCCTGGACCACATCAATGGCGCCAGTGCAGGCAGCACCGAGGTGCTGAGCCTGCCCCGCGTGCCCTACGGCACCGTGAACGTGGATGTGGACAAGTGCACCCTCTGCATGAGCTGTTCGGCCCTGTGTCCGACCCGCGCCCTGATGGACGGCGGCGACTCCCCGGCTCTGAAGTTCACCGAGCAGGCCTGTGTGCAGTGTGGTCTGTGTGAGCGCGCCTGTCCGGAGAAAGCGATCACCCTGACCTCCCAGGTTCAGTTGGACCGCGAAGTGCGTCAGACCCAGCGGGTGCTGAAAGAGGAAGAACCTTTTGAGTGCATCACCTGCGGCAAGCCGTTTGCCACCAAGGCCGTTATCGAAAAGATGACAGTGGCCCTGTCTGGCCACAGCGCCTTTGCCGGCGATGCCCTGAACCGTTTGAAAATGTGCGAAGACTGCCGGGTGAAAGATATGTTCACCGACATTCTGAACGATCCCGAGAAGCAACTGCGGGTCTAAATTAGAGGTAGCGATGACTGAACAACACACCACTCGGGTCGTATCTGAACACCAACAGCTTCGCGCTGATATCTATCAGTTGCTGTCGGCACTGCTGCGCCAGGTGCCCAACCCGGAACTGATGCAGTTCCTGGCCAACCTGGAGCTGGACGAAGAGAACGACAGCGACATGGGTAAGGCCTGGCACGGCCTGAAACTGGCAGCCCAGACCCATCTGGACAGCCAATTGGATGATGAGTATTTCAATCTCTTCATCGGTCTGGGTCATGGGGAAGTGATCCCCTACATCAGCTGGTACCTGACCGGTTCCCTGATGGACCAGCCCCTGGCGCTGCTGCGTCAGGATCTGACCCGCCTGGGCTTTGCCCGTGAGGAGAATGTGAAAGAGCCTGAGGATCACCTGGCTGCTCTGTGTGAAGTGATGGCGTTTCTGCTGCTGGAAGGCCGGCAGCAGGACCAGATCCCCTTCTGGCAGAAGCACCTGGCCCCTTGGGTAGACCAGTTCTTTACCGATCTGGCCAACGCAAAACACGCCTCCTTCTACGTTGCTGTTGCAGCGCTGGGACAAGCGTTCTTTGCCGCGGAGAAGGTGGAGTTTGGCAACCTGATCCTGGATGTGCAGGTAGAACAGGCCGGCTGATTTCCGCCTGTGCCAGACCGGATGGGTAAAGGTTCCGGTGGTGGGGCAGAGGGCTGTTGCCCCACCTAAATCCCTCAACACCACGGAGGTGTTATGAACGATCGGCAAACCCGATTGGACCGCCGCCGCGCGCTCAAGGCCCTGGGCCTTGGAGCGGGCGCTGTTGCCCTCTCAAGCGGTACGGTTCAGGCCCAGACGTCCCCGGCTGAGGCCAAATCCGACACGAAGTCGTCCGGCTATCGTGAATCCCCTCATGTCCTAACCTACTACGCCACGTTGCGGAAATAAGGAGGTTCAGGATGAAAATTACACGTTCAGTTCCAACAAAAGCAGTCGCTTGCGAGAAGGAGTCGTTAGGGCTCAATCGTCGCCAGTTCCTCAAGAATGCGGGTATCACCGCAGGCAGCATCGCTGCGGCCTCCATGCTGGGGCAGGGGATGGTACGTAAGGCCGAGGCGGCCACCGCTTCCGGCAGCGGCGACATGAAGACGGTGAAAACCATCTGCTCTCACTGCTCTGTGGGCTGCGGTCTCTATGCCAAGGTGCAGAATGGCGTCTGGGTTCACCAGGAGCCCGCCTTTGACCACCCGATCAACCGGGGCGGCCACTGTGCCAAGGGCGCTTCCCTTATCCACCATACCCACAGTGAAAAGCGGGTGAAGTACCCGATGAAACTGGAAGGCGGTAAGTGGAAGAAGTTGTCCTGGGACGAGGCGGTCAATGAGATTGGCGATTTGATGCTCAAGATCCGCGAAGAGTCTGGTCCGGATTCCATCTACTTTATGGGCTCCGCCAAGACCAACAACGAGCAATCCTATCTCTACCGCAAGTTCGCGGCGATGTGGGGCACCAATAATGTGGACCACTCCGCCCGGATCTGTCACTCCACCACAGTCGCCGGTGTGGCCAACACCTGGGGCTACGGCGCCATGACCAACTCTTACAACGACATGCACAACTGTAAGAGCATGATCTTCATCGGCTCCAACCCCGCTGAAGCGCACCCGGTAGCGATGCAGCACATTCTTACCGGCAAAGAGCGCGGTTCCAAGATGATCGTGGTCGATCCCCGCTTCACCCGTACTGCAGCGCACGCTGACGAGTACGTGCATATCCGACCCGGCACGGACATTCCGTTCATCTATGGCCTGCTCTGGCACATCTTCGAGAATGGCTGGGAAGACAAAGACTTCATCTCCCGTCGTGTCTGGGGCCTTGAGGCGATCCGTGAAGAGGTGAAGAAGTATCCGCCGGATGAGGTGGAGAACATCTGCAGCGTTGGCGAAAAACAGGCTTACCGTGTGGCGAAAATGCTGGCGGATAACCGTCCCGGCACCATCGTATGGTGTATGGGGGGAACCCAGCACACCATCGGTAACGCCAATACCCGCGCGTACTGCATCCTGCAGCTGGCGCTGGGCAACATGGGCGTATCCGGTGGCGGCGCCAACATCTTCCGTGGCCACGATAACGTGCAGGGCGCGACCGACTTCGGTCTGCTGTTCGATAACCTGCCCGGTTACTACGGTCTGTCGGAAGGGGCCTGGCAACACTGGTCACGGGTTTGGGAGCTGGATTATGAGTGGGTGAAATCCCGCTTTGACCAGGGCACCTACCTCGGCAAACAACCGATGACCTCTGCGGGCATTCCCTGCTCACGCTGGCATGACGGTGTGATGGAGGACAAAGCCAAGCTGGGTCAGAAGGACAACATTCGTCTGGCGTTCTTCCTGGGTCAGTCGGTGAATACCGAAACCCGGGGCCGTGAGGTTCGAGCGGCGTTGAACAAGATGGACGCCGTAGTGGTGGTGGATCCCTATCCCACCATGGCGGGGGTAATGAATACCCGCACCGACGGCGTGTACCTGCTGCCGGCGGCCACTCAGTTTGAAACCTACGGTTCGGTGTCCAACTCCAACCGCTCTCTGCAGTGGCGCAGCCAGGTAGTGGAGCCGGTGTTTGATTGCAAACCGGACCACGAAATCATGTACCTGTTCGCCAAGAAGCTGGGCTTCTCTGACCAGATGTTCAAGAACATCGAAGTTCAGGGCAGCGTGCCGCTGATTGAGGACATCACCCGTGAGTACAACCGTGGCATGTGGACGGTCGGATATACCGGTCAGTCCCCTGAGCGTCTGAAGCAGCACCAGGAGAACTGGGGCACCTTCGAGTGGGAAGATCTGCAAGCCAAAGGTGGTCCCTGCAAGGGCGAAACCTACGGTCTGCCGTGGCCCTGCTGGGGTACCGCAGAGCTGAAGCATCCCGGTACTCATATCCTGTACGACACCTCCAAGAACGTGATGGAGGGGGGCGGTAACTTCCGTGCCCGCTTCGGTGTGGAGTACGAAGGGGAGAATCTGTTGGCGGATGACCCGGGCTCACTGGGTAACGACATCGGCGCCGGCTTCCCCGAGTTCACCGCCGACATGCTGAAGCAGCTGGGCTGGTGGGATGAACTGACCGCCGAAGAGAAAGTCGCGGCAGAGGGCCGAAACTGGAAGACCGACCTCTCCGGCGGTATCCAGCGGGTGGCGCTGATGCACGGTTGTATCCCATACGGCAATGCTCGTGCCCGCTGTCGGGTATGGACCTTCCCGGATGAGATCCCGGTACACCGGGAGCCTCTCTACTCCCCGCGTCGTGACCTGATGGTGAAGTACCCGAGCTACGAAGATCGTCAGGTGGCTCGTTTGCCGACCCTGTATCGCTCCATCCAGGAGAAGGTGATGGCCGAAGACCTGGATAAGAAGTTCCCGCTGGTGGTGACCTCCGGGCGCCTGGTGGAATACGAGGGCGGTGGTGAGGAGACCCGTTCCAACCCATGGCTGGCGGAACTCCAGCAAACCATGTTTGTGGAGATCCACCCGTCGGATGCGGCGGATCGTGGTATCCAGGACGGCGATGCCGTAGTGCTGCACTCTCCGGAGGGACCGAAGATCTACATCCATGCATTGGTGACCGAGCGGGTGACAAAGGGTGAGTGCTTTATGCCCTATCACTTTGCCGGGATCTTCGAGGGCGAATCACTGGTACCCCGCTATCCGGACGGTACCGTGCCCTATGTCCAGGGTGAGTCGGCCAACACGACCATGACCTACGGCTATGACATCGTGACGCAGATGCAGGAAACCAAAGTGTCACTCTGCCAGATCAGCAAGGCTTAAGGACGGGAGTCACTTATGGCTACGATGAAATTTCTGTGCGACACCAAACGCTGCATCGAGTGCAACGGTTGTACTGTCGCCTGTAAGAACGTCAACAACAGCGCCCTTCAGTGGGGGATCGCGCGGCGACGCGTGGTCACCATGAATGACGGGATCGAAGGAAAAGAGGTCTCCATCTCGGTGGCTTGCATGCACTGCTCCGATGCCCCTTGTATGGCGGTGTGCCCGGCGGACTGCTTTGAGCAGACTGCCGATGGCATTGTCCGTCACAGCAAGGATAAGTGCATCGGTTGTGGATACTGCTTGTACGCCTGCCCCTTTGGTGCGCCTCAGTTCCCGAAGAAGACCGCGTTCGGCTCCAAGGGCAAGATGGACAAATGCACCTACTGTGCTGGCGGCCCGGACGCCGAGCCGGGTTCCGAGAAGGAAGCCGAGCTCTACGGCGCCAACCGGATTGCCGAGGGCAAGCTGCCCTTCTGTGCGGAAGTGTGTTCCACCAAGTCGCTTCTGGCGGGTGACGCCGAGGTGATCTCCCAGATCTTCCGTCAGCGGGTCGCGGTGCGCGGTGCGCCTGAAGCGGGCTGGGATGGCTGAGCAAGGAGGAAGGGTTATGAAACTCTTAATCACGTTCCGACGCGCTCTGGCGATCCTGGCGTTGGGTGCGGCATTCGCCGTGCCTGCGCTGGCCGCTGAGTCGCCACCGGATGCGGATGCCCAACTGGTGCAGGCGGTGATGGCTGCCCAGGCTGCGGAGGTGGCGGGCGAAGAGTCCGCCATTAAGCAGCAGGGGGAGCTGGATCCATTCTGGAGCGCCGTCAAAGCTGGCGAAGTGGGGAGCAGCAGTTACCCTGGCCAGTTTAATGGCACCCTGATCAACACCTACGATCCAACGCTGATTCAGGCGCGGGCCGGGTGGTTGTCTCAGGTGCTGGCCCTGGCGCTGTTCGGGATGATCGTGATCTTCGCGCTGTTTGTGCTGGTGAACGGAGCCGCCAAGCTGGAGAAAGGCTTCTCCGGCGTGGAGGTACTGCGCTGGTCCAAGCTGGATATCCTGGTGCACTGGTTGATGGCGATCCCCTGTGTTCTGTTGATCCTGACGGGACTGTCTCTGATGGCGGGGCGCTTTGTGTTCGGCTCCTTCCTGGGGCCGGATGGGGTCGCGGCACTGGCGGCCATCGCCAAGCCGATCCACGACTACATGGCGATCCCCTTTGCCATCTTTGGCGTGATAGCCATGCTGCGCTGGATGAAGCACAACTTCCCGGCCGCCTACGACCTTAAGTGGTTTATGGTGGTGGGAGGCTACCTCAACTTTGGGCCGTTTAAAGGCCAGCACCCGGACTCCGGGTTCTCCAATGCCGGCGAGAAGTTGTGGTTCTGGAGCTTCACCATCTTTGGTCTGGCGTTGATCGGTTCCGGCGTCGTCATGCTGTTCCCCGAACAGATTGAGCCAAGTCGTACTGCCAGTCTGACCGCCCTCTACATCCATGGCATCTCCGCCATTGTCATCACCGGTTTCACCGTGGTGCACATCTTTATGGCGACGGTGCTGTCGGAAGGCGGCTTCCCGGCAATGACCAGTGGCTATGTCGACGAGAACTGGGCCAAGCAACACCACAATGTCTGGTATGACGAGATCAAAGCCGATGGCAGCATCCAGTATAAACAGGGCTGACCAAAGTAATTGAGAGGCGTTCTTATCGCCATGCTCATACCCCGCAAAACCCCGCTACGGCGGGGTTTTTTTGAACAGTTTGGTGCGTGATCCAGTCCGCAAAAGTCACATTTTGTGGCTTTGGCAGGAACCCTGTAATCAACGTGTCGAAATAACCATAAATGACTCTCAAAGAGGCCCACTTTGACGTGGAATATTTGGGAGGGACAAAACGGCCCAACCTTTACAAATCCCTAACAGGTGGGGATTTACCCCGCCGAATTTTCGGAAATTACGGCAAATTTCTTCGTGAGCCGGATCAATTTTCTCAAGTGCCCAGTAAGCGATCCTTAGCGCCGCTTGTGAGTGGGTCGCCATATCGGCGCGCCCCGCTTCATGAACGACAAAGGATGATTATGAAAAACCAACCCTCTCTGGCTCGTCGCCAGTTCCTCAAGCAGGTAGCCACCGGCACTGCGGCTGGTGCCGCTGTGATGGCGGTACCGGCTGCCGTAGCGCAGGCTCAGCCTGCAGCTGAGGCCAAGAACAAGGGCTATCAAGAGTCCGAACACGTTCGCAACTACTACGCCGCGGCTCGCGGTCTGTAAGGAGAACCGATGAAACTGACTCCGAACAAGCAAGCTGTTGCGACCAAGACTGATGCCCCGCTGGGCCTGAACCGTCGCCAGTTTCTGAAAAATGCCGGTATCACCACCGGTGGTATCGCTGCTGCGTCCATGCTGGGTGCGGGTATGGTTAAGCGCGCTGAAGCCGCTTCCCACGTTGACCCGAACGCCCCGACCGAGATCAAGCGCACCGTATGTTCTGCCTGTGCGGTAGGCTGTGGTGTTTACGCTGAAGTCCAGAACGGTGTCTGGACTGGACAGGAGCCGGCCTTCGACCATCCCTTCAACCGCGGTGGGCACTGTGCCAAAGGTGCCGCGCTGCGTGAGCATGGCCACTCCATTAAGCGTGTTAAGTACCCGATGAAGCTGGAAGGCGGCAAGTGGAAGAAGCTGTCTTGGGAACAGGCCATCGAGGAAGTCGGCAACCAGATGCTGAAGATCCGCGAAGAGTCCGGCCCGGATTCCGTGTACTTCATGGGTTCTGCCAAGTTCTCCAACGAAGGCTGCTACATGTACCGTAAGTTTGCGGCCATGTGGGGTACCAACAACGTCGACCACTCCGCCCGTATCTGTCACTCCACCACTGTAGCTGGTGTGGCAAATACCTGGGGTTACGGTGCGATGACCAACTCCTTCAACGACATCCGTCACGCCAAAGCGATCTTCTTCATCGGTTCTAACCCGGCTGAAGCGCACCCGGTCTCCATGCAGCACATCCTGACTGCTAAAGAACGCGGCGCTAAGATCATCGTGATCGATCCTCGTTTCTCCCGTACCGCTGCGCACTCCGACCTGCACGTTGGCATCCGCCCCGGTACCGACATTCCGTTCATCTACGGCATGCTGAACGTGATCTTCGAAAACGGCTGGCACGACCAGACCTTCATCGACCAGCGTGTATGGGCGATGGACGAGATCCGTCAGGAAGCGGCTAAGTTCCCGCTGGCTGAAGCTGCCGAAGTGTGTGGCGTAGAAGAGCAAGCGATCTACAACGCGGCCAAGATGATGGCCGAGAACCGTCCGGGTTCCGTTGTATGGTGTATGGGTGGTACCCAGCACACCGTAGGTAACGCCAACACCCGTGCTTACTGTCTGCTCCAGCTGGCTCTGGGCAACATGGGCAAATCCGGTGGCGGTACCAACATCTTCCGTGGCCACGACAACGTACAGGGCGCGACCGACCTGGGTCTGCTGTTCGATACTCTGCCGGGCTACTACGGTCTGACCAGCGCTGCCTGGAAACACTGGACCCACGTTTGGGATCTGGAAGAGAGCTGGGTTAACGGCCGCTTTGACCAGGGCGAGTACCTGGGCAAGAAGCCGCAGAACACCCCTGGCATGCCGTGCTCCCGTTGGCACGACGGCGTTCTGGAAGACAAGCAGAAGCTGGCTCAGCGCGACAACATCCGCATGGCCTTCTTCTGGGGTCAGTCCGTGAACACCGAGACCCGTCAGCGCGACGTGCGTGACGCTCTGGACAAGATGGACACCGTGGTTGTGGTTGACCCGTACCCGACCATGGCTGGCGTAATGCACCGTCGTAAGGACGGCGTATACCTGCTGCCCGCTTGTACTCAGTTCGAGTCCACCGGTTCTCTGTCCAACTCTGGCCGTTCCGTTCAGTGGCGTGAGCAAGTGGTTGAGCCGCTGTTCGACTCCAAGAACGACATCGAGATCATGTACCTGCTGGCCAAGAAAGTTGGCTTCGCTGAGCAGTACACCAAGCGCATTCAGGTAAAAGGCAACGCACCGGTAGTGGAAGACATCACCCGCGAGATCAACCGCGGTATGTGGACCATCGGTATGTCCGGCCAATCTCCGGAGCGTATCAAAGCTCACACCATGAACTGGGGCGCCTTCTCCGTAGAAGACCTGCAGGCCAAAGGTGGCGAGTTCAAGGGCGAGACTTACGGTCTGCCGTGGCCGTGCTGGGGTACTGCAGAGCAGAAGCACCCGGGCACCCACATCCTGTACGACACGTCCAAGCACGTGCTGCAGGGTGGCGGTAACTTCCGTGCCCGTTACGGCGTGGAGTACCAGGGTCAAAACATCCTGGCCGATGGCTCCTTCTCCCTGGGCGCTGAGATCGAAGACGGTTACCCGGAATTCACCGCCGACATGCTGAAGCAGCTGGGCTGGTGGGACGATCTGACCGCAGAAGAGAAAGCCGAAGCGGAAGGCAAGAACTGGAAGACCGACCTGTCTGGCGGCATCGTACGCGTTGCCATGAAGCACGGTTGTATCCCGTTCGGTAACGCCAAAGCCCGTTGTAAGGTTTGGACCTTCCCGGATCCGATGCCGGTACACCGCGAGCCGCTGTACACCCCGCGTCGTGACCTGATCGCCAAGTACCCGACCTATGACGACATGCAAGTACACCGTCTGCCGACTCTGTACAAGACCATTCAGGACAAGGTGATCAGCGAGAACCTCGACAAGAAGTACCCGCTGGTGATGACCTCTGGCCGTCTGGTTGAGTACGAAGGGGGCGGTGAGGAATCCCGTTCCAACCCGTGGCTGGCCGAGCTGCAGCAGGAGATGTTCATCGAGATCAACCCGGTGGATGCTGCTGACCGCGGTCTGCGTGACGGCGACACCGTATGGGTGGAAGGCGCTGAGGGTGGCCGTATCAAGGTACAGGCCATGGTAACCGAGCGCGTTAAGCCGGGCGTAACCTGGATGCCGTACCACTTCGCTGGTGTGATGCATGGCGTTGACCTGGAGTACCCGGAGTCTGGCGACATCAGCACCAAGCCTTTCGTTGTCGGCGAATCCTGTAACACCGCGATGACCTATGGCTACGACCCGATCACTCAGATGCAGGAGACTAAGTCTTCCCTGTGTCAGATCGAGAAAGCCTAAGGTTCACGAGGAGATAAGCCAAAATGGCCACTATGAAATTCATGTGTGACACCAAACGCTGCATCGAATGTAACGGCTGTGTCACCGCTTGTAAGAACGAAAACAACTCCGCTCTGGAGTGGGGCATCCAGCGTCGTCGCGTTGTAACCATCAACGACGGTAAGCCGGGTGAAGCCTCCATCTCTGTAGCTTGTATGCACTGTGCTGACGCGCCTTGTATGAAAGTGTGCCCGGTGAACGTATTCAGCAAGACTGAAGACGGCATCGTTCTGCACGACAAAGAGCGTTGCATCGGTTGTGGTTACTGCCTGTACGCCTGTCCGTTTGGTGCGCCTCAGTTCCCGAAAAAAGCCGTATTCGGCTCCAAGGGCAAGATGGACAAATGCACCTTCTGCGCCGGTGGCCCGAACACCGAAGCGGGCTCCATCAAGGAGCAGGAGCTGTACGGTGCCAACCGTATCGCTGAAGGCAAGCTGCCGATGTGTGCCGAGCTGTGTTCCACCAAGGCCCTGCTGGCGGGCGATGCGGGCATGGTGTCCGACATCTACCGTGAGCGTGTGGTTAACCGTGGCCACAAAGACGGCGCCTGGAGCTAAGGCGTGACGAGCCGGGGCAGCGTGCTGCCCCGGCCCATCCACTAGGAGCAATCATGTTCTATAAGATGCTGAAACCCTTGCTGCTGATGGTGGCGCTGCTGCCGGGCCTGGCTCTGGCCAGCGACGCCGGTATGGTAGCGGCTCAGGCAGGGAACGAAGCAGAAGTGGTATGGCAGGCGATCCAACAGGGCGCCGAAGGCCGTACCGTTTCTGATTCTGAGTTCCACGCTCAGCTGATCAACCCGCAGGACGAGCGTCTGCTGCCTCTGCGCAGCGACATCCTGGCCCCGGGCCTGGCCCTGGCGCTGTTTGGCATGATCGCCGTATTTGCTGCGTTCATCGCAGTGAACGGCATCTCCAAGCTGCACCACGGCTTCTCCGGCAAGATGGTCTACCGCTGGTCCAAAGCGGACGTGGCGATCCACTGGTTGGGTGCCATTCCCTGTCTGCTGCTGATCCTGACCGGTCTGACTCTGCTGGCGGGCCGCCTGATCATCGAGCCCTACCTGGGCCAACAGACCTTCGCCACCATGGCAGCGATCGCCAAGCCGGTTCACGACTACATGGCCATCCCGTTCATGCTGGGTTGGTTGCTGATGACCGTGAAGTGGGCCAAGAACCAGATCCCGGCCAAGTACGACATCGCCTGGTTTATGGTGGTGGGTGGCTACATCAACTTCGGCCCGTTCAAAGGCAAGCACCCGGATGCGGGTTTTGCTAACGCCGGTGAGAAGCTGTGGTTCTGGACCTTCGCGGCCTTCGGTGCGGTGATCTCTGCCTCTGGTGTGGTCCTGCTGTTCCCCGAGTATGTGGAGCCGTCTCGTAACCTGAGCCTGCTGTCGCTGATCATCCATGGCATCTCCGCCATCATCATCTGCGCCTTCTCCATCGTTCACATCTTCATGGCGACCGTCATGTCCGAAGGTGGTATGGAGTGTATGGTGTCTGGCTACTGTGATGAGAACTGGGCGATCCAGCACCACAACGTGTGGTACGACGAGATCAAAGCCGACGGTACTCTGAAGTACAAAGAGTAAGGGGTTGCGGGAGTCAGATACTGCCTCCATACGCTGAACCTTCTACCAAGATTAAGCCGCCGAAAGGCGGCTTTTTTTGTGCCTGTTGATATCTCATACTCTGTTGGCGCTCCTGGTGTAGGCAGCCCTTCTTCATTATTGACCTTAAAAAGCGCTTTCAATTGAGAAAAATTATTAGTTATTAAACCTCACGCTTTGGATGAAACGGATGTTTAAAATTTTCGCAATATCAATCGGCATTAAGGAGATATTGCGTAATGGAAATACACAACATCCACCGAAACCCAAGGTGGTTAACCGGTCTGACTCTTAAAACACTTCTGTTTGGCACTTTGATTTCAACGGCATCTACCAGCCTGGCTATCGGTATCACCGACGAGAAATTTACTGATCTGGCGGGCGAATTAAGTGCTGACGAAACCGCGGTCAACCTGGCTTATGGCCAACTCAACGAGGCATCACTGGCATCGCACTTTAATCCTGTGGGGATGCTGCTGGCTGGCAACTTAAGATGCACCGCGACCTGGCTGGGCAGCGAGGAGGACTCCGCCTATATCGTGACCGCCGCGCATTGTGTTTATGGGGACAACAAAAGCGAGGAGTCGAGATATATCGGAGAGAGGGCCACATTCCGAACGGGGGACGGACGAATCCTGGCTCATGGTATCGCCACCACAAATTTCGCTGGCTATACCCAGTGCAGTAATGACATTGCAGTGGTGGAGCTCCCTCTTATTGCAAACCCAATAGACTCTAATGGTCAGCTTGTTCCCAAGCCGGTGTTTGCGGATCAACCTGAGTTTACCGGCTTTCAATATCAGCCCATGACTCTGGCGGGTTATGGCTATTGGGGAACCCCCACACTGGGAAATCTTGGTTGGGGGCGTGCTTTCGGGCAAGGGGGTATACCGCTGGATTTTGGCGGTTGCCTGTTGAACCAGGCAGACTCCGAGGAGGCGTGGGCTTTTGGCGCGCCCGGTGACAGCGGTTCCGCGTCCTGGCACTGGCGTGACGGACAGTTTATTGCCACTGGTATCGCTTCACGATGGCTTGGCTGGGCAGGGCGCTCCTCGTTACACACTCGCATTGCGCCTCACCATCAGTGGCTGAAGCGCGTGTACCCCCAAATCAATACGGTGACCCGTTCTCGAACATTGACTGAGTCATCGCCCATCGAGTTGGGCAGTGTTGAAAGGAGTGTAAAAGGATCGGTCTATTACAATGCCGGTGACAATACACTAGGGCCAAGGGATTCCCAATGGGATTACCCCTCTGGGTTCACATACTTGGGTGTGTATTTGACCGATCAAAGTGAAAGGACAAGCAGACTGGTCATATTAAGAGCGCAGCGCCTGACTCATTGTGGCTGGGGCGAAATCAATAATGGCGTTTATTGTCGTGGCGGTGCGAACAAAGGGGATCTCAAAGTCTGGTTTGAACACGAAGATAACGCCGGTCTCGTACCTGGCCTTTATCAGGGCACGTTCACGCTGGAGGCCAAGGGTTGGCACGATGAATCTTACCAATCCAGCATTGCGCTTAAGGCGAACATCCTGATGGAAGGGAATCGCGGTATTGAAGGGACGGTGACCGAGACCAAGGCAACCCGAACCATCCCTTATGACAGCACAGTGCGTGGCACCATTTATTATCAGGCGCACGGCAGCACCAAAAGTGATACGGGCGGGCCGGTCTGGAATGGGGAGGGGGGACGCTGGTCGACACTGGATGTTCTGGTGCGAAATCGTGATACCAAAGAGGCCCACTCGGTGAAGCTCAGAGCTTCTCGGCTTGCCAGCGGCTGTATGTGGGTAACCATGAACAATGCCGTTTCGTGTCAGGGCGACGAGCAGGGCTCGTATGGTCAGCTCGATATCTCCTACCATGAGTCAGATAACCCTGACCTGCCTGATGGTCGATATGAGAGTTACTTCAATCTCAAAGCCATCGGATGGCATACGAACTTCCATAAAGTCCTGACTTTCCGCGTTGATGTGAATAAGGGCGGATGATGAAGCGAAGGTTGATTGGCGGTGCGCTGGTCATCGCAGTGGTCATCGCTGCCTATCTTTCTCTAAGGGTGAGCCCCTCTCCCTTAGAGGGCGCGGTGGAGATGGCGGTGCCAAAAACGGCTCGGTCACCCGGCACCGTGCAAGTGAGCCCTCCTTCAGGTGGTGATCAGGATGAGGTTGCAGTTCGGGATGCGGGGCCAATGATGGCTCCGCGTTCCGACACCATCGAAGCGTACCTTCGGGATGTTGAAGCGATGAACCCGGAGTTGGCTGTGCCGTCCTCTCCGCTGCCGCAAGAAAAGGAAGAGGTGGTGGTGCTCTATGACCTTGACCTTACACTGTGGCGCGCCTCTGCGGCCGCGAAGTCTGTCTTTGCGAACTACGCCCTGAATGTGCAGCTTGATGAGAGCCACTTTGTGGAGTTTGACGAGAGCACTCTGGATATTCTGGAACCAGGCCAGCGATTTTCCCTTCCCCCCCTCAATGGCCTATCTCAGTCGGTCATCGTCAAAACACAGGAGAGCCTGAGGCAAGATGCCATCAACTGGGACTTGGTGGACGATCGTGGCGTGTCCGTTGGCAGCATTACCCGAATCGGTGATGCCGTTGAGGGGATCTTTTTTGTCTCCGCTGGCACTTATCACTTAAGGGCTGTAAATGGTGTTGGCTGGGTGGCGGATGACGCTACGCTCACTGCTTTTCTTGAGAATGAGGCTAAGGCAAGCGAGTTGCCACAGTGAAATGCCGCATTGCGGATTGAGTGACCCCCATCTCTCAATCGATCTCAAGGGCCAATTTTCACCTGTTTGCTCGCTTAAATACGAATGTCTCCTATTCACCCCAATGCCCCGCACTGCGGGGCATTTTTTCGAATGCGATTTTAGGTGATCCAGATCACAAAGTGGTGAAATTAATGAGGATTTCTTACCGGAACGAACGCGGAAAGTAAGAAACCGAAAATCCTTTCCTGTGACGCCCGGCAAAGCTGTCGACTGGGTCACCTGGACACAATGACTCACCTTAAAGGGGGTTTTTACAAAAACCGCGACTTTTTCGAGCCAACGCACGTTTTTCGGCAAATTCCGGCTTGCGCCAGATCAATATATCTTCTCTTTCGCCAAGTCATGATGCCTCCGTCACATGACCATGACCGCTCCGATGATCTGTGTCTCATTGTTTGTCCGAAGGGGCCGAGACGTTTGGATCTGACGACCTAAGGAAGCCTATGAAAACCGAAAAACCATTGGCTCGACGCCAATTCCTCAAAACGCTGGCTACCGGTACTGCTGCCGCTGGCGCCGCTATGGCCGCTGCGCCTGCCGTGATGGCTGCTGAAGCCCCTGCCGCGACTGAAAGTCAGTCCAAAGGGTACCGCGAGTCCGAGCACGTGCGTCGTTACTACGCCGTGGCCCGTGGCCAGTAATTGAGGAGAGAACCATGAAACTGACTCGTAAAGGCACTTCAGTTCAGGCTGGCAATGGCCTGGGCCTGAACCGCCGCCAATTTCTGAAAAACGCCGGTATCACCACCGGTGGTATCGCCGCTGCCTCCATGCTGGGCGCCGGTATGGTACGTAAAGCTGAAGCCAAAGCCGTATCCGCTGAAGGCCCGATTGAGCAGGTGAAAACCATCTGTTCCCACTGCTCCGTAGGTTGTGGTATCTACGCCGAAGTTCAGAACGGCGTATGGACCGGTCAGGAGCCGGCGTTTGACCACCCGATCAACCGTGGCGGCCACTGCGCCAAGGGTGCCTCCATCCGTCACCACGGCCACAGCGAAAAGCGGGTGAAGTACCCGATGAAGCTGGAAGGCGGTAAGTGGAAGAAGCTGTCCTGGGACCAGGCGATCAACGAGATCGGCGACCAGATGCTGAAGATCCGCGAAGAGTCCGGTCCGGATTCCATCTACTTTATGGGTTCCGCCAAGTTCTCTAACGAACAGGCCTACCTGTACCGTAAATTTGCGGCAATGTGGGGCACCAACAACGTCGACCACTCTGCCCGTATCTGTCACTCCACCACCGTAGCTGGTGTGGCCAACACCTGGGGTTACGGCGCACAGACCAACTCCTACAACGACATGCACAACTGTAAAGCGATGCTCTTTATCGGCTCCAACGCCGCTGAAGCGCACCCGGTTGCCATGTCTCACGTGCTCACCGGTAAAGAGCGCGGCGCCAAGATGATCGTGGTCGATCCTCGCTTCACCCGTACTGCAGCGCACGCTGACGAGTACGTGCATATCCGACCCGGTACTGACATCCCGTTCATCTACGGCCTGCTGTGGCACATCTTCGAGAACGGCTGGGAAGATAAAGACTTCATCCGTCGCCGTGTTTACGGCATGGACGCGATCCGTGAAGAAGTGAAGAAGTACACTCCGGAAGAGGTGGAAGATCTGACCTCCGTTTCCGGTGAGCAGATGTACCGTGTGGCCAAGATGCTGGCCGAGCACCGTCCGGGCACCATCGTATGGTGTATGGGTGGTACTCAGCACACCGTAGGTAACGCCAACACCCGTGCGTACTGCATCCTGCAGCTGGCTCTGGGCAACATGGGCGTATCCGGCGGCGGTGCCAACATCTTCCGTGGCCACGACAACGTACAGGGCGCCACCGACTTCGGTCTGCTGTTCGACAACCTGCCGGGCTACTACGGTCTGTCCGAAGGTGCGTGGAAGCATTGGGCCAATGTTTGGAACCTGGAGTTCGATTGGGTGAAAGCCCGCTTCGACCAGGGCTCCCACCTGGGCAAAGTGCCGATGAACACCCCCGGTATCCCGTGCTCCCGTTGGCACGATGGTGTACTGGAAGACAAAGCCAAGATCGGCCAGAAAGACAACATCCGTCTGGCGTTCTTCTGGGGTCAGTCTGTGAATACCGAAACCCGTGGCCGTGAGGTGCGTGAAGCACTGAACAAGATGGACACCGTGGTGGTGGTTGACCCGTACCCGACCATGGCCGGTGTAATGCACCAGCGCAAAGACGGCGTTTACCTGCTGCCTGCTGCGACCCAGTTCGAAACCTACGGTTCCATCTCCGCCTCCAACCGCTCTCTGCAGTGGCGTTCCAAGGTCATCGAGCCGATGTTCGAGTCCCTGCCGGACCACGTGATCATGTACAAGATCGCCAAGAAGGTGGGTATTGCTGACCAGATGTTCAAGCACATCCAGGTCAACAACGACGAGCCGCTGGTTGAAGACATCACCCGTGAATTTAACAAGGGCATGTGGACCATCGGTTACACCGGTCAGTCTCCTGAGCGTCTGAAGCAGCACCAGGAAAACTGGCACCTGTTCAGCTGGGAAGACCTGAAAGCCCCGGGTGGCGCAGTGAAAGGCGAAACCTACGGTCTGCCGTGGCCGTGCTGGGGTACCCCGGAGCTGAAGCACCCTGGTACTCACATCCTGTACGACACCTCCAAACACGTTATGGAAGGTGGCGGTAACTTCCGCGCCCGTTTCGGTGTAGAGCACGATGGCGTCAGCATCCTGGCTGAAGATGCCGGTTCCAAAGGCAACTACTTCCAGGACGGCTTCCCTGAGTTCACTGCTGACATGCTGAAGCAGCTGGGCTGGTGGGACGAGCTGACTGCGGAAGAGAAGCAGCACGCTGAAGGCAAGAACTGGAAGACCGACATCTCTGGCGGTATCCAGCGCGTGGCCATGAAGCACGGTTGTATTCCGTTCGGTAACGCCAAGGCCCGTGTGAAGGTTTGGACCTTCCCGGATGAGATCCCGGTACACCGTGAGCCGCTGTACACCCCGCGTCGCGACCTGATCGCCAAGTACCCGACCCACGAAGACATGCAGGTTCACCGTCTGCCCACCCTGTTCAAGTCCATCCAGGACCGGGTGATCAGCGAGAACCTGGACAAGAAGTTCCCGCTGGTGGTGACTTCCGGTCGTCTGGTTGAGTACGAAGGGGGCGGTGAAGAGACCCGTTCCAACCCGTGGCTGGCTGAACTCCAGCAGGAGATGTTCGTTGAGATCAACCCGGTGGATGCGGCAGACCGTGGCATCCGCGATGGCGATGACGTCAAGCTGAAGTCGCCCGAAGGTGCGGTCATTGGCATGAAAGCCATGGTGACCGAGCGTGTATCCGTAGGCGAAACCTTTATGCCGTACCACTTCGCTGGTGTGTTTGAAGGTGAAGAGCTGCAGTACCCCGAGTCCGGTGGTATCAGCACCAAGCCCTACGTGGTGGGTGAATCCGCCAACACCGCGCTGACCTACGGTTACGACCCGGTGACCCAGATGCAGGAGACCAAGGTGTCCCTGTGTGAAATCGTCAAAGCTTAACGTCGGCCTTAGGAGATAAGCCCATATGGCGACTATGAAATTCATGTGTGACACCAAACGCTGCATCGAATGTAACGGCTGTGTCACCGCTTGTAAGAACGAAAACGACTCCGCTCTGGAGTGGGGTATCCAGCGCCGCCGCGTAGTGACCATCAACGACGGTAAGCCGGGTGAAACCTCCATCTCCGTGGCTTGTATGCACTGTGCTGATGCGCCCTGCATGAAGGTGTGTCCGGTCAACGTGTTCAGCAAGACCGAAGACGGCATCATCCTGCACGACAAAGAGCGCTGCATCGGTTGTGGTTACTGCCTGTACGCCTGTCCGTTTGGCGCACCGCAGTTCCCGAAACAGTCTGCGTTCGGTTCCAAGGGCAAGATGGACAAGTGCACCTTCTGTGCCGGTGGTCCGAACACCGAGGCGGGTTCCGCCAAGGAGAAAGCCCTGTACGGTGCCAACCGTATCGCTGAAGGCAAGCTGCCGATGTGTGCCGAGCTGTGTGCTACCAAGGCCCTGCTGGCCGGTGATGCGGGCACTGTGTCCGACATCTACCGCGAGCGTGTGGTAACCCGTGGCCATAAAGACGGAGCCTGGGGCTAAGTCCCACTCCCAGGGGGACGGCTTTTACAGCCGTCCCCGCTGTTGTCTAAAGGAGCGACTATGTTCAAAACTCTGCTCAAGCCGCTGCTGATGCTCTTGGTATTGGTTCCTGGTTTGGCCCTGGCGTCCGACCCGGGCACCGTGGCTGCCCAGTCCGGCAACGAAGCGGAAGTGGTGTGGCAGGCGATTCAACAGGGCGCTGAAGGGCGTACCGTGTCTGAGTCCGAGTTCCATGCCCAGCTGATCAACCCGCAGGACGAGCGTCTGCTGCCTTTCCGCAGTGACATTCTGGCTCCGGGTATGGCGCTGGCGCTGTTTGGCATGATCGCCGTATTCGCTGCGTTTATCGCGGTGAACGGCATCTCCAAGCTGCACCACGGCTTCTCCGGCAAGATGGTTTACCGCTGGTCCAAGGCGGATGTGGCGATCCACTGGCTGGGTGCCATTCCCTGTCTGTTGCTGATCGTGACCGGTCTGACGCTGTTGGCGGGCCGCCTGATCATCGAGCCCTACCTGGGTCAGCAGGCGTTTGCCACCATGGCAGCCTTCGCCAAGCCGGTTCACGACTACATGGCCATCCCGTTCATGCTGGGTTGGTTGCTGATGACCGTGAAGTGGGCCAAGAACCAGATCCCCGCCAAGTACGACCTGGACTGGTTCCTGGTGGTGGGTGGCTACATCAACTTCGGCCCGTTCAAAGGCAAGCACCCGGATGCGGGCTTTGCCAACGCGGGTGAAAAGGTGTGGTTCTGGACCTTCGCCCTGTGCGGCGCAATCATCGCCGTTTCCGGTGTGATCCTGCTGTTCCCGGAATACGTGGAGCCGTCCCGTAACCTGAGCCTGTTGGCGCTGATCGTGCACGCCAGTGCCGCCATCATCGTCACCGCGTTCTCCATCGTTCACATCTTCATGGCGACCGTCATGTCCGAAGGGGGGATGGAGTGCATGGTATCCGGTTACTGTGATGAGAACTGGGCCAAGCAGCACCACAATGTGTGGTATGACGAGATCAAGGCTGACGGTACTCTGAAGTACAAAGAGTGATACCTTGGTGAGTCACCACTTACCCTGATGAAAAGTCCCGCCTGGCGGGACTTTTTTGTTTCTAGAGGGGGGCTAACGGTGCCCGAAATTGTCATGCCGATGCACTCGGCCACAGGCCTCTATTCAGTGACCACCAGGCGCAGATGGCATCGACAGCGTAAACCGGTTTTGCCCAGCTAATCATCCAACACTTTGTTCGCTTGTTGTCACGACTGTTCTATTGAATCGAATAGTGGCGCCACATTTTTGCGATTTTTATATCAGTAAATCGCACTAAACTGACACCTGTCTTGTTAACCATTTCGACCTCAAGGACCGACTCATGACTGACCCACGTAATCACGCTCTTGCTGCTCCCACTGACCTGCTGGCCCGTGCCCTGATGGCCTTTATCTTTATCGCAGCTGGCTTCCATAAAATTGGCGGCTTCGCTGGTACCCAAGGGTGGATGGAGTCGATGGGCGTGCCCGGCATCCTGCTCTACCCGGTGGTGGTGCTGGAGCTGTTTGGCGGCCTGGCGATTCTGCTGGGATTCAAAACCCGCATCATCGCCTTCCTGCTGGCGGGTTTCTGTGTGCTCTCCGCGGTGATTTTCCATGGCGACCTGGCCAACGACTTCAATGCCTTTGCCAAGAACCTGGCGATGGCAGGGGGCTTCCTGCTGCTGACCATCAACGGTGCTGGCAAGCTGAGCCTGGACGCCAAGCTGGCCAAATAACATCAGAGCGGGGCGAACTGCCGCCCCCTCGTTATCACATTGCCTAGCCAACACACTTCAGGAGCTGACCATGGGACAACTGGTTAACGGCGTCTGGCATGACGTCTGGTATGACACGGAGACCAGCAAGGGTGAATTTGTTCGTGAGCAGGCCAAGCTGCGCAACTGGATCACCCCGGATGGCTCCCCTGGCCCCACTGGAGAGGGTGGCTTCAAAGCGGAGAAGGGACGCTACCACCTGTATGTTTCCTATGCCTGTCCTTGGGCCCATCGCACCCTGATCTTCCTCGCTCTGAAAGGGCTCCGGGATTACATCGATGTGTCCGTGGTCAGCCCCGATATGCTGGATAAGGGGTGGAGCTTTGATCTGGCCTCAGGCTCCAGCGGCGATAAGCTGCATGGCTTTGATTACCACTACCAGGTCTACACCGCCAACCAGGCGAATTACACCGGCCGAGTGACGGTGCCGGTACTGTGGGACACCCAAACCCATCGCATCGTCAACAATGAGTCATCGGAGATCATCCGGATGCTCAACAGCGCATTTGACCACCTCACCGGCAACCAGGATGACTACTGGCCGGAAGCGCTTCGGGATGAGATCGAATCGGTCAACAAGGATGTCTACGACAACATCAACAACGGGGTATACCGGGCGGGTTTTGCCACCACTCAGGAGGCGTATGAGGCCGCTTATGATCGCCTCTTTGACGCCCTGGATCGGCTGGAGAGCCGACTGAGTCAGCAGCGCTACTTGCTGGGAGAGCGTATCACTGAGGCGGATTGGCGCCTGTTCACCACCCTGGTGCGGTTTGACGCGGTCTACTTCGGACACTTCAAATGCAACCGGCAGCTGCTCTCCAGTTTCCCCAACTTGTCCGGGTATGTGCGGGAGTTGTACCAGTGGCCCGGAGTAGCAGAGACCGTCAACATGGCGCACATCAAGCGCCACTACTACTACAGCCATGACATGATCAACCCGACCCGGGTGGTGCCCAAAGGGCCGGAATTGGATTTTCTGACACCCCATGGCCGGGATCACCTCTGAATGTCGGCGCAACGCCTAAAATTAAAGGTGTGGCCGACGTTGCCAGGAGGTGCCTTATGGGTGTTGCCATTAAAGTCAGTGATTACCTCAAGTCTCTTGGGGTTCAGTACGAACTGGTTCCCCACCGCCATAGCCAGTCTGCGTTGCAGTCTGCGGTGAGTGCGGGTGTGCCAGCCAGACAGACCGCCAAAGCGGTGATTCTTGAAGATCATGAAGGCCGACGGGTGATGGCCGTGGTGCCCGCTGCCAACCGCGTGCTGCTGCATAAACTGGGTGAGCATCTGGGCCGTGAACTGCACCTGATCCCGGAATCACGGCTGAAAAACGCCTTCGACGATTGCGAACTTGGCGCTGTGCCCGCTGTGGGAGACCCCTACCAGGTTCAGGCGGTTTACGACGATCAACTCAGTGAGGAGAACGAGATCTTCCTCGAAGCGGGGGATCATGAAAACCTTATCCGCATCAACAAAGAAGCCTTTATGGCGCTGATGGCCAATCACATTCATGGCCGCTTCAGCGTGGTCAGAGGCATCGATTACGGCCAGACCCGGCGGGCCTGGGACTGGCAGTAAATCCGAGATTAACCCCTTGCCGGGAGTCGCCAAAGCGCGGTCTCCCGGCTTTTTTGTGGGCTGACAGGGTGAGGCCAATCACGCATAATGGCGGCCAATTGTGATCATGAAAGGCAGGGACCATGCTGGCTGTTTTGCAGGGCCGCTTTGACGCTTACTGGCGCCTCGCGCGCCTCGATCGACCCATTGGCACATTTCTTCTGATGTGGCCGGCGCTGGCCGCTCTGTGGCTGGCGGCCGACGGCCTGCCCGATCCCTTTGTGCTGGGCATCTTCTTTGTGGGCGTTTGGCTGATGCGCGCTAACGGTTGCATCATCAATGACTTTGCGGACCGAAAGCTGGACAGCCATGTTGAGCGCACCCGTTCCCGCCCTCTGGCCAGTGGCGAGATCAAGGCGAAGGAGGCACTGGCACTGTTCGTGGTGTTGGGGCTGGTCTGTTACGCCCTGGTGCTGCAACTCAATGCGCTGACGGTCAAGCTGGCCTATGTGGGCATTGTGCTGACGGTGATCTACCCCTTTACCAAGCGATTCCTGCCAGCACCCCAGATGTTTCTGGGCATCGTCTGGAGTTGGTCCATTCCCATGGCGTTTGCGGCCCAGACTGGTGAAGTGCCGACCCTGGCATGGTATCTGTTTGCCGCCAACTGGTGCTGGACGGTGGCCTACGACACCATGTACGGCATGGTGGATCGCGAAGACGATTTGAAGATCGGGATCCGCTCCAGCGCCATCTGGTTTGGCCGCTGGGATCGTTTCTGGATTGGCCTGTTCCAGGTGGCCACTCTGGTCCTGCTGCTGGGCATCGGTCTGCGGCTGGAACTGGGGCTTATCTACCAGTTGGGCTTGCTGGGTATGGCCGGGTTCTTTGTTTACCAGCAATACCTGATCCGCGAGCGTGAGCGCGGCGCCTGTTTTACGGCGTTTCTCAACAACAACTGGGCCGGCCTGGTGCTGTTTCTGGCGGTGGTTGGGGAGTACGGCCTCAGATAATCAAAAGGCAGCCAGGGGCTGCCTTTTTTGATCCGGGATGGAGGGGTTATGAGGTGTCAGGAGTACGACTTCATCGAGATCGTCTGCCTGTTCCATTACCCGGTAAGGCTGACACTTAAGTCAGGAGAGAGTCTGGAGGGTACCGCACTGGATACGGTGTGGGACGACGCCAGGCAGGAGTGCCTGACCCTGAAGCAGGGGAAAACGGTACGGAGTGTGGTGCTGGCTAGCTTGATGATGCTGGAGGTGCTGGTGGAAAACCCCCACTTTCAGCTGGCGCGATTTGATTGAGGGAGCCAACGGCTGCACCCCTGCCGAATCCGCATTATCAAATAGTGATTGAAGCTCTCTCTTGGTTGGTCACCTTTATCGCCACCCACTCCAGGTCTACCATTGCTCTACATCGACACCACAGCCGACGCGGTATAGCGCGGGCTGTGGCCCTTTACCGATCCCTAGGAGAGTGAGCCATGGCCCATCTGACCATTGTTGCCAACATCATTGCTCATCCGGAGAGTGCCGAGTTGGTGAAAACCGAGCTGCTGAAGCTGATTGAGGCGACCCGGGCGGAAGCGGGCTGCGTGCAGTATGACCTGCACCAGGACAACGATAACCCGGCCCATTTCCTGTTTTTTGAGAACTGGCAAAGCCGAGCGTTGTGGCGGGATCATATGGCCAGCGAGCACATCAAGGCCTACCTTGAGGCGACGGAAGGGGCGGTGGCGGTGTTTACCGTGAATGAGATGACGCGGGTCGGCTAAGCCCTGAACGACAAAAAGCCAGCATTTCGCTGGCTTTTTTGCTTTGCTGGCAGGCGATTGGGCCTTAAGCCGCTACCGCCGGTATGGTCGGCATCGCGGTGCTGGCGACCGCCTGGGAGCGGCGGTATTGCGCCTCAGTGATGGCAAACCAGCAGCGGTCTACCGTGCCCTCTTCAAAGTAGCCGTACTCCTTGATGGTGCGGCCCAGGCCCACTTTCTCCAGCACGCGCTTGCTGGCGCGATGGTTGTCATAGCAGTCCGCTTTCACTTCGCTGGCACCCATCTGGTCAAAGGCGATGCTCAGCAGCAGGCGGGATGCGGCGGTGGCCAGACCCTGCCCCCAGGCAGAGACGCTCAACTGGTAACCCAGCTCAAACACACCGGATTCGTTGTTTTTTACCAATGCGGCCATCCCCACAAACGCCTGCTCAGCGTTCACAATCGCCACTACCGGAGCCTGGCGCTGAGCCTCCATGGTCAACAGCGGGCCCAGGTGGCCGTGATACACCTCATCGGCGGCCGGCGCGAAGAAAAGGTGACGGTTTACCTGCGGGTCATTCAGCATGTCGCAGCAAGCGGGCAGGTCGGTGGGCAGCATCAGACGAAGTTGAAATTCGCTTTTCAGCGGAAGGGTTTGGCCGTTGAGCAGGGTGGTCAGGGTCATGGCGGTCTCTGGGTCGAAATTTGGGCGGCGGAATTATCCTCAATTGGCGCAGCGGGATCCGTGATCCTGACCTAAATAGGCGACCGTGTACCAACAAAAACGGAACCGATTGGTTCCGTTTTTTTGGCTGACTGGGGGCTTACTTCATAAAGGCGTAAGCGTCGCCATACAGGTGGGCATCCAGCACGCCCTGCTGGCGGAATCTTTCCCGCGCTGCACCGGCCATCTCAAAGCGCCCGGCGATGTAAACGTCATAGTCGTGCAGACTGACAAAGTCCTCACACACCGCATCGATAACGGTGCCCTGGCGATGGCCTGGTACTGCGTCATCAAAGACCGGAATGAAGGTCAGGTGGGGGAATTGGCTGGCCCACTTATCCGCCAGTGCTTTGAGGTACATGGCATCCGGGTCCCGCGCGCCCCAGTAGAGGAAGGTGGTGTGGCTGTCGCCCTGGCGCAGCAGGGTGTCCAACAGACTGTGGATGTAGGAGAACCCGGTACCACCGGCAATCAGGATGCGGGGACGGCCACTGTCGTGACGCAGGTAGGCCTCCCCGAAGGGGGCCTCGATCTCAATGTGGCTCTCCTGACGCAGGCGGTCGACCACCTGCATGGCAAAGCTTTCCGCGACCGAAGCACCGATGTGCAGCTCAATCTTGCCATCCAGCGGGCTGGAGGCGATGGAGAAGGGGCGCTTGTCCTCTTCGCTCATCACGACGGTCAGGTATTGGCCGGGCTTAAAGTCCAGCGGCTGTTCCGGAGTGAGTACCGCCTTAAAGACGGTGTCACTCATGGGGGTCAGTTGCTCTATCTGACAGCGGATACGACTCATGGCGTTCTCGTTATTTTTTTATGGGGTCCAGACCCAGCTCAGCCCAGCGCTCATCCACGCGGGTCTTGATCGCCTCGTCCATAACGATGGGTTCACCCCATTCGCGATCGGTTTCGCCGGGCCACTTGTTGGTGGCGTCCATGCCCATCTTGGAACCCAGGCCTGCCACCGGAGAGGCAAAGTCCAGATAGTCGATGGGAGTGTTTTCAATCATCACCGTGTCCCGGGCGGGGTCCATTCGGGTGGTGATGGCCCAGATCACGTCTTCCCAGTTGCGGGCATTCACGTCGTCGTCGCAGACCACGATGAACTTGGTGTACATGAACTGGCGCAGATAGCTCCAGGCCGCCATCATCACGCGCTTGGCGTGGCCCGGGTACTGCTTCTTGATGGTGATGACCGCCATCCGGTAGGAGCAACCCTCCGGCGGCAGGTAGAAGTCCTGAATCTCAGGGAACTGCTTGCGAAGAATCGGCACGAACACTTCGTTCAGGGCCACACCCAGCATCGCTGGCTCATCCGGCGGACGGCCGGTGTAGGTGCTGTGGTAGATGGCGTCTTTCCGCATGGTGACGTGGGTGACGGTCAGCACCGGGAAGGATTCCACCTCGTTGTAGTAACCGGTGTGGTCACCGTAGGGGCCTTCCGGGGCTTCCAGGCCGGGCTCAAGGTAACCCTCCAGTATGATCTCGGCGGTGGCGGGCACCTCAAGGTCACAGGACAGCGCCTTGGTGACCTGAGTGCGTTCGCCACGCAGCAGGCCAGCAAAAGCGTACTCGCTCAGACCATCCGGTACCGGGGTGACGGCCCCGAGAATGGTGACCGGGTCGGCACCCAACGCCACCGCGACCGGGTAGCGTTCACCAGGATACTTCTGCTGGAAGTCGCGGTAATCCAGTGCGCCACCACGGTGAGCCAACCAGCGCATGATCAGCTGGTTCTTACCCAGCAGTTGCTGGCGGTAGATCCCCAGATTCTGACGCTTCTGATTGGGTCCTTTGGTGATGGTCAGGCCCCAGGTTACCAGGGGCGCAACATCCCCCGGCCAGCAGTGCTGAACCGGCAGTTTGGTGAGGTCCACCTCATCACCTTCGAACACGATCTCCTGACAGGGTGCCTTGCTGACGCGCTTGGGCGGCAGATTCAGGGCCTGCTTGAACATCGGCACCTTGGCGATGGCGTCCTTAAAGCCTGAGGGTGGCTCAGGCTCTTTCAGAAACGCCAGCAACTCTCCCACCTCCTTCAGCGCGGAGGTGTCTTCACGGCCCATCGCCAGGGCGACCCGGCGCGGCGTACCGAACAGGTTGGCCAGCACCGGCATCTCGCTGCCCTTGGGGTTCTCAAACAGGAGCGCCGGGCCTCCGGCCCGCAGTACGCGGTCGCAGATCTCGGTCATCTCCAGGTGAGGGTCCACCTCGGCGGTGATGCGCTTGAGCTCGCCCTGCTGCTCAAGAAACTGGATAAATTCTCGCAAGTCACTGAACTTCATTAGATTTTATTCTCTGTGCTGGTGTGACCTTCGTCAAAGTGCCGGGGTATTATAGCGGTGCGACCGTCGCCGGGACAGGGCAGGTGGAACCCGGGGCGGGTCACGGGGCCTAAACTGTCATCAGAGCGGAAACGGGGGAGAGCCTGATGGGGATCACCACCACACTGTTACTGGCGCTGACCGTGCTGGCCAACCAGCCACCCAACTGGAACGCAGGATATAAGTCTCAGCGCCCCATCGGTGCGCCGCCACTGGAGCAGCGCTGGCAGCAGCAACGGGAGTGGCAGCAAAACCAGCGCTGGAATCAGCAGACCTGGCAGGAGCAGTACCGTGAGCGCCATGACCCGGCCCGTTGGCAGGGCGTGGATGACCCATTGGCTCAGACGCCACCCCGGTTGAGGCTCGAGGGGGACGCCAAACCCCGTACCGAGTTCGATACCCTGGTTACCCCTCCGACCGGCCCCAATCCGACTCTGGGCACGCCCCCGCCCGGGGCAGTTGAGCGGGAGTCTCCCCAGGGGCGATACTGGAAGAACGAAGTGGGTTGTTACCGAAAAAGTTGGATGACCAACGACTATGTGCCGATACCCTGCCCTTAATCGCCAGACTCTGTTGGCCAGTTTGCTGCTGGCAATCAGCGGCGGAGCCCTGGCCGGGGACTGGGGCTGGTCGATTCACTACGGCTCCCCATCGGTGAGCTATGGCCACTATCGTTATGGTGACCCCTACTGGTCCAGTCGCTGGCGCTACCCCTGGTATCCCTCGCACTGGGAGCGTCGCTACTGGCGTGACTGGGGATACCGTTATCCCTACCGTTACTCCACACCAGACAGGGCAAAACCTCAGCCTAAACCGCTGGTTGTACCCACCGACACCACCCTACGGCAGGCGCAGACTCCCCGTAACAGCCGGGCCTCACTCCCCGCCAATGCCCGCTTGATTCAAACCGCGAACGGCACCCGCTACCAGTGGCAGGGTCAATGCTATCGCTACGACTTTCTCTCCGACCGCTACCAGGCCGAATCCTGCCCGCAGCCCACACCGTAATTTCATTCAAGTTTGACCCGCTCCCGGTCGTTAACAAAAGGGGGCGTTACGGCTGTCGTGCTGTGACCACAAGGTGTCAGGATCGTGAGCCCGCTCCCAGCCTCAGAACTCGAACAGGGTTAGATTCCACCCTTTTTAAGGCTCCGTCCGCCGTTATTGGACAAGGAAGTAATTGATGAAACGCGTATACCTTGGCGCCGCGACTTTGGCGCTTCTCCCCCTGCTGACACCCTCCGCCTCCGCCACCGTTTTTGCCGATGCCCGCGCTGGCGGCATGGGCGGGGTTGGTGTGGCCTCCGGTGATTTTACCCGCGCCAGCCAGAACCCGGCTTTGCTGACCCGATTTAAAGAGGGTGAGGATTTCTATTTTCAACTGGGCGCCGGGGTATTGGCCCGGGACTACGAAGAGGCCATTGACGACATTGATGCGCTGCAGGCCAACCTGGACCGCTTCGAAGCCCTGATCAACAGCGGTGATCCGAACGCTGCCCCGGAAGCCTTGGCATTGAAGGATGAGATCGTCGGCCAGTTGGAGAATCTGGACCAGACTAAGCCGGAAGCCAACGGCGGTGCCCTGCTGGGCTTCTTTGTGCCCAGCAAGAGCCTGGGTTTTGGTCTATCCCTCAACACCTTCCTGGTGGGCAATGGCCTGATCAACTACATCGAAGAGGATGAGCAACTGCTGGACGACGCTCTGGCTGGCGCACCCTTTGACCAGAACGACATCCAGTCCAACGCCGATGTGCAGGCGGTCGGGATCACCGAAGTGGCCCTGAGCTTTGCCCGCGAGTTTCAAAGCCCCTGGCTGGGCCAGTTCTCCGTGGGTGTGGCGCCCAAAATGCAGCGTATTGACACCTATTACTACAACGCCACCGTCAGTAACTTCGACGAGGATGACATTACCTCCGATGACAACCTGACCGACCAGACCGAGTTCAACCTGGATGTGGGTTTCCAGGGCAGCTATGGGCCCTGGCAGTATGGCCTGGTGGGGCGCAACCTGATCAGCCAGTCTTTGCGTAACACCAACAATCAGGACCTGGAACTGAAGCCCACGGTGATCGGTGCGGTGGCGTTCCAGCAGGGCGGCTTTACCGCCGCGCTGGATCTGGACCTGATCAAAGATGAATCCTTTGCCGCCCTAACCGATCCGCGCCAGTGGGCCCGCTTCGGTGTGGAGTACGATTTCGGTGGCCACGCGCAGCTGCGTGCCGGTTATCGTCACGACCTGGAAGGCAATTCGGAAGATGTGTTGAGCCTGGGCCTGGGGATCTCCCCCGGTGACGTGTTCACACTGGATCTGGCTGGCCAGTTTGGTGACGACGACGAACGCGGCGCTGTGGTGCAGTTGGGCCTGAAGTTCTGAGCCCGAAATAACGCGCGTAAGTCATACAGAAACGCCCCGGCTGGTCCGGGGCGTTTCTGTATTGCTCAATGGCCGACGGCGCGGTCCTCATGGCGGCGGTCGCTGATGCGGCGATCGCCCCTGTCATCGTCGAACCGGGTCTCTTCACGCCGTTCATGATGCTGACGGCGCTCCTGATGCTGGCGTCGCTCAATCGGTTGTTGTGCCCGTTCACCCATGTTGCTATCCCCCTTTACTGTCCTCCCCTGGTTATAGTCCAGCGGGAGCGCAGCGGTAGCCTTCCGGGGAGCCGGGCAGAAATAAAAACACCGCCCGAAGGCGGTGTTTTTTAGGCGGGTTCAGAACCAACTCAGGACTTGGCGCGCTTCATCGCGTCAAAGAACTCGTCATTGGTTTTGGTCATCGCCAGCTTGTCGATGAGGAACTCCATCGCTTCCACTTCCTGCATCGGGTTGAGGATCTTACGCAGGATCCACATCTTCTGCAGCTCTTCGCTGCCAGCCAGCAGCTCTTCGCGGCGGGTGCCGGAGCGGTTAAAGTCGATGGCCGGGAACACGCGGCGCTCGGCGATCTTGCGAGACAGGTGCAGTTCCATGTTACCGGTGCCCTTGAACTCTTCGTAGATCACTTCATCCATTTTGGAGCCGGTGTCGATCAGCGCGGTGGCGATGATGGTCAGGCTGCCGCCCTCCTCAACATTACGGGCCGCACCGAAGAAGCGCTTGGGACGGTGCAGGGCGTTGGCGTCCACACCACCGGTCAGTACTTTACCGGAGCTCGGTACCACGGTGTTGTAGGCACGGGCCAGACGGGTGATGGAGTCCAGCAGGATCACCACGTCTTTCTTGTGCTCAACCAGACGCTTGGCCTTCTCGATCACCATTTCAGCAACCTGAACGTGGCGGGAAGCCGGCTCGTCGAAGGTGGAGGCCACCACTTCGCCCTTCACCAGACGCTGCATCTCAGTCACCTCTTCGGGACGTTCGTCGATCAGCAGCACCATCAACACACAATCGGGGTGGTTGTAGGCGATGGATTGGGCAATGTTCTGCAGCAACAGGGTCTTACCGGCTTTCGGCGGGGCCACAATCAGACCACGTTGACCTTTACCGATGGGGCTGGCCAGATCCAGTACGCGAGCAGTGATGTCCTCGGTGGAACCGTTGCCTCGCTCCATGCGCAGACGATCGTTGGCATGCAGGGGAGTCAGGTTCTCAAACAGGATTTTGCTGCGGGAGCTTTCAGGACGGTCGAAGTTAACTTCGCTGACTTTCAGCAGGGCAAAATAGCGCTCGCCCTCTTTCGGCGGTCGGATCTTACCTGAGATGGAATCACCGGTACGCAGGTTAAATCGACGGATCTGACTGGGGCTGACGTAGATGTCATCCGGGCCGGCAAGATAGGAAGAGTCCGCGCTGCGAAGAAAGCCAAAGCCGTCTTGCAGGATCTCCAGGACGCCGTCGCCGTAGATATCTTCACCGCTTTTGGCGTGCGCCTTGAGGATGGCGAACAGAATATCTTGCTTCCGTGCACGAGCCAGGTTCTCCAGGCCCATGGACTCGGCCAGGGCAACCAGTTCGGAGACCGGTTTCTGTTTCAGTTCGGTAAGGTTCATATGGGTGGGTCTTTTGATTGTGCACTCACGAAAAGAGCGCGGCTATGTCACTGTTGCTGTGATTTAAAAATGGAGATTTGCCCTGTTAGGGCGAGAAATGTACTGGCTATTAAGCTAGCACCAATGTTTAGGACCGTCCAGCGTTTTGGGGGGGATCCCGGACATAAAAAAGGGCCGTCCGAAGACGGCCCTGTCAAGCAATCAGTGCTAACTCGACTGCCCGATTCCTTTCGTCGCGGCCCCTGAATTACAGGTGGGCGTCGATAAACTCTTTCAGCTGGGTCTTGGAAGCCGCACCTACCTTGGTGCCAGCCAGTTGACCATCTTTGAACAGCAGCAGGGTGGGGATACCACGGATGCCGTACTTCGGCGGGGTTTCGCTGTTCTGGTCAACATTCAGCTTACCGATGGTCAGCTGGTCGCCGTACTCTTCAGCCAGCTCATCCAGTACCGGAGCGATCATTTTGCAAGGACCACACCATTCGGCCCAGAAGTCCACCAGGACAGGCTTGTCGGCTTTCAGTACGTCGTTCTCGAAGCTGCCATCGGACAGCTGTACAATCTTGTCGCTCATTATTGACTCCGTTTCAATGTCGGTAAGCGTCTCCGGGACGCCCCATGAGGTCCTATTTGGGGACACCGCCTTCGGCTTTCAACCCCAATCGTAAAACGGGATTGAACAGGGGGCCGAACCCGGTGAGATATGGCGATTATTTGACTTGATTAGGTTCCCAATGGCAAGCGCTTCCGATATGCTGCACCGTTATGACTAAGACCCATTTGACCGAAACCAAATTCGCCGATTTTCCGCTGGCTCCCCAAGTGGTTGAAGCCCTGGAATCAAGCGGATTTACGCACTGCACGCCGATTCAGGCTCTGACCCTTCCTATTGTATTGTCCGGTAAGGACATTGCAGGTCAGGCCCAGACCGGTACCGGCAAAACCCTGGCGTTCCTGGTCGCCACCTTCCATGAGCTGCTCAAGCAGGACGCTCCGGAAGGTCACGACGGCAAGAGCCCCCGCGCCCTGATCATGGCGCCGACCCGTGAGTTGGCGATCCAGATCTTCAAGGATGCCGAGCCCCTGTCCAAGGCCACCGGTCTGAAGCTGGGTCTGGCATACGGCGGCGAAGGCTACGACAGCCAGCGCGCCACCCTGGAAGCGGGCGTCGATATTCTGATCGGCACCACCGGTCGCCTGATCGACTACTACAAGCAGGGCACCTACAAGCTTAATGGCATTCAGGTGATGGTGCTGGATGAAGCGGATCGCATGTTCGATCTGGGCTTTATCAAGGACATCCGTTACCTGTTCCGTCGCATGCCGCCGCCTTCTGAGCGCCGTAACATGCTGTTCTCCGCCACCCTCTCCTTCAAGGTGCAGGAGCTGGCGTATGAGCACATGAACGAGCCTGAGCATGTGCAGGTGGAGCCGGAGCAGAAAACCGGCAAGCGCATCAAGGAGGAGCTGTTCTACCCCTCCAACGAAGACAAGATGCGTCTGCTGCTGACTCTGATTGAAGAGGATTGGCCGGATAAGGCGATCATCTTTGCCAACACCAAACACCGCTGCGAGGACATCTGGGCCTGGCTGGCGGGCGACGGCCACCGTGTTGGCCTGCTGACCGGTGACGTACCGCAGAAGAAGCGCGTGAAGATCCTGGAGCAGTTCAAGGCGGGCGAAGTCGACTTCCTGGTGGCCACCGATGTGGCGGCCCGTGGTCTGCACATTGCCGACGTGACCCACGTCTTCAACTATGACCTGCCGGACGACTCCGAAGATTACGTACACCGCATCGGCCGGACCGGACGTGCGGGTGCGACCGGGCACTCCATCAGCTTCGCCTGTGAGCAGTATGCTCTCAACCTGCCGGCGATCGAGGAGTACATCGGCCACCAGATCCCGGTGAGTGGCTACGATGCCTCTGCACTGTTGACCGACATTCCGCGTCCGCAACGGATCCAGCGTAACCGCCGTCCCGGTGGTCGCGATGGTCAGCGACGTGATGGCCGCAGTGGCGGCGGTCGAGGCCCACGGCCTCGGCGTTAAGACGGACAACGGCGGCCTTGTGGCCGCCGTTTTGCCATTAGCCTGAGCTGATGGCCTGGACAATCACTCTGCGGGCATCGCCCGGTATCCGTTTCCTCTATGGCAAAACCCCACGCAAATAACTCCGATACCCTGGTTGCCGCCATCACTCTCGGCTCCAACAGTTTCAATATGCTGATCGCCAGGACCGGCAGTCCCGTGCCCACCATCATCGCCAAACATAAGCGTAAGGCGAGACTGGCCCGGGGGCTGGCACTGAACGGCCACATCGGTGACAGCGCGATGACCGAAGGACTGGAGTGCCTGGCCTGGTTTGGCGAGTTGCTGCAGCAGTACCAGCCCGCCAAGGTGGCGGTTCTGGCTACGGCGGCCCTGCGACAGGCGGATAACGCCGCCGACTTTATCGCCCAGGGTGAGCCGCTGCTGGGGCACCCCATCGAGGTGATCAGCGGCGAGCGGGAAGCGACGCTGATCTACCAGGGGATGCGTGCGGCTACGGCGGTGTCCGGCACAGTGATGGTGCTGGACATTGGGGGCGCCAGTACCGAGTTGGTGGTGGGCGATGAGCAGGGGATGGCGTTTAAGCACTCCTTTGAGTTGGGGTGTGTCACCACCATGCAGGGGCCGCTGGCCAACGGCATCAGTGCTGATGGGTTTGCTGCAGTGCAGGAGACCGTCGAACAGGCCCTGGCGCCGTTTGCCGATGCACTGACGCCCTATCATGGCCTCCCTGCACTCGGCGTATCCGGAACCGTACGCAGCCTGTTTGAGTTGTTTGAGACGCGGGGCGTACCACTGGAAGCGATTACCCCAATCGAACTTTCTGAAATCACCCAGGAACTGCAGAGCCTGGGGCACAACGCTTTGCCAGGGCTGGACGCGGAGCGGGTGCCCACCTTTGCCGCTGGCGTTGCCCTGCTGACGGGCTTTATGGACTGCCTGCAACTGCCGAGGCTGGAGTTGGGAGGCGGTGCTTTGCGGGAAGGGGTTTTGGTGGAGTTGGCCAAGGAACTGGCGGAAGAACAGAACTAATATCCTGAATAGACTTTGTTATTCCATTTGGGCATAAAGGATCTGGCGCGTGATTGGGTATCCTGCGCGTCAAAGGGAGAGACCCAGAGCGATCCTTTGGGTTTGAACATAATTACAAATCACTCCCGCCAGTTTTTCGAGGCGAACCGGAGTTATCTCCGGAAAAGGTACGACTACTATGAATTTATTCGTTTTGCTCAACGTCGTGGTGATGCTGGGCCTGTTCTATCTGTTGTTCAACCTGCAACAAAAGCACGTCAAGTTTACCCGCCGGGTGTTCATGGCATTGGGTTTGGGTATCGGCTACGGCGCGCTGCTGCAGTGGGTCTACGGCAGCGGCTCACCGGTTCTGAGCCAGTCCATTGAGTATTTCGATATTGCCGGTAAGGGCTATGTCCAACTGCTCAAGATGATCGTCGTGCCGCTGGTGATGGTGTCGATCATCAGCGCCATTCTCAAGCTTAAGGATGGTCAGTCTCTGGGTAAGATCTCCGCCCTGACCATCGGTGTTCTGCTCTTTACCGTAGCAATTGCCGGCCTGATTGGCATGGGCGTGGCACACCTGTTTGGCCTCTCTGCCGAGGGGCTGACCGAGGGTGCCCGTGAAGCGGAACGTGCTGCGGCCCTGCTGGCCCGTGAAGGTGCAGCGGAGCAGATCTCCATCGCCCGTACTCTGGTGGAGCTGATCCCGGCCAACCCCTTCCTGGATATGACCGGTGCCCGTGACACCTCCATCATCTCCGTAGTGATCTTCTCCGCCTTTGTCGGCATCGCCGCTTTGGGCGTACATAAGAAGCAGCCGGAGCTGGCGGACAAGTTCGACAGCTTTATGCAGGTGGCTTACGCCATCGTGATGCGCATTGTTACCCTGGTGCTGCGCCTGACTCCCTACGGTGTACTGGCGCTGATGACCAAGGTGCTGGCAGGCTCCAACTTTGCTGACATCCTCAATCTGTTCAACTTTGTGCTGGCCTCCTACCTGGCTCTGGCGCTGATGTTTGGTGTGCATCTGGTGTTGGTGGCAATGGCGGGTGGCAACCCGGTAACCTTCGTGAAGAAGGTGCTGCCGGTACTCTCCTTCGCCTTTACCAGCCGTACCAGTGCGGGCACCATCCCGCTGACCGTACAGACTCAGACCCGTCAGCTGGGGATCCCGGATGGCATCGCCAACTTTGCCGCCTCCTTTGGCGCCACCATTGGTCAGAACGGTTGTGCGGGTATCTACCCGGCCATGCTGGTGGTGATGATTGCGCCGGTGGTTGGCATTGACCCGATGAGCCCGATGTTCATCGCCACCGTGATCGCCACCATCGTGGTGGGCTCCTTCGGTGTGGCGGGCGTGGGCGGTGGTGCCACCTTCGCGGCCCTGATTGTGCTGACCGCTCTGGATATGCCGGTGGCCCTGGTGGGTCTGTTGATCTCCATCGAGCCGTTGATCGACATGGGCCGTACCGCTCTGAACGTGAACGGTGCCATCACCTCCGGCTTTATCACCAGCCGGGTGCTGGGTCAGACCGACATGTCCGTCTACAATGGCGAGCAGGAGTTGGAACTGGATCTGGAATCGGTATCCTGATCCCAACCATTTTTGCCCCGGGCCGCCGCATTGGGCGGCCCGTTTGTTTTTGTGGGAAGTCCTATGAAGATTCTGATCATCGGCGCGGAAGCGGCTGGTATGAGTGCGGCAGCCAAGGCACGTCGCAGCGCCCCTGACGCCACCATTACTGTGTTTGAACAGAGCGACATCGTCTCCTTCGGCGCTTGCGGTCTGCCCTATTTTGTCGGCGGCTCCTTTGATGAGCCGGGCTACATGGCGGAGCGCAGTGCCGAGCAGTTTCGCGCGTCCGGCATCGATCTGCGCACCCGCCACCGGGTTGAGCGCATCGACGCAGAAGCCCGGGTGGCCACCGTCACCAACCTGGCCACCGGAGACACGTTCGAGTACGGCTACGACAAACTGATGATCGCCACCGGCGCCTCGGTGGTTCGCCCGCCGATTGCTGGTCTGGAGCTGAACAGCGTGTTCTTCCTCAAGACCATGAACGATGGCCTGCAACTGCGGGAGTTGGCAGAGCAGGAAGCGATTCGCGATGTGGTGGTGATCGGTGCCGGTTACATCGGCCTTGAGGTGGTGGAAGCGATGCATCACCGGGGCAAGCGGGTTCGTCTGATCGAACTGGCGGACCGGGTTCTGGCGGAGTCCTTTGATGCCGAGATGAGCGAGGTGATGGAGGACGCCATTCGTCGTCACCAGATTGCACTGCATCTTGGCGAGCGGGTTGAGGCGCTGGAGGGCGAGGGTTCAGTGCAGCGCGTGCGTACCGATAAGGGCGTTTATGACGCGGACCTGGTGGTGGTGGCCACCGGCGTGAAACCCAACACCGAGTTCCTGACCAACACCGGCATCGAGCGACTGGGCAACGGGGCCATCGTCATTGATGAACAGGGTCGCACCAGTCTGCCGGATACCTACGCGGCCGGTGACTGTGCCACGGTATGGCACCGGGTGCGCCAGGAGGCCGTGTACATCCCTCTGGCGACGACCGCCAACAAGATAGGCCGACTGGTCGGTGAGAACCTCTGCGGCGCTGAGAAGGCGTTTCCGGGCACTCTGGGCAGTGCTGGCGTGCGGGTACTGGATGTGGAAGCGGGCCGCACCGGTTTAGGCCAGCGTGAAGCGGAAGCGCTGGGGCTGAAGGTCAAGAGCGTGGTGATCGACGACAAGAACACCACCAACTACGTACCGGAGCAGGCCGCCATTCGCGTCAAGCTGGTGTATGAGGCGGACAGCAAGCGCATCCTCGGCGGTCAACTGGCCGGTGGAGCGGGTGCCGTGCTGCGGGTGGATACTCTGGCCGCTGCGATTCAGGGCAACCTGACGACAGCGGATCTGGGGATGCTGGATCTGGTTTACGCGCCGCCGTTCGCCCGTACCTGGGATGCACTCAATGTGGCCGGAAACGTGGCCAAATAATGCCGCGAAGAACGTAAGAAAAGGGCAGCCAGTTGGCTGCCCTTTTTGCTGCCTCAGTGATAACGACCGCTTAGGGCGACCACCATCGGCGTTTCAGAACGCTGCGATTCGACACTCACCTCCTGGATGGTGACGGTGCCTTGTGGTGCGTAGATACTGAGGCGACGAACAGAACGCTTGTCTGGGTTGTAGCGGGCCGCAAAGGCCGCAATGTTTTGGTCGTTACATTCAATGGCCCGAACAACCCCCTGCTCGGTCAGTCCCTGATACTTGATGGCCTGATGAAGCTGCATCGGATGCATCGTAGCGGCAGCGATGCAGAGCTTGGTGGCCGGGGTGTTATCCAACGGCACAAACTGCACCTCTGCGGCTTGAACGCCACCAAGTGCCGCCGTCAGCAGGGTGGTGAGTACGAGGGCTTTCATGGGCTCACTCCTTCTCCAGTGGGGCTTCTTAAACCATGGTCACTGGAGGAGCTTTGCGGGGGGAGAGACCCGGCAGTGAATGTAACCAAATCCCTTCGCTCCAAAGGCCGCTATCGCAGGAAGCTTCAGAGTTTTGAGGGGAAAGTGAGGAATGGCTTACCGTGAGCCGACACAGGCGGTCACACTTTTTGGAGGTGGTGGCCGAGGGGCACAAAAAAGCCCGCCATAAGGCGGGCTTCAGCAATCAGGTAACCATTACTCGGTGGTACCGAGAATGTTCAGCAGGTCCTGCTCCAGACTCTCTGAAGTGGGGCGCTCAACGATGCGACCCTGCTCTTCGCCACCCTGGAATACCATTACGGTCGGGATGCGCTGGAAGTCGTACTGAGCGGCCAGGCCTTCCGGATCGGTGCGGGTACGGTCGATGCCGATGTACTTCACCGTCAGGTTGGGGTTGTTGGCTTCGGCAAGGATCTTGGCCAGACGCGGAGTTTCACGGTGGCAGTCCGGGCACCAGGTGCCAACGATCACCACCAGCTCGGTGGGGGTATCGATGGCGGCCAGTTTCGCGATCAGGGCCGCGTCGGCCTGGTAGGCGTCAAAATTCGCTTCGTAACCCGGTTGCTGGCGCAACTCTTCGAAGCCGAGGATTCCGGTCAGAATCACTTCCTTTTTCTCCTCCTCGCAGGTGGCAAACAGGCCACCGTCGGCTTTGTCGAAACCGCAACCGCCCTGAGCGGCCATTGCCGGGCCCATCATCATTGGGGCCAGTACCAGGGCTAACAGAGTGCGTTTCATGGTGAATCTCCCTTGTCCGTTCACGTCTGTGTTCCCAGTATGAAGTGCTTTGTCGGAAAAGTGCTTATGGGCAATGGGAAGTGTGAGGTGGGACAAAAAAGCAGCGTAATCGTGAAAACGGGCAGGAGACCTGCCCGTTTTTTGTGAGAGCCGAATTACTCGGCTTCTTTCAGCCAGCGTGCAACCGGCTTGGCGAAGTAGGTGAGGATGCCGTCAGCACCGGCACGCTTGAAGCACAGCAGGGCTTCCAGTACCACCTTCTTCTCATCCAGCCAGCCGTTTTGGGACGCGGCTTTGAGCATGGCGTATTCGCCACTCACCTGGTACGCGAAGGTGGGAACCTGCAGTTCGGTCTTCACGCGGCGAACGATGTCCAGGTAGGGCATACCCGGCTTCACCATCACCATGTCCGCGCCTTCCTGGATGTCCATGGCCACTTCCTGGATCGCTTCGTCGCTGTTGGCGGGATCCATCTGGTAGGTGTGCTTGTTGCCGCTGCCCAGGTTGCCTGCGCTGCCCACAGCATCACGGAACGGGCCGTAGAAGCTGGAGGAGTACTTGGCGGAATAAGCCATGATCTGGGTGTTGACGTGACCGGCTTCTTCCAGCGCGTCGCGGATGGCGCCAATACGGCCATCCATCATGTCAGACGGGGCTACCATATCCGCACCGGCTTCGGCGTGAGACAGAGCCTGCTTCACCAGCACTTCGGTGGTGATGTCGTTCAGGATGTAGCCGGACTCATCGATGATGCCGTCCTGACCGTGAGTGGTGAAGGGGTCCAGTGCAACATCGGTGATCACACCCAACTCCGGGAATGCGCGCTTCAGGGCACGTACCGCTTTCTGAGCCAGGCCTTCCGGGTTGTAGGCTTCCTCGGCACCCAGAGACTTCTTCTCCTGAGGGGTTACCGGGAACAGGGCAACGGCGGGTACGCCCAGGGCCACCAGCTCGGCCATCTCTTCCAGCAGCAGGTCAATGGACAGCCGCTCTACGCCAGGCATGGATTCCACCGCTTCACGGCGGTTATTGCCTTCCAGGACAAACACCGGGTAAATCAGGTCGTTGACCGTCAGTGTGTTCTCCGCGATCAGGCGACGGGAAAAGTCGTGTCGACGGATGCGACGGGGACGTCGACGGGGAAAGGCTCCGGTTACTTGGCTCACGGATCACTCCTTGTAGTGAAAATGGACGATCGCCACAGCGATTTCAGTGCGTCATGTTAGCAAACTGGTGCGCCGGTTGTATGGCCGAGGTCACAACTGAAACAACTGCTTGACGTTGGTCTCGGTGACCTCACTCAGATGCTGTTCGCTTTGACTGCGCAGTTGCGCCACGGTTCGCGCAATATGGGGCAGATTAGCCGGTTCATTGCGCCGATGTTTCGGTTTGGGCCTCAGATCACGGGGCAACAGGTAGGGGGAGTCGGTTTCCAGCAGCAGCCGGTTGTCGGGAATGCGGGTGACCAGTTCCCTCAACTCGGTGCCCCGCCGCTCATCGCAGATCCACCCGGTGATGCCGATATGGAGATCCAACCCCAGGGCCGCATCCAACTCTTCGCCGGTACCGGTAAAGCAGTGCAGCACCGCACCGGGCAATCGATCCCGATAGCGGGCGACCATCGGGATGAAGTCGTCGTAGGCTTCCCGACAGTGCAGTACCAGTGGACGGTTGTGTTCAACGGCCAGTTCGAGCTGCGCCTCAAACGCTTCGCGTTGCGCTTCCCGGGAGGAGTAATCGCGAAAGTAGTCGAGCCCACACTCTCCAATGGCAATCACAGCCGGGTGTTGCATCAACCTGACCAGGCGGTCGATGCGGTCACTGCCCCATTCGCTGGCATGATGGGGGTGAACGCCAGCGGTCAGCTTCAGAGCCGGATAATCCGCCTGAATGGCCTGCAGTGCAGTGGCTTCGGCCAGGTCACTGGCCAGCGCGACTACCCGATGAACCCCTGCGGCTTCGGCGTGTTTCAGTGTTGGGCCAATCGCTCCAGCCAGTTGGCTGGAGAGCAGGTTGACCGCGATGTCTGTCCAGCGCATCAGTCGACTCGTTTGACCCGTGTGGTGCCGCCACGGCCCTCAACGGAGAGCAGGAAGGAGCCTAGGGCAGCGCGCTCAATGGTGACGAGTTGGCCACTCTTCACCTTGTAGCTGCGGGACTCGGTCTGGCGCCAGCGCTGGCCATTGGCCAGGGTGATGGTCCACTGTCCATAGGGATCTTTGCTGATCTTGGCGATGGGGCTGGTGATGGTTTCGATGGTCTCGGCTCGCGGTTCGGCCAGGCCGAATGCCGCTTCAGGACTGGCATTGGCGACAGCAGCAGGGGCCGGGGCCGGTGCTTTGGCCGGAGCGGCGGTTTGGGGAGCGGGAGCCGGTGAGACCGGGCGTCCAGCGACTTCGCTGAACTGGTCATAACAGAGCAGGCGATCCAGTTGATCATTCTGGCCAGCGCACTGCGCGATGGCTTCAGCCAGCTGGTCGTAACAGGCCAGTCGGGCCCGTTGGTCGGTTTCGTTGGTGCAACCAAAACCGGCGGCATAGGTGCCGCCGGAGATCAGGGTCAGGAGCAGCAGGGTGGCGCGCATTATCCCTCCTTGGAGGTGATGGCGGCGCCATCACCGGTTAATCCGTAGCGTGTTCGCCCTCTTCCTCTTCCTCGTCGTCCTTCGGTGTGTAGAAGCGTGCGAAGAACAGGCCCGCCTCAAACAGCAGCAGCATGGGGACAGCCAGCATGGACTGAGAAATCACGTCCGGCGGAGTCAGCACCATACCGATAACGAAGGCGCCCACGACGATGTAGGGGCGTTTCTCTTTCAGGCTGTCCACGTCAGTGGCGCCCGTCCAGCACATTAGCATTACCGCAATGGGGATCTCAAACGCCAAACCGAAAGCAAAGAACAGCTTGAGCACGAAGTTCAGATAGCTGTTGATGTCGGTTGCCACCTGGACCCCTTCCGGCGCCACGCTGGTAAAGAAGCCAAAGACCACCGGGAAAACCACGAAGTAGGCGAAGGCGATACCGGCATAGAACAGCAGCGTGCTGGAGGCCAGAAGCGGCATGAGCATCTTGCGTTCATGCTTGTACAGACCCGGCGCAATAAACGCCCACATCTGGTACAGCACGTACGGGATGGCCAGGAAGAAAGACACCACCAGGGTCAGCTTAAAGGGCGCGAAGAACGGCGATGCCACATCGGTGGCGATCATCGACGCGCTCTCAGGCATCACCTCGAGGAGTGGCTTGGAGAGGTAGTGATAGATGTCTTTGGACCAGTAGGCCAAGGAAAAAAACACCACCAGAACGGAGCCGATCGCATGCATCAATCGCGTGCGCAGCTCCATCAGATGGCTGATCAAGGGTTGCTGGTCAGACATGCTTTACTCTTTGGCCTTGGACTCAGCCGGCGCGGGGGCTGCCGGTTTGGTCTCAGTGTCCGAGGTGACCGCAGTGGACTCGCTGGCCGGAGCCTGAGCGTCACTGGCGGCATAGGGACGGTTTACCGATTGAGCGGCGTCCCGCAGTTCCTGAATGGATTGCTGCAGGCCGGGGTCGAGATCTTTCAGCCCCTTGGCTTCCGCCTTTTTCAGATCCGCCTGGAGCTGCTCGATCTTCAGCTCCTGCTCCAGTTCGGTACGAACAGAGCCAGCCATCCGCTTAATGGTGCGGACCCAGCCGGAGACGGTGCGCACCGCCACGGGCAGCCGTTCGGGACCGAGCACAATCAGGCCCAGTACCACGACCACCAGCATTTCGAAAAAGCCGAACCCGTCGAACATAAGGGATTACGCCTGCTCTTTGTTCTTCTGCTCAGTGGTGTTCTGGGCAGTGGTGTCTTTTGCAGAATCTTCCAGTGCCTTCTTGTCGGCAGCGGCTTGCTCTTCGTCGGACATGGCTTTCTTGAAGCCTTTCACGGCACCGCCGAGATCGCTACCGATACCGCGCAGCTTCTTAGTTCCGAACAGCAAGACGACGATCAGTGCGACGATCAGAAGTTGCCAGATGCTGATGTTGCCCATTAGTGGCTCCCATTTAAGGTTTGCGGCTGTCAGTCAGCCTAAGAAATCATCTTCAAGTGTACCGTGGTTGATCACGGTTTCCTAATCCGCCAGCAAGTGATCCAGGCCACAAACCCGGCCGCTGCAAGCGCCATTGAAGGCCAGATTGTAACGGTTTTACCAAAGAGGATTGTGCTGGAGATCACCAAACATCCACCTATCACGAGGAAAATGTGACTTCTGTGCTGACGTCGGCGTTCCTGAATGTAGGGTTCTAACACCTGTCTTGGGTTGGTGAGCAGCGTGCGTCCCAGGGTCAGGTTGTCGTGAAGCAGGTCGGGCAGTTCGGGCAGCTTTTCAGCCCAGAACGGCGCGGCGTCCTTCAGGCGTTGCCAGTGGGCTGCGGGTCCCATCTGCTCGGACATCCACTGCTCCAGGAAGGGCTTGGCAGTTTCCCAGAGATCCAGCTCCGGGTAGAGCTGACGTCCCAGCCCCTCGATATAGAGCAGAGTCTTTTCCAGCAATACCAACTGCGGTTTGACCACCATGCCAAACTGATGAGCGGTGCGGAACAGGTCCACCAGCAACTGGCCGAAGCTGATCTCGGCTAGGGGCTTGTTCTCCAGCGGACTGAACACCTGCTTGAGGGCGTGTTCAAAAGCGATGGGGTCCGCCTCGGCATCAACCCAGCCGGTCTGCAGGAAGATCTGGGCCAGACGGCTGTAGTCCTGGTTGAAAAACGCCAGGAAGATCTCCGCCATATCCCGCTTATCCTGTTCGGACAGACGACCGACGATGCCGCAGTCGATGCCGATGTACATGGGATCGTCCGGATGCTGCCGGGACACAAAGATGTTGCCGGGGTGCATATCGGCGTGGAAGAAGTTGTCGCGGAACACCTGGGTGAAGAACACCTCCACTCCGCGTTCAGCCAACTTCTTCATATTGGTGCCCTGGGCTTTAAGGGCGTCGATGTCGGTGACCGGGATGCCGTAGATCCGCTCCATCACCATCAGGTCACGATGGCTGAACTCGCCGTAGACTCTGGGGATGTAAAGGGCGTCGGAACCTTCAAAGTTGGCGCGCAGACGCTGGGCGTTATCCGCTTCACGGGTCAGGTCCAGCTCCGCCAGGATGGTGCGACGATAGTCCTCGACCACTTCCACCGGATGCAACCGTTTGCCTGCGGGGCTGGCAGCCACCAATCGGGCCACCTGTGCCATCAGGGCGAGATCCGCGTGGATCACCGACTCAATGCCGGGTCTCACCACCTTAATCACCACCTCATCGCCACTGCCTTTCAGTCGGGCGGTGTGCACCTGGGCCACCGAAGCAGAGGCCAGGGGAGAGGGGTCAAACTCGTCGAACCGAGTGTCGATAGGCTCGCCCAACGCGGATTCGATTCGGGCGACCGCCTGATCGGCATCGAAGGGGGGCACCTGGTCCTGCAACAGTGCCAGCGCGTCCGCCAGGTCGTCCGGCAGCAGGTCCCGTCGGGTTGAGAGCATCTGGCCAAACTTGATGTAGACCGGCCCCAGAGCCTGCAGCGCCAGCTTCAGACGCATTGCCGGTGGTTCATTCTGCGCGGTGCGGGGCAACCAGAACAGCAGGCGGTCAAGCCAGATCAGCAGGCCGGGGCGACGATCCTCCGGCAGCAGGTCCAGCAAGCGGTACTGATGGAGGGTGCGGGCGATCTGCCAGCTTCGACGCAAAGAGGCCAGCGTCATGGGCGGCGCTCCAGTCGGGCCAGGCGGTCTGCCAGCTTACCGACCCGAGCGTGTAACGCCTCGACCTGTTCAACAAAGTGGGCGACTTCGCGGGGGCCAGGTGCCAGTTGCAACTCCTCCCGCAGTACCTCACCGGTATGTTGATGCAGGCGGGCCAGATCGGTTTCGGCGCGAGCCAGCAAGCTGCGACCCACCTGATCAACCCGATAGGCCATGGCATCGCCAAGGTAATCACTCAGCGGTTCTGCCAGGTCCGGCTCAATGGCGCCGAGCAGATTGGCCAGCTTGCCAACCAGCTGCATGTCACCCTCAATCTCCAGTGCACCCTCTTTCACCAGTGTGGAGAGTGAAGCACCCTGTGAGAGTTGTCGCAGAGTCAGCAGGCTGAGGCTCAACTGGGCATCAGTGTCACCGTCGTACTGGCTGTAGACCTGGATGGGATCCCGCAGGATAAGGAAAAGGGGGAAGGGCAGCTCACTGAGCTGCAACCGGACTACCTGGCCCTTCCAGCGGGCCAGGGGAGCCGGTTCAGGATGGAAACGCAACAGTTGGGCCAGGGTGGTTTCCATTACCCCGGCCACGAGGGTAGCGATCCGCATCGGCTTTAGAACTTGTAGCCGCGGTGCAGTGCCACCACACCGTTAGTCATATTGACGTAATCCGCCTGATCAAAACCGGCATCCAGCATCATCTGCTTCAGGGTTTCCTGGTCCGGGTGCATGCGGATGGACTCGGACAGATAACGGTAGGATTCTGCATCGCCTGCCACCATGGAGCCCATACGGGGGATCACCTGGAAGCTGTAGAAGTCGTAGGCCTTCTGCATCAGCGCGTTCTGCGGCTTGGAGAACTCCAGCACCAGCAGTTTGCCGCCGGGCTTGAGGATGCGCTGCATGGAGCGGAGCGCTTTCTCTTTTTCGGTCACGTTGCGCAGGCCAAACGCGATGGTGATGATGTCAAAGTGGTTGTCCGGGAACGGCAGCGCTTCGGCGTTGGCCTGAACGTAGTTGACGTTACCCACGACGCCCAGGTCGTGCAGCTTGGCGCGGCCCACTTTGAGCATGGAGTCGTTGATGTCAGCCAGCACCACTTCGCCGGTCTCGCCCACCAGGTGAGAGAACTTGGCGGTCAGATCGCCGGTGCCGCCAGCCAGGTCCAGCACCTTCATGCCCGGACGCGCAGCGGCGCACTCGATGGTGAAACGCTTCCAGTAACGGTGTACGCCGAAGGACATCACGTCGTTCATCAGGTCGTACTTGGAGGCGACAGAATGGAATACGTCCGCCACCATCTCCGCTTTCTTGTTTTTGTCTACTTGCTGGTAGCCAAAATGAGTTTTGTTGTCAGCGCCGTCGGCCATGCTGTTCTCAATCCTGTGAAGCCATCTTTACGTTGGGGCCACAGTCTACACTTTAAACCAATTAACAGAAACGGTGCTTGCGCTGCGGGACGCTGTCTACTTCCTGAACTGTGATCCTGCCGAAAGCTCAAGCCGATCAACCCTGTGATCCCCGGTGCGTCTGACAGTCATTCTGGTTTTGCTTTTAAGCCTGCCGCTGTGGGCCGATTCGCCCGCGAATCAGTGGCGACGCTTCTTTTCACCCAAACGTCTCGATGCGCTCGAGGCGCAGTTTGGCGAGCCTGGCCGTCAGCGGGCTGAAGCGTTGGCGGCCTTTATTGAAGCGGAACTGGCGCAGGACCGTCCGGTTGAGCAGAAGCTCGAACGGGTCAATGACTATTTCAACCGCCTGACCTTCGTGGATGATCAGACCCACTGGGGGCAGCCGGACTACTGGGCCACGCCGCTGGAGTTTGTGGCCAGTGGCGGCGGGGATTGCGAGGACTTTGCCATCGCCAAGTATTTTACGCTTCGGGTACTGGGAGTGGAGGCGGCGCAGTTGCGGCTCACCTATGTCAAGGCCGTCACCCTGAACCAGGCCCATATGGTGCTGACCTATCTGCCGACGCCCTCGGCCATGCCCCTGGTGCTGGATAACCTGAATGCCACGGTGTTGCCCGGGAGCGAGCGCCCCGACCTGGTGCCGGTATACAGCTTTAACGGGGAAGGGCTGTGGCGAGCCCGCGCCTTTGACCAGGGGGTGCGCCTCAAGCATGGGGAGAGTGGTGTGGACCTGTGGCAGGACCTGGTGGAACGCATCACCATCGAGGGGGAGTAGGAGGGCTCATGACTCTGTTTCGACTGTTATTGATCGCCCTTGTGGTGCTGGTGAGCAGCCTGACAGCCAGCAGCCTCTGGCTCTATCTGCGTACGACCCAGGACTTTCTGAGTCAGCAGTTGGCGGTGCACGGTGCGGATACGGCCACCTCTCTGGGCCTCTCGCTGGCGCCGGTACTGGCCGGCGATGACTGGGTGCTTGCCGGTTCCATGGTGGATGCCATCTACGACAGTGGCGAGTACAGCTTGCTGGTGGTGGAGGAACTGGAAGGGAAGCAAAGCATCGTCCGCCAAAGCGTCACTTTTGGTGAGGAGACCCCGGCCTGGTTCCGCCGCCTCTTCCCTCTGAAAGCTCCGGTGATGGAAACGGAGGTGACCGGGGGGTGGATCACGGTGGCTCGACTTTCGGTTCAGGCCAACCCTGCCCGGGCGCAGGATCACCTCTGGCAGTTGACGGAGCGCTCGCTCTGGATCGCGCTGGCACTGGCCTTGATCGCCATCGGCATCGGCGCGCTTCTGTTGCGGCGCATCCTGGAACCTCTGGCGGCCGCCCGGCGACAGGCCGACGGCATTCGCAAGCGTCGTTACCTGCGTCAGCCGGAATTGCCGAAGATCCGGGAGCTGCGCTCACTGGTGCTGGCGATGAACCAGATGGTCACCACCTCAGAGGCGCTGTTCAAGGAGCAGTGTCAGCGCATTGAACGCCTGCGCCAACAAACCCTGCTGGACGCCGACACCGGATTGGGCAATCTGACCCGGGCACGCAAGCGATTGTGCCAGGTGCTCAAGGACCGGGAGTTGGACGGCGGCATGGTGGCCCGCCTTCATCTGGTGGGGCTGGATAAGGTGGAGCTGGCCCGGGGCGTGGACGGCGAGCAGACCCTGATGCAGCAACTGGCGGACATCCTTAATGAGTGGATACTGAAGCTGCCCAATGCCCGGGTTTACCGGGTGGGGTTTGCGGACTTTTTGCTGCTGCTTCCCGGCAGTGGAACGGCCGACCTGAGTCAATGGGAGGGGGAGCTGCGCCAGCGAGTGCTGGTCACCCTGAAGCAGTGGGGCGGACAGCGGGTGCTCTTGGTGGCCAAGGCCTATCGGTTGGATGAGGAACAGAGCGCTCTTGAAGGGGGGCTGGAAGCACTGCTGTCGCAAGTATTGGGCCGGGAGGAGGACAGTCTCTACCTGCTCGGTGAGGAGGACGGTGGCGAGGCGCCCTCGCTTCAGCAGCAGGAGCAGCAGTTGGCGAGAGTGCTGAATCATCCTCCCCGCTTGATGGTGCAACCGATCCAGGATGCCAAAGGTGAGACTCTGTTCCAGGAGGTGCTGGCCCGCTTCCACGATGGAGAACGCTGGATTGCGCCGGGGCCGGTTATGGTGATGGTGGCGCGGCAGCAGCGACATCAGGCTCTCGACGGTCTGGTACTGGATACGCTCCTGAGCCGGGCACCGTCGGCACGGCCACGCACCGTCAATCTGACGGTGGAGTCGGTGTTGGACCCCCTGTTTCTGCCTGAGCTGCGGCGACGCTTGCAGGGCCGGCTGGGCACGCTGGCGCTGGAGGTGCCTGAACGGGCTTACCTGGTGGAGCCTACACTGACCAGCCGCTTTATCGACGCGATGGCGGAGTTAGGAGTACCGGTCTGGCTGGATCACACCACCCCATCCGGATTGCCGTTGTTGATGCAAACCGGTCTGACCGGCATCAAGCTGGATGCGGCCTACACCCGCAGCGGACTGGAGGAGGGGTGCGATCTAATCGAGATGATGGTGGCGGCCGCCCATGCCCGGGGCGTTCTTGTCGTGGCAGAGCAGGTGGAGGATCCAGAGTTGGCTGAGCGTTTGTGGCAGCTCGGCGTGGATGGCGTTCAGGGCTTTGCGGTGATGGCGCCCAGACCACTGGGGCCGGAGGATGGTCCGGCCCCGGTTTCGCCCTCAAATGGTGGCGTTGGTCCGGCCTGACAGGTAGCTGAGGACCAGCTCGGACAGGGCCTGCCCCACCGCGCGCCGTCCGGCAATTTCACCGGCCGGATGACAGCGTGGTGCCCCTTCGCACAGGTGCAGGTAGCGGGTATCCCGGTACTGGGCCAGGCGGTAGATCACATGGCAGGCGTCCAGCATCGGCACGCCGATCCGAGATTCGGCTGAGGAGGGCATCGACTCGATGGCATCCAGATCCAGCTCAATCCCCAGTGGGCGGGGCTGTACCGCCAGCTCAGCCAGCGCCTCATCCAGTGCCTGAGTAAGGCTCAACTGGCGTCGTACCCAGACCTGCTGGAAGCTGGTGCAGTGAATGCCGAGGCTGCGCATCTGCGCCAGCGCTGAGGCGTTGTTCTTCTGTTCATGCAGGCCGATCACCCGGTAGGCGTTCAGTGCCCCGCTTTTCCAGGCATAGGCAAACCCATTGCCGCTGTGGCGACCCTCGGTGGCGCGAAAATCCGCATGGGGGTCGAGGTTAACGGCCGCCAGCGGCTTATCGAGGGCGTGGCTGGCCCCCATCAACAGAGGGAAAGCGTTGTTGTGGCCGCCGCCGATCACCACCGGCTCCAGCCCGGCCCCAACAATGGCCTCAATCACCGGCATCAGACGCTGGTCCAGTTCGGCGGTCAGCTCTCTGAGCTGCGCCAGCTGTTCCGGCTCCATATTGTCGAGCCCTTCAGCCTGCTCCTGCAGGTCTGAAACGTCCAGGTGACCCAGCAGCAGGATCTCGCTGCCATCGCAGAAGTCATTGGCTTGCAGGTTCAGAAACAGGGAGAGGAACGCCTCCCAGGCCCCATCACTGCCGCCCCGTCCACAATTGGCGCGAGGGCCGATATCCTCCGGAACCCCCAGTAATACATAGCGGGCACCGTCGGTCCGGGCCTGAATCAGCACATCGGCAAGCGTTTGCCCCTGCGGCAGCAGCAGGTGTTCACCCAGGTGTTGCTCTCCGGGGCGAGCGTTGCTGTAACGGGCCAGGGTGGCGGCGTTGGCGTAGATCAGGTTCATTCGATGTCCAGCGGATCCTGAGAGAGAATGATGCCGGTGCTGTCCGCATAGAGGTGATCCTCGGGCAGGAAGGTTACACCGCCGAAGTTCACCGGGATATCAAGGCTGCCTTCGCCATTTTCACCCGCACCCACCGGAATGGACGCCAACGCCATGATGCCCAGGTCCAGCTCTTCAAGCGCGTCCACATCCCGGACGGAGCCGTAAACCACCAGACCTTCCCAACGGTTGTTGACCGCCAGAGTCGCTACATCGGCGTCGATCAAAGCCCGGCGCAGAGAGCCACCGCCATCCACCAGCAGCACCTTGCCCTCTCCCTCCTGTTCCAGTGCTTCCAGAATGGCGCTGCAATCCTCGAAGCATTTGACGGTGCGTAACTCCCCGCCAAACGAGGGGCGACCGCCAAAGTTACTGAACATGGGTTCCACCACATCGACTTGATCACCAAAAAGGTCACAGAGTTCGGAGGTGTTGTAGTGCATGCTGACTCCTCGCGTTACACGCTGGAAAGGGGCTTTGCCTTCAAAGTAATGAAAAACCGGGGCTTTGCAATGCCAAACGAGGATATTGCCCGGATTTTGTGCAGCGTCCCTTGTCACAGAACCATCTTAACTCTGTCATCTCTTCGACCTGCCCCTGTCAAACGGTTGTCATGGCGGCTCCCTAGCTTTGTCGGCAAAGGCTCGGAGGTGAAGCTGATGTGGCAAAGGATGGACAGTTGGGACCGTGGCCTGATGCTGCAACTGCAGCGTCTGCCTGCTCCCGGATTCTGGCGGCCGGCTGCTCGCTGGCTCTCCCTCAGTGGGGACGGTGCAGGCTACCTGCTGATGGCGTTGCTGATTGCTGAGTTGGGCGGGAGCCGGGGACATCTGTTCCTGCTGGCGGGGCTAGCGGCTTACGCTCTGGAGCTGCCTCTCTACTGGCTGCTGAAAAACACCCTCAAACGCGCCCGACCCTGCCACAACCTCGGTGGCGTGGTGGCGGCGGTGGACCCCCACGACAAGTTCAGTCTGCCCTCGGGTCACAGTGCCGCCGCCTTTCTTTTTGCCACCTTGCTGGCCTGGTACTGGCCACCATTGGCACCGCTGGCCTACGGCTGGGCCACGCTGGTGGGTCTGTCCCGGGTGCTGCTCGGTGTGCACTACCCCGGTGACATTGTGGCGGGTGCGAGCCTGGGGCTCTGGGCCGCCAACATGGGGTTGTTCTGGGTTCTCTAATCTGATGAAGACAAGAAAGGACGCGCAGATGCGGATTCTTTACGGAGTGCAGGGCACAGGTAATGGTCACCTGACCCGGGCCCGGGTGATCGCCCCGGCCTTTGCCCGGGCAGGGGTGGAGGTGGATTACCTGTTTTCCGGACGCCCCCGGGAGGCGTTTTTCGATATGGAGGCGTTTGGGGAGTTTCAGTGCAAACGTGGCCTGAGCTTTAGCACCCGCAAGGGCGAAATCAGCCTGCTTGGGACGGCGCGGGACAACAAGCTGATGACGCTGTGGCGGGACATCCGTCAACTGGACCTCTCCGGCTATGACCTGGTGCTGAACGACTTTGAACCGATCTCCGCCTGGGCCGCGAAGCGTCAGGGCAAGCCCTGCATCGGCATCAGTCACCAGAACGCCTTCAACCACCCAGTGCCCATTACCGGTGATCGTTGGCACAACCGGCTTATCATGAAGCACTTTGCCCCAACCAGCGTGGCACTGGGGTGCCACTGGCACCATTTCGGCTGCGACCTTCTGCCCCCCTTTATTGAAGCAATTGAACCGGCTCCGACCGAAAGCGGCAAGGTACTGGTGTACCTGCCCTTTGAGGAGGTTGGCGATATCGTCAATCTGCTCAGGCCGCTGACCGGCCACCGCTTTGTGATCTACCACGGCAGCCCGGCGCCGGAGGCGCTGCCTGAACATCTGAGCTGGAACGGTTTTTGTCGGCAAGGGTTTCAGCGGGATCTGGCCAGCTGTTGCGGTGTGATCTGCTCCGCCGGTTTTGAGCTGGTGTCTGAAGCGCTGGTATTGGGCAAGAAATTGCTGCTGAAGCCGCTGCAGGGCCAGTTTGAGCAGCTGTCCAATGCCCTGGCGCTGGAGTTGCTGGGGGCCGCCGAGTCGATGAAAACACTCTGCCCGGACCGGGTCGCGCACTGGTTGGATAGCCCTGCGATTGAGCCGATCCAGTACCCCCAGATGGGGGACACCCTGGTGACCTGGTTGCTGGCGCGGCAGTGGGATGATGTCAGCGGTCTCTGTCAGCAAGCCTGGGCAGAAGCCAGACTGCCGGAAGCCTGGCAACACAAATGGGCTTACGCCTACTGAAGTTCGCGTACCGGAAACCGCGGCGCCATAAGGCGCCGTTTTTTGATCCCGGCGCCGGGCTGTGCCGTAACCAGAACATCGACAAGGGGGTGAGGCATGGCACAGCTGCGAAACGTCGTGGTGTTTGGGGCCAGTGGGTTCATTGGCGGGAACCTGGTGCCCGAACTTTTGGCTCAGGGTTATCAGGTTCGGGCGGTCAGTCGCCGCCCCGAACGGCTGGCCGAGCGAGGTTGGCCCGGCGTAACCACCTTCGGCGCCGATGTGTTGCAGGCGGAGACGCTCGGCCCGGCTCTGGCGGGTGTCGACGTCGTCTACTACCTGGTGCACGGCATGACTGAGGGCGGTGGCTTTGATGAGCGTGAACATCGGGGCGCTCAGAACCTGGCGCATGCTGCTGAGCAGGCTGGTGTGAAGCGCATAGTGTATCTGGGGGCGTTGCATCCGAAGGGCGCAGACTCTCTGCACCTTCGCAGCCGCAGCGCCACCGGAGAAGGCTTGCGGCGGGGCCCGGTGCCCGTGACTGAGATCCGCGCCCCGATAGTCATCGGTCCGGGCTCCGCCGCTTTCGAGGTGATGCGCGATCTGGTTTACAACCTGCCGGTTATGGTGACCCCGAAATGGGTACGTTCCTCCATGGCGCCCATCGCGCTACCTAATCTCATTCACTACCTGATCGGCGTGTTGCAGTTGGCCGATGATAACGATCAGGTGTACGACGTTGCCGGTCCCGAGATGCTGACTTACGAGAGCCAGATGAGTCGCTTTGCCCATTTGGTGGGGAAGCGGGTCCGCATCTTGCCGGTACCTCTGCTCAGCCCGGGTCTGTCCGCCCGCTGGCTTCGGTTTATCACCTCGGTGCCGACCGGCATCGCCAAGGCGCTGGTTGGGGGATTAAAGCAGGATCTGCCCGCTGACGACTCAGAGATTCGGCAGCGTCTGCCTCAGCGATTGCTGGGCTTTGATGAAGCGGTCAGTGAGGCGTTGCGGCAGGAACGTCAGCAGGTGGCGGAACAGCACCCCAAACGGGCCAGTATTGTGCGTCGTCGTTGGCGACCAAACTTCAGCTTCTATCCCAAGGCGGATGGGGCCACCGCCACCATCGATGCACCGGTGGAGCGGGTCTGGCAGGAGATCTGTCGCATTGGCGGGCGTCCGCGCTACTTTGCACTGGACCCGTTGTGGCGGATCCGCGAAGGGTTTGATGCGCTGATTGGGGGTAATGGGTTGGACTATTACCGGCGGGATCCGAACCAGCTCCGCCCCGGCGATCGGGTCGACTCCTGGAGTGTGGCTGAGCTTCAGCCGCTGCGCACCCTGACACTGCTGTTTGGCATGAAGGCGCCCGGGATGGGGGGGCTGACCTTCGAGCTCAAACCGGATGGCAAGGCGACTCAATTAACCCTGACGTGCTGGTGGTATCCCGCGGGCGCATGGGGGCTGCTCTACTGGTGGGCGATGTTGCCCGCTCATCTGATCCTGTTTCGCCGGATGGTCGCCAATATCGGCGAACTGGCTGAGGGGCCGGGAGGGCACAGTTCACTGGTCGGGGTTTGAGTTATTCCGGCACCTTCTCCAGTTCATGCAGGGACTCCAGCACCAGTTCCAGCCGGGGCTGAAGCAGGGCCTGGGCGTCATACAACCCCTGGTTGTAGAGCACCGGGCCAAGGGTTTTTAGGATGAAATCCAGAAGAAACTCCGCTTCAAACTGGCCCAATTCCCGGTCCAGCTCCTCTTCGCAGTAGTGGCTCAACTGACGCAGCAACGCCTGCCGCTGCGCCGGTTCCAGTGTGATCATGTCCTGCTCTCAATCGTCAGTCAGGGCGCCAAGGTAGCGGTAAACGACTGCACCGAGCAAGGCACCTGCAATGGGCGCCACCCAGAACAGCCAGAGCTGACTGGTTGCCCAATCGCCGACATAGATGGCAACGCCGGTGCTGCGGGCCGGGTTGACCGAGGTGTTGGTGACCGGGATGGAGATCAGGTGGATCAGGGTCAGACAGAACCCGATGGCGATAGGTGCAAAGCCGGCCGGAGCCCGCGGGTCAGTGGCGCCCAGAATGACGATCAGGAACATCATGGTCATCACTATTTCGCAGATCAGGGCGGCGGTCAGACTGTATCCGCCGGGGGAGTGTTCGCCGTAACCGTTGGAGGCGAAGCCTGCGCTGAGATCAAATCCGGCCTGTCCGCTGGCGATCAGGTAGAGCACCCCACCTGCTGCAATGCCTCCCAGCACCTGGGCCAGGATGTAGGAGAGGACCCGGTCACCGCCAAAGCGTCCTCCGGCCCACAAACCGATGGTAACGGCGGGATTGAGGTGGCAGCCTGAGATATGGCCGATGGCAAATGCCATGGTGAGAACCGTCAGGCCGAAGGCGAGTGCGACCCCCAGCAGGCCAATGCCAACATCGGGAAAGGCGGCGGCCAGAACGGCGCTGCCGCATCCCCCCAAAACCAACCAGAAAGTACCAAAGAACTCTGCTACCTGGGCGCGCATCGTCGCCTCCTGTCAGTGAGGGTTGGCTTCCAAGTATGGTCGAAGAAAAGGGTTTTAGATCCAGCGGCGTACCCGCTGGCAATAGCGGTCAAAGTCGTAGCCAAAACGGGCCCGAAGAGCGCGCTCCTCAGGCGCAATCTGGAACCGGTTCAGGTAGAGCATAAACAGGGGGATCATCGCCAGTGCCGCGGGCGACGCCAGATAGACGCCCCATCCTATCAGCAGCACCAGCATCCCCAGGTACATGGGGTTGCGGCTGCGACGATAGATCCCGCGAACCACCAACTGACGGCTGGCTTCCGGAGTGGTGGGATTCACCGTGGTTTGGGCCTGGCGAAACGCCAGAGCGCCGCTCACAAGAATGGCGGGACCAATCAGGCAAGCCACCACAAGGGCGCTTAGCCGCATGGCGTTACTCAGAGCCAAAGCGGGAGTGATACTGGCCAGCCCCCACATCAACAGGCCGATCAGCAGCATCAGAAGCAGAGGGGGGAGTTTCAGTTCCAGTCGAGTCATCTTTGGCGTCGCTCCAGCTCCGTCATCCGCTGCTCCAGCGAGGCAATGCGCTGTTTCAGCTGAGGCTCCCGACGGCGAAGGCTGTGCAGGCTGCTGGCTTCAATCAACAGGATGACGGCGATCCCGCCCAACAGTGCCCAAGTAATAAGATCCGACAAAACCATTAACGACTCCATTCGTTTTAACGAACTAAGAACTTATCGCCTGAACTCCGGTTTGGCTACCCCACGGGAATTAAGTGGGGGTGGGTTTCTTTGGTGCGCTTCCTTTTCCTTAGCGCCATAACTTCCTTCCTGGCTGAAATCGGCTTACCAAAGTGCGCGACTGAGGAGGTGTCGGGGGGAATCGGAGCAGATCGTCCGGTGTGTCGATATCGAGGGCGGCACCGGGCATCTCTATCTTGTTAAGGCCCGGCAGAGCGGCAAGCCATACCCCAGCCCCTTTGTCGCCAAAGGGCATCATCAATCTGGGAAACAGTGGCTTGGGGAAGATGGCGGGGATGCCCAGGCCATTGTTGTAGCGCGCGCACACCGGATGGCCGTCGGTCAGGTAGCGGTCCACCATCGCGCAGTAGTTCTGTTCGGTGATGCCCACCTGGTCTGCCAGAGCGATCAACACCGCATTGGTATCGGCAGCCAACGCAGAGACGCCTGTGGCGATCGAGTGCCCCAGACCTTTCTGGTATTCCGGGGCGATCAGGAAAGGGGTGTCCCCCAGCAGAGGGATAAGGTGCTCAGCATCGTGGCCAAGCACCACCAGAATTTGGTGGCCCAATACCGCTTTCAGTGCGCTGAGACTGTGCTGAATCAGGGGGTGGCCGTTCACCCTGCTAAGGAGCTTGTTACTGCCAAAGCGGGTGGATTGCCCGGCGGCCATCAGTAAAGCGGTAACCGGCGCCATTACCGCTCGTCACTCAGTGTATGGGTCTTGGTTGTCGGGGGCAGAGCAATGGTCACCGACTGGGTGGGGATGAACGGATGCTGGAGAGGGAGATAGAGAGTCATTGGCCGCCCCTGTGGCAAAACTTTACGAAGTGTAGACAAAGGGGAGTGGGGCCGATGGACAATCTTGAAAGGCGTTTGGTGCAATAAAAAAGCCGCCCGAGGCGGCTTTCTCTTACTTCTTGTCCGGGTCGTAAAACTGGACATTCAGCGGGATCAGGGGCTCCCGTGTGGCTTTGGCGGCTTTCAGCCGCGCCAGGTAGTCCGCCCAGTGCTGCTCCTGGTTGCGCCCCAGTTCATGAAGCACTTTCCAGGAGTAGAGGCCACTGTCGTGGCCATCGTCAAACACCAGCTTGACCGCGTAGTTGCCTACCGGTTCTATCCCGGTGATGTTGACCTCTTTTTTGTTGGTCACCAGCACCGGATTGCCATGGCCATGCACCTCAGCTGAGGGGGAGTAGACCCGCAAAAGCTCACAGGCCAGGACGAAGTGATCGCCGTTGTCGAACTGCACCTCCAGAACCCGGGAGCCCTGCTTGAGTTTCAGTCCGGTGACTTTTGGGGTCATGGCAGCTCCTTACAGGATAAAGCGGGCCAGGTCTTCGTCTTCCACCAGGGTATCCAGATGGTCGTTGACGTACTTGGCGTCGATGGTCAGGGCCTGGCCGCTCTTGTCGGAGGCGTCGAAGGAGATCTCCTCCATCAGTCGCTCCATCACCGTGTGCAGACGACGGGCGCCGATGTTCTCGGTGCGCTCGTTAACCTGCCAGGCGGCTTCGGCGATGCGCTCGATGCCGTCCGGAGTGAAGTTGATCTCCACGCCTTCGGTGCCCATCAGGGCCTTGTACTGCTCGGTCAGGCTGGCGTGCGGTTCGGTCAGAATGCGCACAAAGTCTTCCGCAGTGAGGGAGTCCAGCTCCACGCGGATCGGCAGACGGCCCTGCAGCTCCGGGATCAGATCGGAGGGCTTGGACAGCTGGAACGCGCCGGAGGCGATAAAGAGGATGTGGTCGGTTTTGACCATGCCGTGCTTGGTGTTGACGGTGCAGCCCTCCACCAGCGGCAGCAGGTCACGCTGAACCCCTTCGCGGGAAACATCGGGACCGGAGACTTCGCCACGCTTACAGATCTTGTCGATCTCATCGAGGAACACGATGCCGTGCTGCTCAACCGCTTCGATCGCCTTCTCTTTCAGCTCTTCAGGCTTCACCAGCTTGGCCGCTTCCTCTTCCACCAGCAGTTTAAAGGCGTCTTTCACCTTCATCTTGCGGCGGTCTTTCTGCTGGCCACCCAGGTTCTGGAACATGGACTGGAGCTGGTTGGTCATCTCCTCCATGCCCGGAGGCGCCATGATCTCCACGCCCATCTGGGCCTGGGACACGTCCACTTCGATCTCTTTGTCGTCCAGCTGGCCTTCACGCAGTTTCTTGCGGAACACCTGGCGGGTGGCGGTGTTGTCGGCTTTCTGCTCGTTGCCCCACTGGTCTTTGGGGTTCGGCAGCAGCGCGTCGAGTACCCGCTCCTCGGCGGCTTCCTCGGCGCGGAACTTGTTCTTGGTCATCTCCTGTTCGCGGGTCATCTTGATGGCCGCGTCGGTCAGGTCGCGGATGATCTGCTCCACTTCCTTACCCACGTAGCCCACCTCAGTAAACTTGGTGGCTTCCACCTTGATAAAGGGGGCGTTGGCCAGTTTGGCCAGACGGCGGGCGATCTCGGTTTTACCCACACCGGTGGGGCCGATCATCAGGATGTTCTTCGGCGTCACTTCCTGGCGCAGATCAGGATTCAACTGCATGCGGCGCCAGCGGTTGCGCAGGGCGATGGCCACGGCCTTCTTGGCACCGGACTGGCCGATGATGTGGTTATCCAGCTCGGAGACGATCTCTCTTGGGGTCATTTCAGACATCAGTTCGCCCCCTTGGCGTCAAGTTCTTCGATGGTTTGAGACAGGTTGGTAAAGACGCAGATCTCACCGGCGATGGTCAGGGCCTTTTCGCAGATTTCGCGGGCACCCATATCGGTGTTTTGCAGCAGAGCCAGACCGGCCGCCTGGGCGTAGTTGCCGCCGGAGCCGATGGCGATGATGTTGTGTTCGGGTTCGACGACGTCGCCGTTGCCGGAGATCAGCAGGCTGGTTTCCGCATCCGCGACGATCAGCATCGCTTCCAGCTTCTGCAGGGAGCGCTCGGTACGCCAGGCTTTGGCCAGTTCTACGGCGGCCCGGGTCAGGTGGCCCTGGTGAGCGGTCAGTTTGGACTCCAGCAGTTCAAACAGGGTAAAGGCATCGGCGGTCGCGCCAGCAAAACCGGCCAGTACCTTGCCGCCGTGCAGGTGGCGCACTTTGCGGGCGTTACCTTTCATCACGGTGTTGCCCAGAGAGACTTGGCCGTCCCCGGCAATCACCACTTTATCGCCGCGACGGACGGACACGATCGTGGTCATGAAAACCCCTTATCTACAAGGCGGCCAAGGGTGGCCGCCAACTGGAAATGGTGCGAAGGGCGAGGTACGCCCTTCGCTTGTTAGTGTAGATGTGGGGATGATCCGGGGGCGGTTCAACCCCTGCCACAGGGATTTCGTGGGATGTTGTCCATCCTGGCAGAGGATTGCCCTGATGGGTTGGCAGAAAAGTGAACTCAGACGGTGAAGCGACTCAGCTTCTCCCGCTGCTCGAGGGCGATGCCGGCCACCTGTTCCGACTGCACGGATAACTCGTTAATCTGATTCTGCCGGAGGTCACTCTGCTGAGCCAGATCCGACAGGGTTTCGCTGGCGTGGTGGCAGGCCTGAGTCTGCTCTGAAGTGGCGTGGGAGATGGCGGCGGCATGTTGCTTAACTGTCACTACCGCTTGCTGGATCTGGGCCATCGCCTTATCCAACTGCTGACGTAGCGCGTGGGTACGATCCATCTCGTCGCGACTGGCGAGCGCCCCATCCCGAGCGTTTCGGGCGGCGCGGTGCAGGGTGTGGATCATGGTTTCGATGGAGTCGGTCTGCTGGCGGGTTTGAGCGGCCAGCTTGCGCACCTCGTCCGCCACTACGGCAAAACCACGGCCCTGTTCTCCCGCCCGGGCCGCTTCGATGGCGGCGTTCAGCGCCAGCAGGTTGGTGCGCTCCGCAATGCTGTGGATCACTTCGGCGACGGCGCCGATCTGGTCTACCTGAGTGTCCAGCTCATTCATCCGTTGGTCATTGGCGACCAGATGGCTGGCCAGATTGTCCAGGTGCTCACTGGTGCGAACCAGCGCTTCCCGCCCCTCGTTGGCCAGGGTGGCGGAGAGCTGGCTTTGCGCCTCACTGTCCTGACTCTGATCGGCGATCGACTGCATGCTGGCATCCATCTCCGCCACCACGGCGGCGATGCGGTTAATCTGTGCCGACTGCTGACTCAGTTGCTCCTGTTGCTGATGGCTGATCCCGGCACTGATCCGGGCGGCTTCGTGCAACTCCTCCCCCCGTTGATGCAACTGTCCCAACACCTCCCGATTCTGAGCATTGGCGCGGTTCAGCCACTCTCCGAGCTGAGCCAGTTCCGTGGGCTGAGTCAGAGCGCAATGTTGCGTAAAGTCGCCCTGCGCCATCGCCTGAATCACCGCTTTCAGCGCTTTCAGACCGCGGCGCAGCAGTCGCACCAACAGCAGCGTCAGAGCGGACATCAGCACGACCCCCAGTGCCGTCAGGGCCAGCAGCAGCTGTTGGCTGTAGCTGATCGCCGAGTGGGTCTGGCGTTCACTCTCAACCACCTGGGATTGAGTGCGTGCCATCAGGGTGGACAACTGCTCGCCAATGCCGGTCAACGCCGGGCCCAGGTTCAGCAGGCCCTGACGGAGCGCCTCCTCCAGCTCCACCCGCTCCAGCTGCAGGGCAAACATCCCCTGGGGCTGGAGGCCCTGCTCCAGCGCCTCCAGCGCCAGCAGTACTGAGGGGTAGGTGTCCAGCTCGGCGTTTTCCCGTTGCAGCGCGGTGTACTGGAAGCGCATTCGGGAGATCAGGCTTTTGGCGTCGTTGTACTGGCGTTTGGCCTCGGACACTTTGGTGGCGCTCATCAGGTTCATCTGTACGGTCATCATGGCGCCCGCGTCGGAGATAAAGCTCTCATAGGCCATGCGGGCACCCTCGTTGTCCGCAAACAGAATGGGCACCAGGCGGCTCATCTCATCCCGGGCCGAGCCGATGGCGTAGAGCAGGTAGCCGCGGCCTGAACTCAGTGCCGCTTCCACTTCAAGATGACGTTGGGCCAGGCCCAGCAGCGGTGACATCCGTTGCTCAAGCTGGTGGGTAGACTGATTCAGCCCGATGGCGATGGGACGCAGAGGGTCGCCGTCAGCATCGACTCGGTTGAGCAGGTGTTCGAGGGTGCGCTGGGTATGCTGCCAGGCGAGTTCAAAGGCGTTGTTACTCTGACTGAACGCGTCCTGATCAGGGGCTGTGATCCCCTGCCTCAGGGTTTGCTCCATCTGCAACACGCCCTTATCGACACCGGCGGCCGCCGTGGCCATAGGCAGTGCCTCATTTCCGAGTCGGTTAATGGCCTGATTCAGTTGCCAGAGTCCCCAGAAGGCACTGGCTACCAGTCCCAGGGCGATCACCAACTGCAAACCCATCGAGATTATGACTCGCTGCACCAGCGTAAGCTGTTGGAATCGAGACAAAAACCACTTCATGACCACCACCGATTTGGGAAACCAGCGGATTGAATACGGGAGCCATGTGACAGGAATATGTATCGAACCATAAACAGCACAATGTGCGGTTTAGCCGGTTTTATGCAGTTTTATTAACGGTGATTATTTGTTCATCGACATCACCGGCAGTCAGGCCTCTGGCAGGACCAGTGCTGTTACGCAAATGTCACCAACCTCGGCCAGTATGAATTTTGCCCGATGACTAAGAGGATGAGTGACATGGAAAAATCAGTTGCGTTGATCACCGGCGGAGTGGGTGGCATTGGACTCTATCTCACTAAAGCGCTGGCGGAGGAGGGGTATCAGGTTGTCGCTGGCTGCCGACCCAACAGCAGTAATGCGGAACGGCTGGCGGGGGAACTGGCGCAGACCCACCCCGGAGTCACCATTCTGCCTTTCGATGTGGCGGACTTTGGTGAGTGCCAGCGCGTGGTGCTGGACATCGAAGAAACGATCGGTCCGATTACCGTGCTGGTCAATAACGCTGGCATCACCCGGGACGGGACGCTGAAGAAGATGGAGCCGAGTCAGTGGCGCTCCGTTCTCGACACCAACCTGGATAGCGTATTTAACCTGAGCCGGGCGGTGCTGCCCAGGATGCTGGAGCGGGAGTACGGTCGCATCATCAGCATCTCCTCCATTAATGGTCAGAAAGGGCAGTTTGGTCAGTGCAACTACGCGGCCGCGAAGGCGGGGATGTACGGATTCACCAAGTCATTGGCGCAGGAGGTGGCGGCGAAAGGGATCACGGTGAATACCATCTCTCCCGGCTACATCGAAACGGACATGATCCGGGCCATTGATGAGGGGATCCGGGACAAGATCCGCCGTCAGATCCCGGTGCAGCGCTTTGGTCAGCCGGAGGAGATCGCCCGTGCGGTGGCGTTCCTGGCGGATAAGGAGTCCGGTTTTATCACCGGCTCCAACCTGGCGATCAATGGCGGTCAGTATATGGCGTGACCACCAGCGGCTGGGCCTGCTCGGCCCGGTCGCACTCAACGCAATGAAGACAAAGCCGCCACAGGGCGGCTTTGGTTTCCGCATCCAACGCCTGCAGGTCAGCAATACAGAGCGCACCACTGCGAACCAGGGCGGCCAGCTTTTCCACGTCGATTCCTACCTGAACTTGCATATCGTCCTCCCACAGCGATGATTAAGTAATGAGAATTATTATCATCTATTGGGGTTCAGGCAAGGATAATTTTTTTACTCTGAGCGGTAACGCTGTCGAACCGAGCTCGGCATATGGGCCAGTTGGCTCTGCTTCAGCGCGTCAAAGGCGCGAAGCAGAGGGGCGGGGTCCAGTGACTCCAGGGCCTGAAGCGCGTAGGCGGTGGCTTCCAGCGTGGAGAGACTGTCCTCCCGGTGGGCCTTACGGATGCGGTAATCCCCTTTGGGCAGTTCGGCAAAGCTGAGCTGGGGCAGGGCCATCAGCCAGGGGTTAAGTTGAAGGATCTTGTGGGTTTTGCGCCAGGTGCCGTCAATCACCAGCAACTGGGCGGAGCCGGGAAGGGGAGCGGTTTCCACGGATTGGGCCTGCTCGCCGGGGTAGAGCAGAAAGCTTGGGCAACCGCGGATCGCGTCGCGCAGGGGGGCGAAGTCGGCTTCGGTTTCACCGGGCCAGATCCGGCACTGGTTCAGTACCGAGGCGGTCAGGGTGGCGGTACCCTTGGCGCATTTAAGCTCGGAGGGGTGCATCAGGATATGCACCGGTATCCGGTTTTCTGTGGCGGTGATGGCGTGACACAGGCAGGTGCGCTGCGGACGCTGACAGTGGGGGCAAATGGCGCGGCTCATAGTGAAAAAGGGGGCCGAAGCCCCCTCAGTTCCACAGCCAGATCTGGCAGGTGTTGATCCCGGCACGCTGGATGGTGTGACGGTCTTTCTCCGCCATCCGTTTGCGCTCGTAGGGACCCAGCACCACCCGGAACCAGACTCCATTACGCCCTTCGGAGCGACGAACCTGAGATTCCAGCCCCTGGAAGGCGATGGTGGCGCGCATGGCGTTGGCCTGATCTTCACTGCGGAAGGAGCCGCACTGCATCTGGTAAGGACCCGCACTCTCCTGCTCCGGCACCTCGACCTCCACCTCGGTATTGGGGAGAACGTCGATGTATTGCCAGTCCTCCTCCGGTTTCTCCGGCAGAGGGGCCTCCTCCTTTTTCGGCTTCGGCTTGGGCTCCGCCTTCGGCGTGGTCACCGGGGTTTCCGGTGTGGCGCCGTCCGGCTTATCGCTGGCGCCCTGGATGGTCAGCAGCAGGTATCCGAAGAAGCAGACCAGTGCGACCACCACCAGCGCCATCGGCCAGGGGAAGGGTTTTTTGGCCGGAGCCTTGCGGCGGCTCCGGGCAGGTTTTCGGGCGGGGCGCCCGCGTCCGGCATAGTCCTTTGCCATAACCTTACATGCGATCCAGGGTGTTGATGCCCAGCAGGCTCAGGCCCACTTTCAGGGTGTTGGCGGTGGCGGCACACAGGCGAAGGCGGCTTGCCTTGGCCTCGGCAGACACATCGTCTTTGTTGATGGGGCAGGCTTCGTAGAAGCTCATAAAGGCACCGGCCAGTTCATACAGGTAGGTGCACATCAGGTGCGGCATCCCTTTGTTGGATACCCCCTGCACCGCGTCGTTGAACTGCACCAGCTTCTGCGCCAGGGCTTCCTCTTTCTCATGCTCCAGCACCACGGTGCCGTTCAGCTCTGCCGCGTCTACGCCCGCCTTGCGGAAGATGGACTGAATGCGGCTGTAGGCGTACAGCATGTAGGGCGCGGTGTTGCCCTCGAAGGTTAGCATGTTGTCCCAGTCGAACACGTAGTCGGTGGTGCGGTTCTTGGACAGATCGGAGTATTTCACCGATGCCATGGCCACGGTGGTGGCGATGGTGTCCAGCGCTTCGCCCTGCAGGTCCGGGTTCTTCTCGCCGATCAGCTTGATGGCGCGCTGATGGGCCTCTTCCAGCAGATCAGCCAGCTTCACGGTGCCACCGGAGCGGGTCTTGAACGGCTTGCCGTCCTTACCCAGCATCATGCCGAACGCGCAGTGCTCGGTGGTGGTGGTTTCCGGCAGGTATCCGGCTTTACGGGCGATCAGCCAGGCTTGCTGCAGGTGCTGAGCCTGACGGGAATCGATAAAGTACAGGATGCGGTCAGCGCTGAACTGGTCCACACGGTACTTGGCCGCAGCGATGTCGGTGGTGGTGTATAGGAAACCGCCGTCACGCTTCTGGATGATCACCCCCATCGGGTTGCCATCCTTACCTTTGTACTCTTCCAGGAACACCACTTTGGCGCCCTGGTCTTCTACCGCCAGACCCTGCTTGGTCAGGTCAGCCACGATCTCGGGCAGCATCGGGTTGTAGAGGCTTTCGCCCATGATGTCATCGTTGCTCAGGGAGACGCCCAGACGGTCGTAGATCGCCTGGTTCTGAGCCATGGTGATGTCCACCAGCTTGCGCCACATGGCGTTGCAGTACTCGTCACCACCTTGCAGTTTCACCACGTAGTTACGGGCGCGTACGGCAAAATCGTCGTCCTCGTCGTAGCACTTCTTGGCTTCGCGGTAGAAGGCTTCCAGATCGGACAGATCCATATCGGCGGCGCTTTCGTTTTCCATCTTCTCGAGATAGGCGATCAGCATGCCGAACTGGGTACCCCAGTCACCGATGTGGTTAGCGCGAATCACCTTGTGACCCAGGAACTCCAGGGTACGGGTAACCGCATCACCGATCACGGTAGAGCGGATGTGGTGAACCGCCATCTCCTTGGCCACGTTGGGGGCGGAGTAGTCGGTAACGATGGTCTGGGGGGCGGCAACCGGGGCCACATTGGCGCGCGCATCGCTGGCGATGGTTTCAATCTGCTTGCCCAGCCAACCGGCGTCCAGGAAGAAGTTGATAAAGCCTGGACCGGCGATCTCAGTCTTGGCCACCAGAGTGGACTCCGGCAGGTTATCGATGATCAGGCCCGCCAACTCACGCGGGTTTTTGCCCGCCGGCTTGGCCAGCATCATGGCCAGGTTGGTGGCCAAATCGCCGTGGCTCTTGTCTTTGGTGCGGTCTACCTGGAGTCGCGGTGCGGCATCGGCCGGGATGATGGCCTGGGCTTTAAGACGGTCGACGGTTTGTTCAAGTAACTGCTGGATATGGTCTTTCATCGCGACACCAAAAGAAAACTGGGGGATCCCACCGGTACGGGTGGGCATTCGAACCGGCTATTTTAACGCTGGAACTGGATAAAAACTATATCGCAGGGGGCTGAGATCAGAGCAGATCCTGGGGATCACGCTCAATGTGCCACCGACACCGTTTGGCGCTCTCCAGATTGGGCAGCTCAGCCAGCCAGGGTTCCAGGGTTTGTTGCAGGGCGCGTCGGTCCGGTGCCAGCAACAGGGCCTGAAAGCGGAATTTCCCCGCTTTCTTCTCCAAAGGAGCGGCCATCGGGCCGATCATCTGAACCTGTCCCGCCGGTAACAGGGATTTTGCCTGTTGCAGGAAGCCCTGGGCCAGATGGGCCTGATTGGCCTCCGCCCGGATCACTGCCAACTGCCAGAAGGGCGGCAATTGGGCGTGCTGGCGCTCGGTCAGGGCGTCTTTGGCAAAAACGGCGTAACCCGCCCCCAGCAATTGGTGCAGCAGGGGGTGTTCCGGTTGGTGGGTTTGCAGCACCACCTCGCCCTTTTTGCTGGCCCGGCCGGACCGGCCCGCCACCTGGGTGTAAAGCTGAGCCAGCCTTTCGGAAGCACGGAAGTCGGCGGAGAAAAGTGCGGAGTCTACGTCCAGCAGACCCACCAGGGTGACATCGGGAAAGTGGTGACCCTTGGCCAGCATCTGGGTGCCCACCAGGATCTTCACTTCGCCGCGCCGAATCCGTTCCAGCATCGACTCCAGGCTGCCCTTACGGCTGGTGGAGTCCCGGTCGATGCGAACCGCTGGGGCATCCGGGAACAACCGCGCCAAAGCCTGTTCCAGCTGCTCCGTGCCCACGCCCCGGGTAAAGAGCTGGGTAGAACCGCACTCCGGGCACTGCCGGGGCAGGCGTTTCTGGCTGCCACAGTGGTGGCACTGCACCATATTGCTGGCCTGGTGCACGGTATAGAAGGCATCACAGCGGCTGCACTCATGCAGGTGGCCGCATTCGTGGCACAACAGTGCCGGCGCAAAGCCGCGCCGGTTCAGGAACAGCATCACCTGGTTGCCCTCATCCAGATGATGGCGGATCCGTTGAATGAGTGGCGGCGACAGGCCGGCGTCGAGCGGCAGATGGCGGATATCCTGCAGGATCTGGCGCACCGGCTGGCCCGCCCCTGCCCGGCGGGTCAGGGTCAGGTGACGATAACGCCCCTGTTGCACATTGTTGAGGGTTTCCAGCGCGGGGGTGGCGCTGCCCAGCACGATCGGCACGTTTTCCAGCTGGGCCCGCATCACTGCCAGATCCCGGCCGTGGTAGCGGAACCCCTCCTGCTGCTTAAAGCTGGCGTCGTGCTCCTCATCAATAACGATAAGCCCCAGATTGGGCAGAGGCGTAAACAGGGCGGAGCGGGTACCCAGCACGATGGCGGCGCCACCTGCCCGGGCCCGCTGCCAACTGGCCAGCCGTTCGCTGTCGTTCACCGCCGAGTGCAGCACCTCCATCGGCAGGGGAAAGCGCCGACGGAAGCGGGCAATGGTTTGTGGTGTCAGGCCGATCTCCGGCACCAGCACCAGAACACTCTTGCCCTGACGCAGTACCTGCTCCATCACCGACAGGTAAACTTCGGTCTTACCGGAACCGGTTACACCATCCAGCAGAAAGCAGCCGAACCCCTCATGCTGATTGATGGCGCTGACCGCCACCGCCTGCTCCGCATTGAGAACCGGGGGTGTTTCCCCTCCGGTCCAGTCGGGGTCCCAGGGGGTAGGGGGCTCAGGTTGTTCGGTAACGGTTTCGAGCAACCCCTTTTCCAACAGGGCCTTAAGGGCAGGACGGCTGAACTCCAGTTCGCTGATCTGCCCCTCCTCCAGCGTTTTGTCCGCTTGCAGATACGCGATCACTCGCTGTTGCTGGGGGGCGCGCTTCAGGGTGTCCAGCGCGACCTCACGACCCGCATCGGTCAGTTGCCATCGGGTCACCGGCGCAGGATCGGCGGGCTCGCCCTTACGCAGCTTGACCGGGATCATCTGTGGCAGCACCAGCCCCAGCGGCGTGAAATAGTAGCGGCTGGCGGTTTGGCCCAGCTTCCATTCGGTGGCTGAGAACAGCGAGTGCTCGTCCAGGATCGTTTGGATCGGTTTGATCTTTTTCGGATCCAGGTCCGGCTCCGGGCCGTGGCTGACCACGATCCCCACCTGGGACTGAGTACCAAACGGCACCCGGACCCGGGTTCCGGGTTGGGGCAGGGGCTGTCCCTCAATGGGGCGATAGCTGAACAGGCGCGGCAAAGGCACCGGCAGGGCAACCTGGATATACACGATGGACGGTAATGTCGAAGAGTCAGAAGGCTATACCCTACCAGAGGGAACCGGGGGGCGGAAAAAAAGCCGACGATCGGCGATCCTTTCGGCGTAGAATTTGTACAGAGTGCTTGTGGGCCGCAAGGCTTTGCTGTACCATCTCGCGCCCTGAAAGTATTTACAACCTAACGTGTGGTGTCCGGCACAGAATCGGATAGCGACACGGCCTATTTTGAGGTTTCCCATGAAACAAGGTATCCACCCGAACTACGTAGAAATCACTGCTAACTGCTCTTGCGGTAACGTGATCAAGACCCGCTCCACCGTGGCTAAAGACCTGCACCTGGACGTATGTTCCGAGTGCCACCCGTTCTACACCGGCAAGCAGAAGGTGATGGATACCGGCGGTCGCGTTGAGAAATTCAAGAACCGTTTCGGTGCCATCGGCTCCAAGAAGTAATCGAAACGATTCGAAGCAAGGGCGTCCCAAGGGGCGCCCTTTCTTTTTGCCTGCTTACTCCCCGCTCCGCCTGCCGATCGCCTTTCCCTGCCACCTCTATTCGGGTTTGGGTACTCGCCTTTGGGCGAATATGACCAGCTATGCAGACTTAATGCATTGTTTTTATTCGGCTTTGATTTTGCTTGGATAAGTCACTGGTATGAACAGCGAGCGCCTGGTCAAAATCCCCTCTATCGGCCTTGCAATTACAGCTCAGTGGAGTATGTTTTGCGCCGACTCCCCCCACCTCAATCACGATAAGCCGAATTCGGGAATAACAACATCATGTCCGATCTGCGCGAAAAAGCCCTCGAGTACCATGCCCACCCTGTGCCGGGAAAAATCAGCATTGCGCTGACCAAGCCGGCAGAAACCCAACAAGATCTGGCTCTGGCCTACAGCCCCGGCGTGGCTGAGCCGGTGCGCGAGATCGCCGCCAACCCGGCCGATGCCTACCGCTACACCAATAAAGGCAACCTGGTGGCCGTGATCAGTAACGGCACCGCCATTCTGGGTCTGGGTAACCTGGGTCCGCTGGCCTCCAAGCCGGTGATGGAAGGCAAGGCACTGCTGTTCAAGCGTTTCGCGAACATCGACTCCATCGATATTGAGGTGAAGCACCGCACCGTTGAAGAGTTTATCGATACCGTGGCCAACATCGCCGACACCTTCGGTGGCATCAATCTGGAAGACATCAAAGCGCCGGAGTGTTTCGAGATTGAGAAGCAGCTGATTGAGCGTTGCCAGGTGCCGGTGTTCCATGATGATCAGCACGGTACTGCCATCGTGACCGCTGCGGGCATGCTGAACGCGCTGGAGATCCAGGGCAAGAATCTCGAAGACGCCACCATCGTCTGCATGGGCGCCGGTGCTGCTGCCATCGCCTGTATGGAGCTGCTGATCAAGTGCGGTGCCATGCGTGAGAAGATCTACATGCTGGATCGTCAGGGTGTTATCCACACCCGCCGTGAAGACCTGAACCAGTATAAGCAGTTGTTCGCCAACAACACCGACAAGCGCACCCTGCAGGATGTGATCGCCGACGCCGATGTGTTTGTGGGCGTATCCGGCCCGGACGTGCTGTCTGCTGACGACATCAAGCTGATGGCAGACAAGCCGGTGATCTTTGCCTGCTCCAACCCGGATCCGGAGATCCGCCCGGAAGTGGCCTTTGCCGCGCGACAGGACATCATCATGGGTACCGGTCGCAGTGACTACCCCAACCAGGTGAACAACGTCCTCTGCTTCCCCTTCCTGTTCCGCGGTGCGCTGGATGCCCGAGCCAGCGCCATCAACGACGAGATGAAGGTGGCCGCGGTTCACGCCATCCGCGAACTGGCCAAGGAGCCGGTACCTCAGGTGGTACTGAACGCCTACCAGGCGGATTCCATGAGCTACGGCACCGACTACGTTCTGCCGAAGCCGATGGACCCGCGTCTGCTGCCGCGTGTGGCCAAAGCGGTGGCTCAGGCGGCCATTGAGTCCGGCGTGGCGGGCATCGAAGCCCTGCCGGAAGGCTACATGAACGAAGCCTGACATTCGGTGTGATTTACACTGCCTGCCCGAATGAAATCAGGCAGGATCCCAAAGCCCGCTTGCTTCAGCGGGCTTTTTGCGTTTTCAATAAAAACAATCACCTCTGGAGCCGATACTCATGAAACCTTTGATCCCCGCAGCCTGCGTCGCCCTGTTCAGCCTGCCAGCCCTGGCGGTGCCGGGCAGTGAGCCGCAACCCGCCTGGGGGATCGCCCTCGGGGCGCGTTACGCCGACATTCCCTACGCCACCGAGGTGGACCAGGTGATGGACATCACGCCGCTGATGTTCTTCCACACCGAGCGTTTCTACCTGCACGGACTGGAAGCGGGGGTACATCTCTGGAACGAGGAGGCCCATCAGGCTACGCTGTTCAGCCGATATCGCTTCTTCGATATTCCCCCGGAGTTTCAGAATGCGATCCGGGAGGACAGCTTCGACACCGGGCTGCGTTACCGCTATATCCCCCGTCCCAATGAGTTTCTTGATGCGGAGATCCTGAGCGACGGCAGTGGTCGAAGCTATGGCCACTTCCGCTACGGTTTTTACCACCAGGAGGGGGCGCTGGAGATCCGTCCGACCCTTCAGATCGACTGGCGCTCCGAGCAGTTCAACAGCCGCTACTACGGCCTTAATCTGGTGGATGCTGACGCGGATGTCGGGGGCTCTGCCGGGGTGGAGCTGCGCTACCACGTCTGGCGCAACCTCTACCTGTTGGGCAACGCTCACCTGTCGGTACTGAGCAATGAACTGAAAGACCTGCCCACCCTGGATTCCCGCTATAACGTCGAAACCTTTATCGGTTTTGGCTTCTTCCCGGAGCCTTCCAGCCGCGGCGAACCCTGGAGCTCGGACTCCCTTGAGGGTCACTACGTCCGGGTTGCCCACGGCTGGGCAACCGAATCCAATATGGGAGACATCCTCTCCGGTAACTGGGTGGAGGACCCTTACGGCAACCAGCTCACCTCCCTGTTCTGGGGATTGCCATTGACCAACGAGCTGTTTGGTCTGCCGCTGGACCTCTATTTCAGCCCCGGTCTGGTGTACCACCACAGCTCTGCGGTGCAGGACCCCACCTACGAAGGGGTGCTGGCGGTGAAGGCCTTCTACAACTTCAGTTGGCCGATTCGCTGGCGCATCGGGGTGGCGGAGGGGCTCTCCTACGTCAAGGACATCACCTACATCGAGCAGATCGAGATGGACCGTAAGGGCTATCAGCCCTCCAACCTGATGAACTACCTCGATGTTTCCTTCGGGGCCAACCTGGGAGACCTGTTTGGTGTCCGGTCGCTGGATCCCCTCTGGCTGGGGTACAGCCTCCACCATCGCAGCTCCATTTTTGAGACCGCCTCCCAGTTCGGTCGAATCAAAGGGGGCAGCAACTACAACTCGGTGTACCTGCAGTGGCACTTCTGATCCTCGCTCTGCTCCTGGCCTGAATCATGCGGTGTCGGCTGAGGCCGGCGCCGCGCTTGCAATCCCTCCGCTTTCTGCGACCTTAGGCTCATTGGGTGAAACGGAATTTCACAATGAGCGACTTCAATACCCGCCATAACCGGGCGGTCTGGTTCGACATCCCTGTTTCTGATCTGTCCCGGGCCCGCGCCTTCTATGAGGGGGTGCTGGGCCTGCCGGTTTACCTTGAGCAAGCTGGGGAATTTCAGTTCGCTGTGCTGGCCCATCAGCAGGGTAATGGCGGCTGTTTGGTGCCCACCGATGCCCCCATCGGCTCCGATACCGGTGTGCTGATCTACCTCAACGTAGCTGGACGACTGCAGGCTGCGGTAGCGCAGGTGACTGCGCTGGGAGGCGAGCTACTTCAACCGATCCATCCTCTGGGCCCCCATGGCTACCGGGCGCTGATTCGGGATTCGGAAGGCAACCGGTTGGCGCTCCATGCGCCCGAGGCGACCTGATGCGTCTGGCCTTGGGGATACTGACCCTGATCTGGCTATTGCCAGCTCAAGCCTCGGTGCGGGAGCATTCGGAGGCCTATTTTCAGGTGTATGCTGAACGTCAGGACTTTCCCGCCCTGCTCGCCTTCTACGCTGATGAGGCGGTGCTGGAGGACATGGTTTATGGCCATCTGGCGGAGGGTCGGGACGCGATTGCCGCGCTGCTTGATTGGTCCCGGGGCGAATTCCGGGTCGCGGATGATGGCCCGGCATTGGTGGTGGAGCAGTTGGTGGTCGAAGGCCAGACGGCGGTTGCCCGGGGCCACTTTCGTGCTTTCCTGTACGAGGGCGAAGTGCTGGGTCCCTGGCGCTTTACCATCTGGCTTGAGTGGGACGAACAGGGCCGGATCCGCCATCAAACCGACTGGATAAACTACACGCCGCGCCAGCGCTATCTGGGCGGCGACAACCGCAACCGTGCGGTCGAAGAATAAGGAGACCCCCAGATGTCATCGGCATTAATGGGCGCAGGACGCTTTAATCACCATCTGCAAAAGCGGCTGGACCCTGAGATCCAGATCCGCCCTGCCACCGTGGCAGACATTCCCGAACTCTCCCGCATCCGCCTCGCGGTGGTGGAGAATGTGCTGGCGGACCCCGGCCGTATCCCCCCGGAACTGTACGAAACCTTCCTGACCGAGCGAGGCCGGGGCTGGGTGGCGCTTTGTGGGGGCACAGCGGCAGGTTTCGCCGTGGCGGACGGCGAGGACGCCAGCATCTGGGCGCTGTTTGTTGATCCCCCCTTTGAGGGGCAGGGGCTGGGCAAAGCGTTGCTGGAGCGCGCCACCGACTGGCTGTTTGCCAACGGTGCCCGGGTGATCACTCTATCCACCGAAGTCGGTACCCGGGCGGAGGGTTTCTACCTGGCCCAGGGGTGGCACCCCGGTGCCATCGATGTGCGCGGTGAGCGCCACTTCACCCTCTCCGCACCGGAATGACCATTCACAGCCCGGCTTAAGGTAGCCGTAGCGTGGGCCTTTGGCCCACGGAACCGATGTTGATAGGGCGGTTGATATGGCCCCGCAAGGCGGTCGTAGCGTGGGCCTATGGCCCACGGAACCCATGTTGATAGGGCGGTTGATATGGCTCCGCAAAGCAGCCGTAGCGTGGGCCTTTGTCCCACGGAACCGATGTTGATAGGGCGGTTGATATGGCTCCGCAAAGCAGCCGTAGCGTGGGCCTTTGGCCCACGGAACCCCATGTTGATAGGGCCGTTGATATGGCCTCGCAAGGCAGCCGTAGCGTGGGCCTTTGGCCCACGGAACCCATGTTGATAGGGCCGTTGATATGGCCTCGCAAGGCGGTCGTAGCGTGGGCCTTTGGCCCACGGAACCCATGTTGATAGGGCCGTTGATATGGCCTCGCAAGGCGGTCGTAGCGTGGGCCTTTGGCCCACGGAACCCATGTTGATAGGGCGGTTGATATGGCCTCGCAAGGCAGCCGTAGCGTGGGCCATTGGCCCACGGAACCCATATTGATAGGCCCGTTGATATGGCTCCGTAAGGCAGTGGCAACCAAGGGGAAGCGGAAATTTCCCCGGGCGGTGATCAGCCCGTCGTCAGGGCGATAAGGGAACGGCCAATCAGCAACAAACCCGCCAGGGCACACAAGCCGAGGGTGGCGGCTTTCAGCCGCTCCGGCTCAATTCGCCCGGCCAGCCGGTCACCGATGGCAAAGCCCAGAGCGGTGGCAGGGAGCAGCCAGAACGCCCGGAGAAAATCGTCCCGACCCAGTTGCCCCGCCAGAGCCAGCAGCACCAGTGCGATGATGCAGCTGAACAGAAAGAAGCTGGAAAGGGTCTGGCGCATCTGGGCCGCGCTGCGGTGGTTATTGAGCAGCAGGGCCATCGGCGGTCCACCAATCGCCGCAATGGCGGAGAACAGGCCGGACAGATTCCCTGCCCAGAACAGGTTGGCTCGGGTGACGGGCACCGAGAATTTCTTGATCGTCAGCAGCACCGCAAGCAGCACAATCAGACCGATCCCCAGCCCCAGCCAATCCGCCGATGCCACCACCAGCAGGTAGGTGCCGAGGATCCCGCCCGGAATGCGACCCAGCAACGCGGGCGCCAGCACCCCCACATCCAGTCGGGCACGGGTGCGCGCCATGGTAAGAATGGACAGTGTCATCCCCATCAGGATGATGGGAGCCGGAACCCAGGCCGGGTCGATCATGTAGAGAATGGGCGTGACCACCACGGCCAGGCCGAAGCCAATGGCCCCCTGAACCGCAGCCCCCAAAGTGACCACAGCCAGAACTCCAAGCAGGCTGAACTCCAAACTGCTGCCTCATTAATCCGGGTAATGGAACAAGAAAAAAGCCTGCGCAACGCAGGCTTTTTCAGGATCAATCGTCCAGGTTTTCCCAGTCGATGCCCAGCGCTTCCATCATGCGTCGGGCTTCAGCGGGGACGCCGTCCGGCTTGTCCTTGCGCAGGTCATCATCCTGCGGCAACGGCTGGCCGGTATACGCGTGCAGAAACGCTTCACACAGCAGCTCGCTGTTGGTGGCGTGGCGCAGATTGCCGATCTGACGACGGGTACGTTCATCAGTCAGAATTTTGAGTACTTTCAGCGGGATGGAAACGGTGATCTTTTTGACCTGCTCGTTCTTCTTGCCATGCTCCGCATAGGGACTGATGTACTCCCCATTCCACTCGATACTCATCGATGCACCTTTAAGTCGTGATTACGGTTGCAAATTTTAACCACACCATCTGTAGAGTCAAATTGTTGCCATCTCGACCCATATACGTTTAGACGTCCAAACGTCTTGACGCCTGGGTGGATCATGGTTAGTTTATGGACCTCACCCCCATAAAAAAGCTTGCGTCAGACTGGAGGATGCATCGATGAGCCAGCACCATTTCGCCACTATCGCCGCCCGAGAGGGCATTGATACCGATACTCAGCATGGGGCGGTGGTGCCTCCGATCTACCTCTCTACCAACTACACCTTTGAAGACTTCGGTCAGCCCCGTCAGTACGACTATGCCCGCAGTGGCAACCCTACCCGTTCAGCCCTGGCCGATGCCCTGGCCAAGCTGGAGGGCGGCGCCGGAGCCGTGGTGACCGCCACCGGCATGGCGGCGGTGACGCTGGCAACGGCCCTGCTGGGCCCGGACGATCTTCTGGTGGTGCCGCACGACTGCTACGGCGGCAGCTACCGACTGTTTACCTCCCAGGCGCGCAAGGGGGCCTTTAAGCTGGCGGTTGTGGACCAGGGCGACGAAGCGGCTCTGACCGAGGTGCTGGCTCAGGGTCCGAAGATGGTGTGGCTGGAAACCCCCTCCAACCCGCTGCTGCGGGTGGTGGACGTGGCCGGCATCGCTGCCCGGGCCAAGGCCGCCGGTGCCCTGGTGGTGGCGGACAACACCTTCCTATCCCCGGTGCTGCAGCAGCCCCTAAGCCTGGGCGCCGACATCGTTATCCACTCCACCACCAAGTACATCAATGGCCACTCCGATGTGGTCGCGGGTGCCGTGATCGCCAAGGAGCCGGAGCTGGCGGAGCAGTTGGCCTGGTGGGGCAACTGCCTGGGCATCACCGGTGCCCCCTTTGACGCCTGGCTGACCCTGCGCGGCCTGCGCACTCTGCCGCTGCGTATTCAACAGCATCAGGCCAATGCCGAAGCGGTGGTGGCTCTTCTTGATGGGCATCCCTCCGTGGCCAAAGTGCACTACCCGGGTCTGACCAGCCACCCTCAGCATGAGCTGGCCAAGCGTCAGCAGGCGGGTTTTGGCGCCATGCTGAGCTTTGAATTGAAGGGCGGGGAAGCGGAAGTGCGCGCCTTCCTGTCCCGGCTGAAGCTGTTCTCCCTGGCGGAAAGCCTGGGAGGGGTCGAAAGCCTGGTGGCCCACCCGGCCACCATGACCCACGCTGCCATGGATCCGGAGGCCCGTCGTGTGGCTGGCATCTCCGACACCCTGATCCGCCTCTCCGTGGGCATCGAAGACCCGCGGGATCTGGTCGCGGATCTGAGCCAGGCTCTGGGCTGAAGGTAGGGGGAGAGCAGTACCATGGCGCGAAGTCACCTGCATAAATTTGGCGGCTCCTCTCTGGCGGACGCAGATTGTTACCGCCGGGTGGTGCACATTCTGCTGACTCAGGGGCAGTCGGATGACCTGGTGGTGGTTTCCGCCGCTGGCAAAACCACCAACACCCTGATCGAGCTTATTGAGCGGGCACAACGGGGCGACGATTTGAGTGCCCCGCTGGCGGCCCTGCAGACGTTTCAGTTGCAACTGATTGCACAGCTGTTGATCGGTGACGAAGCGCACTCTCAGCAGGCTCAGCTGAACGCCGACTTTGCCCGTCTGGGCCAGTGGCTGGCGGAGTCTGATATCCCGCGTAACCGCATCCAGGCGCTGGGCGAGTGTTGGTCTGCCCGGTTGCTGGCGGCGGCACTGCGTCAGCTGGGGGTGGCGGCAGCCAGCCTGGATTCCCGTGAGTTTCTGACGGTGACCCCGGGCATCACGCCGCAGCCGATCGAAGCCTACAGCCGCGACCTGCTGGAGCAGCGTCTGGTGGCCCAACCCAATACCCGGTTGGTAATCACCGGCTACATTGCGGCAGATGAGCAGGGCGACACCGTACTGCTGGGGCGTAACGGTTCCGACTACAGCGCCACTCTGATTGGCAGTCTGGCCGGGGTCGAGGGCGTCACCATCTGGACCGATGTAGAAGGGGTGTTCAACGCCGACCCCAACCTGCTGGATGATGCCCGTCTGCAAACCACTCTGACTCTCGGTGAGGCGGACCGGCTGGCCCGGCTCGGCTCGCCGGTACTCCACCCCCGCACTCTGCAGCCTCTGAAGCAGAATGCCCTGAATCTGAATGTGCGCTCCAGCTACACACCGGAGCGCCCCTATACCCGCATCCTGGCAGGCGACGCGGATGCCGAGCCGGTGGTGACCAGCCTGAGCCGGGTGGCGCTGCTGCACTGCGAAACCGCGCCGGGGCCGGAACTGGCCCGCTTGTTCGAGCAACTGGAGCAGCAGGGTCTGACGGCTCTGGTGAGCTATCCGGAGCGGGGCGCTGTCGCCGTGCTTGAGGAGCAGGCGGATGCCGCGGAAGCGCTGTTGAAGAGTGCGCTCGGGATCCAGGTTCGCCGGGACCTGAGTCAGGGGCTGGTGGGGCTGGTGAGCCGCAATGCCGGTCGCCTGCGTGGCGCGTTCTCTCGTTTGCTGGGCCGTCAGGCCTGGCCGCTCAAAGCGGATCCCTTTGCCCTGGTGACGCTGGTGCCAGCGGAACAGGTGGCGGATCTCACCGCCCGGGTGCACCGCCGCTGTGCTGGTGCCCGTAAGCGCATCGGCCTGATTGTGGCGGGTAAGGGCAATATCGGCAGTGCCTGGCTGGATCAGTTTGCCGGTTACCAGAGCCGCATCCGTCAGGATCTGGAAGCGGAGCTGACCCTGGTGGCCATTCTGGGTCAGGAGCAGGCGCTGGTGCAGTCCGGGGGGATCGTTCCCGGGCAGTGGCAGGCACAGTTTGATGCGCAGGCCAAACCCTATGAGCTGGATGCGGTAATTCGGGAGCTGGCGGCGCTGCCTTTTGATGAGCTGGTGCTGCTGGACATTACCGCCAGTGCCCGCCTCAGCCTGGCCTATCCCAAGTTGCTGGAAGCGGGGATCCACTTGGTCAGCGCCAACAAGCAGGCGGGTAGCGGCCCGTTAGCGTTCTATCAGCAACTGAAACAACACCTGGCAGAGCGCCACCTCTATTGGCGCTACAACGCGACCGTGGGGGCCGGGCTGCCGATCTTCTACGCCCTGGACGACCTGCGTCGCAGTGGCGATCAACTGCAGCGGATCGACGGCGTTTTCTCCGGCACGCTCAGCTGGCTGTTCCACCACTACGATGGCCAGCGCCCCTTTTCGGAGCTGGTGCTGGCGGCCAAGGCGGAAGGGCTGACAGAGCCCGATCCCCGGGACGACCTTTCCGGTGTGGATATGCAGCGCAAGCTGCTGATCCTGGCCCGTGAACTGGGGGTGGATCTGGAGCTGGAGGAGGTGGCCCTAGAGTCTCTGGTGCCGGAGAGTCTGAAGGACTTGCCTCTGGAGCAGTTCCTCAACCGCATTAACGAACTGGACCAGCCGCTGGCCGATGCCGTGGCTGGAGCCGAAGCTGAGGGTAAGGTGCTGCGTTACACCGCCGCGCTCTCACTGGAGGCGGACAAACTGGTGGCGCGGGTTGGACTGGAGGCGGTAACACCGGAGCACCCCTTCGCCAGCCTGCCGGCAGGGGATAATCAGTTCCTGCTGCGCAGCGACTACTACCCCGATGGCCTGGTGATCCAGGGCCCGGGTGCCGGACGGGCGGTGACTGCCGCCGCGGTGCAATCGGATCTGGTGGCGATCTGCCGCCGCTTACTGCATTAATTGAGTTGGACTGAAAGGGAGTCGGGGAGATGGGATTTCATCACGCGCAACAGGTGGAAGCGTTAAACGAGCGGTTGAGCTCACTGCGGGACATTCAGGTCTCTTTCGAGTTCTTTCCGCCCTCCACGCCGGAGATGGAAGCGACACTGTGGCAGTCCATTGAACGGCTGGCACCGCTGAAACCCCGCTTTGTTTCGGTCACCTACGGCGCCAACTCCGGCGTTCGGGACCGCACTCATAAGGTGATCGAGCGGATCCACAACGAAACACAGTTGCAGGCTGCGCCCCACCTGACCCTGGTTGACGCCTCCGACGACGAATTGCGGACCCTGGCGCAGCAGTACTGGGATCAGGGCGTGCGTCATATCGTGGCGTTGCGGGGAGATGTACCCAAGGGGCAGCCCAACCCCAACCGCTACGCCTCCGATCTGGTCACTCTGTTGCGGGAGGTGGGGGACTTTGAAATCTCCGTGGCGGCTTACCCCGAGTGCCACCCGGAGGCGCTGTCTGCCCAGGCGGACCTGATCAATCTGAAGCGCAAAGTGGACGCGGGCGCGAACCGGGCGATCACCCAGTTCTTCTTCGACATTGAAGCCTACCTGCGCTTCCGGGATCGCTGTGCCGCAGCGGGGATCGACGCGGAGATCGTGCCGGGGATCCTGCCGGTCACCAACTACCAGCAGCTGCTCAAGTTTGCCGATTTCGCCAAGATCCGGGTGCCCAACTGGCTGCACCATATGTTTGATGGTTTGGACAATGATCCCGCCACCCGCAAGTTGGTGGGTGCCAACATCGCCATTGAGATGGCCAAGGTGCTGGCCAAGGAGGGGGTGGAGGAGTTCCATTTCTACACCCTGAACCGGGCCGAACTCTCTTATGCCATCTGCCACGCTCTGGGCGTTCGTCCCGGCGTCGAGGGGTAACCCAGGGCCCCAAGAAAACGGAGACTCAGATCTCCGTTTTTTTATGGCCTATTCAGCAGTGCCCAGCTTGCAGCCAGTACCCGGCTCATAAAGGGGTAATCAAGCCGCTCTGCCCGATCATTGGGGCTGTGGTAATCCCGGTGAGGGGGCACCCCCAGGTAGAGCCAGTTCACGCTGGCCTGATGGAACGGGTAGTGGTCTGAAGCATGCAGGCTGTCGTAGTGGATCCCATCCTGTCCCTTCATCCGCCGCCGCCCCGCTTCGGTGCAGAGATGGGGCTGAAGGGTGTTGAGTGCCTGCTCGCCGCCCTGCCAGCCGTGACGCCACCACAGCTGGGCCCGGCCATCTTTGGGTGGGCGACCCACCATATCTAGATTCAGCACCCACTCCAGTTCAACGCCGGTGAGCTGTTGCACCAGGGCTTTGCTGCCATAGAGACCATTCTCTTCCGCATCCAGCGCCGCAAAGATCACCCCCTGCGCCGGAGGGTGCTGCTGTGCCTGCTCCGCCAAGGCCAGCAGCACGGCAACCCCACTGGCATTATCGTCCGCGCCCGGATGGAACTGACCCTGTTTGCGCCCCAGGTGATCGTAGTGGGCCATCACCAGGCGATAAGGGGGCGGGCCGGGCACCCAGACCACCAGATTCTCTCCGGACTTTGCCAGCCAGCCGGGGCCGTACTGAAAGGGGTGACGAATGGAACCGTGCCACGGCGTCATGCCAAGAGTCGAAAACCGCTCAACCAGATAGTCCGCAGCCAGTCGGGCCCCCTCGCTGCCGGTTTTTCGACCCGCCATCTCCGGTGTGGTCAGCGCGTTAACATCCCGCTGCAGGGAGTCGGGCACAGGTGGGGATGGAACCTCGCAAGGCACCGACTGGCTCTGGCATCCGGAAAGGGCTGCCGCAAACAGCAGAACGGCCACTCTCATCCAATCACTCTGATTTGTATCTATTTTTACCAAAATTCATGGGTTTCCTGTGATCCTGAACAACGTCTGGCTCAAAGGCTTTTGGCAACATGTCTGACCATCCCCCACGCGACGGAATCGACGGGACATGCGCAATAACCAACCTATCACTGGCCAGGAAAAACGCTACCCTGGCGACGCGATCCTACTCTCCACCACGGATCTGAAAGGCAACATCAAGTACGCCAATCCAGACTTCTCCGAGATTGCCGAGTTCAGCGCCAAGTCGTTGCGTGGGCAGCCCCATAACGTGGTTCGACATCCCGATATGCCTCCGGCGGCGTTTGCCAGCATGTGGCAACGGATCAAGTCTGGCCAATCCTGGTTCGGTCTGGTTAAAAACCGCACCAACTCCGGGGACCATTATTGGGTAAACGCCTACATCTCACCGGTGGTGGAGGATGGGGAGATCCATGAGTACCAATCCGTGCGTCGCCGCCCCACCGATGCTCAGATCGATCACGCCGAATCGATCTACCAGGCGATCAATCAGGGCAAAACGCCCACTTGCCTGAAGCCCGCCCGCCTGGGCTACCGCCATCGTCTGCTGCTGATTGCGCTGTTTTCCATCGGTCTGACTGGTGCCCTGGCCAGCTGGCAACCGCTGCTGGGCACCCTGATCGGCATGGTAATTGGCGCGGGCCTGCTGCACTTCTGGCTCCGCCCTATGGCGAAGCTGGTAGAGCAATCCCGGGAGATCATCACCGACCCGCTGGCCCAGGGGGTGTTCACCGGTCGTAACGATGAACTGGGCGAGATTGAGCTGGCAATGCACTTCCTCTCCACGGAAACCGGTGGGGTGGTGGGGCGGATGGCGGACAGCGCTTCCGCTCTGTGCGATAAGGGCCGCAAGCTGAATGATGCGGTGCTGCAGACACAGGACCGGGCTCACCGTCAGCATGAACAGACCACTGCTGCCGCCGCTGCCGTGGAGGAGATGAGCGCCAGCTTCGGGGAAGTGGCGGACAACGCCGAGCGGGTAGCCGAGTCGCTCTCCCGCAGCCAGGAGATCGCCAACGAAGGCAGTCAGGTGCTGGGACGGGTGACCTCCTCCATCGATTCTCTCAGCTCCGAAGTGGCCCGCATCGCTCAAGAGGTGGCCACCATTGAGCGGGACAGCCAGGCGATCGCCAAGGTGCTGGATGTGATCCGTGAGATCGCCGAGCAAACCAACCTGCTGGCACTGAACGCCGCCATTGAAGCGGCCCGGGCGGGAGAATCAGGCCGGGGCTTTGCCGTGGTGGCGGACGAGGTACGCAACCTCTCCAAGCGCACCGCCGAATCCACTTCTCAGATTGAGAGCATCGTGGCGCAGTTCCAGAGCTCCAGCCGCAGCGCCAGCGTGGCGATGCAGCAGGGCCAGCAAGCGGCGCAGGATACCGTGGTGCTGACCCGAGAGGCGGACAAAGCCTTTGAGCTGCTGCGTGCAGACGTCGTGGAGATCAATAAGATGAGTGACGCCATCGCCGCGGCCATGAGCCAGCAGCGGGTGGTGACTGAAGACATCAGCAGCGCCATCCAGACCATCAGCGAACTGGCCCAGTGCAGCCTCAACCAGGCCGCCGACGCCGCGAAAGGGGGCCATGAGATGTCGCGTCTGGCCAGTAAGCAGGCGCAGCTGGCCCAGCAGTTCTGGCAGCAAAGTGTCATGCGGGCAATTTGAATCGGGACAATGACTTACAACGACAGTAGCGGTTATCTCTAGGTGGCGGTGGCGTGCCCTGCTTTAATGGAGGCAGACGGCAGGTGCCGTACGCGAAGGAGTGAAAGATGAAACGGATTTTAGGTGGCGCGCTGCTGGGCTTGTGTCTGGCCATGCCCGCACAGGCTCTGGATGAGGATGCGGTGGCGGCGGCTCGGGATCTGCTGGAGGCATCGCGCACCGAGCAGATGCTGGGCATGGTCACGGAGCAGATCAAAGCCAACATTCTGGTGGCAGATCCGGATGCCGGGGCTCACGCCGAGGTGATCAGCCAGTTTTTTGCCGAGCATCTGGGCTATCAACAGCTGGAAGCGGACCTGATCACCCTCTATGCCGAAGCCTTTACCACCGGTGAACTGCGTGAGCTGGCCCACTTCTACCGTAGCCCCGTCGGCCAGAAATCCCTCGACCTGATGCCGGAATTGATGCAGAAGAGCAACGCGCTGACCCTGCGCAAACTGCAGGAGAATCTGCCCAAACTGGAAGCTCAACTCAGAGCGCTGGAAACCCCAGAGCAGCAATGATTCCCCACCGCCCGGCCCCGCCGGGCGGTTTCATGTCGGGATACTCTCACCGTCACGCCCCGCTGTATTGCAGAGCATCATTCGAAAATACGCTCTGAATCCTGTTGTTTTTTCACGGCTTTAGTAAAATTTCTGGCTTTGCCGTCCGCCTAAAGTGGGCAGTCTTAAGCGCGACAAGGAACTTCCATGAGTCACAACCGAAAGGTGAAGCAGAATATCGCCCAGCTCGAAGCTGATGTGGCCGCAGCTGACAGTCAGGAGGCGTTGGTTAAGGTGGTGCGCTCGGTGGCTGAACACCCGGGGCCACTGGATTATCGTGATGGTCCCTGGTGGGGCCTGTTTGGCCTGCTGATGGCGGTGACGGTCTTTGTGATGGTGGCGAACGTGCTGTACGGCTATATGGGGGTGTTTGACCTGGTCGCCGGCAACATGAGCTACTGGATTTTGCCGCTGCTGGGCTTTTTCCTGGCCCGCCGTTTGGAGCGCCAGAAACGCTGGCTGCCCCTGCCCAATATGCTGGCCAAACCCAAAATCCGCATCGGGGTGATCACCCTGCTCTGCGGGCTGCCCGCCCTGCTGCCGATATGGCACCAGCTGTTCTGGAACACCCTGTTCAGCGTAGTGGCGCCGATGGTTCATTACCTTGGTATGGCGCCTGACCCGCTGGTGATGGTGATCGCTTTTGGCCTCGCGGTCAGTCTGTGGTTGTGGCTGCGTAAGCGCCAGAACTGGCGTTACCCGCTCACCGACGCCATCGTCCTCAAGGACGCGCTGCTCAACAACGGGCTCAAGGAGATCAGCTCGAAAGGGCGGATGGACCAACTGCTGCGTGCTTTCCGCGAGTTTAACCGTGGCAATGATCTGAAAGAGCTGGTGGCGCTGTATCAGGGCCGTTACCAGGGCGATGTCCATCAGTTCGATTACGAGCTTTATCACTACCACTATATTGAGCGCCGTACCGAAACCTACACCGACTCCAACGGCAACACAAAAACCCGCACCCGCCGTACCAGCTACTACCGTCATGGCTTGTTGCTGGAGTTCCCTTTTGCCCGCTCCCTGAGCCTGGCCGGTGATAACCGCTTGCGCTTCAAGGGCGAGGATTACCGCACCGCCTCCAACGCCTTTAACCGCCGTTTTAAAGTGAAAGTGGCTGACCAGATGGTGGCGGCCCGCCTGCTCTCTCCGGCGGTGGTGGAGAGCCTGAACACGCTGGGTGAGAACGTGAAGCGTCCGGTGATTGAGATTAACGACGCTGGCCAGTTGTGCTTGGCGTTTGATGACAAGGATCTGCTGGCGGTGGAGTGCCGGTACAACCTGGACAACCCCGTAGAGTTTGCCGAAGAGATTGCCGGTCACGCTGAGCTGGGCAAGCTGGACGCCCTGCTGGAGACGCTGCACACCCTGATGCGTCTGAGCGATAACAATTTCCGGGCCAGCGCCTGACCCGATAACCATAAGGACTAATCGTAATGAACGAGACCCTGCTTTTTGTTGTGATCCCGCTGGTGCTGGCGATCATCATCATCATCCTGATCTACAACGGCATCATCGGTAAGCACAATGCGGTAGACCGCGCCTGGGCCTCCGTGCTGACCCAGGAGCGCCAGAAGAACCAAATCATCCCCCATGTGGAGAAGATGGTTGAGGACTACAAGCTGCATGAAGCGTCCGTACTGAAAGAGGTGACCGCCCTGCGCAGTGCTATCGCTGATCTGGATAACGGCGTCGACGCGGGCAAGCTGGCCAAGGCGGAGCAGTCCACCCAGGCCCTGATGAACGGCCTGAAAGTGGCGGTGGAAGCCTATCCGGACCTGAAAGCCTCCGACACCTACCTGAAGGTGATGGCGGAGATCAGCGAGCAGCAGGAGCAGGTGGGTGCCGCCATCCGCATCTTCAACCACAACGTGGAAGAGTTTAACAACGCCATCCAGATGTTCCCCGGCTCGCTGGTCAACGGCTTGCTGTGTCGCAAGTCGCGGATTCAGAGCTTTACCGACAGTCAGGCCCAGGCGGGATTCGAATACAAGCCGAACCTGTAATCCGGGGTGTTTCCAACCAAGAAAAAGCGGGCCAATCGGCCCGCTTTTTTGTGTCCCGATATCGCCGTTCTTTCTTCGTAGCGTGGGTTTTGACCCCACGATTTGGTGCGCGTTTTACCGCTCGGGTTGGAGTTTGGGGCTTCGTAGCGTGGGCTTATAGCCCACGGATTCGGCGCGCTGGATTGCGTGCGGCCGTTTGGGTTGGCGCTTCGTAGCGTGGGCTTTGAGCCCACGGATTTGGTCCGTCGAGTTGAGTGTGGCCCGTGGGCTATAAGCCCACGCTACAGATCTACGCTACAGGCCACGCTACAGGAGGAGCGCTCTGTGGCTCAGGGCGTCCAGGCCAACACCAGCCGGGGGGAGTCCGGGCCGAAGTAGTCCGGTTCCCGATCCACGGTGACAAAGCCGAGGCTCTGGTAGAGCGCCAGCGCCGGGGTGTTGGCCGGGTCCACGGTGAGCTTCAGGCGGGCGTAGCGCCCGGCCTCGCTCAGTGCCTGGTTCAGCAGGGCACGGGCCAGGCCCCGGCCCCGGGCGGCTTCGGCCACCGCCAATGCCAGGATCCACCCCTCCTGCTGCTGGCCCGGGGCCATCAGCAGGTAGCCCAGCACCTCGCCATCCTGTTCGGCTACCCAAAGCTGGTCACCCCAGCAGTCGAGAGCCTGGCGGAAGAAGAAGTCCGGGTAGCTGTGGTGGCCAAAACAGGCCTGTTCCAGCGCCAGCAGGGCGGGCAGATCGGACTTGGTGGCGCGGCGCAGGCCGGCGTGTTCAGGGGTGGGTTGTTTCATCAGTTCGGCATGGCCCGATAAAGCGTAACGCGGAATCCGCGGGTGGTGACGCCCCGGCGCAACGGTATCGAGTACGGCGGTGCAGGCCGGGCGGCGTAGTCTAAGTGTTCAGGGGTGGTGAAGTAGAACACCCCACGGAATTGTGGCGCCAGATCGTCCTGAGTCAACAGTTCCAACTGAGACGAGTAGGGGCGTCCCTCCTTGATCTCGATGGGCACCCCGAGCTGATCGGCCAGGCCCCGGTTGGCCCGGGTGGCGCCAGCGTCGGTCACCCAGTTGGGGATAAGGCGGCCATCGGCGGCGCGCTTCACCGGCATCAGGAAGGTGTCCTGCATCCGCGGCACCTCGTCGATTTTCGCCAGCTGGTCCTGCTGGCTCAGCAAACGCAGGCGTTCCGACGGTGACACCGGATCCATATGGGGCGCGTTGATGCCGAGCACCAGATGGCTGCAGGCGATGTTGTCTTTTACCCCCACCTGCTGACACAACGCACCCCAACCCGGCAGGGTGACCTCCACCAGCGCCGCGCCGTAGCCATCGGGTTCGAAGTGGGCGCCCAGCACCCGGTGCTCGGTGGTGGCGCGCTCGGCCAGCCAGCGGGCCTGAAACGCCGGGCTGCGCTCGCCTTCACAATAGGCCAGTGGGAACGGCAGCTTGTTGCCTGCCTTGGCGGCGGCAAACATCGCGTCCCGCTCCTGCTCGCTGTACTGGCAAAGATCGAGCTGGTGCAGCAGCCCGACCACCTCGTCGGCGTGACGGGGTGGCAGCAGGCTGCAGCCGCCCAGGATGCTGACCAGCAGCGCCCCTTTCAGGGCGCGGCTCAGGGTGGGGCCAGGGTTACTCATCTTCCAGGATCTCGCACTGTGGGAACGTCTTGCGGAAGGCCTCGGTGGCGCGCAGGGGCTCGTAACCCTCTTCGGTGTCGTAGCCACTGCGGTATTCCGGCGGCGAGGCACGGCGCAGATCCAGACGCTTCAGCTTCTTCAGCTTCATCAGCACCTTCGGGAACTCATAGAAGTGGTTGAAGGAGAGGTCCAGCTCCTCCAGTTCGGTGAGTTTGGCCAGCTTGGGCGATAGCGTCTCGATGTGGTTGAACCGCAGGTTCAGCCGGGTGACGTCGGTGTAGTGCTCAATGTTGGCCGGCAGGCTGTCCAGATAGCAGTTGTGCATATCCAGTTCGGTGATGCGGGTGTCCCGGGGCAGGGCTTCCGGCAAGCGGGTTTTGGGGCTGCCGAGGTCGAAGCAGTGCTGCATGTAGATGTCCGGAGAGCGGTGGCAGTTCTCCAGGCGCTCCTCGTCGGCGCCCTCCAGCACCCGTGCCATGCCGCAGCCTTTGTGCCAGTTGAGGGTTTCGCCCTCCACCAGGGTGTCGATGATGGCGCGGCGCTGGGGGCACTCCTCTTTCTGGGTCAGCACCCACATCAGGCCCTCGCCGTAGCGATCGAAGTAGGCTTTGGCGAAGTCGATCACCAGCGGTCGGCCCCAGCGCTTGGGCAGGGTTTTCAGCTTCTTCAGCATCGGGCCTTCGCCGGTGGGGTGGCCCTCCCAGTCAACGCCGCGCAGCTCGTCTTCGAAGTAAACCCGGTCATTCACCGCCAGCTGGAAGTCGGCGTTGCCCAGCCCGGCCAGCAGGCCCTGAATAGTTTTGCGCATCGCTTTGTCGCTGGTGGTTTTCAGGGCCAGGAACAACGGCATCAGCATCGGCTCGGTGACGCCGCCCTGCTCCAGCATGGAGACGGCCACCTTGTGGCTGTTGTGGTCCGGTGAGGCCAGCATCTCCAGCACGGTTTCCACCATCCCTTCGCTGCCGGATTGCTGCAGGAAACGGGGTTGGGCGGCATCAAACCACTGCTTCAGGGCGCTGTCGTCGATGATCAAGCATTGGTCCGGATCGATGGCACGGGTGTTTTTCGGGTTGCTCCCCAGCACCACGTGAGTGACGGTATCGTTCAGGGTTTTGCTGAGGGTAAAGCCCAGCTCCGCCGCTTTCTCTTTCAGCTCGGCGGCCTTAAAGCCACTCTTGCCGCAGATGAACAGCACCGCGGAATCGTCCAGGGGACGCGCCTTCACGCTGGCCTGGCTGGTGCGTTGCAGCCAGCTGTGGGCCAGGGACTTCAGCGGGGTGTGCTTGCCCTCCAGCATCGCCATATGGAACGGGGCGTCGAGCAGGTTGTCGTCGGTGGGCAGGTCTTTGATCTTCGGGGTGTCCAGCAGCACCCGCCAGTAGCGGCGTTTCTGCTCTTCGGTGAGCTCGGCATTTTTGATGATGCTCAGCTGCTTGGAGAGCTGCTCCCCCCGGCTGCCGCGATTGAACAGGTCAACCATACAGAAGACGTTATGGGGCAGGCAGGCCAGTGCTTCGGCGCCGGTGGCCTCTTCCTGATCCTGCGGCAGGTCGAGCCTGACGGACTCCAGACCGGGCAGGGTGAGGGCGTCGTCCAGGTTGGGCACCACGTAGTTGCGGCCGTTGTGGTCATTGCCGCCAATGCGCAGGTGGCGCACGCCGGTCATGGCACTGAGGTCACCCAGGGTGGGCATCTCGGGCAGGCGGATCTGCAGCGTCTCCACGTGGGTGTTCTGGCGCAGGGGCAGCGGCAGTTCCGCCTCTTTGATGTCACTCAGCACCAGTTCCTGGGTCGTAATGCGGCCCAGCAGGGCGCCGTCACCCAGCGGGCCGGGTCGGTTCAGCACCAGCTTGGACAGCTTCGGGCAATCGCTCAGCCAGCCGAGCTGGGACAGGGGTGTGCCATCAAACTCAGCGCGGGTCAGCGCGGGCAGGCTGACCGGGCCCACGAACTCCGCCAGGCTGCATTCGTACATGTGCAGGCTCCTGAGTTGCGGCCGGTTGCCGATAAGCGCAGTGAGGTTGGCGCGGGTGCCGTGCAGCCACAGCCACAGGGAGTCCATCGCCTCAATGCCGTCCAACAGACCGTCCGGAACCGGGCTGCCGTCGCGGCTGTTGAGGTGCAGCAGATCGATATGGGCGGCCTCGCCCAGGGTGCCGGGAGCCAGCGTCAGCTGTTGGCTTTGCATGCGGATCTGCCCGGCTTTGGTGCCCGCCTGAAGCAGGGGGCCGGACAGCGCCACTTTGCCCTGGGTAGTGAGGTCGAACTCTTTGATGCTGCGGGGCATCTGCACCGGGCCCAGCGCCATGTCGACGCCTTCGAGGCGACCGAAGTAGTTGAAGTCGCTGAGGTGGCAGTCCTGGAGCTGGCGGGCGTGGGTCAGGTCGATGCCGAGCCGCTCTGCGGCGCTGATCTCGATGGAGAGGCTTTTCAGCTGGCTGCCTTCGGCGGCGCACAGATCGGCTTCGTGGCCATGGAAGCGCAGCTTCAGCTCGGTCAGGGCGGGCAGGGCGGTCAGTTTGGCAAAGGTGTCCGCATCCCGCACCACGATGCCGTCGATGGACGTGATCTTCGCCATGCTGACCGGGTCGATGTCGTCGCTGTTGAGCGGCAATCCCCCCAGCGACAAGTGGGTCAGCTTGGGGAAGTGCTTGTACATCTCCGGCTCCGGCGGCCGGCAGGCACTCTCTTCACGGTCGGACAGGCAGTAGTGGGTCAGGTTGGGATAACGGTGGCCCAGTGCCGCCCATTCCGGGTGATTGTCCTTCAGTTTGTAAGTGAGGACGTCGGCGTCCTCAATCACTTCACCATCCAGGGGCAGGTCGTAGTGGCGCAGGCTTTCATAACTCATGGCGGGGATTCCGTTGCTCAGGCGTCTTCAAGAATTTCACAGTGGGGCAGGGCATCGCGGAACGCCTGCGGTACCGTCAGTTTGCGGTAGTGGCGGTTGTACCCTTCGGTGTAATCCACCCGGGTGGCGCGGCGCAGGTCGAGACGCTTCAGGTTTTTCAGCTTCAGCAGCACGGCGGGGAAGGCGCTGAAGTGGTTGTAGGAGAGATCCAGCTCCTCCAGTTCGGCAAAGTTGGCCAGCGACGCGGGCAGTTTCTCAAACGCATTGAAGCTCAGGTTGAGACGACGCAGGCCGGTGAACTGCGCGCTGCCTTTGGGCAGGGTGTCGAGCAGGCAGACACTCAGGTTCAGCTCGCGAATGTTGTGGCGCTCCGCCATCCCTTCGGGGATGTAGGTGACGGCACTGCCCAGGTCGGCGTTGCGGTTAAAGCAGTACTGCGGGTGCCAGTGCAGGTCGGTGCGCTTCTTCTCATCGGCGCGCTCCAGCACCGGGCCAAACCCGGCGCCACGGTGCCAGTTCAGGCAATCACCCTCGACCAGAGTGTCGAGGATCGCTTCGCGATGAGGGCAGCTGTCACGCTGCATCATCAGGTACATCAGGCCCTCGCCAAAGCGATCGTAGTAGGCTTTGGCAAAGTCGTTGCAGAGGGCGTCACCCCACTTACGGCGCTGGCCCTTCAGCTTCTTAACCATGCTGCCCTGGCTCTGCTCGCGGCCGTGGCGATCGAGGCCGCGACAGCTGTTGAACAGGATGCGGTCGTTCACCGCCAGCTGGAATGCGTCGTCGCCATGGCCGGCCAGCAGGTTCCTGATCTGCTTGCGCAGCTCGTTGTCGGCGGTGGTTTTGAGGATCAGAAACAGCGGCATCAGCATCGGCTCGGTGACGCCGCCCTGCTCTAGCATCTGGGCCGCCACCTTGTGGCTGGCCTCGTCCGGTGAGTTCAGCATCGCCATCACCGAATCCGTCATGACGTTGCTGGTCTCCTGCTGCAGGAACTTGGGCGCCTCGGCCGTGAAACACTGCTGCAGGGTGGTGTCGTCGATCAGGGCGTGGCGCTCCGGGTCGAGCTTCTCCACCGCTTTGGGGGCGGTGCCCACCAGCACGTGCGTGACACTGTCGTTGAGGGTTTTGCTCAGGGTGAAACCGATGGTCTCGGCCTGGGCTTTCAGCTCACTGGCCTTAAAGGCGCTGCGGCCACAGACAAACAGCACGCTGTCGGCGCCAAAGGGACGCTGCTGCTCGCTGTCTTGTGCAACGCTGCGCAACCAGGCTTTGTGCTGGGCCTTAAAGCGGTTGTGCTTGGCCTCCATCATCACAAGGTGGAAATCGGCGGGCATGGCGGGCAGCTGGGCGGGTTTCTGCACCGCAATCAGCTGGTCCAGGTACTGATGCACCGTGGCGTTGTCGAGGTGGCTGGCGCGCAGGATATCGAACAGGGCTTCGAAGCGCTCAGCGCGCACCATCAAATGGGCGCCCGGGGCCAGGTTCAGCCAGTTGGGATCAAAGCGTTCCAGCTCGATGTCGAGGCGCAGCTCCTCCAGCTGCGGCAGATGGGTCAGGCCATCCAGCGGTGGCAGGTTGGATTGTTTGTCCTGCACCGGCGACAGCCACAGCTCTTTGAGGCCGGTCATTGCAGAGAGATCCCCCAACTGGCCGATCCGGAACCACAGCAGCGCCAGCGTCTCCAGGTTGGGGTTGCTGCGCACGGTGGCGGGCAGCTGGGCCATCTCTGTCCCCCGCAGCACCAGGTGCTTCAGGTTGGGCAGCGACGGCAGGTCGGTCAGGGGGTGTTTATCCAGGTACAGGCTCAGTCGCTGCAGCATCGGGCTGTGCGCCAGCCAGCCCAGCTGATCCGCTTTCAGACCGAACATGCAGGCCACTTCCAGGTCCGGCAGGACGAGGGCATCAGTGTCGCTCAGGTGGCCTGAGGCATTGAAATAGGTCAGCTGCTTGAGGCTCATATTGGCGGGCAGCAGAGGGCCTTCAATAGGGGTGTGCTCAAAGCGGAGTTCCAGCTCGTCCACCTGGCGCAGACCGGCAAAGAAGCCCGCAGGCAGGGGCGCGGTTTCCCCCTCCATCAGGAAATGGATTTTACCCACCTCGCTGAGGTCGCTCAGGGTGTCGGCGGAAAACGCAGGAACGGCCAGGCGCATCTCCAGCTTATCCAGCTTCTGGTTGTCACCCAGCAGGCGTGCCGGCAGCGGCGTTTGGGTATCGAGGTTCAGCAACAGCGTATGGAGGTGGTTGGGCAGGGTCAGGCGATCAATGACGACGTTTTTGGCTTCCGGCGGGTAGTGGCGGTTGTTGTGACCAAGGGTCAGCTCCACCACCGGGCTGGAGGCCAGGTCGATGTCGATGGCGCGAACCCGGGGGCCAAAAGCCATGCGCACCTTGGTGAGCACGCAGTCAGGGCCGGTGTGCAGGCGAACCTGCTTGTCGTCGGCCAGCACGGTCAGGCTCTCCAGCCTGGGCAGGTTGCCGAACAGGTCGAAGTCGCCGGTGCGGCAGCGGGCCAGCTCCAGTTGGCGCAGCTCGGTGAGGTGGGCCGGATTGACGCCGCTCAGGTCGGTGGTGATGGGGTTCCTTCTGTTGTTGGCGATAAACAGGCCGTGAAGGCTGGGGAAGGCGTCAAAGAACTCGTGGTTGATCAGCCGTGTGATGCCGATGTGGCCCATGTCGCTGATGCGGATCTGGGTGACGTTGGGGAAGGCGGTGGCCAGTGCTTGCCAGCTGGGGATCGGGTCATCGCAGTCGTAGATGAGCTCGGTCACATCGGTGTGGATTTTCTTCAGATAGGACTCGAGATCGTCGTATATCTTCAGCGTGCGCATGGCCATACTCCTTCAATACTGCCTGGCTGGCGGCCCGTCCACCAACGCGTTGACGAGGCAGGCATTGTATGGATAATCCCATTCGAATCATATGGTTAATCGAGTTGGAACCGTTATCGAGCCGCTGCTGTCACGAACATCAGTCAAACTGATGTTGCAGGAACCTTTCTATGGCCACTACCTGGCCAGTTTTCACAAAGTGATCCTCAGCCAGGACGACCGGAGCCACGCCCCGCTTGAGTCGGCGCCGCGAGGCAGCAGTGATGTGGAGTTGCGCTGTCGTCCTGCGTTGTGGGAGGGCTTATCGCAGACTCAACAGCTGGGGGCGCTCAAGCATGAAGCGCTGCACCTGGTGTTTGGTCATCCCTTTATGCGGGCCCGTTATGCCGATAAGGGGCGCTTTGATCGGGCCGCCGATCTGGTGGCCAATCAGTACCTCAGTGCGGATCAACTGGGCAGCGATGCGCTGACTCTGGAGCGGCTCAACACCTGGCGTGAAACCCAGGGGCTGGACCCGCTCGAACCCCACAAGGAGCTGGCCTACTACTACCAGGCGCTGCCGCCCTCCGGGGGCAAGGGCCCCGGTGCCGGCGAAGGGGTGGCCCCTCCTGGCCATGAAAGCTGGGCGGAGTTTGGTCAGCAGTCGGAGGCCGAGGGATCGCTGGCCCGGCAAACTCTGGACAACAAGCTGGAGCAGGCCGCCAACCGGATGGAGCTGGACAGCCACCAGCGGGGCCGGGGCCAGATCCCGCTGGCCATCCTGGCCCGGGTTCAGGCGCTTCTCGAACGCCGCCGGACCACCCTCGACTGGCGCCGCGCTCTGCGCCTGTTTGCCAACAGCAGCCGACGTACCTCGGTGAAGAACACCCTGCGTCGTCCCTCCAAGCGCTACGGCACCACCCCCGGTACCCGCATCATTCCGCACCAGCGCCTGCTGGTGGCGGTGGACACTTCAGCCAGCGTCAACGACCAGCAGTTGCGGGCGTTTTTCGACGAGCTGCACCACATCTGGCGCGCTGGCGCAGAGATCACCGTGGTGGAGTGCGATGTGGATATCCACCGGGATTACGTTTATCGCGGCATTGCGCCGACTTCGGTCAGTGGCCGGGGCGGCACCGATTTCAACGCCCCGGTGGCCTACGCCAATAAACACCGTTTCGACGGCATCATCTACTTCACCGACGGCGAGGCGCCTGCTCCGACGGTGCCCCCGCGTGCTTCGCTCCTGTGGCTGATTCAAGGCCGCGGATCCAAGGACGATTTTGCCCATTTGCGCAGTTGTGGCCGGGTGATCCCCATGGCCGCCCTCACTACGGATTGAGTCACCATGAGCCAACACCAGTACACCTATTACGGCCTGACCTGTCAGGCCCCGGAAGTCCGCCGCTTTGTCGAACACCTGATCCCCGCTTCGGGACAGCGTGCGACCCCCATCTGCATCTGGGGCCGTCACGGCATCGGTAAAACCCAGATGGTGGAGCAGATCGCCGTTGAGCGCGGTATGCAGTGGCGTGCCATTGCTCCGGCGCAGTTTGAGGAGATGGGGGATCTGCTGGGGATGCCCCGGGTGGAAACCGACGCCAATGGTGACACCGTCACCCGTTTCGCCGCGCCCCACTGGGTGCCCACTGAGCCGGGCCCGGGAATCCTGCTGATCGACGACGTGAACCGCGCCGACGAGCGAATCCTGCGGGGCATTATGCAACTGCTGCAGAACCACGAGCTGATCAGTTGGGCGCTGCCGGAGGGGTGGCAGATCATCTTGACCGCTAACCCGGACGGCGGCGACTACTCAGTCACGCCGATGGACGACGCCATGCTGACCCGGATGATGCACGTCACCATGGAGTTTGACGCCAAAGCCTGGGCCCTGTGGGCGGAGCAGGCGGGCGTGGATCCCCGTGGCATCGATTTTGTGCTGACCTACCCGGAGCTGGTGGACGGTGAGCGCACCACCCCCCGTTCACTGGTGCAGTTTTTCCAGAGCATTGCGGGGATTAAAGACCTGCGCGCCGAGCTGCCGCTGGTGAACATCCTGGCCCGATCCTGCCTGGATGACACCACCTGCGCGGCCTTTGTCGCCTTTGTGGAACAGAACCTGAGCCAGCTGGTGGCTCCCCAGGCCATCGTTGAGGCTAAGGATTTCACCAAGACCATCCTTCCGCAGATTGAGCGCACCGCCGGTGGCAAGATGCCGCGCATCGATATTTTGGCCACTCTGTGTACCCGCCTGTACCACTACCTCAAGGTCAACAAGGTGAAGCCCAATGCCGAGCAGATGGGCAACCTGCAGGCGTTTCTAAAGATGCCGCTGCTGCCCAACGACCTGCGCTTGGGGCTGATGCAGGACATGATGAACGGCGACAACCCGGCCCTGAAAGGGGTGCTGGCGGACGCAGAACTGGCCAAGCTGTTTTTGACCAACGCCGCTTAAGCCGGATCACCGTATCCGTGGGCTCAAAGCCCACGCTACGCGGAGCGGGTTTCCAACCCACGGTTGCGTCGATTTCGTAGCGTGGGTTTCCAACCCACGGCTGCACCGGTGTGGATACCGAGCGGGTTACCCACCCACGGCTGTGCCGGTGTGGATTTCGCCTGGTGTCAGTGGGCTCAAAGCCCACGCTACGCGGAGTCGGTTTCTAACCCACGGTTGCGTCGATTTCGTAGCGTGGGTTTCCAACCCACGGTTGCGCCGGTGTGGATACCGAGCGGGTTACTCACCCTCGGGCCAATAAAAAAGCCACCGCAACTGCGGTGGCTTTTCTCTTCTGACTCGCCCGATTACAGGCTGTTGTCGCTGCTGATCAGGCGGGTGCCCTCAAAGCGCTGGGTCAGGCGGTTCATGGTAATGGCCGGCACGGTGACGCTGTCGGTCAGCAGGTAATCCGCCACGCTCTGATCAAAGGAGCGGTAGTGCAGGGTGGTGGTCACGATGTACTGACCCTCCGCCGGCAGGGCGAAGCCGTACTCAACGGTTTTGCTGCCCTTGGCCGGGATGCTGTTCTCCACGGAGAAGCGGGCGATCTTCCACGGCTTGTGCTCCGGTTTGCCTTCCGCATCCACGGCGATGTCCTGGAACACCACGGTGTCCGCCGGCAGGCTGTTGTCGGCGTTCAGGGTGCCGGAGCGCAGCAGAATGTTGCCCTGGGCATCTTCAATCACCACTTCCAGCCACACCTGGCGGATAAAGCTCAGGCTGGTGGGCAGGTCGTGACCGGCGCGGCGATTGTGAACGGTCACGCTCAGCTGGGCTTTGCTATCGGCTTCCACCAGCGCGGTTTCCAGCTCCGCCACGGTTTGCAGACGCTTGGTCGCTTCCTGGGCGTGGGCTTCTCCCCCCTCAACACCCAGCAGGGGCGCCAGTACGGCGTTGCCGCCGACGAAGCCGTGGTCATGCACCACGGAGCGAACCGGGCCACCGCGGGCGGCCTGGCCGCTCAGGCGGTGCTGCTCCAGCGCTTTCACCGGCTTCATCTCATCGGCCACGCGTACGGCGACCTCCACCGGCACCATATGGCAGTCCTGACACTGGATATCCGCCTTGGCGTACTCGGAGTTTTTCCACTCCTCGTAGGTGTGCTCCAGCGGGAAGTTGCCGTGCACCGGGTTGAACACGTTGTGGCAGTTGGCGCAGAACTCGGAGCGGGTGTGCAGCTCGGAGTATTCGGTCTTGTGGCCACGGGCCTTGGCGTCATCAAAGGGGCCACGCTTAATCCGGTCGGTGGCCAGTTCCAGAGAGGCGTTGCCGTGTTCACCCATCTCGGTGTGGGCGATGTTGGTGGCGCTGACGGTGTGGCAGGTGTCGCAGCTGACCCCTTTCGCCGCCACGCCCTTGGTGGTGAAGCTGCCGAACTTGCCGGATTCGCTCTCGTAGCTGATCGACTCGGTTACGGTGCCGATGGGGGTGTGGCAGCCTTTGCACAGATTGTGGGTAGCGCCATCGGTTTCCTGGGTGCCCAGTGCCGCTTCAGCCTGGTAAACCGGGTCGATAAAGGCGATGGAGTGCATGGAGCCCTGCCATCCGGCGTATTGCCGCGGGTGACAACGCTTACAGCCTTCCGGATCACTGTAGTGCTTCAATGCAGGCTCGGCGCCGTCTTTGACGGTCAGATAGGAGGGGGCATAGGGCTGAGTATTGCTGGCGGCGGCAGGCAGAGCAGCACACAGCAGTAAGGCAAGCAAAGTGGGGCGATTCATCATTATTCTCAGAGTTTTTGCGCTTTTTGTCGCGCATTCGTGAGTTGAGGCTCAATCCTGAATGTGTATCCAGAAAAAGCCTTCAAACTTAATTGTTTAGTTAAGCTGCGATTGTACTTTTGTTCTGCCTTTGGCGCTGATAAGGGCCGCACACTCTTGGTTTATTACGCTCATCTGGCATTAGCGATATTCATCATCAGTTGCGCATCGGTCGCTGTCCTGTTGGCGCTTTATTAGGCAAAGTGTCGCCCTCAAATTTTCCTTTGGAGTGGCAGCCGGTGAACGAGGCGCAGATCATTACAGTGTTGTGGGTAATCGGGATTGTGGCGGAAGCCATGACCGGCGCCCTGGCTGCGGGCCGACGCCAGATGGATCTGTTTGGCGTGGTGATGGTGGGCTGTGCCACTGCCATTGGTGGCGGCACCGTGCGTGACCTGCTGATCGGCAACTACCCGCTGGTGTGGATCGAGAACGTCGAATACCTGGTGGCCATCGCCGGGGCTGCGCTGCTGACCGTCGCCATTGCCCCGGTCATGCGCTATCTCTCTCGTTTGTTCCTGGCCATTGACGCGCTCGGACTGGCGGTGTTCTCCGTGATTGGTGCCCAGAAGACCCTGGCTCTGGGCCTGGATCCGTTGGTGGCGATCGTGATGGGCGTAGTGACCGGCGTATTTGGTGGCATCATCCGCGATATTTTCTGCCAGGAGATCCCGCTGGTGTTCCGCAAAGAGCTGTACGCCATCATCTCACTGATCACTGCAGGCCTCTACGTGGTACTGGATCACTTCAAGGTCGATACTGGGTTGTCGCTGGTGGTCTGCCTCGCTCTGGGCTTCCTGTTCCGGATGCTGGCGATCCGCCGACACTGGACCATGCCCACCTTCAACTACCAGGAGCCGGTGCACTAAGGTTCAGCAACGGCTCGCCAGGGGATTACGCACTCGCCAAACATGAGGTAACGCATGACAGAAAGCACCGGTTCATTGACCTCTGGACGACCCCTCTGGCAAGTGGTGCTGGGGCTGGCGCTTTACTTTGCGCTGGCCCTCAACCTGGCCCTGGCCATGAAGCTCTGGGCCATCCTTGAAGCCCTGCCCACCGTCTCTCTCGGATTTGTCATCTCGCTGCCCTTCTTCTTTGTGGCGGCATTCAACCTGATTTTTCACTGCCTCTCCTGGCCCAGATTGACCAAGCCCCTGTTTATCCCCCTGCTGGTGGTCTCCAGCCTGGTCAGCTACACCATGGTGCAGTACGGCATCCTGCCGGACCAGGAGGTGGTGGCCAGCGCCGTGGAAACCAACGCCCATGAGTTGGGCTCCTACTTCAGTGCGTCATTGCTGCTGTGGGTTACCGGCTTTGGGGTGCTGCCCGCTCTGGTGCTGTGGCGTACCCGAATTCACTACGGTGGCACCCTTCCCCGATTCCTGCTGCTTAACAAGCTGGTGCCGATGGTGGCCTCCGTGGCGGTCATCGCGCTGATCGCCGCGCTCTACTATGTCGACTACGCCTCCGTCGGGCGCAATAACAGCTACCTGCGCAAGATGATTGTGCCCACTCACTTTGTTTACAGCGTCGGAAAGTTCGTTAAGCACAACTACCTGACGACGCCGGAGCCCTATCGGGAGCTGGGGAAGGACGCGCACATTCTTGCTGAGCCGAAAGACGGCAAACCCCGTTTGCTGGTGCTGGTGATTGGTGAGACTGCCCGGGCCGCCAATCAGCAACTCAATGGCTACGAGCGGGAAACCAACCCCTATACCTCGCAAATCGACGAGTTGGTCTACTTCCCGGACGTGGCCACCTGCGGCACCGCGACTGCGGTGTCGGTGCCCTGCATGTTCTCCGATTTTGACCGGGGCCACTTTGACCGGGCCAGCGCAACCAACCAGGACAACCTGATGGATATCCTGACCCGGGCGGGCATCGCCACGGTGTGGCGGGATAACGACGGGGGCAGCCAGAAGGTAGCGAACCACATCAGCTATGAGTCGATTTCGGCGGACAGCGATGCGGCCCTGTGCGATGGCAAAACCTGCTTCGACGAAGTGCTGCTGAAGGGGTTGGGTGAGCGGATCGATGCCATGCAAGGGGACCGGGTGGTAGTGCTGCACCTGATCGGCAGTCATGGACCCACCTACTTCAAGCGTTACCCCAAGGCGTTTGCCCACTTTCAGCCCGCCTGTGAACGGGCGGACATTGAGAACTGCAGCCAGCAGGAGTTGGTGAACGTCTACGACAATACCCTGCGCTACACCGATTGGGTGTTGAGCCAGGTGGTCTCGCTGCTTAAGGCGCGTCAGGCGGATTACCACAGCGCCATGCTCTACCTCTCCGACCACGGTGAGTCACTGGGCGAGGACGGACTTTACCTGCACGGCATGCCTTACGCCCTGGCACCGTTAGAGCAGCGTCGGGTGCCGATGATGATGTGGTTGACGCCGGATTTTCGCGGTGATGAGGGGCTGGGCTTGCAGTGCATTCAGCAGCAGGCGCAAAAGGGCGGCTGGTCTCAGGACAACTTCTTCCATACCGTATTGGGGTTGATGGAGGTGGGCTCTGATGAGTATCTGCCGACCATGGACATCCTGAGTCACTGCCGGGGATAACCCCAAGGGAAAGACCACAAAAAACGGCGCCCAGTGGCGCCGTTTCTGTTTACTGCAAGGGGGTTATTGGGAGTCCCGCGAACCCACATCCGGGTTGATCACCTTCTCCCGGCGATAGTTGCTCTGGTAGAACACCACCGGTTTGGGCTTCTGACCCCGAATCAGCATCACAACTGCTCCAATCAACATCAGCCCAAACTGCAGCAACAGCAGCAGGAAGGCGATGGGCAAAATCAGGACAACCGCCAAAGCCAGCATCAGTCCGCCAAGCAGTGAGCGTCCCAGGCTGGGGTTCTGGCCCCGGGCCAGGGCGCTGAGCTGGTGCCAGGAATGCAAAAATCGGCCGTTCACTATGCCCTCCAAAATGGGGTTGAGTTCAATTATTCGCCAGTTTGCCATATTTCAGCTGAATTGGCGCTGATCAGAGTGTGATCCTTTGTTAATCCTAAGACTCGGATTTTCAGCCTCAAGTTCCCGCCCCTATGGACTATGCTTTGGCCAGGGCTCGTTGCCCGGGGCATCCCATGGAACTGTTTTTTATCCTCTTAATCCTGCTTGTCACCACCCGCGCCTTTGGTGAGGTGGCGGAGCGTCTTGGGCAACCGGGACTGATGGGAGAGCTTGTGGCGGGGATCGCGCTGGGGACCTTTGCCGCCCATTATCAGGACGCCATTCCGCAGATCTCCGGCCTGAAAACCAGCCCGGTGTTCAGCACCATTACCGATCTGGGCATGTTCTTTATCATGCTGTTTGCCGGGGTCGAGCTTCAGCCCAGCCGGTTGGTGGAGTACTCCAAAGGGGCACTGGCAGTGGCCGTCTTGGGGATGGTGGTTCCGATGGGCCTGGGCATCGGCCTGGGCTACCTGTTTCTGCCGGACGGTCCCAACCTGCTGGCTCAGTCCGTATTTCTTGGCACTGCACTGGCGATCACCGCCGTTCCCGCCACGGTCCGTATCCTGATGGATCTTGGCCAGCTCGAATCTCCCTCCGGCCAGATCATCATCTCAGCCGCAGTGTTTGATGATGTATTGAGCCTGATTCTGCTGGCCTGGCTGACAGCCTTGATCGGCGGTGAGCCCACCAGCGGCACCATGGTGGCCATGTTGCTGCTGAAAGTGGCGCTGTTCTTCCTGATCACCGTGATCATTGGTGTCTTTATCTACCCACTCGGCGGCCGCTTTATCGGCATGATCAAGCAGAAAGAGTTTGAGTTCAGCGCACTGCTGGTGGGGGCGTTGGCGTTTTCCGTTCTGGCGGAACTGCTGGAGCTGCACTTTATTGTTGGCGCCTTTATGGCGGGTCTGTTCTTTGGTCGCAACACCATTGATGAGCGAGCCTACAACGCGGTACGAGCCAAAACCTCCGCCATGACCTTCGGTTTCCTGGCCCCCATCTTCTTCGCCTCAGTGGGGCTGCACCTGGAGTTTGGCGCGCTGACCGAAGTCCCCCTATTCGTAGTTGTGCTGCTGATTACCGCCTTTGCGGGTAAGTTTCTGGGCTCCGGCCTGGCCGCCAAAGCGATGGGGTTCTCCTGGCAGGAATCCGCTGCGGTAGGGGCGGGGATGAGTGCCCGGGGGGCGGTGGAACTGGTTATCGCCGATATCGCCCTGAAGGCGGGGCTGTTCAATAACGGCGGTCATCCGGTGGTGGCCCATATGTTCTCGGCGGTGGTGATCATGGCGGTGGTCACCACATTGCTGACCCCCTGGATGCTCAGGCGGATCTACGGTCCGCCACCACCCAATGGCCCCCCTTCCGAGTTCTCGGAGTGAATCAGGCCAGCTTGCTCCGAAAGGCAAAATAGACCGCCCCCACCAGGCAGAGCCCGGACCAGAGATAATCCAGTTTCAGCGGCTCCCGCAGATAGAACACGGAGAAGGGCACAAACACCATCAGGGTGATCACCTCCTGCAATATCTTCAACTGTCCGACATTCAACGCCGTGTAGCCGATGCGGTTGGCGGGCACCTGTAACAGGTACTCAAACAGGGCGATGCCCCAGCTGATCAGGGCGGCGATCACCCAGGGTTTGTTGTTCAGCTCCTTCAGATGGGCGTACCAGGCGAAGGTCATAAAGATATTGCTGCAGATCAGCAGGCCGATGGTGATCGGGATGGGGTTCATAAGGCTCCGGAGGGGAAAACAGCAGCGCCGCGCGCGGTGGCGGGATGATAGCGATCTGCGGCGCCGACGCCAGCGTCCCTGCGCGGTTCTGTCGGGCGGGTCATTATGGAAAATGACAGGAGTGAGAAAGGATTGGTCCGAAGAGAAAATTACGAGGTGAGATAGTGAAACTAATACCGATAAGTACCATTAACGCTAACTATGACACACCCAATCTCACCGATTAACTCAATGTTAAATTTCATCATGGATTAGATGGATAGTCTTTATGTGTTCGAATAGTTCGAACACATAAAGGAGATATGTGTATGAAAAGGACTTCATTAGCATTATTACTTGCATCTACAAGTGTAATTTCTTCTACCGCAATTTCCGAGGAACGAGTGTATGATTTACCCGCAAATTGTGAGTATGGCCAAGTGGAGTCTTTCGATCCAGATACTGGTGCACTGAGTAATGCAATTGATAGTGGTGCAAAAGTTTGGAGCGAGGGATTGATTGGGGCCAGTTTGGTTTCTTGGACCGGTTTCATTGCGGCAGTTTGGAATATTGTCGAATCGTATGATTACTTGAGAGTTGAAGTACCAAAATTTGTTGTCCAAGGTGAGTCATTTAGAGCAAAGGGTAACCTGTTTGATACTTTTGCGAATGTGAATTTTCATAACTCAGAGTTGGGATATGTAGGCACCGACAAATCAAGTATAGAAGGAAATGCATATAAGACTATGTCATTCCCTGAAACATATGGAGTCGGGTTGGTTTGGGTCAATCGTGCAAGCGGTATGTGTTCTGCTGAGTCTGTTTGGGTACAAAAAAGGCCGGTCGCGAGTAATGGATCAATGTCTCAAAGCTCTGGAAAAGTCTATGGCTCTATCGACTACGCTGTCGATCAGTACTCTAGAGCAGTTGTTGATAGTAAAAAGAATGTTGTCGTAACTCTGTATATACAAAGTGACTTCTACGGGACTGTTAGTAGTACTAGCGTTAGTAAGACTGCATCAAGTGGCAGAGTCTCACTTAATATCTTACCCCATCAAGGTGGTGGATTGTATAACGTATGGATGTCTGTTCGTGACGGAACATATACAGACAGCTTAGATCTTGGAACTGTACTTATTCGAGATTCCGACCCGATTAAGCCTTGTCCAACCTGTAATATCAACTAACTATAAAAAGCCCTGCTTATGCAGGGCTTTTTATTTGTCATCTTTAAGCCACCTCCTTTAGGGGGGATATTTCAAAGCGACCTACTAAGCAGTTGGATTTTGACTTCTCGCCCTACTTTTTGTCGCCATAGTCACCTGCGGCGATTTGGTGGCTGGGTCAATCCCCCGTTGGCAACTTGTCTGCACAGTGGCGTTCTGATCCCTTGCCACCCGCTTTCCGGCAATCCGTCCTCCGATCTTGGCGGCGCTCCCCAACCTGTTACCCTCGATGAAAACGGTATGGAAACCCGGGAGTCGATAGCGATGAACAGTAAGGTGGCGGCGTTTGACCGCTGGATCCGCACGGACTTTGTGACCTTCAATAACGAGCTGGAAGCCGGCTACTACGAGCAGGAGGACAGAGCCAATGTCACCGGCGTTGGCGAGGCGACCAAGCGTCAGCTCGAATCGGAGGGGCGCGACCACATCATCGAACTGCTGGCCCAGGGCAATACCGATGAGGGATTTGATCAGGCCTTTGACCTGCTCGGCAATGTTGGCCTCTATATGGCCGCCTGCCGCCGTCACGGGCTGACCGACCCGGACACGGACCGTACCTCTCCCCAGCATGAGGCCTCCGCGCTGGCGATGCACATCGCCGCTTCCATCGGTGTGGTTCCCCGATTCGCTACCGCTCACCTCTGCACCCATAACCGGGCCATCGACGGGCAGTACAAGCGCTTTACCGATCTGGATGACGAGCGCTGCTTTGTGGATTACAACAGCAAAGGGATCCTGGCCTTTAAGCGGGCGGCCGATGCGCTGATGCGGGTGCTGCCGCTGGGGGTGTCCCACCCCATCGCACTGGATCTGTTCAAGGCCTGTGCCCACGCTCTGGAGGAGGTGCGGGACTCCAACCGCATCCTGTTTGAAACCCTCGACCCAGACCGCTTCTTCTACTGCGTCCGTCCCTACTACAAGCCGCACCATGTGGGCAGCCAGGTCTACCGTGGCGCCAACGCCGGGGACTTTGCCGGCATCAACGTGATCGACATGCTGCTGGGCCTCTGTCAGGCCAATGAGCCCTCCTATGGCCGTATGCTGGTGGAGAAGTTTCTCTACATGATGCCGGAGGATCAGGCGATTTTGCGCGACTGTATGCGACGTCGCAGCCTGATGGATGAGTTCCTGGCCATCGCCCCGGAACATCACGGCAGCAGCTGGTACCAGGAGCATCTGAGCGCCTTCCTGCGCCTGTGCGAACTGCATGGGGAGATCGCCAGCCAGCATCATGATCAGTTGGTGCACACTTACATCGTGGGGCCTGCCAAAGCGATGGATCAGAAACATATGGGCCAGCTGACCGCCAGTGGTCCCGCGCTGCAGGGGCTGCTGAAAGCCCTGACCGACCTGCGCGACCGTCGGGCCGGGGCGCATCGGGAGGATATCCTGACCCGCCATCGCGAACTCTCCCTGCTGCGCGCCTCTCTGGGGAGTGACCATGGCTGATCGCACTGTGCTGACCGCCGCCAACTTCCATCTCGGAGCGAGCACTTACCTGCTGAATCACTCCGTGGGGCGGCCACTGAAAAGCGCGGAAGCGGCGTTCCATCAGGCCTACTTCGCCCCCTGGGCGGAGCAGGATGAGGGGATCTGGCCCGCCTGGCTCTCCACCATCGATCAGTTTCGCCAGTCACTGGGGCAGCTGTTTGATGCGCCCGCAGAGCGGTTCTGCCCCCAGAGCAACCTCTCCAGTGGCCTGACCAAACTGGTGATGTCGCTGCCTCAGCTGGTTTCTGGCCAGGTGTTGATGAGCGAGCAGGACTTTCCCACCATCGGCTATGTGCTCGCCAAGGCACTGCCAAGGGGGCGGGAGCAGATCCGCTTTATTCCTGCGGAACTGGATGTGACCGACCCCAATGTCTGGGCGGAGCATATGGGCAGTCAGACCGTCCTGCTGTTTCTCAGTCACGCCTACTCCAACACCGGCGCTCAGGCACCGTTGGCGGAAGTGGTGGAACTGGCCAGAACCCGCGACATTCTGAGCGTGGTGGATGTGGCTCAGTCCGCCGGGGTGCTGCCGCTAAGTCTGACCCACCTGGCACCGGACTTTGTATTGGGGTCCACGGTGAAGTGGCTCTGCGGTGGACCGGGAGCGGGCTACCTCTATATCGCGCCGGAGCGTCTGGCGGAGTGTCAGCCCAAAGATGTGGGTTGGTTCTCCCACGCCAACCCCTTCGCCATGAACATCCATGAGTTCCAATACCACGAGGGCAGCGAGCGGTTCTGGGGTGGCACCCCCTCGGTGGCGCCCTATGCCATCGCCGCCCACAGCGTCGGTGCGTTGGTTGGTCACGGTATTGATGCCATCCGTCAGCACAACCTGAGCCTGCAACAGCAACTGATTGAGGCATTGGGCGAGCGGGTGGTTTCCCCCTGGGAACCGGAACGGCGCAGCGGCACCGTGATTCTCCATCTTGGGGCGCACCAGTCTCAGCTGGCTCCCGCCCTGAAGGCCGCGGGTATTGCGGTGGACGAACGGGCTCAGGGCGTACGGGTTTCCCCCCACCTCTACAACAGCGCCGACGATGTGGCGCGCCTGATTGAAGTGGTTAAGGGACTGAGCTAGCCCGATAAGTTTGAGAAAAGCAAAAGGGGTCAGGCTGGAATGCCTGACCCCTTTGGGTTTGTGCTTGCCTTAGCGCTATAGCTCTTGGGGAGCTTCGGGTTCGTCGTTACGTGTCATCTGACAGGTGGAAGACTTCGCGGCCTCCCGGCTCTGACGTCGCTCCTGCATCGCCAGCTTCATGATCTGCCAGGAGGAGGAGAGGAACAGCAGCGACAACACCAGCGCCACCGCCAGATCCGGCCAGGGTGAGCCGCTGGCCCAAACCCCCGATGCTGCCAGTACCACCACCAGGTTGCCGATGGCGTCGTTGCGGCTGCACAGCCACACCGAGCGGACATTGGCGTCCCCATCCTTGTAGCGCATCAGCAATAGCACGCTGACCACATTGGCAATAAAGGCGGCGATGGCGACGCCACCCATGGTGTAGGGGTCTGGCGAGTTAAGGAAGAGGATGCGGTAGAGGGTGGAACCCATCACCCAAAGCGCCATCAGCAGCAGGCTGACCCCTTTGAATATCGCCACATTGGCGCGCACCGACAGGGCTTTGCCGATGGCCCAGAGGCTGATGCCGTAGGTGAGGGTGTCACCCAGAAAGTCCAGCGCATCCGCCTGCAATGCCTGGGACTGCGCGCCAATCCCCGCGGCCATCTCCACCAGAAACATCAGGCCATTGATGGCGATGATGACCCAGAGGATCTGGCGGTAGCGGGCGCTGGTGCCATCAAATTGGGCATTGTGGTTGCAGCATCCTGCCATGATTTTTCTCCCGATAATGGCTCGATGGCGTTACTGTAAAAGCTCTAGTCGCTAGAGCTTCAAGCGCAAATGTGCCAAAGCGGGAGAATATTGATGGCCACCACCTACGCCATTGGCAAACTGGCCAAGCTGACCGACACCAAAGTGCCCACCATTCGCTATTACGAACAGGTGGGGCTGCTGCCTGCGCCGGAGCGCAATGCAGGCAATCAGCGGCGTTACCGGGAGGTCCATCTGCAGAAATTGCGGTTTATCCGCCACAGTCGTCAGTTGGGATTTGGCCTGGAGGAGATCGCCAGCTTACTGGCTCTGCAGGAGAGCCAGGCGGACAGTGGTGAGGTGCAGCGGATCGCCCGCAACCATCTGGATGAGGTGCGGGATAAGGTGGCGCGGCTGAATAAGCTGGAGCAGGCGTTGAGCCAACTGGTGTCCTGTTGCGGCAGTGGCCAGCCTCATGACTGTCAGATCCTCTCTGTGCTGGCGGACCACAATCTGTGCCAGCACGAACATGAAGGACGGTAAGGATTTACTTCGGCTGCCCCTTACGCAGCGCTTGCGGTGTGGTGTCATAGCGCTGCTTAAAGGCGCGGCAGAGATGGCTGACATCACTGAATCCCACTTCATCCGCAATCTGACTTAAGCGCTGGGTTGAGTTGTGGAGGCGCCAGTGAACATGTCGCATCCGCAGATCCTGCCAGTAGCTGTGGGCGGTCATGCCGTGGTCCGCCATAAAGGTACGGTCCAGCTGGCGTCGACTGAGTCCAACCTGTGCCGCTATCCGTTCAATATCACTGCTGCCGCCCCCACTGAATCCCGCCAGATGCTGACGCATCAGGGCCACGGCCCGCTGGGTGGGGCGGGAGTCTCCGCCGCTCTCCGCCAGAGAGCGCAGCGCATGGGTGGCGGCGCGACTTTCATCTACCAGCATATCCGCCAGTCCCTTCAGCGCCCGGGTGGGGCCGCAGTGTCGCTCCAGCAGGGCGGTGGCAAGATCGATGGTGGCACTGCCCCCGGCGCAACTGACGCGCTTGCCATCAATATGGTAGAGCGCATCGTTATGAAAACCGATATCGGGATAGGCGGCGGAAAACTCCTGCTGATGGCGCCAGTGCAGCGCCACCTTGTGCCCCTTCAGCAATCCCACTTCGGCCAGCATAAAGCTGGCGTTATCCACTGCCACCAGGGTGACCCCAAGCCGACTGGCCCGCTGAAGCAGGGCTTTATACTCGGGGGCCAGCGCCTGCGCCATTGAGGGCTGGCGGCAGCCGAAGATCACCAGATAATCGTAACGGGTCAGATCGACCTCTTCCGCCACCACCTCAACCGCCACCTCAACCCCACTGCTGGCCCGCACCGTACCCGGCGCCAGTCCGCTGACCGTCCACTGGCAATAGCGTTGCTGGCTCAGATCCTCCTCATCGGCGGAGAAGCGCAGCTTGTCGACAAAGCCCCCAAAGGCCAGCAGCGCGTGCTCCGGCAGAGGCAGCAGAAGAAAGCGGCAATCGGGCTGGATCTGGGGTTTGGTTTGGTGGCGTGGGGTCATGGCACTGATGAACGGATCGGTGATGTCCAAATAATACTGCAAAACGTCCATATTGGGCCGGTGAGATTGCGGTGGCAGCGCGTACATTGCCGTTATTTCCAATCGGAGCAAAAAAGATGGATTGGCATACCTGGTGGCTGTTTCTGGTGGCGGTAACCGGATTGGCATTGGCCCCCGGCCCCAATGGCTTGTTGGCCCTGAGCCATGGCGCAATGTATGGCCACCGCACCGCCGTAGCCACGGTGCTGGGTGGGATCAGCGGTTTTGCCCTGATTGTGGCGGTATCGGTGCTGGGGTTGGGCAGCTTGCTGCAGGCAGAGCCGCGACTGCTGATGGGACTGAAGTTTGTCGGAGCATTCTACCTGGCGTGGCTGGGGTGGCAGTTGTGGCGCGCCCCTGCACCGGATTGGTACCGAACCACCGAAGCGGACAGTACCCGTCCATTCACCCTGTTCCGCACCGGTGCCCTGACGGCCCTGGCCAACCCCAAAGTGCTGCTGTTCTTCGGCGCCTTTATTCCGCCCTTTATCAACCCAAATGCACCGCTGCTGACCCAACTGGTGGTGATGACCCTGACCTTCTGCGCCGTGGAGTTTGCGGTGGAGTACGGTCTGGCGCGACTGGCGCACCAACTGCGTCCCCTGCTGGCAGGCTGGGGTCGCCGCTTTAACCGTGGCTGCGCGGCCGTGTTTGTGTTGATTGCGGCGGGAATACCGCTGAGTTAGCAAAGTTAAAAGGGCCGAAAGGCCCTTTTTTTGATTCAGATCTGAGGGGGTGGGACGCGGTCGCGTGGGCTTTAGTCCACGGAACCACCGGATCGCCGCATATGTACCCGAGCGTCCTGGTAACCACTCATCCATCGCTTTTCGAAACCGGCGAGCTCCTCCCGGTCTTTCGGGTATGGGCAGGCATCCTGGGGTAAACCGTCCAAACTCGCCTGCCAGCCATGGTTTCGCGCCAGTTTGTAGCCCTCATGGACCTGCTCATAGAGAGGACGCTTATAGTGCACGATGACCCGGCGGAAAAGGGCCGCAACCAGGTGTATAGCAATAACTATCAGGGCGGAGAACAGAATCATCATCGGAATGTTGTCCTGCTCAAGATAGAGTGCTACCGCCATGGCAAGTATGAAAGCCACCGAACAGACACGGTCAAAGGCTTTACCCGGACCAATCTTTGAGCCCATATAGAGACGCTCCAAGCGGTGGTATTGAGCGGCTAGGGCGAAGTACTTCAGTTGTTCTTCTTGAGTCATTGGTTCGTAAGTCAGCGAATACAGCAGGGCCCGAAGCAGACCCTAAAACACAGGCGCCACTATGTACCACAGAGCCACCCACCGCCCAAGCGAATTCCTATGAATCAGAAATGTCAGTTTTGGCGCCAAAAGCGGTCGTTCGCTGTGTTGAGGGAACTTTCGCGAGTATTAATGGGCGCATAAAGGTACCATCAGCGCAATAACTCCACTGTTAAGTATCCTATGAAGGTATCTTTCTCACGGCACATTGAAGATTTGTACATGGGGCTTGAAAGAACGCAGAGTGCAGAAGACAGGCCGCGTTATGTAGCTCTCCTTGCTCATGCTGCAATTGTGCTGGCCAAGCTTACCCTAGATGCTCCGAAGTCAGACTTGTTTGCTGCAATTGATACTTATGAGCGCTTATGGGGCAACACTTGGCTAGAAGGATGGAGTCCGGTTTATCCCGATAGCTATGATAAGTTCAAGAGCGAAGTGGGCTACCCGACCACTTAACAAGGCGCTACAGGCGGATCGCAATCGTTTGGTTGGCTGTTGCCCGTATCTCGATAATTTTAGCTAACCAAACTGTTTCCGTTGGGCGGAGCACCACGACTGGAATTTCTTAACAGCCGGTGCGTGTGGACTCTAGCCTTCCTTTGAGTCGCACTAAAGTGGGTATCCAGTTATCGTTACAGTTATCGTTAGCTAAAGAGTGCAAAGGTGGGTGTCTAATTAGAGCGCGTAATTAGAGCGGTTGATGGGCCTACTGGTGGACAAGTTCATAGGGAGACGGCACTTGGTAGCAAGTGTCGTCCACCTCACCAAAATGAGCTTAGTATCAACCAAAAGGGATGAAATTATGTGTCAGCCCTTTTGAATCGTTATGGCCCTTAATATTTCAAGAGAACTTACTTTGTAGTTTTTCGATCTGTTTCCAGCTGTGAGGGAACTTTTCCCCAAGAACAAGAAAGAAGCTGTCCATGTCCAAACTTTCCTCGACCGCTATTTCTGTAATTCGCGACAAATAAATTTCATCGGTTTCAAAGGAACGTATGGGGTGGCGTTCTAGAAAAAGCAATACTTCGGTTTTCATCGTACATACCTTGTCATTGATATAACCTAAGATAATGTAATATAGGACTCTTTCTCAGCAAAGCATCAGCCGATCAACTTCCATTCTAGCATGGTCTCGGTAGGGGTAGCGGTCGCCCGCTCCGCTCCCCCGGGCGCAAATCTTTATGCCCCACATAATGTCTGATGCCGCAGCTATCCGCTAACCGAACCCACAAAAAACGGCACTCAGAGGTGCCGTTTCTTATTGCCAAACTTACTTAACCCATCACTTCAACATTGGTTTCAGGAACCGTGCGGTATGGGATTCGGCGCACTCCGCCACCTGCTCCGGGGTGCCGGTTACCAGGATGGTGCCGCCGCCGGAGCCGCCTTCCGGGCCGAGGTCGACAATCCAGTCGGCGGTTTTGATCACATCGAGGTTGTGCTCAATCACCACTACGGTGTTGCCGTGGTCGCGCAGGCGGTGCAGTACGTCCAGCAGCATCTGGATATCCTGGAAGTGCAGACCGGTGGTGGGCTCATCAAGGATATAGAGGGTTTTGCCGGTGTCGCGCTTGGACAGCTCCTTGGCCAGTTTCACCCGCTGCGCTTCACCGCCGGAGAGGGTGGTGGCGCTCTGGCCCAGACGGATGTAGGAGAGGCCCACGTCCATCAGGGTTTGCAGCTTACGGGCGATGGCGGGCACCGGATCGAAGAAGCCACGGGCTTCCTCAACGGTCATCTCCAGCACCTCATGGATGCTCTTGCCCTTGTAGTGCACTTCCAGGGTTTCCCGGTTGTAGCGTTTGCCTTTGCACTGGTCGCAGGGCACGTAGACGTCCGGCAGGAAGTGCATCTCCACCTTGATCACCCCATCGCCCTGACAGGCTTCGCAGCGCCCGCCCTTGACGTTAAAGGAGAAGCGGCCGGGCTTGTAACCCCGTGCGCGGGACTCCTGGGTGCCGGAGAACAGCTCCCGGATCGGGGTAAAGATGCCGGTGTAGGTGGCCGGGTTGGAGCGCGGGGTGCGGCCAATCGGGCTCTGGTCGATGTCCACCACTTTGTCGCAGTGGTCCATCCCCACCACCTCTTTGTAGGGGGCGGGCTCGTCCACAGTGGCGCCGTTCAGCTCCCGGTGGGCGATCTTGTAGAAGGTGTCATTGATCAGGGTGGATTTGCCTGAGCCGGATACCCCGGTGATGCAGGTCATCAGGCCAACCGGAATGGTCAGGTCGACGCTCTTCAGGTTGTTGCCGGTGGCGCCGAACAGCTGGATCTCCTGCTTGGGATCATAGGGGGTGCGTTGGGCGGGCACCGCAATCTCCTTCTTACCGGACAGGTAGTGGCCGGTAAGGGAGCCCTCACTGCTTAGAATATCTTCCAGGGTGCCTTCCGCCACCACCTGGCCACCATGAACCCCGGCCCCCGGGCCGATATCGATGATGTGGTCGGCGGCACGGATGGCGTCCTCGTCGTGTTCCACCACTAGTACGGTGTTGCCCAGATCCCGCAGGTGGGTGAGGGTGGCCAGCAAGCGCTCGTTGTCGCGCTGGTGCAGACCGATGGAGGGCTCATCCAGCACGTACATTACGCCCACCAGACCGGCACCGATCTGGCTGGCCAGACGGATACGCTGGGCTTCACCCCCGGAGAGGGTTTCGGCGGAGCGGGAGAGGGTCAGGTAGTTGAGGCCCACGTTAACCAGGAAGCCGAGGCGATCGTGGATCTCCTTCAGCACCTTCTCGGCGATCTTGGCCTTCTGGCCCTCAAACTGCAGCGCGCCAAACCACTCCAGTGCCTCACCGATGGACCACTCGGTCAGCACCGGCAGCGGGGTGTCCGCTACATAGACGTGACGGGCCTCTTCCCGCAGACGGGAGCCACCGCAGCTGCGGCAGTGGGTAGTGGAGATGTACTTGGCCAGCTCCTCCCGCACCGAGTTGGACTCGGTCTCTTTATAGCGGCGCTGCATGTTGTTGAGGATCCCCTCGAAGGGGTGGCGGCGCACCACGGTATCCCCGCGGTCGTTCACATATTTGAAGTTGATGCTTTCGCGGCCGGAACCCTCCAGCACCAGCTTCTGCACCTTATTCGGCAACTCATGCCAGGGCGCTTCGATATCGAACTCGTAGTGCTCCGCCAGAGAGCGCAGCATCTGGTAGTAGTAGAAGTTTCGGCGGTCCCAGCCACGGATGCAGCCCCCGGCCAGGGAGAGGTCGGAGTTAGTGACCACCCGCTCTTCATCAAAGAACTGCTGCACCCCCAGGCCATCACAGGTAGGGCAGGCGCCTGCTGGGTTGTTGAAGGAGAAGATGCGGGGTTCCAGTTCGCTCATGGAGTAGCCGCAGTGGGGGCAGGCAAAGTTGGCGGAGAAGATCAGGGTTTCGCCGTTACCCTCCATCGGTGCCACGGTGGCGATGCCGCCGGAAAGCTCCAGCGCGGTCTCAAAGGATTCCGCCAGACGCTGCTTGAGGTCATCGCGCACTTTAAAGCGGTCCACCACCACTTCGATGGTGTGTTTGACGTGCAGATCCAGCGTCGGCGGATCGGACAGGTCGCACACCTCGCCGTCGATGCGGGCCCGGATAAAGCCTTGTGCTGCCAGAGATTCCAGCAGCTTGATGTGTTCCCCTTTACGGCCCTGCACCACCGGCGCCAGCAACATCTGCTTGGAGCCCTCCTCCAGCGTCAGCACCTTGTCCACCATCTGGGACACGGTTTGCGCGGTCAGCGGCACCTGGTGCTCCGGACAGCGGGGTTCGCCGACGCGGGCAAACAGCAGACGCAGGTAGTCGTAGATCTCGGTGATGGTGCCCACGGTAGAGCGGGGGTTGTGGGAGGTGGATTTCTGCTCGATGGAGATGGCGGGCGAGAGGCCCTCGATGTGGTCAACATCGGGCTTCTCCATCAGCGACAGGAACTGACGGGCGTACGCAGAGAGTGATTCAACATAGCGTCGCTGTCCCTCGGCATAAAGGGTGTCGAACGCCAGCGAGGACTTGCCGGAACCGGACAAACCGGTGATCACGATAAGCTTGTCCCTCGGGATGGTGAGATTGATGTTTTTCAGGTTGTGGGTGCGGGCACCCCGTACGTCTATTTTGTCCATCAGGCTCGGCGCTTAGCAGAAAAACGAAACGACCATCATACCCCGCCCTGGATAAAAAAACAGTACTTTGGCCGGGACAGAGTCAAGGATCAAAAGTGCTACTCGTGTCCCAGTTTAGGCGGTTGGCGGGCACAGGAGGAGAGTGGCGATTGTCAGAGGGGAGTCCGGGCGCTAGCCTGTTTCGACCTTTTGCAGCGGGTATTGGCCTCAACAGAGGATTAACCTCTGGTACACTGTCGCCCATTTCCCGCAACACACGATGAGGAACCGCCCAGTGAGTCAGGGCCTCAACGCCATCGAAAAACGCGCTGCCTTCTCTCTGGCCAGCGTCTACGGCCTGCGGATGTTTGGCCTGTTTCTGATCATGCCGGTGCTTGCCACCTACGGGCAGAGCCTTGAGGGCTTCTCCCCGATGTGGGTAGGGATTGCCATCGGTGCCTACGGCCTGACCCAGGCGTTGCTGCAGATCCCCGCTGGGATGGCGTCGGACCGCTTTGGCCGCAAAACGGTGATCACCATTGGCCTTATCCTGTTTGCCATCGGTTCTGTGGTGGCGGCAGTGGCCGACTCCATCTATCTGGTGGCGCTTGGTCGCGCCCTGCAGGGGATGGGGGCCGTGGCGTCGGCGGTGTTGGCGCTGGCGTCAGACCTGACCCGTGACGAGCAGCGGCCCAAGGTGATGGCGGTGATCGGTTCCTTTATCGGCCTCTCTTTTGCCGTGGCGCTGGTGGCGGGCCCCACTCTGGCCCGCAGCACCGGCTTGCATGGCCTGTTCGCCCTGACCGCGGTGCTGGCTTTAGTGGCGCTGGTGGTGGTGCACCTGATGGTGCCCAACTCGGTGCAGAAAGCCCCCGCGGGGGATCTGGTGGCGGTGCCTGAGCGTTTGTGGTCACTGCTGAAAGACCCTCAGTTGCGCCGTCTTGACCTCTCCATCATGGTGCTGCACCTGCTGATCACCGCGCTCTTTGTGGCCCTGCCGCTGGCGCTGGTGGACGCAGGAATGGATAAGGCGGATCACTGGACGCTCTATCTGCCAGCGATGGTGCTGGCGCTGGTGCTGATGGTGCCGATCATCCTCTACGGCGTGAAGAAGAAAACCAGCCGTAAGCCCTTTCTGTTTGCCATTGTGCTGCAGCTGGTGGCGATGGTGGTGCTGGCGTCCGGGGTGCATACCATTGCGGCGCTGGCGATTGGCACCGTGTTGTTCTTTGTGGGCCTGAACTACCTGGAAGCGGCGCTGCCGAGCCTGATCTCCCGCCTCAGCCCGGCCGGGGATAAAGGGTCTGCCATGGGGATCTACTCCACGGCTCAGTTCAGCGGTGCCTTCCTCGGCGGCGTGCTGGGTGGCGTGCTGTATCAGCACCTCGGCGCCCAGGGCGTGTTCGGCCTGTGTGCGGCGCTGATCCTGCTGTGGCTGGGTTACATGTGGTCGATGCCGGAGCCGGAGATGGCCAAGAGCCTGACCCTGGAAGCCCCGGTGCGGGACCGCGTCCACGCCGGTGAAGTGGCTGCCGCCCTGATGGCCCTTCCGGGCATCAAGGAAGTGATTGTTATCCCTGAGCAACAGGCGGCTTACCTGAAAGTGGACGATCTGTTCGACATCCAGCAGGCTCGGGCGCTGTTGCAAAGTTAAGCTTTTTTCGCGCTACTCGATAGCGACGACAGGTGAAGAAAGGCACGCCCCTGTGGTAGGCTGTGCGGATCAAATTAAGGTTTGGAGAGAACGATGGCCGGTGGCATCAACAAAGTCATTTTGGTAGGTAATCTCGGGCAAGATCCCGAAGTGCGTTATATGCCCAATGGTAACGCGGTGGCGAACATCACCGTGGCAACCTCTGAAAGCTGGAAAGACCAGCAGGGCCAGCGCCAGGAGCGTACCGAGTGGCACCGGGTGGTGTTGTTCCGCCGTCTGGGCGAAATCGCCGGTGAGTACCTGAAGAAGGGCGCCAAGGTTTACATCGAAGGCAAACTGCAAACCCGTAAGTGGCAAGACCAGAACGGTCAAGACCGCTACACCACTGAGATCGTGGCTGACCAGATGCAGATGCTGGACTCCCGCGGTGGTCAGGGTGGCGGCAGCTTCGGTGGCGGCCAGCAGGGCGGCAACTTCGGTGGCGGCCAGCAGGGCGGCAACTTCGGTGGCGGCCAGCAGGGCGGCAACTTCAGTGGCGGCCAGCAGGGTGGCAACTTCAGTGGCGGCCAGCAGGGTGGCAACTTCAGTGGCGGCCAGCAGGGCGGCAACTTCAGTGGCGGCCAACAGGGTGGCCAGCAAGGCGGCAACTTCGGTGGCGGCCAGCAGAGCGGCGGTCAGTCCCGTCCGGCGGCTAAGCCTGCTCCGGCTCAGAATCAGAACGCCAACCAGAACTTCACTCCGGATCTGGACGAGGGTTGGGACGACGATATCCCGTTCTAAGCGCCAGGATGTGGATCTCAGTTTGAAGAAGCCCCGGTTACCCGGGGCTTTTTTGTGTCTTTGTGAGCGGGATTCAAAGCGCGAGTGAGCCGGTAGCCTTCTTCGGTTTTGTCCGGACGCCATTCGATGCGATGATAGCCACTGACTCGAGGAAGTACGCGGTCGGAGGATGGCGTCCTCGGTTGGCAGTCTTGCCCCGAATTTTGCGTGACGCTTACAAGGCGCCACCGGTTGTTTGACAGAGTCACGGATGAAGAAACGACACGAACAAACCCAAAGGTTGATCAGCTTCTGGATCGCCTCTCTCACCATGGTGGCACTGGCCCTGTTGCTCAGTGCCTGGACCGCCAGTTTTTCCCACGCCAACCGCAACCAGGACCTGGCCGTCAGTGCTCTGGCCCGGGTTGTCGATATCCAGTACGAACGGGGTGTCCCTCTTGAGCAGATGGTGGTGTGGCTGCCCGATATGCTAAAGAGCTACCGGGCCCGGGATTTTGTGTTGTTGCGTTCCGGTGAGCCGGTCTACCAGTGGCAGGCGGAAACCGAGCCGGACAGACGCCCCTCCGTCACCTATCAGCGCACGCTGCGCAGCGGCAATATCATGCGGATCACCCTGGCCCGTCCCATGCTGCTGCTGGGGTTCGGTTTTGAGGAGTGGATTCTGATCTCCGTTGGCTTGATCGCCGCATTTGTGGTGGTTGGGGTGGGCACCGTGTGGCTCAATCGCGAGATGGCAGGGGTGGAGATCCTGGCCTACCGGGCCCGGAAGATTAACCGGGGCGATCTGGACGCGGCGGCCCAACCGCTCAAAGGGGAGCGCCCCCTGTCGGTTGGCCGTGCGATGATCAGGCTGCACCGGCAGTGGCGCAAAGAGCGGGAGGCCAAGCTGGAGCTGGATCGTCGCATCCGCGCCAACACCTTCCTCGACAGCGAGCTGGGGCTGGGCAACGCCATGTTCTTTGAGAGCCGACTTCAGGCTCAGACCCACAGCGGCATGATGGAGGGGCAGGGGATGGTCTGCCTGATCCAGTTCAGTGGACTGGACGGGTTGCCGGCCCAAACCCGCTTGCCGGTATTGCGCCAGTTTGCGGAGTTGTGTGAACCGCTGCTTTCAGAGCACAGCGATGGGGTGTTTGCCCGTCGCCACTGGCTGGAACTGGCACTGCTGGTGCCGATGTTGCCACTCAAGGAGGCGGAAGCGCTGGCGGCCCGTTTGCAGCGTATCGCTGACCGGCTTGATCTGCCCAAGGGGGCGGATCGGGAGCAACTGGTCCACATCGGCCTGGCTTACTACAACCAGGGTGACCAGCCGGACCAGGTGCTGGAGGAGGCGGAGATGGCACTGCGTGCTGCGCAGCTTCAGGGCCACAGCAACTGGTTTATGTATGACAAGGGTGCGGTAGACCGGGAGCTGGCACAGGGCACAGTACGTTGGCGCAGCCTGATTGAGAACGCGTTGGGCCGACGCGCCTGGGCCACTTTCTATCAACCGATACGTGGGCGCGATGGCGAACTGCTCTGCCATGAGCTGTTCAGCCGCATGCGTGACGCGAAGGGGCAACTGGTCCGGGCCGCCCTATACCGCCCGATGGCCCGGCGCTGTGGTCTGATCCCCCGTATTGAACGGGTACTGATGGAACTGGGGCTGCAGCAGATGCGCAACAGCGGCAGCGATACGCCCTTTAGCGTGAACATCGCGGCGGAGTCGCTGCTCCATCCTCGCTTCGGCAAGTCCGTGGCGATGTTGCTGGCCAACTATCAGGCGCGCCGGTCGCAGCTGATCCTGGAGCTGAATGAGCGGGAACTGGTTCAGCATGCGGAAGCGCTGACGCCGGTACTGCAGGAGTTGAAGAGGGTGGGGGTACAGCTGTCGGTGGATGGCGTGGGCCACACCGTAGAGAAAACCGACTACATCGACCGCTTTGATATCGACTGGATCAAACTGCATCCCAGTCTGGTCAGGCAGTTGCCTCTGCGCCCGGAAAACCAGCTGTTCATCACCAGCCTTATCCAGGCTGCCAGCCACTCCAAAGTGAAAGTGCTGGCGGAAGGGGTGGACGATGAATCGGATTGGCTGGCGCTGAAGCAATTAGGTGCAGATGGGGGTCAGGGTATCTGGTTCGGCGACGCAGTGGCTTACGATGAATCTGCTGCATCCTGACCCTAATATTCTTCAGGTCACAAAAATAGCGCCGTCAAACTATTGACGGCATAATGTACTCTTGCCAAAGTCTTTTAAGTTACAGAATATAGTAACTGGCTGTATTACTAAGAAAAAGTTTCGAATTGTTCCGGTTTGAAGTGGTATTCCCAAGGTGGGTTTATCACCTTTAGCCGTTTTAGGGGGCCCAGTGCTCAGTTGGTTTACAAGGAGGTCGACCTCCACCCCGCTGCTCGGCGGGACCGTTTACGATGACGGCGTATCCTTGCTTAACCGCCATGGTGAACTGGTGCAAATTGATGGCTGGCGCCGCTCGGTTTGGTCGGATTGTGCCAAACAGGTTGGCCCGGCCCGTCTGCAGTGGGTGCTGACCGACCCGCTCTATCAGATCCATGTCATTGATCGTCCGAAGGTGGATGACGCTGAACTGCCAGCGGCGCTGCCCTTTGCCATCAAGGATCTGGTCAATATCCCCATCAACCGAATCCACCTCGATTACTTCCAGCTTGCTGTGCAACCCGCGGGCAGCGACAAGTTGCAGGTGGTGGTTGCCGATAAGGACAAGCTGTCCCGTCTGGCCACCGCTCAGGAGCTGGCCGGATTCGCGCCCGGGGTGATCACCATTGAAGAGCTGGCGCTGGTGAACCTGTTGCCGGTTCATCCCCGTCCCCAGATGCTGCTTTGGCACCGTCCCGGTCAGGCTCTCAAGCTGCTGATCGGCGTTGAGGGCCAACTGCTGCTGAATCGTCAGATCCGCGGTTTCAACCAGCTGGACTCGCTCAGTGAGATTGAGCTGGAGCAGGGGCTGGTGGACGCGTTGATTCTGGAGCTTCAGCGCTCCATCGATTACCTGGACCGACAGCTGCATCAGCCCGCCATAGCGGGGATCAGTCTGTTGCTGCCTCTGCCTCAACAGGCGGTAATTCAGCGTTTGCTGGAGAGTCAGCTTGAAGTGCCGGTTCGGGCTATGACGACGGAACAACACCCTATTGATCACTGGCTGGCCCATGGGGCTGCCCTGGAGCGTGTCGATGAAACGTCGAGTTAATCTCTACGCCCCATCGCTGCTGCCTGAGCGTGCCCGCCTGACGCTGCCGCGGCTGATTGTGGCGAGCGTGGTGGTGCTGGTTCTGGCGATCGCCGTTGGCGTGATGCTGAATTTCCAGTCCCGTGGACTGGAGAAACAACTGGCCGCAGCCCGTGACAGTCAGACTCAGCAGAGTGCTGAACTGGCTCGGTTGGCTGCCCAGGTGCGTGCCCACCAGCCCCGTCCCGAACTGGTGGCCAAGGTGGAGCAGGCGCGTAAGCAGCTGGAGAGTTTCCAGCGGTTGACCTCCGTGCTGGATCAGGACGAACTGCTGACCCACCCCGGCTTCTCCAACCTGATGGCGGATCTGGCCAGCAGCGCTGACAACCAGGTGTGGCTGGAGCGTTTCCAATTGGCCCGTGATCAGGTGCTGCTCAGCGGTCAGGCCCGTCGAGCCGCTGCGGTGCCCGCCTGGCTCGATAAGCTGGGCCAACAGCCCTCCCTGCAGGGGCGTGCCGTCAGTCAGCTCAGCATCAAAGGGGAAGCGGGTAAACCGGTGCACTTTGTGGCAGGCCATGGCCTGGCGTCCAAGGAGGAGTCGCAATGAAAGCGTTAAGACACTGGTCTGAGCGTTTTGCTGCGCTGTCCCGTCGGGAGCGGGGATTGATCGCCCTGACGGCGGTCGTGGGCCTGCTTCTGCTGGTTTGGGCGCTGTGGCTGGAGCCGGCGATCAACGCCAATGGCGTAAAAGCACGACAGCTGGAGAGCACCCTGTCCCAGACCCGCAACATGGCGCAGGAGGCGGAGTCTCTTCGTCAACAGCTGTCGGCCAACCCCAATGACAAGATGGAGCAGGAGCTGGCGGATCTGAAGCGGCAACTGGCTCAGCACCAGGCCGATCTGGACGAGGAGCTGGTGGACTTGATTCCGCCAGAACAGATGTCCGCGGTTCTGGCGCAACTGCTGGCCCGTGCAGAAGGGGTCACTCTGATCGAGATGAATATTCAGCCTCCGGTGGCGCTGGTTAACGAAGGCGGGCTCTATCGCCATGGCGTCAAGCTGGAGCTGGAGGGCAGCTACTTCAAGCTCAAGGCGGCGCTGGAGCGCATGGAGCAGCTGGAACAACGATTTTACTGGCGTTTCCTGGATTACCAGGTGACCCACTACCCCAAAGCCCGGCTGCAGTTGCAACTGGACACCCTAGGTACTGAAAAGGAGCCGATCCGTGTGGGCATTCATCCCGGCACTGTTGCTGCTGATCTCTCCCGCTGAGGCGGCACAGGATCCAACTCAACCGCCGGCCTGGCTCAACGGGGCGGCGGCTCAGTCACGTCCGGCGGGAGAGCTGCAAAGCATTCTGGTGGACGGCGACAACCGTCAGGCCGTGATAGGTGGCGAAATCTATCGTGAAGGCGACCGTTTTGGCGCCAGCCGGATTCAGAATATCCGGCGCGACGGTGTGGAGCTGAGCAATGGCCAGTTCCTTAGCCTTTTCCCCAAATTCAGCGAACGGAATCAGGAGACACGATGGGACTGACCATGCACAGGGCGATGGCACTGGCGCTGTGCGCCGGAGCGCTGGCGGGTTGCCAGAATCTGCCGGAGCAGCGCCCGGAACCGACCCAAAGCAAAGCCGCCCTGGCCCAGGCCAGCGAAGCGGCCAAGCCGGTTGCACCGCCACCGGCCTTGTCCCCCTTGCTGCAACAGGAGCTGGAGGGGGGGCGCAGCCCCGCGATGACTCAACCTCAGGCACCGCGCATCGACGTGGCCGCCCGTGGTGTGGACGCCCAACTCTTCTTCGCCAGCCTGGTGGATGACAGCCCCTACAGCGTGGCGATCCATCCCGGTGTGAGCGGCAAGATCTCCCTCAACCTGCGCAAGGTGACGCTGGAGGAGGTGCTGGACACGGTTCAGGACCTCTACGGCTACGACATCCGCCGTCAGGGCCGGGTGCTGCAGGTCTATCCGGCGGGTATGCGCAGTCAGACCTTCCCGGTTAACTACCTGCTGATGCAGCGCAACGGTTTGAGCCTGACCTCGGTGAACGCCGGACGACTGACCGACGACTACGACAACGGCAACAGCAGCAACCGCAACAACAACTTCAGCGGTAACCAGAGCAGCAACCGGAACAATCGCAGCGACAGCGGAAATCGTCAGAGCAACAGCACCAACGGCACCTTTATCGAGACTCGCACTGAAACCGATTTCTGGGGTCAGTTGGAGAAAACCCTCGAGAAGATGATCGGCAATGGCGAAGGCCGTCAGGTGCTGACTCTGCCTCAGGCGGGGCTGGTCTCTGTCAGAGCTTTCCCTCATGAACTGCGGGAAGTGGAGAGCTTCCTGAGTCAGGCCCAGCAGAACCTGGAGCGTCAGGTGGTGCTGGAAGCGCGCATTCTTGAAGTGCAGCTGAGCGATGGCTATCAGCAGGGGATCAACTGGAGCGAAGTGACCGGCAGCATCGGCAGTACTGACATCAGCTTCGGCACCAGTGATGGCCAGTTTGGGAACGCTGTTACCGACGTTATCGGTGGCATCACCGGCATCAGCTTCTCCGGCACCGATTTCAATGCTGTGGTCACCCTGCTGGACACCCAGGGCGATGTGGATACCCTGTCCAGCCCCCGCGTTACCGCCATCAACAACCAGAAGGCGGTGATTAAGGTGGGCACGGATGAGTACTTCGTGACCAATGTCAGTGCCACCACCGTGGCCTCCGACACCCCCATCACCACCCCGGACGTGGAGCTGACGCCGTTCTTCTCTGGCATCGCGCTGGATGTGACCCCACAGATTGGTCAGTCCGGTGAGGTGCTGCTGCACGTTCACCCCTCGGTGACCGACATCTCCGAGCAGGTGAAGACCATCAACGCCCTTAACGCCACGCTGGAACTGCCGCTGGCGCAGAGCCAGATCCGCGAGTCGGACACCATGATCCGCGCCCACAGTGGTGACGTGGTGGTGATTGGTGGCCTGATGAAAACCATGGCGGAGCAGGTTGAATCGAAGGTGCCGGTATTGGGGCAGATCCCCATCCTGGGTGAGCTCTTTACCAACCGCAGTCAGCGCAACATCAAGACTGAACTGGTGATTCTGCTGCGTCCGACCATCGTTGAAGCGGGCACCTGGCAGCAGCAGTTGCAGCGTTCCCAAAACACCCTGGATGACTGGTACCCGAGCGCAAACTGATCCATGTATCTGTACCACTTCGGGCTGCGTGAGCTGCCCTTTACCTTGACCCCGAATACGCAGTTTTACTGCGAGCTGGCGCCCCATCAGGAGGCGCTGCAGGTGCTGCATACGGCACTGGCAGCAGGCGAGGGGTTTATCAAGGTGACCGGCGAAGTGGGCATGGGCAAAACCCTGCTGTGCAGGAAATTGCTGAAAGATCTTGGTGAGCGCTACAAGGTGGCCTACCTGCCCAACCCCTACCTCAGTCCGGACGAGATGCGTCGGGCGGTGGCACAGGAGCTGGGAGTGAAGGCCAGTGGCGATCAGCAGCAATTGACCGCTGCCATCAGCGAGCGCCTGCTGGAGCTGGCGATGTCCGGACAGCAGGTGGTACTGCTGCTGGATGAGGCGCAGGCGCTGCCGGACGAAACGCTGGAAGCGCTGCGACTGTTCACCAACCTGGAGACGGAGCGCTTCAAGCTGCTGCAGATGGTGATGTTTGGTCAGCCCGAGCTGGACCACCGCCTGGCCCAGCCGCAACTGCGCCAACTGCGGCAGCGCATCAGTTTCTCCTACACCCTGCGTGGATTGACCCGCGAGGAGTGCCGCGCCTACCTGGAGCATCGCCTCAACAGGGCGGGTTATCAGGGGCAGTCGCTGTTTACCCGGGCCCAGGTTGAGGGGCTGTGGCGGGCCAGTGGCGGTGTACCAAGGCTGCTGAACATCCTGAGCCACAAAGTGCTGATGCTGAGTTTTGGCCGGGGCGAGTTTCGCATCGATAACGCCACCCTGGCGGCGGCCGTGACCGATACCGAGGCGGCGGGCCCCTGGCAGAGCCGGTGGCAACGCTACCGCCTTTGGGCGCTGGTGGCGCTGGCAGTGGTACTGCTGGGCACCGGCCTTGCCCTCAGACTCTGGCCGGAGGGGATGGCATGAGCGTCATTAACGATACCCTCAAGGCGCTGGAACTGCGTGGCGGACGAGGGGCGATGCCGCAGTCTGTCGCCGTGCCAACCAGTAAGCGCCCGTCCCGCCGTCAACTGCCGGTGCCTGCCCTGTTGCTGGTGGTGCTGGGCTTGGCGATCGCCTGGGTTTGGTGGCCCACGTTGCAGCGCGTGGTTGGGTATTCCGGGCTGGTAAAGGTTCAGGCCGAACCCGCCAAGACAACGTCAGCGTCTGCGCCACAACCTGAGGTGGTGGCGCCGGAGCAGGCAGAGAGCGCGATTGAGGCTGTGCCCGACGCCGTGTCGGAAGCCCCCGTTGCCGAAATTGACGCCGTAGAGACGGCAGCGGTTTCAGAGCCCGATGTGGCCGAGCCGCCACAGGTTGCCCCGGAGCCAGAGCCCGCAGCTGAATCCGCTGCACCGTCTGAGCCGTTGGTGGCGGATGTGAAAGCGCCGGTGACGGAACCGGCTGAGCCGGTGGTTGCACCCACGCCCGCCCCGGAGCTGGCGATTCAGAAATCGGCCCTGAGCCCGGCGGAGCAGGCATTGGCTCTCTGGCGTCAGGCGCAACAGGCGGCCGATCCTGAGCCGCTGCTGGAGCAGGCGCTTGAGCTGGACCCCTATCTGCACGACGCCCGATTGGCGTTGTTGGCCTTGTTGGCTCAGCGGGGCGAAGCCGATGCCGCGTTGCTGGACGCGGCCCGCCGCTTTCCTCAGGAGGCAGCTTATCCCCTGCTGGCGGCGGAGTTGAGCCAACAGCAGGGCGAGGCGGAGCTGGCGCAGCAGTGGCTGGCGTGGGCCAGCCGTCTGACCCCGGACCGGGAGTGGCGGGCCCGTCGGGCCGGGCTGGCTCAACAACTGGGCCAGCTGACGCTGGCGCAACAGGATTACCAGGCTCTGCTTGATGCGGAGCCTCAGCGGGGCACCTGGTGGTTTGGTCTGGGCTATGCCCGGGACACCGGGGGCGATCTAAGCGGCGCCGTGACCGCTTACCAACAGGCGCTGAGCCGGGCGGATTTGAGTCCACAAGCCCGAGCCTTTATTCGTGACCGCTTGACCGTGCTGGAGAGCCAATGAAAACCAAGTTGAAACAGCGTTTGGGTGATCTGCTGGTCCACGAGGGGATCATCACCGAAGCTCAGCTGATGGATGCTCTGGCCGCCCAGAAAGAGAGTGGCCGGAAGCTGGGGCGTACCCTGATCAATCTGAAGTTGATCAGCGAGGAGCAGCTGCTGGGCTTCCTGGCCCAGCAGATGAACATCGAATTCCTGGATCTCCGGGCCCGCCGAATCAAGCCGGAACTGGTGCAACTGCTGCCGGAAGTGCACGCCCGCCGCTACCGCGCGCTGGTGGTGGCCGGTGATGACGAGCACCTGACGGTGGCGATGAGCGACCCGGCGGATCTCGCCGCCATCGACACCCTGGAAACCCTGCTGGCGCCCCGTCAGATCCAGCTGGCGGTGGCCACCGAAGGCCAGCTGCTGGACGCCTTCGACAACCTCTACCGTCACACCGACAAGATCGCCTCCATCGCGGGTGAACTCCACGAGGAGTACAGCGCCCAGAGTGATTTCAGCCTGGATGCGCTGGTGGCAGAGGATGCGGATAACGACACCACCGTAGTGCGTCTGCTGCAGTCCATCTTTGAGGACGCAGTGCAGGTGCGCGCCTCCGACATCCATATTGAACCGGATGAAAAGCTGTTGCGGATCCGCTACCGGGTGGATGGTCAACTGATGGAGAACACCCTGTCTGAGTACCGTGTTGCCAATGCGCTGGTGCTGCGCATCAAGCTGATGGCGGGGCTGGACATCTCCGAGAAGCGTCTGCCCCAGGATGGCCGCTTCCAGATGAAGGTGAAAGCGCACCAGATCGACGTGCGTCTCTCCACCATGCCGGTGCAGTACGGCGAATCCGTGGTGATGCGACTGCTTGACCAATCGGCGGGCCTGTTGCAGATGGAAGAAACCGGGATGCCGGCGGATCTGGTGGCCCGGGTGCGTAACCAGATCCACCGTCCGCACGGCATGATCCTGGTAACCGGCCCCACCGGTTCCGGTAAAACCACCTCCCTCTACGCCATGCTCAACGAGCTGAACCAGGCGGAGCGCAAGATCATTACGGTAGAGGATCCGGTGGAGTACCGTCTGCCGCGGATCAGCCAGGTGCAGGTCAACCATAAGATTGGCCTCGATTTCTCCTCGGTACTGCGCACCACCCTGCGTCAGGACCCCGACATCATCATGGTGGGGGAGATGCGGGACCAGGAGACCGTAGAGATCGGTCTTCGTGGCGCCCTGACCGGCCACCTGGTGCTCTCCACCCTGCACACCAACGACGCCATCAGCTCCACCCTGCGTCTGATCGACATGGGCGCGGCACCCTATCTGGTGGCCAGTGCGCTGCGGGCGATCATCGCTCAGCGACTGGTGCGTCGGGTGTGCCCGAACTGCGCTCAGCCACATGAACTCAGCCCCGGCGAGAAGGCCTGGCTCCGCCATATCGGTGGCGATGCACTGCTGGAGGCGCCGTTCCAGCAGGGTCGTGGCTGCCAGCACTGCAACCAGAGTGGCTATCGGGGCCGCATCGGGGTGTACGAGATGCTGGAGCTGGATGAGGCGATGGTGGAAGCGCTGCGCCGGGCCGACCCGGAAAGCTTCGCCCAGGCGGTCCGCCGCAGTGGCCAGTTCCGCCCATTGGCGCTGGCGGCACTCGATTATGCCCGCAAGGGGATCACCACCCTGGAGGAAGCGATGAAGCTGGTGGAAGACGCCTCCGAACTGGGTGGTGTTCTGGCAGAGCGCCTGAGCGCGGCAGAGGCGCACTGATATGGCGCATTTCCGCTACCGGGGACGGGATGAGACAGGCACGCTGGTGGATGGCGTTGTGGAGGCGGTCAATGAGAGTGCCGCCGCCGATATGCTGATGCGTCGCGCCATCATTCCGCTCAACCTGAATGAGGTGGTGCCGGGGCGTGAATTCAACTGGCGCGGGCTGTTGGCTCGTCGCCTGCCGCTGTCTGAGCTGCTGATGTTTACCCGTCAGATGCTCTCTCTGACCCGCTCCGGCATCCCCCTGCTGCAGGCGCTGGCGGGGCTGGTGGAGTCTCAGCGGCACCCGCTGATGGCCAGCACTCTGAAGGACATTGTGGAGCAGCTGACGGCGGGTCGTCCCCTGTCAGCCGCACTGAATCAACACCCCCTGGTGTTTACCCCGCTCTATGTGGCGATGGTGCACGTGGGGGAGAACACCGGTCGTCTGGACCAGGCGTTTGAGCGGCTGTCCGAGCATCTGGAACAGGAGCAGGACACCAAACGGCGGATCCAGTCCGCCATGCGCTACCCCCTGCTGGTGCTGGGCTTTATCGCGGTGGCAGTGGCGGTGCTCAACATTCTGGTGATCCCCAAGTTTGCGCAGATGTTTGCCAAGTTCGGGGCTGAATTGCCGCTGCCGACCCGGATCCTGATCGCCACCTCCGAGTTCTTTGTCAGCTGGTGGCCGTTGCTGCTGCTGGCTCTGGTGGGGGGCGTGATCGGGATTAAGGTCTGGCTGACCACTGAGTCGGGACGGCTGAGTTGGGATGGCTGGAAGCTGAGGTTGCCGATTGTGGGTTCCATCATCAGCCGGGCCAGCTTGGGCCGCTTCGCCCGAAGCCTGTCGATGATGATGCGGGGCGGTGTCCCGGTGAATCAGTCACTGTCGCTGGTAGCCGATGCGGTGGACAACCGTTTTATGCACGACCGCATCATTGGCATGCGTCGCGGTATTGAAGCGGGGGATACCATCAGCCGAACCGCCTCCGGTGCCGAGCTGTTTACCCCGCTGGTGCTGCAGATGATCTCTGTGGGCGAGGAGACCGGCCGCATTGACGAACTGCTGGATGACGTGGCCGCCTTCTACGAGCGGGAGGTGGACTACGAGCTGAAGGGGCTGACCGCCAAGATTGAGCCGATCCTGCTGACGCTGGTGGCAGGCATGGTGCTGGTGCTGGCATTGGGGGTCTACCTGCCGATGTGGGACATGTTCAACGCGGTTCAGGGGCGCTGATGGATCGCCAGGAGCGGGCCAGCGATGAGCTGCTATCCGCCTGGCATTCTGGCCTGGTGTGGCTGCTGGTGGCGCTGGTGCTGGTGGTGGGGTTGAGCCTGTGGAAACGCCGTCCTGAGGTGCCGGCACCGGTGGTTCAGGAGCGTTGGCTGCAATCGCTGAACCTGGCACGCGGTCAGTGGCTTCAGGGCCAAAAAGGGGGGCAACTGGCGTGGCGTGCCCCCGACGGACAAACGGTAACGCTGGTGGTGGATCCCCTGACCGGGTGGCCTCAGCCGACACCGAGTTGCGAATTTCTCTGGCTGGCCCTGATGGGTGAGCCAGCGGAGGGGCTGCTGAAGGGGATTGAACGCCCGGAGGCAGACCCGACTCACTGCCGTTATCGCCTCGGCGAACGGCGAGTGATGAGCTATTTCAGCCACAGTGGCAGTGTGATTCTGTCCACCGTGGATTGAAAGACGCTGCCCCGGAGGGGGCAGTGGATAACACAACATGATTGATTGGGCCTTATCGTTGGAGGGGCAAATGAAAAAACAACAAGGTTTCACCTTTGTGGAGCTGGTGATTGTGGTGGTGATCCTGGGGATCCTCGCCGCTGTGGCATTGCCCCGCTTCCTGAATGTGACCGATGAGGCTGAGAAAGCGTCGACCGAAGGGGTTGCCGGTGGTGTGGCGTCTGCCGTCGGCATCGTTCGCGCCCAGTGGGAAGTGGATGGCCGCCCGGTGGGCAGTGTGGTTCTGGATGGTCTCTCCGTGGACGTTAACCAGTTTGGTTACCCCAGCGGCGGTACCGCCTACAACGCCATGACCCCGACCTCCTGCCAGACCGCATTTAACGACATCCTGCAGAGCCCGCCGCAGCTGGTGCTGGCGACTGAGGATGCGCGCAACGCCCGTTATGTGGTGTCTGTGATTGATGACACCACACCGGTAGTGACCCCGGGTGGCACCACTGTGACTGACACCAAGGCGTGCCTGTACCATCTGGTCAGCGCGCTGAACCTGGATGCCAGCACTGGGGTTCCGACCGCAGTGACCCCGACCGACGGTAAAGGTTTTACCTACAACCCGGCCTCCGGTCAGGTTGTGAGTTTTAATAACTAAATCACTAAGTTACTTGTTTTTGCTTATTTAGGGAGCATTTATGAAACGTCAACAAGGTTTTACCCTGATCGAACTGGTGGTTGTGATCATCATCCTCGGTATTCTGGCTGTTACTGCCGCACCGAAGTTTATCAATCTGCAGACCGATGCCCGCATCGCGACCCTGAAAGGTGCCAAAGGTGCTCTGCAGGGTGCTAACGCTCTGGTTTACTCCAAGGCCGCGCTGTCCAGCCAGGAAAACGCGACCGGTGGTTCAGTGAAGATTGATAGCGATGGGACTACTGTCACCACCGAGTATGGCTATGTTGCCGCCACTGCCGCAGACCTGACCAAAATTCTGGAAGGTGATGTTGAGACTCTGGCTGATGAAGCGACCGCAGCCACCAAAGAGTGGGGCCTGATTAACGGCACCGATGAAGTGAAGGTTGTGCCCCAAGGCTTTAAAGGCAGCCAGAACTGCTACCTGCTTTACTCTGAAGCGGCTTCTGATGCGGCTCCTCAGTACGCCATCACTGATACCGGCTGCTGAGTCAGTATAGGGTGACAAGCCGTTTTGCTGGCTTCACTCTGGTTGAGTTGGTCACCATCATTATCCTGGTGGCCATTCTCAGCCTGTATGCCCTGTCCCGCTTTCTGGGGCCCTCGCAGTTTGCCACCTACGCCACCCGGGATGCCCTGGTGGCGGAGATGCGGCGTCTGCAACAGGGGGCACTGGCGGGGCAGAGCTGCACCCTGTCGGTAACACCGACCCAATTCTCTCTTACCGGCCCCTGCGCCGGTGAGAACCCTTACCCCCTTGAACGCACCACGGTCAGCCTGGCCGGCAGTCAAACCTTTATCCTGAGTCTGGATGGCATGGGCCGTCCACAAGCCCCCTGCGCAGGCGGCTGTGACTTGGCGATTGGCGGCGAAGCGCCGCAGACGGTCCGGATCGAATCCGAGGGGTATATCCATGGTCTGTAACCGGCGTTCCGGGGGATTTACCCTGATTGAGATGGTGGTGGGCATGGTGGTGCTGGCGATTGCGCTGGTGCTGATGGCCACCCTGCTGTTCCCTCTGGCTGAGCGCTCCGCTCAGGGGGTTCAGCGCGCCAAGGCGGCTCAGTTAGGTCAGGCGGTGCTGGCGGAACTCGCCGGGCGGCGTCTGGATGTGGCCACCCCCCTGGGTGGGGGCGCGGTAAGCGCACTGACCTGCTGTGCCGATGACGCAGCGGTGTGTGGCCCCGCAGCGGATGACCCTAATGATCCCGGCAGCTGGGAGCTGCTGGATCGCTTCGACGGCTTTAACGGCAGCGCCGACCGGTTACTGGGGGGCGATCTCTACAGCGGTTTTCTGGTTGAGATCGCCGTGCGCTGTCAGGCCGCGACTGCGGTGGGCAACACCTGGCCCGGCGGCGCCAAGCTGGCTGAGGTGACCGTAACCTCTCCCGCCGGTGAGCGGATTGAGTTTGCCCAGTTGAGAGGTAACTTCTGATGCGCGCCCTGGCTCGCCGTCAAGCCGGCCTCACTCTGGTGGAACTGGTGATCACCATTCTGGTGATGGGGATCCTGGCCTTGATGGTCACCGGATTCATCACCTTTGGAACCCGCATCTACGTGGAGAGCCAGGCCTGGCAACAGGAACTGGGCAATGTGCGTTATGCGGCCCAGCGCTTTAGCCGTGAGGTGCGGGATGCGCTGCCGGGCTCCCTGGAGGTGACCGAACACTGCCTGACCTTCCGGCCTATTCTGACCGGTGAGCGTTACCTGGCTGCACCGCTTCCGGGCGCAGGTAACGCCGCGCGGATGCTGGCTTACGCGCCCTCCTGCTGCACCAGCAGCAACTGCGATGCCTGCGAAGGCCAGACCCTGGCTCTGATGGACAACTACCAACCGGTGTTGCGTGAGATCACTGACAACCGTTGTCAGGGGGCCGACTGCGCGCGGGTGCGCTTCTCCCTGGATGCGGATCTGCCTAGTGGCCCCTTTTCGACCGCCCAACGCTACTACCTGGTTGGGGCGCCAATCCAGTGGTGTCTGGATGGCAACGGCGATCTGCGCCGTAACGGAGTGTTGATGGGAGAGGGGGTGGTCAACAACCCCCTGAACTGCGATCTGGCGGATCGCGACGATCCCGACTGCCCCTTTATGGAGCTGCCCCCCAGCCTCAGCCGCAACAACCTGGTGCTGCTGCAGTGGTGGGTGGAAGCGGGCCAACAGCGTCAGCGCTTTGTACAGGAGGTGCAGCTTGAAAATGTCCCCTGAACGCCAGCGCGGATCCGCCCTGGTGATGGCGGTGTTTGTACTGACCGTCATGCTGCTGCTGGGTACGGTACTGATGCGCACCCTCAGTCAGGAGAGTGCCAATGTGGGTCTGGAGGTGACGGGCACCCGGACCTGGGCGGCGGCGCAATCCGGCATCGACTGGGCGTTGGCGCAAACCCTGAATCGGGGGGGCGCGGCGGCTCAAACCGCGTGCACGGCCGCCAATGCGGTATTGAGCCCTGGCACCGGGCTGGCGGACCAGGCCGCGTTTGATCGCTGTCAGGTCACGGTGACCTGCCGCTACCGTGCCGCCCTGCCTGCCGATGAGGTGAGCCATGGATTTGAACTCTCTGCAGCCGCCGAATGTGGTGCGGATACCCTGCGGGTCAACCGGACGGTGGAGGCGTTGGCTTATGACTAAGCGTTGGCTGCTGGCGCTGCTGTGCTGGCTGCTGTGGGCACCGTTCAGCTATGCCTCCCTGCCGCAGTGTGACCTGATTTTTACCAAGCCCCCCTCGGGCGATCACGGAGGTGAGATCAATCTGCCTCCCAATGACACGTCGGATGGCTCTCTCTATATCGGGGCCAAGTGCGGAGGCGGCGGGCTTTGTAATTCCCCTTATCACCTCAGTCCCGCCCGGGATTATTTCTTGGATACCCTGAGCCTGGTAGGTCACGGCAGACGGGCGGCACAGTTGCATGTACCTGACACGCCTCCAGGCACCAGCACCCGCCTGTATGTAAACCATCTGGTGATCGACCATGGTGCGATCAACTGGGATGGCGCGCCGGAAGATCTGGTGATCATCGTGTATGGCAGTGTGTCGCTGACCCAGGCCCAGATTAAAGGGATCCTCTATGCCGACAATGATGTGCAACTGACGGGCCAGGTGCAGTTTGAAGGGGCGATCGCTGCCGGTGATGATTACTTTGCCGCGGGTAACAGCAACATCGATATTGACCTGGACGCGCTGGAGGACGGGGACCTGTCCGACATCTGTGATAACGGGCAAAACCCGGATCCGGTCTACTACCGCATTGAGCACGATGGCCAGGGGGTAACCTGTCAGGGTGAACCGGTCACCATCTCCGTCTGTAACGACTCCGCCTGTAACTCCCTCTCCAGTGAGACCGTCAACGTCACCCTGACGCCGACCACCGGCTGGGAAGGGGGCCGGCAGGTGTCCGTGACCGGGCAGACCACCCGGGTGCTGTGGAGCGGACAACCGGGAAGCGTCAATGTGGGCCTGACCGGCTCGATAGCTGGGACAGTCACCTGTCTGGTGGGGGGCACGGAAGTTGCCCCTGAGCAGTGCAATATCCAGTATGAGCGCAGCGCACTGCTGCTGGAGCCGGGGGCGCCTCTGGGGTGCCGTGATGAGACTCTGGTGGTCAAGGCGGTGCGGGCCAGCGACAGTGACCCCCGCCAATGCGTTCCGGCGATGACCGGCAATCAGGCGGTGGACTTTACCCTGGCGGCGCTGAACCCCTCGGCGCCGGTAGGCAGTCCGGTCTTTACTCTGGCGGGGCAAGCCCTCCCATTCGGTTCAACCCAATCGCGGACCCTGAGATTTAATGCGGAAGGCCAGGCGGCGATTCCCGCCAACTACAGCGACGTAGGGCAACTGCGACTTAGCGCCCGTTACCGTGCCGAGCACACCGGTGAAACCATCGAACTGGATGGACAGAGTGACTTTGTGGTGGCGCCGGCGGGACTGCACCTTTCCAGCCCGGATGCGCAGGCTCAGTGCGCCAGTGGTGACGCCAGCTGCAGTGCCTTTGTCACGGCGGGCACCGATTTCAATCTGAGTGTCACCGCCGCCTGCTGGCAATCCGACGATGACACCGACTTCAGCGACAATCCGGTGGCACGAAACTTCCAGCACAACGGAGTGCCGCTGGAGCCTGAGCTGGTGGCACCGCTGAATGGCCAGCCCAGTACTACCGGTTCGCTCAGTATTCCTGTCAGCCAAAACGGCACAGGGACAGCGCCTACCCAGATCAGTGAAGTGGGGGCCTTCCGCTGGCAGCTGGCGGCCGATGGCTTTGGATTGCGCCAGATCGATTACCTGGGCCGAAGTGTCAGCGCGGTTTCCGCCGATACCCTTGGGCGCTTTACCCCGGCCTATCTGGCGGTGGTGCCCAATGTGCCCTCTCTCGCAGGCTGCAACGCCATGGGCTACCTGGCACAGCCGCTGGACTTTGCCACGCCGCCCCGGTTAACCGTTCAGGGCATCAATGCGAACGGTCTGGTGACCCGAAACTACAACAGTGAGTTCTGGCGTCTGACCACCACATTGACCCCCCGTCACTATGCGGACGAGAGCGGTCGCCCTGAGGTGGATGAGGTGATCGCCGGTACCCTGATGGAGGAGAGCGCCGGTGATCCGGCCCTGGACCGGGTGCTGTGGCTGGATGGTACTCAAATCGCTTATCGCCGCAGCTCCACTCTGGTGGCCCCCTTTGATGCGGCGCTGGATCTGACCCTGGATGCCTCAGCCCTGACGGATCTCGATGGCATCTGTTACGGCGATGGCAGCGCGTGTCTGCCTTTGCGCATTGAGGATGTCGGCGGCGTGGCGTTGCGCTATGGCCGACTGGCGCTGGATAACGTCTACGGCAGTGAGCATCAGGCACTGACGCTGCCGGTTCGGGCGGAGTATTTTGATGGCGGCCAGTTTGTTCGGAATGAGCTGGACAGCTGCACCCCCTATGTGGCGACGGACCTGACTTTTGCCAGCGGCTCGCTCACGGCCAGTGGGGCCGGACTGCTGGCCTCCGGGCGGGGCCGATTGACCATCAATCCCGCTGGTTCAGCACTGGATACCCTGGCGGAATATCAACTGGCTTATCCCCACTACCTGCAGTGGTATTGGGGCCGGGCAGCGGCGCAGGATGTGGTGGGAAGACAGTGCGTTGAGAGTGATGGTACGACCGATCGACTTTGCAATCCGAAAGCTCGGGTGACATTTGGTCGCTATCGAGGACATGATAAGGTCATTTTTCGGCGGGAACGGCTGAGCGACTGAGTTTTTCCCCCGGATCCTGGCTCAAATGGGCCAGGATAATGATCCCAGACACACCCTGTGCAGATTGACTCGATCAGCCCCGCAAGCCAGCGCAGATGCGGCTTGTGGATAGTGCAGGGCGTTGGTAAAGTTAGCTGATTTTCCGCATCTCCCTCAGAATTTAATACGGGTCTGGCACATGTTTAAAAAAGTTCGTGGTCTGTTTTCCAACGACCTCTCCATCGACCTGGGTACCGCCAACACTCTGATTTACGTGAAAGATCAGGGCATCGTACTGAACGAACCCTCGGTGGTCGCCATTCGCCAAGAGCGTGCCTCTGGCCCGAAAAGTGTGGCAGCGGTAGGCCACGAAGCTAAGCAGATGCTGGGACGGACCCCGGGCAACATCACCGCAATTCGTCCGATGAAGGACGGTGTGATCGCCGATTTCTATGTCACCGAGAAGATGCTGCAGCACTTCATCAAGCAGGTGCACAACAACGGCGTGTTCCGCCCCAGCCCGCGAGTGCTGGTCTGCGTACCTTGTGGTTCTACTCAGGTAGAGCGTCGCGCCATCCGTGAATCCGCCATGGGCGCCGGTGCCCGTGAGGTTTACCTGATCGACGAGCCGATGGCCGCCGCCATCGGTGCTGGCCTGCCGGTATCGGAAGCGACCGGTTCCATGGTGGTGGATATCGGTGGTGGTACTACCGAAGTGGCCATCATCTCTCTGAACGGCGTGGTTTACTCCTCCTCCGTTCGCGTTGGTGGTGACAAGTTTGATGAAGCGATCATCAACTACGTTCGCCGTAACTACGGCTCTCTGATCGGTGAAGCCACCGCAGAGCGCATCAAGCACGAAATTGGCTCCGCTTACCCGGGCGACGAAGTGCGTGAACTGGAAGTGCGTGGCCGCAACCTGGCTGAAGGGGTACCGCGCAGCTTTACCCTGAACTCCAACGAGATCCTCGAAGCGCTGCAGGAGCCGCTGTCCGGCATCGTCAGTGCCGTGATGACCGCTCTGGAGCAGTCTCCGCCGGAACTGGCTTCCGACATCTCCGAACGCGGCATGGTGCTGACCGGTGGTGGCGCGCTGGTGAAGGATCTGGATCGCCTGCTGCAGGAAGAGACCGGCATTCCGGTTGTGGTTGCAGACGACCCGCTGACCTGTGTGGCCCGTGGTGGCGGCAAGGCGCTGGAGATGATCGACATGCACGGCGGTGATCTGTTCTCAGACGAGTAACGGATCCCCCTGATGAAGCCTTTTTTTCTCCGAGGCCTTTCTCTGCAGTACCGCCTTCTATTGGCGGTACTGTTTTGCTTGGCCCTGGTTCTGCTGAATGACAAGTTGGCGCCCGCCCGTGCGATGCTGACCACCCTCGTCAGTCCCATCCAGTACCTGGCGGCAATGCCGTCGGCGCTGCTGGATAACCTGTCCCGAAACCTCGCCACCCGTCAGACATTGCTGGCGGAGAATGACGCGCTGCATCAGCAACAGTTGCTGATCAGTGAGCGCCTGCAACGCCTGGAACACCTGGAGCAGGAGAACCAACGGCTGCGAACGCTGCTGGACTCTCCGACCCGTCAGGACTCCCGCCGTATGGTGGCGGAGGTGATGAGCGTGGACCAGGACCCCTTTAAACACCTGGTGCTGATCGATAAGGGCAGCCGTCAGGGCGTTTACGTGGGGCAGCCTGTGCTCGACGGCAAAGGTGTGGTTGGCCAGGTGGTGGAAGTGGGCCAGACCACCTCCCGCATTCTGTTGATCTCCGACCTGACTCACGCGATTCCCGTGCGGGTCGCCCGTAACGACGTACGCGCCGTGGCTCACGGCTCCGGACGGACTGACCTGCTGGAGTTGTCCCACGTGGCGATGAATACCGACATTGAGGTGGGCGACTGGCTCAACACCTCAGGATTGGGGGGCCGCTTCCCGGAAGGGTATCCGGTGGCTCGTGTCACCGAAGTGGAACGCACTGAAGGGCAGACCTTCGCCATTGTGAGGGCGGAACCCAGTGCCGACCTGGATCGCCTTCGTTATCTGTTGCTGCTGTGGACCGAGGAGGCGCCTGAATGAGCCACGAACGCGCGTCTGGCCGGGCCATTATCTGGCTGACCATCCTTGCGGCTCTGCTGCTGCAGGTGATGCCTTTGCCTCCTGCGGTGGCGGCTGCACGCCCGGATTGGGTGCTGCTGACGGTCACCTACTGGGTGCTGGCCCTGCCACACCGATTTAATATCCTCTCCGCCTGCCTGGTGGGGGTGGTGTTGGATATCCTGGTGGGCGGTACGCTTGGCGTGCGCGGCCTGGCCCTCTCCATCACCGCTTACCTGGTGGCGTTGCAGTATCAGAAGTTGAGGCACTTCGCCCTGTTCCAGCAGTTCCTGGTGATCGGCTCGCTGTCGCTGCTGCTGCACCTGTTGATCTACTGGGCGGAGTACCTGAGTAATCCGGCAATCACCATCGACTGGGTGTATCTGCAGCCGGTTCTGATCACCCCGCTGTTATGGCCCTGGGTGTTCTGGCTGCTGCGTCGCATCCGTCGTCAGTTCAAGATTCGATGATCATGACCACGCTCTATCTGGCTTCCTCCTCACCCCGCCGCCAACAACTGTTGGCTCAGCTTGGGTTCGATTATGAGATCCTGACGCCGGACATCGATGAAACTCCGATGGCGGGAGAGCCTCCGGAGGCGCTGGTAGAGCGTCTGGCCAGGCAAAAAGCGGAAGCGGGCCTGGCGATGGCAAAAGCCCCGCGCCCGGTACTCGGCTCTGATACCATTGTGGTGCTTGATGACCGGATCCTCGGTAAACCCAGAGACCGGGCCGATGCCTTGGCCACATTGGCCAGCCTGTCTGGACGCCGCCATCGAGTGATGACGGCTATCGCCCTGGCCACTGATTCCGGCACCCGAAGCCGGGTGGTCACCACTGAGGTTGAGTTCTGCGCGCTGACCCGCGAGCAGATTGAAGCCTATTGGGACAGTGGTGAGCCTGCCGACAAGGCAGGTAGTTACGGCATCCAGGGTCTGGGTGGCAATTTTGTCCGGGCCATCTTTGGCAGCTATTCCGCGGTGGTGGGACTGCCGCTGGTGGAAACCCGGGAACTGATTCAATCCCTCTGAGCGCAGGGACTTGGGCGACAAACAGATTTGGGAGGCAAGGTGCCATCACAAGGCGCAGCAGCGGAGCTGCTGATTAACGTAACCCCCACCGAGAGCCGAGTGGCTCTGGTGGAGCATGGCATGCTGCAGGAAGTGCATCTGGAGCGACGCAGTCGCCGGGGCATTGTCGGTAACATCTACCGGGGCAAAGTGACCCGGGTATTGCCGGGCATGCAGGCCGCCTTTGTGGACATCGGTCAGGAGCGGGCCGCGTTTCTGCACGCCTCCGATATCGTGCCCCATACCGAGTGTGTGGATGAGGATGAAGCCCGCGCTTTTCGGGCTGAGGACATTGTCTCTCTGGTGCGTCAGGGCCAGGACATCATGGTTCAGGTGGTGAAAGATCCCCTGGGCACTAAGGGTGCCCGTCTGACCACAGACATCACGCTGCCATCCCGTTATCTGGTGTTTATGCCGGGTTCGGCTCACGTTGGGGTGTCCCAACGGGTGGAGGATCCTCAGGAGCGGGATCGCCTCAAGTCGATCGTCGGCCAGTTTGTCGATAAAGATGGCGGCTTCATCATCCGTACTGCGTCCGAGAGCGTTTCCGAGCTGGAGTTGGCCCAGGATGCGGCGTTCCTGCGTCGCGTCTGGCGCAAGGTGATGGAGCGACGCAAGCGCCCCGGTAAGTCGGTTTCCCTGCTCTATGAAGAGCCCTCTCTGCCGCTTCGTATCGTCCGTGATCTGGCCACCCGAACCCTGGACCGGATTCAGGTGGATTCGCGCATGACCTACGAAGCGCTCAAAGAGTTTGTCGCCGAGTTTATGCCGGAGATCAGCGCAGCGGTTGAGCACTATCGTGGCAAAGCCCCCATCTTTGACCTGTTTGATGTTGAGAACGAGATCCAGCGGGCCCTGCAGCGCAAGGTGGAGCTGAAGTCCGGTGGCTACCTGATCATCGATCAGACCGAAGCGATGACCACCATCGACATCAACACCGGTGCCTTTGTCGGCCATCGCAACCTGGAAGAGACCATCTTCAACACCAACCTGGAGGCGACTCAGGCGATCGCCCGTCAGCTGCGTCTGCGCAACCTGGGCGGGATCATCATCATCGACTTTATCGATATGGTGTCTGAGGAGCATAAGAATCGGGTGCTGCATAATCTGGAGCTGTCGCTGGCTCAGGATCGGGTTAAGACCAGCATCAGCGGTCTGTCCCAGCTGGGTCTGGTGGAGATGACCCGTAAACGCACCCGGGAAAGCCTGGAGCATGTGCTCTGCGGTGAGTGTCCGGTGTGCCGCGGCACAGGCCAGCTCAAGACGGTGGAAACCGTCTGTTATGAACTCTACCGGGAGATCATCCGGGTGGACCGCGCCTACGATGCGGATGAGTTTGTGGCTTACGTCTCCCCGGCGGTTCAGGAGATCCTGGAGGGCGACGAGGCCCACAGCCTGGCTGAGCTTGAGGTCTATCTTGGCAAGCGGGTGCGGATCAAGCCCGAGCCTCTCTACGCCCAGGATAAGTTTGACGTGGTGATGATGTGACCCTACTCCGGCTGGGCCAGGGAGTAGGCAAATGGTGTTGGTATGGCCTCGCAGCCGCCTTGGTTGCACTGGCGCTTTTGGTCAGCCTGGTGCGCACCCTGCTGCCCGAGCTGGACAGTGTCCGTCAGGAGTTGATCAACACGGTTGAAGAGCGCTACGGCATTCAACTGGAGATCGCGCAGTTGGGGGCGGGCTGGGAGCCCAGCGGCCCCATGCTGACAGTCCACGGCCTGCGCATCGCCCCACAGGCGGACCAACCCCACTCTCTGACCATCCGTACCGCCCAACTGCAACTGAATTTCTGGGCCAGTCTGCTCAACTTCAGCCCCTACCTGGAACGGATCACCATCGACGGCGTTGAGTTGGGACTGAACCTGCAGGATAAGGACGACGAGGAGAGCAGTACCCGGCTGGAGCCGCTGCGTGAGCTGCTTCTGACACAGCTCGGACGGCTCTCCATTCACAACCTGACCGCCCGCATTCTGGTGGGTGAAACCGCGCTCTCTCCCATCTACCTGGCCAGCCTCAACTGGAAAAACCTGGATGGACGCCATCTGGGCGAGGGGGAACTGTATCTGGATGCCGCCCGCCGACAGGACGAAACCCTGACGTTGGCGCTGGAGCTGAACCGCCACTTTGATGGCCACCTGTTTGGCCGCGCCTACGTCAAAGCGGCGCAACTGGATATCGGTGATTGGCTGGCTCGTCAGTTGATGGACAACCCACTGGATTATCGCGGTGTCCTGAATCTTGAGGCCTGGGCCAGTCTCGATGAAAACGGGCTGAGAAACGCCACGGTACAGTTCGGTGAAAACGCACTGAGTTGGCAGCATGGCGATGCCCAATCCCTTACCCTCAACAGCGGATTGCTGCAGTGGTACCCCGCCCCTTCAGAGGGGTGGTTTGCCGGAGAACTGGTGGGGCAGGACCTGGCTCTTGCCAGCAATGGCGTGGATTGGCCGACGCTCCAGCTGCACCTGAAGCACCGCAACCGCGATATGTCGTTGTGGCTGAACACCTTGCCGGCCGCTGGCCTGGAGCCCCTGTTTGGCCTGATCCCGGGGATCGGCAGCGAACGGTTAAGCGAATTGCTTGCGCTGGACCCAAGCGGCGAGTTTGGCCCAATCCGACTGCAGCGCCGCGACGATCAGACGCAAGTGGAAGTGCCGTTTGAGCATCTTGCCTGGCACAGCAGCGGCTCCCTGCCGGGTCTGGATCAGATCAGTGGCGTGGCACGCTGGCAGGGTGACTGGGGTGTGCTCTCTCTGCCCTCTCAGGCGGTGACGCTGACCTGGCCCGATCAACTTCCCCAGCCGGTCATGCTGGACCAGTTTGCCCTGGCTGCAGAGTGGCATGCCAATCAACAGGGCGGCCAGCTGCGTTTGCCTGAGCTGCATCTTGGCAATGCGGACCTTGATGCCCAGCTGCGGGCGGCGGTGGGCTTTCCCAAAGACGCCCCGGCCCGATTGCAGCTCTACGGTGATATTGAGTTAAAGCAAGCCGGGGAGGCGGGACGCTACTTCCCACGCCGGGCCATGGGTGAGGGGCTCTCAGACTACCTAGCCAATGCCATCAAACGGGGCCACAGCGACAATGTTCAGTTGCTCTGGCACGGCGACCTCAACGCTTTCCCCTATGGGAATCATGATGGGATCTTCCTGGCCCAGTTTGATATGCAGGCGCTCACCTTCGATTTCCTGCAAGACTGGCCTGCGGTAGAGGGCGCTCTGGTGGAAGCCCGGTTTGAAAACGCCCGCATGGATCTGTGGCTTCGCGCCGGTGAACTGGGCCCCATCTCCGTTGAGGGCGCTCATGTGGCGATCCCCAGCCTCAGCAGCAAAGCGGTGTTGGAGATCCAGGGCAGTGTGCTGGCCAACGGCGCTGACGCCATCGAGGTGATGAAGGACAGCTTCCTGGCGGACAGCGTCGGGAAAACCCTCAACACCATCCGGATTGAGGACAGGCTGCCGGTTGCGCTGGATATGCGTTTCCCTCTGGGCTCCAAGGTTAAGGAGCAGCCTCAGTTGGTGCAGGGACGGGTGGCATTCTGGGATACCCCCGTGGAGGTGGTGCCCCTGACCCTGATGCTGGAACAGACCCGTGGCGAACTGCGCTTTAACAACAGCCATATTGAAGTCCATGGTCTTCAGGCCCGGATCTACAACCAGCCCTCAGAACTCTCTATCGTCGGCATGCCGGTTGACGATCAGTACGCGGTGGACATCGATCTGGCCACCCGCTGGCAGATGGCGCGGATACCCAACCGCCTGCAGAGTCCTCTGGACCCCTTCCTGATTGGGGGCGCACCGCTCGGCGGCGAGATCGCCCTGCGGGTGGGCAAGCACGGTGTGGATTATCAGGCGGAGCTTCGCTCCAACCTAGTGGGGCTCGCCATCGATCTGCCAGCGCCTCTGGGGAAAGAGGTGGAGACCGTTCAGAACCTGAAACTGGCGGTGACCGGCAATGGTGAAGGCGCCGAGGTATTGGCTTCTCTCGCGGATTCTGTCCATTTCCACGGTGAGCTGAACTTTGCGCAGGGCACCGGATTTCAGGCGTACCAGATTGCATTGGGCACCCAGGCGGCAAGGCCTATCCTGCCCGGTGGTTACCTTGAGTGGCTGGGAGACTCCATCGCCATTGACCAGTGGGAGCCCCTGATCAGCAGCTTTGCCAGCTACGACAGTCCGTTGCCGAAACAGTCCCGCTGGTTTCCGGCTCTGCAGCAGGTGGAGGTGCGCGCCCGTGACCTCTCTTTCTACCAGTTGCCTCTGGGCAACGGGTTGATCAGCGGCGGACCCACCAGTGAAGGCTGGGTGTTCCAGGTGGACAGCGACAACCTGCTGGGGACGGCCACCTTTGGTCATGACCTGAAGTCGGAGGGGATCCGACTGGTGGCGGACCGGTTGGCCCTGATCTCCGAAGAGGACGACAGCACCGCGGATGAGCCAATCCCGGCTGCCCCGAAAGCCTGGATCGGCAATATGCCGAAGCTGGATCTCAGCATCAATGCGCTGAGCGTCAACGACTTGCAGCTCGGACAGGCGCAACTGCGGGCTCAGCCGGAGGGGGATATCTATCGGATTGAGCAGTTCAACCTGTACCAGGGGGGGCACCAGCTGAGCCTGACCGGCCGCTGGGAACCGGACCAAGCGCTGAGTCGTTCCAGCTTTGAAGGCCAGCTTCGCAGCCCCGATGTGGGGGATCTGGCTAAACAGCTGTCGATGTCCCAGGGCATCCGCGATTCTGATATGACCATCACCTTTGGTCTCTCCTGGCCCGGTGCTCCCTGGCAGATGGAGTTGGCGGAGCTGGATGGCAACGTCGATTACCGCCTTGGCAAAGGGCACCTGGCTGAGGTATCGGACCGGGGTGCGCGTTTGCTGTCTATCTTCAGCCTGGAGTCCCTGCTGCGGAAGCTTTCTCTCGATTTTACCGACGTGTTTGGCAGTGGCCTTCACTTCAACCGGTTCGGGGGAACGGTTCAGGTGCAGGACGGGGTGGTGAAAACCCAGGACAGCGTGATGGATTCGGTGGCGGGAACGGTGCGGGTCAGTGGCTGGACCGATCTCTCCAGCCGGGAACTGGACTACCTGATCGCCTTCTCTCCAGCCCTGACTTCCAGCGTTCCAGCTGTGGTGTTTTTGAGTACCGGCGCCTGGACCATCGGACTGGGGGCCTTTGCGGTCAGCAAGATGCTGGAGCCGGTTCTGGAGGTGATCACCCAGGTGCGCTATCACCTGACCGGTACCCTGGATGACCCTATTCTTAACGAAGTGGACCGGACCAAGCGGGAGATTGCACTGCCCGAAAAGCCGGTGACCGAGGCGCCCAACGACGCGGAGTTGGAGGCCCTCAAGGCCCGGATCCTCGAGGCGCTGGATGAGTCCGGGGATGGGACTAAATCGGGACAAGGAGAAACTAAGGATGTGGTGTCACCTGATCCAGATGACCAGCCAGCCTCAACCGGAGCAGAATCTGAACCGGTTGAACCACTGGCTGAGCCAACTTCCCCGGCATCGTGAACCCTCACTGGTGGTGCTGCCGGAGTGCGCCCTCTGTTTTGGTACGGAGGGAGGCTGGGCAACACTGGCGGAGCCAGACCTGAATCAGCACCCTGACGCATCGGACCGGGCGCCGATGCAAACGGCGCTGGCGTCACTGGCCCGGCAGTATGGGGTCTACCTGGTGGCGGGCACCCTGCCAATTCTGGCGGAGGATGGACGGGCTTACGCCGCGTCACTGGTGTATGGGCCGGATGGAACCCGCTTGGGCCGTTACGACAAGATCCACCTGTTCGATGTGGACGTTGAGGATGGTACCGGACGCTATCGCGAGAGCACCCACACCCATCCCGGCAGCGGGCTGACTCTGGTGGATACCCCCTTCGGGCGGCTCGGGCTGGCGGTGTGTTACGATGTCCGCTTTCCGGAACTGTTCCGCGCTCTGGCAGAGGCCGGTGCAACGCTGATTGCGCTGCCTGCCGCCTTTACCGAGCCCACTGGCGATGCCCATTGGGACATACTGGTACGGGCCAGAGCCATTGAAAATCAGTGCTACCTGCTGGCCGCTGGCCAGCAGGGGCAACATGCCAACGGTCGGCGAACCTGGGGTCACTCCATGGTGGTGAACCCCTGGGGCCGGGTGGTGGCCCAATTACCTCAGGGCGAAGGGGTGGTGAGCGCACAGATCGACAGCGCCGAGATGGCGCGGATCCGCGACCGCCTGCCCGCCCTGAAACATCGTCGGCTGACCTAGGGCCGGCGCAAAGATGGAGTATCACGAGTGAGTTTTGAAACCGTTGCCGCCTCGCTGTTAAGCCCTGCTGAGCTGGATGAGGGCGCACTGCATCAGGCCCTGGGACAGTTGCATCACCACAGCCTGGACTATGCCGATATCTACCTTCAGGCCAGCCGACACGAGTCCTGGGTGCTGGAGGACGGCATCGTTAAGGAGGGCTCCTTCAATATCGAGAAGGGGCTGGGAGTGCGTGCCATCTCCGGTGAGAAAACCGGCTTTGCTTACGCGGATGAGATCAGCGCTCTGGCGCTGACTCAGTCGGCACAGGCCGCCCGCGGTATTGCGGTTGCCGGTGGCAATGGCAAGGTACGAACCCTGGCCCGCCAGAGCGCCGAAGCACGCTACTCTGCGATGGATCCGCTGGCCAGCCTGAGTGCGGATGGCAAGCTCAAGCTGCTGCTGGAGATGGATCAGTACACCCGTGGGCTGGACCCGCGTGTGACTCAGGTGATCGCCTCCCTGAGCGGCGTATACGAAGAGGTGCTGGTGGCAGCCTCCGACGGCACTCTGGCAACCGACGTACGCCCGCTTATCCGACTGAACTGCTCCGTCATCATGGCGGACGGCGATCGTCGCGAGCGCGGCTCCTCAGGCATGGGGGGACGATACGGCTATGACAGTCTGCTGGAGTTGGACGAGAACGGCGAAATGCGCGCTTTTGCCCTGTGCCGGGAAGCGGTACGTCAGGGCAGCGTGAACCTGGAAGCGGGTGAGGCACCAGCCGGAGAGATGCCGGTAGTACTGGGCCCCGGCTGGCCCGGTGTGCTGCTGCACGAGGCGGTGGGTCACGGCCTGGAGGGGGACTTCAACCGTAAGGGCTCCAGTCTGTTCTCCGGACGCATCGGTGAGCAGGTGGCTTCTGAGCACTGCACCATCGTGGATGATGGCACCCTGGAGGGGCGCCGCGGCAGCCTGAGCATCGATGATGAAGGCACGCCCGGTCAGCACAATGTGCTGATTGAGAACGGCATCCTCAAAGGCTACATGCAGGACAAGCACAACGCCCGTCTGATGGGCGTTGCGCCCACCGGTAATGGCCGCCGTGAATCGTACGCCCACCTGCCGATGCCGCGTATGACCAACACCTACATGCTGGCGGGCCAACACCACCCGGATGAGATCATCGGTTCCGTGAAGAAAGGGATCTACGCCCCCAACTTTGGCGGCGGCCAGGTGGACATCACCAGCGGCAAGTTCGTGTTCTCCGCGTCCGAAGCCTACCTGATCGAAAATGGCAAGCTGACCCGTCCGGTGAAGGGCGCCACCCTGATCGGTAACGGCCCCGAGGCGATGAAGACCATCTCCATGGTGGGCAACGATTTGGCGCTGGATAAGGGCGTCGGCATCTGCGGTAAAGAGGGGCAGAGCGTGCCGGTTGGCGTAGGCCAGCCTACCCTGAAGCTGGATCGCCTGACCGTCGGCGGGACCCAGTAACCTCTCTTTCTTGTGAATTAAGCGGGCCAAATTGGCCCGCTTTTTCTATGGTTTTTCAAAAGCGTGTACCCTATACCATTGCAAGGGATCGCCAGATCCGGATAATGCACTAGAGTAATTGCTCTAATTTTCAGGAGCGGGACCTGTGAAACTTCCTTTGACCCTGGCGCTGACGCTGACCCTGATGGCGGGGGCGGCCAAAGCGGCTCCACTTACGCTGTCGGATGCGTGGCGCCAACTCCAATCTGCCAGCGATCTGCTTAAGGCAGAGCAACTGGCCACCGATCGGGCTCGGGCCGAGCGCGATGTTACCCAGGATCTGGGATTACCCCAGCTCTCCCTGTCCGGCACCTACGCCTACCTGGATGACCCCATCGCACTGGACCTGAATCCGGCGCTGCCCGGCCTCCCCTTTCCTCTGCCGACCCTGCCTTTGACAGAGCGGGATATCTATCGCGCTTCTCTGGTGGGCAGTTGGCCCATCTATGCCGGTGGTCGTATTCAAGCGGCTCAGGCGGTCAAGCAGGCAGAGCTGGATGTTCGTACTCAGGAGCAGGAGATCAAACGCCGGGAGCGTTTTACCCTGCTGATCGATCGCTATTTTGGCCTGCAACTGGCCGCTCAGAACGCGGATTTGCGACAGAGCCAGGTGGCGGCGCTGGAGAAGCACCTGAGCAATGCTGAAAAGCTGGAGCAGCAGGGGCAGATCGCCTCTGTTGAGCGTATGAATGCGGCGGTGGCGGTGGATCAGGCCCGCGTTGCACTGGCTCAGGCCGTGCGTCAGCGTGACCTCGCTCAACAGGCACTCGACAGCCTCCTGCACCTTCAGCAGGTGGAGCCGGTTACCCAGGATTCCCTGCCGCAGCAGACTCCGATGCTGGGCGAGTTGCAGCGCAATATGATGGCCACGCACCCGGCTCTGGCTCTGTTCGATGCCAAAAGCCGCCAGGCCCGTGGCAGCATCGAATCGGAGCGTGGGCGCTACAAGCCGGAAGTGGGTCTGTTTGGCAGCTATACCCTGGCTGAAGACAACAGCATCCTGTCGGAACTGGAACCGGAGTGGCTGGTGGGGATCCGGGTCAAAGTGCCGCTGTTCAGCAACGATGGCCGCTCTGATCGGGTGAAGGCGGCCAAAAGTGCCGAGCTGGAAGCGCGCCATCGGAAAGCGCAGACCGAGCAGGATCTGAAGCTGCTGCTCTCCTCCCAGTTTGCCAACCTGGAGCAAGCCCGATACGAATTGCATGCCCTGGACAGCGCCGAGCAGTTGGCCAGGGAAAACCGCCGTCTGAGAGAGCTGGCGTTTCGTCAGGGACTCGGCACCTCGCTGGAGCAGGTCGATGCGGACCAGCGCTTGTTGGAGGTGCAGCTGGGTAAAGCTCGCGCCCGCTACCAGTACATGGTTGCGCTGGCACAGATCAGCACCTTGGGCGGCAGTATGGAACAGATGATTGAGTGGGTGGGGCCCTAATGAGCAGAAATCAGACCCTTTTGGTGGGCGGCGCGGTCGCCCTGTTGGCCGCACTGAGCGGCTGGGCCATGTACCAGGCGTACAAGCCCAAGCCCTACCTGCTGCAGGGAGACATCGAGGCACGTCAGTACCACGTTTCCTCCAAAGTGGCTGGTCGCGTGGCCGAGTTGAAAGTGCGCCGGGGTGACCAGGTGGCGGCAGGCGATCTGCTCTATATCCTCTCCAGCCCGGAACTGGAGGCGCGCCTGCAACAGGCCCAGGCCGGAGTAAAAGCGGCTGAGGCGATGGAGGAGGAAGCGGACGCTGGCGCCCGCGTTCAACAGATCCAGGCGGCCCGGGACGATTGGCAACGTGCACTGGCGGCGGCCAATCTGTACAAAGCCACCTATGAGCGGGTTCAGGCTTTGTTTGATGATGGCGTGGTCGCGCGTCAGAAACGGGATGAAGCCTACGCCCAGTGGCAGGCTGCCCAATATCAGGCCAGCGCGGCGGAAGCGCTCTACCAGATGGCCGAAGAGGGCGCCCGTAAGGAGACCCGGGAGGCGGCACAGGGTAAGGCGGAAGCGGCCCGTGGCCAGCTGGCGGAGGTGCAGGCGGTGCTGGCAGACAGTCAGATGCGTGCCCCCCGAGCCGGTGAGATCGCCCAGGTGCTGCTGCATGAGGGCGAGTTGGCGCCGCAGGGCTTCCCAGTGGTGACCCTGGTGGACATGAGCGACGCCTGGGCCCTGTTCCAGGTGCGTGAGGACCGCTTGTCTCACTTCCCTAAAGGCAAACAGGTGAACCTCCGCATTCCGGCGCTGGATCAGACGTTCCCCTTTGAGGTGGCGTATCGAGCGGTGCAGGGTGAATTTGCCACCTGGCGTGCCACCGAAAGCGGCGCTGACTTCGACATGCGGACCTTTGAAGTGGAGCTTCGCCCGCTGTCACCCATCCCCGGCTTGCGCGCGGGGATGACCGTGCTGCTGGATGAGTAAGCGGTGAGTACTCAGCCCCTGGCCAGCCGTTTTCTGGCCTGGATAAGACGGGACCCCTGGCAGGCCTTCCTGCTGCTGATTGCCCCCTGGGCAACCGGTCTGCTGCTGTACGCCATCTTCTCCGCCCGCTCTCCGGTGGATCTGCCTGTGGCCTGGGTGGATGAGGACCACAGCGCCCTGTCCCGGGAGCTGGGACGGGCGCTGTCTGCTGCGCCGGCCATCCAGTTGGTGGCGCATCCCGAACCCGGGGAGGCGGCGGGCGCCATTCGTCGTGGTGAGGTGTATGCCATGGTGAGGGTGCCTGCCAGCTTCAGCGCGGATCTGCGCCACGGCCTGACCCCCACCCTGGACGTTCGTTACAACGGCCAATATCTGCTGATGGGCAAACGACTTAAGGCACCGATTCAACTGGCTTTGGCGGATGCGCTGCAGCGACAGGGGGCGTTGGCGATGTTGGCGAAGGGGTTGCCGGCTTCTGCGGTAGCCGACCAACTCTCTCCGGTAGCGATGCAGCTGACGGCGCTGAACAACCGGGGGATGGATTACGCGGCGTTTCTGCTGCCCGGACTCTATCTGGCGATCTGGCAGATCCTGGTGCTCTTCTCGGCGCTGAACCTCTACTTCACGCCGCCACCGGGAGGATCGCCCGGGCGCTGGTTGCTGCCGGTGCTTGGGGTGCAGTGGGTTTGGGCGGGAGTTGGCATCTTCTGGATGCGCGACCTGCTGATGGTGGCGCACGATGCGCCCTTGTGGCCCCTCTGGCTGGCGCTGTTGCCCCTGATGGTGCCCCTGGCCACCCTGGCCCTGATCCTGGTGCGAACCGGCCGTGAGTCGGCACAGCTGGTGTCCAGTGGCGCCGCCCTGCTGACGCCCGCCTTCACCTACATGGGACTGACCATGCCCACCGGCAGCATGCCGACGATGGCCCAGTGGTGGGCAGACCTGATCCCCTCCAGCCACTATCTGCCGCTGCTGCAGAGTTACCGGGGCCTGGGCACCGCGCCCTGGCTGGAGTTGTGGCCCCTATTGTTGCCCCTGCCGCTGTTGTGGTGGCTCTGGAGGAAGTTGCCATGAGCCGCTGGATGACACTGTGGTGGGAGGAGTTTCGTCAGTTGGGGCGGGACAGCGCCCTGTTGATCACCTTTTTTGCGGGCCTGGGGATCTACTTGGTGCTCTACCCGGCGCCCTACCTGCATGAGGTCACCACTGAGCAGGCGGTTGTGGTGTGGGACCAGGACCAGTCCGTCGCCAGTCGCCGTTTGCTGCGGGCCCTCTCTGCCACTCCCGGCGCCACCATTTCGGCACGGGTCACCGAGTTGCCGGAAGCCCGGGAACTGGTGCTCAGTGGTCAGGCGGCGGGGATGGTGTGGATCCCGGCCGGGTTTGAGCGCAACCTGCGTCGCGGTCAGGCTGGCGATATCGTGGTGGCGGCCAATGCCAACTACTTCCTGCCCTACGGCACCATCGCGGAGTCGGTGACGGCGGCGGCCACGGTACTGAGCGGGCATGTGCGGGTGGCCCGTCAGGTGTTTGCCGGCGATGGCTATGCGGTGCAGACCAGCCGACTCGGTGGGGTAGATCTCAATGTGGTGCCCGCCAGTAACCCGGGACTGGGTTACCTCAGTTACGTCCTGCCGGGTCTGTTTGTGCTGATTCTGCACCAGCTGATGCTGATCTGTGCGGCGTTGATCGGCACTGGTCGGTGGGGCCGTGCGGGACACTGGCAACAGGCTTCCGCCTGGGGGTTGTACCGGGTGGATCTGGCTCTGCTGGTGCCGGCGTTTGCCCTGGCGGCGTGCTGGTACCTGGGGCCCGCTCTGGCGTTCTACGATGTGGAACTGATGGGCTCGCTCTGGGCCCTGTGGGGCCTGCTGCTGCCATTCCTGCTGGCAACCGCATCGTTCGGCATCTTTCTGGCTTCCCTGGTGACCCGTCGCGATCTGCTGAGTCAGATCCTGGTGCTCAGCTCCATGCCACTGCTCTTTATCGCCGGGTTTGTCTGGCCCGTTGAGGCGTTGCCAATGTGGCTGGTGGGAGTATGGGGGCTGGTCCCTGCGGAACCGATGATGCAGGGGATGATTCGCCTGAACCAGCTGGGTGCGGCGCCCGCTGACCTGATGCCCCAACTGCTGACCCTGTGGGGCCAGGCATTGGCCTATGGCACGCTGGCGGTATTGGGCATGAAACGGCGGCAGGCGCTGATGAACCCCTCCACCTGAACAGGCAACAAAAAAGGGCGGTCACTGACCGCCCTTTTTTAATCCATCAAGGTGCTGCGCAGCAGCTTGAACAGCTCCCGACTGGATTTGGGTGGCTTGCTCTCTTTCTGCTCTTTCGCCGCTTGGCGAATCAACTGGCGCAGGCGCTGCATCTCTTCGCTCAGGGCCGGGTGCTCGGCCAGCACTTCCTGCAGGGCATCGTTGCCGCCGGACAACAGGCGATCCCGCAATTGCTCCAGCTTGTGGAACTCGGCAGTGGCCTGGTTGTGCTTATTGCGGATCTTATCCAGCGCTTCCTGCAGCGGCTCCGGATCGCGGCTGCGCATCATCTTGCCGATGTACTGCACCTGACGACGGTAGGCTTCGTGCTTGCCCTTGATCTTGTGGGCGAGGGCAAACGCATCCGCCAGATCCTCATCCAGCGGCACCTTGGCCAGTTCCGCTTTGGTGAGTCTGAGAAGATCTTCACCCAGCTGCTGCAACGCCTCCGCTTCCCGCTTCAGTTGGCTTTTGCTGATGAAATCGTCTTCGAAATAGTCTTCGTACTCCACCATGGTTCACTCCGGAGGCTAAAAACGCCTATTTTACCAGATGGGACGCCAACAGATCCCGCAAATGGACAGCAGGACGCGGGAAGCGGGCTCTGTTATCCTGTCCGCTTCGCAATACCAAGAGCAGTGTGACCGATGAGCGAGCCGTTAGTGCAACAGCAAGAGGTTCTGGAGCAGGCCGTAGCCTGCGCCCTGGATGCCGCCAAGGCATTGGGCCTGGACGGGGCCGAAGTGGCCATCCACAAACAGCAGGGGCTGTCTGTATCCACCCGTCATGGCGAGGTGGAGACCGTGGAGTTCAACAAGGACGGAGCACTGGGGATCTCGGTGTATCGTGGCGGCGCTAAAGGCAACGCCTCCACCTCAGACCTTTCCGAGCAGGCGATCCGTGCTGCGGTGCAGGCCGCCGCCACCATCGCCGCTCAAACCACCGCAGACCAATACAACGGCCTGGCGGACGCCGACCGGATGCCCGCGTCGCTGCCGCAACTGGACCTCTATCATCCTGAGGCCTTTACCCCGGAGCAGGGGGCCGAGATGGCCGCCCGTTGTGAGGCCGCCGCACTGGCTGCGGACCCGCGCATCGTCAACTCCGATGGGGCCAGCTTTAACAGCCATGAGGGGATCAAGGTCTACGGCAACAGCCACGGCTTTATCGGCAGTTACGCCAGTTCCCGTCACAGTTTGTCCTGTGTGGTGATTGGCCAGGATGAGCAGGGGATGGAGCGCGATTACGACTACACCGTTGCCCGTCGCTTTGCCGACCTGGCTTCACCGGAGCAGGTGGGGCGTCAGGCGGGTCTGGATACGGCTTCCCGTCTGGGGGCGCGCAAAATCGGCACCTGTCAGGTCCCGATCCTGTTCAGCGCAGACCTGGCCACCGGCCTGCTGGGCCATCTGGTGGGCGCCATCTCCGGTGCCAGCCTGTACCGGGATGCCAGCTTCCTGAAGGACAGCCTGGGCACCGGGATCTTCCCGGAGTGGTTCAGCATCGAGGAGAACCCGCACCTGCTGAACGGGCTGGCGTCTGCGCCCTTTGATGGTGAAGGGGTGGCGACTCAGGCACGGGACATCGTGCGCGATGGGGTGCTGAAGTCCTATCTGCTGACCGCCTACTCCGCCCGTCGCCTGGGGATGACCAATACCGGCCACGCCGGGGGCATCTACAACTGGCAGGTGAAGCGCAATGGCGGCGATCTGGCCTCTCTGCTGAAACAGATGGGCACCGGCCTCTATGTCACCGAACTGATGGGGCAGGGCGTGAATGGCGTCACTGGTGATTACTCCCGCGGCGCGGCGGGTTTCTGGGTGGAGAACGGTGAGATCCAGTATCCGGTCCATGAGATCACCATCGCCGGTAACCTTAAGCAGATGTACCGCTCCATGGTGGCAGTGGGTTCTGATGTTGACCCGCGACACAGCCTGCAGACCGGCCCTATTCTGCTGGATACCATGAAGGTGGCGGGCAACTGAGCCCAGTCTGTCTGTGCCGAACAACGCCGCCCACTGGGCGGCGTTGTCGTTTCCAGGCTGCGGTGTTGAGCCACCGTTACTCTTTGCCCAGATGATCCCGGGCCTGCTGCAGGTGTCTGAGGACCGCTGACAGGTGGGCACTGACCCGCTCCAGCCAGCGTATCGCTTCCAGTCTCTGGGTACCGGATTGCAGATCCAGATCCCCCTGACCGATCCGACTCATCACCGCCAGGCGCAATTCTGACGCAGTATGTCGCAGTGTTTTGCTGAGTGATTTGGCGCGCTTACTGATTGTCTGGTCTGGCCCTTCCGCCAGACTGGAGGTCAGTTCATCAATCAAGTCGCGCAGCTGCCTCGCCTCCCGTTTCAGGCTGATGCTGCTGCGTGCGGTGAGCGCCCGCTCCTCCTCCTCTTCACAGCGGTCCAGCAGACGATGAAGGTGATCCTGAGTGCTGATCAGGTCCAGCAGTGCGGACCACTGCGCCTTTTGGGAGGGCTGCAGACGGAGGTGAGCGAGAAAGTCGCGGCTTTGCAGGAGCTGCAGTTTCAACGTCTGCAGGTCCTGCCTGCGTCCATGCCCGCCGAGCAGGGCTGAGAGGTGAGAGCACAGGCTGGTGGTTTGCATCAGGCTGGCGGTCAGTACGCCTCCTAGTGCCATCGGGGGATCCTGCAGCCAGGAGGGCTCAAGGTTCAGTGTGGTGTCACCGCCGGGATTTGGGATAAGCCGCATCATCAGTCGGGAAAAGGCGGGCGTGAGGGGCAATACCAGACACACCCCCAGCAGATTAAAGAGACTGTGAAAGATAACCAGCAGCAGCTCCGGACTGGTTTGGCTGACGAAAAACTGGTTGCAGAACCACAGGTAGGGGGAGATCAGCAGCAGCGCGCCGGTGCCGGTAAACAGGTTGAATATTACGTGGGAAAAGCCGGTTCGGCGTACCGCTGCGGAACCGCCTATGGTGGCCAGTGCGGCGGTCGCGGTAGTGCCGATGTCCATCCCCACCACCATTGGCAGCGCCTGGTCCAGCGCGATCAGGTCTGAGTGCAGGGCGGCCAGTGTGGTGGCCACGCCAGCGCTGGAGGATTGGGTGATCAGGGTAAACAGGACCCCAAGCAGCACCAGACCCAGTCGGTGTTCCCCAATAGCGGTTACCACCAGTTGGGGATCCCAGCGGCTCATCCCCTCCTGAAGCGTGCCCAATCCGGAGAAGATCAAGGCAAATCCCGCCACCGCCAAACCGATCTGTCCCCAGCGGGGGGGAGCAAACAGCTTCAGCAATACGCCAAGCAGGCAGAGCGGCATCAGAATGATCGTGAGCTTGAGTCGGAACCCCACCAAAGTGATCAACCAGCCGGTTACCGTGGTGCCCAGATTGGCTCCGAATACGATGCCCAGTGCGTGGGGGAAGCTGAGTAAACCGGCGCCGACAAAGCCCACGGCAGCAACCGTCGTGGCGCTGGAGGATTGCAGTAAGGCGGTAGAGAGACAGCCGGTGATGGCGCCGGTGGCGGGGGTGCGGGTGTAACGCATCAGGGCTCGCCGCATGGCGGGGCCAGCCAGTGTTTTCAGTGCGTCGGTCATGACCAGCATGCCAAGCAGGAACAGCCCCAGGCCACCCAATGCCTGCAGCACGGCCGACAGTGCGGAGTCCGTCATCCTTTCCCCAGACTTCTTAGCTTCTTAACCTGAGCCTAGACCCGGTTTGGTGATCATTTCACCAGTCTGATGTCAGTAATGCGATTCTCTTTGATCCGAAACACGGTGAATCCCCCGGTTCGACCAAGTCGGTAGCTGTATTCCTGCCGCTTGCTACTGCCATCAATGGCGATGGGTTTGCCACAGGCGCGGCGGAGTTTGGTGACCGGGTCTCCCGTGCGGATCAGCTGTGTGCCGCAGCGGGCGGAGTGCAGGCTTTTCTCGACCGTCAGGCACTGAGCGGGGAAAAGGAGCAGAAGCAAAGGCCAGTAGTGGGTGGTCATCCATGATCCTCCCCATTAAGTGACGGAGACTTTTGAGTCTACGCCGCCGATGAACTATCCCTAGCCTTGATGAGCGAACGACAACTTTTCTGGCTGGGGTGGCTGGCGGCACTGTTGCCTCTGGTGACCACCCATCTGAGTTACGGCGTCAGCCTGTGGGAGGAGCAGATCCCAGCGTGCATCCCCTACTGGGCTGATTGCGTGAGCATCAGCCGAACCGGCCGCTATGGCAGTGCCTATTGGCTGTTCAAAAGCCTGATGCTGCCCGCCTGTGTGCTGTTGTGGTGGTTTTGGTGGCAGAGCGAGGGGTGGCTGAGGCAGCAGGGACTCAAGGTGAGTCGGGTGATGATGCCACTGGCTTTATTGGCCTCTCTGGCTTTGGCCACTTACACGCTGACGCTGGGGCACGCCAACGATCACTTTGCGGTGCTGCGGCGGATCGGTGTGGCGGGTTTTATTCTTTGCACCTATCTGGTTCAGGTGAGTGTTGGGGCGTCGCTCTATCAGAGTCCGGTCTGGCGCTGGGCCGGGAGCCGGGTGTTGGCTCTGGGTACCCTGATTGTGCTGATCGCCCTTCTGACTCTGGTATTGGACCTGGCGCTGGAACAGGACTATGAACAGTGGGAGGACGCGTTCGAATGGTGGCTGTTCCTGCTGCTTAATGGGCAGCTGTTCCTGATCCTCAGCGTACAGCGGGTGGGAAACCGCCCCGGAGGGATCGGATAGGGACTGTGTTCCGTTTGAAGTGGTGTCACCGACGGTGCTCGGTGGAGGAGGCGCCATGTTTACCTTTCTGTTGACCGTGATGGGGCGGGTGATCGGTGTGATTCTGCTCCTGTTTAATCTGCATTCGGTGTCGTCTACGGTGCCGGTCAGTGGGGACCCGTTATCGGCCATGCGTTGGCATCATCGGGCTTTGGTGGTTTTTGCCCCATCGGAACAGCACCCGCTCTGGCAGGACCAGCAACAGCACCTGGAAGGGATGGTTGAGGGGCTCAGAGAGCGCGACCTGCTGATCTTCCGGGTGGTGGGCGAGTCGGTGTCGCTGGAGGGTGAAACGCTGACCGAGAGTGATGCGCAGCAGTGGCGGGAAGACTTTATCGCTGCCGAAGAGGGGTTCACCCTGGTGTTGATCGGCAAAGATGGCGAAGTGAAACTTCACCAAAATCATCCTGTGGAGAAAAGCGAACTCTATGAGGTGATTGATGCCATGCCGATGCGGATGAGAGAGCAGGGGATGGGGCGACTTTAGCCCTCACTCCGCCTCGTCGAAACGGGCGGCAATCAATTGGCAGACCGCATCCAGAGCGGGCTCCGCCTGAGGCCCCTCGGCCCGGATCAGCACCTCTTTACCCTGACAGCTTTGCAGCAACAGTAACCCCAGAACGCTGTCTGCGGTCGCCTGTTGTTCGCCCTGGAAAAGGGTCAGACGGGCATCGAAGGTTTGCGCCAGTTGGGCCAGGCGCGTGGCGGCCCGGGCGTGCAAACCCAGCTTATTGATGATGGTGACACGCCGCTCCAGCATCTCAGCCCTCTTTCAGCTCACGGTGGTGAACCTGAACCTGAGAACGATAGGCGGCAAAGCGCTGGGCCAGTGCTTCGGCCACGTAAACGCTGCGGTGCTGTCCGCCGGTGCAGCCGATGGCCACGGTCAGATAGGCGCGGTTGTTGCGCTCCAGCATCGGCATCCAGTTGAGCAGGAAGCGCTCGGTGTGGTCCACAAAGCGGGTCACACTCTCCTGGCTTCGGAAGTAGTCTTTTACCGCTTCATCCTTTCCGGTCAGCGGACGTAGAGTCGGATCCCAATGGGGGTTGGGCAGAAAGCGAACGTCAAACATGTAGTCGGCCTGCTTGGGCATGCCGTGCTTGAACCCGAAGGACTCAAACACCAGCATCATCTCCCCCTCAGGTTTGCCCAGCAACCGCTCCCGCAGGGTATCCGCCAGTTGGTGGACGGACATGTCGTCGGTGCGGATGTGGTGATCACACTCCTGCGCCAGGGGCTCCAGCAGCGTGCGCTCGGTGGCAATCGCTTCCGCCAGCGTGCGTCCGTCACGGGACAGGGGGTGAAGACGTCGGGTTTCGCTGTAGCGGCGCAGCAGGTTTTCGTCGGACGCATCAAGGTAGTAGATGGTAACCTCAATGTCGTCGTCCAAACGCTGTTTAAGACGTTGTACGTCCAGCGTTTCCAGCGGCAGGTTACGAATATCCAGACTCACTGCGACAAGGTCATTCTGCCCCTTCTGGCTCTTCAGAAGCGCGGGCATCAGTTCCGGTGGCAGGTTATCGACGCAGTAGTAGCCCAGATCCTCAAGAACCCGGAGAGCAACGGATTTACCGGCGCCGGAACGGCCCGAGAGGATGATCAGCTTCACTGGGTGATGGCCTCGAAAAGGGTGTGGTTGTCGCCGGCTTTACGCAGGGCTCTGCAGACCTCTTTCTGGCTGAGCTTGCGCGCCACCTCGGCCAGGGTGGCCAAGTGTTGCTGGTGTTCAGACTCGGGGACAAACAGGGCAAAGAGCAGGTCCACCGGCTTGCTGTCGATGGCATCAAAGGGGATGGGCTCATCGCACTTGATCAGCACCGCAATCGGGTGCTCGATTTTGCTCAGGCGCCCGTGGGGCAGGGCGATGCCATTGCCGATGCCGGTACTGCCCACCTTTTCACGGGCGAGCAGACTCTCAAACAGTTCGTGCTTGGGAAGGTCGGGACACTGCGCTGATGCCAGTTCGCTGATCAGCTCCAATGCCCGCTTTTTGCTTAACCCCGGAGCGGCGCACAAGGTCCGCTCCGGGGATAACAGCTCGGTGATCTCCATCAGTGCCGGGACAGTTTCTCTTTATGTTTGATTACTTGCCGATCGAGTTTGTCGATCAGCCCATCGATAGCCGCATACATGCTCTCATGCTCATGGGTAGCGTAGACCTCTCCCCCGTTAACGTGCAGCTTAGCTTCCGCGATCTGTTGCAGTTTCTGGACGTTGAGAACCACATGCACATTGTTGATGTGGTCAAAGTGTCGCTCCAGCTTCTCAAACTTGCTGTGGACGTAGTCCCGCAGGGAGTCGGTGATCTCGATGTGATGCCCGGTAAGGTTGATCTGCATAGGGTGACCTCCTTGATATCGCGTCGTTACAGGCTTTTGCGCTGATTCGACGGGGGGATGGAGAGAGCTTCCCGGTACTTCGCCACCGTTCGGCGTGCGACCTGGATACCCTGCTCCGCGAGAAGTTGCGCCATCTTGCTATCACTGAGCGGCTTTTTCGGGTTTTCCGCCGCCACCAACTTCTTAATCAGAGCGCGGATGGCGGTAGATGAGCACTCTCCGCCACTGTCTGTGCTGACATGGCTGGAGAAGAAATACTTGAGTTCATAGATGCCGCGGGGGGTATGAATGAACTTCTGAGTGGTGACCCGGGAGATGGTGGATTCATGCATATCCACCGCTTCGGCAACGTCATTAAGCACCATCGGCTTCATCGCTTCGTCACCGTACTCCAGGAACCCTTGCTGAAACTGTACGATGCAGTTGGCCACCTTGAGCAGAGTGTCGTTACGGCTCTCCAGACTCTTGATAAACCACTTGGCTTCCTGAAGGTGTCCGCGGACAAACTGGCTATCACTGGCGTTGCGGGCACCACGGGACAGCGCCGCATACTGTTCATTGATGCGGATTTTGGGCGTGGCGTCCGGGTTGAGTTCAACCACCCACCGCCCCTGTTTTTTGGTCACAGACACGTCCGGGATGACGTATTGGTCTTCCGTGGAGATGATGCTGCTTCCGGGACGGGGATTGAGGGACTGGATCAGTTGCATGGCGGCCCTTAACTCTTCTTCTTTGAGTTTAGTGCGCCGGATCAGGGTACGAAAGTCCCGATTCGCCAACAGATCCATGTGTTCGGTAAGCAGCAGTTTCGCTTCGGCCAACCAGGGGGTGTCCGAGGCAAATTGAGCCAGTTGAATCAGCAGGCACTCTGCCAGATCCCGGGAGGCGGAGCCGATGGGATCGAACTGCTGAACCCGCTTGAGTACCGCCACCACTTCGTCCAACTCCAGTTCCGGATCGCCCTGCGCTTCGAGGATCTCATCCAGACTGACGGTCAGGTATCCGTGCTCATCCACCGCATCAATAATGGTGGTGGCGATGGCCCGATCGGTGTCACTCATGGGAGTGAGTTCCATCTGCCACATCAGGTGGCTGTGCAGGTCATCGCTGGTTTCACCCTGGTACAGGTTGTCGTCGTCGCGGCTGACACCGACACTGGCGGCGGGTGCGGCGCTGTAAACATCATCCCAGGTGCTGTCTACCGGAAGTTCATCCGGCATCTCAGTCTGATTCAAGGCTTCAGGGGTTTCCAGCTCATCGCTGCTGGCGGAGGGGGTGGGGGTGTCATCGAGTCGGTCGTCGTTATCGCCGCCGAGTTCGCGGTCCAGCTCTTCAGCGGTTTCCAGCAGCGGATTCGACTCAAGCGCTTCCTGGATCTCCTGTTGCAGATCCAGCGTCGAAAGTTGCAGCAGGCGAATCGCTTGCTGCAACTGTGGGGTCATGGTCAGCTGCTGGCCGAGTTTTAGCTGAAGCGAAGTTTTCATCAACGAGCGTCGATCCTTATCACGCGATGCTTCCCTGGTACCGTCGAACTGTGCTGGCAGGGAAAGCCCCTGCCGTTAGGAGGGTTGCCACTATAACCTGAACTGATCGCCCAAGTACACGGAGCGGACCAGCTTGTTCTCGAGTACCTCTTGAGGGGCACCACGGGCGATCATTTCGCCGTGGCTCACGATGTAAGCGTACTCACAAACATCGAGAGTTTCCCGCACGTTATGGTCGGTAATCAAGACACCCAGACCCCGATCCTTGAGTTGTTGGATGATCTTCTTGATGTCGATCACCGAGATGGGATCCACACCGGCGAAGGGTTCATCAAGCAGAATGAATTTGGGATCCGCAGCCAATGCCCGGGCGATCTCCACCCGGCGACGCTCACCACCGGACAGGCTCATGCCAAGGCTGTCACGGATGTGGGTAATATTGAACTCCTCCAGGAGTTGCTCCAGCTTCTCCTCGCGCTGTGCCTTACTCAGCTCCTTGCGGATCTGGAGTACGGCCATCAAGTTGTCGTAGACCGACAGCTTGCGGAAGATGGAGGATTCCTGAGGCAAATAGCCGATCCCCTGGCGGGCGCGGCTGTGCATTGGCAGGGCGGTGATGTCCCGCTCATCAATGGTGATGCGGCCCTTATCGTTCTGAACCAGGCCCACCACCATATAGAAAGTGGTGGTTTTGCCAGCGCCGTTAGGGCCGAGCAGGCCCACGATCTGGCCGGTTTTGACCTCCAGGCCCACGCTCTTTACCACCTGGCGGCCGTTATAGGCTTTGGCCAGCTGTTCTGCCTTGAGGATAGAGTCACTCATGGCTTCGGCTCCGCGTCCGGCTTCTCTTCCTGCTTTTCGTCTTTGCTCTCATTGTCGAGGTCAGCGGGCAGGAAGATGGTGGTGATCTGCTCATCCTCTTTGCCTTCGGCGATCAGCTGCTGCTTCTCGACGTTATAGCTGATGGTGTTGCCACGCATCAGGCTGCCGGCTTGGCTCAATTGGGCGTCACCGCTCAGGGTCAGCTGGCGGGTACGTACCTCGTAACGGATCTCTTTGGCCTGGGCTTCTGCAGGCAGGCCATTCTCCATCATCTGGGTGTAGGTGGCCGGATTGCCGGTGGCAATCATCACCTCGTTGCCCTTTTCGGCACTGGAGATCACTTTCAGCTCGTCCGCTTTGATCTCCATGGAACCCTGCACAATACGCACATTGCCGGAGTAGATCAGGGTATAGCTCTGAATGTCCGCGCTGGAGTTGTCAGAGGTCACCTTGATGGGCTGGCGGTAGTCGTCATCCATCGCCAGAACCGGAGCGCTCAGCATGGCGCCGGACAGGAGCAGGGCCAGGATTTTAAGGCACTTCATAGGAGGCGCTTACCTTACTGTTAAGTTTGAATTGGTTGAGATTGAGGTCGGCCCACAGGCCGGTACCGCGAACTTCAAAGGTTTCCCCCAATGCCCGGATCGGATCGTCAGTGGTCAGCACCATGGTTTCCAGATCCAGCTTCAATGACTCGGTGCGGATGGTCCGCAGCGGTTCGTTGGGCTCAATGGCGGTAATAATAACATCCTTTTCCAGCGCAACATGGCGGGTGCCACTGAGGTGGCCCTGCTGCGCCTGTACTTTCCAGACACCATCGGTATTTTCGGGATAGATCAGGTACACCGGATCGGTAAACTCGGTGCGCTGCTCCTCCTGGAAGTGGCGCATGCTCTCGGCCGCGATTTGAGCCGCCAGTCGGCCGTTCTCATCGTAGCTGCGGGTACGCAGTGCCCGGGCCACAAAGTCCGGCTCCGCTTCCGCCAGTTGCTGCGGGGTCTGTTCTTCGATCTGCAGGTTGCGCCAGTACAGGGCACCCGCGGCCAGCAGCAGTAACAGTCCGGCGAGCAGCTCACGCTTCATACCGACATCCCTTTGGCCTGAGCCAGGTTGCCCTGGGCCTGCAGCAGCAGGTCGCACAGCTCACGCACGGCGCCAAAGCCGCCGCGGATGCGGGTGCGGTAGTGGCAGTGGGGGAGCAGGGCTGGGTGGGCGTCTTCCACACCAACCGCCAGGCCAACCTGCTTCATAACAGCCAGATCCACCAGGTCATCACCGATGTAGGCACAGGCCTCCGGAGTCAGGTTCAACTGCGTCAGCAGATCCTGATAGACCGCCACTTTGTCCTCACAGCCCTGATGGATGTGAGACACCCCAAGTGCGGTCATGCGGCGTTCGACGATGGCGGAGTTGCGGCCGGTGATCACCGCCACCGCAATGCCGGCATTCTGAATCGCTTTGATGCCGAATCCGTCACGGGTGTGGAACGCTTTCAGCTCCTCCCCGTTATTGCCGAGGTAGATGCGACCATCGGAAAACACGCCATCAACGTCGCAGATCAGCAGTCGGATCTGGGTGGCGCGATCCATCACCTCCTCCGACACCGGACCGTAAAGGGTTTCAACCATCACAGTACTCCAGCCTTGAGCATGTCCATCATGTTGAGGGCGCCACGGGGACGGCCCGATTCATCAACGATTATCAGACCGTTAATCTTCTTCTCTTCCATCAGCTTCAGGGCTTCCGCAGCGAGTAGAGAAGCGGTAACCGTAACCGGGTTACGGGTCATCACGGTGCCGATGGCGGTCTCGTGAATGTCCACGCGGGCATCCAGTACGCGGCGCAAGTCACCGTCGGTAAACAGGCCACTCAGCTGCCCCTCCTTGTTGATCACGGCGGTCATACCCAGCCCCTTGGCTGAGATTTCCAGCAGCGCTTCGGAGATGGTGACCTCTTCCGTCACCTGCGGCAGGTGCTCGTCATGGTGCATCAGGTCGGAAACCCGCAGCAGCAGTTTACGGCCCAGCGCGCCACCGGGGTGGGACAGCGCAAAGTCATCGGCAGTAAAACCTTTGGCCTGTAGCAGGGCGACCGCCAGGGCATCCCCCATCACCAGAGTTGCGGTGGTGGAGGAGGTGGGGGCCAGACCCAGCGGGCAGGCTTCCTCATCCACGGCGATGCAGAGGTGATGCTGGGACACTTTGGCGAGGCTCGATTCCGGTTTGCCGGTCATGGCGATAACCGGTACACCCCAACGGCGGATCACCGGCATCAAGGTCATGATCTCCCCGGCTTCCCCGGAGTTGGAGATGGCGATAACCACATCGGCTTTGGAGAGCATGCCAAGGTCACCGTGACTGGCTTCGCCCGGGTGCATAAAGAATGCCGGGGTGCCGGTGCTGGCCAGGGTGGCGGCAATCTTATTGCCGACATGGCCGGACTTGCCCATCCCCATCACCACCACTTTGCCCTCGCAGGCCAGGATGGTTTCACAGGCCGCCACGAAGGCGTCATCAATAAAGCGGTTCAGGCCATCAATCGCGGCCTTTTCAATCTCGATGACCCGACGGCCCCAATCGCGAAACTGCGAAGCGTTCGGCATCTTTACTCCCGTATCAGCCTGCTTGAGTAAACAGGCTGGTCTGATAAGCGATAAAACAGATAAGCAGCAGCGCGCCTTCGACCCGGCCGATGGTGCGGCTGCGTTTGAGCCAGAGTAGCAGCAGCGGTGCCAGGCTGGTACCCAGCATCACATAGAAGTCCCGGCCAGCGGCCAGTTCACTGATGGAGCCGCCGGCAATCAGGGCTGGCAGCGCCAGAACCGCCAGAATATTGAACAGGTTGGAACCCACCACGTTACCAATGGCCAGGTCATCTTCGTTCTTGAGCACACCGGCAATACAGGCCGCCAGTTCCGGCAGGCTGGTGCCGACGGCGATGATGGTCAGGCCGATCACCAGGTCGGACAGACCAAACCACTTGGCGATATAGACCGCACCGTCCACCATCAGGTTCGATGCCAACGGCAGCAGGGCCATGCCCACCAGCAGCCAGAGTATCGCCTGGCCCATGGGGACATCTTCGGGGATCTCTGCCTCTGAATCCGCCGTCATTGGGTCGGTTTCCCGGTTGCGCCAGGCGGCCCAGGTCAGGGTGCTGATCACCACAATAAATGCCAGCATCAGGATGACGCCATCGGTGAAGTCCAGCAGCAGATCCTGCATCAGGTAACCGGCCAGAACGGTACCGGCCAGCATCAGGGGCATCTCTTTCATCAGCGTGGAACTGCCCACCACCATGGGACGCAGCAGGGCGGTCGCGCCCAGAATCAGCGTAATGTTGGTGATGTTGGAGCCGATGACGTTGCCCACGGCGGTATCAAGCAGACCGTTCATGGCGGCGGTGGTGGCGACCATGGCTTCCGGAGCAGAGGAGCCCATGGAGACAATGGTCAGGCCGATGATGAGAGGGGGCAGACCCAGGTTACGGGCTAAAGCGGCGGCGCCATAAACAAAGCGGTCGGCACTCCAAACCAGCAGCAGCAAGCCGCCCAGTAGCATCAACAGGTTCAGTAGCATGGTGATCAGGGGTGAAAAATAATCCGCGCATTGTCCCCTGAAGCGTCGGAAAAGAAAAGAGCAGCAGATTGTTAAGCGGTTGTTCCCGCCGTAGAATGGACCTCTTACCTCGCGAGATACAGGAGTTTCTCGGGTGTTACCCGGGCGCGTTATGGACCAACCATCGCATCAAGACCCTGCTCTGGTGACCGTAGACCGTCTTATCTTTCATCGGGGGGAGCGGGCCATCTTCAAAGGGCTGTCTCTTACCATCCCTCGGGGCAAGGTGACGGCCATCATGGGGCCCAGCGGCATTGGAAAAACCACTCTGCTGAAACTGATCGGCGCCCAACTGACGCCGGACAGTGGTCAGGTGGTGTTTGACGGCCTGAACCTGCACACCGTATCCCGCAAAGATCTCTATCGCGCCCGGCGGCGTATCAGCATGCTGTTCCAGTCCGGCGCCCTGTTTACCGACATGTCGGTGTTCGACAATGTGGCCTTCCCCCTGCGCGAGCACACCCAACTGCCCGAACCGATCATTCGACGCCTGGTGTTGATGAAGCTGGAGGCGGTGGGGCTGCGTGGGGCGGCGAAGCTGATGCCTGCAGAGCTGTCCGGTGGTATGCAGCGACGAGCGGCACTGGCCCGGGCGATCGCGTTGGAGCCGGAGTTGATCCTGTACGATGAGCCGTTTGCCGGTCAGGACCCGATCTCCATGGGGGTTCTGGTCAAACTGATCCGGGAGTTGGGCTCGGCATTGGACCTGACCTCCGTTGTGGTGTCCCACGATGTGAATGAGGTGATGAGCATTGCCGACCAGGTGTATGTGATTGCGGACGGCAAGGTGATTGGGGCAGGCACCCCCGAAGCGATTCGCCAGCTGGATACGCCGCAGTTGAGACAGTTTCTGGAAGGCGCCCCGGATGGCCCGGTGCGCTTTCACCACCCTGCTGCATCCTACCTAGAGGAGTTGCTTGCGCCATGATGCTGGAACGCGTTCGCCGTCTGGGCCGGGAGGCACTTAGCTGGGTTGCGGGATTGGGCCGGGCGGGTCTGATGCTCACCGGTGCATTGGTGCGTCGGCCACAGCCGGGCAAGATGCTGCCCCTCCTGATTAAGCAGCTGTACCAGGTTGGGGTGCTCTCCATGGTGATCATCCTGGTGTCCGGCCTGTTTATCGGCATGGTGCTAGGGCTGCAGGGCTACATCATCCTGGTGGACTTTGGCACCGAGGAGAGTCTGGGGCCCATGGTGGCCCTGTCACTGCTGCGGGAGCTGGGGCCGGTGGTGACCGCCCTGCTGTTTGCCGGTCGGGCCGGTTCGGCGCTGACCGCGGAGATCGGGCTGATGAAAGCCACCGAGCAGTTGGCCAGCATGGAGATGATGGCGGTAGACCCGCTGCAACGGGTGGTGGCTCCTCGTTTTTGGGCAGGTGTGATCTCCATGCCGCTGCTTGCTTTGATGTTTACCACCATTGGGATCTGGGGTGGGCACCTGGTTGGTGTGGAGTGGAAGGGGATCGACCCCGGCGCTTTCTGGTCCATTCTTACTGCGTCAGTAGAGTGGCAGAAAGACATTCTCAACTGCCTGATTAAATCGGTGGTGTTCGCTTTTGTGGTGACCTGGATTGCGCTGTTTAAAGGCTATGACGCAGTGCCCACGGCAGAAGGGATCAGCCGGGCAACCACGGAGACCGTGGTGCACGCCTCTCTGACCGTCCTGGCTCTCGACTTTGTCCTTACTGCCATCATGTTTGGGAAATGATTATGTCGAAAAAGATTGAACTGGCCGTAGGTGGCTTTCTGCTGGCGGGTCTGGCGGCGTTTCTGGTGCTGATAATCAAAGTGGCGGACATCGACCCCCGGGGTAATGGCCAGACTTACTCCCTGATTGCCCATTTCGACAATATTGGCGGGTTGAAAGTCCGCTCTCCGGTGAAAGTGGGTGGGGTGGTTGTCGGTCGAGTTACTGGGATCGCACTGGACCCTGACATGCTGACGCCGGTGGTGACCCTGGCGATGGATGCCCGTTACGACCAGTTCCCGGAAACCAGCAGTCTGTCTATTCTGACCTCAGGGCTGCTGGGCGAGCAGTACATCGGATTGAGCCCCGGCTTTATGGATGAGGGAATAGAACTGCTGGCGGATGGTGACCAGATTGAAGATACCCGCAGTGCGATGGTGCTGGAGGATCTGATTGGCCAGTTCCTCTATAGCGTGGGCGAAGACAAGTAAGGAGCAGTGATGTTGAAACGGTGGTTGTGCGGATTCTTAATGTTGATGATTTTGCCGGTAGCGGCAGAGGACGCCGTAAACCAGGATCCCTACGAGGTGGTGAAGGTGGTGGCGCAGCGCACCTTTGACCGATTTGCTCAGGATAACGCCTTGATTCAGCAGGACCTGGACCACCTTAAGGTGATCGTCGAAGAGGAGATGATGCCTTATGTGGATTACAAGTACGCGGCCTATAAGGTGATGGGTCCCTCTCTGAAGAAAACCACTCCGGAGCAAAGGGAGAGGTTCACTGAGGAGTTCCGTCGGTATATGATCGCCACCTTTGCCCAGGCGTTCACCGAATATCGGGATCAAACGGTGGAGTTTGAACCGGCCCGACCCTTCGGGGACAAAAACATTGTCACGGTAGGCGTCACCATCATCGATGGTAATCGCCCGCCGATTTCAGTCCAGTTCAAAGCCCGTCGCAACAAGAAGACAGGGGAATGGAAGGCGTTTGACCTGGTGGCCGAAGGCGTTAGCCTGCTGGCTTCCAAGGAGCAGGAGATTGGCGGCCTTATCCGTCGCAATGGCATCGATTCGGTGATCGACATGCTGGCGGAGAAGAGCGGAGTCAAACTGAGCGCCAAAGAGGAGGCATCGTGAGAGCGATGATCCGGCGAGAGGGCGAGGCCCTGGTGCTGGAAGGTGCGCTGAACCAGAGCACCATCCCACCCCTTTGGCCGCTTAAGCCAGAGTGGCTGGCACCGCCGCTGGAACGCCTTGAACTGGGCGCGCTCAGCGCCGTAGACAGTGCCGGGCTGGCACTGTTACTGGAGCTGGAAGGTCAGGCCCGGCAACAGGGAAGCGAGTTACGCTGGCAGCAATGTCCTGCGGCCCTGGAACGCCTGATGGAACTGTACGATTTGGAACTGGTCGAGGCCCGCCTTCAAGGCACCTAGACCATAGCGAGGAGTCACGCGTGGAACCGAAAGAGATCGAAGCCCGTCTGCAAGAGGCGATGTCACTGGCTGAAGTACGGGTTACTGCCGATGGCAGCCATTACGCCATTTTGGCCGTAGGGGACTGTTTCGAAGGCCTGACCAAGGTACGTCGTCAGCAGGCGGTGTACGCCCCGCTGATGGATAAAATCACGGATGGGACCCTTCACGCCTTGACCATCAAGGCATTCACGCCAGCGGAGTGGCAGCGCGAGAAAATTTTCAACGGCTGAGCCCGCGGAGCATTAGTGGATAAATTACAAGTTCGGGCCGTAGGCCCGCTGTCCGGAGAAGTCACCATCTCCGGCGCCAAAAACGCGGCTCTGCCGATCCTGATGGCCGCCATTCTGGCGGAAGACGAAATGCGCATCGGCAACGTGCCGGCACTGCGCGACGTGAACACCACCATCGCCCTGTTGCGGGAGCTGGGTGCCACCGTCAGTGATCTTCATGATTCTGCCTTGACCATCAACCCCGCCACCATTCATCACTATGTCGCTTCTTATGACCTGGTGAAGACCATGCGCGCCTCCATCCTGGCGCTGGGTCCGCTGGTGGCCAAATACGGCGAGGCGGATGTCTCTCTGCCCGGCGGCTGCGCCATTGGTGCGCGACCGGTTAACCTGCATATCCAGGGCCTGCAAGCGATGGGCGCGGATGTGGTGGTGGAAGAGGGCTACGTAAAGGCTCGGGTAGATGGCCGCCTGAAGGGCGCCACCATCCTGATGGATGTGGTTTCTGTCACCGGTACCGAGAACCTGATGATGGCCGCGGCGCTGGCCGACGGCGTAACTGTGATCGAAAACGCCGCCCGGGAACCGGAAGTGGTGGATCTGGCCAACTGCCTGAACGGCATGGGTGCCAAGATCACCGGTGCCGGAACCGATACTCTTCGCATCGAAGGGGTTGAGCGTCTCTCTGGTATTCACTATGACGTGATGCCGGACCGCATTGAAACCGGTACCTACCTGGTGGCGGCTGCGGCAACCCGGGGTAAGATCGTGTGCCGTAAGGCCGCGCCTGAAACCCTGGAGCCTGTGCTGCTGAAGCTGGAAGAGGCCGGTGCGGTTATTGATCGCGGCGAAGACTGGATCAGCCTGGATATGGAGGGTCGCCGAGCCAAGCCGGTTTCCATCAAGACGGCTCCGCACCCGGCGTTCCCGACCGATATGCAAGCGCAGTTCTGTACCCTGAATGCGCTGGCCGATGGCACCGGTCACGTGACCGAAACCATCTTCGAAAACCGCTTTATGCACGTGCCGGAACTGCAGCGCATGGGTGCTCAGATGGAGCAGGAAGGTAACACCTGCATCATCACCGGCAAGGAGACTCTGCAGGGGGCTCAGGTGATGGCAACGGATCTGCGCGCTTCCGCCTGTCTGGTGATCGCTGGTCTGGTGGCCGAGGGCACCACCGTAGTGGATCGCATCTACCACCTGGATCGCGGCTACGAGCATATCGAGCACAAGCTGGCTGGCCTGGGTGCTGATGTGGTTCGCGTAAAAGCGGAGCGCTGAGCTTTAGCCAGACACAAAAAAACGCCCCGACCGGGGCGTTTTTTTTTGGGATTCCACTCAGCCTTTCAGCCAGATCTTCAACGATGGCCAAAGCGGCGTGTCGAGACTCTGGCCCGGTTTGCGCTCAGGCAGGCGAGCCAGCAGCGGCAGATTCAGCGGCTTCAGAAAGCGCTCCAGCAGTTCCGTATCGGAGTCATCGCTGACCCGGTTGGCGATCACCCCCAACTGCGGCATCCGGGCACGGTAGCGAGGGTGAAGCAGCAGGTTGGGCAGAAAGCGCCCCAGAGCGCGCACATCCATGGGGCTGACCTGGGTCGGCAGCACAATGGCATCGGCGTAATCCAGCAAACGGTTCAGAAGACGGGGGTCCAGATTGGCGGGTGAATCCATCACGACGTGGCTGGCGTTTGCCGGTACGCGCAGTCGCATCGATTCCAGTCGCTCACGGCGGGGGTCATCATCCACCGCCCAGAAATCACCATTCTCTTCTGCCCAATCAATACTGGAGCCCTGAGGATCGAAATCCACCAGTGCCGGCGTCTGACCGTCCGCACTCAGTTGGCGCAAAAGAGTGGTGGTGATGGTGGATTTGCCCACTCCCCCTTTATTGTTGAGCACCAGCAGTCGGGGACCGGGGAACGCCGTCAGGCTCACCAGCGGCTGGAGTTTATGACGGACGGTGCTGGGGGTGGCATGGGCGAGCATGGAGGGGCTCCTTCAGGGGGTACCTGAAAGGGTAAGGCGACGCCCAGGCCGGGGATCTGAAATCAGCGCAGCGGTTCGGCGGGCGATGAAGGTTTTTCACCAATGGTGACGGGCACGCTGAAGTAACGGCCCCGGCGAACCAGGGTGATGTTGACCTCGGTACCCGGCGGCGTTTCGGCAATGCTGTCCATCAGCATGTCGGCGCCGGTAATGGTTTCCCCGTTAAAGGCGACCAGCACATCATCCGGGCGCAAGCCTGCGCGGGCGGCCGGGCCATGGGAGTCCACCTCAGTCACATGCACACCGATCATCTGCTGCAGACGCAGCAAGCGTGCGGTGGTTTGAGTCACCGGTTGACCTGTCAGGCCCAGGTGGCCCCGAATCACCCGACCATCTTTGATCAGCTTATTCATGATCTTGTAGGCCAGCTCGATGGGGATGGCGAAATTCAGGCCCACACCGGCTTCACCGAGCCATTGGTAGTTGGCGGTGTTGACCCCAACCAGAACGCCGTCGGCGTCCACCAAAGCGCCACCGGAGTTACCCTGGTTGATGGCAGCATCGGTCTGGATAAAGTCCTGATAACTGGAGGAGAGGCCGTTTCGACCGGTGGCACTGATGATGCCCTGAGTGATGGTTTGCCCCAGGTTATAGGGGTTGCCGATGGCCAGAACCATATCTCCCACCTGAGCCTGGCGCTTGGGATCCAGAGGGATGGTGGGCAGGTTATCGAGACCAATCTGCAATACGGCCAGATCGGTCCAGGGATCCGAGCCGATCATCTCGGCATTGGCCCAGCGACCATCCTGCAGGGCCACGTAGATCTGGTCGGCGGAACTGACCACGTGGTAGTTGGTCAGCACAATGCCGTCGCTGCGCATAATGATGCCACTGCCCAGCCCCTGGGGCGTTAACTGGGCACCTGCACGGCCACGCTGTTGACGCTGAGAGTAAACATTCACTACGGCAGGGGCCGCCGCCCGTACAGCATGGGCGAAGCTGGTACGCTCCACCTGGCTGCTGGCGCCACCTAAGCGCGGTAATTGCTCCCTCAGGCTGGGGGTCAGCAGCACAATGATCGCCGCCAGGGCCAGACCGGCCAGCACAGGTTTGAGCAGATAACGCAGTAACGCAGTGAATGTCATGAGGAAAGGTTCCGTGTGTTCAGGCCTCAAAGGCTACCGTGCCCCCGTCGGGGGAACAAGAAAAAAGCGGGCACGTCTGCAACGCGCCCGCTTCTTTAACCCTGCGGTTCGGGGTTAACGCAGGATCACCTGTCGTGCCACACCGTCGCGGATGATGGTGGCGGCAAATACGCCCTGGTAATCCTTAAACAGCTCACGCAGTTGGCTCAGGTCCTTCACGTTGGTGCGTCCGCGGTTGAGCAGGTTCACCTGCACAATCACATCGCCCTCAGCCAGCCCTTGTGCCGCAGCAGGGGAGCGCTCAGTCACTTCGCTGATGACCACGCCCCGGACGCCGTCTTCGTCGTAACTGGACAGCTTGGCCCCTTCCAGAGCGGGATGGATGACACTGGCCTGAACATTTTCACCCGGTGCCTCGTTAAGGGTCACCTTCACGGTTTTCTCATCGCCGTCGCGGATAACGCCCAGCTTGACGGTGGCACCCGCCCCTTTGGTGGCGACTTTGGCGCGCAGTTCCTGGAAGCTCTTAATCTTCTTTCCGTCGACGCTGACGATGACGTCACCGGCCTTCAGACCGGCTGCATCTGCGGCGGAGTCGGGGAACACTTGGCTGACATAGGCGCCGTGGGTGGTGTCCATGCCGAACAGCTTGGCGGTTTCGCTGGTGAGCTCACCCCCGAGAATGCCCAGCACGCCCCGACGAACTTCACCAAACTCGATGATTTGGTCGGTCAGGCTCTGCACCATGTTGACCGGGATGGCGAAGCCGATGCCGACGTTGCCGCCACTGGGGGCAATGATTGCGGTGTTGATACCGATCAACTCACCATTGAGGTTAACCAGCGCCCCTCCGGAGTTGCCGCTGTTGATGGCGGCGTCGGTCTGGATAAAGTTCTCCAGGCTTTCACCATTGCCCAGGCCGCTTCGGCCCAGCGCACTGACGATGCCGGAAGTGACGGTCTGGCCCAGGCCAAACGGGTTACCGATGGCGACGGTGAAATCACCAACGCGCAGCGCGTCGGAGTCGGCCAGGGGGACCGCGGTCAGGTCATCCGCTTCAACCTGCAGTACCGCAACGTCGGTGGCGGGGTCGGAACCGATCAGCTTGGCCTCGAACTCGCGACCGTCGCTCAGGTTCACCAGAATTTTGTCAGCGTTGTCGATCACATGGTGGTTGGTGATCACATAGCCCTTGTCCGCGTCGATGATGACGCCGGAGCCCAGCCCACGGAAGGGGCGCACCTGCTCGCGTTCACGCCCGAAGAAGTGACGGAACGGCTCGGGAATCGCCTGTCGGGCTACCTGAGTGCCCTCAACGGACACCGAGACCACGGCAGGGGCCACCGCCTCAACCATCGGAGCGAGGCTCGGCAGCTCCTTACCATTTACGGCGTTGGGCCATGCTGCGTGGGCAGGAAGCGTTACGGCGGTCATGCCCACGCTCAGCAGCGCAGCAGACACCAGGGTCATGGTTTTTTTCATGTTGAATCAATCTCCTGACATCAATGTCTAATCACAGTAACCTTTGCGACCCTGGTAAGGGGGAGAAAGTTCCCGTTCAGAGTCAGCCGTTGGCGATGCGATCCTTGGCGCCGATGATCCCATGGGAGCCCTGAACGTAGTCTTTGGGCGGGATCTCTTCCAGGTTGTCCAGCTGTGGCTGGTTCAGTGCCAGCGGCATCACCTGACCGTCACCGAGCATGCCCTGGGCAGACTCGTTCCAGAATCGGTTGGCCTTATCCAGGCTCTGGCTCAGCTGCATCATGGTTTCCCGTGACTGCTCAAAGTAGTCCGCCACCTCCTGGCGCTGCTGGTCCAGATCAAAGCGGGCCTGCTCAAGCTCACGACGCACTGTCTGCTGGTCGTCGCCCTTGCCCTTCATACGCCAGTGCAGCAGGTAGCCAACGCCCATCCCTGCAAAAAACAGCAAAATGCCAAACGCCCAGTTCATAGCCACTCCTTTACCTCAATGATTCCGCTCTGTTTGCGGTTACGCTTACTGAGTATGGCGCCAATATACCTTGGTGCCTGGTGACATGATACACTCCGGCGCTGTGCAAACAGGTCCAAGCTTTCTTTCATGGATGATATGAGTGCGACTCCGCTGGCGCGTTACCGCGCCGATCTGACCCGCGACGATTTTCAGTTTGATCCGGCCCAGGAGCAGGCGGTACTGCATCTGCAGCGCCTCTACGATGACCTGGTGGCCCGTTTTCAGCAGCGTCCCAGTCTGGGGCAACGCCTGAAAAGCCTGATGGGGCGCCAACTGAGCCCGGTTCCTGTCCAGGGCCTCTACTTCTGGGGAGGCGTAGGCCGGGGCAAAACCTATCTGGTCGACACCTTCTTTGATTGCCTGCCCCTCGAACGCAAAATGCGGATCCACTTTCACCGCTTTATGCATCGGGTACACGGCGAACTGAACCGGCTGAAAGGACAGGCGAATCCGCTGATCACCGTGGCGGATGTTCTGGCGGCAGAGGCGGAGGTAATCTGTTTCGACGAGTTCTTTGTCTCCGATATTACAGATGCCATGTTGCTGGGCGGCTTGTTTGAGCTGCTGTTTGCTCGTGGCGTGGTGTTGGTGGCCACCTCCAACATTCCGCCGGATGAGCTTTACCGCAACGGTCTCCAGCGTGCCCGATTCTTACCCGCCATTGACCTGATCAATGCCAATTGTCAGGTGGTGAATGTGGACAGCGGCATCGACTACCGGCTCCGCACCCTGGAGCAGGCAGAGATCTACCATTACCCCCTGGATGAGCAAGCCCATAAGAATCTTGAGCGCTATTTTGGCCAGTTGGCCCCGGAACCGGGGCAGCAGGGCGGGAGTATCGAGATTCTGGGTAGGCCGATTGAGGTGGTGCGCAGTGCTGACGGCGTCGTTTTGCTGGATTTTCTGGCGTTATGTGACGGACCGCGCAGTCAAAGCGATTACATGGAGCTGGCTCGCCTGTACCATACCGTGCTCCTCAGCGGGGTGACCCAGATGGGGGCTCAATCCACCGGTGATGATGTGGCACGCCGCTTCATCGCGATGGTTGACGAGTTCTACGAGCGGGGAGTGAAGCTCATCCTCTCCGCTGACGTGGCACTGCCGGAACTCTACACGGATGGCTTGGTCAGCTTTGAATTCAAACGCTGCCTGAGTCGTTTGACTGAGATGCAGAGCCACGATTACCTGGCCCGGCCACACCTGCCCTGAAAAACGACGGAAAGCGAGCAAAAAATCAGGTGATTTTTGCATCGCCCTGCTCTATAATTCGCGCCCTGCCCACGTTACAGGTGATCGTTTGGTCACCAAAACCAAGGTCTTGACGCGTTCGAAGGGACGGGTGGGAGGCCAGGAGAGGTCGCACTGTCGGCCCCGACAGGGCGCTTTTGTAACAGCTAAATTGGGTTTTTAGTCTAATGAAAACTTTTTCTGCTAAGCCAGAGTCCGTACAACGCGACTGGTTTATCATCGATGCCGAGGGCAAGACCCTGGGTCGCCTGGCTACCGAAGTAGCTCGCCGTCTGCGCGGTAAGCACAAGCCTGAGTACACTCCTCACGTTGATACCGGTGACTACATCGTAATCATCAACGCCGAGAAAGTGACCGTGACCGGTAACAAGGCCTCTGCCAAGATGTACTACCGTCACTCCGGTTACCCGGGTGGTATCAAAGAGATCAACTTCTCCGATCTGCAGGCTCGCAAGCCTGAAATGATCATCGAGAAAGCGGTTAAGGGCATGCTGCCGAGAGGTCCTCTGGGTCGCGCCATGTTCCGTAAGCTGAAAGTGTACGCTGGTGCCGAGCACAAGCATGCTGCACAGCAGCCTCAGGTTCTGGATATCTAAGGGGATATAGGCAATGACTCAATACTACGGTACCGGCCGCCGCAAAACCTCTACTGCTCGTGTTTTCATCAAGCAGGGTAGCGGCAACATCACTGTAAACAAGCGTTCTCTGGAGCAATTCTTCGGCCGCGAAACTGCCCGTATGGTAGTTCGTCAGCCGCTGGAGCTGGTTGAGATGCTGGACAAGCTGGACATCTACGTAACCGTAACTGGCGGTGGTATCACCGGTCAGTCCGGTGCCATCCGTCACGGTATCACCCGTGCTCTGATGCAGTACGATGAGTCCCTGCGTCCGACTCTGCGTGAAGCTGGCTTTGTTACTCGTGATGCCCGTGAGGTTGAGCGTAAGAAAGTTGGTCTGCGCAAAGCACGTCGTCGTCCTCAGTTCTCCAAGCGTTAATTCGCTGGAACTTTGGTTCGACACAGAAAACCCGACCGAAAGGTCGGGTTTTTCTTTATCTGTTGCTGATTTTTCACGCTTTTTTTAACAAGTAAATTCCTCATTTCCCCCCTCTGAGTCTCGCTCACCCCTTGCTCTGCCGTGATTTGGCTCAATCTGGTCGTGAAAGTATGACCTGTGTCCGGTTTTTCTATATAATGGGCCCGCTTCCAAACCGCTATGCTGCGCAAAATGGCGGTTTTGGTTAAAAAGACACCAAATTATTCAAAAAAGCAGAACCCCTACGGGAGATAAGTGGATGAGCAATGCGCCTGTCGATACTGGACGTCGCAGATTCCTGACCGTCGCCACGGCTGTGGTGGGCGGAGCTGGCGCTGCTGCTGTTGCGGTTCCCTTCATTAAATCTTGGAACCCGAGCGCTAAGGCGAAAGCCGCTGGCGCACCAGTAGAAGTGAACATCAGTAAACTGGAACCAGGCCAAATGTTGCGCGTCGAGTGGCGCGGTAAGCCGGTTTGGATTGTACGTCGCACCGATAAAGTTCTGGCCAACCTGGATACCCTGGCTTCGCAGCTGCGGGATCCGGACTCCGACGAGCCTCAGCAGCCGGAGTACGCCAAGAACGCCTACCGTTCCATCAAGGACGAGTATTTCATCGCCGTGGGCCTTTGTACCCACCTTGGTTGTTCCCCGACCTACCTGCCCAGCTCCTTTGAGCAGCAGGTTGAAGGGGTTGAATCCGGCTTCTTCTGCCCCTGCCATGGCTCCAAGTTCGACATGGCTGGCCGCGTATTCGCCGGTGTTCCTGCCCCGCTGAACCTGGTGATTCCGCCCCACACCTATGTGGACGAGTCCACCGTGATGATCGGCGTTGACGAGGGAGCGGCTTAATCATGAAAAAGCTTGTCGATTGGATTGATGCCCGGATCCCGATGACCGCGACTTACAATAAGCACGTAGGTCAGTACCCGGCGCCAAAAAACTTCAACTTCTGGTACTTCTTCGGCTCTCTGGCCATGCTGGTACTGGTTAACCAGATCCTCACCGGCATCTGGCTGACCATGAACTACGTGCCCACCGCCGAAGGTGCTTTTGCCTCCATCGAATACATCATGCGTGATGTGGAGTACGGCTGGCTGCTGCGTTACATGCACTCCACCGGCGCCTCCGCCTTCTTCGTGGTGATCTACCTGCACATGTTCCGCGGTCTCATCTACGGCTCCTATCAGAAGCCCCGTGAGCTGCTGTGGATCTTCGGCATGCTGATCTTCCTGGTGCTGATGGCTGAAGCCTTTATGGGCTACCTGCTGCCCTGGGGTCAGATGTCCTACTGGGGTGCCCAGGTGATCATCTCCCTGTTTGGCGCCATTCCGGTGATTGGTGACGACCTGACCCTGTGGATCCGTGGTGACTACGTGGTGTCTGGTGCCACTCTGAACCGCTTCTTCGCCCTGCACGTGATTGCACTGCCGCTGGTACTGGTTGTACTGGTGTTCCTGCACATCATCGCGCTGCACGAAGTGGGTTCCAACAACCCGGACGGCATCGAGGTGAAGAAGAACAAAGGCCCGGATGGCTGGCCGCTGGACGCCATTCCGTTCCACCCCTACTACACCGTTAAGGACATCGTAGGTGTGGCGGGCTTCCTGATCCTGTTCTGCTACGTGATCTTCTTTATGCCGGAAGGTGGCGGGTACTTCCTTGAGCCGCCGAACTTCGAAGCGGCCAACCCGTTGAAGACACCTGAGCACATTGCCCCGGTTTGGTACTTCACTCCGTTCTACGCCATTCTGCGTGCGGTTCCTGACAAGCTGCTGGGTGTGGTTGCCATGGGTGCTGCCATTGCCGTTCTGTTTGTCCTGCCTTGGCTGGATCGTTGCAAAGTGAAGTCCGTGCGTTACCGCAGCGGCATCCACAAGCTGAACATCGCCCAGTTCGTGGTCTGCTTCATCGCATTGGGTATCCTGGGCGCCCTGCCGGCGACCCCGACTTACACCCTGCTGGCGCGGATCTTCTCGCTGGGTTACTTCGGCTTCTTTGTCCTGCTGTTCATCTACAGCAAGAACGAGAAATGCAAACCGGTTCCGGAAAGGGTGACAGGCTAATGAAGAAGTTCATCATCGCAATCATCGCAGCCCTGCCGGCCCTGAGCTATGCCGCGGGCGGCAACAACGAGCACGTGGTGCCCGCCAACATCGACCTAGCTGATCAGGCTTCACTGCAACGTGGTGCCGTAGCCTTTATGGAAAACTGCTCCGGCTGTCACAGCACTCAGTACCAACGCTACCAGCGTGTGGCTGATGATATCGGCTTTACCACTGAGCAGATGCGCGAGCTCATCTACACCGACGCCAAGATCGGTGACCTGATGACCAGTGCCATTCCTCAGGCTGATGCCGAGAAGTGGTTTGGTGCGGCTCCGCCGGATCTGACCATGGTGGCCCGTGTTCGTGGCTCCGACTGGGTATACTCCTACCTGAAGAACTTTTACGCAGACCCGAATCGCCCGTTTGGCGTGAACAATCTGGTCTTCCCGTCCGTGGGCATGCCCCATGTGCTGGAGAGCTACCAGGGTGTTCCGGTTCTGCAGGAAGACGGTACCATCGTGTCCACCGGCGGCAGCATGACTGCCGACGAGTATGACCAACTGGTACTGGACATCACCAACTTCCTGACTTACTCCGCTGAGCCGATTCGCCTTCAGCGTGAGAGCATGGGTAAGTGGGTGCTGGGTTTCCTGGCGGTGTTCTTCGTGCTGGCCTACCTGCTTAAGCGGGAGTACTGGCGGGATGTACACTAATCGCCGATAAAAGGTTACAATCTGTCCTTTGCGCAACTGGGGGCCCCGTGCCCCCCGTTGCTGTTTCTGCTATCTGAACTTTTTCGGAGGGTATCAATGGCTGTCGCTGCCAATAAACGCTCTGTCATGGCCCTGTATTCCGGTGCCAGCGATCTTTACAGCCACCAGGTTCGCATCGTTCTGGCGGAGAAGGGAGTAGGGGTAGAGGTGATCCAGGTGGATCCCGATCAACTGCCTCAAGATCTGGCCGAGCTGAACCCGTACAACAGCGTGCCCACTCTGGTGGACCGGGAACTGGTGCTTTACAACGCACGTATCATCATGGAGTACCTTGATGAGCGTTTCCCCCACCCGCCGCTGATGCCCGTATACCCGGTGAGCCGTGGCCAGAGCCGTCTGATGATGCACCGCATCCAGCACGACTGGTACACCCTGGCTGAGCGCATCCAGAACAATGACGGTGCTGCCGCTGCTCGTAAAGAGCTGGCTGACAGCATTCTGGCTCTGGGTCCGGTCTTCGCCGAAGCGCCGTACTTTATGAGCGAAGAGTTCACTCTGGTGGATTGCTACCTGGCTCCGTTGTTCTGGCGTCTGCCGTCACTGGGCATCGAGCTGAATGGTCGTGGCAGTGCCGAAGTAAAGGCCTACATGACTCGTCTGTTCGAGCGTGAGTCCTTCAAGGCCTCCCTGACCGAAGCAGAGCGCGAGATGCGCATCGGCGTATGAGCAAGCCTTTAAGCCCCAGCCGTCCTTATCTGCTGCGGGCCTTTTATGAGTGGCTGCTGGACAACGAGTTGACGCCCCACCTTGTGGTGGAGGCGGATCTGCCCGGTGTTCAGGTTCCCCGTCAGTTTGTTGAGGATGGCCAGATCGTCCTCAATATTGCCCCTCATGCGGTGGGCAATCTGCAGATGGGTAACGAGGAGGTCACCTTCAACGCCCGCTTCGGCGGTCAGCCCCATGCACTGCGGGTGCCGATGTACGCGGTTGCGGCCATCTACGCCCGTGAGAATGGCGCAGGGACGGTGTTCCAGCCGGAAGAGGCGTATCAGCAACCCGAGCTCTCTGAGAGTGAGGAAGTGGCTGGCACTCCGGCTCCGGAGCGTCCTAAAGGACGACCCACTCTGAAAGTGATTAAGTGAGTCACCTCATGTGATAAGAAAGCGACCTTAGGGTCGCTTTTTTTATGCCTGCTCTATACGAAGTTGGAAATATAAAGCGCGGGTGAATGCGTTGGGTTAGTAATGAAGACTCATGGTGTCCATTTAATATCGTTATCTTACCTTGAGTTTGTCTCTTGTATTATATCTATAGACAAGATGAATTAGCTGCATTGAAATTCTGTTCTTCTTTCGAATCTTCTCCAAATTCCCGATTTTTCCTGACCCTTTGACACGCTATGCAAGCTGGCTGGATTGCCGCCCATGCATGGTTGTGATGCACGCCGGCTAATTGTCTTGGGCGTTGGGAAGAGTGTTTTTGATAAGTGGTGTTTTGTCACTCAGACAATATTACCTCTGGCTATCAAAACGATGAAAACAATGTGTTTGAATAAAAATTTGTCCTTGTGAAATATAAGTGTGTCGGAGTGATTAATTTTTCTGCGGCGGGAAAATAACAGGGAGAAGAGTTGTGAATATAAAATCCGTAGCCATGATGGTTGCCAGCGCACTTTATAGTGCAGGCGCATTGGCCGGAGCGGAGGGAACTGATGAGCAGATCCCAAGAACCATCGATGCGATGGCGCTCTATCAACATCAACAGCAGGCTCAGGCACAGAAAGCAGAACAACAGCTGAGCCCCTTACGACGGGATGGTTTGGCCAATATCCCGATGGTGCCCAAATCCGGCAAGGCAAAGTTTGCGCCAGAGGAACGGTTCGACGGTACCGCCATCTATATCGTGCAACTCCAGGATGCGCCTGTCGCCACTTATGACGGTCGCTTGCCCGGTCTCGCGGCCACCAAGCCAGCACTTCAACGTCATCAGCCGGGTCAGAAGCTCTTTGATACGACAAACTCCGGGACCTCAGCCGGGGCGATCGGCGCTTACACCAACCATCTGCTGAACACACAGCAGCAGTTGATTCAGCAGGTGCAGGGTCAGGTGCGGCGTCAGTTCACTACCGCCATCAATGCGCTGTCTATCGAGATGACCCAACAGGAAGCGATGCGTCTGGCCGAGATGCCCGAAGTGGCGTTTGTTCAGCGCTCCCGCAACTATGAGCTGCACACCGACATTGGGCCGGAGCATGTTGGTGCCCCGGGTATCTGGGATGGCAGTGCCAGCCACGACGGGGGGCGTTACACCGGTGCCGGAATGGTGGTGGGCATCATCGACACCGGCGTCAACACCCGCCACCCCTCCTTTGCTGCAGTGGGTGGAGATGGGTATGTGCATACCAACCCCCGGGGGGCGGGCAACTACCTGGGCGACTGTGCCCTGGCCGAGTATGCCGACAGCTGTAACGATAAATTGATTGGCCTGTATACCCACGACTCAATTACCGGTGAGTACGGAGCGGCATCGAGTGCTGAGCCGATCGGTGAGGACTACAACGGGCATGGCAGCCATGTGGCGAGTACGGTTGCCGGTAACGTGCTCTATGACGTTGACGTGGTAGCGCCGGAGTTTGGCGGTGGTGCTGGCATCCCGATGGGAGTGACCATGCCGCGGATCTCCGGCGTGGCGCCCCACGCGAACCTGATCTCCTATCAGGTGTGCCACCCGGTCGGTGGCTGCCCGGGTGAAGCGATGCTGTTCGCTATCGAGCAGGCGATCAAGGATGGCGTGGACGTGATCAACATGTCCATCGGCGGCAGTGAAAGCTTCCCCTGGGATGACGCCTTTGAGATGGCGTTCCTCTCTGCCCGTGAGGCAGGGGTTGCCGTGGCGCTCTCTGCCGGTAACGCAGGGGCATCGCGAGGCACAGACTCGCTCTATACCGTCGACCATACCTCCCCCTGGGTGCTGAACGTGGCCGCCACCACACATGCCCGCAGCATTGCCATCAGTGGCAAAGCGCTCGAGGGATTGAGCGGTGGGGATGAGAGCCTTAATCCCGGCACCATTGAGGGGGCAGGGATCTCATCAGCCTTTACCGGTGAATTTGTGCTGGCCGCCGATTTTGGCGACGCCCGCTGTAACAGCCCCTTTGCCCCCGGCACGTTCCTGGAATCCCACATCGTCGTTTGTGAGCGGGGCGACATCGCCCGTATCGAGAAGGCGGTGAACGTCCGTGATGGGGGAGCGGGTGGCTTTGTGCTCTACAACACCTGGAACGAAAGCGATCAGGTGGTGGATGACACCTATGTGATCCCCGGTATCCACCTGACCGCAGAGCAGTACTACGGCGACTGGAATACCCCCGGTCTGCTGCCCTGGCTGCAATCCGGTACAGGCTTGACCGGCACCATCAGTGCGTCCCAGGTGGACCGGGTGGTGAATCCGGAGGACGCCGACTGGCTGGCCTCTTTCTCCTCCCGCGGGCCCTCCAGTACCGTTGAAGAGCTGTTCTCCCCAGGCATCGCGGCACCGGGTGTCGACATCTTCGCGGCCTGGACCGAAACCAACCCCTTTGACCCCTATGGCGACACCCGGGCGTTCAATGCCATCAGCGGTACCTCGATGGCGAGCCCCCACGTTGCCGGGATGATGACCCTGATCCGTCAGGCCAATCCGCAGTGGACTGCTGCTGAGGTTCAATCGGCACTGCAGATGACGGCGGACAGCCAGGCGATCAAGACGCCCTATCCGGTCTACCCCTATCCCACCAAGGTGGCGGGCATATTCCGCGCTGGCCATGGTCTGGCAAACGTGGAGCGGGCGGTTAACGCCGGGCTGGTGATGGATGAAACGGCGGACAACTTCCGTCGGGCCAACCCCCACAACGGCGGACGGGTTCGTGACCTGAACCTGCCGCAGATGATCAACAACGACTGTGGCCGGGTCTGCTCCTGGACCCGGACCGTTCGGGCGACCCGCGATGGCAGTTGGGGTGTGGAAGCGGTGGCTGGTGAAGAGCATCCGCTGTTCTGGGACTACGCGCTGGATCCCACCGCCAAGGTCACCATCACGCCAAACCAGTTCACGCTGAAAGCAGGAGAGTCGATCGACCTGACGGTCTCCGTCGCCTTCTCCGACATCGACCTGGCCTGGTATGACGGGGCGTATCACCACGCCTTCGGTGAGATCCAGTTCAACAGTGCTGACGGCACCAGCCCTGGCGCCTACTGGCCCTATCTGGCCAGCTATGCGGGTAAAGCCCTGCCGAACAGCATTGAGGTCCTGACGCACTCCCAGCAGGGACAGCAGGTGGTGCCGGACGTGCCCCTTGGCGTGCCTGCCGGCGCATTGACCGCCGAGGCGTATGAGCCTGTACCCGCCGAGGTGCATCAGGTGGCGCTGCCGCGCTTGCAATCGGGCGTTGCCATGGTGGACAACGAGGGGTTCTGGAACACCGACCTGGATAACATTCAGGTGTTTGATGTCACCGTTGCCGAGGATACGGCGCTGCTGCGGGCGGAGGTGTTCGGTCGCCTGGGTTCCAGCATCGAAGATCCGCTCAACCACTACGCCGATGTCGACCTCTGGGTGTTGCGGGACTATGACGGCGATGGTCGTCTGCATCTGTCCGAAGCGATCTGTGCCTCTCAGTTGCCGCAAACCTCCAAGGGGGAGTACTGCAGCATTGAGCACCCGGAACCCGGAACCTACAAGGTGCTGCTGGCGAATTACATGCTGTACCCCTGGGAGAACGTGGATACCTACGAGTTTGGCATCGTGACCCTGGGCAAAACGCCGGGCCAGACGCTGACCACCCGCTTTGACAGCAACGCCGCCAACCCCAAACACTCCGACATCACCATTGAGTGGCACCAGGCGCCGGAGCCGGGCCAGACCCTGTACAGTGCCGTCGCGGTGCAGGTTGAGGGTGCTGAGCCGGGATCGGTCATCATGATGCCGGTGAACCTTCGCGGTGGTGATCCGCTGCTGACCGCCGAAGCGTCCCAGAGCGCGGCTCGGGTCGGAGAGATCGTTGAACTGTCTGTGCTCACTCAGGCCAACCGGACCGGTCAGGATCGGGTGGTGGATCTGGCGGTCACCCTGCCGGATGGGCTGGCGCTGATTCCTGGTTCGCTGCCGGACCTCGAGGGTTTGGTCACCACCGAGACCGGCCTCCAGTGGCAGGGCGTTCAGGTGGACACCTCCGGGACGCAGGCGCACTACCAGGTCAGCACCAACCTGGATAATCCTCAGTGCCGGACGCCCTGGGCCATCGACTACCCGGACGGCACACCGCTGGACGGCAAGTTCGTGGACCTGACCCGATTCGGCTTTGACCCCAGCTGGGGCACCTTCTACGAGGAGAATGAGTGGGGATGGGGCAGTTGGGTTCATGATGTGGAGATCCCGACCATCGCCAATGACTTCCAGCCCTTTGATAACGGTGACTACTTCCGCACCGACAAGGTGGTGTTGAGTTCGCGCGGTTGGGTTCAGGCGGATTACCTGCAGTACAACCCCTGGGACATTGCACTGCACCAGGTGCAGATGCCCATGCCCGGTGAGGACTACGGCACGCCGCCCGATTTCGTTCTGACCCCCTGGCATAACGCCCGACTGGACCCTGTCACCTGGCAGCAGGAGTGGACGCTCTCGATGTATGCCCCTCACTGGGATCCCGCTCAGTCCAGCGGCGTTTACATCGCCTACTACGACAACTACACCCTGCTGACCTGGAAAGGCGCACAAACCCACGACAAGTACTGGGATATGGACTGGAACGAAGTGGTGACGCCCCGCGATGACCGCTACGACTTCCAGATGTTTATGCGTGAGCACTCCAGCCACGACGAGGGGCAGTTCGAGGTGATCATGGCCTACGACAACCTCGACTTCGGCAGCCAGGAAGGCAACGGCGTGATTGGTCTGCGCGGTTACTGGGGCCCGAGAGCCGGATTCAGTCCCCTTTATGGCCACAGTGGTGTGGCCTTCGCGGAGGACAATCTGAAAACCGCTCTGAGTGATGGTCTGGTGGTCTGCTATGACATCGTCAATGACAGTGCCAGTCAGGTGCAGTTGGCGTTCCAGGTTGAGGTGACCGATGCGGCCTACGGCAGTGAGCAGCGTATTGATGTTGAGGCAGAGGTGGGAGGCGTTGGCCTGCTGACCGAATCCACGACCATCGCTGTGGCCGCCAACATTCTGGTCAAGCCGATCTCCGACCAGGAGGTTGAAGAAAATGGTGTGGTAGAGGGGATCCCGGTGCACTACAGCGACAGCGATGGCGGTGTCTCTCCCAACATCATCAGCGTTACGGGTGAGCACATCACTGCCGTGGTGCATGGTCATCGCTCCGGCGACACCTTCGACCTGATCCCTGCGCCGGACTGGTATGGCGAAACCGAAGTTACCGTCACCGTCAGTGACCAGGTCAACCCCAACGACCAGCACAGTGTTCGCTTCACTCTGAAGGTGCTGTCTGATGGCGTGGATCCGGCACCGGAACCGGAGCCGGAAGCGCCGAAGAAAGACAGTGGCACTTTCGGGTGGTTCAGCCTGCTGTTGCTTGGCCTGCTGGCCGGTCGACGTCGCCGCTGAGCCCGGGCCAGTCGGCGAGAGAGCAGGGCCCTGGTTTCAGGGCCCTGATGTTTCTCACCAGTCCCGCCCAAGGCTGTCAACTTAAAAATGAATTAACTGTTCTTACTCTCTTTTTTGGCGCATCAATCGGAGTTGCATCGAGCCCCATGACGGCTCGATGCCTCGTTTTATGGTGACCAATGGAAGGGGGCCGACTTCAGGTGAACGGAACAGAGAGGTAACGATGCGCACCAACATGATTGAGATCCGTCATCTGCGTCACTTCCAGATGCTCTGTCGCAAGGGCAGTTTCAGAGGGGCGGCGGAGCTTCTCAGAATCAGTCAACCCACGCTCTCCCGCAGCATTCAGCGCATGGAGGAGCTGCTGGAAGTAAAACTGCTGGACCGTCGTCGCAGTGGGGTGGTGCTGACGCCTTATGGCGAAGCGGTATTGCGCCACGGGGAGCGCATTGTTCGCGACGTGCGCCAAATGAGCCAGGAGCTGGAGTTTATCCACCAAAAGGATTGGGTAGAACTCACCATCGGAGCGGGCCCGATACCGGCAGAAACTTTGATCGGACCGGTGTTGAGTTCGATTGCGGAGCGTTTCCCCACCTTGAACCTGGAGCTGAGAGTAGAGGGGTGGGAGCGCCTGCTTCGGCTGCTTGAGTCCGGCGAACTGCACTACCTGGTGGAGGAGATTGAAGCGACCGGATTGGCGCATCGGGAGGGTCTGGCGGTGCACCCATTGCCGCCCCAGCCAGTGGTGTTTTGCTGCAGTCCGAAGCACCCGCTGATGGCTCGGCAGGAGGTCACGCTGGTGGACCTGTTGCAGTATCCCCTGGCTCTGCCCCGCAATCTGCCGCGCCCCTTCTGGCAACGTCACTTCCCGATGCTGACGGAAGGCCCGATGGTGGCGGGTCGGCGGTTTATCCGGTTTGATCATTTCCTGGCGGTGAAGCCAGCCATCCAGATGGGACAAGTGTTGGCGCTAACCCCATTGTTGAGTGTCCATCGGGAGCTGCTTGCGGGCCAGCTTGCGTTGCTCAAGGTGGTGGACATGGAGCCGATCCAGGCCCATTACGGCATCCTTTCCCTAAAGGGCCGAACCGCACCGCCAGCCGCTCAGCAACTGCTGGCTGCGATTGAGCAGCAGGCAAAAGTGGTCGTGCAGGAGGAGCCGGAACTCTATCCTTGTTAGCAGAACAGGAGAGAGGAGAGCAGGATGACCATGCAGATCGTAACCGGGGCGGGCTCAGGACTGGGCCGCGCCTTAACCCTGAAACTGGTGGCGGACGGTAATCGGGTGGCGATGATGGGACGAACGCCCGAAAAGCTGGCCGCGCTGGCGGAGAAGCTGGGCGAGCAGGTGCTGCCGATATCGGTGGATCTCAGCCAACCCGATGCGGTACATCAGGCGTTCGACTATGCGGAAGCCTGGGGCGGGCCGCCGGAATGGGTGGTGCATTGCGCTGGCCTTGGCCATTTCGGGGCGCTCAGTGGTCAGGGGGATGACGCCATACAGTCGATGCTGGCCTCCAACCTGCATAGCACCATCTGGGTGGGACGCGAAGTGGTTCAGCGCTGGGGCCATCATGACATGGTGCTGGCCAATGTGCTCTCCTCGGCGGCACAGACGGGAAAGGCTCATGAAGCGGTGTATTGCGCCACCAAGTGGGGGATGCGGGGCTTTCTGGAGTCGATGAGAGCTGAGTTGAAAGGGCAGCCCCTTCGCCTGGTCAACCTCTATCCCAGTGGCATCCGAAGCGGATTCTGGGAGGGTTCCGACCATGTGGACAGCAGCGGCTTTATGGCCCCGGAAGAGGCCGCGGAGTACATCGTCACGGCCCTGAAGGCGAAGTCCAGTTGCTACGTGACTGAACTGAGCATCGGACGATTCTGAACTCATAAAAAAGCCGCCCCTGAGGGCGGCTTTTTCTATTGGCCTGGGTTATCCGGCGCGGCGGCGCCAGCCCAGCATGGCCAGAAGCATCAGGGCCAGGTAGCCCAGAGAGCCGCTGTCGCTGCTTGGAGCCTCCGGCTCAGGCTCAGGGGCCGGTGCCGGTGCGGCTTCACCATCGGAGACCACCTCCAGCATAAAGCGGGTGCTGGCGGCATCGCCCGGGTTGGCCATGTCGAACACGGTGACCGTGACCTCAGTGGTGCCGTACCAGTGGGCTTCCGGAGTGATGTCGAAGGTGGCGCCGGACTCGCTGCCATGCACCACGGCGCTGATGTTCTCGCCGCTCACTTCAATGCCGTTAGTGGTGCCCCGGATGTCGTTGTACATCACGGTGATCCCTTCCAGAGTGGTGTTTTCATCCATCATCTGGTCGGCAATCTGGGCCACGGTGATGTTGCTGGGTACGTCCAGAGTGTGGCTGACGCTCACCAGGCCGGAGTCGCTGTACTCGCTGTCCACTGTGATGGTGCCGCTGGAACCGGTGGCGGCGTTACTGACCCGTACGGTGAACATCAGCTCGACAGCGGATTGCTCCGGACCACGGTAGTCCGCACAGATTACGGTGCCGGGGCTGACCTTCTCGTTGACGTCATTGAAGGCGAAGCCGTCGTTGTTGTAACCATAGGCCGGACCAAAGGAACCGCGCTCACCCCAGTAGCCATGCAGGCCAATGGAGCCGAAGTGATCGTTATAGGTATCGATGGCGCGATACGCGTAGACCACTTCATAGTCACCGGGCTGGAAGTTGATCTCCGTAGACACGGCGGTTTGCACGCTGAAGTAGGCGTCCGGATCCGGGTTGTCGTTACCCGTCAGGAACATGGCAAACTCTTCGCCACCATCCCACTGGAACAGGTAGTACTTGTTGGTGACAACGGCGTACACCACGTTGACGTAGCGCAGGGTGTCGAAATCGAAGTACACCTGCTCCGGCATCATCACGTCACCACGCCACAGCGGGGCCACGATGGTGTCCGGGAAGCCCTGGAACGCGTCACTGAACTCGTAGTGAATAGGCCAGAACAGCGGCATCGGATCGAACTGAACGAAGCCGAAGGGCGAGATCCCCAGTACATCCTGACCATACATCTCCGGGTTGCCGTACAGCGGTACGTGCGGCAGACCGTTGGCCGCCAGCGGGATGTAGAGCGGGCGGTTGGAGGTGCCAGGGATGCTGGTCGGCTCGAAGCCAGCCATCGGCATGTCGAAGAACGCCGGGTCCTCACCGTAGGGCACTCGACACAGAGGGTCTTCGGCGTTGGTGGTGAACACGTAGTGGCGCGGCATGTCCATGGAGGAGGCCTGAGTGCCAGCGATGGTGATCACATTGCCTTCGATGCTGATGGCGTCGTCCGGCAGGCCCACGTTACCCATTACCACACTGTCCTCCACCAGGGTGAACTGGCTGGGGATGGTGGTGGTCAGGCTGAAGTCGCGGTCCCCGCCCAACAGGTTCGGTGCCAGCTTGACCAGCACGTCCACCAGGTCGCCTGCCTTAGCAGCGGTCTGGGAAGCGTGAATCTCGGTGTCGCTGCCGATGTGCTGCAGTTTCACCGCGAAGTCGCCAAGGTTGCTGTCGTTGTAGGCATCGGAGCCGAGGGAGACAACACCGTAGTAGGCATCCCCTTCCACCACGTCCGGCAGGTTGTAGTTCAGACGCAACTGATAGGGGGTCAGTCCATCGGTGCTGGCCGGGCCATCCACCATCAGGTTGGCGTCATCGCCTCCGCCCACGATAGCCAGACTGGCTACGATGTGGTCTTCACGGTTCTTAGGATCTTCATACTCGAACTTCCAGTTGCCGATCACCGCCCAGTAGGTGCCGGGCATGGGGTCGTTGATGGCACAGAAGTCACCGTTGTCGGTGTAGGAGTAACAGATCGCCTCGTCCATCCACTGGATCTCGCCGTCACCGTTGACGTCCATACCCATATCGATGCCGGTGTAGGCCACCTTGTCGGCGCTGAGCACCTCCCAGACGATGCGTTTGGTGCCCTCCGGTACGTCGAAGAAGATCACCTCGGAACCGGCATCCTTCTTCACCTCGTCGGTGGTGTTCTGATCCTCGTTGATCCGGGTCACTGCGCGGGGCAGGTAGAGGTCGTAGCGCTCACCCTTGGTCAGGCCGGAGACCTTGTAGTTAAAGGACTGGATCTCATCGGTCACCAGCATCGGGGTCAAAGTATGGCCTCTCTCGCGATGGATGATGCCGGAAACCTCAGTAGGCAGGTTGTCACCACTGAAGCGTACGCCAAGCGGCAGGTACTGATCCGGCAGGCCGTTGCTCTGCGGTTTCAGATCCACCCGACCGAGCAGCTGCAGCATGCTGGAATCGGCGCCGATCGCCTCCACTTCCAGCACCTTGGCGGTCACGGTGATGGCCTGGGTCTGGCCCGCCATCAGGCTGAACTGCTTGGGTGAAACCTCCACTTCCAGCATGGCAGCGCCGTCCATGGGCAGCGCTTCAGCGCTGACGTCCCAGGTGCCGTCAGTGGTGGCGGTGAAGGTCCGCATCCAGGTGCAGGTACCGGCACAGTTGTCGTTGTAGAGGTAGGGCAGGTTCAGGGTGGTGACGTTGCCGCCGTTTCTTGGGTTGGCAGCACGGTAGTTGGCACCGGTTTCATCCAGCAGCAGACCAGCCTTCTGGGCACGGGCCACATTGATGACACCACTGCCAGCATCACCATAACCCGCCTGCACTGCGGTGCCGGCATAGTTGTAGGTGTCTGCAGCGCGGGTCACACCCTCCAGGGACGCGGTGGTCATCAGAGCGGACTGAATCATCGCCGGGGTCCAATCAGGGTTGGCCTGTTGCAGCAGCGCCATGGCGCCCGCTACGTGAGGCGCAGCCATGGAGGTCCCGCTGATGGCGGCAAAGTCCGTGGCCATCGGTGCGGCGCTGAAGGGCATATCGTCGGCGTAGGCGGCGTAGATGGCCACGCCCGGTGCGGCCAGATTGGGCGACATCACATCCGGGTTGGCCAGGTTGGGGCCACGAGAGGAGAAATCCGCCACATAGTCGGCTCGGGTTTCGGTGGTGACGACTTCAGCAGCGGTGATGGTGGCCATATGGCCTGCGCCACTGCCCAGCCAGCTCTTCAGGTCGCGGCCGACGTAGTAGTCAACGTGGATCCCGGGGATGCTGTAGGCATCATTGGCGATGCCGGCTTCCAGACCCCAACTGACCGAGTTGTACAGGATGAAGCCACCGGCGCCACCGGCAGCGGCGTTGACCGCTTTGGTTACCCGGGCGATGTCGCCCCGCTCACACACCACAATCGGGGCGCTGGCGAAGGGGGTGCCATCGGGGGCCAGGTCAAAGGTGCCTGCGGCGAAAGGTTCGTTACAGCGGGCATCGCCATAATCGGCGGCCAGCACGATGGGGCCGGAGTAGCCCTGAGTGATGCCACCGCCGTCAACGTCAGCCGGGGCAGGGGTATCCCCACCGCTCATGCCCGTCAGAGACTTATTGATCACTTCGATGCCGCGACCATGGGTGGTGGCGGCGACGGAGGTGAGCCAGGGGGAGAGGTGGTCAATGGCACCGCGGGCCTGGCTGGAATACTGCGGGCTGTAGGAGTTACCGGCAGAAGCGGCTACGGAGATCCCCGCTTCACGTGCGGCGAGGAAGGCCATCTCGATCGGGCTCTCCCAGGGGAAAGCACCAAACGTGGTGCCGATGGAGTAGTTGATGACGTCCACGCCGTCGGCGATGGCATCTTCGATACCGGCCATCAGAGCGGAACCCGGGCAGCCGCCGAAGCTTTCCCCGTAGCTGCCGTCGTTAGGCCAGCACACCTGGTACATGATGACGTTGGCGCGGGGCGCCACACCGGAGATCATGGGGAACTTGAGGCCGGTGGGGATACCGTCGGATTGCTCGGCAAACTCCGGCACCACGTAGTCGACGTTATAGAGAGTATTACCGGCGGCGGTGGAGGCGGTGTGGGAACCGTGGCCATGATAATCCTCACCGTTGGCGGGACGTTTGGGGTTCTCAATATTCCACCAGGGCTCGTCCGGTTGGTAGACCGGGTCCCAGTACTTGTCGGTGATCACTTCATAGGAGCGGACACCAATCAGCTTGTCGTTACACAGGTTGGTGAACTCGTCTTTTGCACAGTCGCCAACGAAGTTGCCGCTGCCCAGAGGGTTGGTATAGACGTAGCCATCTTCCGGCGTGTCGGAGAAGGAGACGTGGTCGGTGTTGATACCGGTATCCAGCACACCAACGATAACCCCTTCACCCCGGTGCTCCACACCGGTCAGGCTGCCATCCCAGAATTGATCGGCGCCGATGTGCTGCGGACCGACATCGGTCTGCAACTGGTGGATCTCCTCCAGGGTGACGTTACGAACGCCGGGCTGCAGGGCCACGGCGGCAGCCTGATCCTGAGTCATGCGCAGGGCGATGCCGTTGAAGGCCAGGCTGTACTGGCCAATGACCTGGGGGTTGCTGCCGACAATGCCGCTGATCTGACTCAGCAGAGAATCCTGTTTGTCCCGCAGATAGTGGGTGTACTGCTGTACCGCGCTGCTTTGTACATTGATCTTGTTAGCGCTGTGAGCGTTCAGTGCAAAAGGAGCCGGGTTATTGCGGGGGGCGGTGGCCTGCAGGCCAGCGATGCCTCCCTGATACAGGGCGGCGGGTCTGTCTGCGAGTTCGATGATGTAGGTTTGCTCGCCGGTCAGGCCTTCCTGGTAGTGAAAGGGGACCTTGTCGTCCGGACTCAGGGAGATGCCCCGGTGGACGTTCTTGCCATTGCTGAATGGTCGGTTGTCAGAGCTCATGCCGGAACGGGGCGGCCCGTTACGCAGTTGCTCGTTGTACTGCAATATCTCGTCGGTGATCTCAATATTCCGGAACTGGGTGTCGTCTCCCAGCCCTGATGCACTGGCACCACCGGCCATATACATGGCCGCCAGCGTCATCAGTGTCGCTTTTTTCATTTTCATGATGAAAACCCTCTATGCCCACAATGAGCATTCCCTGGTCTTGGTTGCTGTTATCTCTCCCTGCGTACTGCAAACATCACGCAACCACGGGACTACAGAGGTGGCAGTTGCACTGCTCTGATTTTGATGTTGCGCAAATGTACCCATTCGATCCAATGCAAAATAGCGCCATCAGTTATGCATTAAACGCATTGTTCGAATGGGAGTCGCTTGCGACAAGGGATTGCCAGAATGCTGAGGTACTTTTAGGTTAAAAATAAGTTGCTAGCGCCCTTTGCTTTGATAACATCGAATAGCAATCGACAAAAAATGCCCCATTAGGATGTATAGAGGGTATGGATAAAGAACACTGAGAATTGCCCTCACTACCACCCGGATGTGGATAGCTTATTGGGGAGCAACAGGGGCAGAAGTATGCGCACCAGTACCATGGAGATTCGGCACTTACGTCATTTTCTGATGTTGTGTCGTAAAGGCAGTTTTAGCGCGGCGGCTGAGGCTCTACACCTGAGCCAGCCCAGTTTGAGTCGCAGTATTCAGCGGATGGAGGAACTGCTCGAAGCCCGCTTGCTGGACCGTCAGCGCAGCGGAGTGGCGTTGACCCCCTATGGTGAGTCGGTACTGAGACACGGAGAGCGGATCCTGCGGGATGTGCGTCAACTGAGCATGGAGCTTGAGTTGATGCAGAGCGGCGACTGGAGTGAGATAGCTCTGGGGGCGAGCCCCATTCCCGCACAAACCCTGATTGGGCCGGTTGTCGGAGAGCTTACCCGCCAGCACCCGACCCTGAACCTGGAGTTACGCGTCGACAACTGGCGGCGTTCGCTGGCCTGGTTGGAGGCGGGAGAGCTGAACTACTTCATCGATGAAGTCACAGCCACCGGGCTGGATCATCACGAGGCGCTTGAGGTGGTGCCTCTGGCGCCGCAACCTGCGCTGATGTGCTGCAATCCGCAGCATCCGCTGTTGGCCCGCCGGGATCTGAAGATGTCGGATCTGCTTCAGTACCCTCTGGCACTGCCCCGGAATCTGCCGGATGCCTTCCTGGAGCGCTATATCCCCGGCCTGACTCCGGGGTCAATGGTGGCCGGGCGCCGTATCATTCGGTTCGATCAGTTCCTGTCGGTGAAACCGGCTCTGTTTGACAGCCACCTGGTGGCTTTGACCCCTTTGGCCAGTGTGCACCAGGAACTGCTTGAGGGGCGACTGGGGCTGTTGCGAGTGGGGGATCTGGAACCCATTCAGGCCAAGTTCGGCATTGTGTCGTTAAGAGGTCGAACCCAGCCTCCTGCGTCGGAAAAACTGGTCTCTGCCATCGTGGCAGAAGCACAGCGTATCGTGGACACGGCAAGCAGCATTTTATAACCCCATTCGGATTAGGGTTGCTCATGCTTGCGGGGGAAATGATCGCGAGAGATCGTGGGGTTTTTCGGGTAGGGTGTGTGACAGTTATCACACAATTTGGCTTGCCCAGAGGTACCCCATGGTTAAAGGCATTCAAATCACCCAATCCGCAAACCCCAATCTGCTGAACAGCATCTGGCTGATCGATGACGCCAGTCAGCAGGCTCGTTGTCTGGCTGCCGCATCTCACTACGAGGCGGACCAGGTTGTGGCTCTGGCCGAACTGGGTGAGTTCGAGTCCCGCGAACTGAATGTGCAGGCGCCGCCGGCACGTGAAGGTGGTCAGCACCTGAACGTGAACGTACTGAAGCGTGAAACCCTGGAGAAAGTGATGCAGGCGCGTGAGCGCATCGAAGCCGGTGAAGCGTCCAACGACGACTACAACGTGCTGTCCGATAACGCCCAGCTGACCATCCGCGTTTCTGGCTACGCCGTGCGTTTCAACTCTCTGACTCTGGAACAGCAGAAGGACGTGATCACCCGTACCTTCACCCAGAGCCTGTAAGCGAGTACGCGATTCCCAAAAGGGGGCCTGATGGCCCCCTTTTTTGCGCCTGAATGCCAACCCTTAGCGGGACCATACCCAGTCGGTGATCTCCTGAGGATCCACCCCATGGGCCTTAATGTAACTGCGGTGATCAACCAGACGCTGCAGCATGTCGGTGGTGATCTCGATGTGCTGGGCATCGGTGATCACGCCCTGCTGGAACGCCTTATAGGCCATGTCGACCACCAGGTGATAGCGACTGGTCCCGTTACGAACGCCCATATCAAAGGGGGTAGTGGTTGACCCCTCCTCGACATAGCCTTTGACCCGGCAACGCTTGATCCCCGGATAGTTGAACAGCAGTTTGTGGATGGTGTTGGGGTAACCGTGGTAGTTGAGCACCACCCCTTTGTCCGAGGTGAAGAACTGGTCGAGCAGCTTGGGCTTCCTGCCATATTTGAGGCTGCCGATGCCGTCGGAGGTCAGTTCCGAGATGTTGACGAAACGGATCCGCAGCTCGGGCAGCAGCTGGCGGATGATCACCAGGGCCGCCATACACTCCTGAGTGACGTAGTCGCCGCAGGAGGCAAGCACCACATCCGGGTCTTCATCAGAGGCGAAGTCCCAGATCATGATCCCCTCTTCGCACTGTCGCCGCGCCTCTTCCAGGGTCAGCCACTGGGGCAGGGACTTCTTGCCTGCCACAATCACATTGAGTTTATCCCGGTCGTCAAACGCCTTCTCCGTGTAGCACAGGGTGCTGTTGCCGTCGGCGGGCAGGTAGGCGGAGATGATGGTGGGGTGTTTCTCCAGCATCGCCCCCAGCAGGGAGGGGTTCTGGTGTGAGTAGCCGTTGTGGTCCTGACGCTCCAGCAGTGAGGAGAGCACCACGTTGCAGGCGGGCACCGGCTTGCGGAACGGCACGCCCTGGCTGGCGTAAACATACTTACAGTATTGGTCGCACATGGAGGAGACCACCTGGGCAAAGGCTTCATAGGTGGGGAACATGCCGTGCCGCCCAGTCACCGTGTACCCATGGAGCATGCCGAACAGCAGGTTTTCGGAGAGCAGCTCCATCACCCGGCCATCCCGGGCCATATCCTGGTCCCAGGGCTCTATCGGCCACTGCCAGGCCCGGTCGGTCTCCTCAAACACCGCTTGCAGCTGGTTGGAGTAGGTTTCGTCCGGACTGAAAATCCGCAGGTTGCGCTGCTTGGAGTTCAGCCTGAACGCGTCCCGCATCCACTCGCCCATCTTGTTCATGGAGACCCCGCGCTGGCCTCTTGGCGTCTCCGGGCCATAGCTGAGCTGACGCAGATCCGGCTTATTCAGTGGCCGGACAATCTCGCCGCCGTAGGAGAGGATCTGACGACCAATGCGCAGATGCTCCGGGGGGATCAGGGAGCGGATCTCCTTATCGAACTTCACCTCCCCCTCTTCAGAGATCTTATAGAGGTCATCGAACTGGTAGCTGGCCAGCCACTCGTTCAGCAGCGACAGGTGCTCCGGGTTGGTGGCCGCCTGATTGATGATCACCTGGTGGGAGTCGCAGTTGCCCTCCAGCTTCTTGCCATCCGCTTCCTTGATGCCGGTCCAGCCCTTTGCGGTGCGCATCGCGATGAGGGGCCAGCGGGGCTTGCTGACGTCTTCGCCACTGCGGGCCCGGGTCTGGATCTCATCGATCACTTCCATCGCCCGATCCATGGCATCCGCCATCTGGGCGTAGACATCCTGGTCGCGCTGGTCATCGACGAACAGCACTTCGTAGCCCAGGCCGGTAAACTCCATCCGGATCTCGTCATCGTCCATCCGGCCCAGTCGGGTGGGGCCGGAGATCTTGTAGCCATTGATGTGAAGAATCGGCAGTACGGCGCCACAGGTCGCCGGGTTCACCAGACGGTTGGCATACCAGGAGGCGGCCAGGGGACCGGTTTCCGATTCCCCGTCCCCCACCAGAACCACATTGACCAGGTCCGGATTGTCCAACGCCGCCCCCCATCCCACCGCGAGGGAGTAGCCCAGTTCGCCCCCCTCCAGGATCTGACCGGGCGCTTCCGGGTTGGCGTGGGAGGGGTAGCCATAAGCGGCGGAGAACTTCTCACAGATATTGCGCATCCCTGCCTCGGAGTAGGGGATGGTGTTGGGGTAGAAGTGGGACAGCGAGCCCTCGATAAACAGGTTGGCCTGCACCGCCGGAAAACCGTGTCCGGGCCCCACCAGATAGAGGAAGGGGCGCTGATGCTGGCAGATAAGCCGGTTGATATGGGCATAGACAAAGGCGATGCCGGGACAGGTTCCCCAGTGACCCAGCAGTCGGGGCTTGATGTCATCGTGCTGCAACGGGCGTTTCAGCAACACATTCTGCTTGAGGTAGATCTGTGCGACGGAGAGAAAATTGCTGGCGCGCACCATCTTTTTCAGAGCGCTTAACTCTTTCTTGCTGGCCATGGTTTGCCTCTTATTCAACGCAGGGAAATCACGAGGTATTTAGGCTGTTAAGCGTAGTTCCCGGGGGGCGGGTTTGCGCTGCGGATCCGGAAGGATCATCGGTGTGAACCGCCGGGGCAAAGAGGATTTTCATTGAGAGGGTAGCCGAGCGGGAGGATCCCGCTGTTGTCATCCATTTCCTCCCGATCTCCTGCCGGATTAGCGGTTTGCCAGGGGGCGGTCAGGCTCTTTATAGTCCGGGTGCCAACAGGAGAATAACAATGAAAATGTTCACTGCCATTACTGGCGCTCTGGGGCTACTGCTGAGCACCAGCAGCCTGGGTGCCTTCACCACTTCCGTGCCTGAACAGGACGCCTTCTTCGACCTTATCCGTGCCCACTGCGGCAAAGCGTACGAAGGCCGGGTGGTGTCCGGTGCCAGGGAGGGGGACGGGTTCAGCGACCAACGCCTGGTGATGCACGTGCGTGAGTGCCAGGAAGACCGCATCCTGATCCCCTTTCATGTCGGTGAGGATCATTCACGCACCTGGATTCTGACCAAAACCGGTGCCGGTATCCTGCTGAAGCACGACCACCGCCATAAGGATGGCAGTGACGACGAGTCCACCATGTATGGCGGCCATACTCTGCACCGTGGCTGGGCAAACGCCCAATCCTTCCCGGCGGACGACTACTCGAAGGATCTGTTCACCCGACTGGGCTTTCCCCAGTCCAATGGCAACACCTGGCACATGTACATCTATCCCGAGGTGTTTACCTACCAGCTGACCCGCGACGGGCGGGACTTTAAGGTGGACTTTGACCTGACGCGCCCGGTGGCAACGCCCCCGATCCCCTGGGGCTACCGCTGAGGCCGGGTTTACGCGCGCTTTCCTGACATGGGCTGGCCACCGGTTCCCCATTCCGGTGCCGCCCTGCTATCATCCGCAACCTCTGAATTGGTGCGGAACCTACCATGCTGTTGATGATCGACAACTACGACTCCTTTACCTTCAACCTGGTGCAGTATTTTCAGCAACTGGGTGAGCAGGTCGTCGTACGCCGTCACGATGAGATCGACTGCGACGGCATCGCTGCACTGAAGCCGGATCGTCTGGTGATCTCTCCCGGTCCCAAGAATCCTGATGAAGCGGGCATCAGCCTGGCGGCCGTGGCCCGTTTTGCTGGCACTCTGCCTATCCTCGGGGTCTGCCTGGGCCATCAGACCATTGCCCAGCATTTTGGCGGCAGAGTGGTGCGGGCAGAGCGGGTGATGCATGGCAAAACCAGTACGATTGATCATGCCGACAGGGGCGTATTTCAGGGCTTACCGAACCCGCTGACGGTCACCCGCTACCACTCACTGGTGGTGGAGCCCGCGTCACTACCGGGCTGCCTTGAAGTGACCGCCTGGTGTCAGGCTCCCTCCGGCGCCACCGAGATCATGGGGCTGCGCCATAAGACGCTGCCGATTGAGGGGGTGCAGTTCCACCCCGAGTCGATACTGACCGAACAGGGTTTGCAGCTGCTCGACAACTTCCTCAAGGGTTACTGAAAGGTAAGCAAATGTTGCACACCTTTGTGTGACTCTTTGCCATCGTGGTATAACGCACGCTCTGCCACGAGCAAGGACGATAACAATGAAAAAATGGATGGTCGCGTGCAGCCTGATCTCCCTGCTGAGCGCCTGCGCCTCTGAGCCTGAGGCGACCCTTACCCAGACTCCCCAATCCCCAATTTCCCTGACCGCCCCGGTTCTGCCCGGACAGCCCCTCACTCTGAAGCAGGTGATGGCGGATCCCGACTGGATCGGTAATGCCCCCAAGGGCGCCTACTGGGGCGATGACAGCCAGCGTGTGTTCTATCAACGCAAGCAGGATGGCAGCAAGCTGCTGGATCGCTATCAACACCCGCTGATGGGCAGCCCCGAAGTGCTTTCCCTGTCCCAGTGGGGTCAGGTTGAACAGCCTGGCAAGACCAACACTACCGGTACCCTCAAAGCCTGGCTTTACGAGGGCAACCTGTTTGTTCGCGCTCTGCCGGATGGGCAGGTTCGACAACTGACCCGCGACAGCAAAGGCTGGCGAGGCTTCCGCTTTCTGGCTGACGGGCAGATCGCCCTCTGGGCTGGCGAGCGGGTGGAAGCGATCGATCCCACAACCGGGGCCCGTGTCCTGCTGGCGGAGCTGAAGTTTGAAGCGGAACCCCAGCCGGAGCAGGCGGAAGGGTTTATGGCGGAGCAACAGGCCCGTCTGATCCAATATGTGGCTCAGCAGTACCGTGATGGCGAACAGAAGTTTGCCCGTGACCAACAGCGTCAGGCGGCGGACCCGACCCTGGCGCCCAAGCCGTTTTATCTCGGTGCCGATGAACAACTGGTTCAGCTATCCCTGTCCCCGTCCGGCCGCTACCTGATGGTGGCCGTCACCGACAAAAACGCCAGCTGGCGCGGTGAGCACGACATCATGCCCAACTACCTCGACAAACGGGGCTATGTGGATGCGGTTCCGGTGCGCGCCCGGGTGGCTGAAGCCCAGGTGAAGCCCCACCGTCTGGTGGTGTTGGACCTGACCGAAGGACGCCAGGTGAACGTCACCTGGGAAGGGCTGGAAGGCTATGACGAGGATGTGCTGGCGGCGGTGAAGCGTGAAAACGCCGAAGCCCGTGGCGAGCGCTACAAGAGCGAAAAAGCGTTGCGTACCATCCGCCTGATGGAGGACTGGGGCTGGAAGCAGAGCGCCATGGTCTGGCACCCCACCGAGGACAAGCTGGCGGTAATGCTGGAAGCCGCGGACAACAAGGACCGCTGGCTGGCGAGCGTTGATCTTGCCAAGGGCACCCTGGCGACCGAGCACCGCCTGCATGATGACGCCTGGGTTAACTACACCCACAACGAGTTTGGCTGGCTGGGTGCCGATCGCCTCTACTACCTCTCCGAGGAGAGCGGGTTCTCCAACCTGTACGTTAAGCCCCTGGGCGGAAAGGCCCGCGCGCTGACCTCTGGCCGTCAGGTGGTCAGCAGTCTCACCCTCTCCGACGACCAGCGCCATTTCTACTTCAAGGCCAATCCGAATCATCCGGGTCAGTACGAGGTGTTTCGGGTTGCCGTTGAGAGCGGGCAGATTGAACAGCTCACTGATCTCAAGGGGATGCTGGAGTACCAGCTGAGCCCCGATGAGAGCGCGTTGTTGCTGGAGTATTCCAGCCTCACCCGTCCCGAGGAACTCTACGTACAGCCGCTGGGCGGAGAAGCCCGTCAGTTGACCCATACCGCTAAGGCGGAGTTCCTGTCCTACGACTGGCAAGCTCCCCAGGTGGTTGCGGTGCCCTCCAGCCACCAGGCGGATCCGGTCTATGCCCGGGTTTACCTGCCCAAGGGTTTTGATCCGGCCAAGCGCTACCCGGCGGTTATCTTCAACCACGGTGCCGGCTACCTGCAGAACGCCCACTTTGGTTGGTCCGGTTACTTCCGTGAGTTCATGTTCCACAACCTTCTGGCTCAACAGGGCTACGTGGTAATGGACATGGACTACCGTGGATCCAAAGGCTATGGCCGTGACTGGCGTACTGCCATCTACCGTCAGATGGGCACTCCAGAGGTGCAGGATCTGGCCGATGGCGTGAACTGGATGGCGGAAAATGTGGCGGTGGATCGCAGCCGCGTCGGCACCTATGGTGGCAGCTACGGTGGCTTTATGACCTTTATGGCGCTGTTCACCCAGCCGGAACTGTTCCAGTCCGGTGCGGCGCTGCGCCCGGTCACCGATTGGGCGCACTATAACCACCCCTACACCTCCAACATCCTCAACACCCCGCAGGTGGACCCTATCGCCTACCAGCGCAGTTCTCCCATTGAGCATGCGGAGGGGCTTCAGAAGCCGCTGCTGATCATGGCTGGCGTACTGGATGACAACGTGTTCTTCCAGGACAGCGTGCGTTTGGTGCAGCGCTTGATTGAGCTGGAGAAGCCGATGTTCGAGACCGCCATCTACCCGATTGAGCCCCACGGTTTCCGGGAGCCCTCCAGCTGGCTGGATGAGTACCGACGCATCCACCGTCTGTTTGAGGACACACTGAAGTGACAAAAAAGGGAGCTCTGGTAGCTCCCTTTTTTTTCGTTTAGCGCTAAGACTATGCATACAATGCAATGAGTTAGAGTGGAGTCTGAACGAAATATGGTTGATGTGGATGAAGCTGCCCCGACACGGGATAACCCGGACATTAAGGGGCGGTTTTACCAGTATCTGATGCTGGAGCGGGCGATGCCCCGTCAGTCGATGCCTCTGGAGTCGGTGGATGAATCGATCTGGCGCCACAAGCTGGCGGTGGAGCAGGACGCCCTGCTCGCCCGTTGGCAGGCTCAGCGGGCAGAGCAGGAGGCGCGTCTGTTGGCACAAAGCCAGTTTCTCAACCACTTCTCCCACCACCTGACTCAGGTCCTTTCCGACCCGGTCAGGCTGGAATCGGACATTCCGTTTCGGCCGGAACACTTTGAGCTGTTGGACTTGCTGATGGCCCGGACGCCGGACCGGGATCGCATCCTCGGCCTGATGGCCAACATGAGTTGGCTCGGTGATGCCCTGGTGCGTTACATGAACAGCCATAAGCAAAAAGAACTCAGGCGCGACGTGGAGTTCAGTGACTATCGGCTGGTATTCCACTACCTCGGCATTGAGCCGTTACAGCGGGTCCTGCCCTGGATGATCTTCCAGCACTGGGGGATGACCCAGGATGAGGGGCTGGGCCTCCGTCGCCGCAAGTTGTGGCGCTTTGCCCGCCGACAAAGCGAGGCCGCCGCTGCCCTGGCCAGGCGATTGAATCAGCCTCCTCATGTCGCCCGGATTCTCGCTCTGATGCAAAACCTCGATGCGGTGATGTTGCTGCAGGTGGGGGCGCGGGAGTTCTACAGCATGAAAAACCGCTGGATGACTCAGGCGCGCGAGGATGGGGCGAAAGTGGTTCATGAGGCGTTGCTGCCCCTGCAACTGCCGGGCAAGCCACTGGTGCATATGATGAAGCGGCGCACCCCATACACCCTGCACCTGCTTGAACACTGGAAACTGACGGATCTGCCGCTCTACGACGCGACGCTACGACTGAGCCATCCCGCGTCCGACGCAATGACCAAACTGGTTGAGCAATCGCAGGCGATCGCCATCCACCAGGCGTTGCTGAAACGACGACTGGCGACGGCAGAAGAGCTCAGTCGATGGCTGGCTCAACACCACTTATCAGGTCATAGCCATTGGAAAGGCGAATAATTTCGCTGCATAGAAGCGCACCAAATCAGCATAAGCCAGTCTAATTTTGTATACAGCTTCTATTGCGAAGTGACTTCGAATGCGATCTCCGTCATAACTTTGCCCAGTAAAACCGCTGGTTATTTGCTCTGTCATGAGGAAACCTTGTGACAGAGCCAGCCTTACATTCCTGAATAGAAGTGCAAAACTTGGAAAAACGCGGCTGTCAGTCATTTTTTGACTCGGGTTGTGTGTTTTTATACTGTTCGCCGTTATAGGAATGCTAATAACAAAGCCGGGATCGAGAAGACAACCGGTAACGAGGAAGAAGCAATGAGTGGATCTGAAAAACTGAATCGCGCCCTGTTTGATGACGTTATGGTGCCCAACTACAACCCGGCGGAAGTGATTCCGGTGCGGGGTGAGGGCAGCCGGGTCTGGGATCAGGCGGGACGTGAGTTTGTCGATTTCGCCGGCGGCATTGCCGTGAACTGTCTGGGCCACTGCCATCCGGCACTGGTTAAAGCCCTGAACGAGCAGGGCAGCAAGCTGTGGCACCTGTCCAATGTCATGACCAATGAGCCCGCTCTGCAGCTGGCCAAGACTCTGGTGGACAGCACCTTCGCCGAGCGCGTCTACTTCGCCAACTCCGGCGCAGAGGCCAACGAGGCGGCGCTTAAGCTGGCTCGTCGCTATGCCCTGGACCACCACGGTGAAGAGAAAGATCAGATCATCGCATTCACTCAGGGCTTCCATGGCCGCACCTTCTTCACCGTCAGCGTTGGTGGCCAGCCGGCCTACTCCGACGGTTTCGGTCCCAAGCCTGGTGGCATTGACCACCTGGCCTACAACGACATTGAAGGCTTCAAGGCCCTGATCTCCGACCGCACCTGCGCCGTGATGATGGAGCCTATCCAGGGGGAAGGCGGCATTGTTCCGGCGGACGCCGAGTTCCTGCGTCAGGTTCGCGAACTGTGCGACCAGCACAACGCCCTGCTGATCTTCGATGAGGTTCAGACCGGTGTGGGCCGTACCGGCAAGCTGTACGCCTACGAGCATTACGACATTGCGCCTGACATCCTGACCACGGCGAAAGCCCTGGGTGGTGGTTTCCCCATCGCTGCCATGCTGACTACCGCCAAAATCGCCGCCAGCCTGAAAGTGGGCACCCACGGTTCCACCTATGGTGGCAACCCGCTGGCCTGTGCCGTGGCCAATGCGGTTCTGGATGTGGTGAACAGCGATGAAGTGCTGTCCGGTGTGACCAAGCGCGAAGCCATGCTGCGTGAAGGTCTGGAAGCGATCAACGCCAAGTACGATGTGTTCACTGAAGTGCGCGGCAAGGGTCTGCTGATGGGTGCCGTGTTGAACGAGAAGTTCAAAGGTCGCGCCCGTGACTTCCTGGTAGCCAGCGTTGATGAGGGACTGATGTGCCTGGTGGCCGGCGCCAATGTTGTGCGCTTTACCCCCTCTCTGGTGATCCCGGAAGCGGATCTGATTGAAGGTCTGGCTCGCTTTGAGCGTGCCGTCGCTACGGTCGTCAACGGCTGAAGGTGGGGCCCGGCTTTGTGCCGGGCCGACTCTGAACAGGAGAAACCTATGTTGTTGATCAGGCCGATCCGCGAAAGCGACTATGAGTCACTGCTGACCATCGCCAAGGAGTCGGGCCACGGCTTTACCTCCTTGCCGGTGGACGAGAACCTGCTAAAGAAGAAGATTGCGCGCTCCATTGCCAGCTTCCATAAGAACGTGGAAACCCCCGGTGATGAGGGCTATCTGATGGTGCTGGAGGATGTGGCGTCCCGGGAAGTGGTTGGGACCTGCGCTCTGGAAGCCGCTGTTGGCAGCAGCGATGCCTTCTACCACTACCGTCTTGGCACCGATGTGCACGTTTCCGAGAAGTTGGGTATTCGCCGCGAGGTGCAGACCCTGACACTCTGTAACGACTACACCGGCGCCAGTGAACTCTGCACTCTGTTCCTGCGTGATGCATGGCGTCGAGATAACATCGGGCGGATGCTGTCACGAAGCCGTTTCCTGATGCTGGCGGCGTTTCCCAAGCGCTTCGGCGAAACCGTTATCGCCGAGATGCGCGGAGTGTCCGATGAACAGGGCAACTCCCCATTCTGGCAATGGCTGGAAGACCACTTCTTTGGCATCGATTTTCCCACCGCTGACTACCTTACCGGCATTGGTGACAAGGTGTTTGTCGCGGAGTTGATGCCCCGCCATCCCATCTACGTCAACCTGTTGAGCCCGGAGGCCCAGGTGGTTGTGGGTGAGGTGCATGAAAACACCCGTCCGGCGCTGGCGCTGCTGGAGGCGGAGGGCTTCCGCTGCCGCGGTTACGTGGACATCTTCGATGCGGGACCGACCGTTGAGTGCGCCCGCAGCCAGATCCGGTCCGTACAGGCGACCCAGAAACTGAACGTGGTATTGGATGATGTCACGGAAGGCGAGGAGGGGATCCTCAGTAATGGTCGCATGCCCGATTACCGGGTACTTCGTACTGTCGTCCAGGTGGATGAAGAGCGCGGTGAGGTGCGGATCAGCGCCGACGCCGCAAAAGCGCTGATGGTTAAGGCCGGTGACCCGATTTGGTACCTGCCGCTGTAACAAGGAACGCGATATGACCCATTTTATTGGTGGCCAATGGTGTGAAGGTCAGGGCCCGGAGTTTACCTCTGTGAACCCGGCCAATGGCGAAGTGATCTGGCGGGGCCTGGGTGCGACCGCAGACCAGGTGGAGCAGGCGGTGAATGCGGCTCGTGCCGCTCAGCTGGAGTGGTTCCTGGGAGGCCTGGGCAAGCGGGTTGCCGTGATTGAAGCCTTTAAGGACCAGCTGGAATCCAACAAAGAATCGATCGCCCAGGTGATCGCCGACGAGACCGGCAAACCCCTGTGGGAGACCCGCACCGAAGCGGCGGCCATGATCGGCAAGATCGGCCTGTCACTGAAAGCCTACAACGAGCGCACCGGCGTGTCTGAAAATCAGGCTCCGGCGGGGCGTGCGGTACTGCGCCATAAGCCCCACGGCGTGGTGGCGGTGTTTGGTCCCTATAACTTCCCGGGGCACCTGCCCAATGGCCACATCGTACCGGCATTGATTGCCGGTAACACCGTGGTGCTTAAGCCCTCCGAACTGACACCGAAAGTCTCCGAACTGGTGCTGCAGCTGTGGCGCGCGGCGGGCCTGCCCGATGGCGTCATCAACCTGGTTCAGGGTGAGGTGGAAACCGGTAAGGCTCTGGCGGGTCACCCGGACATCGACGGTCTGTTCTTTACCGGCAGCTCCCGTACCGGTCACTTGCTGCATGAGCAGTACGCTGGCCAGCCGGGCAAGATCCTGGCTCTGGAGATGGGCGGAAATAACCCGCTTATCGTCCGCGAAGTGGGGGACGAGCGTGCCGCCGTACACGACATCATCCAGTCGGCCTTTATCTCCAGCGGGCAGCGCTGCACCTGTGCACGACGCCTCTATCTGCCCCGCACCGAGCAGGGTGATCGCATCCTGTCGAAGCTGCTGGCTGCGACGGCCCGGATCCGCGTGGGTGAGCAGGACGCCGATCCAGCGCCCTTTATGGGCAGCATGATCTCCGAGGCGGCAGCCAAGGGGATGGTGGCCGCTCAGGAGAAGCTGGTGTCGCTGGGCGCTGAAGCCCTGATGCCGCTGACCCATCTGAAGGCGGGCACCGGTCTGGTCAGCCCCGGTATCCTCGACGTCACTTCCATCGCGGAACTGCCGGACGAAGAATACTTCGGGCCTCTGCTGCAGGTTGTACGCTACGACGCTTTTGATGACGCGATCGCACTGGCCAACCGCACCCGGTATGGCTTGTCAGCCGGTCTGCTGTCCGACAGCCGGGCTGACTGGGACTACTTCCTACCCCGCAGCCGTGCCGGAATCGTCAACTGGAACCGACAGATCACCGGTGCGGCCGGTTCTGCCCCGTTTGGTGGCATCGGCGCCAGCGGCAACCATCGCGCCAGCGCCTACTATGCCGCAGATTACTGCGCCTACCCGGTCGCGTCGGTGGAGTCTGACGTGGTGACTCTGCCGGAGAGCCTGGCACCGGGCCTGGAGCTCTGAGTCTTTCAAGGAGAGAAGCTGATATGAGCAAGCCACACACGGTCGAATCCCTGTTCGATGCCCTGTGGGTCGATTACCAGAACCAATGTCCCTCTGCGACCGCAATCCACGCGTTGCTGAGCGGCGGCGAAGCCATCGTGAATGATCACGTGGCATTCCGTACCTTCAACCTGCCGGAGGTGGGGCTGGATAAGCTGGCGGCCCACTTCCTGGCTCTGGGGTATGAGCCGAAAGGGGAGTATCGATTCGAGCAGAAGAAACTGGCCGCACGCCATTTTGAGCACCCCAACCCGACGGCACCCAAGGTGTTCATCTCCGAGTTGCAGGTACAGGAGTGCAGCCCTGAGTTGCAGGATATCGTTAAGGCGATGGTGGCGCAGGTGCCCGCAGGGGCAACCGAGACGCCGGACTTCCTCTACTCCGGTGCGCCCTGGAAGGTGTCCAAGGCCCAGTATGACGCTCTGCTGAAGGAGAGCGAGTACGCGGCCTGGTTGGCAGCCTTCGGTTACCGGGCCAACCACTTCACCGTGGATGTGAATGCGTTGAACGGCTTTGAAACCCTGGAGTCGGTTAACCAGGCGCTGAAGGATGCGGGTTTTGAACTCAACAGCAGCGGCGGCGAGATCAAAGGGTCTGCGGAAGTGTTGCTGGAGCAGTCCTCCACGCTGGCGGACAAAGTGGCCGTGACCTTTACTGACGAGCGAGTGGTGATCCCAAGCTGTTTCTACGAGTTTGCGCTGCGCTATCCGAAGGCGGACGGTCATCTCTATACCGGTTTTGTGGCGGCGTCTGCGGACAAGATTTTCGAGTCCACCGACGCGCGCTGAGCGCCGGGCAAAAAAAAGGCCGCCCGATAAGGGCGGCTAAGCAGCAGAAGGTTCACGATCCGAACCAGAGGTCTGACACTGAGTCTAGGATGAACTGCCTGAACCTCAGCCAAACAAAAAGGCACCCAATTGGGTGCCTTTTCTGATCCGGTCGCTCGGCTTAGCGAGTGCCGTAGACCACGATGGTTTTACCGTGGGCCTGGATCAGGTTCTGCTCTTCCAGCATCTTCAGGATGCGACCAACGGTCTCGCGGGAACAGCCAACGATCTGGCCGATCTCCTGACGGGTGATCTTGATCTGCATGCCATCAGGGTGGGTCATCGCGTCAGGCTGCTTAGCCAGGTTCAGCAGAGTCTGAGCAATGCGACCGGCCACATCCAGGAACGCCAGGTCGCCCACTTTCTGAGAAGTGGTCTGCAGACGATTGGCCATCTGGGCAGACAGCTTCATCAGGATGTCTGGGTTAACCTGGATCAACTGACGGAACTTCTTGTAGGAGATCTCAGCGATCTCACACGGAGCCTTGGCGCGTACCCAGGCAGTCCGCTCGGGCTGCTCTTCGAACAGGCCCAGTTCACCGATAAAGTCGCCTTGGTTCAGGTAGGACAGGATCATCTCCTTGCCCTCTTCGTCCTTAATCAAGACTGCCACGGATCCCTTAACGATGTAGTAGAGGGTATCGGCTTCTTCACCAGCGTGGATCAGGGTGCTCTTCGCTGGGTACTTGTGAATGTGGCAGTGGGACAGGAACCACTCCAAGGTCGGATCGGGTTTGGGCTTGCCAATAAGCACCATAGTCTTTTTCCCTTCAGTAGGATAAGAAACTGGATATTTCTCGAAATTCTAAGAGCAAATGTTAAACGGGTAAAGGGCTATGGGCCATGAGCCAGATCGAAGTTTCGCCACACAGGGGCGATTTGCTCTCATTTCCGTTAAAAAGTTTTATGACTGACGCGGCTCTGAAGCCGTCAGACTGGCGCTTGCCTGGTCCGCAAGCAGGGCTTCCTGACGCTTCAGCTTCAGGTTTCGGATAAGGGGCGTGAGGATCAACTCCATCGCCAGAGTCATCTTACCGCCCGGAACCACAAGGGTATTCACCCGGGACATAAAGCTGCCCTGAATCATCTGCAGGTAGTAGGGGAAGTTCACATCCTTGATGCCGCGGAAGCGGATCACTACGAAACTTTCATCCAGGCTTGGGATGTCCTTTGCAGAAAAGGGGTTGGAGGTGTCCACCGTCGGGACGCGCTGGAAATTGATGTGAGTCCGGGAGAACTGTGGCGTCATATGGGCGATGTAATCGTCCATGGAGCGCACGATGGAGTCCATCACTTTCTCCCGGCTGTGGCCCCGTTCATTGGTGTCCCGGATGATCTTCTGGATCCACTCCAGGTTAACGATGGGCACCATGCCAATAAGCAGGTCCACATGCTGGGCCACGTTGACATCGTCAGTCACCACGCCGCCATGCAGCCCTTCGTAGTAGAGCAGGTCGCTGCCCTCAGGCAGAGGCTGGAATGGGGTAAAGGTACCGGGCATCTGGTTGAACGGCACCGCTTCATCAAAGGTGTGCAGATAGTGGCGGATCTGACCTTCGCCACTTTGACCATAGGCCTGGAAAAACTGCTCCAGCGCGCCAAAGTCGTTGGCCTCCGGGCCGAAGTAGCTGATGGTGCGTCCCTCTTCGCGGCCCTTGCGGATGGCCACCTCCATCTCCGCCCGGGTGTAGCGGTGAAAACTGTCACCTTCGGCAAACGCCGCATCGATCTCCAGCTGCCGGAAGATGTGCTTGAAGGCTGTCGTAGTGGTCGTTGTGCCTGCTCCTGAGGAGCCGGTTACCGCGATGATGGGATGTTTGGCCGACATGATCCTTCTGCCTGATGAGTAATGTCCAAGTTGTGGGTGTTATACGGGTCAATTCCCGGCGTGGTCAAGTTGCACCAACTCTTCCCGCCGCCGAATCGCCACGCTTTCATCCGCCTCCGAGTACTCCACGACCAGTTCGCCGCGAGCCAGGGCACGCTGTACCCGGGCGACCCCCTCAGCAAGCTCGGCGCTGTCTGTCTGGTCAAAGCCCTCGTCCCCAATCTGGCGAACCAGATACTCCCGACAGAGGTTGTCCAGGGTGTCCGCTGCCAGGGCGTCTTTCAGTGTGGCGTAATCAATCAGCATCGAATCGGTAGCTCAGTCGAAAATTAAAGGCGATATCGGCGCTGTTATCCGCGTTCAGCGCGTTTTCCATCATAACAAAATCGAGCGCAAGCTCGCCCCGTTGGTAACGATAGCCGAGGTTAACCTCATGCACCGGGTCCGCCAGTGGGCCGAGGGCCTTGAGTGCCCCCTGAGAGAAAAGGTACTCCGTAAACAGGAAGTGCCTTGGTGTTATCCGGTAGCGGTACCCCACTCCGAAATGGCCGAGCTCCTGCTTGGTTGGCGTTCCCAGCAGCGCTTTGGCACCGGTATGGGTATAGGCCATCAGGGCGTTGAGCCGGTGATCCTGCCACTCGTAGCTGTAATCCAGTTGCAGGCCCAGATCCAGGTCGTCGCCTTCGCGCTCCAGGTAGCGTTGGTCGTTGTACTGAGCGGAGACGGTGACCGCGAGCTGATGCCGGAAGTAGCGGTAAGCCTGGAAACTGGCGGCCAACTCAAACTGATGAGCGAAGGTCTCACCGCCAAAATCGGTGAGGGTGACGCCCTGCTGTGGCAGGCTGATCAGGTATCGGTGCTTCGGCACCTGATCCCGTCCATTCTGACCAAGCCCAAAGAGTTTATGAAAGCTCAGCGTCAATTGATCGAGATGGGCATCATCGGTGGTGCGGTGGGCATAGGAGCCGCTCAGTTGCCATCGCTCCGTCGGGTTAAAGCGCAGGTCGACGCGATACTCCACCGTGTAGTAGTCCAGCTCAAAAGTGACCGGGACGTCCGGCTCTTTGGGGTTGCGGTCGGTGGCGAAGATGCTGGCGGGATTCACCGAAAGGGCAATTTGCCATTCGCGGGGTTTGAATTCAGTGGGGCGGGCGATGGGGCTGAGCATCAGACTCTTCAGTGGTGCCTGTGAGCGCGCCCACAGGGGATCGGTCTCCGCCGCGTCAGCAGGCAGAGTCGAGAGCCCCATCAAACCGAGTACGCAAGAGACGGTCCTTGTCGTTCCACTCCAGCGTAAAAACCGATGCCCCATTGCTGCCCCCCAACGGTGTTCGCAGCTAAGTGTAGGCGGTTTTTTAATGAGTTAGCGGGTGATCTCGAAGTGCTTCAACAGACGGCGTTCGAGGTAATAGCGGGGCGCCCAGGGCCAGCCACCCTCGATAAATCCGACGTGTCCACCGTACTCGCACAACTCCAGTTCGACACAGGTGCTGATCTGGTCAGCCGGTGGGATCACATCCCGGGTCATAAAGGGATCGTCCAGCGCGTGGAGCAGCAGCGTGGGCACCGCAATGTTGTGAAGGAAGCCGTTGCCACTGGCCTGGCGGTAGTAGTCGTCGGCACCGGCAAAGCCGTGCAGGGGGGCCGTTACGGCATCGTCGAAATGGTAAAAGGTGGTCAGCTCCTCAAGCTGGGAAACCTCCAGCGGAAGAGGGAGTGGTCCCAGGGCTTCAAGTTTGGCAGCGGTCTTACGTTTCAGCCTTTTGACCAGATGATTCTGGTATACCTGGGAGAAGCCGCGCTCCATCGCTTTGGCACACTGGGCCAGGTCCAGCGGCGCGGACACGACCGCCGCCCGCTCAATGGCACTGTTCGACCCCTGTTCACCTAAGTACTTGGTCAGAACATTGCCTCCCAGCGAGTAACCGACGGCATAAACCGGATGGCCCGGGCAGGCCAGCTCCAGTTGGGCCAGTACGGCGCCAAGGTCAGCGGTTTCGCCACTGTGATAACTGCGGGGCAGGCGGTTCATTTCACCGGAGCAGGAGCGCTGGTGCATCACAACGGCGCTGAAACCTCGCGCTTCACAGGCCAGCAGCAGACGGCGCACGTAATGGGAATCGGCGCTGCCCTCCAGGCCATGCAGAATCAGCAGTATCGGCGCGCTGTCCCGGGGGACGTGAAGCCAATCCAGGTCGAGAAAGTCGCCATCCTCAAGCTCCAGTCGTTGACGACTCAGCCTGGGGCGGCGGTTGGGTTTGGTCATCAGAGGCCAGATGGTTTGCAGGTGCCGGTTACGCCACCACCGACTCGGGCTGAACTGGTCCGCGCTCTTCATGGTTAAACGAGTGTTTAAATGCGTTAGGGTTTTGATACTCTAGCTTGAGCAACGATCAGAGTCATCCCAACCGGGAGGACGTCAGGCATTCCAGGGAGGAGGCATGGATCGACGCCAATTTCTAATGGCAGGACTGGTGGGCACCGCAGCGGTGGCCACCGGCATCGCGCTGTGGCCCGTAGAGAAGCCGCTCCCCGGCCTGACCGATCCCCAGGCCCGGGTACTGAAGGCTCTGGTGGTTCCCGTGCTGTATGGCGCCGCACCGGAAGCGGAGTTGACGGCACAGTCTGATCAGGTTGCGGCCCAGGTGGCCCATACCATAGCGACACTGCCCCCAGGCAGTCAGGCCCAGTTGAACCAACTGTTCGAAACGCTGGAAAACCGCCTCGGCGTGCTGGCGTTGACCGGCAGCATGACCCCATTGCTGGCTCGCCAGCCTGAGGCGTTGGCGGAGATGCTGGAGCAGTGGCGCACCCACTTTCTCGATACCCTGGAGATCGCCTACCAGGGGCTGAAGGAACTGATCCAGGCTGCCTGGTATGCGGACCCCGCACACTGGCCCGCCCTGGGCTACAACAAACCACAATGGCCAGGAGTCAGCGCATGATTGTGGATCCCATCAAGGAGGGGCTGGCCCGAGGCTGGCAGCACATCGACGGTGCGGCACTGGATGCGCCACTGGAGCTGGAAGCCGATGTGGTGATTGTTGGCACCGGGGCCGGTGGCGGGACGGCGGCAGAGATCCTGACTCAGGCTGGTCTTAAGGTGGTGATGCTGGAGGCGGGCCCGCTGCGCTCATCCAGCCATTTCGTGATGGAGGAGCGGGTGGCCTATCCGGACCTCTACCAGCAGTCCGCTGCCATGAAGACCCGGGATGGCGCGATCGGCATGCTGCAGGGGCGCAGTGTCGGCGGCTCCACCACCGTCAATTGGACCACTTCCATCCGGACACCGGTCAACACCCTGAACCACTGGGCGCAGCATCATGAGATCGCCGGATTGAGCCGGGCCGAGCTGGACCCCTGGTTTGAGCGTGCCGAGCAGCGACTCAATATCCACCCCTGGCCGGTGCCGCCTAACCGCAACAACGATGTGCTGGCCAAGGGGTGTGAGGCCCTGGGCTGGGAGTACACCGTGATTCGGCGCAATGTGAAAGGGTGCGCCAACCTGGGGTACTGCGGCATGGGCTGCCCCATCAATGCCAAGCAGTCGATGCTGGTCAGCACCATTCCGGCGGCGCTGGATGGGGGCGCCACCCTGTTGAGTCGTACTGAGGCCTGGAAACTGGTTCAGCAGGGGGATCAGGTCACGGCTTTGGAGTGTCGGACAAGGGATCCCAATCATCAGCGCCGGGAGGTTACCGTCACGGTACGCGCCCGCCACTATCTGCTGTGTGGTGGCGCGCTTCACAGCCCGGCACTTCTGCTTCGCTCTGAGGTACCCAACCCTTATGGGCTGGTTGGTCAGCGCACCTTCCTGCATCCCTCTCTGCTCTCTGTGGCGGATTTTGAGGCGCCGGTCAGCGCTCACGCCGGGGCGCCGCAAAGTGTCTATTCCGATCAGTTTGTCTGGCCGGAGTCCGGGCTGGGATTCAAGCTGGAGGTGGCGCCACTGCATCCAGTGCTGACCGCCACCAAGGTGCCCGGCTTTGGGGCGACGCACGCTGACCTGATGGCGCGTTTCAACCACGTTCAGGGCACCATCGCTCTGGTTCGGGATGGCTTCTCCGAAGAGAGCCAGGGGGGCGTAATGACCCTGGATAATCAGGGTGACCCGGTACTGGATTACCCGCTCAACGAGGCATTCTGGGACGCGGCCCGCCGCGCGCACCTGGCGATGGCGGAGGCGCAGTTTGCCGCCGGGGCGAAACGGGTGCTGACGGTGGATGATGAACTGCCCTGGTGGAGCAGCTGGGCGGAAGCCAAAGCGGGGATCGCCAATCTGCGTATGGCGCCTCGGAAAACCACGGTAGCGTCGGCCCACATCATGGGGGGCTGCGCCATGAGCGATAACCCGGCGCTTGGGGTGGTCAACAGCCTGGGTCAGCACCATCAACTGACGAACCTGTCGGTGATGGATGGCTCCATGTTGCCCACCAGCCTGGGTGCCAACCCTCAGCTGACCCTCTATGGCATTGTCGGGCGCAATGCCACTCTGTTGGCACAGCGGCTGACCGGCCGCGCCTGATACAGAAAAGGCCGCCATCAGGCGGCCTTTCTATTGGCGAGTACGCTTACCCGAACAGGTATTCAGGCAGATCCGGTTCGCTGGACTGAAACAGGTAGGTCAGTTGTTCTAGCATCGGCCCCGGCAGAGAGAGCGGGTCGATTCCCTGAGCCTTCAGGCAGGCGGTCAGGTTATCGCCGCTGCTGCTGGCCGGGAGATGGGCCAGGGTTTTCAGCATCAGCTGCTGGCTGCGTTTCTCCATCACCAGCTCCACCTCCAGCATCTGGCGGTAGCTTTCGACGGGCAGGTTGTCCTTGGCGAGCCGACGTAGCTTTCGGTAGGGGGTCAGCATCTTGTCCCGCCATTGAGCCTGGGCTTCATTCAGATCGACAAACTGGGCTTCATTAAGAAACTGGCCTTGCTGCTCCAGCAACAGGGCGAGCAGCAGCAGATTGGGCTCCAGGCCATGTTGATCCTGTAGCTCCAATGCGGTTTGCCGGGCGCCATGCTGTTGCCAGATGCGCTCACTGAATTGCCAATACTGCTCGGCGGTGATCTGCATTACCCCTCCTGGTGGGATTGCGTCAGTTGCTCAATCTGATCCTGCAGTTCGAGCCACTCCATCTCAAACTCTTCCAACTGGTTCTGAAGGTCGCCTCGCTCCTTCAGCAGGGCCGTCAGCTGAGCTTTATTCTCTTCCTGATACAGACCGCTGTCCGATAGCTGGAGTTCCAGCTCATCCCAGCGTGTCTGAGCCTGTGCCAACAGTCGATCGACCTTATCCTGCTGTTTCTTTAATGGAGAGAGCACCTGGCGCAGCTCCGCCTCCGCCCGTTTGCGCGCTTTTCGATCATCCACGGGCTTGGCGTTGTCGAGGGTGGCGGCCTGCTCATCGCCCTTCAGCAGCCAGCGGTGGTAGTCCTCCAGATCACCTTCAAACGGCTCCACATGACCGCCATCCACCAGGTAGAAGTCGCTGCAGGTGGCCCGCAGCAGGTGACGATCGTGAGAGACGATCACCATCGCCCCTTCAAATCCCTGCAGGGCCACAGTCAAAGCATGGCGCATCTCCAGGTCCAGGTGGTTGGTCGGTTCATCCAGCAGCAACAGGTTGGGGCGTTGCCACACCAGCAGCGCCAGCACCAGACGAGCCTTTTCACCCCCGGAGAAGGGGGCCACCGGGCTGAGGGCCTTATCGCCGCCAAAGCCGTAGCCGCCGAGGAAGTTGCGGAGCTCCTGCTCCTTGGCTTCGGGCGCCAACTGCACCATGTGCTCCAGCGGCGTGTGGCGAGGATCCAGCGATTCCAGCTGGTGCTGAGCGAAGTAGCCGATCTTGACCCCCTGGCTCATCATCAGCTCACCCGCCTGAGGGGCCAGTTCCCCACTTAACAGCTTGATCAGCGTCGACTTACCTGCACCGTTGCGTCCCAGCAGACCGATTCGGCTGCCGGGCACCAGGTTGAGTTTAATCTGTCGCAGGATGGTGACATCGCCATAGCCCCCCTGGACCTCCTCCATCCGCAGCAGCGGAGAGGGCAGGGCCAGGGGCTCCCGGAACGCCATCTGGAATCCGGAGTCCGCATGGGCGGGCGCTTCCACCATCAGCTTCTCCAGGGCCTTCAGGCGGCTCTGGGCCTGACGAGCCTTACTGGCTTTGGCACGGAAACGATCGACAAAGGATTGCATGTGAGCGCGCTGACGCTCCTGCTTCTCGTAGCTGGCCTGCTGCTGAGCAAGACGGGCGGCGCGCTGGCGCTCAAACTGGCTGTAGTTGCCCTGGTAGTGATTGAGTTTCTGATGCTCCACATGCACCACCTCACCCACAACCGCATCCAGAAAATCGCGGTCGTGACTGATCAGGATCAGGGTGCCGTCGTAGCGTTTGAGCCAGCCCTCCAGCCAGATCAGGGTATCCAGATCCAGGTGGTTGGTGGGTTCGTCCAGCAGCAGCAGGTCGGAGGGGATCAACAGGGCGCGGGCCAGGTTGAGGCGCATGCGCCAGCCCCCGGAGAAGGATTTAACACTGCGTCCCTGAGCGGCCTGATCAAACCCCAGACCATCAAGCAGTTCGGCGGCGCGGGCGGGCACCTGATAGCCGTGATAGGCCTCGAAGGCGTCGTGTGCATGGCCGATGCGGGTACCGTCGCCGCTCTCCTGGGCATCGCTCAGCTCCTGCTCCAGCGCCCGGTAGCGGGCATCGCCATCCATCACGTAGTCCAACGCTGTGCGGTCCAGCGCGGGTGTCTCCTGAGCCACGCTGGCCTGGCGCCATTGGGATGGAACCTGACAGTCACCGGCATCCACGCCGTACTCGCCCATCAGCAAACCCAGAAGGCTGGATTTCCCCACCCCGTTCGCGCCCACCAGGGCCAACTTGTGGCCGGGATAGATGGTCAGACTGGCGTCGTCCAGAAGACGTTTGCCACCGCGGATGAGTTGAACCTTGTCCAGGGTTATCATAGAGCGCTCGGAACGTGGAAAAGTGGCGGGATGATAGCGTATTTCGCCCCCCAGCAGGAAAGGAAACAGATGGCGACCAAGAAGCGGTTTATCGCCGGGGCCCGGTGTCCCGAATGTCAGGAACAGGACAGCGTGATGCTGTACAGCGAATCCGGAGTGGAGGTGATGGAGTGTGTGGCCTGCGGCTACCGCAAGCATCAGGCTCCAGAAGCGGCTGAGAAACAGGCCAGTGGGGATGTGATCGGCGTATTCAAGCCGGAGTGAGCCTGAAAAAACGGGGGCCATCTGGCCCCCGTTTTCGATCTTACAGCCCCAGGAAGGAGCGGTTCTGCTGCTTGCGAAGCTCTTTCTCATCGGCCCATTCGATCAGACCGGTTTCCAGGTCCATCAGGCGCATGGTCATCTTGTAGTAGACGTCCTGGGTGGAGCCGTCCCGCTTCACGATGCTGGAGAGGTTGCCGTACAGCATGTACTGGGCACCCACCTGACGACCAAACTGGATCGCCTTGGCCGGGTCCACCATGCCGGAGTTGTTCTGGTAGTCCAGCTGCTTGCGTACCGCATCCACACGGGTCATGTCGATAAAGCGGAACTGACCGCTGCGCAGCAAACGGGTGCTGATGGTGTCAGTGATGGACTCGGTATCGATGTGCTCAGAGGTCTTGTTGGTGATGCGATCCACAAACAGGATGGGGCGATCGTTGGCGGTCAGGCGCACCACTGAGGGGGTGGTCAGCATGGAGTCCACCATCTTGCTGGCGACCGCCTGCAGGTCAGAGCTGCCGAAGCTGATGTCGACGGTTTCCACTTCGGTGGCGTCACGGTATTCCACCTTGGACTGACAGCCGGCCAGTACCAGGGCCAGGATCAGCGACAGGAGGATTTTCGGGCTGGTGATCGTCATGGTTCGGTTCCTTAGGCGTTCTCTCAAATCAGTATGGACTGGATCCGGGTCAGGCCGCCCTGTCGGGCAACCCAGAGCACCGTGGTGCGTCCCGGAGTCAGGGTAAGGGTGGTTTGCTCGGTGCCAACGCTGACCTTGTATTCACCCGCATCGATAAACCCGGCCCAGGCCTGGGCTTGTCGGGGTAGGGTCAGCCAGCTGCGCTTGTCCGCCTGTTCCGTCAGGGCATTGAACACCTCCATGGTGATGGCGCCCAGGTCGCCTCCCTTGCGTTCTGCCCAGCGATTGGCATTGTGCTTGGCCGTCAGTCTAATGCCCTGACGGATCAGGATAAAGGGGTACTGCTCTTGCAACGCCCGGGCCGCCATGGCATCCAGGTCCGCCACCGGCTCGGTGGTGAGGTGGGTGGCGCCAACCTTCAGCGTCAGGGGGGAGGGTGCCGGCCCGCCGCTGCGATAGGTGGGCAGAGCGACCTGCTGATAGAGGCCATCCCAGGTAAAGGGAATAAAGACGCTGTCCCGGGGCGGCAGGTAGCCCGCCTCGTAGAGCACCACCAGACGGCCCTGGTCCGGTTTGGGCTGGACCGGATCGCCATAGCGTTCACTGAGGGCAGCGCAGTCGATGGCCAGTTGGCAGGAAAGTCGCACCAGCTCCCGTTGCAGCATCCGGTTTTCCGGATAGACCTGCAGCGCTTTGCGGATATCGATCAGAGCGTCGTTGGGCTGCCCATTGGCTTCGTACAGCGCAGCGTTGCTCAGCAGCACGTAGGCATTGATAAAGGAGTTGGGGGCGTTGCCCGCCTGCCGATCCAGTTCCGTCAACTCGGCGTCTACGGCGGCGTTACTGATGGCCCGGGTGGACTTCATGGCATCCTGGTAGGCTTTGAGGGATTCGGTCTGGGCCTGGTCGGCCCGGCGCACCTCCACCAGAGCGCCCTCCAGATCCCCCTGCCAAAGGTAGTTGAGGGACTGCTGCTGGTGCACCAGCACCCGCTCGTAGGCCTGGCCGTGATAGGGGATAAGGTTGTCTGAAACCGTGGACCCTCCCACCTGGGCGGTCAGGTCGGAGAGGGAGACGATCGCTTTCCAGTCGTAGCGCTGATACTCCGCCATTGCCTCACGGTAGAACGCCTGGCTGGCGGCCGTGTCGCCCCCCAGTGCGGCGACCCGCCCCGCTTCCTGTGCATAGAGCAGGGCGTCACTGCCCTCCAGGCCCGGCTCCAGTTGGGACAGTGCGCGCTGAGTGTCGCCCTGATCCAACGCCTGCTTCACCGGCGCCATACGGCTGGGATAGGGCTGAAACAGGCTGCTTCCTGCACAACCACTTAATGCCACCAGCAGCAGGGCCGCGATTACGCGCTTTGGCATTGCTTCTCCCATACCGATTGGGCAATCAGGTCTGCGGGGCTGGCGACTTGATCCAGGAAGGTGCGCCCTTCGAGATGGTCATATTCGTGCAGGAAAATGCGGGCGGGAAAACCGGTGAGATTCAGCTGTTGGGGTTGACCCTGGATGTCGAGGTAGCGGATCTCCACCTCACTGGGGCGGGTGACCTGTCCCCGGATGCCCGGAACCGACAGACACCCTTCAACAAAGGTGCAGGGCTCGCCCCCAGTGGCGATGATCTCAGGATTGATCAACACCACCGGCGCCATCTGCGGCGCATCGGGGTAGCGCGCATTGGGACGGGAGGCGATGATCATCAGGCGCAGGGATTCAAACACCTGGGGCGCGGCAATCCCCACACCGCCAGCGGCCTCCATGGTCACCAGCATCCGTTGCCAAAGGGTCTGGATAGCGGGATCGGTTGGGTCGGTCACCGGCTGGGCTCGCTGTCGCAGTATCGGCTCACCCAACTGGGCAATGGCCATCGGCGTCATCGGCTCTCCTGTCAGTAGTGGGGGGGCGGAGTTTCCTCGCTGAGATCGGCCACCGAACTGGTGGGCATCGATTTGATACGCTCAGCCAGCAGGCGGATCTGCTCCGCCTGCTTTCGTACCTGTGCGCTCAATTCGACCACGGTTTCATTCAGTTGTTCGATGGTACTGTCTTGATAGGCGATCCTGGCTTCCAGTTCCATGATCTGAGTTTGGGTGTCGGTCATTCCGAGCGCGTCTCCAATACGGGATTAGGGCTTAATCAGCACCCGTCCCCGTACCTGGCCCTGAATGATTTTCTCGGCCAGTTGGGGCACCTCGTCAAGATGCGCGACGGTGCTGAAGGCGTCGAAGTGTTGCTGTCCCAGGTCGGTGCAGAGGCGCTGCCAGGCAGCCATCCGCCGCTCATAGGGACACATTACCGAATCGACGCCCAGCAATTTTACCCCACGCAGGATAAAAGGCATCACTGTTGTGGGCAGATCGTAGCTGGCGGCCAGACCACAGGCGGCAACGGCGCCATCGTACGCCATCTGGCTCAGCAGTTTGGCCAGGATGCTGCCACCGACGGTGTCCACGGCACCCGCCCAGATCGCTTTGTCCAGCGGGCGGGCCGGGCCCTCAAACTCGCTGCGGGGGACTACGGTGTGGGCACCCAACGCTTTCAGCCAATCGCTGTTGTCGGCACGGCCGGTAACCGCATGCACCTCGTAACCCGCTTTGGCCAGCAGGGTAACGGCCACAGAACCCACTCCACCGCTGGCGCCGGTTACCAGGATGGGGCCCTGCTCCGGTTTAATGCCCGCCTGTTCCAGCGCCTGAACACACAGCATGGCCGTCAGTCCGGCGGTGCCGATCGCCATCGCCTGCTCCGGGCTCAGTGTCTCAGGGAGGGGCACCAGCCAGTCGCCATTAACTCGGGCCCGTTGGCTCATACCGCCCCAGTGACGCTCACCCACGCCCCAGCCGGTCAGAATCACCTGGTCTCCCACCTGGTAGCGGGGGTCTTCGGAGTCGGACACGGTGCCAACAAAATCGATGCCAGGCACCATGGGGAAGTCCCTGATGATCTTTCCGGTGCCGGTAATCGCCAGTCCGTCCTTGTAGTTCAGTGAACTGTACTGAACGTCAACAGTGACGTTGCCTTCCGGCAGATGGTGATTTTCCAGCTCGACAATCTTGGCCAGTGTCTTGCCTGCGTCATCCTGGTGCAGTTGAAGGGCTTTGAACATGGGGCTCTCCCGGGGTTGGAGGGGCGCGCCTGGTGGCGCTGGGTTACAATGGATCCTAGTTGTATAGCGGCAATCTGGCTCACACAAGGCGACCTTGGGCGCAAGTGTGAAATTGCAGCCAGGGCCGCAATTTGGAATTCCCGCCCCGGGGCGGAGATCACTTAGAGGAAGTATGGAGTACGAGTTTCGTCGTGAACTGGGGGGGCAACCCCTGGTGTTGATGTCCATGGGGCACGAAGCGCTGGGACGCTATCTGACAGAAGAGTGCCAGGAAGCGGAGGCGCTGATGCGCCTGCGCAATGCGTTGGCCCAGATCCGTCACGGTCAGTGTCGGGAGTGGGTGCTGAACGGCGCGGAGCAATCATTGCTGATTACTGTGGATGCCGTGCAGGTGCGGGACCACGCTCTGGGGCAGATGAACGGCGTCGATATGGATCCGGATCTGGACTATTACGACGCCGAGAGTGAGGCGGTGTGCGGCCTGGAGGATTTTGAGCTGCTGCTGGACAGCTGGCAGGCCTTCCTGGCTGGCCGCTGAACCTTACCCTTCCCGTACCTTGATGGCCAGTTCCACCCGGGAGTGGCAGCCGGTTTTTCTCATCAGGTTTTTCACGTGCACCTTGGCGGTGCCCTCACTGATAAAGAGGGCTTCGCCAATGGCTTTATTGCTTTTCCCCTCCGCGATCAGTTCGGCGATCTGGCGCTCGCGCGGGGTTAACTGGGCGGCCCAACTCTCCTCGACCTCAGCCAGAGAGGCTTCCAGCCGGTCAGTAAGCACTGCGGCACCCCCCATCACCTGAGCCAGGCCTTCAACCAGCTCTTCCGGCTCACTGTCCTTAATCAGGTAGCCATTGGCTCCGGCATCCAGTACCGCCTGAACGTCCCGGGGGTGGTCAGATACCGTGAACATCACCACCTTGAGTTCAGGAAAGTCGCGACGAATGGCCCGCAGCGTATCCAGTCCGCTGAGGGGGCGCATATTGAGATCCAACAGCACCAGGTCGGGCTGTTGGCGGGCCAACAGTGCCAGGGCTTCCGGCCCGTTCCCTGCTTCCCAGGGCGCCAGGAAGCGGGGATCCCCTTCCAGTAGCTGGCACAGGCCTCGCCGTAACATCGGGTGGTCATCCACTAACAGCAGTTGCCAGGATTCAGCCATGGGGTTCCTCCACGTGGTTAAGTATGGATACCTGAACCCGCACGCCACCCATTGGGGAGGCGTCGATGCGGAGTGTGCCGCCCATCTGACGGGCGCGCTCCTGCATGATGTTCAGGCCAAAATGGTTTTGCGGATTTTCAGGGGTGGTCATGCCGACACCGTCATCCTCGACGGTGGCCACTAACTGGTCCGCTTCGATGGCACAACGAAGACGGATATGGCTCGCCTGAGCGTGCTTGATGGCGTTCATTACCGCTTCCCGGATCAGCTGCAACAGGTGCACCTGCTGCGTCGCAGAGAGGGTCATCGGAGGCAGCCGGTAGTCCAGAGTCAGTTCCGCATCGCTGCGCTCCTCCAACTCAGCCAGAATGCACTCCAGAGCGCTGGGGAGATCCGGCGCCTCAACCTTCAGGCGGAAGGTGGCCAGCAGTTCCCGCAGTTGGCGATAGGCACTGTCAACGGACTCCTTCAACGCCTGTCGCGCCTCCTCAATCCCTTCGGGGCGACCGGCCTGGGTCGCCCGGTTCAGCAAAGTCAGCTGGATTTTCATATAAGCCAGCAACTGTCCCAGTGAATCATGAAGCTCCCGGGCGATCACCGCTCGCTCCTCCATCAGGCCCAGGCGCTCCTGCATGAGAGCATCCCGATGCTGGCGGACGGAACGGCCAAGCAACAGAGCAAAGTTGTTGAGCAGATCCTGGTCGGCCCGCTCTGCAGGGTAGAGTCGGATCTCACCAAGGGACTCGCTCCCCTCTGTCAGTGACGCGCTGGCAGGTGTGCCGTTATTGCAGCCGAGACAGAGCGGTCGTTCACCTTGAAGCTGAAGACAGACACCCTCTGCATTCAGGTGCGCTTTCAACGCCGCCATCAATCGCTGCAGGACACTGGTTTCAAGGCCGGTGCTGCTCAGTGTCTGGGCGGCATCGTAGAGGAAAGTTAAGCGCTCATGCGCCTGACGCAACGCCAGGTCCTGACTGACCACCTTACTTTCCAGTTGTTGATACAGGGTATCCAGGTCTGAAGCGGTGCTCGCCAGCGTTTGGCTGAGGGTGTTGAGTTCTTGGTAACGGCTGGGCTGGGGGGTAAAGGAGAAGTCCCGGGCGGCGATCGCTTCGGCCCCCCGCTCCAGCTTCTGCAGCGGCTGAACAAACTGGCGGCGTACATAAAACAGCGCATAGATCGTCAGTGCGCCCATCATCGCCATCCCCAGGATCAGAGAGAAGATCAGGATTTTTAGCTTGCGGGCGCTGAACTTCTCCAGCGAGTCCACAAAGGCGTCGATCTCGTCAACGAAGCCTCGGACCTCCTTGACGTACCGGCGGGAGTTGCCCTCCTGGGCATAGGTCTTCATCAACTTCCAGCGCTCTTGCACCCGATGGTAGTGGTAGGCGCTGTCCTTGGGCATGTACCAGGCATCAGAGCGTGCCAGGGCCGGGGAGTAGAGAATGGTTTCGAACTCATCCAGCTTTTGCTGCAGGTCGCGGGCTTCGGAGTTGGCGAGAAAGAGCAGTTGATAGGAGCGCATCCGCAACGAGCCGGAGTCGTTAATCGCCTGAGCATCACCAATGCTGTACAGGGCAGCAATCAGGCTGACGCCACCCTGGAGGCTGAACAGTAACATCACCAGCAGCATGGCGTGGATCACGCTGGTGGTCAGACGGGTGGTGCGGGACATAGGTGCTCCATCTCAAAGGATGGCGTCATTGTGCCCAGTGTTGAACTGATGGAAAAGCCTCAACGGTCAGAGAGTGAGGAAAATGACGTTATCAGACTGCTGTTTCGCGTCGATGGAGACTGAGCCAACTCCAAAAAGTGGGATTTCGGGTGCAACAATTTGATCACAATCAAGCTTGGTAAAGATTGGACTTTTGGCGACTTGGGTAAGGGCTAGGGGGTCGTTAGTCTAGGCTATAGTGAATGCATTTCACTGGCGAGATCTCAAAAACAGGAGAAGGATGATGGTGAGCACATTGCGATGGCGGGCTTTCGGGGCCGCAGCCTTAATGGCAGCAAGTACTGCAGCAATGGGAGCAGGGACGGTAACTGAGGCGGACAGCAGTAAGTTTGCCAAGTTTAAGCATCAATACGCGACTTGGGAGCAAACCAAGGAGAGCAGTGAGGTTGTCGACGCACTGGAAGAGGATCCGATGCTGGTCGTACTGTGGGCTGGCTATGGATTTGCCAAGGATTACAACAAGGCGCGGGGCCACCACTACACCATCACCGACCTGCGAGCTACCCTGCGTACCGGCGCACCAAAGGGACCGGACGATGGACCGATGCCGATGGCATGCTGGTCCTGTAAGTCTCCGGATGTGCCGCGCTACATCGATGAGAATGGCGAGGACGCCTACTTCAAGGGCAAATGGGCCCGGGGCGGCAACGAAATCACTCACGAAATCGGCTGTGGTAACTGTCACGACAACAATGCCCGTTTGCGGATCTCCGTGCCGTTCGCCGATCGCGCGATGAACACCATCGGTATGTCCTGGGATAAGGCCAGCAAGTCTGACCGTCAATCCATGGTGTGCGGCCAGTGTCACGTTGAGTACTACTTCACCCCGGATAAGAAGTTCGTGAAATTCCCCTGGGATAACGGCCTGAGCGCGGATGAGATGGAGAAGTACTACGACGCCATGCAGTTCTCCGACTGGACTCACGGCCTCTCCAAGGCGCCGATGCTGAAGGCGCAGCACCCGGGTTTTGAAACCTGGAAGACCGGTACTCACGGTCGCAATGATGTGTCTTGCACCGACTGTCATATGCCCCGGGTCACCAATGCGGAAGGGCGTACCTACACCGACCACAACGTCGGTAATCCGTTCGACCAGTTTGAGTTCACTTGTGCCCGTTGTCATGAGCAGTCCAAAGAGGAACTGGAAGCGGTCACCAAGCACTACAAAGAGATGGTCACCGAGGCGAAGCTGAAGGCTGAGAAGCAGCTGGTTCAAGCACACTTCGAAGCGAAGGCGGCTTGGGATGCCGGTGCGACCGAAGCGGAGATGAAAGAGCCGCTGACGGCGATCCGTCATGCTCAGTGGCGCTGGGATATGGCCATTGCCTCTCACGGTGTGCATGCGCACAACCCGTCTGAAGCGTTGCGCCTGTTGGCCACTTCTCTGGAGCGCAGTGCCGATGCGCGTGCCGCTCTGGTACGGGTACTGGCCAAGCACGGTCAGACCGATCCGGTTGCCCTGCCTGATATCTCCACCAAGGCCGCTGCTCAGGTGGCTGTGGGTCTGGATGAGCCCGCCATGCAGCAAGCCAAGGATGAGTTCCTGAAGACGGTTGTGCCTGAGTGGGAAAAGGAGTACCAGGAGAAATACGGCACTGATGCCCAATAACCTCCGATAGAAACAACGCCCCTGCATTCTGCGGGGGCGTTTTTTTTGGAACCGACTAGGGTTATCTGGAACTGGTCACAACTAAGGAGCCGAATATGGGCTTTATCAGCTGGATTGTTCTGGGTCTGATCGTCGGGGCGCTGGCCAAGTGGATCATGCCTGGACCGGATGGCGGCGGGATGGTTATGACCATCCTGCTGGGGATCGCCGGTGCTTTTGTCGGTGGCTACATCGGGCAGATGCTGGGCTGGGGGGGAGTCTCCGGTTTTGATATCGGCTCTTTGGTTCTCGCGGTCCTTGGTGCGTTGTTGGTGCTCTTTATCTACAACAAGTTGCGAACCTGAAGAGCCTAATGTTCGACTTATTGATTGAACGTAACGCCCGCTCCTAATGAGCGGGCGTTTTGCTTCTCCAATCCGCCAAACCCTCTCTCTACATTTGTGTTGCTCATTTATGCACCAATTTGGTGCCCCGCTGTAATTAACTGTTTCAAAGCGGTGCGAATTTTTTGCGTCGTCGACCGAGCTTGTGAATAAGCTAATGAAAAATATGAATAAAAATTTATGGCACAGCAGTTGTAAGGAGGATGTTACCAGCGACAGCAGGGATTAGGAGAACGGCATGAAATTGGTTAGCGCAATCATCAAGCCCTTTAAGCTCGACGACGTCCGAGAGGCGATCGCCGAACTGGGAGTGGAAGGGCTGACAGTAACGGAAGTCAAAGGGTTTGGTCGTCAGAAGGGACACACCGAACTGTATCGGGGCGCCGAGTATCAGGTGGACTTCCTCCCCAAAGTGAAACTGGAGATCGCCACGGCGTCCGAGAACGTTGAGCGATTGATCGAGGTAATCAGCGCAGCAGCGGGCACCGGAAAGATTGGCGACGGCAAGATCTTTGTCATCGATCTGGAGCGGGCGGTGCGGATCCGTACCGGCGAAATGGACGCGGAAGCGATTTAAGGGGGAGTGACACAATGGAACAAGTGACTGCATTGGGTGCCACCGTAGCCGAGCTGCGCTTCGCGCTGGACACCTTCTATTTTCTGATTTCCGGGGCCTTGGTGATGTGGATGGCGGCGGGCTTCGCCATGCTGGAGGCGGGACTGGTCCGCTCCAAGAACACCACCGAGATCCTGACCAAGAACATGTGCCTCTACGCCATCGCCTGTGCCATGTACCTGCTGGTGGGTTACCACATCATGTACGTGGACAACCCTGAAGGGAGCTGGCTACCCAGTATTGGCGGCCTGATTGGCACCCAGGCGGATGATGCGGACCACGCACTGGAGTCGGATTTCTTCTTCCAGGTGGTGTTTGTGGCAACGGCCATGTCGATTGTCTCCGGTGCGGTCGCAGAGCGCATGAAACTTTGGGCATTCCTGGCTTTCGCTGTGGTATTGACCGGCTTTATCTATCCAGTTGAGGGATATTGGACCTGGGGGGGTGGCTTTGTCTCCGAAAAACTGGGTTTTGTGGACTTTGCCGGTTCCGGCATTGTGCACATGGCTGGCGCTGCTGCGGCGATTGCCGGGGTGCTTCTTCTCGGGGCCCGTCGGGGCAAGTACAACCCCGATGGGAGCGTTAACCCGATCCCAGGCTCGAATCTGCCTCTGGCGACCCTGGGTACCTTTATTCTCTGGCTGGGCTGGTTCGGCTTCAACGGTGGCTCTCAGCTGATGGTTTCCGATGCGGAGAACGCGTCGGCGGTGGCCAAGATCTTTGTGAACACCAACTCTGCCGCTGCGTTTGGCGCCATCGCTGCCCTCATTGTCTGTAAGCTGACCTGGGGTAAGGCGGACCTGACCATGATCCTCAACGGCGCGTTGGCAGGACTGGTGGCCATTACCGCTGATCCGCTCTCCCCCTCGCTGACTCTGGCAGCCGTTGTGGGTGCCGTTGCAGGTGGTCTGGTGGTGTTCTCCATCGTGGGCATGGACAAGATCAAGATCGATGACCCGGTGGGCGCCATCTCCGTTCACGGTGTCTGTGGTCTGTTTGGCCTGCTGGTGGTACCCCTCTCCAATAGCGATGCCACGCTGGTTGGCCAGTTGGCGGGTGCCGCAGTCATCTTTGGCTGGGTGTTTACGGCAAGTCTGGCGACCTGGGGTGTACTGAAAGCCACCATGGGGATCCGGGTCACCCAGGAGGAGGAGTACGACGGTATGGATCTCTCCGACTGTGGTATCGACGCTTACCCGGAGTTCGTCACAGTAAAGAGCGCAAGCTGACCCCGCTCAAAAACAGAGCAAACAGGTTGAAAGGAGCCCCCTCTATGGGGGCTTTTTTTGATGTTGGTCATTGATAGGTTTCAGGTTAAGGGTTATTTTAATCTAAAAGATAATTATTCTTATTTCACAAAAGGAGTTCTTCACCATGGGTCGCTTCGCTTTGTCCGCTCTGCTCTTGATGGCCAGCTCCGTGGCTTCCGCAGCGCAGACCGTTACTGTTTATTCCTACCGTCAGCCGTTCCTGGTGGAGCCGATGCTGGAGATGTTCACCAAGGAAACCGGCATCGAAACACAGGTGGTGTTTGCCCAGACCGGCCTTGAGGAGCGCCTGAAGCGTGAAGGACGCCTGTCCCCGGCAGACGTTGTTTTGACCACTGATATCTCTCGTCTGGCAACGCTGGTGGATATGGGCCTGACCCAGCCAGTGCAGAGCGATGTGCTGAATGAGAACCTGCCGAGCCAGTACCGTGACCCGGAGAACCACTGGTTCGCCCTGACCCTGCGTGTTCGTAACATCTACAGCGCCAAGGACCGTGTCGGTGCGGCCGAGGGCATCAGCTACGAAGACCTGGCGACTGCCCCGTTCAAGGGCAAAATCTGCATGCGCTCCGGTAAGAACGCCTACAACATCGCCCTGGTGGCTTCCATGATCGCCCATCACGGTGAAGCGGAAACCAAAGCCTGGCTGGAAGGTGTGAAAGCCAATCTGGCGCGTAAGCCGCAGGGTAACGACCGTGCCCAGGTGCGTGCCGTGGCGGAAGGCGTGTGTGACTACGCCATCGGTAACAGCTACTACTTCGGCAAGATGCTGGAAGACGACAACCAGCGTGGCTGGGCCGAAGCGGTAGTGATCAACTTCCCCAACCAGAACGATCGCGGTGCACACATGAACGTCTCCGGTGGTGTGATGGCTAAGCACGCCAAAAACCCGGAAGGCGGTCAGCGTCTGCTGGAGTTCCTCTCCAGCGAGCAGGCCCAGGGTCTGTACGCTGAGCTGAACTACGAATACCCGGTAAATCCGAAGGTAGCCCCGTCTGAGCTGGTGGCTTCCTGGGGGCAGTACAAAGCGGACGCACTGCCGGTGGCCAAGCTGGCTGAATACCACTCGACAGCAGTGAAGCTGCTCGACGAGGTTAAGTTCGATCTGTAAACGATGATCCTGACACTCTCGCGACGTTGGAGTGTGGGCGGCTACCTGATGGCGGCCGCCCTGATGTTACCCCTGATCGCGCTAATACTGCAGTCGCTGCAGCCCGATCAGGAGGCATTCCAACACCTTAAAAACACCGTGTTGAGCGCTTACGTGGCCAACACGGTGTTGCTGATCTTAATGGTCTGCCTCGGCAGCCTGGTGCTGGGTCTCCCGGCTGCCTGGCTGGTGGCGATGTGCCGCTTCCCGGGACAACGAGTGTTCCAGTGGGCGATGCTGCTGCCCCTGGCGATGCCTGCTTACATCGTGGCCTACGTCTATACCGACCTGCTGGATTACGCCGGTCCGGTTCAGAAGATGCTGCGTGAACTGGCGGGCTGGCAATCGCCGGCAGACTACTACTTCCCATCGGTGCGCTCCCTCGGCGGCGCCGCCATCATGCTCTCCCTGGTGCTGTTTCCCTACGTCTTTATGCTGGCGCGTACCGCGTTTCTGGAGCAGGCCAGCAACCTGATCCAGGCCAGCCGGACGCTGGGCTGCACTCCAACGCGAAGCTTCTTCCGACTCAGCCTGCCCCTGGCCCGCCCTGCTATCGCAGTGGGACTGTCCCTGGTGGCGATGGAAACGCTGGCGGATTTTGCCACCGTGAGTTATTTCGCGGTCAACACCATGACCACGGCGGTCTACGACACCTGGCTGGGGCACGGCAGCATGAGCAGTGCTGCGCGCCTCTCCACCCTGATGTTGTTGGGCATTGCGCTGCTGATGTTTGGTGAGCGTATGGCCCGGCGCCGTCAGCAACAGTTCCAGAAAGCAGAGGGCAAGAGCGAGGATTACAGTTACTTGCTCACCGGCTGGCGGGCGGCTCTGGCCACCGGCTTCTGCTCTGTGCTGTTGCTGCTCTCCTTCGTGCTGCCGGCGCTTATCCTGCTCGACTATGCGATTGAGTATTTTGATCCGGAGTCGCTCAGCGCGTTCTGGAGCTACAGCGCCAATAGCCTGATGGTCTCTGCCCTCGTGGCCGCACTGACCGTGGTGATTGCGCTGGGTCTCCAGTTTCTGGCTCGGGTCAGTCCCCGTAAGTGGGACCGCTGGCCCAGCCGCCTGGCCGGATTTGGTTACGCTCTACCGGGAACCGTTCTGGCGATCGGCATCCTGATCCCGCTGACCCGCGCTGATTTTGCCATTAATGATCTGGCAGAGTGGCTGGGCCTTGGTTTGCCGGGGCTGGTGTTGTCCGGTTCCATGGTGGCCATCGTGTTTGGTTATACGGTGCGTTTCCTGGCGGTGGCACTGGGCAGCATCGAGTCGAGCTTTAAACGGGTGAGCCCCACTTTAGATATGGCCGGGTCCACCATGGGTTATGGCCCCGCTTCACTGCTGCGCCATGTGCATCTGCCCTTGGTACGCCGGGGCATGCTGGCGGCGGCACTTATCGTCTTTATTGAGGCGATGAAGGAGTTGCCCGCAGCCTTGCTGCTGAAGCCGATTGGCTTTGAAACACTGGCCACTTACGTGTATCAATTTGTCTCCGATGAGGCTCTGGAACTGGGAGCGCTGCCCGCACTGGTGATTGTGCTGGTTGGCCTGGTTCCGGTGATCTACCTCAATCGCAGTTTGGAGCATGTTCACTGATGTCGAAACTTCGCGTTGACGCGCTGGTATGCGAATACGATGGCAAGCGGGTTCTGTCTGATCTGGCAGTGGCGCTTGCTGAAAATGAGATCCTGGCACTGCTGGGCCCCAGCGGCTGCGGCAAGACCACCCTGCTTCGTGCCATTGCCGGTCTGATGCCGGTGCACGGCGGTAGCGTGACCCTGGACGGACAGGTGATCTCCTCCGCTGAACAACTGGTGCCCGCTGAGCAGCGTGGCATCGGCGTGATCTTTCAGGACTACGCACTTTTCCCCCACCTTACCGTGGCGCAGAACATCGCCTTTGGGCTGCGTCACTGGCCCAAGGCGGAAGCGAAGACCCGGGTGGAGGAGATGATTCATCTGGTGAAGCTGGATGGCCTGGACAAGCGTTACATCCACGAACTTTCCGGTGGCCAGCAGCAGCGCGTGGCGATCGCTCGTGCATTGGCGTACAAGCCGAAGTTGTTGCTGCTGGATGAGCCTTTCTCCAACATCGACAGCCAGGTTCGTGGGGAGCTGATGGCGGAGATCCGATCGATTCTGCGTTCGCAGGGCGTCAGTGCCATCTTCGTGACCCACTCCAAGGAGGAGGCGTTTGCCTTTGCCGATCGTCTGGCGATCCTGCATGAGGGCAAGGTAGTGCAGACGGGGCCTGCCGAGGAGCTCTACTACCGCCCGGTCAGCCGCTTTGTGGCGGATTTTCTGGGGGGAGGCAACTATCTGGATGTGGTGGTTGCCAGCGAACACGCGGTATCGACGCCGTTGGGAGAGATTGAGAGCATCAGCCCGCTGCGCTTCCCGCCAACCCACCGTGGTGCTCTGTTGCTGCGACCCCAGCAACTGGCGCTGGAACCGGATGAGCAGGGCAGTGGCGTGATCACCGCCAGACGGTTTAAGGGCACCTACTGCGATTACCAGGTCAGTGTTGGCCCGGTGGAGCTTGCGGTACGCTCGGGACTGATCACGCTGGAACAGGGACAACGGGTTGCGGTAGCGGCGCTGCCACACGCTTTGGTGCTGTTTTAATTGGTATAAATCAATCTTTTCCTGTTGGCGGCTTGCCAGTCTCTCTGGCACTGCGCAGACTGTGTGTTTGAAATCAGATCTGTCGGTACTGACCATGTCCAATGAAATGACCAACAAGGAAGGACGCATGCCCAGGGAGCAGGGTGGGATCTGTGCAGAGGGAAATCTGCACGGCATCTATTTGATGTTTAATGCCACAGAAGGCGCTGAAGCGACGCTGCCCCGGGTGATTGCCGGTCTGGCAGCCTGGATGCAGTCCTCTGCGGATCGCAACGCGGATTGTGCCTTCAATGGCTTTGTGGCCATCGGTTCCAACTACTGGGACACCCTCTACCCGGAGGCGCGTCCCGCCGAGTTGGCGCCGTTCCCGAGCTTTGAAGCCGAGGACCGCAGCGCCCCGAGTCAGCCGGTGGATCTGTTTGTTCATATCCGCAGCGACCGGTTGGACGTGAACCACATCGCCGCTACTGAGGTGTGCCGCCGTCTGGCTGGTCTTGCCGAACTGGTGGAGGAGGTTCGCAGCTTCCGTTACCTGGATAACCGCGACCTGACCGGCTTCGTCGACGGCACTGAAAACCCGACCGGTACTAACCGCCGTCAGGTGGCTCTGGTGGGCGCGGAAGACAGCGCTTTCGCTGGCGGCAGCTACATCCACACCCAGCGCTACGTGCACAACATGCCGCTGTGGGAGCGTCAGTCCCTGAAGACTCAGGAAGACACTATCGGTCGCACCAAGGTGGAGAACGTGGAGTACCCCAGCGCGGCCAAGCCGGGCTTTGCCCACATTAAGCGGGTCAACCTGAAGCACGAAGATGGCAGCAGCATGGAGCTTCTGCGTCAGAGCATGCCCTATGGCAACATGCAGGAGCAGGGCCTGTTCTTTATCGCCTGCTGCAAAACGCCCCAGCACTTCACCAACCAGCTGAAGTCGATGATTCATGGCGACGGCGAGCACTACGACCATCTGCTCAAATACACTCAGGCGGTGAGTGGTGCGGCGTTCTTTGCCCCCTCCATCGATTTTCTGGAGCAGGCCGCAGGCCTGTAACAGAGCTCCAAACGCAAAACGCCCGGCTTAGGCCGGGCGTTTTTGTATCAGGGCGGTTCAATCGTGGTAGTTGAACAGCTCTTTGACCGTCGCCTGCGTCTCCGCCATGGCTTCAATCTGGCTGGGGGCGATAAAGATGGTGTCGTCCCCTGCGATGGTGCCCAGGATCCCCTCAGCTTTACCCATGGAGTCCAGCAGACGGGCAATCAACTGGGCGGCACCCGGGCTGGTGCGCACCACGATCATCGCGCCGTTGTTGTCCACATCCAGAACCAGGTTTCGCAGCTGGGCGTTGGCGGTGGGGACACCGAGTTCTGCAGGCAGGCAGTACACCATCTCCTGCTTGGCATTCCGGGTGCGAACCGCGCCGAATTTACTCAGCATCCGGGAGACTTTGGACTGGTTGATGTTGCTGAAGCCAGCGGCCTGCAGTGCCGCCACGATCTCCCCCTGAGAGCCGAAGCGTTCCTCTTTCAGCAGGGACTTGAAGGCGCGTACCAGTTCTTCTTGTGCGTTGGCGTTTCTCATTGTCTTAATCGATTCTGCCGTTTGGACAGGGCCACTTTGAATAAGGTCTGCTTAAAAAGCAAGTGATATTCATATGATGGGAATAAAAATTCACCGATTGGGGTTCAGTGACACCAACTTATTGCTGAATGTGATGACTGGTTAGGCAACCACCCTTGGTCGCATTGCCATCAGAATTGGCTTTGGGTATTGTTGGCGCCAGTTGGAAAGATGATCCACGTCACATCAACGGAAAGATGGAGAACACGATGAAAGTTGCAGTACTGGGTGCCGCGGGTGGCATTGGTCAGGCTCTGGCCCTGTTGTTGAAGCTGAATCTGCCCAAGGGCAGCGATCTGGCCCTTTATGATATCGCTCCGGTCACTCCCGGTGTGGCGGTAGACATCAGCCATATCCCGACCGCAGTGAACGCCAAGGGTTATGCGGGTGAAGACCCGACTCCGGCACTGGAAGGCGCCGACCTGGTGTTGATCTCCGCCGGTGTGGCGCGTAAGCCCGGCATGGACCGTGCCGACCTGTTCAATGTGAACGCCGGCATCATCCGTAACCTGGTGGGTAAAGTGGCTGAGGTAGCGCCGAAAGCCTGCATCGGTGTGATCACCAACCCGGTAAACACCACTGTGGCCATTGCCGCCGAGGTGCTGAAGAACGCGGGCGTTTACGATAAGAACAAGCTGTTCGGTGTGACCACTCTGGACGTGATCCGCTCCGAAACCTTTATCGCCGAAGCCAAAGGCCTGAGCCCGGAAGCGGTGAAGATCAATGTGATTGGTGGCCACAGCGGCGTTACCATCCTGCCGCTGCTGTCCCAGGTTGAGGGGGTTTCCTTCAGCGATGAAGAGATTGCCAGCCTGACTCACCGAATCCAGAACGCGGGCACCGAAGTGGTGGAAGCCAAAGCTGGTGGTGGCAGTGCCACTCTGTCCATGGCTCAGGCTGCCTGCCGTTTCGGCATCTCCGTTGTTCGCGCTCTGCAGGGCGAGAAGGGCGTTGTTGAGTGCGCTTACGTGGAAGGTGCCGGTGAGCACACCCGTTTCTTCGCTCAGCCGGTTGAGCTGGGTGTGAATGGCGTTGAGAAGGTGCTTTCCTACGGTGCCCTGAGCGACTTCGAGAAGCAGGCTCTGGATGGCATGCTGGAGACTCTGAGCGGCGACATCAGCAAGGGCGAAGCCTTTGTGAACGGCTAAGCCGGCTCAATAAAAAAAGCGCCCCTGAGGGCGCTTTTTTTGTGGGTGCGTTTCGGGCGCTCAGTTGCGGCGCTCAACGGCGATACGAGCCAGTGAGGCCAGCGCATCCCGGTAGGGGGTCTCAGGCAGCACAGAAAGGGCCGCAATGGCCTTGTCCGCCTCTTCAACGGCACGCTGCATGGTGTACTCCAGAGAACCCACCTGATTCAGTGTGGCCACCACATCGTCCACCTCATCGCAGCCACCGTTTTCAATCGCGGAGCGGATCTGCTCGCTCTGCGCGTCCGGGGCGTTGGCGATGGCGTGGATCAGCGGCAGCGTCGGCTTACCTTCGGCCAGGTCGTCACCGAGGTTCTTGCCCAGCTCTTCCGCATCGGCGGTGTAATCCAGTACGTCATCCACCAGCTGGAATGCGGTACCCAGGTAACGACCGTAGTCGGACAGGGCCTGACACACTTCTGCGGGTTGGTCCGCCAGCACCGCGGCCAGATGGGTCGCCGCTTCAAACAGACGGGCGGTTTTGCAGTAGATTACCTGCATGTAGCTGTCTTCAGTGGTGTTGGGATCGTTGCAGTTCATCAACTGCAGCACTTCCCCTTCCGCCAGGACATTGGTGGCATCGGCCAGGTCTTCCAGGACCTTCGGTCGCTTCAGTTCCGTCATCATCTGGAAGGAGCGGGTGTAGAGGAAGTCGCCGACCAGAACGCTGGCCTGGTTGCCAAACAGGGCGTTGGCGGTTTCTCGGCCACGGCGCATCGTGGACTCATCCACCACGTCATCGTGCAGCAGCGTGGCTGTGTGGATGAATTCAATGATGGCAGCCAGTTTGACGTGGTCTTCGCCCTGGTAGTTCACTGCGCGGGCGGCCAGTACCGCCAGCAAAGGCCGCATCCGCTTGCCGCCACCGTTGATGATGTAAAAGGAAAGCTGATTGATCAGCACCACATCGGAGTGGAGCTGGTCGTAAATCATCTGGTTGACCATCTTCATGTCGTGGTCGGCCAGTTCGCGGATGGCGTTTAAGTCCATTATTGGTCCCAAGGTCTGGATTCTGCAGGCACAAGCCTACTATTATTGTGGTACGGCGGCGCCCAATTCTACCGCAATTCCCCCGGGTTAACAGTGCCATTGACTTCCGGTTGCGAGGATCTCGATCCTTCTACCGATCTTTTTTCAATGGCCCCTTGCCTGTTTAGTGTCCATGCCGTAGAATGCGCGCCCATTGTCAAACAGTTTTAGTCGCACCCTGGCCCCCCTATGTGTGGTGGTTACAGCGTGCGCAATAGCGGAGTTATTATGTACGCGGTTTTCCAAAGTGGCGGTAAGCAACACCGTGTCGCCGAAGGCCAAACCCTGCGTCTGGAGAAACTGGACGTAGAAACCGGTGCCACCATCGAGTTCGACCAGGTTCTGCTGATCGCTAACGGTGAAGAAATCAAAGTAGGTGCCCCTCTGGTAGAAGGCGGTAAGGTTGTTGCTGAGGTGGTAAACCACGGTCGTGCCGACAAGGTTAAGATCGTGAAGTTCCGTCGTCGTAAGCACCACCGCAAGCAGATGGGCCACCGTCAGTGGTTCACTGAAGTGAAGATCACCGGTATCAACGGTTAATCGAGGAGTTCTGAGAGATGGCACACAAGAAAGCTGGCGGTTCTACTCGTAACGGCCGTGATTCTGAAAGCAAACGCCTGGGTGTTAAGCGCTTCGGCGGCGAATCCGTTCTGGCGGGTAACATCATCGTTCGTCAGCGTGGCACCAAGTTCCACGCCGGTGACAACGTAGGTGTTGGTAAAGACCACACCCTGTTCGCCACTGCCGACGGCAAGGTGAAGTTCGAAGTGAAAGGCAAGCAAAACCGTAAATACGTGAGCATCATTGCCGAGTAAGCCGGACTGACCGGATGGAAAAGCCCCGCACTGGCGGGGCTTTTTGCGTACTAAGGGTATACTAGAAATCTGATCCCCAATTCATTGGTTCGCTTGCTACTGTGACCCTACCGGCGCGGTTCCAGGCCGGGAAGAGGGGCCAATGAATTGGGTTTGAAAGGGGCTGGATCATGAAGTTTGTAGATGAAGTCACCATTCGGGTGGAAGCGGGCGACGGCGGCAGCGGCGTGGTCAGTTTCCGTCGCGAAAAATACATCCCGAAAGGGGGACCGGACGGCGGTGACGGCGGCGATGGCGGTGATGTTTTCCTGCTGGCCGACGAGAACCTGAATACGCTGGTGGATTACCGCTTTGAGCGTTGCCATCGTGCCCAGCGCGGCGAGAATGGCCGTGGTGGTAACTGTACCGGTAAGCGCGGTGAAGACCGGGTACTGAGAGTACCGGTTGGTACCCGAGCTGTGGATGAAGACACCGGCGAAGTGATTGGTGACCTGACCCAGCACAACCAGAAGCTGATGGTGGCCAAAGGTGGCTTCCACGGTCTGGGCAACACCCGCTTTAAGAGCTCCGTAAACCGTGCTCCCCGTCAAAAGACTCTGGGCACCAAAGGTGAGCACCGCGAAGTGCGCCTGGAGCTGATGCTGCTGGCTGATGTGGGTCTGCTGGGCCTGCCGAATGCGGGCAAGTCCACCTTTATCCGCTCTGTCTCTGCGGCGAAGCCCAAAGTGGCGGACTACCCCTTTACCACCCTGGTGCCGAATTTGGGCGTGGTGCGTCCGGAGCCCTCCAAGAGCTTTGTGATTGCCGACATCCCGGGTCTGATCGAAGGCGCGTCCGACGGTGCCGGTCTGGGTATCCGCTTCCTGAAACACCTGGAGCGTTGTCGCGTGCTGCTGCACATCATCGACATGGCGCCTTACGATGGCAGCGATCCGGCCGAGGGCGCCCAGGCGATCCTTGGGGAGCTGCAGGCCTACTCACCCAAGCTGTTCGACAAGCCGCGCTGGCTGGTGCTGAACAAGCTGGACCTGGTGCCCGAAGAGGAGCGTCAGGAGCGCATTGACGCCATTGTCAGCGCCTTGGGATGGGAAGGTGAGGTGCACACCATCGCCGCCATCAGCAAGCAGGGCACCGAGGTGCTGTGCAAGCAGCTGATGCAACTGCTCGACACGCTGCCGCAAGAGGAAGTGGAGGAGCAGGCTGAGGACGAGGTGGCCTTTAAGTGGGAGCACCACCACGCCCAGCAGATGCGCGATGCCGTGGTCGAAGAGGATGACGACGACTGGGACGACTGGGACGACGACGATTACGACGTCGAAGTGGTGTATCAGAAGTAACCGGCAATGCCGTACCATATGGGGACCTTAGGGTCCCCTTTTGACGACATAAGAACAACAAACTGAAATGGACGTTCACACCCAAAACGAGATCACCCGAGTGGCGGTCCGCGCCGCTCAGCAGATGCTGGCGTGGGGCGCGGAGAGCGAACTGGTCGAGGACGTGGGCCAACGCATGGGCCGGGCCTTTGGGGTCGACAGCGTGGAGCTCTCCATCTCTGCCAATGCCCTGGTGATGACCACGCTGTATCAGGGCCGGTGTGTGACCACCACCCGCCGCCTGCGGGAACATGGCCTCAATATGCATATGGTGTGCGAGGTACAGCGCATCTGCGTGCAGGCGGAGAAGGGGATTGTTGACCTCACCCTCGCCAGCCGCCGTCTGGCTCGCCTGACCCCCTGGACCTGGAACCGATGGGCCGTCGTGGCCATTATCGGCCCCTCCTGTGCGGCTTTCGCTCACTTCTTTGGCGCTGACCTGATGGGCTGCCTGATTACCGCTCTGGCCTCCTCCATCGGTATGGCGGTACGCCAATCTCTGGCGCATCGTCACTACAACGTGCTGGTTAACTGGGCGGTGACCGCTTTTGTGACCACGCTGCTGACCCGCCTTGGCGGCCTGTTTGAGTGGACCCAGACCCCGGAGATTGCCACCGCCGCCTGCGTCCTGATGCTGGTACCAGGATTCCCGATGATCAACGCCGTCGCCGATATGGTGAAGGGGCACTACAACGTCGGCATGGCACGCTGGGGGCAGGCGACCCTGATGACCATCTCTGCAGCCATCGGCATTACCCTGGCGATGCAACTGACCGGATTGGGGTGGCTCTGATGGACCTGCTGAACCTATTGTTTAACGCCCTGATTGCTGCGGTGCCCGCGGTGGGCTTTGCCATGGCCTTCAATGTGCCAGCCCGTTACCTGTGGCGCTGTGGTCTGGCTGGCGCCATGGGCTTTGGGATCCGGGGCGGGCTGATGGCATTCGGTGCGCCGATTGAGTGGGCCACCTTTGTGGCCGCCGGAGCGGTGGGCTGGCTGACCGCACACTGGGCCCGTCGAACCCTGGCGCCGATGCAGCTTTACGGCGTGGCAGCGATCATACCGATGATCCCCGGCAGTTATGCGTTTAACACCGTGATTGGCCTGGTGGAGATGAGTGCCGTTGGGGCCAGTGAACCTTTGATGGAGCAGGTGCTCGTTAACGGCATTAAGACGGTGTTTATCGTCGGCGCCCTGAGTGTCGGCCTGGCCCTGCCCGGGCTGCTGTATTACCGTAACCGCTCGATCATCTGAGCGTACCAAACAAGGAGTCGAGCCGATGCGGATCGCGCTGATTGCCTGTATGGCCCGGGGACGGGTTATCGGCAAAGACAACCAGATGCCCTGGCACCTGCCAGCGGACCTCAAGCACTTTAAAGCCGTGACACTGGGTAAGCCGGTGGTGATGGGACGACGTACCTTTGAATCGATCGGCCGCCCACTGCCGGGACGTCACAATATCGTGATCACCCGACAGACCGATTATGCCCCCGAAGGGGTGACGGTGGTGTCCGGGATCGATGAAGCGTTTAAGGCGGCTGGTGATGTGGAGGAACTGATGATCATCGGTGGCGGTGAACTCTATGCCGCGATGCTGCCCAAGGCCGATCGCCTCTATATCACTGACGTGGATCTGGATGTTGAGGGGGATACTCACTTCCCGGACTACGAGCCTCTGGGGTGGAATGAAGTTGAGCGAAGTGAGCATTTGCCGGACGAAAAGAACCTCTACACCCTCACTTTCCGCACGCTGGACCGACAAGTAGATTAAAGATATACCGTTATATTTCCGCCTGTTATAAGCTGGTCGTTAACGGACCGTTAGAAGTCTGTAGCCGCAGTTCTATTACAGGGAGTGAAATGATGCGTTTTACCGCTTTTCTGATGGCGGCCGGCCTGGCCGCTTCCAGCCTTACCTACAGCCCGGTCACTCATGCCAACGTGGATCAGCTGGTTGCCAGCGTCTGCGATTACGTGGCAGCGGATGACAAGAACCGCCTTCGCAAGAAGCTGAAGGATGCCCGTATCAAGCTTCGCGCCATCTATGATGGGGTCAGCTGCAACGGCAACAGCTTGCTGCGCACCGCCATGCTGAGCAACGCTCAGGATGTGGGGGTGTATCTGGTGAAGCAGATGCCTCGTGAAAGCCTCTCAGCGGCGGAGTCTGATGGACAGACTGTGATGCAGTGGGCCGAGAGTCAGGGGTTGGCAGAAAGCCCAATCGCGGCGGAGATCAGCGCGCGAGCGAACTGATCGTCGATAGCAATAAAAAGGCGGCCAATCGGCCGCCTTTTTTATTTGGGGAGCATTACACCTTAAACTCCCGGACCTGCAACTGAAGCTCTTCAGCCAACTGAGCCACCTGCTGGCTCGAGGTGGCGGTCTGCACTGCTCCGGAGCTGGTCTCCTCAGCGATGCCGGCAATCTGCTCCAGGCGGGCTGAGATGGTTTGCGCCACCTGATCCTGCTCCTGGGCCGCCTGGGCAATCTGGTTGCCTGCGGCGTATACCCGGTCCACCGCCTGAGCGATCGCGTCCAGCATCTGGTTGGCTTCAGCGGTTTTTGCCACACTCTCGCTGGCCTGGCGCTGCCCCTGATCCATCACCGCAACCGCGTCCTTAGCGCCCTGCTGCAGCGCCTCGATCATCTGCTGGATCTCAGTCGTGGACTGCTGAGTACGGGAGGCCAGGGAGCGCACCTCATCAGCCACGACAGCGAAGCCCCGGCCCTGCTCACCGGCCCGGGCGGCCTCAATGGCGGCGTTCAGCGCCAGCAGATTGGTTTGTTCGGCGATCCCACGGATCACATCAAGGATCCCGCCGATCGCGGCGCTGTTTTCCTCCAGCTGGTGAATCACACCGCTGGCACGTTCGACCTCATTGGCCAGGGCCTGAATGGTGGCCCCATTGGCGTCGGAGATCGCTTTCACCTGCTTGGCCTCATCGTCCGCCAGCTTGATCTCGCCGAGAGCGTCATTGGCGCCTGTGGCCACCTGAGTGGCGGAAGCGGAAAGCTCGGTGGTGGCACTGGCCACCTGGTCCACCTGGCTCTTCTGTTCCTGAATGCCCGAAGTGGTTTGTGCGGTAACCGCCGAAGTCTCTTCGGCAGCCGCGGCGAGTTGATTGGCGCGATCAACGATCGATTGGATCAGCGTGCGCAGGCTGTCCACCAGTCGATTGGTGTTGTTGACCAGCTGACCAAATTCATCATCACGGCGGTAGCTGAGGTTTTGCGTCAGGTCGCCTCGGGCCAGTACTGCTAAGGCTTCATTCACCTGCGCCAGCGGGCGGGTGATGGCACGAATGGTGATGGCTCCAATGCTGGACGCCACCAGGATAGACAGCACCATCACCACCATGGTGCGGTTGCCGCTGCTCTCCAGTGCACTCTGTGCCTCATCGCCAGCGGCATTGCTGATGGCAATCACCTGGGCATGCAGACGGTCGATCTGGGCCTGCAGCTGACTTTGCAGGCCACGGGCCTGCTCCAGTGCCTGAGTGGCGTTGCCTTGGGCAATCAGTCGATTCTTACTCTGACTGATGACCCCGTGCCCCTCATCAAAGGCACTCAGGATGGCCGCGAGGTTGGCATCGATATCGGCGCCCAGATCCGGATCGATCCGATCGCTGCCGTCTGGTCGGGTCCAGGTCAGGTTGCTTTGGAGGTACTCAAGATTGCTGAGCAGGTAACTCAGTTCTCCCTCCAGGGTGTCCACCAGCGTCAGGTCTTCCGCTTTGGGCAGTTCAAGCGCGATGGAGATAAGGCCAATCAGGCTGGTTTCCAGGGTGCTGGCGTGCCCGGCGAGGGCTCGGTCATCCGCGTTGTCGGAGTACTCCAGTTCCATCACATCCAGCAGCATGGAGCTGGCGTCATCGACCTGTTCCTCAAGGGTGGCCAGAGCATCGGATAGGTTGGCGCGCTGCGTCAGGGCTTGCTCGCGTTCCGACTGCAGGGTTTTGATCTGCTGCCAGTACAGATTGTGCTGTTGAGTGATCTGGCTCAGCGGTTCGGTTAACTCAGGCTTTCCATCGACCACCGTCAGTAGCTGGCTGCGATTTTGTTGCCACTCCTGCTCCAAGGCGTCAAGGATCTCTGTGTGCTGAGCGAGCTGTCCAGTGCCATCACTGTAATAGGCGTTGACCAGAGCCAACTGCTGCGCGTTGAGCAGGCGCTCAAGAGCACCGGTGCCGTCTTTGGCGGGCAGAGAGAAGGATTTGAAGCTTTGAGTGTGTGTGCTGACGGTGCCAATACTCAGTAACGACATGCCGCCAAGTATAAGCAGTAGTAGGGTAACCAGCGTGAAGCCACCAATGATCCGCATGGCGACGGTAATCTTCATATCCCTCTCCCTGAGTTATTGTTTTTGTATCTTTTTTCGCCCTCATGTTATCAGCATGATCGAGAAATCACAGGGGCCATTTACAGTGATCGGCCGAACTGCGTAAAACTTGAGCGTATTGGGGGGGATTAGACCAGCGCAGCCTGGTAATGGTAGCGGTTATCTTCCAGGCACCAGAGCGTCAGGTGGTTGCCCCAGCAGCAGCCGGTGTCCAGCGCCAGGGCGTTAGGCAGCTTGGTGCGTCCCATCAGAGCCGCCCAGTGGCCAAACACCAGACGGTGATCTTTCAGAAGCTTGTGGCCCGGAAACTGGAACCAGGGGATCAGGGCCCGTTCGTCATCCGGCCCCAGCTTGCTCGCAAAGTCCAGGCGTCCGTCGGTGTGGAGGAAGCGCATCCGGGTGAGGGCATTGACGGTGTAGGTCTGCCGCTCGGTCTCGCTCTCCACATCACGATCGTCGTCGGGTTTTTCACCGTACATCTGAGCGATAAAGTCGAGGTAATCGTCCCGTTGCAGGGTGTCCGACACCGCTTGGGCACGAGCGTGAGCGGTGGCCAGATCCCAGTGGGGGGGCAGGCCTGCGTGGCTAAGAAGGAGTTGATGCTCGGGCAGCTCACGCATCAGGGGCTGATGGCGCACCCAGTGGATCAACTCAGGTAGATCCGGGGCGGCGAGCAGGGGCTCAACATGGTCACGGGGTTTGTATTTCTTAAGTCCCGCAGCCACGGCCAGCAGGTGGAGGTCATGGTTACCCAGCACCGTTTTGCCCGCCTCGCCAAGTTCGCGGAACAGGCGCAGAACAGAGAGGGAATCGGGGCCGCGGGCGATCAGATCGCCACAGGCCCAGAGGGTATCGTTGGCAGGGTCGAAGCACACCGCATCCAGAACGCGGCGCAGTTCTTCGTAGCAGCCCTGTATGTCGCCGACGAAGTAGTTGGCCATCAGTGCAGAGTACCCGGCACGGCAAGCCGGAAGCGGGGAATGGGCGCTTTGATCGCACCGCTCTTCCCCTCCAGGGTGTAGAAACCCGTCATGCTGCCAAGCGGGGTATTCAACACCACAGAGCTGGTGTATCGGAACAGTTGGCCCGGTTCCAGCGTTGGGGTCTCTCCCACCACACCTTCACCTTCCACCTCCATCTGCTCTCCATTACCATCAGTAATGACCCACTTACGACGCTTCAAGGTAAGTGTGTCCTCACTGACGTTGGTGAGCGTCAGGCTGTAGTGGAACAGGAATCGGTCCTTATCGGGATCCGATTGCTCCTCGATGTAGTGGGTCGAGACCTCAATGGCCAGTGGTGATTCAGGCTGCATTGCGCTCAGCGAGGTAGTTGGCCATCGCCACAAACTGCGGCAGGCTGATCCGCTCCGGACGCAGGGTGGGGTCGATCCCCAGCGCCGCGAACTCCTCGTCGTTAAGCTGGCCCTTAAAGTTGTTGCGCAGGGTTTTACGGCGCATGGCGAAGGCGTTGGAGACCACCCGCTCAAGGGTGGGCACATCTTTTGCCGGATAGGGCTTCTCAACGTGAGGCACCAGGCGCACGACGGCAGAGTCCACCTTCGGCGGCGGGGTAAAGCAACCCGGCGGCACTTCCAGTACCGGAATGCACTTGCAGTAGTACTGGGCCATCACGCTCAGGCGGCCGTAGTTCTTGTGACCGGGGCCGGCACACAGGCGCTCTACCACCTCTTTCTGCAGCATAAAGTGCATCGACTCCACGCTGTCTACGGTCTCAAACAGGTGGAACATCAGCGGCGTGGAGATGTTGTAGGGCAGGTTGCCGAAGATCTTCATCCGCTTGCCCGGTTCCGCCAACTGGTTGAAGTCAAACTTCAGGGCGTCACCTTCATGGATGGTGAGTTTCTGGCCCCAGCGTGGCTGGTGACGCAGGCGTTCGGCCAGATCCCGGTCCAGTTCCACCACATTCAGGTGTTCAACCTGATCCGCCACCGGCTCAGTCAGCGCGCCCAGGCCCGGGCCAATTTCCACCATGATGTGGTCGTTGTCGGGATGGATAGCGGCGACGATGCGATCGATGACCGACATGTCGTGAAGAAAGTTTTGGCCGAAGCGTTTACGGGCTCGGTGGCCCAGATGCACATTGTTGCTCATGAATTATGATGTGTTGCCAGCTCTATCGCTTTGCTAAGGGCGACCCGGAAGCTGCCGCAATCGGCCTGGCCGGTGCCGGCCAGTTCGAGGGCAGTGCCATGATCGACGGAGGTGCGGATAAAGGGCAGGCCGAGAGTGATGTTCAGGGCGCGCCCAAATCCCTTGTATTTTAGCACCGGCAATCCCTGGTCATGGTACATGGCCAGTACCACGTCGGCCTGGTCCAGATACTTGGGTTGAAACAGGGTGTCTGCCGGCAGAGGGCCTGTGAGCAACATCCCTTCGCTGCGCAGGGCGGCCAGGGTGGGCTCGATGACTTCAAGCTCCTCCCGACCAAGGTGGCCCCCTTCCCCGGCGTGGGGGTTGAGGCCGCACACCAGGACGTGGGGCTGTTCAATAGCGAACTTTTCACGCAGGTCCTGGTGCAGAATACGGATCACTTTTTCCAGTCGGGCAGGGGTGATCGCCTTTGCCACGTACGCCAACGGGATGTGGGTGGTTACCAGAGCCACCTGCAGCCCTTCGGTGGCCAACATCATCACCACGTCCTGACAACCTGCCTGTTGGGCAAAGAACTCGGTGTGGCCGGAGAAGCTGATCCCCGCCTGATTGATGATGCCCTTGTGTACCGGCCCGGTGACGACCGCCGCAAACTCACCGCTAAGGTTGTGTTCGCAGGCGAATTTCAGGGTGTCCACTACGTAGGCGCTGTTGTTTTCATCCAACTGCCCGGGTTTGACCGGCGCTGCCAGTTTGGCCGGAGCGATAGTCAGGGTGCCCGCCTGCTGCGGTTTGGCAGGTTGACTAGGCTGATAGGGACGCAAACTCAGGGGCAGCCCCAGAAGTTTGGCGCGCTGGGTCATCAGCTCAGGATCGGCGCAGATCACCAGCTCAACAGGCCAATCCTGTTGAGCCAGCTGGATCACCAGATCCGGACCGATGCCAGCGGGTTCCCCGGGCGTAATCGCAATACGCGGGATCATGAGCGACGACCGCTACGCTCTAGCACCTCAATGTAGGCGCCAGCACGCATCTCTTCCTGCCAGGCATTCACCTGCTCACCGAACTTACGGCGGAACAGCAGTTGGTAGGCGCGATCGGTGTTGGCCTGGCTGGTGGCGTCAGTGACCCGGCGATCCAGCAACTGCACGACGTGCCAGCCGTGGGTGGAGCGGAACGGCTCAGAGTACTCACCCACCTTGAGACGGGCCAGCGTGTCGCGGAAAGCCGGAACGTACATGTTGGGATCGGCCCAGCCCAGGTCCCCACCACGGGTGGCAGAGCCGGGATCGTCAGAGTGTTGACGGGCCAGATCCGCGAAATCGGTCTTGCCCGCCTTCACGTCCGCCATAAACTCATCCAACAGTGTCTTGGCCATCTCTTCGCTCAGGATGGGGGAGGGCTTCAGCAGAATATGGCGGGCGTTCACCTCAGCCACTTCCTGAACTTCCTGACCGCGAGTGTCGTAGATGGTCACGATGTGGAAGCCTGCACCACTTTTGATGGGGCCGATGATGTCGCCCTTCTTGGCGTCCTTCACCACCTCGGCAAACAGGGTGGGCATCTCGTTGATGTTCATATAGCCCCAATCACCCCCTTCCAGGGCTTTCGGGCCGGAAGAGGCAGCGAGCGCGGTTTTGGCAAAGTCGGCACCGTCGTTGAGCAGTTCCAGCACCTTATCGGCACGCTCACGGGCTCCAGCCTCATCGCCAGCGAAGTCGATCAGAATGTGGCCAACGTGGAACTCCGCATTCTGCAGGCCCTGCTCGTTGATCAGATCCACCAGGGTGTTGATCTCCTGAGGGGAGATCTGAATCCGGCGCTGAACCTGAATGCGTTGCACCTGACCGATGGTAATTTCGCGGCGCACCTGCTCTCGGTAAGCGGCATAGCTGCTGCCGTCAGACTCAATCTCCTGACGCAGCCCCTGCAGGGTCATACCCTGTTCGCGAGCCATGTTTTCCAATGTCTGGTCGAGCTGGATATCACTGATAACCAGGCCCATGCGCTCCGCCATCTGCAGCTGCAAGCTTTCGGCAATCAGACGATCGATCACCTGAGTGCGCAGCGCCGCATCGGAGGGCAGTTGCTGACCCGCCTGCAATGCACTTCGTTTCACCGAAGTCATTCGCTCGTCGATTTCGCTTTTCAGGATCACGCCATCATTGACCAGCACAGCCACCTCATCCAGAGGTTGGGGCTGGGCCAGGGCCTGACCGAACATCAGAGCGGTCAGGGCGCCCATCAGCAGGTGTCGTAAAGTCATACTCAAGTCCATCTAGTTTGTGCCCGCGTATCGCGTCGCGGATCAAATAATGCGCCCTCAGGGATTTGGCACTCTAACACACTCTCCGGCCTCAGTTACGAAGGTAGTAAGGCCGGCGGTAGTTGAATACCCCCTCGTCCAGCATGTCCTGTACCCCCAGCGGCCCGGATGAGCCCAGCCCTTTGAGGACAAATTTCAGCGTTACGCCGCTATCGAAATCGTCCCGCGGACTGATGGTGCTGAAGTCGCCATCCTCATAGTTGGTATTGAGGTGGCGGTAGTACGCCAGACGGATCGCCCAGCAGCAGGATTCGTACTGGAACCCTGCATAAGATTCCACTGAGCGGTCCAAGTTCAAGTCGTAGTAGTAGTTGCCGACGAAATAGAGCTCATCGGTCATCGGCCAGGTGGTGCGGATACCGGCCTGGTTGATGTCGATGGTGTTGCCCTCGGTGTCGGTACCCAGGTCCGGCACGTAGCGGTGTGACAGCTGGATCAGCTTGTCTGCACCGGCGCGGTAATCCACCAGAACTTCACTCTTATTGGTGTCCCCGGATTGGGTATCAAACTGGAGACTGCCACTCAGGAACCAGCGCTGGGAGGCTTGCAGTTCCAGCTCTGCGGCAAGGGCAGAATTGGAGCGGCGGATCTCACTGTTGTCGTCACCGAGGCCCACTTCAGAGTCATCGAAGTAGAGGATCTGGCCGACGGAGAACTGCGCCCGCTCGGCGTGATTGCCGTCGAAGAACCGGGTGGAGACCCCCAGAGTCAACTGGTTGGCATCGGAGATACGGTCAAGACCGGAGAAGCGGCGGTCCCGGAACAGGCCATAGTAGTCCTCCTGCAGCAGGGCAGTGTCATACAGACCGATATCGGACTGGTCCACCTTGGGCACATACAGGTATTGGAATTGAGGCTCCAACGTCTGGGTGTAGGTGCCATTGCCAAACCGGCTGTCGCGCTCAAAGTTGATCTGGCCATGCAGGCGGAACTGCGGCAGCGTCCGGCTGACGAAATCTTCCAGTTCATCACTCGGGTCACGTTGCTCGTAGAAGGTCTGCATCAGCTTGACCTCAGTGGTCAGGCTGCCCGCTGGACGCTGATAGGGCAGAGTCAGCGTCGGCTCCATATGCCAGCGGGTTGCGGTCAGGTGATTGCTCTCCTTATGGGCAAAGTGAGTCAGCTCGGTGGCAAAGGTGAAGTCCAGCGGCCCCCAGAGGTTGGGGTTGCGGTAGTCGAAGGAGAGGGACGGCATCACCTGGAAGGGTTTGCTGCTGTCACCCAGCACCTCAATGTCCTGAACCCGAACCGCGAAGTCCCAGTAATCGGTAAAGTACGAGGCCTCACCCTCACGGGAGATTTGATTGTCCGTGGAGGCGCTGACATCGGAGTCGAAGTCGTTGAAATAGTTGTCGTCACTGACGGTGGTGAAGTTACCGTACAGGCGCCAGTTGTTCTCCAGCTTACCGGCGTGCTCAAAGTGCACCAGATAGCGGTCCGGACTGTCATCCAGCAGGCGGTCGCCACCGATGTACTCCAGATTCACCTGCCCCGCCCCGTAGGGTTGCAGGTAACGCCCCTCCCCTTTGAGGAACAGGCCGCGGCTGGACATGTACTGGGTGGTCAGGGTGGCGTCCAGGTTAGGCGCGATATTCCAGTAGTAGGGGATAGCGACATCGACACCGTTCTTGGTGCTGGTGCTGAGCTCAGGGAACAGGAAACCGCTCTTGCGCTTATTGGAGACCGGCACCGTCATGTACGGCACATAGAATACCGGCACATCAAACAGTTTCACCTTGGCGTGCCAGATCTCACCCCACTCCTCTTCGGCGTCGATGTTGATCTCTTTGGCTTCCAACAGCCAGTCAGGCTTGTCCTGCGGGCAGGTGGTGAACGTAGCGCCGGTCAGCAGCAGGTTGTTGTCGCCCTGGATCTGAAGTTGCTCGGCTTCACCGTGTACTTGTTGTCCACGAAGCCAGTATTTGGCGCTGTTCAGTTCCGCATTGTAGTCATCCATATCCGCGCGCAGTGATTCGGCGCTGATGGCGACGGTTGGATCCTGGTAAACCAGCCCCCCGGTTGCGGAAAAGCTGCCTTCGACCTGGCTGACTTCGGCATTCTGAGCACTGATCTGGCGCGTCCCCTGGCGCAGCTTCACGTCCCCCGAAAAGCGGGCAGAGTCACCGGCGATCGCTTCACTGCGGTCGGCGTTCACTTCAATGGGCAGTTGGTTGGGGGCGGCGTTGGCCTGCTCGGCTTCGGGCTGGTTGGGCAGCAGCTCCAAAGGCGGATTTACCACACAGCGGGATGCCGAAAGCGATTCGGCCCAGGCGCTCAGTGGCAGGCAGCAACAGACAATGACAAGGGGAAAGCGCATCGTGTCCCTAAAAAAGTGAATGTAGATAGTGTGGCCAAAAATACGGCGAGCGGGCCTGATTATCCCTTCATCAGACCGAATCCCCGTAACGGGGTTCCTGTCATGGGCCGAAACCTTGGTATGATAAACAAAATTTACCCTCTCGACCATTGGATGACGGATGCTAAACGATAGCCGTCAGCAAGCACTGGCTCGCTGGCTTGACACCGTCTGGGCTGGTGACGCTTCAACGCCCGTCCTGATTTTTGGCGACGCCAGCTTTCGCCGCTATTTCCGCTATCAACGCCAGGGGCGCACCGAAATTGCGATGGACGCCCCGCCCGGTCTTGAAGACTGTCGTCCTTTTCTCGCTTTAACCGAGGCCTATCAACAGGTTGGACTCCCGGTCCCGCAGGTTCTGGCTCAGGATCTGACGCAGGGATTTTTGTGCCTCACGGATCTGGGGGATCAGCATCTGGCTGGCCCGCTGAAGACGGACGACGCGCCGGTCTGGTACCGCCGGGCACTGGCGTTTTTGCCTACCATTGCCACGGTTCAGCAGAGTCCGCTGGGACCGCTGCCGCCCTATGACCGCGCCTTGCTGGAGCGGGAACTGGCCATCTTCCCTGAGTGGTTGTTGCAGGCGCACCTTGGCCTGGCCCTGAACGATGAGGAGCACCGGCTTTGGCAGACGGCGTGTGAGAGCCTGATTCTAAACGCCCTGAATCAACCCCAGGTCGGCATCCACCGGGACTTCCACAGTCGCAACCTGATGGTGGTGGGTGAGACGTTGGCCCTGATCGATTATCAGGGGGCTTTGCTGGGCCCCATCACCTATGACCTGGTGTCCCTGCTGCGCGACTGCTACTGGCGCCTGGATGAATCCGAGGTGGCGCGCTACGCCCAAGCGCATTTTGAGGCGATGAAACAGCATGGATTGCTGGAGCCTGAGGTGGCCTTCGGCCAGTTCCAGAAATGGATGGACCTGATGGGGATGCAGCGCCACCTGAAGGCCGCCGGCATTTTTGCACGGCTGCACCAACGGGATGGCAAATCCAGCTACCTGGCCGATGTGCCCCGGGTACTGGACTATCTGATCACCATCGGGGCGCGCTATCCGGAGATGGCCACGCTGGCGCAGTGGCTGGACAACCGGGTTCGACCTGCCTGGGAGGCGCGATGAAAGCGATGATCCTGGCAGCGGGCCGTGGTGAACGGATGCGGCCACTGACCGACCATACCCCCAAGCCGCTGCTACCGGTGGCGGGAAAACCTCTGCTGACCTACCACCTGGAGCGACTTGCCCGGGCCGGGGTCCGTGAAGTGGTGATCAACCATGCCTGGCTGGGGGCGCAGATCCCCGCAGCCCTGGGCAGCGGCGAGCGCTGGGATCTGAACATCCGTTACAGCGATGAGGGGGATGCGGCACTGGAAACCGGCGGTGGCATTCACAAAGCGTTGCCCCTTTTGGGGGATGAGCCTTTTCTGCTGATGAACGGTGACATCTACGCCGATCTTCAATGGCCGGTACTGCCACAGCTGGCAGAGGGGGACCTGGCGCACCTCTACCTGGTGCCCAACCCGGAGCATAACCCCAACGGGGATTTTGCCCTGGAATCGGGCCGGGTGCTGAGTGATGGCGACCACAAGCTCACCTACGGCGGGATGGCGCTGTTTCATCCGGAACTGTTCCGCGCCTGCCGTCCCGGCCACTTCTCTCTGGTTCCGCTGTTGCGGGAGGCGATGCAAGCCGGGCGTGTCAGCGGTGAGCGGTTTGAGGGACACTGGTGCGATGTAGGCACACCTGCCCGTTTGGCGGCGCTGGAGGCCCAACTGCGTGGCGATTAAAGGCAAGATTTTTGGGGCCTTGATCGGGTTTCTGTTTGGACGCTTGTTTGGCGCGCTTCTCGGCGCCTACCTTGGGCATGTACTCTGGGATCGTCGTCGTTCTGGCTATAACCCGTTCTTTCATACTACCTTTTCCGTAATGGGGCATATTGCCAAGAGCAGCGGCAGGGTGACGGAAGCGGACATCGCTCTGGCCTCCGCACTGATGGACCGTATGGGACTTCGGGGGCGTGCCCGTCAGGCTGCCCAGGACGCTTACCGGGAGGGCAAGGCGGCGGACTTCCCGCTGGAAGCCCGGCTGAAAAGCCTGAAGGGGGCATTGAGCTGGCGGAGGGATCTGGCTCGTGTGTTTCTGGAGATCCAGATCCAGGCGGCGCTGGCGGACGGCAATCTGAACCCGCGAGAGCAGCAGATCCTCTCCAGGATTGCGGCGCATCTGGGCTTTGCCGAGCAGGAGTTGGCCCAACTGGTGGCCATGTGGCAAGGACAGCGTCAGGGCCATCGCCAGGGCTTTTCCGAACGGGATGCATGCCGGGTGCTGGGGGTGAATCCGCAGGATGACCTGCGCACCATCAAGCGAGCCTATCGCAAACTGATGGCCCAGCATCACCCTGACAAGCTGGCCAGTCAGGGCTTGCCACCGGAGATGGCTGAGGTGGCACAGCAGAAGAGTCAGGACATTCAAGCGGCGTGGGAAGTGCTGCGTCGGGCAAAAGAAGGCTGAGGAGAGAGCATGAAAGCGTTACTGGCCCCATTGGGGTTGATGGTGAGCCTGGTGGCCGCCCCTGCGATGGCAGATCGGACCTACTTTATCGCGCCCATGTACGGATACACCGCTGGGGGTACCCTGGACGTAACGGAGAAGATCACGGATGAAAATGGCTTCACTTCCCGGGAAACCATCGGGGAACTGAAGTTTGATGATGACAGCCACTATGGCCTGATGCTGGGCCTTGAAACCGCGGACCCCGGCAACATCTACCTCTTCTACAGTAAGCAGCAGAGCGTCTTTAAAGAGGGCAGTTTTGCCCCGACCTCCGGCATCGATGTGGACGTGGCGTACTACCACCTCGGTGGTTCACTCTACTATCCACGCGGGGACTTCCGTCCCTATGTCACCGCCAGCGTCGGCGCGACGCACATCAAGCCACAGGAAACCTTCTCCAGTGAGACCTTTTTCTCGCTCGGACTGGGTTTGGGGGCGGAGTATCTGCTGTTTGAACATCTGGCACTGACAGCGGACTATCGCGCCATGTTTACCGCCATCAATAACTCCACCAGCCTGGTCTGTGATGAGGGTTGTACGGTACGAGTGGAAGCGGACACCATGATCCAATCCCAGTTCAACGTCGGGCTGCGGGTGCGCTTCTGAACGGATGCCAGGGCGGGTAAAGAGGGCGGCTTAAGGCCGCCCTTTCTGCATCGCCAGCCAGCCTAACCCGCTGCCCAGATGCTTCTCTCCGAGCAGGGTCCAGCCACGCGCTTCCCAGGCGGCGACAAACTCCGCCTGATCAAAACGGTTCTCTTGCGGGTGGGTCAGCACCCGTTTCCACACCGGATGGCAGATCAGGCTGCGGTACACCTCCATGGCGTAAAGTGTGGCCCCGGGCCGGGCGACCCTGTCCAACTCATCGATGGCATCTTGCCACTGCGGCACATGGTGCACGACACCAAAATCGAACAGGGCGTCCACACTCTGGTCGGCCAGAGGCAGGGCGGTACAGTCTCCCTGCAGACAGAGGACTCCGGGAGTATCGCCAAGGCGACGCCGGGCCCGCCGTACCATCTCGAAATCCAGATCCAGACTGAACACCTGTGCAGCGCCAAACTGCTCCCGGATCAGTCGGGCACCTTCACCCTGGCCGCCACCAATCTCCAGCGCACAGGCGCCTGGACAGGGGCCTCCCAGCGCCATCAGACGTGGGGTTTCAAAATGGCGTTGAGCCAGAGCTCGAAACGGGTTGTTTACCAATGCTTTTTCGACAATGTTGAGCTTCACCACAGTTCCCCTGTCTCTGCCTGTACGGCTTTTCACTTTCCTCTCTACAATGCCGAACTCAATTCAGTTCAGTTTTAGGGGGCGTTTTGTTGGCGACCCCCAAGGCGCAGTTGCGCCATTTTGGAGATGATATGAAACGGATCCTGACTCTACTCAGTCTGCTTTGCCTGCCTCTGACGGTCCAGGCTTCTCATGGTGTTGGCATCGGCTACCAGTTTGGCACGGACGAAGCGGTGGCGATCGGTGTTGGTCGCTGGGATCTGGGCATCGGCACTGAGCGGTTTGTGATTAACGTAGACCGCCGTTTTCACACCAGCGAGTTTCCTCAACTTTATTTTGGCCTGGGCGCACAGGTGTCTGACAACAGTAATGCGCCGGTTGGCTTGCGCTCCAAAGTGGGATTGAGTGCCCGGGCGGACATGGTTGAATTGTTCGGGGAAGTGGTGCCCAATGTGACCTTTGGTGAGGCGGGCGACTTCGATGTGGACTACGCCATTGGCCTGAGAATCTGGTTTTAAGGAGCCGTTATGAGAGTGGTGGTACTGGATGGTGAAACGCTGAACCCTGGTGATCTGGACTGGTCGCCGCTGACCCGATTCGGCGCTTTGGAATGCCACCCACACACCACTCCTGAACAGTTGCTCGAACGCGCCGAGGGTGCCGAGATCCTGTTGACCAATAAGGTGGTGCTGGATCGGTCGGTCATTGAGGCATTGCCTGCTTTGCGCTACATCGGGGTCACCGCTACCGGCGTCAACGTGGTGGATCTGGATGCCGCAGCGGAGCGGGGTATCGTCGTTACTAATACACCGGCCTATGGCCCGGAGTCTGTGGCGCAGATGGCGATGGCCCACCTGTTACACCACAGCAGTGCGGTGGCGGAGCATCATCAGGCGGTGCTGCAGGGGCAGTGGTCTGCGGCCACGCAGTTCTGTTTCTGGAACCGTCCGCTGATGGGGCTGGCGGGAAAAACCTTTGGCGTAATGGGTTTTGGTGCCATTGGCCAGGCGGCGGCGCGGATGGCGAGGGGCTTCAGTATGAACATACAGGTCCACACCCGAAGCCCCATTGAGGGACTGCCCGACGGCTACCGTTGGGTCGACCAGGCCACCCTGTTTGCCGAATCCGATGTGGTCAGCCTCCACTGCCCCCAAACCGATGCGAACAGCGGCTTTGTGAATGCCACCCTGCTGGCGACCATGAAGCCCACTGCCCTGTTGATCAACACCGCCCGGGGCGGGCTGATCAATGAAGCGGATCTGGCCGATGCACTCAATCAGGGGGTGATCGCCGGGGCGGGACTGGATGTGCTGTCCAGCGAGCCGCCGCAGCTGGATAACCCGCTGATTGGTGCCCGCAACTGCGTGATCACCCCCCACAACGCCTGGGCCACCTTTGAGGCGCGGAACAACCTGCTCTCCATTGTATTGGACAACCTGGTGGCCTGGCAGGCTGGGCGACCCATCAACCGGGTGTGCTGATCATGGGCGGCCAGGGGGCGGATTACCGTCCCCTGCTGCCGATGAAAAACAAGCGCTTGCCAGCCCCCTGAATCCCCTTGCGCCGCGCGCGCTTCAAGGCCATTGGCCCCACTCCCCAGATCCCGTACAATTGCCGTTTTTCTGGCCGTCCCCACCCTGAAACGGGGGCGCCATAACCTCGATTCAAGAGACGACGGATGTTCCAAGACAACCCCCTGTTGCAACAGCTTAAAGCGCAGATCCGCGAATCCCTGCCCACGGTGGAAGGCACCGTAAAGGGAACCGAGAAGGGTTTTGGCTTTATCGAAACCGAGAAGGGTGAGAGCCACTTTGTGCCGCCGCCGTACATGAAGAAGGTGATGCACGGGGATAAGGTGACCGCCGTTCTGCGCACCGAGGGGGAGAAGACCAGCGCTGAACCGGAAACCCTGATAGAGCCTTTCCTGACTCGCTTTGTTGCGCGGGTGAAGCGAATCAAGGGCCGCATCAACGTGGTGCCGGATCATCCGCTGATCAAAGATGCCATTCGCGCTCGCGTTAAGAAGAGCGTGGACGAGGAGAGTCTGCAGGATGGCGACTACGTGGTGGCTCATCTGAAGCGTCACCCTCTGCGTCCGGATGACAACACCTTCCTGGCAGAAGTGTCCGAGTTGGTTGCGAAAACCGATGATCCCCATGTTCCCTGGTGGGTGATCCTGGCCAAGCACGACCTGGCCAAAGTGGAGCCCGCTGATCCTGCCCAATGGGCGTTGAGCGACTCTGCCGAGCGTGTCGACCTGACCGCGCTGCCCTTTGTGACCATTGACGCCGAGTCCACCAAAGATATGGACGACGCGCTGTATGTGGAAACCAAGCCGGAGGGTGGCTGGCAACTGACCGTGGCCATCGCCGATCCGACCGCCTACGTTGCCATGGGCGATGAGGTGGATGAGGAAGCGAAGAAGCGCTCCTTTACTCAGTACCTGCCGGGCTTCAACGTCCCGATGCTGCCTCGTCAGCTGGCGGATGAGCTGTGCTCCCTGGTGGAGGGCGAAGACCGCCCGGCCGTAGCCGCACGGATCCAGATCGCCGCTGATGGTGCGCAAGTGGGTGAGGCCGAGTTCTTCCTGGCCACCATTCGCTCTCAGGGCAAGCTGGCTTATGACAAGGTTTCAGATCTGCTGGAAGGGGTGGAAAACGCCTGGCAGCCGCAGAATGACGCCATTGCTGAACAGGTGCATGGTCTGCATGCGCTGGCCAACGCCCGTACCGCCTGGCGCCATGACAACGCCCTGGTGTTCCCGGATCGCCCCGATTACCGTTTTGAAGTGGACGATGCTGGCAATGTTCTGGCTATCCACGCCGAGTATCGCCGCACCGCCAACCGCATCGTGGAAGAGTGCATGATCCTGGCCAATGCCGCCTGTGGCGCGCTGCTGGGTGACAAGCTGGGCAAGGGGATCTTTAACAGCCACGCCGGTCTGGATCCGGAGAAGATCCCGGCGGCGATTGAGCTGCTGTCCCAACATGGCCTGACTCACTGTAGCGAGAAAGTGACGACGCTGGAGGGTTACTGCCAGCTGCGTCGCGACCTGGATGCCCAGCCGACCGGTTACCTGGACGCGCGCATCCGTCGTATGCAGGCGTTTGCCGAGATGGCCTCCGAGCCGAAGCCGCACTTTGGTATGGGCCTGACCGGATACGCCACCTGGACCTCCCCGATCCGTAAGTACGGTGACATGATCAACCATCGCCTGCTCAAGGCGATCATCGGTCAGCCCGGCGCACTCAACGAACTGGACGATGAACTGATGGCCCACCTGGCGGAGAAGCGCAAGCTGCACCGCATGTGTGAACGTGATGTGGGTGATTGGCTGTACGCCCGCTACCTGAAAGCGGAAGAGGGCGGCGAGCGTCAATATGAGGCCGAGGTGATCGACATCAACCGCGGTGGTGCGCGGGTTCGTCTGCTGGAGAACGGTGCGGTGGCCTTTATGCCGGCTCCCTTCTTCAGTGAAGACAAGAAGCGCCTTGAGTTCAGTGGTGAAACCGGGATTGCCAAGTTTGACGGTGAGCCGGCCCTGAAGGTGGCGGACACGCTGAACGTGCAGATCGCCGAAGTGCGAGTGGACCAGCGCAGTGTGATTGCCAAGCCTGCCAAACGCTTCGATCAGTAAGCGCACGCTGAAATGAAAGCCGCCTTTACAGGCGGCTTTTTTGTTTCCTTTGTTACTGGATAGTGCTGTCAGGTCGCGAAGAAAACAGGGCTGCGGAGGAGGTTTTGGCTCTGCTGGGGGAATGGGGACTATGGCGCCACCGGTACGAAACCCGGGAGCCCACAACAAAAAACGCCGCCCGATTGGGCGGCGTTTTTTTTAAGCGACAAGCTCAGACAGCCAGGTCCAGCATCATGCTGGCAAAGCCCAGGTAGATAAGTACCCCGGTGGCATCCACGATGGTGGTTACCAGAGGACCGGAGGCCGTTGCCGGGTCCATGTTCACCCGGGACAGGATAAAGGGCAGGCTCAAGCCGATCAGGGAGCCAGCCAACACCACACACACCATGGCGGAGGCCACCACGATGGCGATCTCCATGCCACCCCGGAACATGCCCAGGCCAAATACGGCGGCCGCCATAGTCAGACCCAAAGCTCCGGCCACAAACACTTCCCGCGCCAGTACCTTGGCCCAGTCTTTCAGATCCACCTCACCTGTGGCCAGGGCTCGCACCATCAGTGCGGCAGACTGGGAGCCGGCGTTACCGCCACTGCCCACCAGCAGCGGCATAAAGAACACCAGCGCCACATTGGATTCAATGATCGCCTCAAAGTGGGCGATACCGGCTCCGGAGAGCAGGGCACCAAACACCAACAGTACCAGCCAGCCAACCCGCTTGCGGTACAACTCCCAGGAGGTGACCTGGTTCATTGGCGCTTCCAGCGCGGCTACGGACGCGATCTTCTGGGCATCCTCGGTGGCTTCTTCCACCACGGCGTCCATCGCATCATCGTAGGTCACGATGCCGACCAGACGTTCTGCACTGTCGAGCACCGGCAGGGCCAGCAGGTCGTAGTGACGGATCTTCTCAGACACGTCCTCCTGGTCCTCGTCTACCCTTACCGCCACCACCTCGGTCAGCATGATGTCGGCGATCAACGCTTCCGGATTGGAGAGGATCAGCTCACGCAGGGAGATGGTCCCCACCAGATGACGATCGCCGTCGATGACGTAGGTCTGGTAGATGGTTTCCTTGTCCGGGGCTTCCAGACGAAGGCGCTGCAGGGCCTTGCGGACGGTCCAGTGACTGCGCAGGGTGGCGTAGTCGGAACTCATCATCGCCCCGGCGGTTTTCTCCGGGTAGGAGGCCAGACGACGCACGTCCTCCCGCTCCGCCTGAGCCAGACCCGGCAGCAGGGTTTGCTGCTGATCGTCGCTCAGCCGGTTGTAGAGGTCGGCACGCTCATCGGACTCCATCTGAGAGAACAGCGCGGCCAGCTCATTGCGGGGCATGCGGAAGGCAATATCCGCCTGCAGTTGGGGATCGAGATAGCCGAACACTTCGGCGTGATCGGGCAGGGACAGCAGGTCCAGCAGTTTCGCAGCCAGTTCGGCGCTAAAGCTGCCGACCGCTTCGGCAAAATCGGCGACGTGCATCTGCTCAAGTTGCGCCCGGACGGCGCGCTTGTCGTGAGCAGCAAGTGCTTCGCTAAGGGTGGCAAAAAGGGCTTCTTTTTGCATACTCCACCTCCGGTACCCGGCGGCGGAGCGGCAGGGATGAGATCCCTATCAGGCGTGGACTCCGCAGACCTAGGCAGTTGTTTGATTCAGGTTCGTTTTTTTGTCCCACCTGGGACTGGGAATGGGGTCCATATTGGTTTCGCTCTATGGGATTCGCGCCGCGATTTTAGGCGCTTAGCACTACAGAGGCAACCCTGCGCGGGGAATTCCCTCACGGGAACCGTTAGTGAGGCGGGATCCGTGTGCAAAGGTTGCTTTTTCATCAGTTCTCAAGCATATCAAGGATATGGCATTGAGAGGGACCCCTTTATGAATGGCAAAACGTGGCTCTGGCTTGTGGCCGGGTTGTTCAGCCTGAGTGTGATGGCTCAGGAGGAGCCTACCGTGACCCAGGAGCAGGTCAGTCCGGAACCGGTGGATCCACCGGCGCTGACAGTGGCGGCGATGACCCTGTTGCCTGAGCCCGCCGGATGGCGTGGCGAGCGAATAGCACTGCCGCCGGAGTTTGCGCCAGAGCTGCCCTTTAAGGGGGCGGAGGAGATGCGCTTCTCACCGGGCATGTACGATCCCCAGGCGAATGACTTTTTCAGCTATCTGTTCGCCTTTGAACTGGCGCCGGGCACTGCGCTGGATAAGCGCAACATTGAACGCCTCTTGCTGGTTTACTATCAGGGCTTGTGTCAGACCGTTGCAGAGGGCAATGAGTTCGAGTGCCTGCCCGAGTCAGTCAACCTCTCCATCACTACGGTATTGGGGGGATACCTGGCAGAGCTGAACTGGGTTGAGCCCTTTGTGACCGGACAGCCTCAGACACTCTATATCGAACTGCTGCCGGTGCCTGGCGAGCAGCCTCTGCTTTACGGTGCCGCCTCTCCTCAGGATCTCAAGCATGAGCAGTGGCGGGTACTGAGGCGCTATCTGCCGACGCCGGAGTAACAAATTCACCTGCATTGCAGGTGGCCTTGCAGTGGCCCCCAAGAAGGGGGCTTTTTGGTATTGGGGATGCCACAGGAATGTGAGTGCAGAGGCACCATTACCCCCTTTGCCGGGAGCGGCCCGGCGGCCGCCAGAAGGGCTTTGCCCCTCTGGACTCCCCTATGCCTCCGGCACGGCGAGAGCCAGTCGTTTCCGCTCGGCGCCGTGAGTCGGCGAGGGTGGACGGCATTCGCCGTGAGAGATCTGTGCAGAACATCAAAACTGTTCTGATTCTCAACCTTTCGCTTATTCGCGTGTGGGTGTCATTGGGAAGTCGCTACCCTACGGGCAGAGCTTCGGACAAATGATCATCCTCGCCATAAAAGGTGGCTTGAGACTGACAATAAAAAAACGCCCCGCTGATGCGGGGCGTTTTTTGTTTTACTGACCGAACGGCTGCGGCTTGGGCGTGCTCGGCACGGAAGGCGGCAGAATGGGCAGGACGATCTGCGGCTGCTCACCCGTCAGGGTCTTGAGGAAGTCGGTGATGCGGTCCGCTTCCTGGTCAGTCAGTTCCTGACCCAGCTGCACCCGCTGCATCACGATCACTGCCTCTTTCAGATCGTAGGTGGAGCCATCGTGGAAGTAGGGGTAGGTCAGCTCGATGTTACGCAGCGTCGGCACCTTGAACACCATGCGGTCATGCTCTTTGCCGGTCACATCGACGCGACCCTGAGCCGGGTTGTCGGTGACGAAGGGCTGCATCAGACCCATCTTCTGGTACATGGTGCCGCCCACTGCCGGACCATTGTGGCAGGCCGCACAGCCTTTTGCCTTGAACAGCTCATAACCTTCCAGCTCGTGAGCGCTCAGGGCGTCCTTATCCCCTTGCAGGTACTGATCAAAGCGGCTGTTTGGCGTTACCAGGGTCTCTTCAAAGGTGGCGATCGCTTCGGTAACGGTATCCAGGGTGATCCCCTTATCACCAAACACCTGCTCAAACTCTGCCTGATAGCCCGGAATGGAGCGCAGTACGTTGAGTGCCAGTTTGTGCTCCAGCGCCATCTCTTTCGGGTTGGCGATGGGACCGGCAGCTTGCTCCTGCAGGGTCGCGGCGCGACCGTCCCAGAACTGGGCCAGCATGTACTTGGCGTTCAGAACGGTGGGGGCATTGATGGGGCCCTCTTGCCAGTTGTGGCCGATGGAGGTGGGCAGGATGTCGACGCCGCCCAGGCTCAGGTTGTGGCAGCTGTTACAGGAGAGAAAACCGGACTTGGACAGGCGCGGCTCGAAGAACAGCTTTTTACCCAGCTCGACCATCTCAGGGTTCTCGATTTTGGCGGGCTCAATGATCTGGATCGGCTCGGCGGCGTAGGCCATACCCGTGGTGGCAAGGACGGCGGTGGCAAGCAAGGTGCGGCGCATGGTGGTTTCTCCCCGTAGATATTGTGCCCTCGTCGATGAGCGTGGGCGCTTCTGTGAATGACCACAGAGTAAGTGGGGATATGGGATTGGGGAATCCGATTGATGAGATGGGCTCTATCGTGCAATTAGATGGCAGAAGTGTGACATATTCCCTTGTTTTAACAGGGTGTTATGGCAGGGTGAGGCCCAGTGTGACGGGGTTCTCACGGTTCGCTCAGTAGTGAGACGGGAAGCTCACTTTGCGACCGCTCTCTGCTGCTTCAGCCAGCCCCAGAGCTGTTGTGCCAGAGTGTTCGCGCTCTGATCCCAGTCCAGAGCCCAATGGATGGAGCGGTAGTGGGGATTGCCAGTACGGCGACTGGCCTGTGCCCGTTCTGCGACCGTGGCCTTGGCCAACGGGTGATCCACCGGGCTGCTCAGATCCAGTACCGGAAGGCCCAATCCTGCCAACTGCGTGGCCAACAGCGCGTTCTGTTCCATATCCGAGTGGTAGGGCCCCAGCAGCACCAATCCCTCCGGCATCGGCAGGGCCTGTTCCGAGAGCGCCAGCACCATCTCCCCGCCCTGAGCACCGTTTACCAGCCAGTAGTGGGGCTTGGGCTGGGCGTCGAGTTGTGGCGGCAGAAGCTCCGCTTTCGCAGGCAGTGTTGCGGATACCGTGTTCCAGCCATATTCCGGCAGGGTTCGCAGTACCGTACGTTGCCAGCGGCCACTGTCCAATGCCGCGCCCGCCGGAGAGAACACCACCACCGTCCCCTTGCTGCCCGGCGTATGGGCGGGGAACACCACAGGCTCCGCAGCCAGAGTCGGAAAGACGGTTAAGCACAGCAGTAGCCAGTAGAACGAACGGGGCATGACTCTGATCAGTAAAGGAAGTTGGAAGCATTGTGGCGTAACTGATTGGTGCAGACAACGGTGATGGCGGCCATCGAGTCGCTCTCGGCAAAGAGTTAATGGTCTAGCAGAGGGAGACTGCCCCGCGAACGTGTCATGAACCCCCCCAAAAAAAAGCCCGACATAAAGCCGGGCTCTTTATAGTAACGAAGAGGGTTACTGAGGCGTCACCACAATCAGACGAATCGCGTCCAGTTGGATCTGGGCGCGGCCCAGATGGGCTTTGACCATGTTCATCTGTTCACGGATGGCGTCCAGTTCGCTTTCGCGGATGTTGGGGTTCACCGCTTTCAGGGCATCCAGACGGGTCAGTTCATCGCCCAACTCGACTTGCATCTTCTGCTCAGCTTCTGCCACCAGTTCCGCCAGACGGCCGGTCATATGCTGCTCTGCTTTAGCGATCAGCGGGTGCAGCATGCTTTGGGAAGCGGTAACCAGCTTGGAGCCGGTGTGGCGGTTGATCGGGATTAGCTGACGGTTAAAGGTCTCGAAATCCACGTTCTCGCCCAGATCTTTGCCGCTCTTGTCCAGCAGGAGACGGATGGGGGTCGGCGGCAGGAATCGGCCCAACTGCACTTCCGCTGGCGCGGTGGCTTCCACCAGGTAGATCAGCTCCAGGAACAGGGTGCCGGCGGGCAGCGCCTTGTTCTTCATCAGAGACACGGCGGCACAGCCGTTGTCGCTGCTGGTGAGCATATCGATGCCGGTGCTCACCAGCGGGTGCGCCGGAGTGATGAACTGGAAGTCGTCACGGGAGAGGGCGGTGTCACGGTCAAAGGTGACGGACATGCCATCTTCCGGCAGACCCGGGTAGCTGGGGTAGAGCATGTGTTCGGTGGGGGTCAGCACCACGGCGTTTTCACCGCGGTCATCCTGCTGCACGCCGATCACATCCCACAGCTTCAGCATAAAGCTGACAAAGTCGGTGTCATCGTCTTCCTGCTCCAGCGCGGCGACCAGAGCGTCCGCCTGTTTGCCACCGTGGGAGTGGATCTCCAGCAGTTTATCCCGGCCCGCTTCCATGGCGGCCTTATGCTCAGCGGCCCGCTCCGCGGTTTGGGCGACCAGCCCGTCCAGATCGTCGTTATCGCCGGACAGCACCTGCAGCAGCGCTTCACCAAACTCGGCGTGGATCAGGTGGCCACCCGGACAGGTCTGCTCAAAGGCGTTCAGACCCTGGTGATACCAGTTCATCAACTGCTGCTGTGCGCTGCCCTCGATAAAGGGGACGTGGATCTGCACATCTTCGGTCTGGCCGATGCGGTCCAGACGGCCGATACGCTGTTCCAGCAGGTCCGGGTTCTGCGGCAGATCGAACATGATCAGGTGGTGCGCAAACTGGAAGTTGCGGCCTTCGGAGCCGATCTCGGAACAGATCAGCACCTGGGCACCGCCCTCCTGCTGGGCAAAGAAGGCGGCGGCTTTGTCCCGCTCCAGAATGGACATCCCTTCGTGGAACACGCCCGCCATGATCCCTTCACGGGTGCGCAGGGCTTCCTCCAGCTGCAGAGCGGTGGAGGCCTTGGCGGTGATCACCAGCACCTTCTTTGAGCGGTTCGCTTTCAGGAACTCCAGCATCCAGTTCACTCGGGGGTCGAAGGTCCACCAACTGGCACTGCTGCCCTCGCCCTCAAACTCCTGGTAGAGCTTCTCCGGGTAGAGGTTGTTCAGAACACGCTGCTCCAGTGAGCCGTTATTGCCCAGCATCTTGGAGACGCGCACCGCGGTGGCGTACTGGCTCGGCAGGGCCACCGGATGAGCGTTCAGATGACGCTGGGTGAAGCCCCTGACACCAGCACGGGTGTTACGGAACAACACGCGGCCAGTACCGTGGCGGTCCAGCAGTTGGCGCAGCAGGGATTCCCGTGCGTCGGCATCGTCGGCCTCAATGGTCTGCTCTGGCAGCAGGGCGGTGAGTGCGGCGGTTTCGTCGCTGGTCAGGGCGCGCTCGGACAGCAGCGCTTCGGCCGCGGCGGCAACACTCTGGTACTCGGTCTCCTCTTTCAGGAACGCCTCGTAGTCGTAGAAGCGGTCCGGATCGAGCAGACGCAGACGGGCAAAGTGGCTCTGGTGGCCCAGCTGATCCGGGGTGGCGGTCAGCAGCAGCACGCCGGGGATAGATTCCGCCAGGGATTCCACCACCTGATAGGCGCGGCTGGGGGCATCTTCGCTCCACTCAAGGTGATGAGCTTCGTCCACCACCAGCAGGTCCCAGGGGGCTTCACAGGCCTGCTCGAAGCGCTTTTTCTTGCGCAGCAGGTCAATGGAGCAGATCACCAGTTGCTCGGTCTCGAAGGGGTTGTCGCAATCCGCCAGCGCCTCAATGCAGCGCTCTTCGTCGAACAGGGCAAAACGCAGATTGAAGCGGCGCAGCATCTCCACCAGCCACTGGTGCTGAAGGGACTCCGGCACCAGGATCAGCACCCGCTCGGCACGGCCGGAGAGCAGCTGCTGATGCAGAATATGACCCGCTTCGATGGTTTTCCCCAGGCCCACTTCATCGGCCAGCAGTACGCGGGGGGCGTGACGGCGACCCACTTCGTTGGCGATGTAGAGCTGGTGTGCAATCAGGCCAGCCCGGGGCCCTTGCAGAGCGCGCAGCGGGTTCTGCTGCATGGCGTGGCGTTGGGTCTGGCAAAGGTAGCGGGTGACGTAGTGTTCCATCCGGTCCAACTGGCCGGCGAACAGACGGTCCTGAGGCTTGTTGAAGCGGATCTGATGGTCCAGCAGGGTTTCCCGCAACTCGACGGTTTCGCCGGTGTCATTGCGGGTGCCCTGGTAAGTCACCAGGCCATTCTGCTCGGTCAACTCCGTGACGGTGAGGACCCAGCCTTCGTGACTGGTCACTTCGTCACCCTGGTTGAAGATAACCCGGGTGAGAGGGGCGTCCTGGACGGCAAACATTCGATTTTCACCGGTGGCAGGGAACAGCAGGGTCACCATGCGGCCTTCAAGTGCCACGACGGTGCCCAGGCCCAGATCCGATTCAGTGTCGCTGATCCAGCGTTGACCCAGAGCAAAGGACATGAATTGCGCTACTCCTGATATGTCTGAGGGGGCGGAAAAAGGCGCGTATCTTACATGAGTTTATGGCGGTAAGCACCCGCGAAACAGGCTCCCGGAAAAGCTGGTCAAAGGTCAACCTATCTGTCATGGTAGGTCGTGTGGGGCGTGGAGATCGCCGCACTCTGGCAGCGATTGCCCACGCCCTGCGCACTACCGGGAAAAACCTGTAAAGCATAGCGGAGGTGCCATGGTCCAGGTGGAGAAGAAGCTCTTTGTGCTCGACACCAATGTGTTACTGCACGAACCCCTCGCCATCTATTCATTTAAAGAGCACGACGTGGTGGTCCCCATGACCGTGCTGGAGGAATTGGACCAGATTAAAGACCGCAAGAAGGACGTGTCCCGTGATGCCCGCATTGCCATTCGGGCGCTGGAGGACTGCGTTGGTGGGGCCCCACCTGAGCAATTGGTGGCGGGCGTTCCCCTACCACTTCGAGAGAGTCATCCTGACAGTGCCGGTACGCTGGCCATCTTCCCCGACCATCAGGTCAAGTTCGATACCCCTGTCGCCCTTCCCGGCGACAACAACGACAATCAGATCATCAACTCCGCCCTCTACCTGCAGCAAACCCGAACCGATGTTGAAGTGGTACTGGTGACCAAGGACATCAATATGCGCCTCAAAGCCAAGGGCGCAGGGCTTCGCAAGGTCGAGGATTACCGCAGTGACCAGTTGGTGGAGGATATCCGCTTCCTGGCGACCGGCTTTGCCCATATTGAAGGAAAATTATGGGATCGGGTCGGGGATGTTCACAGCCATCAGGCGGGCCGGTTCGTTTACCACACGCTGGATCGGGATGCGCTGGGCGTCGACAGCCTCTACCAGAACCAGTACCTGGTGGACGGCAGCGACACCTTCTGCGGACAGGTGAAAGGGTTGGACGAGCACAGTGTCACCATTAAAGACCTGGGGCGCGACCGCCTGATGGGTTACCACGCCTGGGGGATCTCACCGAAGAACATCTACCAGGGTATGGCGATGCAGGCGCTGATGGACCCGGATATTGACCTGGTGATACTGACCGGCCCTGCGGGGTCCGGTAAAACCCTGCTGGCGCTTGCTGCGGCGTTGGAGCAGGTGGTGGAGCAGCGTCGTTATGATCGGGTTCTGGTAACCCGGAACACCCCGGAGATCGCCGAATCGATCGGTTTCCTTCCCGGTACGGAGGAGGAGAAGATGATGCCTTGGCTGGCGGCGGTGACCGATACCCTGGAGGTGCTGCATAAGCACGACGAGAGCCCCACCTCCAGCCTGCAGTACATCATGGATAAGGCCAACATCCAGTTTAAGTCGGTCAACTTTATGCGCGGACGCTCCATCCAGAACAGCTTTGTGCTGCTGGATGAGTGTCAGAACCTCACCGCCTCCCAGATCAAAACCATCATTACCCGGATGGGGGAGGGCACCAAGCTGGTCTGTTCCGGAAACCTGGCGCAGATCGATTCCAACTACCTGACTGCCGTTACCTCAGGTCTCACCTACATCGTGGAGCGTTTCAAGGACTTTGAAGGCAGTGCCAACGTCTACCTTAACGGGGTAGTGCGTTCCCGTCTCGCCTCCTTCGCCGAAGAGAACCTCTGAGGCTTCAGCGGGTGCACCGGATGAGCGGCCCGGCGCACCCGCAAGTTAAAGAAAAGTAAATTGTCCCATCGGGACGCAACCCCCTGTTTTTCCAACGGTCAGAAAGAGCGGCAGGCTAACCCCCTGCCAGTACAGGGATCCTCTGCCTTAAGACCGGGGGTTCTGGTAGACTCCACCACAGATTGTTCCGGGGATCCCCAGCACGTGAAAGCACCCATTCTGCGCCGATATAACAAAGCCGTGTTTTACACCTACCTAGGGGTGGTGTTACTGGCACTTTTTGTGGCCTGGCTTGAGTACGGTCGACAGCGCAGCCAGTTGATCGAGCAGAAAGTGGAGGAGATCACCCAGCACAGCCAGCAGGTGGAGCTGTTGACGGACAACAGTATCCACGCGCTTACCTCCCTGCGGGACTTCGCGGTAACCCACATCAAGATGGGCGAATTGGCCCGTATCGACCGTTTCCCCGACATCGGTCGCTTTGATGCCAGTGGCCAGTATTTTGCGTTGGAGCCCACCTATAAGGACACCAATACTGCGTTCGAGGGGATGGGGCGGATCAGTGGCTACGGTCGATTGGCGGGGCGCAGTGACGCCTTCTACCGTGAGCTGGACATGCTCTACCAGATGTCCGTGACCTTCCCTGTGGCGCAACAGATGGCGCCCAAAGCCTCGCAGATCTACTACATCTCCAAGCACCGGATGATGTCGGTCTACCCCTGGCCGGAGAGCGAGGACAACTTTAACCGCCGTATCCTGAACTCGCCGCTGTTCAAGCTGGCGCTGCCGGAAAACAACCCCCAGCGTAAGGTGTTCTGGACCGGCGTCAGCCGCAATCAGAAGGGGGACCTGATCACCACCATGGGGATCCCGGTTTACCTGAATGACGAGTTTATTGCTGCGGTAATGCTGGATCTGAAGCTGACCACCCTGTCCCGCCAGATTGAGCGTTACTTTGAGGTGCCGGGTACGGTGTTGCTGCTGGATGAACAGAACAACCTGCTCACCTATCCGGACATGCATGAGGATCCTAACCCCCGCTCCTATCAGCTGAGTCAGAAGATCCCGGCGGCCCTGCACAGCCTGCCCCAGGAGAGGCTGATGAACGCCACCGACGGCGAGGTGATCAACGGTTACTACGTGCGCTCCGTGGTGCTGGAAAATGCCCCCTGGCGCCTGCTCTATCTGCAGCCGGACCATGAGCTGGTATCGGAAGCCTGGGACAAACTGGAGATCACCTTCCTGATGGTGATCCTGGCCCTCTCCATTCTGATCACCGCGGTGCACTACCTGACCCGGCGGGCCTTCGTCAGTCCGGCCGCCAAGCTGTTGAATCACCTTGAGCAGTCTGCCCAACAGCCCCGTCCGTTGCCAAAGCGGATTGCACCGGGCTGGGAGCCCTGGTTTGAGCTGATCACCCGAATCTTCGAAGAGAACCAGCAGTACACCCACCACCTGGCGGAGCAGAACCGTCGACTGGACAAACTGGTGGCGAAGCGCACCGAGCGTCTGCGTCTGGCCAATGAGCGACGGGAGCGGGACTTCTCTCTGCTGCGCTCGTTGATCGATGCGATTCCCGAAGCGATCGTCTTTAAGGACACCGAGGGGCGTTACCTGGGCTGCAACAAGGCGGCGGAGCGGGTACTTGGCCAGAGTGAGTCTGAGATCATCGGCGCCCTGGTGACCGAGACCGATCCCTCCGAGCGTGGCAGGCGTATCCGTGAAGAGGACATTCAGGTGTTGAAGGAGCGGGTGCCGTTGCGCTACCAGGAGCGGGTCATGATTGAGGGCAAGAGCAAACTGCTCGACGCGCTGCGCCTGCCCTTCTACACCCGTCGCGGCGAGCTGCTGGGGATGATTGCGGTCTGGCGTGATATTACCCGGGAGTCGGAGCAGCAGGAGCAGATCAAACGCTCCGAGCAGCGATACCACCTGGCGATGGATGCGGTGGAAGACGGTCTCTGGGATTGGTACCTGGACTCCAATCAGGTGATCTGTAACCCCGCCTACTACACCATGCTGGGCTACCAGCCGGATGAGTTCCCGCTGCTGATTGAAACCTACTACGAATTGATGCACCCGGACGATCGTCAGCGGGTGGAGCGTTACATCGACGACTATCTGGATATGCCGGATCAGTCCTTCAGCATGGAGTTCCGTCTGCGCGGCAAGAGCGGTCACTATCACTGGATCCTCTCCCGCGGTCGAGCGGTGGAGTTTGATGATCTGGGCGAGCCCACCCGTCTGCTGGGTACCCACAAAGACATCACCCGTCAGAAAGAGAACGAAGTCGCGCTGCTGGAAGCGAAGCAGGATGCGGAGCTGGCGAACCGAACCAAGAGTGAGTTCCTGGCCAATATGAGCCATGAGATCCGTACGCCGATGAACGCGGTGCTGGGGATGCTGCATCTGGCCCTGCGCACCGATGTGGATCCGCGCCAGAAGGATTACCTCGACAAGGCCCGCCTCAGTGCCGAATCCCTGCTGCGGATCATCAATGACATTCTCGACTTCTCCAAGATCGAGGCGGGTAAGCTGGAGCTGGAACAAACCGAGTTTGCCCTCGATAAGGTGCTGGAGCACGCCATCTCCATCAACAGCATCAAGGCTCAGGAGAAAGGCGTTGAGCTGCTGCTCTATGCGCCGGTCAGTGCGGGCCTGCACCTGATGGGCGACCCGCTGCGTCTGGGTCAGGTGCTGGTGAATCTGCTCTCCAATGCCGTCAAGTTTACCGAGCAGGGCGAGGTGGAGCTGGGTTGTGAGGATCTCAAAGAGCGGGATGGCCGCATCACCCTGAAGTTCTGGGTTCGGGACACCGGCATCGGCATCTCCGAACATCAGCAGCGGCACCTGTTTGATGCCTTCAGCCAGGCGGATGGATCCACCACCCGCCAGTTTGGTGGTACTGGCCTGGGTCTCTCCATCTCTAAACATCTTGTGGCGATGATGGGCGGCGACATTGAGGTCGAGAGCCAACCGGGAGTGGGCACCACCTTCAGTTTTACTATCGACGCCCAAAGGGTGGCGGAGCCGGACCGCAAAGAGCGTTTGCTGCCTGCCGAGATCAGCGGCCTGAATGCCCTGGTGGTGGACGACAACCACACCGCACTGCAGATCTACTCCACCTACCTGCGGGACTTCAGCTTCTCCCGGGTGGAAACCGCAGATAACGGCAGCGCTGCCCTGAAGGAGATGGTGCGTCAGCAACCGGACCTGGTGTTGTTGGATTGGATGATGCCCGGTATGGATGGCACCGAGGTACTGGATGGCATTGATGCCCTGCTGGCGGAGGGGCGTCTGGAGCGACGACCTACCATCATCATGATGACGGCCTACAGCGGCCACCCCTTGATGGATGAGGTGCGGGATGGGCGAATTCAGTCGGTGCTGCAGAAACCGTTCAAAGCCTCGACCCTTTATGACGAAGTGGTGGAAGCGTTCAGCTGTCAGGTGGACGCTCAGCCCGTTGCGGAGATCTCCGAGCAGGAGTTGAAGCCGGAGGCGGCGCATATCCTTCTGGTGGAGGACAACCTGATCAACCAGCAGGTCGCGACTGAGCTGCTTAAGAGTGCTGGCTATCAGGTTACCGTGGCTGGCAATGGTCAGGAGGCGGTGGAATGGGTAGAGCGCGGTGAGTTTGATCTGGTGCTGATGGACATTCAGATGCCCGTAATGGACGGCCTGGAAGCCACCCGGACCCTGCGCCGTACTCACCCTGATCTGCCCATTATTGCCATGACGGCGCACGCCATGGCGGGGGATCGGGAGAAAAGTCTGGCGGCGGGCATGAACGCTCACATCACCAAGCCGATCGTACTGCCAGAGCTGTTCGAAACCGTAAAAAGTTTCCTTGAGAAGGGGAGTCGGGTCGGATGAGCCCAACTCCGGTTCGAGGGCCACTGAAGTACCTGCTGCTCGCCCTGGGCTGTCTGGCGGTGTTTGCCGCCACCCTCGGGGTGTTTCTGCCATTGATCCCCACCGTGCCCTTTCTGCTGCTGGCGACCTTCTGCTTCAGCCGCTCATCGGCCCGAATGCAGATCTGGCTGTTCAACAACCGGCTGCTCGGCCCCTATCTGCGTAACTACCTTGAGCGTAAAGGGCTCACCAAGCGGCAGCTTCTCTCATCCCTGGCCAGCCTCTGGATCGGCATGTCCATCGCCATCGTGATTGCGCCGGTTGTCGCAGTGAAGTGGGGGTTGTTGGCGATCGGTGTGGCGGTCAGCATCCACCTGATCCGGATGAAACGCCTGCTGCCCGGCGAAGTGGAGTAGGCGAGTCGCCACCATCAAGGCTCACCGTTCGGGGATGCCATCATCGCCACCTTTTATGGGATCCGGCAATGCCTGCTGACGGAGCCCGAGCACCGCTTGAGGTGATCCGCCCCCAAAGGTAAGCTGGCCCAAATCAGTCACCTATGGATGTTCATCATGTTCGCACGGATTGCCTGGCTGCTGTTGGCGCTGGTCCTGTCCACCGCCGCCAGGGCGGAAGAATCCCCCTTCCTTAACCTCAGCCTTGACGACGAAGGCCAGGTATTGCTTGAGCTGCCGCCGCTGAATACGCCGCTACTGATGGTCACCAGCCTGCCCCACGGCGCAGGCTCCAATGACATCGGTCTGGATCGGGGCCAGTTGGGCAGCCGCCGCCTGGTGCAGTTTGAGCGTCACGGCAATCGACTGTTACTGCGTGAACTGAACACCACCTATCGGGCGCAGAGCGACAACCCGGCGGAACAGGCCGCACTGACCCAGGCGTTTGCAGAGTCCGTGCTTTGGGTTGGCCAGATTGAGCAGAACAAAGCCAATCTTGATGCGTTGCTGTTCTCTGACTTGCACGGCATTGCCGCCCGGCTTCAGGCCACCGGCCAGGGCCATTTCAGCCTGGATACCAGCCGCTCCCTGGTATTGGCGGGCAGCGTAAAGGGCTTCCCCAAAAACGCGGATCTGGACCTGCAACTCACCTTTGTCAGCGCCGAGCCGGGTGCCTATGTGCAGCAGGTAACGCCGGATCCGACCCTGCTCAGCCTCAAGGTGCGGCTGTCGTTTGTGGCGCTGCCCGAGGTTCCGATGACCCCCCGCCGCTTTCATCCGGAATCCGGCTTCTTTGATTACGGTTACCAGGACTATGCGGCATCCCTGTCCGAGCCGATGACGGTGCGCTACCTGCCCCGACACCGGTTGGAGAAGGTGCTGCCCGGCACCGAACCCTCTGAGGTGAAGGCGCCGATCGTCTACTACCTGGATCCGGGCACTCCGGAGCCAATGCGCAGCGCCCTGCTGGATGGGGCGCGCTGGTGGGCTGAGGCGTTTGAGGCTGCAGGATTCCTTAATGCGTACCGGGTGGAACTGCTCCCCGAGGGGGCGGACCCACAGGATATCCGCTACAACATCATTCAGTGGGTACACCGTGCAACCCGGGGCTGGTCATACGGTGACGCTCTGGTGGATCCGCGCAGTGGTGAGATCCTGAAGGGGCATGTGACCCTTGGCTCCCTTCGGGTGCGTCAGGATCACAAGATTTTCCGCGGGCTGACTGCAGGCTGGGCTGACCGGGAAGCGGCTCTTGCTGCGGCCGAAGAAGCCGCCCTGGCCCGTTTACGTCAGCTCTCCGCTCACGAAGTGGGGCACACCCTGGGGTTGGCCCATAACTTTGCCGCGTCCGCCAGCGGCGACGCCTCCGTTCTGGATTACCCTCATCCCAACCTGCAACTGGATGGAGAGAAGGTGGTTCTGGAGCAGGCTTATGGCGTTGGCCTGAGCCCTTGGGATAAGCACGCCATCGCCTTTGGTTATGGCGTTTATGATGCGCCGGAGGCGACGGCTCAGGCAGAGCTGGCCGAGCAGGCCAGAGAAGCGGGACTGCGCTTTATCAGTGATCCGGACGCCCGCGGTGCCTCGGCGGCCCATCCTCAGGCGCACCTGTGGGATAACGGCACCGATCCGGTTACCCGTCTGGAAGAGATTCTGGCGATACGAGCGCTGGCATTGGCGGAGCTTGGACCTCAGGCGCTGCTGCCGGGTGAGCCTCTGAGCGCGCTGGGGGATCTGCTGGTGCCCATCTACCTTATGCAGCGCTACCAGGTGGAAGCGGCCAGCCGTCTGATTGGTGGCGTGAGCTATGACTACTCCGGACAGAGCCCCAGTGCGGTTGCTCCTGAGTATCAGCAGGCGGCGCTGGAGAGCCTGCTGAGAGCGCTCTCGCCTGAAGTGTTGGCATTGCCAGCCGAACTGGCGGCACAGTGGTCTCCTTTAGCCTACGGCAGCGTGGCAGACCGGGAGCAGTTTGGCTCCCGCCTTGGTACCGTTCCCGACCTGATAGGGTTGGCGGAGGTGGCCAGCCGTCAGGTGTTGGAGCAACTGCTGAACCCGACCCGGATGAACCGCCTGGCCCAGCAGCAGTGGCTGGACAGTGAGTTGCCTGGGCCTCAATGGCTACTTGATGCGTTGTCGGAGGTGGTATTGGAGTCGGAGGGGGATTCCGGCCTGGCGGGCGCGGCACGAGCCCGCAGTCAGGCGGTACTGGTGGACAGTTACCTGACGCTGTACCGGGACAACCAAGCCACTTCCGAAGTGAAGGCGTTGGTGCGGGCACGCATACTGGCGGACGCTGAACAGTTGGAGCGGCGGGCCCGGCGGGCACCGGATCGCGATGCCGCGCACTTCCGTCTGCTGGCTGAGGTGATGCGAACCGGCTTGACCGACCCGGAAGTGCGGGTGATTGCGGAGCCGCTGCCTCTGCCGCCCGGCTCACCCATCTGAGTCGAAGTACCGACCAACGGCGCCTTAGGGCGCCGTTGTGGTTTCCGGGCGCCGGGGATCTTTCGGATAGTAGCGGCGGGGGAGTTGGCTCTGGGGTGTGAAGTGCCGCGTGTTCTTGTAGGGCAGCTTCATAAACCCGGCGATGCCCAGATCTTCAATCTCTCCCAGAGCATCCAGAATGCGCGCCAGACAGGCCCGGAACTCGTTGGCCTTACGGGGGTTGAGGAGGCGCAGATAGGAGTGGATCTTCATATGATCCTCCAGCACCTCAAAGATGATGCAGCCGGTGTGGTGGATCAGGTTGAGCCGCCCCAGTTCAGTCATGATGGCTGGTGGCAGCGTCAGGTTTTCGTCCGGGTCCTGGCCATCCTCAAAGTAGGAGTGCAGACGGGTTTTATCCTCCAACTCCGGCGCTTCGCTGATCTCAAACGGCAGCGCCAGCTCCGGGGGGGCGTTAAAGCGCGCCTGAGCATTGGGGCGAACCAGATGCAGGGTGTCCCGGGCATTAAAGAAGCAGGCCTTGAACACCGTCTTGCCGTTGGCTTGTGGCGCAGGGCGAATCCCTCGGGCCAGGTTCACCACGTTGTTGACCGCCTGAGTGAACGCGGCCTTCAGAGTGGGATCCTGAAGGTTTAGGCTGGAATCGATATCCAGCCCATCGTCGTGCCAGTGCAACGCGATCCCGCCCAGTAGTGGGTAATGTCCCAGCTGGCCTACGGCTGCGACAAAGCCCTTTTCGTTGTCGCCCATCCCTACCATAAAGTCCCGGTAATAGTGAGCCAGCTGAAGGTCGCTCTCCCGCTCCGGCGGGAGGGGATCGATCTGGTGCTCACGCAGGAACGACTTGCGGGAGGAGTAGGCGACCGTCTCCACCCCCTTGCCCTGGTGGTGGGCCCACACTGGTAACAGGGCCTTAGGGGGAGCTTCCGGAAGCGGTAGCAGCAACCAGTGGCGGCTGGCGGGCAGAGTTTTCAGGAAGTGATCGCCCCCTTCTCGTCGTAGGGCGGGGTCATCGCTGAGCATGGCGTCCACGATCTCCGCCAGAGGGCGGGGCAACCCCAGACTGGCGGCGGGGATCAGCTTGCTGCCAAACCGGCTGACCTGACCGGAGGCCAGGGCATAGAGGGTGGCAGCGGCCCCCTGTTCATCAAAGCGGGGGGAACTGGGGGCCCCGGCCAGCTGTTCAGGCCCGATAAAGAACACGTCCCCCATCCGGGCGTTGGAGTCACGGTCACCCTCTACCAGCCCCAGCGAAGAGCCGAGAGGGAGATCATCCGCATCCCGTTGAGCCAGTACTGCTGACCCCCAATCCACCAGAGAGAGGTGTTTACGGCGGTGGTCGAACACCAGGTTGGAGGGTTTGACGTCGCCGTGTACCACCGGGCGTGGCAGCGATCTGAGATAGGTAAGCACCTCGGCCAGTTGGGCGGCAATCGGCACCAGGTAGGTCACCGGGAGTGGGCCACAACGCTGGGCAAAGTGAGCGAGGTCAACGCCCGGTGCGCGCTCCATCTGCAGGATCCCCTGTCCGGAGGCGGTGACATAGCGAACCAGAGCGGGAATGTTGGGGTGATTCAGGGGGCCCAGGATCTCCGCCTCGTCACGCAGGCGGGCCTGAAGATGTGCGGGCAGGGTACGGCGGGAGAATTTGAACACCTGCTCGGTGTTACCCAGACGTCCGGCGAAGACGAAGCCAAACACCCCCTTACCGATAAAGTGCACCTGCTGGTAGCCCAACCGGCGCAACTGCTGCTGACAGAGGGAAACCCACTGCCTATGCTTACGGGCATCCTCCTCCCGAAGCAGGTAGATGGACTGCTCCTCGGAGATATAGAACTGCTGTAAAGGCTTGGCGCTGCCCACCGGATACTCCTTGTGGTTAGGGGTTTCAGCATACCCAGTGACGCTCCTGTGGCGCAAACGTGATCAGTCTCACGAGTGTTTGATCCCAATCAAGAGCATGGGCACGCTTTGTGCGACTATTTGCATATGGGTTATGAACTAGGGTAGGGCGCTGAGATGACTGATCCCATTCTTGCTGTGGATACCGCCACTCTGGCGGACCTGTTGGCCTATCCCCGCCGTAAAATGCGGGACAATATGGACGTGCGATTCTGTCCCCATGCCACCTTTTACAATCCGGTGGACGATCGCTGCATCTACTGTCATCAGGACATGGAATGCAAGTGGTTGAACCACAACGATGAGCTGGTGGCCATAGAGCGAAAGAACCCGGATGATATCCGTCGTGAGCTGGTTAAAGCGGTGGACTATGTGGAAGCTCAGCTGACCGCTGCCCACCTGAATCGTCGTGCTTGTAACTGCGATAACTGTGTCTGGCTGAATAAGGCCCGTCAGGTTCTGGGCCTGTCCCGTTAACCGGCAACACTCAATACGATAAACGGGGGCAATGGCCCCCGTTTTGTTTGCCTGTCCTCCACCGGCTCGCTACCCTGAGGCCCGTTTCTGTTTTTGGAGGGCACTCATGGACGCGGCGTTCTGGCACGACAAATGGGAGCGGGGTGTAACCGGCTTCCACCTCGACCACATCAACCCCTATCTGGCGGCGCACTGGCACCAATTGAAGCTGCCGGCACAAGCGCCGGTTCTCGTTCCCCTGTGTGGCAAATCGCTGGATCTGGCCTACCTGGCTGGAGAGGGGCACCCGGTACTGGGCATTGAGCTGAACACCCTGGCGGTGGAGTCTCTCTTTGCCAGTCTGGGTGCAGTGCCCGAGCCGAAGCCGGACGGTGCCCTTCGTCGTTACCAGTGGGATGAAGTGGCGGTGCTGCAGGGGGATCTGTTCCAGGTGATGCCGGAGCAGGCGGCCCACTGCACCGCGTTTTACGATCGAGCGGCATTGATCGCCCTGCCGGAGGCGATGCGCAGCCGCTATGTCGCCAAGCTGGCGGAACTGATGAAACCGGGCGCGGTCGGCCTGCTGGTAACACTGGATTACCCCCAGGAGAGCATGGCGGGACCACCGTTTGCGGTGTCTGAGCAGGAGGTGATGGCGCGATTGACGCCCCACTTTGAGGTGGAGCCGCTGGCGAGCCATGATGTGCTGGCGGACAACCCCCGCTTTGTCGCTAAAGGGGTGCCCTGGCTGAAGGAGCAGGTCTATCGCCTGGTACGGCGCTGAGCGGTTTCAAAATAAAAACGGCAACCCATGGGTTGCCGTTTTTTCTGTCCCGGAAAGGGAGATCAGAAGCGGTAGCGCATACCGACGGTGAAGGTGCTGTCGTCGATATCACCGGCTACATCATGGCTGCCGTCATAGTAGGCGTAGTGGCCATACAGGTAGGCGGCTTTGGTCAGGTGGTACTCAGCACCAACGGTGTAGTTGAGGACTTCAACGCCTTCGCCAGCCTGAACTTCGGAGCCATAGGCGTTCTGGGCAAATTTACCCAGGCCGGAGTCGTCATAACCCACTTGCGCTTTCAGGTTCCAGGCGTTGATGCGCCACTGGGCAGAAGCCATGTAGCCGTTGCCGGACAGGTCGCCTTTCTCGGAATCCTGGAACAGGGCACCCAGCTTGATGTCGCCGAGCTTGATGGTACCAACGACGCGCAGTGCTTCCAGACCATTCAGGCCATCCGCGTAAGAGACGGTCACGTAGTAAGGCACTTTGCCCATGCCACGGTCACCAAATGCGGCGGTGAGGGCGTAGTTGTTGCCTTCTTGGCCCTTGGCGGCGTCGGAGCTGCCGTAGAAGTCATCTTCCAGTACGTAGGTAGCGCCAAACTGGAAACCAGCCAGTTTGCCGGTTTTGTAGGTGATGCTGTCACCCAGACGATCCTGGCCGGCAAACAGACGGTCCAGGTCACCGTTCAGGTTACCGAAGGCATCTACGGAACCTTCAGACCATTTGAATACGGTGTCGTTACGGCCGAATACCACTTCACCAAAGCTACCGCCCAGACCAAAGTAGGTGTTACGGCTGCTGAACGGATCAGCGCCCTTGGATTGGTCTTCACCGTTTACGCCAACTTCGGCCTTGTACACCAGGTACAGACCGGAAGTGATGTCATGAGTGCCTTTGATACCGATGTTGGTGAAGTTGTTTTCCAGTCCAAGACCATCACTCATACCCGGGTTGGTGGTGAAGCCCTTGTCAGACTGGGTAATGGCCATGTTCAGGTCACCGTAGAAGGTGGGGCCATCGGCCAGAGCTTGAGTGGAGAAACCGGCCAGCAGGGAGGCTACGGCGACGGATAACAGACGTTGCTTCATTACTTCTTGTCCTCTTAGGGTGGGCTGCCCCTGCGCAGGATTCGGGGCAGTTCAAAAATCCGTTTGTAAGCGGCGGGTTAAGCCGGCTTTGCCAGAATTCACGAAGTTGGCGGCAGTTTGTCATGGCGATTTTGGGATGTAACGCAAAACGGCGTAGGAGTTTGATCCTGCTCACTTTTGGAAGAAATTTAATTGTGAGCTGCGCGGTTTGTGATCGGCTGAACAGGTTTGGGGGTTGTCAGCGTGAATTTCGCGCAATAGGGTTAGGGGTTCGCCTCCCCTTGGCCGATGGTCTACAGCTGATATAATCGCGGCCTTTTTGGTCCCTGGAACAGCTTCAATGAACGACGCCTATCTGCAACGCTTCGGTGGTATCGGCCGCCTTTACGGGCAGCAAGCCCTGCTGGCTTTCTCCCAGGCCCACGTCTGCGTAGTGGGCATTGGTGGCGTCGGCACCTGGGCCGCGGAAGCGCTGGCTCGCTCCGGAATTGGCCAGATCACCTTGATCGATCTGGATGACATCTGCACCACCAACACCAATCGTCAGATCCACGCTCTGAGCCACACCATTGGCCAATCCAAGGTGGCGGTGATGGCCCAGCGCATTCGCGACATCAATCCGGACTGTGTGGTGAACGAGGTTGAAGAGTTTGTTGATCTGGACAACCTCTACGAGGTGTTGCCTGAAGAGCTGGATTACCTGGTGGACTGCATCGATGCGGTCAAGCCCAAGGCGGCCCTGATCGCGCACTGCAAACGACGCAAGATCCGCATCGTGACCGTCGGCGGTGCCGGTGGGCAGCTCGACCCTACTCGGGTTCAGGTGGCGGATCTGGCAAAGACCTACCAGGATCCGCTGGCGGCCAAGGTGCGTAACCTATTGCGCCGCGAGTACAACTTCTCCAAGAATCCGAAGCGCCGCTTCCAGGTGGAGTGCGTGTTTTCCGATGAACAGCTGCGTTACCCCGGCGCGGATGGCACCGTCTGTATGGCCAAATCCGGAGCGGAAGGCCCTAAAGCGATGGACTGTTCCAGCGGATTTGGTGCGGTGACCCCGGTGACCGGCGCCTTTGGGTTTGTTGCCGCGAGCCGGGTGTTGCTGAAGCTGGCGGAGCGGGCCAACGCAAAGGATGAGTGAGCGCCAACAGGCAATCGGTTACACTCGAGTCAATGGATTGTTGATTTGGGTGTTTTGGGATGATTGCCGCTGGCATTTTGGCATTGGCGCTGACGTCGGAGATCCATCCGATGCTGGCCAGTGCCACCCCTGATACGCCGCAGGAACCCGTCGCGGAGAGTGCGGCAACGTCAGAACAGGAGCTGCCTCAGGACCCTCTGTCCGAGCTGGATAAGCGTTGGTACGACAAAGCGCATGACCTGCTCTCCAGCTCTGCGCAGGGCAGCGCGCTCTGGTTTGATGACTTCTTTGGCCCCAGCGATGAGGCGGACCAGGCCTCCAGCCACTTTCGTCTGCGTTTGCAGCAACGATTCTTTGAACGGGAACCGGACGAGTTCAAGGTTAGGGTTTCCGCGTCCTATTACCTCCCCCAAACGGAACAGCGACTCAAACTGCTGCTGGAATCGGACCCGGACAGTGAACTGACGGAGATCCGCGATGACAGTTCGGAGGACGCGGATTCCGGTACCCGGGCGGCACTGCGATGGACCCCGCTGGATTACCGGGTTTGGGATCTCTCCTTTGATATTGGTGTCTCCCTGAGCTCGGGGCTGGATCCCTTTGCCCGCACCCGGGCCCGCTACTACTACAGCGTGGACGATCGCACGGTGATCAAGTTATCCCAGGAGCTGAAGGCGGAGTCCAAGGATGGCTGGAGTGAAACTTCCAGGGTGACGGTGGAGCGGATCCACTCCAACTCTGGCTACCGTCTGCATGGTCGGGCCCACTATGGTGAGGAGAGCGAGGGGCTGGAGTGGAGCACCACCCTGCTTCGCGCTGAGCGGTTGAGTGCGGTCTCAGCCCTGGCCACCTTTGTCACCATCTCTGGCAAGACTGATGATGAAGAGGAGCAGAGCGAAATCTACCGATTGGGGGCCAACTACCGGCGGAATTTCCTTCGCAGCTGGCTTTACTACGAGGTAGAGCCGCAGCTGACCTGGCCACGCAAATACGACTATGTCACCAATCTGGAGTTGCGACTGACGCTGGAGATGCAGTTTGGTCAGCGAGCCATTCGGCGTAAGAGCGGGCTTTAGCGTCCCTGTGCCTGAATGGCCTGCACCACCGCATTCAGGCCACTGGCCCGGGAGGGGCTGAGGTGGTCGGCCAGACCTAACCGGGTAAACCAGCCATCGAGATCCACCTGACTTAATGCCTCGGAGGTCAGGCCGTTGCAGGCGGCCAGTACCAGAACCAGCAAACCACGAACAATGCGCGCTTCCGAGTCCGCGAGGAAGTAGTGGTGACCATCCAGTTCGGCATGGTAGAGCCAGGTGGCACTTTCACAGCCGGCCACCTCAGCATCGGGCTGGCGCAGTGCGGCGTCCAGTGGCGCCATCCGGCTGCCCAGCTTCATCAGCAGGCGGTAACGCCCCTGCCAGTGACCCTGGGCACTGAGCTCACTGTCCAGCTCGGCTTGGGTTAACTCCCGGCCCATAGGGCTGTTGAGGAACTGGGCTTCAGTTGGCTTCGTCATGCAAAAACTCTCTCATATCACGAACCGCATCGACGAAGGCGTCGATCTCGTCGGCGGTGTTGTAGGCCGCTACGGATACCCGGCAGGTGCCCCGCACATCCAGGGCCGCCATTAAGGGCTGACAACAGTGATGGCCACAGCGCACCGCAATGCCAGCCTGATCGAGCCAGATCCCCACATCCTGATGGTGTTCGCCATCCAGGTTAAAGGCCAAAGCCCCTGCATTGTCTTCGAAGGCGCTGTAGAGGGTGAGGCCCTCAATCGCCGCCAGTCCATTGCGGGCCCGTTCCAGCAATACCGATTCATGGGCCGCCAGTGCAGGCCGATCCTGCGCCATCAACCACTCTGCGGCGGCGCCCAATCCGATCGCCTCAGCAATGGCGGGGGTGCCAGCTTCAAACTTAAAGGGCAGCTGGTTGAAGCTGCTCTGCTCAAAACTGACTTTGTGAATCATCTCCCCGCCAAACTGGTAGGGGGGCATCGCCTGCAGATGTTCCACTTTGCCCCACAGTACGCCGATCCCGGTGGGGCCATACATCTTGTGGCCGGAGAACGCGTAAAAGTCACAGCCCAGCGCCTGCACATCCACCACCTCATGAGCCACCGCCTGGGCGCCATCCACGATGGTCAGGGCCCCCGCAGCCTTGGCCAAAGGCAGCCAGCGAGTCAGGGGAGCCCGCGCGCCCAGGGCATTGGCGATCTGGGTCAGCACCACCACTTTCGGTCGGGCTGCCAGCAGAGTCAGAAACGCTGCCTCATTGAGGCGACCCTCGGCATCCAGCGGGATGGGGCAAAGACGGGCGCCGACGCGCTCCGCCGCCTGTTGCCAGGGAACGATGCTGGCGTGATGCGCCCAGGTGTCGATCACCACGGTATCCCCAGACTGCAAAACCAGGCTGCCAAGGCTGCTGGCCAGCAGATTCATGGCTTCGGTGGTGCCCTTGGTAAAGATCACCGATTCCCGTACCGGGGCGTTGATGAGTCGGGTCACACTGTCGCGGGCGGCTTCAAATGAGCGGGTGGCGCGGGCAGACAACCGATGGGCACCCCGGTGCACATTGGCGTTGTCCTCCTGGTAGAAGCGATGCATCGCCTCCAGCACCGCATTCGGTTTCTGCGTCGTGGCCGCGTTGTCGAGGTAGATCAGCCCCGGTTGCTGCAAAGCGGGGAACTGATCGCGCAGGGTGTCCAGGCTCATAGGGTTCGGGCTATTCCGTACTGATGGGGGCGCAGAGCATGCGTCATGCGCCTTCCGGTTTCAAGACTCAGGGGCAAGGGTAGCGGTGCTGCTCGCCCAGCGCCTGCAGGGCGCCCTCCAGTTCGGTACTCCAGGCCAGATCAACACTGGCCAGATTCTCCTCCAACTGCGCCAGCGTGGTGGCGCCGATCAGGGTGCTGGCAGTAAAGGGGCGACAGCGCACAAAGGCCAGTGCCAACTGTGCCGGGCTCAGGTTGGCCTCCTGTGCCAGCTTAAGGAAGTCGTTGATGGCGGCCTCGGCCTGGGGACCGGTGTAGCGCTTGAAGCGCTCAAACCGGGTGAGCCTCGCCTCAGGCGGACGCTGGTCATTGGCGTACTTTCCAGACAGGGTGCCAAACGCCAGAGGAGAGTAGGCGAGCAGGGGCAGGGATTCCCGGTGGGCGATCTCAGCCAGTCCGACCTCGAAGCTGCGGTTCAGCAGGTTATAGGGATTCTGGATGGACACCGCGCGGGGGAGATCATGCTTGTCCGCCAAATGGAGGTACTGCATCGCGCCCCAGGGGGTTTCATTGGAGATGCCGATGTGGCGGATCTTGCCGGCACGCACCAGATCCTCCAATGCCGTCAGTGTCTCCAGTATGGGGGTGAGGCTTTCCCGCTCCGGCGCCTCGTAGCCCAGTTGGCCAAAGAAGTTGGTGTGACGATGGGGCCAGTGGATCTGGTAGAGATCGATGCACTCCACGCCCAACCGGGACAGGGAGGCGTCGCAGGCGGCAAACAGGTTTCGGCGGTCCAGCGCCATATCAGGGCGCAGACCGTCACAGGGACCGCCGGGTGCCGCCACTTTGGTGGCGATAACCCACTGATGCCGGTTGCCCCGCTGACGCAGGTAGTCGCCGATGATGGTCTCGGTGCTGCCCTGAGTCTCGGGCCGGGGCGGCACCGGGTACATCTCGGCGGCGTCCAGAAAGTTCACCCCGGCAGCGTGGGCGCGATCCATCTGTTCAAACGCTTCCTGGGGCGTGTTCTGTTCCCCGAAGGTCATGGTGCCCAGTCCCAGAGCGCTGACGCTCAGTTCACTGTGAGGCAATCGATTCCTCTGCATGGTGATCACTCCTTGTCACGTTGCGGATAGAGCTCTGGGTAGCGGTAGGGGGCCAGCAGCAGAAGCAGGGTGTCATGATAGATCCCGGCCCGATCCTGAAGGCCGCCGGTCAGAATGCCGATGGCGCCGCCCTGCTGTTTAATGTTGTGCTGCTGAAACTCGTCATCCATCACCGGCCCCAACTCCTCTCCTGCCTCCAGTCGCTCGGCGATTCGGGTTGGCAGGGGCAGGGCGGCACTGCGACCCACCAGCGTTCGTTGGCCGTCGCAGATGGCGACGTAGGCAAAGGTACAGGGTACGCCATCAAGCCTATCGTAACCTCCCTCAAAGGCGACGTAGTAATCCGCATGGGGCTCTGCGCCCTTGAGATTGGCCAGCCGGTTCAGGGCGCCGTCTCGGGTCTCCTTCTCGGTCATCGGCTGGTCGGCCACACCGGAGGGAACGTCATGAGCACGACTTTGCCATTGGTGCTGAGAAAAGCTTTTTGTCAGAGCGGCTTCCGCGGCGCGGATCTTGACGGGGTTGTGGGACGCAATGGCGACAACAGCGTGAGACATGGAGGCTCCTGAGAGAGGGTCGTAGGGTGTTATTTTGCCACGTGCATTGCGACAATGGCGGCAAATTCGTCGCAGCAGTGAGCCGTTATGTTATTGACCCTATTGATCTACCTGGGACTGGGCGCCTTTGCCGGGATCCTTTCCGGCCTGTTCGGGATTGGAGGTGGCCTGGTGATTGTGCCGGTGCTGCTGACGGTCCTGCCCTGGCTTGGAGTGGCGCCGGATGTGGTGATCCACCTGGCCATCGGTACCTCGCTGGCCACCATCGTCGTGACCTCCAGCAGTGGTATTCGGGCCCACAATAAGCGGGGGAATGTGGACTGGGCCATCGTCAAACGATTCGTACCCTGGGTGATATTGGGCTCTTTTGCCGGCGGCTCGGTGGCGTCCTTGCTGCCCGGGGAACTGCTGGAGCGCCTGTTTGCGGTTTTCCTGTTGCTGGTGGCTACCCAGATGTGGTTCAGCCTGAGACCCAATCCAGACCGAGGGCTGCCCTCTACGCCCGGTCTGGCGACGGCTGGCGGCCTGATTGGCACCATCTCCTCCATGTTTGGTATTGGTGGGGCGACCATCAGCGTACCCTTCCTGCGCTGGTGTTCCCTGCCCATTACCACTGCCGTCGGTGTTTCCGCGACGCTGGCGTTTCCTATCGCCCTCTCCGGTGTGACCAGCTACCTGATCAGTGGCTGGGGGCAACCTCAACTCCCAGAGTGGAGCTTTGGGTACGTTTATCTGCCAGCGTTTATCGGGATAGTGGTGGCAAGCACCCAGTTTGTCCGCGTGGGGGCGTCTTTGGCGATGAAACTTCCAGGGCACATCCTGCAACGCGCCTTCGCGGCATTTCTGGCAATTCTGGGACTTAGGCTACTAATGTTGTAGTAAAGTTTCATCAGCGTAAACCACTGGTTAAATGCAGTTAATGTGGCGAGATGGTCTGTCACGTGAGCGATATCACAGTGAAAAACGCTTTCGATACTGCATTTATTGGTAAAATGGTCATACCAATCCTTGAAAAAAGTTCACTTTGGATCGGATTTGTGACCTTGGTCACCCGAGTCGTTTTGTGAAGTGATTTTGATCACGTTTTTGGCGGGGGAAATCCCTATTCTTGCCCCCGCTAACTCGAACACTCATAGGTGATTTCTAATGCAGAACCACAACACTGCAACCGCCACTCCGACTGCTGCCAAGTCGGGCTTTACCAAGCAGGACCTGACCTGGTCCCTGTCCATGTTCGGTACCGCTGTTGGTGCCGGCGTACTCTTCCTGCCAATCCGTGCCGGTCTGGAAGGCTTCTGGCCTCTGATCCTGATGGTACTGCTGGTGGGTCCCATGACTTATCTGTCTCACCGTGCCCTTGCCCGTTTCGTACTGTCCTCTCCCAAGAAAGACGCGGACATCACCGAAGTGGTGGAAGCGCACTTTGGTAAAGCTGCTGGTTGGCTGATCACCTTCCTGTACTTCTTCGCCATCTACCCCATCGTGCTGATTTACGGCAACGCCATCACCAGCACCGTTGATAGCTTCCTGGTGAACCAGTTGGGCCTGGCCTCCATGCCGCGCTGGCTGCTGTCCGGTGTACTGGTTGGCATGATGATGGGTGTGATGATTCTGGGCCAGAAGCTGATGCTGAAGGTTACCGAGATGCTGGTTTACCCGCTGGTGTTCATCCTGTTCGCCATGTCCGTATACCTGATCCCTGACTGGTCTATGGCTGCCATGAGCGTTGACGCCATGCCGTCCATGGATGCCATGCTGCTGGCGGTATACCTGACCATCCCGATGCTGATCTTCTCCTTTAACCACAGCCCGGCCATCTCCTCCATGGCTCTGGCTCAGCGTAAAGCACACGGCGAGAAAGCCGTTGAGAAGTCCGACGCCATCCTGATGCGCGCCTCTGGCATGCTGCTGGGCTTCGTAATGTTCTTCGTATTCAGCTGCGTACTGGCACTGTCTCCGGAGCAGCTGGCTGAAGCCAAAGCTCAGAACATCTCCATCCTGAGCTACCTGGCGAACGTGCATGACTCTGCACTGATCTCCTACGTTGGTCCGCTGGTAGCGTTCCTGGCCATCTTCTCCTCCTTCTTCGGTCACTACCTGGGTGCCAAAGAGGGTCTGGCTGGCATCGTGAAGCAGTCTGCTCCGAAAGCGGTAGAGCGCATGGGTGAGAAGAAATTCGACCGCGCGCTGGTGGCCTTCTTCTTCTTCTCCGTATGGGGTGTGGCCATCATCAACCCGTCCGTACTGGGCATGATTGAGTCCCTGGGTGCGCCGTTCATCGCCGCCATCCTGTTCCTGATGCCGATGTACGCCATCAAGAAAGTACCTTCCATGAAGAAGTACGACGGCAAGCTGTCCAACATCTTCGTGACTGTGATGGGCCTCATCGCCATCAGCTCCATCGTCGGTGGTTTCTTCTAACCGACCTTATGACTCCTAGGCCGGGGTCAGTGACCCCGGCTTTTTTTCCCCTAGTTTCCTGAGGAATGCCCTGATGTTCAGTGTGTTTGATATCTTCAAAATCGGTGTTGGTCCCTCCAGCTCCCATACCGTTGGCCCCATGAAGGCGGCCAAGCAGTTCATTGATGACCTGCGCGCCATGGAGAAGCTGCGTCATGTGACCCGCATCAGTGTGGATATCTACGGCTCTCTGTCCCTGACCGGTAAAGGCCACCACACCGACATCGCTATCATCATGGGTCTGGGCGGCAACAGCCCTGAGACTGTCGACATTGATGGCATTCCTGAGTTTATTAGCCGGGTAGAGCAGACTGAGCGTCTGCCGGTAGGCATGCACTGCCACACCGTTGATTTCCCCCGTGACGCCGTGACCTTCCACGAGGACACTCTGGCGCTGCACGAAAACGGCATGAGCATCCACGCCTACATCGGTGACGAAGTGGCGTACTCCAAGACTTACTACTCCATCGGTGGTGGCGCCATCGTTGAGGAGGAGAACTTTGGTAAGCCGGACGCCAACCTGAAGCCGCTGCCGTACGCTTTTACCGATGCAGAGAGCATGCTGGCTCTGTGTAAGGAAACCGGTATGAGCATCAGCGCGCTGATGATGGAGAACGAGAAGGTCTACCACAGCGAGTCTGACATCTACGAAGGCTTTGGCCAGGTGTGGAACGTGATGCGCGAGTGCATTGAGCGCGGTTGCGCCACCGAAGGTCTGCTGGCTGGCCCGCTCAAGGTGCCGCGTCGTGCCGCAGCCCTGCATCGTCAGTTGATCGCCAACGAGCGCACCAACAACGACCCGATGGCAATCATCGACTGGGTGAACATGTTCGCTCTGGCTGCCTCTGAAGAGAACGCAGCGGGCGGCCGTGTTGTGACTGCCCCGACCAACGGTGCAGCGGGCATCATCCCGGCGGTACTGGCGTACTACGACAAGTTCATCGAGAAGGTGGGCGTAAAGCAGTACACCAAGTTCTATCTGGCGGCGGGCGCGGTGGGTGCGCTGTACAAGATGAACGCCTCCATCTCCGGCGCGGAAGTAGGTTGTCAGGGTGAAGTGGGCGTGGCCTGCTCCATGGCGGCCGCGGGTCTGGCAGAACTGATGGGCGCCAGCCCGTCTCAGGTGTGCATCGCGGCGGAAATCGCCATGGAGCACCACCTGGGTCTGACTTGTGACCCGGTTGCCGGCCAGGTTCAGGTGCCCTGCATCGAGCGTAACGCCATCGCTTCCGTAAAAGCGATCAACTCCACTCGTATGGCGATGCGTCGTAACTCCGAGCCCTGTGTGTCTCTGGATAAGGTGATCGCCACCATGTACGAGACCGGTAAGGACATGCACCCGAAATACCGCGAGACCTCCCGTGGCGGTCTGGCCATCAAGGTGCTGAACGTCTGCTAAGACGGCATCATCGAAAAACCCGCCTGACGGCGGGTTTTTTTATGGCTCAATAGCGGGTAAAGACCAGCAGGGCGTGGGACGGGGTACGAAACTCCCGCAGCTCCACATGACGGGGCAGACGCTGCTTCAGGGTTTCGATGGCCCTTTGCCACTCCCCTTCGCTGTCAAAGTCGTGGCCCACCATACAGCGTCGCTCACGACAGGTGAGGGCGTGTCCCAGAGGCTCCGCCAGTTCGCCCAGCCATTCCGGTTTCAGCCAATCCTGGCTCCAGTCGCCCCAGCGGGTGTCCTGGTAGAAGCGTTGCCACCAGGTTTGAATGGTTTCCCCCATCGCTTGTGGCGTGGGGAGTTCGGCGATGGCGACAAAGCCATTGAGTGAGCGGCCATCGTCGTCAGCCAGCCAGACCCGCCCCTGGTACTCAAGGACATCCGTTTGACGTCGGTAAGCCTGAGCAAGCATTTCGAAGTCGTGATCGGCCGGTGTGATGCGGCCCCGATGGCCGGGAGAGGGGATCGGCGTTCTCTCCGGCTGAGCGGCGTAGTGTGGGATCAGCGATGGGGGATTCAGCCGGGGCAGCAGCGTGGCCACTCCGAGCCACAGTACTCCGGCCAACAAGGGGAACAGGCTCCATCTGCTCCAGGGCATGACACACTCGCAATGTTGGCAAAATGTAGCAAGCAGTTTAGCGAAATGGGTCTAGTGTGTGGTGCTTTTTCCAGCAAGAAAGTCGCTGACTCGCTCTGCCGGCAGAGGTCGACCCAGGTGATAGCCCTGACCGTAGTGGCACCCCATCTCTTTGAGCTTTTCAACGTGCTTGGGATTGTCGATGCCCTCGGCGTTCACTTTCATCCCCAGGGCGGTGGCGAGGTTCAGAATGGCGGAGATCACCGCTTCGGCCCGGGAGTCCTGATGCAGGCGGCTGACAAAGCTGTGATCTACTTTCACCACATCCAGGGGCAGGCGGTGCAGGTAGCTCAAGCTGGAGTAGCCGGTGCCAAAATCATCCATCATCAGGCGGATCCCAAGGCGTCGCAGCTGGCGCAGCACATTGGCGGCCTGGTCCGGTTGATGAAGCAGCGAGCGCTCGGTGATCTCAATCAGCAGCGAATGGGGGGAGAGGCCGGACTGTTTCAGGGACTGCATCACCACATCCAGGCTGTCGGCCCGGTTAAACCACTCGGAACTGAGGTTGACGCTGACCCCAACTCTGGCGAGACGGGGATACTTGCGCTGCCACTGGGAAAACTGCATGCACGCCTGATTCAGTACCCAGCGATCCAGCGGCAGGATCTGGTGGGTTTCCTCCATGAGTTCAATAAAGTCGCCGGGCAGCAACAGGCCTCGCTCAGGATGGCGCCAGCGAACCAGCGCCTCAAAGCCAATCAACTGCTCCGTGGCCAGGTTCCAGACCGGCTGGTAATGCACCTCAAACTGTTCCAGCTCCAGGGCACGCTGCAGTTCATTCTCCAGCTTCATTCGGTGCTGGGCGGCCTCACGCATGCTGTTGTCGAACACGATGGGGACAGGACGGTGGGTTTGTTTAGCCCGGTACATCGCCACATCGGCATCCCGCAATAGCTCCACTGGGGTTTGGTATTGGCTCAAGCCAAAGGCGATACCGATGCTGCTGCCGCTGTAGATCTCTTCGCCATCGATGTGGAACGGCTTGGCGAGTACCGCCTGGATCCGCGCAGCGCTTTGCAGCGCATCGTCATCGCAGCTGAGGTGTTCCAGCAAAATGGCAAACTCATCCCCACCCAGGCGGGCCACGGTATCGGAGCCCCGGACGCAGCCACTCAGACGGGTCGCCACCTGGGCGAGCAGCCGATCCCCGGTGAGGTGTCCCAGGGAGTCGTTGATCACTTTGAAACGATTCAGATCCAGAAACAGCAGGGCGTAGTGGAAGTTGGGATCCCGCGCCTTGATGGACAGCACCTGATGCAGGCGTTGCATGATCAGACTGCGGTTGGGCAGGCCGGTAAGTTCATCATGCAGCGCATCGTGGCGCAGCTGAGACTCCATCCGGAGTCGCTCTTTGATCTCATGTTGAAGTGCCTGGGTGCGCTGCTCGACCGCCCGCTCCAGGGTTTGCTGGTTGTTCGAGAGTCGTTCGGCTGCTCGACGCCAGCGGATCACCCCTGCAATATGGTGCGCCAGGTAGCCGATCAACCTGAGTTCCTCATCACCATAGGCGGTGGGATTAACGTAGTCCTGGAGTACCAGAGCGCCCAGTGGCACGCCGTCGTGGCACAGGGGGGCACCAAGCCAGCACTGGGACAGGCGCCCCAAGCGGGCAATCTCCTGCTGTTCCGCCAACCGTTCCATCTGCTCAAAGTTCAGCAGTATGGGTTCGTTCTGACGCAGCAGATATTCGGTAACCCCCTGGCCCAGAGGGCGGGATTCCGGGATCACTGAGTGAGCATCTCGGGAGTAGGGGAAATGCAGGTGATTCCCGTCGTCATCCAGCAGGGCGACATAGAAGTTGTCTGCCATCAGCAGTTCGCCGATCAACTGGTGGAAGCCGGCATACAACTCAGGCAGTGGCGCGCTGGATTGGCTCAGTTCGGTAATGCGGTAAAGCACCGACAGGACCTTATCGGACCGTTCCGGTCCTGTGGTTGAGTTGAGCGTGGGGCGGCGTTCAAGCTGCTGCTTCAGACTCAGCGCGATAAAGGGCGCGAGGTTGTTGAGGAGAGTCAGGTGACCTGCGGTGTATCGCTGCTTGTCGTAGCTCTGTACCACCAGCGCGCCAAGGACCCGGTTGTCGTGCTCCAGTACAACCCCGAGCCAGCTGTCAGGAAGCGCCCCTAACAGGCGGATCTGACCACGACTGAGCATGGAGCTAATCTCCACCTGATGCAGCAGCATGGAGCGGCGACGCTTCAGCAGCATGTCGGTCAATCCATGACGCAGGCTGTCAGGCGGTATGGGCATGCGACTGTCCTGACACCAGAGCAGTCGGGGGGCGCCGTCATCAAGCAGAGCGAGAAACCCATTACGGGCTGGCAGGTAAGCCTCCAGCAGCGCAAACAGGCTCTGGCAAAAAGCGTGGGGGGCACTGGCCTCAGAGGCGAGCTGTGCGATTCGGAACAGCAGCTGTTGCTGGCCCTGTTCCGAAGTATCAGCGGCCGTTAAGGAGGAAGCAGCCTGAGGCGATGGCATCTGGGTTGAAAGTCCGTTTCAGTTATGTGCACAGTTTGCCATCAGACCCGAGGCCTGTCATGAGAGGAAGTCACTGTTTTGAGGGCTGATATAAACACGCCACCTGAAATGGTGGCGTGGATCGCAGATCAGTCGTCGAGGTCGTCGCTGCTGCTGTTGTCGTCACTGTCATCATTGGTGCCTCGGGGGGTACCGCTGATGGTGATAAGACGTTTGCCCTGACTGGCTTTCAGGTACTTGGCCCAGAGTCGCTCCAGGGGCGTGCAACCCTCTACCTTGCCCTGAACAAACTCAACGAAGTGGATTTCGTCGTCGGTCTGGGGCGGACGGGTGCCGTTGGACAGGGCCACCATGGCCTGGCCGTGGCGTTCCAGCAGGTCCGCTTCGGTAATGGTAAAGGTACCGCTACGACGGAATCCGCGGGGGAAATGACGGTTATCAAAGAATTTTTGCTCAGTGCTAAAGCTTTGACTTGCTGTCATGTGTTTTTAGCCTCAATGAATCAGAGTTAGCGTCACGCTGGCAAAGTTATATGAGAGCCAGGTGACAGCTAAAACAAAATATTTTTTGGTTTCCCGCAAACAACCTTTATGCCGCAGAGTTTTTCTGAGATTTGGTCGGATTATCGAACAGGCCCAGACGGATCCGGATGAAGTGGAAGATCTCCTGGGGGATGTTGATATCCACCACTTTTTCCAGTCCCTCAAAGCCTGGGGAAGAGTTGGCTTCGCAGATCTTGAAGTGGTCTTTATCGAACAGCAGATCGATACCGGCAACGTCCAGACCGACGGCGCGGGAGCACTGAGTGGCCAGCCACTCGATTTCCGGGGTCATCTCTGCCGGCTTCAGGCTGCCGCCGTTGCTGTAGTTGGCTTTGAAGTCACCGTCTTTGGCGATGCGCTCAAAGCAGGCTACGGCGCGGCCACCAATGGTGAACACGCGGAGATCGCGGCCATGGGAGGCTTTGATAAACTCCTGCAGAATGATGTTGGCGTTCTGTGCGGTGGCTTCGATAAGCTGCATCAGGTCGTTGAACTCGCTGGCGTCCTTGGAGAGGAACACACCACTGCCCTGGGTGCCGGACAGGGTTTTGATCACCACCGGGAAGCCCAGAGATTTCTTGACCAGATCAACATCAACCGGGAACTTCACCAGCATGGTGTTCGGGGTCGGCAGGTTTTCCTGGGCCAGGATCTGTTGGGTAAACAACTTGTCCTTTACTGCCTCAATGCTGTGTGACTGGTTCACCACGTAAACGCCCAGCCGCTCCAGATGACGGATCAGAGCCAGGGCAAAGTAGGTGGTGCTGGAACCCATGCGGGGCAGCACAAAGTCGGGCAGAGAGACTCGCTCCCCATGCAGCAGAATGCTACGGTCGCCACCTTGAGTGACCTCCAGGTCAAAGTCTTCCGGGGCGTAAACTTCCAGTTGGATATTCTGCTTGGCGGCTTCTTCCATAAAGCGGTCAATTTCGTAGCGCTCGGGCTTCAGCAGATTGGCGCAATCTTTGTAGATGATCCAGCCGCGCATGGGGTGATCTCCAGTAAAAGTTAAGTTGTTTATTATCAAAGTCTTACTATAAATATCGACTCGATGCTGGCCCGCCGGTTTGGGGGGCGGCTAGTATAGGGCCCGTGGCCAAAGGCCAAAGCGAAAAATTTTTGCGTTGAGCTAAAACAAAACTATGGATACCGAGCTTCTTAAAACCTTTATGGAGGTCTACAAGGCGGGGCGCTTCAGCCGCGCGGCGGAGAACCTCTACCTAACCCAGTCCGCAGTCAGTTTCCGCATCCGACAGCTGGAGCAGAACCTGGGAGTGGCCCTGTTTGCTCGCCAACGCAGCCAGTTGACGCTGACCGCCGCGGGGGAACGCCTTCTGCCTCACGCTGAAGCGATTTTGAGCAACCTGGAACGGGCGCGTCTTGAAGTGGCACTGGGTGAGGATCAGCACAACCAGTTGGCCATTGGTGGCACGGCCAATATCTGGGATGGGGTGTTAAGTGATGCGTTGCCGCGGATCCGCAGGGCCATGCCGTCATTGGCGATGCGAGCCGAGTCCTTGCCATCAGCCCAACTGACCCGGCAACTGCTGGAGCGCACCCTCGATCTGGCGGTGATGTTTGATCCGCCAAAAGCGGAGGGGCTGACCATTGAGGAGTTGCCCTGTGTTCGTTTGCTGCCGGTGACCACCGCCGAAGATGGCACTATGAATGACTATGTGCATGTGGACTGGGGTACCGCCTTCGATATTCGTTTGGCTCGTCAGAGTGGGCCGACGCCACGACCGGTATTGCGGGTCAGCACCAGCCACATCGCCCTGCGATTCCTGCTCAGCTGTGGCGGCAGTGCTTATCTGCCGGAAGATCGCGCTGCACCGCTGATCCAGGACGGGCGCTTGCAGTTAGTGGAAGATGAGCCGACTGTGGAGCGTCAGGTGTTTTGCGCCTGGAACGAGCACAACGAGAATCGCGATTTGCTTCTGGAAGTGCGTAATCTGTTGAAAGAAGGGCGAGATCTGGATCTGAGCTGAACAGTCGTGCAAAGTGGGGCTATTCTTCATCGGAAAAGGAGCTACCGATGTTTCTGGACTACTTCGCTTTGGGGTTGCTGGTGTTTGTGGTGCTGGTGCTGTTTTACGGCATCATCGCCATCCACGACATCCCCTATGAGATAGCCAAGCACCGGGACCATCCCCATCAGGATGCGATTCACGTTGCTGGCTGGGTCAGCCTGTTTACCCTTCACGCCATCTGGCCCTTCCTTTGGATCTGGGCAACCCTTTACCGCTCTGAGCGTGGCTGGGGCTTTATCCAGCGCCAGGAGGCCCTCGAGCGGCGGGAAACGGTGCTTGAGGACAGGGAAACCGAACTGGAACGCCAGGTGGCGGAACTGCGCAGTGAACTGGCGCAGTTGAAAGCCGAATTCCAACGCAGCCAGGGAGGCGACTGATGGATCTTCTGCTGATTCTTACCTATGCCGCGCTGTGCGTAGGGATCTTCAAAGTTTTCAACATCCCTCTGAATAAGTGGACAGTACCGACGGCGGTACTGGGCGGCATCGTGCTGGTTGGCGCGCTTCTGCTGCTGATGAACTACAACCACCCCTTTACCCCGCTTGCCCGTCAGGTGTATGTCGCCACCCCCATCGTGCCTTCTGTTAGAGGGATTGTGGTCGAGGTGCCCGTTCAGCCGAATCAACCGCTGAAAAAAGGGGATGTCCTGTTCCGCATTGATGACGCCCGTTACCGGGACGAGGTGGAGCGCTATCTCGCGGAGATGGATGCTGCAAAGTCAGAGCGGGATCGGACCCTGGCCGCCTTCAAACGCTATGAAGAGGGGTTTAAGCGGGGCGGTGCCTTTACCGAACTGGAACTGGATAACCGGCGTCAGCTTTACCTGTCTGCGGAAGCACAGGTACAGAGAACCAAGGCGATGCTGGATAAAGCCCAGGTTGATCTGGCGGAAACCGTGGTTCGTGCACCGGAGGACGGTTATGTCACCCAGGTGGCGCTGCGTCCCGGCATGATGGCCGTCCCGTTGCCGTTGCGACCGGTGATGGTGTTCATCAACCATGGTGATGATCGCTTTGTTGGGGCCTTTAACCAGAAGTCCCTGTTGCGACTTCGCGAAGGCTACGAGGCGGAAGTGATTTTTGAGGCGATACCGGGCCAGGTGTTCAAAGCCCAGGTCAGTCAGGTGCTGCCCAATATTGCTGAGGGCCAGATCCAGGCCTCCGGCACCCTGCTCAGTTCCGATCTGTTGGTCCGCCGTGGACGCGCCTTTGTCGAAGTGGCGCTGCTTGATGACATCTCGGATCTGGATCTGCCTGATGGCGCCCATGCCGAGATTGCGGTCTATTCCGACAAGTTCACCCACGTTTCGATCATTCGTCGCGTGCTGCTAAGGATGAAGAGCTGGCAGAACTACCTGTTCCTTGAGCACTGAGTTCCGCCGCTGATTCGAAGCCCGGCAAAATCGCCGGGCTTTTTGATCCTGGTCAACCGTGAAAAGGGCGTCCCCGATGTATCGACATATCCTTATATAAGGCCTCACAACAGTTGGAGGTGCGCTATGGCAAGACGGTATCCGGTTGGAACGGGTCCTGACCATCCCTTTGGTCGCTTTGCACAGCGCCTGCCCAGCCTGTTTGAGCGCTGGGACAGGGATTGGCTACCGCTGTGGGGTGAGGGGGAGGAACCCTTGATGCCTGCAGTGGATCTTAAGGAGGAGGAGGACAAGCTGGTGCTCAAGGCTGACCTGCCCGGCCTGAGCGAAAAGGATATCGAACTGGTCTGCCTGGGAGACAGACTGACACTGAAGGCCACAAGGGAGTCGGAAAAGGCCGATGAAAAATCGGATTATCACGTTACAGAGCGGCATTTTGGCAGCTACCAAAGGACCTTGACATTGCCCTTTGCCGTTCGTGATCCGGAGGCGATTCGGGCGCACTACGAGAAGGGGGTATTAACCGTTGAAATCCCCAAATCTGATGCGGTGAAACTGCAACAGCGCCCGATTAAGATCCAGTTCGGATCGTGACAAATGTGATCATCCCAGTGCGCACTACGGTGCGCACTTTTTTTAACCGATTCATTTCGGTATGGTGTCAGCCCACCACTTGGAGAAGGATCGTCCATGCTAAACCCCACCTTTTGCCGCCGCCTGTTGTTACTGCTGGCTATTGAAGAGCTGGATCGCCCTTCGGTCCCAACCCTGATCCGTCATCTTGGATGGCCCCGGCGAACCATTCAGGACATTCTCAAAGCCCTGCCTGGTCTTGGCGTGCAGGTTCAGTTTATTGAGGATGGGGTGCGTCACAACGATGGCTACTATGAGATCCAGGCTTGGGGAGGCCTCAATGCAGAGTGGGCGTACCAGCATAAAGCTGAGCTAAAAGCCGCCCTCGACTAAGCGTGATCCGGTTAAAAGATCCACACCGTCCTGACCGGTTTTCCTTTTACCCCACAGGGGCCTCTATATAATCGGAAGCCAATGCCGCTCTGCGGCTCACCTGCAGTAAAAGGACAAGCCATGAGTAAGAAAAACAGCCGCATGGACGGAATTGTCGCTGCCGTATTCGGCAGTATGAGCGTGTTTCTGTACGTGATTGTTCAGGCCTTCTAAGGTCAACAGAAACAAAAAAAGGCGCCCTTAAGGCGCCTTTTTTGCGTTTGGGCTCAGGCCAACAGTCGACGAGCGCCTTCAACCACCGTGGCGATGGCCACCTGCTCCGTTTGCTTCATCTGCTCGGCGCTGGGGATCTCCTGCTGATGGCGATTGACGATAACCCCGGCGACGCAGCCTGCGCGAAGTCCAAGCGCGGCACACATGGTCAACAGCGTGGCCGACTCCATCTCGTAATTGAGTACCCCCAGGGCTTGCCACTCCTCCATGGATCCCTGGAACCTTTTGGTGACTCGGCCGGAGTAAGTGTCATAACGCTCCTGCCCGGGGTAGAAGGTATCGGAACTGGCAGTGATACCAGTACGCAGGGGAGCGGGTTGGGTCTTGGCCGCTTCCACCAGTGCCTGGGTGCAATCAAAGTTGGCAACCGCAGGGTACTCCATCGGCGCAAAGTGGCCGCTGGCACCATCCAGACGCACAGAACCGGTGGTCACGATCAGGCTGCCCACATCGATATCAGGCTGGATGGCACCGGTAGTGCCAATACGAAGGAAGGTACGAATACCCAACTGGGCGAGTTCCTCAACGGCAATCGAGGTTGAGGGGCCGCCAATCCCGGTGGAGCAGATAACCACGGGGTGGCCATCCAGGTGGGCGAGGTAACTGGTGAATTCTCGAGTGCTGGCGAGGTGTTTGGGGTTGTCCATCAGGTTGGCGATTCGCTCAACCCGCTCCGGATCACCAGGAACGATGGCAAGAGTGGCGCCCTCCAGCATGGGTTGGGTCAGAGCCAGGTGAAATACAGTGCTCATAGTCAGTCCTTCTCGGAATGGGATGGAGTCAATCTAGACCACTCGACCGCAGGTGAACACCCCTCGCGATCACAGGACTTAAGTTTAGGGCCGCTCATGCCGCAGTGATGTTGTAGTGAAACTTTTGTAATATCGGCGTGTCACCGAGTCGGTGGTGCATTCGAACTGATACAAGGAAGCAACGATGAAGCGATGGATGTTCGCGAGTCTGATGGCCGCGATGACCCTGCCTGCACAGGCAGACGTGCTGGGGATCTATGCGGGAGGCGGCGCCTTTCAAGCGAGTACCAGCGGTACCTTGGGTTCCGACCCGGTAGATATTGAGAAGGATCTGGGTCTGAGCGATAAGGACATTGGCTACCAGGCTTACATCGCGTTCGAACACCCCGTTCCTTTACTGCCTAATGTTCGGGTCGCTGCCCTCAGCTTTGATACCGATGGCAGTGGCAGCATCAGCCGTGACTTCACCTTTGGCGGCGTCACCATTCCGGCCGGTGCCACAACCGCGACCTCATTGGACTACCAGCACACCGATGTCACCCTCTATTACGAGCTGTGGGATACCGGTTTTGATCTCGACCTGGGCGTGACCGCTCGTAATCTGGATGTTTCTACCGATGTGCAATATGCCCTGCTGGGCAGCGGTGCCGGTGAGGCGTCCGAGTCATTTAACGAATGGGTACCACTTCTATATGGTGCCGGTCGTGTTGATCTGCCCCTTACTGGTCTGTATGCCGCCGCATCGGTGCAGGGCATTGGCTACTCCAGTTCCAGTTTCCTGGATTACCAAGTCAGTCTGGGATGGACCTTTGGCCTGGTGGCAGTCGACCTGGGTATCGAGGTGGGCTATCGGGTACTTTCAATGGACCTGGATGAAAAGGATGTGGGTGACCTGACCGCTGACTTCGATATTGAAGGGGCTTATATCCACGGCGTCCTCCACTTCTGAGGTATCCCTTCTTATATATAGAGGCCCTGAAATGGACCCAAAAGTCCGGTTTCAGGGCCTTTTCTGTGGATAACCACGGGATAACCTGTCGCTTTGCTGTGTCTTTGCGCAGTCGGCAATTTTTTTGAAATTTCCCCTTGCCGCCGCCGAATCCGGCCCTATAATGCGCTTCCTGTCGACGGGGCACAGCGGGAAACAAAGCGCTGAGCCACCAAGAGCCAGAAAGGCTCCTGGTTAAAACTTCGACGGTCGGAAAGGAAAGTTGAAAAACACCCTTGACGATGACGGAGGAAAGCGTAGAATGCGCCTCCTGCCTTGATGAGGCAACGCTCTTTAACAATTAGTCAGACAATCTGTGTGGGCACTCACGCAGTGTTGAGAAATCATCATTTTCTCGATGCTACTGAGTGACACCAAGTTAATTCAGTATTCATTGAGTAGC
>NZ_JAHVHW010000004.1 GCF_019802055.1 Ferrimonas balearica | reverse complement strand
TTTGCCTGGTGGCAATAGCGTTGTGGTCCCACCTGATCCCATGCCGAACTCAGAAGTGAAACGCAACCGCGCCGATGGTAGTGTGGGAGTTCCCATGCGAGAGTAGGTCACCGCCAGGCTCCTAATTTTAAGCCCTTGCCTCAACGGCGAGGGCTTTTTAAATCGAATTCGATGCTTTGCATCAACCGTTTTTGCCTGGTGGCAATAGCGTTGTGGTCCCACCTGATCCCATGCCGAACTCAGAAGTGAAACGCAACCGCGCCGATGGTAGTGTGGGAGTTCCCATGCGAGAGTAGGTCACCGCCAGGCACCCATTCCAGAAAGCCCGCAGCTAACGCTGCGGGCTTTCGTCGTTTTTGCCTGCCAGACCGAACACCGAATTTGGCCAGGCTTAATGTGAACTGAACTCGGTGGTGGTTACCGCTTAACCGGGATGACAGTTGTCGATGCCAGCGTTATTCTTCGCTGCCTCATTTTCTCGGAGTCAACATGTCTCGCCTTTTCCTGATGGGTTTGGTGCTGGTCTCCACCTTGGTAAGACCCGCTTGGGCTGAAGAGCCCCAATCACAGAACTCTGAGGCTGCACCGGCAGCTTCATCGTCCACAGCCCGACCTGAAGGAAGAAGTGCTGCGGTGCCCTTTATCTTCACAACGTCCAGTATGGGCTTCAGTGTGGGGGCGGCGGCGTCACTTCAGGGCGTACTGCAGGAGCGTTCACAGCTGGTGGCCGTAGGCACCTACTCCGAAAATGACAGCTACGTGGCGTTTCTGGGGGCTTACAACCTGCACTTTGGCGACTCCGGTCGTTGGTTTGTGGACCTGCAGGCGTTCGATGCACGTATGCGGGAAACCAACGTCTATATCGACGGTAATCCGAACTTTGACACTCCGGCGGGATCTCATGGCTCCAGTGGGGAGAACATGGTTCTGGGCGAAGAGAGCCAACGGGACTTCTACGCGACACTGAGATACGTACTGCCCTTTGGTGCAGGTGAACACTCTCCTCAGCGCCGGGCGCGTTTGGTGGCAGGCATCCCGGTGGCCCCGGAGAAGGGTGAGCAGGTTGGCGCTTACACCAGTGTCGAGTTTGAGCCTTTCTATCGGGAGCGCACGGTTGAAGGGTTTGATGGCCAGTTTCAGAAGGACAAGACTCAAGGAGTCAGCCTGAAACTGGATCATGACGCCCGGGACTTTATCCCCTCGCCCAGCCGTGGCTACCGCTTCGAAGCGCAGCTTCACCGCGACTTTGGCAGCGGTGAGCGCAGCAGCTACACCAAATGGGAAGCGCAATACAGCCACTATCTGAACTTTGGCGCCAGCAACTGGAGTAAGCAGCAGGTCCTGGCGTTAACGGCCTACACCTCTGATGTTCCAACCTGGGACAGCGGCGCCGAAGGGCATCGCCCACCCTGGTTTGCGGAATCGACGCTGGGGGGCTGGAACCGTCTTCGGGGTTACCAAAGCGGTCGCTTCCATGATCGCAGTGCCGTGTTCTATGGAGCCGAGTACCGGGCCATTCCCCGGTGGCAGCCGCAGGGGGCGATCCCCTTTATCGATCGTTACTACTTCCCCTGGTGGCAGTTGGCTATCTATGGCGAAGTCGGGCGTGTGCATGACAGCTATGACCTGAGCGAACTGCACAAGGAGATGGATTGGACCGTTGGCTTTGGCGTGCGGATGTGGGTTGAGAATGTGGTTGCCCGTGTCGACTGGGGCTTCAGCGAGGAGGAAAGTCAGTTGCGTGTGGTGGTAAACCAACCCTTCTGAGTCTGTTGCCAAGCTTAGAAAAAGGCCGCCCATGGGGCGGCCTTTTTGGGGATGGATACCTGGAATTACTGCACCAGAGTCAGCTCCTCAAGCAGCCACTGGGCGTTATCCACTTCGCTCATCATCCAAAGCACATAACGGATATCCACATGCACGGCACGGGTGATGGCCGGGTTGAAATACCAGTCTTTGGTGATCGATTCGTAGGTGGAGTCAAAGTTCAGACCCACCAGCTCCCCTTTACCGTTCATCACCGGCGAACCGGAGTTGCCCCCTGTGGTATCCGCGCTGGAGAGGAAGTTCACCGGAACGGAACCAAAGGGTTGGGCATCCGCTTGGGCACAGGGTAGGAAGCCGCAATACCAGGCCTGCTCCTGGGGAGCGGTTAGATTGGGGCGTGCGTACTGGCCAAAGCGGTGCTCATCAATCGCTGCCAACACCTTGGCGGGCGCGTTGAAGGGTTCGATACCGGTATGTTTCTCGCGGATCCCTTCGAGACGAGTGAAGGGCTGCTTGTAGAGGGCGTCTGCCGCTTGATAGCCATCAACATGACCAATGCTGATGCGCAGTGTGCCATTGGCGTCAGGGTAAACGGGACGGCCCTGACTCTGGTACCAGTCGAGCATCGCCTGCATCAACTGAGGACGCGCCTTGGAGAGTTCTCCCAAGTGGGCCTTGCGGGCTTTGCTGCGTGCTTCATTGCCGGGATAGAGTGCGACGGCCATCTGGATTAGAGGGTCGGAGCTCTGCTCAAATTCGGCGGCGGGTTTGTCCATCCAGGCGCGGCGCTGATCTTTGTCTCCCAGAGTGGTTTTCACGTACAGGGTGTCAAAGTCCAGTTTGGCCAGTTGGGCATCCAGTACCGGGTCACGTTGGTTCTGTGCCAGGTAGGCGTCGATATCCTGCTGCCACAACACCTGATCCATACGGGCATCAAAGCGGCGCTCAAGCCGATCCAGTCGGGCGGCAAAGAGCTTGCGGTCCCGCTCCTGATAGCCGGCATCGCGTTCCGCATCCGCTTTCTCCTGCTCCTTGGCCCACTTATAGAGTGAGGAGGCGGCGCTGAGCAGCGCACCAGACTGGGCGTTGTTCAGATAGAAGCTGGATTGATAGTCGCTCTGGCTCTCGGCCACCAATTGACGCAGGTGGGAGAGGGCCTGGGCTTCCGGTTTACCCTGAAGGTACTGGTCAAAGGCCCGATCGCGGCTGACTTTCAGCGCCGGGATGTCGGTTTTGCGGAAACCGTCCAGCAGGCCGTTCAGTTTTTTCATCCGGTTGGCGTAGCTGGCTTTGGTAGCGGCATAGGCAACGGCCACTTCCGGCGTGGTGGCAGAGAGCGCATCAATGGCATCGATGCGTCCCTGATAACGGGCAGCCTGAGTGGGGTAGAGCCAATCTGCTGAGAACACCAGTTCTTCGGTCAGCTTGTGGCGACTGGTGCGACCCGGGTAGCCAGCAACCAGAACGCCATCACCGGCCCGGACACCCTCAGCATTGATGTTGAGGTAGCCTGCGGGCTGGTAGGGCACATTGTCTTCGCTGTAGGGGGCGGGGCTGCCGTCTTTGGCCACATAGGCACGAAGGAAGGTGAAGTCACCGCTGTGACGGGGGTATTCAAAGTTATCAATGTCGCCGCCGTAGGCGCCGACGCTCTCCGGTGGCGCGTAGACCAGACGTACATCCCGGATCACCAGTTGGCGGAGCAGGTAGTATTTGAGTCCACCGTGGAAATCCCGGACGCTGCAGCGGTAGGCCGGGTCGGCTTCACAGCCCTGGATGACCGCTTTGCGGTTACGCTCAATCAACTGGTAGCGCTCGTAGCCACTCTCCAGTTGCTCGCTGCCTTCCAACACCTGTGTGGTGACATCTTCCACTTTATCAGTGATATAGAGACGTTCCTGGGGACCGGCGGACAGCTCGTGAGCCTGATCCTTGGCCAGGAAGCCATCTTCCATGTAGTTGTGCTCACCGTGGCTGTTGTACTGGATGGCACCGTAAGCGCAATGATGGTTGGTGACCACGAGCCCTTGGGGGGACACAAAGGACGCAGTACAATAGCCCAATCCCACTACCGCATTCATCGGCGGCTTGGTCAGATCGGCCAGTTGCTGTGCGGGGATTTCGATGCGACGCTGCTTCAGCTGCGATTCCAGCTCAAGTAACTGATGGGGAAGCCATTGCCCCTCATCGGCGTGCAGGGGAAGGGTGGTTAATAGCGCTAACGGCGTTAGCACCTGCCAGAGTTTCCTTGTTGGCATCGGGGTTCCTTCGATTATTATGGTTTTTTTCCGGGAGGGTGAATGCCCCTCCTCGAGCTTATTTTCTCAGACAGTGTAACGGAATTAACATGGCGGAAACACGGGCCCGGAATAAATCCGGCCAGGCACCGGCCTCGGTGGATCAACTGAAGCTGCCCCCTCACTCTCTCGAAGCAGAGCAGTCCGTATTGGGCGGCCTGATGCTGAACAGCGACCTGTTTGACCAGGTCGCCGAACGGGTGGTGAAGGACGACTTCTACAGCCGCAGCCATCAACTGATCTTCAGTGCCATGTCCGTGTTGCTGGAGCGGGGCGAACCGCTCGATCTGGTGACCGTCTCCGAAGAGCTGGATAAGAAGGGTGAGCTGGAAGCGGTGGGGGGCATTCCCTACCTGTCCGACATCGCCCGGAACACCCCGAGTGTGGCCAACCTGACTGCCTACGCCAGCATCGTTCGTGAGCGAGCGGTGGTGCGTGAGATGATTCGGGTCGCCAACGAGATTGCCGACGCCGGTTTCAACCCCGACGGTCGGGACTCGTCGCAGCTGCTGGACCTGGCTGAAAGCAAGGTATTCCAGATCGCTGAGAAGCGGGCCAACGCCAACGAGGGTCCGGAAGACATCAAGGCGGTACTGTCCAAGACGGTTGATAAGATCGAGCAGCTGTTCAACAACCCCCATAACGGCGTGACCGGGGTATCCACTGGTTACTCGGATCTCGACCGCATGACCGCCGGTCTGCAGCCGTCGGATCTGGTGATTGTGGCCGCCCGTCCCTCCATGGGTAAAACCACCTTCGCTATGAACCTCTGTGAACAGGCGGCGATGAATGAGGACAAACCGGTTCTGATCTTCTCCCTGGAGATGCCCTCCGAGCAGATCATGATGCGTATGCTGGCTTCTCTGGGTCGCGTTGATCAAACCAAGATCCGTACCGGTCAGCTCAACGATGACGACTGGGCGCGGGTCTCCTCCACCATGGGTCTGATGATGGAGCAGGGCAAGATGTACATCGATGATGGCTCCGGCCTGACCCCCACCGAAGTGCGCTCCCGTGCCCGACGGGTTGCCCGTGAGCACGGCGGCATCTCCATGATCATGGTGGACTACCTTCAGTTGATGCAGGTGCCGGCACTGTCTGACAACCGTACCCTGGAGATTGCGGAGATCTCCCGCTCTCTGAAAGCCCTGGCCAAAGAGCTTCAGTGCCCCGTAGTGGCGCTGTCGCAGCTGAACCGTTCATTGGAGCAGCGTGCCGACAAACGTCCGGTGAACTCTGACCTTCGTGAATCCGGCTCCATCGAGCAGGATGCGGACCTCATCATGTTTATCTACCGGGACGAGGTGTACCATCCGGATACAGCGGAGAAAGGGCTGGCCGAGATCATCATCGGTAAACAGCGTAACGGTCCTATCGGTAAGGTACCACTGACCTTCCAGGGCCAGTTCTCCCGCTTTGATAACTACGCCGGTAACACCTTCGACTACGACGAGTAACTATGCGTTTTTCCCCCGTGGCGGAGATCCGCCGCAGCGCTCTAAACCACAATCTTCAGCGCCTTCGGGCGCTGGCACCTCAAAGCAAACTGATGGCGGTGGTGAAAGCCAACGCCTACGGTCACGGCCTGGTGAAACTGGCCAACTGGCTGGATCAGGTCGATGGCTTCGGGCTGGCCCGCATCGAAGAGGCACTGGCACTCCGGGAGAGTGGTATTTCCGCCCGTCTGGTGCTGCTGGAGGGGGTGTTCTCTGCCGAGGATCTGGAGCAGGCCGCCCAGCACCAGCTGGATGTGGTGATTCACGATGCTGAGCAGGTGCGTTTGCTGGAGCAGACCCCACTCTCCCAGCCGCTGGTGATCTGGTTGAAGATCGACACCGGCATGCATCGACTGGGTGTCACTGCCGAGCAGTTCGGCGAACTGTATGACCGTCTCTGTCGTTGCGAAAACGTGCGACTGCCCCCCAACCTGATGACCCACTTCTCGGTGGCGGATGAGTTGGAAAACCCGGAGACCGTGCGTCAAATCCAGCGCTTTAATCAGCTGGTTCAGGCGCTGCCGGGAGAGAAGGCACTGTGCAATTCCGCTGGCACCTTAAGCTGGCCTGCGGCGCACGGCGACTGGGTACGTCCCGGTCTGGCCCTGTATGGTGTCAACCCGATGATTGGTGGGCGGGCGGCCCAGTTCGACCTGCAACCGGTGATGACCATGCGCTCCAAGGTCCTGGCAGTACGGGATCTGAAAGCGGGTGAGCCTGTTGGCTATGGACAGACCTGGCGCAGCAGCCGGGATACCCGCATCGCGGTGATCGCCATGGGGTATGGCGATGGCTATCCGCGCCACGCGGTGTCCGGCACGCCAGTCCTGATCAATGGCCAGCGTTATCCTCTGGCCGGTCGCATCAGCATGGACATGCTGACGGTGGAGGTAGCGGACTCACCGGTACAAGTGGGAGACGATGTGGTGCTCTGGGGTGAAGGGTTGCCGGTGGAGGAGATCGCCGAGTGCGCGGGCACCATCCCTTATGAGTTGCTGTGCAGCACCACGGCCCGGGTGCAGTACCGCTACCTGGATTAAGCCTCATACCGCTTGCAGCCTGATCAGGGGCCGCAATGCCCGACTGTTGGAAGCCGCCTTTATGGCGGCTTTTTCGTCTCTTTTGTACGGTAACGTGCCTCAACAATATCGGGTCATTGATGGTAGTTGATCTCTGATAAGCACAGAGCGGATGAGTACGGTTACCGCTTGTCGCCCACGGTGCAACGCAGTAGGGTACGGGGTGACCGGGCCCGAAACGTATGATGAAACAGGGCCCTACCTCGACCACCATTATCGGGAGTTATGATGAAAAAGTTTGGGATTGCACTTTCGCTGGCCTGTGCCTCTGCCTTTAGCGGTGCCGCGATGGCGGAAACCGTACCGGTACAGTTGGCCACCCTGAACCACACCAACATTATGGAAGGCGATGCCGTTCAAGGGGTTCGTTTCCCGACCCTGTACGGTCAGACCGGCTCTGTGAAAGGGGTGGATCTGCACCTGCTCGGCATTGGTGAGACCGACGATTTTGTGGGCCTGCAGTTCCCGCTGCTGCTGGCTGGCGCCAACCACGTAAACCACAGCATGACCGGCGTTGGCTTTGGTCTGTGGAACTGGAACAAAGGCACCGCGACCGGCGCCAACGTGGGCATGGTTAACGTCACCAATGATGTGAAAGGTCTGAACCTGGGCTTTGTGAACTACTCCACCGGTAACACTGGCTTTGATTGGAGTGCGGTGAACATCGCCAAGACTTCTCAGGCTCAGCTGGGTTTCGTCAACGTCACCGAAGAGATCAAAGTGGTTCAGATTGGTCTGCTTAACTGCGCCAAGAACGGCTTCCTGCCCTGCTTCCCGCTGGTGAACTTTGCCGTAAAATAAACGCCAGTGGCGTTGAGAGACTACCGGGGGCCTGCAGGGCCCCCGATTTGTTTATGGCGCACCCCCATGGCAGAGTGATGCCCACCCTATCGTTGTCCGAGCCCGTTATGACTCAGTGGATCCAGACCACCTTTCGACTTCCAGCTCTATCCCGCGGCTTTCACCTGATCACCGATCGGGTTGAGTCGGCCCTGCCTGAGCTGAGCCGTTGCCACACTGGCTTGCTGCACCTGTTTATCCAGCACAGCTCTGCCTCGCTGACCATCAACGAGAATGCCGACCCGACCGTCCGCACCGATTTCGAATCCCACTTTAATCAGATGGTGCCGGAGCACGCCCCTTACTACCGGCATACCTATGAAGGGCCCGATGATATGCCTGCACACCTGAAAGCCAGCTTGCTGGGCAGCAGCGTCTCCATTCCAGTGAACCGGGGACGGTTACTGCTGGGCACCTGGCAGGGGATCTACCTGGGAGAGCACCGGGATCAGGGTGGTTCTCGAACACTTGTTGCGACCCTTCAGGGTGATTTTGCTGACTGAAACTGTGTTTTTTGGTTAAAAAGGCGCCGCATTGTTCTCAATGCGGCGTTTTTATTTTATTCGGAGTTTCTCTATCTATTCTGGTGTAAGCGACTGGCATTTATCGAGTTCTCAGAATGAATTTTGCTCTCATACATCACGATGATGTTGTCATACAGAGATGAGCGCGGTAGCGGCATGTGTTTCCCTAGTGTCTTTAGATTGTGTTTTTGTTATGTTTGGATGGCATTTGGGCAAATAAGTCACTAAAAAAACAGATATTGCCAAAATGTTAATCGCTTTGCGTAAGTGAAGTGTGGGAAGTTAACAAATGCAAAAAAACAATAACAGAACCAGGGAGCGCGCTGTACATGGCGAAAACCATAATGAAAGCCGTGGGGCTCGGCCTGATCCTGGCGTCGGTACTGCCGGTCGCCCAGGGGGCACAAGTACCTGAGGGAACCCGTCTGCACCCGGTGCAGGAGTTGGTGCGTGGCAACGGCTCTGAGCCAGCCTCGCTGGACCCTCAGAAAGTGGAAGGGACCACGGGCTCCACCATCACTAAGGACCTCTTTGAAGGGCTGGTGCAGCAGGATGCCGATGGCAACATCATTCCTGCCCAAGCTACCCACTGGGAGGTTTCCGAAGACAACAAGACCTTCACCTTCCACCTGCGCGAAGGGATCAAGTGGTCCAATGGTGACCCGGTAACCGCACACGACTTCGTTTTCGGTTTCCGTCGTGCCGTGGATCCCGCCACCGCCTCCCGCTACGCCTGGTATCTGGAGATCGCCACCGTAGAGAACGCCTCAAAGATCATTCTCGGCGAGATGCCGCCTGAGTCTCTGGGGGCGCGTGCCCTGGATGATCGCACCTTTGAGGTGACTCTGGAAAAGCCGGTGCCTTACTTTGTTCGTATGCTGGCACACCAGAACACCTTCCCCACGCCGCAAAAGGTGGTGGAGAAGTATGGCGACCAATGGACCCGCCCGGAAAACATGGTGACCAATGGCGCTTACACCCTGGATAAGTGGGTGGTGAACGAGCGAATTGAGCTGAAGCGCAGCCCCACCTACTGGGATAACGCCAACACCGTGCTGGATAAGGTGAGCTTCCTGGCCATCGTCTCTCCCAACACGGAACTGGCCCGCTACAAAGCGGGTGAAGTGGACATGTCGCTGACCATCCCGCTGGAGCACTACAAGAGCCTCAAGCAGGAGATCCCGGACGAGATCCGCACCACGCCCTACCTGTCGATGTACTACTACGAGTTCAACACCAAGGTGGCTCCCTATGATGACCCGCGCGTGCGCAAGGCGTTGTCTCTGGCCATCAACCGTGAAGCACTGACCAAGTACGTTCTCGGCCAGGGCCAGCGTCCGGCCTACACCTTTACCCCCTCCTCGGTTAACGGCTTTGAACCGCCGGTGATCGAACACTCCACCTGGACCCATGAAGAGCGACTGGCGGAAGCCAAGCGGCTGATGGCGGAAGCGGGTTACGGCCCGGACCGTCCGCTGCTGATCAACCTGCTCTACAACACCAGTGAGTCCCATAAGAAGATCGCCATCGTGGTGGCGCAGCTGTGGAAGCCGCTGGGGGTTCAGGTGCGACTGGAGAACCAGGAGTGGAAAACCTTCCTGGATACCCGCAACCAAGGCCGCTTTGAAGTTGCCCGTGCCGGCTGGGCCGGTGACTACAACGAAGCCTCCACCATGCTCGACGTGATGCTGTCCAATCACGGTCAGAACAAGGGCAAGTGGGCCAATGCCGAATACGACGCACTGATGGCCCAATCCCGTCTGGTGGCGGACGACGAAGAGCGCGCCAAGCTCTATACCCGCGCCGAGGAGATCATCGCTGCTGAAGCGCCGGTCCTCCCCGTATACGAGTCGGTGATCAGCCGTCTGGTGAAGCCCTACGTAGGGGGCTACCCGATGAACAATGTTGAAGACACCGTTTACAGCAAAAACCTGTACATCATCGCCCATTGAGGGGTGAGGCTCGGAAGTCTGTGCCTGTGAGGCACAAGGAGTAAAGACATGTTGCAATTTACTGTGCGGCGCCTGGCAATGGCGATCCCCACTCTGTTTATCCTGGTGACCCTGTCCTTCTTTATGATGCAGTCGGCACCGGGCAGCCCGTTTACCGGGGATTTCAACCTGCCGCCGGAGGTACTGGCCAACATTGAAGCCAAGTACCATCTGGATAAGCCGATGTGGCAGCAGTATCTGTACTACCTGGGCGACCTGCTGAAGGGCGACCTGGGACCCTCTTTCAAATACCGCGACTACAGCGTGAATGAGCTGGTGGCTCAGAGCTTCCCGGTCTCCATCAAACTGGGTGTGGTGGCCTTTGTCTTCACCGTAATTTTCGGTGTGGCACTGGGCACCGTTGCGGCACTGAAGCAGAACACCTGGGTGGATTACACCGTAATGAGCCTGGCGATGGTTGGGGTGGTTCTGCCTTCGTTTGTGCTGGCTCCGGTACTGGTGATGATCTTTGCCGTCGGCCTGAACTGGCTGCCAGCGGGGGGGTGGAACGACGGCCACTGGGCCAACCTGGTGTTGCCGGTGTCCGCCATGGCGATCCTCTACATGGCCTCCATCGCCCGTATCATGCGCGGTTCCATGATTGAGGTGCTGCACTCGCCCTTTATCCGCACCTGCCATGCCAAGGGTCTGCCGATGCGCTACATCATCTTCAAGCACGCCCTGAAGCCCGCGATGCTGCCGGTGGTCTCCTACCTGGGCCCGGCCTTTGTCGGGATCATCACCGGTTCCGTGGTGATTGAGACCGTGTTTGGCATCCCCGGCATCGGCCAGTACTTCGTCAACGGCGCGCTGAACCGTGACTACTCCCTGGTATTGGGCCTGACCATCCTGGTGGGCTCACTCACCATCCTGTTTACCGCCATCGTGGACATCCTCTATGGCCTGATCGATCCGCGTATTCGGGTGGAGGGTTAAGTCATGCAAACCATCGCACAGAAACAGAACAACGAAGCGGTAGAGAACTTTGCGGCGGAGCTGGAAGTGGAGGGGCGCTCCCTCTGGGCCGATGCCCGTCGCCGCTTCCTGCGCAACCGCGCCGCCGTGGTGTCGCTGGCGGTACTGGCGCTGATCGCCGTACTGGTGGTGATTGGCCCCAGCCTCTCCAGCTACAGCTTTGATGAGATGGACTGGGAGAACATGGCGTCAGCGCCCTCCCTGGCCAATGGCCACTACTTTGGCACCGACTTCCTGGGGCGTGACCTGTTTGTCCGTACGCTGGAAGGGGGCCGCATCTCCTTTATGGTGGGGATCCTGGGGGCGCTGGTGGCGGTGGCCATCGGTACCCTGTACGGCTCCATCGCCGGTTACGTCGGCGGCCGTACTGACAACATCATGATGCGAACCCTGGAGATCCTGAACTCCTTCCCGTTCATGTTCCTGGTGATTCTGCTGATGACCTTCTTCGGTCGCAGCCTGTTCCTGATCTTCCTCGCCATCGGTGCGGTGTCCTGGCTGGATATGGCCCGTATTGTGCGGGGTCTGACCCTGGGTCTGAAGAAGAAGGAGTTTGTGGAAGCCGCCATCGTGTCGGGTACTCCGACCAAGGACATCATCCTGCGTCACCTGGTACCGAACGTGCTGGGCATCGTGGTGGTGTACGCCTCCCTGCTGGTGCCCTCCATGATCCTGTTTGAGTCCTTCCTCAGCTTCCTCGGCCTGGGGGTTCAGGAGCCCTACACCTCCTGGGGTGCGCTGGTGAATGAAGGCGCGATGACCATGGAAGTGGCCCTCTGGCAGCTGGTGTTCCCCACCTCTTTCCTGGTGGTCACCCTGTTCTGCTTTAACTACATCGGCGACGGCCTGCGGGACGCGCTGGATCCGAAAGACCGTTAAGGAGGCGCCATGAGCTTACTCTCAGTACAAGATCTGAACGTAAAGTTCACCACGCCGGACGGCAATGTCACCGCGGTGGACAAACTGAGCTTTGAACTGGCTGCAGGGGAGACCCTGGGCATCGTGGGCGAATCCGGCTCCGGTAAGAGCCAGACCGCGTTCGCCATCATGGGCCTGCTGGCCAAGAACGGCCTGACTGGTGGCAGCATTCGCTTCCAGGGCCAGGAGATCCTCGGTCTGCCGCCGAAGGCACTGAACAAGATCCGCGCCGAGCAGATCGCCATGATCTTCCAGGATCCGATGACTGCGCTGAACCCCTACATGAAAGTGGGTCCCCAGCTGATGGAAGTGCTGATGCTGCACAAAGGGATGGGCGCCAAGGACGCGTTTGAGCACAGCGTGAAGATGCTGGACGCGGTGAAGATCCCGGAAGCGCGCAAGCGGATGGACATGTATCCCCATGAGTTCTCCGGCGGGATGCGTCAGCGGGTGATGATCGCCATGGCCCTGCTGTGCCAGCCCAAGCTGCTTATTGCCGATGAGCCCACCACCGCACTGGATGTGACCGTGCAGGCGCAGATCCTGGAGCTGCTCAACGAGCTGAAGAACGACTTTGGTACTGCCATCATTATGATCACCCACGATCTGGGTGTGGTGGCCGGTCTGTGCGACAAGGTGATGGTGATGTACGCCGGCCGGACCATGGAGTACGGCACCACCAACGAGGTGTTCTACCAGCCGACCCACCCCTACACCAAAGGGCTGCTGTCTGCGATCCCCCGTCTGGACGGTGACGAGAGTGCTCTGCCGACCATTCCGGGTAACCCGCCCAACCTGTTGGCGCTGCCCCCGGGCTGCCCGTTCAGTGCGCGCTGCCAGTTTGCGTCGCCCCGCTGTCACGCCGAACCGGCGTCCCTGGTGCACTTTGACGACGACCGTCAGCGTGCCTGCCACATCGCGATTGAGGAGGTGGCCGCATGAATCAGCCCCTGTTGAAAGCCAATGGCATTAAGGTCCGCTTCGGCATCAAGAAAGCCCAGAAGTGGCCCTGGGATCCAGTTCCCCAGCTTAAAGCGGTGGATGGCGTGTCCTTTGAGGTTCAACCCGGTGAAACGCTGGGTGTTGTGGGTGAGTCCGGTTGTGGCAAATCCACCCTGGCTCGCGCCCTGATCGGCCTGGTGCCGATCGCTGAAGGCGAGGTGTTCTTCAATGGTCAGAAGGTGGATCATAAAAACCCGGCGGCCATGAAAACCCTGCGTAAAGATGTGCAGATGATCTTCCAGGATCCACTCGCCTCCCTGAACCCGCGGATGACCGTGGGCGAAATCATCGGCGAGCCGCTGCGCAACTACTACCCGGACTGGAGCAAAGAGCAGGTTCAGGACGAAGTGCGTGCCATGATGGCGAAGGTGGGCCTGCTGCCCAACGTGATCAACCGCTATCCCCACGAGTTCTCCGGTGGTCAGTGTCAGCGTATTGGCATCGCCCGGGCGCTGATCCTCAAGCCAAAACTGGTGATCTGTGATGAGCCGGTATCCGCTCTGGACGTTTCTATTCAGGCTCAGGTGGTGAATCTGCTGAAGGACCTGCAGCGGGAGATGGGCCTGTCCCTGATCTTTATCGCCCACGACCTCTCTGTGGTGAAGCACATCTCCGATCGAGTGATGGTGATGTATCTGGGGAATCAGGTGGAAACCGGCACCAGCGAAGAGCTGTACGGCAAGCCGTCGCACCCCTACAGTCGTGCGCTGCTGTCTGCCGTGCCGCTGCCGGATCCGGAGCAGGAGCGCCAGAAGGAGATCATCCTGCTGACCGGCGAGCTGCCCTCTCCGATCAGCCCGCCATCCGGTTGCGTATTCCGTACCCGATGCCCATCGGTTTGTGACAGTTGCTCAGAGCAGAAGCCCCAGTTGCAATCTCTGGGAGGCACCCATCAGGTGGCCTGTCCGAGACACGACGTCGCAGCCTGAGGCTCAGCCCTTTCTCCAACCGCATAAGCGCCCCTCGGGGCGCTTTTTTATTGGCGATATCACCAGGGAAAATGCAAGCAGGCGAAAAATCCGACAGGGCCTGTTACCTTTGCCTCAAAGGGATAAGGAAACCCAACCATGGCTCGAGTCTGCATCATTGGCGCCGGCCCATCCGGCTTTACGGCACTGAAGGCCCTGCGGGAAGCGGGGATAGATACCGTCTGCTACGAAGCGTCCGACGACATTGGCGGTAACTGGTACTACAACAACCCCAACGGCCAATCTGCCTGCTACCAGTCGCTTCATATCGACACATCGAAAACCAAAGCCAGCTTCGATGATTTTCCGATGCCGGATCACTTCCCCGATTTTCCCGGACACCAGCAGATCTTTCAGTACTTTCAGGATTATGTGGCGCATTTTGGCCTGCGCCCTCACATTCAGTTCAACACCTGGGTGACGGAGGTCTCGGAGGAGGGCGCGCGCTGGCGGGTGCGCACGGATCAGGGCGATGACAGCCTGTTTGACTACGTTCTGGTGGCCAATGGGCATCACTGGAAGCCCGCCTTGCCGGCGTACCCGGGAAGCTTCCGCGGAGAGGTGATGCATGCCCACAGCTACCGGAATCCCACGGAGCCTTTGGATCTGCGTGGCAAACGGGTATTGGTGGTGGGGTTTGGCAACAGCGCCATGGACATCGCCTCAGAGCTCAGCCCCCGCTTTCTGACCGAACGCCTCTGCGTCAGCGCTCGTCGGGGCGGTTATATCATGCCGAAATACCTGTTTGGCCAGCCTGCCGACAAGGCGCTGCTGCCGCCCTGGGTGCCCGGCTGGTTGGCACGTCGGCTGTTTCGTTGGGTCTACCGCTTTACCGTGGGTGACATCACCCGTTGGGGGATCCAGCAACCGGATCATCAGCCTTTGGAGGCGCACCCCTCCGTATCCGGGGAATTTCTGCAGCGGCTGGGCAGCGGCGATATCCAGATGCGCCCGGGGATAGAGCGGTTTGCGGGCGATGAGGTGGTGTTTACCGATGGTCGGCGCGAACCGTTTGATGTGGTGATCTACGCCACCGGGTACGAGATCAGTTTTCCCTTCCTGCCCGAAGGGCTGCTGCCGCTGAAAGAGAATCGTCTGCCGCTGTTCAAACGGCTGTTGAGGCCGGATCACCCCACTCTGATCTTTCTTGGGCTAGCTCAGGCTCTGCCCTCGCTGCTTAACCTTGCCCAGGTGCAGATGCGTCTTGTTGTGCCCTTAATACAGGGCCGCTATCAACTTCCGGTACCCGGCGAGATGGCCAGGGCCATTGAGGTGGATGAACAGACTCATGGGGGGCATTACTACCCGTCACGCCGCCACACCATGCAGCTGGATTTTGCACTGTATGAGCGGGATGTTGCGCGGGAACTGAAGCGGGGAATGGAGCGGTTAGGGCGCGTCGGATAATGCGCCCCAATAACAAACCCTTTACTGATCCTCATCAAAAAAATCGATGGGGCAGAGGCGCATGATGGAGATGAACCCCCCAAAGGAGGACTCAAAAGATGATAGTTGCTGACCACAGCCTGGTGAATGAATTCCCCGCCCACGTTGATCAGATCCAGGAGCTGAACCTTTCCGACGATACCTTCCACAAACTCTATAACCAATACCACGAGCTGGACCGCGAGATCCGTCGCATTGAGGAGGGGCTGGAGGCCGCGGCAGACGAGACATTAGAAGGCTTGAAAAAGCAGCGCTTGCAGTTAAAAGATGACCTGTACGAGCGGATCAAAGCCGCTTGAGGATAAGGGGGCCCGCTGGGGCCCCTGTCGTTTATCTGGCCGGTGAAGGGCCAAAAAAAGGAGGCTTTCGCCTCCTTTCTTGCTTGAGTCAGTCTCAGTCGATCAGACCGTACTGCTCCTGAAGGATCTGGATGATCTCCGCCTTCGGATTGTCCGAGAGCACCAGCTTCTCACCAGTGACCTTTTCCGCAATGTCCACATAGGTTTTGGAGACTGCCATCAGCACCTCAGCAGGCAGCGCGTTGTCACGGGCCAGTGCAGAGCGCTCCTCCATCCGGTCCTTATTGAGCAGGATATCCGGATCCGGGAAGTGGTTGAGCAGCAGCTGGCGGAAGCCCTCCTTGGAGTTCTCCACTACCTTGCCTTCACGGTAGGCCGGACCATCCCAGATGCGGGAGGAATCCGGTGTGCCCACTTCATCCATGTAGATCAGTTTTTCGTTACCTGCGGCGTCGGTGACGTAGCCAAACTCGAACTTGGTATCGACAAACACCTGGTCCAGCTGGGCCAGGGCATCGGAGATCACATCGAAGCCCTCTTTAAGGAGCACTTCGTAGCGATCAATGTCTTCCTGAGAGCGGAAGTTAAAGGCCTCGAAGTTGTCTTCGATGTTCTGGCGGGTGATGTTGACGTCGTCGACGGCGGGGACACCCGGAATGCCTTCCAAAATGCCCTTGGTGGAGGGGGTGATCAGCAGCTCAGGCAGCTTCTGGTCTTTCTCCAGCCCTTCCGGCAGCTCAATGCCACAGAAGTTGCGCTCGCCCTTGCTGTAGGCGCGCCACATGGAGCCGGTGATGTACTGACGGCAGATCGCCTCGATCATAACCGGCTTGGCCTTCTGAACGATCCAGACGAAGGGGTGCGGGATGTCCAGAATGTGGCTGTCCGCCAGGCCCTTCTCCTTGAACAGGCGGAACCAGTGGTTGGAGATGGCGTTCAGGGCGGCGCCCTTGCCGGGGACACCGTTCATGCCACCTTCACCGTGCCAGATGCAGTCGAACGCGCTGATGCGATCGGAGATCACCATGATCGCCAGCGGTGCATCTTCCGCCACATCGTAGCCTTTCTCTTTGATCAGGCGGCGGCTGTCGGCTTCGGTCAGCCAGTAAACAGAGCGGACTTTTCCGGAGTGGACCGGCAGTTCAGTACGGATGGGAAGATCGTTGTTAACGGCCAAGACTTTATCAGCAAGACTCATTGCAACTGTCCTGTAGTAGTAGGTAGAGGTAAGTGAGGGAACCTGCCGTGGCTATTGAGTTTTTTCGCTTTTTTGGCTTATGGCTCCCGGCGCCGCACAGGATAACAAAACCCGCCTGAACTCCCTAGCCTTGTGACGACTTTTTACGCACTGCTATGGTCCTTAAGGTTGGCGAAAAAATCGCCTGTGCATTTGGGCTGGCCTTGGGTAGAATACGCCTCCCCAAATTCCATGAGGCTCCCGATGAAGCGCACCTTTTCCGTTGCTCCGATGTTGGATTGGACCGACCGCCACTACCGTTACTTTGCCCGTCTGATCTCTCGTCAGGCACTGCTCTATACCGAGATGGTAACCACCGGCGCGATCATTCATGGCAAGGGGGACTACCTGGGCTTCAATGACGAGGAGCATCCGGTCGCGCTGCAACTTGGTGGTAGCAATCCGGCGGATCTGGCGCACTGCGCCAAGCTGGCGGAGGAGCGAGGGTACGATGAGGTAAACCTGAACGTCGGGTGTCCCTCTGACCGGGTTCAGAATGGCCGTTTTGGCGCTTGCCTGATGGCGGAGCCTCAACTGGTGGCTGACTGCGTCAAAGCGATGCAGGACGTGGTCAGCATTCCGGTGACGGTAAAAACCCGAATCGGCATTGATGAGCAGGACAGCTACGAATTCCTGACCCGCTTTATCGACATCGTTTCAGCCGCTGGCTGCGACGTGTTTACCATTCACGCCCGCAAGGCCTGGCTGCAGGGGTTGAGCCCCAAAGAGAACCGGGAGATCCCGGAACTGATCTATGACCGGGCCTATCAGGTGAAGCGGGACTTCGCTCACCTCAACATCTCCGTAAACGGTGGCATCACCACGCTGGAGCAGTGTGAGGCCCACCTTCAGCATCTGGACGGTGTAATGGTGGGGCGTGAGGCTTACCAGAACCCCTACATGATGGCGGAGGTGGACCAGCGTCTGTATGGTGATGCCCGTCCTGTGCTTTCCCGGGCTGAGGTGGCGCAGCGGATGATCCCCTATCTGGAGCGGCACATCGCCAACGGCGGTCGTGCCAATCACGTTACCCGCCATATGCTGGGCCTGTTTAACGGCATGCCCGGGGCGCGTCAGTGGCGTCGCTACCTGGCGCAAAATGCCCATCTGCCGGGCATGGGCGCTGAGGTGCTGGCAGACGCGCTGGCCAGTCTGCCCGAGGCAGCTCGCGAAGCCTGATGCAGTCAGTAGTGGATTTGACCACCCCTATGGTCAAATCCACCATTTCCTCAATCCTTCCCCATATGGGCCAATTGCTGCCCACATTCCAAAAATAAAATTCCCTTAAAAACCAATGGTTTAATCAAGCGTGAAAAGTTGGCACGCCTCTTGTTAATACCTTGTTGTCATCGACACTAGGCACACAAAAAGAGGGATTGACCATGTCACGCTTCAACACTGTTCGTCGCACCTTGCTCGCCACCCTGGCCGTATCAGCGTTGTTGGCTCCTACTGCTCAGGCAGGCGAAACCCAGACTCTGGCCCAGGCCATCGACGCCGCCATCCGCGCTTCTCTGAATGAGGTGCGCCACGAGGTAAACCGCGATGTGACCCTGTCCGTCAAGCAGCAGGTCAAGGACGCTTTCGGTCCGGTACCGGTTGCAGAGACTCAGATGCTGGCCAAGCGCACAGAAAACCCGGTAGTGGGTGGGAGCAAGTGATGGGAATGATTCAACCGACCCTGTGGGTGATGGCGATGCCGCTGCTGGGCTGGGCCCTGAGCGCCGTCATCGCCTTGGGACTCGACCAGGTTAATCTGCGTCGTCCCGGATGATGAGAGATAAGGAGGGAGCATGAGCTTGGTAAAACCGCGGCCTCAGGCCTGGTGCTTCGGCGTCATTGCCGGCATCACTCACCGACTGGAATGGTCGACCAACTGGACCCGATTGGCGGTTGTCGGCCTGACCCTTATCGCACCGGTCAAAATGGTGCTGCTCTATCTGGCCGCCGCATGGTTGTTACCGCAGTCATGGCGTGGTTACTGATTTCGTTACTGCTGTGCCTGATCCTGGTGATCGGCGTGGTGGATATCCGTTCAGTGGCATTAGGAGAGTGGGGCAGTTGGTGGCCGCTGCTGCTCCTGGCCCTGATCGGAACCGGTTTTCTCCTTGGGCGATGGATTGGTCGCCTGTGGACGGGCCGGCACAATGATGCCGACCGTCACTCCTGAGCTAGCGCAACCAGCCTTTGGCCCCGCCTTTGCGGGGCTTTTTTTTACCGTTTGGCCAGACGGGCGGCGATGACAGAGCGGGTCTCGTCGCTGACCAGGTGCTCGGAGAAGCGCTCCAGCTCCGCCGCCATGGCGCGGGCCAGGTTAGCGGGCCGGCTCTGCTTAAGCAGGGCTTTGGTGGCCATCAGTGCTTTGGGCGGGCGGGAGGCCAGGGCCTGGGCTTTCTCTTTGGCCAGGGTCAGAACCTGATCCGGCTCGGTGATCGCATTGATCAGGCCGATCTGAAGGGCAGTGTCCGCATCAAAGGGTTCCCCCAACATCAGCAGTTCTGCAGCGCGGGGGTAGCCGCACAGGGCAGGCAACAACACACTGGAACCCGCTTCCGGAACCAGGCCCAGATTGACAAAGGGCAGTTGGAAGCGGCTGGTGGTGCTGGCGTAGATCAGGTCGCAGTGCAGCAAAACCGTGGTGCCGATGCCCACGGCAGCACCGGAAACCGCTGCCACCAATGGCTTGGTCAGGGTGGGTAACAGATGCAGAAATCGGATCACCGGGGTATCGGCGGTCAGTGGACCACTGCTCAGAAAGTCATTCAGGTCGTTACCGGCAGTAAAGCATGTGGTGTCGCCCTGAAGCAGAACAGCGTGGATGGATTCATCCTGTTCGGCCTGTTCAAGCGCCTGACACAATGCTGAATACATCTGCTGAGTCAGTGCATTACGCTTGTCCGGGCGGTTGAGGGTCAGTACCATGACGGCATCGTCACGGTGCACGGTTAATAGGTCCATGATCTCTCCTGAGGTGCGGTCCTGTTGCACAAAACTCAGTCTAAAGGATGGTGAGTGATGTTTAAACGCTTGTTTGGATTTTTCCCCCTGTTGTGCGCGACCTCCGCTCTGGCGGCCATTGAGATTCAGGAACCTCAGGTTCGGGCCATGCCGCCGAGTGTGCCGAACACCGCGGGCTACCTGACCATCACCAGCACCGATCAGGATGATGCCCTGCTTGGCGCCGTCTGTGAGGGGGTCAAAACCACCGAACTGCACACGCTGTTGCAGGAAGACGGCATGATGAAGATGCGCCCGGTGGAGGCGATCGAACTGGCGGCGGGCGAGGCGGTGGCGCTGACTCAGGGCGGTTACCATCTGATGATGATGGGTTTATCCCAACCGCTGCAGGAGGGGGAGCAGCTAAGCTGTGAACTCACGTTCCGCCATGCGGACCCGAAAACGGTGTCCCTGACTGTGACCCGAATGGGTAATCAGGATGAAGGGCATCACCATCATCACCACTAAACAAGGAGTGCGCCATGGTCGCCGTCAATAAGAAGTGGCTGGGGATCGGCCTCGTTGCCGTTGTGCTGCTGAACTACCTGATCGCGGTCTGGTGGAGTGTTGAGCCTGATCCGATCTCTCTTGATTCTATGCGTCCACAGGAGGGACAGCCCGTTGTTGGTTATGCCACCACGACGGCGGTGATCGAGGTTGCCAGCACCTTGCTGGATAAGCCCGGAGGCTTTCTTTCCAATGATGTGATGCCACCATCCGTGATGATGGACAACATGCCGTCATTCGAATTTGGTGCGCTGGAGCAGTTGCGGGACATCTCGCTGGTGATGAGACGGGAGTTTTCCCGCTCCCAGTCGCAATCCGCGGAGAATAAAGATCTGCAGATTGCGCAGCCCAAGTTCAATATCGACCACCGCAGCTGGATGATGCCGCGGGCTGAGTCCGAATATCGCGATGCGATCAAGGCGCTCGAGCGTTACCGGGCCGCCATCATGGATCCCACCAATGAGGACGCCCAGTTTTATGCCCGGGCGGACAACCTGGTGAGTTACCTCGATGAGGTGGGCAAACGTCTTGGCAGCCTGTCACAGCGGCTGGCGGCCAGTGTTGGTCAGGAGCGACTGAACACCAACCTGGCGGGAGATTCCGAGGCTCGCCAATCCACCGGAGCCTCAGGCAGCGCGATGGTGCGCACCAGTTGGTGGCAGATCGACAACGTGTTTTATGAGGCCAGGGGACACACCTGGGCACTGCTGGCGTTTATGACCGCCATTGAGGAAGATTTTGGCCCGGTACTGGATAAGAAGAATGCCCGGGTCAGCCTGCAACAGATCATCCGGGAGCTTGAAGCGACTCAGGAGACGGTCTGGAGCCCCATGATTCTGAACGGCAGCGGCTTTGGGCTGGTCGCCAACCACTCTCTGGTGATGGCGAACTACATCTCCCGGGCCAATGCCGCACTGATTGATTTGAAACAACTACTCACTCAAGGATAAGTAACACCATGAAGTTGAAACCGAGCTTGTTGGCTGTCGCTCTGGCAGCCGGTTTTGTCGTACCGGCCCAAGCGGATGTACTGGGCGTCAAGGCGGGTATGGACCTCTATTTCGTGTCCACTGATGGCAAGCTGGATGCCGATGAGGTGGCCTGGAACGACAAGAGCCGTATCAGCGCTTACGCCGCCTTCGAGCACTTTATCCCGATCATCCCCAACCTGATGGTGCGCTACAACTCGCTGGGCACTGCGGGCCAGGGTGCTGATCTGGACCTGACCAACACCGATTTCATCTTCTACTACGAACTGCTGGATAACCCGGGCGTCGAGCTGGATCTGGGTGTGAACTACCGCCTTTACACGGGCGAAGCTGGCACCAACGGCTGGGAAACCCAGGACATTGATAAGGGTGTGTTCATGGGGTACGCCCGCAGCCGATTCAACCTGGTTGGCACCGGGGTGTTCGCGTTTGCCGACGTTAGCCTGACCAATTACTCTGACCGTAAGATCAGCGACTACCAGCTGGGTCTGGGTTACGGTCTGGGCATCTTTGCCTTCGATCTGAACCTGCGCGGCGGTTACCGTCAGCACGATTTTGATGTGCGTAACTTCAACGGCATCACCGCTGACGTGAGCCAGGATGGCTGGTTCCTGGGTGCTGAACTGGCGTTCTGAGCCCGGTTTACCCACCCATAAAAAAACCCGCCATCCGGCGGGTTTTTTCATTTATCGAGCTTACTGCTTCTGGTCACCGTCGCTGTCAGCGGCAGTGGCCTGACGCAGGCCCTGGTTGATCATCGATACGTCCTCTTCGGACAGGGTACCGGCAGCCTGCTTCAGGGCCAGAACCGCGATGATGTAGCCGTAACGGGCGTCAGACAGCTGCTGCTTGGCGCTGTACAGCTGCTGGGTGGAGTTCAGCACGTCAACGATGGTACGGGTACCCACCTCGAAACCGGCTTCGGTAGCTTTCAGTGCACTCTCAGCGGAGATCACGGATTGCTCGAAAGCCCGGATGGAGCTGATGGAAGCGTTCACGTTGTTCAGGCTGGCACGCAGGTTACGCACCACGTTGCGGTGGGTCTCTTCCAGGCTCTGCTGGGCACCAACGTAGTTGTAGTTGGCCTGCTTCACCTGGCTGGATACCGCCAGACCGGAGAAGATCGGGATCTGCACCTGAACCCCAACGGAACCTTCACCGTTATCGGGGGTGTTGGTGAACTCGGCGTTCTCGTTGTAGCTGGCGGTCAGGCCAATGCTCGGCAGGTGGCCGGTTTTGGCCAGGCTGATCTGCTGCTTGGCAATCTCAACACCCAGACGGTCGATCAGCAGCTGCAGGCTGGAATCTTCCGCGATGGTCTGCCACTGCTCATGGCTGCTCGGCGTCGGATTGCTCGGGCTGAAGCGGGCGGTATCGAGCACGTTCAGGTTGTCGTGCGCCATGCCGGTGATCTCGCGCAGCGCCTCGTAGCTGTTTTCCAGGTTGTTCTGGGCCTGGATCTCGTTGGCAACGGCCAGGTCATACTGAGCCTGGGCTTCATGCACATCGGTGATGGCGGTCAGGCCCACTGCAAAGCGCTGTTTGGTCTGTTCCAACTGACGCTCAATGGCGCGCTTGTTGGCCTGAACAAAGTCCAGGTTGTCCTGAGCGGACAGTACGTCGAAGTAGGCTTGTGATACGCGTACGATAAGACCCTGAACCTGCAGGTTGTAGCCCAGCTCAGCCTGGCTGGCGGCCTGCTTGGTCAGGTCCAGATTGACGTAGTTGGCGTGGTTATAGATGCTCTGGCTCAGCGTCAGACCACCGGTAAATCCATCATCTTCACGATCACCGAATTCACGGTTGTAGAAGCTGTTGCTGTAGCCCAGCGTGGCATTGATTTGGGGCAGCAGGCTGGCGCGGCTCTCACCGATTGCCTCATAGGCTGCGTCGCGGTTAGCCTTGGCTTGAAGCAGAATGGGGTCTTTACCAAGGGCTTGCTGATAGATCTGTAGCAGATCGTCGGCTTGTGCGGCGTAGGAGGCGGAGGCCAGGCCGAGAGCCAGACAGACGGAACGCAATTTGAAGTTCATTCCTTATCCTTAAATTCTTCGCAAAAACGAGCCCGCCTGAAGGCAGGCTGGCTGAAAAGTTGGCGGGACCCGCGAGTTCCCCTAGACGACGATGACTTTGACAGCGATAGTTAACTGAATCCTATGCTGTTAAGTCAACGTAAATTGACTCGCTAAGTGTAACAGAACACAAATAAATCTGGCTGAATGAGAGATAAATAACAGAGGAAAAATGTCGAAAAATCGGGTGCAGAAGTACGGGAAAGCCGAATTGACCATCCTGGATCGGGAGTATTTGTTCCGGGGTTTCTTCAATATGGAGGCAGTTACCTTCCGTCATCAGCGGTTTGATGGGCACTGGAGCGAGCCGGTTCGCCGAGAAGTATTTGAGCGGGGAGACGCCGCCGTGGTGCTGCCTTACGACCCGGTCAGTGACAAGGTTATCCTGGTTGAACAGCTCCGTGTCCCGGCTGCCAGAACCAGCCAAACCCCCTGGTTACTCGAGTTACCCGCCGGCATTATTGAGGCCGATGAAGCGCCTGAATCCGTTGCCCGACGTGAGCTGGAGGAGGAGACCGGCCTCACTGCCCACAGCCTCACCTTTCTCTACAGTTACCTGCCCAGCCCGGGGGCCTGCTCCGAGCGACTCTATCTCTATCTGGCGGAGGTTCAGGCACCCGAATCCGGCGAAGCCCTGTTCGGACTGGATGATGAACATGAAGACATTCTGCGTCATGTGGTGAGCCGCGAGCAGGCGATGGCCTGGGTGGAGGACGGCACCATCGACAATGCCAGCACCATTTTGGGATTGCAGTGGCTGGCCCTGAAGCGGGAAGCCCTGTTTGGGCCCCAGACCGGATGAACCGCCGTTACGTCCCCGATGTAGGTCGATACCTGGGGATCTGTGGGCGGAACTATACCGCACTGCAACGACTGCTCGCCCGAGCCAGTCGAACTCAGGGGGACGGCCCCTATCTGTGGCAGCATCAAACAGAGCCGGTGCAGTTGCGGATCCGTGTGCTGGAGCGCACACCCTACACCGAATTATTGGAGCTGGAACGAATTTCTGACCCCATTCCCCACGTAACGGTGCCAAAAATGAGCATCCGACTGTATCATGACGCGCGATTGGCAGAAGTGTTAAGCAGCCAACAGACCACAAGGCTGCTGCCAGTGTATGACTATCCGAATGTCCATATGCGGCAGCCTAATGAAAAATTTCAGGTAAATCTGTTTCTTGCGGAGCTGCTGGAACAGTTTCAACAACGCGAATGGCTGAGCGTCAATCGGAGCGAGGAGAGTCGGAAAACGTGACCATCTGTGTGGATACCCTCACCCCCAAGGATGAGAATGGGGTGATCCGCCTGGCCCAGATCAGTGACCCCCACCTGTTTGCAAACAAAGCCGCGGGCTTCCTGGGCATCAATCCCTGGCAGAGCCTCAACGCCGTTGTGGAACAGTTGGCCTCCGATACGTCACTGGACCTGTTGCTGGCCACCGGGGACATCAGCCAGGACCACAGTGCTACCGCCTACTCCCATTTCGCTGAAGCGGTCGCGCCTTTGGCGCTGCCCACCTATGCTTTGCCGGGCAATCACGATGCCCCCAAGCTGATGAGTCACTCTCTCAGCAATACCGTGGTTCAGTATGGCCGCCGTATCCAGGCGGGTAGCTGGCAAATTCTGATGCTGGACTCCACGGTGCTGGGGCTGCCCGCCGGGCACCTGGCTCTGGATGAACTGCGCTGGCTTCACGGCGTGCTGAACAGTACCGAACAATGTCCGACTCTGGTTGCCCTGCATCACCACCCCAAACCGACGGGTTGTGCCTGGCTGGATCAGCACGGTTTGGACAATGGGGCCGAATTTTTGTCTCTGCTCAGTCGCTATCCTCAGGTTAAGGCGGTGATCTGGGGTCACGTTCATCAGGAGATGGACCTGTGGCATGAGCACATCCGCCTGCTGGCGGTGCCCTCTACCAGTATCCAGTTTTTGCCTAAAAATGACGGCTTTGCCCTGGATCGGGCCCAACCCGGCTATCGATTGCTGAGCCTCCATCCGGATGGCACCCTGACCACTGAGGTCCAGCGCTTGCACGGCTCCGCCTTTGTGCCGGATCCCAGCGCCACGGGGTACTGAACCGGGGGAGGACAAGGAAAGGAACCCATGCTCCTCTATCTGCACGGCTTTAACAGCGCCCCCAGCTCCACCAAGGCCACTCAGGTGGCCCAATACGTGGCGACCCACCATCCCCAGGAACCGTTGGCGATGCCCAGGCTGGCGACGGCGCCCAGCGCCGTCCGTGAACAGTTGCTGCCGTTGGCACAGACCGCGCTGAAGGCGGGCGAGCCGCTGCGTCTGATGGGGAGCTCTCTGGGCGGTTATCTGGCCAGCTACCTGTTGGAAACGCTGGTGGCGGAAACCGGACAGGATCAACTGAAAGCCGTACTGATTAATCCAGCGGTTCGCCCCTATGAACTGCTGGCGGATTACATTGGTGAACAGGAAAACCCCTATACCGGCGAGCGTTACCGCGTCGAGCCGGAGCATATGGGACAACTGCAAGCGATGGATACGCCTGTCCTGCTGCAGCCTGAGCGCTATATGGTGCTGCTGCAAACCGGCGATGAGGTTTTGGATTACCGACAAGCTGAAGCCAAGTATCGCCTGGGTCAACTGCGTGTCGAGCGCGGTGGTGACCATAGTTTTCAAGGGTTTGAACAGCGCTTGCCTGAAGCCTTCGCCTTTTTGGGGCTGGCTTGAACCCACGACGGGGCCATGGCTATGATGGCCCGATAACGCCTAATTGGAACGCCTGATGAGCACGCAATATACCTCTGATGCCATTGAGGTACTCAGTGGATTGGAGCCGGTGCAGAAACGCCCCGGCATGTACACCGATACCACCCGTCCCAACCACCTTGGTCAGGAAGTGATCGACAACAGTGTCGATGAAGCCCTGGCTGGCCACGCCAGTGAGATCCAGGTGATCCTCCATCCCGATCACTCTTTGGAAGTGATCGATGATGGACGAGGCATGCCGGTGGACATCCACCCGGAAGAGGGGGTGCCCGGGGTGGAGTTGATCCTTTGCCGCCTGCACGCCGGTGGTAAGTTCTCCAACAAGAACTATCAGTTCTCCGGGGGCTTGCACGGTGTGGGTATCTCCGTGGTGAACGCCCTGTCCCGCCGCGTTGAGGTGACCGTTCGGCGCGACGCTCAGGTGTATGAGATCGCTTTTGAGCATGGCAATAAGGTGCAGGACCTGACGGTGACCGGAACCTGCGGTCGTCGCAATACCGGTACCCGAGTGCACTTCTGGCCGGACCCAAAGTACTTTGACTCAGAGAAATTCTCCGCGACCCGCCTGATCCACCTGTTGCGGGCCAAAGCGGTGCTTTGTCCGGGCCTGAAGATCCGCTTTGACGACAAAATCAAAGGGGAGCGCCACGAGTGGCACTTTGAGGATGGCCTGCGCGACTACCTGGTGGACGCCGTCAAAGAGTGGCCCAAGCTGCCGGAAGAACCCTTTGTCGGTACCTTCTCCGGCAACAACGAAGCGGTGGACTGGGCGGTGCTCTGGCTACCGGAGGGCGGCGACAGCATCGGGGAATCCTACGTAAACCTGATCCCGACGGCTCAGGGCGGTACCCATGTGAACGGTTTCCGTCAGGGTCTGCTGGAGGCGATGCGGGAGTTCTGCGAGTTCCGCAACCTGTTGCCCCGGGGCATTAAGCTGGGTCCCGAAGACATCTGGGACAAGGCCAGCTACATCCTCTCCACCAAGATGCAGGATCCTCAGTTTGCCGGGCAGACCAAAGAGCGTCTCTCCTCCCGTCAAGCCTCCGCGTTTGTGACTGGCGTGGTGCGCGACGCCTTCAGCCTGTGGCTGAATGAGCACACCGACCAGGCGGAACTGCTGGCGGAGCTGTGCATCAACAACGCCCAGAGCCGTCTTCGCAAAGCCAAGAAGGTGGCTCGTAAGAAGGTCACCTCCGGTCCGGCTCTGCCGGGTAAACTGACCGATTGCAGTGGTCAGGACGCCAGCCGTGGCGAACTGTTCCTGGTGGAGGGGGACTCCGCAGGCGGCAGTGCCAAGCAGGCCCGGGACAAGGAGTTCCAGGCGATCATGCCGCTGCGGGGTAAGATCCTGAACACCTGGGAGGTGGAAGCTGCCCAGGTACTGGCCTCTCAGGAGGTGCATGACATCTCGGTGGCCATTGGCTGTGACCCCGACTCTGATGACATCTCCGGCCTGCGCTACGGCAAGATCTGCATTCTGGCGGATGCGGACTCCGATGGTCTGCACATCGCCACGCTGCTTTGCGCCCTGTTTATGCAGCACTTCCGCACTCTGGTGGAGCGCGGCCACGTTTATGTGGCGATGCCGCCGCTGTTCCGTGTTGATGTGGGCAAAGAGGTGTTCTATGCCCTGGATGAGGGCGAGAAACAGGGGATCCTGGATCGCATCAAGGCGGAGAACAAACGCGGTAAGGTTCAGGTCACCCGATTTAAGGGTCTGGGTGAGATGAACCCGGTCCAGCTTCGTGAGACCACCATGGACCCCAATACCCGCCGTCTGGTGCAGCTGACGGTGGATGATGCGGAAGCCACCATGGCGCTGATGGATATGTTGCTGGCCAAAAAACGGGCCGGCGACCGCAAGGAGTGGCTGGAACGCAACGGCGATATGGCCGATCTGGACAACTAACGGGAGCCAAGGATGACACTGGGACGGACCCTGATCACCACACTCGCCTTATTGGCGCCAACCGCAGCGGCGGTACCGGCAGTGACTCAGGCTAATCTGCCGCCGGGCTTCACCCTGGAGCTCTATCTCGATGGGGTGGAGAATGCCCGCCAGATGGCCTGGGGCGACAAGGGCACCCTGTTTGTCGGCTCCCGCAAGGCGGGCAAAGTCCATGCGGTGACCGACAGCGACGGGGATGGCGAGCCGGATAAGGTGGCGGTATTGGCAGAGGGGTTGTTTCTGCCCTCCGGTATCGCCTTCCGTGACGGCGACCTCTATGTGGCGGCGGTAAGCCAGATCCTGGTGTATCGCGACATTGAGTCCCGTCTGGATAATCCCGGTACGCCGGAGGTGTTGGTGGATGATCTGCCCAGCGATGCCCATCATGGCTGGAAGTACCTGGATTTTGCGCCGGATGGACGCCTTGTGGTGCCGGTAGGGGCACCCTGCAACATCTGCAACCCGGCTGAGCCCTATGCCACCATCCTGGCGTTGGATCTGGAGCGGGGCCGCCGAGAGGTGTTGGCCCGTGGGGTACGTAACTCCGTGGGTTTCGACTTCCATCCACAGACCGGCCAGCTCTGGTTTTCCGATAACGGCCGGGATCATCTGGGCGATGATTCACCGCCGGATGAGATAAACCGCCTGGAGAAAGTGGGCAGTCACTTCGGTTACCCATACTGGCACGGTGGCGAAGTGGCTGATCCGGAGTTTGTTCCAAGCCCCCAAATGAAGGCCGATTTTGTGGACCCGGTTGCCCGGCTTCAGGCCCATGTTGCGCCTCTTGGGGTGCACTTCTACCAGAGCGAACAGTTTCCCTCCCGCTACCGTAATGCGCTCTTTATCGCCGAGCACGGCAGCTGGAACCGCAGCAGCAAAGTGGGTTACCGCATCAGTGCCCTGATCCCCGATGGGGGAGAGAATGGCGGTTACGAAGTGGTGGTGGATGGCTGGCTTGATGGCCAGACTCCCCTGGCTCGTCCGGTGGCATTTTTGCCCCACCCGGATGGCTCGCTGCTGATCTCTGACGATTACAAAGGCCGGATTTACCGGCTCAGTTACAACCCCGGCGACGCCGGAAAGTGAGAACCATGACCGACCACAATGCGATGAGTCTGGAGGGTGTGGAGCAGCAGCCTCTGCGCCAGTTCACCGAGCAGGCCTACCTGAATTACGCCATGTACGTGATTATGGACCGGGCCCTGCCGCACATTGGGGACGGCCTTAAGCCGGTACAGCGGCGTATTATCTACGCCATGAGCGAGCTGGGCTTGAGCGCCACCGCCAAATACAAGAAATCCGCCCGTACCGTGGGTGACGTGCTGGGTAAATACCACCCGCACGGTGACAGTGCCTGTTACGAAGCGATGGTGCTGATGGCACAGCCCTTCACCTATCGCTATCCGCTGGTGGATGGTCAGGGTAACTGGGGTGCGCCGGACGATCCCAAGTCTTTCGCAGCGATGCGTTATACCGAGTCCCGCCTCTCCCGTTTCTCCGAAGTGCTGCTGTCGGAACTGGGGCAGGGCACCGTTGAGTGGGGTCCGAACTTCGACGGCACCATGAAAGAGCCCAAGCTGCTGCCGGCCCGACTGCCGCACATTCTGCTTAACGGCGTGACCGGCATTGCGGTGGGTATGGCCACCGACATTCCGCCACACAACGCTCGGGAAGTGGCCTCGGCCTGCGCCCACCTGCTGGAGAATCCCAAGGCGGAACTGGAAGAGCTGATGGAGTTCGTCCAGGGCCCGGATTACCCGACGGCCGCCGAGATCATCACGCCGAAAGCGGAGATCGCCAAGATCTACCAGACCGGTCGGGGCTCAGTGAAGATGCGTGCCGTGTATGAGGTGATCGACGGTGAGATCGTGGTGACGGCGCTGCCGCATCAAGTCTCCGGCAGTAAGCTGATTGAACAGATTGCCGGCCAGATGCAGGCCAAGAAGTTGCCGATGGTGACGGACCTGCGTGATGAGTCCGACCACGAACACCCGGTCCGTCTGGTGATCGTACCGCGCTCAAACCGCATCGATCTGGATCAGGTGATGGCCCACCTCTTCGCCACCACCGATCTGGAGAAGAGCTACCGGGTAAACCTTAACATGCTGGGGCTGGATAACCGCCCGGGCGTGAGGGACCTCAAGTCGATCCTGGCTGAGTGGCTGGTTTACCGCACCGAGACGGTGCGCCGCCGCCTGCAATATCGTCTGGATAAGGTGCTGGCTCGACTGCACATTCTTGATGGTTTGCTGATCGCCTTCCTCAATATCGATGAAGTGATTGAGATCATCCGCACTGAGGACGAGCCCAAGGCTGCCCTGATGAGCCGCTTTGGCCTGTCCGAGAAGCAGGCGGAAGCGATCCTGGAGATCAAACTCCGTCAGTTGGCCAAGCTGGAAGAGATCAAGATCCGCGCCGAACAGGAGGAGCTGGCAGCCGAGCGTGACAAACTGGAGCTGATCCTCTCCTCTGAGCGCCGTTTAAAAACTCTGGTGAAGAAGGAACTGCTGGCGGACGCAGAAACGTACGGCGATGACCGCCGCAGCCCGCTGGTCGAGCGTGGTGAAGCCCGTGCTCTGACTGAGCAGGAGCTGACGCCTGCTGAGCCGGTTACCGTGGTGATGAGTCAGAAAGCCTGGGGCCGCTGCGCCAAGGGCCATGATGTTGAGCCGGAAGCGCTCTCCTACCGTGCTGGTGACGGTTACCTGGCCCACGCTAGAGGCCGCAGCAATCAGCCGGTCGTGTTCCTGGAAAGCTCCGGTCGGGCCTACACCACCGAGCCACACTCCCTGCCGTCCGCACGAAGCCAGGGTGAGCCCCTCTCCGGGCGATTCAACCTGGTGGCGGGCGCCAAGCTGGAACACGTAGTGATGGGCCTGGAGGAGGACCACTACCTGATGGCCACGGATGCCGGGTACGGCTTTGTGGGTCAGTTCAAGGAGATGGTCAGCCGCAACAAGGCGGGTAAGGCGTTGCTGACGGTGCCGGTGGGTGCCGAGGTGCTGCCGCCGCAACGGATCCGTGATCAGGCCAATGACCGTTTGCTGGCGATCAGTACTGAAGGTCGTATGCTGCTGTTCCCGCTCGCCCAACTGCCGGTTCTGGCCAAGGGCAAGGGCAACAAGATCATCGGCATCCCCTCCGAGCGGGCCAAGAGCCGCGAAGAGTATGTGAAGCACCTGGTGGTGCTGCCGGTGGGCGCGCAGATCACCCTGTGGGCCGGCAAACGTAAACTGACGCTGAAGAGCGCTGACCTGGACCACTACCTGGGCGAGCGTGGCCGTCGAGGCAATAAGCTGCCTCGTGGTTTGCAGCGGGTGGATCGGGTGGAGGTCAACGAGGCCGATACCGACACCGAGTAAACTCAGATACCGGGGCCCTAATGGGCCCCGGTGTGATCTTCAGACTGGTTCTGTCCGGCACAACCCCCTATAGTGAGCGCCAAAAATTGCTCATGGACCGGCAGATGCATTACCTCACGCCCGATACCTTCCCCCGCCAACAACAGTTCGATCACTACAGAAACGTGGCACTTCCCTATGTCGGGATCTGTGCCGATGTGGAGGTTCAGACCTTGCTGGCACACTGCAAGGCTCACGGAGTGTCTGCCTACCGCGCCATCCTATATGCCTGCACCCTGGTGGCTCAGGAACTGCCCTGGATGCGCTGGCGGATCCGCGAGGATGGGATCGTGGAGCATGAGCGGCTGGATTGTGCCGTGACTGCGCTGGGGGAGGATCAGCAGGTGCGCTTTACCTCAATCCCCTGGCAATCGAGCTGGAGTCAGTTCAATGAGGCTGCACAGCAGGTGCTGGCCAATGCCAGTGCGTCGCCCAACCTCTACAACGGTGAACCGGAAGGCACCGACAACCTGATCTATCACTCCTGCGTTCCCTGGCTTCGATTTACCCAGATGGTGCAGCCGATGCCGATGGCGCCGGCCTGCTCCGTGCCCCGCATCATGTGGGGGAAATACGATGTGCAGGGAGAGCGCACCCTGATGCCACTGGTAATTCAGGCCCATCATGGCTTGGCAGACGGCCTCCATCTGGCGCAATTCTTTGAACGGCTTCAGGATAAGTTTTCTGCGCCTGAGCAGTGGCTTTCTGACTGACCACTCAGCGCACAAGCGTTAACCGAAATCATTGCCTGTTGGCCGACCAATCCCTATACTGGGCGGCCTTTTGTTTCCGGAGTTGTGTGCGTGCTGTTGCTATTCCGTTCCCTGCTGTTAGCGGTTTTGCTGGTGCTGGTGTTTCTGCTCTCCCTGGTTTATGCGCTGCTTCAGCCGTTTCACCGGGACAACGTACACCGGATCGCCCGCTACTTTGGTAAGGTCTCCCCTCTGCTGGGTGTGAAGGTGATTCGTCGCGGCGAAGAGCACCTTCCCCAGGACCACGCCGTGGTGTTTGTGGGTAACCATCAGAACAACTTCGATCTTTTCATCCAGAGCAGCATGGTGCCCCGTGGCACGGTCAGCATCGGCAAAAAGAGCCTGGTGTGGATCCCGCTGTTTGGTCAGCTCTACTGGTTGACCGGAAATATCCTGATCGACAGAAAGAACCGCTCCAAGGCGATCGCCACCATTGAGAAGGCGGCCCGCAGCATCCGCGAGAAAGCCCTGTCTGTGTGGATCTTCCCGGAAGGAACCCGCTCCCGAGGCCGTGGTCTGTTGCCGTTTAAAAGTGGCGCCTTCCACACCGCCATCCAGGCTGGAGTGCCGATTGTGCCGGTGATCTCCTCCTGCCAGGGCGACATCAAACTGGGTCGTCATCGTAACGGCGTGGTGATCGTGGAAGCCCTTGAGCCTATCTGCACGGCCGGCATGGGCCGCGAAGATGTGCGTGAGTTGGCTCAACGGGTCTACGATGTGATGCAGAAGCGTTTTGATGAGTTGAGTGCCGAGGCTCGCAGACTCAGCCAGACCGCCGCGGTATAATGCCGCCATTGCGTGAGGAGAGAGACCCATGGCCATTGAACAATTGATTGCCGAACAGCAGGAAGAGACCCGCGAGATCGTTGAGGCCCTGCTGGAAGACGGCTCCGTTAGGGACGCCACTTATACCATCGAACACCACTTCGCCAGCGCCGACTTTGATGCGCTGGAGAAGGTTGCCGTGGATGTCTTTAAAGCGGGCTTCCAGGTTGAGGATGCGGAAGAGGTTGAGCTGGATGACGGTGCCATCGTGTTCTGTTTCGACGCGGTTATCGAGCATGAGCTGGACATCGACCGTCTGGACAAGGACTGCGAGACCCTGATCCGCATCGCCGAGAAGCATGATGTGCTTTACGACGGTTGGGGCACCTACTTTGTTGAGTCTGAAGAGCAGATTCAATAACAAGACAAAGGCGGCTTTCGAGCCGCCTTTTCTTTTGTTGTCAGTCTTAAACCCCCCTCCTATTGAGGTGGTAATCGTTTCCTCGGGGCTCTGCCCCTAGAGTTGCGATTTCTAACTATTTCCGCGTAAACGAGTAAGCAAAATAGCCACGAAATCGAATCCATTTTGATGTTGTCCGCCGGTCTTTCACGGCGAAAGCCGTCCCCCATCGCCGACTCGCGGCGCCGAGCGGGAGCGACTGGGAATGAAGCCGAGGGCCAGGGGTGAGAGCCGATAGGCACGAACGCGAAGCCATGGATGGCGTAGCCGGGCTTTTGAGCGGAGCAGGGACTGCGCAGTGAAAAAGGCCCGAGTGGCCAGCCGAGCATGGGTGAACGCCGATAGGCGTGAACGCGGAGCCATGGAGGGCGGAGCCGGCTTTTTGGAAAGGGTATGGATAGCCCTTTCCAAAAACGAGTCTGGCCAGAGCTGAAATGGAAAGGAGAGGGAGCGAGGGGCATTCGCCGCGCCGGAGGCATAGGGGAGTCCAGAGGGGCGTAAGCCCTTCTGGCGGCCGCCGGGCCGCTCCCGGCAAAGGGGGTAATGGTCCGCCTTCAGTCACATGCCTGTGGCATCCTCACCACCAAAAAAGCCCCCTTATAGTCGGCTAATCAAAGCCAGCTGCTATGCCGGTGGATGTTTACCTCTTGCATCCCTCAGCCTTGGCTATAGTTGAAGTTTGGGCATAGGTTGGAGGTTGAGTATGAAGGAGTATGCAGGAGAGGACCGGCGTCATGTGCAGCGTCGGCAGCATCCGGAAAGGCGGGCATCACTTCGTTGGGATCCCCTCAAAGGCGACCGTCGGGTCGGAACGGGACGACGTAAAGAGGATCGCCTTAAGCGTTACGCGCTATAAGGGACTTCTGCCAGAACGCCACATCCAGCCAGCGACCAAACTTGAACCCCACTGCGTGCAGCGTGCCCTGATGCTGGTAACCCAGTTTGCGGTGCAGCGCCTCACTGGCGGGGTTGGGTTGAGTCAGCACCCCTAATACTTCCCGAATGCCCTGTGCCGCCAGGGCGTCCAACAGGGCTTGATAAAGCCGTGTGCCTGCGCCCCGCTGCTGACAGCCGGGAGCCAGGTAGATGGTGGTTTCTGCGGTAAAGCGATAGGCGCTGCGGGGCTTGAAGTGAGTGCCGTAGGCATAGCCGATGCAGTCGCTCTGTTCACCCTCCAGAACCAGCACCGGAAACGCCTCTGCGATGCCCTCAAGACGTTCCCGCATCTGTTGTTCACTCAGCGCGGTCTCTTCGAACGTGGCGATCTCGTTTTCCACATAGTGGTTGTAGATGGCGGTGATGGCCGCCAGATCTCGGGGCTGGTAGGGACGTATCATCAGGCCACCTCAAGACGGTTGCGACCGTTCTGCTTGGCCTGGTACAGAGCGCGGTCGGCTGCTTCGAACCAGGCCTGGGAGGAGGGCAGTTCATGCTGGTAAGCGCAGAGACCCAGACTGACGGTGATATTGAGTGACAGTGGCAACTTGATCACCATCTCGGACACGGCAACGCGCAGTCGTTCTGCCAGCATCACCCCCTGTTCCATCCGGGTTTCCGTCAACAGTACCACGAACTCTTCGCCCCCGTAGCGCGCCACAATGTCGGTTTTCCGTAAAGTTCGGGCCAGCAGGTTGCCCAGTTCGTTCAGTACCTGATCCCCGGCCGCGTGACCGTATTCGTCATTCACCTTCTTGAAATGGTCCACATCCACCACCAGCAGGCAACTGGGGGGCTGGTAGCGTCGACAGCGCTGGAACTCCTGCTCCAGGGCGCTCTCCCACTGTCGCCGGTTGGCCAGCCCGGTCAATGGGTCGATCTGGCTTAAGCGCTCCAGCTTCTCATTGGCGGAGGCCAACTGACGTCGGTCAGCCGCCTGAACACTGACATCGTAGAGGATGAGGGCGGCATGACTGACGTTGCCGCTCAGGTCCTGCAGAGGTTGTACCGTCATGTTCTGGCACATCATCTGGTTGCCACCGGTGATGGGGCGGGAGTAGGCGAAGGGGAATACGAAAGGTCGTTGCTCCCAGACGGTAAAGGAGCGGCTGTTGAGCAGGAACGCCGCTTCCAGCTTGCTGATAAGCCACTCTTTGGGGAGGTCGGGAAACAGGTCGAACAGGGATTGCTCCCGCACCTGCTGAGCGCTCAATCCGGAGTGGTTCTCCATAAAACCGTTCCAAAGCTGCACCCGGTAGTCCCGGTTGATCACCACCAGGCCCACTTCAATGCCTTGCAGCAGTTGGGTCAATCGGTGCAGGTGCTCAATTTCGTGGTCGTTCACGGCTACTCCAGCAGGTACGTCAGGTTGTGTTCCAGCCGCTTCAGACTGTCATGAGGGAAGAACAACAGCAGGTCACAGAGGATCTGGTGATCCGTCAGGCGGTAGCTGATCTCCACCGCCAGGGTCTCGCCCCGTAACTGGCAGGTGGGCACGCCACTGAGTACCACAGGATGCGATTGGCAGAAGGGGATATGCAGTTGCTCGGACAAGCCGTTGAGGAAGGAGGCAAACAGCAGATTGGCCGTGTCCATCTGAACCTCCAGACGGGCGGCGTCGCTCTCCACATCGCTCATCCCCATCAGGCGCCCCATGCTTTCGTAGCAGCTTTGCTCAAACAGCAGCAGCGCTTCTCCGGCGATCCCTGCTCCGATAAAGCCTTGGGAGATCACTCTCAGGCTGACATCCTGAAACGACTCTGCCAGCAGCATCTCCATCTCGCTGGCATGCAGGCGGCGCAGTTTCGGGACCGGCAGTTCGATAAACTTGCCAAGCACCTTGGCCATATTGTCCGCCGCCTGACCCATAGCGATATTGCAGATCTCCCGCAGGGCATCATCCATGGCAACGGCGGTGGCGCCGTGATGTTGCAGGGCGCCACTGCGGTAGAGGTCGAACTGGACCAACTCCTGCTTCAGGGTATCCGGAGCGATGGGTTTACGCAGAAAGTTGAGGGCGCCAAGGTCCATCACCTTCTGATAGGCGAGCGGTTGGATGTCTGCGGATACCACTAACACTTTGGGGGCATGACGTTGCCCTTTAAGTTCAGCCAGTACGCCATACCCATCCAAGTTGGGCATGTTGAGATCCAGGAACATCAGATCGAAATCTTTATGAGTCAACTGGGAAAGCGCATCCCTGCCATCTACGGCAAACTGGATCTCCGCGTCCCAATCTTCGGGCAGATTTCGAGCCAGTTGCTTGCGCGCCATGGCGGAATCGTCACAGATCAACACCTGTACTGCCAACTGCCCATCTCCTGCGGGTCTGCCCAAAAAAAACTCGGCCAGTTTATTGAAAAAACCAATAGTTGTCATGCTTTTAACAAAGCTGATACGTTACTGGTCGGATGTGAAGGAGAGGCATCATGGACGAGAGAATTGCGTACCGGGTCGAGGACGGCGTGGCCTATGTAGAGCTGAACCGCCCCGACAAGCGAAATGCGCTGGATTGGGCCAGCTTCAAGGATATCGTTGCTGTGCAAAAGCGCATTGCCAAAGACCGCAGTGTGCGAACTGTGGTTCTGTCAGGTGCTGGAGAGGATTTCTGTTCCGGGCTGGACGTCAAATCGGTAATGGGCAAGCCGCGTCAGGCACTGGGGTTACTGGCCAAGTGGTGGCCGGGGCGGGCCAATCTGGCGCAGCGGGTCAGCACGGGATGGCGGGATCTGCCGGTACCGGTTATCGCGGTGCTGCATGGCCGTATCTGGGGCGGTGGTTTGCAGATTGCTCTTGGCGCGGACTTCCGTCTGGTCAGCCCTGAGGGAGATCTTTCCATTATGGAGGGGCGCTGGGGGCTTATCCCTGACATGGGAGGAAGTCTGGCGCTGCGTGAACTGATGGCGGCGGACCACGCCCTCTGGCTGGCGATGAGTGCCGAGCAGATCAGTGCCAGCCGGGCGCTCGAGCTGGGTCTGGTGACGGAGGTTTGTGCCGATCCGATGGCGCGTGCCGAGGAGATGTCGGCCATTCTGAAGGCGAGGTCGCCGGACGCTCTGGCGGCGGTGAAGGGGTTGTTCCGCCAACACGGTATCCCGGGCAGCGGGCGTCTGCTGGCCTCGGAAACCTGGCGTCAGTGCAAAGTCCTGCTGGGGCGCAACCAGCGTATTGCGACGGCACGTGCCAAGGGTAAGGAGCGGGCGTTCGAATCCCGTCGCAGCTGGTAACCGGCGCAAAAAAAACGCCCCGCAGTGCGGGGCGTTTTTGTGTCAGCCGGATTACTCGTCCAGGAAGCTCTTGAGGATCTCAGAGCGGGACGGGTGGCGCAGCTTGCGCAGAGCCTTGGCTTCAATCTGACGGATACGCTCACGGGTAACGTCGAACTGCTTGCCCACCTCTTCCAGAGTGTGGTCAGTGTTCATCTCGATACCGAAACGCATACGCAGTACCTTGGCTTCGCGAGCGGTCAGGCCAGCCAGAACCTCGGCGGTTGCAGCCTTCAGGCTCTCGGAAGTGGCAGAATCTACAGGCTGAGCCAGAGTGGTATCCTCGATGAAGTCACCCAGATGGGAATCTTCATCGTCACCGATCGGCGTCTCCATGGAGATCGGCTCTTTGGCGATCTTCAGCACCTTACGGATCTTGTCTTCCGGCATCATCATGCGCTCGGCCAGCTCTTCCGGAGTCGGCTCACGGCCCATCTCCTGCAGCATCTGACGGGAGATGCGGTTGAGCTTGTTGATGGTCTCGATCATGTGCACCGGAATACGGATGGTGCGGGCCTGATCCGCAATGGAGCGGGTGATGGCCTGACGAATCCACCAGGTCGCGTAGGTGGAGAACTTGTAACCGCGACGGTATTCGAACTTATCCACTGCCTTCATCAGACCGATGTTGCCCTCCTGGATCAGATCCAGGAACTGCAGACCACGGTTGGTGTACTTCTTGGCGATGGAGATAACCAGACGCAGGTTAGCTTCAACCATCTCTTTCTTGGCTCGGCGGGCCTTGGCCTCACCGATGGACATGCGGCGGTTGATGTCCTTGATCTTGGCGATGGAGAGACCGGTCTCTTCCTGGATCTGGGCCAGTTTCTGCACGCAACGCTGCAGCTCGTCCTGGTTTTCAGCCAGGCCGGCGCTGTAGGATTTGCCCGCATCAATCTCGTTTTGGATCCAACCGAACTCAGACTCGCTGCCGGCGAACAACTTCAGGAAGTTCTTCTTCGGCATCTTGGCGTGCTCAACGCACATCTTCATGATCAGGCGTTCCTGAACACGCACGCGGTCCATCATGGAACGCATGTTGTTCACCAGTACGTCGAACTGCTTCGGTACCAGACGGAACTCTTTGAACAGTTCAGACAGACGGGTGATCAGCATGGCGGCTTCGAGAGAATCACGACCGTGCTCGGCAAACGCTTTCTGCACCAGTTCGTAGTGTTCACGCAGGGAGGTGAACTTCTCTTTGGCCTGCTCAGGATCCGGACCGTTGGAGGAATCGTCGTCAGAGTCGTCGTCGTCCTCTTCCTCTTCATCGTCCTCGTCGTCCAGCTCTTCCTTAGGCAGCTCAGAGCCAACGTGAGTGGCGGTCGGGGCTTCTTCCTCTTCGGTCACAAAACCGGAGATGATCTCAGCCAGACGGATCTCTTCCGCCTCATAGCGGTCCCACTGATCCAGCAGGAAGCTGATCGCTTCCGGGTACTCAGCGATGGAGCATTGAACCTGGTTGATACCGTCTTCGATGCGCTTGGCGATCTGAATCTCACCTTCACGGGTCAGCAGCTCCACGGTACCCATTTCACGCATGTACATGCGAACCGGGTCAGTGGTACGGCCAAGCTCACCCTCTACGCTGGCGAGGGCTTGCGCCGCTGCTTCCGCCGCGTCTTCGTCGGTGGCGTCTTCAGACATCATGAGCTCATCCTGGTCCGGAGCGGACTCAAAGACCTGGATGCCCATATCGTTGATCATCTGGATAATATCTTCGATCTGGTCAGAGTCGACCATGTCCGCCGGCAGGTGATCGTTCACCTCGGCGTACGTCAAATAGCCTTGCTCTTTGCCCTTGGCAACCAGGAGCTTAAGTTGCGACTGCGGAGTTTGATCCATTGATATCATCCACTTAAGGTTACGAACTTGGAATGGCAGCTGTTGATGCGCAAATAGCCTATTATAACGGCGTTGTCTAGTGGCCGCTAGCCTTGGGCGACCGCTTGAGTATTGTCAGCACGTCGGACAACTTCCTCGTTTCCTCGACGGTGATGGAGCCGTCGCGGGCTTTCTGCTGCAGGGTTTCGGACAGATGCTCCAGGAAGCGCTGATTTAACCATTGCAGACAGTCAAAAAATTCCTTGTCGAGGTGCTCCTCCACCTCCATATTCCAGCCCAGCAGCTTACGCAGCGTGCCGTACTCGTCACTGCCACGGTAGCGTTCCAACAGCTGCGCTGTGGTCAGCGGGGCGTCCCGGCAGGCATCCAGCATCCCTCTGAGAAGGGCAATGCCTCCCAAAGGAAGGTGCGCCACCGCGACCTGCGGCTCGAGCTGGTAACCCAGTCTCGGGTTTTGCAGCAGCAAAGCGACAGCACGTCGGATCGGAGTGCCCCGACCCTGCTGAGCTTTTTGCTGCGGCTTGGCAACGGCCCGGGGGGCCTGAAAATGTTGCCGTGCCCCCCAGCCCAGGGTCTTTTCCAACCGCTGGATCAGGGTTTCTCTCAACACCTCATCGCCGATCTGGTCAATCAGAGGGCGGATGGTATTGATAAAACTGGCCTTGCCTTCAGCGCTGCTCAGTTCCGCGTCCTGGCTCAGATGACCAAACAGATAATCCGACAGGGGCATCGCTTCGGCAATGCGGGCCTCAAAGGCCTCTTTGCCCTCTTTACGCACCAGCGTATCGGGGTCTTCTCCGTCTGGCAGGAACATGAATTTCAGCGCCTTACCGCTTTTCAGCATCGGCAGGGCGGTTTCCAGTGCCCGCCAGGCCGCGTCGCGGCCGGCACGGTCACCGTCATAACAGCACACCACCTCTTTTGAGGCAGTACGCATCAGAACCTGAATGTGATCGGCTGTCGTGGAGGTTCCCAGCGACGCGACCGCATAGTCGATGCCATGCTGAGCCAGAGCCACCACATCCATATAGCCTTCGACAACCAGTACCCGTTCAGGGTTTCGGTTGTTTTGGCGCAGGGGGTAGAGGCCATAAAGCTCCCGACCCTTATGGAAAATCGGCGTTTCCGGGGAGTTCAGATACTTGGGGGTATCGTCACCCAGCACCCGGCCACCAAAGGCGATCACCCGACCGCGGCGATCCTGGATCGGGAACATCAGGCGATCCCGGAAGCGGTCGTAGCGTTTTCCCCCTTCCTTCTCAATCAGCATGCCGCATTCGGCCAACAGTTTTTGCGCCGAGTTGCTGCTGCGTTGCTGAGCCAGAAGGTTATCCCAGCCCGGCGGCGCGAAGCCGATGCCAAAGCGTTGTACGGTTTCGCCATCCAGTCCCCGTTTTTTGAGGTACTCGATAATCCGATCCCGCTCGGGGTGCTGTCGCAGTTGCTGTTGGTAGTAGCGCGCGGCCCAACTCATCAGCGTGTAGTGGTCATCCAGCTTGGGACCCTGTGCGGGCTTGCTGGTGCTGCCACCACCCTGATGGGATCGGCCACCTCGTCCCCCACTGGATTCCCGTGGCACTTCCAGCCCCATTTGACCCGCCAACTCTTCGATGGCATCGACAAATTCAAGGCGGTCATACTCCATCACAAAGTCGATGGCGTTGCCGTGGGCGCCGCAGCCGAAACAGTGATAGAACTGCTTATCCTGGCTGACGGTAAAAGAGGGGGTTTTTTCGTTATGGAAGGGGCAGCAGGCGTGATAGTTCTTACCCGCTTTTTTCAGCTTCACCCGGCCATCGATCAGCTCGACAATGTCGAGACGTGAAAGCAGTTGATCGATAAAGTCTCTTGGGATTCGACCGGCCACGTGTCGCTATGCCTCCTGGGGGAATGTCGCTGTTCTTTATCACAAAACAAGCAAGCCGTGCAGTAGGCACGGCTTGTTGCTGTGATCGCGGACGGGGTGTTAACCCAGGCGAGCCTTGATTTGCTGACTCACCACGGCCATATCGGCCCGACCTTGAACCTGCGGCTTAAGCAGGCCCATCACTTTGCCCATATCCTGCATCGAGCTGGCGCCGGCGTCAGCCATGGCCTTCTCAATCAGGCTGTCCAGCTCGGCTTCGCTCAGCGGCTGGGGAAGGAACTCTTGCAGAACCAGCACTTCGGCGGCTTCCACATCAGCCAGGTCCTGACGACCGGCTCCCTCGTATTGCTTAATGGAATCGCGACGCTGCTTAACCATTTTGGTCAGCACCGCAGTGATTTCATCATCGCCGAGGGTGGTTTGAGTGTCCACTTCCACCTGTTTGATGGCGGCCAGTGCCAGACGGATGGTGCCCAGGCGTGCCTTTTCTTTGGCACGCATGGCCGCCTTCTGGGCGTCTTTCAGCTGCTCGATCAGAGACATGATCAGTACAGACGAGTACGACGGGCGTTTTCGCGAGCTACTTTCTTAGCTTGACGCTTGGAAGCGGCAGCCTTGGCGCGCTTGCGAGCAGTAGTGGGCTTCTCGTAGTGCTCACGACGACGTACTTCAGACAGTACGCCTGCTTTCTCACAGGAACGCTTGAAACGACGCAGGGCTACGTCGAAGGGCTCATTTTCACGAACTTTGATTACCGGCATCTGCCTTTCACCTCGAAAAAATTTCGGTAAGCGGCTGGTCATTCTTTGAGCAGCCGCAATTCAAAATGGTGCGAAATTCTACTCTGAACTTCGCCTCCTTGTAAAGCCTGTCACAGCGACGACTGACTTAAGGATGATAGTGGCACTGGAACCGCGCCACTTTGCGTGACTGGCTTAAGGATGATAGCAGCGCTAGAATTGCGCCACTTTAGCCAGAGCACGAGAGTTTAGCATGCGGGTATTGGGGATAGAAACCTCCTGTGATGAGACCGGTATCGCCATCTACGATGATGAGCAGGGCCTGATGTCTCACGCGTTGTACAGCCAGGTGAAATTGCACGCCGACTACGGTGGCGTGGTGCCTGAGCTCGCCTCCCGAGACCATGTCCGCAAACTGGTGCCCCTGGTGCGTCAGGCCCTGGCCGACGCCAAGGTGGATCCCAGCACCCTTGATGGCGTTGCCTTTACTGCGGGCCCGGGCCTTATTGGCGCGCTGTTGGTGGGGGCCTGTGCCGGGCGTTCTCTGGCTTACGCCTGGGGGGTGCCGGCGGTTGCCGTTCACCATATGGAGGGCCACCTGCTGGCGCCGATGCTGGAGGACAACCCGCCCGAGTTCCCCTTTGTGGCACTGCTGGTTTCCGGTGGTCACACGATGCTGGTTCGTGTAGATGGCATTGGCCAGTATCAGTTGCTGGGCGAATCCATTGATGATGCGGCGGGCGAGGCGTTTGATAAAACCGCCAAGCTGATGGGGCTGGATTACCCCGGTGGTCCGTTGCTGGCCAAGCTGGCGGCCAAGGGCACCCCGGGCCGCTTTAAGTTCCCCCGTCCCATGACCGATCGTCCTGGCCTCGATTTCAGCTTCTCGGGCCTGAAGACCTTTGCGGCCAACACCATTGCCGCCCACGGCGAAGCGGCGCTGCCGGACATCGCCCGGGCCTTTGAGGATGCGGTGGTGGATACCCTGGCGATCAAATGCCGTCGTGCCCTGGATGAGACTGGACTGAAGCGCCTGGTAATGGCGGGCGGCGTAAGCGCCAACCTGCACTTGCGGGCTCAGATGGAAGAACTGATGGCCAAGCGGGGCGGTGAAGTGTTCTATCCCCGTCCAGAATTCTGCACCGACAACGGCGCGATGATCGCCTTTGCCGGCCTGCAACGTCTTAAGGCCGGTGAAACCCAGCCGTTGGCAGTGAAAGGGCAGCCGCGCTGGCCGCTGGATACGCTGTCCGCGCCCGGCGCCGCCTGAGTTTCAATAGGTGGGATAACGCGCCACGCAGGGGTTACTCTGCGTGGCGTTTTTTTTGCCCCAGCTTCGGCTCGGTGCCACGCCAGAGGCGAACAATGTTGCCGCGATGGCGCCACAGGATCAGAGCGGCCACCAGGGTCACGGAGCCGGTGTACTGCGCCTTGAACAGGTAAGTATAAAGCGGGGCGATAAGGCAGGTCGCGATAGCGCCAAGGGAGGAGTAGCGACTTACCAGAGCCACCACCAGCCAGGTGATGATAAGGGCGCCGGTCATGTCCCAGCCGATGGGCGCCATGGCGCCAAAGGCGGTAGCGACCCCTTTCCCCCCCTGGAAGCGGAAGAACAGAGGGTAGATGTGACCCAGACAGGCCGCCGCACCAACCAGCGCCAGACCGAGTGGATCCAGGCCAAGAAAGTATCCGCCCCAGACCGGAATGGTGCCTTTGAGGATGTCGAACAGCAGCACCAGCACAGCGGGGAGTTTGCCACCGAGTCGAAGCACATTCGTGGCGCCGGGGTTATGGGAGCCATGCTCACGGGGGTCTGGAAGGCCCCACAAACGACACACCAGCACGGCGCTGGATACCGATCCCAGCAGGTAGGCAAAGAGGGTTAACCCTCCGGTCAGTATCGCCATTTCTGCGCTTTTTTCCCCCAGTCAGTTACGCTATCATCCGACGCCCAAACGGGGGTTCCTTCCTCCGTTCGTCCAATCGAACTAGGGTATCTGACCCTCAGCGGGAGCGCCAGTAACAACATGACCGACCAGGTATTTATCCAGGGACTCGAATGTCAGGCCGTGATCGGCGTCTTCGAGTGGGAAAAGCAGATCCGTCAGACGCTTGTGCTGGATCTGGAGATGGCCTGGGACAACCGCGCGGCGGCCGAGGCTGACGATTACAGCAAGGCGCTCTGCTATGACACCGTTTCCAAGGCGGTGACCGCACTGGTGCAGGACCACCCCCACGAACTGGTGGAGACGGTGGCAGAAAAGGTTGCTGCGCTGATCCTTAAGGATTTCCAGGTCGCCGGAGTACGGGTTCGGGTCAGCAAACCGGGTGCGGTGGCGAACGCCCGCACTGTGGGTGTTCAGATCCAGCGTGGAAGCTTCTGAGCATGGCCGTTATCTACATCAGCCTGGGCAGCAACATTGAGGCTGACGCCCACATTCGCAAAGGCCTGGATGATCTGGCGAATCACTATCGCAATCTGACCCTTTCCAGCGTGTTTGAGTCGGAAGCCGTGGGTTTCGAGGGCGACAACTTTCTGAACCTGGTGGCCCGGGCGGAAACCGATCAATCCATTGCTGAGGTGGTGACTACCTTTAAGGCGATCGAGCAGGCTCACGGCCGGGCGCGGGGCGCCAAGAAGTTTGCTCCCCGTACTCTGGATATTGATCTGCTTCTCTATGACGGTACTCAGTGCGAAACGCCAGTGGAGTTACCGCGTCCCGAGATCTACCATAACGCCTTCGTGCTCTGGCCATTGGCCGAGCTGGCACCCGATCTGGTGCCGCCGGGACAACCTCATAGCCTTGCTGCCTTGTGGCAGGCCTACGATAAGACCCAGCAATCCCTTTGGCCGGTCCCCTTTGTCTGGCCGCTTGCATAATTCGTATTAACAAGGAGTTTGTCCCGTGGATCCGATCCAGGCGGCGATCCTCGCCATCATTCAGGGCTTAACGGAATTTCTGCCCATCTCCAGTTCCGCCCACCTGATCCTGCCTGCTCAGATGCTGGGCTGGGAAGACCAGGGGCTGGCCTTTGATGTGGCCACCCATGCCGGGACTCTGCTGGCGGTGATGATCTACTTCCGTGAGGACATCTCTAACCTGCTGCGCCACTGGCTGGTCTCCCTGACGGGTGAGCACAGTGAATCCAGCCGATTGGCCTGGTACATCATCCTCGCCACCATCCCCGCCGGACTGGCCGGATTGCTGTTTAACGACATCATCTCCACCACGCTGCGCTCGACCACAGTGATCGCCACCACCACGCTGATCTTCGGTTTGCTGCTGTGGTACGCCGATGCGACCGCCAGTGAGCGACGCACCATGGCGGATGTGACCTGGCAGCTGGCGCTGCTGATTGGTCTGGCCCAGATGCTGGCGCTGATCCCCGGTACATCCCGCTCCGGTGCCACCATCACCGCAGCGTTGCTGCTGGGCTTCAATCGTCTGGTGGCGGCCCGCTTCTCCTTCCTGCTGTCGATTCCGATCACCGCAGCGGCGGTGGGCTATGAGACGCTGACGCTGATGAAGGAGCCTCAGCCGGTGGACTGGTTCCCCCTATTGCTGGGCGCGGTTCTGGCGTTTGTTTCTGCCTACGCCTGTATCCACCTGTTCTTGAAAGCGATTGGCCGCATGGGCATGAAACCTTTCGTTATCTATCGACTGGCTCTGGCCGGGGTGTTGTTCGCCTTCTTTGTGTAAGGAGAGCCACACACAGAAAAGGGACGCCAATGGCGTCCCTTTTTGTTTGCCGGCGGGCGCTTATTGCGCCGCTTTCCAGCGGACCAGCACTTCGGTGCGGCGCTTGCCCAACTCTTCGCGGATGTCGGCGCCGCTAAAGCCATCCGCCACCACATCCTTAACGGCCACCCGGTTGGCTTCGGCCAGCGCCGCCTGCAGGTAGTCGGCGGCTGGGTAGGGCGTGGATTCCTGCCCGGGGCGCCCCTGGGCATCACACTGACAGCAGCGCAGCAGCTGGGCAAAACGAGCGGGCTTACGCCAGGCATCGAGCTTATCGAACAGACGCACCAGTGTGGCGGGCTTCAGTTCTCGGGCGCGGTGCACGTTGAGGTGCATCTCCCCCACCAGCAGGGCCAGATCCCGCCACTCATTGGGCACCCGCAGGCGTTCACACAGGGCGCGGATAGGACGAAGCCCGGCGTGCTCATGGCCAATATGACGGGGCCATTGGTCCGCTGGGGTCAGGGCTTTGCCGAGATCATGCACCAGTACCGCGAAGCGCTCAGCGCCACCGGCACCCAGAGCGACCGCCTGGGTCAGCGCTTTCATGGTGTGCTCCCATGCGTCCAGGCCACCGTGCCACTGCTCAGGTTGGGGCACACCCACCAGGGCGGCGAGTTCAGGAAAGAGGTGAGAGAGGGCGTGGCACTGGCTCAACACCTGGAAATAGATCTCCGGGTTGGGTTCGCCCAACGCCCGTTCGGTCTCCTGCCAGACCCGCTCGGCACTGAGGTAATCCAACTCGCCACTGTCGCTGAGTTTCTGCATCAGCGTCAGGGTCTCCTCCGCGACGGTAAAGCCCAGATGGTGGAAGCGGGCGGCGAAGCGGGCGACGCGCAGCACCCTGAGCGGGTCCTCAACAAAAGCGTCGGAGACATGGCGCAGCAGGCGATTGGCCAGGTCCGCCTGGCCGCCGTAGGGGTCGTAGATATTGCCCTGCTCATCCTGCGCCATGGCGTTGATGGTCAGGTCACGGCGGATCAGGTCCTCCTCCAGCGTGACGGTGGGCGCGGCATCAAAGTCAAAGCCGCCATAACCATGGCCCGCCTTGCGCTCCGTCCGGGCCAAGGCGTACTCCTCACCACTTTTGGGGTGCAGGAAAACCGGGAAGCTTTTGCCCACCTGACGGTAGCCCAGCGCGCTCATCTGCTCGGCGCTGGCCCCCACCACGAGGTGATCGCGGTCCTTTACGGTCAGGCCCAAAAGTTCGTCGCGGACGGCCCCGCCAACCAGATAGATCTTCACGCTGTCTCCTTATGTCTCAGAACCGCCATTATAGGCCGGGGGAGTTTTGACAAGCCATGGGTTAGCACTTACCTTGAAACCGTTCCCTGCCAATGCTTTGGAGCGTCATGTATAAAGGGTTTTACGGGTTCACACAGAGCCCCTTCTCCATCGCCCCCAACCCCGCGTTTCTGTTTTTAAGTGATCGCCACCGGGAGGCGCTTGCCCACCTGACCTACGGGTTGGGTGAAAATGGCGGTTTTGTGCTGCTGACCGGCGAGGTCGGCACCGGCAAAACCACGGTATCCCGCAGCCTGCTGGCGCAACTGCCGGAAGATACCGATTTGGCGTTTATTCTCAATCCGGCCCTGACCGAATCGGAACTGCTCGCCACGCTCTGTGACGAGCTGAAGATCGCCTATCCCGAGGGCCCGACCCTGAAGCAGTTAACCGACTGCATCAGCGCGTTTCTGACCGAGAACCACGAACGTGGCCGGCGCACCGTGATGGTGATCGATGAAGCACAGCACCTCAAGCCTGAGGTGCTGGAGCAACTTCGTCTGCTGACCAACCTGGAGACCGATACCCGCAAACTGTTGCAGGTGATTCTTATCGGTCAGCCTGAGCTGCAGGCGCTGCTAAAGCGGCAGGAGTTGCGCCAGTTGGCCCAGCGTATTACCGCACGTTACCACCTGCTGCCCCTGGGGCGGGAGGATGTGGCGGCCTACGTAAACCACCGCCTGCACGTGGCCGGGCGCAGCCAGCCCCTGTTCAAGTCGTCTGCCATCAAGGCGCTGCACCAGTACAGTGGCGGCGTGCCTCGGGTTATCAACCTGCTGGCGGAGCGGGCACTGATGGGCGGTTATGGTGCGCAAAAGCCGATGATCGACGCCGATGATGTGTCCTCGGCGGCCGTTGAGGTGCTGGATGCCAAGCCCAAGGGGCGACCCTGGGGCGCCGTGGCGGCGCTCTCAGTGCTCACTGCCGTATTGGGTTTTGGAACAACCCGGCTTCTGCTTCCGGACGCCCAGGCCAGTGTCCCTGCACCGACCGTCAAGGCACCGGAAGTGGATCTGGCGGCGTGGATCCCGACTCAGGGCCGCGAACTGATCGCGTTCCAGGCGCTGTTCCACCACTGGGGTGAGCCGGTTCCGGCTGAGCTGCCCTGTCGATTTGCCGAGTTGCGTGGGCTGGCCTGTGAAGGGGCCCGCGGCGACCTCGACCAGCTGTTAACGCTGAACCGCCCTGCGGTGATCAGCCTCTCCAGCGATACCAACCGGGTTTACTACGGCACTTTGCTTGGTGCTGAAGACGATCGCTACCTTATGGCGCTGGGTGAGCAGCAGTTCTGGGCTCCCCGCTCCTGGCTAGAGGAGCACTATCGGGGCACCTACACCCTGTTGTGGGCACCGCCAGCCAGTCTGCCTGGGCTTATCGGCCCTGACAGCGCCGGGGCGCAAGTGCAGTGGCTGGAGAACCGTCTGGCCCAGGTTCAGGCCCGTTCGGCCCGATTGCTGAACCGGTTTGACCGGCAGCTGGAGTCCGACCTTCGCACCTTCCAGCGCCAACAGGGGCTGGAGATCGATGGCTTGGCCGGACGCCAGACCCTGGAGCGACTGAGCCTTTTGGCTGCAGTGGATGGGCCTCGTCTTAAGGAGGGCAACTGATGTCAATGCTACTGGATGCAGTGCGTCGCGCCCGCCAGGCGGAATCTCAGGATCCGGCACTGACGCCGGTGATGCCTTCTCGTCGTCCCCGCCGCCGTCCCTGGCACTGGGGACTGCCGGTGTTGAATCTGGCCATCGGTGCTGCGGTCGGGTATCTGACCCTGCCGGGCGCCACGGAGTCGCCGGTGGCGGTTGCGGAGCCATCTCTGCTGGTACTGGCGGAGCATCAGCCTCTGCCTGTGCCGACGCCTCTTGATGCGGCCCGTCGCGAGCCGCAGCTGGAGGTGCAGACGATCGCTGTCCCCGGTGTGGCTACCCCCATCGAAGTGGCGATGGCGCCGGAGGCGACCGATTCAACGCCGACGATTGTGCCGGACGCAGCAGACCCCCTGCCGGAAGAGATGCAAGCCAATCCGGCGCTGATGGCGGCACTGCAGCAAGCCCTGATGGATATGGGAGCGGACGGTGAACTGGCCAATCTGAATCAGGCTGAGGTGGTGGCTCGGTCTCAACCTGAGCCCGAGGTTGCGGAACCGATTGAGGTTAAATCGGAGGACCTGCCCAAACTGGGCCAGATGCCTTGGGCGTTCCAGAAGCGGATCCCGGATGTGGAGATCACCGCGCACGTCTATGCGACTGATCCGGGTTCCCGCTGGCTGCGCGCCAATGGACGTGAGTTGCAGGAGGGGGATGAAGCCGCACCTGGGCTCTCAGTGGCGGAGATCCTCCCCAGTGAAGTGGTGCTGGAGATGGATGGGCAGCGCTTCCGGGTGCCCGCTCTCGGCAGCCTTTGAGACGGAAACGTCCGGAGTTTACGGCATAAAAAAACGCCCCCGATTTGGGGGCGTTTTTTTGTGTTCAGCTATCGCCTCTGCAGCAATATGAAGGCGGCGATGGCAAACAGAATACTGGGCAGCATCGCTCCGAGGAAGGTGGGCAATCCCATCACCAGACTCATGGGGCCGAAGATCTCGTTGGCGATGTAGAAACTGAAGCCGGTGATCACCCCGAGCAGCACCCGGGCCCCCATGGTCACGGTGCGCAGCGGCCCGAAGATGAAGGAGAGGGCCAGCATCATCATCACGCCAACGGTGATGGGCTGAGCCACCTTACGCCACAGCGCCAGCTCATAACGGGTGGTGTCCTGCCGGTTAGCCTTGAGGTAGTCCACGTAGTCGAGCAGGCCCTCAATCGATAGCCCCTCCGGTTTTACGGTAACCACCTGCAACTTGTCCGGGGTCAGGGTCGAGCGCCAGTTCAGTTCGTCCCGCTGCAGGGTGCTCACCTGCTTATCGGTGAGGTCGGTCTCGGTGACGTCCAGCAGACGCCAGGCCGTGCCATCGTAACGGCCCTGTTCGGCGTAGGTGATCTCACGCAGCAGATTCTCGCCGTCGAAGCGGTAGATGGTGACCCCTTTCAGCGTCTTGGCGTCCTGCACTTCGGTGATGTTGACGAACAGCTCGCCATCTTTGGCCCAGGTGCCGGTACTGGAGCTGATCAGGCTCCCTCCCGAGGTTTTCTGGGCCCGCATCTCCCGGGCGGTTTGCTCCGACACCGGTGCCAGGTACTCGCCAATCAGCATCGCCACGATCATCAGTGGTACCGCCGTCTTCATCACCGACGCGGCGATGTTGAGGCGGGAGAGGCCAGCGGCCTGCATCACCACCAGCTCGGAGCTGGAGGCCAGCATGCCCATGCCGATCAGGGCTCCCAGCATGGCGGCGATGGGGAAGAACATCTCGATATCACGGGGCACCAGGAACAGCACGTACAGCGCCACGTCCCAAGTGGTGAAATCGCCCCGGCCCACCAGGCGAAGCTGGTCAACGAATTTGATCAGTCCCGACAGGCCGGTCAGCACCAACAGACAGAGTGCCGAGGTGTTGATAATGGTGCGGGCAATATAGAGGTCGAGAATGCGGATCATGCCTCCACCTCCTTATGACGCTTCCAACGCAGGGCATGCACCCATTTGCGCCACGCCGGACGACCCCGGCCAATCAGCACGATACCGATGATCAGAGCGGAAAGGTGGATCCACCAGAGTCCGAGAATCGGCGGAATCGCGCCGTTCTCAATCGCCTTACGTCCCGCCATCAGCAGGCCGAAGTAACCCAGGTAGATTAGGATGGCGGGCAGCATCTTGGCGAACTTGCCCTGACGCACGTTAACCCGGGACATGGGGACGGCAATCAGGGTCAGCAGCGGCAGCGCAATCGGCACCGCCAGACGCCAGTGGATCTCAGCCCAGGCGTCGGGGCTGCCCTCGTCCAGCAGTTGGGTCATGGAGTAGGCCGACAGTTTGCGGCGCTTGTGGGCCGCTTCCTGGGACTTAATCTCCATCTCGTACTCGCCAAACTGAACCAGGTTGTACTCCTTCTGGTTCAGGACGCCGCTGAAACGGTTACCGTCCAGCAGCTGCAGACGCTGTGAACCGTCGGCGCCTTCCACAATGCGGCCGCCACGTGCCAGTACCAGAGCGGTTTCCCCTTCCGGGTCCTCCTTCTCCGGCATCTGGGCGACAAACACCTTGTCCAGCTTGCCTTTGGAGAGGCCCTCGACGTAAATCACCGCTTTGCCGTTGGCCGCGCGCTGGAACCGACCCTGCACCAGAGCCGCCAGGCCCGCCTCGGACTCGGCTTTCTCCAGCACCTGGTATTCGGTCTCTTTGGCCCAGGGCGCCACATAGATGGCGGTGGCTCCGGAGATCAACGCCATGATAAAGGCCAGCACCAGCGTGACCCGGGTGACGTACCACTCCGACACGCCGACCGCGTGGAGTACGGTCATCTCGCTGTCAGCATACATCCGCCCATGCGCCATCATGACGCCCAGGAACAGGGAGAGGGGAAGGATCAGGGAGAGCAGTTCCGGCATGTTGAGGGCCAGCAGAGTGGCCACCAATTTGCCAGGAAACTGGCCTTCGGCCGCGTCGGCCAAAATTTTCACAAATTGCTGACTGATGAAAATCGTCACCAGTACGGCCAGGACCGCGATTTGCGCTCTGAGGGCTTCTTTCAGCAGGTACCTAAAGATGATCAAGGCCGGTGTCCGCTTAGTAAACTTGTAATTTCTCTGGAAACAGCTTGTTTTTTAAGTAAACTAGTTACTTTTGATACTTTTTGAACAATCTCAGGGCTACTGAAAGCCGAAAAGTGCCGTCCGAACGGACTATTCTGAGAGTTCAAGGGGTTGCCGGATTCGGCAGCCTAAGTGTCAACAAAGGGATCATTATCCAACAATAAAAAGGCAATGTCTTTAAGAACCAGGAGACGCCATGGAGTTCAGTGTAAAAAGCGGCAGCCCAGAAAAGCAACGCAGCGCGTGCATTGTTGTCGGAGTCTTTGAGCCGCGCCGCCTGTCGGCGGTAGGGGAGCAACTGGATAAGATCAGCGACGGTTACATCAGCAACTTGCTGCGTCGCGGTGATCTGGAAGGCAAGCCCGGCCAGATGCTGTTGCTGCACCATGTTCCCAATGTTTTGTCTGAGCGCGTCCTGCTGGTCGGCTGCGGTAAAGAGCGTGAGCTGGATGAGCGCCAGTACAAGCAGATCATCGCCAAGACCATCAGCACCCTGAACGAAACCGGTTCCATGGAAGCGGTGTGCTTCCTGACCGAACTGCACGTTAAGGGTCGTGACACCTACTGGAAGGTGCGTCAGGCGGTAGAGACCACTCAGTCCAGCCTGTACACCTTCGACGTGATGAAGAGCAAGAAGGACGAAACCCGTCGTCCTCTGCGTAAGATGGTGTTCAACGTCCCCACCCGCCGTGACCTCACCATCGGTGAGCAGGCGATCCAGCATGGTCTGGGCGTGGCGGCTGGCACCAAGCTGTGCCGTGACGTGGCCAATATGCCGCCGAACATCTGTAACCCCGCGTACCTGGCCAGCCAGGGCCGCCAGATGGCGGAGCAGTACGAGAAGCTGTCTGTGCAGATCGTGGGTGAAGAGGAGATGGCCGATCTGGGGATGCACTCCTATCTGGCCGTGGGTCGTGGCTCTGAAAACGAGTCCATGATGACCATCCTCAAATACCAAGGCGCACCGGATTCCGAGCAGAAGCCGATCGTGCTGATTGGTAAGGGCCTGACCTTCGATTCCGGCGGCATCAGCCTCAAGCCCGGCGAAGGGATGGACGAGATGAAGTACGACATGGGTGGCGCTGCTGGCGTTATCGGTGTGGTGAAGTCCCTGTGTGAACTGGACTTGCCGATCAACGTGGTCGCAATCCTGGCGGGCTGTGAGAACATGCCGGACGGCAAGTCCTACCGCCCGGGTGACATCCTGACCTCCATGTCCGGCCAGACCATCGAAGTGCTCAACACCGACGCCGAAGGCCGTCTGGTGCTGTGTGATGTGCTGACCTACGTTGAGCGTTTCGATCCGGAACTGGTGATCGACACTGCCACCCTGACCGGTGCCTGTGTGATCGCGTTGGGCAAGCATGCCTCCGGCCTGCTGTCCAACCACAACGCCCTGGCTCATGAGCTGCAGAACGCCGGTGATGCCTCCGGTGACCGCTGCTGGCGCCTGCCGCTGTGGGATGAGTACCAGGAGCAGATCGAGAGCCCGTTCGCGGACATGGCCAACATCGGTGGACGCCCGGCAGGCACCATCACCGCGGCCGCGTTCCTGTCCCGCTTCACCAAGAAGTACCACTGGGCCCACCTGGATGTGGCCGGTACTGCCTGGAACAGCGGCAAGGACAAAGGCTCTACCGGTCGTCCGGTGCCGATCCTGACTCAGTTCCTGATCAACCGCGCTGGCGTGGTGGATCAAGAGTAACGACCGGCGCACCGCCATCGGTACAATGTAAGGCGGAGCAACGGCTCCGCCTTTTGTTTTTCTGGGGAACAGCATGGCCAACGCCACTTTCTATCTCTTGCCCGACGGCAGCGACTCCGCTAGGGTTGACCGCCCGGCGGATATCGCCTGTCAGGCTGCCGCCCGCGCCTACCGCAAAGGCCAGCGGGTGTACCTGTACTGCGCCAGCCAGGCCGATGCTGAGGCCCTGGATGAGCAGTTGTGGCAGTTCGAGCCAGACAGCTTTATTCCCCACAATCTGGTGGGGGAGGGCCCTCAGGGTGGCGCCCCGGTAGAGATAGGTTGGGCCAACCCCAATGCCCCTCTGCCGGTAAATCGTGCGTTGTTGATCAACCTCGCGCCCGAGGTGCCCAATTTTGCGGTACAATTCGCCCACATTATCGATTTTGTCCCGGCTGACGAGCAGGCCAAGGCGCAGGCGCGAAGACGATTCGCCCATTACCGCCAACTGGGGGTGACCCTCACCACCCAGGATCTCGCCCGTCAGCCGTTTTAAGTTTTCTACGAGTCATAGGCCCCATGGATAAGACGTACAACCCCCAGTCGATTGAGCAGCGCCACTACCAGCGCTGGGAAGCCGCGGGTTATTTCAAGCCCCACGGTGACACCAGTAAAGATCCTTACTGCATCATGATCCCGCCGCCGAACGTCACCGGCAGCCTGCACATGGGGCACGCTTTCCAGGACACCATCATGGACACCCTGATCCGCTACCAGCGGATGCAGGGCAAGAACACCCTGTGGCAGGTGGGTACCGACCACGCCGGTATCGCCACCCAGATGGTGGTAGAGCGTAAGCTGGCCGCACAGAACATCACCCGCCAGGAGCTGGGCCGCGAAACCTTCATCGACAAGGTGTGGGAGTGGAAAGAAGAGTCCGGCGGCACCATCACCCAGCAGCTGCGCCGTATGGGCGCCTCTGTGGATTGGGACCGTGAGCGCTTCACCATGGATCCGGGCCTGTCCAAGGCGGTTCAGGAAGTGTTTGTTCGCCTGTACGAAGATGATCTGATCTACCGCGGCAAGCGCCTGGTGAACTGGGATCCGAAACTCCACACGGCGATCTCCGATCTGGAAGTGGAGAACAAGGACACCAAGGGCCATATGTGGCACTTCCGCTACCCGCTGGCGGACGGCGTTAAGACCGCCGATGGCAAAGACTACATCGTAGTGGCCACCACCCGTCCGGAAACCATGCTGGGCGACACCGGTGTGGCGGTAAACCCGGAAGATCCGCGCTACAAAGACCTGATCGGCAAGCACCTGATCCTGCCCATCGTGAACCGTCGCATCCCCATCGTGGGCGACGAGCACGCTGACATGGAGAAGGGCACCGGCTGCGTGAAGATCACCCCGGCTCACGACTTCAATGACTACGAAGTGGGTAAGCGTCACGCCCTGCCGATGATCAACGTGTTGACCTTCAACGCCGACATCCGCGACGAAGCCGAGGTGCTGGACACCAACGGCGAAGCCACTGACGTCTACTCCGCTGAACTGCCGGAGAAGTACCGTGGTATGGAGCGTTTCGCTGCCCGTAAAGCGATCGTTGCCGAGTTTGACGAGCTGGGTCTGCTGGACGAGATCAAGGATCACGACCTGACCGTCCCTTACGGCGACCGTGGCGGCGTGGTTATCGAGCCGATGCTGACCGATCAGTGGTACGTGCGCGTGGCCCCGCTGGCCAAGCCGGCCATCGAAGCGGTAGAGAACGGCGACATCCAGTTCGTGCCCAAGCAGTACGAAAACATGTACTTCGCCTGGATGCGTGACATCCAGGACTGGTGTATCTCCCGTCAGCTGTGGTGGGGTCACCGTATCCCGGCCTGGTATGACGAATCCGGCAAAGTGTACGTGGGCCGCGACGAAGCGGAAGTGCGTACCGCCAACGGCCTGGCCGCTGACGTGGTTCTGCGCCAGGACGACGACGTGCTGGACACCTGGTTCTCCTCCGCCCTGTGGACCTTCTCCACCCTGGGCTGGCCGGAGCAGACTCCGGAGCTGAAAACCTTCCACCCCACAGATGTGCTGGTGACCGGCTTCGACATCATCTTCTTCTGGGTTGCCCGGATGATCATGATGACCATGTACTTCATCAAGGATGAAGACGGTAAGTCTCAGGTGCCATTCAAGACCGTGTACGTCACCGGCCTTATCCGGGACGAGCAGGGCCAGAAGATGTCCAAGTCCAAAGGCAACGTGCTGGACCCGCTGGACATGATCGACGGCATCGACCTGGAAACCCTGGTTGAGAAGCGCACCGGCAACATGATGCAGCCGCAACTGGCCGCCAAGATTGAGAAGAGCACCCGCAAGCAGTTCCCTGAGGGGATCTCCGCTCACGGCACCGATGCGCTGCGCTTCACCCTGGCTGCCATGGCTTCCACCGGTCGTGACATCAACTGGGACATGAACCGTCTGGAAGGTTACCGCAACTTCGCCAACAAGCTGTGGAACGCCAGCCGTTACGTGCTGATGAACACCGAAGAGCAGGATTGCGGCAAAGACGGCGGCGAGATGGAGCTGAGCCTGGCGGATCGCTGGATCCTGGCCCGCTACAACGACACCGTGAAGCAGCTGCGTGACGCCATGAACGGCTACCGCTTCGACATCGCTGCCAATATCGCTTACGAGTTCACCTGGAACCAGTTCTGTGACTGGTACCTGGAGCTGACCAAGCCGGTACTGCAGAACGGTACTGAGGCTCAGCAGCGTGGCACCCGCCACACCCTGCTGACCGTGCTGGAAGGGATGCTGCGCCTGATGCACCCGCTGATGCCCTACATCACCGAAGAGATCTGGCAGACCGTAGCGCCGATGATCGGCAAAGGTGGCGACACCATCATGCTGATGCCGTATCCGGAGTTCGATGAATCCCTGGTGGACGACGCCGCCAAGGCGGACCTGGAGTGGGTGAAGCAGTTTATCGTGGCGGTACGTAACGTCCGCGGTGAACTGAATGTCGGCCCGTCCAAGCCGCTGAACGTGCTGCTGAAGAATGCCGGTGAGCAGGAGCTGGCCCGCATCGATGCCAACCGCATCATGCTGACCCGCCTGGCCAACCTGGAATCCATCTCCGTGCTGGAGGGTGAGGCTCCGATGTCCACCACCCAGATCATCGGTGAGATGGAACTGCTGATCCCGATGGCGGGCCTGATCGATGTGGAGGCTGAACTGGCCCGTATCGACAAGCAGATCGCCAAGCTGGCCCAGGACGCCGACCGCGTGGAGAAGAAACTCTCCAACCAGGGCTTCCTGGCCAAAGCACCGGAAGCCGTTGTGGCCAAGGAGCAAGCCAAGCTGGATGAAGCCAAGCGGGACATCGCCAAGCTGGAAGAGCAGAAGACTCAACTCAAAGCGCTGTAAGCGAATTTGAGCCATAAAAAACGCCGTCCTTTGGGACGGCGTTTTTGTTGGAACCGGTAAAGCAAAATGCGTGCGACCCGTGGGCTATAAGCCGCGGGAGCCAGGGTGGTATCAACCTTCGAACTCGACGTAGCGTGGGCCTGTGGTCCACGGAAACCCAGGCAGTTACAGCCTCCGAATCGTGCGCCATAGGCGGCACGCTACGGCTAAGGCCCCACTCCAAATTGCGCAATATTCCCTGCGGAGCGAACCGTAGCGTGGGCCTGTGGCCCACGGAAACCCAGGCAAATGGTGCCTCGAAATGGATACGAACCGTGGGTTATAAACCCACGCTACCCCCAACCTCATTGTGCCGAGAAGGCGTGCTTCGTGCGCTTCGTAGCGTGGGCTTATAGCCCACGGCAATGGTGCCTCGAAATGGACGCGAACCGTGGGTTATAAACCCACGCTACTTCCAAACGGAAACCAGGGCAGTTACAGACTCCGAATCGTGCGCCATAGGCGGCACGCTACGGCCAAGGCCCCACTCCAAATTGCGCAATATTCCCTGCGGAGCGAACCGTAGCGTGGGCCTGTGGCCCACGGAAACCCAGGCAAATGGTGCCTCGAAATGGACGCGACCCGTGGGCTATAAGCCCACGCTACCTCCACACAGGTGCACGGGTCACCCCAGCGATAGGATGCTGTCCCGATAGAGCGTCAGCAGGCGCGGTTCATCCACGGCCACGCACACGCTTTGAGCCGGGTGGGGGCTGAACTCGTCGTCGGCGTAGCAGAAGGGGTCGATCTTCTGCAGGGTCATGCCGATGGCCGGGCCATCACACACCACACGCACCGGGCCGGAGCGGGTGGTGAAGAGGGTCGGGTCGATCACATAGGCCACCGCCGAGGGGTCATGGACGTGGCAGCCATCCAGTCCCAGCTTGTCGGAGTAGAACGCCAGGTAGAAGCGGCTGACATCGTGGATAAAGGCACCGGCTTTGCCACCGTCCGCTTTCAATGCATCCAGATAGTCGCTGCTGAAAAAGGCTTCATGGGTGGCATCCAACCCCACAATGGTTACCCGCCACGGTGCGGTAAACACTCTGTCTGCCGCATCCGGATCATCATGGATATTGGCTTCGGCAAAAGGCGCCACGTTACCAAAGTGGCCTCGGGTGCCAAAGGCACCGCCCATCACCACCACCTGCTTCACCTTGTGAGCGATGTCGGGGTCATGCTGCAGAGCCAGCGCCAGGTTGGTGAGCGGCCCCACTGCCACCAGGGTGATCTCCCCCGGCTGCTCATTGATGGTGTCGCACAGATAGCGGTAGGCAGGCCGCTCATCAATGTCGATGGGGGTGTCAGCGGGCGCAACCACATCACCCATGGCATGTTCGCCGTGGACGACGGTTGTGGGGCCATTGGGGCTGCGGCGTAGCGGGCCGGCAGCGCCCTTGACCACCTCGGCACCCATACCGAACTTCTGGTTCAGGTAGCAGGCGTTGCGGGTGCAATCCTCAATGGTACCGTTACCGTACACCGTGGTGATGGCCTTCAGGTGAATCGCTGGGTGGGCATGGGCCAGCAACAGGGCCATGGCGTCATCGATGCCGGGATCGGTATCGAAAATGATGGTCTCAGCCATCTTCTTCTCTCGTTAATGGAAGGGAGAACAAGTATGGCAGAGAGAGGGAAAGAGCGGCTGTGATCCTGGCCCCAACCAGCGCCACAAAAAAGCGCCCCGAAGGGCGCTAAAAGACTAAATGGAAAAGAAAAATGATCAGCGGCGACGGCCCAGAGCAGCACCGAGGAGCAGCAGGGCAAACCACCCCATACTGCCGCCGCTGCCACCTCCGCTACCGGGCTGGGCAACCGGCTCTGCCGCCAGGTTGAGCGTGGCCACCACCGGCAGGCTGGTGCCGGATTCGGTGATCACCACCAGGGCGATCTCCGCCTGCTGGTCACTGCTCAGAGCCGGGACGGTAATGGACAACGTCTCGCTGTCACTGCCACTCAGGGTCAGCGTCGGGCCGGACAGTTGTTGCCACTGGTAGCTCAGGGTTTCCCCCTCCGCGCCCTGGCTGCCTTCGGCACTCAGTTCCACGGTAGCGGGGCTCTGCACCTCAAGGGCCAGTTCGCTTTCACCATTGATCTGTGCCGTGGGGCGACCCGCTACGGTAACGGACGGAGCCATGTCGGTGACCGCTTCCATCTCGTTGACGCGATGGCTCAGGCTCAGCGCCAGTTCGGTCTCGGTGACCACAGCGCTGCTGTCCACCACCAGTGTCAGCGTCTGGCTGTCACCGCCAGCGACCTGCACCACACTCCAGCTGATCTGGTCTCCATCGACTTCGGCCCCTTCAGCCTCAGTGACCGAAAAGCCCTGGGGCAGGGTGGAGGTCAGGGTGTAGTGACGATCCACTGCGCCGGGGTTGGCCATCAACTCAATGCTGTAGGTGATGGGTTCGCCTGCTTTGATGGCTGTGCTGTCCACGCTCAGCGCCACATCATCGGCACCACGATGCAGCTCAAATTGCACCATGCCGATGTTTTCCGGCAGGTCCGGATGGGTGCCGATGGTGAAGGCGCCGTAGTACACGTCACCGGCTTCCATCGGCTCATTCCAGTGCAGATCCACCGCAAAGGCCTCGTTAGGGGCCACACTGGTTGGGGCGCTCAGGCTGAAGTTGCCTTCCGATTTGCCTGCGCTGGCCACTGCAACCGTGTGGCTGTCCCACTGGCCCGCCTCGGTTCCGGCGAAGTTGTGCACCACCACCAGATAACTGCCCGGTGTGGGGTGTTCAATGACGCAGGACTCCTGACTGTCGACCCGCCCGCTGATGCAGCTGGCGTTGTTCAGTTCCACCTGAGAGGGCACGCCATTGAGGTCGGCATCGCGAACGATATAGAGGTCGAGATCCGGCGCGTCCGCTTCGGTGATCCAGGCGGAGAGCAGGCGGGTGTCGGCGTTGGTGCTGATCGCCACGCTGTGCACATTGTCCAGATCGTTCACCGGCAGCGTCGGGCTCTCATCCCCCAGTGTTTCCGCAGTGTGCATCGCCACTTTGGTCATGCCGTACGGGGTCAGCTGCAGGTTGTCGGTGCCGATGGTGACAAAGCCTTCCAGGCGATGGCTGTCCACATCCCGATGTGCGCTGATGACGGGGCCACGGCTGTCTGGATCCGGAACCGGCGCGGTACCGCCGGTAAAGTTGATCGCTGCGGTGAGGTGCTGCTGCGGCAGGCCGCTTCGGTTGAGCAGGACCCGGCCAAACACCCACTCGGACGCCAGATTGGCGTTGGCGGTGGCGCTGATGGTCAGCTCCTGGGATTCGCCACTTTGCAGGGTGAAGCTGCTCGGGGAAACCGTGATATCAAATCCGGCACTCTGATAGTCCGGTGAGGTGGTCCAGGTGCCGGCGCTGGTGGCGGTCACGGTGCGGGTCCAGTTGCAGGAAACCACACACTCAACCGCCATCAGGGAGGGCAGGTTGAGATCGGCCGGGTCACCTCCCAGCGCAGGATCCGCCGCCAGATACTCCGCTTCCGACACGTCCATCAGCAGGCCCGCCTTCACCGCTTCCGCCACCTGAATGCGACCGGTGCCGGCATCAAACGGGGTGGAGTCGGTTTTGACGCCGTCGTAATCGTCATCGGTGTAGGTGGTGACCTTGGCGGTGCTCATCAGGGCGGATTGCACTTGGGCTGGGGTCCAGTCCGGGCGCAATGCGGTAACCAGGGCCAGAGCGCCCGCCACATGGGGGCTGGCCATGGAGGTGCCGCTCATAAAGGTGTACTCCGGCGGCTGGGTCTCGACGTAGGGCCACTCGGTGGTGTGGGCGGCCATGATGTCGACCCCCGGTGCAGCCAGATCCGGCGCCAGCGAGGTGGGGTAAGGCACATTGGGCCCACGGGAGGTGAAGTCCCCGGCGATGTCACCCAACTCAGGGTCTTTCACCATGGCGGAGGCTTCGATGGTGACCTGATGGTCACTGCCGCTGGCCAGCCAGTTGATCAGCGTCTCGCCGTCGGTGGCGTTCAATTGAATGGCGGGAAGCACATGGAGATCCGCCTCAATGTTCTGTGCGCCGTCGGCGAGGTTTACCAGCACCAGACCGCCGGCACCACCGGAGAGCACATTGCTGCCCTTGGCGACACGGGCGATGTCGCCGCGGCGACACAGCACGATTTCACCGTTGAAGGTGTCGGCGGGGAAGGCGTTGTTGCAGTTGCCGTCGCCGTAGTTGGCGGCATCCACAATAGGGCCGCTGTAGGCCAGGGTGGCGCCTTTGCCATCCATGGGCACCGGCGTGCTGTCGCCACCGCTGAATCCCGTCAGCTGCTTATCGGCGTAGGCGCGGTCATGGGTGTAGGCGGCCACGGTGGTGATCCAGGGAGCGTTACCCGGGGCACCGATGGTTTCCGGGCCGGGACCGCTGTTGCCTGCGGAGGTGGCGACATGAAGGCCCGCCACACGGGCGTTCAGGAAGGCCAGGGAGTCGGTGGCTTCCCAGGGGCTGTCGGCACCGCCGCCGACGGAGTAGTTGATCACATTGACGCCGTGTTCGATGGCGTGCTCCAGAGCCTGGATGGTCAGGTCCGGGAAGCAGCCCCCGTCGGAACCGGCGGGCAGGCACACCTGGTAGGAGACGATGTTGGCGCGGGGGGCCACACCGCTGATGGCGGGCATGCGGAACTGAGCCAGATCGCCAAGGACGTTGTAGATCGGCAAATCGGTCAGCGGGTTACCCGCAGCGGTGGAAGCCACATGGGTACCGTGTCCCTGCATGTCCCAGCCGGTTTCGATGATCTCCGGACGCTCAAACCCTTCAACCGGGCTGGCGGGATACCAGTTGCGCAGTTCCGGGTAGCTCACCACGCCGATCAGTTTGTCGTTGCAGATCCAGTCGTGGGTCTGGCAATCGCCAAGATAAACGCCGCTGCCCAGCGGGTTGGTGTGGACGTAACCGTCACTGGCCTCTGCGGTGAATGAGGGGTGGTCCGCGTCGATACCGGTGTCGATGATGCCGACAATGACCCCCTCACCCTTGGTGGGAAGGTCACTGTCCTGGCCCTGCCACAGCTTGTCGGCACCGATGAATTCCGGGCCGGAGTCGGTGTGCAGCTGATGCAGGTTGACCTTGTCCACCAGAGTGATCGCTTTATGGCGGCGCAGTTGGGCCGCTTCCTCTTCGCTCAGGCGAACGGTGGCGGCATTGATGACGGTGCCGTACTCGCGCTCAAACTGCAGCGAGCGGCCCAGAGTTTGGTTCAACTGCTGGCGGACGCTGGCGCGGTCCTGCGCCAGACGGGCCAGGTACTGCTGACTGGCGGGGGCTTTGACGTTCAGGCGGGCACTGCCGCTGTGCATTGTCTGGATCCCCACGCTTTGCAGGGAATGGGCAGCCACCGAGAGGGGTTCCCCTTTGAAATGGATAAAGTAGAGGTCGCTGATGTCGCGTTCCCGTGCCTTCATGGTCACGGCGGGCAGTATCGGCTCCGGGCGGGCCTGATAGGGCAGGGGGCTGTCGTTGGCGTTAGTGACCGCAGAGGCGATCAGACCGGCCAGTAAGGTGAGTCTGTACACAACGTGACTCCTTCTCGTTATGTCGAAAGAAAAAAGGGGTGCCGGTAGAGTGTTTTACCAGGGCGTATCCGGCACCCCGTTTAAGACCGGTTTACTTGCGGCGGCGCAGCATCAGCCAGGCCAGCAGGGGCAGACCGAAGCCCAGACTGCCGCTGTCATCCTCGGGCTGTGCCTCCACCACGATGCTCATGGTGCTGGTTACCTCGTTTACGCCATCGCTGGCGGTAACGGTCGCGGTAAACTGGCCCACCTCATCGGCAGTGCCACTGACCACCTGGCTCTCAGCGCTGAACATCAGACCGGCAGGCAGACCACTGACACTGAGGCTGACGCTGTCGCCCTCGGCATCGGTAAAGAGGCCACCGAGGGAGACCTCGACGCTGTCACCCTGCATTACGTTGATGGAAGGCAGATTGCCCTCCTGCACCGGGGCGATGTCGTTGAGGTTGCTGATCTCCACCACCACATCCACGGTGGGGGTGATGTCATTGCCCTGACGGGTTTGCACCTTAACGACGAAGGACTTGAGGTTCTCGTAGTCCAGCGCGGCGCTGTTATTGACGGTCAGAGTGCCGTCCTTCGCCAGGCTGACCGGGTTGCCCGGGATGGCGGCGGCCAGCTGGAACTCGAAGGGGGAGTAGCTCTCCTCGTTATAGGCGCCGATGGCGAAGAAGCCGTAGGTGTCTGCCTCCAGCTTGCCGATCACCGTACCGGAGGGAGCGTTCTCCTCCACGCTGAACTGCTGCTCCTCTTTGACCGAGGCCACCAGACCCAGAGTGGGTTGGGTTTCGCCCCAGACGGCGAGGTCACTGTTAAGGCTCATCAGCATAAAGTCGGCCGGGGCACAGGTTTGGGGGCCGCCGATGCCGATGCCGCCACAATACCCGTCTTTCTGGGCATAAAGCATGGCGCTCTCACCCGGGGCCAACTCCAGCATGGAGGCCCACTCGTTACCTTCCACTCCCTCGACGTCGAGGCGGTTCATCTTGATTTCGGCGGTGCCGTAGCTGACCTGCTCCATCTCCTGACCGCTGAACCAGTCGAAGTAGGTGGTGACCACTTCGGTGCCATATTTCACCGGGTTGTACTGAACGATCGGTCCGCCAAAATCGGGGAAGGCATCGCGGTCGGTAGAGAAGATAAAGCCGAGGTTGGAATCAAAATCCTCAACGCTGTCCACCTCGTGGTGGAACATCTCCTCCAGACAGAACTGGGCCACTACGTTGCTGCTGCCCGGCGTGAAGTAGGCAGGCAGTACCGAGGTGGTGTAGCGCGCCGTCGGGTTGGCGTAATCGTAGGGTTGGTTCAGGTCGATGATGGTGGTGATGGGCTGGCCATTCTCATCCAGGGTGACCCAGCCGTAGCCGATCCACTCTTCGTCCATCAGGTAGGGCGGGTAGTTGACCCCCTTATCCAGTTCATACATCTCGACGATCGACTTGGGGTAGATCTCGAAGTAGAACAGGGCATCACCAATCTTATCCATGTGATTGGAGACGGCGATGTCCATCGGAGCCTGCATGGTGGCTCCCAACATCATCTTTTTGCCGCTGCTGCACTGGGCCGCATCAAAGACGCCGCCGCCGACATGCTTAAACAGGTTGTTGGTGTCCTGCTTGCCTTCGGGGCGGGCCTTGCGGGAGGCCATAATGGGCAGGGCAGCAACCGTCATGGCGTGGTCGCCGGTGTTGGTAAAGGACTGTTTGCGTCCCTCAGTACCCTCGCTCCAGGGTAAAGGGTGGTCACCTCCGAAGTACTCTTCAAAGGTGTCGAAGTTACGGCGGATGCTGCCTTTACTGCGGGGCAGTACGGACCAGCCCATGTTCAGGGTGGGCTGCTCATCGGCGCTCAACATCAGGTAGCCGTTCAGCTCCATCTTCTCCCAGTTCTCAATACCGTAATCGCCGGTTTTGGTGAGGGCGAAGGCGGGCAGGGCGGCGCCGTTGATCTCCATGATCACCGGTACGGTCAGGGTGCTGTTGGCGGGCACGGTGACTGATTCCGGGAAGGTCCAGCTGATGGCGCTGTTGCCCTCGCGGCCCTCAGCCAGCTCGATGCTCAGGGTGTAGGTCTGGGCCTTGTCGCTGTAGTTGCGCAGGGAGACCTCTTTCACCAGGCGCGCCTCACCGTCCACCTCCTGGTGGCCAAATTTCAGGTGCGGCTGGTGGCTGTCCTTCTCCCAGATGGCAACCGGAGAGGTCAGCGCGGCGTCCATGTTTTCCACACCACCACCGATGTGGGTGACGGAGGCGTTCTGACCGCTGTCGCCGCGCTGCACATTGTGGTTGGCGGTGTTGGTCAGCAGCGCTTTGACCTCCAGGTTGGAGAGCTCGGGACGCTGGGATTTCAGGATGGCGGCTGCGGCGGCTACCCGCGCCACGGAGAGATCCGGATGGCTCAGCACATCCCTGCCGTCACCGGAGCCCGGAGTCGCGACGTCGATGTCGGTGGCGTAGCTGACCAGATCGGGCTTGATGGTTTGGGTCCCGCGCACCGGGCCATGGGGTGACCAGGCGGAGGTGGTCAGTTGGTCTTCACCAGCGGATTCCACACCGCCTACTGCCAGGGAATCATTGGCGGCGGCCATCCAGGCCACGTTGTACTTGGAGGGATACTCACCGAACATCCCCGCAGTGGTAACCACCAGTGCGCCCTTAGCGGAGGCGGCGTTCACCATATCGATGTCGAGCGAGAGGGGCGAAGCCTGGCCATCGCTGGGGTCGTTATAGGCGGCAAAGTGATAGCCGTAGAGGTTGTGGTCCACCATGATGATGTCGGCACCCGCTTCCACCGCATGCTCCATCGCGGCGGCCATGGAGGTGACGGAGGGCATGCTCATCTGCATGCCATAGCCGTAGGGGTCGGCCACGCCAGCCATCTTGTAGGCCATCAGCTGCGCGCCCGGCGCCAGCGTACGAACCACTGACGCCAGCGCGGTGCCGCGCCCGGTGGGGAATACCCAGCCTGACCAGTGCTCGTAGGGCTCGGCGCCGTCGATGGGGTTGAGGTCCTCACCCCAGCCCGCTTCGGAGGCGAAATCGTGGCCGGAGACCACCACATCCGTGGGGAAGCCGTCAAACTCGGTGGTGGCGTTGGCCATGGCGTTGGCGTAGCTCTCCTCGGTGCCATCACCGCCCATATCTTTGTGGGTGTAATCGATACCGGTGGAGAGGATCGCCACCTTGATGCCAGCGCCCGCATTTTCTTCGGCGGTCAGGGCCGGTGCGGCGGCGCTGATGGCGCGGGCTGCAGTTTCCAGGGCGTCGCTGCGGGCCATCAGTTGCTGGCTCTGCTTGGATTCAAAGCGCGGCTGGTAGGCGTAGATCCCGGCGACATCCTCGTGGCTCTCCAGCGCCTTGGCGGCTTCCGCACTCAGGCGCAGATGCATGGAGTTGGTCAGCTTCATGCTGCTGGCCACCACCTGCAGATTGCCATCAAGCGTTCGGGCATGGGCCACCAGGCGATCCTGCGCAGCCTGTGCCTGTGCTTCGTTGCCTCCAGCCTGCCAGGCGCCTTTGCTGTTCAGCACTACTACATACTGGCTGAGCGTCTGCTGCTGTTCGCTGCTGACCTTCTGCAGTTTGGCGTCGGTTTGGGGCGAGGCGAGGGCGGCCGCCGGAGCGATGGCCAGGCCAACACAGAGTGCCAGCCGTGAGAGAGTAAAGCGGTTCTGATTCATCCCTTGATTCCTTCTCGGTTTGGTTCCGATGGCGCGGGTTGTTATTGCTTTGGGCGCCTTTGCGTCTGTCGTCGGGACCGGCGTGACACCGGCCTTTCACGTTGATAACCAAGGGGGTTGGCAGGAGGGAAGATAGCCGGGGTCATCTCGCTCTCCTGTTATTGTCATTTTTTTATCATTTGCAATTTATTCAATGGCTTACCGCTTTGTGTTTTGTCTCGGAAGTGGGGGCAACTGGCGAATGTCACGGAATCGGATTTGACAGCCTGCCGCCCGAATATGGTATTCGTGATGGGGATAACAAAAACAATGTGCGGTCAGGACAATAAGCGGAATGGACACCAGGGAGTATCAGGTTGGTTGCTGGCGGGTGGTACCGGGAGAACTCCGGTTAACTCGCGAGCAGAACGGGGAGGTTCAGGAAGAAACCCTGCCCCGCAAGGTGTTTGAGGTGCTGCTGCAACTGGTTCAGGCACCGGGCCACACCGTCAGCCGTGATGCGCTGGTGGAGCACGTCTGGCAGGGCAATGCCGCCGTGGGTAACCGGGGCATCACCAACGCCATCTATCAACTGCGCAAGCTGCTGGCGGACGGGGAGCAGGAGGTGATCCGCACCATCGCCAAAACCGGCTATCAACTGCTGTTGCCGGTTCAACCGCTGGAGCAGGAATCCACATCGGATACCCCCGCTTCCCAAGGCCGCTTTACCCTGCGTTGGGGCCTTATCAGCGCCCTTGCCATCGCCCTGCTGGTGGGGCTGTCCTGGAACTGGCCCCGCACCCCCAAGCCCCCTCTTATCTATGGTAAGCCTACGCCCCTGACCTATCTGGAAGGGGTGGAGGAGACCCCGGCACTCTCCCCCGATGGCCGTTACCTGGCGTTTATGTGGGAACGCTATAACGAGCCGGGCCGCCTCTTTATCCAGGACCTGACTCAGCCCAACGCCTCGTTGCGTCAGATCAGCTTCAGCAGCGATACCGAGTCCAGCCCGACCTGGTCGCCGGATGGTCAGAAACTGGCGTTTCTGCGGGTGGATGACTCCGGCCGTTGTGACGTCTGGATCAAAACCCTGGATACCCTCGAAGAGCATCGCATCACCAGTTGCGTGCAGGAGCGCTTTCACCGGGCGCTGGACTGGTCCCCCTCTGGCCGCTATCTGGCGGTGATTGACCGGGTGCCCCAGCAAGAACACAGTGCGGTGTTTCTCTATGACCTCACCACCCATGAGCGGCGGCAACTGACCCAGCCCAGTCAGGGCCAGCGGGATAACCAACTGGCCTGGGCCCATCAGAGCGACACGCTGGCGTTTGTCCGCTTTCAGGGTGCCTATTGGGCCGAACTTCATACTGTGACCCCGGAGGGAGAAGCGCAGCAGCAAACCGATGATCGAGCCTCCATCCATGGGCTGAGCTGGAGTCGGGATGACCAGTCGCTGGTGTTCAACTCCATGCGGGACGGCGGCCACAGCCTGTGGCAGATCACCCTTGAGGATGGCGCCATTCAGCCGCTCTACCGGGACCTGACCCCCTTCAATATCGAAGCGCTGGCCACGCCCAACCACTATGCCTACGTCCGGCACGCCTCGCCGGAGTACCTGCAGGTGTGGGATGGAGAGAAGCAGTACAAGATTGAATCCGCCGGGCGGGATCTCTACGGCAGCTTTGCCCCCAATGGCGATCGGATGGCGTTTCTCTCCAACCGCTCCGGCCGCTTTGAGATCTGGCTGGCGCAGCGGGATGGCCGGGGCGCCAGGGCTCTGAGCCACAACGAAGGGGCAATGGAACTGCCAGCCTGGTCACCGGATGGGCAACGGTTGGTGGCGCCGGTAAGCGCCGAAAACGGCGGAGAAACCCGAATTGTCCTCTATGACCTGACTCAGGAGCGAACCGAGGTGCTGCTGCAGGATGCCCACCACTACCGCAACCCCACCTGGTTGGCGGACGGCAACCGTTTGCTGGTGGCCAGCAACCGCAGTGGCAGCTGGCAGATCTGGCAACTGGACCTCACCACCCGACAACTGACCCAGCGTACTGAAAATGGCGGCCTGTATGCGCAGCAGGGCAATGACGGCGCGCTCTACTTTACCCGCCCCAACGTGCCCGGCCTTTGGAAGAAAGTGGGGGGTGCCCCCAGTGAACGGGTGATTGAGGAGCTTGCCACCGACGACTGGGGCAATTGGGTGATCACCGACAACGGAGTGGCCTATCTGCACCGGGCAAAGGACACCGACGAACTGGTGCTGTGGCGGGAGGGAGAGCGGACGGTTCAGCAAACCTTTGAGCGGGGGAGCATTAAGATCCACCGCAGCCTCTCCATCGACGAGCAGGGCCGATTGCTGCTCACCCGGCTGGGACGGCGGGAAGCCAATATCGTCACCATTGCGCCAAGGCCGGAAGACGCCGGTTAAGTCTCCTGCTCTGCCGTCCAGGTAGCGAAGCTCCAGCGGTAGCCGTCCAGATCCAGCGCGGTGTAGATGCGATCCCCCCAGAACATGTTGTTGGGGGGCTGCATAATGGCCGCGCCCGCCTCCTGCGCCTGCTCAAAGTGAGCGTCCACATCGGGGCAGTAGAGATAGAGGCCGATACCCTGATCGTGCCCACTGCTGGCGGGACTCATCGCCTCGCTGCCCCAGCTGCCCTCAATGCCCAGCATGATGCGGGCATCGCCGAAGGTCATCTCCGCGTGCAGTACCACCCCCTCCTCCACCAGAGGCTCACCCGCACGCTCGAAGCCAAACGCCGTCTGATAGAAATCCAGCGCCTGACTGACGCTCTTCACCATCAGGTAAGGCATCAAAGTGGGCATATCGTCCGGTTTGTACTGAGTCATAAGAGGCATCCTCCGGGGCTGTACCCAAGGCATAGACCCAGACCGCCGCGGCAGCAAGCACCATGCAGCGAATAGGCAGAAAACTCAGGCAGACATGGGGAAACACGCGGGATTGTGCGGGGATATCAACAACGGGGATGCGACCCGAGCCATAGGAAGGAGGAGCCGAAACTAAAAGGCCCACTCAGAGCGCCGAGAAATTGAGCAAATGGGAAACTTGCGGCGAGAGAGACGGATGACACTGCTCAGAGGCTTGAGTATACTCCCTGCCGTACCGGTGACGACGCTCGTCGCACCATCAAAAAATGGCCCCTTAGCTCAGTTGGTTAGAGCAGGCGACTCATAATCGCTTGGTCGTGGGTTCAAGTCCCCCAGGGGCCACCAAATTCCGATAAGGCGCAGGGACTACTCCTGCGCCTTTTTCGTTTCTAAGTCTCTCCGGTGGCTTCCCTCAGTTCTAGATTCTGCGCTCTGTATAAAGGCGCTATCTTCAGCCCGCCGATACCCATCCTCCTGATTTCAGACACCCCCTCAAAGCCTTACCGAAGCTGGGCTAAGGAGAGTCTCCAAAGCCTCCAGGCCAAACCTCTGCCCAACCCCCAAGGTAAACACAAATTCACTTTGTACAACCGATGAGCGGATGTACTATGCGCCACCTTTTTCTTTCTCGTTGGCAAACATGTCCGCCGCCCCGCTCTATACCGACCTTTCCGGCTACTACGATCTGATGTGTGCCGATATCGATTACCACGCCCAAAGCAGCTGCATCGACCGCTTGCACCGCATCTTTGGCAATGGTGGCCGTAACCATTTGGATCTGGCCTGCGGTACCGGTCCTCATATCCGCCACTTCCTGGATTTTGGCTACCAGTGTGCCGGTCTCGACATCAATCAGCCGATGCTGGATCGGGCGCAGTCCCGCTGCCCGGAAGCGTCGTTTTCCGTTGATGATATGAGTGCGTTCTCGGTGGCGGAGCCGCTGGATTTGATCACCTGTTTTCTCTACTCCATCCACTACAACGATGGCATTGAGAAGCTGAAAGAGTGCATCGCCAGCGCGTACAACGCCTTGGCCGACGACGGCGTGTTCTGCTTTAACGCCGTAGATAAAACCAAGATCGATAACCGCTCATCCATGCGTCACCGCGCCGCCTTCGATGGCAGTGAGTTCACCTTTGAATCAGGCTGGTATTACGGCGGTGAGGGTGAGAAGCAGGCGTTGCGTCTGCATATCGAGAAGAGCGATGGTGAGCAAACCCTGGTGTGGAGTGATCAGCACTCCATGGTCGCGGTGGACTTTATTCAACTGAAGGCGCTGCTGGATCCCTGGTTCGATACCCATCTCTTTGAGCATGATTACCAGAGGCTTCTACCGTGGGATGGGCTGTCCGGTAACGCCATCTTTGTCTGCGTTAAGCGAGACCTGGCCGCCCTGGCGCCCGCCAACCCGGTCGCCGCTTAATAGTGTGCCCCAGTCGGAGTCGCTTCCACTGGGGCATTTTCTTACTTGCCAGTCTTCCTCAACATAACATTCAGCCACCGCTCATCCCGGTCTGGTCGTTTATCCACGGTGATCCAAACTTTGGCAATTTCGATGCCTGGTAGGTCGTCAATCAGTTCAGCAAATTGTGCCTCATCCAGATCGGTAAAGTGGCGCCCCTCTTTTTCCCGTTCGCTGTTGCCGTACTTAAACGAGGCGTACCAGGAGCCGTTGGGTTTTAGGGCGTTAGCGATGGTTTCGAGGGTCTTGGGCAGTTCCCGTCGCTTAACGTGGAGCAGAGACGCGCAACTCCAAATCCCGTCAAACGTCTCTGTCCAAGGGATCTCATCGAAACGCAGTTGATGTACTTTGATACCCGCATGCGTGGTAGCTCGTCGCACCATCTCGGCGCTGGCATCGATTGCAGTAACGTCATAGCCCATGTCGACAAACGCTTTACTGTCGCGGCCAGAGCCGCAGCCCGCATCGAGAATTTTGGCTCCTTCCGGCAGGTGCTGAGTGAACTCGTCATAGAGCGCAGACATATCGACGTTTACTGTGTTTTCGAAGAAGTTGTCCGCGTTTTGATTGTAAAACTCGATGCTCATTTAGAACTTTGCCTCACCGCGCGCTTGCGGCTGCCATTGGTGGATGAGTCTTTGCTTGGCGATATTGTACTGGGTTTGCAGAAATTGGGCGCGTTGCGCGGTGCTACGGCCAGTCTGTGAAATCAGCGTCTCCCGAAGTGGCAGATGGCTGTTGATCAGGTACTCATTACGGCGGTGCAGTCGCTCGAGCAGTGGAAGGCTCGGGATTCGGGCGAATTTACCCTCCTCACCCCGGTTACATTCAGGACAAGCCAATACCAGGTTCCACACGCCGTTAATGGAGGGGATATCTTGGTTAAGCATCCACGGTAGAAAGTGGTCTACATCGGCTAGCCGAGGGGAGTGTGGTTCCACGCTGATAGGGGTGTAGCAATAGAAGCAATGGCCCTTTTGGTAGCCGTTAAGCGAGTCCCGACAGGAAGTGATGTTGACCCGACGCTCTCTATTACTGGTAAACAACGCTTTTAGGTCTCGGTCATACTCCACTGAAACCAGGTTACGGGAGACGCCCATTCCCCAGGCTTCCTCCACCAAACGCCAACGCGCTTCAGTTTCATGCTCAAAGCTCTGGAACTGATCGCTCTCTGTTAACTGAAAAAAGGCGTCGGTAATTCGAATACCGCCATGGGTTTTGCGTTCATCGATAAAGAAGCGCTTGTCGATCTCTGCTCGATTCACGATATGAAACGCATCAATGACGTTGTTAAAGCCTCGCTTGACCGTTTGCTCAATGAGCGCTTGTTGGCTGAGTTCACCCCGGTTGAAGCTATTGCAGGTATCGAGGAACTTGCTGCTTTTTGAGGTGATCTGCTTCGGAGCGTGCTGTAAGTGTTCACACAGGTGGCGGCTGAATGGCTCGGCTAACTGTTCAAGCCGGACCAGGTCATCCTGTACTGCGCCCAATTCCAGTAGTGATTTACCCAAGGCGAACTTATAGGATGCCACGTTATTGCCAAACAGGATCACCGCTCTCCAGTAGTTCTCCAAAGAGGGTTCGATTTCATAGAAACGGGACATATTTCTAGGCTCGTTAAGCGTGGAGCTTCAGACGGGAAATTTTGTTGTAAATGGCGTCTGCAATCTCAGATTTGTCTGCTGCGTAATGCAAAGCCCGATGGCAGTTAGGGCAGATGGCGATGGCATTGCAGGTGGTATCTGGGCCCCCATCGGCTAATCGATGAAGGTGGTGAACTTCCAGAAAGGGCTCACCCACAGCGGTGATAAAGGGGGCAGAGGCATCGCAGCATTCGCATTGGCCTTTGGCGTTCTGCAATACCCACGCTTTCACTCGTGGATCGCGCTCGTAACTTGTTGTGGATGTTTGGGTTTGATTGGGCTGCTTATTGCCCTTGGGCATTGCCAGAGACTTTTGAGCGCGAAGCTTGGATACCTGGCTTTCAAACTCGGTGACCTTGGGGTTGTCCTGTTCTTCAAACTCGCTGATCAGTTGCTCTATCGCCACGCCAGTGCGCTCACCCACATTCTTCGCTGGCTTCAGTCCGCTCACCCAACTCCGGCCCATCAAGTCGTAGATGTAGGAGATATTCTGCATCCGGTATTCGAAGGACTTTTCGGTTCTTCCGAACCGCTGGGACAGTTCCCGGTAGTACTGCTTTTTCACAAAGGGTCGGCCTGCGGCTTCCAGTTTACGCATCTCAACGTATGCCTCTACGGCAGCCCTAAGCTCTTCTTCAGTCCACTTGTTATCCACGTTTTACTCTTTTTATCCAGGCCGGATTGATGGTTAGGCGGTTTTCTATCCTAACCCTTAAGAATCGTTAAAGAGTATTAGGTGGCTCTCGAATTGGAGGGTTAATTGGCGCTCTAAGCGTGGGTGGGTGATGCCGTTCACTCAATGTAATAGTGAACCTGGTTCGTTCTGGCCTTGGTAAGCTTATTGGTTGATTAGATAAGAGGACGTTATTTCTCTCGCCCCCATAAAAAAACGGCAGCCTAAGCTGCCGTTATCCACAGTGGACGAGTGGAGTGATGATCTTCAGTTCGTGCTGCAGCGGGTGTTTCAGTTGGCTTCTTTCGGGCCCAGGTAAGCGGACAGGCCTTTAAAGCCCCCTTTCAGGATCTTGACGTTATCGAAGCCAGCATGGCGCAGGGCGGTGCCCAGTGCGGTGGCGCGGGCGCCGGATTTGCAGAACACCACCACGGGCTTGTCGGTGGGCAGCTTGGCAAGGTTCTCCGGCAGAAACAGTTCGTTGGCCGGAATGCTCAGGCTGTGGGGCAGTGTCAGGCCAAACAGGCCCATCTCCGCTTCGGTGCGGATATCCAGTGCCACCATCTCTTTGCCTGCTTTCACGGCATCCACAAAGGCGGCCGGGCTCATCAGTCCGAGATTTTTGCCAGCGGCAGCGCCCTCAATATTGGCAAATTGCTTCTGGTAGCTCTGCGCCAGCGCGCTGTCGTAGGCCATGGCGCCGCCACTCAGGCTGCAACCCAGCAGCATCACCAGTGAGATGGATTTCAGTTGCATCGTCGTTCCCTTGTATCGATTGGACGGGAACAGGTTAGGTCGCTGTGGGGGAGGGGCTCAATGGCGCGACTTCACACTTTATCTGGCCGTGATCTCTCAAAACTCCTGACGCGCAACCCTGGCAAACCCTGCTGTTTTTGATTCCTTTTTGGTTATAAAAATCCGGATTACTGGCGATTACCGAGGAATTACTTTTTGTGGGCGAAAAATCACCTTGTCCGCTCAGCGGTTTTTAGGAGCAGGGCAAAGGTCATTCGGTGATGGTTCGGGTTTGCGCGTCTTATCAGTGGCTTATTGCGTGGTTGGTGAGCACCGGATAGCCGTCTCTTACTTCGCGGTGATTCCAGTGGATGACGCCAGATGCCGCATTTGAACTGGGTATTTATCCCCCCATCTGCTCGCTTTATGGACATTCAAGTGAAGCTTATTCGGCTGCGACTTCAATTCCATGATCTGGCTTAGATAACCGATCTCCTATCCAGAGTATTGTCTCGCAGTCTTTCACCCTCTGGCGACTTCGCCAGGGATTTCTGACCTTTATGGGCTCTGCCCGAAGTTAAAGGGAGTTACACATGTCATCGCACAACGAGCCGCAGCTGGGCCGCCGTCGATTCCTGAAAACCACCACCGGTCTGGCCGTTGCCATGGCGCTGCCGACTCAGGCGCTGGCCGCCGACGATCTGGTACACCTTGAGCGTCACGGCAATGCACCTGACGAGCGCTTCTGGCGCAAGGTGCAGAAGGAGTTCGTACTCGCCAAGCGCACCACCTATATGAACATCGGCACCACCGGCTCCATGCCGCGCGTTGTTCTGGATGGGTTCGACACCAACAACACTATCGTTGCCCGTGATCCCTGGGCAATGGAAGGCAAGTTCGGTGGTTTTGCGAACGTGGGTAACATGATTGACGCCATCGCTCCGGGCTTTGGTGCGGACTCCCACGAAATCGTGCTGAGCCGCAACACCACCGATGGCATCTGCTCCATCATCGGCGGTCTGCAGTTCGAATCCGGTGACGTGGTGCTGACCACCCACCATGAGCACGTGGGCCTGACTTCCCCACTGTACGTCGCCAGCCAGCGCTACGGCGTGGAAGTGGTGGAGCTGGAGATCCCGGTAGACACCGGTGACAACAGCGTGACTGAAGAGGACTACATCCGCGTATTCGCCGATGCCGTTGCCCTGTACGGCTCCCGCGTGCGTCTGATCGCCTTCTCCCACATCACCTACAAAACCGGCACCGTGTTGCCCGCCAAGCGCATCTGTAAAGAGGTGGCGGTGGCCAATGGCATCCCCTCTCTGGTGGATGGCGCCCACGGCATCGGCATGCTGGACCTGAACTTCCACGATATGGACTGTGACTTCTACGCGGGTCCGGGCCACAAGTGGCAGTGCGGCCCGGGTGCCACCGGCATCCTGTACGTTCGCGACGAAGCCAAGCGTCTGAAAGAGTTCTGGTGGGATCGCTCCGAGCCGCTGCACCTGATCAACAGCTCTCTGGCCCCGGCTGCCATGGGCATCTGCCAGCGCATGCAGTACATCGGCAATGATCACTTCCCGGCCAAGCAAGCGCTGACCGACTCCTGCCTGATGTGGGACACCATCGGCCGCGATCGCATCGAAACCCGCGTGCGTGAACTGGGCAGCCGCTGCAAGCGCAAGCTGGCTCAGGCGTTCCCCAACGTCAAGATCTACTCCCCCGATGTGGAAGGGCTGAACTGCGGCCTGACCAGCGTTAACCCGTTTGACGATCAGACTGACGGTGAACTGCTGCTGGCGTTCCGTGACCGCCTGCGCGAGGAGTATGGCTACATCATCCGTACCACCGACTTCCGTCTGCGCAAAGACGACGTGGTGCCCACTTACGCCCTGCGGATCTCCACCCACCTGTTCCACAGTGAGCAAGACGTGGATGGTCTGGTATCCGCCATGCGTAAACTGTATCGCGAGATGGCGTAAATTCTCAGGGGGCCCAATCGGGCCCCTTTTGTCGGACTTCACATGAGATCAATTTGGTTTATTCGCCGGTGGCTATTGGCCTTGGCGGCGCTGCTGGTACCTGCTGCCGCAGCCCAGGATCTGGAACAGGTTAAAGAAGCCGGGGTACTGCGCCATCTTGGCGTGCCCTATGCCCACTTTGTCGCCAGCTACGACAGCCCCGAAGGCAGTCGGGCAGAAGGCTTTGATGTGGAGCTGATGCAGGGCTTTGCCCGTCACATCGGCGTGGACTATCAGTACATTCCCACCACCTGGCGCACCGCGTTTGGTCAGCTCACCGGCATCGGCACCTGGCTGGAAAAGGGCGAACTGATCATGGGGCCGCCCCAGCCCATTGAAGGGGATGTGATCGCCAACGGCGTCACCATCCTGCCGTGGCGCGAACAGCTGGTGGCGTTCTCCCGCCCCTATTTCCCCTCAGCGGTCTGGCTGGTGGCACGTAGTGACTCTGCGATGAGTCCCATTGAGCCCAGTGGTGATCGCAGCCACGACATCACTCTGGTGAAGGAGGAGATGGCCGGACGTACCGTATTGGCGATGAAGTACTCCTGCCTCGACCCGGACCTCTACCAGCTGCACAAAACCCGCGCCCGTCTGGTGTTGCCCATTCAGGAGCGCCAGCTTAACGAGATGGTGCCTGCCATCATGAACCGGGATGCAGAGAGTACCCTGCTGGATGTGGCGGATACGCTGATCGCCCTGGAGAAGTGGCCCGGCGAGATTAAGGTGATTGGCCCGGTATCCGAGTTGCAGGAGATGGGTGTGGCCTTCCGCAAGGATTCTCCGGCGCTGCGCGAAGCGTTTAACCAGTACCTGGATAAGATCCTCGCCGACGGCACCTACAAGGCGTTGGCTGAGAAGCACTTTCCCACGGTGTACTACTTCTTCCCCGAGTTTTTCGACAACCTGTAATCGCTCACTATGCCCTTGTTTCGTAGGCCCAATTCTCAGCACGCCTTCCTGTTTGGCGGACTGTTGCTGATCAGCTACCTGGTGCTGCTTCTGCTGGTGGCCCATGAGGGGCAGACCCGGCTCCGTGCCCACCAGGACAACGAAGTCTCACTGCGGGTGAACAACTACGCCCGGGACTTGCAGTACTTCTTCGACAACAGCGAAGCGGAGCTGACCAGCCTGGCCGAAGACAAAACCGTCTACACCTTTTTTGCCAACCGGGCGCTGGGAATGTCGATGGCCTATGGCCTGGGGGCGAGCCTGCACAAGCTCTCAACCATGCTGGAGCAGTGTCAGGACGACTACCTCAAAGAGGGTGAGCCGGTATTCAAGCGCCTGATCCTGCTGGATCTGAACGGTCGGGTGATTGCCGATACCGATCCCACTCAACCTCAGTTCAGCCAATTGCCCCTTGAGGAGATGCGCCTCGAGCCCGGCCTGCCCCGGCTCTTGACCACGGTAAGGGGAGGGAAGCTCTCCATCCTGCAACTGGTCTCCGTACTGCGCCATGACCAACCCCAGGCCACCCTGCTGGCGGAGCTGAACCCGGAGCAGATCCGCCGCTTGCTGGCGTCTCAGGAGCACGACTTCCAGGCCAGCCGTCTGGAGTTGATGACGCCCAAGGGGCCGATGATCGCCTGGAACACCTTTGGCGAACTGGACTTTCTGGAGTCCAATAACCTCTACCAGCACATTCCGGTACTGCACACCCCCTTTGAGATCCGGGGCTGGTTCCAGCCCATGAGTAACCGGGATCTCTTCACCTCCCGCTGGTTTATCGCCGGTATCTCGCTGTTGGCCATCCCGGTGATGGTGGGCTTCTTCTTCCTGCTCCGCATCAACAACAACAACCTGGTGTTGCAAACCAAAGTCAGTTTCTCCAAACAGCAGCAGCAACGTCTCTCTCTGCAGAATGAGCGCCTTCATCAGGAGGTGGCGAGACGGCAGGAATCGGAGCAGATGCTGGCGTATCAGGCCAGTCACGACACCCTGACCGGCCTGGCCAATCGTCTGGCGGGGCAGCAGGCGCTGGAGCGGGCGATTCAGCAAGCAGAGTCGGTGCAGGGGCAGGTGCTGCTGATGTTTATCGACCTGGATAACTTCAAGCACATCAATGATACCCAGGGACACCACTGCGGTGACCAACTGCTGGTGCACAGCGCTCAACGTCTGAACCTGGCAGTGGGGGAGGAGGATGTGGTGGCCCGCTTTGGCGGGGACGAGTTCCTGCTGATCCTCTCGCACACTGGCGATCGCGACGAAGCCCGCCGCCGGGCCCAGACGCTGCTTCGCCTGTTTGACTCCCCCTTTAACGTGGAGGGGGAAACCTTCTACGTCAGCACCAGTATCGGTATGGCGCTCTACCCTGACGATGGGGCGGACGCCGAGCAGCTGATTCAACGGGCCGATGCCGCGCTCTACCGGGTGAAGGAGAAGGGACGCAACGACTTCAGCTTCTACGATGAGGGCATCAACCAGATGGTGCAGCGGCGGATGCAGCTGGATGCCAAGTTGCGCGAAGCGATTGAGTGCAACCGTCTGGAGGTGCACTACCAGCCGGTGCTCGACCTAGCGCAAAGCCGCATTGTTGGGGCGGAGGCGCTGGTGCGCTGGACCGACCCCAAACTGGGCCCCATCTCACCGGCGGAATTTATCCCGCTGGCGGAGCGTAACGGGCTTATCCACCGCATCTTCGAACAGGTGCTGTCCACCGCCAGTGAGCACGCGTCTCGCTGGCAGCAGCTGACGCCACTGGCAATGGCGGTCAATGTCTCCAGTGCGCAGTTCCACCAGGGCAAAGCGTTGCAGGAGAGCATACAGAGGGCGCTGTCCCGCAGCGGACTTCCGCCAGAGCAACTGGTGGTGGAGGTGACGGAAAGCCTGATGCTGGACAACCATAAGGATCTGCACAGCAAGCTGCATGCGCTGGTGGACATGGGCGTGCGTCTGGCCATCGACGATTTTGGTACCGGCTACTCGGCGCTGAGTTATCTGCAGCAGTTTCCCTTCAGCGAACTGAAGATTGACCGCTCCTTCCTGAAGAAGCTGAACACCGAGGACTCCGACCGCTGTCTGGTGGAGGCGATTCTGGCGATGGCCAAGGCGATGGGGCTGAATGTGGTCGCGGAGGGGATTGAGTGCCTGGAGCAGGCGCGTTTTTTGAAAGATCACGGCTGTCAGCTCGGCCAGGGGTTCCATTACAGCCCGGCGCTGCCCGCCGAGGCTTTTGAGAAACTGCTGCGGGCTGATCTGGCGGGAACGGCGCCCTGGTCCGTGGGGCAGAGCGAGTGCGCAATGCCCTTCGCTCAATAAATCGTTAACTCTCGGCGTCGATGATCTGATACGCCGGCGTTTCATAGGGGTGTGCTGCCTTGAGGGCGGCCACCACTTTCTCTTTCAATTCTGCCTCAAACACCAGCTCCAGCTTCACCTCTGCCGTGGTGTGCAGTTGTCCCACTTCACCCATAAAGGGCTGACTGCCCGACAGGGGACGATATTGCCCCCGTCCCTCGGTGACCCAACAGCAGCGGTCATACTGACCAATCTTGCCAGCACCCGCGTCAAACAGGGCCTCCTGAACCGCCTCAAGGTGAGCATTGGGGATGTAGCACTCCAGCTTTTTGAACGCCATAAACCGGCCTCCTGAGTTGGGCGAACTGGGCTCTGAAATCGGTCATAAAACCGAACCAATTCAAGAATGTCTGCGCCAATGTTTGGGCGAATCAGGGGGCAATCATGGCGCCGAACCCTGCTTAATGATTGGGCGAATTTTTGTGCGAGGCGGGTCAATTAACCCTTTCTCAAGTCAGGTTATTTTGCTCCCTGAGTTTTCCTCAGTGACGAGGGCAAGAACTCTATGGAGATGATGAACCATGAACAAAATCAATAATAAACCACTATGGCTGCTGCTCGCGTCTGCGGTAGCCCTCGGCGTGACCGGCTGTTCCGGTGACGACGGCAAAGATGGCCAGGACGGTGCGCCTGGTACCCCCGGAAACCCGGGTGAAGATGGCAAGCCGGGTACCTCCGGTCTGCACATCGATATGGCCGCGGAAGCGGTGGCTCAGATCAGCGGTGCCAGCTATGCCGACGGCATCATTACCGTTGATTTCGACCTGGCCAACCGCCAGGGCGTTGGCCTGTTCGGGCTGAGCGGTGAGAATCCGGATCACGACTTCCGCTTCTCTCTGGCACAGCTGGAACTGGAAGAGTCTGGCGAGCTGAAGCAGTGGATGTCGCTGCTGAACGAAACCACCAACGACGATGGCACCACCTTCGAGCAGGGCTTTGAAAAGCTGAAAGACTGCCCTGAGTGCCTGGTGGACCATGGTGACGGTACTTATACCTACACCTTCACCACCGATCTGAGCAGCTACGAAGATGCCGCTGGCATTGTGTTTGATGCGGACCTGACCCAGCGCATCGCCATCGAGATGCAGTTCGAGTACGCCTCCGGCCATGAGCTGGCGGAGAACGCGCACTACGACTGGATCCCGTCCACCAACGCGCAGGAAGGGATTGAAACCCGTGACCTGGTTGCGATGGAAACCTGCTACACCTGTCACCAGCCTGACAGCCTCAAGGCCCACGGTGGCCGCCGTCTCGACATGGAAAACTGCCAGTCCTGTCACAACGGCGTCGTGACCGATCCGAACGGTGTCTCTGTTGAGCTGGGTCATATGATCCACGCTATCCATATGGGCCCGAACCGGAAAGGCATGGAGAATGGTGTCGAAGTTGACATGCCCTACACCGTACAGGGCTACCACGGCCCGCACGCCTTTGATTATCCGGCGTTCCCCACCAAGCCCTTTATGGACTGCGCAGTATGTCACGTAGCGAACGAAGAGCTGGCGGACGGTGAACTGTGGATGGCCAACGCCAACGGCAACGCCTGTATCGGCTGTCACACTGCCAGCCCGGTTCAGCACGGTACCTTCGAGGTGCCGGACGGCATGACTTGTGTGAGCTGTCACGGTGCGGTTGACCACACTCAGGCCAAAGCACCGTATGCCGCTGCCAAGGACTACAGTGTTGAGGTCTCCAATGTTGCCATCAACGCCGAGAACCTGCTGACCTTCGACGTTAAAGTGCTGGATGACCAGGGCAATACCGTTACCGAAGATGAGATCTATAAGCAGGGTTACTCCAACCCCTACATGGTGGTGAGCTGGGACGTAGAGAAAGACTACCCGGCACAGGAGATCACCTCTGACGATGGCACCACCACCGTGGGCACCACCTACGACCACCGTCGCTTCAGCCTGAAGGGTGATGGATCCACTGTGTATGCCGATGGCGTATTCAGTGTTGTGACTCAGAAGGTTAAAGGCACCAAGACCTATGTGTTGGATCTGCCTTTGGACATCACCACCCGCACCCTGGAGATCCTGCCGGTACTGAAGGTGTGTTTCGAGCCGCACAGTGACGTTCGCACCGCCTGCACCACCGAGGGCGCTTACCCGGCCTACGTTCAGACCGATGGCTACCGCACCATCCTGGGTGATCCGGATGCCACCGTAGACGCGCGTCGCTCCATCGTTGACGATGGCAAGTGCTTCGGTTGTCACAGCATGGAGTTCTACCATGACTCCAATGGCGTGAACTGCATCTCCTGCCACACCAACGACAAGCAGCTGAAGACTGACTCCGCGTCTGGCGGCCTGAAGTCCACCAGCTTTATGTACAAGGCGCACAAAGCGGAAGGTCATGACAATGGCCACGGCGGCAGCGGCACTCTGCTGAAGACCGACTGTATGACCTGCCACTCTGCCAATGAAGGTTGGGGCGGTCTGAACTACGGCTTCGAGCTGGGTCGCAACGCCGGTCAGGCCCATGCACTGCCTGAGAAGATTGGTGACCCTGCAGCTGCTACCTGGTACGCCTCTTCCGACACCGCCGCTTGCATGAGCTGCCACCAGAAGTACCTGTCTGATGCAGCGATGGCTCACATCCGCGGTAACGGCGGTTACTTTGGTGAAGTGAAAGACGACGCCAAAGCGGCTCAGGAAGCCTGTGCCACCTGTCACAGCCCTGAGAAAGTCATGGCTCACCATGGCCATGAGCTGTAACTCAGCGAGAGGGGCGGTTGTGTGCCGCCCCCGTTGAGTCCCTGCAAATGGTAAAGGCACCTTCGGGTGCCTTTTTTCGTGCCTGTCACTCAGGGGACCGCTGAAGGGGGGCCGGGATCGTCCTTGCGAGAGCCTGATGAAATATCAGGGTGAGGAGGAGTGAACCCTGGAAACGACTCACTCCTGAGTGGCAGGGCCATTTCTCGAAATTGGGAATTTCCGGATAAGTAATTTTCTCCGACTGATAACATAACTTTAACCCGCAGCAACTTTCTTCATATTGCATACGTGCTGAGTCGCGACCCGTAGGGGGGATCATGGACAAGTGTTTCAGGGCTTGATTAAGTGGCTATCAACCCTCCGCCTATTCGACAGGGACGGAGGGAATAATGAAAACAGTCGTGGCCTTGCAGGGAGATAACATGACGGAGACAAGTCAAAGGGATTACAGCGCTTTGGAGTGCTTTCGCCCGTACGTTTTAGTGAATTCAGGTGCGGGCAACAAAGTCAAAAAACGGATCTGGGAACTGACGCTGGAGGAGTGTCAGATCCGCGCCCGCGTCTTTGAAACCAGCGATGGTGATGATCACCGAATCCTGACGCTCAAGTTGGGAAAAGTGGTGTTGCCGCTGGACCGTATCCAGCCTCAATGCAGCCGTTTGCGGGTGCCGAGAGGGGAGGTGATGCGGATGCGGGCCAAGCTGCTTGAAGCGGTCCGTTCGGGTGTGTTTGATGAGGAGTTGCTTGCGGCGCGGGAGGCCCAGCGACGAGACTGATACCCCGATGACATTAGAAAAGCCGGCCATGTGGCCGGCTTTTTTATTGTCAGCCTTAAACCACCTCCTATGGAGGTGGTGATCGTTTCCTCGGGGCTCTGCCTGTAGAGTTGGGATTTCTAAATAATTCCGCGTAAACGAATAAGCAGAATTGCCACGAAATTGAATCCATTTTGATGTTGTCGCAGATCTTTCACGGCGAAAGCCGTCCACCTTGGCCGACTCGCGGCGCCGAGCGGGAGCGACTGGGAATGAAGCCGAGGGCCATGGAAGGCCCGAGTGGCCAGCCGAGCATGGAAGCGAGTCTGGCCAGAGCTGAAATGGAAAGGAGAGGGAGCAGGGGCTTTCGTCGCGCCGGAGGCATAGGGGAGTCCAGAGGGGCGTTAGCCCTTCTGGCGGCCGCCGGGCCGCTCCCGGCAAAGGGGGTAATGATACCTCTGAAGTCACATGCCTGTGGCATCCCCATAAACCAAAAAGCCCCCTTGAAGGGGGCTAATCAAAGCCACCTGCTATGCAGGTGGTTTTTTACTGGCTCAGTGCGGTGCGCCCCGCATCGCGGCGGCGGGCCAGCGTGGGGCCACAACATCGCGGATAAACTCCGCTTTCTCCGCTTCAAATCGGGCCATGTCCATTCCCACTGAGGCCTGAGCCGCCGCTTTGGAACTCAGGTCCGGGTAGTACACCTCGGTGACGCCTAACTGCTCGTGCAGCAACTCCAGCTTGGCCCGGGCCATATTGGCCTGTTGGCGGGCGACGGCAAGCAGCGCCAGCCCTTCCTCCGGGTTGTGAGCGTGGATGCCGTGAGAGGCCACGGCGAAGTCCCAGCGCCACTGGGCGTGACGGATATCCATAATGGGGCTGTCCATCTGGGCCCACTGGGCTCCGGCGTCCCAGGCGGCTTTGGCTTCGTAGTGGGCCTTTACCAGCAGCGACTCCACCTCGTTCCGGGCGGCTTCGATCTCGGCTTTGTTCTTGGCCAGCGCAGCGGACAGCGCGCCCTTACTCTCATGACAACCGGCGCAGGTGTCATCGAAGTTCGCCAGAGCCTGACCGACGTTGTGGTCGGTGTAACTGTGCCCTTTTGCGTTGCTGCGCTCAGGCATATGGCAATCGATGCAGGTGGCGCCTGCCTCGGCGTGGGGGCTGCGACTCCAGGTTTCAAAGTCCGGATGGCGGGCTTTGAGCATCGGGGTGCGGGAGATGGGGTGGAGCCACTCGTAGAAGCGTCGGGTGTCGTAGTAGCGCTCAATCTCGTCGGCAGTGCTGCCGAAAATCCAGGGAATGTTGACCTGGTTATGGGCTTCCGGCTGGAAGTAGTAGGTGACGTGACACTGGCCGCAGGTCTGCGCACCCTGCATGGCGGGCGTCTGCTGCTCAAAGGGCAGATGGATCTTCTCCATCGCCTTGCGGGCATGGGGGCGGGCCAGGTGCAATGCCGAACTCTCCGGTTGATGGCAGTCGGCGCACCCGACGGTATTGGCCATCTCCGTGCCCAGGCTGGTGAAGTCACTGGCGGCAAAAGCCTGTTCACCCATCTCCGCCATCAGCCGTGGGGCATCCGGGGTTTTGCAGGTCCAGCAACTGGCGGAGTAGCCCTTTTCCTCCGGCCCTTTGGGGGGAACGCCGGTACGCAGGGTGTGGGTGACGTCAGACACCGCGTAGCGATGGCCGCGCGGAGTGTTGTAGTCCTTGGCAAAGCCGGACCCCGCCCACAGCACCACCATGGCGGGACGGCGGGCCAGTTCATCCTCCTGGCCAACATCCTCATCGGTGGTCAGCCAACTGGCGTACTGCTCGGGAAAGGGTTCTTGCCAGAGGGCGTTATCGGCGGGCTCCGGGGCGGGCGAACAGCCCAACAGCCCGGCGCTCAGAATCAGAGGAAGGGAACGGTGCATGCGAGTCCTTAGCGAGTCGGCATGAGAGGTTAAGGTTGAGTGTATCAGCCTGGGCGACCATCCAGGCGAGGTCGGCTCAGTATCCCGCTGTAGTGCCAGATGAAGAGGCCAAACGCGCCACACCAGAGGGTGCCCGCCAACCAGTGCCACAGTTCGGTATGAAGCGGCAGCAGCAGAGGCAGAAAGGCGCGGATCAGTGCGGCAATCAGCACCATGGCAAAGGCGGGCGCCATCCAGGGACCCTCATATAGGTTGTGGCCGGTGTGGCCCAGAGAGACCCGGGCGATCATCGCCAGACACATGCCGCCGATGGCTCCCACTGCGAGCAGGTGCAGCAGCTGCCGCTCGGCGACTTCGTTACTGCCGATCAGCGCCAGCGACAGCAGAGTCAGGGCGATACAGAGGTAACTGAGGTGCAGGGACCAAAGCAGCGGCTCCCGGGCGGTTTTCAGCGCGTGCCAGCGGGATTGGCGAACCAACTGCAATGCACCGGCCAGCAGCAGGGTACCCCGCCAGAACGGCTCCGGCAGAAACGAGAAGATCGCATCCAGCGCCAGCACGGCGAGCGCGATAAACAGCGTCCAGTCCAGCGCTTTGATCGGTTCCGCTTTGGGCAGCTTCAGGCGCACGGCGGTAAAGAAGGGCACTACCCGTCCGCCGACAAAGGTGATCAGCAGTGCCATCCACCAGATCATCCCTTGCCAGAGCGTGCTGGCCAGCACCATATCGCGCTGGTAGAGCGCCCAGTAACTCAGCAGGTTCACCAGTGCCGCGAGGGTCAGCATCAGGGGGAATGCGGCATTGCGCCACTGGCGTACCCGGCCGATGCTCCAGCCCAGGCGGGCGGCGGTCAGCAGCAGGAATCCGCCATCAAGCAGTGCGGGCAGCCAGAGTGGAATGGCGGCGGGCAACAGCAGAACCACACGGGCGCCGAGCCAGAGCCCGAACAGCCCCGCCAGTGGCCACCCTTTCAGACCGGGTTGGCCGGTCCAGGTCTGCACCGCCGTCAGGGTAAAACCGGCGACGATCGCCATGGCGAAGCCAAACAGCATCTCGTGGGGGTGCCACCAGAGCGGGATCACCGGGCTCCAGAAAGGGCGGTCCAGCAGCGTCGGGTAGTACCAGAGGGTCAGCCAGTAAGGGATCAGCAGCAGGGCAATGGCGGCACCACCGAGAAAGAAGGGGCGGAAACCCAGGCGCCACAGTGGCCAGGTGGTCTCCACCTTGCTGGGATCATCGATATTGATCATGGGCGCCTCGCCGTGCAGATTTAAAAGGTGCATAAATAATGCATCAAATGGTAATGGGCTGTGGAACCCTTGGCAAGCGCCTTGTGCCGGTGTTGAGCTCCAGCCCATAATGGCCCCTGATAACCCATCCCCAACTCCCGCCCTGAACCGTTCCGGAGAACCCAGTATGACCGCCAGAGGTGGCCTGCACCGCGACTACTACCGACGAGGCCCGGATTATCGCTGCGGCGAGATGATGGGGTTTCGCGAAGTGCGGGATCAGTTTGGCTTTGGCGGCTTGGTAGTGGGGCGCTGGGTGACCCGGGAGGAGAGCGCATTGGCCGGTAATCTGGTGTTCGACGCGCTGGCGGATCTGGCGTTCCTGCTGAACGTGCCTCCCGCCACTCTGGGCCTGAGGCAATCCCTCAATCTGGCGTTTGGCACCGGCGGTCAGCCCGGGGTACAGGCCCACTATGCGCCAGGCACCCGCACATTGGCACTGGCCAAAAACGCCGGGGCCGGAGCATTGGCCCATGAGTGGTGGCACGCCTTTGATCACTACATTCGCGACCATCTGTTCGAGCCCGGAAAATCGGTGCGCTTTGCCAGTGACGCCTGGCTGGCGGAGGTTCCAGTGCGCCAACACCCGCTGAACCAGCGGTTGGAGGCGTTGCTGGCGACCGTCATGCTGACGCCAGACGGGGCTGAGCAGCACGACTATGTGCGCCGTTCCGTGGCGCTGGACCGTCAGGTTGGCCGACGTTACTTCAGCCTACCCACCGAGATGATGGCCCGGGCCTTCGAGGCCTGGGTGCAGAGTCGCACAGAGATTAAGAACGCCTACCTGGTCAGCGGCACTCAGCAGAGTGAGGTGGCCCGGATGGGGGGCTACCCCGAACCGGACCACCTGGCTGCCATCGATCTGGCCATTCGCGGCTACTTCGAACCGCTGGGCCAGGCGCTGTCCCGCTGATTCGCTCAGGGCGATACGGTAAAGCGGGCTTCCAGTACCTCCACGCCACTGTCGCTGATCACCTCTACCGACAACAGGTGCTCACCGGCCGACAGGGTGCTGGTGTCAAACGGCAGGGCCGGTTTTGAGCCACCTCCTGTGCCTGCCAGATCCCAGGGCGCGTAGTTCTCCACTTTCTCCACGTCACTGCGGCTGGGATCGTCCAGATAGAAGCGCACCTGGTTCGGCCCCTCTTCCGGCGCAATAAAGACGTAGATATCACCACTGACACTCTGGCCCTCCAGTAGCACCGGAGCGCTTCTGTCCGGTGACAGAGACAGCAGGATGCGGCTCTCACCAGATACGGCGTTGACGGTGAGTTGCACCGGCAATGTGGCGCTGCTGCCGCCACCGCTGGCGGTCACCTGGGCGTTGTAGCTGCCCGGTGCCAGAGTGCTGGCGTCCAGTTCCAGTTGCAGGCTGAGCGGTGTCTGTCCGTTGTCGGGGCTGACCGTCAGCCAGGAGGCGCTGCTTTGCAGACTCACCGAAGTGGAGCTGCCTGCACTCAGGGTGGCACTGAGGCTGCCACGGCCTCCCTGGGCCAGAGAAAGGGCCAGGGAGGTGGGGGCAAAGCTGAGCCCGGCCGGGGGCGGAGCACCGTCGTTGGCGATGGTGAAACTGGCGTAGCGGGAGACGGTGCCGCTGTCGAGGTTGAGGTCCACCCGCATCTGGTACTGGCCATCCGCCAGGGTGGTGGTGTCGAAGGGCAGGGCGTCACGGTTGCTGGCTGTCCCACCCAGATCATAGGGGGCGACGCCCTCCCGCTTGACCTGGCTCAGGGTCTGCTGTCCCAGGAAGAAGGTGGCGCTGTTGACCCCCTCTTCTGGGCCAACAAAGACATAGATGTCACCAGACACCGTTTGCCCCTGCAACGGCACGGCGCCGCTGCGCTGGGCATTGCCTGAGAGCAACAGTTGGTAATCGCTGCTGCCAACCTGAAGCAGAACCGGAATGGTGAGTCGGGCGCCGCTCTGGCCGGTCACCAGCAGGTCAGTGGCGTAGCTGCCCGCCGCCAGACTACCCGCATTAAAGCTCAGGGTGACATCCAGCGGGGCGTTGCCGGAGGTGGGGGAGAGGCTCAGCCAGTTGACCGATTCGCTCAGGCTGACGGTGCCGCCGCCCTCCTGATTGATCCGCAGCGACGCGGTGGCGGTCTGACCCGGCTCCAGTTGCTGATTGAACTGGGTGGGGGAGGCTGACAGCGCCCCGCCACTGCCGTCGCAGCTGTCCGCGTATTTGAAGCGATCGATGATCCACGGTGTCTGACCATCGAGAATGCTGTAGATGGTCACCTCCATGGCGCCATCGGCGGTGAAGTTCACCCGCCCGACGTGGTGAGCCGTATTGTCACGCATCGCCGTCCAGTAGGGGGGCGGATCGGTGTTCCAGTCGGAGAAGTCCTTGTTGCGATTGGACAGCTTGCCTGCCGGGCTGACCTTGACCCAACTGGTGCCTTCGCTGCGGTCGTAGCAGTCCAGTGCCGTGGTGGTCGGCGTGTTGTTCTTGGGCACGTCCACCAGTGGAAAGGTGCGCTCATAGGACTGGTCGTGAGAGGTGAGCACCAGTTTGACGCCGTACTGTTCGAAGATGGGGCCCAACTGAGCTCGCAGGGTTTTGGCACTGGGGTGGTTGCTGCCATCGGAGAAGGGCGCTGCGTGGAAGTAAGCCACAATCCAGCGATAGCCATCGTCCGCCACACTGGCCAGGTGGTTGGTCAGCCAGGCCAACGCCTCGTCAGGCATGCCGTCGTTCTCCCTCAGCCCATACACGGAGATAAAGTGCACATCGGCCACATCGAAGGCGTACATGCGGCTGCCCTCCCAGCCGCTGGTGGTGGCGAAGCGGGCGGCCCAGGTGGCGTAATCCTCACCCAGCAGCACCTCATGGTTGCCCCAGGTGGGCATCATCGGAATGCGCGGGGCCAACGCCACCATCTGGTTGAACCAGGCGTCGATGCTGCGATCCAGCGTCTCGTAGCGCCGGTCACTGTTGTAGTAGATCAGGTCGCCACCGGGCAGCAGCAGGTCCGGGTCGAGCTGAATCATGGCGTCGATGCTGGCCTGAACGCCGGTGCCCAGTCCGTCGCTGCGGCCCAGCAGACCGGTATCCGCGAAGTAGACCAGGTCCCACTCCTGACCCACTGCGGGGGCGCTGCGGGTCTGATAGACCTGGCTGAAGACGCCGGGTCGGATCATCACCCGGTAGTCGTAATCGGTGTCGTTCTGAAGACCGGAGAAGCTGACCTCGTGGAATATCCCCTCTTCGGTGGTGTGTCGCACGGCACCGTAGGCATCCCGCCAACTGCCGCTGCCACTGGCGCGATACTGCAGTCGTGAGGCGGTGCCGTCGTTGTCGGTTTGCCAGATGGCAGTGATGGTGTCGGGGCCCTGATCCCAGGCCAGGTGAAGCTGACGGGCATCGTCGCTGTCATTGGCCACACTCAGGGTGACGGTGACCGAGGCGCCGCTGTAGCCATCCGCACTCAGGCTGAGTTGGGTCTGGTAGGGGCCGGGACTCAGCCCCAGGGTATTCACCTCAAGGGAGAGGGCGGCGGGGGTGGTGCCGCTGCTTGGGGTGACCGTCAGCCAGCTGGCGTTCTCTGCGGAGGTGAAGCTGACCGCCTGATTGTTGGAGGTGCTCAGATTGACGCTGGCGGAGGTGGTGTCGCCGGGCGCGGCCGACAGGTTGACGGTGCTCGGACTCACCAGCAGCGCCGCCACGTTGTTGTCCACCACGATGCTGCCGGACAGCTCTGTGGTGCCACCAGAATCGGCAAGCAGGGTAGCGGTGATGGTATGGGGCCCATCGCTCAGCCCCAGTGTGCTGTAGGGGCGTGAGTTTTTGTTGGATTCGGTGCCGCCCAGGTCCCAGGGGGCATTGCCCTCGGTCTGCACCAGCGTGCCGTCGATGTAGAACTTGACCTGATCCAGTCCGGCATCCTGATCAACAAAGACGTAGATGTCGCCCGAGACCACCGGGCCATTAAGCGGTTGTGGCGCAGTACGGTCGGCGCTTTCCGACCAGACCAGTTGATAGCCCCACGCTGCGGGCGCCAACAACAGACAGAACCATAACGGCAGTACCCAACGGTTTTTCAAAGCCATACCCCTTACCCCCTGGCTGAAATCTTCCGGGCCGAATTGCAACCATAGGCCGAACCAGAGCAACACGGCGGACAATTTCCGCTGCTTGATGCGGATATTTCACAAGTCCCTATGCGTCATGCCGTTTTTTCTTGGCAGGGGGGTACCTATAATGATCCCCCTTAGCCGTAATGGAGTCAGGCATGAATCAACACGATTGCGCACTGCGGATCCGGTCCCTGCGCAAGACCTACCCCGGAGGCGTTCAAGCCCTTAAGGGGATCGATCTGGAGGTCCAGGCGGGGGACTTTTTCGCCCTGCTGGGCCCCAATGGTGCCGGTAAGTCCACCACCATCGGGGTGATCAGCGCCCTGGTAAACAAATCCGCCGGTGAGGTGGAGGTGTTTGGCCACAACATCGACCGCGAGCTGAATCAGGCCAAGCGCTGCATTGGTCTGGTGCCCCAGGAGTTCAACTTCAACCAGTTTGAAACCGTCCTTCAAATCGTGGTGAACCAGGCCGGTTACTACGGTGTGCCCAAGGCGGAAGCGATGACTCGGGCGGAGAAATACCTGGCCCAGCTGGACCTGTGGGAGAAGCGCAACGCCCGGGCACGGGAGCTGTCCGGGGGCATGAAGCGCCGCCTGATGATCGCCCGTGCTCTGATGCATGAACCCAAACTGCTGATCCTCGATGAGCCGACTGCCGGAGTGGACATCGAGATCCGCCGCTCCATGTGGCGCTTCCTCAAGCAGATCAATGAACAGGGGGTCACCATCATCCTCACCACCCACTACCTGGAAGAGGCGGAGATGCTGTGTCGTCATATCGGCATCATCGACAAGGGTGAACTGGTGGAGTGCACCACCATGAAGTCTCTGCTGGCCAAGCTGACTCTGGAAACCTTTATCCTGGATCTGGCGCCGGGCACCGGCCGTGTCTACCTGGAGGGGTTTGAGTGCCGTCAGGAGGACGATCACACCCTGGAGGTGGATGTGGCCAAAGAGGTGGGGCTGAACGGCGTGTTCCAGCAACTCAGTGAGCAGGGCGTCACGGTGCTGTCGATGCGCAACAAAGCCAACCGGCTGGAGGAGCTGTTTGTCTCCCTGGTGGAGAACGGTCGCAAGGAGGGCCAATCATGAGTCATCCCTACTGGATCGCCTTCACCGCACTGGTGCGCAAGGAGATCACCCGCTTTACCCGGATCTGGGTACAGACTCTGGTGCCGCCGGCGATCACCATGACTCTCTATTTCCTGATTTTCGGCAACCTGATCGGCAGCCGCATCGGCGAGATGGGGGGCTTCAGCTACATGGAGTTCATCATGCCGGGCCTGATCATGATGTCGGTGATCACCAACTCCTACGCCAACGTGGCCAGCTCCTTCTTCAGCGCCAAGTTCCAGCGCAACATTGAAGAGCTGCTGGTGGCGCCGGTGCCCAATGTGCTGATCATCCTCGGCTACGTAGCGGGCGGTGTGGCGCGAGGGCTCTGTGTCGGCGCCATCGTGACCGCCGTGGCCCTGTTCTTTGTGGACATCCAGATCCACAGCCTGCCGGTGTTGCTGCTGACCCTGCTGATGACCTCCGTGGTGTTTGCCCTGGGCGGGCTGATCAACGCCGTGTTTGCCAAAACCTTTGATGACATCAGCATCATCCCCACCTTTGTGCTGACGCCGCTGACCTACCTGGGCGGGGTGTTCTACTCCATCTCACTGCTGCCCTCGTTCTGGCAGGGCGTGTCTCAGCTGAACCCGGTGGTCTACACCATCAACGCCTTCCGTTACGGCTTCCTCGGGGTCAGTGACGTTAGCTTGTGGGCATCGCTGGGGGTACTGACCGCCTTCATCACCGTGTTGTTTGCGGTGGCCTATCGTCTGATCGACAAAGGCATAGGACTGCGCAGCTGATGGGCAACTCCCGGGAGATTCAATCCAACCAGAGCGGGCTGCACGACAAGCTTGAGCAGACCGTTCGTCGTCATCTGGCGCATCCGTTTCAGGCACCCTACGCGGATTACAGCCGTGAACTGTTTGCCGAGCTCAAAGCGTGGAAGGAGGCCGATGGCCGTCCGCTGGTGCTGGATTCCTGCTGTGGTGTTGGACAGAGCACTGCGAACCTGGCCCGCCGCCACCCCGACGCCATCGTGCTGGGGCTGGATAAATCCGCGGCCCGGGTGGACAAACACATCCACTATCAGGCGGGAAGCGACAACTACCGGGTGGTGCGGGGCAATCTGAACGACCTGTGGCGCATGATGGTGGAGGATGGCTGGGCGCCGACTCACCACTATCTGCTCTACCCTAATCCCTGGCCCAAGTCGGCCCATCTCCAGCGTCGCTGGCACGGTGGATCGCTGTTTCCCTCGCTGCTGGCGCTGGGCGGCCAACTGGAGTTGCGCTCCAACTGGCGGCTCTATCTGGAGGAGTTCCAGACCGCCCTGGCCATCGCCGGTTACCAGGGGGAGTTTGTGCCACTGCCCGATGAACCGCCGCTGACCCCTTTTGAGCGGAAATATGGTGAATCGGGGCAATCTCTGCATCGATTGGTGTGCGATCTGACTAAAAGATCGTAATTTTCCCCGACCTGTCCTAGGATGGTTACTGCAAGGCCATGATCCGTAAGCTGATTTTTTTTGGCACGGATCTGGCCTACTTCCTTTCTCTTTACCAAACCGGTGGCGGTTGCCACCAACGGGAGATGGAATGACTCGGGGACAACACCGCTGGACGGTGATTTTGCTTGGGATGGCTGTGGTGCTCTCCAGCCAGGGATTGTTGTGGTTCCTGCTGGGCTGAGTTCTACACTCTTCATTTCGGGGTTCGGTCTGAGGACGCCAGATGGAGAGAGCAATCGTAAGTGGCCTGTTGATGTTGGCGCTGTCAGGAGCAGCGCTGGCTGACGACAACTGGCACCATCAAATTCGCCTTGGGGGCTGGTCCTATCATCTGGAGGACGAGCCTTTTGAGGACTCTCCAAAATACAACGAAACCCACAAGGGCATCGGTTACTACTACCGCTTCAATCAGTGTCACGGCAGTCAGAACTGGTACTGCCAGGTCGGCGCCAGTTATCTGCGCGACAGCTTTGATAACGACATGTATACCCTGACCTGGAGCTGGAATTACCCCTTTAACGACTACCTGGCCGCCGGGGTGGTTGTCGGCGTTGCCAACCGGACTGTGGCGGAGTACCAGGATGAGATCTTCCAGGGCACTGATCGTAAATGGGTGCCGGTTCTCGCCCCAAGGATGGAGCTAAGCTACGGCCGGTTCTCCATCGGTTTTGCCCTCTTTCCCCAGGTGGATTACCTCGAGGAGAACGGCAGCCGGGAGTACAAGATTGGGAAACCTACCCTGTTCTGGGATCTGGCCATCGCGTTTTGAGTAATTTTCATCAGTTGGGTAAGGTTTCTGGCGATGGTAAGGGGGCCCCCAACACGTCAGTTTTTCGGGACACCTCGCACCTTTGCCGGGAGTGCCCCGGCGGGCACCAAAGGGGCTACTGCCCCTCTGGACTCCCCTTTGCCTCCGGCGTGGCGAAGACTCCTCGCTCCCTCTCCTTCCCATTTCAGCTCTGGCCAGACTCGCTTCCATGCTCGGCTGGACACTCGGGCCTTCCCTGGCCCTCGGCTTCATTCCCAGTCGCTCCTGCTCGGCGCCACGAGTCGGTGAGGGTGGACGGCATTCGCCGTGACTCTTCCTTGGATCCCTTGTCGTCAAACCGACCCAATGATGGGAAGTTGGAGTGCCTGTATTGAGCCATCCACCCATTAGTGTTTCTGTATTTATTGAAGTAACTAGAACCAAAAAAGGCCCCGCTTGGGGCCTTTAGGCTGTCTCGACAAGGATCAGGCTGCCTGAGTCGGGATGACGTTGGCGGTGCCTTTGATGTCGTTGTTCTCGTTCAGGTAGACCAGCTGCGGCTTGTGGGTTTTGGCCGCTTCCTCATCCATCACCATGTAGGCGCAGATGATGACACGGTCCTTCGGGCTGGCCTTGTGCGCAGCGGCGCCATTCACCGAGATGATCTTAGAGCCACGTTCGCCGCTGATGGCGTAGGTGCTAAAGCGCTCGCCATTGTCGATGTTGTAGATCTCGATCTTTTCGTACTCCAGGATACCGGCGGCGTCCAGCAGGTCCTGGTCGATGGCGCAGGAGCCTTCGTACTCCAGTTCAGCGTGGGTGACGCGGGCCTGGTGCAGTTTCCCCTTCAGCATGATGCGTTGCATAAGCGGTTCCGTTACTTCTCGTTATCTAATCTGTATCACGTTTGTGAATCGGCGCATTATCACCAAATCACTCGGTGAGATCTACCGTCAGGTTGTCGATCAGCCGGGCGCGGCCCAGCTGGGCGGCGGCCAGGATCACCAGTCGGGTATCACCGGGCTGCGCTGGCGCCAGGGTGTCACCGTGGCAGATGCGGATAAAGTCCGGTTTAAAGCCATGTTTCGCCAATCGGGCCTCGGCCTGGGCTTCCAGTTCCGCGCGGGTATCCACCCCCAGCGCTTTGAGCGCCTGGGCGGTAATATCCAGCGTGCGTTTCAGCTCCGGCGCCACGGTTCGCTCCTGTTCACTCAGGTAACCGTTACGGGAGCTCATCGCCAGCCCATCCGCCTCACGCACCGTGGGGATGCCAATCACCTCCACCGGCATATTGAGGTCGCGCACCATGGCGCGAAGCACCGCCAGTTGCTGGTAATCCTTCTCGCCGAAGCAGGCGATGTCCGGCTGCACCAGGTTAAACAGTTTGCAGACGATGGTGGCAACGCCCCGGAAATGGCCCGGACGGCTGGCGCCACAATGCAGATCAGAGAGGCCGGGCACCTCAACAAAGGTCTGCTGGTTCAGGCCGGAGGGGTAGAGCAACTCCGTCTCAGGCGTGAACAGCAGGTCACAGCCGGCGTCGAACAAGCGTTGCTTATCGGCTTCCAGGGTGCGGGGGTAGGCGTCCAGGTCCTCGCCGGGACCGAACTGCATGGGATTCACAAAGATGCTGGTGACCACCCGGTCTGCCCGGGCGTGAGCCTGATGGACCAGTTCAATGTGGCCATCGTGAAGGTTGCCCATGGTCGGGACAAAAGCGACCCGCTCACCCGCCTGATGCCATTGGCGCACCAGTTGGTGAAGGCGATGGGGATCCGACAGGGTTTGCATAACGACTCCTCTGCCAACCGTGTTCAGTTAAAGCTGTGCTCCGGGCCGGGGAAGCGGCCATGTTGCACCTCTTCCACAAAGGCGGCCACAGCGGCTTGCAGGCTGTTGGTCTGCGCCAGGTAGTTCTTGGCAAATTTTGGGATGTAGCCCGAGGTGATGCCAAACAGATCGTGCATCACCAGGATCTGACCGTCGGTATGGGGACCGGCGCCAATGCCGATCACGGGGATGCTCAGGGCGTTGCTGATGGTTCGGGCCAACTCAGTGGGCACGCACTCGAGCACCAGCAGGGCGGCACCGGCGTCCTGCAGGCGCAGAGCCTGGTCCAGAATCGCCTGGCCAGCGTCTTCGCCACGCCCCTGTACCTTGTAGCCACCAAAGACGTGTACGGACTGCGGAGTCAGCCCCAGGTGAGCACACACCGGCACGCTGCGCTGGGTCAGGCCGCGTACGGTCTCCAGCAGCCAGTCTCCCCCCTCCAGCTTGACCATCTGAGCCCCGGCGCGCATCAGCGTGGCGGCATTCTCGTAGGCCTGCTCTGGGGTGGCATAACTCATAAAGGGCATGTCGGCGATCACCAGGGCATGGGGCGCGCCTTTGTGGACAGCACGGGTGTGGTAGGCCACATCGTCCACGGTCACCTTGAGGGTGTCGTCGTCGCCCTTGAGCACCATGCCCAGGCTGTCACCCACCAGCAGCACCGGCACCCCTTGCTCGGCAAAGGCGGCGGCAAAACTGGCGTCGTAGGCGGTCAACGCAGCGAATTTGTGCCCCTCACGCTTGTAGCGATTCAGGGTGGAGGTGGTGATCCTGTCCATAGTGTTGAAGCTCTACTGCCCAAAGAGATGCCGTTATATGACAACTGGCAGCCGGATTCAACGGCAGAGGTGACAAAGTCGCGAACAGCCGGTAACGCAGGCGTTACCGACGGAACAGGGTTTGCGGGGGGCATTGGGCCAGCAGCGTGGTGAGCTGGCGGCCATCAGGAAGGGTCAGATCCGGGGCCAGTTCAAACAGCGGGATCAGCACAAAAGCGCGCTCAGCCATGCCGTAATGGGGCACGGTCAGGCGCTCGCAGCTGAGCTGTTGGTCGCCGTATAGGATCATATCCAGGTCGAGAGTACGGGCGCCCCAACGGGTGTGACGTTCACGTCCTTGCCGGGTTTCAATCCCCTGCAGGGCATCCAGCAGCGCCAGTGGGGCAAGTGTGGTGTCCAGTGCGGCCACCGCATTGACGTAATCCGGCTGGTCCATCCCCGCCATTGGGGGGCTGGTGTAGAAACTGGAACACCCTGCCAGCGTGGTATTTGGCAGGGCGTTCAGGGCAGCCAGTGCCTGCTCCAACTGCTGGGCAGGCTGGTCCAGGTTACTGCCCAGAGCAACAAAAGCTCGGATCACTGAGTGTCCTTGCCTTGCGGCTTGCGACGACGCGGTCGACGACGGCGTTTGCTGCCATCGCTGCCGAGGGCGCGCACCATCTGACGGCGACCCTGTTCATCGGTGTCCTGGAACTGGGTCCACCAGCGGGCCAGATCCACCAGCTCGCCCCCTTCCGCTTCAGCGCGAAGCAGCAGGAAGTCGTAAGCGGCGCGGAAACGGGGATGCTCGTACACACGGAAGGCACGGGAGCCACCACGCTTCTCAAGACGTCCCTGCAGCTGCCAGATCTCCATGGCCGGCGTAGTAAAACGACGGGGCAGAGAGACGGTCTTGCACTGCTTGCTGATGGCATCGTTGGCGGCGGCGGTGAGGGCATCGTATTCCGGCATGCCGCGCTCTTTGCGCTTGGCGGCCAGGTCCTCCACCACGTACCAGAGCAGGGCGGCGTAGATAAAGGCCGGGGTGACCGGCTTGTCCGCTGCCACGCGCTGGTCGGTGTTTTTCATCATCGCTTCGATCAGGGCCAGCACCTTGCCGTCCTGATCCCGCTGAAGCAGCTTCTCCTGCATCGGGAACATCGGCCCGAACAGGCCGTACTGTCGCAGCAGGCGGAAGTTTTCCAGACCCTTGCCAGCCATAAACAGCTTGAGGGTTTCCTCGAACAGACGCGCCGGCGGAATGTCGCTCAGCAGGTCGGCCAACTTCAGGATCGGGTCAGCGGTGTCCGGGGCGATGGAGAACTCCAGCTTGGTGGCAAAGCGCACCGCGCGCAGCATCCGCACCGGATCTTCCCGGTAGCGGGTTTCCGGATCGCCAATCAGGCGAAGACGGCGGGATTTCAGATCGGCCATGCCGCCGAAGTAGTCCCGTACGCTGTAGTCGGAGATGTCGTAGTAGAGGCCGTTGACGGTAAAGTCGCGGCGCTCGGCATCTTCATCGATGCTGCCGTAGACGTTGTCGCGCAGCAGGCGGCCGCTGTCGTCTGCCCGGGCGTGCTTTTCGCTGGACGTGTCATGGTGGCCGCGCAAGGTGGCGACCTCAATGATGTCCCTGCCAAACAGGATGTGGGCCAGACGGAACCGACGGCCAACCAGCCGGCAGTTGCGGAACAGTTTACGGATCTGCTCCGGCGTGGCGTTGGTGGCCACGTCGAAGTCTTTGGGTTGATGGCTCAGCAGCAGGTCACGCACACCGCCGCCCACCAGGTACGCTTCATACCCGGCCTTATGCAGGCGGTAGAGCACCTTGAGGGCGTTCTCGCTGATGTCGTTACGGGAGATCCGGTGCGACTTGCGCGGAATGATCTCGAGCTTCGGCTGGATGGGCGCCGCTTGGGAGCGGCCGCCGATCAGGCGCTTAGCCATTGTCGTCAGGCGCTTAAGAATGGGACACCTCGTTGAATTTGATGTGGGCACGCCGGTATGACAGAGCCGGCTGGCTTATGGCGCGCCATGATATACCAAGGGTGATTAAATGATAAGCCGTCAAAACGGCGCCAGCAGGTGACGCTCACGGGGGATGCGCGTCAACTCAAACTGTTGAACCGCTGCACTCAACACCGCCTCCGGCGACAATTCAGCCCAGTCAGGCTCTATGGGCTGGCCAAGAAAGCGCAGGGCCAGCAGCAGGTTGGCGGTCGGCTGGCTGTCATCCAGCGCGGGCGCGTGGTTCTGTTTTGACAGCTTGTGGCCGTCTGTCCACACCGCCAGAGGCAGGTGCAGATAGGTTGGAGCCTGCCATCCCAGCTGAGAAAACAGGGTCAACTGACGCACCGTGGCTTCCAGCAGATCGTTACCCCGCACCACTTCGGTGATCCCCTGATCGTGGTCATCCACCACCACGGCCAGCTGGTAGGCGTAGAGGCCATCGCGCCGTTTGAGGATAAAGTCCTCCTCGGCGAAGTAGACGTCGGTCACGATGGGGCCGAGCAGCGCATCATCAAACCGGGACACCGCCGCGCTGTTGTGCAGGCGCAGCGCCACCTGGTCGCTCTCGGGGCCGTGCAGACGGCAGTGGCCGTCATAGACGCCGCCAAGACTCTGAACCCGCTTACGGGTGCAACTGCAGGGGTAGCACAACGCCTCCTGGCTCAACTGCTCCAGGATCTCGTCATAGCGCGCCGAACGGTGACTCTGATACATCAGTTCGCCGTCCCAATGGAGGCCGTGAGCTTCCAGGGTGCGAAGAATGCGGTCAGAGGCGCCGGCGACCTCCCGGGGGGGATCGATATCCTCAATGCGAACCAGCCACTGGCCACCCTGGGCGCGAGCGCGCAGATAGCTGCCAACAGCGGCGATCAATGAGCCAAAATGGAGTGGTCCGGAGGGGGAGGGGGCGAAACGCCCAATATAGGATGTGGTCATGTTGAAAAGAAAACGGGAGGCCAGGCCTCCCGTTGTCAGATGGGTTACCCTGCCATCTGTCGCTCTTTGATCTCTGCCAGCGTTTTGCAGTCGATACAGAGGTCAGCGGTCGGACGGGCTTCCAGACGACGGATGCCGATTTCGACACCACAGGAGTCACAGAAACCGAAGTCATCGTCCTGAAGCTTGATCAGAGTCTTCTCAATCTTCTTAATCAGCTTACGCTCACGGTCACGAGTACGCAGCTCGAGGCTGAACTCCTCTTCCTGCGCAGCACGGTCAACCGGATCCGGGAAATTGGCCGCTTCGTCCTTCATATGGTGAACGGTGCGATCAACCTCTTCACGCAACTGGTTACGCCAGGCTTCCAGGATGGTCTTAAAGTGAGCCAGCTGCTTCTCGTTCATGTACTCCTCACCAGGTTGTTCCCGGTAAGGTTCCACGTTGGCATAAGCCAATACACCAATCTTCTTTGCAGTGCCCTGCGGCATTAGGCGTCTCCTGTTACTTTGTCAAACGAGAGGCGATCATCATTTTGGGGCGCTATCTATATCAGATGGATCCCGTTTGCGCAATTCCCTGCGAGCCATATTGCTAACTCAGACCGGACCACCGTGTTTTATGTCACATTGGTCGGCCGCGGCAAGTGTAGCAGTCTATTACTGTAGGTCGACCTGAAGGGGCTTAACAGCCCGAATCCCGGTCTCGTCCATTTCGCATCCCAGAGCCAGCAACTCCACACCGGCCTCCGCAGCTTCCCGGCACAACCGGGCGTACTCCGGATCGATATGGCTGGCAGGCGCAACCCGTTCAATGCCAGTGTGGGCCGCCATAAAGAGCAGTACGGCCCGCTGACCCTGCTGGACCACTTCCATCAGCTCCCGCAGATGCTTCTGGCCACGGGCGGTAACAGCGTCGGGAAAGTATCCCTGCCCGTTGTCGCCCAGCAGAGTGACATTTTTAACCTCGATATAACAACTTATCAAATCATTACCTGTCAGCAAGAGATCGATGCGGCTGTTTTCTGCGCCATATCTCACTTCCCGACGGATCGCCTCATAGCCGGTTAAGGAGGGCAGCACGCCGGAACGGACCGCCTCCTCCGCCAGGCTGTTGGCCCGGCCCGTATTGACGCAGATGCGGTGCCCCTGATCGTTCTCCACCAGCTCCCAGGTGCAGGGGTACTTGCGCTTGAGGTTGCCGGAGTCGGAATACCAGACGCGCCAGCCCGGTTCCGCACAGCCGGTCATGGCGCCGGTATTGGGGCAGTGAAGGGTCATCTCAGTGCCGTCCTGCTGGCGGATGTCGGCGAGAAAACGCTTATACCTTTTGATGAGAACTGCTGAGTGAAGTGGGGGCGAAAATTCCATGTCGTCCTATTGATGTTTGTCAGATGTGTGACGCTAAGCCTTTGTGTACACTTGGGTCCACATTGTTGGAAGCCGCAAAGGACCTCGTTCATGACGGATCGTATCATCGTAGCGCTGGACTATCAGCCTGCACCGGCTGCCTGGGGCAGCGCCAAAGTCTCTTTCGAGGGCAACACCGCCCGCATCCACCTGGGAGAGGGCGACCTTTACCGCCAGGTTCAGGCGGCGGCACGTCAGATCACCAGCCAGGGGATCCAGGCAGTAACCCTTGAGGGTGAAGAGTGGGATCCGATTCTGCAGTGGCGCTTTGCCTGTGGATTCGGCACCGCCAAGGCGATGGGTGACATCCAGTGGGCCTCTCACGCCGAGCAGCTTCAGGCGCAGCGTGATGCCCAGTTGTGGTTGAAAGACCTCACCAACGCCACCCCGGAGGCCCTGAGCCCGGAGGTGCTGGCAGACGAAGTGGCGGAGCGCCTCTCCGGTCTGGCCCCTGAGCACATCACCAGTCGCCAGATCGTTGGGGATGCCCTGCTGGCCGCTGGCTGGGTTGGGGTTCATGGCGTGGGTCGCGGTTCCGACCGCCCGCCAGTGATGCTGGAGTTGGACTACAACCCGACCGGCGATCACGATGCTCCGGTCAGCGTGGCGCTGGTGGGCAAAGGGATCACCTTCGATTCTGGCGGCTACAGCATTAAGCCGAGCGCGGGCATGGTGTCCATGAAGTGCGATATGGGCGGTGCCGCCACCGTGGCAGCCGCTCTGAAACTGGCGATCAGCCGTGGCCTGGATAAGCGGGTCAAACTGTTCCTGTGCTGCGCCGAAAACCTGATCTCCGGCCACGCCTACAAGCTGGGCGACATCCTTCACTATAAGAACGGCACCAGCGTTGAGATCGTCAACACCGATGCGGAAGGCCGATTGGTGCTGGCAGATGGCCTGATCGCGGCCAACGAAGCCGGTGCTGAGCGCATCATCAACGCCGCAACCCTGACCGGTGCCGCTGCGGTGGCGCTGGGGGATGACTACAACGCCCTGTTCAGCCTGGACGACGAAGCCGCCGAGGACGCACTGGATGCGGCGGCTGAAGTGGATGAAGGTCTGTGGCGCTTGCCGCTGGAACCGTTCCACGCCGAGAAGTGCCCCTCTCCCTTTGCCGACACCGCCAACAGCCGTGCGGTTAAAGGTGGCGGCACCGGTGGCGCCTCCAACGCGGCGGGCTTCCTGAGCCGTTTTGCCGGTACTCCGCCCAAGGGATGGCTGCACTTCGACCTGGCTGGCGCGTACGCGGACAGCGACAACGGTCAGCACGCCACTGGAGCCACTGGCATGGGGATGCTGACCATCGCGAACCTGCTGCTGAAGGCGTAAGCCTCCTGACGATACCGCAGTGAAAAAACGCCCCGCCGGGTCTGCCTGGCGGGGCGTTTTTGTTTTCGGGGGCCAGCGTTTGCGCGTCCAGGGTGAAAGGAAAAGCGGGGTGGGCCGGTTTAACAGGTACAACAACCCATAAGGAGAAAGCGTTAATGAACGTCGGGAAGACTCTCACACTGTTTGCCAGCCATACCCTGGTCGCCGCCATTGGCTTTGCCGTTGGTGTTTATACCCTGCCAATTCTGACGGCACCGGACAGTCCGGAACTGGCGCAGGTGCAGTCAACGGCACAACAGGCACTGTATCGGGGTCAGTTTGTCCGTGAGTTGGCGGACAGTGATGCGTTGCACTGGGGAGAAGGGGAAGTGACGCTGGGGCCCGATGCCATCGCCTTTGAGGGCAGATTGGCGCCCGGTCCGGATTACCAGCTTTACCTGTCGCCGGAGTTTGTGGAAACCGAAGCGGACTTCAACCGGCTCAAATCCCGCATGGTGCGGGTTGGACCGGTCAAAACCTTCGAGAACTTTATTGTTCCCCTGACGGCAGATCTGGATCCGTCCCAATACCGGGCGGTGATCGTCTGGTGTGAATCCTTCGGCCAGTTCATTACTGCGGCACAGTACCGATAGCGCTGCCTCAACGGCCCCAGCGCTTAACGCTGTGGTACTCCACCCCTTTCGGGCCCATAACAGAGACCATCAGGTCCACCTCCTGAACCGTCATGGGCACCGGCTTTATCTCCGGCAGTTCCTCTTTCAGCCCCCCCACGCCACGAAACAGAGTGATGTGAGGGCGGAAGGGCGCGTGGCTCTGGTGGAATCCGTGCTCTGCGGCATCTCGGCGCAGGGCGTGGGCCAGATCCGCCAGAGCCATCGGCGTCCGGTTGGTGGTGGCGCACACCACCCCGGCCCGGGGCCAGTAGGCCAGACGATTCAGCTCCAGCGACACCTCGGGTACCGTCATCTCCGCCCAGCGCGCCAGCAACTGGGTTTTCTGCTGTTGGGTGACGTTGCCGAGAAAGGCCAGGGTCAGATGAAAGTTGGCGGCGGGCACCACCCGGCCATGTCCACCCAGATCTGAGCTCAACTGGGCTTGCAGGCGGATCAGCTCTAACTGACTGATCCGGCTTAACGGGACGGAGAAAAAGAGTCGCTCCGCCATGGTCACTCCTCGCGGTTAGCTTGGCGCGTCGGGGGCCGGACAGTACACTAGGACCCTTTGTCAGCCCCAGAGACTCCGGTTTGTCGACATTGCCGATCCAGGATCTGTTTCCCAGCATCCGCCAAAACCTCTCCAGACACAATCAGTTGATTCTTCGCGCCCCCACAGGTGCGGGGAAATCCACCGCTTTGCCTCTGGCGATGCTGGATTGGCCCGAGATCGAGGGCAAGATCCTGCTGTTGGAGCCCCGTCGTCTGGCGGCGCGGATGATCGCCCGCTACCTGGCTAAGTGCCGGGGAGAGAAGGTGGGGCAGAGCGTGGGCTTGCGGGTTCGGGGCGAAACCCAGGTCAGCGCGGCCACCCGGCTTGAGGTGGTGACCGAAGGAGTACTGACCCGTTTGATCCAGGCCGATCCGGAACTGACCGGCGTGGGATTGATCCTGTTCGACGAGGTGCATGAGCGTCATCTGGCGACGGATCTGGCGCTGGCGCTGGCTCTGGAGGTGCAGGGGGGACTGCGGGACGATCTCAAACTGATGCTGATGTCCGCCACCCTGCAGGGGCAACCGCTGGATCGTCTGCTGCCGGAGGCACCGCTGCTCGAAAGCGAGGGGCGCAGCTACCCGGTTTCCATTGAGTATGCGCCGGTCCCCACAGGCCAACCCTGGCTGCCCGCACTGGTGAGTCAGGTGAAGCGTCAATTGGTCAGCCAGGATGGCAACCTGCTGGTGTTTCTGCCCGGTATGGGGGAGATCCGTACGGCGGAAACCCAGCTCAGTGAGCATGTCTCCCTAGATGTGGATCTCTGCCCGCTCTACGGCCAACTGACCGGGGCGGAGCAGGATCGGGCGGTTGCCGTGCCGGAGCCGGGCCGCCGCAAGGTGGTCCTGGCCACCAATCTGGCGGAATCGAGCCTGACCATCGACGGCATTACCGTGGTGGTGGATGCGGGCTACCAGCGCCGTGCCAGCCTCAACCTGCGTACCGGCCAGACCCGCCTGGAACTGGCTCGAATCAGTCAGTCCTCCGCGGATCAACGTGCTGGCCGGGCCGGACGTCTGGCGCCGGGCCACTGTGTCCGGCTCTGGAGCGAAACCCAGCAGCAGAGCCTGGCGGAAGCGGAACTGCCTGAGATTCAGCGGGCCGACCTGCTCAGTCTGGTGCTGGAACTGGCGGCCTGGGGCACCACCGACGTCAACGAACTGGCCTGGCTGTCCCCACCACCGGAGGGGGCGGTCAGCCGCGCCCGGGCGTTGCTGCAGCGGCTGGAACTGGTGGCGGAGGATGGTCGCATCACCGCTCTGGGACAGAGAGTGCATCGGCTGGGCGCGGATCCCAGACTGGGCCATATGCTGGTCAAGGCAGCCCAGTGGGAGCAGGAGCAGAAAGAGCCCGGTGTGCTGAGGCTGGCCTGCGATCTGGCCGCCTTACTGGAGGAGGGCGACCCGCTTCGAGGTCGTCAGGTCGGTGCCGATCTGGCGCGACGACTGGATGCGGCACGGAGTGGCCGTTACCGCCAATTGGCAGACAAATGGTGGAGCCAGCTTAAGGGCGCACACGCGGCCCAGCCTGCCCACCACAGTGAAGCCGGTTGGCTGCTGGCTCTCGCCTACCCGGACCGGATCGCCCAGGGGCGCGGCGGCAGTGGCCACCGATTCCTGCTCTCTGGTGGCGCGGGTGCCACGCTGGAGGAGTCCGATCCCCTCTGTGCGGAACCCTACCTTGTGGTGGCCAGCCTTAATGAGCGGGCGGGGCAGGGGGATGCCCGTATCCATCTGGCGGCGGCGCTGAATCTGGATGCCCTGAAAGCGGTGCAGCCGGGGCTGTTTGAGACAGCGCGCCACGCCGGGCTGGACAGCGCCAGCGGCGCGCTGAAAGCGGAACGTCAGACCCGTATCGGGGCGCTGGTGGTGGCCCGGGAGCGGCTTTCCGACCTGACCGAGGCGGATTACCGGCTGGCGCTGCTCGACCATGTCCGCCGTAAGGGGCTGGACAGCCTGCCCTGGAGTGAGCGAGCCCGAACCCTACAGGCACGGGTGGCGCTGGCGCAGCAACATCTGAACGGCGTTGCCTGGCCGGATCTGGCCGATGCAACGCTGATCGCCACGCTGGAGGCATGGCTGGGGCCCTATCTGGCGGGGCTGACCAAAACCGGCCAGTTAAAGCAGTTGGATCTCTACCAGATCCTGATGGACCAGGTGCCGTGGGAGGCCCAGTCCCTGCTGAAACAGGAGTTACCAGAGCGACTGACGGTCCCCACCGGCAGTGCCCTGGCGTTGCATTACCACGAGGGGGGCGTCAAGCTGGCGGTCCGGGTTCAGGAGATCTATGGGCAGAGCGATACGCCCAGACTGGCCCGCGGCGCGTTGCCGGTAACGCTGGAGTTGCTGTCTCCGGCTCAGCGCCCCATTCAGATTACCCAGGACCTGGCCGCATTTTGGGCCGGTGCCTGGACCGAGGTGAAAAAGGAGATGCGGGGACGTTACCCCAAGCATCTGTGGCCGGATGACCCCGCCAATACGGCGCCGACCCGCAAGACCAAGCGGCACCTGACCTAACCGAACTTGACGTAAATCGATGGCTAAGACTGCGAAGAAAGCCGCCACTGGCGGCAAAAAGAGAGCGCCGAAAAAGGCGGTAAAAGGCACCCCTTCCCGGGGCAAACGGTTTGCCCTGTTTGCGGGCAAGCTGGCGCTGGCCGGGCTGGCGGTGGTGGCCCTGTACGGGATCTACCTGGACACCCTGATCGCGAAGAAGTTTGAAGGCCAGCGCTGGTATCTGCCGGCGCAGGTGTTCGCCCGCCCCATGAGCCTCTATCCCGGGGCACCGGTGACCCATAAGCAGCTGAAAGATGAGCTGGCTCTGTTGGGTTACCGCAACACCGGTCAGGCGGACAGCGAGGGCGAATTCGCCGTTGCGGTCGGGCGCATCGAGATCTTCCGTCGTGCCTTTGATGGCCCCAATGGCTACGAAGCGCCACAGCGGGTGATGGTGCACTTTAACGAGAACCGGGTAACCCGCCTGATACGCTCCAGCGATGGCCGGGATATGGGCTTCCTGCAACTGGAGCCGCTGTTGCTGGATCGCATCATCACCGGCAACACCGAAGACCGCCTGTTTGTGCCCCGGGAGGGGATCCCGGAGTCGCTGGTGTCCGCCCTGTTGCGCACCGAGGACAACCAGTTCTATCAGCACAACGGCCTCTCCTTTACTGGCATCGCCCGGGCGGCGCTGGCCAACCTGAAAGCGGGCCGTACGGTGCAGGGGGGCAGTACCCTGACCCAGCAGTTGGCCAAAAACTTCTTCCTGACCCGGGACCGCACCCTGGTGCGCAAGGCCAACGAGGCGATGATGGCGCTGATCATCGATGCCCGTTACAGCAAGGATGAGATCCTCGAGGCCTACCTCAACGAGGTCTACATGGGGCAGGACGGCAAGATCGCCATTCATGGTGTAGGGCTGGCGGCCTGGCACTACTTCGGCACTCCGCTGGATGAGCTGAACCTGGCCCAGCAGGCCCTGCTGGTGGCAATGATCAAAGGCCCCAGTTACTACAATCCCTGGCGCTTCCCCGAGCGGGCGCTGCAGCGTCGTGATCTGGTGTTGAAGCTGATGATTGAGGAGGGGCTGATCACCCCGAAACAGTACAGCACCTTCACCCAGATGGATCTGGCTCTGCGTGACCCCAACTGGCGCCAGCGCCACAAACTGCCCGCCTTCCGCACCCTGATGCAGCGGGAACTGGCGGAGCGCTTTGGTGACAATGTACTGAATCAGTCCGGCCTGAAGGTTTACACCACCCTGGATCCTCTGGCCCAGCAGGCTGCAGAGAAGGCGGTCAGTCAGGGAATGGCGGCGATGATCCGCGATCGCAAGGACGAAGAGCTGCAGGCGGCGATGGTGGTGGTGGACCGCTACAACGGCGGCGTGCTGGCGCTGGTGGGGGATCGTGACCCCAGCTTCCTCGGCTTTAACCGCGCTCTGGACGCCCGTCGTCCGGTGGGTTCCCTGCTTAAACCGTTCGTCTATGAGACCGCGCTTGAAGCGCCGCAGCAGTTCAGTTTGGCGACGCCGTTGAAAGATGAGCCCATCAACCTCAAGAGTGGCGGAGGCCAGGTGTGGTCACCGCAGAACGTGGATAAGAAGTTCCGTGGTCAGGCTTCGCTGCTGGACAGCCTGGTGTTCTCCTATAACGTCCCCACGGTCAATCTCGGGATGGCGGTCGGGCTGGATCCGGTGATCAGCACCCTGCGTAAGGCGGGGTGGCCCTCCAAGATCACCGCCAACCCGGCACTGCTACTGGGTGCCCTGGATGCCAGCCCACTGCAGGTGGCACAGCTCTATCAGACTCTGGCGGACGGTGGACGCTATCGCCCCCTATACGCCATCGGCCATGTGCTGAATAAAGAGGGTGAGCGTCTGGTGGAGCAGAAGACCAGCTCTGAGCAGGTGCTGTCCGCGCAAGCCACCTGGCTGACCAACTGGGCCATGACTCAGGTGGTGGAGCGTGGCACCGCGCGTCGCCTTAAACAGCGTTACCCCTATGTCACCCTGGCGGGCAAGACCGGTACCACTACGGCTGGCCGTGACGCCTGGTATGCAGGCTTTGACGATCGGGATGTGGTGGTGACCTGGGTGGGTCGGGACGACAACAGTGACGCCGGACTCTACGGCAGCTCTGCCGCGCTGCCGCTGTACCAGCGCTATCTGGATGTGCGGGAGCCGCTCTCCTTGGTGCTGACCCGTCCGGGCGGCATTGTGGATGGTCACTTCCAGGCCGCATCCGGCCTGCCGGTGGCGGAGGATTGCGTCGGGGCGGAAACCCTGCCGGCGGACAGTGCCAGCTGGCCCGATCCCCGTGGTTGCCAGGGTGGGGAGCGCGCGAAAAACTGGCTGGAGCGAATTTTTAGCTTCTGACGGGACGAACGGCGCATTTTTCGGCATTCAAATATTGTTATTCACCGAAATTGAAATACTATGCAGCCGATAACTATAACGCATCGTGGTGAAGCAGAATGAACGACGCCTCTAACTCACAGGCCGCCGCTCCGGCGGCCTCGTCACGCTGGCAGATGCCAGACACCCTGATCCTGATCTTTTTCGTGGCCCTGTTGGCCATGGGCCTGACCTACGTCATTCCGGCAGGCAGCTTTCAGACTGAAGAGATCCACTACATGGTGGATGGGGTGGAAAAGACCCGTACCGTGTTGGACCCGGACTCCTTCCAGTACGCCCTGGATGAGAATGGTGACGTGCTCTACAACCAGGTGGGCCTGTTTGAGGGGGGCGGCGGCGTCGGTTTCCTTAACTTCCCGTTTGAAGGTTTGGTGTCCGGCTCCAAGTGGGGCAGCGCCATCGGCGTGATCATGTTTATGCTGGTGATCGGCGGTGCTTTTGGTGTGGTGATGCGCACCGGCACCATCGACAACGGCATCCTGCGTCTGATCGACAAAACCCGCGGCAACGAAGCGCTGTTCATTCCGGTGATGTTCTCACTGTTCTCCCTCGGGGGGGCCGTATTCGGGATGGGCGAGGAGGCGGTGGCGTTTGCCATCATCATTGCGCCACTGATGATCCGCCTCGGCTACGATGGCATCACCACGGTGATGGTGACCTACGTGGCCACCCAGGTAGGCTTCGGCGCTTCCTGGATGAACCCCTTCTCCGTGGCCGTGGCACAGGGCATCGCTGGCGTTCCCGTGCTGTCTGGCGCTGAATACCGTGTCGCCCTGTGGGTGGGCTTCACCCTGGTGGGGATCCTGTTCACCATGTGGTATGCCCGTGGTGTGAAAGCGGACCCGACCCGCTCCTACAGCTACCGCACCGACAAGCACTTCCGTGACCAGCCGATGGGCGATGTGGCTTCCAGCCGCTGGAATCTGGGCGATACCCTGGTGATGCTGACCGTGGTGGCCACCATGGTGTGGGTGATCTGGGGTGTGGTGGCCAACGCCTGGTACATTCCGGAGATCGCCTCCCAGTTCTTTACCATGGGTCTGGTGACCGGTTTGATCGGCGTGTTCTTCCGCCTCAACAACATGACCCTGAACGATGTGGCCGCCTCCTTTAAAGAGGGTGCTGCCATCATGCTGCCTGCCGCCATTCTGGTGGGCTGTGCCAAAGGGATCCTGCTGTTGCTCGGCGGTGGTGAAGCCTCCGAGCCCACCGTACTGAACTCCATCCTGAACAGTGCCGGTAACGCCATCGGCGGCATGCCGGAGGTGCTGTCCGCCTGGTTCATGCTGCTGTTCCAGTCGGTGTTCAACTTCTTTGTGACCTCCGGCTCCGGCCAGGCCGCTCTGACCATGCCGCTGATGGCGCCGCTGGCCGATCTGGTGGGTGTGACCCGTCAGGTGGCGGTATTGGCGTTCCAGTTGGGCGATGGCTTTACCAACGTGATTGTTCCGACCTCTGCGTCGCTGATGGCCACCCTGGGTGTGTGCCGTGTGGACTGGGGTGACTGGGCCCGTTTCGCTTGGCGCTTTATGCTGCTGCTGTTCGCACTGGCCAGCGTGGCCGTGGTGGGTGCCCACCTGGTTGGCTACGCCTGATCTTTGCGAACGGAAGAATAACGGGAATACTTGAAAGCGGGCCTGCGGGCCCGCTTTTGTTGGACAAATGAGACCGCAATGGGCAAACGGATCCTCTGTATCGACACCGAACTGACCTGCTGGGAAAACCCGGAGTATCAGAAAGCACAGACCCTGGAGATCATCCAGTTTGGTCTGGCGGAGATCGATCTGGAGAACTTTGAAGTGAGCCGGACCGGGAGCTACTACGTCAGCAACACCCGACACGGCATCAGCAAGTTCTGTTATGAGTTGACCGGCATCAGCCAGGGCACCCTGGATAAGCGTGGTATGCCACTGGCTCAAGTGGCGGAACTGCTGACCACCAAGTGGGGCGTTGGCCAACCCTGGAACGCACTGGTCAGTTGGGGCGATGAGCGGGCCTGGATGGAGCCCGACTTCGTAGCCAAGTCCGTCCCGTACCCCTTCCACAACGGCCTGTTCAACCTGGCCGATTACTACCGATTCAGTTTCTTTGATAACCGGCGAGAGCGTGCGTCGTTAAAGCGGGCGGCGGTCCGCTACGGGGTGGAGGTGGCTGAGCCGCAACACAATGCGGAAGCCGATGCCCTGACCCTGGCCAACCTGGTGTTGGCGATGATCCGCGCCGGGACGCTCTTTCCCGCGCTCAAGCCAAGCGACAACCTGTAAGGAGTGTCATGCCGTTTCATTCCGCTCCCCTGATCCAGCGCCTGATGCTGGACGACCTTCCTGCGGGCCGCCACCCGTTTCGATTTGATGTCCTGCCCAACGGCCTGGGCCAGAGCTGGCAGGTGCCGGTGCTGGTCTACCGGGGCGCTCGTCCCGGCCCGAGGGTGATGATCACCGCCGGTGTGCATGGTGATGAGCTCAATGGCGTTCTGACGGCTCAGCAGCTGGGTCGTGAGCTGGATCCGGAGCAACTGGCAGGCACCGTGATTCTGGTTCCCGGCTTGAACCCGTCCGGCATGCTGGCCCGTCATCGGGACTTCTTCCCCGGCGATCCTGACTGCTCTAGCGTCAACTTCAACCGCATCTTCCCGGGCCGGGCAGAGGGCAACAGCGCCGAGCGTTACCTGCATCGGGTCTGGACCCAACTGCTGGAGGGCAACGCCGACTACGCGCTGGATCTGCACACCCAGACCCGGGGCGCCCGCTACCCGCTGTTTGTGTTTGCCGACTACCGGATACCGCAAGCGCTGGCGATGGCCCGGGCACTGGGGCCGGACGCCATTCAGGACGATCCCGGCGAGCCGGGCGTGTTGGAAACCGTGTGGAACCAGCAAGGGGTACCCTGCATCACCATTGAAGTGGGGGGCGGCAGCGTGGCGGAACCCCATACCGTTCAGCGGGCAGTGGCGGGCCTTCACCGGGTTCTGGCCCATCTGGGCATGACCGATGCGCGTGCCACTCCCAAAGGGTGTGAGCCGGTTTCGGTGCCGATGGAGGGCGATGTGACCACCACGGTACGAGCTGAACTCGGTGGCATGGCGTTGCCCCAGGTGGCTCTGGGCCAGCCGGTGAAAGAGGGGGATCTGGTGGCGATTCAGTACGACGCCTTTGGTGCGGAGGCGCGGCGCTATTACGCCCCGGTGGCGGGGTGGGTGCTGAGCCTGAATGACGACCCACTGAGAGAGCCCGGCACCCTGCTGGTACGTCTGCTGCATCACAAATAGACGAAAAAGTGCGCGCCCAGGGGGCGCGCACTTTGCTTTGTGAGGTTTGCCCGTTGCCCCCCCTGTGAGCGGGGTGTAAGTTGCATTGCAACAAGTTTTCAATAAGGTTTTGCAAGGATGTCCGACGAAGCTCAGCGGTTAGCGACCCGCATCACCCGCCTGGTTCAGGCACTCTCTACCGGGGTCTATGAGCGCGATCGCGCCTTTAAGCTCTGTCTGTTGGCGGCGCTGACCGGCCAGAGTGTGTTTCTGCTGGGGCCTCCGGGGATCGGCAAGAGCCTGATCGCCCGCCGCATCATGCACGCCTTTAAAGAGGGCACCGCCTTCGAATACCTGATGAACCGCTTCTCCACCCCGGAGGAGCTGTTCGGCCCTCTCTCCATCCAGGCGTTGAAAGAGGAGGGGCGCTATGTGCGTCTGACGGAGGGGTACCTGCCGGAATCCACCGTGGTGTTCCTGGATGAGATCTGGAAAGCGGGCCCTGCGATCCTCAACACCCTGCTGACCGTGGTGAACGAAAAGGTCTATCGCAACGGCAATCAGGAGATCAAAGTGCCGATGCGCCTGCTGATCACCGCCTCCAACGAACTGCCGGACGGCGACTCCAGCCTGGAGCCGCTGTACGACCGGATGCTGCTGCGGGTATACGCCGACAAAGTGGCGGAGAAGGGCCACTTCCAGGCGATGATCAACGACACCTCTGACGTCTACGGTGACCCGGTGCCGGAAGGGCTGAAGATCACCGAAGAGGAGTACGAGCGCTGGCAGCAGGAGGTCAAGCAGGTCACCCTGCCCGAAGCGGTGTTTGAGAAGCTGTACCAGCTTAAGCTGCTGGTGGATGAGCGTCAGGAGGCCAACCCCGAGTTGGACCTCTATATCTCTGACCGTCGCTGGAAGAAGTCGGTATCCCTGCTGCGGGCATCGGCCTACTACAACGGCCGCATGACCGTGTCGCCGACGGACCTGCTGATTCTGCGCAACTGCCTGTGGCGGGATATGGCCACGCGGGAGCGGATCCAGGGCGTGATGAGCGAGTATGCCCGGGAAGTGGCGTTTGAGCAGGGGGAAACCCAGCGTCAGATCCTGTTCCTGCAGGGTGAACTGGCTCGACTGGAGCGTGCCCGGGCAGAAGGGCTGGCACCGGGGCTGATACGCTCCAGCGGCCTGCGCGGTGAGCGGGTGGAACTCAACCTTGTTGAAGCGGTGACTGAGAACCGTGCGGGGGTTGGCCCGATGGTGACTCTGCTGCCGCTGATGCCCTGCGGCGCGGTCAGCCAGGAAGTGGAGGAGGATCTGGCCCGCATCCGGGTGGCGGCGTCTGAACTGCAGAAGCGAGTGGTGGCCGGAGAGGGCACGGTGCCGGTGTTTATCAACGATCTGGAACGCCACTCCTACCACGTTCAGCTTGGCCTGGATGCCGACCAGCGTCTGATTGTGAAAGATGTGGCGGGCGCTGAGATCCCGCTGGCGGTGCTGGGCCCCTGGCCGGTCAGTCGTGATACCCGTAATGGCTGGGATGAGGCGTTGGCTAAGATCGTCACTGAGGCCCGCACACTGGCGCAGGAGGCCAGGATCTATCGCAACAACTTCAACACCACCATGCCGCACAACTTTATCGATACCGATCTGACCGACATGGTGACCGAAAGTCTGGACGCCCTGGCGCAACAACTGGGTTCGTTGGAGCAGTCCATCGAGCAGGCCCAGGCGCTGGGAACGCGCATTCAGGCCGCTTACCATGCCGTTTGATACCGAGCGGGCGCGCCGGGATCCGGCTCAGCAGCAGGCGTTAAAGTCGATGCTGGGTCGGGTGATGGAGCGTCAGCAGGACGCCATCATTCAGCAGGTGCGCCGGGAGCGGCGGTTGAATCACGAGGGGCTCAACCATGCGCTGGAGCGCGAGGTGGAGCAGTGGGGCGATCGCCTGCTGGCGGTGTTGAACCACCAAAGTCTGTCGGCTGCCGCCCGTCGTGAGATCACCCTGCTTGAGCGCTGCCGCGCGCTGGACCCGGCGGAGCTGGAGGAGGCGCTGCCTGCCTTTCGTCTGCAACTGAAGGGCAACTCGCCGATGGAGGGGGCATTACGCACCCTCGCAGAAAAGCTGCCCCTGATGCCAATCTCGACCTTGAGTCACGCCCACGACACGCTGATTGCGGAGTGGGAGCAAAGCCTGGAACAGCGCCATCTGGCGGAGCAACTGGCCCTGCTGGATGAACAGCGGGCGGAACTGCTGTCGGACCTGTATCGCCGTCTTGAAGGGGCGGAAGATCTGAGCGCGTTGATCCCGGTGGATCACCCCTCCGAAGTGGGACGACTCTGGGACATGGCGGATGTGGCGCTCTCCCGTCACCAGATGAAGGGGCTGACCCAACTGGCGGATTTTCTTGGTAAGCAGCCGGAGATCCAGCGTCTGGCTTCCCAGATCGGCAAGATGGCCAAAGCCTCCAACCGGGGCCCGTTAAAGCGGGTGAAGGAGAAGGCGCTGGTATCGGAACAGCGCTTCGCCACCCTCCCAGAGGAGGTGGCCGGGGTGCAGCAGGGTAAAGACCTGGGTCGTCTGCTGGCGGTGGCCACCTCGCTGCTCTCTACCGAAGAGCTGGAGCTGTTGTTCTTTAAGCAGTTGATCGACTCTCAACTGCTGATCTACGAAATGAAGGGCAAGATGCCGGAGAAGGGCCAGCTCAAGCCGGTGTTCCGCCATCGTCGCGCTGATATCGAGGACAACGGCGGGCCCTTTATCCTCTGCATCGACACCTCCGCGTCCATGGCCGGGCAACCCGAGCGCTGCGCCAAGGCGCTGGCACTGGCGCTGATGCGTGAGGCGGTCAAAGGCGACCGGGACTGCCGGGTGATGATCTTCTCCACCGCCGTCACCGAATTCGACCTGCTGGGCGGGCAGGGGCTGAGTCAGGCCCGGGATTTTCTGGGTTACCGCTTTCATGGCGGCACCGACATCAGCAAGTGTATCGAGCACGCCTGCGATGCTCTGAACCTGGTGCCCTTTGCCAATGCGGATGTGGTGGTGGTGTCCGACTTTATTGCCCCCCGGCTGAAGGGGGAGGCACTGACGTCGCTGGAGGCGGCGCAGCAGCGGGGCAACCGTTTCCATGCGGTGGCACTGTCGCGGGAGGGCAATGTCGCACTGCTCGAACAGATGAACCACCACTGGCCGATGGAAACCTCGATTTGGGGACGGGTGAAGGCGAAAAAGGGCTGAAACTTTCACTTTGCTGGTGGAAGATGCTGGAGCGGTGTCACGTTGCTGGGGCATAATGTGCCCCTATTCCCATTTTTCGCGTCCAGGTAGTAGAGGAGCGCCCATGTCTTGCCATCGTATTGATGAACTGTTGGAGTTGCTGGAGCCGGTTTGGCAGAAGCATCAGGATCTGAACCTGACCCAGATGCTGGCCAAATTGGCCGAAGAGGCGGGCTTTCAGGGGCCGCTGGCGGAATTGACCGACGATGTGCTGATCTACCATCTGAAGATGAAAGAGACCGGCGAAGGCAAGATGATTCCCGGTATCGCCAAGGACTACGTCGAAGACTTCGACTGGAAGAGCGCCATCCTCAAAGCCCGTGGCTTTGACGACAGCGAGCGCTGATTCCAAAAGCAGAACCCCCGCCGAAGCGGGGGTTCTTTGTTCTGGGGGTCAGAACTTCTTGGGCGCGAAGCCGGTGACCTGCTCCAGCCCCATCTCCCGGCCCAGTGCGGTCATCGGGTGTACCACCACCAGACCTCTTACCGATTTCTTCAGCTTGCCCAGGTCCGCCTGCTCCGCTTTGGTCAGCGTCCGGTGGAAAGGCAGGGACTGCACTTTGGCGCCCTGCTGATTCACCTGGCGGTTCAGGGTGGTTTTGACGCTCTCGATGCGCTTATTCAGTGCGGCGATCTCTTCATTGAACTGGTCGATCACCGGCTGGTCACCGCGGCGGTGAGCCGCATCCAACTTGCGTTTAGCGCCATTGAGCTTGTTGTTGAGCTGATGCAGCTCCTGCTTGAGTTTCATGGGGTTCCTTAGCGTGGCCACAGGCCGTAGGAAAAGCGTAATGGGGCAAGTATACCACCGGCAGGGGAAGCGTCCGATGCCCTTTAACAGGAGGTTGTGCGGCTGACCCCGCCTGCCCGGTGGGCAAGCGGAGTCCTAGTGCCATCCGGACTCAGGCGCTCAGGGCCTGTTCCAGGTCCGCCAGGATGTCATCGATGTGCTCGATGCCCACCGACAAACGGATCATCTCCGGGGAGACGCCGGCCTGCTGCTGCTCCGCTTCGGTCAGCTGACGGTGGGTGGTGGAGGCGGGGTGGCAGGCCAGGGATTTGGCGTCGCCGATGTTCACCAGCCGCTTAAAGATCTTCAGGGCATCGTAAAAGCGCACGCCCGCCTCATACCCATCCCTCAGTCCGAAGGAGAGGATCCCTGAGGGTTTGCCCCCGGTGTACTTCTCCGCCAGCGGGAAATAGGGGGAGTCCGGCAGCCCCGCATAACTGACCCAGCTGACCTTTTCGTGACTCTGCAGATACTCCGCCACCTTGCGGGCGTTTTCGGTATGGCGCTCCATCCTCAGCGACAGGGTTTCCAGCCCCTGCAGCAGCATAAAGGCGTTCATCGGAGAGAGGGCGGAACCGGTGTTACGCAGCGGCACGGTACGGGCCCGGCCGATGTAGGCGGCATCGCCAAAGGCCTCGGTGTAAACCACGCCGTGATAGGCAGGCTCCGGCTCATTGAGCATCGGGAAGCGGGCTTTGTGCTGGGCCCAGGGGAAACGACCGGAATCGACAATGATGCCCCCCAGCGTGGTGCCATGGCCACCCACGTACTTGGTGAGGGAGTGCACCACGATATCCGCACCAAAGGCTATCGGCTTGCACAGGGCGGGGGTGGCCACTGTATTGTCCACGATAACCGGTACCCCCTGGGCGTGAGCCAGCTCCGCCAGACGCTCAATATCAACAATGTTGCCCGCCGGGTTGCCGATGCTCTCGCAGTACACCGCCTTGGTGTTTTCATCGATCAGCGCCGCCAGGCTCTCCGGTTTGTCGTCCTTGGCAAAGCGCACCTCAATGCCCTGGGTCGGCAACATATGGGCAAACAGGGTGTAGGTGCCGCCATAGAGCTGCGGGGTGGAGATGATGTTGTCCCCCGCCTGCGCCAGCGTCTGGATGGCGTAGTTGATAGCGGCGCTGCCCGCGCTGACCGCCAGGGCGCCAATGCCCCCCTCCAGTGCCGCCATCCGCTTCTCCAGCACATCGTTGGTGGGGTTCATGATGCGGGTGTAGATGTTGCCCGCCACCGACAGGTTGAACAGGTCGGCGCCGTGCTGGGCGTCGTCAAACTCGTACGCCACGGTCTGATAGATGGGTGTCGCCACCGACTTGGTGGTGGGGTCGGTTTCGTAGCCAAAGTGCAGGGAGAGGGTTTCGTCTTTCATGGGGCATCCTTCGCCAACAGGGGGTCAGTCGATAATACCCGTTGGGCAAAAGATGAACAGGTTCAGGCCGATGCCCGGGGGCTATGGTTCGATAAGCGTTGGCGGAATCCAATAAAAAACGGCGCCATTTGGGCGCCGTTTTCTCGGTTTAGCTGGGTGTTTAGCCGGCTTCTTTCAAGGAAGCGGTCAGCTCAACAATCGCCTTCTTACCATCGCCGAACAGCATCAGGCTGTTATCCATGGCAAACAGCGGGTTGGGCAGACCGGCAAAGCCGGGGCTCAGGGAGCGCTTCACCACCACCACGGTTTTGGCTTTGTCGACGTTGAGGATCGGCATGCCGTAGATCGGGCTGCCTTTATCCTCACGAGCCATCGGGTTGGTTACGTCGTTGGCGCCGATAACGATGGCCACGTCAGTCTGTTCAAACTGCGGGTTGATTTCGTCCATCTCCACCAACTGCTCGTAGGGCACTTCCGCCTCCGCCAGCAGTACGTTCATATGGCCCGGCATCCGTCCCGCAACCGGGTGGATGGCGTACTTCACGTCGGCCCCACGGGCTTGCAGTACGTCGGCCAGTTCGCGCACGGCGTGCTGGGCCTGAGCCATGGCCAGACCGTAGCCAGGGACGATAACCACACGCTCTGCGGTTTCCAGCAGCATGCCCACTTCGTCCGGGGAGGAGGATTTCACCTTGCCGGCGTACACCTCGTCCGCGTCGATGGTCTCGCCGCCTTCGGCCATCACGCCAAACAGTACGTTGGGCAGGCTTCGGTTCATCGCCTTACACATGATCTGAGTCAGGATCAGACCGGACGCACCCACCAGGGAACCGGAGATGATCAGTACGGTGTTGCCGCTGATGAAACCTGCGGTCGCCGCAGCGATACCGGAGTAAGAGTTCAGCAGGGCGATCACCACCGGCATGTCCGCACCACCGATGGGCAGCACCAGGGCCAGACCCAGCAGCAGGGCTACCGCGACCAGGGCAAACTGCCAGGCGTGGTTGGTCGGTTCGATAACGGTCATCGCCACCAGACCCAGGCCGGTCAGCAGCAGGGCACCGTTGAGGAAGGTGTTGCCCGGTACCGCGATGGGGTTGCCGGAGATCTTCTCAGCCAGCTTGGCGAAGGCCACGAAGGAACCGGACAGGGTCACAGCACCGATCAGCACGGTGATGCCGATGGAGATCATGGCCACCAGAGAGGTGGCGGCAGCCGGGTCCCAGGCGTTGGCCAGGGCCACGAACAGGGAGGCACCACCGCCGAAGCCGTTCAGCATCGCCACCATTTCAGGCATGGAGGTCATCTGCACACGGCGGGCCATGATGCCGCCGATGGCACCCCCGAGCACCATACCGGCGATGATCCACTCAAAGCTGATGATGTTGCGATCCAGCAGGGTGATCACCACGGCGATCAGCATACCGATGCTGGAGAGACGGTTACCCAGTACGGCGGTACGGGGCTTGGTCAGGTTCTTGATACCGAGGATAAAGAGGACCGCGGCTACCAGGTAACTGGAATAAATCAGGATGTCGCTCATAGGTCCTTACTTCCTTTTGAACATGGCCAGCATGCGGTTGGTGACCATGTACCCGCCCACCACGTTGATGGTGGCCAGGGTCACAGCGATAAAGCCCAGAATGTTCACCAGCAGGCCGGAACCGGAACCGGCGGCCAGCAGGGCGCCCACCAGGGTGATGCCGGAGATGGCATTGGAGGCGGACATCAGGGGAGTGTGCAGGGTCGGCGGCACCTTGGTGATGAGTTCCACCCCAAGAAACAGGGCCACCACGAAGACGGTGATCAGCAGCATCAGTTCCATCAGTTGGTTTCCTTTTCGATGTCAGTGGTGTCGGCCGCCTCGGCGGTTTCCTCGGCTTCAATGGCGGGCAGACCCAGCAGGTCGCGCAGACGGGCACTGACCACTTCGCCATCTTTGCTGATGGTGACGTCGCGGATGATCTCATCCTCGAAGTCCCAGTTCAGCTGGCCCTCTTTGGCCATCAGCATCAGCAGGTTGGTCAGGTTGGTGCCAAACATCTGGCTGGCATGGTTTGGCACGGTGGCGGCGAAGTTGCGCGGACCAATGATGGTGACACCGTGATGGATCACCGCTTCCCCGGCCTGGGTCAGTTCGCAGTTGCCACCGGTTTCGGCGGCCAGATCCACGATTACGGCGCCGGGCTTCATCTGCATCAGTTGCGCTTCGGTGATCAGCACCGGCGCTTTGCGGCCCGGAATGGCGGCGGTGGTGATAACCACATCCTGTTGGGCCAGCACATCCGCCATCGCCTGCTGCTGCTTGGCGATGAATTCGGCGGATTGCTCCTTGGCGTAGCCACCAGAGGTTTCGGTGTCTTCCGCTTCGATGTTCAGTTCGACAGGGCGTGCCCCCACGGAGAGGATCTGCTCGCGGGCGGCAGGGCGGATGTCGTACGCCTCCACCACAGCACCCAGACGTTTGGCGGTGGCACAGGCCTGCAGACCCGCCACGCCGACGCCCATGATAAATACCCGGGCCGGCTTCAGGGTGCCAGCAGCGGTCATCATCATCGGGAACAGCTGATGGGAGTGGGTGGCGCCCAGCAGGGCGGCTTTGTAACCAGCGATGGTGGCGTTACTGGACAGTACGTCCATCGCCTGGGCGCGAGTGATCCGCGGCACCAGCTCCAACGCCACGCCATTGATGCCAGCGTCAGCCAGCTTCTGGGCAACCTGGGGCCCCGCCAGCGGGTCCATCATCGCCACCAGAGTCTGACCGCGGGTCAGGTGGGGCAGCAAGGCATCCAGTTCATCCCCACGGCCATGGTGGGTCAGGACCACCTCGGCGTCTTTCAGCGCCTCGGTACGGTCGGCGGCAATAATGGCGCCGGCCTCAACATAACGCTCATCGTCAAATCCAGCGGCTTCCCCGGCGCCGGTCTCTACGGCGATGGTGAGACCAGCCTGGGTCAGCTTGCTGACGTTGGCGGGGATCAACGCCACTCGGGTCTCCCCGGGGTAGATCTCCTTGATCACTGCGATCTTCACGAAGCGGTCCTCTTCATTGGTATAAGCATCCGGATCACCATTCCGGACGCGGGCTCTGTGATAGGCGGCACAGTTTCCCATGCTCTGTGCAGTCGGCAAAGCCTCTGCCATACACTTGCCTACGATAGGGGCAATCGGAAAAACAATTTCTTGTTTTACGTCACTTTGTGTGGAATTTGAACATGTGTTCAATATTCTATTTGGTTATAAAAATTCTGTAATCAGTATTTTTTATAAATAGAAGCCCTGCCTAACCTGTAGCCAACTTATCAGGACAGACAGGCAGACTATGTTGTTAAAGGAGTTTGAAGCCGGGGCCGGGATGCTTGCTCCGGAGCAGATCCAGACGCTGAGGGCACTCGCTTCCGAGCTTAATCCCGTGCAGGCGGCCTGGATCTCGGGCTATCTCGCCGCCGTGGCCAATCAGGGCGCTGCCCTGGGCAGTGCCGCAGCCGCCCCGGCAACCGGAGCGCAAAGTGCGGTCCCCCTTACCGTGCTCTACGGCAGCCAGACCGGCAACAGCCGTTCAGTGGCCACCGCGCTGGCGGACAAGGCCCGCGCCCAGGGGGCGGAGGTTACGCTGATCTCCATGGCGGATTACAAACCCCGCCAACTGAAAAGCGAACGCCAGCTTCTGGTGGTGGTCAGCACCCATGGTGAGGGCGATCCGCCGGATGACGCCATCGCCTTCCACAAATTCCTGTTTTCCAACCGTGCCCCCAAGCTGCCGGAGCTGAACTACAGCGTTCTGGCACTTGGCGACGCCAGTTACGATCACTTCTGTCAGACCGGCAAGGAATTCGACCTTCGTCTTGCTGAACTGGGCGCAAACCGGTTGGCTGAGCGTGTGGATTGCGATGTCGACTTCGAAGACGCCGCCGAACAGTGGCAGAGCGAGGTGATCAGCAAGCTGGAAACCTCAGTCGACTCAGCTGCTCCGACCGCTTCCGTGGTGCCGATTAACGGCCCCGCCAGCTACAGCCGCAGCAACCCCTATTCCGCCTCGCTGCTGGCCAGCCAGAAGATCACCGGTCGGGGCTCCATCAAGGACACCCGCCATGTGGAGATCAGCCTGGAGGGCTCCGGTCTGACCTACCAGCCCGGCGACTCGCTGGGGATCTGGATGAATAACGACGCTGATCTGGTGACCCGGATCCTGAAAGCCACCGGCTTGTCCGGCGAAGAACGGGTGTCGTTGAAAGGCGAGGAAACCGCTTTGCGGCAAGCCCTGACCGACACCTACGAGCTGACTCTGCTGCATCCGGCTCTGGTGCAGGGTTGGGCCGAACTCTCCGGTGATCCGGAACTGCAGCGCCTGGTGGCGGACAGCGAAACGCTGAAAGCGATGATCCCCCAGAACCAGCTGGTGGATCTGGTCACCCGGTATCCCGCGACCCCCTCGGCAGAACAGCTGGTGGGTCTGCTGCGCAAGCTGACTCCACGGCTCTACTCCATCGCCTCCTCCCAAAGCGAGGTGGAAGAGGAGGTGCACCTGACGGTCGCCCTGGTGGCCGATGAGCGCGACGGTGAAGAGCGTCTGGGCACCGTCAGCGGTGCTCTGGCCCGCCGTCTGGCGGCCGGGGATGAGGTGAAGGTGTATGTGGAGCCCAACGCCAACTTCCGTCTGCCGGAGCAGGACAGCACCCCGGTGATCATGATCGGGCCCGGTACCGGCATCGCCCCCTTCCGCGCCTTTATGCAGGAGCGCGACGCGCGGGGGGCCGAGGGGGACAACTGGCTGTTCTTTGGCAATCCCACTTTTACCGAAGACTTCCTCTATCAGGTGGAGTGGCAGGGCTACGTCAAAAGCGGCCTGCTGACCCGCATCGACCTGGCCTTCTCCCGGGACCAGTCCCACAAGATCTACGTACAGGACCGCATCCGTGAGCAGGGCGCTGAACTGTTCGCCTGGCTGGAGCGCGGGGCACACCTCTACCTCTGTGGTGATGCCGAGCGAATGGCGAAAGATGTGGAAGCCGCACTGGTTGCGGTGATTGCCGAACATGGCGGGCACAGTGAAGAAGCCGCGCAAAGCTACCTGACTCAACTGCGCGAGGCCAAGCGCTACCAGAAGGACGTGTACTGATGAGCAACGAATTGAACACTTTGCCGGACGCGCTGGCCGATCAGGTGGTGCAGGGCAAACTGGCGGACAACGAGCGGATCAAGGGGGAGAGCCAACTGCTGCGCGGTACCATAGCGGCGGATCTCAAGGATACCCTGACCGGAGGTTTCAGCGCGGACAACTTCCAGCTGATCCGATTCCACGGCATGTACCAGCAGGATGACCGGGACATCCGTGGCGAACGGGCGGAACAAAAACTGGAGCCGCTGCACACCGTGATGCTGCGTGCCCGCTTACCCGGTGGGGTGATTACGCCGTCGCAGTGGCAGGCCATCGACGCCTTTGCCGGGGAACACACCCACGCGGGCAGCATCCGTCTCACCACCCGACAGACCTTCCAGTTTCACGGGGTGCTGAAGCGGGACATCAAATCGATGCACCAGATGCTCAACCGCATCGGCATCGACTCCATTGCCACCGCCGGGGACGTGAACCGCAACGTCTTGTGCACCTCCAATCCGGAGCAGTCGGAACTGCACGCGGAAGCCTACGAGTGGGCCAAGAAGATCTCCGAGCATCTGCTGCCCCGAACCCGGGCCTACGCCGAGATCTGGCTGGATGGCGAAAAGGTGGAGAGCACCGAAGAGGAGGAGCCGATACTCGGCAAGACCTACCTGCCCCGGAAGTTCAAAACCACGGTGGTGGTGCCCCCCCACAACGATGTGGACCTGCACGCCAACGACATGAACTTCGTGGCGATCGCGGAGCAGGGCAAGCTGGTGGGCTTTAACCTGCTGGTGGGCGGCGGGCTGGCGATGACCCATGGGGACCAGAGCACCTACCCGCGCACCGCCGATGAGTTTGGCTTTCTGCCGCTGGAGAAAACCCTGGAGGTGGCGGCGGCGGTGGTCACCACCCAGCGTGATCTGGGCAACCGGGTCAACCGCAAGAACGCCAAAACCAAGTACACCCTGGACCGGGTCGGTCTTGAGCTGTTCAAAGCCGAGGTGGAGCGTCGCGCCCAGTGGACCTTTGAGCCGCCCCGCCCCTACGCCCTGACCCACAGAGGCGACGCCTTTGGCTGGACTGCCGGCATCGATGGCAAGCACAACCTGACCCTCTTTATCGAGAATGGCCGCATTCTGGATTTCCCCGGCAAGCCGCTGAAAACCGGCATGGCGGCGATTGCGGCGGTTCACCAGGGCGAGTTTCGCCTGACCGCCAACCAGAACCTGATCGTGGCGGGTGTGGCGGAAGCGGACAAATCCCGGATTGAATCTCTGGCACGCCAGCATGGCCTGATTGATGACGGTCACTCTGCGCAGCGTAAAAGCGCCATGGCGTGCGTGTCCCTGCCAACCTGCCCCTTGGCGATGGCGGAAGCGGAGCGGGTCCTGCCTCACTATGTCGATCGGCTGGAAGCGCTGTTGGCGCAACATGGCGTGGATGAGGAGGCGATCATCTTCCGCATCACCGGCTGTCCCAATGGCTGTGGCCGCGCCATGTTGGCCGAGGTGGGACTGGTGGGCAAAGGGCCGGGCAAATACAACCTGCACCTGGGCGGCAACCACAACGGCACCCGAATCCCCAAGCTGTACCGGGAGAACCTGGATGAGGAGGCGCTGTTTGCTGAGTTGGACAGCCTGATTGGCCGCTGGGTAACGGAGCGGGAAGCGGATGAGCGCTTTGGTGACTTCGTGGTTCGGGCGGGGATCGTGGCCCCGGTGTTCATCCCCAAACAGGACTTTTACGCCTAAGGAGCACGCTCATGGCAAGCCAGGCATTATTGAATTTGCTGGCCCGCCCCGATGCCCCGGAGAGCCAGCAAACCCTCTCAGCTCTGAATCGTGAGCTTGAAGGGTTAAGCGCAGAAGCCCGGGTGGCGTGGGGGTTGGAAAACCTGCCCGGGGAGCAGGCGCTCTCCTCCAGTTTTGGTATTCAGGCGGCGGTAATGCTGAAGCTGGTGACGGATCAACGTCCGGACATTCCGGTGATTCTCACCGATACCGGCCACCTGTTTCCGGAAACCTACCGCTTTATCGATGAGTTGACCGAGCGGTTGAGCCTGAATCTGCAGGTGTTCCGTGCGTCGCTCTCATCCGCCTGGCAGGAGGCGCGCTATGGCCGGGAGTGGGAACAGGGGCAGGATGGCATCGACCGCTACAACCGCCGAAACAAGGTGGAACCGATGCAGCGGGCCCTGGAGTCACTGGAAGTGGGAAGCTGGTTTGCGGGGCTGCGTCGTGAACAGGCCAGCTCCCGCTCCGAGCTGCCGTTTCTCGATATCCGTTCCGGCCGTTTTAAATTGCTGCCGATACTGGATTGGAGTAACCGGGACGTTCACTACTTCCTGGAGGCCAATGAGCTGCCCTACCACCCGCTGTGGCATCAGGGGTACGTATCGGTGGGCGATCTCCACAGCAGCCGTCCGCTTGAGCTGGGTATGACCGAGGAGGAGACCCGCTTTAACGGGATGAAGCGGGAGTGTGGTCTGCACTACGAAATCTGAGTCGAACCGGCATCTGGTACGAGCACAAGGCATTGGGCGGCGGGTTCTGTGATCCCGCCGCCCCTTTTTTGAGCAAGCGTTTTTTCGGCTATTGCTATTTCCCCATTTTGGCGCATGATTGCCGCCCGTTTACCCCCATATTTCAACTCGATAAGAACAGATACTCATGAGTCTGAAACACCGTTTGCTCGCCTTTATCGCGGTGGTGGTGATCGCCGCCAGCGTGACCCTGACCGGCCTTCTGCTGCACCGCTACCAGACGGAACAGCAGATCGAGATCCAGCAGCGCAGCCAGGAGCTGCTCACCAACTTCCAAAACCAGTTTGATGGTTGGCTGGGTCAACGGGCGCGCACGGTAACCGCCTTGTCCGAAGTGCTGGCGGAGCGCTATCTGCAGCCGGAGGTGTATCACCTGCTGGCGGAATCTGCCGACATCAACCGGTTGTACGCGGGCTATGCGGAGGGGGAGATCGTCTGGGACGACATCAATAACGTGCCGCCGCGCATCGATGTGACCGCTCGCCCCTGGTATCAGCAGGCGATGGCAAAGGGTGGGTTGATCATGACCGCTCCCTATCGGGATGCCAGCGGCGCAGACCAGACGGTACTCAGTATTGCCGCCCCTTTCCTGGGGGGACATGAAGGGGTGATTGCAGCGGACATTACGCTGGATGCCATCGCCCAGTTGGCCCTGTCCGCACTGCCTGAGGAGGAGGGGCAACTGCTGCTGGTGGACAGCGAAGAGCGACTGCTGGCGCACCGCAACCCACAGGCACGTTTGCAGCCTTTGACCCGGCTTTACGCGGAACTGACTCCCGCCACTGTGGACCGTCTGATGGCCAGCGGCGATCAGGTGGCCATGACTCTGGGTGGGGAGAAGGTGCTGGTTCAGGTGGGCGCACTGCCTGGCAGCGACTGGCAATTGGTGGTGGTACTGGATGAGTCCCACGCCAATGCGGCGGGCGTAGCCATGATGGAGCAGGCGGTGGTACTGACCCTGACCCTGATTGTGGTGGTGTCGGCACTGGCAGCCTGGCTGCTCAGCCTGCTGTTCCGTCCGGTGCTGCAGTTGGAGAGTGCCATTCATGAGCTGGCTCAGGGGGATGGTGATCTGACCCGTCGTCTGCCGGTGGAGCGCCAGGATGAACTGGGTCGTGTGGCAGATCAGCTCAACCAGTTTATCGGGCATCTGGCTCAGATGGTTACCAGCATCGGCAACGGCTGTGAGCGCCTCCAGAACCGGGCTGGCGACAACCGGGCGATGAGCGAACAGCAGGCCAGCGCCGTGAACCGTCAGAATCAGAAGCTGGATATGATCGCCAGCGCGGTGACTGAGATGGCGGCTTCCGCCAACGAAGTCGCGCAGGGTGCTGCCTCTACGGCCAGTGCGGCACAGGATGCGGCCGCTGCCAGCGAAGAGGGGCAGAAGGTGATTACCCGCTCCAGCGAAGCCAGCCTGGCGTTGGCCAGCCAGATCAACCACAGCGCCGGTGTGATTGGCCAACTGGAGAGTCACGCTCAGCAGATCAACCAGGTATTGGTGACCATTCAAACCATCGCCGAACAAACCAACCTGCTGGCCCTGAATGCAGCCATCGAAGCGGCCCGTGCCGGTGAACAGGGGCGTGGGTTTGCGGTGGTGGCGGATGAAGTGCGTGTGCTGTCCCAGCGCACCCACGCGTCCACCGAGGAGATTCGACACATGATCGAATCCCTGCAGCGCACCAGTCAGGAAGCGGTGACCGCCATGGCGGAGGGCACCTCGCTGGCGGACGCCAGTGCCGCGGAGGCCAATCAGGCCCGTGCCAGTCTCGACAGCATTACGGCGGCCATTACCCAGATCTCAGCAATGGCCAGCCAGATTGCCGCGGCGGCTGAGCAGCAGCGCGGTGTCAGCTCTGAGCTGTCCGCCAATGTGGTTGAGATCCGCGATGACAGTGTTGAACTGGCGGACCATGGCCAGGCACTGGGCCGGGTGTCGGCGGAGATGGAGGCAGACACCCGCGCTCTGAAAGAGGAGATTGGCCACTTCAAGGTGTCATGACTGTGACGGGGGCCGGAAGGCCCCCTTTTTGGACGGGTGCAACAGCGCCGTCACCAAGATAAACAAGATTTCACGCTGGCAAGATTGCCAGTGGGGCCAAAAAGCCTTTAGATCGTCCTTTCCCCCTATTACAGGTGTGTTGAATCACCATGTTTGACTGGATTTACAGCCCGGAAGCCTGGATCGCCCTGGCGACCCTGACCTCCCTTGAGATCGTTCTGGGCATCGATAACATCATCTTTATCTCCATCCTGGTGTCCCGTTTGCCGGAACGCCAGCGTGACTTTGCCCGCCGCCTGGGCCTGGGTCTGGCGATGCTGACCCGTCTGGCGCTGCTGTTCTCCCTGACCTGGGTGATGGGGCTGACCGACCCGCTGTTCAACGTATTGGGGCAGGGGATCTCCGGTCGAGATCTGATTCTGGTGGGCGGGGGCCTGTTCCTGCTGGCCAAGGCGACTCACGAGATCCATAACAGCCTGGAGGGTGAGCCGGAAGAGCATGGTGGCAGTGGTGCTGCCAGCATGGGCATGATTCTGGTGCAGATTGCGCTGCTGGACGTGGTGTTCTCTCTCGACTCAGTGATCACCGCTGTGGGTCTGGCTGACCAGCTGATGGTGATGGCCATCGCCATCATCATCGCCGTGGGCGTAATGCTGTTCTCCGCCAAGGCGATTGGTGAGTTTGTGGATAACCACCCCACTGTGAAGATGCTGGCACTCTCCTTCCTGGTGCTGGTGGGGATGACCCTGATCGCCGAAGGCTTCGAGGTCCACATTCCGAAGGGCTACGTCTACTTCGCCATGGCCTTCTCCGTGGCCGTGGAGATGCTCAACCTCAAGCTTCGCAAGAAGCGCACCGAGCCGGTGAAGCTGCGCAAAGCGATAGAGGAAGACGAAGAGTAAAAAAAGGCGCCCAACAGGGCGCCTTTTTTACATTCAAGTCACTGGAATCTCAACACAACCCCAGCGATGATGGACAGATACATTCCTGAGGAAGGCGACCATGTTCAAGGACTATGCGCGATTAACCGTGTTTTTTTGCTGTGTGCTGATTGGGGTGCAGATCCCCGGCGTTCTGACCCTGTATCAGCAACGGCTGGACGCGCATCTGAACGAGGCCCAACAAGCGCTGGGTGGATTTGAGCAGACCGCCCGCCGCCACTTTAACGGCGATCTCGATGCCCTGGTCCGCCACTACCGCAACAGCCCGGATGTGGTCTTCCGTCAGGACGCGGATTCGGTGGCCGCCATTGTGGAGCGGGTTTCCATGCTGACGGAGGAGCAGCGCGCCATGGCCGCGGGGCAGTTGGCTCAGCTCTGGCACCTTATCAGCTTTGCTGACCCTCAGTTGCGCCAGGACACTCTGGATAACTATCGTTACCAGGTGCTGCTGACCCCCACGGCCATCGGCTGGGGCATCGGCATTGCACTGCTGCTGAGTGTGGTGGTTGAACTGCTGATGACCCTGCTGCTGCCGCGCCGTCGGGAGCGGCGGACCGCCACCCTTCGTTGAGCCACTTGGCCTGCGACGCACAGTGAAGTAGCTTGGGCCTGACCCCAATGGATAAGGAGTGAACATGGCACCACGATGGCAATGGCTTACCTTGATTGGTGTACTGCTGGCGACGGTTTTGGTTGGCCGGGCGTTGGCAGAGGAGAGCGACAAAGCCCAGTATCTGGCGGAGCAGGCAACGGCGGTTGAGGAGATCAGCCCGGAGGCGTTGCGAGCCAAACTGGCAGAGGGCGCACCGCTGACAGTACTGGATGTTCGCAGTCTGTTTGAGCGGGAGCAGGGTCGCACCATCACCGACAGCGAGATTCACATCCCCAGGGGGTTTCTGGAGTTTAAAGCCTGGGACAAGCTGCCCAAGGACGCGCCCATCGTAGTCTATTGTGCCAGTGGCGCCCGCAGCCGGCTGGCTGCGGACACCCTGATGGCGATGGGGTGGCAGAATGTGGTCAGCCTGGAAGGGGGGATCACCGCCTTCTACGAATCCGTGGGTGAGGATTGCGGCTGCGTCGACCTGCCATTCTGAGCCGTTACGGCTTCTCCTGCATGTTCCACAACACTGACTGCCCTTCCCCCATCACGGTGGAGGGCAGTTTGCCATCCCACTGCTGGGCCTTCACGTACTCCACCAGACGGGCGCTGTTGGCCAGCGCTTCCGCTTTCAGGCGCATCGCTTCCGCTTCGGCGGCACCGGTCAGTCGGATCGCCTCCGCCTGAGCCTGCGCTTCCGTGATGATGGCGTAGGCAGCACCGTCTGCACGGGCCTTCTCCGCATCCCGCTGGGCTTCTGCGGTGTTCACTTCCCGCTGGGCCTCCAGCTTCTGACGCTCAAGCTTGTGCATCTCGGCGGCGGCGAGGTTCTTTTCGGTCTGTTTGATCTCGATGCTCTGCAGGTACTTGGCGGGCAGAATCAGGTTCTCAATCTGCACGCTGTCCAGTTTGACCGGGAACTCCCGCATCGTCTCCAGCAGCTCCGCTTCGATGTCGGCAATCACCTGACCGCGGGTCTGGATGATCTGCTCCGCCTTGTACTTGGCCAGTGCCTCCTTGGCAGCGCTGCGCAGGCGGGGGTCGAGAATGCGGGATTCAAACTGGTCCAGACCGCCGTACAGCTTGAACAGCTCAAACGCCTCGCTGCGGTTAACGGTCCAGTTCACTGAGACCTCCGCTTCCACCGGCATCTGCTCATGAGTCGCCGCCTTCAGGCGCTCCTGATTTTTGCGGGTGCGGATCTCCAGCTCCTCAACCGTATCGGCGAAGGGGATCTTAAAGTGCAACCCCGGGTTGACCTGTTCCCTGGCCTCGCCAAAGCGTTTGACGATGCCGACGTGGCCCTCATCAATGGTGTAGAAGGCGGCGCCGGTGGCGGCCAGCATGGCGCCAACCACGAGGAGGGGGATGAGAAAGGCCAGTTTGCGACCGGCTTTGCTGCTGTTTAGTTCCATGAACCTGGACACTCCTTAATGGATAAACGGGTTTTGCTCGGGCGGGCCTTGGGATTGGCTGGCGGGGGTTGGTACACTGGGGTTTTTCCCCAAGGAGTACGCTTGCCATGCAAGGCACCCTCTCCAAAATGGCGGCCCAACTGGGGCAGCCCGCTCAGTATCAACTGAAAGTGGGCGACGACCGCCTGCCGCTCAACGGGTTGATTGGCCAATCCCTGACCCTGAATTTCACCGGCAACATCTACTGTGACGCCTGCGGTCGCAAGACCAGCAAAAGCTACTCACAGGGACACTGCTTTCCCTGCATGAAGAAGCTGGCCCGCTGCGACATGTGCATCATGAAGCCGGAGACCTGTCACTTTGCTCAGGGCACCTGCCGGGAGCCCGAGTGGGGTGAAACGCACTGCATGATCCCCCATTTTGTTTACCTTGCAAACACATCCGGGCTAAAAGTGGGCATCACTCGTCACAGCCAGGTGCCTACCCGCTGGCTGGATCAGGGGGCGACGCAAGCGCTGCCCATTCTGAAAGTGGCAACCCGTCAGCTTTCCGGTCTGGTAGAGGTCGAGCTAGCCAAACTGGTGGCGGACAAGACCAACTGGCGCGCCATGCTCAAAGGGGCGGGTGAGGCGATCGATCTCAAAGCGGAGGCGGAGCGTCTGTTGCCCGCCATTGAGGAGAAGCTGACGGCGCTGGGCGCACAATTTGGCGTGGACGCCATTGAACGCCTGGATGAAGCGGTGGTGAATATCGACTACCCGGTGGACCTTTACCCCAGCAAGATCGCGTCCCACAACTTCGACAAGAAGCCGGAAGTCAGCGGTGTGTTGCAGGGCATCAAAGGGCAGTACCTGATCTTCGACACCGGCGTTATCAACATCCGCAAGTTCACCGGATACGAAGTGGCGGTCTCTCATGACTGAGCAACCCTGCCTCTACGTGGATGCGGACGCCTGCCCCAAGGTGATCAAAGAGATTCTCTACCGGGCAGCGGATCGCACCGGGCTGGCGCTGTTGCTGGTGGCCAATCAGCCGCTGTCCGTGCCCCCCAGCCCCCATATTCGCACCCTGCGGGTTGAGGCGGGCTTTGATGTGGCGGACAACGAAATTGTGCGTCGGGTAAAAAAGGGGGACCTGGTGGTGACCGCCGACATCCCCCTGGCGGCCGAGGTGATTGAGAAGGGCGGTGTGGCGCTCAACCCCCGTGGTGAGCTCTATACGGTCCACAACATCCGGGCCCGGCTCAATATGCGCGACTTTATGGACACCCTGCGCTCGAGCGGCGTGCAGACCGGTGGGCCACCGCCTCTGTCCCAGACCGAACGGATGGCGTTTGCCAACGCGCTGGATCGCTACCTGGCCAAAGCGGTGCGTCAGGGCTGATGGCCAAACCCAATAAAAAGGGCCCAAGCACCACTGTCGATATCCGCTGCGCCCGCTGCCGCGCCCCGCTCTACCGTTACCGCAAGGGCGGCAAGGGGGCGCTGGTGAAGTGCTTTAAGGAGCGCATCACCGAGGACTTCACCACCGAGCCGGGGATCTGCCCCGGTTGCGGCAGCCAGTTTGCCCGGGACACCCTGGTGCGGGGCACCCCGGCGTTTAAGATGGTGGGTGGCAAAGTCTCAGTAAAGTAACCCCAGGAACAGGAGAGAGGCCGTGGCCTTTGAGCAGATCAGTGTCGTCGTACAGGGACCGGTACAGGCGTATCAGGGACGGGGCATGGAAGCGGGCATCACCGAGCGTTGCCTCAACAGCGTGCGTGAACACCTTCCCGGTGCCACGCTGATTCTCTCCACCTGGCCGGGCCAGGATCTCTCCGGGCTTGATTACGACCTGTTGGTGGAGAGCGAGGATCCGGGTTCCAACGCCGATCCCTACTGCCCCCGCAACTACCACCGCCAGTTGGTTTCTACCCGTGAGGGGCTGAGAAAAGTCAGTACTGACTACGCCGTTAAGCTGCGCTCTGATAACTATCTGTCCGGGAGTCAGTTCGTTGTGCGGCAGCAGGACTACCCCCTGCGCCATCCCGATTTCACCCAGTTCGCTGAGCGGGTGGTGATCAACGCCAACCTGTTCCGGCGCTACTCCAAGGGCCACCGGATCCTCTACCACCCCAGCGACTTCTTCTACTACGGCCGCACGGAAGATCTGCTCAGGATATGGGACCAGCCGCTGTTTGAGGAGCAACCCTTTGCCGGGGATTTGCTGGATGGCTTCCACAAGCTGAAGCGGGGGCAGGTGCCCCTGGAGGCGGAGCAGGTCATCTGCCAGCTCTGGATGCTGGCACTGGACCCCAAAGCACCGATGATTCATCGCCGGGTCGCGGGGGATGCGGCGGCGCACGATTACTGGGATAAGTTTGTGGCCAGTAACCTGCTGCTGGACGAACCCTCAGAGATTGGACTGGGGCTGCGTCAGGCCTCACTGCGAAGCAAAAAGCGGGTCAATGAGTTTACCCACCATGAGTGGTGTGAACTCTACAATCGCCATTGCGGCGGCACCCTGCCGCTGGACAGTCAGCGATTCTGGCGGGAGATGGGACGTCGCCGGTTGGCCAAGCTGCCCTTCAGTTGGCTGAAAACCCGTTTGCTGGACGGCGCACCACGCTGAACGGCGAATCCACGAAACCGTAATTCGATTCATTTATTCGGTACCGGCCTGTGAGCCGGTTTTGGTTCTTCCGGATTGCAGCGCAATTGGCGGGAACCGTGTGCTTTGGCGAGCCTCTCAAACGCCATTACGCCAGAAGGAGCACACGATGAACCGACGAGGATTTATGGCCGCCATGGGGGCGGCGACACTGGCTGCGGCGGCGCAGCCCTGGGCGGCGGAAGCCCCGCAACTGCGCATTCAGGAGCGCCAGGCCGGAAAGGTGACACCGGGTCACTATCGGATTGGGGCGTTGGTCTTTGATGATTACGAAACCCTGGATCTGCAGGGGCCGGTCGAAATGCTGGGCCATGTGGCGGACGTGGAGATCCAGCTGATTGGCCTTGGCTCCGTGGCCCGATCATTTCAGGGCCCCAGAGTTGTGGTAGACCGACCACTCGAACAACTGGAGCCGCTGGATCTGTTCCTGGTGCCCGGTGGCCTGGGCACCCGCTCTCTGGTGCAACAGCCGCAGTTGATCGAGCTGATCCGCCGCCAGGCGCTGATGAGTGAGCGAGTGCTGTCCGTCTGTACCGGTGCCGCCCTGCTGGCCAAGGCCGGGCTGCTGGATGGCAAACGCGCCACCACCAATAAAGCGGCGTTCTCCTGGGTCGCCTCACTGGCTCCTGAAGCCGATTGGCAGGGACGGGCCCGCTGGGTACAGGACGGCAACCTGACCAGCTCCTCCGGGGTATCGGCCGGAACGGATGCGGCACTGGCTCTGATTGCCGAACTGCGGGGGGAGGCAGTGGCCCGGCAGATTGCCGAAATCGCTGAGTACCCCTGGAACCCCGACCCCGATAACGATCCCTTTGCCATTACCTGGGGGACGGCTTCCTAATATCAGTTGGGATTCGGTGGCGTTAAACATAACCATTAGTTATGTCTGAAATAGCCGAAGCCGACTGCATCCACACCATACGGTTTTGCATACTGCCTCCAACGAAATCCCGCCGTTCCGATTGAACGGAGTCTTTTCTGGAGGACGCTCATGTCTGCAAAACCGTCTGTTGTCGCTCTGTCTCTCTGCGCTGCCCTGTCTCTGCCGGCTCTGGCCGATGGCATGGTGGGCATCGAAAACTACCAGGGGAAACCCGCCAGCGAGCATACCATCGCGGCCAACGCCGCTTTGGCCAAAAAGCTGCCCTGGAAGGACACCACCGCCTTTGAGCGGACCCAGCGTGGCCTGATCGCCGAGTTCGGCACTCATGCTGCCGGTGAACTGAAAGCCAAGTTCGACTACATGGACGCCATGAGCGTGAAGGATCTGCCGCCGACGGTGAACCCCTCACTGTGGCGTCAGGGGATGCTGAACTACGCGGCGGGTGGCCTGTACGAGGTGACGGATGGCGTCTACCAGGTTCGGGGGGCGGACCTCTCTAACATGACCATCTACCGCTCTGACAACGGCTACGTCATCCACGACCCCCTGCTGTCCGACAAAGCGGCGGCAGCGGCCTGGGATTTTGCCAAGCAGCACCTGCCCAAGATCAACGGTGAGCACCGCATCACCGGGGTGATCTACAGCCATATGCACATCGACCACTTCGGTGGTTCCCGCGGCATCATTGATGAGAGCTTCAGCGGTCCGATCCTGGCCCCCGATGGCTTCCTCAAGGAGCTGGCGGACGAGAACATGATTGGTGGTAACGCCATGGGGCGCCGTGCGCAGTACCAGTACGGCACCACCCTGCCCAACAGCACCGAAGGGATCGTGGATAACGCCCTGGGCCTGGGCACCTCCGATGGCATGGTGACCCTGGTGGCGCCGACTGAGGAGATCGGCGAGCGGGAGCGTTGGGTGACCATCGATGGCCTGGAGATCCTGCTGATCAATATGCCCGGTGCGGAAGCGCCTGCTGAGATGGTGGCTTACCTGCCCAAGTACCGCAGCCTCAACACCGCGGAGCTGACCTACGATGGCCAGCACAACATCTACACCTTCCGTGGCGCCAAGGTTCGGGACGCTCTGGTCTGGACCAAGTACCTGACCGAGCTGAAGCTGCGCTTTGTCGACAGTGGCAAGGTGGACAACATCCACGCCGCGCACTCTGCCCCGGTCTGGGGTAAGGAAGCGGTCAGTGATTACCTGACGCTGCAGCGGGACAACTACGGTTTTGTGCACAACCAGTCGATGCGTCTGGCCAACCATGGAGTGACCATCCATGATGTGGGTCGCGCCATTGAGAAGATTGTGCCCGAGAGCCAGTTCAACACCTGGCACACCAACGGCTATCACGGCTCCTACAGCCATAATGCTCGTGCGGTAGTGAACCTCTACCTGGGCTACCACGATATGAACCCGGTCAACGTCAATCCGCTGGCCACTCAGGACAAGTCCTGCACCTACGTGGAAGCGGCGGGCGCTGACACCCTGATGGCGGCCGGTAAACGCCACTTTGAAGCGGGTGAGTACCAACAGGCCAGCCAGTTGCTGAACGATGTGGTGACCTGTGACCCGGATAATGCAAAAGCCCGCAATCTGCTGGCGGACAGCTACGAGCAGCAGGGTTACCAGTCGGAAACCATGGCGTGGCGAAACAGCTACCTGCAGGGGGCGTATGAGCTGCGCACCGGCCATGTGGCCGAGAGCCTGAAAGCGGCGTCGCCGGATGTGATTGCCAACACCCCCACCGGCCTGCTGCTGGATTACCTGGCGGTGCGTCTGAATGGGCCGAAGGCGGAAGCCGCGAACCTGGACTTCAGCTTCCAGCTGATTCATCCGGACCTCAACGAGGTGTACTACGGCGAGGTGAGCAACGCCAACATGGCCAATATCCAGCTGGCGGAGCCGGTAGAAGCGGACCTGACCCTCAGCGTCAGCAAGCAGGATCTGACCCGGGTGCTGCTGGGCCAGGTGGCACTGGCTGAGGTCTCCAAGATTGAGGGCGAGGCCAAGTATCTGGAGCAGCTGAAAGGGGTGCTGGACACCTTTGAAAGCGACTTCGATATCGTGCCCATGCCCACTCAGTCCCGCTAAGTCAGGGCCCTGATAAAACGCCCCCGGTACCTCGGTCCCGGGGGCGTTCTTTTTTCAGCTATTACTCCCGCACATTGCCCGAACCTGCGCCCGAAGCCACTGATGGGCCGGGTCCTGGGTGTGACTCTGGTGCCAGTACATGGCGTGCCGGACCCGGCGGGAGGGGAAGGGTATCGGCAGCAGCTGGAGGTGGAAGCCAACGGCATAGCGGTCCGCCACGCTGCGGGTGACTACACCCAGACAATCGCTGCTGGAGACCAGCCCCATCATCGACAGCAGGGAGTCGCACTCGCAGCGGATCCGTCTCTGAATCAGCGGGGTGTCGGTAAAGTAGTCCGCCGCGTATCGGCCGGAGCGGCGGATCTTCAGGGCCACATGCTCCTCAGTAAAGTACTGGTCCTTGTCGACCGACCCCTGCACTCTGGGGTGTCCGTCGCGGCAGATCAGCACCATCTCATCTTCAAACAGGGGCTCCATCGATAGGGTGGGGTGGTTCAGGCCATCAAAGTCGAGGGCGAGGTCCACCTTATTGAGCAGCATTCGCTCCACCAGTTCGGTTTCGCTATGAGGCGCGAGATCCAGCTGCAGCCGACAGGCGCCCAGTGCCTCGTTATGTTCTATCTGACCCAGCAGGTGGTGGGTCATCACTTCATCGGTGGAAAGGATAAAGGTACGGGGCTGAAGGGGGTCGAACTCCCGCAGGTTGGTGAGCGCCTGTTGCGCACTGGCCATCGCGGGTTCCAGCGAACGAGCCAACTGGACCGCTGCCTGGGTCGGGGTGATGCCGCGACCTTCCCGGATAAACAGGGGAGTGCCGAGCTGATTCTGCAGCCGCTTGATCGCCACGCTGACACCGGGCTGGGTCATGGCCAGCGCCTCCGCGGCCTTGGTGTAGGAGCGCCATCGGTAGGTCTCCAGAAAAACGGGTATCAGGTTCCAGTCGAAAGCGGTCATAGCGGGCGGCTCTTACGGCGAATGAGTCCCATAGTCGGCGAGCGGACGATTGGACGCAAGGGATTGAAAACACACTTTGTTACTTCCGTGACTTAACTGTGGCTGGCTGTTGAGATAATGTGTCGGACACGTTGCCGAAAGTGCGCAACAAAACGCTAACTACAACAACTCACTCATGTTTCGGGTTGTCGGCAAGGCACCGCAGTTCGGTGCTGGGTCAGCCCGCAGTTAACGACAAGGATCGACAGAATGTTACGTAAAACTCTGCTGGCCTCCAGCATTGTGCTGGGTCTGGCCGCCTGCTCCGACAATGCTCCCACCCAACCGGTTGCTGAAGCCCCCACCGCTGTTGAAGTGGTCGCACAGACGGCCCAGTTGCCGGACAGCAACCCGTTTAAGCACGCCAGTACCCTGCAGTACCAGGCGCCGGACTTTACCAAGATCACCGATGAGCACTTCAAGCCGGCCTTCGAAGCGGGCATGGCGGAACATATGGCGGAGATCGACGCCATCGCCAACAACCCGGAAGCGGCCACTTTTGAGAACACCCTAGTTGCGATGGAGAAGAGCGGTGCCCTGTTGACTCGCACTGCCATGGTTTTCTACAACCTGTCCAGCTCCACCAGCAACGACGCTCGTCGCGCCCTGGAAACCGAAATGGGCCCGAAGTTCGCTGAGCATCAGGACAACGTCTACCTCAACGCCAAGCTGTTTGAGCGGGTAAAAGCGATCTATGAGCATCGCGCCGAGCTGGGTCTGGATGCGGAAGCCCAGCGCCTGACCGAAGTGACCTATGAGCAGTTTGTTCGCGCGGGTGCCGATCTGACTCCGGAGCAGAAGCTGAAGGTTCGTGAACTGAACAAGAAGCTGTCCGAGCTGACCAACCAGTTTGGCCAGAACCTGCTGGCAGCCAGCCAGGGCAACGCGGTACTGGTGACCGATCTGGCTCAACTGGCCGGTCTCTCTGAGGGCGCCATCGCTTCCGCCAAGGCCGCCGCAGAGAAAGGGGGCCAGGAGGGCTACCTGCTGACCCTGACCAACACCACCCGTCAAGCCGCCCTCTCCAGCCTGGAAAACCGCGAACTGCGTCAGCGTCTGTGGGAAGCTTCCGCTTTCCGTGCCACCTCCGGTGAGGCGGACAACCAAGCGATCCTGACCGAGATCGCCACCCTGCGTGCAGAGAAAGCCGCGCTGTTTGGTTTCAACAACTGGGCCGAATACAAGTTGCAGTCCCAGATGGCGAAGAACCCGAACACTGTGATGGACCTGCTGGGCTCCATGGTGCCGAAAGTGGTGGCCAACGCTCAGAAAGAGGCGGACGACATCGCCAAGATGATGGCTGCCGATGGCATTGAGGGTGAAGTTCAGGCCTGGGATTGGCTCTACTACGCCGAAAAGGTGCGTCAGCAGAAGTTCAACCTGGATGCCGGTGAAGTGGCCAAGTACTTTGTGTTCGACAAGGTGCTGGAAGATGGCGTGTTCTACACCATGAACCGCCAGTACGGCATCACCTTCAAGCCCCGTCCTGATCTGCCGGCCTACCATCCCGATGTGGAGGTCTATGAGATCTTCGATAAGGATGGCGAGAGCATGGCGCTGTTCTACGCCGACTACTACGCCCGCGAAGGCAAGCGTGGCGGTGCCTGGATGAACGTGTTCGTGGGCCAGTCCCACCTGCTCAACACCCAGCCGGTTATCGTCAACGTGATGAACATCGAGAAGGCCGGTGAGGGTCAGCCCCAGTTGGTCAGCTTCGACGAAGCCACCACCATGTTCCATGAGATGGGCCACGCGGTTCATGGTCTGTTCTCCGACGTGACCTACCCGAGCCTGGCAGGCACCAACGTGTCCCGTGACTTTGTGGAGTTCCCCTCCACCTTCCAGGAAGACTGGGCAGTGCACCCCGAGGTGATCGCCAACTACGCCAAGCACGTGGAAACCGGCGAGCCGATCCCGGCGGATCTGCTGGCCAAGGTGATGGCGGCCAGCAAGTTCAACCTGGGCTTTGACACCCTGGAGTACCTGGCTTCCGCCCTGCTGGATATGGAGTGGCACACCATCAGTGCTGACGCCAAGATCGACAGTGTTGCCGGGTTTGAAGCCAAGGCATTGGAGAAGCATGGTGTGAAGTTGGATGCCATCCCGCCGCGCTACAAGTCCACCTACTTTGCCCACATCTTTGCGGGGGGTTACTCCGCCGGTTACTACGCCTACCTGTGGAGTGAGATTCTGGCGGCGGACGCGTTCGCCCATATCCGCGACACCGGTGGTCTGACCCGCGAGCGCGGTCAGCTGTTCCGGGACAAGATCCTCTCCATGGGCAACAGCCAGGACCTGATGGAGACCTACAAGGGCTTCAAGGGCGATGAGCCGACCACCGAAGCGCTGCTTATCCGCCGTGGCATCTCCCTGGCCAAATAAGCATTGAGTGACCTGAGTGAAAGCCCGCCATCCGGCGGGCTTTTTTATTGAACGGAATCTGATGTTTGGGGCTGTATTTTTGTATTGCACAGGGGGTTTGACCTTGCCGGGTTGCAGTGGCTGTCCCTGGCGGGCATGCTGGTTTTTGCGGCGGATGGTGGCAGTGTCCGTACGCTGAAAAGGGTGAAAACACCGGCAAAGTTTTTGAGGGGTACCATGAGCGCGATTTACCTGATTCGACATGGCCAGGCCAGTGCGGGGGCCGAGGATTACGACGAGTTGTCGCCGCTGGGATGTCAGCAGGCAGCGCATCTTGGAGCGGAGTTGGCCCGACGGGGTGTCAAACCGGCAGCGGTAATTTGCGGTGCACTCCGGCGCCATCAGCAGACTGCAGAGCACTGCCTGACGGGGGCGGGGCTGGGATTGGAGTGGCAGACGCTGCCCCAGTGGAACGAGTACGACCACCGCCAGATCCTCAGTGCCTATAACCCGGAGTATCACGAGATCTCTGCCCTGCGAGATGCCATGGGGGCACAAGCTGACCCCGCTGCCTTTGTGTATTCGGAGCTGAAGGCGGCCTTTGCACGATGGCTCAGTGGCGAACACGACGCCGACTATGTTGAAAGTGCCCAGGCTTTTCGGGCACGGGTGCAGATGGCGCTGGCGGGACTGCCAACACCGGGTGCCGGGCCGATTTGGGTGTTTACCTCTGGGGGGCCCATTACGGTGGTGACCCAGACTCTGCTGGGGCTGGAGCCCCGGGAGCTGTTCAGCATCAACGCCCGACTGGTGAATGCCGGTATCACCAAGTTGGTGCCCGACGAAGCGGGCTGGGGGCTGGTGAGCCTCAATGAACACGCCGCTTTTGAGGGACGGCCGGAATGGATTACCACACTATGACAGGATGCTCATGAACCGACAGAACATACTGATTACCGGCGCCAGCTCAGGACTGGGGCGCGGTATGGCGATCGAGTTTGCCAAACGGGGCCGTAACCTGGCGCTCTGCGCCCGCCGTCTGGACCGATTAGAGGAACTGAAAACGGAACTGGAGCGGGATTACCCCGATATCCGGGTGTTTATCCGCCCGCTGGATGTGAACGATCACGCTCAGGTGTTTGAGGTGTTTCAGGGGTTCACTGAGGATTTTGGCGGGCGGCTGGATCGAGTGATCGTTAATGCGGGCATGGGCAAAGGCGCGGCACTGGGCACCGGTAATTTCGAGGCAAACCGGCAGACCGCCGAAACCAATTTTGTCGCCGCTCTGGCACAGTGCGAAGCGGCGCTTAGCCAGTTCCGCGCCCAGAACTCGGGCCATCTGGTGACCATCTCCTCGGTGAGTGCGGTGCGGGGGTTTCGCCGTGCCATGACCGTATACGCGGCCACCAAGGCGGCGCTGACCAGTTTGTCGGAGGGGATACGGATCGACCTGCTGGGCACCCCGATTAAGGTCACCACGGTGCATCCCGGATTTATCCGCAGCGAAATCAACGTCAAGGTGGAGAAGGTGCCCTTTATCGTGGACACCGAAACCGGCTGTCGGGCGATGGTCAGGGCGATTGAAAAGGAGGGGGCCAATGTGTTCGTGCCCACCTGGCCCTGGGCGGTGATGCGCTACCTGCTGAAACTGATGCCCCTCTCCCAGCTTCGTAAGTTCAGTTAAAACAAGAAGGGGCCGGATGGCCCCTTACTTTTATCCTACTTACTGACCCAGAGGGGCCAGTCGACCCTGACGCTCCAGTCGGGCGCGGAGTTGGTCGTAGCCCCAGTTGTAGATGATGGCGTAGATCAAGAAGAACACCACAAAGCCGATGTCCAAAATCAGTGCGTCGATAAAGCTCAGATCCAGACTCCACATCAGCACCGGAATGGTCACCGCCAGCAGACCCGCTTCGAACCCCATGCCGTGCCCCACTCTCAGGCCCCAGCCCCGGCCGAGGCGGTTAACGCCAAAGACCCGGTCAAACATCAGGTTGTAGATGTAGTTCCAGACTACCGCCGCCAATGACAGGGCCACGGCCGTCGCGGTCATATGCCCCGCTCCGGCGCCGGTAAACAGGATGCCGACGGGCACCACGATGGCCAAGGCGATCAACTCAAACATCAGGCTATGAAAAAGGCGTTCACGGGTGGTCATGACTCGGGTTCTCAACAAAAACAGAATGCGCACATTCTATTTGTCTATATGATTAATCAAAGTTAGTAACTATCGGTTTTGGTGATATGTATAGCCTCGAGCAATTGCGCATATTTGTGGCGGCGGCAGAGCAGGGCTCCTTTTCCGCCGCAGCCCGGCGTCTTGGCAAGGCGCAATCTGCGGTCAGTCAGTCGATTGCCAATCTGGAGATCGACTGGGGCGTAGAGCTGTTTGACCGGCGCACCCGGAAACCGGAGCTGACGCCCAAAGGGGTGAGCCTGCTGGCGCACGCCAAGGTGGTGCTGAACCAGGCCCGCAGTCTGGAGATTGCCGCTGCGGCGCTGGAGCAGGAGCAGGAAACCACCCTGGAACTGGCGGTGGACGAGGCTCTGATGGTGCCCGCTATTGAGCCGGTGCTGGCGGAGTTTGCCGAGCGCTTCCCGGCGACCTCGCTGGCCCTGAACGCGGTGGCCAGCTCCGATGTGCTCTCTCTGGTGGCGGAGGGGCGAGCCCAGATGGGGTTGATGTTCTCCTCCCTGACCTTTCATGACGAGATCGACAGCACCTATCTTGGGGATCTGCCCTTTGTGGTGGTGGCCAGCCCGCAGCATCCTCTGGCCCGGCTGTCCGAAGTGAAACTGGCGGATCTCTGCATCTACCGCCAGTTGATGGTGAAAGGGTTTGATGGTCGCGGACTGGACCAGGTGCCCCCCATCTCGGCGCAACTGTGGTGGGCCAATAACCTGTTTCTCCTCAGGGAGCTGGCCCGGCAGGGCTTGGGCTGGAGCTATGTCCCGCTGCATCTGATCACTCAGGAGCTGGCGGCGGGCACTCTGGTGACTCTGCCGGTGGTGTTTGACCATCAGCCGTGGCGGGCGCCAGTAGACAGAGTGCTGCCCAGAGGGGCCCGGCCAGGCCCGGCGCTGACCTGGTTGAAAGAGGCGGTCAGCGGTTGCTTCCACCAAGAGACCTCACGGAGCTGAGATCTTCCCTTCTCGTTAAGTCACTGTTTACCTAGAATAAGCAAACTGTTGGCGAGATTTTCATCCAGGGGATTAGGATGGGCAGACGTTGGGTTGAACTTTGGGGAGTGGTGCTGGGGCTGGCATTGAGCACTTCCGTATGGGCGGCAGACCGCCCCAAGGTGGGGTTGGCGCTTTCCGGCGGCGGCGCAAAAGGGGCGGCGCACGTTGGGGTATTGCGGATCCTGGAGCAGCACAACATCCCGGTGGATTACATCGCAGGCACCTCCATGGGTGCCTATGTGGCCGGGCTCTATGCGCTGGGTTACTCCGCCGATCAGATCGAAGCGATCATGCTCTCCCTCGATTTCAGCACCGGCTTCTCTGATGACATCCCCCGCCAGGATTTGAGTTACCGCGACAAGCAGTTCTACGACAGCTACCCGATCGAACTCAAAATGGGGTTCCGGGAAGGCGAGTTGCGTTTTGCCCGGGGCGCGCTGCAGGGACAGACCATGGCCTCCCTGATCCGCCGCTCCATCGGTACCATCCCCGAGGTGCCCAATTTCGATATGCTGCCTATTCCAGTGCGCTTTGTTGCTACGGACCTGACTGACCGTGGTGAGGTCATCCTCGACAGCGGCAACCTGCTGGAGGCGATGCAGGCCAGCATGACGGTACCCGGCGCCCTGGCGCCCATTGAGCGGGATGGTCAACTGCTGGTGGATGGCGGCATGGTGAACAATATGCCGGTCTCCGTGGTCAAGGCGATGGGGGCGGATGTGGTGATTGCCGTCGACATTGGCGCACCGCTGAAAGGCAGGGACGAACTCAACTCCGTCTTTAATGTGCTCGACCAGCTCAGTGGCTACCTCACCAACCTCTCCCGTGATCAGCAGGTTGCCCTGATGGGGCCGGATGACATCCTGATCCAGCCCGATGTCCGGGGAATCGGCACCAGTGAGTTTGAGGCTATGCCCGGTTTGATCCCGGAAGGGGAGAACGCGGCGCTGGCCCACATTGCGGAACTGAAGCGCTGGGCGGTAACGGAAGAGGACTACAACCAGTATCACCTGGCCAAACAGGTGAATCGCTCGGTGTGGCTGGAGACCGACGCACCGGTGGTGGCGGTGCGACTGGAGAACCAGAGCTGGGTGAAAGATGACGTGATCCGCGATGTGCTGCAGGTAAAGCCCGGTGATGTTCTGGATGAGCAGCAGATAGAGCAGGCGATCGCCCGGATCTATTCGCTTAATCAGTTTGAGCGGGTGGATGCCTTCCTGGTGGACACCCATGACGGGCAGGCGTTGGTGGTGCAGACCCGGGGCAAGAACTGGGGCCCCAACGTGTTTGATATGGGGCTGCGAATTGAGGACAACCTGGATCGGGAGCTGGACCTCTCCCTGGACGCGGCGCTGACCGTCAACAATCTGTTTAACGCCGGGGGCCAGTGGCGGACTGAGGCCAACCTGGGGACCCTCAACCGTCTGGCGACCGAGTGGTATCAGCCGGTTGATGATCTGCAGCGTTTCTACGTGATCGCCATGGCCGATGTGGAGAGCAAAGAGTGGAACGCCTTTGAACAGATAGAGGAGTTCCCCTTTGTCCGGATTGAGCAGACCCGCTCCAGCGTTGCACTGGGCGGTGGCATCAACTTTGGGCGCAATGCTCAACTGCAACTGGCTTACCGGTATGAGGATGGCAAGTACCACAGCGTTGGCAGTAACACCATCGGCCGGTTGGGGGATTACTGGTTCTATGGTCCGGAACTGGGGATCGGCTTTGATACCCTCGATCAGTCCATGTTCCCCAGTCAGGGGCAGCGCTGGTTTGCCCAACTCAGCCATTTGAACAGCAGCAGCAAAGGGGCCTTTGACGATGAGCCCTGGCAGCGGGATAACTTCTGGGTGTATGAGCTGGAGTGGGCTGGCGCCACCCACTTCGGGGCACATAACTTTATTGGTAAGGCCAGCTTTGAAACCCTGAGTGAAGATGAGCTGACCCTGGCCCACTTCACCTCCATCGGCGGTTTCCTCAACCTCTCCGGATTCTCCAAGGACAGTCTGTTTGGCAGCCACAAAGTGCTGCTGGGCGGGATCTACACCTATGACCTGAGCCGGGACGTGCTGGGGATCACCTGGCCCCTGTTCCTGGGGGCGTCGTTTGAGGCGGGTAACGTGTGGTTGCTTCAGGACGATGTTTCCCTCAGCGACCTTATCTATGCGGGCAGTGTGTTTGTCAGTATGGAAACCGCCATCGGCCCGGCCGCGCTGGCCTTTGGCCAGGCGGATACCGGCGACAGCAGCTTCTACCTGTTTATTGGCAAGCAGTTTTAAGCCCGGCGAACCGGGCTTAACTGACGCTTATTGTTGCAGAGACAAGCCGTCCAGCAGGGGGCGGTTTGCCTGCAGATTGCCCTCCTCCAGCGCCATCAATGTGTCCAGCAACGACACCCGCTCCTCGACCTCACTGTCGCTGACCTCACCGGCCTGATGGGCCAGCGTCAGAGTGTCCTGATACTGCTTCAGCAGAACCTTAAATCGGGCAATCTCCATTGAGACCGCCTCAGAGGAGTGGGAGGCGGTGCTGTCGATCAGGTTATCCATCCGGCCTGTGGCTACGGCGACGATCTCGTTGGCCAGTTGCCAGTGACGCCCGTCGGGCTGGGCAAACTGGGCGATGCCGCCAATGGTTTCGCTGCCAACCACCTTGAGCATCGGATTGTTGGTCTGGTGGCCTACCGCCCGCAGGATGCCCAGATTCAGAACCCGGCGCAGCGCCGAGTTACTCATATAGAGGTTGCCGTTTGGCGCGGTTGCCATTACCGATACGCTCTCCTCCACACCCGGGGTGGCGGCGCGGATCTCGCCGGTTTCACGGTCCAGCAGCACCTGGCTGATCTGCAACGGCATCACCCTGCCCTGGGTGTTGAGGTAACCAAAGCCGACCTGGGCCACCACACCATTGCCGGTTATCCCGGCCAGAACCATGTTTCCGGTGTAAGGCGTAAAGGTGAAGTCGCTGGCGCCGATGGCGTGGTAGAACGCTTCAAAGGCGGGTTTGAACACCTGCTGATAGACCTGCGCCTGCGGGGTGGCTTGTTGCAGCAGCGACGTATCAAAAGTGTCACTCAAGTTGGCGACCCAAACGGGCTCGCCACAGGTGGTGCCGTTGCCGGCGCAATCGCCCATCTCGACAAACTTGATGATGTCGATTGCGGTGGACGCGAAGATCTCTCCCCCTTCCCGGGAAACCGCAACGGAACCCACCACCTGACCACTGCCGGTTGGCTGGCTCCAGAGCAGTTCGCCGCTGTTGGCGTCAATGGCCAGCAGTTGATCGGTGGCATCGGCGGTATAGACCCGGCTGCCGTCCAGCGAGAGGGTTGGGGTGGCCGCTGTGCCTCCTTCAAAGTCCCGGCGCCACTCAATCCGGGCCTGGCCCGTTGCGTCGAGCGTGACGGCAAACAGTGCGCCATAGGCGGAGTAGCCGTCGGTGACGCCGTCAGCCTCGTCCGGCGCGGTGGCGCCAATCAGCATACGGCCGGTATTGGGGTCGATGCTGAAGTAGTTGGCCACCTCATAACCGCCTCCCAGCACCATGGTCAGCACATCGAAGAAGGTGGCGGTGTCGCTGAACAACCGGCTCAGACCGCCGTGAACAAAGGGCTCCAGCTGAGAGTAATCGGTTTGGTAGGCCATCGGCAGGGTCGGGGCGCCGGGCAGCGAGAACGGCTCAGCCATAGGGGCGCCGGTCTGGCGGTCATGGACCACCAGATGGCCGTCCGCCATCAGGGCCACCACCGCGTCCAGCTCCGAATGGTAGTTCACGCCGAAATTGTGGGTATCGATATGGCCGGCACCTTCCGGTGCGGTCAGGCCGGTGGCGACGTCCCAAAGCACTTCGCCAGACTGGGAGATGGCCGTCAGATACTCGTAACTGCCGACGTAGATGACGTCATCATCGGCCCCGAGAGTGCGGGGCAGGATCAAGGGCGCGCCGCCCTGACCGATTCGGGTGCCGGGCAAAGACCAGCGCCGCTCGCCGCTCTGACCATCCAGCGAGTAGAGGTAAACCGATTCCACCGGATCCACCGGCACCACGTACACATTGCTCTGGCGATCGAATACGCCGCCCTCGTAGCTGAGCAGGTGGGTTTCCGCGATCCAGTTCAGTTGGGGAGTGGGGGCGGCAACCGCGATCACCTCATCGCTGTTTCGGGTGTCGCCGTGCAGCGCATAAAAGCCAGCGCCTTCCCCTCCGAGAGTGGCGGGAGAAAGGTGCTCTGGAATCCCCTGGGGCTGCCACTGATGCTCAGGCAGTGAGGCTGGACTGCGGGTGGGGAGCAGATAGAGGGCCGGGTTGAGCCCGCCGGATTCGGGATCGCGGCTGGCGTCCAGTTGCTGCAGCAACCCCGTGGTGTTTCCGTTAACAGGTATCAGGTTGGCGGCGGGATCGCCGGGCACACTGGCCTGTTGACCGTGCAACGGGCCGTAATCGATGCGCGCTTCCGACGAATCGGAACCTCCACAGGCGCTGAGCATCAGCAAGACCGCTGGATACAGCAGGGCCTTGGCGCGATGTTGTTGTTTTGTCGTTATTGTTCGCTTTGTCATCTTCCACACCAGGTTTTCGATTGGAATGTTCCATCCTAAAGCGCTCTGGTGGGGCTGCCCTGTCCCTGACTGCCAAATGCTTGTCTCAAACTACCCCGCTACTGTGTCTGGGCTTTGCGACGCCCGGAACTGGCTTGGGGTGGTGTTGAACCAGCGTTGAAAGGCCCGGTTGAAGTTGCTGGTATCGCGGAACCCCAAACTCAGCGCGATGTTGGTGATCGGTTCAGCGGAGTGGGTGAGATAGTGGACACTCAAGACGCGACGCTTCTCCTGAATCAACTGATTAAAGGTCACCCCCTCCTGTTTGAGCTTTCGGGCCAGGGTGCGGGGGGAGAGCTGGAGGGCGCGCGCTACGGTTTCCAGTGTGGGAGCGCCCTCCTCAGCCGAAAATTGGATCGCGCTACGGCAGCGCTGGCTCAGAGTCTGAATCTGCATCTGCTGCAGGTACTGAACCACCGCTAACTCGTTCAGCTCCGCCATATGGGCGTCACTGTGCAAAGAGTCCATCTGCAGGGCACTGCGGGTCAGCCAGAGGCAGTTTCGGGACTGGGCAAATCGCACCGGCAGCTGGAAGTGTTGCAGCCAGGGCTCAGTGGATGGCGGGGCGCTGCGACGCAGCCACACCTCTTGCAACAGGCCGGGCGCATGGACCATATCCATGCAGAACTTCTGGATGACGGAAAAGAAAGCGTCGATGGCGGCATCGCTGATGGTGACCCCTTCTCGGGCCTCAATGCTGAAGCCCAGGCGCCCGGGCTCCTCGGTCAGCGACAGGGTGACGGCATCGCTGATCAGGGCGTGGTAGTGGATGATCTTCCGAAGCGATTGCTCAATGTTCTGACAGGTGACGGTCAACATCCCCAACGCCCGAAAGTGCATCGGGTGCACATGCGCGGCCACCCCCAGCCCAAAAGCGCGGTTATTGGAGGCGACCACTGCCTCATTCCAGAGCCGGGTCATCCGTTCGATGGGGATACGTTCGGTTGGCGACTGCTTAATCTGTTCGTAATTGAGCCCAGCCCGGGCAAACACCGGCTCCGGTGCCAGGCCGGTGGCATTGAGGGTGGCGCCAATGGCGATGGCCCAGGCGGCCAGGGTGGTGTAAGTGCTGTCCATATCCTTATGCTCGATTCCGAATCCTTCCGATGCCGTGCCGGGGGAGCGTCCCCAGAGAGTGACAATATCACGAGCCAATCCCGATGTGCGTGTATGCTATGACGCTTTACCACAGGACTTTTCGGCTGAAATGATCATCACGGAACTGACCATCTACCCGGTGAAAGCGTTGGCGGGGATCCGTCTGACCCGGAGCACGCTAGACGTCACCGGCCTGCCCTGGGACCGTCACTGGATGCTGGTGGACCAGGCGGGGCGCTTTGTGACTCAGAGGCAGCTGCCGCAACTGGCCACACTGATCCCGGTTCTGGATGCGCACTCTCTGGTGATCACCCACCCCGGCCAGCCGCCGCTCACCCTTCCCCTGAAGCGGGATCTGACCACCCTGACTCCGGTATCGCTGTGGCAAAGCGACGTGATGGCGTTTGATGAGGGCAGAGCGGCCTCTGAGTGGCTCACCGCCCTGCTGGGCCTATACCGTGGTGCACCTCTGCGTCTGGTGCGCTTTAACCGGGCAGAGTCCCGCCCCATTAAGGCTAAGTACCTGGAGGGCGCAGAGCAGGCCCACACCGAATTTGCTGACGGCTTTCCCTATCTGGTGGCCAGTGAGGCCTCATTGGCAGCGTTGAATGAAGCGCTGGTGGCCAAAGGTGAAGCCCCGGTGGGGATGGAGCGGTTTCGGGCCAATATTGTGGTGGATCGGTTCGATGCCCCCTTCCGTGAACTGCAGGATCATCGCCTGACCGGCCCGGGTTACACCCTGGCGATCCGAAAGCCCTGCCAGCGCTGTCCGGTCGTGACGGTGGATCAATTGCAGGGGATCCGGCCCAACCCCAAAGAGCCGCTGCAAACCCTGATAAGCCTGAACCCGCTCGAGAAGTCAGGGGCGTTTTTCGGAGGCAATGCGATTTTGCTTGAGGGTGAGGCGGCCGCCATTGCGGTTGGCGATGGTCTGACAGCGACGCCGGGACGCTAACGTCCCGCTTTTCCTTCAAACTCAAGGTTGGGCCAATCCTTGCTTGACTACACTCAAGCGAAACCCTGAAAGGGAACCCAAGGATGGCCCAGACTCCAAAACTGCTGGTGGTGACTGATCTGGATGGCACCCTGCTTGACCACCACGACTACCGTTTCGATGCCGCTCTGCCTGCGCTTGAGCGGCTGAAACGCCATGAGATTCCCCTGATCCTCAATACCAGCAAAACCGCCGCAGAGCTGATCTCTCTGCGTGAGCGGCTGGGCACTGCGGCCCCCTATGTGGTGGAGAATGGTGCCGCACTGGTCTGGAGCAGTGGGCTGACACCGGACTCCGACGCTCCCCTGGGCGCCATGATGGGGCAACGGATGCAACCTTTTGGGGCAACCCGGGCGGAGATCCTGGCCGCTCTGGCACAAATTCGCCGGGATACCGGTTTGCGCCTGGAGGGCTTTTCCGACTGGGACAGGGATACCCTGATCCAGCACACCGGGCTGGACCCGGACAGCGCCGCCCAAGCGTTGGACCGGCACTTCTCTGAACCGCTGCTTTGGCAGGGCAGCGATGCCGAGCTCAAGCTGCTGGAGCGGGCACTGCGGCGACACGGATTGCGGTTGCTGAAGGGGGGCCGGTTTGTGCATGTGATCGGCCAAAGCGACAAGGGGCGCTGCCTGGGACCCTTGCGACGAGCCTATCAGCGCCACTGGGGCAGCATGCCCCGGGTGATCGCTTTGGGGGATGGGGAGAACGATGTGGCGATGCTGGACGCGGCGGATCATCCGGTGCTGGTGCGCTCTCCGGTCAACCCGCTGCCCCGCCTGAGCGCCGCAGCCCGCCCCCGAGCCTACACCCCCGAGGCGCTTGGTCCCGAGGGCTGGAACGACGCCATCGAGCGTCTGCTGGCACACTATCAGCTGCGCTGAAAGCAGGGTGGCATTCCCCTTGCTAACCTTGGTTAGTGCATTGAAATGTCACGACACAGGGAGGCGCCATGGGTGACTTTTATCAGAACGGCATCATTACCACGCTGCACAATCTGACTGACCGGTCGGTGGAGGATCTGGAAGCTGAGCTGCTGATGCACAGCAAGTCGAGGCCCATGTCCCTGGTGCTGCCCTCCCTCTACAGTGAACTGACCGGCCCGGCTCTGGACAACATCGTTAACGAACTGACCCAGGTGCCCTACCTGTCCGAAGTGGTGATCGGTCTGGACCGGGCGGACAGGGAACAGTATCAGCATGCCCTGTCCTTCTTCAGCCGACTGCCACAAACCCACCGGGTGCTCTGGAACGATGGCCCGAGACTGAAGGCGATTGATGCCCGGCTGCGGGCTGAGGGTCTGGCTCCCACCGAGATGGGGAAGGGGCGCAACGTCTGGTACTGCCTGGGTTACGTGCTGGCCCGGGGCCAAACCGAATCGGTGGCGCTGCACGATTGCGACATCGTCACCTACGACCGCAGCCTGCTGGCAAGGCTGATCTACCCGGTGGCCAACCCCACTTTCAACTACGAGTTCTGCAAAGGGTTTTACGCCCGGGTGGCGGAGGGCAGCCTGAATGGCCGGGTCACCCGCCTGCTGGTCACGCCGCTGCTGCGCTCTTTGAAGAAGATCTTTGGTCCTCTTGATTACCTGGAGTATCTCGATTCCTTTCGCTATCCGCTGGCGGGGGAGTTCTCCTTCCGCATCGATGTGATCAACGACATCCGCATCCCCAGTGACTGGGGCCTGGAGATTGGTGTGCTGTCGGAGATGAAGCGCAACTACGCCACCAACCGCCTCTGTCAGGTGGACATCGCCGACCGCTATGATCATAAACACCAGGATCTCTCCCGCGACGATGACAGCGGCGGGCTGTCCAAAATGTCCATCGACATCAGCAAGGCGATCTTCCGCAAACTGGCCACCAATGGTGTGGTGTTCTCCTCGGAAACCTTCCGTTCCATCAAGGCCACCTACTACCGCATCGCCCTGGACTTTATCGAGACCTACCGTAACGACGCGGTGATCAACGGTCTGGATTTCGATGTCCACAGCGAGGAGGAGTCGGTGGAACTGTTTGCCGAGAACGTGCTGAAGGCGGGACTGCACTTTCTCGAACACCCCAAGGAAAAGCCCTTTATTCCCAGCTGGAGCCGCGTACGCAGTGCCATTCCGGACATCTTTGAACAACTGGTGGACGCGGTAGAGGCCGACCACCGGGAGTTTACGGAGGGCCGCTAGGGTGCATACCAGCCTGGACGAACTGCGGCAGCGGGTGGAGGAGCATCTGCAGCTGATCTACCCGGAGCGGGAGGCTGCTCCGCTGGCACGGGAGCTGATTGAGGCGCTGGGCAGCGAGGGGCACTGCGCCATGCCCAAACCCCGGGACGAACCCTGGGATCAAACCGACCTGATTGTGATCACCTACGGGGACAGCCTGAAGCGGGAGGGGGAGGCGCCCCTCCACACCCTGAAGGAGTTTCTGGATCACTACCTCGCCCATGTGGCGACCGGAGTCCATATCCTCCCCTTCTTTCCCTACAGCTCGGACGATGGCTTCTCCGTTATCGATTACGCCAGGGTCAATCCGGCACTGGGTGAGTGGGCCGACATTCGTGCCATCGCTGGCGGTTCCCGGCTGATGGCCGATCTGGTGATCAACCATTGCTCCAGCCGAAGCCGTTGGTTTGAACAGTTCAAGGCGGGGGAGATGCCCGGCAAGGAGTACTTTATCTGTGTGGATCCCGAAGCCGATCTGCATCAGGTGGTGCGGCCCCGAACCTCACCGCTGTTGAAGCCGGTGCAGACGGTCGACGGGAAGCGGCATGTCTGGTGCACCTTCAGCCATGATCAGGTGGATCTCAACTTTGCCAATCCCCGGGTTTTGGTGGAGATGGTCAAGATCATCCAGCTTTATCTCAGCCAGGGGGTGACCCTTTTCCGCCTGGACGCGGTGGCCTTTCTTTGGAAAACGCCGGGCACATCCTGCCTCAACCTGCCGCAGACCCATGAGATCATTCGCCTGCTCCGCACTCTGGTGAGCTTTTACGACCCCCGCATTCTGCTTATCACCGAAACCAACATCCCCAACCGGGAGAATCTGGCCTATTTCGGCAATGGCAACGAGGCGCACGCCATCTACAACTTTTCCCTGCCGCCCCTGCTGCTGCATACCCTGCTGACCGGGGACTGCAATGCCCTCAAGCTGTGGCAGATGAGCATGCCACCGGCGCAGATGGGCACCACCTACCTCAACTTTATCGCCTCCCATGATGGCATCGGCCTGCGTCCGGTGGAGGGGCTGCTGGATGAGAAGGCGATCGCCGACATCGCCACCACCATGGAGGCGTTCGGGGGGCGGATCTCCTGGCGCAGTCTGGGCGAGGGAGGGTTGCGCCCCTACGAGATTAACATCGCCCTCTATGACGCCATGAAGGGAACGCTGAAAGGGGAGGATCACCACCAGCGCGACCGCTTTCTCTGTGCTCACGCCATCATGCTGTCGTTGGAGGGGATGCCCGCCATCTATCTGCACAGCTTTCTGGGCACCGGGAATGATCAGGACAAGGTGGTCCACACCGGCAACAACCGCAGCATCAACCGCCATTGCTGGGATGCGGATCAGCTGGAAGCCCAATTGGAGTCGGTGGAGAGTCACCACCATCAGGTCTTTGTGGGGCTTTGCCAACTGGTCCGGCTGCGTCAGCAGCAACCGGCGTTCCACCCCAGCGCTACCCAGTTTGTGCTGCATCTGGGTGAAGCCCTGTTCGGGGTATGGCGTCAGAGCCGGATGCGGGACCAGAGCATCTTTGCGGTGGCCAATGTCACCGACCAGCCACAAATCCTGCGGCTGGCCAGCCTCAACCTGATTGGTACTCAACTCTGGTGGGATCTGCTCACTGGGGAAGATTATCCCGACCTGCATGGGGAGATAACCCTGGCCCCCTACCAGAGTGTCTGGTTAACCAACACGCTCCGATAAGGGCAGCAGATCCACAAAACTGGCCCACTCCTGAATCACCCGCTCCCCGGTGACCACCGGCAGGGGGTAACGAAACATCGGGCCATCCCAGGCAAAGGTGTGGAACTCGCCATTCTCGCCGCAGGGGTCGATCCCATCCGGCAGCGTGTCGAGCAGCGCGCTATCAAACTCCCGCCCCAGGAACTCTTCGCTGAGCTTGTCATTCTGGATGCAGGATAGGGTGGCCCTCAGCCCAGACGCCACCATGGTGCGGGCCAGCGCCCCGGTGTCCTCTCCCCACAGCGGAAAGCGTGGCTCAAGGCCGGTGCCTTTCAGGATTTCAATGCGGTAATCCCGTACGTCCTCCAGCAACAGATCGCCAAAGGCGACCGCCTCAACCCCCATTGCCACCGCCTGCTGATGAAAGCGGGCCATGCAGGCCTGGTACGCCTCATTGCTGCAGGGGTAGGGCAGGGGGATGACGTAGAGCGGCAGGCCGAGGCTTTGCGCCTGAGCCTCCAGCAGCGACTGACGCACCCCGTGAATCGCCACCCGTTCCGCCTCGCTGTTGACCGTGGTGAACAGCCCGACAACGTCAATGCTGGGATCCTGACGCAGGGTATGCAGTGCCCAGGCACTGTCTTTGCCACTGCTCCAGGAGAGCAGGGTCTTAACGGGACGGGTCATGATAAGGCTCGGGGATGGTCAGGGCTGAAAAGAGAGTAGGGGGATGGTAGAGGGAAACGGTCCGGGAACCAAGGTGGGCTCCAAATGAGTACCGTACAGGGCCAGCCCCTGAGAGAGGCTGACCCTGTACGAGCCCCTGAGTGCGTAACTACAAACAGGCAGGATCCGTAAAGCCGCTGCAGTTATCCGGTGTGTTGTTGATCAGGCTGGTGTTGAACAGCAACACCTCACCGGGTGGACTGGCTGTGTCATCGAGCCAGATGCCACCGGTGATCAGCCCCAGGTTGCCCTGAACTCGACTGCCGGTGAGGATCACCCGGGCTTGTTCGCCGATATGGACACTACCGGTCTGGCCTTCGTTATTTCGGATGATCACCTCGTTGCCGTAAAACTGGCTGTCGTTGCTCACCAGCAGTGCGCCGGCATTGGCCCCGGTTGGGCTTAGGGAGGCCAGGTTGTCGCGGATGGTGGTTCTGAGCAGGCTAGCCCGGGCGTTTCCCCGCACGGTCAGGCCCGCCGCGCCACGATGATAAACTCCCGGAGCCAAGTTGCCCCGGATGGCGCTGTCCATCATCTCAAGCACGCCACCTTGTACCAGCAGCCCTCCGCTGCCATCGGTGTCGCCGGTTCCCAGCAGTTGGTTATTGCGGATCTGGGTATGCTTCAGCACCGCATGGCCAAGAATGACGCCGCCACCGGCAACCGACGTATCCCAGCTGCTGCGATTGTCCTGGACCCGTACGCCCTCCATCAGCAGGAAACCATCTCGCCAGACTGTGAAACCTGCGCCGCTGGAACCTGAGTCGCTGCCAGTTTCGTTATTGCTGATATGCCCGCCCTGCATGATGCAGTGGCCGTAACACTCCAGACCGCCGCTGCTGCCCCCATCGGTCAAATTGAAGTTGCCACTCAATTCGGTGTTGTACAGTTGCAGATACCCCTGAAGTCCAAGATGCAAGCCTCCGATCACATGCCCGTCGAGGGAGATATTGCTGATACCGTTGTTAATGATGGCGGAGTTCCGCAAGGTCAGCTTTACCGGGCCAGAGGTCCCTACCCCACAGGCTCCGAATGCGTCGCCATCATTGCCGGGTAGGGTGTTATCAGCGATGGTGACGTTCTCCAGCTGGGCGATAAGGGGCTCACTGGCGCTGTTGAGCAGCAACAGCCCCCCCGCGGCCATTGGTGCAGTCAGATCGGTTGGCCCCAGACCACCGTTTCTTATCTCAAGATCCTTCAAGTAAATCAGGGGCGGGGTAGTGCCATTGGTCAGCGTCAGCACAGTGCCATCACCAATGCCGGAGAGAACCGCTGGTGCGCCCAATATGGTGAGATCCTTATCGACAGTGAAATGGCCCTCACACCAGCCGGTTAATCGGATCACCGAGCCCGGATGCGCTGCATCAATGGCTTCCTGTAGGGGGTGGGTGCTGCAATCGACCTCAGCAACTGTTGGGGCAGGCCAGGCGGCCGGAGTGAGGAGCAGCGACAACAGCAGGAGACCGCGCAGGTAAGTTGCGAGCATGGAATACCTCCTTTTACAGCGAATCAGGTGGCAGGTTCGATTTGGCAAAGCGGCGAGAACTTTAGGTCAGGGCTGAAAGATGGGCCAGGTTAAAAGTTGATCTGGATCACATTTTGGGCGGTGTTATTCCCGGCCTGAGAGCGGGCACTGAGCCTAAAATCCGGGCAAGCTGCTGTATTACTTTGCCCCTTGCCCGATTGCGACAACTGCAAAAAAAAACGCCCCGAGTCGGGGCGTTTCTTTGCTGCAGATGCGGCGTATCAGCGGTACTGGAAGTACGCCGCGCAGGCGCCCTCGCTGGAGACCATCAATGCCCCCACGGGGGTTTGCGGCGTACAGCGCTGGCCGAACAGCGGGCAATCCGCCGGTTTGATCTGGCCGCGCAGCACCTTGGCGCAACCGCAGCCCTCCGGCTCCTCCACATGGGTGGGCTTGAGGCCGAAGCGGCGCTCGGCGTCAAACTCGGCAAAGGCCGGGCTCAACATCAGGCCGGACTCGTCGATGGCACCCAGTCCGCGCCAGTCGCTTTTCGGCGCCAGGGTGAACACCTCCGACATCGCCCGCTGGGCCACCGCGTTACCGGCGCTTTGCACCGCCCGGGTGTAGGCGTTCTCCACCTCAGCACGCCCCTCGGCGATCTGGTGCACCACGCCCAGTAGGGCGGTGAGGAAGTCGATGGGTTCGAATCCGGCGATCACCACCGGTTTGCCGTAGTCATCAACGATGAACTGGTAGGGAGACTGCCCCACTACCATGGAGACGTGCCCCGGTGCCACCAGGCCGTCCAGGCGAACACCCGGATCATCCAGGATCGCTTTCAGCGGTGGGCCGATGGTGATGTGGTGGCACAGTACTGAGAAGTTCTCAACCTGCTGCTGGCGGGCCTGCATCAGGGTGATGGCGGTGGCCGGTGCGGTGGTTTCAAAGCCGATGGCAAAGAAGATCACCTGGCGGTCGGGGTTTTGTTTTGCCAGCGCCATGGCGTCCAGCGGAGAATAAACAATGCGCACATCCGCACCGGCGGCTTTGGCGTCCAGCAGGGAGCCCTGCTCGCCGGGCACCCGCACCGCGTCGCCGTAGCTGCACAGAATGGTGCCGGGCTGTCGGGCGAGGGTGATGGCGTCATCGATGCGGCCCCGGGGCAATACGCAGACCGGGCAGCCGGGACCGTGCACAAACTCGATCCCCTTGGGCAGCAGCTTATCCAGACCAAAGCGGAAGATGGCGTGGGTGTGGCCACCGCACACCTCCATGATCTGAAGTGGCTGGCGGGCGGGATCAACCCGCTCCAGCACCCGGCCAATTTCGGCAATCAGCTGTTTGACCGCTTCCGGATCACGAAACTCGTCAACAAACTTCATTGCGCGGCTCCCAGGCCGGCAAAGTCGGCCATCTCATGTTCCTCTGCGCCCATGGCAGCGAGCGCCTCCAGGGTTTGGGCGGCATCTTCTTCCGACAGCAGGGCCATGGCGAAGCCTACATGGATCAGCGCCCACTGGCCGATCAACTGCGCCGGTTCATCCGGCCAGACGCAACTGGCGTTCACCTCCCTCAGCACGCCGCTGAGGGAAACGGATACTTGCTGTGTGTCCGCATCAACAATGGCCTCAATGCGGGCCGGTACTCCTAAGCACATACGGCAGTCTCCTTGCTGGAGATCCGCTCGGCGATCCAGCTCAGCCAGCGATCCATCCCTTCGCCGCTGGTGGCGGAAAGGCAGATCACTTCGATATTGGGGTTCACCTGACGCGCGGACTCAATGCAGCGGGGCAGGTCGAAATTGAGGTGGGGCAGCAGGTCGGTTTTGTTGATCAACACCAGATCGGCGGCCGCAAACATGTCGGGGTACTTCAGGGGTTTGTCCTCCCCCTCCGTCACCGACAGAATCGCCACCTTGTGACTCTCGCCAAGGTCGAAACTGGCGGGGCAGACCAGGTTGCCGACGTTCTCGATAAACAGAACGCCACCGGACTCCAGCGCCAGTCGATGGTAAGCGGTATCCACCATGGCAGCGTCCAGATGGCAGCCCTTACCGGTGTTGACCTGAATGGCGGGCACACCGGTAGCGCGGATGCGATCGGCATCGTTGGCGGTTTGCTGGTCGCCCTCGATCACCGCTACCGGCAGTTGGCCGGAGAGCTGCTTGACGGTTTCGGTCAGCAGGGTGGTTTTGCCGGAGCCGGGGCTGGAAACCAGGTTGAGCACCAGTTGCTGGTCAGCCTGGAAGTGGGCCCGGTTATGGGCGGCAATGGCGTTGTTCTTGCCAAGAATGTCCTGCTCAATCTGCACCATCTTGTGCTGGCTCATGCCCGGGGCGTGGGCGTGGGCCGGGCCATGGCCGTAGTGCAGATCTTCCCCCTGCTGCTGCGGCTCAAAGGCATGATGGTGATGATCATGGTCGTGCTCATGATCATGATGCTCATGGCTGTGGTGATGGCCATGGTCATGGTCGTGGCTGTGCTCATGATCCTGGCTGTGGTTATGGGGCGCCTGGGCCGGTGCGCTGGCGCCATGGTAGTGGATATGCACATCACCTTTGTTTTTGAAGTGGTAGTGGTGGTGCACCACGGTTACTGCGCCATGACTATGGTCATGGGCATGATCGTGAGAATGGTCATGAGAGTGGCCATGGTGGTGGTCATGGTCGTGTGAGTGGCTGTGATCATGATGTTCATGATCGTGACCCTCAATCCGGGTATTGCCTTCGGCGCAGCCGCATACGGTACACATTCAGTCGATCTCCAGGTATTTCACTTTCATCTGATCCCCGCCCACCACCGTCAGGTGGTAGCCCTCACACCGGGGGCAGGCATCGCCTCGGCGTGAGAGGGGGATCTGAGCCAGGCAGTCAAAGCAGAATGCACTGCCCGGCACGGTTTCAATTTCCAGTGCGGCTCCCTCGGCACAGCTGTCCCGGGTTACCACGTCAAAACAAAACTTTAGCGAATCCAGCTCCACTCCGGCCAACTCCCCGACACTCAGGGTGACACTGTGGACCTTGGGGCTGTTCTGGGCCTGGTCCTGCACAATCTGCAGGATCCCTTCGGCCAGAGACATCTCATGCATGGGTCGCCTCCGTGACATCAACGATGGCCACCTCCAGACAAGGGGCATGGGCCAGGATCCAAACCCCCAGTCCGGTCTTCCAGTTATCCATATCCGGCATCGGCATGTCATCCAGACTTTGGGCGATAGCGGTCAGGGTATCCTGAGTGGGGATCTGGATCTGGTAGTGGTCGACCCGGTCACCCAGCCATTGGCACTGGTGGGTAAGCGTACCCCGGGCGGCGGGGATCCGGCCGGGCGATACCGGCTCCGTCTGGCCGTCTGTTCCGGTCAGGCTGCCGGGATAGCACAGGGCTTCGGCGGCCTGCCACATCTCAACCCACAGGGCGGTAAGGCGATGGCTCAGACGGGGGGAGTGTTGTCCGGTTCGGGAGGCGGGCCCACTCTCATGGCGATGGATGGCGGCAGGGGTAAAAAACAGCGCGTTCCAGTTCTGGCGCTCCACCTCGGCCAACAGGGGTTGCCAGACCCAGCGATCCCACTCACCGACCCACTCTTTCAGGGAGCAGAGCGCCACCGGCGATACGGCGGCTCCCGGCAGATGGCGCAGGGCACAGAGGGCATCCCGGTGCTCGGTCAGGGCCTGACGCCAGCGGGTCAGCAGAGTCAGACGCTCCTGGCAGGGGGGCAGCACTTCGTGGGCGATGCGCCACAGCTGCCAACTGTGCTCGGTGAGCCACTCCAGCGCCAGAGCCTGGTCGCGGGCTGCGTGAGTTACCGCCTTGGGCCGAACGCCCTGGGTTTCCTCTATCAGGCTGACGGCAGCCCAGCGCTGGGCCTCGCCGCACTGACGGTAGATCAGGCTCAGTTTGGCAAGGACCTCCTCGCCATTCAGCCCCTTGAGCAGGCTGGCAACGGGAGGAAGACGCAACTCGGTGCGGGCGCACAGCTTGCCCTCAACGCTGGATAGATGCAGTGTCGCGAGAGCGGGGGTCATGAGTGTCGCTCCTTGCTGGTTTGATGGCGGGCCCAGCCGATCAGGGCCTGACCCAGTGCCAGACCACCATCGTTGGCGGGCACCTGGTGGTGGCGCAGCACAATCAGTTTGTGAGCCTTAAGGCCCTGCACCAGCAGACGCTGCAGCAGACGGTTCTGCATCACACCGCCGGAGAGGGCGATGCGATCCACCTGATGATGTTTGGCTTGATAGACCAACCGGCCCACCAGCGCACCGGCGAGTTCCTGATGAAACTGCAGGGCCAGACTGGCGGCACTGTGGCCAGCGTTAAGCCCCTCCAGCAAACCGTACCAGATGGCGCTCAGGTCCAGGTCGTCCCGCTGCGGCAGAGTCAGTTTGCGCTGGTCGGCGGCTTGCCAGGCCAGGGCTTCCAGCACCATGGCCGCTTCACCTTCAAAGTGCTGCTGCTCAAAGACGTCGGTCAGCAGGGCGGCCACCGCATCAAACAGACGACCGGTGCTGGAGGCTTCGGGACAGTTCAGGCCGGACGCGATCCCCTGACGAAGCAGGCCAAGGGGTTTCTCCCGCAGCCGATCCAACACCGGCAGGGGCAACTCCTCCCAGTCGTGGCAGGATTCGTCCAGGTGTGCCACCAGGTTGCGCCAGGGCGCTTTGGCGGCCAGGTCACCACCGGGCAACGCCACCGGCGGCAGCCCTTCCAGGTAACGACACTGGTGGTAATCCCCCAGCAGGATCTCGCCGCCCCAGAGGCGGTGCTCGGTCTCCTTGCCGCCCCAGCCAAGCCCGTCCAGTACCAAGCCCAGCACCGGTGCGGTGTGCAGCGGTTGGGCGTTGTCCGCCAGACAGGCCGCGAGATGGGCATGGTGATGATCAATGGCTTCCAGGGGGAGGTCGTCCTGCTGTGCCCCCTGCTGAGCCAGTTGCTGGCTCAGGTAGCCCGGGTGGCTGTCACAGGTGCGCAGCGCCAGATGGAAGTCAAACAGGGCGGGGAACCGCTCCAGGTTTTTCTGGTAGGCGGAGAACAGATCCGGATCCGCCAGGTCCCCCAGGTGCGCAGAGAGCAGTGCCTGGCCATGGCGCAACACGCAGAAGGTGTTTTTCAGGTCCGGCCCGTAGGCCAGTACGCCGTCAGCGTCCTCGAACCCCTTGGGCAGGGCGATGGGGCTGGGCACGTAGCCTCGGGCACGGCGCAGCAACTGAGTCTGCCCCTCCTCCACCATCAGAATGCTGTCGTCGGCCCGGTTGACGATATCGCGGTTGTGCATCAGCAGCTTGTCGGCGATGGGGCCGAGTTCACGCAGGGCCTGGGCATCGTCGATGCAGGGGGGGCGGCCACTGGCGTTACCGGAGGTCATCACCAGTGGGCGGCCCATTTGCGCCAGCAAAAGATGCTGTAACGGGTTGCTCGCCAGCATCACCCCCAACCGGGCCATCTTCGGCGCTACAGAGGGGGCCAGAGGGGCATCGGACCGGGGGCGCAGCAGGACGATGGGAGCGGCGGCGCTGGAAAGGGCCTGCGCTTCTGCCTCCTCAATGTGGGCCAGAGTGCTGGCCATGGCGCGATCCGCCACCATCAGGGCAAAGGGTTTGGTGGGGCGGTGTTTGCGTTCACGCAGACGGGCGACGGCGGCTTCATTGCTGGCGTCTACGGCCAGGTGGTATCCGCCCAACGCTTTGATGGCGACAATCTCGCCCGCTTTCAGGGCGGAAACCGCATCGCTCAGAGCGTGATGGGTTTGGGCCAGTTCCGTGCCGTCCGGGTCTTGCAGTGTCAGGGTCGGGCCGCACACGGGGCAGGCATTGGGCTGGGCGTGGAAGCGTCGATCCGCCGGGTCCTCGTACTCCCGCTGACAATCGGGGCAGAGGGGGAAGTTGGCCATGGAGGTATAGGGGCGGTCGTAGGGCACCTGACGGATAATGGTAAAGCGCGGACCGCAGTGGGTGCAGTTGGTGAAGGGGTAGCGGTGGCGTCGGTCTTGAGGATCCTCCACCTCCGCCAGGCAGGCCGGGCAGGTGGCGGTATCCGGCGCAATGCGGGTGTTCACCGTGCCCCCGACGGAGCGGGTGATGGTGAAATCGCAGGGCTCCGGATCGAGGCAGCAGGGACTCAACTCCACCGCGTCCACCCGGGCCAGCGGCGGCAGGCGGTCGCGCATGGTGCGGACAAAGGCGTCCCCATCCACTGGGTTGCATAAGCGGATCAGCACGCCATCACTGTCGTTAAACACCTCTCCTCTGAGCTGTGCTTCCCTGGCCAGTTGCCAGATAAAGGGGCGAAATCCCACCCCTTGAACCTGGCCGCGGATCCGTATCGCGATGCCGTTGCAACCGTTCATGTCAGGCCTCCCCTCGTTCCATTTCCTGGATCAGCTCCCGGTAGAGCTCCAGGCTGTCCAGAGCCCGCTCCTCGCTGATCTTTTCCATGGCAAACCCGGATTGGATCAGCAGGTAATCCCCTTCCGAAAGTGGCTCAGTAATCAGGTGTACACTGACCTCCCGCTCGCGTCCCAGGGTATCGATCCGCGCCATCTGGGCGGAATTGTTCAGGGCGATAATGCGGGAGGGAATGGCAAAACACATGGGCGTTTCTCCTTTAGCCCGTCAGGGCCTGGGGCACAAACAGAGCACCGATGGCCAGCGTCGTGGGGCCAAAGTCTGCGGGCAAGCGCAGTGTCATGTTTTTGCCCAGGCGCAGTCGCAGCCGCTCCAACAGCACCGGGTTATCAAATTCGTCGCCGGCCAGGATCACTTCTTCCAGGCCGATGTTCATGTCCAGTTGTTCCACCCAGTTGCAGACAAAGTCGCAGAAGGAGTCGATGACGCCGAACGCGACGCCGGCGCGTTGCTCCGGATCCGCCAACCGGTAGGAGAGGCAGGCTTGCAACGCCCGGCGCCACTGCACCAGCAGGGTGCCGTCGATGCGATCTACCGCAAAGTCGATGCGCGGTGCGGCCTGCTCGGTAAAGCGGCTGGCCAGACAGAGAAAGGCTTCGCCCGCCAGATCCGGGTCCGGATCCTGGGATACGCCACTGAACCAGGCCGCCATCGCCAGCAGGTGATGGAAGCTGCCGTTCAGGTCGGTTTGGGGCAGATCAGCAAGGGCTTGAAGGTGAGCGGCGTCTACCTCCTGATAGCGATTCAGCAGTCGCTCCCCTGTGGCACTGCCGGCACGGATCGCGTCCAGCATGGCAGTGGGGTTCAGGGGCCCTTCCGAGGCATCGGGGAGACGAACCAGCCACTGGTATTCGCCCTCGCTGTCCTGATAGAGCAGGCCGGAGCGGTGCTGGCGGCTCAGATAGAGCACGGCACTGCGCTTGGGGGCGCGGTCCAGCTGGCGCACGCCCTCCAGGGCACAGGCGGCGGCCCAGTCAGGGTCCGGCTGCAACTGTTGCTCCGTGCGGCTCAACCGCACCCGTCCATCCTGCCATTGAGCCCGGTAACCGAGCAGTTCCGCTTCGTGGCGCAGCGGCTCGTGGGTGGCCAGCGGCGCAGGGGGACGGTTGTTCTCCAGTGCCACCAGAGTGTCGCCGTAGGTGGTCAGCAGCATCGGCGGTTGGCTCTGTTCGATCCCTACCGCGATCACGCCCGCCTGACTCAGTTTGGCGGTCAGGGCGAGGGTCAGACGATCCGCCGCTTGCTGTACCCGGTAGCGGGCACGGGGCAGTTGGTGTTGCTGGGCAAACTCCGCTCGAGGGGTCAGTCGCAGACTGGGCTTTTCAATGCTGCCCAGCTGTTTGATCCCCTGCTCACTGATGTGAAGGGCGTGGTTAAGAGATTCGATGGCGCAGAACAGCAAACTGTCATCTTCTGCCCGAAGGGTGTCCAGACGGCGCAGTGTGATCCGGTTCTGACCGGTGCGGTATTCGACCTCACCCTGGGTCAACAGCGTCTCAGCCAGAGTATCGAGCAGGGGCTCGATGGGCTGATCTTTCAGCGTGGGTGTGGCGCCGCAGTGGGGGCAGAGGGTTTTCGGGGTTTCCAGGCAGTGCTGGCAGTAGGGAAGCAGGGGCGGCGGATCATTGATGTCCCGGGCCTCGCCCTCGAACTCGGTAATGGGTTTCAGGCTGGAGTCGGTCAGCCAGCAGGAGAGCGGAAAGGTGCGGCCAATCAGGTCCGCCAGGGCGCTCAATTGGGCTTCATCGCCCTCTGCTTCAATAAAGTAGCCACTGGGGTGACGGCCAATCGCCTGCACCTGGGGATGGCGCAGAAACTGGTTACAGAGCCGACCATAAAGGGGAACGGGTCGGGAGGTAGCAAAATCAAACCGCAACTTCATCTGGACTCTCCTGGTCGCAGGACTGTTGGGCCACCACCCGGATGTCCGGGTCTGCCACCTGGATTGCGGCAAAGCCAAGGGTGGCAAGGTGATCGAGCAGCGCCTGTTCCATCAGGGGCACGGCGGCCATAACCCGATCCGACAGCTCGAAGCTCATCGCTTCCAGCACTTCGGGGATCACGCCGAGAATGTGAGTTGGGGGACGGTCACCCACCATCTCCATCATATTGAGGGTTTGCAGCATCTCCACTTCGTGGGCGCTGCCCTGGAAATCGATATGGTGGGGCACCTTATCGAAATCGAAGAAATAGACGTTACCGATCTGTCCTTCACTGGAGTGAACGGTATCGATGATCAGCAGTTGATCGTAGGGGGCGATCAATGGGATCAGGGCGTGGGCCAGGGTGCCCCCATCCATAAAGTCGAGCTGGTGCGGCCCTTCAAAGCGGTATTTCTGCTGGAGGTAGTTAAGCATGTGAACGCCAATTCCTTCGTCGGCGTAGAGCACATTACCAATCCCCAGTACCAAAAGTTTTTGAGTCATGAAATCTCCAAGATAAAAAAGGGCCTGCCCCAAAGGAGCAGGCCCTCAGACTCAGTGCTTGGCTTTGTGAACGTCGTAGCCGGACACGATGGCGTCAACGGAGTTCTGCTTGAAGCGGATGCCGCTCCAAACCGCCATATAGACGTGGATCACCGTAAAGATGATGAATACCCAGGTCATGATATGGTGCCACTCCCGTACCGGTGCCAGTCCCCCCATCAGGCCGATAAACCACTCGGCGAAGGGGTAGAGCGCGCCGCCCAGCCCGTCATGGTAGACGTTGGCGTGCAGCGCCAGACCGGACAGACACATGAACACGATCACCAGCGTTACCGCCAGGTAGGTCACGAACTGCAGCGGCCCGTAAACCCCGGCCTTATGCAGCTTGCCCATCCACAGATAGGACTTGAGCTGCACAATCCAGCTGTTCACGCTCATCACATCCCGGAACGAGCGACGCTCGATATCACTGCGGCTGAAGAAGTACAGGTAAGCCCGGGCCAGGGTGATCCCCACCAGCACAAAGCCAGCGATCAGATGCACCAGCCGGACCCAACCCTGCTGCAGGTTATCGGTTCCGCCGTACGGGGTGAGGAAGGGCCAGGCGATGTAGAACCCGGTGATCACCAGAAGCACAATGGACAGGGCCCGAAGCCAGTGCATGATCCGGATGGCCGGACTGAACACATAGTCGCGGGTGTACAGTGTTTCGGTTGTCATACGCCCTCCTAGGCCGCGTTTGGCCCAACCTGGAACTCACCCAGATCCTGCCCCTTGTAATCCATTACATGCACCGCACAGGCCATGCAGGGATCGAAGGAGTGGATCACCCGGATGATCTCCAGGGGTTTGCTGGGGTCTTCCAGTTTCATGCCGATGAGTGCGGCTTCGTAAGGACCGATCTTGCCGTTGGCGTCCTTCGGCCCGGAGTTCCAGGTGGTGGGAACCACAGCCTGGTAGTTCTCGACCTTACCGCCCTTGATCCGCACCCAGTGGCTCAGCATGCCGCGCGGTGCTTCGATCATGGCGTGGCCAACGTACTCCTGGCTCGGATCCATCTGCGGCTCGCGGTAGGTGCTTTCGTCGACCTGGATGTTCTGCACCAGGGCATCGAAGGTCTCCAGAGCGGCATCGCACACCAGCAGGGTCTGAAGCAGACGGCCCGCGGTACGTCCCAGAGTGGTAAACAGCGCTTCTACCGGCAGGCCGGTCATCTCCAGCAGGCCGTTGACCGCGTCCACCACTTTTTCGTTGCCACGGCCGTAGTTGACCAGCAGACAGGCCAGCGGGCCCACTTCGATCGGTTCGCCGTTATAACGGGGGGATTTCACCCAGGTGTATTTGCCGTCGCCGTCCACAGTCGGCAGTTCGCCGTACACGGTATCGCGCTTGGTGAAGCCGGTGTAGTTCGGCTCGGTGACCCCATCATAGGGGTGCAGGGCCGGACCATCCTTGTACCAGGCGTGGGTCACGTCCTCTTTGATCAGGCTGGGATCGATGTCGGTCACGTTGGCCAGGTCGCCATTCATGATCACACCGCCCTGGAACAGGTACTGACCATTGCCGATGGCAAAGTCCTGACAGGCCAGGAAGTTCATGACACCGACGCCGCCCAGTACGGAAGGCTCCGCTTTGTAAGCCGCCGCAGCCATCAGCACATCCGGCAGGTACGCGCGCAGAATAAAGTCGTGCACCTGAGCGTGCTTGGCTTTCCACTCCTGCAGACGAGCCGGACTCAGCATATCGCGAACAGAGGTGACACCACCCACCACCAGAGACTGGGGATGGGGCTGCTTGCCACCGAAGATCGCCAGCATCTCAGCCGCCACCCGCTGCACTTCCAGTGCCTTCAGGTAGTGGGAAACGGCGATCAGGTTCTGCTCCGGCGTCAGCTTGTAGGTGCCATTGCCCCAGTAAGCGTTGGCGAAGGGCCCCAGCTTGCCGGTGGCAACCAGTCCGCCGACGCGCTCCTGTACCGCACGGAGCTCCCCTTCACCGGCGGCGACCGGCTTGTCGGTCCAGCGCAGGGCTTCCTGCGCGGCGGCAGCCGGATCCGCAGAGAGAGCGGAAACCACATCCACCCAATCCAGGGCGTGCAGGTGATAGAAATGCACCAGGTGGTCATGCATGTAGAGGGAGGACTGCATCAGGCTGCGCAGGTACTCGGCGTTCACCGGGATTTTCAGGCCAAGGGCGTTCTCTACGGCCTCGGTACTGCAGCGGTAGTGTGAATAGGTGCATACACCGCAGATACGCTGGGTCAGCAGACCGGCGTCCATCGGAGTACGGCCCTTCATGATCACTTCGATGCCCCGCCACAGTGTGGAGGAGGACCAGGCGTTGGTGATGACGTTGTTCTCGTCGACTTCCACTTCCACCCGAAGGTGGCCTTCGATACGGGTAATGGGGTCGACCACGACACGTTTGCTCATTGCCCCTCCTCCTTATTGTCCTTGGCGAAAACGCTGGCAACGGCGTGAGCACCGATGCCGGCAACGGTCAGACCCAGAATGGCGCCACCAACGAAATCAGCGGTCTTATCCAGGCTGTGCAGCTCCCGACGTCCCAGTGGCTTCTCAAAGTCCGCCATGGTGTCCCAGAAGTTGGGCTCGGAGCAGCCGATGCAGCCGTGTCCGGCCAGAACCGGCCAGCTGGTGTGGTGGTTGAAGCGCTCGGTCGGACAGTTGTTGTAGGTGTAGGGGCCTTTGCAGCCCACCTTGTAGAGGCAGTAACCCTCTTTGGCGCCTTTGTCACCGAAGGTCTCAACAAACTCACCGGCGTCGAAACGGCCACGACGCTCGCAGTTGTCGTGAACCCGGGCGCCGTAAGCCCACTTGGGACGGTTAAACATGTCCAGAGGCGGCAGTTTTCCGAACATGATGAAGTACATCAGGGTACCGACGATGTTCTTCTCACTGGGCGGGCAGCCACCGAGGTTGACCACCGGCTGGTGGATCACCTTGTCTACCGGACGGGCTTCGGTCGGGTTCGGCGCAGCGGCCTGAACACCACCAAAGGCGGCACAGGTGCCGACAGAGACGATGGCAGCGGCGTTGGCGGCGGTCTCGTGGATGATCTCCATGCCGGTGTGGCCTTTGCAGCCGACGGTCAGGAAGTGGCCGTTGTTCGCGGTCGGGATCGCCCCTTCCACGGCCAGCAGATACTGACCTTTGTAGGCTTCGAGGGCGTGCTCCAGATTCTCTTCAGCCTGCCATCCGGCAGCGGCCATCAGGGTCTCGTGGTACTCGAGGGAGATGTAATCGAACAGGACGGTGTCGATGGTGGGGGTGTCGCAGCGGATCAGCGACTCGGAACAGCCGGTGCACTCGGCCATATGCAGCCAGATCAACGGAACGCGGTCAGCCACCTCAGCGGCCTTCGCCACCATGGGCGCAAACTGCATCGGCAGTGCCAGCGCCGTGGTGGTCACAGCGGACCATTTCATAAAGTCGCGGCGGCTGATCCCCTCCGCTTCCAACCGCTCCTGGAGCGGGACTGGTTTTACCGGGGCCTGTTCGGCCAGTTTCTCAAGGCGAGCTTCGCAGCGCGCCATCAAAGCTTGATAGTCGGACACGTTGGGTTCCTCCTTAGTGGGCGGTTGCTGTCCTTAGCGCCGCTTGTAGAGTTGCCAACCGGCCACAAGGGCGGCCACCACGACCAGCATCACTACCACGTCCCAGGCGTGGTGGAAAATGCCCAGGCCACCATGACCCGGGTGGGCGTAAGCCAGCGATGGAGCTAGAGCTGCCAGCATTGCGATACGTTTATTCATTGTTCTCTCCTTAGACTTCGAACTAGCAAATGCGGGGCAACTGCTCCCCAACCGGCATCAACAGTTGCCGACAGGTGCCGTACAGCCCCTCAACCAAAACCTGGTGGGTCTCTGCGCGTTCCACCGCGCCGATAATGGCAGCCTCACGGCCTGCCGGATGAGCACGCATGGCGGCCAGAACCGCTTCAGCGTGTTGCTCGGCGACAAACGCCACCAGCTTGCCCTCGTTAGCCATCAGCAGCGGATCCAAGCCGAGGATTTCGCTGATTCCCCGAACCTGGGGATGGATGGGAAGGGCGGATTCTTTGAGGGTGAGGCGCACGCCGGCAACCTCGGCAATTTCGTTGCAGACTGCGGCGACACCACCTCGGGTGGCATCGCGCATGGCATGAATGGGGCCGGCGGCCAGCATCGCTTCCACCAGACCGTTCAACGGCTGGCAATCGCTCTCCAGGGTGCCACTGAGGGCCAGTTCACCCCGGGCCTGTAAAATAGCGGCACCGTGGTCGCCCAGGGTGCCGTTCACAATGATTTGATCGCCGGGACGAACCTGACAGGCGCCCAGCTGCCGGTCAGCGGGGATCACGCCGACGCCACTGGTATTGATGAAGATCTTGTCGCAGCTGCCGCGGTGCACCACCTTGGTGTCGCCGGTAACAATCTGAACACCCGCTTCACGGGCGGTGGCTGCGAGGGAGGCGATCAAACGCTCCAGTACGGCAAGTTCAAGGCCCTCTTCCAGAATCAGGCCCACACTCAGGCTATGGGGCAGGGCGCCGCCAACAGCAAGATCATTGACGGTGCCGCACACCGCCAGTTTGCCGATGTCGCCGCCGGGGAATTCGATGGGATCCACTACAAAGGAGTCGGTGGCAAAGGCCAGGCGGTCTCCCTGCTCTGCCATGGGGGCTAACGCCAGTTGGGCCTGATCTTCCATACGGGCCAGCTCGGCGTTATCGAACTGGGTCAGGAACAGCTCTTTAATCAGCCGTTGCATGGCCTGGCCACCGCTGCCGTGGGCCAGGGTGATGCGATCGGTCATGGGTCTCTCCTGAGCGGGCCGAGCCGCTCCTTCCTTGAATGACGTTGGTTAACCGAAATTTAGAGGAGACTAATAAATTAGGGCATGAGCCAGATCAAATCAGACGCGGCAAGATGCTTGATCGACATCAAGAAAATGCGGGAAAGATGAGCATGTTCTGTTTTCGTAACGGTTATTGGTGAATTCTTTTTGTTTATTAATCAAACGGATGAACCGTATTTTTGACGTCGGAGGGCGGGCTTTGTTCTTGCGAGTGAAATGGGGGCTTTCTGCCGGAGAAAACAGAAAAGCACCCCCATTTGGGGGCGTTGTCTCGGCGCGAAGGTTACAGTAAACCCAGCTTTTTCATCCGACTGCGCAGGGTGTTGGGGTGGATCTTCAACCGTTCGGCGGCGCCTCCTGGGCCGTGAATTTTGCCGCCGGTCAGGCGCAGGGCGTGCTCCAGGTATTTGGCGGTCATGGTGTCCAGCGGCACCAGCATGTCGGTGGCGTGGCTGGGGTCGATGATCACCGGTCGCTCGTTTTCGTCGCTGGTCTGGTGGGCGCCGGCGACGGGGCAGGCCAGGAAGCGGAAGTCCAGAGGGGCACCCCGGGATTGAATCATCGCCCGCTCCACCGCATTCACCAGTTCACGTACGTTGCCCGGCCAGGGGTGGTTCTGCAGGCGCATCATATCTTCGGCGCTGATGGAGGGCAGTTGCTTAAACCCGAGTCGCGGTGACAGCTGCTCCATAAAATGGTGCACCAGCAACGGGATGTCCTGGCGGCGCTGGTTCAGACAGGGAATATTGATGGGGAAGACGTTCAGGCGGTACCAGAGGTCTTCACGGAAGTTTCCGGCCTGAACCATCTGGGCCAGATCCCGGTGCGTGGCCGCCACCACCCGGATATCCAGTTCCACCGGCTCGATGCCGCCCACCCGGACAATGGTGCGGTTCTGCAGAACCCGCAGCAGACGCACCTGGGCAGAGAGCGGCAGTTCACCCAGCTCATCCAGGAAGATGGTGCCGCCATTGGCCTGTTCAAAGTAACCCTGTTTGCGCTTCTCTGCGCCGGTAAAGGCCCCTTTCTCATAGCCAAACAGCTCGGAGTCGATCAGGCTGTCGGGGATCGCACCGCAGTTCACCTTAATAAAGGGTTTGCCGGTGCGGGGGGAGCGCTGATGGATGGCGTTGGCGATCACCTCTTTACCGACACCGGTCTGGCCGGTGATCAGCACGGTGCTCTCCAGCGGGGCGATCGCTTCCACCTGCTCCATGACACTCTTAAGGCCGTTGCGAGCGCCGACCACCTCATCCTGTCCGGCGATGGAACGACGCAGCGCCCGGTTTTCAGAGGCGAGCAGAGCGTTGTCAGCCAGGATGTTTCGGCTCTGAAGGTTAAAGGCGGTCACCAGTGAGAAGGGCGCTTTGAACTGGCTGAACAGGGCGCTGTGGCGGTTGTTGAAGGCCCCCTCGCTATGAGCATAAAGGGCCACGACGCCCAGATGGGTGTCGTTAATCTTGAGTCGCACCTGCAACACGGAGCGGGCCTGGGGCAGCACCTGGCTCAGTACGTGGTGGGTCACCGGATCCTGGCGCACGTCGGTCAGGATGCGAACCGGCGGGCGCTCCGGGTCCTGAAGCAGTTCACACATCTCTTCGGTCAGGGCGATGCGGCGGTCCAGCTGCTTGGCGCTCTTGGCGTCAGCGATGGCAACGCTCTGGATCTCCTGACTGGCCGGCATAAAAAGGTTGATGTAGATGCCATCGGCAGGGAAGTGGGGCTGGAGCTCGGCGAAACACGCTTTCAGAGCAACTTCAATCTGAAGACTGCTGGAGAGGGTTTGAGTGACTTCCCGGTAAAGCGACAACTCCAACGACATATACGACCTCCTTATGTGCATCGGCAGTGACGCAGTGTAGCGACACAATTCGATACACTTCCGAGGTGAACGTCATATCTGAGTCATCATCGCAGCGAAATAATTCATCTTTTGTTGACAGGATCACGATACTTCGTGAATCGGGCCGCTGTTGGCATTTTCGTCGTGCAGGTGTGCACGATATTTCAATGAGGGTTTCTGCATCTCGTTATCGCCCACGATATCTCGTGTTAAATCAGCACGACATTTCGGAGCTGGTTGCGCTTGATCCCGATTCAATGCTTTTGACGCGCCGAGAAGACGGCTGGCACATAAACTGCCTTCCTCATCGTCAGACACCGGCATAGGCCAGTGAACGATGAATGTTGAAAGACCAACGGAGTGTGCAGTGAACACCGTAACCAGCAAGATTGCTCTGGCAGTACTGATGACCCTGGGCGCCACCAGCGCCTACGCCAAAGACACCATTGTCCTGAATGGCTTTGATATGACCCTGGACCAGGCCTGGGAGATCGCCGAGGGCGATGCCGAGGTGAAGATCGACCGTAAGGCCGAGAAGCGTCTGGAAAAAGCCTACGACACCCTGATGACCGCCGCCCGTACCGGCAAGCCGGTCTACGGCCTGACCGTGGGTGTGGGTCTGAACAAGGACCACAAACTGTTCGACGCCAGCGGCGAGATGACGCCGGAAGCGCTGAAAGCCTCCCGCGAATTCCAATACAACGCGCTGCGCTCTCACAGCGCCGGTGTGGGTGAGCCGATGGACGCCGAAATGGTGCGTCTGGGCATGGCGGTTCGTCTGAACACCCTGCTGCACGGTCAGACCGGCGTTCAGCCGGAAGTGGCCGACCTGTACGTTGAGTACCTGAACCACGACATCATTCCGGTGATCCCCTCCCGCGGTACCGTGGGCGAAGCCGACATTCTGCTGGCCTCCCACGTTGGCCTGGCGATGATCGGTGAATGGGATGTGTTCTATAAGGGTGAGCGTGTCAGCTCCGTCGAAGCGATGAAAGACGCGGGCATCGAGCCGCTGTCCCCCATCGGTAAAGACGCGCTGTCCATCCTCTCCAACAACGCGTTCGCCACCGCTTACGCCATGAAGGGCCTGAAGCAGGCTGAGCAGGTGATGGACGTGGCCCCGACCACCTTCGCTCTGTCTCTGGAAGCGCTGAACGGTAACGTCGCGCCTTACCTGCCGCAGACCAACGACGTTCGTCCGTTCCCGTCTGTACAGGCAATGTCTGAAACCATTCTGGAGCAGCTGGACGGTTCCTACCTGTGGGATGCCAACGCCAAGCGTCCGCTGCAGGATCCGCTCTCTTTCCGCACCACCGGCTACACCTTCGCCATGGCGCAGAAAGCCGCCGACGAACTGGAGAAGATGCTGCTGATCCAGGTGAACGCTTCCGACGATAACCCGGCAGTGGTGCTGGAGCCGTCCAAGAAGTACCTGAAAGAGTCTCAGCTGCAGCAGTACCTGGTGGACGGTAAAGGTGGCGTGTTCCCCACTGCCAACTTCAACCCGCTGCCGGTGGCCATGGCGGTTCAGCAGCTGAACATCGCTCTGGCCCAGGTGTCTCACAACACCGCCATGCGTACTCTGCGTCTGTCTGATGACCACTTCACCGGTCTGCCGCGCTTCCTGACTGCCCCGGGCAACATGGGTCACGCGTTCGGTGCTGTGCAGAAGACCTTTGCTGACCTGCACACCCGCAATAAGCATCTGGCTCAGCCGGTGACCTTCGAAGGCATCGCCATCGCCGGAAACATCGAAGACACCTTCACCAACCTGAAGCTGGCTTCCGACAACCTGATCGGCATCACCGACAACCTGTACACCATGTTCGGTGTTGAGCTGCTGCACAGCACTCAAGCCATCGACCTGCGTCGCATGGAGAACCCGGACCTGAAACTGGGTAAAGCCACCGAGAAGCTGTACGACGCCTACCGCGCCAAAGTGCCTTTCGTGAAGGTTGACCGTCCGTACACCCCGGACATCGCCGCTGGCAAACTGGTTGTTGAGCAGTACTGATTTCATCACTCCCCTGTGAGTCGACCCAAAACCGGTGCTTAGGCACCGGTTTTTTTATGGGTTCAGAACGGAGGGATGAAGACGGGCCGCAGTAACCCTAAGCCAAACCGCCCTTTACGGCACAGGCTCGTCCGCTTTTTCTGCGTGGAAAAACAGCGGAATAACGGTATCTCGTTAAACACCGTTCGGGCGCACGAAAAATCGGGATCCGGATCCCGCCCGCATCTCGAAAGTAACGAGGTTCGGTGTCGTGATACGAAATGTCGTTTTGGGCTTTGACGAGATCTCGTTACTGGCGGGGGTGGATCATATATTCCGCCTTTTTAGACCGGGTTTGGCCTGCTGGCACGGGGCGTGCAATCAAGTTGGCATAACACGCAGAAGACCTATTTGGAGCAATCCATGTCAAACGACAAGCCCATGCTGGCATCGCGTCGCGCGATGCTGAAAAAGACCGCGGCCCTGGCTGCGGGTGGTGCCACCCTGATGGTGGCTGGCCCGAGCCGCGCCAGCGAGTGCAAGCCCGCGCCCCTCAAGTTCGATGAGATCTACGACATCATCGTCGTGGGCTCCGGCTTTGCCGGCATGGCCGCCGCCGTACAGGCCGCGGAAGATGGCGCCAAGGTGCTGGTGATCGACAAGATGCCGGTATTTGGCGGTAACTCCACCATCAACGGTGGTGCCATGGCAGTAGCCGGTTCCCGCCTGCAGGAGAAAGAGGGCGTTAAAGACAGCGTTGCTCTGATGGTGGAAGACATGCTTGCCGCTGGCCGTGGCATGAACGACAAGAAGATGCTGGAACTGGTGTGTGATGGCACTTCCGAATCCGCCCAGTGGCTGGAAGAGCGCGGCACCGTATGGAAGCCGTTCGTACAGCACTTCGGTGGCCACTCCGTTCCCCGTATTCTGCAGACCCGCGAAAGCTCCGGCGCCGGCATTATCCGTCCGTTGATCAAGGTGGCGAACAAGAAGGGTGTGACCATGTACACCCAGACCGAACTGCGCGGCTTCGTGAAGAACGAAGAGGGTCGCGTCGTGGGCGTTCAGGTCCAGTCCGACTACTTCTGGCCGAAGAAACGCTCCGGCACCCCGAAGATGTATGGCGCTCGCAAGGGCGTGATCATGGCCACCGGTGGCTTCGGTCGCGACATCGACTTCCGTCAGATCCAGCAGCCCTCTCTGACTGACGAGCTGGACTCCACCAACCACGCTGGTGCCACCGCCGACGCGCTGAAGCTGATGATGCTGGCAGGCGCCAACCCGGTTCACCTGGACCAGATCCAGCTGGGTCCCTGGTCCTCCCCGGACGAGAAGGGCTTCGGCACCGCTTCCCAGTTCAACACCATCGCCACCTACCAGAACGGCCTGGTGGTGGACGTGCGTACCGGTGAGCGTTTCTTCAACGAGCTGGCGGACCGTAAGGCCCGTGCCGACGCCATCATGACTCGTCGCGATGAGAACGGTAAGCCGGTTTACCCGGTTGGCTTCACCAACGCCAAGGGTGCCGCTCAGGCGCAAACCCTGGCCTGGGGTCTGAAGTACGACGTGATCAAGAAAGCCGACACCCTGGAAGAACTGGCCGCGCTTTACGGTATGCCGGCAGAGAAGCTGGTGGCCCAGGTTGAGCGCTGGAACGAAGCGGTTCGCACTGGTGAAGACAAAGAGTTTGGTCGTCCGCTGATGCAGGCGTTCGAGCTGAAAGAGGGTCCGTGGTACGGCGTACGTATGTGGCCGAAAGTGCACTACTGCATGGGCGGTGTGCGTGTGAACACCCACTCCGAAGTGCTGCACCTGGTCACCAACAAGCCGATCGCCGGTCTGTACGCCGCCGGTGAAGCCACCGGTGGTATCCACGGTGCTTCCCGTCTGGGCGCCTGTGCCGTGGCAGAGGGTGTGGTAACCGGCCGTAACGCCGCCAAGCACGCGTTCGCCAGCGACACCGTTCAACTGCAACTGGCCTGAGAGAAGCCGAGGATAAGATGATGAAACGTAACCTGACTCTGCTGGCCGGTCTGTTCCTGGCCCTGGGCGTCAACCACGGTGCCATGGCGGCCAAGATGCCGATGAAATCCTACCACCAGGAGATGTTCACCTCTGCCGATGGCAGCGTGGACTGCCAGGCCTGTCACGGCGACCAGAAACCCTACAGTGCCCCGGCGACCGAAACCTGCCTGGGCTGTCACGGCCCGATGGAAGACCTGGTGGAAGCCACCAAGCGTCCCGGTCACGGTGCCGAGTTTGAGCCGAACCCGCACGATTCCCTGCACTATGGAACGGATCTGAACTGTGCCTACTGCCACGCAGAACACAAGAAGCCTCAGGTGTACTGCAACCAGTGTCACGAGTTTAAGTATCCGGATATGAAACGGAAGTAATCCTCCGTTGTTGTTAAAGGGCCCTTCGGGGCCCTTTTTTATTGCTCTATCTCGTCACCGCTTACGAGATTTCGTGTTGCGATTTCACGCCATTTCGTTGTTTGCCCGCGGAACTCAAAAAAAACGGCGTAGAGCCCCGGATTTGGCCCTCTGGCATGGCTTTCGCTCTCCAAAGGGTAATTCCATCGGATCCAACAAAGGATTAAAGCGTGAAAAAGTCCATTCTGTTTCTGTCTGTCGCGGCCGCCATGGCCATGCCCGCCCAAGCGGTTGAACTGTACAACGACGGCGTCAACCAGATCACTCTGGGTGGCCACCTGACCGCACAGATCAGCAACGTAGACTGGTACCAGGGTGTGGATGTCGACACCCAGCTGCGCCCCAACTCTCCGCGCATCAACTTCGGCTTCAACCGCGATATGGGCAACGGCTTCGATCTGGATGCCAAGATCGAGACCGGTTACACCATGATGACCTCCGGTAACTCCTTCAGCACTCGTCTGGGTTACATGGGCATCAGCCACGAAGACTACGGTCGTCTCTCTCTGGGTAAAGAGTGGTCCACCTACTACGACGCCGCCTGGTGGACCGACATGCCGGTGGTCTTCAGCTCCGACCAACTGGGCATCTACACCGGTGATACCGATGGCGGTGACTCCGGTATGGGTCGTGCCGATAAAGCGGTTCAGTACCGCAAAGGGTTCAGCCTGGGTGACTTCGGTAACCTGAACCTGGGCCTGCAGTGGCAGGGCAAAAATGGCGCGCTGGACCAGCGCATCGGCGGAAGCCTGATCTACCAGATCGGCCAGTTCAAGCTGGGTACCTCTTACGTGGGTGGTGACATCGACGGTGAGTACAAGATCTACGGCAAAACCGTGGTGGATTCCGCCAAGCATGAGGCGGAACTGAGCTCCTGGCAGGTGAGTGCCGCTTACGGTCAGTGGGGCAAGGATCTATACCTGGCTGCCTCTTACCAGCAGGGCACCAACACCGAAGCGGGCATGCGCTTTACCGGTGACTCCATCGGTATGGAAGCGATCGCCGCTTACGGCTTCAAGACCAACACCACCGCGTTTGTCTCCTACCGTCAGCTGGAAAGCGATGGCCCGGTTGAGATGACCTACACCAACGATGACCGCCCTGGTTTTGCCGACAACGGTGACGGCGAATGGAACGAATCCTTTGTTTCCTTCGGTGTGCATCAGAACCTGAGCAGCAACACCCTGCTGTTTGCTGAGTACAACATCAGCACCGGTGACGACCGTGACGGCGACAACCAGTACGCCGTGGGCTTCCGCTTCTTCCTGTAAGCGCCCGCTTTCCCATGTCACTGGTCGGGACCGGTTCGCCTAACCCCGGACCCGACCGGTGACCCTGGGATTGATTATCGCCGCCTTGTGCGGCGATTTTTTTTGCCTGCAATCCAGCTTATCGGCTCAGTATGCGGTGGAGGTGGGGATCGCCTGAGGAAGCGTGTCCAAGTGGGCGGCCTCTTTCTCAGAGGAGGGCGCAGAGAGGAACTCAAGCACAAATCGGTTGAGCTCGGCGTAGTGCTCCGCCGACTCCGGCGTCTTCATGGCAACAATGTAGTCCGCGTGTCCCTGTCCCTCATAGACATGCAACTGGGCTTCCACACCGGCCCGTCGCAGCGCACGATGCGCCCGCACGGTGTCACTCAGCAGCAGGTCGCGGGTGCCGGTGATGAGGTAGCTGGGCGGCAGGTTGGCAAAGTCGCCGAAGATGGGGGATACGTAGGGATGGTCAAGGCCCAGTTCGCCCGCATAAAGGTTCATGGCTTCGACCGCAAACGGCCCCATGGTTACCAGGATGCGGTCAGCCTCCTCATTGAGATGGCGGCTGTCACCCGCTTCCGCGTTCAGGTCAACGGTGGGGGTTCCGATATAGAGTGCGGCAGGTACAGGCAGTCCCAGCTCAACAAATCGCTGATTGGAGGCCAGGGTTATGTTGGCCCCCGCAGAGGTACCCCCCATCACCATGGCGTTATTTGGTCGGGTCTCAAGCAGTGCCTTCCACACCGCAATCACATCATCGCTGGCGGCAGGAGCGGGATGGTTCGGCGGCATCCGGTAATCGATGGAGACCACGGGCATTCTGAGCCTGGCAGCAATAAGGGAAGGCTCGACGAGGCCCGCCTTACCGCCGTTGTAGACGTAGGCGCCCCCGTGGATATAGACGAACAGGTGATTCTGATGCACTGCATCGGTCTCAGGGGGCGTGAGCCAATGCACCTTTACACCCGCCAGTTCGGCCTCTTTGATCGTGACATTCAGGGCGTCAGCGATGGCCACCGCCACTTTCGCTGTGGCGGCGTCTTTCTCCTCAATGTGCTCAAGCCACTGTGCGTCGTTGGCGGGCACAAAGTCCATCGCCGTAGGATCTAACTTAGGGGTATTGATCTGTGACTGACGAAACGCCTCACTGACGCCCACCGAAGGTGGCAGTGTTCGTGCCCCAATCTCCCAGACGCCTTCCTGGGCGGATAACGGCAGGCTGGACGTCAGGTAAGCCAGCAGCGCAATAAGAGGGGTTTTGGCGGTTAATGCTTTCATCGTGAACTCCATAGTGATATTGACGGCGACCGGGTTATCCAGCGTGCGCTAAGGCACACCGAATGCCCGGAGGCGGTGTGGCGGATGGCCACTTTCTCCACGACTCGTTCCCCCCTGATACTGCTGACACCGGGGCCGTTGAGCCTGATTTTGGTTACAGACTAGTCAGTTGAACTGCGCGATTCTGCACAGGACTTTCGTCAAATTTGATTAGGTTAAGTGTCACTTCTGAACAAATTTGACTTGATGGGCGAGCGAGCCACTGCCACAGTCATTGGCAGAAGCGTCTTTGGACGAAAGGAGAATCGGTATGAAGATGGCTCTGGATCTGAACCTGATGGGGTATCTGGTGGTGCTGTCCCGCTATCCGCGTTTGAGTGCAGCCCTGCAGCAGCTTGGGGTCAGCCGTGCCACCCTCAACCGCGGATTGGCACAGTTGCGGGACCACTACGGTGATGACCTCTACCTCCTGGTGAATGGTCAGTTTGAGCCCACCCCGTTTGCCCGCGAGCTGGTTCAGCAGCTGGGCCCGGCCTACCAAACCCTGCAGACGGCATTCAGCCAAACCAAGACCTTTGACTTCAGTGCTCTTAAAGGGGGGCTCAAGCTCTATGCACCGGCTACGTTGGCCGAGGTGTTTACGCCCGAGCTGATTGGCTGTCTGAAAGCCGCCAATAGCGAACTGATGCTCGAAAGCATCGCCTGGATGGGACAGGGTGCGGCCCCTCTACAAGCGGGGGAGATGGCCTTCTGTGTGGATCTCTTTCCCCTTGAGCTGAACCGGGATCTGGTACAGCGTCGAGTCGGCAGCATCCCCATTGGACTGTACCTGCACCCTGACCACCCGTTGCTTAACCGGCAGGCGATTGAGGTGTCCGATCTGGCCGCCATCCCCCTGGTGCGGCAATGGGCGGGTGAAGTGTCGAAGTATGGTGACCGCGCCAGGCAGTCCCGCATGCTGATGCCGAACGTGGCGCTGTCGGTGACCACGGTACTGGCAGCATTGCGCTGTGCTGAGCGGTACGGTTATGGCCTGGTGGCGGCGAGGGTTTACGACGCTGAAGTGGGGGATCGCTTGTGCTGGCGTCCCATCGTCAATCAGGGCGAGCCGGTTGAGCTGGAATACGGCTTCTACTTTCACCGCAGCTGGTACCAGCACCCCTTTATTCAGGAGATAGAGGGGATGCTGAAGCAGTGCCATCGGCAGCTGCTTGGCGATGTGGCCGAAGCAAACCGACATTGAGTTCTGCTGAATATCGCCATAAATAAACCGCCCTCTGGCGTTTTTTTATGGCTCCGGTGTTTATTCACCGTAGGGTGGGTCCCTGTTTTGGAGAGCGGCTTGGTGGCGCGGGCTGCCATGATCAGCATGGCGTGGCCAAACCGCATTTCGTGAGGGCCACTACTCTGGTTCTGATGTCTGCCAGACGCGTGGAACGGACGCGTCAAGGTTTGGGTTTTGATCCTAATCACCTGATATTTATGTGGAAATTCTTTGACTAAAGTTCGTGATCTTGCGCTTGTATTTGATCTGTTCAAGCAGTAACGTCGCGAAGAAAGAGGCAGGGAATCGCCCGCTGCTGTAAGGAGAATAGGGTACCAATAGTGGAGTTAGAGCCGTTTACTAGGGCGTTAAGTCAGTTGGAGGAGGCGCTCGGTCGCTTTGTTGATCCGGACAACGCTGATGGATTTGTCCGCGATTTTGCCCTTTGGGTGATTCAGCAATGGTCCTATCGTGACCTGTTTGAAGACCGGATCGAAAACGCGTCCTTTCCCTGCTCACGCTATCAGGGCAAGTTGCATCCTCACCCATCACAGCCTGCAACCTACAAAGATTTTCTTGGTACATGCAGTGCGGAAAAGGCGGCCAGCCACTGCCCCCTCAGTGGCAAAACCACCCAGGACAGCGATGATGGTCTGTACCAGGTCTATGGTGACGCCTGTGCCCGAGAGCTTGAACGATTGGTGCAGCAGCAAGGGCTCACCCTGCCAGCAGAGCTGGGCCCGGGCAGCGTGTCAGAGTTTGTTTGGGCACTGCGCGCCGAGCCTGAGCGCCATCCCGACTTGTATGAATGCTGCGAGTCGATAGTTAGCCGCTTTGGGCTGGGTGGCACCGATATTGAGCCCTATCTCTCGGACGTTGCCTGCCCTAAGGATGAACCCGCCTGGCAGGGCCAGCGTTTTTCCCGCTGGACCCTGGCAGACTTTCAAAAGGCAGTGGCTGAGGGGAACCCAATGCTGGATATACGAACCTCAGTGGTGAGTCGCTCGCGCTGAACAAATCGGTTCAACAGCCATAAAAAAAGCCGCCTAGAGGCGGCTTTTTTGCCCCCTGCGATCACTCGCCGGAGGGCGGGTCCATGTTGATGGAGACCGGCTTGGTGGCGCGGGCAGCCATAATCAGCATGTAGATGCAGGTGGCGGCCAGACAGGTGCCCAGGTAGAGGGGCAGGCCCTCCCGCAGCGGCGTCATCTGGCCAGCTACCAGCGGGCCAGCCACAGAGCCTACGCCGTAGCACAGCAGCATCAGCTCGGTGATGGAGACGATGCGGGCGCTGTCCTCTCCCTGGCACGCCTGGGTGATGGCGACCGGGTAGAGCGCAAAGGCGCAGGCGCCCAGTACCAGGTAGCAGGCGCTGACCATCAGCAGGTCATCGGCGGACAGCATGCCCGCCACCGCCAGCGTGCCCACGGCGCACAGCAGGGCCATCAGCAGGGATTTGCTCATCCGCGGTGACAGGTAGCCGGTGATGGGCTGAACCACCATGCCCCCCAGGATCACCATCGCCATCAGGGCGCCGGTGTGCTCCATCAGCCAGGGCTGGTTATGGATGTAAAGCGGCATCAGACCATACAGCGGCCCCAGGATCAGACCGGACACCAGACAGCCGATCACCGCCGGACGGCTCAGATGGCGCAGCGCCTTGAGCGGCACCGGGTCGTGCACTTCCAGAATCGGTGCACCGCGCTTCACCAGCAGCGGCGGAAGCACCGCCAGCGCCAACAGGATCAGGATCGCCCCGAAGGGCAGGAAGCCGGTGGTGCCCAGTTGGCCGATGCCAAGCTGGCCCAGAGCGGAACCGCCATACAGGGCAGTCATGTAGAGACCCAGGCGCTTGGCGCGCTGACGATCATCGTCCACCAGCAGCAACCAGGATTCCACCACCACGTAGATGCCGGCACTGGCGAGGCCCGCGACAACGCGGAATGCCAGCCAGGCGATCTCATTCGGGATCGCCAGCAGGCCGATGACGGAGGTGAGCAGCGCCAGCAGGAATACCACAAAAGCGTGGCGGTGACCCAGGCGTGACACGATGCGGGCGCTGATCAGCGCGCCACTGAGCATGCCTGCGTAAAAGGCGCTGGCCAGATAGGCAGCCAGGCTTTTCTCCAGACCAAAATAGGTCAGAGAAAGCGGCAACAGACTCATCAGAAAGCCTGAAGCGACGGCAAACAGGGTCAGGCCGGCAACAGGCACAAACAGGCTGTTGCCGGAACGGATTACAGTGACATCAGACACCGCACGCTCCAGCCGGAAAAGAGTGAGTTTTGGGGGTTCCCCAACAGGGGTGTTGGGGGATTTTGGGCGGCACTATGCGACCAAATGTTGCTCAGGTAAAGCGAGGGATTTTGCTTCTGATGACAAAAAAATCTGTTGCAGGAAAGGGCAAAAAAAATGGCCCCGACAGGGGCCATTTTTGCACTATTTATTCAGGGTTTAACTCTGGGTTGCCTGACGTTTCTCCCAGGCTTTTCGACCCAGTGCAATCACTGTGGTGGCGATGATGGAGGCGACAATCAGGCCGATGGCCAGTACCGCGTTCTGCAGCAGCATCGGGTCGATCACCAGCATGGCGCCCATGCCCATCATCATGATGCCGGACATCAGCTTCAGGGTCTGGCCCTCTTTCTCGGTCAGCTTGCGCTTGCCCATGGTGAGGGAGAACACCAGCACGATCAGCGCCAGCGGAATCACATACACCAGGTTGTACATCACCAGGTAGAAGTAGCGCTCGCTGCTCGGCAGGTCATGCAGGGTCAGTACGCTGGTGTAGATCATCGGGAAGCCCGCGGTGCAGAGCAGCTCATAGGCATTGGCCAGGATGGAGAGCACTACGGTACCGGCGATCATGGTGGACATGCTGCTGGCTTTGGTGAGCTGGCCCATCCGTTTGATCAGGGCGCCCCGGTTTTCCGCCGACATGGAGAGGGAGACATCCCCCTTCTGGGTCACATACTCCCGCAGGTTCACCGCACCCGCCGTCAGCGCCATCAGACCCGCCGCCATCATGATCCAGCCGCCATCGCTGCCACCCAGCAGGGCGAAGATGTTGAGCCAGGCACTCATAAACAGGAAGTAGATGAAGCCGGAGAAGAACACGAAGATGCCGCCGACAATCAGCATGCGGGTGCGGCTCTTGGCGTTCACCATGATGGAGAGCAGGAACAGCAGCACGAAGAAGGCGCAGGGGTTAAAGGCATCCACACCGGCCAGCACCACGGTCAGCAGGGGCAGAGAGAGGGTTTCCGGGGCCACCATGCCGATAAAGGGCAGGTTCACCGGCTGGATGGCAGTGGCTGGTGCGGCTTCACTGCTGTCCAGGCCACAGGTGCCCGGTTCCGCGCTGGCGCCACAGGTGGAGAACATGCCGCCCTGGGCCGGTTCGCTGGCGGCAAACTCTTCGCCCAGACCGGGGTCATTCGGGTCCAGCACGCCACCGTTGCGCTCGTAACATGCCTTCAACTGACTCAGCAGGAACTGGCCGGTGACGCCGTGGCCGTTATAGCCAACCGTGGCCTGGCCACAGTAGGCCAGGTAGGGCACGGAGTTGGCGGGCACGCCGGTTTCCGCTGCCACCTGACGCCAGATAGGCAGGGTTTCCGCATCGGAGACCTTGTGGGATTCCAGCTTGATCCAGGGGTAGTGCTCGGCCAAAGCGTCAACAAAGGGGTGGGCTTCGGCGCAGTGGGGGCAGGTTTGGGACCAGAAGAAATAGAGTGTGATCTCCGGGGAGCCTTGCGCGTCCTTGCCGGTCCAGGTGACGGGCTCTGCGGCGCGGGCAAACAGGCTTAGGCTACAAAGCAGTAGCAGGGTAAAGAGGCGGGCCATGAGGTCTCCTTCGGCCAGGCAAAATCCAAATAGGTCTATAGGGATAGAGCCTATTGTTTCCCGCCAGTTCCGAACACCCCAATTCGGCGTTTCTGATTTGTTAACTGCCTCTCAGAGTTGGGCAAAAAAGGGGATTCTTCTCAACTTTCCCTGTCATTCGAACAGCTTTTTTTACCCTCGCACACAGAGTGAACAGACAGGGTAAAACGCGAGACGCCCACCATTGGGTGGGCGTCGCTGGCGGATCACTCTACTGGGTCAAAGGTAAATGCCTGCCCGCCGATGCTGGCTTCATACATCAGCCCGCCCTTGGCCATGGTAAACACCGCCATGCCGCCGCTGTACTTGTTCTTCGCCTGAGCGGTACCGGCACCGGCACTGGTGCCCTGGCTGCCCGCTTCGGCGGAGGCGCCAGCGGTCAGGGCGACGGCACTGGCCTGCGCACCAAACTCGAAGTTACCGCTGGTGAAATCGTTATAGGCGTCGGCATTCTGGAAGAAGATGATCTGGCTGTACGCCTGTCCCCCCAGTTGCAGACCAAAGGTGACCTGGGCCATTGTGCTGTTGCCGGTGTGCTGACCGCCTTTGAACACCTGCCCTTCACCGTATGCGCCGCCGATACCGATGCCGCCTTTGCCGATAGTGGGAAATACCGCGTAACCGTAAGCGTTGGCAAAGAACTCTTGGGTCGCTCCCGCTTCCTTAAACTTGGCAATGGCCTGATTGACGCTGTCCGCCTGCGCGGGGCTGACAAGCATCAGGGCCAGGGCGGCGACACAGATTGCGATGGATTTCATCTTCTCTCTCCTTAGACCCCGATTGGGCGGGGTGAGGGTGGTTCACTCTGGATCGGCGAATGCCTGGTGATTCGTGCTGAAGCGGCACGCGCTTTTAGCATTGGCGTTTCACTTTGGTGATCCAAGTCTCACTTCAGTTACCTCTTTGAAGCCACTTGAGTATAATCCGCGGCGAATTTTTCGCCGTGCCTAGGGAGTTAAGGTCAATGGAATTGAGTGCCGCGCCGTGTGATGTTGGTTTTATCGGGTTGGGTGTGATGGGCAAAAACCTGACGCTGAACCTGGCGGACAACGGATACCGTGTTGCCGCGTTCGATCTGGACCCGGCAAAGATCGCCGGCGTTGAAGCGCAGGATCGGGCGGAAAGTGGCACAGTCCGGGTAGAGGGCTGCCCTGACATCCCGGCGATGCTGAGCCGCTTAAGTGCTCCCCGTCTGGTGGTGCTCTCCGTTCCGGCGGGGGCACCCGTCGATGCCGTGTGCGAAGCCCTGTTGGAAGCGGGCATCGGCCCGGAGGATGTGGTGGTGGACACCGGCAACAGCCTGTGGACCGACACGGTGAAGCGGGAAGCGCACTATCGCGGGCGCTTTCACTTCTTCAGCACGGCGGTGTCTGGCGGCGAAGTGGGGGCGCGCTTCGGGCCCTCTCTGATGCCCTCGGGTGACCCGCTAGCCTGGGCGCGTCTGGCCCCGTTGTGGCAGGCGATCGCCGCCAAGGTGGATCCCGCCACCGGCAAGCCGATCGAGCGGTTTGAGCCCGGCAATCCGGTGACCGAAGGGGAGCCCTGCGCGGCCTACATCGGTCCGGCAGGCGCGGGCCATTACGTGAAGATGGTGCATAACGGCATCGAGTACGCCGACATGCAGCTGATCTGCGAGGCGTATCATTTGCTGCGCAGTGCACTGGGGCTGTCTCCCGCCGAGATTGCGGCGATCTTCCGACGCTGGAATGAGGGGGTTTTGGATAGCTACCTGATGGATATCAGCGCGGAAGTGCTGGAAACCTGGGACGAGCAGAGCGATGGCCCGTTGGTGGATGTGATCCTGGATAAGGCCGGACAGAAGGGCACCGGTTTGTGGACCGCCGTCTCCAGCCTGGAGTTGGGCTGCCCCGCCCCGACCATTGCTCAGGCGGTGTACGCCCGAGCGTTGTCAGGTCAGAAATCGGAGCGGGTCGCTGCGGCGGAAGTTCTGCACGGGCCGGAGTCGGAGCCCCTGACTGGTGAGGCCGCCGATGCCCTGATTGAGCAGCTTCACGATGCGCTTTACTGCGCCAAGATCTGCGCTTACGCCCAGGGCTTCCAGTTGATGGCGACGGCAGCTCAGGCACAGGGTTGGACCCTGGATTTTGCCGCCATCGCCCGGATCTGGCGGGCAGGCTGCATCATTCGCGCCGTGTTCCTGCACTCCATTGCGGAAGCCTACGAGCGGGACGGCAACCTGGCCAATCTGCTGGTGGATCCCTTCTTTACCGAGCAGTTGCACCGCTATCAGGGTAACTGGCGCCGCGCCGTGGCCCAGGCCACTCTGTTGGGCGTGCCCTGCGGCGCACTGAGTGCGTCGCTGGCCTACTTTGATTCCTACCGTCTGGCCACCCTGCCTGCCAATCTGCTGCAGGGGCAGCGCGACTTCTTCGGCGCTCACGGCTTTGCCCGCATCGACGCGCCGGAAAGCGAGCGCTTCCATGTGGACTGGAGCGCACCGGCGCGACCGGTCAGCCGAAGTCAGTGATAAGGCCCCCCAGCCCCTCTCCGGGCGGTTGGTTTAAAGGGAAAGCCACAAAAAAGCCCACCGCATGCGGTGGGCTTTTGCATCTGTTGGAGCGCTTACGCTAGGTCAAATCGGTCGGCGTTCATCACCTTGACCCAGGCGTCGACGAAGTCGCGGACAAACCGCTCCCGGTTATCATCCTGAGCGTACACCTCGGCGTAGGAGCGCAAGATGGAGTTGGAGCCAAACACCAGGTCGACCCGGGTGGCGGTCCATTTCACTTCACCGCTGGCGCGCTCAACAATCTGGTACAGGTTGCGGCCTGCAGGCTTCCAGTTGTAGGCCATGTCGGTCAGGTTAACGAAGAAGTCGTTGGACAGCACGCCGACGCGATCGGTGAATACGCCGTGAGCGCTGCCGCCGTGGTTGGTGCCCAGTACGCGCATGCCGCCAACCAGTACGGTCATCTCCGGTGCGGTCAGACCCATCAACTGGCTGCGGTCCAGCAACATCTCTTCCGGGGTTACTACATAGTGCTGCTTTTGCCAGTTGCGGAAACCGTCGTGCAGTGGCTCGAGCACCTCAAAGGAGGCCGCATCCGTCATCTGCTCAGTGGCATCACCACGGCCTGGCATAAAGGGCACTGTGATGGCGACACCAGCGTCCTGAGCGGCTTTCTCTACGGCGGCGCTGCCACCGAGCACAATCAGGTCCGCCAGGCTGACCGGCTTGCTCAGACCGGACTGGATCCCCTCCAGTACCGCCAGCACTTTTTGCAGACGCTCCGGCTCGTTACCCACCCACTCTTTCTGAGGCGCCAGGCGGATGCGGGCACCGTTGGCACCGCCACGCTTGTCTGAGCCACGGAAGGTACGGGCGCTGTCCCAGGCGGTGCTCACCAGCTCGGAGATGGAGAGGCCAGAGTTGAGGATCTTGGCTTTCAGCTCGCTGATCTCGGTGTCATCCAGGGTGTAGTCCACCGCCGGTACCGGATCCTGCCAGATCAGGTCCTCCGCCGGCACGTCAGTGCCGAGGTAGCGGCTCTTTGGCCCCAGGTCGCGGTGAGTCAGCTTGAACCAGGCGCGGGCAAAGGTTTCGGAGAAGTAGGTCGGGTCGTTGTAGAAGCGCTCGGCGATCTTGCGGTACTCCGGGTCCATCTTCATCGCCATGTCGGCATCGGTCATGATGGGGTTGAGGCGGATGGAGGGGTCTTCCACATCCACCGGCTTATCCTCCTCACGGATGTCGACAGGCTCCCATTGCCAGGCGCCCGCCGGGCTCTTCTTCAGCTCCCAGTCGTAGTTCAGCAACAGGTGGAAATATCCGTTGTCCCACTGGGTCGGGTTGGTGGTCCAGGCACCTTCGATACCACTGGTAACGGTATCGCGGCCGACACCACGGCTGGTTTTGTTGTTCCAGCCCAGACCTTGCTCCTCGAGTTCTGCCGCTTCTGGTTCCGCACCCAGGTTCTCGGCACGGCCATTGCCGTGGGCTTTACCGACGGTGTGGCCCCCGGCCGTCAATGCGACGGTCTCTTCGTCGTTCATCGCCATGCGGGCGAAGGTGATACGCACATCCTGGGCGGTCTTCAGCGGATCCGGATTGCCATCAACACCTTCCGGGTTCACGTAGATCAGACCCATCATCACCGCAGCCAGCGGGTTGTCCAGGTCGCGCTCGCCGGAGTAGCGGCTGTTTTCGCTGCCGGAGGGCGCCAGCCACTCCCGCTCGGAGCCCCAGTAGATGTCCTTCTCCGGGTGCCAGATATCCTCACGGCCACCGGCAAAACCAAAGGTTTTCAGGCCCATGGATTCATACGCCATGGTGCCGGCCAGGATCATCAGATCGGCCCAGGAGAGGCTGTTGCCGTACTTTCTCTTGATGGGCCACAGCAGACGCCGAGCCTTATCCAGGTTGGCGTTGTCGGGCCAGGAGTTGAGGGGGGCAAAACGCTGGTTGCCGGTGGCGGCGCCACCCCGCCCGTCGGCGATGCGATAGGTACCAGCGGAGTGCCATGCCATACGGATCATCAGACCGCCGTAGTGGCCCCAGTCCGCAGGCCACCACTCCTGACTGTCGGTCATCAGCGCTTTCAGGTCGGCTTTGACCGCTTCCAGGTCCAGTTTGCTGAACGCTTCGGCGTAGTTGAATTCGGCACCAAGCGGGTTGGTCTTGCTGTCGTGCTGATGAAGGATGTCCAGGTTCAGGGCTTTGGGCCACCAGTCATGATTGATCTGCTGGTTACTGGTATTGGCGCCGTGCATTACCGGACAACCGCCGGCCGGTCGGGTGGTTTCCTGACTCATTGAGAACTCCTTTGAGGGTGGGCTCCCACACCAACCGGGCAGAGTGTTCTCTCGAATCGTCGGGTCAGTGCAGGTCATGATTTGGCTCGGAATAAAGTTAGCAGAGGGAAATTTTTAACAAGCCCGCTCTGGATCAATAAAAGTGGCCAGAGCGTGAGGACGTTCGCGCAAGTGGCTGTGGCGTGAGCGGTCTCACGATGGGGTTGTCGCAAAAGTGTCCTACTTCTCATCAGGTTGGGGTGAGACAGGGCAAAGGCCCCCTTGCCGGGGGCCGGTTAACCGCGGTGGGCAGGTTGTCGAGTGGTGACAGTCCCCTCAGCGAGGATGCAGCCAACTGGGCAGCTGCTTGTAGGGGTCGGCATCAACGGTTTGATCGAACGGGATCCCTCCCTGTTTCAGCCGTTCGGCCAGGCTGCCATCGCGGATCTGATCGAACAGGTCGGTACAACCGCCGATAAACTCGCCCTGGATAAAGATCTGGGGCAGGGTGTTCCAGCCGGTTTTGTCCTTCAGCACCGCCCGGATCTTGCCGCCCCGGTTGTCGCTTTGATACGCCACGGAGTCCAGGTCTACCGAGCGGTACTCAATGCCGTACTGCTTAAACACCTTGCGCACCGACCAGCAGAATTCACACCACTCCAGCGCGAACATCACCACCGGGTGCTGAGCATCGGACAGCAGCGCGCTGACCTCCTCCACCGCTGCCTCGTCCAGTGGTTGCGGCGCATCCTGAGTCGGGGGGGGCGCAGCATGGCTGGCGTCAAAGCGGTAACCCGGGGTGGAGCGGGAGATCGCCATCTCCTCCTCCGTCATCTGCTCCGGCACCTCGGCAAACAGCGGCGTGGAGAGGTAGCGCTCGCCGGTGTCCGGCAGCATGCAGAGAATGGTGCTGCCTGCCGGGGCATCCCGGGCAACCGCCAGAGCGCCGGCAAAGGTGGCCCCTGCTGAGATGCCGACAAAGATCCCCTCCTTCTGCGCCAGATCGGCGCAACATTGAAGAGCCTCATTGCCATCAATCGGCAGGTAGTGATCGATGCGGGCACCATCCAGTACCTGCTGGGCCAATTGCGGAATAAAGTCCGGGGACCAGCCCTGCATCAGATGAGGGCGGAAACTGGGATGGCTGGCGTTGTGGGGCTGGGCCAGGCCACTGGCCAGGATCGGGGCGTTATCCGGTTCGCACACCATGATTTTGGTGTGGGGGCTCTTCACCTTCAGCACCCTGGAGACGCCGTTCAGGGTACCGGCGGTACCAAAGCCGGTGACCCAATAGTCCAGTGAGAGGTCTTCAAAGTCCCGGAGGATCTCCACCGCGGTGGTGCGTTCATGGATGGCGGCGTTGGCAGGGTTCTCGAACTGGCGGGATTGCCACCATCCGTGGGCCTTGGCCAACTCTGCCGCTTTGGCCACCATTCCGGAGCCCTTCTCGTGGGCCGGAGTTAACACCACCCTGGCACCAAGAAAGCGCATCAGTTTGCGCCGCTCTACGGAGAAGTTTTCCGCCATGGTGACGACCAGGGGATACCCCTTCTGCGCGCACACCATCGCCAGACCGATGCCGGTATTGCCACTGGTGGCTTCCACCACGGTTTGTCCCGGCTTCAGTTCGCCCCGGGCTTCGGCGTCTTCGATAACGCCAAGCGCCAGGCGGTCCTTGACCGAGCCCATGGGGTTGAAGGCTTCAATCTTGACGAAAAGGTTGGTGCCGTGGGTGTCGATATTGTTGATGCGCACCGATGGGGTATTGCCGATGGTGCCTAGGATGCTGTCGTACCGCATGGCGGGCTCCTCGCACAGACTCAACCCTCCAAGGCTAGCAGTCGAAGGGGGCCTGTGCGGAGCGGACCGTTGAGTGGAAGGGGTGGTGAATCATTCGCAAAGGCAATTTTTCTTCGAAGATGGAGCGATAACTCACTGTCTTCTGGATATTAATGTAAATTTAGAACTGGGCTGAGGTGGGCGGTTTGGTCCACGGGACAGGGATTTAGGGATTGGAGTCGACGGATGAAAACGACGGGATTGGCGTTGGCACTGCTTTTGGTGGCAGGCACGGTTTGGGCGGAAGAGGCTGAGATTGTTCGTCCCGCTTTTACTAACACGAGCTGGGAAGACAAGGCGATTGAGGCGAGCGTATACGCCGACCCTTATGCGGTGTCGCTGTTCTCCGCGCCCCATGGCGAGGATGCGGAGCGGGTGTGGTCCCAGACTAAGTCCGTGGCCTGGTACGGCGTGGGTGTCGCCGGTTTTCTGGCCCTGTTGCCCAGCGACTTTACCAATTGGGATAAGAGCGACGATCGCCTGCTTGAGAAGTGGTGGGATAACGTCCGCGAAGGGCCGGTATGGGACCGGGATGTCTGGTACATCAACTACCTCGGCCATCCCTATTTTGGTGGCGTCTACTACCAGGTGGCGCGCAAGTCCGGCTACCGCCAATGGGACGCCTTCGTTTACTCCTTCCTGATGTCCACCTTCTACTGGGAATACGGGATTGAAGCATTTGCCGAGGTGCCCTCGATTCAGGATCTGGTGGTAACGCCGGTGCTGGGTTGGGTGTATGGCGAATGGGCCTTTAATAAGGAGCGGGAGATCATCGAGCGGGGCGGTACCGTCTGGGGCTCTGAAGGGTGGGGCAGCACCGCGCTGTTCTTCCTTGACCCAGTGGACAGCATTGGCCGTGGCGTCAACCGGCTGTTTGGCAAAGACCTGATCAAAGCGGGCACCGGTTACTTCGGCGTGCAGGAGGTGCCGATGACCAATGGCCGGGTGGATACTCAGTTCCAGGTGAATCTGCGCTACGCCTTTGGTGGTGGGGAAGCAAGCCCGGGGGTCAGCCAGGTGCAACGCAGCAGTGGGGTTCGCCACGCCACCGATCCGGTGGACTTTGGCATGGTGGGGATCACGATCGGTGGGGGTTACCTGAACCTGGACGACAAGTGGCAGGTGAGTAACGAATGGACCCCGGTGATCAGCCTTGGGGTTTACTTCACCCGCGCCTTCTCCGCCCGATTAAGTTACGCCCGCACGGAACTGACGGACGGGCAGACCGGCGAAACCCTGACCTACGAAAACTACAGCCTGGATGGCCAGTACTACTTCAACAGCCAGGCTGATCTTCGCCCCTATGTCACTCTGGGGATCGGCGAGGCGCTTAGGGACCAGGATCGCGATCGCAAAACCTTCCAGGTTAACGGGGGCGGGGGCCTGCACTATCGTCTGAGCCCCAACTGGGCGGTGCAGCTGGATTGGCGTCACTACTACAGCGGCCGCTTCCACACCAATGATGACCTGGTGAGCGGGCAGTTGGTTTACCGCTTCGGCAAGGGCGAACGGGCGCTGTAGCGGCGCTCAGGGAAAGCGCCAGAACAGGGTGACAGAGCCATAGCCATCCACATTGTGGTCCGCCTCCCGGTAGGCGCGGCTGTGGGCTTCAAAGGTGACGCTTGCCCCCCAGCGGGGACGGTAGAAAACATAGCCCAGTACCAGGCTGGCCTGTAACGGCTCGATCGTGGTGTCGGGCACGTCCGGTGGGCGGCTGCCCTCAATGGTGATGTCATTGAAGCGGTAGCGCGCCTCCAGGCCGGTAAAGAGAAACTGCCCTTTTGCACTGCCCGCCAGAGCGCCCGGGTCCACCAACTGGCCCGGCTGGAAACCGGCGCTGGCAAAGCTGCTTCCCAGTCCCTCCCCCCAGCGAAACATGGCGCCCATGGCAGCCTCACTCTGGAAGTTGCCAGCCCGTGCCCGGCCGATGACGCTGATCTCCGGCGTGCGGCCCCAGTCTCCCGGACTCTGTGCCAGACGTCGATCCCCCCGGTAATCCAGGTTGAACACCAGTTGGTTCTCAATCTGCGAATCCCAACCCATGGGTTCATCGGAACCGATCAGAAAGTGGATAAAGCGTTGCCCCTGCTCCGCCAGGGCATTGGGGCCGACAGTGCCAAACAGCAGTTGGTATCGGTCGGCGCGATCCTCCGCATAGCGCGACAACCCGCCCTCCAGAAACAGCAAGCCCGCGTAGGGACGCTCTCCCGGAGGCGGCAGGGGTTCTTCGATGTGTTCCGGCGTCCACATCTGCTGCCCCAGCCGAAGGGAGGTGGCCACGCTCTGACGATCACTGCCGGGCAGAAAATCCGCCATCGTTGCCATCCAGTCGGGGGCCTGTTGCAGAGCGTAGTGGGGGCTGTGATAGCCCAGGAACAACCCGCTGGAATAGTCCCGGTCACTGCCAACCGCCCCGTCATTGTCGATCCCGAATGACAGGGTAGAAGCGTTGTACGCCAGGGCCGGAGCCGCGGCCAGTGCCAGCAGGGTGGTGAACAGAGACTTCATTGAGGTTCCTCCCGGGGCCAACTTAACAGCTTTGTTTGGGGCTGGCGATTGCCCAGTCTCGACCGAGAATCAAACTCTCGCGGTTTGTTGGGCTCTAACTCAAAAGACCCGGAAGCGGGAGGAAGCTGACCATGACCCGGTTTGCAGAAAACGGCGCAACCTGCTCAAATTTCACGCACTTCTATGGTGGAAAATTCCTCAAGCTGCGATCCAGGTCACTGGCGAGCGCTGCCACAGCGAAGACAATACTCCCCCTTTTCTGTCCGGCATTGTCGCTGGCGCCTGACCCATTGAAGTGGATGAGTAATATGATGAGAAACGCGTGGCGAATGCTGATGGTAGGACTGTTGGTGATCGCCTCTTCAGGCTGCTCCCTGCTGGAGATCAAACTGGAGAGCGGCATTGAGCCGCTGCCCCAGGAGCAGCTCAACATGCGGGTGTTCAGCCGGGATTTCTCCACGGTCTTTTATAGTGGCGTTGAGCTTGCGGCAGACCGAATGGTGGCGATGGAGCGGGAGGCGGCCGAGCGGGAAGGGCGGCCGGTGAACATCCTGATCGAGAGCCATGCCCTGATGTGGAAGATTGGTGCGGAACAGGCGCTTCAGCGCAGCATTTTCCAGGCCTCGCCCATCGCTTCTATGGTGGACACCTGGGCACTGACCGGACAGATGGCGGCGTTCTTTGATGGCGGTGACGGGGCCGATCTGTTCGGGCCTTATCAATTCGTGGCAGTGGCAGCCAGCCACGCTCTGGCTGAGGAGTTTGAGTCCACCAGCAAAGGGTTTCTGAGCCGCTCTGACTTTGCGTCTCATCGTCAGTTTATTGCCGACTACGTGGCCGCTAACCCCATCGTGGACCTGAGTTTCCCCCGCACCAGTGCCTTTAATGACTGGCTGGCGTTCCGTGGCATCAGCGAACTGGAAGCGATCACCACTTTCGGTACCGTGCCGGAGGTGATGAGCGACATCTCCGACCGGATGGCGATGATGACCGAGCAGACGCCGAAGATCCTGGGGTGGAAAGCGCAGTTGTATGCGCTGCACGCCAATATCAATGCCGATGAGGTGCAGAAAACCCTGGTGGAGATCAGTGCCACCTCCCGACAGTTCCAGCGGTTGATGGCCCAGTCGCCGGAGATGATGCGGACTCTGGCGGAGGACATGAACCGGGAACTGATGCCGCTGGTAGAACGCCTCGACGAGATGAGCAACGACAAGCTGGCTCAGCTCTCTGTGGAGCGGGAAGCGCTGGTGCTGATGGTTCGCGCTGAACGTCAGGCGTTGGAGGAGATGGTGACCCGGGAGCGGGCCGCCGCCGCGGCGGACCTGGACCATATCGCCCAACAGGCGGTGGAGAAGGCGTTCCAGCAACTGACCACAACCCTGAAGAGCCTGATCCTCTACTTTGTCCTGTTTGTTCTGGTGATCTTCTTCGCCCCACTGGGCCTTGGCGTCTGGCTGGGCAAACGGATGGCGGTGAAAGCCAACTGACAGAAAAAAACGCCACCTTAGGGTGGCGTTTTTTTTCAGCCTAAAGCTGTTGCCTGTCAGAGGTAAGGGCGTCCATTTTCCGAAGTGCTAGGTGTCTCAATGGCACCTAAAAGCAGGTCCTCAAAAAGTAGCGAATCGACTCAGTTTGATGCTGTGCACTGAGCTTTCACGGCGATAGCCGTCCACCTACGCCGACTCGCGGCGCCGAGCGGGAGCGACTGGATATGAAGCCGAGGGCCAGGGGTGAGAGCCGATAGGCACGAACGCGAAGCCAAGGATGGCGTAGCCGGGCTTTTGAACGGAGCAGGGACTGCGCAGTGAAAAAGGCCCGAGTGGCCAGCCGAGCATGGGTGAACGCCGATAGGCGTGAACGCGGAGCCATGGAGGGCGGAGCCGGCTTTTTGGAAAGGGTATGGATAGCCCTTTCCAAAAACGAGTCTGGCCAGAGCTGAAATGAGAAGGAGAGGGAGAGAGGGGCATTCGCCGCGCCGGAGGCATAGGGGAGTCCAGAGGGGCGATAGCCCTTCTGGCGGCCGCCGGGCCGCTCCTGGCAAAGGGGGTTAATGGGTCCTCTACAGTCACTTGCCGGTGGCATCCCCAAAATCAGCAAACCTCATTAGAAAATGGAAAAGTCTACGAATGCCTCGTCATCGGCTGGCCTATCAGGGCTGCCAGGCGGCTGCGGTGCTCACTGCCCAGCCCCTCAAACAGCGCGTCATCCTGCCGGTTGAGCACGTTCTCCAGGACATTGATGGCGTCTTCAATAGCCCGCCGGTGGGCACTGCGCTGGGCGCCCTCCTGCTCCGGGGTGCTCTCCAGCAGAGCCGCCAGCAGACTGCACTGCTCCACCACTTGTTGCTGCAGTGGCGTCAGGCTGTCCCAGTCGCGGGCCTGGCTGGCATGCACCTCGTAGGCCTGCTGCCCATCCAGCATCGCCTGCCCGCTGCGGGCCAGGGTCTGGGCCATTCGGCCTCCCCCCAGCATGCTGGAGAGACCAACGGCAGCCTGACCCTGTCCGGATCCGGGTCTGCCCAGCTGAATACCCATCGCTTGCGCGAGTCCCAACAGCCCCCCCAGTTTGGGGTGAGCGGCAAGCACTGAGGGCACCAGCCCGACCATTTCATCCATCAGGTAGTAGGCCTGACTGCGTGGGGTTTGCAGCAGGCAAGCGACCAATTCACTGAGCTGATATTGCAGCGCTTCTTTGGGGTGGGTTGCCGGGTCGGGCGCGCCTTTCAGGCCGCTCTCCGTCAACAGGTGTCCGGTGGCGGTGCGGATCTCATCCACCGCGGGCTGAACCTGAGGTTTAACCGTCTCGATCAAGCCCTTCTCCAGCACGCCATCGCGCAGCATCTTGCCCAGTAAATTGCCCCAGCCCATGGTGTTCTCGTGATGTTGGTGTTGTGCTCAGTATGCGTCAGAGGGAAAACCGGGGGAAACCTTCTCGCGTTACTCTTTGGCCAGGATCACGGCACCCGGGTGCGACGTTCTGCTGGACGGTTACGTAAAGGTTAATCCGGCGTTGCGGATGTCTGACCCGGCCAGCCCTGCTACAATGGCGCCACTTTAGGGATGACAGGCAAGGACAAGCCTTTGTTAAACATGAAGATACTAAAAAAAGTACTGGCGCTTTCCCTGTGTGGCAGCAGCCTGATGGCACTGGGTGCCGCTCAGGCGGAAACCCTCACCATCGAGCGGATCTTTGGCAGCCCCAAACTGGCTGGCAGCACCCCCCGCGCCCTGGCCTACTCACCGGATGGCAGCCGGGTTACCTACCTGAAGGGCCGGGAGTCGGACCAACACCGCTATGACCTGTGGGAGTACCACATTGCTGATGGCGAAAACCGCCTGTTGGTGGACTCCGACAAACTGCATCAGGGTGAAGAGCAACTGTCCGACGAGGAGAAAGCGCGCCGCGAGCGTCAGCGCATCTACGGCAGCGGCATCATGGAGTACCGCTGGTCTGACGATGGTCAGGCCCTGCTGTTCCCTCTGGCCGGGGACGTCTTCTATTACGATCTGGGGGAATCCCAGGCCCGCCGCCTGACCGAGACCGAAGCGTTTGAGACCGACATTAAGGTCTCCCCGAAAGGCGGTTACGTCTCCTTTATCCGTGACCAGAATCTCTACCTTGTGGATCTGAGCAGTGGCGAAGAGCGCCAACTCACCCTCGACGGTGGCGGCGCCATCAAGAACGGCATGGCGGAGTTCGTGGCTCAGGAGGAGATGGACCGGATGACCGGCTACTGGTGGTCACCGGACGACGCCCACATCGCCTTTATCCGGGTGGATGAATCCCCGGTGGATGAGGTGACTCGCTCCGAGATCTACGCCGATCGCATCGAGATGATCACCCAGCGTTATCCTGCGGCTGGCCGCCCCAATGTGACCGTGAAGCTGGGCGTCGTCCGGCTGGCGGATGGGCAGATCACCTGGCTGGATCTGGGCAAGGAGCAGGACATCTACCTGCCCCGGGTACGCTGGGCCAACGCCTCGCAACTGAGCTACCAGTGGCAATCCCGGGATCAGCAGACTCTGGCGCTGCGCCTGACTGACGTCACCAGCAACAAAACCCGGACCCTGCTGACCGAACGCAGTGACAGCTGGATCAACCTGCACAGCGACCTGCGTTTCCTGAAGAGTGCCAAGCAGTTTATCTGGGCGTCTGAGCAGGATGGGTTCAAGCACCTCTATCTGTATGGTCTGGATGGGAAGCGGGTGCGTCAGCTCACCTCCGGCACCTGGGTGGTGGACAAGCTGGAAGCGGTGGATGAGGAGCGGGGGCTGGTCTATTTCACCGGCCGTCGGGATACCCCGCTGGAGCGCCACCTTTACCGGGTACGGCTGGATGGTGAAGGCAAGATCAGCCGCATCTCCGATCGACCCGGCATGCACAGTGTGACCTTTGCCAAAGACGGGTCCGGCTACATCGATACCTTCAGTGACCCCCGTACGCCGCCTCAGGTTTCTCTGCACGATGCCAAAGGCAAACAGCTGACCTGGCTGGAGCAGAACCGAGTTGAACCGGGACACCCTCTGTTTCCCTATCTGAGTGACTGGGTAAATCCCGAGTTCGGTTCCATCCGGGCGCCGGAGGGGCACAGCCTCTACTACCGCCTCTACAAGCCCGCAGGTTTCGATCCCAACAAGCGCTATCCCGCCGTGGTCTATCTCTATGGCGGTCCCCATGCCCAGCTGGTGACCAACAGCTGGGATAAGCCGTTCCACCAGTACCTGGCGCAGCAGGGTTACGTGGTGTTTACCGTGGACAATCGGGGCTCCAACTACCGTGGTAAGGCGTTTGAAACGGCGCTGTACCAGAAGATGGGCACGCCGGAAGTGGCGGACCAGGTGACCGGCGTGAAACACCTGGGCGCATTGCCCTATGTGGATGCTGAACGCATTGGTGTGTTTGGCCACAGCTACGGCGGCTACCTGAGCCTGATGATGATGTTTAAGGCGGGCGATCACTTTGCTGCTGGCATCTCCGGGGCACCGGTAACCGACTGGCTGCTGTACGACACCCACTATACCGAGCGCTATATGGGCCACCCCGCCAAGGTGCCCCAGGCGTACGAGCAGGCGTCGGTGTTTCCCTACGCCGAGGCGCTGGATAAGCCGCTGCTGATCTATCACGGCATGGCGGATGACAATGTGCTGTTCACCAACACCACCCGACTGATCAAACAGCTGCAGGATGGGGGCAAGCAGTTCGACCTGATGACCTATCCCGGCAAGAAACACAGCCTGCGGGGGGAGGCGACCCGGGTCCACTGGCACACCATGATGGCGCAGTTCTTCGACCGCCACCTTAAGCCAGAGTAAAGAGAAGCCCGCCAACTGGCGGGCTTTTTGTTTTAATTTGATTGGTTAGGGGATGCCGTTGGCATGATGACTCGTTGATCAGTTCAATCTCTTTGCCGGGTGTGCCCCGGCGGGCACCAAAGGGGCCTTGCCCCTCTGGACACCCCTTTGCCTCCGGCGCGGCGAAAACCCCTCACTCCCTCTCCTTCTCATTTCAGCTCTGGCCAGACTCGTTTTTGGAAAGGGCTATCCATACCCTTTCCAAAAAGCCGGCTCCGCCCTCCATGGCTCCGCGTTCACGCCTATCGGCGTTCACCCATGCTCGGCTGGCCACTCGGACCTTTTTCACTGCGCAGTCCCTGCTCCGTTCAAAAGCCCGGCTACGCCATCCTTGGCTTCGCGCTCGTGCCTATCGGCTCTCACCCCTGGCCCTCGGCTTCATGCCCAGTCGCTCCCGTTCGGCGCCGCGAGTCGGCGTAGGGGGGACGGCTATCGCCGTGAGGGCCTTGCGTAAAGCTCTCGTGATGCATTGGAGAGTAGCTCCTGTCGGCACAGAGTTCGTCAGCGAACCGGGAACCAGCGACCCTCAAACACGGTGCCCATCACCTCGATCTGGTTCAGCTTTTTCGGAGGGACCTTGTAGGGGTTCTGGTCCAGCAGGGTAAAGTTGGCGATCTTGCCTGCCTTGATGCTGCCCAGCTCCTGCTCCATCCGCCAGGAGTGAGCCGCGTCGATGGTGATGCCACGCAGGGCGTCGTCCAGGCTGATGGCCAGGTCCGGGCGCAACACGTTGCCTTCATTGGTTTGCCGGTTAACGGCACACCAGACCAAAAACAGAGGATCCGCCGGCGCCATGGGCAGGTCGGAGTGGAGGGAGAGGGGGATTCCCGCCTCCACCACCTCCGCCAGTCGCACCATGGCGTGGGCCCGCTCCGGGCCTAATCCCACTTCCGCGTATTTATTGCCAAAACCGGTGATGTAATAGGGGTTGGCGCTGACGATAGCGCCCAGTTCGGCTATCCGTTTCACCTGCTCCGGGGTGGCGTTGGCAAAGTGCACCACCGTCAATCGGTGATCCTTTCGCGGACGGCGCTTCTGCTGCGCTTCCAGAATGGCGAGCAACTCCTCCAGACCTTGATCACCATTGGTGTGAACCAGGATCTGATAGTCCTGATCCCAGAAGGTTTCGATGATGGCGCGGGTCTGTTCCGGATCCTGGATCCACTCCCCTTTATGCCCATCCAGGTAGCCGTCCTTCATCTGCATCAGCTGGGAGATGATGGCGCCGTCAAACAGGATCTTCACCTGCTTGTCGAAGTAGCGCACCTTGCCGGTTTCCGGCAACAGGCGGGTCTGCGCCTCAACTGCGGCCACCAGCTCCGGTCCGGCCCCATGCTTGAGATAGGGGGACTTGGATTCGGCGGTAAAGAAGGAGTACATCGGTGTGCTGTCGGCGGCCAGGATCTCCGTGTAGAGATCGGCGATGGCGGGCACCACCAGGGCGCCGGGTTCGTTGTAGGCGGTAACCCCATTGCGGTGCAACATGGTGATCATCGAGTTCAGCCCGGCCCGGAAGCGGGTTTCGGAAGCGAGATCCTCAATCACCCGTGGCAGAAAGAAAACCAGGGCCCCGTTTTCATAGAAATGCCCCTTATCCAGATCCGTCTGGGCCTGGGCATCTGCGGGGGCTGTGGCCAGCGCTTCTTCCGTCAGGCCGTACTTTTCCAGCAGGGCGGTATTGGCGTAGAACTCATGCGCTGAGCGGTGCCAGACACCAATGGGGCGGGTACGGCTGATGCCATCCAGCATGGCGCGGTTAAGGCGGCCATGGTAGAGGTGGTGGTAACCCCAGGTCCACAGGGTGGCGTTGGGATCGGTCATCTCGGTTTCCGCCGTTTTCAGGGCGGCCAGGTAATCAAACTGGGCCGTGACCGCAGGCCAGGTGCGATCCGGTAGCTCCCAGGCTTCCGGGGCGATCACCGGCACAGACAGTGCCAGTGCCCCCAGAATCGGATGCAGGTGCTGCTCGATAAAGCCCGGCATCAGGGTCTGCCCCTTGAGGTCATGGGGGCTGGCGTCCGGATACCGTTTCTGCGCTTCGGCCAGCGTGCCGACAAACTGGATTGTGGGCCCCTGGGTGACCACCGCTTCCGCGCTGGGCTGCTCCGGCTCCATGGTGATGATCGGCCCGCCAAAGTAGAGGGTCTCGCTGTCGGCGGCCAGCAGAGCGGGAGTGAACAAGGTGAACAGTAACAGCAGCCAGATGGTTTTCATTCGAAGCCCTTTATACAGAAATCGTCGCATCGTCAGTGTAGTCATTCACTTAGCCCGTGGTGTGGCGGTTGAGCCTTTCGTCGGTTTGCGATCGATTTCACAGCGCAGGATGGCGTTCCCGGTCAAGATGGTTATTGGCATATGCCAATAACCATCTTTTGAGACGGAGTGTTGATGGTACGTCCACGAAAGCCCAGATGCCTGTGTGCCACCGCGCCCTGCAGCCTGTTTAAGCCCAACGGCATTCCCGCCCGGGACCTGCCGCGCCAGCGTCTGACCGCCGAGGAGTTTGAGGCCATCAGCCTGGTGGATGCTCAGGGGCTGAACCAGTTGCAGGCGGCAGAGCGCATGGGGGTGTCGCGGCAGACGCTGGGCAATGCTCTGGGACGGGCGCGGCGCAAGATAGCGGAAGCGATCACCCGGGGACACGCCATTGAGCTGCCGTCTGAGTTCGAAGGAGTGTCTCCCCAATGATTGCCATCCCAGTAGGACGTGAACGTCTGGCCCCCCATTTCACCCGTTGTCAGGAGCTGGCGTTCGCCGACGCTGCTGGCATTCGTCAACGCATGACCAACCCGGCGCTGAAGGGTGGCTGCGCGGACAAGAAAGCGATGCTGAACCTGATTAAACAGCAGGGGGTGGCCGCGGTTGTGGTGGATCAGATCGGGCAACGGCTCTTCGGCAAGCTGAAGGCAGCGGGGATCGAGGTGCTGCGCGCGCCCAGGGGCGTGGACCCGGATGCGGTTATCTCCTTGTGGCGACAGGGCTTGCTGTTGGCGATGCCGGAATCGGCGGTTAACCCCTCCCGGCAGCATGACAAGAAAGGCGGCTGTGGCGGGGGCTGCGGTGGAGGGTGTGGTTGTGGTGGCCATGAGTCCGCTGCACCGCGTCTGGCGCCTGCCAACGCGCCGCACTCAGGCTTTACCATTACCGGGCTGAAGCGGGGATAGTTTACCCGGACCTGAACGGAGCAGGCGTCCGGGCCCGTGAAACTTGCATCCTCGACTGGCTCATGCCAATGTGGCCAACATTTGAACACCGGAGGAGAGACCATGAATCGTGGGATGCTCGCGGGCGCGGCGATGACGCTCGCCGCCGCAAGTGCGGCCGCAGAGGCCAAAATTGAAGTGGGTTTTGGTTATGACCAGGGCCTGGGTGTGATGCTGCAGTTGAACGACACCATCAACGGTTTTGTCGGCAATGATGGCATGACGGTGGACTACCTGTTTGCCCGTGGTAACGCCACTCAGATCGAGAATATGCCGCTCAACTGGTACGTCGGTGGCGGTGCGTTCGTTGAGTGGGATGATGGCTATGGGGTGCGTGTCCCCTTTGGTCTGGAACTCCATATGACTCAGCGCTGGAACGCCTACGTTCAGATTGCCCCCGAACTGGACTTCGACGGTAAGGATAAGTTTGGCGTCGACGGTGCCATTGGCATCCGCTACACCTTCTGAGTGGCTTCCGGTCGCTACCCCGTTAACAAAAAACGCGCACAGCAATGTGCGCGTTTTTTGTGCCTGAACACTAAAAAGTTCTCAAAATCCCTCCTTAAAACCTCTTAAAGCTGCTTAAAAACCCTGTTTAACCCCCAGTTTGTTACCAAGTTGTCGTTTATTCACAGAACCGGCTCTTGCCCTTCGTCATGCTTCGTTTCGCGCCCGGCGAGGCGCCAAGAGATGATGAGGACAGATGATGAAGTACGCAGTAAATCGATGGTCTGCGACGCTGGCGACCGCCATGCTGCTGGGCCTGACTGGCTGTCAGGACGGCAAGGATGGCGCCCCGGGCGAGGATGGTGGCCTGGTATCACCGGTTGCCGAAGTGCTGACCGTTGCGATCACCGACACCCAGATGGTGGAGGGGCGCCTGGCACTTGAGTTTGATGCCCGCAATGAGCTGGACTTTCCGGTGATTCGGATTGAGGGCCTTAAGGTTCAGGCGGTTCAGCTGCAGCCCTATGCGGATGGCGAGCGCTCCCAGTGGCAGGTCCTGGGTTATGAAAAGTGCCAGCCGGGCAAGTGTGCCGGTACGCTGGAAGAGCTGGGCGACGGCCAATACCGCTATACCTTCAGCGGCAAGCTGGATGGCCTCTACAATACTGAATTCCCTCAGCGGGTGCTGTTGACCGTACCCGCCACCAGCCGCTACCCGGAAGCCACTGCCCGTCTGGACGCCATGGCGGATGGCACGGAACCGACCGAAACCCGCAATATCATCGATGACGCGCGCTGCCTGAGCTGCCACGAGTCTATCGATACCATTGTGCACGGTGGTGACGAGACCGCCAGTTGCGCCAGCTGTCACGCTGGCAACAAGATGAGCGACGCCGACAAGGTGTGGCCGGTACTGGCTCACCAGGTACATATCGGCCTGAGCTCCCGTCCGGTGGGCAACTGCTCAAGCTGCCACGAGACTGAAGCCCGGACCGACCTGGCGCAGGCGCTGAACTGGCAGACGGTACCGACCCGTGAAACCTGTGAAAGCTGCCACGATCTGGCCAGCAACCCCATCTATGACCATGCCGGTCAACCCACCAACGAAAACTGCGTTGAGTGCCACAGTGCGCAATCCATCAATGACGCACACCTTGGCGGCTACCAGAAGGCTCAGGCTGAAGATCAGCGTGGCATCGTGACCGTTGACGTGGAAGCCGCCAAACTGGTGGATGGCGCTGAAGTGGGTGAGGCGGCCGGTGAGCACTATGCGCTGATCAGCTTCTCGCTGCGTGACCGTGCCGGTGAGCGTCTGGTTCTGGACGCGGCCAACCCGGGCAACGCCACCTGGATCAAAAACCTCCAGATGTACGTTAACTGGGGTGCCTCCGTGGACTTCACCAACTCCCGCGGTTACAGCATCTTCGTGAAGAGCAACAAGAAGCACGGCGATTCCATCGACGGCGGCTACACGCCGGACGGTGAGCGTCCGCGCACCAAGCCCTACCTCGGCGGTGAACAGCAAGCGGGCGTCTACGTCTACAAGCTGGGCCCCATCGTGACTCAGGATGCGATCTCCGGTGACCTGCTGAACGACAGCGGCTTTATCTCCAACCGCCTGATCTACTGCTTCGATCCAGAGCAGAATCTGGTGGATTGTGACACTGCCGGTCACGCTAAGAATGCCGCCTATAACGAACGCTGGTACTTCACCAAGGATGGCCTGACCGATGCTGAAGCCGACGCCCGTCCGATGATCGTCAGCAACGCCAAGTGCGGCAGCTGCCACGGTTACGACGAGGCCAGCGACAACACCGAACTGAGCTGCCGCAACTGTCACAGCCGCAAGACGGAGATGAACAAGGCGCTGGCGGACACCACCTGCTTCTCCGGTCACGATGACGATGAGTTGGGCGAGCACCTGCTGCCCCGTATGGAACGTGCGATGGCGGTTCGCAGCCAGTCAGGCTTTGTCAGCTCCACCGCCGATGCGGTAGACCCCTGTCTGGCCTGTCACAACCCGAACACTCCGCCAACTCAGGCGATTCGCGAACTGCACACTCAGGCCGGCGACAAGTACTTTGTGGAAGAGCTGACCGTGACCCACCCGGATCACAAGGTGTGGATGCACTCCCTCCACGCCAACCAGCGCGCCACTCAGTCGATGGAAAATGGCGTTCGTAACGTGGAGTACCCGGCGGATCTGGCCAACTGTACCCGCTGCCACGAAGGCGACAGCTTCGGTGTTGACCGTCTGAGCCAGGTAGGCCGCCCGCTGGCGTTGGATCTGGACTACAACCCGGATTCCCAGGCGCACCCGGCCACTGACATCAGTGTGGATGCCTACGTGTCTCCAGTGTCTGCCACCTGCTACGCCTGTCATGCCAAGAAGCCCAATGCACAAGGCCAGCTGGAGATCGTTCCGGCGGTGCGTGCCCACATGGAGCAACATGGTGGTCGCTTTGGTGTGCCGCTGGAGCAGCTGGAAGTGGAATCCTGTGCGGTTTGTCACTCTGTGGACAATCTGAAACAGGCTCACAAGCTGTAACCCTACCCCCCTGCAAATACCGATGTTAGGATGCCTCACCCCACCTTGGGTGGGGCATTTTTTTCCCATCTTTCGGCGCATTACCGGAGGCTGCCTGTGCGACTCTCCCCGCAACTGCGATTCGACCCCGACAAGCTGATTCTGGTGGACATTTCCACCCAACTCTCGACCGAACTGACCTTTACTGAGGCTCGTATTCTCGAGGCGTTGCACGCCGAATCCGGCCAGGTGGTCAGCAAAAGTGCGTTGATGGAAGCGGGCTGGCCCGGTCGCGTGGTGGGTGACTCCTCGTTGCAAAATGCGCTGAGTACCCTGCGGAAAAAACTGGCCCCTTACCCGGACATTGAATTGAAAACCGTGCCCCGGCGCGGCTACATCCTGCACCTTCCCGAGTCCCAGACCCACGTAAAACGGGTACCCCTCAAACCGCTGCTGGCCGCGATGGTGCTGGTGATTCTGGCGCTGCTGGTTGGGGTTCTGCTGTGGCTGGATACCTCACCCCGAGCCCGCTACAACGAGCAGCATCTGCCGGGGCGGGTCAGTGGAGTGGCGGGCCCGGTGTGGGTGCTTACGGAGCCCGGCACTGCCCCGGTTGATGCCAGCGTGTTGTCAGGTCGAATTGCCAATCAACTGGTGCCGGAGCCCGGCTGGAAGCCGCCCTTTGAGCGTTTCCAGGGCATGGCTCTGCTGACCGGGCAGGGAGACAGTCTGGTGATCTGCCCCGGCTATACCGATGGGCAATGTCCCGGACAGAGCCTGATCAGCATCTTTGGCGCCGCGGATAACGGCGGCCAACAGCAGTTGTCGGAGTTTCTCTCCACCAAGATCCGGATGGAGGAGAAAACCTATAACGCTCTGCGCTTCGAAGAGCTGGGTGAGGACACCGGTGGCATGGTTGAGCAGCTCTATTTTGGAGACGCCTACTTTAAGCTGGATCAGGATGAGCGCCTGGCCCGGGCCGACCTTCGCATCTCGGCGGTGCCCCTCGAAGCCCACAGCGGTCTGTTCTATTTTGCCGCCTGTGTGACCGATGAGGATTGCCATACCACGCCGGTGAAGTACCGGGTTCGTGGCCGTTACATTGAAACCGAAGAGCGCTGGGGCGAGCGGCGCGTGACGCGTTATACCGTCACTCCTACGTCGGTGGAGCTTTCCTCACCCAATCGGCTGTCTGACATGGCGAAACGGCTCTATCGCGAGTTCAGAAAAAGCGAACTGGGCCGGGAAGAGCTGGTGTTCTATCGCCTCTACCTGGATGACCGTACCGCCATCTGGATGCTGCCCTTTGCCGACCACTCCATGGTCTGGACACAACGGCGTACTCTCTATCTCTGATGCCGCCCATCGGTGCCACCCAATAAGAGGTGGCACTCTCTGCTCTTAACGCGCTTGCCCAAATTCCTCCTCCTGCTGGCGAGAACTCTGACCAGTCGCGCCTCCCCCCTTTTAATACAAGCAGCATACAGCGGGCACCCTAGCGCCCCGATAACATATCGTTCACTTCTTGTTTTTCATCTCTTCTTCAATAACAAGGTGTTGAATCCACTGTCCGCAAAAAGAAGCGAACTCCCTCAAACGGGCAGTGCGGAATGCGCCTGGCGAGTGATTGTTCATGTATCGAGTGGGAATGCTGCTACTGCTGGCGCCGTTGATCGTTGGGTGTGTTGAGGACAGTGGGACGGAGAGTGCGGGTTCTGGCGATGCGCCAGGCACCAGTGAATCGGTGCTCTCAATTCAATACCAGGCAAAAACCGTAAGCAGTCAGGGAGGCACCCTGACGCCGGACTCGCTTCTTCTGCGACAAGGCGAAAGGGGCCTTTTTTCCGCAACAGCATGGGACGGCTACCAGCTTACTTCGATTTCAGGCTGCGGAGGTCAACTGAGCGAAGCGGGCTTTGTGATTGAGTCCATCAAGAGCGACTGCACCGTACGGGCGACCTTCAGTGAGCGCCGCTACAGGATCCACACCGAGAGCAGTGAGGGTGGGCGCCTCTTCCCGCCCATCCTTATTCTGAAGAGGGGGGAGACCGGCCAACTCCGATTGATCCCCAGTCCCGGGTATCAACTGGAGCAGGTGGTCGGCTGCGGAGGTAACCTGAGCGGACGGATTTATGAGGTGACCGCGGAAGCAGAAGATTGCACCGTCTCCGCAAGCTTCACCGAGTTGTCGGATGCTGACGTCAATCCGAATCCGGAGCCAGAGCCAGAGCCAGAGCCAGAGCCAGAGCCAGAGCCAGAGCCAGAGCCAGAGCCGTTACTTCGCTTCCTGGCCAGCACTCAGAGCTCAACCGGGGGAACGCTGCACCCCCAAAGCCTGGAGATTGAAGCGGGCCAGCAGGGAACCTTCTACCCGATGGCGGACGAGGGGTATCAGCTTGCTGCGATCGAGGGCTGTGGTGGTGCTCAGACGGAGGAGCGCTTTGTCACCGCCCCCATGGTGCAAGACTGCACCATTGTCGCCAGCTATAGCCTGAACCAATACGCCCTCACCACCAGCGTCAGCGAAGGGGGCAGCCTTAGCCCTACGACGCTGACGCTGAACCACGGTGAACAGGGGCAGTTTACCGTGACACCGCAAGCGGGTTATCAGCTGAATGCCATCTCAGGCTGTGAGGGCACCTTGGTGAATGGGATCTACACCACCGGTATTGTCACTGGCAGTTGTTCGATTGACGCCAGCTTCTCTTTGAACCAATACACCCTCACCACCAGCGTCAGCGAAGGGGGCAGCGTTAGCCCGGCGACGCTCATGCTCAACCATGGCGAGCAGGGGCAGTTTTCCGTGACGGCTGACCCCGAATACCAATTGGCGTCCATTTCGGGATGCAATGGCGTGTTGGACAGTGGGGTGTATACCAGCGGTCTGATCAGTCAAAGCTGCGAAATCGAAGTGCTGTTCTCGCCGGTTCAGTACCAGCTCAACACCGATGTGGGAGAGGGGGGCAGTGTCACCCCTGCGCAACAGTTAGTGGATTCCGGGGAACGCCTCACCCTGAATATCCAGCCGGATGTGGGCTATGTGCTGGATGAGATAAGCGGCTGCGGGGGCAATCTAAGCGGGGATACCTACCAGACCGATATTGTGCGGGCCGACTGTACCGTAACGGTGCGTTTTCTGACTCACGCGCAAAATGCGCTAAAACATGGCGATCATCGGCTTGCCAGTGAGCAGGAGCTGATTGACCATCTTCGGGGGGCGATTACCGAACGTGAGCAGAAGCGCCTGGCTCTGGTCAGCGAAGTCTATGAAGGGCTGGATACTCTCTCCTGGCACCCCAGCCACGATTCGGTGGTTTTTGACAGCTATCTGCCCTACAACACCTGGCCGCTGCTGCGAACCAACGTCAATAAGTACGGTAACCCCTCCAATCTGGGGTTGGTGATGATCCATGAAAGAGCTGACCGGCGCTGGGCGGCGATGGCGACCAGCATGTTTGGCGTGGGTCGTAATGATGGAACCGACCTTTTCCTCAAACGCCTGCTGGCATGGCTGACCCAAGGTGAGGATGAACAGGAGGGCTTCCATGTCGTGGCTTCCCATGTCTCCAGGCAAGTGGATGATTACTATTTTCCGCATTACGAGCGGATGGTTGAATGGCTCGCTGAGTTTTATCCCGATGCCCACCAGATTAATGAGGCCAGAGCCTGTGATGGCGCGGCATTGAGTAGCTGCATCAATGAGCAGGAACCGGACCTGATTGTGTTGGGAGGCTACGACGCGGGTGGAGGCGGCTATGAGGCGATAGCCGATGCCCTTGAGGTCGCGGTGGATAGGGGCATTCCTGTACTAACCACCAACTACTATCGCAACCCGGGTGAAATATTGGGGCCAGTCTATCGAGAGATGGGGCTGCGATGGTGGAATAACTACTGGTCCAAGAATAAGGCCCAGAATCTCAATATTGAGCAGTACCTGATGGCTGACGATGAGAAGGTCAAGGTTATCAGTGATCTGGTGACCCGCCTTGAGGCGGGGGAGTTCAGTACCACGGTTCTGGACAGCTGTTCAAAGAACTTCATCAACTGCACTGATGCCCCGTTTACTGAGGCTTTTCGGGCTGGCGCAGATCCGTTCCGGATCAGCTCACAGCAGTTGGATTACTCGGGGACCAATCTGTTTGATATCCCCTCCGTCGATATCGTCGGGTCCGGAGTGCTGCTGGCCGATAAGTATCGATCAGAGATCGATTATCCCATCTCCATGTCCGAAACGGTGGCGGTGCAAAGGGCACTGTTTGCAGACTGGGTGGTGCACTATGCCAGGCCGAACAATCTGGCTCAGCCCGATTTGGGGGTATACGTCATTGACCGCTCCCAGGTTATCAAAGGGGAAAACGCCCATTACGCTTACCCTGAAACCACCAGTTCCAGGCGTCAGATTACAGTGCCCTACCGAAACCAGTGGACCACAACCGGATGGTATGCGCTGCCTGGCCAGACGGTGACGCTGACGCGCCATGATGATAACGACACTGTGGTGAAGGTCAGATTGAACTATCACCGGGCAAACACCAATCGAACCCATCAAACCAATGTCTATCGGGGGCCACTCGAGGTGGCCACGCAGCGACTCACTCTCCCCAAAGGGGGCTCAGTGAGCTTCTCCACTCCTTACGGTGGGCCCATCTATCTGCACCTCGATGGCACCGAAACGGCTCTGAGCACCGATGTTACTGCCAGTGGCATTGTTCACCATCCGGCGGTGATGGACTTTAACGATCAGGGCCAGATTGCCGCATTCCTGCAAACGATGGAGAACACCGAGATCCCCCATGTTGATCTTCGGTCCGATGTGGCGGAGCAGCACATGAGGCGGGACAAGTTCAGTTCCGCAATTGGTTCCCACCACCCCGATCTGGCTGCGCTGCTCGCCAGCATTGGGCGGGATCATATCGACTCGGTTTACTCTCTGGCAGGCTTTAAGATTCCAGGGAGGAGTTTAAGTGAATCTCTGCCGAGTGACGTCAAATCGGCTTGCGAGAACCTGTTTGGTGAAGACTGCGTCGATGACAGCATGCATACGCGCTCTATCATTCAGCACGCCAACTACGATCAGAATGCGAACTGCGCTTCCGGGTGCAGCGGGAACCCCTGGGACGCGTCCTGGAACATCAATCCCACAGGCTGGGGGGATAACCATGAGCTGGGGCATAACCTGCAGACAAACCGCCTGAATGTGCAGTACGCCACGGCTGAAAATCAGGAGCGATGGACGGGCTACGGCAGTCGGGCTGGAGAAAACTCCAATAACGTCTTTCCCTATTACGTTCGTTGGCGGGATCACTATGTCCAACGCCAGAACACGACCCCTATCTCCGACGGCCACGCCAATCAGAAGGAGTTGTTCTATGCCTTTATGTCCGACGTGGGCCAATTGCAGAACAGCTCAGGAGAACGGGTGGTGTATAAAAGCACCTCCTGCAGTCGCTTCGGCACAGGAAGCCGTTATGACGCGGTATGGGCGAGCAATGCCTATGCGGTCAACAACGGCTACCGCATGACGTTTTACCTGCAGATGGTGCTGAGGGCTCACGGCATGACACTGGCGGATGGCACCCAGTTGGACAATGGATTCGGGATCATCACCCTGCTGTATCTGCACAACCGGATATTCGCCCGGTACGCGTCGAATCAGCAGGACTGGGAAGCCAATCGGGACCAACTGGGGTTCAACCTGTTTCCCTACGAGGGTCATGAGGTGTATGGCGGACGGAAGGTTAAAGACATTCCGGGTAATGACTTTATGCTGGTGGCTTTGAGCAAGCTGACGGCGATCGATTGGCGCAGTCACTTCGATCTGCTGGGACTGCGCTACACCAACCTGGCCAGTCAGCAGGTTCAGGCTAATGCCACGTCGGGCGCCTTGCCGATGGGGATGTTTGTGCTGGAAACCGATCTGCCCCCGGCGAACATGAGTGACGGACTGACCTTTCTGCCCCTGTCGCTCAACGACAGCACGACACTTTGGCCGAGAGACAACAGCTCGCCGACACAATGCAGTGCTCCATAGTCACTGCGGATTCGGCTGACCGGGACAACAATAAAAAACCGCCCGATTGGGCGGTTTTTTTGATCAGGCGCGAACGCTTCAGGCCGCGGCGATCTTGGCCAGCACACGGTCAGCTGCGGCGATAGTGGCCGCAATGTCTTCGTCGCTGTGAGCCATGGAGAGGAAGCCTGCTTCAAAGGCGGACGGCGCCAGGTTTACGCCCTCATCCAGCATGCCGTGGAAGAACGCTTTGAAGTGGTCCATGTTGCACTTGGAGACCTGCTCGAAGGTGTTCACTTCCGTTTCGTCGGTAAAGAAGAAGCCGAACATGCCACCCACGTAGTTGATCGCCATCGGTACGCCGTTCTTATCCGCCGCCGCTTTGAAGCCCTTGATCAGGGTTTCGGTCTTCGCGGCCAGTTCGTCGTACAGGCCGGGGCGCTGCAGCAGTTTCAGCTGAGCTTTACCCGCCGCCATGGCAACCGGGTTACCGGACAGGGTACCGGCCTGGTATACCGGGCCGTTGGGGGCCAGGTGAGCCATCACGTCGGCACGACCACCGAAGGCGCCTACCGGCATGCCGCCGCCAATCACCTTACCCAGACACACCAGGTCCGGCTTCACGCCGTAGTGGCCGTGAGCACAGTCCAGAGCAACACGGAAGCCGGTCATCACTTCGTCGATGATCAGCAGAGCGCCGTACTGGTCACACAGGGCACGCAGGCCTTCCAGGAAGCCCGGGACCGGCGGGATGCAGTTCATGTTGCCGGCAACCGGCTCCAGGATTACGGCAGCGATGTCATCCGGGTTGGCTTCAAACAGCGCCTTAACGGAATCCAGCTTGTTGTAGTCGGCAGTCAGGGTGTGCTTGGCGAAGTCAGCGGGTACGCCCGGGCTGGTGGGCTCACCAAAGGTCAGCATGCCGGAGCCGGCTTTTACCAGCAGGCAGTCAGCGTGGCCGTGGTAGCAACCTTCGAACTTGATGAACTTGTCACGGTTGGTGAAACCACGGGCCAGACGCAGTGCGCTCATGGTGGCTTCGGTGCCGGAGTTCACCATACGGACCTGGTCCACTGAGGGCAGGATTTCGCACACCAGTTCCGCCATCTCCACTTCGGAAGCGGTGGGGGCGCCGTAGGAGAGACCTTTCTCTACCGCAGCCAGTACCGCAGAGCGGATCTCAGGATGGTTGTGACCCAGAATCATCGGGCCCCAGGAGCCAACGTAATCGATGTAGCGTTTGCCATCCACATCGTACAGGTAGGCGCCATCGGCGTGGTCAATAAAGACCGGAGTGCCGCCTACGCCTTTAAAGGCACGAACCGGGGAGTTAACGCCACCGGGGATGGTTTTCTGGGCCTGTTCAAACAGGGATTCGCTGCGGTTCATGGTTCTCCTTACTGGATCCTTTCCGGCCAACTCTGAGGTTGGCTCAACAATGGCTGAAATGGTGGGCGGAAACCGGCACTGGCCAGCGGCTCTGCACGGTTTCAGGTTGCCGTCCTGTGGTGGTGAGAGTGTCACTTTTTGGCGCGGATGATCAAGCGGCGTGATCACAGGGTGGTGGAAAAGCCGACATGGCTGGAAAAAATGGGGGGAGAAAGCGGACATCACGCCACCGGATGGCAGCGTGATGTTCGGGGTGTCGCTTAGCGGCGCTCGCTCATGCTCTCGCGGGTAAACGCCTTTTCACAGTAGTGGCACTTGAGTTTGATCGGGTCGTGCTTGCTGCTGAGGGTAAAGCGGCTGGGTACCGGCTCGCTGTGGCTGATGCAGTTGCTGTTGGGGCACTGGAACACGCCGACCACCTGCTCTGGCAGGGAGAGCTGCAGCTTGCGCACCACCTCGTAGTCTTCGATCTGGTTGACCGTGCAGTTCGGGGCCAGCAGCGCCAGCTGGTTGGCCAACTCCTCGTCGATAAACAGGTTCTCAATCTTAATGAGATCCTTATGGCCCAGTGCCGAGGAGGGCAGGTTCAGACCGATGGTGATGCGGTTCTCAGACTTGTGCAGTTGGAACAGGCGCAGCACCTTGATGCCGGAGTGTGCCGGGATGTGGTCGATGACGGAGCCGTTCTTGATGGCTTCTACCTGAAGTTGGGTATCTTTGGTCATGGTCGGCTCCGTTACAGGGACTCGTTAAGCACCAGGGCCAGCAGGGCCTGACGGGCGTAGATGCCGTTTTCCGCTTGCTGGAAGTAGTAGGCGTGGGGGGTGGCGTCCACGTCGGTGGTGATCTCATCCACCCGGGGCAGCGGGTGTAGCACCTTAAGGTTGGGACGGGCGCCCTCGAGGGTGGCGGCGCTGAGTACGTAAGCGGATTTCACGTGGGCGTACTCGGACTCGTCAAAGCGCTCCTTCTGTACCCGGGTCATGTAGAGGATATCCAACTCGGGGATCACCTCATCCATGCTGGTCAGCACGTGGTAGGTGAGGCCCGCGTCATCCAGCTCTTCGCAGATGTAGTCCGGCATCGCCAGCGCTTCCGGGGCGATGAAGTAGAAGGTCACATTGTTGAACTTGGCCAGGGCCTGGGTCAGGGAGTGAACGGTACGGCCATACTTCAGGTCACCCACAAAGGCGACGTTGAGGTCATCCAGCCGTCCCTGGGTTTCGTACAGGGAGAACAGGTCCAGCAGGGTCTGTGAGGGGTGCTGGTTGGCGCCATCGCCGCCGTTGATCACCGGTACGCCGCCGGAGAATTCGGAAGCCAGGCGGGCGGCGCCCTCCTGGGGGTGGCGCATCACAAAAGCGTCCACGTAGGAGCTGATCACCCGAACGGAGTCCGCCAGAGTTTCGCCCTTATTGGCCAAAGAGGTGTTACCGCCACTGTCGAAACCGATGACGCTGCCGCCGAGGCGCTGAATGGCGGTCTCGAAGGAGAGGCGGGTGCGAGTGGAGGGCTCAAAGAAACAGCTGGCCACCACCTTGTTCTGCAGCAGGGTCGGGTTGGGGTTGGCTTTCAATTCACCCGCAGTCTCGACGATACGTTCCAGCTCTTCTCGAGTGAGCTCGGGAATGGAGATGATGTGCTTCTTATACAGCGAACTCGCCATAAGATGTGCTCCCGGTTGGCCTGTAGGGTCTGATTGTTATGTTCATAAAAAAGCCCCCTTAAAAAAGGAGGCTTTCTTGAGAAACAACAAGAATAAAGGGGGAACCGGCCGACGGGCGGCTGACACTCTGAGAACGGCGCTCAGTGAAACGGTTCATTTTTTATCCTGTGCTGTTCGATTTTCCGGGGGATTATACCCCCAATTTCCGGTGGCGCAAGGCGGGGAGGGGGAGCCAGGTCCCAGTTCGAAAAGAGATTAAGTGACGGAATTTAAAAGGCGATTCGATTTTTCAGAGGCGGGTCGAAAGGGCAAAAAAAAAGCCGACAGAAGGAGGTTGCTGTCGGCGAGAGAGCGAGCCCGGTAAGGGGCTTGGTTGCGCTAGATCCGCTCACTGTGCTGAGCACCGTAAGCAGAAGAAGTTATAGCGGGCGTTCTGGCGCTTTGTCTTTGAATTATTTGGAATTGTTTTGAATTACTTATTTATCAAAGGTTTAAGCCTTCATTATCCTTGGCGGCCAGCTCGGGATCCAGGGGGATATGCTTCGCAACCTGTTGAAATAGAAGGGAACTGTCTACCGCCACAGACTGTGCGCCATGGGCGAGCGCCTGCTCCGACATCGCGTCGGAGGGCATGATGGTGTAGAGCAGGTAGGGCGTGTCATCACCGGACTCCCGCAAGGTTTTGACCAGTTTCAGTCCTGCCAGAGGATCCCCCGCCCGTCCCATGTCCGAGATGATCAGGTCGTAGTGATAGAGGTCGAGCAGCATGATCGCTTCGTGGCTCGATGTGGTGGTGTAGACCGCCACCCTTTGACGCTGCAGCGCACGGCGTTCTGACAGATTGTTGTCCGGGTGGTCATCCACCCAGAGTATCCGGGCCACGGGGTGGGCGGGTTCGCCTATACGCAGTTCGGGATCCGGGGCACTCCAGAGTTGCCACCCCAGCAAAGCGATCAGCACCACCTGTCCCAGCAACACGATTCGGATTGGCCAGGAAAGCGAGTGTCCGGAGTCAGCCGGAACGGGCTTCTCCGTGTCCTTCGGCTCGTCTCTCAGGGCGTGGTGATCGTCGGGAAGGAGTCGGCGCTGGGCTTCAACGGCAAAGCGGTAGCCACGACCGTGCAGGGTTTGAATGACGGAGAAGTCGGCACCCGCGTCCTTAAACAGCTTGCGGGCATCGGAGATCAGGCGGGAGATGGACCAGTGGCTGACATGGGTGTCAGGCCACAGTTCATTGAGCAGGGTATCCGGCGTAACCGGTTCGGGTGCCGCCTTAATCAGCAACTCGAGGAGTCGGATAAGGCGGGGATCGCTGCTGAGTAGCGTTTTATCGCAGGTCAGGCGTTGATGGCTCAAATCCAGAGTAAAGCGGTCAAACCGGTATTCCATGATGCCAACTGGGATGTTGCAAAGATGTAACCATTCAATCCCAGCCAGGCTCCGGCGTCAATTCACCCCCATCTACACCTTAGTCGCAGAGCGTCCTCTCACACCTCGCCATCGCGGAAGAAACGATAGAGCATCGGCCAGGTGATCAGGCCGACCGGGGTGTCCGGTTGGTCCATGTAGACGTACACCGCGCCACCACGCTTGGGCTCCAGTAATCGGTACGCTTCGGCCAGGGTACTGCGCTCGGGCAGTCCGGGGATCGATTCCCGCTTGAGGGCGCTGTTGCTCTCATCGGTAAAGTTGGCGTGCAGGGTGATCATCTCCTGCCCCTCTTCGGTGGCGCGCAGCAACCTGTGGTGCTCGGCGCTCTTGAGCAACTCCATCAACTCTTCATCAGCCAGGCCCGGCCGGGCCAGAATGATGTTTCTGTCCATCAGGGCCAGGACACCGGTTTTTTGCAGCGCCTGCTCCAGAGGGGGCACCCGGTACTCCAACCCCATAATGTCCAGCTGTCGCAGGAAGATGGCGCGGGCGCCCAGCCCCTCATGGGCCAGCAGGAAGCCCGGCAGGGTGACCAGCAGGTAGGGCAGAATCAGCGAGGCGTCGTCGGTCAGCTCCACCAGGGCCAGCAAGGAGGCCATCGGTGCATTCAGGCAGACCCCCATCATGGCGGTCATGCCGATGGCGGCGTAGATCCCCTGGTACTCCTGGAGTTGGGGCAGCATGGGGCTCAGGATCAGCGCCACCATGGCACCCAGCAGGGCACCCATACCGTATAGGGGGCCAATCAAACCACCGGGGATGCCAAAACCGATGGCGGCGATGGTGGCGAGGATCTTGGCGGTCAGCAGAATCAGCAGACCCAGAATGGTGGCATCGGCGCTGTGGGCCAGGGTAACCGCACTGTGCTCCCCGCCCATGGCGCCCGGCACGATGGCGGCGATCACGGCCGTTGCCAGACCGGCAATGCCAAACCGGGTTGCCAGGTTCAGGGTGCTGGCCCGTTGGGTGACATGCAGCAGTGCGTGGTTGAACAGGGCAGCCACGATACCCAGCACCAGACCAAACATGATCAGCGTGGGGTACTGGTCCAGGGGCAGACGAACCAGTTCAAGGTGGCTGTAGACATGAATGTCGCCGAATACCGCCCGGTAGATGATGGCGCCGGTGATGGCGGCCAGCATAATGGGCAGAAAGTAGTGGATCTTATAATCCCGCAACACCACTTCCAGAACGAAGATCACACCGGCAAGCGGGGTGTTAAAGATCGCCGCAATTCCCGCCGCTATGCCGCATGAGGAGAGGATTCTCATGGTGTTGTCCGGCAGCGCCCAGCGCTTGGACATCATGGTAGCAGCGGTGGCGCCGATGTGAACGGCCGGCCCCTCTTTACCGACGGAGAAGCCGCAGGCGAGGGCGACCGCCGCATGGACAAACTGGCCTACGCCGCTGGTCAGGGAGATGCGCCCATAGTGGCATTTGACCCGGTGGATCACGTAAGCGATGCCCATCCGGCGATAGGCGGTTTTGGTACGACTGACCAGCAAGTAGATGATCAAGGCTCCCAGAATTGGCAGGCTGGCTCGCATCCAAAGGGGTAGCTCAGTAAAATCATCGGATTGAATGAGTACCAGGTGCTGCAGTCCCGCCACCGTCAATTGAAACAGCACGATCAATCCACTGGCCAGTGCGCCCACAAGCAGACCCAGCAGACAAAGCTGCAGGCTGATTCGGGCATTGGCCAGTTTGAATTTGTAGTCGGCGATCATGGCTTCTGGACGTGGTTGACGGCTGGGACGATGATAGCACTGGTAATGATAACAAGTAGATAGTGATGCAGAAATGGAAGCACCGCTGGCACGCCCTGTGTCAGTTCGAACAGGGGTTTAAGCCCCGAGGTTTGATCCTTGTTGCCCTGGCTTTGGCGGTTGCCCTGGTGGGGTACAGCGTGGGTTACGTTGAACAGTGGTCGCTGCACAAGCAGGTGGATCACTATCAGGATGCCGAAACCGACTGGGAGAAGGAGCGCCTGGCGCTTGAGCGCGAACTGGCCACCCGTGGTCTTGAAGTGCGGATGGAGCAGCAAAGCCAGCTGGAAACCCGGGAGATGATGTCTCATCAGCAGCAGCGGATCGATTCCCTGGAGCGGGAACTGGCCTTCTACCGCAACGTGATGGCCCCGGAGAAAACCGCCGATGGCGTGCAGATCCACGATCTGGTTCTGGACGACACCGCCGACGTAAACCGCTACCGCTATCGACTGCTGCTGACCCAGCAGAAGATCCGCAAACGCTTTGTTAAGGGCACGGTCAAGCTGACCCTGTTTGGCAGCGAAAATGGCCAGCCGGTCAGCCGCGACCTGACTCAACTGGGCGTAGACGCCAACAGCCTCAAGTTCTCGTTCCGCTACTTCCAGCAGTTGGAGAACGAGTTCACCCTGCCGGAGGATTTCCTGCCGGAGCGCCTGGTGGTTGAGGTTCGCCTGCCTAAAGCGTCGGGCCAAAAGGCGTCCAGCACCGAAGCCAGTTTTGCCTTCTCTGATTTGGTGAGCCAGCCCACAATGGCCCAGATCCACAACGCACACTGATCGGCCAATGCTTGAATGCTTTGGTCGGGTATTGGATAATCGCCGGGCTAAATACTGAGAGGTAAAGATGACTGTCGAAGCCGCGCAAGCCATGCCGATCAAATTCTCCGACGCTGCTGCTGCCAAAGTGAAAGCACTGCTGGCGGAGGAAGAGAACCCCGAACTGAAGCTGCGGGTCTATGTGACCGGTGGGGGTTGTTCCGGGTTCCAGTACGGCTTTACCTTTGATGAGAAGGTAAACGAAGGCGATTTCACCATTGAGAAAGAGGGCGTGACCCTGCTGGTGGACTCTATGAGTCTGCAATACCTGGTTGGCGGTGAAGTGGACTACACCGAAGGCCTGGAAGGCAGTCGCTTCTTTGTGAATAACCCCAACGCGACCACCACTTGTGGTTGCGGCGCCTCCTTCTCCATCTAAGGCGCACCGAGAACATCAAAACGCCCCCGGCAATGCGGGGGCGTTTTTTGTTACAGGTTCCAGGATTCGAGATATTCGCCCGCCCGTGTGGCGACCCAGTCGTCACCCTGTTGCAAGGTACGCATCATCTCAATCGCACGCGGTTTGTCCGCCTCGACATGGCGTCCTTCGTAATAGCAGTCTGCCAGGTTTAAGGAACCTAACCGACTGCCTTTCTCATGCGCTTCCTGATAGAGGGAAAAGGCTTTATCGGGGCTTCCCACGCCCCCCAGCGCGTTGTCATACATAAAGCCTAGATTGGCGATGGCATCGACACTGCCGAGATCGATGGCCAATTGGTAAAGCTGGCGGGTAAATATCGGATCCTTGTGTAACCACCGGCCCTGATTGTAGTGGTAGCCCAGCGACATAATTTCATCAGCCAGAATGGCCCGATCTTCTGGCGCTGATGGCGGAGCCAGGTTCAACGTCCGCCGGATAAACTCATCAACCATGGTCAGCTCAAGCCGATGGGGAGTCCAGTCGTCGTGGCCGTGGCCGGAGCGCTTAAATAGGGAACTGTTGTAGGGCTTCTCCAGGCGATCCAGTTGCATAGTCAATCGATGGAAATGCTCAGTATCTACGGTCTTATCTTGTAAGCCGATGTACAACAGCAAAGGTACCTCGATCTTATCCGCCTGCTGAATCAGTGAGCGGGGACGCAGTATCAGATCCTGGTCAGGGGCATCGCCATAGGTCCGTTCAACGGCTTCACGCAGTCGACCATGCACTGCAAAATTGCCACTGTTGTAGATCAGGGAGAGATCGGTCAGACCGAACCCTGAAATGGCACAGTGGTAGAAGCCGGGATTCTGGATAGTGAGTGCTATGGCGGAGTAGCCGCCGTAGCTGGTGCCAAAAGTGCAGCGGTGGGTAAAGTTGTAGCGGGCTTGAACTTGCTCCGCCACCGCCTGAATATCCGCTTCAATCTCTCTGCCCTGCTCTCCCACACCCAGTTCCATAAAGGACTGTCCCCTGCCGCTGGAGCCTCGGTAATTAACACGAAGGGTGCTGTAGCCCCGTGAGACAAAGTACTGCTGGTCAGGGTTGAAGTTGCGGTCGTCCTGAATGCCAATGGGACCGCCATGTGGCATCACCAGAAGTACGCCATTGGAGACCTCGGGTCGCATCAGAAAAGCCTCAATCTCGATACCGTCCGGACGAGTTACAGATAACACCTCGGATTCGAAGAATTGGAACGCCTCATGCTGAGGTTGCTGCTCAAACAGCTTTCTCAGTACTCCGTTTCGGCGCAGATAAACGCTGCCGGAATGTGACTCTGAAAAAGCGACCAGCAAATCTGTGCCCTGCTGACTGTCTGCCAGTGCAACCTGATGTTCTGAAAGTTCGCTCTGGAGTTCGGTGATTAGGGATTGATGGGAGGTGCTGAGATAGCGGATCTGAAACTGACCAAACTGATAGTAAGAGACCGCGACCAGATTGCCATCGGGATCAAGGGTGGCGTCAATAATGTCCAGGCCATCCAACTTGAAGAGGGGTTCAGCCAGCGTTTTTTTATCGAGATCGTACGCGTACACTCCGGTGGTGCCGTTGCCCTCTCTGGTCAGCACCGCGATCCGTTCCGGGTCGATAAAGCCCACCGGTGTCATCCACTGGTCGTTTTCACTGAATTTGTGGCCGAAGCGCCAGGGCTCATCGCTGGAGGCTCGGAACACCAGGCTCAGCCGGTCGCCGCGCATTATCAAGCCCAACCGCACCTCCCCGTTATGGTCGGCTGTCAGCAGTATGGCGTTGTTGAGTTGCCCTGATACCAGGTGTTTGTCTTTCAGTTGAGGTTCTAGCGGTTCGTTAATATTCACGCGGTAAGCGGCGACGCCTTTGCTGCCCGATCGTTTTGCCATGACCAGAATGTGGTTCTCATCGTCTGGCAGCGCACTGATGATATGAGGCGAATCATCCAGATCCTGGCCACTCCATGGCTGCTCAGTGTTTTGCGCCTGGTAGTGGTAGAGAGTGAGGCGCTGTTTGCCTCTATTTTGGTGCTGGATTAGCAGCGTGGTGGGGTCAACCCAATGTACGCCATCAATGGTGGTGGGCTTGTCGGATAGCCGTTCGGTAATACTCAGCAGGGGATACTGCTCCTGGCTATCCACATGTTGAATCTGCCAGGTGATCTCGTTTCCCTGACGCTCAAAGTAGGTGACCCACTCTCCATCCGGGCTCAGTGCAGCTCGGCCATGATGGGAGTTCAGATGGGTTTTTTGCAAAGGAAAGTAGGCGGCCTGCAGTGGCAAGGCGGCCATTATCAAGGTAACAGTCGCGAGCAATAACGATTTCATCTGATCACCTCGAACAGGTCGTCACGACCCGCGCCGGAGTACGTCAGCGGGTAGAGTGTCAACAATTCAGGGAGTTGCTTCTCGCTGAAATCGAGCGCAAAGGAAGCGCGATTGGTGAAGTGGATCTGCTCCAGATAACCCTGCCTGGACACCTGGGTGTAGAAGTCGCCGATGTAGTTGATTCGATTGGCTTCGACCCGGAAAGACCATAGGCCTGGATTCTCCTCTTCGCTCAGTTCGGCCCAGCTTTTGGTGGAGCCGACGTAGCGAATCACTTCGGAGATACGGTATTCGCCAGCGGGCATGCTGAACAGGAAGTAATGGCCCTGATACATATAGGGCGAGGAGTAGCGATGGAAGGTCTGAAGTGCGTACCAGTCCAATAAGAAATCACCTTGGTCACCGGCGATCTTAATCTTACTGAGTGCCCAGTGATTGGCTAGCCTCATTAAGACCAACCCCTCCTGCGGCTGAAGGGCGATGTTAGGGTGCTGCTCCTGATTGTAAGTGGTGAGTTTGGTGGCGCACCCCTGCACAACCAACAACGCCACTATTAGCATTATCCGTTTCACGACTGACTCCCAATCCTTGGATTCCGAAACAGACTAACGCGGTTAATGGTTTGTTAATAGTGGCGTGAATTTGGATGGAGTGAATGTAGGTCAGAACCGAAAACGCCCCCGCAATGCGGGGGCGTTTTTTGTTGTCAGTTATTGACCCGGTCTGCCCAGAGAGAAATCGAGCCGCACCAGGGATTTGGCCGGAACCGCCTGGCCATCCTCAAACCTGGGGGCGTATCGCCATTGCTGGAGGGCCTGAATGCTCTCCCTCTCAAAGTCTTTACCCCCCTCGGATTCGATAATCTTGGGATCGGTGACAAACCCCTGCTCATCAACAGTGAACTCCAGCACGGCGAAGCCTTCACGGCCTTTGCGTGCGGCTTGCAGCGGATAGCTGGGCTCCTTGCGATAAAGCGGCACCTGTTCCTGACTCTCTTGCCAGGGGCGCATCTGGCCAACAGCAACACAGTGCTCAGTGGCTTTTTCCCGATCACCCTGGCGTTCGTACAACACCACCAGACGGGTTCGTGAGGCCAGGCTGAGGGGGTGGTCAAAGTCCAACACTTCATACTGCTCGACAACCCCTTCAAGAGCGTCAATTGCCTTATTTCGCTTGCCCAGGGCGGCATACATCATGCCCAGCCTGAATTCGGCTTCGATCCGGCTGGAGTGATTTTCCGGCAGCTGTTTCTGATACACCTCTATCGCATCCAGCAGATGGGATTTGGCGGCTTTGACGGTCTCCGGGTTTTGCTTGAGCCGGTCGAACGCCAGTATCTGGATACTGGCCTGACGCAGTGGCGTGCCTTCACTGATTGCGATGGCACGCTGATAGTAGGCGTTGGCCTGGCGAGCTTCCTTACTCAACGCCCCCAGGCCGAGCAGTGGCTCGATCAGTTGCTCGCTCTCTTTACCCTCAATCCGCTCGTAGTGAGAGAGGGCGTCCTGATAGCGCTCAAAGGCTTGTTCCCGCACCTGCTTTCGGTGAGCCAGGTAGGCTTCGCTGTCCATGCCTTCGGGGCGCTGTTTTGCCAGCGCTTCCAATGCCCCCGCCCAGTTCATGGCCAGTGCGGCGATTTGTGGAGTGCTTTCATCAAGGAGCTTAACCGCGAGCTGGTAAGCCTCGCGGGCATGGGCCTCGGTCTGTACCGGATCGTTGGCTTCCAACGCCTTCAGGTAGTGCTGGTAGGCGTCCAACACCTGTTGTTCGCTGGCATAGCCAACTGGGGCGAGGCTGAGGGTGGCGCACAGTGCGACAATGACGCTCAATCGCGCCGGAAGGGGCCTTACATCCATATAGGTTTCCTTAAGTCTGACGTCCTGTCAGCGTTCATCCTATTGAGTTGTTTGGTGGATGTATAGCTGCGGCATTGCCTGATCGTCCGGGGCGGGAAAGCGTGAAGAGGACTCAGTTTCTCGCACGGCTGTGCGGATGTTTGCCAAATGTAACAAACTTGTGTTCCTTTGGGCTGATTCGCCCATTATCCTGCTTCCATTGCGAAATGTGCTGGAGCCCTGTTCATGTCTTTTATTCGCCACCCCTATGTTTTGGCCTCGCTGATCGCCCTGGCGTTGGCCGCCTGGATCCTGTCCGGCGTGGGTAACGCCCCGGAGCAGACCAAGCGAGCCACCCTTGGCGATGCCGATAAAGCCACTGAGGTCACTGCCCGCAGAGTGCAGGCGGAAACGGTAATGCGGGAGGTGAACCTTTATGGCCGCACCCAGCCGGACCGAATGGCCACCTTGCGCGCCGAGGTTAAGGGGCGGGTTCTTGAGGTGCTGGTGGAGCGGGGGGCCCGGGTGACATCAGGCCAGCCGCTGCTGCAACTGCATCAGCGTGACCTGCCGCAACAGCTGGCCCGTGCCCGGGCGGAGCTTAAACAGCGCCAGATCGACTTTGATGCCAGCAACAAACTGGCCCAACAGGGGCTTCAGGGACGGCTGCGACAGGCAGAGGTGGAGACCGAGCTGGTCAAAGCCCGGGCGGAGGTGAAGCGCCTGGAACTGGATCTGGCCCACACCACGGTACGGGCGCCGTTTGATGGGGTGCTCAATGATCGTTTCGTGGAGGAGGGGGATTACCTGGCGATCGGTGACAAGATCGGCACTGTAGCGGACCTGGACCCCTTGGTGGTGAATGCGGAGATCACCGAAATGGATGTGGTTGGTGTTGCCGTCGGGCAGACGGCTCAGGCCAGCTTTATCGGTGACGCTCCCGTGGCGGGCACCGTCCGTTATATCGCTTCCGTTTCGACCGAAGGCACCAACACCTTCCGCATTGAGGTGGCTCTGCCCAACCCGGATGGGCGGCTTCGGGCGGGCAAGAGCACCGAGCTTCAGCTGCCTCTGGAGGCGAGCAAGGCGATCTACATTACTCCGGCGCTGCTGGCGCTGGATGAGCTGGGTAACCTGGGGGTGAAAACCGTTGAGGCAGACATCGTCCGCTTCCTGCCCATCGAAGTGGTGAAGGCGGATGGGGACGGGATCTGGACCGGTGGCGTGCCGGATGAAGTCACCCTGATCACCATTGGCCAGGGCTTTGTCCGCGATGGCGATCCGGTGCTGGTCACCTACGAGGAGGCCGCGCAATGACCGGAGTGATCGCCGCCGCGCTGGCGCGCAGCCGCAGCGTACTGATGGTGTTTGTACTGCTGTTGATCGCCGGGACCCTGACCTACCGAAGCATCCCCAAAGAGTCGGAGCCGGACATCACCATCCCGGTGATCTACGTCTCCATCGTGCACGATGGGATCTCCCCGGAGGATGCGGAGCGGATGCTGATCCGACCGATGGAGCAGGAGCTGCGCAGCATTGAGGGGATCGACGAGCTGCGGGCCACCGCAGCCGAAGGTCACGCCAGTCTGGTGATGGAGTTCGATGCGGGCTTTGATCCCAAGGTGGCGCTGGCGGATGTGCGGGACAAAGTGACTCTGGCCAAGGCCAAGCTGCCTGCGGATACCGAGGAGCCAACGGTGCATGAGGTGACGCTGGCGGAGGAGAACCCGGTGATCACCGTGACCCTCTCCGGGCCGATCCCAGAGCGCACCCTGGTGCAACTGGCCCGCACCCTGCGGGACAAGCTGGAGTCCCTGCCTGAAGTGCTGGAGGTGGAGATCGGTGGAGACCGGGAGGACCTGCTGGAGATCCTGATAGACCCGCTGCTGCTGGAGAGTTACCAACTGGAGGTGGGTGACATTACCTCTTTGGTTTCCCGCTCCAACCGTTTGGTTCCGGCAGGCACTATGGACACCGGAGAGGGCCGATTCGCCATTAAGGTGCCCTCGGTGTTTGAGTCTCTCAAGGACATTCTGGAACTGCCGGTGAAAGTGCAGGGGGACCAGGTGGTCACCGTCGGCGACATCGCTACGGTGCGACGAAGCTTTAAGGATCCCAACTCCTTCGCTCGCCTGAATGGCCAGCCAGCGCTGTCGCTGGAAGTGAAAAAGCGGCCGGGGGAGAACATCATCTCCACCGTCGCCAAGGTGAAGGCGATGATGGCCGCGGCACAGAGCCAGTGGCCGCAAGCGTTGGAGGTGACCTTTACCGGTGATCAGTCGGAAGACGTCGAAAACATGCTGACCGACCTGCAGAACAACGTGCTCTCGGCGATTCTGTTGGTGGTGATTGTGGTGATTGCGGCCCTCGGCGCCCGCAGTGCGGCACTGGTGGGTTTGGCGATCCCCGGCTCCTTCCTGACCGGGATTCTGATCCTCGCCACCATGGGGCTGACGGTGAACATCGTGGTGCTGTTTGCCCTGATCATGGCGGTGGGGATGCTGGTGGATGGCGCCATCGTGGTTACTGAGTACGCCGACCGCCGGATGAGCGAAGGGGCGCCACGCAAGCGCGCTTATGCAGAGGCCGCGCAGCGGATGTCCTGGCCCATCATCGCCTCGACGGCCACCACCCTGGCTGCCTTTGCTCCGCTGCTGTTCTGGCCCGGGATCATGGGGGAGTTTATGAAGTTCTTCCCCCTGACCCTGATCGCCACCCTGACCGCATCGCTGCTGATGGCGCTGATCTTTGTGCCGACCCTGGGGGGCGTATTCGGCAAGCCGCTGCCCCTGAGTGATACGCAGCGCCGAGCCATTCATCAGGCGGAAGCGGGGGACATCACCACGCTGCCTGGTTTGTCCGGTCGCTATGTTCGCGCCCTGGACAAAGCGATTGAACACCCCTGGAAAGTGCTGGGAGCAGTGATAATGGGCTTGGTGCTGATTGTGGTGGCCTATGGCCGCTTTAACCATGGCACTGAGTTTTTCCCCAAGGTGGAGCCGTCGGGGCTCAACCTGTTTGTTCGGGGGTACGGCGACCTCTCCATCCATGAAAAAGACCAGTTAATGAAGCGGGTCGAGAGCCGTCTGTCGGACATGCCGGAGCTGGAAACCCTCTACGCCCGTACCGACAGTGGCGACCGTATCGGCTACATCCGACTCAATCTGGTGGAGTGGGACCAGCGGGAAACGGCTGACGAGCTGTTGCCTCTTATCCGACAGCGACTGGAGGGGCTGGCTGGACTGGAGATTGAGGTGCGTAAAGATCAGAACGGGCCCTCCTCCGGTAAGGCGCTGCAGTTGGAGTTGGCTTCCCGATTGCCGGACGCCCTGAATGACGCCGTCTTTAAGGTGCGGCGGATGCTGGAGAGTGACAGCCGCTTCCTCAATATCGAGGACACCGGCTCCAAGCCGGGGATCGAGTGGCAGCTGCTGGTGGATCGCGCCAAGGCGGCCCGTTTTGCAGCGGACGCCACCTCAGTGGGGAACACGGTGCAGTTTGTGACTTCGGGGCTGAAAGTCGGGGAGTATCGGCCGGACGATGCTGACGAAGAGCTGGACATCCGTGCCCGCTTTCCGGCGGATAAGCGCCATATCCTGCGGCTGGATCAGCTGCGCCTGAACACCCCTTATGGCCAGGTGCCGGTCTCCAACTTTGTTGAACGGACTGCGGCCCCCAAGGTGGACAGCATCCGCCGCATTGATGGTCGGCGGGTGATGACGGTGAAGGCGGATCTGGCACCCGGTATCCAACTGGGCGAGGTGATGCCGGAGCTGCAGGCGCTGCTGCCGGAGCTGAATCTGCACCCCTCGGTGGAGTTGGGCTTTACCGGTGAAAATGAGGAGCAGGCAGAGTCTCAGCAGTTTCTGGTGAATGCCTTCGGGGTGGCCCTGTTCATTATGGCGGTGATCCTGGTGACCCAATTCAACAGCTTCTATCAGGCGTTCCTGATTCTCACGGCGGTGTTGCTCTCGACGGCCGGTGTGCTGCTGGGACTGATGATTGCCGGCAAACCATTCAACATCGTGATGTGTGGGCTTGGGATCATCGCTCTGGCGGGGATCGTGGTGAACAACAACATTGTGTTGATCGACACCTACAACGTGCTGAAAGCCCAGGGCATCAGTGCACGGGAAGCGATTTTGCGTACCGGTGCCCAGCGTCTGCGGCCAGTGATGCTGACCACCATCACCACCATTCTCGGCCTGATGCCGATGGTGCTGGAGACCAATATCGACCTGATCCACCGGGTGGTGCAGGTTGGGGGGCCCTCAACCCAGTGGTGGAGCCAGTTGGCCACGACGGTGGCGGGCGGGTTGGCGTTTGCCACCCTGCTGACTCTGGTGTTGACGCCGGTGTTGCTGGCCCTGAGGGCGCACCGCCTCGAGCAGCGCGAGCCGCCGGAACCCGAGCCGATTCCAGAGGGGGCGTAGCCCTTGGTCAAATCCCCCACCCATAGGTCAAAATGCCGAGTGGGTGGGGAAGTCCTGTTTTTAACCATTTGAAAAGTAACGATTGTTAATCTTGGTATGGCTTGTGCACTCAGTGTGCCACTTAGGGAATTCGCCCAGATCAATAACAAGGACGCGATGATGAACTGCCGCTACGCTCTGCTTACTCTCCCCCTGTTTCTGTCCGGCTGTGTGGTCCACCTGGGGCCCGGTAGCTGCACCGGCGCCGATTACGTTACGGAAGAAACCCTGGAACTGACCGCCTCTGACCTCTCCCGTTTAAAAGTGATGGCTGAGGCGGGGGACATTCGCATTGAGGGTGAACCGGGCCGCGACACCATCCGGGTGGACGCGAAGATCTACCAAAGCGAGCCGGGCGCCAATGAGCACGATTTCCGACTGCTGAGCGATGGCAATACCGCCCACCTGTATGCGACGCAAAGCTACTCTGCGGGCTGCTGGAGTAACACTCCCCGCATCGACATGGTGGTGAAGGTGCCCGCTGAGATGGCTCTCGATCTGGAGGATGGCAGCGGTGAGTTGGTGATTCTGGGCATGGCCGGGACACTGAACGTCGTCGATGGCAGTGGCGACCTGACCATTGATGGCGGCCAGGAACTGGTGCTGAACGACGGCTCCGGCGACGCGCGCATCAGCAACATTCAGGGCAATGTCGAGGTCGATGACGGTTCCGGCGAGCTGTGGTTGAGTGCCATCGGCGGCGATCTGACCCTCGACGACGGCTCCGGTGACCTGTCGGTGCAACAGGTGGCCGGGAGGGTCACCATCGAAGACGGTTCCGGTGACCTGAGTGTTGAACAGGTTGAGGGGATGGTGACGGTGGATGACGGCTCCGGGGATATCCAGGTGCGTCAGACCGGTGGTTTCAACCTGATTGATGGGGGCTCCGGAGGCTTGAGCCTGGAACAGGTCAATGGCAGCGTCACCTTGAAGTGAGTTTATCCCCTACAAAGAAAGCGGCCCTTCCGGGCCGCTTTTTCGTTTGCAGGGACTTAGGTTACTGCAGGGATCACGGGTGCATCTTGCCGCCGTGGTTTTGCATCAGCTTACCGGCATAGTCGTCCGCTTCAGCGTGGCACTGGCCACAAGCAAACTTCTGCTGCAGGTAGGGATACATAAAGGTGTCCTTGGCTTCCGCATCAACCAGTTGGCCCTTCTCGTTGTAAAGGTCGATGGCGAAGGTGTGGATACGGATATCACCACGCTTCTCTTTGGTTTCTCGGCCATCACCAGTGACGTAGCCAGAGGTACCGTTCTTCACCACTTCCGGCATATGGCAGGTGATGCAGTCGAAGTTGGCGTGCAGGGTGGAGTTGAACCCCTTGGCGTAGTCGCCGCTGTGGCAGTCAGTACAGGCGGTGACCGCACCCTGGTGAATCGCTTCGTCCTGGTTCAGGGTGGACTTGTGCGGGTCGTGGCAGACGGCACAGGCGTTCTCGGCTCCGTAGTAGAGCGGGAACTTGATGTAGTGCTTACCTGTGATCTCACCGGTTTCCGGGTCGATCGCCATCAGCTCATCGTGAGTCTGGTGGTGGCGGGGCAGGCCGCTGCGAACCATCACGCGGGCACCGTACTCAGGGCCATCCGGGAACGCTTTGTTAAAGCTGCTCACGAAGTCGTTGCCATGTTTACGGTCACCATCACGGGTGTGACACTCGGCGCAGTGCACCGGCTGGCCGTAACCCATGCCTTCGCTCTGCAGGTCGGCGGTCAGACGCGGCGTGGCATTACGGGTAATGTTGTCAGCGCTCGGAGCCTTGGTGTGGGCCAGACCGGCACCGTGGCAGCTTTCACACTGAACGCCTGCGGCCACAAACGTACCGGAGATACCTGGCAGGTCATCCTGGTGCTGCGGGTTCAGGGTTTCATCGAAGGGTTTCCAGCCGGTGGTGTGGCAGTGGCCGCAATCCCAGGGCTTGTTCACGGAGCCAGCGTTGTAGTTGACCATGATCTGGTCATCCAGTCCCAACGCTTCCGCATGGAGGTTGTGCTGAGCCTGGGCGCCGGTGACCAGGTAGCCATCCTTATCCATCCAACGCAGTTTCCAGCCGTAACCACCAGAGGTGTAGGACACATCCGCATAGGTTTGCGGCGCGCCCAGAGTGTTGTCGGTGGGGTTGCCGTCGTTGTCGATCTGCTCCAGTGCGCCGCTCACGTCGGTGTAGGGGAACTCGGGCATCTGATCGTCGGCGATCTTCATGATCTTGAAGTTGTGACCGTGCAGCTGGTGGCTGCTCATATCACCCAGAGAGGGATTGCTGTGGCAGCCCAGACAGCTCTGGCTACCGGCGTAGATCGCCTCTGCAACACTAACCGTGATGGTGCCGCTGGCTTCATCGGTGCCGTCGCTGACGGTGTAGGTGATGGCCGCGTCACCGACAAACCCTTTGGGCTCAAACAGGATGCGGTCAGCGTCGATGGCGACGGTGCCGTTCTCGGTAGTGGCGCTCACCAGGGTCAGAATGTCGTCCTGGTCCTCATCCGTGACGTGCAGCATCGGGTTGATGGTCAGAACCAGGTTGCTGTCGGTCATGCGGGTGGCGTCATTGGCGACCGGTGGCGTGTTCTCCGGCGGCGGCTCCGGCGGATCGATGGGATCTTTGTCGTTATCACTGCTGCAACCAACGATGGCTACGGAGCTCATAAGCAGAGCCAGTGCGGTTTTATTGAAGGCTTTCATCATCATCTCCTGCGACGCTTTAAGCGTCTTTTATTTGCAGGTTCAGTATCCGAAGCCGGGAGTGGGGCGGCCAGATAAGGGGATTTCCCCTACCGGACCAGGCTGTGAAGTTGCCTTATCAAAAATAAGTTAAGGCGATGATTTTAAATGTGTTAATCCACCTCTTCCTGGAGCAGGAAGTGACACATTTGCTGCCCCTCAGTTGTCAGAAAGTAGACCTTGTTCACATTCTGCTGGATCAGCCCGCTCTGCTTGAGTTGGCGCATATGGAAGTTGAACTTGGTGTGGTCCTCCACCCCCACCAGGCGGCACAGATCCATAAAACGCAGTTGGCGGTGACGAACCAGTTGCAGCAGGGCCTGACGCCGGATTGGGTTGGACAGGGCGGAGAACACCTTATCGGCGGTTTCATCTGCCAGTTTGGGTTGGGGCTGGCGCTCGGCATTGACCCGACGCACCGTGGTGGCCAGAGCCGTCAGGTTAAAGGGCTTGGCAAGAAACTCGTCCGCCCCTTTCTTCATGGCGTCCACGGCGGTGTCTACGGTGGCAAAAGCGGTGGTGATGATCACCCCCATGCCCGGCTGCAGACGTCGCAGATTGGCGATCGCCTCGACGCCACTGAGGCCCGGCATCACCAGGTCCAGAATCGCGACGTCAAACCCCTCCTGTTCGGCGGCGTCCAGTGCCGACTCCGCACTGTCACAGGCGCACACCTGCATCCCCTCCAGGGTCAGGGCTTCCTCCAGAGTCAGTCTCAGCTCAAGGTCGTCTTCCGCTAACAGGATGTTGAGGCTCATCAATGGCTCCTGGGTAAAGTGATGGTGACACACAGGCCGTGCAGCCAGTTGTGAAGGCAGAGTTCGCCATGGTGCTGCTGAATGATCTGCTGGCTGATGGCCAGTCCCAGCCCGGTGCCGTTCGGTTTGGTGGTGTGGAACGGGCGCAGGCTGGCGCTCTGTTGTGCTTCGGGAATGCCACCGCCGTGGTCGCGAATGTGGAGCAGGACTTTGTCGCCGATGGATTCGGTGTGGATCTCCAGCCGTCGTTCATCCTCGCACGCCTCAATGGCGTTAGTGATGACGTTGATCAACACCTCCTCCAGCTTGACCGGGTCCCCCACCACCTTCAGGTGCGGGTCGAGGTTACGGTGGATGGTGAACCCCTTCAGGCGGTGTCCCATCAACTCCAGCGTGGAGTGGATCACCGACTCCAGAGACACCGGTTGCAGGGGTTGTGCGGAGGGACGGGCGAAGTGCAGCACCTCCTGCGCGATGTAGGTGGCACGCTCCAGCCCTTTTCGGATGCGATTGAGTTGTGGCTGGGAGCGGTTCTCCGGGGGCAGCTGCTTCTCCAGCAGATCCACCCCCAGCGTGGCGTAACTCAGCGGGGTTTTGATCTCATGGGCGATGCCGGAGGCCAGTTCGCCCATGGCTCGCATCTTTTCCCCGCGGAACAGTTGACGCTGCTGCGCTTCGATCTGCGCTTCCCGCTCCCGATCAAAGATCTTCAGGGCCTGGTACAGGGTGACCAGAATGGCGAAGGCACACAGAGTGCGCAGTACTGGCACCCAAAGCCCGGAGTCGGTTGAGAGCAGACCGGCGGCGAGACCGTATGCGACCAGAGCCACCCCGCAGTAACCGAAGTAGTGGCCCGCCAGGCGGCGTTCACGGTATTGCTGGCGGGCGTAGTAGACCATCGCCAGGCCCGCCACCAGGCTGGCGCCCAAACCGAATATCCAGCGGATCAGTACCCCTGCCAGACGCAGGAAATCATCCAGCTCCATCAGCGGGAAACTGGCCACCAGATGGAGAACAAACACCAGCTGAGCCAGGGCCAGACTGGCCAGCGCCCAGGGTTTTCGGGCGATGCCGGTGATCACCAGCATCTTCCAGGCGAACCAGGCCAGAGCCAGGAAGGAGATCCACAGCTTCAGTACCCGCAGAATCTTCATCTCCGAGTACCACAGCATCGGCGTGTAGGGCCCCATCAACTGAAGATAGAGTTCCGACCATTCATGAAAGGCGTGGATAAAGCCAAAGGCGGCCAGTGAAGGGAGGGCAGAGGCGATGGCCAACTGACTGAGGCGAAGATTGCGAAAGGCGATCAGGGAGCCGATGGTAAAAAATACCAGTCCGTAAAACAGGTAGATATTAAAAACCAGCAACGAATCAAACACGGAACCCTCCCTTTACCGCAACCCAGTATGGCGCTGTTACCCCCGTGCTTACTGTGAGGTACACAGAGTTATTGCAGTCGCGGGTGAAAAAGTGGCCGTTTTGGCTGTCATCTTTCTGTCATCGAAACCGTTACAATAACCTCCACGCTTCCCTGATTTTCCCGAACGCTGTGACTGTTATCCGTACCGTTTTTATCCCCTTCTTCCTGCTCGGCTGGGTCAGCTTCGGCGGTCCCGCCGCCCATATCGGCTACTTTCGGCGCAAGTTTGTGGAACAGGAGAAGTGGCTGGATGATGAGGCGTACGGTCGTCTGGTGGCGCTGTCTCAGTTTCTGCCCGGGCCGGGCTCCAGCCAGGTGGGGTTTGCACTGGGGTATCGCCGTGCGGGGGTGCCGGGGGCGATGGCCGCTTTTCTGGGCTTCACGCTGCCCTCCTTTATCCTGCTCTACCTGCTGGCCACCCTGAGTGTGGATGCCCTGGACAGCCCGCTGGTGGAAGCGGTGATCCACGGCCTTAAGCTGCTGGCGGTGGTGGTGGTGGCCGATGCGGTGCTGGGGATGAGCCGAAGCTTCTGCAAAAGCGCCTTGCACTGGTCACTGGCGGCGTTCAGTGCCGCACTGCTGCTGGTGTTGCCTGGATTGACCACCCAGTTGCTGGTGCTGGGGTTTGCCGCACTGATTGCCGCCTGGCGTACGCCGGTTGAGGCGATGGCGGTGCCCGCTGCGAAGGCCAGAGTGCAGTGGCTGCCGCTGCTGCTTTTTGCCGGGGCCGTTGCGCTGGCGCTGATGCCCGCCAGTGGCTGGCTGCACCAGATCTACGCCGACTTTTTCCAGGCCGGTGCCCTGGTGTTTGGCGGCGGGCATGTGGTGCTGCCGCTGTTGCAGGAAACCACCGGCGGTTTGATATCACCGGATCGCTTCCTGACCGGCTATGCCGCGGCTCAGGCGGTACCCGGCCCCATGTTTACCCTGGCCACCTTCCTGGGGGCGGACCTGGCCCCGCAAGCGCCGCTGCTGGGCGCTACGGTGGCTACCCTGGCCCTGTTCCTGCCTGGCATGCTGTTGGTGCTGGTCCTCTATCACGGCTGGGAAGCGCTGGCGGCCCGCCCCAGAGTGGCCGCCGCCGCAGCCGGTATCAATGCGGCGGTGGTGGGACTGTTGCTGAGTGCGCTCTATCAGCCTGTGTTTGTCAGTGCGGTACTAAGTGCTGCCGATATGGCGATGGTGGTGGTGGGGTTCTACCTGCTGCGGGGCCGTCAGTTGCCGATCCTTTGGCTGATTGTCGCCATGCTGGGGATGAGTCTGGGTTACTGGGCGCTGCGCTGAGCTGAAAACAAAAACGGGAGCCGATGGCTCCCGTTTCTACTACTGCGCTGGATACCAGCCCCCTAATACCGCCTCCCGGCTGGCGCCGGTGACGGCGGGCAGGTTACCCGGCAGGCCATTAAGGTGGCGCCACGCCAGCCAGGCAAAGGCGGTCGATTCCACCCACTTGGGCGGCAATCCCAGGGCTTCGGTGGTGTCGATGGTGAAGCCCGGCAGAGCGGCCGCCAGGGTGCGACGCAGCTCCTGGTTAAAGGCGCCACCGCCACAGAGATAGAGTTCGCCCTGTTGAGCATGCTGGCGAACGCTGCTGGCAATGCTCTCCACGGTCAGCGCCATCAGCGTGGCCATCACATCCTCGGCGGGCAGGTTGGCGTCGGTCTCCAGATGTCCCCAGAGCCAGCTGGCGTTAAACAGCTCCCTTCCGGTGCTTTTAGGCGCAGGCTGGGCAAAGTAGGGGTGGGTTAACAGCCGGGCCAGCAGGGTCTGGTTGACCCGGCCCCTGGCGGCAATCGCCCCGTTGTCATCATAGGGCAGGTTAAAGCGCTCACGGGCCCAGGCGTCCATCAGGGTGTTGCCCGGGCCGGTATCGAATCCCATCACTTCACTCTTCTCACCCGGCAGGCAGGTGAGGTTGGCAATGCCGCCGATGTTCAGAATAAAGCGGGGGGTGTCGGCGGCAAAAAGCGCCTGGTGAAAGGCGGGTACCAGGGGCGCGCCCTGGCCACCCAGTGCGATGTCCTTGCGGCGGAAATCCGCCACCACATCGATGCCGGTTGTCGCGGCCAGGGTGCTGGGGCAGCCCAACTGCAGGGTAAAGGCGTGAGGTCCCTCCGGCATATGGCGAACGGTCTGGCCGTGGCTGCCGATGGCGGCGATGTCGCCGGGTTGCAGTTCGGCTACCGCCAGCAGGGTGTGTACCGCTTCGGCAAACGCCAGCGCAATCGCTCTGTCAGCCCGCCCCATCCGGTCGATCTCCTTATCGTGCGGTGTGCAGAGCCGATGCAACTCGGCCAGCAGTGGCGGCGGGATCTCGATGCTGTGATGGGCCTTGAGGGTCGGTTTACCCTGCTCGTCAAACGCCACCAGGGCAGCATCAATGCCGTCCATGGAGGTGCCGGACATCAGGCCGATGCAGTAGGTCATGCAGAGCTCCTTACTCGGCAGTCGGGGCGCCCATCGCCAGCAGGATCGACTGACGGTGAGCAAGCTGGGCCAGACGCTCGCTGGCCAGGACGTCAAAGGCGGCCCGTTCGCTCTTGGCGATGGGGCGCGATTCCGGCAGTTTGACGGTTCTGGGATTGCGATGCACGCCATTCACCAGGAATTCGTAGTGAAGGTGGGGGCCGGTCACCCGACCGGTGCCCCCCAGCTTGCCGATGGTTTGCCCCTGGCGCACCCGCTGCCCTTTGCGTACCTGACGTTTGGAGAGGTGCAGGTACTTGGTCACATAGGTGTTGGAGTGTTGGATAAACACGTAGTGGCCGTTCAGGTTGTTGTAGGCGGAGGCGATCACCGTGCCGTCACCGGCAGCCATGATGGGGGTGCCCACTGGCGCCACATAGTCGGTGCCTCGGTGGGGGCGGACTTTGCCGGTCACCGGGTGGAGGCGACGGGGGTTGAAGTTGGAGCTGACGTAGTTGAACTGCACCGGCGCACGCAGGAACGCCTTGCGCATGGCGTTGCCTTTGTCGTCGTAGTAGTTGCCGTCGCTGTAGCGAACCGCTCTGAAAGTCTCGCCCTGGTTGCTGAACTCGGCCACCAGAATGTCACCATCCCCGGCGAACTGGCCGTCGATGTAATCCTCTTCGTAGATCACGGAGAAGTGGTCTCCGGCCCGGATATCCAGGGCAAAGTCCACGTCCCAGCCGAAGATCTCCGCCAGGCGCATGATCTGGTTGGCGGAAAGGCCCGCATCCACCGCCGCATTCCAGAAGTTGGAAGTGATGTCGGCGCTGGCGAAGAACTGGCGCTTCTCGATCGCTTTCTGTTCAAGTTGCTCCTGGTAGCCGTCGCCCTCTGCAGATACCACCAGAGTGCGTTGAGCGTTTATCTGATAGCTCAGCCGGGCCAGCTCGCCGTTGGCAAAGCCCAGCTCAATCATCTGTCCCGGCATGATTCGGGTCAGGACTTTACCCGCTTCAGGCAGCTGACTGATGGCGTAGAGGGTTTGGGGAGATAGGCCTGCCCGGTCAAACAGCCTGGCCAGGCTGTCGCCGGATTGCACCTCAAATCGCTGCCAGTCCAACTCTGGCTCAGCAGCAAGCTGAGCCGGGGCGGGCAGGGTGATCGGCAACGGGTGGCGAGTGGCCACCTCAATGGGGTCACTGTGGCGGGCCGCAAGGCTCTGGCCGGAGGGCAACATCAGGATGATGGCCATCAAAACCGTGACCGACATGATCATTCCCCGATGTGCTCGGGGAAGGGCTTGAAACAGGTTCCACAGCCGTGTCGGCAGAGCCGCGGCCGGGTGGGAAGATTTAACCGTTGAACGGTTCGGTTTTCGAGACACTTTCCTTAATTCTCAACCGTCGTGAAAACTGGACTCCCAGAGGGCTGGGCGGCGCTATGCTACACCCTTTTATTTATGGGTGCTAACCAGTAACATTATCCGCTTTGCTAACAGATTCAAACCGAGCGGAATGTTGTATGACTGATTTGGACAAGGCCCTGGCCGAAATCTGCCGCGGAACCGATGAGATCCTGGTGGAAGAGGAGCTTGTTGCCAAGCTGAAGCTGGGCCGCCCTCTGCGGGTGAAGCTCGGTGCCGATCCGACGGCCCCGGATATCCATCTGGGCCACACTGTGATCCTGAATAAACTGCGCCAGTTCCAGGAACTGGGGCACGAGGTGATCTTCCTGATCGGTGACTTCACCGGCATGGTGGGTGACCCGTCCGGTAAGAACAGCACCCGCCCGCCGCTGACCCGCGAGCAGGTTCTGGCCAACGCCGAGACCTACAAAGAGCAGGTGTTCAAGATTCTGGACCCGGCCAAGACCCGCATCGAATTCAACTCCTCCTGGCTGGGTGAGCTGGGTGCTGAGGGGATGCTGCGTCTGGCGGCCCAGCAGACCGTTGCCCGTATGCTGGAGCGTGACGACTTCAAGAAGCGCTTTGGCAGTGGCCAGTCCATCGCCATCCACGAGTTCATGTACCCGCTGCTGCAGGGTCACGACTCCGTAGCGCTGGAAGCGGACATCGAACTGGGTGGTACCGACCAGAAGTTCAACCTGCTGATGGGTCGTGAACTGCAGAAAGACGCTGGCCAATCTCCGCAGGTGGTGATCACCATGCCGCTGCTGGTGGGTCTGGACGGCGTGAAGAAGATGTCCAAGTCTGCCAACAACTACATCGGCGTATCCGATGCGCCCAGCGAGATGTTCGGCAAGATCATGTCCATCTCCGATGACCTGATGTGGAACTACTACGAACTGCTCTCCTTCCGCCCGCTGGAAGAGATTGAACAGTTCAAGGCTGACATCGCCGCCGGGACCAATCCCCGCGATGTGAAGATCGCCCTGGCCAAGGAGATCATCGCCCGTTTCCACGACGAGGCCGCTGCCGAAGCCGCGCATCAGGACTTCATCAACCGCTTCTCCAAGAACGCCATCCCGGACGAGATGCCGGAGTTCGAGTTTGAAGCCGGTATGGCCATCGCCAACCTGCTGAAGGAAGCGGGTCTGGTGAACACCACCTCCGACGCCATGCGCATGATCAAGCAGGGCGGCGCCAAGATGGATGGTGACAAGATCGAAGACACTAAGTTGGTGCCGGCTGCCGGTACTGCGGTGTATCAGGTCGGTAAACGCAAGTTTGCCCGCGTGACCCTGAAGTAAGTCGACAGGGAAACAGAAAGGCCGCCCATTGGGCGGCCTTTTTTGTGTCTGTGTGTTTTCCCGTTATTGGCTTACGGCTGTCGGGTTGGCCGGGGCTTTTGGCCAGTAGGCGATCAGGTAGCGCAGGGCGACGTAGCTGACCACGGCGGTGGCCACCAGCAGTTCGCCGTCTGCCATTCGGTGCAGCAGCGTGTGCTGGCTCAGACCCCAGTGCTCGAACAGCTTGGCGCATTGGTACAGGGCGGTGGCACCGATCACCATGGGGAAGGTGAAGGCGGCGTAGCCCGGACTGAACGGCAGGCGCATCAGGTGGAAGAACGCCAGGTAGATCAGGGCGGTCATCAGCAGTGCGATGCCCAGAAGCAGGGCCACGACCAGCGCAGACGGCTCACTCACCAGATTCAGGTAACCTGCCAGGGAGAGGCTGGCCGGTGCCGCCATAATGGCGATGGTCGGCTTGGCCGGATCCGGCACATTGGTGTGGAAGATCAGGCGATACAGCATCAGCGGCAGCATGATGGCGTAGGCGATCATGCCGCCATACAGCAGGATGGTGGCCAGCGGCTTCACCGCTTCACTGGGGCAGGTAACAGCGGCCACAATGATGCCCACCGGTGGCACAAACCAACTGGGAACCATATGGTGCCAGCCCGGCTCTTGGGCGCGGTGATAGAGGAAGCCGAGCAGCAGCGCCAGATGCAGGGTTACCGCCACCAGCCACAGCAGCTGCCCCTGGAAGGGCATAAAGCGGTAGAGGCTGGTGGAGATCACCATGGTGGCCATGGCAAAGGTGGGGATCACACTGCCTACCACGGCGTGCGCCACATCCAGCTTCAGCTGACCGGGGTTCAGTACAAACTTCACCAGCAGGGACAGCAGCAGAACGCTGCTGATAAGGGCACCGGCCAGTTGCAGGTGACCCTCGGCGCCAAAGCGACCGTCCAGGCAGAGGCCCAGGCTGGCGATCCCCAGGGCAAGGCCAGCCAGGGGGGTGGGGATGCGATTGAATTTTTCGGCAAGAGACATGGTTCGACTCCTTCTGAGATGCCGCTATTGTGCGCCTCTTGCTCGTTTAATAATATCGAATGATATTGCACATACTATTTAGTGAAACTAAATGGCGGATCTCTCCCTCAGACAGCTTCGAATCTTTGTCTCGGTGGCCCATACCGGCAACCTGGGGCGCACCGCCGATGCCCTCTATCTGACCCGTGGGGCGGTGTCACAGGCGATCAAAACCCTTGAAGAGCAGCTGGGCGTGGCGCTGTTTGAACGGCGGGCTCAGAGACTGGTGCTGAACACTCAGGGGCGTCAGTTGCTGCCGATGGCCGAGGAGCTGCTGGCACGGGAACAGGGCGTAATGGCCCTGTTCCAGAGCGGTCTGAGCGCAACGCCCCTGCGTCTTGGGGCCAGCGCCACCATCGGCAACTACCTGCTGCCGGGGTTGCTGGCCAACCACTGGCCGTCGGATTGGCCCCTGCCAGCGGTAACCCTGGCCAACAGCTACCAGTTGCAGGAGCAACTGGCGGAGCGGGCACTGGATCTGGCGTTGGTGGAGAGTGAAAGCATCCACGGGGAGCTGGTTCGTCACCTCTGGCGGGAGGATGAGATGGTGTTGGTGACGCCGCCAACACATCCGCTGGCGGGGCAGACGGTGCCCTGGTCGGCGCTGAATGATCAGCGCTGGGTATTGCGGGAGGTGCACTCCGGCAGCCGGGAGCAGTTTGATCATCATCTGGCCCCCCGGCTGGAGCGGTTCAGGGTGGTGCTGGAACTGGGGCAACTGGAAGCCGTCGTGCGTGCGGTGGAGGCGGGTCTGGGGCTGTCACTGGTCTCCCGCCTGGCCTGCGACGACGCCTTACGGCAGGGCCGGATCGCGGAGGTGTTTTTGCCGCAGCCCGTTTATCGCCGCTTATCTCTGGTGCATCCGCCGGGCAGCGAGCACCTGCCGCAGTTGCAGCGGGTGCTGGCGCTTTTGGCACAGGAGAGGACTACATCTTGAGGTGCTTATCAAAGAACTCAGCCATTGCACTCATCGCCTGCAGACGGTGCGCCTCGGCGCTCAGACTGTGATTGCCGTGTTCCAGCTCAATGTAGGTCACCGCTTTGTCGGCGGCCTTGAGTGCATTCGCCATAGCCCGGCTCTGGGCCACCGGCACAACCTTGTCGTCGCTGCCATGAATCAGCAGCACAGGAATGCCGACGCGGCTGGCCTGACGCAGGGGTGAGCGCTGATCCAACTGACTGCCCAGTTGGCGCTTGATCACCTCGTAGTGAGTAAAGCGTCGTGCATTATTGAGGATGCCCTGTAGGTCAGTAACCCCCGCGATACTGGCGGCGCAACGGAAGGTATCAGTCTGTTTTACTGCGGCCATCAGTGCCGCATAGCCGCCGTAACTGCCGCCACCAATGCAGATGCGCCTGGCATCGGAGACCCCCTCTTTGACCAGAAAACGGGCGGCATCCTCCAGATCATCCTGCATTGCACCACCCCAGTCGCCGATCGATTTCATCGCGAATTCAAAGCCGTAGCCGGTGGAACCACGGAAGTTGGGTTGGAATACGGCGTAACCACGATTGGCCAGCCATGCGCTCCAGTAGTCGAAGCTGGCGGTATCGTGGCTCATCGGTCCGCCGTGAGGCAGGATGATGGTGGGCAGAGGGGTGTCCACCGGGGCGCCCTTGGGGCGGGTCAGATAGCCCTCAATAGCCAATCCGTCGCGGGCCTTGAAGTGGAGTTTGACCTTACCGGCATACTGGCTTTCATCGACCATAGGGTACTGGCTGCCCAGATAATCCAGCGTGCCTGTCTTGCGGTTACCCAGCAGATAGTCGCCGGTAAATTCGGCCGACCTGGTGTAGAGCACGTATTGGGTGAGGTCATTGCTGACACTGACAATCTGATTGTTGGCGTCGGGGAGTGCGCTATTCAGTGCGGTTTGCAGCTTGAGGTACTCGTCGTCCCAGTAGGTCCAGCCACCGCTAAATCCCACCACCTCTCCGGATTTGGCGGAATAGATCAGATAGCCTGTCATGTCGTAGGTCGGGTCAGAGAGCAACAACTCCCGTTTTAGCTCCGGGTCGCTGAGATCCACTTTGAACACGCCGTAGCGGCCTTCGTGTTCTGCGCGAATGTAGAGAATGTCCGGATTCTTGTCGAAGCCCAGAATCCGGATGTCAGGGGCCTCAAGCAGTTCGAACTCCCAGAGGTTGCGGACAAAATTGCCTTCGATGTCCATCAAGCGGAAAAAGGCTCGGGTGTCGTCACGACCAATGCCGATGCGGACGCGTGCCTGTTCATCCGTGACCCAATGGTGAATATGACTGCGAGCCCGATACTCCAGCGTGTAGGTGCCGCGCATGATGTTGACCTTGTATACCGAGGGCAGGCCGGGTCGATCGAAGTCGGCGCTCAAAAGGATGTGGTCAGGCTGGTCTGGCAGGAAATGGATGACCCGATCCAGAAATTGCGGTGTGTAGCCTTTGGATGATTTGGGTCGCACCGCGACTTTGGGCTCACTGTCCTCGCCCATGGTGATCTTATACAGCTGGGTATGGGTGTATTTCACACCGGTTCGCCATTTGGTGCTGCCTACCCCAAACAGCAGGGTGTCGTTGTTGGCCCAGGTGTACCAGTTCAGCGTGACTTCAAGGTTGTCGGCCTTAAACAACCATTCGGTATCGCCGGTGGTCAGGTCGGTGACTGCCAGCACCAGGTGTCCTTCGACATTGCGCAGCATCGACAGGTAGCGGCCGTCGGGTGACAGCTCCATGTCGCTCATATGAGGCAGTTTGCCGTAGGCCGTAACGGGTAACGGCGCTTTGGTTGCGGCAGTGGCAGAGAGTGGCAGTAACAGCCCCACCAGGCTGACGATGAGCAGGGAGAAGGAACGAAAAGCCATGATGATCATCCTAAAGGGTTGCGGGGCTATCCATTGCCCATAGCCGCATCATCATGGCTTTTATATTACTTATCAAGCTGTTGCCCATATTTATTATGAGCGGAATTGGCTGCTGTCGAGCTGCATCAGAGAGTCGCAGCTCTGTCCGGCCAAGAGGGCATGGCTGGCCGCTTTGGGCAGCAGTCGAGTAAAGACGAATTGCGCGGTGACCTGCTTCGCCTGCCACAAGTCCGGATCGTGACTTTTGAATGAATCGGCAACCAGCGCCATACGAAGCCACTGATGGGCCAGCACCACGTAGCCTGCGAACATCAGGTAATCCACCGAGGCCGCGCCAATCTCATCCGGGTTTTTCTGAGCCCGCAGCGCGATGCTCTGGGTCAGTTCGCCCCACTGTTGCAGGTGGGCCAACAGCGACTGCCGCAGCGGCAACAAGGCGTCGGGCAGTGATTGCGTCATCCACCACTGGGCCAGTTCGGTGCAGTAGCTCTCCAACAGGGCTCCACGGCTGCCCAGCACCTTGCGGGCCAGCAGGTCCAGTGCCTGGATACCGGTGGTGCCCTCATAGAGGCAGGAGATCTTGGTGTCCCGCATCAGCTGCTCCATGCCCCACTCGGCCACATAGCCGTGGCCACCAAACACCTGAACCCCCAGACTGGTGGCTTCAAACCCCATCTCGGTCAGGAACGCCTTGGCGATGGGGGTCAACAAACTGAGGCGGTCGCTGGCCCGCTGCTTAGCGGCTGGGTCAGCGCTGGCACTTTTGGTGATGTCCACCCAGGTGGCCATCTCGTACACCATCGCCCGTCCTCCCTCAGCGATCGCCTTCTGGGTCAGCAGCATACGGCGCACATCCGGGTGAACAATGATGGGGTCCGCTGCTTTTTCAGGGCATTTGGCGCCGCTGAGTGAACGCATCTGCAACCGCTCCCGGGCATATTCCAGCGCGCCCTGGAAGGCGGCTTCAGCCGCAGCTACTCCCTCCGTCGCAACGCCAACTCGGGCGGCGTTCATAAAGGTGAACATGGCGCTGAGCCCACGATTGGGCTCGCCAAGCAGATAGCCGGTAGCGTCGTCGAAGTTGATGACGCAGGTGGCGTTGCCGTGGATCCCCATCTTGTGCTCAATCGAACCGCAGCTGACGCCATTGGGGGCACCCAGTGCGCCATCCTCCTCAACCTGGATTTTGGGTACCAGGAACAGGGAGATCCCCTTGGTGCCTGCGGGAGCCCCCTCAATGCGGGCAATCACGATATGGACGATGTTCTCCGCCAGGTCATGGTCGCCGGAGGAGATAAAGATCTTGGAGCCGCTGAGACGGAAGCTGCCATCCGCTTGCGGCACGGCTTTCGTACGCAGCAGGCCAAGATCCGAGCCGCTGTGGGCTTCGGTCAGGCACATGGTACCGGTCCACTCCCCTGAAACCAGCTTGGGCATAAAGCGGGCCTGCAGGGACTCATCGCCATGGGCCATCAGGGTGGCCTGAGCGCCGTGGGTGAGTCCGGGATACATGGCAAAGGCGTGGTTGGCGGCGGACTGCATCTCGGCACAGACCAGATTGAGGGAGTAGGGCAGGCCCTGGCCGCCATACTCTGTCGGCTGGGCCAGAGTGGGCCAGCCCGCTTCCACATACTGCTGATAGGCCTCCTTAAAGCCCTGGGGCGTGGTGACCTCGCCATTTTCAAAGCGGCAGCCCTGCTCATCACCCACCCGGTTCAGAGGCGCGATCACCGATTCGGTGAACTTGGCGGCCTCCTCCAGTACGGCATCCACCAGTTCAGGGGTGGCGTCGTCGTACCCTAAAGTGGCGTAGTGATTCCCCAGGTTCAGCAGGTCATGGAGGACAAACTGCATCTCTTTGAGGGGGGCGTGGTATGACGGCATTGTGCGCTCCTTGCATCCGTTGCGGGGCCGATCCGACCCAGGGTTTAAACGTCCGTTTAAACCCAAAGCTGCCAGAACCCGGCTGCCGTTACCAGTAGGAGCTGACTAAAAAATGGACGCAAAAAAGCCGCCCGAAGGCGGCTTGTCCGAGCAGATATGAGGTTACTCGGAGCCGTTGGAACCATGGACTTCCCAGACACTGAGAGTGCCTTTGCCCAAGGAGGCGCTGGCAGCAACCGAACCGTCGCCCTCAACCACTTGCCCACCGTAGCTCACCCGAGCTTCCGCACGAATGGTGTGGGAGCCGGAGCCGATGTCGTAGGCCAGGAAGTTAAAGGTGTGGGCGGCGGCGGTATCGAGGATCAGCCCGATCTCTTCCTCGGTGAGGTTGCACTCATCGAAGGAGATGATGCCGTCGTAGTCATCGGGCACGCCGTCACCGTCGGTATCAACGGTCAGAGTGTCTGCGCAGTCCAGAACGCCACCGAGCTCGGCCCACAGGGTCTGGATCCGCTTATCGAAGATCACCTCGCCAGGGGCGGCAAGTTTGTCATCTACAAAGACGCGCATCTCAATAACGGCATCAGCGGTGGCTTCGCTCTTATTGCCGCCCTTGCTGCGGACCACGGTTTCGGTCATCAGCATGGTTTCAAAGGAGAGGCCGATCACCAGGTCTTTCGGTGTGCCTGAGTTTTTCAATTCCGTGTTCAGTACAGTGACAAATCCTTCGTCACTGGTGCCCAATGTGCGGATCGCGGCGGCGCCGAGCATGGCCGCTTGTCCGTCGTCGGTAAACGCGGAAGCGGTATTGTCGGCATAGGTCAGGGGAGACGCGGAAACACCCGCAAGGATCAGGGCCAAAGAGACAGATTTCAAAGATTTCATTGGAAACTCCACGACGGGCAGTTTGGCTGCCCCATTGAGTCATCAACGGTTATGAACCCTTGGCTCTGCAAAAACAAACGGCTACAGGGGCCTCGTGTACCTCCATACACCCCACGACGGGTTCCACTGAGAATTGAAAAAGCCCCTTGAGTGAGTCGATGGCCATAAAAGCCAGAAAGACCCACTTGGGAGCGAAGAAAGTGTAGGAGTGTTTGCTTGGTTTTGCTGAAAAGTCAGAAAAAAACACCGCTAAAAAACCGTAGCTAGCGGTGCCTTTTGTCTGTTAGGGAGTCCTGGTGGCGGAAATCGTAGTGCGTCCGCGCTAAAGGGCGATTAACGCAGTTCGATGCCGTTATCCAGGATGGTGATGCGCTCAGCCTTGTAGAGGCCACCGATGGTGCGCTTGAACACCCCTTTGGAGACGCCAAACAGTGCCTTGATGGTTTCCGGGTCGGCTTTGTCGTTGAGGGGCGCAAAACCGTTGGGCTGGGTACGCAGGTAGGCCAGGATCTTCTCGCCCAGCGCATCCACCTGTTTGGCTACCGGCGGATTGACGCTGACATCCAGGCGTCCCCCGTCACGCACCTTGGTGATGGTGCCCGGCAGTTGCTGGCCATTGCGCAGCGGCTTGAACACAGTGTCGAAGTAGATCACGCCCCAGTGGCTGTTGTTGATGATCGCCTTGTAGCCCAGGTCCGATTTGCCACCGATGGTAACGCGTACCTTGTCGCCAACCTTGTAGTTGGCCGGGGTTTTGTCGAGGAAGCGATCCAGCTTGCCTGAGGCGGCGATGCGGTCGGTGTGCTGGTCAACGTAGAGGTAAACCAGATAGTAGCGACCCGCTTCCATCGGCTGCTTCTGCTGGTTGAAGGGCACCAGCAGGTCCTTATCCAGGCCCCAGTCCAGGAACGCGCCGTAACGGCCCACTTCCTTACATTTCAGGGAAGCGAACTGACCCACTTCGGCCTTAGGCTTCTGAGTGGTGGCGATAAACTGGTCTTCGGAGTCGAGGTAGATGAACACCTCCAACTCGTCTCCCGGGTTGGCGTCCTCGGGGGCCCATTTCTTCGGCAGCAGGATCTCACCCAGATCGCCGCCATCCAGGTAGAGGCCGAAACCGACCCGCTTGGTGATGGTGAGGGTGTTGTATTGACCGATGTTGACCATGTCTGCTGCCTTAACTGTCAGTGGGGCGCGAAGTATACCCCTTTTTTACCAGAGCGTCTGTTACCCCGAACTCTGTTTGGCACTGACCAGACTGGCCACCACGACGGCCAGATAGAAGGTGCCGATGATCGCCTCAAGATAGACCGCCGTCTGGGACAGTGCATGGGCGGGGGTGATCTCGCCATACCCCAGTGTGGTGAGGGTAACAAAGCTGAAGTAGATGGCCCGGTTGAGGTTGTCCTGCCAGGGGCGCGGCTCCATCCCGTTAAAGGCTTCCGGGGAGAACTCGATGATCACCAGGTAGATCAGGGCCCAGACCAGCCCAAGCAGCAGGAACAGCGCCAGCGAGCCCACCACCTGGTTGCCGGAGATGGGGCCACCGGTAAAGAGGATCTGCCGGACCGAGGCTTTGAGGGTGCCAAGGAAAAAGCAGAGCATCATGGCCAGGCCCAGAAGGTCAAACAGGGCGACATGGAGCCAACGCTTCAGCAGGGCCAGGGCAACCCAGCACAGCACCAGCGTCAGCAGGAAACGGGACCAGCCGGGCTCAAATTTCAGGCTGACCAGACAGATGGCGAAGGTCAGCAGCGTGACGCCCTGTATCACCTGCTCCAGCAAGCCGCTGGGCAGCACCTGCTCCAGGGCGCTGGTCAGGAGCAGAATGATCAGGGCCGTGGTCAGAAAGAAGAAGTTGTTTTCCGGGGTGATTTTGCTGCGCATAAGGCACCTCCCCGGACAAGTCTAGACGCTGGCAATCTCTTCGTCGGTCAGGGAGCGGAATTGACCCGGCTGCAGGTTGGAATCAAGGCGGATCGCCCCCATCGCCTCCCGGTGCAGCGCGATAACCGGATTGCGGAAGCGACCGAACATCCGCTTGATCTGGTGGTAACGCCCCTCATAGATGGTCAACCGGCACTCCGTGTCGCTCAGGCGCTCCAACTTGGCCGGAGAGGTAGTGATGTCCTCAAAGGGGAAATGGATCCCTTCGGCAAACACCTTTTCGGTATCGGGGTGGATCGGATTGCCCAGCGTCACCCGATAGATCTTGGGGGACTTGCGCTCCGGGTCCGTGGCCCGACGAGACCATTGGCCGTCGTTGGTCAGCAACATCAGACCGGTGCTGGCGCGATCCAACCGTCCACCGATGTGCAACTCTTTGGCCAGTTCTGGCGGCAGCAGATCCATCACCGTGGGGTGCACCGGGTCATCGGTGGCACTGAGAATGCCAGCGGGCTTGTTCAGCATCAGGTAGTGGGCCGCTTTGCCGGGCTGTATCAGCTCGCCATCGGCCAGCACCGTATCAAAGGCGGTGACCTCCAGCGTGGGTGAGTGCACCACCTGTTGGTTCACCTGCACCCGTCCCTGCACCAGCAGACCCAGCACATGGCGGCGGCTCCATTTGGGGTGTTGGCAAAGCAGGCGATCCAGTCTCATGTTGGTTTATTTCATCATTTCGTGATTGGCAGGGCCCATTATCGGTGTTTTGTTCGTTTCTATACGCATCTTTTTTGCAAAGGTACGGCAAGGCTTTGGCTGATAAGGGTTCTGGGCTAGAATGGCGCCCGCTTTTAAACAGGATGCTCCCACCAACCACAAGGCTGTCATGACCCTACGCGTTGCCATTAATGGCTTTGGCCGAATCGGCCGTTCTACCCTGCGTGCGCTGTACGAAAGCGGACTGCGGGAGCGGATCTGCGTGGTCGCGATCAATGAACTGGCCAAGCCCGAAGCGATCGCTCACCTGACTCAGTTTGACACCACCCATGGGCGCTTTGCCCAGCCGGTCAGTGTGTCAGAGGGGGTACTGCATGTGGGGGGAGATGACATTGCCCTGTTCCACCAGCCCGAGGTCAGCCAACTGCCCTGGCAGGAGCTGGATATCGATCTGGTGCTGGAGTGCTCCGGTGTCCTGAAAACCCGTCAGCAGTGCGAGGCGCACATCGCCGCCGGTGCCCGTCAGGTGTTGATCTCTCATCCCGCAGACAGTGCTGTGGACGCTACCGTGGTGTTCGGGGTGAACCATGAGGTTCTGACCGGCAACGAGCGCGTGGTCTCCAACGCCTCCTGCACCACCAACTGCTCGGTGCCGGTGATCACTCTGCTCAATGAGGCCTTTGGCATTGAGCGCGGCGCCATCACCACCATCCATTCCGCCATGCACGATCAACAGGTGATCGACGCCTATCATGACGACCTGCGCCTGACCCGGGCCGCCAGTCAGTCGATCATTCCCGTGGACACCAAACTGGCCCGCGGCATCGAGCGGATCCTGCCTGAACTGAGCAACAAATTTGAAGCCATTGCGGTGCGGGTGCCGACCACCAACGTGACCGCGATGGACCTCTCCCTGACCCTGCGTGATCGGGTCGATATTACCAGCGTTAATGCGCTGCTGCAGGAGGCGGCTCAGGGCCGTTTCCGGGGGATACTGAACTACACTGAGGCTCCACTGGTCTCCATCGATTTTAATCACGATCCCCACTCTTGCGTGGTGGATGGCACCCAGACCCGGGTGTCCGATGGCCACCTGGTGAAGTTGTTGCTCTGGTGCGACAACGAGTGGGGTTTTGCCAACAGAATGTTGGACACCGCGCTGGCGATGGTCAGTGCGCGAACTGGATCTGAATGACATCTTACGAGGGAATCACCATGACCGTACTCAAGCTGACTGATCAGGAGCTGGCCGGTAAACGCGTACTGATCCGCCAGGATCTCAATGTGCCGGTAAAGGATGGCGTTGTTACTTCCGATGCCCGCATTCTGGCGTCTCTGCCGACCATTGAGCTGGCCCTGAAAGCGGGCGCCAAAGTGATGGTGATGTCCCACCTGGGCCGCCCCACTGAAGGCGAATACGATGAGGCCTTCTCCATGGCGCCGGTTGTGGCTTACCTGAAGGCCAAACTGGATGCGCCGGTACGTCTGGAGAAAGAGTACCTGAACGGCGTTGAGGTCGCGGATGGCGAGCTGGTGATCTTCGAGAATGTTCGCTTCAACAAGGGCGAAAAGAAAGATGACGAGGCGCTCTCCAAAGCCTATGCCGCTCTGTGTGACATCTTCGTGATGGACGCGTTCGGCACCGCCCACCGCGCCCAGGCTTCTACCCACGGTGTGGCCAAGTATGCCCCGATCGCCTGCGCCGGTCCGCTGCTGGCGGCGGAACTGGACGCGCTGGGCAAGGCTCTGGATAACCCGGCCCGCCCGATGGTGGCGATTGTGGGTGGCTCCAAGGTTTCCACCAAACTGACCGTACTGGAATCCCTCTCCACCAAGGTGGATCAGCTGGTGGTGGGCGGCGGCATTGCCAACACCTTTATCGCTGCAGCCGGTCACCCGGTGGGCAAGTCCCTGTACGAAGCGGACCTGATTGACCAGGCCAACACGCTGACCGCCCAGGCCCAGAGCCGTGGTGGTGACATTCCGGTGCCCACCGATGTGGTGTGCGGCAAGCAGTTTGCCGAGGACGCGGAAGCGACACTGAAGCCGGTGGCCGAGGTGGCAGAAGACGACATGATCTTCGACATCGGTCCAGACAGTGCCGAAGCGCTGGCGGCGATCCTGAAAAACGCCGGCACCATCGTCTGGAACGGCCCGGTGGGTGTGTTCGAGTTTGACCAGTTCGGTGAGGGCACCAAGCGCATCGCCCAGGCGATCGCGGAGTCTGACGCTTTCTCTATCGCCGGTGGTGGTGACACCCTGGCGGCGGTCGACAAGTACGGCATTGCCGACAAAATCTCCTACATTTCAACTGGTGGGGGCGCGTTCCTGGAGTTCCTGGAAGGCAAAACCCTGCCCGCCGTCGCGATGCTGGAGCAGCGCGCCAACGGCTGAGTTTTACGGGGCCATTGAATGGCCTTTTGGCCCGCCGCAGTGTACGGCGGGCACCATGGGCACAGGAGGTGCCCTGACCCGTTTCGTTCTATCTACTGGAGTCTGACAAGATGGCTTTGATCTCTCTGCGCCAGATGCTCGACCACGCCGCCGAGCATAACTACGGTGTACCCGCTTTTAACGTAAACAACCTGGAGCAGATGCGCGCCATCATGCAGGCCGCCGAGGAAACCGATTCTCCGGTGATCGTGCAGGCCTCCGCCGGTGCCCGTAAGTACGCTCGTCCCCAGTTCCTGCGTTACCTGATGAACGCTGCGCTGGAGCAGTACCCGGACGTTCCGGTCTGTATCCACCAGGACCACGGCACCTCCCCGGACGTGTGCCAGCGCTCCATCCAGATGGGCTTCAGCTCCGTTATGATGGACGGCTCTCTGCGTGAAGATGGCAAAACTCCGGCGGATTACGGCTACAACGTGCAGGTGACTCAGCGCACCGTGGCGTTTGCCCACGCTTGTGGTGTGTCCGTTGAGGGTGAAATCGGCTGTCTGGGCAGCCTGGAAACCGGTATGGCCGGTGAAGAAGATGGTGTTGGCGCCGAAGGCGTACTGAGCCATGACCAACTGCTGACCGATCCGGAAGAGGCCGCCCGCTTTGTGGCTGCCACCAAGGTGGATGCCCTGGCCATCGCCATCGGTACCAGCCACGGTGCCTACAAGTTCTCCAAGAAACCGACCGGTGACGTACTGCGCATCGACCGCATCAAGGAGATCCACGCCCGTATCCCTGATACCCACCTGGTAATGCACGGTTCCTCCTCCGTACCGCAGGAGTGGCTGGAAGTGATCAACCGCTTCGGTGGTGAGATCCCGGAAACCTACGGTGTGCCGGTTGAAGAGATCGTGGAAGGCATCAAGTACGGTGTTCGTAAAGTGAACATCGATACCGACCTGCGCCTGGCCTCTACCGGTGCCGTGCGCAAGTTCCTGGCGGAGAACCCGTCTGAATTCGACCCGCGTAAGTTCCTGCAAGCCTCTATGGTCGCCATGGCAGGCATCTGTAAGGATCGCTACGAAGCCTTCGGTTGTGCTGGCATGGGCTCCAAGATCAAGCCGCTGTCCCTGCAGGCGATGTACAAGCGCTACCTGTCCGGTGAACTGGACCCGAAAGTGCACATCTGATTCAGACTCAGCCGAGAAAACGCCTGCTTTTGCAGGCGTTTTTTTTGCCTGATGGTGTGATGTTGGTAGAATGTTGCTGTTTTCCGGGCGTTGTGTGATCCGGAGTTTCAGGGAGTGAACATGAAATCGATTACCACAGTAACCGCCGGTGTACTGCTGGCCATGAGCGTTTCCGCTCCAGCCATGGCGGAAGATGAGCCGTCACCACCGCCTCCGCCGTTCAGTGGCGGCGTCGAGCTGGGTGCCACCATCGTTTCCGGCAACACCGAAACCACGAACATCAAGGGTAAGGTGGACGCCACCCACATCATTGGCGACCTGAAAAATCAGTACCTGCTCGACATTCTGTACGCCGAAGACACCGGCGAGCGCTCCGCAGAGCGTTACTACGCACTGTACCAGGGGGACTACCCCGCCGAGGGCAAGCAGTACTTCTTCGGCATGGTGGACGGTGAGATCGATAAGTTTACTGACTACGAATACATCATCAGTTCCGCGCTCGGCTATGGTCGTCGCATCATTGAGCAGGACACCATGACCCTGATCGCGGAAGCGGGCCCCGGTTACAGCTTTAAGAAGTACGATGATGACCTGCGTCCGGATGACGAGGATGAGAGCGATCTTATCGCCCGCGTGAAAGTGGATTTCTGGTGGCAGTTCTCCGACAGCGCGGAGTTTGGTCAACTGGTTACCTCAAACATCGCTCTTGGTGACGGCTCCACCATCACCCGTAGCGAGACTTACGTTTCTGCCGCTCTGGTAGGCAGCCTGGCAATGAAACTCTCCTACAGCGTCAAGCACGACACCGATCCGGGCCCGGGGAACAAGAGCACGGACACCACACTGGCCGCGACACTGCTCTACAAGTTCTGATAACGAAAAACACCGCCATCCGGCGGTGTTTTTTTTCCCAGCCTTACACCAACTCCTATGGAGGTGGTGATCGTTCCATCGGGGCCCTGCCCGCAGAGCTGAAATGAGAAGGAGAGGGAGCGAGGAGCGTTCGCCGCGCCGGAGGCATAGGGGAGTCCAGAGGGGCGCTAGCCCTTCTGGCGGCCGTCGGGCCGCTCCCGGCAGCGGGGGTAATGGCGTCGCTACAGTCACATGCCTGTGGCATCCCCGAAAACAAAAAGCCGCCCTTGAAGGGGGCTAATCAAAGCCACCTGCTATGCAGGTAAATATTTACTCTCTGGATTACGGCACCGGATTACCATCCGGTGTGTACTCCGCATCATCCCGTACCCGGATATCACCGGTAAGGTTGTCGTAGGTCATCTGTAGGGTGGGCTGGCCTTTCTGGACAAAGTGCGCGGCAACATAGATGCAGGTATTGCCGCTGTATGTCACGCCCACGTCGGAATCGATCTGACCAATGTGGTTAACGCTGTCAGTGCCCTCGGCGGTCAGGTCGGTATCGGTCAGGCCATGCCAAAGCTCGACACACGCATCAAACTGGTGCGCATTGGCGGTGATGCTATAGGGCCAGCCGGTGTCAGTGGAATCGACATCAGCGTCTCCAAAGCTGGGCAGGTCTTGCACGGCAGAGGTGTGTCCGGCGGCCAGCCAGCCGTTATGGTAGAGCCGGGTGGCACTTTCAAACGCGGCAAATTCGGTGCGGATAGCGCTCGCTCTAGCCTCATCCTGAAGGTCGATAAAACGGGGCAGGGCGATCACCGCCAAAATCCCCAGAATGATAATTACGACAACCAGTTCGATGAGGGTAAACCCTCGGCTTTTGGATACTGCCATACTGCCTCCCAATGCGCTTCAGGCGCCGATTATGCGCCGAACACTTTATGAGTCAAATGAACTCGAGTTCATCTTGGCGTTATCTGCTGAGCGAGTGATTTAGCGCAAAAAAGCCGCCCTTTAAGGCGGCTTTCGTTAAATCGGTCTGGGGAGAATCAGGCGCTGTTTCGGGTGTGGGCCTGGCAGTAGGCTTGCCCGGACAGCGTCGCCCGAACCACCGCAGCCCGGGCATTGTCCAGTACCTGGTGCCAGGACTGCCCCGGATGACTTTGCGCCAGGCCGATGGTCAGGTCCTCCCGCAGCCCGCCCTCCTCAAGAAGGTGGAGCAGGTTGGCAGCCAGGGTCGTGGCGTCACTGTCGTTCCAGCCGGGCAGCAGAACCGCCGTCTCGCCGACCTCCCCCTCTTCACCCAGCATGGCGTCTTTGGGCAGCGCACCATCCAGTAACTGAATCAGTTTGTGCTGTCGGAACAGCAGCGCGTCCGAGTCATTGAAGGTGGCAAGGGCGTTGGGGTGGCTCTGGCTGAACAGGATAAGCGCACTGCTCAGATGGCCGGACTGTTGCAGCACCCGCGCCAGGTTGTGATGGGGACGCAAGCCGGTGCTGTTGACCGAGTCATCCAGCTTCTGATCCATCAGGGGGGTGAGGGTGAGCACCTGGTAGCTGTCATCCTGGCCAAAGGCGTCACCCTGCTGGAGATTGACCAGACAGCGAACCACGCCACCATCGCCCCGGCGGAACCAAAGGGCGCCCTGCCAATATCCGCGATTGACCAATTGATGGTGCAGGCTTTGCTCCAGATCGGGGTTGGTCAGTTGCAGCAGAGAGAGCCACTGGGTCCCCTCAAGGCGCTCCTGTGGTTGGCTGAGGATTCGGCCCATTGCTCGGTTGATCACTTTGATGCGCTGGTTACTGTCGATCAGAGCCAGGCCGCTGGCGCTGTCCGTCAACTGCTCCAATCGGCGGATCTGCCGCTCCTGATCCTGCTGATGCTGCCCCTCTTCCAGGGTCAGCAGATAGATGCGTTCATTATCATCAATGGGGATAGCGCGAATGGTGGTTTTGACCACCAGCTTAGGCTGGTGGCGCACAACCAGCCGTCCCTCCCAGTAACCGGAGCCGCGCATCAGTTGCCAGATCATATCGACGCCGAGGCTGTCACTGTCAAACAGGTGGCTGAAGCGTCTGTCCTGCAACCGTTCGGGCGTCAGGCTCAGTTGGTCAGAGGCGGTGGGGTTGGCCGTGATGCAGCGACCATCGACGCTGAAGATCAGCAGCCCCTGGCTGCCGTGGTAGAGCTGTTCAAGCAGGCGCTCTGCCCGGGCGCGTCCGCGGCTGTGATCCTCCTGGTAGCGGCGGTGCCACATCAACCGGGCCAACACCAGAATCAACACCAGAGCGGCAACGGTGATCTGTCGCTGGTAGCGTTGCACCAACGGATGCTGCGCCTCGTTGTCCAGGTAGGTCACCAGATAGAGCGGTGACTGGGAACCGGGGCGAACCTGCATGTAGATGTAGTGGTAGTTGCCCTTTTGTAATTGGCCGAAATCGTTCTGCTGCATGCTCTTCCACAACTCGGGATGGCGACCGGGAAGGGGAGAGTGGCCGATCTCACCACTGCGGTTGATGCCAAAACAGTTGCCGCGGGAATCCACCAGAACCAAGGGGGTGCTGTTGGAGTTGTCCACCGCTTTGAACTTTTTCCAGGTCTCCGCCATCTCGACAGTAAACAGCATCGCCCTGGCACCGTGGGGGCTGCCAGACACGGGGGCGACCATGTAGCGGTAGGCTTGGTTGCCCTGCAGTTGAAGCGGCGAGCTGAACACCTCACCGGGATCCAGTTCACTGATGATCTGCTGGAGGTGGCGACGGGAAAGGTGGAAATGGGGGTCCTGGCCCTGGCTCAACATGATGCTGCCTTCGCCATCAAGAATCGCGATGCGGCGGAAGCTGTTTTCTGTGGTGAGCAGTTGCTGAAGAAAGGCTTTAAGGGGGTCGATATCGAGAGTGGGCTGTTTGAGCAGGTGGGAAGCGATGCCGTATTGGGCCATCAACTGAGCCCGGGTTTCCAGACGAAACATGCCATCGTTGATGCGATCACTGAACACCTGGAGTTCACTGAAGCGGTGCTCGGACAGGCGGGCCCGAAGCATCTCCGCATTAACACTCATGGCACCGAGGGCGATCCCGGCGATCAGCAGAACCATCAGAAGCAGCTGCCAGATAAAGGGCAACTGTTTATGAGAGGTGGCGTGCTCAAAGCCTGCCAGGACCCTGCTCAGGTCCGCTCTGGTTTCGGTGGATCCAGACACATCGGCCATCCTTGCGCAAAAGGTGGCCCGATGTTAGCACGAGGTTGAGAGCCTGAGCCAGTTGGGTTGGCTCAGGCTGTGGCGTGGTTACCGAAGAATTACTCGGTGCCTTTGTCCGCGTTGGGGGAACGGCGTTTGCCGATGTTCTTGCGGTCGCGATGACGTTGCTTTTTCGCCTCTGGAGCGGCTTTGCTGCTCTTGGCGTCCGCTTTCCCTTTACCGGTGCGTTTCTTCTTTTTCCCCTTGTCGTCGGCCTTTTTCTTCGGCTTGGTGAACTTCGGGGTCTTGGTGCGAGGTCTCAGAGACTCAATCACACGGGGTTTGATCGGCTCATCCACGTAACGCTGGATCTTATCCAGCATCGGCATGTCGTGCGCTTCCACCAGGTTGATGGCGGTGCCTTTGGCGCCAGCGCGCGCGGTTCGGCCGATGCGGTGCAGATAGACATCACTGGTGCGCGGCAGATCGTAGTTGAAGACGTGGGTGATGCTGGGGATATCGATGCCACGAGCGGCCACATCGGTTGCCACCAGCACCTGCACATGACCCGAACGGAACCGCTCCAGCGCGTCATCCCGCTTGCCTTGCACCATCGCACCCTGCAGCACGGCAGTACGGATCTTGGCGGCAAACAGTTTGGCGTGCAGCTCGGTGGCCTTTTCCCGGGTCTTGGTGAAGATCACCGCGCGGGTGCACTCCGGATCGGCCAGCAGACGCTTCAGCAGCTTGAACTTGTGGTCAACGTCATCGGCACGGTAGTAGTACTGAGTGATCTTTTTGCGCTCACTGCGGGGCGGGTTGGCATGGCAATGCACCGGGTCATCCAGCAGTTCACGAACAAAGTTGTCCAGACCCGAGCCCTCCAGCGTGGCGGAGAACAGCATGGTCTGCTTACGCCAGCGGGTCTCGGCGGCGATGCGATCCACTACCGGCATAAAGCCCATGTCGAGCATCCGGTCGGCTTCATCGATGATCATCACTTCCACCTGGCGGGGATCAAACTTCTCCTCCTCCAGGTACATGATCAGACGACCGGGGGTGGCCACCAGGATGTCGAGGTTCTGCTTCAGCAGGTCCGCATCCAACTGGTAGTCCTTGCCGCCAACGATGGCGCCGATCTCCAGGGAGGTACCAGCCAACAGTTTGGCGCCGTACTCCTTCACCTGCTGGGCCAACTCGCGGGTCGGTGTCAGTACCAGCACCCGGGCATGGCCGGACTCCCGACGGGGGAAGTCGAGCAGATGCTGCAGGGCCGGCAGCAGGTAAGCGGCGGTCTTGCCGGTGCCGGTGGGGGCACTGGCCAGGACATCGCGCGCCTCCAGCGCGGCTTCCAGAACGGCGCGCTGAATGGTAGTGGGTTTGGTGTAACCGCTCTTGGCCAGCGCCTTTTCCAGGCGCGGATCCAGATCAAAATCGGTGAAACTCATGAAAATCAGGATCCCATCTTGAGATAGAAGTCTTGGGTTAAGGCGCAAAACGCCTCGCTGTAGCCGCCATCCTGGCCGTGGATCATCAGATCCTCCTGCTGAACCTCAGCAGTCTGTGCGCCAAACTGCAACAGCCAGCGCTGGGCCGGTTTGCCTGCCCGACTGGACAGGGCGCAGCGACGCTGGAGGTGGAGGCCAAAATCGGTTGCCTGTTCGATCAACTGTGCTGCTTCAACAACGGGCAGGATCAGGCTGGCACAGCCCTCTGGGTGAAGCAAGCGAGCCAGTGCATTCAACAGCGCCGAGTGACTCAGCGTGTCCACATGGCGAGCCAGGGCCCGGGCGTCAGAGCGTTGGCTTCGCTCACCACTGGTGAAGTAGGGCGGATTGCAGATGATGGCATCAAAGGGGACTGCCACCTGCCACTGTCTGATGTCCGCCTGAACCAGAGCCAATCGCTCGGGCCAGGGACTGGCTTCGAAGTTATCTTGCGCCTGCCGGGCGGCGGCTTCATCCAGCTCTACCGCCGTAATGTGGGCAGCGCTTCGCTGCGCGCACATCAGTGCCAACAGGCCGGATCCGGTGCCGAGATCGAGCACCCGACCAGTATCCGGCAGTCTTGCCCAGGCCCCCAGAACCACCCCATCGGTGCTCACCGGCATGCCGCAACCGCGATCATCCACGTGAAACTGTTTAAAGGTGAAGGGCATCAAGGTGCTCCGGAAATTTAAGGCGGCAGACTCTAGCAGATTTTCGCCAGTTTGGCTGTAGCCTCGTTGAGGGGCAAATGTAGCGGCGGTGTATTCAATGGTTAAGGTTTGGGTTTTGCTATTGTGGTTGTAGGTAGGGGCTGGTATTAGTTGCAGCCGTTAGTCAGCACCCCGCGTCGCCAGTGAAGAACAAAAAGTGACCAGAAGGTCATTCGGCGACATCGGAATGCGGCACGTTGATGAAAAAATCGCCAAGTGATGAGGCGATGTTGGGGTCCGGAGGTGTCAACCTGGCTTTACAGGTTTGGTCGCGCAACGGACAGTTTCAAGTAGTGATAACAAGAACATGCCGCAGTAGAGGTTTATTTTGAGCAAGCGATTAACCACCACCGATACCTTAAGCTTAGGTTTCATGTTGTTCGCCTTCTTCCTGGGCGCGGGCAACATCATCTTCCCGCCGATGGCTGGTATGAGCGCGGGTGAAAACCTGCTGCCCGCCATGTTGGGCTTCCTGGTCACTGCGGTGGGTCTGCCTCTGTTGGGCCTGATCGCCGTTGCTAAGGCCGGGGGCGGCATTCCCGTTATCACCCGCCTGCTGCCCGCCTGGGTAGGCACCGCTGTCGCCGTGGCGATCTTTATCGTGATTGGTCCGGCGTTCGCCGCACCTCGTACCGGTCTGGTGGCCTATGAAATTGGCCTGCTGCCCTTCCTGAGCGAAGGCACCGCCATGACCCAACTGGCCTTTACCTTTGTCTTCTTTGTTCTGGCGGTTGGTCTGGCTCTGCGCCCCGGCAAGCTGCTGGATACCGTTGGCAAGATGCTGACTCCTGCCCTGATTCTGTTGCTGGCGGTACTGTCCATCTCTGTACTGGTGGCGCCTCAGGATCCGATCGGCGCAGCGTCCGGCGCCTGGAAAGAGAGCGCCTTCACCACCGGCTTCCTGGAAGGTTACATGACCATGGACGCCCTGGGCGCCCTGATGTTCGGTACCCTGATGGTGGACATCCTCCGTCGCAAAGGGGTTTCTGATGCCGCCAGCCAGGCAGGCTACCTGATGAAGGCTGGCGTGATCGCTGCCATCGGTCTGGCCGTGGTGTACATCTCCCTGTTCTACCTGGGTGCTACCAGCTCTGTACTGGCGGCGGGCTCTGAGAATGGCGGTGCGGTACTGAGCGCCTACGTGATGAAAGTGTTTGGCACTCCGGGCCTGTTCATCCTCTCTGCCGTGGTGACTCTGGCCTGTCTGACCACCGCTGTAGGTCTGATCTCCGCCTGTTCCGAGTACTTCAACGAGCTGCTGCCGAAAGTGAGCTACCGTAACTGGGTACTGATCAACGCTACCGCTTGTGCCGTAGTGGCCAATGTTGGCCTGGCTCAGTTGATCACCATCTCCATCCCGGTACTCTTTATCGTGTACCCGGTGGCCATGGCTCTGATCATGTATGCCTTTGCCAGCAAGCAGATCAGCCAGAAGAAGACCGTACTGGGCGCCATGATTGCCGTTGCCTTCAGCACCGGCGTACTGAGTGGCCTGAATGTGGCTGGCGTTGCTGAGCCGCTGGTGAACGCCTTCAGCTTCCTGCCGCTGTACGATAAGCATATGGCCTGGTTGCCGCTGACCCTGATGGTGGCGGTTGCTGGTATCGCCTACAAGCGCGGCGAGCGTGCTGTGGTTGCTGAGCCGGTACAGGGTTAATTCACTGCCCAATGTTCTTCAAGCCCCGCCTGATGGCGGGGCTTTTTGATCGCGCTTTGGGTAAGCGGTAAATCAACGGTTTACGTCAACGGCATGCCGAAAAGTGTCGCGCTACGACAAAAAGTTGTCAGCTGGTAACAATTCTGAAACCTGACATTGAGTTAGGTTGGCCTCCATGGAACTGCGTCAATCAGGCGCTGCAACTAGGAAGGCTGCACACTCATGTCCCATTCATCAAGAATCCCCTTTGCGCCCTCGTTGTTGGCGAGTCTGATCGCCCTGAGCTTTTCCCCCGCCACCCTGGCTGAGGCTGATGCTGATGCCCTCTCCGAGGTGGAGCGCAAAACCCTGGAAGTGATCGAAGTCCGGTCCCAGAAGCGGGTCGAGAGCCTGCAGGATGTGCCGGTGTCCGTTTACACCATGGATGGCGCCATGCTGGCCGAGAACAGCATCTCCCAGATGGAGGAGCTGTCGGCCTACGTTCCCAACTTCTCAGTGACCAAGTCCGGTCAGGGTTACAACATCTATATGCGTGGTCTGGGCTCCGGCGCGAATCAGGGCTTTGAGCAGACCGTCGGAACCTATGTGGATGGCATCTACCGTGGCCGCGGCATCCTGATGCGCAGCGCCTTTGTGGATCTGGAGATGGTGGAGGTGTTGCGCGGGCCGCAGAGCACCCTGTTTGGCATGAACACCACGGCCGGGGCGCTGAACCTGACCACCAAGAATCCCACCGACCTGTTTGAAGCGGGCATCACCACCAGTTACTTCACGGAGGGGGACAAGGTGGACGTTGAGGGCTACCTGTCCGGCCCTCTGACCGACACCCTGAACGCCCGGTTGGTGGCCAAGTATGAAAACGACCAGGGCTACATCTACAACGCCGCCACCGACGACACCATGCCTGCCCGGGAAAGTGTGGTAGCGCGTCTGACCCTGGATTGGCAACCGACGGATCGTTTCAACGCCAACCTCAAGCTGCAGTTTGATGACGACAGCACCGAAGGACGGCCGCTGGTGGTGGTGGCGGAACCGGCGCTGATTGCGGCGAACGACCCGGTGCTGGATCAGCTTGGTTACTACACCTTGAGCCACGAAACCGCCCGCACCAATCCGGCCATCGGTGAGGAGGAGCGGGAAGACGCCAGCATCCACTACGCCACGCTCAATCTCAGCTATGACTTCGACAGCCACACTCTGGATGCGCTCACCGGCTGGCTCAGCTATACGCTCGATGGCAGCAAGGACCAGGACTCCACCCGCCGGGTGCTGATGTACTCCCCCTTCTTCGAGGAAAGCTATGACCAGTTCAGCCAGGAGCTGCGGCTGACCTCCAATCTGGATGGCGACCTGAACTACATCGTCGGCGCCTATTACCAGAGTAGCGATCTGAGCTACCAGGAGGACTCGGCGGTCTATCCGCTGGCGGTGCGTGGCCTGCGTGACTTTGAGAGCGACTCTGACCTGTGGGCGTTGTTTGCCCAGCTGGATTACCAGTTGACCGAGCGCTGGAGCACCACCCTGGGGCTGCGTTACAGCGACGAACAGAAGTCGGGCCGAAAGCGGATGGACCTGGTGGATCCCTTCAGCGGCACGCCCGTTGCCGAGATGCCGCTGGTGACGCCGCCCGCTCTCGCTTCCACCCTGCAGGCGCTGAATATTCCTGGTCTGCCCGGTGCCGCTTACGTGGCGATGCTGGGGCCCAATCTGCCCTACCTTGATCCCTTGCTGTTCGGCACCCCGACGCAAAATGTGCCCAACCCCTTGCTGGGCACCATTGAGCCTCATGACATTGCTGCGGAGCGGGATGACAGCCACCTGACCCCTTCTCTGACCCTGAGCTACGACACCGGCAACAGCCTGCTGTACGCCACGGTCGCTACGGGCGTGAAGGCGGGCGGCTTTGATGCCCGTTCCAACCTGGCGGGTAACTTTGAGTTCGAATCGGAGGAGGTGATCTCCTACGAAGTGGGCAGCAAGCTGACGCTGGGGGGCGGCATCGCCGACCTCAACATCGCCGCCTTTGTGATGCAATTTGATGACCTGCAAACCTCAACCTTCGACGGCCAGGTGGGCTTCGTGGTGGAGAACGCCGGGGAAGCCACCACCAAGGGCATCGAGGTGGATGGGCGTTGGTTGCTGACCGATGAACTGATCCTCTCCGGCAGCCTGGGCTGGCTCGACTTCAATTGGGACTCCTTCAAAGGCGCCAAGTGTTTCACCAGTACCGTACTCAAGCCCGACAACGTCGAACCCAATGGCCGCACCTGCGACCTGACCGGTGAAACCAACATCCTGGCGCCGGAACTGAGCGCCAGCCTGCGCCTGGATTACGCCCGCTACGTGTTTGACAGCCTGGAGTGGCGTACCACCTTCGACGTGAACTACCAGTCTGAGGTGTACACCTCTACCGATCTCAACCCGCTGACTCAGCAGGACGCGTTCGCCAAGATCAATGCCCGTACCGCACTGGTATCCGACGATGGCTGGGAAGTGGCACTGGTGGGGAAAAACCTGACCGATGAGATCACCAGCAACTTCTCATTTGATACCCCGTTCACTCCAGGCGTGTACAGCCAGATGGTGGAGCCGGGTCGCAGCATTGGCGTTCAGCTGCGTTACACCTTTTACTGACAAAGCATTGGGCACCCATCGGGGCCCGTCGGAAGGAGCCGTTAATTCATGAATCTCTCTCCCTTGGCGCTGTGCCTGGCAGCCAGCGCCCTTGTTCTTACCGCCTGTTCCCGGCCGGAGCCTGTGCCGGTGCCGAAAGGCGAGGCCTCCGCGAACACGGTCGCGGCCCAACAGCAGGTGCGGGACACCCTGCCCTTTGATGACGAAACCGATTTCACCCTGGCCCGGCGCGGCCTGATCGCGGCGGCCGAGGTGATCGATATCCACCGGGGCGAGGAGCGGATCTGGTCCGCTCAACAGTTCGATTTTCTGGCGGAAGCGGCTCCGGATACCGCCAACCCCAGTCTCTGGCGCCAGGCGCAGCTCAATAACCTTCGTGGTCTGTTTGAAGTGGTGCCGGGGATCTACCAGTTGCGCGGTTTCGATCTGGCCAACATGACCCTGATCGAGGGGGAGAACGGCTGGATCGTGGTGGACCCGCTGACGGCCAAAGAGTCCGCCCATGCGGCGTTGGAGTTCGCGTTCGAGCATCTTGAGCGCAAGCCGATCTCCGCCATCATCTTCACTCACGCCCACATCGACCACTTTGGCGGCGCGCTGGCGGTGGCTTCGCTGAAACAGGTGCAAAATGGCGAGGTGCCGGTGATCGCGCCGGAGCATTTTATGGAAGCGGCCACCAGCGAAAACATCATTGCGGGTGTGGCGATGGGGCGGCGGACTCAGCTGATGTATGGCACCGAGTTGCCTGTGGCGGCGGATGGCTACATCGGTTCCGGCCTGGGTAAGGGGCCGGTGATGGGCAGCTTTGGCATCCTGCCTCCGAGCCGGGTGATTGAAGAAACCGGAGAGCGCCTCACCATCGATGGCGTCGAGATGGTGTTCCAGCTGACACCGGAAACCGAGTCCCCCTCTGAGTTCACCTTTTACCTGCCGCAATACAAAGCGTTCTGCGGTGCTGAACTGGTGTCCCGCAATATGCACAACATCTACACGCTGCGCGGAGCCCAGGCGAGGGATGCCCTACGCTGGAGCCACTTTATCGATGAAGCGCGACAGATGTTCGACGAGTCGGAAGTCTACTTTGCCAGTCACCACTGGCCCCTCTGGGGGCAGGGTGAGATCCAGGACTTCCTCACCAAGCAGCGCGACATCTACAAATACGTTCATGACCAGACCGTGCGCTGGTTCAATCAGGGCCTGAATGCGGAAGAGATCGCTGAGCGAATCACTTTGCCCGAGTCGCTGGCGCAGAACTGGTCCACCCGTGGCTACCACGGCTCGCTGAAGCACAACGCCAAGGCGGTATACCAGTTCTACCTGGGCTGGTATGACGGCAACCCGGCCAATCTGGACCCACTGCCAATTGAGGCGAAGGCGGGACGGTATGTGGCCCTGATGGGGGGCAGTGAAGGGGTGATGGCGGCGGCGCAGCAGGCGGTGGACAGCGGTGAGTATCGCTGGGCAGCAGAGCTGCTTAACCACCTGGTGTTTGCCGAACCGGAGCACCAGAGTGCCCGGGCACTGCTGGCTCAGGCCTATCGCCAACTGGGGTTCCAGGCGGAAGCGGGCTCCTGGCGTAACAGCTATCTGGTGGCGGCACAGGAGTTACAACAGGGTGCACCGAAGCGGGGGGTCGATCTGGCGGCGATGCGCGATGTGCTGGCTCAGACCTCCGTCGACAAGTTCTTCCAGTCGATGGCGGTACGCCTGAAGGCGGAGGAGGCGGAAGGGGTCGACACTCAGGTCGCTATCCGTTTCAGTGACCTCAACCAGCAATACCGGCTGTGGGTGGAGAACGCAGTGATGCACTTCCGGGCCGTGCCGGTTGGTGAGGTGGCCGACGCCGACGTCACCCTTACCCTGACTCAACCGTTGCTGGTGGATATGCTGACCGGCCAGCTCGGTCTGAGTGAGACTCTGTTTTCCGATTCCCTGTCCGTGGATGGCAACCCGCTGACATTGCTTAACTTCTTCCGTCTGTTCGACCAGCCGGATGGTCGATTCAACCTGGTGACGCCTTGAGCAGGCGGCGCCCAACGCACAGAGTAAGGGACGACAATGACAACAAAACTTGCAGCCATCGGGGCCGCAGTTGCGGCCAGTCTGACGCTGGCCCAGCCCGTGATGGCGGCCTCCCAGCCTGAGGCAACCCGTGCGCCGACCCACCCCATCCTGCAGATGTTCCGGGTCAACAACCACGAGTTTGAGGGGATGATCAAAGAGGCGGACGCCCGTGCCAAAGAGGAGTGGGCTTATGCCACCGGGATCCAGGCGTTTATGTTCGCCATCCCCATGGTGATGATGGATATCCAGCGCGATATCCGCATGAATCCGGCGCTGCTGGAGCGGATCAAACACACTTGTCCCTGTGCGGCACCCGGCGAGTGGGGTCATTACTCCGGTTTGGCGACCGCAAAATCGAAGATGCCCTATACCCCCAACCCGGATACCGTCTACTCCGGCCTCTACGCCCATCTGTCGGATGAGCCCACCATCCTTAAGGTGCCGGACATTGACGATCGCTACTTCTCGATTCAGATTGCGGATGCCTACCTGACCAATCAGCACTACATCGGCACCCGGGCGACCGGCGGCAAGGGCGGCTACTTTGCCCTGGTGGGGCCGGATTGGCAGGGCACTCTGCCGGACGGCGTCGCAGAGATGCGGATGCCCAACAACTCCGCCATTGTGGCGCTGAGGATCGCTTCCTATTCCAATGAGGAGGCGGAAGTGGCGCAGGTGCGCGAGTTGCAGAAACAGTTTGATGCGATGCCGCTGTCGCAGTTCGGCATGAGCAAAGCGGAGCGCGCCAAACATCCGGTTCAACTCGACCTGGCGCCCACCCGTCTGGGCCAGGGTGAGTTGGCGTTTTACCACTACCTGTCGCAATTGCTGCGGGAAAACCCGCCGCAGGGCGAGAACCGGGCGATCCTCAACAGCTTTAAGCTGATTGGCCTCAGCGACACTGAACCTTTCGATCCCGCCAAACTGGATGAACCGACCAAGCGGGGTCTGGCGCGTGCCATGCAGGCGGGGATCGACATCATCAAGTGGAAGGTGAAATTCCGCGGTACCCAGTCTGAGAACAAGTGGAACGTCGACTTTGTCGGTGGAGATTACGGCACCGACTACCTGGCTCGGGCGGAAGGCGCAGTGCAGGGACTGTTTGTTCACTCACCCGAGGAAGCGGTCTACTTCCACACCTACTCCGACATCAACAACGACCTGCTGATGGGCGGTGAGAACCAGTACGTGCTGCACTTCGACAAAGGCCAGTTGCCCACCTCCTACGAGGGCGGTTTCTGGTCCATCGCCCTCTATGGCGACGACTACCAATTGGTGGATAACCCCATCGACCGTTACGCCATCCGCAAAAGCACGGAGGGGTTGAAGTACAACGACGATGGCTCCCTCACCCTGTATCTGCAGAGCAAGGCACCGGAGGGGTGGGAGTCCAACTGGCTGCCGACGCCGCCACAGGGGATCTTTCGTCTGAATATGCGGGTCTACCTGCCCACCGATGAGGTGCGCAGCTGGGATACCGTGGAAGGGTTTCTGCCCGGCGTGACGCCAGTCGGGGAGTAAGGGCAATGGCCCCGCTCAGAGTGGCGGGGCCGCAGTCCCTCAGGCGCTGTACTGCTTGGGAGAGACGCCGGTCCACTGACGGAAGGCGCGGGTAAAGCTGCTCTGGTCGGCGAAGCCCAGCATATGGGCGATCTCCGTCAGTGGCAGGTTCTTCTCCGCCACCAGTTTGATGGCCAGATGGTGACGGCATTCGTTCAGCAGCTGGTTAAAGCTGATCCCCTCCTTTTTCAGCCGACGCTGCATGGTACGAACACTCATATTGAGCTGGCTGGCCACGCTTTCCGCATCCAGTGGTTCAAACAGAAGATGGTCGAGCAGATAGCGTTGAACCTGAGTGGCAAACTGGCTTTCAGTAAAGTGAGAGAGCCGCTCGGTGATCCATTGATCCAGTGACGCGGCCAGGGCCGGGTTGGCAAACATATGCGGTTTTACCAGCGTACTGCGGGTAAACAGCAACTGAGTCTGGGCTTCGCCAAAGGCCACATCACAGCCAAAGAAATCACGAAAAGCCCGGGCTTTCTCTGCCGGGGCGTCATGCTCGAAACTGACCCGATCCGGGCAGAACTCCTCATCCAGCATCAATCGGAACAGCCGCACTGCGGTCGCGCAGTAGGCCTCTACTGCCTCGATGGCGCAGGGCTGATTCTGAGGTGGAATGCTGATGGCCAGCGCCAGTTGCTCTCCCTGCTCCTGTAACTCGATATGAGCGACATCCGTGGTGTGGCGGAAGTAGCGGATGCAGCGCTGCAACCCCTCCAGCACATTGCGGCTTGATACCATCGCCAGGCCCGGCGCGCTGTAGGTGGAGGGCTGAAAGTAGCGGGTCAGGGTCAGGGCGATGCAGGGATCGCCGGTTCGTGTTACCGCCAGCTCCCAGACCTGGGCCATCTGCCGAACCGGGAAGCGGGTCTCACTGTCTCGCCGCGCTTCCTCCAGGCACAGGCCCGTTTCGGCAAACAGCGCGTCAGCGTCGACACCGTAGCTTTCGATCGACTTGGCCATAAGCAGCGCCCAGGTGCCGATGGTGGAAGGGGTTTTGGGGATAAGAGTCGTCACGTTGTTGTTGGTTTTTTTGACGGTTTGATTGGTATATCACAATTGGTTCACAAGCGACAAATGGCCGAGTGAGCGCGCCAGGTGGGTTTGCTGACGACCTAAGCGGTTGTTTGGAGATTGAGTGAGGCGTGGGTTGATGTGCTTGTGGCAGCGAGTGGTTGGCGTAGGCTGATGGCAGGCAGGGCGAGTGAAGGTATGACCCTGCGGATAAGGACATCACGATGGAACGACTGGTTTTAGTGCTACTGGTGCTGGCGGGTGTTTACCTGCTCCAAAGCAATCTCCTGCTCCCCTCCACAACCGAAACACCCCCTGTTGAGCTGCAGTATCCCGAGGCGCGACATGAGCCGACAGGGCAACGGTTCCAATGCGATGGCCGCCGCTATTGCAGTGAGATGACCTCAAGAGAGGAGGCGGTGTTCTTTATCCGCTACTGCCCCGACACGAGGATGGATGGTGACAGGGACGGCATCCCCTGCGAGAACGATTCACGCTGGTAGAACGAAAAGGGCGCCTTGCGGCGCCCCTGTTGTTTTCGGTGATTACTTCGCGCTGGCCTGATCGGTCAGCCAGTAGCTCAGCAGACGTACACCGTGGCCGGTGGCGCCTTTGGGGGCGAAGTCATTGCCGGTGCTGGTCAGGGCATCGCCAGCGATGTCCAGGTGGGCCCAGCGGCTGTCACCCACAAACTCCTTCAGGAACATGGCCGCTACGGACGCACCAGCGCTTTTACCGGTGTTTTTCAGGTCGGCAATGTCGGATTTGAGCTCATCACCGAACGCCGGCGCCAGCGGCAGACGCCACAGTTTTTCACCCACGCGCTCGCCGGCGTAGGTCAGCTCCGTGACCATGGTGGCGTCATCGGAGAACAGGCCGGTGAACTCACGGCCCAGCGCTCGTACCTTGGAGCCGGTCAGGGTAGCGACGTCGATGATCATCTGCGGCTGGTAGAACTCCCGGGCGTACCAGAGACCATCCGCCAGGATGAGGCGGCCTTCGGCATCGGTGTTGGTGACCTCAACGGATTTGCCTTCGCCGGTGACCAGGACGTCACCCGGGCGCAGAGCACGCTCGGACACCATGTTTTCCGCCAGCGGCATTACGGCAACCACGTTAACCGGGGCCTTCTGCATCGCCATCGCTTTTACGGTGCCCAATACGGTGGCCGCGCCCGCCATATCGGACTTCATGTGAACGATGGAGGTGCCGGTGGCCTTGATGTTGTAGCCGCCGGAGTCGAAGGTGATCCCTTTGCCCACCAGGGCGATGGGGGCGTCTTCGCTGCCCTGCCAGTGGGCCACCACCAGCTTGGGCTCGCGCTCACTGCCTTTGCCGACGCCAATCAGGGCACCCATATTGAGTTTCTCCAGATCGGCACGGTCCAGAACCTTTACCTTCACGCCCAGTTCACTAAGGCCTTTGGCCTCTTCCGCAAAGCTGCCCGGGTACATATCTCCGGCGGTGGCGTTGGTCATGTCACGGGCCATAAAGACGCCCGCTTCCACTGCCTGCAGTGCCTGGTGGCGCTGGTTCGCCACTTCGGCGTTGTCCAGAATCACCTGGTAGTGTTTGGCTTCACTGGTGCTGGGCTTATAGCGGGCGTAGCGATAGCTTTTCAGTTCGACCCCATGGGCAAACTGCGCGGCAAAATCGGCGCCATTCGGTACACCCTGGGCAAGGATGCCCACCTGTTGCTGGGGCTTTGCAGCCAGCTTGTCGGCCAACTTGCCACCCAGGGCGTTGATCTCACCTTCGGTGAGGGCATCGTCACCCAGACCGATCACCACCAGACGGCTGGCTTTCAGACCATTGGGGGCCAGGATCTCAAGCAGTTGTCCCTGCTTTCCGGTGAACTGGGCGGCCTCGGCGGCACGCAGGATCTGGTTGTTGGTGCTTTGGGCCAGGGTGTTCTGACTGTACAGCTCGCCATCCTGCTGCTGGAACAGCACCAGGGTCGTGGGATCGTCCTTCAGTTGGGTGTCGAAGTGAAAGGTCTCAGCGGCGGCGGGCATGGCCAGAGCGGCAGCCAGCAGGCTCAGGGCAAAGGGGGATTTTGTCATTTCCGTCGACTCTTTATTGTTATGAGTTTTATTGGGCTTTGCGTTGTTAGCGCGAGGCAGAATAGCAAAACTGTGTCGACCCGGTTAAGCAGAGGATGGTCTCATTAACAATGCGTTACAGTTTGAGAGGGCGCGCTTAACGGGGTACCAAAAGCAACGCCACCTTGCGGTGGCGTTGGCTCTGTCAGGGCTTGATGGTGGTCTCGGGTCGACGCAGCGGATAGGGCTGGCCACCAGGACGCCACCACCATTTCACCAGACGCTTAATGTCATCCAGGATGAGGTAGAGCGCCGGGATCAGCACCAGAGTCACCAGAGTGGCAAACAGGATGCCGAACGCCAGTGATACCGCCATCGGAATCACGATCTGAGCCTGCAGGCTGGTTTCAAAGGTGATCGGCACCAGACCCAGGAAGGTGGTCAGTGAGGTCAGTACGATGGCGCGGAAGCGCTCGGTACCGGCTTTAACCACCGCCTCCTGCAGCGCCATGCCATCGGCTCTGGCCCGGTTGATGAAGTCCACCAGAATCAGCGAGTCGTTCACCACAACCCCCGCCAGGGCGATGATACCGAACATGCTCAGCATGGAGAGGTCCAGCCCCAGCAGCAGGTGGCCGATAACGGCGCCAATCATGCCAAAGGGGATCACCGACATGATGATCAGCGGCTGAGCATAGGAGCGCAGCGGCACGGCCATCAGGGCGTAGATGGTGAACAGCGCAAAGAAGGCCCCCTGGATCATCTTCAGGTTGTTCTCTGCGTCCTCCTCAGCAGAGCCATCCAGTGCCGTGGTGATCCCTTCGTACTTTTCGGTCAGCTCAGGCATGAACTCCTTGTTGATCTCGCTGATCACCTTACCCGGCTCTACCCGTCCCTTGTGCGCATCCGCGCGGACGGTGATGGAACGCACGCCGTTGGTGCGGCTGATGGCGGCATAGCCCTGAGCCAGTTCAACCGTGGCAACGCTGGAGAAGGGCACCTCGGTACCGGCAGGGGTACGGATACGCATGTTCTCCAGATGGCCAATGGTGCGGCGCTGTTCAGCGGGGTAGCGCACCATCACCTTCACCTCCTCCTTGTCACGGAGGATGCGCTGAGCCTCGTAGCCATAGAAGCCCCAACGAACCTGACGGGCCAGATCCGACAAGGTGATGCCGAGGGCTTCCGCTTCTGGCTTCACCGCCAGACGCACTTCCTGACTGCCGGAAGTGAAGTTGTCCTGGATGTCGTACAGGCCATCGTAGGTGGCGAGTTTGGCTTTCAGCTCATCGGCGGCAGCCACCAGCTGCTCCAAATCTTTACCATTGAGACGGAACGCCACATCGCCACCGCCACCGTTGGTGGAAGCGTTGATTTCCAGCACCTTCACACCAACCAGCTCCGGCATGGCGTCACGCCAGCGGGCGGCGATCTCCACGCCATCGATGGGGCGTTTTTCGCCCTTGATCAACTCGATGGTCATGGACGCGTTGGTGCGTGAGCCAAGCCAGACAAAGCTGTGGCGTACCACATCGAGACCGATCTCTTCAGCGATGGCGTCGTTGGTGGCAAACAGCGCCTCCTCCATCTGCTGAACGGCGCGAAGGGTCTGCTTTTCGGACACCCCATTCTCCATCTCCAACTGAACATTGATGAAGTCAGAGGGGATATCCGGGAAGCTGACGGTACGGACCAGACCAGAGGCGATCAGACCACCACAGAGGATCATCATCCCTAGGAAGAAGGCGAGTACGCTGTAGCGCCATCTCATCAGCTTGCCGATGGTGGGCTTGTACTTTTCATGGATCACCCACTGCACCCCGTCATTAAAGCGGGTTTTGAGTCGCAGCCATGGCCCCCAGCCCTGACCAGGCTTCGGTGGCTTCATATGGGCCAGGTGAGCCGGCAGGATCAACTTGGATTCCACCAGGGAGAAGAGCAGACAGAGGATCACCACGCCAGCGATGGAGCCCATGATGGCGCCCATAAAGCCGGAGACCATCATCATCGGGATGAAGGCGGCGACGGTGGTCAGTACCCCGAACGTGGCGGGCATTGCCACGCGCTTGGCCCCCTTAATCACGGAGTCCGTACTGTGCCCATCCTTCTCTATCTGGGCATAGGACGACTCCCCAATAACGATGGCGTCGTCCACCACGATCCCCAGCACCAGAATAAAGCCGAACAGGGTGATCATATTGATGCTCAGACCCACCGGCGCCATCGGCATCACCATCAGGGCGGCAAGGAAGCAGATCGGCAGACCCAGCATCACCCAGAAGGCCACTTTCAGTTGCAGGAACAGGGCCAGGACCAGGAACACCAGGGCGGCACCCTGAACCATGTTGGTCAGCATCAGGTTGAGACGGTCGGAAAGGAACTGAGTCAGCTCACCCCAATACGCCACGGTGACGGTGTCCGGCAGGCTCTCCTGCTTCTTGGCCACATAGGCTTTAACGGTTTTGGCGATTGCCAGCGCGTTCTGGTTGTCCACGCTGTTGACCTCAATGCCAACGGAGCGCTTACCGTCAAAACGGGCATAACCCAGACGTTCCTCAAAGCCGTCAACAATGGTGGCAACGTCGGAGAGGTAGAGACGGGAACCGTCCGCCTGACTGCGCAGGACAATGCGCTCAAACTCTTCGCCGGTGTAAGCCTGACCGTCGCTTCGCAGCAGGATATCGCCATCTTCAGCGCGGATGGAGCCTCCGGGCAGATTGATGGAGGAGCGTTGCACCGCTTTCGCCACATCATCGAAGGTGAGGCGATACTCACGCAGCTTGCTCTCGGAGACCTCAATGGCGATCTCGTAATCCCGGTGACCAAACAGGCTGGCGCGGGTGACGCCGGGTAGGGCGGTAATCTCATCCCGGATGGTTTTACCCAGCTCCTTCAGTTCACTGAGGCTGAGTTCATCCCCGGTGATGGAGATCCACATCACTTCCGGAGTTGGCTTGAGTTGGTAGATGTTGGGTTGCTCAATGCTGTCCGGGAAGGTGGAGATGGCATCGACACGAAGCTTGATCTCGTCCAGCACCTCTTTCGGCTCGTAGTCATCCTTCACCTCAACGGTGACCGATGCGCTGCCTTCGGTGGCGGTGGCGCGGATCCGTTTGATGCCATCAATATCCCGGATCTGCTCCTCGATCTTAATCAGGATCCCCTCTTCAATCTCCTGGGGAGCGGCACCGGGGTAAGCCACCTGAACGATGACCCGGTTCAGTTCGAAGGTGGGAAACACCTCTTTATTGATGATAAAGCCGGAGATCACGCCCCCAATCATCAACACCCACATCAGCAGGTTGGCGGCCACACTGTTGCGGGCAAACCAGGCGATGATCCCTGTCTGGGTATCCACTCGTTCCATTATTGCGCTCCGCTAATCGCCAGTTGCGCGGCGCCATTGGCCTCAGGGTTGGGTTCTTCACCCAGCACTTTGACCTTACGGCCAATGTCCACGCTGTCCATGGCGTTAAGGCTGATGCGCTCACCCTGCTCCAGGCCACCCTGAATGTAGACGTGCTCCAGATCAGCACGAACCACATGCACCTGACGCAGTTCTACGGTGTTGTCCGCCTTGATGATGGTCACCCGATCATTGCGCACGGCGTAGCGGGGCAGGTTAACCAGGTCCTCAATGTAGCGGCCAGCAATGCTGGCATTAACGAAACTGCCGAACTTCAGGGGGTGGGGGCGATCCACGTTGATGCCGTAGGGATCGCGGATTTCAGCTACCAGATACACCATCCGGTTGTCGTCGTTGACCACACCCTCGGAGCGAACCAGTTTGGCCTTCCAGGTCAGTTCATGGTCGGCCAGGCTCTGGGTCAGAATCACTTCGGCGCCATTGAGGGAATCCAGGAACTCCAAATCCTCCGGCGGCACCGGCAGGCGAACCTCGGCGATATCGCTGCCCTGTACTTCACCCAGCTGGTTGCTGACATTGATGTACTGACCCAAATCCACACTGCGGGCCACGATCAGACCATCGAATGGGGCACGGATAACGGTACGTTCCAAATTGCGTTGAGCCCGGGCGAGAACCGCCTGGGCACTGCGGACATTGGCTTGCTCTTTGGCCAGTTGCGGCTTACGCAGACCCAACTCCGGCGGGATGCCGTCCAGCACGCCCTGCCACTCACGCTCCGCCACCTTTCCACGGGCGATCTCCTCCTGAAGCTGAGCCTCAGCCTGGGCCAGGTTGGCCTCCGCCTGCATCAGGTCGGCCTGGTAATCCGCCGGTTCGATGCGCGCCAGGATCTCCCCTCTGGTGACCCACTCTCCACGGACAAACTTGTCGGAAAGCTCCACCAGGCGGCCACTGACCTCAGCCACCAACTGAGTACGGTGCTTGGCTTGAACCACGCCGTAGGAGCGCAGTTGAACCTGAAGCGCGCTCTTCTCAATTGCCATCACCTCAACAATGGGCAGCGATTCGGTCTGAGCTTTCTTTTCAGGGGGTTGACGCAAACTGGCAAGAAACACCGCTGCACCAATAAACAGCAGCAAAATCCATAGGGGCATCGTGCGTCTCAGCAACAATGGCATAACAAAATCCTTATTGGTATGTGGGCGCCGGCCACCTTGCCAACAGCAAGACAACTCAGGGCTTTGATAGCGTAAGTTATCAGGCCGTGACCGAATGTTAATCAGTCAATTGTAAAGGGTTATATCCAAAATTGACATTGACCGGAATGGTCCGGGTAACTAGGGTGTCAGCAACTCTTTGATACGCTGATATTGATGGAAAACGATCAAATCATCGAGCGCTTTTGTGATGACCTTTGGGCACAGCGAGGGCTCTCTGACAACACCCTGGCGGCCTATCGCTCCGACCTTGCCCGTTTTGCCGAGTTCCTCGCTACCCGAGATTCTGTGCTGCGTGATGCGGACAGCGACGACATCCGGGCGTATCTGGCCCACCGAAAGGCTCAGGGTGCCGCAAAAACCAGTACCGCACGCTGCCTGACCTCCCTGCGTCGCTTCTACGCGGACCTGATCCACCGTGGTGAAAGGGAGCAGGATCCTATGGCGCTGATTGCCCAGCCCAAACTGAATCGCAAGTTGCCGGATACCCTGACCGAAGCGGAGGTGGAAGCGTTGTTGGAAGCGCCGGATATCGACGAGCCGATTCAGTTGCGCGACAAGGCGATGCTGGAACTGCTCTATGCTACGGGCCTTCGGGTCAGCGAATTGACCGGACTGCAGATGGAGCAGGTCAGCCTGCGCCAGGGGGTGGTGCGCGTTGTCGGTAAAGGGGGCAAAGAGCGCCTGGTGCCGATGGGGGAGCAGGCTCAGGCCGAACTGGAGAACTATCTGAAGCAGGGTCGGGCGCTGCTGCTGGGGCTGAACCGTTCCGATGTATTGTTTCCCAGTCAGCGGGGTGTGCAGATGACCCGCCAGACTTTCTGGCACCGCGTAAAGTACTACGCTCAGGTGAGTGGGATCACAAAACCCCTTTCACCGCACACACTTCGACACGCTTTCGCGACACACCTGCTGAACCATGGCGCGGATCTCAGAGTCGTACAGTTACTGCTTGGACACAGTGATTTGTCTACGACACAGATTTACACTCATGTGGCTCAGGCACGCTTGACGGCGCTCCATCGGGAGCATCACCCCCGTTAATGGCGTCGCTGCATGATTTGCGGTAAGTTTTTCCGGCCCGGTCGGGTCTAGCTGATAACGAATGTGAAACAGGAACCCCATAATGAGACTCTTTACCCCGCTGCTTGCTGCAGTGTTGCTCACAGTCAGTGGCGCCAGCCTGGCCAGCACGCCGGAGCAGGCGGTCACTGAAGCCCTGAAACAGAAACTGGGCATTACTGCAGATAGCGTTACCGTGTCTCCGGTGAGCGGACTCTATGAAGCTCTGACCTCCCAAGGGATCTTTTACGTTACTGCCGATGGCAGCAAGCTGATCCACGGTCAGATCTACGATCTCGACAGCGGCATGAAAAACCTGACCGAAGCGCGCATGAGCAAGGTGCGTCTGGACCTGCTCGATCAGGTGAAAGGCACCGCCATCGAGTTTAAGGCCAAGGATGAGAAACACGTTGTCTATGCCTTTACCGACATCACCTGTGGCTACTGCCGCAAGCTGCACAACGAGATTGAGCAGTACAATGATCTGGGTATCACCGTGCGCTACCTGGCGTTCCCGCGCGGTGGTGAGCGCAATCGCATGGGCCAGGTAAACCCGTCCTGGAAAGACATGCAGAACGTCTGGTGTGCCAAGAACCCCCAAGCCGCGATGACCGCAGCCAAAGCCGGTGATAAGGTGCCGGATGTCACTTGCGCCAGCGGTGAAACCGTGCAGCGTCACTACGCGCTGGGTAACACCATGGGTGTGACCGGCACTCCGGCTCTGGTACTGGATGACGGCACCATCCTGCCGGGCTACCTGCCGCCGAGCCGCTTGCTCCAGGCCCTGGAAACCCAGTAACCTCTCTGGTCTGCCACCGTATTCCCACGGCGCGGTTCTCCGCGCCGTTTTTATTGCCGGAACCGCCAAATTGCCGACTGTAAAGATTACCCGCCGTCCCTTGGTGGACGACAGCCACCTGCCTGAGCATCTGCCACCCCTGCTGCGCCAGATCTACGCCCGTCGTGGTGTGAGTGGCGCTACCGAACTGGTGACCGAGCTGAAAGGGCTGCTCAATCCGGCCACCCTAAGTGGTGCGGCGGAAGGGGCGGTGCTGCTGGCGGATGCGCTGGAATCCCAGCGACGGATCCTGATTGTCGGTGACTTTGATGCGGACGGGGCCACCTCCAGCGCCCTATGCATGCTGGCGCTCAGAGCCCTGGGCGGGCAGCACCTGGATTTCCTGGTGCCCAACCGTTTTGACTTCGGCTATGGCCTCAGTCCGGAACTGGTTGAGGTGGCCCAGGAGAGGGGCGCAGAGGTGCTGATCACCGTGGATAACGGCATCTCCGCCCATGCGGGGGTGGAGGCGGCCAAAGACGCCGGAATGACGGTGATCGTGACCGACCACCACCTGCCCGGCGAAACGCTGCCGGACGCCGATGTCATCATCAACCCCAACCGGGATACCTGCCCGTTTGCGTCCAAGTCGATGGCGGGGGTTGGGGTGGCCTTCTACCTGATGCTGGCACTGAGGGGAGAACTCCGCCGCCGCAACTGGTTTGCCCAACGGGGTGTGGCGGAGCCCAATATGGCCGAGCTTCTCGATGTCGTTGCCCTGGGCACGGTGGCGGACGTGGTGCCGCTGGATGCCAATAACCGACTGCTGGTGCATCAGGGGATGCAGCGGATCCGCTCCGGCCGGTGTCGACCGGGGATCCGGGCACTGCTGGAGGTGGCCAACCGGGAAGCTTCTCGTCTGGTGGCGTCCGACCTCGGCTTTACCGTAGGGCCGCGGCTCAATGCGGCCGGGCGTCTGGACGATATGGCACTCGGCATTGAGTGTCTGCTGACCGACAACATGATGGAAGCGCGGCTGATTGCCAGCCAGCTTGATGCCCTAAACCGTGAGCGGCGAGAGATTGAGCAGGGGATGCAGGAGGAGGCGATCCGGGTACTGGAGCGGCTCGATCTCGGTAAAGATCTGCCGTGGGGCGTAGCGCTCTACCAGAGCGACTGGCACCAGGGGGTGATCGGCATCCTGGCGTCCCGCATTAAGGAGCGTTACCACCGTCCCGTTATCGCCTTTGCGGATGCGGGTGGGGGTGAAGTGAAAGGCTCCGCCCGCTCCATTCCCGGCCTGCACATGCGTGACCTGCTGGAGCGCATCGATACCCAGAACCCCGGTCTTATCCTCAAGTTTGGCGGGCACGCCATGGCGGCAGGCCTCAGTCTGAAAGAGGCGGACTACGAGCGCTTCGCTCAACTTTATGATGCGGAAGTGCGGGTGCAGTTGGATGAAGCGGCCCTGACCGGAGAGCTGCTCTCCGACGGCGAACTGGGCGCGGCGGAACTCTGTCTGGATACCGCCCGGATGCTGCGGGAAGCCGGTCCCTGGGGACAGGGCTTCGCCGAACCCCTGTTTGATGGCCGTTTCCGGCTGCTGGACCAGCGTCTGGTGGGGCAGAAACACCTGAAGATGGCCCTGGAAACCGAGTGCGGGACGCGCCAGTTGGACGCCATCGCCTTTAATGTCGACCTGGGCACCTGGCCCAATGGCGCGGTGCAGTGGGTGGAGCTGGTCTATAAACTGGACGTGAACCACTGGCAGGGTCGGGACAGTGTGCAGTTGCTGGTGGAGCACCTGGTTCCCGCCTGATCATCACGCCACGTTATTAAAATCATCATCAGGAATCATTTCCTGCTAAGAGATCCGCCTCCTACACTCAGCCTCCAAATCCCTGTTCGAGTTTGGAGGCATGATGGATCTGGAACTGCAAGGTAAGCGGGTGCTGGTCACCGGTTCCACCGGTGGCATTGGCAAAGCGATTGCCACTCACTATCTCAATGAAGGCGCCGTTGTGATCATCAATGGTCGCGACCAGGGCCGCTGCGACGCCGTGGCGGCTGAGCTGGCCGAGGCCTGTAATGCTCAGGGTCGTGCCCTGGGGATGGCGGCGGATCTGGCGGATGCGGCTCAGTGCGAAGTGCTGATTGAGCGTCTGGCGGAGCAGGGTGGCGTGGACATTCTGATCAATAACACCGGGATCTTCGAAGTGAAGGCGTTTGAAGCGATCGAAGACCACGAGTGGATGCACTACTTCAACGTCAACGTCATGAGTGCCGTGCGTTTGGCCCGGGCCCTGCTGCCGGGGATGCTGGAGCGTGATTTTGGCCGCATCGTCAATGTCTCCTCCGAATGCGCCATCAAGCCCCTGGGCCAGATGGTGCATTACTCCGTCACCAAGACCGCATTGGTCTCCCTTTCCCGTGCACTGGCGGAGCTGACCAAGGGCAAGAACGTCACCGTAAACTCCGTGCTGCCGGGGCCGACCTGGACCGACGGGGTGGAGAACTACTTCGACACCCTCTCGGCCAAAGAGGGCAAGCCGGTGGGGGAACTGACCGAAAACTACTTTGCGGACCACGAGCCCACCTCGCTTCTGCAGCGCTTTGTCGATGTGAACGAAGTGGCGAAAGCGACGGTGTACCTCACCTCCAACCGTGCCATGAACGGTCAGGCACTGAGGGTTGAGGGCGGGATCATCCGCGCACTCTGATTGTTACCGCAATGGCTTCATCCCTAACAAGAATACAGACCACGGTCTGTATTTTTTTTGAGCTATTGCTCGGGTAAGGTGGGAGGGTGGCATCTCAGGGAGGGGGCAAAATGAAACGGGTGGTTTTCAATCAGAAGGGTGGCGTGGGCAAATCCAGCATCAGTGTGAATCTGGCCGCCATCAGCGCTGAACAGGGCTATCGAACCCTGCTGGTGGATCTGGATGTGCAGGGCAACAGCAGTCACTACCTGGGCTGGGATGGCGAAGGCCCGTCCGTGGCCGACCTCTTCAAGCATACGGTGGGCTGGTTCGGCAGTCTGCCGCAGCCGGATGAGTACCTCTACCAAACCGCATGGCCAAACCTGAGCCTGCTGCCTGCCAGCGACGCGCTGGGACCGTTGGAGCGGGAACTGGAGATGCGCTACAAGATTTTCAAGCTTCGGGACGCGCTGGCTGCCCTGGACGATCAGTTTGACCGGGTCTTTATCGACACCCCGCCAAACTTCAATTTCTACTCAAAAGCGGCGTTGATCGCCGCCGATTCTGTGCTTATCCCGTTCGATTGTGATGGTTTCTCCGCACAGGCCATTACCCGGCTGATGGACAACCTTCTGGAGCTTAAGAGTGATCACAATCCGGAACTGGCACTGGAGGGCATCATCGTCAACCAGTTCAATCCTCAGGCTCGCCTGCCCAGGCAACTGGTGGCTGAGTTAGTGGATAAGGGGTTGCCGGTGCTGAAACCGGAACTGGGCAGTTCGGTCAAGCTGAGGGAGTCTCATCAGGCGCAGCAGCCGCTGTGCCACAGCGCGCCAAAGCACAAACTGACTGAGCAATTTCGCGCGCTTTGGCACACCTTAGAAACGGAATCAGTGGTGGGGAGCGAGGCGCTCTAACACCGTCAGTGTCAGGGCTTCCCAGCCCTCGGCTGAGAAAGCGATGGGGCGCACCTGGCGAACCCGGGCCATGGCGGCCTTGGGGGAGAGCCCCTGACGCACCACCAGCAGATACGCCATCAACATGCCGGTGCGATCCTTACCACTGCGACAGTGGATAAGCACCCGCTCACCCTGCTTCAGGGCGGGGTTGAGCCGGGCCAGTGCCTGAGGAAGTCGCAGCATGCAGGCTTCCTCATCCTCCGCCCGGGGTGGGATTTCACCCGGCAGGGCCACATGGTGGTGATGAATCCCTGCCTGGGCCAGCGCCGCCGGATCCACATCGGCGGCGTCATTGAGGGAGAGTACTGTGCTGATACCCGCCTGCTGCAACTCATCGGTTGTCCAGGGATCCTTGTTGGGTCCACTTCGCCCTGCGATTTGGCCGGGCTCAAGCCAAAAAAGGTGTTCCATTTCTGTCACTTCCGTTCATCTCGCGCGCAGACTAACAGAGCAACACCGAGATTGCTAAGCCCATTGGTGTGAACGGCGCACCGATCGCAAAACCGCTTAACTCCCCAGTTCCCGTTTTACCAGTTCGCAGAAGTAGGCAACACCGGTCGGCAGGATGGCGTCATTAAAGTCGTAACGGGGGTGATGCAGGAAATACTGGTCCTGCTCGGTGCCCCGGTCGTTACCCAGCAGAACATAGCAACTGGGGACCTGTTCAGCGATAAAGCTGAAGTCTTCACTGCCGGGCACCGGATCCGCATCGGAATTGACACCGGCCGCGGTGGCCCGTGCAGCCGCCAAAGCGATCTCGGTCGCCTCCGGATCGTTGATCACCGCTGGGTAACCGATATGGGCGTCCTGGTTCAGCGCCACCTCCGCCGTGGCCCCGAAGGCTTGAGCGGTGTGGCTGGCCAGGGTGGCCATCTGTTCGCCGATGCGCGCCCGGTCTGCCTGGTCAAAGGCGCGGAAGGTGCCCTCCAGAACGGCGTGGTCGGGAATCACATTGGTTGCTTCCCCCGCCTTGAGGATGGTGCAACTGACCACGGCGGGGCGGATCGGGTTCTGGCTGCGGCTGACCAGGCTTTGCAGCGCCACGACGATGTGCGCGGCCACCAGCACCGGGTCCACCGCCAGATGGGGCATGGCGCCGTGGCCCCCCTTACCCTGAACCCGAATGCGGAATCGGTCGGAGCTGGCCATCATCGGGCCGGGACGCAGGTGGATGTGCCCCTGTGGAATGCCGGGAAAGTTGTGCAGCGCGTAGGCGCGCTTCATGGGGTAGCGCTTAAGCAGGCCATCTTCGATCATCGCCTGTGCGCCGCCGTGGCCTTCTTCCGCAGGTTGGAAGATCAGCGCCACCTCACCCCGGAACTGACGGTTCTGACAGAGCTGTTCAGCGGCGGCCAGCAGAATGGTGGTGTGCCCATCATGGCCGCAGCCATGCATTTTGCCGGCGTGGCAGGAGACGTGCTCAAAGGTGTTCTCTTCGGTCATCGGCAGGCAGTCCATGTCCGCCCGCAGGCCAATGCGTTCGCCCGGACCCAACGCCCCGCGAATGATGGCGACCACACCGGTTTTTCCCAGCTCGGTATTGATCTTATCCACCCCGCAGCGCTGTAGATGTTCCGCCACGATCCGTTGGGTGCGGTGCTCCTCAAAACCCAGTTCCGGATGGCGGTGAAGGTCGCGGCGAAGGGCGGTGTAGTCGGTCATGAGCGCTCCTGATAGTGGGTAACCGGTTCAGTCGAACAGCATAAAAGCCGGGCGATGGCGCATCAAGACTGAGAATTTATGGGTTATTTCATCAGCTTGTTGTTGATCTGATCCAGCAGGCTCAGGCACTGCTGGCGCAGAGACTCCAGCGCCTCCCGATCCGGGTCCATGCTCTCGTAAAGACAGCGATGTGCGTCGAACAACGGGGCTTTGATTGCTCTTCCCGATTCGGTGAGTTCCACCAGTTTGACCCGTTCGTCCTGAGCCGTGCCCTTGCGTTCCAGCAGCCCTTTTGCTTCCAGGCGTTTGACGATGGGAGTGATGGTGCCGGGGTCGAGGCGCGTGCGCTGGGAGAGCGCCTTCAGTGGCACCCCTTCCTCCTGCCAAAGGGCCAACATCACCAGGAACTGTGGGTAGGTGAGGTCGAACGGCTCCAGCAGAGGGCGATAGAGCCGGATCACGGCGTTACTGGCGCTATAAAGCGCAAAGCAGAGCTGGTTGTCGAGAGTGGGCGTATTGCGTTGAGTCATGGGGCCTCCGTATCTGGCGCCAGTATAGCGGTTTGGTGCCCTTGCCCAAATATTTACTCAAAAAATGTTTGCGCGCAAACAAAATGGCGGGTAAGGTGAATTTACTTTGCGCACAAATAAAACTGCAGGAGTGAATTCATGTCCCTATATACCGCCACCGCTCAGGCCTCCGCCGGGCGAAACGGGCAGGCTCGCAGCGATGATGGGTTGCTGAACCTGGCCCTGACTTACCCCAAAGCATTGGGTGGGTCCGGTACCGGTACCAACCCCGAACAGCTTTTTGCCGCTGGCTATGCCGCCTGCTTCTCCAACGCCATTCTTTACGTGGCCAAAGAGCAGGGCATCGCTTTGGCCTCGGCGCCGGTTACAGCCCAGGTGAGTTTGTTGCCTCAGAAAGTGGGCTTTGCCCTGGGCGTCTCGCTGGCGGTGGAGCTGGCTTTGCCCCAAAGTGAAGCAGAAGCGTTGGTGATGGCCGCGCATCAGGTGTGCCCCTACTCCAATGCGGTACGAAACAACATTGACGTGGCGATCGAGATTAAGGGGGAAGCGCAATGAGCGTACAGGCAACCGGTTGGTCACTGATTCACTATCCCCAGGGCTTGCCCAATGCCGACAGCGTGCGGCTGGAGCAGAAAACCTTGCCGGAGCTGGAGACAGGGCAGCTTCTTATCCGAAACCAGTGGCTCTCTGTGGACCCCTATATGCGGGGTCGGATGATTCCCGTTAAAAGCTATGTGCCCCCTTTTCAACTGGGAGAGTGGATGGAGGGGGGCGCCGTTGGGGAGGTGATCGCTTCCAACCATCCCGATTTTCAGGTTGGGCAGACAGTGCTGCACATGTTGGGTTGGCGCGATCTGGCCCTGTCTGATGGCACTGGCGTCACGCCAGTGGATCCCCAACTGGCACCGGCGCAATCTTATCTTGGTGTGCTGGGACTGACCGGTCTGACCGCCTGGGTTGGGCTGAACCGCATTGGCGAAGTGAAGGCCGGAGATACCGTCTTTGTCTCCGGTGCAGCCGGCGCGGTCGGCACCATGGTTTGCCAACTGGCCAAACTGAAAGGGGCTCGGGTTATCGGTTCGGTGGGCTCACCGGAGAAAGCCGCTTATCTGACTGAAACCCTCGGCGTTGATGGGGTGGTTCAGTACAAGACCTGCGGTGATCTCAGTGCTGCCGTAGCGGCGCTGGCTCCGGAGGGGATCAGCCTCTATTTCGATAATGTCGGTGGTGACCACCTTGAGGCAGCACTGGCCAATATGCAGGAGAATGGCCAACTGGTGATCTGCGGCATGATCGACCTCTACAACAGTGATGGGCAGCGCCCCGGGCCCCGCAACCTGACCGAGGTAATTCGCCGTCGCCTGCGGATCCAGGGCTTTATCGCCTCAGACCATATGGCGGATTACGGTGCCTTTGTCCGTGAAGTGGGCCCGGCTCTGGCCAGTGGTCAGGTTCGCGCTGAGGAGACCGTGGTTGAGGGACTGGAGGAGGCCTTCGAGGCGTTCCTGGGGCTCTTCAGTGGTGCTAATACCGGCAAGATGCTGGTAAAGCTGTAACCCGCTTTCCTGTGAACATAAAGAGGGGCCCGACGGGCCCCCTTTGTTTGTCAGTCTTAAACCACCTCCTATGGAGGTGGTGATCGTTTCCTCGGGGCTCTGCCCGTAGAGTTGGGATTTCTAAATATTTTCGTGTGAACGAATAAGTAAAAGTGCCGCGAAATCAAATCCATTTTGATGTTATCCGCCGGTCTTTCACGGCGAATGCCGTCCCCCTTCGCCGACTCGCGGCGCCGAGCGGGAGCGACTGGGAATAAAGCCGAGGGCCAGGGAAGGCCCGAGTGGCCAGCCGAGCATGGGTGAACGCCGATAGGCGTGAACGCGGAGCCATGGAGGGCGGAGCCGGCTTTTTGGAAAGGGTATGGATAGCCTTTTCCAAAAACGAGTCTGGCCAGAGCTGAAATGGAAAGGAGAGGGAGCGAGGGGCTTTCGTCGCGCCGGAGGCATAGGGTAGTCCAGAGGGGCGTTAGCCCTTCTGGCGGCCGCCGGGCCGCTCCCGGCAAAGGGGGTAATGATACCTCTGAAGTCACATGCCTGTGGCATCCCCATAAACCAAAAAGCCCCCTTGAAGGGGGCTAATCAAAGCCACCTGCTATGCAGGTGGTTTTTTACTTATTCGTTGAATTCGGTTTCAACCAGAATCACTGTGCCCCGTCCTCTTGGGTCAGCGGCGCCCTGCCAGCCGTTTTCCTGGCGCTGGAGCACCTGCACATCTCCCAGATCCCAGTCCTGAACCACCAACTTGTAGCCCATCCGTTCCAGCTGTTTCTGATCCTCCGGTGCCAGTGAACCATAGGGCTCCTGACGGATCTCATTGGCGGGCCAGAGTTGGTGATGGAAGCGGGGCAGCGCTACCGCCTGCTCGGGTGTCATTCCCAGGTCATAGAGGTTGCTGATTACCTGGAACACCGAGGTGAAGATGGTGGAGCCTCCCGGGGTGCCGATCACCAGCTCGACCGTCTTGTCCTTTACCAGCAGGGAGGGGCTCATGGAGGAGAGCATCCGTTTGCCGGGGGCGATGGCATTGGCGTCACCGCCGACGACGCCAAAGGCGTTGGGCACGCCCGGCTTGGCGGAGAAGTCATCCATCTCGTTATTGAGCAGAAAGCCCGCTCCCTCAACGACCACACCAGAGCCGAACTCCAGGTTCAGGGTGGTGGTGTTGGAAACCGCATTACCCCAGGCGTCCACCACCGAGTAGTGGGTGGTCTGGTGGGACTCCAGTCCCGGCTGGACCGACAGGGTGGGGGAGAGGCTGTTGGGCTTGACCTCCTGGGCGCGCTTGGCCAGATACTGCGGGTCCAACAGACGCTCAACCGGAACCGGGTGGAAATCGGGATCGCCCAGGTACTCGGCGCGGTCGGCAAACACCCGCTTCTCAATCTCCGCTACCAGGTGAACGTACTGTGCCTCATTGGCGGACAGCCCGGCAAAATCCTTCAGGCGTTCTGCCTTCAGAGCCAGCAGCTGGGCGAGGGCGATCCCGCCGGAACTGGGGGGCGGTGCGGTGACCAGCGTGAACCCCTGCCAGGGAAACTGAATCGGCTGACGCCATTTGGCGCGGTAGTTGACCAGATCCTCCAGACTGATCAAGCCGCCGCTGTGCCCCATCTGCTCCACCAGAAGCTCTGCCGTCGTTCCCTGGTAGAAGTCGTCCGGTCCCTGCGTGGCGATCCGTTTCAGGGTGGCCGCCAGTTGCAGCTGGCGGAACGGTTTATCCGCTTCCATTGAGCCGAAGTACCGGGCAAAGTTGGTGCGCTCGCCAAAGTGACTCAGCCCGTCCTGCTTAATCTGATACAACGCCTCGCCCGGCACAAACCCCTGCTCCGCCAGTTGAATGGCGGGAGCCAGCAACTGGGCCCAGGGCAGTTGGCCAAAGCGCTGATGCGCCTCCCACATCCCCATCACCGAGCCCGGCACCCCAACCGCTTTGCTGCCCACCAGACTGAGGTCAGGGATCACCTCACCCTGCTCATCCAGGTAGAGGTCTCGATGGGCAAGGGCGGGCGCGGTTTCCCGGTAGTCGAGAAAGTAGGGATGGCCTTCGAACCAGAGGGTCATAAACCCGCCGCCACCCAGGTTGCCCGCTTCCGGATAGGTGACGGCCAGGGTGAAGGCGGTGGCGACGGCGGCGTCCACCGCATTGCCTCCTTGCGCCAGGATGGCAGCACCGGTTTCGGCGCCGTAGCGGTCCGGTGCGGCGATCGCCCCCTGGCCGGCGCTTGCCGGCAGGGTGATAAGCAGCAGAATCAGTGTCAGAAGGCGTCGTGCCAGCATGGGGTAACCCTCTCCTTGGGATGACAGCCTTTTAACTTAAAAGGGTTATCCGGACATGAAAAGGCACAAACGGAGGCAAATGAGCGAGTCCGCAGAACACCCTGCTGCGCAGAGGGTCAGAACCACTCACTCATCACTACGTGGGTGACGATCTTGGTGATGGCTGGATTGGCTTCAATGCTCTCCCGGATCTGGTGAAGCCGCTGCATCGACTCTGCCCGTACCAGCACCAGCAGGTCGATCTCGCCGGTGATGCCATGGCAACTCTGCACCTCCGGGATCTGCTTCAGCTTGTCCGCCAGGTTTTTGCACTGCTTCTGGTTATGGCGGATCTCGAAATAGGCACTGACGTCCGTTCGGGCGCTGGGGCGGAGCAGCACTCGATAGCCGCGGATCACACCGCTCTGTTCCAGCCGTTTAATCCGTTCCGATACGGAGGAGCGGGAGAGATTAACCTGCTGTGCGATGGCAGAGATGGGCTGACGGGCGTTCTGGCGCAGGGCGGTGATGATCGCCTGGTCAAATTTATCGAGGTCCTGTGAGTTCATCCATGAGATCCGGTTGGGGGCGGATGCCGACGATCCGTCGGCCAATGGCGACGACCTGTTGGCCGTCCTGTGCGTACACTAACGCATCGGTGTTTTATGGCCAAGGAACTGCAATGACCACCCTGAATCCCTCCATTACCCGCTGGCAAGGCGTCGGCCTGCTGGCCACCGCTCTGTTGGGCACCAGTGTCTTTATTCTGCCCCAATTGACGGTGTCGATGGCGGGCGCCGGAGCCCTCTGGGCCTGGGGGTTGCTGATCCTGGCCATGCTGCCCATCACTCTGGTGTTTGCTCAACTGGGACGACGCTTTCCCAATGCCGGTGGCCCGGCCTATTTTGTCGCCAAAGCGTTTGGAGAGCGGGCAGGAGCCAGTGTCGGACTGGTGTTCCTGTTTGCTGCCCCTGTGGGGTTGCCCGCAGCGATGATGATGACCTTTGAGTTTGTGCATAGCCTGGTGCCGCTGGGGACGTTGGGCACTCTGCTGGCGCAGTTGGGGGTGCTGGCGGCGATGGTGCTGCTGAACCTCAAAGGGGTGCAGCTGTCGGGTCGGCTGCAGTTCGGGCTGACCCTGGTGATTTTGGCAGTGATGGTGGGGATTGCCGTGGTGTTGTTTGGCACCACAGAGGGCTCGTTTAAACCTCTGGCCGGGCCCTGGTCCTGGGACCCGATGCTGGCCGCCGCGGGCGTGGCGATCTGGAGTTATCTTGGTGTGGAGGCGATGAGCCACCTCTCCGCCGAATTCAAGTCACCTGAGCGGGACTTTGTGCCCGCCATGCTCTGGGCCACTCTGCTGGTGGGGGTGATCTACCTGTGCGGCACCGTGCTGATCCTGATGATGCCGGGGGAGAGCCGTCTGATGATGGTGGATCTGTTTAACGCTGCGGTCGGGGGCGGTGGCGCCTGGGTCATCGGGCTGTTGGGGATCCTGGCGGGCATCGCCACCATGAATACCTATCTGAATGCGATGTCCCGGTTGATCTGGAGCCTCAGCCAGCAGGGCTATCTTCCCGCCTCGCTGGAGTCGTTGAACCGCTACCGGGTGCCGCAGCGGGCGTTGCTCAGCCTGGCCACCCTGTTGGCCCTCTCCCTGATGGTGGCGCACTGGGCGGCATTGGATTTTGATCGGCTGCTGCCCTGGGTAAACGGCCTGTTTGTGGTGGTCTATCTGCTCTCCATGGCGGCCGGTTATCGCCTGTTGTCCCGCCGCTACCGCGCTCTGGCTATGACAGGCGCGGCCCTGACCGCCCTGCTGGGGTTCGCTCTGGGGCCCGCGCTGCTGTATGGCATTGGGGCCATCGTGCTGGTGCTGGGCTGGATAGCCTGGCTGCAGCGGCGGGCCTTGTCCCGCCCTCGCCAGCGAACCTGACGTCCTCTCAGTCCGCCAGATCCGGCTCGAAGAAACGCCAGACCACCTGGGGGAAGGCGGCCTTAAAGGCCGCTTCCACCTCGTTGATCTGACCCACCAGCGCTGCGGCGTCCCCCTGAGCGTTCATCTTGAGTTTTACCGCCACCATCACGTCTGCGCCCAGTTGCAGGGTCAGAAGATTGAACACCTTATCCACCCCCGGCTGGGACTCCAGAAAGGCCACCATCTCCGCCTTAATGCGGGGCTCCACTCCCTGACCGATGATCAGGGATTTAATCTCAATGCCGATAAAGAGGGCGATCAGCACCAAAAGAACACCGATGCTGATGCTGCCGTAGGCGTCCCAGGTGGGATCGCCGGTGATCATGGTCATCGCCACAAAGAAGAGCGCGAGTACCAGACCCAGAAGCGCCGCCAGGTCCTCACCAAAGATCACCAGCAGGGCACTGCTGCGCGTCTCCCGGAACCAGCGCCAGAAACTGCGCCCATAGCGCTCCTTATTCACCTCCTGGATGCAGCCGCGCAGAGAGAGGCCCTCGGCGATGATGGCAAACACCAATACCGCAATGGCGATCCAGGGACTGTTAAGGGGATGAGGGTCCATCAATTTGTGCCAGCCTTCATACAGGGAGTAGAGCCCCCCCATACTGAACAGCATGATGGCGACGATGAATGACCAGAAGTAGATGGTTTTGCCATAGCCCAGGGGGTGCTCCGGCGAAGGGGGACGGCGTGCGGTCTTAAGCCCCAGCAACAGCAGCAATTGGTTGCCGGTATCCGCAAAGGAGTGAATCGCTTCCGCCATCATGGAGCCCGAATGGGTCACCAATGCCGCCACCAGTTTGGCGATGGCGATGGAGAGGTTGGCCGCGAGGGCATAAAGAATGGAACGCAACGGGTTGGCGGCACTGGCCATAAGCTGACTCCGTCCTGTTGAGGCTTGCGAGCTTATAGGTCTAGGCGGTGATCCCGCTGAAAGCCATCGCCAGTCGGGAGAAAAAGCCCGATAATGGCGCAAATTTTCCGAGGTTCGTTTTCCATGCGTCTAGATAAATACCTGTGCAGTTGCACCGATCTCACTCGCTCCACGGCGAAAAAACTGCTGCACAAAGGGGAAGTACAGTGCAATGGCGAAGTCGTAAAGGACCCGGGATTTAAGGTAACCGATGAAACTCGGGTGGTGCTGGAAGGGGTACCGCTGGGACCGGTGGCCACCCGCTACATCATGTTGCATAAACCCGCGGAGTTTCTCTGCTCCAATGTGGATGAACTCTACCCCTCGGTGTTGAACCTGATTGAGTTGCCCAAACGGGAAGCGCTGCGCATCGCCGGTCGCCTCGATGTGGACACCACGGGCCTGCTGCTGCTCAGCGAAGATGGGCAGTGGTGTCACCAGATCACCTCTCCTCGACGTCAGTGCAGCAAGCGCTACCGGGCCTGGCTGGCTGAACCTCTTGTGGGGGACGCCGAGCAGCGCTTCGCCGAAGGGGTGCAACTGCATAACGAAGATGGGCTGACCCGTCCGGCGGAACTGGTGCGGATCTCCGATACCGAAGTGCTGCTGACCATCGAAGAGGGCAAGTACCATCAGGTGAAGCGGATGTTTGCCGCCTTAGGCAACAAGGTGGTGGCCCTGCACCGCGAAGCCATCGGCGCCATCGAGCTGGATGAGACGCTGGAAGCGGGTGAGTGGCGCATGCTGACCGAGGCGGAAGTGCAGTCCGTGCGTAACGGCTGACGGTTCGAACCGGCATCGCTGCGGGGTAGGTCACGGCGTCGACGGTGACCATCCACTATCATCCCATCGTTTTTGAACCGCTTTATCTATCAACCATTTAGTTGATGTCAAGGTGGTTTTTTTACTTGTCATAAGGAATGACCATGAAACTACCCCGCATCCTTCTCGGCCTGGCCGCCGCGCTTACCCTGGCCGGTTGTGCCAGCACCAGCAACGAGCCGGTGGAGGCCGCGAACGACCCGAAAGCCATCGTCGACGCCACGAACCCCGAGGTGATTGTTGAACTGGCCCGCGGCTTTGGTTCGGCCAATCTTGAGGTTGATAGCGAAGGCGATCCCATGATCGTGGGGCGCATCAACGGCACCCAGTACGTCATCTATTTCTACGGTTGTGAAGAGGGCCAATCCTGCCGCGAAATTCAGTTTGCTGCCGCATGGGCCGATGCCGAAATGGATAAAGATGGTGTCAACCTCTGGAACGAGGAAACCCGTTACGGCAAAGCCTATATCGACTTCGAAGGTGACCCGGTGCTGGAGTTCACCGTTAACCTGTTTGAGGGTGTGACTCGCGCGAACCTGGAAGACACCATCGACTGGTGGAAGGTGGCGCTCACCGCTTTTGAAGAGCGACTGTAAGCTCAGCAATACCGAGGGGCGTCGAACGGCGCCCCAAAAGAAAATTCTGAGTTGGGGTTGAATGGTGGTCGGACAGGTTTCACAATGGCCATGGAGTGCAGTTAACTCATTTTATTCAACTTTAACTTGACCAAGGAGCCGGTCATGACCCTCATCCGTGCCCTGGCCGCCACAGCCCTGTTGGCGACCGCCCCTGTATTGTCCGCACCTCTGGTGGACGCCACCGACCCGTCTGAAATCGTCAATCTGGCTCGGGGCTTTGGCTCTGCCAACCTGGATACCGACGGCGAAGGGGACCCGATGATCATTGGCCGAATCAACGGCACCAAGTACGCCGTGTACTTCTACGGCTGCGATGATGGCCGCCGTTGTCGTGAGATCCAGTTCACTGCCGCCTGGTCCGGCAGCGACGTGACCATGTCAGAGATCAACGAGTGGAACGTCACCACTCGCTACGGTAAGGCGTACCTGGACGAAGACGGCGATCCCAACATCGAGATGACCGTGAACCTCTACAAAGGGGTTAGCCGGGAAAACCTGGAAGACACCATCGATTGGTGGAAGCTGGCGATGGAGACGTTCGAAGAAAACATGCTTTGAACCGTTTCGCATCATGACAACGGGGCCGACTGGCCCCGTTGTCATTTCTGGCGGGGAGCCATTGATCCGTCTACCTTTTCTTCAGGTCACTGAAGGAGAATCTGTTCATGGCAACGGTCCGCTACTCCCCCCTATGCGCCGCGTCCATACTGCTGGCGCTGTCCTCTGTCGCTTCCGCTTCCGAAGCTCCCACGCTGCCCAAAGCCACCATTGCGGCTTGTGAGGGTATGAAAGCGGGTGACAACTGCACCATCGTTGGCCCCACCGGCATTGAGACCGGTGGTCTCTGTCAGCATCACCCCAAGACGGAGCAGCTTTTCTGTCAACCGGAGGGGATGCCGGAGAGCATCATTCTGGAGAAGCCGAAGCAGGGGCAGGAAACGCCGCCGGATCCTAACCAATAGGCCGCATTAACCGGCCCTGAAGTTGGGTTTGTGCCAGTGCGCCCTCCGGGCCATAGCCTTGCTCCAGCCAGTCGAATCGCCCATCCGACGTCAGGGTTAACACTGAACTGCTGCGGGTGCCGTAAAGGGGGCTCTGGATAAAGATGGGGCCCAGCAGGCGTTCCCACTCCAGGCCGATGCCGGTATCCGGCAGATCGGCATCAGCGGGTTGCAGCCGATCTCGCAGATAAGCCAGAGCGTCGGTCGATGCCACGGCGGGTGCCATCAGGGATTTGATCCGGTTCAGCTTGGGCCAGGGGGTATCCAACGAGGCGTTACTGAGCCCGTACCGGCCCGGCTCAAGAAGGCGCGACTCAACACTGCGGTTGGAGCCAAACACCAGCTGGTCGCCATAGCCGAGCAGCAGGTTCACGCCGCTGTAGTCTTCAGGCGACCACTGTTGAAAGAACGCCCGGGGCGTCAGGTCGCTCAACAGGAACTCGGTAATTAACTCCCCTCTGGAACGTGGGCCGGGCGGTGTGCCCGGCTCACGAACATTGGTGAGCGCCGCCCAGGCTCCCCGCTCCGATAACCCCAACCAGGTACCTCCAGCCTGCAGATCGCGGCCTGCCCACAGGCCGTTATCCCAGCGATGCAGCGGCTCGGTGGGCCGGGCATAGAACTCGTCCCGGTTGGCCCACAGCCGCAGAGGGGTGGAGGAGCCGGGGCGCCAGTCAAAGGCGATCAGGCACATTCAGGGGCCGTCAGGTAAGCCGAGAGCTGCTCCCGCAGCGCATCGGGAATGGCGCACTTGCCACCGGCCCGGGCGTCAAACGCCACGATCTCCGCTTCGCCCAATGTGGTGACGGTTTGCTGCTGCTGGCTGAATACCGCGTACTCCATGGTCAGCCGGTCTTCCGCCAGGCGGGTGATCCGCGCTCCCACCAGCAGGGAATCGGGAAAGGTCACCGGGCGGCGGTAGCGGGCACGGGTTTCGCTGAGCACCGGGGCAATGCCCGCTTGCTTGAGCGATTCCATCAGACCCAACTGCTGGAAAAACGCGATACGCGCCGTCTCGAAGTAGCGGAAATAGACCACGTTATTGACGTGCTGAAGGGCATCCATCTCCCCCCAGGCCACGGTGATGGGGGTATGGAAGGGGTAGGCTTGCTGAAACGACTCCATGTTCAAACACCTGTTTAGATTTGGTGCTTCAGCGTAGCAGGGCGGTTGATTGAGGACAACCGCCCCGAAAAAGGTCTCAGAAAGGCTAACTGGCCAGGAGTTTGCGGCGATCTTTCGCCTCTGCTTTATGCTGACGGATCTTATTCAGGTTTTTCAAAGACCACCGAAGTCGATGGTAGTGGATCACCCGTTGGGCTTTCTTGGAGTTGCGGCGCCTGGCCGCATTCTTCATCTGCTGAAAGTAGATATACAGGGTGCGCCGTTTCCGAAGCTTGCTGAAAAATGCGGCCCGATCAATCCGGCCTGCGGCAAATTCCAGGCAGACCGATTTCAGCATATTGAGTTTTAACAATGACTCCGGAACGGAGTGGCCTATGCCAGGCATTGGCATCAGATCGAGCTGAAGTTGGTGCTCAAAGCGCCGCACATGGCGCCTGTCCAATTCATACAGTGGGTCATAAAGAATGGTGAGGGGAACCCGGCAGTGGATGCTGTCGTTCATCGGCCCAAGCCAGTCCAGTCCGCGTTCGGCAGTTCGTGACCGGGCCTTGGTATCCCACTCAACAATCCGGGGATCCGTGCTGGTTGCCGGTGCAAACAACATGGCGTGGTCCAGCCCCAGTTGGTTGCCGTAGGCTGCAACGCCGAAACCGCCCATGCTGTAGCCGTATCCAAGCCGCTTGGGGAAGGGGGCCAACCAGCCTCTCAACTGATCGCAAAAGTCAGACAGTGCTTCGGACTGGTACCAGTTTTCTTCGTCAATTGACGCAAAAGCCACGACGTTGATGCCGTTTTTTTTCCAGAAGTCGTAGGACCAGGGAGAGTGCCCTGCGGCGATCTCAGAGTGGCTCAGAGAGCTTGCCGCACAGGCAAACGAAACGATCACCGGTTGGCTGAAGTCGGTGATGAAGTATTTGACGACAACATTGTCGACGATCGTGACCACCTCTTGGTGTAACTCAAACACAGCTAACTACCACCATTGACTCATTACAGACTGCGATTTTAAGTCCGGGGCCAGGAGATGATCAGTACCAGGCTCAGTTTTCGGATTAATGATTCCAGAAGTTGAAGGTTACTCACAAAAAAAAGCGGGCTCAGGAGGGGGATTCCGGCATCTCACTCCAGCCGCTGTCCATGATGATGCCACTCATATGGCGCAGGACATGGCCGCAGTTGTCGCAGCGGAATTCATGCTCGGAGAAGCCACCGTCTACGGTGCTCGCTTCGTGATAGGCCACCTCATGAAGTTGCTCATGGGGCTGGTCATTCTGATTTTTCAGCAGGCTTTGGCACTTTTGGCAAAGGGGTTGGCGCATAACAATACTCCCAAGGGTGGTGGCCTTGGGAGTAAGTATAGGAGGTGAGGATTAGCGCTGTTTCAGACGGGCTTTGACCGCCTGACGCAGGCGCAACTGACGCTCGGCGCTGGACTGGTCTGCGCCACGGTTGGTGCGGCTCTTGCGGTCACGGTAGGTGGCTTTGTTGTGCAGCTTATCCACCAGTTGCTCCCGCTGTTTGGCCTCGTAACCGGGCTGCTCAATACGGCGAATCCGTTGGCCGATCAGTCGCTCAATCTGCAGTGCGGTCAGTTCATCCTCCCGCCCAACCAGAGAGACGGCGTGACCCTGCAGACCGGCGCGGCCGGTTCGGCCGATGCGGTGCACATAGTCTTCCGCCAGGAACGGCAGGTCGAAGTTGACGACATGGGGCAGCCCCTGGATATCCAGGCCACGGGCCGCCACATCGGTGGCCACCAGCACCCGCAGGGCGCCCTCTTTGAACTCCTTGAGCGCCCGACGGCGGTTGCCCTGGCTGCGATCACCATGGCATACGCCGGTGGAGAGGCCGTCTCGGTTGAGCTCCTCGGCGATGGCGTCGGCGTGCTCCTTGTAGTTCACAAACACCAGCACCTGTTGCCAGTTCTTGCGCCCGATCAGTTCCGACAGCAGTTCGATCTTGCGATCCTCATCCACCGGGTAGAACACGTGCGCCACGGTATCCGCAGTGCGGTTCTCTTCACCCACTGCCACGATCTTGGGCTTTTTCAGCAGTTCCGCCGCCAACTGCTTCATCTTGGGCGGGTAGGTGGCGGAAAACAGCATCGATTGGTGGGGCAGCTTGATCTGGGCGCGGATCCGCTCGATGTCGCCGATAAAGCCCATATCCAGCATCCGGTCCGCTTCGTCCAGCACCAGGTATTCCACCTTGGCCAGACTCACCATGTTCATCTCCATCAACTCCTGAAGACGACCCGGCGTGGCCACCAGAATATCGACACCCGCTTCCAGCGCCTTGGCCTGGCTGGTCATCTTGACGCCACCGTACGCTACCGCAGAGGTGAGCGGCAGGAACTGGTGGTACAGGGCGACGTTGTCTGCCACCTGCTGGGCCAGTTCACGGGTGGGGGCCAGGATCAGACCACGGACATGGCGACGGCTGCGCGGCTGGGGATGATCCACCATGCTCTGGATCATCGGCAGCGCAAAGGCGGCGGTTTTACCGGTGCCGGTCTGGGCGTTGGCCAGGATGTCGTGCCCTTTACGGGCCAGGGGGATCGCCTTCTGCTGGATGGGGGTCATCTTCTGATAACCGCACTGCGTCAGCGCCTGAACGATCTCGGGGCAAAAGCCCTGTGAGGCGAAACTCATGAGTTGGGTAACCTTGGAAAAAATCTTTGCAGATTATAAGGGATCCGCGGGGCCGGGGCACCTTAACCGGCGCGCATCGCCAGCACTTCGGTGAGATCGATGGGGTCGGGGTAGCGGATAAATCCCGTCTCCTTCCGGTCCACCGCGTAGACCGACATCCGGTCCGCCAGTTCGTTGCCTTCGATCCCGGCATGACCGGGCACATGGCCCAGGGTGATGCTGCCCTTTAGCGTCTGCCACAGCGCGAAAGCGGTCTGGATCAGCGCCAGGTTTTTGATCGGGTCGCCTTTGCGGGTCCAGCCGTTGGCGGCCCACCCTTCGGCCCATCGGCTGACGCAGTTGATGGCGTACTGGGAATCGCAGAGTACGGTCACGGAGGCGCCCTGCTGCTGCCCCTGTTGAGCCAGTCTGAGGGCTTCGATCAGGCCGTTCAGTTCGGCGGTGTTGTTGGTGCCCTGCGGGTTATAGAGCCCATACCACAGCTCGGCGATCTGCCCTTTACGGTAGAGGGCCAGACCGGTGCCCGCCTGCCCGGGGTTGGGATCGCAGGCGCCGTCAGCGTAAATCACCCAGTCGCTGTCGGGGAACGGCATCGGCTCCGGGCGCGTGGCAGGGCGCTTTGCGGTTGCGGGTTTGGCCGGGGTTTTCCCCGCCGCCAGCGCACGCTGGTAGCCCATTTTCAGGGCGGCCTGCGCCTCCGCTTCGGTGGCGTAGCCCTTGTATTTGGCCCCGGCAACGCCACTGACCGCCGCCTGGGTGCTGGGCCAGTCGGTGAAGATGCCGGTCTGGCGCCCTTGCCATACCACGTAAAAATGTTTCTTGGCCACGCTGGCGTTTCCTGTGCAATTGCCGTGGCACGATGATACGGCAAAAGCGATTCAGATCGAAAAAGCTGAGCCGGTTTCTTCCCCGTTACCGTTTTACTCCAACAGAAGCGCCAATGAAGGCGATATCGGTTAATGGAAAAGGACTCTTCTCATGCGTCACCTGGCCTGGGGCCCCGCGAGACGGCTGGCCCGTTCAGCACCTCATACGCCGCTTTGGGCTGGCGCGGTGCTGATGATCTCTGCGCCGTTGGCCTTTGCTGCCGTTGCCCCTGAAACCACCGGGCAGGGTTGGGGCATCGGGCTGCCGGTGCTGGCGCTGACTGTGCTGCTGATGTGGTGTCGCAATCTTCAGCTTAAGCGCCAGGGCGCCATGATGACCCAACTGCTGGACCACACCCCGACGCCGCTGATGGTGCTGGATGCCATGGGGCGTATCCAGGGCTGGAATCAGGCCGCTGCCCGGTTGTTCGGCTGGTCCGCTGAGCAGGTGATGAATGAGCCGATGGCGACGTTGCTGTTTGCTGAGGTGGATCAGCGTCCGCTCGGGCGGATCCTCTCCCGCTTGTTGAAGGAGGGCACCAGCTTGTCGCTGGAGCAACCCAATCACACTCAGGAGGGGCGCCTGCTGGTGTGCCAGTGGCAGTTTCAAGTATTGGCGGGACAATCCGGTGGTCAGCCGCTGATTCTGGCGACCGTCAACGACATCACCCAGCAGAAAGCGTCAGAACTGAACTGGGCCCGCCTCGCCTCTACCGACCCCCTGACCGGTCTGGCCAATCGCCGTCATTTCCAAAGCCACTGCAGCGAGGCGTTAACGCGTAGCCGGGAGAACGGCACTCCTCTGACCCTGCTCTACCTCGATCTGGATGACTTCAAACGGGTCAATGACCGTTATGGTCATGAAGCGGGAGATGCGGTGCTGGCGCAGGTGGCCAAGCGTTTGCAAAGTTGCATGCGAACCCAGGATCTTCTGGCCCGCATCGGCGGTGATGAGTTCGTGGTGGTATTGGAGAGCACCGATTTTGAGCAGGCCGAGTTGCTGGCACAGCGGATTGAAGAAGCGATGTCGCAACCGATGTCACTGCCCAAAGGGGACAACGTACGCCAGGGAATGAGCATTGGCGTGGCCAGCTATCCCCAGGATGGCAGCGATGCGGAGGCCCTGGTCAACTCGGCTGACCGACAGATGTATCAGGCCAAACAGAGCAAAGTGGTGGCGCTGGTTCAGGTCAACTGAGCCTTAGCGCAGCCCCAGACTGATCACCGCCGATTCAGTGGCCCAGTTGTACCCCGCGCCAATCACCAGGTGCTGTCCCAGATTCAGCCTCAACCCCAGTTCCGCACCCCAGGTGTAATCCTTATCTTCGGTCCAGACCGGACCACAATCAGTGCACAGCGGTGTAATGCCGTTGGTGTATCGGGTTTCGGTCATGTGGTAGGTGGCGCCACCGTAGAGGTAGATTGACTGGGTCAGGCCGTAGCTCAGCCCGAACCGCCCCAGATACTGGGAGACTTTGCCCTGTTCCGGTTCCGGCAGATCCAGCCGTTCACTCGGGCCCCAGGCAAAGCCCGCATAGTAGCCCCAGGCCGGGTAGGCCGGATCGTAGTGCGTGGGCGCCAGTGTCACGCCCCAGAGCGCTTGTTCCGCAGCAATATAGTCCAGGGTCAGAGCAGCATGAGAGGCCGCTTTGGGGCCGGCTGTACCTGGTTGCGCAGCAGGAAACTGAGCCAACGCCGGAGCGCAAAACAGCAGGGGAAACAGGGCGATAGTCAGGCGCATTGATTGGGCCAAAGTAGATTAAGTGTGCAGATTCTGACTTTCTGGCTGTTTACGCTCAAAGCGGAGAAGCGGAACTGCCGACACGATCACAGCGTGCGCCCAAAGCCGTATGGAGGTGGCGGGGGTTCAGCTTCGGTTTTGCCTGCATCAGTTAGGCTGGCAGCGGACCGAGGGGCTGCAATACTTGAGATCAGATTAAGTGGGAGTGAACGGAATGCACTACCTCAAATTTTCTCTGATCTATCTCCTGGCCCTGCCCCAGTGCATCGGGTTACTGATGGGTGGAGAGGGTCTCTATCTTGGCCTGACGGCGATTCTGATTGTGCTGGTTGGCGGAGATGCTCTGCTTGGGGATGACACCTCAACCCCCCAATATCACCACCCCCAATGGCTGGACCGGATGCTCTACATGGCAGTGCTGCCGGTGGGACTTGTGGTGCTGTTTCAGATTTGGAGCCTCGCTTCGGGAGATCCTATCGGCATCGGTGCGGCGATTCAGAGCCTGACCGGCTACGATGCCGTGTCGGCAAAAGCAAACAACAGCGCGCAGCAAGTGATGATTAGCCTGGTGGGGAGCGGTCTGCTGGTGGCGGCGCTAGGCACCATCGTAGCTCATGAACTGGTCCATCGAACCTGGGATCCCCTGGCGCTGTTTATCGGTCGTCTGCTGCTGGCGTTCTCCTGGGACACCGCCTTCGCCATCGAGCACGTGTATGGCCACCATCGTTATGTGGCGACGCCGGAGGACCCCGCTTCAGCACCTCGGGGGCGTACCGTTTATCGCCATATCTGGCTGTCGACCCTGAGGGGCAATCGCAGCGCCTGGCAGATTGAGGCCCGGCGTCTGGCGCTTCAACGCCAGCCGCTGTGGAGCCACCACAACCGCTTTCTGACCGGTCAGTGCTACTCCCTGGCCCTGACCCTGCTGGCATTCTGGATTGGCGGTATGGCGGGGGGGCTGGGCTTCCTTGCCTGTGCGGGAATCGCCAAATGCTTTCTCGAGATCGTTAATTACATGGAACACTATGGGTTGGTGCGGGCACACAACTGCCAGGTTCAGCCCCGTCACAGCTGGAACAGCAACCGACGAATCTCCAGTTGGGCCAGCTTTAACCTGACTCGCCACTCCCACCATCATGCTACGGCGCAGAGACCTTTTCAGGCGCTGGAGCCGATGCCCGAAGCCCCGACCATGCCTTCAGGCTACCTTTCCACGATACTCCTTACCCTCGTGCCCCCTTTGTGGTTCCGCTTGATGGCACCACGGTTGGCTCATTGGGACGCGCACTTCGCCAGTGAGGAGGAGCGGGCGCTGCTCACTCAGAAGTGACGCTGTTTTTTAATCGGAAACAGAGGGGATAGGGTACACTGCGAGCCTGAATAAAAGGCTGCCATACCGGCGGTCTGCCAACGCCCGATACCATGAGATCCCTGCTTCGAGTTCTTCCCTTTGCATTGCTCACCCTGCTGGTGGCCTGCAGCACCGCGCCTTCGCCTGTCGAGTCCGCCTCTCACCAAGCACCCCAGCGGGATGAGCAGGCGTTTGAAGCCCTGATCCAGCAGTTCTCCGCCCAGGTGAAAGCGCAGTGGGGGGAGGGGGATTACCTGGAAGCGGGCAAGCACGATTACGTAAAGTACATCGACGGTTTTCGTACCCGGGCCCACATCAACTTCGATGAGGGCAAGATCTGGGTCAGCACCCTGGCTCAGAATCAGCCTAGGGAAAAGCTGAAACAGGCGATCGTGGAAACCCTGTTGATGCCGGCCGATCCCAGTTCTGTGCATATGTTCAGCGATGAACGGGTGGAGCTTAAGGGCAAGCCCTTCCTGCTGGGCCAGGTGGTGGATCAGGACAACCAGCCCATCGAATGGGCATGGCGGGCCAACCGTTTTGCTGAGCACCTGATCGCCACCGAATTGAAGGAGGAGAGCCGGGCTCGGGGGCGCACCTACTACGTTGAGATCGACATGGTGGCCAACCACCTGAGTCAGCGGGAGTACCAGTATGCGCCTCTGATCCGGGCTGCGGCGCAGCGTTACAACCTGCCGGAGGATCTGCTCTACGCCATCATCAAAACCGAGAGCAGCTTCAACCCCTACGCCGTCAGTCATGCCGGGGCGTATGGGCTGATGCAGGTGATCCCCAAAACCGCCGGCGCCGACGTGTTTCGTCTGGTGAAGGGGCGTAACGACATCCCAACTCAGGCGTACCTGTTTAATCCCGCCAACAATATCGACACCGGCGCGGCCTACTTCCATCTGCTAAAAACCCGCTATCTGCGGGAGGTGCGTCATCCCACCACGCTGCACTACGCCATGATCTCCGCCTATAACGGCGGTACTGGCGGGGTGCTGGCCACGTTCGACCGGGACCGCAAACGGGCGATGCGGGATCTGAACAGCCTGCAGCCGAACCAGGTCTATTGGGCATTGACCAACCGTCACCCCAAGGCCGAGGCGCGCCGTTACCTGCAAAAGGTGCTGGCGTTCCAGCAGGCCTTTAACGAGGGGCAGCTTTAGGGCTGGATCTGGCCCTGCTCCAGCGCCAGCAGCCAGGCTTTGCGATTCAGCCCCCCGGCATAGCCGGTCAGTGAACCGTTTTTACCGATCACCCGATGGCAGGGGATAAGAATGGCGATGGGGTTGGCGCCGTTGGCTGCGCCGACCGCCCGGACCGCCTTGGGGTTGCCCATTCGGTCCGCCTGCTCGGCATAGGAACGGGTTTCGCCGTAGGGAATGGCGCACAGCGCTTGCCAGGCGGCCTGGCGAAACGGTGTGCCAGTGGGGGCGAGGGGCAGATCAAAGGCCTGTCGATGACCCGTAAAGTACTCCTTCAACTGGGCCCGCGCCCGCTGAGTCAGGGCACTTTCCGGCAGGGATGAGGGCGTGGTGTCGTCAACAAATTGCACCGCCTGGATCGCGCGCTCATCCGCCATAATCGCCAGCGGCCCCAGCGGGGTCTCCATCAGGCTCAGGTATTGAAAGCTCATAGCAGGTTCCACAGTTGAAAAGTCAGGTAGCTGCGCCAGGGCGCAGCCTGCTCCGGGTCCAGATCCAAACCTCTCTGGACCAAAGCCTTTTTGACCCCGAGATCGCTGCCCAGAAACACATCGGGCTCCGACAATCCCCGCAACCGCACATAGTCGACGGTCCAGGGGCCGATACCCTTTAGGGCCAGCCAGGAGGTGGGGTCGGTCTGCTCCCCCTGCTCCGCAATGTGAGCGGCAAACCGGCGCAGAGTCTGGCGACGGCTGTCCGGCATCCGCAGAGATTCCAGTGAGGAGGCCGCCAGAGTCTCTGCAGTGGGAAACTGGCGCAACTCCCCATCATGTTCACCATGCTCATGCACCAGTTGTTGCACCAGGTTATGGGCTGCAGCCACGCTGACCTGTTGCCCTAATATCGCCCGGACACCCGCCTCAAACGGGCGCCAGATCCCCGGCAGCCGCAGGCCCGGAGTCAGGTGTTCCGCCAGTCCGGGCAGGGAGGTCAGGTGGGCGTCGATGGTGGCGATCTCCGCGTCCAGATCCAACACTCGCCGGATCTGCCGGATGATAGGCAGCAGTGGTACCGAACGCGCCATCTGCAACTGCACCTGGAATCCGTGCTTCTGTGGCTGATGCACTGCGGTAAAACGGCCTCGGATGCCGTCCGCGGTGATCAGGGTACGGCCATAGTGGTCGGTGCCGACCCACTCCAGTCCCGGGATCCGCCGTAACGCCAGAAAGTCGCGCAGGGGCTGCCAGGCGTAGGGGGGACGATAGCTGAGAAACAGGGAAAGCCCCTCCTGAGGATCTCCACTGGCGCGGCGGATCTGGCTCGGCGTGAGTTGCAACTGACGGGCAAAACAGTCGTTAAAGCGTCGCACACTGCCAAAACCCGCGGCCGCGGCCACCTCTGCCATCGGCAGTGCGGTATCGTGCAGCAGCTGCTTGGCCAGCATCAGTTGCTGATGAAGCGCATAGTGCTTGGCGCTGGTGCCAAGGCGGGATTGGAACAACTTGTTGAGGTAGCGGGAGGAGATCCCGAGCCGCGCCGCCAGGGCCGGGATGTTGCCATCCACCAGTGCGCCCTCGTCGATCAGACGGATCGACCGCTCCAGCGTCGTGTCGGTGCCGCGCCAGGCCCAGGAGCCGGGGGCACTGTCCGGGCGGCAGCGCAGACAGGGACGATAACCGGCATTGGCCGCCGCAATGGCGCTGTCGAAGTAGGTGACGTTCTCCTCTTTCGGAGGCGTTGCGGGGCAGATCGGGCGGCAATAGATCCCGGTGGTACGCACCGCCACGAAAAAGCGACCGTCAAAGCGGGGGTCCCGGGCCAGCCGGGCTTGTCGGTATTGGTCGTGTTCCATGGCGAAGATTCCGGGTCAGTGATGGCGCCAGTGTAACCTGCCCACGCCATCGGATTCGCCATTTTCGGAACTCAATGCTGACAGAGCCCGGTTCGCCCTCCTGAGGCTACTGGCATTGCCCCTGGATCAGGACGCCGCGCTCAGTGGGGCGCCACTGGGTGATGTGGTAGCCCTCGGGACACAACTGGCGCTGGTCCAACTCCTGCTCCAGCAACGCCAGCAATACGCTGTCCTGCTGGGGTGGGGTGGATGCAGAGGGGGTGGAGTCTGCTGGCCGCTCCCCCCGCGATTTGCCGGCACGCTGCCCGCCGCCGCGCTGGCCTTTTGCCGGGCGCTCCCCGTTGGGAGCCCGTTGTACACCGGGCGTCTCATCCGCCTCGTTAAAGTGCACCAGGGTGAATGTCATGCCCTGCTCGCCGGTTTCCGTATAGAAGCGATGGTCCGGTGTGGGATTGCTGGCGCAGGCGGTGAGTAGGGGCAGAGTGGTCAGGGGAAGAAGCCAAATTCGAGTGAGTCGCATAACACCTCCAGGTTGTGTTTTGCTGCTTGTGAGTGGTGAAGCGGCCATAAGGTTGCGGGCTTTACCTGGCTTTACCCGGTTTGACGAAAGCTGAAAAAACGCGTCGTTTATCGGGGCGCTGTCGTCCGTTCCTGAGGATTGAGATATCAATGCGTTAACTGAGTGCAAAAGCATCAATGCGGTGTACTATCAAAACAGTTTGTTGGCTGAACTGGCGCGGTTTTTTGTCGACCTTAACCCACCTTGATGGAGCCAGTGACTTCCCCGCGTTTCCGCCTGATTAAAGGAGACACCATGACCGACGCATTACCCGGATTGTTGCACGCCCTGCTGCTGGATGGACGCGGCGGTGCCCGTGCGCTGAGCTGGCCTGAGGTGGAGGCCTGGCAACCGGCTCAGGGGGTGCTTTGGATCCACCTGGATTTCTCGGTGCCGGAGGCGCGAAACTGGATACTGGAGCAGGGGGGATTGCCGCCATTGGCCGCGGCTGCCCTGGTGGCGGAGGATACCCGCCCCCGCTGTACACCGATGGAGGAGGGGATCGTTCTCTCTCTGCGTGGCATCAACCCCAATCCCGAATCCGACCCGGAAGATATGGTGTCACTGCGTCTCTATCTCTCTGAGTACCGATTGGTCAGCGCCCGGCGCCGGCCTCTGGAAACCACGGCCAACATCATCCGCCAGCTGGAGAAAGGGAGTGGTCCCAAGGGCAGCATGGCCTGTGTGGTGGCGCTGGCCCAGGGGATGGTGCAGCCGCTGGAATCATTGGTGGACGCTTTCGAAGAGCAGATAGACGACATCGAGGAAGCGCTGGTGAGTGTTCAGGGCGAGGTGGATCGCAATGCCCTCACCGGGTTGAGGCAACAAGTGATTGCGCTGCGCCGCTATCTGGCGCCCCAGAGGGAAGCGCTCTCCCGACTGGCGACGGAGCGCCAGTCCTGGATCCCGCCCAAGCACCAATTGTGGCTGCGGGAGGTGCTGGACCATCTGACCCGCCATATTGAAGGGATTGATGAGGTACGGGAGCGAGCGGCGGTGGTTCAGGAGGAGTTGCTGGGCCGGGCGTCGGAAGAGCTGAATGGCCGCATGTACATGCTCTCCATCGTCGCGGCGATCTTCTTGCCGTTGGGGTTCTTTACCGGCCTGCTTGGAATCAATGTCGGAGGGATCCCGGGCGAGGGTGAGCACTGGGCCTTCTGGGCCGTAGTGGGCGGCATGTTTCTGGTTGTCGTCCTGCAACTCTGGTTACTGCGCTGGAAGCGCTGGCTGTAAAAATGGCTTAATTGGTCTAGGGTTAACGGAGATTTCTGGTCCTCCAGGGGGGAAAGGATGCCATCCACACCCATCGTTATTCAGATAGAGGGGTTTGTCGCATTCACCATCGCCATCCTGCTGCTGTTTGTGGGCAAGGCGATCACTCAACGCTCCTCGCTGCTGCGTCAGTACTCCATTCCGGAGCCGGTGATTGGCGGCTTTGTCTGCGCGGCGACTGTCGCGGTGCTCTATTACGGCTTTGGCCGCCAGGTGATGTTCGATCTGGAAGCCCGCGACGCTCTGTTGCTCTATTTCTTTGCGGGCATCGGGCTGAGAGCCGATATCGCCACCCTGATAAAAGGGGGGCGACCGCTGTTTGTGCTGCTGATACTGGCCTCCAGTTTTATTGTGTTGCAGAACCTGCTGGGCATGGGGGTGGCGGGTGCCTTTGGGATGGATCCGAAAGCGGGGCTGTTGTCCGGCTCCATCAGTCTGACGGGGGGCGTGGGCACCACGCTGGCCTGGGCTCCCACCTTTGTTGAGGAGCTGGGCATTGCCAATGCCATGGAGTTGGGGGTCGCCTCCAACACTGTGGGGCTGATCGCCGCCTGTGTGATTGGTGGTCCTATCGCCCGCTACCTGATGCAACGCCACAAGATCCAACCCTCCGGCGATGCGGATCTGGACATCGGTGTTCGGCATGATGCCGACCACACCACTACGCTCTCCTACTATGGCGTGCTCTGGGCCTGGCTCTGGCTGAATGTCTGCCTGATCCTGGGCTACAGCCTGAATGAGAGCCTGGAGGAGGCGGGGGTCAAGTTGCCGATGTTTGTCAGCTGTCTGATTGCCGGGATCGTCGTGGGCAATCTGGGACGCTGGTTGGGTCGCAATCGTGAGCGGCGATGGGAAGCGGAGGGGCAGCAGGGCCTGGCGCTGATCTCTGACATCTGTCTGGGGATGTTCCTGACTATGGCGTTGATGGGGCTGCAACTGTGGGAACTGGAGGGGTTGTTAGCGTATCTGTCTGTGGCGATGGGGCTGCAGATCACCCTCTCTATTCTGTTCACCCTCTTTCTGGTTTACCGCCTGATGGGGCGGGACTATGACGCGGTGGTGGTCAGTGCTGGTTTTGGCGGCATTACGCTGGGGTCCACCGCCACAGCGATCGTCAATATGACCGCCGTGACCCAGCAGTATGGGGCCAGTCACCAGGCGTTCATCATTGTGCCGCTGGTGTGCGGCTTCTTTATCGATATCGTGAACGCGCTAGTGATCGGCTTCTTTGTGGGGCTTTAGGTTGCGGGCTCAAAGATCACGTAGATCTTCTGGCAGGTCTCCACCACTTCCCACTCTCCCTCGAACCCGGCGGGCACCACGAAACGGTCGCCCGCTTTCAACTCCTGCTCGTTGCCATGCCGATCGCGCACGATGGAGCGGCCCTCCAGGATCTGGCAAAACTCGTGCTCGCTGTAGCTGACTTTCCAGCAGCCCGGCTCTGAGCGCCACACCCCGGCATGGAACTGGTTGCTGGGGTCGGAGTAGTGATTCCAGAGTTCATTGACCGGGGCGCCTTTGATCCGCTTCTCCTCCGCAGGCTGGTAGCGCTCGTAGTCCCCCTCCTGGCCATCAAAAAAGACCCATTCCCTGAGTGTGCTCATCGTTGCTCTCCATGATTAAAATACTAAACGCATGGTTAATATAGCGGCTTATTGCAGTGAGATGCCATGCTGTTGTTTATCCCCGCTGTTCCCACTGATTTGGCTGCAGGATTCAGCGGAAAAAACCGCTTGCCGGTGCGGTATGAGTGGGGCAAGCTTTCCGCACCGGCGCAGCCGGACCTGTACTGTGCGGGGCACAGTCCCCTGGAGAGCTCAATTCGTGTGTCGCTTTATTCTTTATCGGGGTGCCGAGACCCTGATGTACCCGCTGCTTTACGACGCGGAAAACGGTCTGGTCGCCCAAAGTAAAAATGCGCAGAAGCGCAAAAAACCACTGAATGCCGACGGTTTTGGTCTGGGCTGGTACACCGGCCATGGCGATCCGGAACCGGCCACCTTCGTGAACGTGGATCCCGCCTGGAGCAACCGCAACCTGGCGATGATCGCGAGTAAGGTGCCTACCCATCACTTCTTTGCCCATGTTCGGGATGCGTCGGTGGGGATGCCGGTCAGTCAGGCCAACTGCCACCCTTTCAGCCATGGTCGTTACCTGTTTATGCATAACGGCCGACTCGATCGGTTCGACACCTTCAAGCGGGCGCTGCAGAAAGAGCTGTCGGACGAGGCGTTTTCCCTGATTGAGGGCAATACCGACTCGGAGCACGCCTTTGCCCTGTTTATGGATACCATCGGGTTTAAAGAGCAGTGCACGCCGGAAGAGATGGAGCAGGCCTTGCTGCACACCATCGAGAAGATCATGTGGCTGCGCCAGCGTGCGGGTGCCGACACCAACGCCTTTATCAACTTCGCCGTGTCAGACGGGGAACATATGCTGGCCACCCGCTTCAACAGCAACCATTCGGTTCAGCCCGCCTCCCTCTTTATGGCGGGGGGCGTCAGCCTGGCTGCGGGAGAGGAATTTGCGTTGCGACCCGCAGAGGAGGGGGAGGTACCCTCGGTGCTGATCTGCTCCGAACCCCTGACGATGCAGAAGTCCCTGTGGCAAAAGGTGGAGCGTAACCACCTGGTCCGCACGCTGCCGGATGGCAGTGTGGAACAGGTGCCGATGACGCTGCCACAGCAGTCGGATCTGCGCCGTTACTGGTAAGCCGACCGACAGCGGACAAGCGCCAGTGTCTCTCTCCCTTTAGACCAAGCGGGGATTGAGGCGCTGGCGCTTTTGTTTTAGGTTCGTGGCATGAACCGGGGCGGGACGCCCATCAAGGACAAGGAATTCATGCATCAACCGGAACGCATTGTGATCGCCGACGATCACCCGCTCTACCGCCAGGCGCTGGCGGATCTGCTGCGTCGCCACTATCCGGAATGCACTCTGGATGAGGCGGAGGGCACCGAGGCGCTGGAACAGGTGCTCAGCAGCGGCGTTGAGCCGGACCTGCTGCTGCTCGATCTTCATATCCCCGGTGCTCAGGGCTTTCATACGCTGCTTCAGATCCGCCAGGATTATCCGGCTCTGCCGGTGGTGGTGATCTCCGGGCAGGAGGATGAGGCCACCGTGGGCAGAGCCCGTCAGTGCAGTGCGGCAGGGTTTGTCCCCAAGTCCCGTCCCGTGACCGCGATTCTGGAGGCGGTCTCTGCGGTGTTGCTGGGGCAGCAGTGGTGGCCGGAGTCCCTCGGCCCGGACAGCAACGATGAGATGGCGGGACGCATCGCGAGCCTTTCGCCCCGCCAGCATAAGATCCTGATGCTGTTTGGTGAGGGGCTGCTTAATAAGCAGATCGCCCAGCAACTCGGGGTGTCCGAGGCCACCGTCAAGGCACACGCCAGCGCCATCTTCCTCAAGCTGGGCGTGCGTACCCGAACCCAGGCGGTGATCGCGCTGCAATCCCTTCAGCCGGAGCGGTTGGAAGGCTCCGCCACGTAGTTCTGTTTCCACTCCCGCACCAACAGCGCGCTCATCGTGGCGCGCAGCGCGGCGGGTTTGATCAGTTTGCGCAGAAAGCCGTATCCCTGTGAGCGAGCCTGGCTCACCACTTGTTCATCGGTGGTGGCGCTGATCAGAATGCCGGGCATCGGGTGGCCCACCTGAGCCTGCAGCGACGCCATCAGACTGAGCCCGTCGTCCCCCCGGTCCAACTGGTAATCCACCAGCATGATGTCCACCTCGCGGTTGCGGCACCACTGTTCGGCAACGGCCCGGTCCGGCGCGCTCATCACTTCACACTGCCAGCTGTTCAGCAGTTCGGTCATTCCTGCCAGCACTTCCGGATCGTTATCCACACAGAGCACTTTTACGCCCTGCAGCGTGATGGGATCCGCCTTGACGGGGGCCGCCTTCGGCACCGGCGCCACCTCCTGCAGTGTCAGAGTAAAGCGGCAGCCCTGACCTGCGGCGCTTTGCAACCGCAAACCGTGGCCCAGCAGATCCGCCAGTCCTCGGGCGATATTGAGGCCCAGTCCCAGCCCGGTGCTGGCGCTTTCGTCCAGCCGGGTGAACTGTTCAAACACCATTGTCTGCTTCTCTTCCGGAATGCCGGGGCCGTTGTCGATCACCTCAATGGAGAGCGGATCGCCACGGCGACAGCCCAACAGCAGGGTGCTGCCCGGTGCGTGGCGCAGCGCGTTGGCCATCAGGTTTTGCAGGATGCGCCTCAGCAGGGCCCGATCGCTGTGGACCCAAACCCGGCTGCGCACACAACGGAAATGCACCTGACTGGCGGGGGCCAGTGCGGCGAACTCCTGGGCCAGATCATCCAGCAGCGCCTGCAGCGGGAAGGGCTCCGGCTTGGGGGTGATGGCACCGCTCTCCAGCCGGGCGATGGCGTTCAGGTCCAGCAGCAGTTCGTTGGCCACCTGAAGAGAGCGGTCCACCCGCTCTATCTGGGCCCGTTGTTGCGGCTTCAGCTCCTTGTCCTCCATCAGGGTGGAGGAGAACAGCCTGGCGGCTGACAGGGGCTGCAGCAGGTCGTGGCTGCACGCTTTCAGGTATTGGCTCTTTTGCCGGTGTGCCGCTTCAGCTTGCTCATGAGCAGCGGCCAGTTTGGCGTTGGAGCGGGCCAACTGGGCATTGGCTTTGGCCAGCTTGTCGCTGCGCTCCGACACCAGTTGCTCCAGGTCCAGGTTCTTCTCGGTCAGCAGGGCTTCCGCCTCCCGGTAGACGGTGATGTCGGTAAACAGCATCACAAAGCCGCCACCGGGCATCGGGTTGCCTTCAATGCGGATCACCGTGCCATCGGGCATCTGCCGCTCCGAGCTGTGGCGACTGCCCTGACGCAGAAACGCCAGCCGGCGCGCCACCTGGTGCTCAATCTCCGCCTCGTCATCCAGGGTCTGCGCCAGGTTGTAGGCGATCAGATCCGCCACCGGGCAGCCGGGGTAGAGCAGGGAGGTGGGGTATTGAAACAGCTTGAGGTAGCGATCATTCCATGCCACCAGGCGCAGATTGTGGTCGGTGACCGAGATCCCTTCCGAGGCGTTCTCAATGGCGCTTTGCAGCACCTCCCGGCTCAGGGCAGTGCGCTGGCTGGAGGCGTCCTCCACCAGCTGAGCCACCTCCTCCAGCGCGATATTGTGTCCCTGCAGGGCGCAGGAGATCACCAGTCGGGCAGAGGCGGAGCCCATCACCGTCGCCAGCAGTTTTTCGGTGTGAAGCAGCAGAGATTCCGCGTCACTGTCTGCGGTTGTTGTGGCAAACGCCCGTTGTGCTTTCTCCTCACCGACAAAGCGGGCGGCCAGCAGTTCCAGCTCCTTCGCATCAACCCGGCGGGGGAGTGGGGTGCCACCCGGCCCCCGCTCCGGTCGCTCAAAAAAGTGCGCCATCTGGATCTGCTCCCGCACCGAGGGGCGGCGGGCCACCGAGATCCCCCACATTAGGGTCGCGTTCACCGCCAGTCCCAGCAGGGTGGAGACCGTGGTGGGGGTAAAGCCACTGTTGGCGAAGGGATGGCCGTAGAGCCCCAATTGCGGCAGCAGGTTCAGCACCAGCCAGAGGGAGAATCCGGCACTGATGCCACTGAGTACCCCCGCGAGGGTGACACGTCGCCACAGGAAAGCGGCGAACAGTGGGGGGCCAATTTGGGCGATGGCGCCAAAGGCCACCTCTCCCAGCGAGGCGAGGGTATGGGGTGGCGCCACCAGAAACATGCCATAGGCCAGGGCGATGACCGCCACTACCAGCGCTTTTCGCACGCCAAGCAGTTGAGTGCGGAAGCGCTGGAAATGGGTGTTTTCCAGATCGCTGTGACGGAACAGGGTGGGGAAGATCACCTCGTTGCTCAACATGATGCTGAGGGCCATGGTGGAGATGATCACCATGGCGCTGGCGGCGGAGATGGCACCGAGAAAGCTGAACAGACTCAGCCAGTCGTGGCCATGGGCCGCTGGCAGAAACAGCACATAGGCGTCGGTGGCCACCGAGTCGCCGTAGAGCAGTTTGCCCGCCAGCCCCAGAGGGGCGGCAAACAGGGCAAACACCGCCACGTAAGCGGGGAACAGCCAGCGGCTCAGCCTGGCCTGCTGCGGCGATTTGAGCTCCACCATGGTGACCTGGAACTGGCGCGGCAGACAGAGAAAGGCGCACACCACCACCACTGTCAGCCCCGCCATGGAGATCAGGGCATTGGGCGTTGGGCTCAACAGGGCGGGGTCGGCAGCGCGGGTTTGGGCGAGGATCTCGGCGGGGGAGTCAAAAGCCACAAAGCAGACAAACAGCCCGACCACCAGGTAGGCCACCAGTTTGAGCAGGGACTCAAAGGCGATGGCCACCATTACGCCGGGATGGCGCTCGGTCACATCGATGGTGCGTACCCCAAACACGATGGTAAAGCCCGCCAATACCAGGGCCACCACCAGCCCCAGCTGCCAGGGGGTAAGCATCGGGTCCTGCCGGAGAATCAGGTAGGAGTTAACGATCGCCTTCAACTGCAGGGCGATATAGGGCAGGGTGCCGATCAGCGCCACCAGAGTCACCAGCAGGGCGAGGCGTTGGGATTTACCAAAGCGGGCGGCGAGCAAGTCGGCGATGGAGGTGATGTTAAGTCTCAGGCTGACCCGGATGATGCGCTGAATAAAGGGCCAGGCCAGCAGGAACAGCAGGATGGGGGCCAGGTAGACCGGCAGGTAGGAGAAGTCCCCCACCGCGGCTTGTCCGGCGGTCCCAAGAAAGCCCCAGGAGGTACAGTACACGCCGAGTGAGAGGGCGTAGATCAGACGCTGGGTGTGCTCCGCCAGACGGTGGCGGAAGCGATCCCCGAGAAAGGCGATGAGAAACAGCAGGCCAATATAGCCCAGGCTCACCGCGACCAGCAGCCAGTTCGCAAACATAACATCCCTGTTGTTTGGTTCCGGGCGATACGGCTGCCCAAGGAGAAGCCAGTGTACCCAAGCGGTCGGGCTGGTGGGCAGTGAATTGTGCCTGCGACCTTGGTCGTAATCCCTTTGGTCTACCCCCTGCGAACTAGGCCCTCAGACCTAGGTCCCTTTGCCAATTGTCCGCTTGTCACGATTTGCCGATGTTGGCCCCCAGGCACAACTGAGGGACACATCATGTTCGCTAACCACACCAAGGCCCTGATGGCCGCCGGATTCACCCTGGCTATGGCCGCGCCAAGTCAGGCCGGCTTCGAGATCGACATCACCGAAAACGACAAGCTGATCTTTGGGGGTTATATCAAGCTGGACGCCCGCTACGTGGACGGTGATATCGCCTACCGGGATTTCTGGATCGGCTCCGGGACGCCACTGGAGGAGGACGCCACCCAGTTTCGTCTGTTCGCCAACGAGACCCGCTTCAACACCAAGTACATCCACGGTGATGTGACCGGCTTTATCGAGATGGATTTCCTCGGCGGTGGCGGTAACGAAGTGATCTCCAACTCCTTCCATCCCCGTATTCGCCACGCCTTTATCAGCTACAAAGGGGTCACCGCCGGGCAGACCTGGTCCACCCTGATGAACACCAGCGCCATTCCGGAAACCGCGGACTTTGCCGGGGCCACCGTGGGCCTGGCGTTTATCCGTCAGGGGCAGATCCGCTACAGCACCGGCGGCTTCGCGGTGTCGATTGAGAACCCGGAATCCTGGGGCGGCGACACCAGCAACGACCGACTGCCGGATGTGATCGCCAAGTACACCCTGAAAGGGGACTGGGGCAACGTCTCTCTGGCGGGGATTGGTCGCGAACTCAACACCCTGGGCGGCAACCGGGAAACCGCGTTTGGTGGCTCCCTGGCGGCCAAAATCAACACCTTTGGTAAAGACGACCTGCGTCTTCAACTGCACCTGGGTGAACTGGGCCGCTACATCAGCGTGGGCGCGGCACAGGATCTGGTGGGCGAAGAGGTGGAGAGCGTTACTGCTTATCTGGCCGCTTACCGCCACTTCTGGACCGACACCCTGCGCAGCACCTTCCTCTATGGCCGGGTTGAGACCGATGAGAGCAACGCGGACAACGACCAGTGGAGCGTCAACCTGTTCCAGGACCTGAACAAGTACCTCTCCGTGGGCGTTGAGGTGGGCAACTTTGCCATGAACGAGGCGGACGCCGACTCCTTCTATGGCCAGTTCTCCATGCGCTACGCACTGTAATCACCCGGCGACGTAATGCGTCGCCGCTCTTCTTTCCGGCTGCGGCGGTGGCCGGTGAATCAAGGAGCGGGTAATGACCGATTCCATCCTCAAGGTAGAGCACGTCTCCCTCGCGTTCGGCGGGGTCAAGGCGCTCACTGATGTCAGCTTCGAGGTACCGCGGGGAGCGGTGTTTTCCATTATCGGCCCCAATGGTGCCGGCAAGACCTCGATGCTCAACTGCATCTCGGGACGCTACCGTCCCCAGGCAGGCACCATCCATTTTGACGGGCGCAATGTGACCCGGCTTCGCCCCAATGATCGGGCGGATCTGGGCATGGGGCGCACCTTTCAGAACCTCGCCCTGTTCGGCCATATGTCGGTGTTGGACAACATCATGGTGGGACGCCACCACCTGATGAAAAACAACTGGCTGACCGGCCCCCTCTACTGGTTCTCGCCCGCTCAGAAGGAGGAGTTGGCCCATCGTCGCGAGGTGGAGGAGATCATCGATTTCCTGGAGATCAGCCACGTTCGCAAATCCGTGGCGGGCACCCTTTCCTACGGCCTGCGCAAGCGGGTGGAACTGGCCCGGGCGATGGCCCTGAAACCCAAGCTCATTCTGCTGGATGAACCGATGGCGGGGATGAACCTGGAAGAGAAAGAGGACATGGCCCGCTACATCCTCGACCTCAACGAGGAGTTTGGCATCACCGTGGTGATGATCGAGCACGACATGGGCGTGGTGATGGACATCTCCCATGAGGTGATGGTGCTGGACTTCGGCAAGAAGCTGATCAGCGGCGATCCGGACACCGTGATGGCGGATGAGCATGTGAAGCGGGCCTACCTGGGTCTGGAAGATGAACAACTGCAGGAGGCGGGCTGAATGACGGCACAGCACGACGTGGCCCAGCCACCCTTTAACACTGGCTCGCTGGACACCTTCCCCAAACTGCTTCGTCACAATGCCATGCACTGGCCCAGTGACGTGGCGATGCGGGAGAAGGAGTTCGGGATCTGGAACGAGTTCACCTGGGCTGACTACCGGGACCGGGTCAAATGGATGTCCCTTGGCCTGAGCAGTCTGGGCATCGGCAACGACGACACCATTGCCCTGCTGGGGGATAACCGGCCGGAGTGGGTGTGGGGCGAACTGGCCGCACACACCCTCGGCGGTTTTTCCATCGGCATCTATCAGGACTCCCTGCATGAAGAGGTGGCTTACCTGATCAACCGCAGCGGCACCAAAGTGGTGATTGCCGAGGATGAGGAGCAGTGCGACAAGCTGTTGGAGCTGGAGGACCAGATCTCCGATGTGCGCTACATCGTCTACTGCGACCCCCGGGGCATGCGCAAATACGACGATGAGCGTCTGGTGGACATAGAGGATCTCTACCGTTTGGGACGGGAGCTGGAGCATCGCGATACCGGGGCGTTTGACCGGTTGGTGGATGCCACCGACCCGGACAAGGTGGCGATCTACTGCACCACCTCCGGCACCACCTCCAAACCCAAGATTGCGCTGTTGCAGGGGCGTCAGTTTCTGGCCCACTGCAGCGCCTATCTGCGGGCGGACCCGCGCCAGCCCGGCGACAACTATGTCTCTGTGTTGCCACTGCCCTGGATCATGGAGCAGGTGTACGCGGTAGGGCAGGCCCTGATCGCCCGTCAGGTGATCAACTTTGTTGAGGAGCAGGAAACCATGATGGCCGACCTGCGGGAGATCGGCCCCAGCTTTGTGCTGCTGGCCCCGCGGGTATGGGAGCAGATCCTTGCCGATGTTCAGGCGCGGATGATGGACTCCACGCCGCTTAAGCGCGCCCTGTTCGATTTCGCCATGAAGCGGTCGGAGCAGCGGCTGGCACAGGGGGGCAAATCCCGGCTGGCGGACTGGCTGCTGATGAAGGCCCTTCGGGATCGTCTCGGCTTCTCCTTCCTGAAATCCGCCGCCACCGGTGGTGCGGCCATGGGGCCGGACACCTTCCGCTTCTTCCAGTGCATCGGCGTGCCGCTGCGTCAGCTCTACGGCCAGACCGAGATGGCTGGCGCCTACGTTATCCATCCGGCGGACGATGTGGACTATGACAGCGTCGGGCTGCCGTTCGATAACGCCGAAGTGAAGGTGATCAACGCCGACAGCGAAGGGCTGGGCGAAGTGGTGGCCAAAACCGAAGGGATGTTCTGCGGCTATCTCGGGGATGACAAAGCCTACGCCGAGGATGTGCGTGAGGGCTGGATGCACACCGGCGACGCGGGCTACTTCAAAGCCTCCGGTCACCTGGTGGTGATCGACCGCATCAAGGACCTGGCCAACACCAGCCACGGGGTGCAGTTCTCCCCCCAGTACATCGAGAACAAGCTGAAGTTCTCCAGCTTTATCGGTGAAGCGGTGATTCTGGGGAACGAACGCCCCTGCCTTACCGCCATTCTCTGCATCCGCTACGCCATCGTTTCCAAGTGGGCTGAGCGGCAGGGGCTGGCCTTCACCAACTACACCAACCTGGCCAGTCTGCCGGAGGTCTACAACAAGCTCGCCGAAGAGGTGGAGAAGGTGAACGCCACCCTGCCTCCGGCTCAGCGCATCGCCAAGTTCGTGCTGCTCTACAAGGAGCTGGATGCGGACGATGGCGAACTGACCCGTACCCGCAAAGTGCGCCGGGGCGTCATTGCTGAAAAGTACGGCGACATCATTGAGGCGATCTACGGCGACGCCGAGAGCGTGGACATCGATACGGTGATTCGCTTCCAGGATGGCAGCCAGACCCGGGTACAGACCCAGTTGCCGGTGAAAACGCTGGATCCCAAAGCGACCCGCAATCAGGACAAAGGGCTAAGGAGAGCGTCATGAATTTCGAACTGCTGCTGCAGCTGGTCATTAACGGCCTGATTGTTGGCCTGCTCTACGGGGTGGTGGGGATGTGCTTTGTGCTCGTCTACAAGTCCACCCAGATCGTTAACTTTGCCCAGGGGGAGTTCCTGCTGGTGGGGGCCTGGGTCTGCTGGGCGCTGCTGGTCTATCTGGAGCTGCCTTTCTTCCTGGGGTTCCTGCTGAGTCTCGCCTTTATGGCGCTGTTCGGTGTGGCGCTGCAGATGATTGTGCTGAGGCCGATGATCGGCGAGCCCATCATCTCAGTGATTATGGTGACCATCGGTCTCTCCATCTTCTTCCAGTCCCTGGTGAAGTGGATCTTCGGGGTGGCCCCGGCCAACTACCCGCCCATCTTCGAGACCCACAGCGTGGCGATCTTCGGGCTGCATATCGAGCTGGCATATCTGCTCAGCACCGTAATTGCGCTGTTCATCATGGTGGGCTTCTACCTCTTCTTTAAGCACTCCAAGCACGGTCTGGCGATGCGGGCCACCGCCTTTGATCAGCAGGTGGCGCAGAGTCTGGGGATCTCGGTGAAGCAGGTATTCGCCATGAGCTGGGGCATCGCTGCCACCGTATCCGCTACCGCAGGGGTGGTGATCGGCATGGTGAACGGGGTCTCCGATGCCCTGTCGGTGATGGGGATCAAGGTGTTCCCGGCGGTGATTCTGGGCGGCCTGGACTCCATCGTCGGCGCCATCATCGGCGGCATGGTGATCGGGGTGCTGGAGAACCTGGCGGAGTTCTTCGACAGCCAGTACTTCCACCTCGGCAACATGTACGACATCGCGCCGTTCTACGTGCTGCTGGTGATTCTCTGGTTTAAACCCTACGGCCTGTTTGGCACCCGGGATATCGAACGGATCTGACCGTAACCCGCATCCATCAACAAGGAGAGTTTTATGTCGAGCCTGGCGATGCGTCCGTGCGGCGATTTCCGCACCAGTTACAAGCAGGACAACACCATTTTTGAAACCCGCACCATCCGGGCGATGGCCGTGGCGTTTATCGCCCTGGCCTGTACCGCCCCCTGGCTGCTGGACGCCTACTACCTGACGCTGTTCATCCAGATCAGCTACCTGGGCATTGCGGCCCTGGGGCTGAACATACTGGTGGGCTTTACCGGCCAGATCTCCCTGGGCCATGGGGCGTTCTTCGGATTTGGGGCGTTCGCCTCCGCCTGGATGAACACCCGCTTTGGCATCCCGGTGGTGTTCTGCATCCCGCTGGCGGGGTTCCTCACCATGGGGGTGGGGATGCTGTTTGGCATGCCCGCCGCCCGGATTAAGGGGCTGTACCTGGCGATCGCCACTCTGGCGGCGCAGTTCATCATCGAGGACTTCTTTGCCCGTGCTGAGTGGTTCTCCGGCGGCAGTGCCGGGTCGATGGCGGAACCGGTAAACCTGTTCGGCTTCGCCTTCGATACCGATGAGTCCTTCTACTTCATCGCCCTGTTTGCCCTGGTGTTTATGTACCTGTGGGGCAGCAACCTGATGCGAAGCCGGGATGGCCGGGCCTTTGTGGCAGTGCGTGACCACTACCTCTCCGCCGAGATCATGGGGGTCAAGCTCAACAAGTACCGTTTGCTCTCATTCGGCATCTCCTCCTTCTACGCCGGGATTGGTGGCGCGCTCTATGCCCACTACCTGGGCTACGTGTCGGCGGAGGGCTTCACCATTCTGATGTCGGTGCAGTTCCTGGCGATGGTGATCATCGGTGGTCTTGGCTCCGTCAAAGGCACCCTGATGGGCTGCGTCTTTATGGTGTTGCTGCCCGAGGTGCTTGAGGGGGGCGTGGGTCTGATGAAGGAGACCGAGTGGGGCAACATCCCGATGGTGGTGGATGGGCTCGCTTACCTCAAGGAGATGGCGATTGGTCTGGTGATCATCCTGTTCCTGATCTTTGAACCGCAGGGACTGGCTCACCGCTGGCAGCAGATTAAGAACTACTGGAAGTGTTACCCCTTCGCCTACTGAGGCGAAACCGCAATCGGAGCGCCAACCGGTGCTCCGGCCTGAAAACCCGGGGCCGGATGGCCCCTGAACCAAAGGGAACAAGACGATGCAAAAAGGATGGATGATCGCGGCGGCCGCGATGCTGAGCCTGCCGGCCCAGGCCGAAGATGCGGTATTCGTAGGCCACCTGGCGGACATGTCCGGACCCACCGCTTTCGTGGGCAAGCAGTACGCGGACGGGGTGCGGGATGCGATGGCTTACATCAACGCCAACGGGGGCATCAGCGGCACCCGGCTGGAGTTTGAAACCATTGACTACGCCTACAAAGTGCCTCAGGCCATTGCCTCCTATAAGAAGTGGGTCTCCCGCAAGGATATGGTGGCGATGCAGGGGTGGGGCACCGCCGATACTGAAGCGTTGATCGCCTTTGCCGCCAAGGATGAGGTGCCGGTGTTCTCCGCCTCCTACTCGGCGCACCTGACCGATCCCAAGGGGCTGAATCCTAAGACTCAGAAACCGGCGCCCTACAACTTCTTCTACGGCGCCTCCTACTCCGACACCTGTCGTGGTCTGGTGCAGTGGGCCGCAGAAGACTGGAAAGCCAAGGGGGGCCAGGGTAAGCCCAAGTTCACCCATATCGGCGCCAACCACCCCTATCCCAACGCGCCCAAGGCTGCCTGCGCCGCTTACGCCGAAGAGCTGGGTTTCGAGGTGATGCCGCCGGTGGTGATCTCCATGAAGCCGGGTGACTTTAAGGCCCAGTGCCTCAGTCTGAAAAGCTCCGGCACCCACTACGGCTACATCGGCAACCTGGGCAGCTCCGTGCTCTCGCTGGTGAAGTCCTGCAACACCGTCGGCACCGAAGTGCAGTTTATGGCGAACATCTGGGGTGGCGACCGCCAGGTGTTTGAAGCCGCCGGTGACGGCATTAAGGACTACATCTTCCCCACCATGACCCCCTTCTGGGATGACCCGGCACCGGGCATGAAACTGGTGAAAGCGGTATCCGGCATGTCCGATCCCGATGGTGAACTGTCCCGCCCCCATCACTACATCCGCGGCGTGTGCTCCGTGTATTACATGAAAGAGGCGATGGAGTGGGCCAAGGCCAATGGCGGCATCACCGGCGACAACATCAAGGCGGGCATGTACGCCCGCAAAGACTGGGTGCCTGCCGGTCTGGAAGGGGTCTGTCTGCCCGCCACCTGGAGTGAGGATGACCACCGTGGCGTCAGCCAGGTCAACATCTACAAGGGCAACTACAACGGCGGTGACATCCTGATCGAGCCGGTCAGCCAGATGACCCTGGAGCGCCGTGCCGACTGGCTTGGGTTCTGAGACGTAACGGACGGGGCCCGGATGCCGGGCCCCCAATTTGGCAGAGGGAGAGCCGATGACACAGTCAGCCGCAGTGGCGCAGGAGACCCAACCGCTCCTGACCATCAACAACATCGAAGTGGTGTACGACGAAGTGATTCAGGTGCTGCGTGGTGTCAGCATCGATGTGCCCAAGGGGCAGATCGTCACCCTGCTGGGCCCCAATGGCGCAGGCAAGTCCACCACACTGAAGGCGATCTCGGGCCTGCTGAAAACCGAGGACGGCGAGGTGACCCGGGGCGACATTCACCTGCTTGGGGAGCGGATCGACAACGCCCCCCCGGAGCGCATTGTTCGCAGCGGTCTGTTCCAGGTGATGGAGGGGCGCCGCATCGTTGAGGACATGACGGTGATCGAGAACCTCAAACTGGGTGCCTATACCCGCCGGGACAGTGAAGTGGCCGCCGACATTGAGATGGTGCTGAACTACTTCCCCCGTCTGCGTGAACGTACCGGCCTGGCAGGCTACCTCTCCGGCGGTGAGCAGCAGATGCTGGCCATTGGCCGCGCCCTGATGGCCCGTCCCCAGATGATTCTGCTGGATGAGCCCTCCATGGGGCTGTCCCCGCTGCTGGTGAAAGAGGTGTTTGGCATTATTGAGCAGATTAACCGGGAGCAGGGGATCACCATGCTGCTGGTGGAGCAGAACGCCAACTACGCCCTGAAAGTGGCGGATTACGGCTACATCATGGAGTCGGGGAAAATCGTGCTGGATGGCACCCGGGAGCAGCTGCTGGCCAACGAAGATGTGAAGGAGTTCTATCTCGGCGGTGGCAACGAGGAGCGCAAGAGCTTCAAAAATCTCAAATCCTACAAGCGCCGTAAGCGCTGGTTGTAAGGGGGCATTATGGAGGCGTATTTCGAGGCCCGGGAGCTGAGGCCACCGAGCCAGAGAGAGCAGACTCTGCTCGCCAGTCTTCGGGAGTTGGTGGAGTATTCCCGTCGTCAAAGCCCCTACTATGGGCAGACGCTGGCGGCGGTGGATATCACCTCCCTGACCAGCCGGGCTGCGCTGGCGGACCTGCCGTTGCTGCGCAAATCGGACCTGAGTGCCCTGCAGGAGGTGAGTGGGCCGCTGGGTGGCATTGCCGCGGAATCGGCTCAAATCGACCGCCTGTTCCTCTCCCCCGGCCCCATCTGTGAGCCGGAACACTGCACCGACGACTGGTGGCGCATGGGACGGGCATTCCATGCAGCAGGCTTCCGACCCGGTATGAAGGTGCAGAACTGCCTCTCCTACCACCTCTCGCCCGGCGGTTTCATTCTGGATTCCGGCGCCCGAGCCTGTGGTTGCAGCGTGATTCCCGCCGGACCGGGGCAAACCGAGTTGCAGCTGGAACTGAACGCCCGCCTTAAGCCGGAGGGCTATTGTGGTACTCCCTCATTCCTGGCCATCCTGCTGGACCGGGCGGAGGCATCCCAGCAGCCGCTCTCCTTCCGGGTGGCACTGGTCACGGGGGAGGCGCTGCCCGCCAGTCTGCGGGCACGGTTTGAAGCGGCGGGGATCCGGGTTCGTCAGGCCTATGCCACCGCCGATGTGGGATTGATCGCCTACGAAACCGAGCCGGATGCGGGCCTGGTGGTGGATGAGGACCTGCTGCTGGAGGTGGTGCGTCCGGGAAGTGGCCAGCCGGTGGCAGAAGGGGAGATTGGCGAGGTGGTGGTCACCAGCGTGAACCCCGATTACCCGCTGGTGCGGTTTGCCACCGGGGATCTCTCCTCCGTTATGATCGAGCCGAGCCCCTGCGGTCGCACCAATATGCGGATCCGGGGCTGGCAGGGGCGGGCGGATCAATCCACCAAGGTCAAAGGCCTGTTTGTGCACCCCGGCCAGATTGAGCAGCTGCGTAACCGTATCCCCGGTTTGGCCCGAATCCGCGCGGTGATCACCCAGTCGGAAGGGCAGGACAGTCTGACGCTGCTGTGCGAACCAGAGCAGCTTCCTACCGTTACCGAAGAGGAGGTGGTGGCACAGGCCAGAGCTTTGCTGCGTCTGGGCACCAGCGCCTGCTGGGTGGCTGCTGGAGTGCTGCCCCGGGATGGGGTGGTGATCGAAGATACCCGTCCCACCCCCTGAATCTCTCCCGCTTGGGGTCCCTTCCCAACGGATTTGTCGGTGCTCTGCGCCGACTTTTTTTGCGTTCAATTCAGGGCTTCCTGCCATCGTGTCGCGTGGGCTTACCCCCCGAAGGTCGCAGATAATCAGGAGCAATATCACCGTGGGTTCAAAACCCACGCTACGAAGTGGCTGGTTTGCGCTTCCTTGTAGCTGGCCTTACCGCCCACGGGCCGCAGGTAATGCGGAGCAATACCACCTTGGGTACAAAACCCACGCTACGAAGTGGCGGGTTTGCGCTTCCTTGTAGCGTGGGCTTACCGCCCACGGGCCGCAGGTAATCCGGAGCAATATCACCGTGGGTTCAAAACCCACGCTACGAAGTGGCGGGTTTGCGCTTCCTTGTAGCGTGGGCTTACCGCCCACGGGCCGCAGGTAATCCGGAGCAATATCGCCGTGAGTTCTAAACCCACGCTACGAAGCGGCGGGCTTCAGCCTAGGGGCCCTCCGCATCCCTAATAAAAACGGCCTCCATCGGAGGCCGTTTCACGGTGGATGCCTGAGACTCAGGCGCTATAGCCAAGGATGGGCGCCAGCCACTTCTCGGTTTCCGCTACGCTCAGACCAATACGCTCGGCGTAATCCGCCACCTGATCCCGGTCGATGTCGGTCACCCCGAAGTAGCGGGATTCCGGGTGGGCGAAGTACCAGCCGGACACGGCGGCGGTGGGGTACATGGCGAAGTTCTCGGTGATGCGGAGGCCGATGTTCTCTTCCGGCTTCAGCAGTTGCCACAGCAGCCCCTTCTCGGTGTGGTCCGGGCAGGCGGGGTAGCCGGGCGCGGGACGGATCCCCTTGTACTTCTCACGGATCAGCGCCTCGTTATCCAGCGCCTCGTCGGCGGCGTAGCCCCAGAACTCCTTGCGCACCCGCTCATGCATCCGCTCGGCAAAGGCTTCGGCCAGACGATCGGCCAGGGCCTTGATCATGATGGCGTGGTAGTCGTCGTGGGCCTTCTCGAATCGCTCAATATGCTCTTCGATGCCAATGCCTGCCGTGACGGCAAAAGCGCCCATGTAGTCGGCCTTGCCACTGCTGGCCGGGGCCACAAAATCGGACAGGGCGAAGTTGTCGTTATCGACCCGCTCTATCTGCTGCCTCAGCATATGCAGGCGCAGTAACTCCTCACTTCGCGACTCGTCGGTGTAGAGCGCGACGTCGTCGTGGTTGTCGCAGGTGTTGGCGGGGAACAGGCCGATCACAGCGGCAGCGGTGAGCCACTTCTCCTGAATGATCTGCTTCAGCATGATCTGGGCGTTGTCGTACAGCTCCTTCGCTTCCGCCCCCACGGTGGGGTTCTTGAAGATCTGCGGGTACTTGCCATGGAGGCCCCAACTGCGGAAGAAGGGGGTCCAGTCGATGCGGTCGATCAGGTCGGTCAGCGGGTAGTCGTTAAACACCTGCACGCCCAGCTGTTTGGGCACCGCCGGGGTGTAGTTGGCCCAGTCGATCTGGTTGCGGTTGGCCCGGGCGGCCTCCAGCGGGATAAGGGTTTTGCGGTTGCCCTGGGCTTCCCGCTTCGCCTTGAGGTCGGCGTACTCCCGGTAGGTCTGCTCCACAAAGGCGTGGCGATCCGGGCCGATCAGTTTGGCCACCACCGGCACGGTGCGGGACGCGTCCGCCACATAGATGGCGCCGTGCTCGTAGTGTTCGTAGATCTTCACCGCAGTGTGGATCTTAGAGGTGGTGGCGCCGCCGATGATGGCGGGGCAGGTGAGCCCCGCTTTGCTGAACTCTTTGACGTTGTGGATCATCTCGTCGAGGGAGGGGGTGATCAGGCCGGACATGCCGATCACATCCACTTTCTCCGCTTTGGCCACTTCGATGATCTTCTCCACCGGCACCATCACGCCGAGGTCGATCACCTCGTAGCCGTTGCACTGCAGCACCACCCCCACGATGTTCTTGCCGATGTCGTGAACGTCGCCCTTCACCGTGGCCATCAGCACCTTGCCGTTGGACTGGCCCTCGACCTTTTCCGCCTCGATATAGGGGTTGAGGTAGGCCACCGCCTTTTTCATCACCCGGGCGGATTTCACCACCTGGGGCAGGAACATCTTGCCTGCGCCAAACAGGTCGCCCACCACGTTCATGCCGTCCATCAACGGCCCTTCAATCACGTCCAATGGGCGATCGGCGGCCTGGCGGGCGGCTTCGGTGTCCTCTTCGATAAACTCGGTGATCCCTTTGACCAGCGCATGCTCCAGCCGCTTGTTGACAGGCCAGCTGCGCCATTCGGCATCCTTGGGGTCTTCCGCCTGCTTGCCACCACCCCGGTACTCTTCCGCCACCTCCAGCAGACGTTCGGTGCCGTCATTGCGGCGGTTCAGTACCACATCCTCAACCCGCTCCAGCAGTGGCTTGGGGATGTCGTCGTAGATCGCCAGCTGACCGGCGTTGACGATCCCCATGGAGAGGCCATTGCGGATGGCGTGGTAAAGGAACACGGCGTGGATCGCCTCCCGCACCGGGTTGTTGCCACGGAAGGAGAAGGAGACGTTGGAGACGCCGCCGGACAGGCGGGCGTGGGGCAGGGTGTCGCGGATGGTGCGACACGCCTCGATAAAGTCTACGGCGTAGTTGTCGTGCTCTTCGATGCCGGTGGCGATGGCGAAGATGTTGGGGTCGAAGATGATGTCTTCTGGGGCAAAACCCGCCTTTTCGGTCAACACCTGATAGGCGCGGGTGCAGATCTCCACCTTGCGCTCGTAAGTGTCAGCCTGTCCGGTTTCGTCAAAGGCCATCACCACGGCAGCGGCGCCATAACGGCGGATCAGCTTGGCCTGATGCAGGAAGGCCTCCTCCCCCTCTTTCAGGGAGATGGAGTTCACCACCCCTTTGCCCTGAATGCACTTGAGGCCCGCTTCGATCACCTCCCACTTGGAGGAGTCGATCATGATCGGCACTTTGCTGATCTCCGGCTCCGAGGCGATCAGGTTCAGGAACCTCACCATTGCCGCTTCGGCGTCCAGCATCCCCTCATCCATATTGATGTCGATGATCTGGGCGCCACTCTCCACCTGCTGGCGGGCCACCTCCAGCGCGGTCTCGTAATCGTTCTCCTTAATCAGACGGAGAAAGCGGGCGGAGCCGGTGACGTTGGTGCGCTCACCCACGTTGATAAAGAGGGAGTCGGCGTCGAAGTTGCACGGCTCCAGCCCGGACAGGCGGGTGGCCACATTGTTGCCGTCGGTCAGGTGGGCCGGGGGCGTACGGGGCGCATGGGGGCGCACGGCGTCGGCGATGGCGCGGATGTGATCGGGGGTGGTGCCGCAGCAGCCGCCAACGATATTGAGCCAGCCGTCCGCGGCCCATTGGCCGATGATCGCCGCCATCTGGGCGGGAGTCTCATCGTACCCGCCCATCTCATTGGGCAGGCCCGCGTTGGGGTGGGCGGAAACCGCGCACTCGCTGATGCGGTTCAGTTCGCTGATGTAGGGCACCAGCTCCTTGGGGCCCAGCGCGCAGTTGAGGCCGATGGCGATCGGCTTGATGTGGCGCAGGGAGTTGTAGAAGGCTTCGGTGGTCTGGCCGGTCAGGGTGCGTCCTGAGGCGTCGGTAATGGTGCCGGAGATCATCACCGGCCAGCTCTGGCCGCGGGCTTCGAATACTGAGTCGATGGCAAACAGGGCGGCTTTGGCGTTGAGGGTATCGAACACCGTCTCCACCAGAATCAGGTCTGAGCCGCCATCCAGCAGCGCTTCGGTGGATTCGGTGTAGGCCGCCACCAGGTCATCAAAGTGGACATTGCGGAAGCCCGGGTCATTCACATCCGGGGAGATGGAGCAGGTGCGGTTGGTGGGGCCCAGCACTCCGGCCACGAAACGGGGGATGCCGGTTCGGGCAGCAACCTCATCGGCCGCCGCACGGGCCAGTTTGGCCGACTCGAAGTTGATCTCCCGGGAGAGGGATTCCATCTCGTAGTCCGCCATGGCGATGGTGGTGCTGTTGAAGGTGTTGGTTTCGATGATGTCCGCGCCCGCCTCAAGGTAGGCGGTGTGGATGGCGGAGATGATCTCGGGCTGGGTCAGAGAGAGCAAGTCATTGTTGCCTTTCAGCGGCACGTGCCAGTCAGCAAAGCGTTCGCCCCGGTAGTCGTCCTCGTCCAGTTTATAGCCCTGGATCATGGTGCCCATCGCCCCATCCAGAATCAGGATCCGCGCTTTTAACTGCTGTTCGAGTGCCTGTTGCGTCGACATACCGCCACTTCCTTACTTGCTGTTCGCTGGCCCGGTTATGGCCTTTTATCCGTATAGACGTCTATTTAAACAGAGGATGGGGTGAAAGACCAGCTTCGAAATCCGGTTGGGGAAAAATCCCTTACGGCCTTGGAATCGACGGGCTAAACTGCTCATTCCTATCGGGATTTATGGTGGTGGTTATGGTGCGTCGCAAGGTGATTGGCGTCAGCAAACATCTGGGACTGGCGCTGATCTACGGCAGTTTGGGTACGACGGTAGCGGCGTTGGCCGCCGGGATCATGTGGCTCAACAGCAAGCCGGACCTCTCCCTTTGGCACACCACGGTGCTGAAGCAGGAGTTTCGCCACGACGACGGCATCGACAGCTTTGAGCGCTACCTGGCCCAGGAAAATATCCTCTTTGATGAGCTGGAGCGGCGGGTCTATCGACGCACCGAAACCCTGCCGGTTGAGCCCTTCAACCGCTACTTCCACGGCAGCCTTTCCGACCCCTCACAGTGGGATCCCAATTGGAACCGCAGCTTTGAGTGGCCCAACGCGGATGCCGAATTCGGGGTGCTGCTGATCCACGGCATGTCCGACTCCCCCTACTACATGACCCATCTGGCCCGTCACTTCGCCGAGCGGGCGCATGTGGTGGCCCTGCGTCTGCCCGGACACGGCACCGTGCCCTCCATGCTGACCACCCTGGAGTGGCAGGACCTGCAATCCGCTACCCGACTGGCCTCGGACTATCTGGCGAAACAGGTGGGGGATAAGCCGCTGATGCTGGTGGGTTTCTCCACCGGCGCAGCGCTGGGGTTGAATCACACCCTGTCGAGGCTGGCTCAGGGCCAGGCCCCGCAATACGATGCCATGGTGTTTCTCTCGCCTGCGATGGGCCTGGATCCCATCGCCCAGGGTGCCTGGTGGCAGAACCGCTTTGGCCAGTGGCTGGGACTGGAAAAACTGGCCTGGGAAAGTCTGGCGCTGGAGTACCACCCCTTTAAATACGGCTCCTTTGCGGTGAATGCCGGTGATGTGGTGTATCAGCTGATTCAGGCCAACCAGGCGCTGATTAAGCCCCTCTCGCCGGAGCAGATCGCCACCATGCCGCCGATTCTCACCTTCAACTCGGTGATCGATGAGACGGTGGATACCCAGGCTCTCTTTGAGTCCCTCTATCTCACTCTCGGCAAACCAGAGGATGAGCTGGTGCTGTTTGACATCAACCGCACCTGGCTCGACTACCGACTGCTGACTCAGGACCCCATTGAGGATTACACCCTGTTTCTGGATGCCAGCCAGACCCGCTTCAGAACCACTATTGTGGAGAACATCGGTCCGGGACAACCGGAGGTGCAGGCGCGGGAGATCCAGAGCGGCGAGGCAGTGCCACTTGGGATCGCCTGGCCCCGGGAAGTCCACTCCCTGTCACACGTGTCACTGACCATCCCGGAGGCGGATCCACTCCTCGGGCCGCACCGGGACCGGCAGCGCGCGCATATCCATCTTGGCGGCCGGGCGGTGCGGGGAGAGCGGGGCATGTTGGCGATCCCCTCGGACGAACTGCTCCGTCAGAAATGGAACCCCTTCTACCCCTATCTGGAAGCCAGGCTGGACCAGTGGGTAGAGCGAATGCTAGTCAAAAATCGGTAGCCAAAAACTTTCATAAAACCTCATCACAAAGCCTGAAATTTGAACCAGATCAGACATTTGAACTGACTGGAAAGAGAGACCTTATCGTTAGTGAGGCTAATGATCCTGGTCAAAGTGTTGCGAAATTGTTGGTGTGAACCTGTAGGGGATTGGAGGGGCTTTTCTCCTCCGCAACACTGCAGGGATAACGATGAAAAACCGACACTTATGGATAGTACTGTTCGGCCTGGCGCTTCCCGTTTATGGGGCATGGGACGCGGATAAGGGATGCCTGACCTGCCATCAGGGCATTGAGCAATTTTCGGATGTGGCCGAGATGGCAGACCTGAGCTGCACCGACTGCCACCAGGGCAACCCGGACGCGACGGAGCTGGCGGCGCACCAGGGGATGTGGGCCAACCCCACGGACCTTCGTGTTGTTGATGAAACCTGTGGCAGTTGCCACTCCGACGAGGTGGATAAAGCCAAGACCTCCATCCACGCCACCATGGCAGGGGTGATCTCCGGCACCCGTTATGACTTCGGCGCACAGGGCAAAGACGCCATCTACGCCACTTACGACGTCAAAGCGCTGCACGATGATCTGCCTCCCGGCACGGTGGCCGAGCTGAAGCAGATCCCCAGTTATGACCCCACCAAGCCGGAATCCGATACCAACTCCATCGGTGACGACTACCTGCGTAACCAATGCCTGCGTTGCCACATCTGGAGCGACGGCCATCAGCGGGATGGCGACTACCGCGCGTCCGGTTGTGCCGCCTGTCACGTGGAATACTCCAATGTCGGCACCTATGAAGGGGGCGACGCCGCCATCGACAAGGCGCAGAAAGACCGCCCGCGCTTCCACCGTATGACCCGCACCCCGGGCGTGGACCAGTGCCAGCACTGCCACAACCGGGGCGCCCGCACCGGCACCAGCTACAAAGGGATGATGGAGTCTGATGGATATGGCACTCCGTTTACCGCCGAGGGTGGCAAGCAGGGCAAACTGCACGGTAAGCACTACAACTTCCTGCAGGCGGACCTGCACTTTGATGCTGGCCTCTCCTGCATCGACTGCCACACCAAGGATGAGATGCACGGCGACGGCTACCTCTATGAGAAGAAGCACGAAGCGGTAGAGATCCGGTGTGAAACCTGCCACGGCACCAATGAAAGCCCGGCAACGCTGAAAACCCTCCGCGGCAACCCCATGGAGCACATGGCGCGGGACGGTGACCGCGTCACCCTGACCACCAAGGCCGATGGCAAGGTGCTGGAAGTGCCGCAACTGGCGGGCGCCGAACTCTCTGCCGAGGGTAAGGCTGCGATGGTGCAGATCCCGGCTCATATGGAGAAGCTGGAGTGTCACGCCTGCCACACCGCCTGGGCACCGCAGTGCTACGGCTGCCACGCCAAACAGGACATCAGCAAGCCCAGTGGTGATTGGCTGATGGGCAACAGTGACGATCCAAGTCAGACCAGCGACAAGGGCAATCGCGAAGCGAACGCCTTCAGCTGGCAGGAGAGCCGCTCCTACGTCCGTTGGGAGATGCCCGCCCTGGGTGTGAACTCCCGTGGCAAGGTATCCACCTTTATTCCGGGTTGTCAGGTGATTCTGACCCAGGTGAACGGTGAAGAGGCGATCCTGAACAACCACACCTACACCACCAAAGATGGCACCAGTGGTCTGGCCCATAACCCGGTGTTTGCTCACACCACCACCAAGCAGGCCCGCACCTGCGAAGAGTGCCACACCAACCCGAAAGTGTGGGGTCTGGGCAGCGGCGTTTACGACATGAACGCCAACTTCCCCGATGGCGAAGCCCCGGTGCCGTTCGAGCTGGAACGCTTTGTGGACGAAGAGGGCAACGCCCTGCAGGCCACCAACCATAAGGGTGCCCGTCCGTTCAATAAGGAGGAGCTGGACAAGGTTCGCCGCGTCGGCAGCTGCCTGGCCTGTCACGGTAGTGACGAGATGTCCCAGGACGGCAAAGCACCGGACGACGCCACCCACAACGCGGTACTGCGTAAGATGCTGGAGGAGTAAGTCTTAGCGCTTTAACTGGTTGGTAAATGCAAAGGCGCCCGATGGGGCGCTTTTTTGTCTTGGTTGACCGCGTGATACCGCGGTAATCAGTGGGCACACTACGAGCTGAGACAAGCTTGACTGGGTACAGCGTTGAATGTGGCACGTGAAATGGCTGTAAGTAAATTTACTCTCACCAATTATCGATGAAGCTGCCTTTGTAGGAAGAATGACTTTCTAGCCATTTGGTGTTGCTATCCATCACTTAGCTTTTTCTCATTATGAGTATGACGACGCTAAAGGTCATGAACAGCATTTCTCCTTTGCGTTTATTTGTAAGTCTGATAACTTTGTCAGATTACTATGGCTCTCTTCTTAGAAACTGTCTCATCAAGCGATAGGGGCGGAGCTCGCTCGTATGAAATAATATTAAATTGTTATCTGTCATTTCTTGGGCGCTCCAAAGTTAGTGACTGCTAACAAGTTCTGTTCCACTACTATTAAAGAAGGCATATTTTAGATTTCTTTGTATTGTTGTAACTGTATTTATTGGATGATGTAAGGGATTTCTTTGTCTTTTAATTATAATATTAAGTCGTTCTCTGGAAAATGTACTTCTAGTACTACTTTGCGCGAGGCTTATAATACAATTGTTCATATTGAGCTTCTCCTTAAAACCGAGTTGATAAATCAAGGGACAACGGCTAATGGTCACAACATAGGGTTGTTAATTGGACAACTGGGTAGTACCTCCAACCCAAATTTGCCAGATGCTACAGTGAATACTTACAATGCTGATCTAGAGCACAGTATATCAAAAATGATATGTCATGGATTAGATGGTCAGCCCACCACGGTTCCAATTAGAAGCTATCCTCATATGAGATATATTCGGCATATATCTGATTGGGGAACGGGAACTTCTGATTCACAGTTAACAGATGTGCTTATTAAAGCTAAAGCCCTAGAGTTTCAATTGTCAAAGTTATTAGGTGTATAATGAACTTAAAAGATCTCATAGATAATATTGGGAAGGCTTTTGATATCGAATTGGGTTATCTGCATCCAAAGATGTATCTATTTGTCTTGTCTGATGAGTTTTATTTGCAGGATGAAGATTTAAAATTAAATATATTATCTGCAAAATCTAATGTGGATTTAAATGTTATACATGAGGCGATGTCAGTAAAATCGTTAGGAATTGAATGTATTACTAAACAAGATAGGCTATCTAGATTTTCATTTATTCCTGATGTCAGCATGTCTTCCCATTGGGTTTCGGCACTATCAAATCGTTATAGGAAGCAGGACACATTTACTCTTGATAGTCAGAGTAAAGTTAGAGCTATACATTTTTACGGTTATAAAGGTGGTCAAGCAAGGTCTAGCTTCTTATCAGTTTTGGCTAAGTCTATTGCCAAAGATGGATATAAAGTATTAGTTGTCGATTCAGACATTGAAGCTCCCTCTTCAGACACTATGTTTGGAATTGAAGCTAGTACTCTTGCAAATACATTGATGGGGGTTTGTGGCTGGAGCGACCAGATCGAACCGCTTAGAGCATTCACGCCGATATCGACTGACGGAAAGGTTGACGTGATTTCTTGTCGACCATCACCGGTTGACTATGATCTGGACTTTGCTGCATTCACAAGCAAGGTCGCAATTAACCCCAATGTGATTGTTGATGGTATTAAAGTTCTGAGGGACTACTGTGAAACCGATGACAAATATAATGTTGTTTTGTTTGATCATCGAACTGGACTTTCTTCTTCTGTTATTCCAATCATATCAAAATGGCCTGGAAGCTCAGTTATTAATATAAGGATGGATGGGCTTTCTTTAAGCGCAAGGTCAATTTATGACGTTTTGTTTTCATATAATAAGGATTATCCTGGTTGTTATGTTAATTTTTCGCTTGATCCTGAAGATAGTGAAAGCTCAGTCATTTCAAAGCATGGAAATGAAATAGACGAATTGTTATCTACTTTAGCTGACCAAATATCAAGTGATGATGAAGAAGAACTTCTTAATGAAGAAATACTAAATCAGTACTGGATTAATTGGTATCATGATAGAGCATTCTTTTCTAAATCTTGTCCTGACCCTGAAGACCTACATGTAGACAATCGAAATTCCATTAGTAAGTTTCGCCTACTTCTGGGAATCGATACTGCTATTGAGGGAAGTATCAATCAGTTTGTTATTGATGAACAAGAGTTGTCGCTTAGTGGTGCATTAGACAGTGGTCTGTTTATTGAAACCAGTATGGTCACGCAATCGTTCCGACTAGATTCGCCGTTTAATTATATTCATGGAAGGAAAGGCACTGGTAAAACACGGCTCTTTGCTGAGCTGTGTCGAAGAGATAATGGTATAGCTCTACTTTCTAGTACTGATAATGATATGGGCATAAGTGCACCTTCTTCAGAGTTTCATGAGCTCATGGACTTGGTTGATAATGATAACGATAAGTTTTGGTGGGCTTTACTAACCATTGGCATGATTAGTAATGGAAAAATAGAAAAGGATGCCATTTCATCACTAAAGGAAAATATAAAATCAGGTGTATATTCTGACGATTTTTCATCAAGTTATGGTTTTAAAAGATTTCTAATTGGGTCGTATTCCGGGGCTAAAAAGAGTTTTTATATTGACGGTGTGGAGACTGCTGTTGATTCATCAAAAACAAATTTGTTTGTTGAATCTCTATTGAGGTTCATGAATATGGTTGAAACGGATAATGATATAAAGCGGTACGTATCTGTAAGGCTATTTATAAGAACGGATCTTCTCTTATCTAATTCTAAACAAAATATTGAACAGCAGATATCTGGCAGAAGCCTTGAGCTAAAGTGGGATGAAAAGAGTATTCTTAATTTCCTTTTGTCTAGGATCTATGCTAGGGATATCTTTGCAAGACACTTTAAGAATGCTACAGATGACATTAAGAATAATATTGGTAGGATAAGAGAAGCTGGATTGAGTATTGATGAATGTAAGAAAATTCTTCTTAAAATTTTCCCAAATAAATTGAGGAGAAGTAATATTCTTACGTTGACATTCTTTTCTTCTTATTTCTCGGATGCAGCTGGAGCAAGTGACTCAACATCGTCATTCTATCCGCGCTTATTTGAAACCTTCCTTGATAACATTGAAAAAAGAATTCAAGACTCGTTTGAGACAACTATTGTTGATGAGAGGCTGTCCCATTCGGTTATCATTGAATCACATGCCGATGCGTCTAAGAAATTTATTAAAGAGGTTGAGCAGGAACTTGCATATGTCATCGACTATGGTGAGAGCCACGATAAGGCTAAGGACTTTGTAAACAGCCTTATTAATGAATTGGCTGGAAAAACAACGCCATTTGATCCTAATGAGTTATCAAAAGAAATTCATAATAACATGTCACATGGTAGCGAATCTCAGGTAATTAAGAACGCATTGGTTAAAATGAAAAGCATGGGTATTTTTGAAGATCGTCCAAAATACCCTGGGATGTGGAGGGCGGGTGGACTTTATAAGTCTGCTTTGAAGATGAAGTTTAAGAGATAACACTTAAAATTTGACTCTGATTTTTTGTATTTTTTGTATTTTTGGTATGAGTTAAATGTGGTGGGCGGTGTATTAAATTATTTGTGACTTATTGGATTCCGGTTAATATGATTATATCTGTCTATCCAAGTGGTGAAAATCGGTACCATATCCAGCAATAATGCTCTTAGTATCAATAAAGGCGCCCCAATGGGCGCCTTTGTTGTTTTTTGGTTTGGAGAGTTTCGCGTATTTCGTGCGCTAAAACGCACGCTACGATATAGGCTACCAAAGCAGGTCTCGGCAATCAGAGATTATTGAGCCGCCTCTGTATCGGTATCTTCATTGCCGAATGCGGTGGCTGCAGGATGTGGCCACAGGGAGATCATCACGCTGTTAAGGGATGAACATTGAAACTTAATGGCTGCCGGAATGCTCTTGTGCGGTGGTGCATTGGCAGGGGCTGAACTGCAGTCTTTGCAGGAGAAACGCCAGCTGAAAACCCAGGTGATGGTGTTTGGCAGCGCTCACCTCAAGACGATTAAAGAGGAGATCGCGCCGGAATCGCTGTTAACGGTTTAACTGGACACCCACCTTAGGAGCTTACGGCTGCTTCGGTGCGAACGCTGCCATTCTCCTGTTCAGTTCGTGCGCCACAGGCGCACGCTACGGCCGGTTTCGCACTCTGAATCGAAGCGGCGGCGTTTACCGTAGCGTGGGCCTGTGGCCCACGGAAACCATGGGAATTAGGGCGAAAGTCATTAGATACTGACCTTAAGAGCCGGTGGCTAATAAGCGACGAAGCCCGCCCCTAACCGCCATCCTCTTAACTGGACACCGACCTTAGAGTCAGCGACCACTTATAGGCGAACCGGCCCCCGGCAACCGGGGTTGTTGAGTGACTTCTGTATCGGTATCTTCATTGCCGAATGCGGTGGCTGCAGGATGTGGCCACAGGGAGATCATCACGCTGTTAAGGGATGAACATTGAAACTTAAGACGCTTATATTGGCTGCCGGCATGCTCTTGTGCGGTGGTGCATTGGCAGGGGCTGAACTGCAGTCTTTGCAGGAGAAACGCCAGCTAAAAACTCAGGTGATGGTGTTTGGCAGTGCTCATCTCAAGACGATTAAAGAGGAGATCGCGCCGGAATCGCTGTCGCCGGTACTGCAAATTCTTGCGCAATACGGCCCTACGGCCATCGCCGTTGAATCTCTGCGACCTGCCGATATCGTGTTTATGACGCAGAACGCCAGTGACTACCAGCCGGTACTGGACCAGTTTGTCGGAAGCACGTTTATCGCGCTGGCTCAGGCCGAGCAACAGGCCCTGAACCTTAGCCCACAAGAGGCGATCGCCCGGTTGCGCTCTCTGCTTAAGGCCGACATCACCTCATCGTCGCAACGGGTGACCGTCATCCGAACCGCCATCGCCGGTTATAACCTCCCCACCGCCCTGCTGCATTGGGATTACCTGGACGGGGATAAGGCCAGAGATACGCTGCCTCAGGCTGTCGCCCAGTACCTGAGCGAGAAAGCGGGTCAGAACAATGAAACCAGCCTGATTGCCGCCGAACTGGCCAGAACATTGGGACTGAACCAGTTGTACCCGATTGATGACCATCTGGATAAAGACCTCTACCCCGAAGTGGTCAGCCAACTGATGGACTCCTACCAGCGCTCGGAAGCCGCGAAACAGTTCGCGAACAGCGAATACGTGAAAAAGCCGGAACGACTGAAGGCGCAAGCGCTGGAATCCGGGAACTGGCTGCCGCTGTTTCAGTGGATGAACAGTGAAGACTATAACGCCGAGGTACTCAGCCAGGAGTGGTCGCTGTTTGTGGATAAGGATCTGGACCCCGCTCCCGCGATGGCGCGAATGGCGCTGTGGGAGATCCGAAACCTCAATATGGCCTCCAACATCAACCGGGTGATTGCCGAACATATTGGCGGCAGGGTGATGGTGGTGGTCGGCGGCAGCCACAAAGTGTTTCTGGAGCGCTACCTCGCCAATATGATTGGTGTCGAGCTGGTGCAGTTTAATCCGTTGGTGGAAGACTCAGAAAGCCGCTGAACTTTGCATGAAAAAAAGGGCGCCCCGAGGCGCCTTTTTTCAATCCGCAAAAACCACACGCCAACGCTGCCGTTGAGTCGGGCTTATACCGAGGATTCTCCTAAGCGTGCGAGCGCGCGGCGGTGCCCATCCATCCATTGTTTGGCGAAACCGGCCTGTTCCACTTTCTCTTTGGCATATGGGCAGGTCTCAACAGGGGAACCGTCCATCCCGGCCTGCCAGCCCTCGTCGTGCGCCAGTCTGTAGCCCACATGGATCTCGTCATAAAGAGGGCGCATGTGGTGTGAGAGGACGCGCCGGAATAGCGCCGTAGCCAGATGGACGGCAATAACGAAAATGGCGCAGACCAGAATCATCATCCACAGGTCGGTTCGGCCGGAATAGACCGTTGCTACGCCACCGAGAATGAAACCCGCCCAACAGAGGCGGTCAAAGGTTTTGCTGGCGCCAATCTGCGACTTCGCATAGAGACGCGCCAGACGATAGTGCCGCGCGGCAAGGCTGAAATATTTCTGTTGTTCTTCGATGGTCATTCGCTTGTTCTTCAGTGAGTACCGTAAGGCCGGTCAACAGCCTGAAACACAGCCTGCACTTGTACCATAGCGCCATCCCCGCCCCAAGCGATTCCCCATCAAACCAGAACAGAGTGGCAAGAGATTGCGTATCACTGGACACCCACCTTAAGAGTAAGCGGAGACTTGGTGCCGCTTCTGGCTTTCCTTCCAGTAGTGCTAATGTGAATGTCCAGTTAGTCTGCTACAGACGACACAAGCCCAAAGTTAGGGTGACATATGATTGAGTCAGCAGAAGAGTTCAAAAGGCTTAGAGAAAGCAATGTGGTTGAGGAGTATACGCGCGCTGCTCATGAAGAAGCCCCGGTGGAAGTATGGGAAGCTGTTTTAGAGAAATATCCAGAATTGTCTTTTTGGGTGGCACAGAATAAAACGGCGCCAGTTGAAATACTTCAAGAATTGGCTCTGCACGATGATTCGAACGTGCGAGGCATGGTAGCCAGAAAAAGGAAAATCCCAGAATTATTGATGCTGTCTTTAGCAAAAGACAAAAGTGAGTCTGTAAGGCATGCGCTAGCAAACAACGGAAAAGTCACTGAAAAGGTTCTGAGAGTATTAATCAAAGACTCTTGCGAATTCGTCAGGGAAAGCGCTTCTGAGAAACTCGAAGCCCTGACAAGAAATGAGATCGGATGCTAAAAGCATTGCCGTATATGTACCTCAACTGCCGCTCAGTGACGACTCCAGCCCTTCAAAGTTGAATCGGCCACTTGCTCTTTCGACGACTTCGAGGGCTTATGCGTAGCGCAAACTGCAGGGAGGCAAGGAGAGAAGCCTCTCTGGTTGCTGCCGCCAATGCGGCGGTTATCTTTGCGCCCCACCAGCCCCTTCATGCCGAAGGCATCCAAAAACTGACCCCGGGCCCTCATACTAATCAGCGATTTACAAAAACCACTTGACTGACATTTCGATAATCATAGAATTATCCTCAACGGTGAAATGAGGAACGGCACATGATCGGTGATGATTTGGCAGTAAAGCGGTTGTCCGAGCTGGGGCATGAGACCCGTCTGGCGATCTTCCGTTTGCTGGTGCGTGGTAACCGTCAGGGGTTGAGTGTGGGGGAGATCCAATCCCACCTGGACATCCCCGGTTCCACTCTCTCGCATCACATCAGTCGCCTGGTGGCGGCGGGTCTGGTGGAGCAGATCCGCGATGGCCGTACCCTCTACTGCAAAGCCCGTATGGAATCCCTGGATGAGCTGATGGCGTTTCTGACCGCCGAGTGCTGCACCCTGTAAACGGGAGAGGTGTCTGTTGGGACACGTCTCTTCAATATTTCGATAATATTAGAAAGGTGGATGTTGTGAATCCCGATTTTCTGACTCAGAGCGGATCGTTCAGCGACCAACTGCTCTCCGCGCTCTATATGTTCGTCTACCTGATGGCGGAGATCTCCATCCTGTTTCTGGTGATCAGCTCGCTGGTCGGGGTGATCAACCAGAAGCTGCCCAAGGAGAAGGTGCAGGCTTTGCTGGGTGGGCGAGGTGGCCGTGGTTACTTTATGGCAGCGGGCCTTGGGGGACTGACGCCGTTCTGCAGTTGCTCCACCATCCCGATGCTGATCGGTTTGCTTAAGGCCCGCGCCGGTTTTGGCCCGACCATGACCTTCCTGATCACCTCGCCGCTGTTGAATCCGCTGGTGATCGCCCTGTTCCTGCCGGTATTCGGCGTTAAGGTCACGTTGATCTACGCCCTGCTGGCCCTGACCGTCGCCATTGTGGCGGGCATGGTGTTGCAAGCCCTGGGCTTTGAGCGGTACATCAAGTCGGAGTTGCTGAAAGATCCGGCCGCCCAGAGCAGCTGCTGTGACAGCACCAAAGCCGCGCCGGCTGACGCTGCTGAAGAGAGCTGCTGTGCTCCGAAAGCGGAAGCCACGGCGGAAAGTTGCTGTGCTCCGAAAGCGGAAGCCAAAGCCGAAAGTTGCTGTGCCAGTGAGCCTGTTGCGCCGGTATTCCAGCGTATGACACCGGTGGCCGCCGAAGGGTGTTGTGGTGCTGCTGAGCCGGTTCCGGTGACTCAAAAGCCTGCCAAGACCAGGATCGACTGGCCTAAAGCGGGCCGGGAAGGGCTGGCGTTGTATCGCAGCATGCTGCCCTATATGGCGCTGGCGATGGCTATTGGTGCGCTGGTTCACGGCTTTGTGCCGAGTGAGTTCTTTGCCAATGTGGCGGGTGCCGACAACCCGTGGGCCATTCCGGTGGCGGCGGTTATCGGTATCCCGCTCTATATCCGGGTGGAAGCGCTGCTGCCCCTGGTGGGTTCGCTGGTTGCCAAAGGCGTCAGCCTGGGCGCGGTGATGGCTCTGACCATCGGTTCTGGCGGTGCCAGTATCCCGGAGCTGATTATGCTGAAGCGCCTGTTCCGCTGGCCTCTGTTGATGGCCTTTGTGGCGACCATTCTGGTGATGGCGATCGGTGGGGGTTTGATCTTCAACCTGGTGGCTTAAGCGCTCTATACCGAAACGCCCCTGGATATCCGGGGGCGTTTTTTTATGCATTCGGGCTGGCGAGTTGGTGGATCCGGCCGCCTCGTAGCGTGGGCATTCTGCCCACGGGTGCTCGGAAGGGAGTCTGTTCCGTGGGCTATAAGCCCACGCTACACCCACGCTACGGTTAAATGCTATGGCGAAATCGCTTGGGAATGGCACGAGCGGCCGCCTCGTAGCGTGGGCATTCTGCCCACGGGTGTTCGGAAGGGAGTCTGTTCCGTGGGCTATAAGCCCACGCTACACCCACGCTACGGTTAAATGCTATGGCGAAATCGCTTGGGATTGGCACGAGCGGCCGCCTCGTAGCGTGGGCATTCTGCCCACGGGTGCTCGGAAGGGAGTCTGTTCCGTGGGCTATAAGCCCACGCTACGGCTAAATGCTATGGCGAAATTGCTTGGGAATGGCACGAGCGGCCGCCTTGTAGCGTGGGCATTCTGCCCACGGGTGCTCGGAAGGGAGTCTGTTCCGTGGGCTATAAGCCCACGCTACGGCGTGGCCTCTTACTTCTCCTGGGGCAGCGGCACCAGAACCTGTCCGGTGGGCGCGAGCACAGAGCGCTGAGTGAGCAGCAGGGTCAGGGTGACGGAGAGGCTGAGCATGACGTAGATGGCGATCATGATCACCAACTGGTACTTGATGGCGATGTGGGGGTCGGTGCCCGCGAGGATCTGGCCCGTCATCATCCCCGGCAGGGTCACCAATCCGGTGGCGGTGATGTTGGCCAGCAGCGGTGCCTGCGCCTGCTGGATCGCCTGCTGCACAAAGGGACGGGTGGCGTATTGCGGGGTGCACCCCAGCGCCAGCGCCCCCTCGTATTGGGCAAAGTCGCTTTTCAGTGCGCCAAAGTAGCGCTGCAGGGCGATCACATTGCCGGTCATGGTGTTGCCCAGCAGCATTCCTGCAAGGGGGATCAGATACTGCGCGCTGTACCAGGGGGCGGGTTGCAGCAGGCCCAACAGCAGCAGACCCAGCACGGGCAGCAGGCCCAGCACCATGCCCACGAGGACCGGAGTCACCAACAGACGATGGCGCAACTTGCTGTTGCCCAGAATGGCGCTGGTGCCCACCAGAGTCATTACCGCCAGCCAGGTGAGGTTGAGCAGCAGGCTGTCATGGGTGAAAACAAACTTGAGGTAAACCCCAACCAGCGCCAGTTGGGCGGTCATGCGGGTGAACGCCACCAGAGTGTCGCGCCCCTGGCCCAACCGGAAGTGGTGATTGAGCCACAGCGGAACCGTCAGAATGGAGGCGAAGATGGCCAGTTGCCACCAGGGGATGTCGATGATTGGGTTCATCGGAAGCCTGGACGAGAAATGGGATAGGCCCCAGTATATCGAACCCGGTCAAGAAGTTTCAGTGGGATCAGCAAGGAGTCTGTCATGAGCGAAAGGGACAGCGAAAAACATAAGGCTCGTCAGCAGCGCCTGAAAGCGGCCGTGGATGCCAAGGTCGCGGAGGCCCGGACAGAGCGCGGCATTGTGCTGGTGCTTACCGGCAATGGCAAAGGCAAATCGACGGCCGGGTTCGGCACCGTACTGCGTGCGGTGGGTCATGGCCTTCACTGCGCCGTGGCCCAGTTTATCAAGGGGGAGTGGCCCTGCGGTGAGCGCAATGTGCTGGAGCGCCTGGGCGTGCCTTTTCACGTGATGAAAACCGGCTTTACCTGGGACACCCAGGACCGGGAAGGGGACACCCGCGCCGCGGAAGCCGTATGGGCAGAGGTAGCGAAGGATCTGGCAAACCCCGCCATCGATCTGGTGCTGTTGGATGAGCTGACCTACATGCTGAGCCTGCACTACCTGGAGGTGGATGTCGTGGTAGAGGCGATCCAGAAGCGCCCGCCGCATCAGCATGTGGTGATCACCGGGCGCAACTGTCACCGCCGTCTGGTGGAACTGGCGGATACGGTTTCAGAGATCGCGCCGGTTAAGCACGCTTTTGACGCGGGCATCAAAGCCCAGCAGGGGCTGGACTGGTAGAGGCTGGCATTTAGTTAGTAAGGCTAATAAAATTCCCTCCCATGCGTATCGATCAATCTTTGATGGCCCTGGAGCGCTACATCACCCGCCGCTGGCGTGAGGTGGGGGATCCCAGTGGCCTGAGCCTCAGTTACACCGAGTACGACTACCTCCAGACACTGGAGGAGGCAGCCTGCCTGCGCCTCTCTGATCTGGCGGAGATGATGCGGGTGGCCAAGCCCAGCGCCAGCACCATGTGCCAACGGCTGGAGCGCAAGGGGCTGGTGAGCCGGAAACGCTGTGACGCGGATGCCCGCGCCGTGCTGCTGCAGTTGACCGAAGCGGGCCAGACCATGCTGGCTCAGGATCGCGACCTCTACCGTCAACTGCTCGATGAACGATTGGGGCGGCTTGACGATCAGGAGCAGCGCGCTCTGGCCAACCTGTTGGCTCGGATGGTGGAGCGGGACTGAGCGTTTTCGGGTAATGAGTTTTATCGGGTAATGGGCTCCTTTAAGCCAATAGTTAGCTTTTCTAATTAAATGAGGTGCGGATGTCAGTGTCGTTGAGTCGTCAGGCGGTGAACCGTCAGTTCTGGCGCTACGTGCTGCCAACGGTGGCGGCCATGTTGGTCAGCGGCCTCTACCAGGTGGTGGATGGGATCTTCATCGGCCGCCATATCGGCGCGGATGGTCTGGCGGCAATTAATGTCGCCTGGCCCATCGCCGGCGTGCTGTATGGTCTGGGCATGATGGTGGGCGTGGGTGCCGGGGCACTGAGTACCCTTTCTCGCGGCGAAGGCAAGCTGGCACGGGCGCGGGCTCAGCTGGGCAATGGCCTGGTGCTGATGGTGCTGATGGCGTTTGGCGCCACCGCGCTGTTGTGGCTGCTGAATGAACCGGCGCTGGCGCTGCAAAACGCCGAAGGGGAGGTGCTCGCCCTGGCCAGGGATTACCTGCAGGTGTTGCTGGTGGCCGCGCCGGTGGCGCTGGGCAGTATGGCGCTGCCCTTTATGCTGCGTAATGACGAGGCCCCGAGCCGCGCCACCCAGTTGATTGTGGTGGGGGCGGTGACCAACATCCTGCTGGACTGGGTGTTTATCGTCGAGCTGGACTGGGGGCTGACCGGGGCCGCACTGGCCACCTCACTGGCGCAGCTGCTGGTGACCATACTCGGCATTGCCCACTTTTTCTCCGCCAGGGCGCAGACCCGCCTGACCCTGGCCGATCTGAAACTGCGCCCCTACGACGCCTGGCGCAGCTGCGCCATCGGCTTCTCCAGCCTGCTGATGTATGGCTACTACAGCGTGGTTATCGGTCTGCATAACGCCCTGTTCCTGCACTATGGCGATGCCACTGTGGTGGGGGCCTACGCCATTGTCAGCTACCTGTTGGCGGTTTACCTGCTGTTTGCGGAGGGGGTGGCCACCGGGACTCAGCCCTTGATCAGTTTCCACTACGGGGCGGGGGAGTATGCGTTGATGAAGCGCTACATCCGGCGCATGTTGCTGGTGGCGGTTGGCAGCGGAGTGGTCGCGCTGGGCTTGCTCAACGCCTTCTCCACGCCGGTGATCCACATCTTCAACAATGTGGACACCCATCTGATTGCCGCCACTGAGCACGGGCTTAAGCTTCATCTGCTCGCCCTCTACCTGGATGGCTTTATCTTCTGCGTCGGGGTGATCTTCCAGTCTTTCGGAGCCAGTGGCAAAGCCACCGGCATCAGCCTGGCCAATATGGGGATTCAGCTGCCCTTCCTGTTGCTGCTGCCTCACTGGCTGGGGCTGGATGGGGTCTGGCTGGCGCTGCCGATCTCCAACATCGCGCTGACGCTGGTGGCGGGCACCCTGCTGTGGCGTGAGTGGCGGCGCTTCGCCAAAGCGTAACCGGGCGTGTCAGCCCCCCTTTGGTCCCAAAGGAATAAGGTCGCCAACTTTGCGGACCTTAACGGGAATTCACCGTTTACCCACGGCGCAGGCAGACACATCCGCTTACCGGCACAGATGGCAATTTGCGTACGGTGAACCAGTCTCGATAGGTTGGCGTCACAGGCGACGGCCGGGAGTGTCTCATGTCTCGGGTAGGGTATCGTTTGGGGCAGGGGCTGATGGTAGCCAGCCTGCCTTTGGCGATGTGGCTGAAGGTGCCCTGGTTAACCTTTGCTTTGGCGGGGTTAGGACAGGGCTTGGTGTTGATAGCGTATCGTTTGCCAACCCGGAAGCGCGTCAATCGACGCACCAACCGGGCTTATGGGCGGCAGCGTCCTCATGGACACCGCCACCTGGTTTTAGCCCACTGAAGTGGGTCAACTCTGAGCGCGGGCCAATTCGGCCCGCAGCCGCTCGTTCTCCAGTGTCAGCACTTTGATCTGGTGTTCCAGCGCTTCGATTCTGGCTTTGTCGTCCGCCACCATATCGGCGGTGGTCACGGTTGCCACTTCGCCGCTGAACAGATGGGCGTAACGGCTTTCGCGACGACCCGCTTCCCGAGGCAGTTGCACCACAAGGCCCTTCTCCGCCATCTTCTGCAGCACCGCTTCGGTGGCTTTCACGTCCGCAAATTCACACAGGCGCCCGGTACGGGAGCGCAGCTCTCCCGGGGTTTGTGGGCCGCGCAGCAGCAGTACGCACACCAGGCCGCGCTCCTGCTCGGAGAGTTGCAGGCCGCCAAAGGCGGTATTGCAGAAACGGTGTTTGTATTTACTGGCCCGGGCACCGCCATCTTCATTGATCAGACGTTTGGCTTTGAGCTCTTCCAGAGTGTCGAGCACCTCTTTGTCAGAGAGGGAGAGAACCGGCTCGCGGTTGCTTTTCTGATTGCAGGCGCCTTTGAGGGCGTTGAGGGTGAGGGGGTAGAGATCCGGCGTGGTGGTTTCCTTTTCCAGTAGGCAACCAATCACCCGGGCTTCGTTGAGGCTGAGATTCATCTCCATGGCGGGACTCCTTGAGACAGCATTGCAGCCAGTATTGCCTCAGCCCCGGCCCCGGGCAAGCCCGGGGCGCCTAGGTTTTGCGCAGTCAGTCAGCGGATGCCCATTTTCGGTAATGATTCAGCTCGCGCACTTCGACGGAGGCGGCGGCCACCGGAGGCAGTGCATTATGAAGGGTGGTGAGCAGACGCTCCGCCAGGGCGTTCTTGGTGGTGTCGTCGCGGCCGGGCAGAATCGCCACGGTCAGATGAGCAAAGGGAGCGGACTCACCGCCAACCAGAGCGTAACGAACCGGCACAGCCCGAACCTTGATGTTACCGCCACTGAATTCACCACTGGCCAGAGCGCTGTTGTGCAGCTGCTCAAGCACCCCCGGCAGCGCATCGTCATTTAGCAGGTATTCGTTGTATTCCAGAACCAGGTGCGGCATTGCAGTTCCTTATGGGTCAAGCCCTTAACCAGATAATTCACTGAATAGCCCTATAGATTTCTAGCCGTCTAACTCTGGAAGTTAAGGGCGGCACGGGCTATCCTAAGCGCCTTGGAGTGTACCCCAGTGTCACCGCCCCTTGGAGAGAAAGATGAAAACCAAGCTCATCGCCGTACTGGCCATGATCGCATTGTGTGCCCTGTATCGGGTGCTTCCCCATCCCTTTAATTTCACGCCGGTTGCAGCCATGGGTCTGTTTGCGGGCGCCATGTTCGACAGCAAACGCATGGCGCTGATTGTGCCGCTGGTGGCGATGCTGCTCGGCGATCTGCTGATCGGCCTGCACGAAACCATGCTGTTTGTGTATCTGTCCATGGCGATCACCGCTGGCATCGGCATGTTGCTGCGTCATAAGCGCAGTGTCGGCACCGTCGCTCTGGCGGGCGTAGCCAGCAGCCTGCAGTTCTTCTTTGTGACCAACACCGGCATGTGGGCCGTCACCAACTTCTATCCCCACACCTGGGAAGGGCTGGTGCAGTGCTGGATCATGGGTCTGCCGTTCCTGCAGAACGACCTGGCCAGCACCTGGCTGTTCAGTGCCCTGCTGTTTGGCGGCTATGCCCTGCTGAGCCGCCGTATTCCGGCTCTGGCTCAGCGCTGATGCCACGCCGGTTGAGCAGCGATAAACGGGAGCTGTGCTACCCCTTTATCTTTGAAACCGGCCCCAGCACCGACTTTGAGGTGCAGACCGACGAGCTCTGCTCCTCCGTGGGCTATGCCCTGTCCCTGTTGGAGCAGGAGCTGGCGTCGGAGCCTGCGCTGCTGGCGGAACTCAAACCGGAGCTGCACCGGGTTCAGGCGCTGGTCTACCACCTCAATGGCTCGGTACGTGGCCGTTTGGCGGTGGAGGAGGCCGACCTGGACTGGCTCAAAGCCCGTTACGATCACCACAACGACTTCGGCGCCGTCAGCGGCTTTGTGCTGCCCACCGGTTCGCCGGCGGTGATGGCGCTTCATCTGTGTCGAAGCGGGGCCAAAAAAAGCATTCGTCAGCTGGTGCGATGTGAAGAGGCCGGGCTGGTGGTTCATGACCGCCTGCTGCGCCTTGCCAACCTGCTGACCAACTATTTCTTCTGTCTGACGGTGCGACTGAAACAGCACCTTGGGCAGGAGGAGATCCCCTTCGAGAGCAAAAGCTACTGAAGGGCACCCCGCTCATTTAGGGCGGGGATATGGAAAGCCTGCGGACCTAGGGATGAATCCGGTGAGAATCCGGAGCTGGCGCGCAACGGTAATAGGCCAAGGCCTTAAGCCCGATCTCCCCCGGTCCGCGTAACCCTACGCGAACTAGGACTTCAAAATGAACTACTCCGTTGTATCCGCGGCGCTGTTTGCTGCGGCCCCGTTTCTCTTTTCTGCGCACGCCACCGAAGTGGATGAAACTCTGGTGGTGACCGGCGATCGTCTGGCGCAACCCTCCGACTCGGTGCTGGCGCCGGTGACCGTGATCGATCGGGCCACCATCGACGCCATTCAGGCCAAAAGCCTGACTGACCTGCTGCGCATCCTGCCCAATGTTGATGTGAACCAGTATGGCGGCCGGGGCCAGAGCGCCACCGTTACCGTGCGGGGGGCGACCAGTTCCCAGAGCCTCGTACTGATCGATGGCATGCGTACCACCACCGGTGCCATCGGCCCGCTGAACATCAACAACTTCCCGGTGGCGCAGATTGAGCGCATCGAGTTTATCCGAGGCGCCCGGGCGTCGGTGTACGGCTCTGATGCGGTTGGTGGGGTCATCAATATCATCACCCGCAGCGGAACTGACGGCACCACGCTCTCCGCCGGTGCGGGCAGCTTTGAGCAGCTGGAAGCCAGCGTTCGCCATCAAAGCCAGTTGGCGGGCGGCACCCTGAAGGCGGTGCTGGCCTACGAAGACCAGGAGGGCTACAACGTCCACCCGGTCCCCGGCGTCAATGATGGCGACAAGCATGGCTTTACCGGCAAGAGCGCACTGCTCTCCTATGATCGCGCCCTGACCGAGCGCTTGAGTCTCTATGGTGCCGCCCGCTGGTACCAGAATGAGAGCCAGTACGACAACTCCAGCCTGGGCAACCCGGACTGGGGCATGCCGGATGTGCGTGAGCGCAAAGAGAATCGCTTCGACAACATCGATTATCAGTTTGAGGCCCGCTATCAGGGCGAACGCTGGCTGAGCCAGCTGCAGGCCCAGTACAGCGACAGCGAGAGCTACGACTTTGTCGATACTCTGAGCTACCAGAACTCACCGGACTACTCCCACCTGCGTCAGTACAACCTGGCCTGGGTGAATCGGGTGGTGCTGACCGATGCCATCAGCATCGGGGCCGGTGTGGACTGGCGCGATGAACAGCTTCGTGGCGACTCCACCTTCCTGGACTGGAACACCGGACAGGCGGCGCCCTTTGCGGATGGCACCCTGAGCCGCGATAACACCGGTGCTTATGCACTGCTGCGAGTTGAGGAGGGGGGCAGTCAGTTTGAAGCCTCCGTGCGTACCGACGACAACGAGCAGTATGGCCGTCACAACACCTGGCAGGTGGGAGGGCGGGTTGCGGCAACCCAGTCAGTGGCGCTGGTGGCCAGTGTAGGTACCGCCTTCCGTGCTCCCAGCTTCTACGACCTCTACTTCCCCGGCTCCGGCAACCCGGAACTGAAACCGGAAACCGCCGAGCTTTATGAGCTGGCACTGGAGGGGGCGGTCTCCCGCATCGACTGGCGCCTGGGCTGGTACCGTCAGGACGCCAAGGACCTGATCCAGTTCGACATCGCCAGCTACCGTCCGGTGAACATCGGTGAAGCGGTGATCGACGGGATTGAGGCGGAAGCGGCCTTTGATACCGGCCCGGTGCGTCATGAGCTCAGCTACGGCTGGCGCGACAGTGAGGACCGCACCACCGGCAATGAGCTGGTGGCCAGCGCCCGCCATAACGCCAAGTGGAACCTGAACACCGACTGGGAGGCGCTCAACCTCAGCGCCAACCTGCTTTACCGTGGCAGCCGCTGGGGGGATTCTGCCAACACCGTCAAACTGGATCCCTACTTCCTGGTGAACCTGGCGGCCAGCTACCAACTGACCGAGGCTCTGGTGGTGCGCCTGCGGGTGGAGAACCTGTTGGACGAAGACTACCTGACCATCGCCGACACCTTCTCCGGTGGCAGCTACCCCGGACAGGAGCGCAGCGTTTACGGTCAGGTCCAGTACCGTCTGTAACCGTGACAACAGAAAAAGGGCGCCCAGCGGCGCCCTTGTTTATTGTCTGCGTTTCTCTGTTTTAGCGCGCAGCCAGGTCATTCCCAAACGGGCCCATTAGCCCAGTGAAAGCACCCCCACAATTCCCTGCCAAGGCAGGTCCGGTGACAGCGCCAGGGCCCAGAGCAGCAACGCCAGTTTGGGTAGCATCAGGAGGCCCACCAGCCAGAATGCGCTGTGGCGTTTGGGAAGGTGACTCAAGCTGAGCGACTTCAGCAGCACGCCAATCCACATCCCGCTGCCACTCAGCAGAACCACCAGCAGCGCAGAAGGCTCAAACAGGGGCGTGGGCGCTTGATTGCTGAAATAGAGGGTGGCAATCACCACCAGACCAGCAAGCACCACAAAAGGCCAGGGACGACTGGCGCGCCACCACAAGGCGACCATCATCAGCATCAGCGGCGCCATCACCCAGGTATGAGGCTCTGAAAGCGCCATCTGAAGTGCGGGGTTTTCGAGCGTTTCGGGGGGCAGTACTTCCAGCTCCGGCAACTGCCAAAAGGCCAACAGCGCCAATATCGGCCAGAGCATACCAAGCCAGGCGATCCGGTCAGAGCCCCTGGCTTTGGGGGAGGGGGAGAGGTTGCGGCTTAGCCAGAGCAGCAGGGTGGCCAAAATGAGTGGGATCACCAGTGCACTGTGCCAGTTTACGGCAACCACCACACCACCGATGCTGGCTCCCAGTAGTTGGCTGATTGCCATCAGCCCCATCAGGGCGGCCAGCTTTAACGGGTGACGGGCCGTTTGCTCAACGGCCAACAGGGCGAGCGCTCCGGTGGCAACGCCACTGCCCAGGGCGGCGAGAGAAACGCCGAAGGTGGGCTCAATCAGCGCCAGTGCGGCGCCGCTGGCCATAAGAAGAAGCGCCAGAAGCAATGCTCCTGATGCATGAAAAAAGGTTGCGACCACGGGCATCAGCAGGGCAAAACCCGCGACCCGTGCCCCTTTACTTAACCAGTGCCAGTAAAGGACCTCATCCACATCGGGGGGCCCGTTGGGAATGAACATCAGCAGATTGGAGGGGAGCGTGGCCAGCCACCCCACCACCAGCGTGCAAAGAAACAGCAATGCGGCAAAATTGTGGCGCAGTCCCTGAGTGGGGGAGAGTTTCCGTGTGTTTTCCATGACAGCAATCCTTGCTTGAACAGCTCCGGCAACTTCACCGGAAACGGATTTTAAATCAACCCAGTACACGTAAGCTGGGAGTCACTCTCTGTTTATGAGGGCAGGCTCGTCAGGTCGTTATAGGGCCAGTATGGTCAGTATCTCCTGCCAGTTCAGAGCCGGGTCATGACACCAATGCCACAGCAGCATGGCGAGCTTTGGGGCCATCATCACCACCACTAACCCGGCGGCACGGCAGCGATAGGGCAGAGCGGAAAGGCAGAGGCCAAGCAGCAGCGCATGAATCCAGAGCAGGCTGGCGTTCAGCAGCAGCGCCACCATGCCGCTCAGGCTGAACAGTGCATAGGGGGACAACTGGCTGAAAAGCAGGATAAGGGCAACAAGAACACCAGCCACTAACCCCCAGTGGCCAACCTGCCGCTTGTGCCACATCAGGGCGGCTAAGCCAAACGTAACCAGTGAGGTGGCGACCGTTTGGATATTGGTACGAACGGCCTGGGGGACGCTGTCCGGTTGCCAGTTCAGCTCTGGCAATGCGGGCAGCAGGGACAGACCAATCAGGGGCAGGATAAGCGCCACCAAGTTGAACCTGTCTTCCACATAGCTTGGTGTTTGCCGCAGGGGATAAAGCCGCAGGTGGCCGATCATGGCCAGCGTCAATGTCAGCGGAATCGCCAACAGGGAGAGCGCTTTGGTGGTGGCGTGCATGGCGTTCTGTGACGGGGAAAACAGGTACTGTGTGAACCCGAGAATTGGAGTCATCAGTGGTGCGAGAGCAAGGCAGATGGCCCCCATAAAGGCCAACCAAGCGGCCATTCTTAAAGGGTTCTGGTGGCTACTCTCCATCAACAACAAGTAAAGGGCCCCCAGTCCCAGCCCCGAGCCAAACCCTGAAACCACAAGACCGGGGGCCGGGGCAACCAGACCACCAAGCTGACCCGCAGCCAATATCATCAGGCCAACCTGCAGTATCTTGGCGGGGGCAGTGATGAGGCGGAGTATTGGCATCATCAGGACAAATCCCAGCAACATGGCGACTTGAGCCAGTCCGTAAAACTCGCTCCACAGGCGACAATCGATGTCCAGATATCGGGGGATGCCCAGGGATTGCAGAAGGGGGGCGGAAAACGAAACTGGCCAGCAGAAAAGGGGGGTCAGAATCGCGACCATCAACAGCGACAGATTGGTTGAGCGGTACTGGGTAAATATTGGCTTCAATGCATCGCTCCAGAGCCCTGGAAATAGGTTTACCCTCAAGCTGATACGGAACAAGTTCAAGGCGTCATGAGCCAATCCGCAGGATGCTCAAAATCGTGCCACACTCAATGGGTGATACGCGGAGTTTGCCTATGCCCTTGAAGCGCTTGGCGCTGCTCTTTTCTTTGGCCCTGGTGCTGGTGCTGGCGTTGGGGTACCTGCTACTGCGAAATCTGGTGATCCTGCCCTACGTCAATGGTGAGGTGCTGGCCACTCAGCAGCAGGAGATCCGCGGGCTGAAGTTTCAATTTCAGGCCCGCCAGATGGCTTTGGCTCTGATGGCGCAGGACATGGCCAGTGATGACTTTCTGATGGCTTACCTGGATGGTCAGCAGGTCCAACAGGGCGCCCTGCCGCTGCATCAGGGCTTTACGCTTCAAGCGCTGTTTCTCTACGACGATGCCCTGGCGCTGCGCTATTACGACAACGACCCCCACTTCTCCCTGCCGATGCTGATGGGCGATGACGCCTTTCAGAGAGCCAAACTGATGCCGGTGCTGGACCCTCATCGACCCCGGCATCGCAGCGGGCTGTTGCGGCAGGGTGGCCAGCCCTTCCTCTATGCCGCGGCCACCGTCTGTAATCCGATGGGTAATGATTGTGGTCACGGCTATCTGATGGTGCTGCGTCATATGGGGGAAGCGTTCCGGAAACGAATAATGGAAACCAGTGGTCTGGCGTTCACGTTGAGACCCGCAGCCCTTGAAGATGAAACCCTGCCTGACCTGATGTCGCCGGAGACACTCCGCCTGCCCAAGGCGCAACGAGATATCCTGGTACGGGATGCGCTGGGGCGCCCTACGCTGGTGCTGGAACTGGAGCACACCACCAAGCCCCCCACCTCACTGACCCGCTACGAGTGGCTGGCGTTTGTGGCGCTAGGGGTCATGGTGGTGCTGGTCAATCTGTTGATGGGACATCTGCTGGTGCGGCCGATGGAGCGTGGGGTCGCGCAGATCCGGGCGATGGAGCGTAACCAGCAGTTTCGCCCGATGGGCAATACCGCCTCCATTCTGGAGTTTCGTCAGTTGGCCAGCGCCTTTAACAGCCTGATGCGAATGCTCTATCAGCAGCGTGAACAGCTGAACCAGATGGCCCGTACCGATCCCCTGACCGGGCTGGCCAACCGAAGGGCGATGGAACAGTTTCTGGATGAGGAGTGGCGCAGACTGGCTCGCCATCATCGGGGATTGGCGGTGGTGATGGTGGACATCGATCACTTCAAACAGTTTAACGACCGATTCGGGCACGGCACCGGCGACGAGGTGCTGACCAAAGTCGCGCGGGTGCTGGAATCAGTGACCCGACGCGGCGGTGAACTGGCGAGTCGCTGGGGAGGAGAGGAGTTCATTCTCGGCATTACCGAGCCCCAGGGACCGGAGCTGGAAAAGCTGGCCTGGACCATCGCCGAGCGGATCCGTCATCTGACCATCAGCTCGCCGGGTCTCAGCGGTCGCCTGACCGTCAGTATCGGCATCGCCTATCTGCCGGTTGGCCATAACCCGGTGGATCTCAGTTTGACGCTGCCTGAGCTGATGGAGGAGGCAGACAGGGCGCTTTACCGGGTGAAATCCGAGGGGCGGGACGGCGTGGCACTCTGGTGTGGGGTGGACAAGATGGGGCCAAACCGGCCCTGAGGGCGGAGGACTCCCGCCTCTGAAACCAAGCAGGGCTTGCCGAAGCAAGCCCTGTATCACGTTACAGCTGGATGGCGCCCAAAGGCTGGGCCGGCGGCACCAGGTAGTGGGCGAACTGCATGCGGTAGCCGATGGGCAGGTCCTGACGGGCCTGATCGACACGCTGGGCACGGGCATCGTGGTCCAGCTCTGCATCCAGATTGAAACTGATGATGTCGTAGCTCTGCGGATTGAGTCGACGCAGTAGCTGGTTCAGCACCGGGATCAGCTCGGCCTGGTCCAGGTTGGACTCAAAGCTGACGTAGGAGCTGTCTTCCTGAGGCGTCACGTGCACGGTGACGTAGTGTTCGCCTCGGATCCCGTTCATGGAGTAGCCAAAGGGCTCGAACAGGAAGTCGTCGAACTGGAAATCAGGCAACATGCCCTGCCAGTCAAACAGCTCGCGCACACCCTCAACGGTCTGATTGGTGCTGCGCAGGTAATCCGCGGCGGCACCCTGGATGTGGTACATCAGCAGTTCAGCTGTGGCGTCATCGGCGTCCGGCTGGTACGGCGCATCGCTGTGGAAGATGTAGTTGTGGTGGCCATCCAGGTGTCCCAGGCGCCATGCGCAACCGGGAAGGAGGCTTTGCAGCGCGGCGAGGTCTTCGTCAAAGCTGCTTTTCTGCAGGTGAGACTGGTATTCGTTTTTGCGCTGGTAGGTGAGCATCGCCAGTTCGTTCTGGCTGAAGTGCTTAAGGAATTCGGTAACCGCCTGAACCAGGGTAGTGGTACCGCAGGTCAGCATCAGGAATCGGTCATCCCAGACAAAGAGGCTGGATTCCGAAAGGAGGTAGGCGTCGCAGTGTTCGTTATGAACAGAGGAAAGGATGGTAGCGTTTGCCTGGGCTACCATGGTTTCCCAGAAAGGTTTTCCCAGTGCTCGAAGCGAGTTATGACCCGGCTTGAGCACCGCTTCGACTTTTTTTTCGGAGCCCTCGAAGAACATCATTTTCAGTTTTACTCCCGTTGAAGGCAGAAAAGCATGGTTTGGTAAGTATGGCCTTACCTCCCCCCCAACGAGTTTGGTTGATGAACTCATCAACCGCCCTCCTGGCGAATTCCGGGTTCGAGCGCTCCGCCAGAAGGGCAAAGCGGGGCGCAAAAATTGACCCGGGCCGCGCACAGTGGCGGCGATTATACGCATTTCCCCCCCCGGTGCCACTTCGGTTTCACTACACTTAGCAGCACGTCATAGATAAGAGGCTGCCATGACGCCATTAAAACAATGCGGGTTACTGATTTTGATGATGTTTTGGGGGAGGTTTGCGCAGGCAGAGCCAGCCTCTCTGAGTTGGCCCTGGCTGGTACAGATCGAGCCGCAATGTGTGCCTCAGGGGTGTTGGCACCGCTGGCATTATCAGGAAACGCCAAACGGCCAGCAGTTGATGGGCCTGCTGACCGCGTTAGCGGAATACACGGATGCGCCACTGGCGTTTGAGGATGAACCGGGGCTCAAACGACTGTCACTTTACCTGCCGGTTGAAGCCCCATTTGTTCAGGGCGTGGAGAGTGCTTCCAGCTGTATCGCATCGGCCTGTGCGGCGTATGAAGCGATCTCCGAAAACTCCCGGTGAGTGAAACCGTCGCGCCATAGGGATTCCGGAATATCAGCAAAGCTGGCGGCGTAGCCGTCGCTCACCTCCATCACCAACTCTCCAAGATCATCCAGTGCCAGCCCAAACAGCGTATCGGTCAGATGCAGACTGTGAGGGGTATTGGGCTTGCGGTAAAGCGCAGCCACTTTGGGCCAGGCGGAATGGTCCGCAGCCATCGATTCCGGCACCAGGTAGGGCAACTGCCGATCCCCCAGCCCGTAATGGCGTTTCAGCACCATAAACTTGTCCGGGATGGGACGGGTGGAGTCCCACCAATGGCCATCCACCACATCAAACAGGGCGTTGGTGGTCTTCTTATCCACTTCGCCCAGCCACTCCAGAGTGGCATCCAGCCAAACCGTGAGGCTCTGGTTGTAGAGCTGATCGTTCAGTACCAGTTGGGCGTTAATCAGGGCCATGGTGAGTTTGGCGCCCAGCATATTGGAGTAGAGGTCTTCCGGGGAGAAGGCGGAGACGGTTTCCGGCCACCCGGCAAAGCTGGCGTAGTTATGCCATTGGGCGATCTCATGGGATTCTGCCTTGAAGTAGGCCAGACGGGCGGCCAGTGCGGCGGAAAGCTGCCAGCGCTCCTGGCCACTCAGTTCACTGACGTCAAAGGCATGCATCCGAACGTATCGACGGCCGATTTCATCCGGCACCTCAATGATGTGAGCCTCGCCCAGCTTGCGGAAGATCTGGAAAAACAGGGCTACCGTATCGTCTGCGGTATCGCGGACGTGGGCCAGATCGATAAAGCCACCGCGCGCAGTGTAGAGCACGCCGTTGTTTTCGCTTCCCCGGTTGTTGTTGCCACTCATGCCCGAGGAGGTGTAGTTGAAGGTGCCGCCATCAAAGCGGTGAGGGCCAACCTTATTGGGGGCAACGGTATTGCCGAGCCGGAACAGGGGAATAGGCACCGGACCGACTTTCACCTTCTGCAGATTGCCGAATGCGCAGCAGGGGCGCACATTCTGGGGCACCGGGAAGCTGGGCAGGCTCTCCGGGGGGAGATCCCAGATCGCCACCGGTTGGTCGCTGCCGTTAAGCGCCCGACTGATGGCGCTCTCATCCGGCTTGGGGTGGCCCTGCCAGGTGGGGGAGGCGCAGCCTGCAATAAACAGAGTGGTCAGCAGAAACAGTCGGGAGGTGGTCATCAATACCCCTGTCAGGTGTGTCTTTAAGGCGCAGCCGGATAAAAAAAGCCCATACGTCATACCCATTGGCTGATTGGCTAATTATAATGCGCTCAATCTTTTAGGGCTGCGGATTGTAGTGCAGCCGCCATGATAGCGAAATCCCCGGTTCTGTTGCTGTTCAGGTCTGATCCAGCCTCTCTGGTATCACCGGCCGTTCAGTTTTGATCTAGCCTTTTAACAGTACACTCCGTCGGGCTAGTGCAAACATTACCAGAGTATTTTGCGGTCGCGAGCCTCGGCTCAGTTGGCCGCTTTTTTTGTGTGTGAGTGTTCCTGATTATGTTCCGTTCGATTGTTTCCATGGCCGCCCTGGTGGTGTGCGCCAATGCACAGGCTCAAGACTCCTTCTTCCCTATCTGGGGGGATGAGGCGGAGGCGCGTGGCTACACCCTGCCCAAGCCCTATGGCCTCTCTCTCTCCTATATGGATATGAGCAACCCGGTTACCGTGAACAGCATTGAGCTGACCGGCCACCCGGTACTGGAGGCCCTGGACATCAATGCGCCGGAAGCCGACTTCGATGGCTATAACCTGACCCTGCGCGGTGATGTCTGGATCTTCCCCTTTATGAACGTCTACGGGATCCTCGGCTACACCTCCGGGGATAGCGTGGCCACCATTCGTGGTTTGAGCTGCGATCAAGACAACCTCAGCTCTACCGGGAATCCCTTGACCGATGCTGCCAACAGGGTGCTCTGTCGAGGCATTAACGAAGCCTCTGACATCGCCATCGGCGCCCCCTTTGCTCTGGAGATGAAGGGCGGTACCTACGGGGTGGGCACCACCCTGGCTGGCGGCGTGGGCAACTGGTTTGCCCTGGTGGACATGAACTACACCTACACCTCCATGAACATCATTGATGGCGACATCAAAAGCTTTGTGGCAGCCCCCCGAGTGGGCTACCGCTGGGAGTTTGATGGTGGCCGGGAGCTGCGGATCTTTGCCGGTGCCATGTATCAGAAGGTGGATCAGTACCTGACCGGCAGCCTGCTGGATCTGGGCCTGCCCCCTGAACTGAATGATCTGATCGCCGGTCTGGCACCGGACGGTCGCTTTGAGGTATCGCAGCAGGGCACCTCCCGCTGGAACACCGTGGTAGGGGCGCAGTATGCCCTGAGCCGCGACTGGGAGCTGCTGATTGAGTCGGGCTTTGGCGCACGTCGCACCAGCTTTATGTCCGTCAGCAGGCGGTTCTGATCGATGGCCCGTCATCTGTTGATCAGCGCGGCGCTGCTGTTGAGTGCTGCACCGGTTCAGGCCACTGAAATGGCCCCGGAGGCCGACCCCTCGTTGTATGAGCGGGGCCAGCAGTGGTTTGCCAAGGTGCTGGAGGAGCTGGGGGCCGATGGCGGCTTTGACCCGGATAAGGGGATCGACTGGAGCGTGATGCCCGGCCCCTTCTACACCCCGGAGAAAAGCCTGGGGATCGGCATATCCACCGTAGGCCTCTACCTGGTGGATCGCGAGGATACCGTCTCTCAGCCCAGCTCCATCACCATCAACGGCTTCGGCTCCATCAACGGCTCCCTGGGCATCGGTGTGGAGAGCCGTACCTTCCTCAAAGAGGACAAGTACCGACTCTTTATCGATGCGGAGCTTCAGGATGCGCCGGACGTGTTCTATGGCATTGGTCTGGATAACGGACGGCAGCGCTCCAACCTGACCAACTTTGAGCTGACCGAGTACCGCTTTAAGCCGCAGGCGATGATGCGGGTTCTGCCCAGCACCTTTATTGGCGCCGGTTTTGACTTGGTTGGGGTCAAAGCCCGTGAGGTGGAGCCTACGGCTCCAGGCGCGGTGCGTCTGGATACACCGGCGGCCATGTTCCCGGAGAAGAGCTTCAGCGCGGGCCCCAGTCTGCATCTGGTGCACGACTCCCGGGACTTTATTCTGAACCCCAGCCGGGGGCGGTTGCTGCAGGCGGACGTGGTGTTCTATGACGATACGTTCGGCTCCGATACCGATTTCCAGAAGGTCACCCTGAACTACAGTGACTACTGGGCGCTGGAGTCCCTGCCCGGCATTCTGGCGTGGCAGTGGGTCGGCGAGTTTAACCATGGCGACGTACCGTGGGACCAGATGGCCACGCTGGGCGGCGCCTCTCGTCTGCGCGGCTATGAACAGGGGCGCTACCGGGACAAGCAGATGACCCTGGCCCAGGTGGAATACCGTCAACCGCTGGGTGGACGCCACGGCATGGTGTACTGGGTTGGCGCTGGCACCCTGGCCGATAAGGTCTCCGAGCTGGGCGACGAGAAGTGGCTGCACACGCTTGGGGTGGGTTACCGCTTTGAGATCAAGCAGCGGGTCAACCTGCGTCTGGATATGGGCTTTGGTAACGGCGAGAACGGCTTCTACTTTGCCGTGAATGAGGCGTTCTGAGCAGAGCGAAACTGCCGAGGTAATCTCACTTTGTGATCGACAGGCTTTGAGGCCGGTCACAAAGCCATTTCGACAAACTCTATACAATGCGCGCGCTTTTTTATCACTGCCCCAGGAGAGCCCATGCTGTTTGTCGAGTTGAGTGTTGTACTGTTAGCCATCTGGTTAGGGAGTCGCCTCGGCAGTATTGGCATAGGCTACGCAGGTGGTCTGGGTGTGCTGGTGCTGGCGATGTTGGGGATGACGCCGGGTCACATTCCCACCTCGGTTATCCTGATCATCATGTCGGTGATCTCCGTTATCGCCGCGATGCAGGTAGCCGGAGGGATGGATTACCTGGTTAAGATCGCTGAACGCATCATCCGCAAGAACCCCAAACAGATCACCTACATCGCGCCGCTGGTTACCTACGGCATGACCCTCCTGGCTGGCACTGGCCACACCGCGTTCTCCACCATGCCGGTGATTACCGAAGTCGCGAAAGAGCAGGGGATCCGCCCCTCACGTCCGCTCTCCATCGCCGTTGTCGCCTCTCAGATCGCCATCACCGCTTCCCCCATCTCCGCTGCCGTCGTTGCCCTGACCGGCATCCTTGCCCCGCTGGGCGTGGATTACCTCAGCATCCTGGCCGTTTCCATCCCCGCCTCTCTGGCCGCCGTTCTGCTGACCGCCTTTGTGGCCAACCGTCAGGGAGTGGAGTTGGATCAGGACCCGGTTTACCAGAAGCGTCTGGCGGAAGGTCTGGTGCGTGCCACTAAGGCGGATGAGCTGGCGATCAAGCCCGGCGCAAAGCGCGCTGTGGGGATCTTCCTGGTCGCCATTCTGGCCATCGTGGGCTACGCCACTGCTATCAGCGACAGCGTTGGTCTGATTGAGAATCCGGTGATGGCCCGTGACCAGGCGATCATGATTCTGATGCTCTCCGCCGCCGCCCTGATCACCCTGGTGTGCAAGGTGGATACCGCTCAGATCCTGGGCGCCAGCACCTTTAAGGCGGGGATGAGCGCCTGTATTTGTGTATTGGGTGTGGCCTGGCTGGGTGACACCTTTGTCTCCGCCCACATCGACTCCATCAAAGAGGTGGCGGGTGAGCTGGTTCAGAACTACGCCTGGTTGCTGGCGGTGGCGCTGTTCTTTGCCTCCATGCTGCTCTACTCCCAGGCGGCAGCGACCGTGGCGCTGATGCCTGCCGCTGTTGCCATGGGTGTGGAGCCGCTGGTGATTGTGGCCTCCTTTGCGGCGGTTTCTGCCCTGTTTGTTCTGCCCACCTATCCGACCCTGCTGGCGGCGGTGGAGATGGACGACACCGGTTCCACCCGCATCGGCAAGTACGTGTTCAACCACCCCTTCCTGCTGCCCGGCGTCGTGGCCATCACGCTGGCGGTGGCCTTCGGCTTTGCCATCGGCTCCGTGGTGCTCTAAGCGCCACACGCCCCCAGGCCCTGGCTGCGCTCGGCAATAAAGCCACGCAGCCAGCGGTGGGCCGGGTCGCTGTCCAGCGTTTCCGGCCAGATTAATCGGTAACTGATCGGCGCCAACTGCAGCGGCAGTGGCAGCACCGCCAGGGCGTAACGCGCCGCCAACTGGTGGGCGAACACACTGGCGCTGGTGAACACCATGTCGGTGTGCTGTGCCATCAACGCCGCACTGTGAAAATCCGGTACCTGTACCGCCACCGGGCGCTTCATGCCGGAGGTGGCGAGAACATGGTCCATCAGCCACAGCTCGGTGCCTTCAACCCAGATCTGGATATGGTTCAGATCGAGAAAGCGCTCCAGATCCCAGCCGCCATCCAGCGCCGGGTGGTCCTCCCGAACCAGACAGACGTTGATGTCCTGATAGAGCTCCAGCTGGGGCAGATTGGGCAGATCCCGGATGTGCCATGGCGCCCGGGCGCGCTCGTCGGTGTCCCGTGCCAACAGCAGCAGGTCCAACTGGCCCCGGGCCAACAGCTCCAGCTTGTCGTTAGAGCCAGGCACCATATCCAGCCGCATGCCGGGGGCCTGCACCTGCAGGTCGGTCAGTACCCGGTGCATCAGGCTGGGAAACGCGGTTTCCACCACGCTGGCCCGAAACTGGCGCTGGTCCGTGTTGGGGTCGAACCCAGGTGGGATAAGCAATTCGCAGGAGAGACGCAGCCACTGGCGCAACTTCGGCTCCAGTGCCAACGCTTTTGGGGTGGGAGCCAGACCCTGCCCGGCGCGAACAAACAGGGGGTCATCCAGCGACTTGCCCAACTGTTCCCGTAGCTTGCTGAGCTGCTTACTGACCGCGGACTGGCTCAGATGCAGACGCTGGGCTGCAGCACTGACGCTGCCCTCCTCAAGCAGCACCAGCATCAGGCGTAACAGGTTCAGGTCCAGAATATCCAGGGCCACGGGGCGCTCCTTTAACTTATTCCATTTTGGAAAGTGTCAGCTGACAACAAATCATTATTTATCATAACTTGGCTTGCCTACAATGGCGGCCTCAATCCTCATTGAAGTGGTGCCATGACTCGTCCCGTTCCTTTCGTTCTTCTGATGCTGCTGGTGGCATTCAGCCCGCTGGCCATCGACATCTTCCTGCCTGCCGTGCCTGAGATGGCTTCGGCGCTTGGCGCTCCCCTGCCTCAGGTTCAGGCCATCGTAGCCGTATTTCTGCTGGCGATGGGTCTGGGACAACTGCTGGCAGGCCCGCTGGCGGATCGCTATGGTCGTCGCCCGCTGGCATTGACGGGCATCGCCCTCTATCTGGCCGGGTCGCTTCTGGCCGCCTGGGCCAACCTGATTGAAGTGCTGTGGCTGGCGCGCTTGCTGCAAGGCTTTGGCGCCTGCGCCGTGGTGGTTGCCGCCATGTCCGGCGTACGGGACAGCTACGGACCGGAGCGGGCCGGCCCCATTTACAGCTATCTCAACGGCGTGATCTGCGTAGTACCGGCCCTGGCGCCGCTACTGGGCGGGGTTCTCGCTGAGCTGTGGGACTGGCGTGCGACCTTCTACTTTATGGCCGCGTACGCGCTGTTTGCCGGTGTCCTGGTGGCCTGGCGTCTTCCGGAGACTCGACCTGCAGACACCCGTAGCGACGGCGCACTGGTAAGTTGGGCCCGCTATCAGCCGGTGCTGGTCAATCCGGTTTTCCAGTACCACACCGGCTTTATCATGCTGGCGATGGCAGTGATCATCGGTTATGTCAGCATTGCACCGGTTCAGTTGATGGTCGAGATGGCGCAAAGCCCGATGGCGTTCAGCCTCTGGTTCGGCACCAACGCGGCGATCAACATCGCGGCTGCCTTTGCGGCTCCCAGCATTGTGGCGCGCATCGGTAAACGGGCGGGTCTCAAGCTGGCCGTGGTGCTGTGTCTTATCGCGGCACTAAGCCTTCTGGGCCTGAGCCACATCGCTCACCCGCTGGCCTTTATGGGTCCGGTCTTTATCGCCAGCATCGGCTTCTGCTTTGTCTTTGCTGTGAGTGGGGGATCGGCGCTGGCGCCCTTTGGTGAGCGGGCCGGTACCGCTTCGGCGCTGATGGGACTGTTCCAGATGACTGGCGCGTCACTGCTGGTGGGGCTGGTCAACCTAATGCCGCTGCCGTCGGTAGCGTCATTGGCGGTGCTGATGGTGCTGCCTATGGTCTGGCTGGGCCTGGCCCGCCTGAACCGGACTGGCCATCAGCAGGTGATGGCGGCGATGATGCCGGTCAGCGACAACGCCCCCGCAAACTGACCCCCTGGCGAGTAGGATAGCGCTGGTCGATACGGTAGCCATTTAAACAGAGTTGCCGTTCATCCAGCGCTTTCTCCAGGTCCAGGTAGAGCTGATGCTGGTCAATCATCGGCCCCTGTCCTGGCAACACCGGAGCGTTCGCATCTCTGGAGTCCGGCACCTCCACCAGTAATGCTTGCTCCCGACGACGGGAGCGGCGTTCCTGCTCCGGCTGAATGTAGTTGAAGGTGAAGCGCGTTTCGCCATCCGGCCCCTGCTCGGTATTGAAAAAGTGCTGAGGCGGAGGCGGGATGGGGGCCTTGCCTGCACAGGCTGCCAGTCCGGACACCAGCAGCAGTAGGAACGCCAGGGGCATGGGTAACTCCATCGAAATAAGCGGGTTAAGACTATAACCTGAACTTAGGGTTCCCTGCATGGATGCGGTTTTTTCTTTCCGGTGATTCGGTTCACCCTTTCACTTCGTTTTACCCACAAATGCTTGACCTTGGACAGGCTCCAGGCGCTATGCTTGCGGCAATTTGTCTACCAAACTACGAGAAACCATCGTGAAAAAGATCCTTGGTATCGCCCTGGCCCTGATCCTGGCCGGTTGTTCCGAATCCGCTCCTGAAGCTCCTGCCAAGACTGAGGCTGCTGCGCCTCAGGCCGCTGCTCCGGTGGCTCAGCAGGCAGACCAGTCTGCTCAGTTCAAAGAGGGCGTGCACTACCGGGTGGTTAACCCCAACGGTAAGGTTGAGCAGCCCACCGTTACCGAGTTCTTCTCCTTCTATTGTGGCGGTTGCTACAACATGGAGTCTCGCTTCCTGCCCACCATCGTTCCGGCGATCGAAGCCAAGGGCCTGACCTTTGAGCAGAAGCACGTAAACTTCGCTCGTAACGACGCAGACCACCAAACCTACGAAGCGGTTATCCGCGCCTTTGCCACCGTGCAGGAGATGGGCCAGCAGAAGCTGATCAAAGATCCGATGTTCGCGCTGATGGGTGGTAAGGACCACAACCACACCGCGGGCGACACTCACGGTGAAGGCATCAACAGCCTGGCGGATGTGCGCGCCATCTTCGTTGAGAACGGCGTAGACGCCGCTCAGTTCGACAAGATTGCTCAAACTCCGGCTGTCTCCGAGCAGGTTGAGCTGTGGGCCAAAGAGCAGCGCCTGTACCAGGTGGGCTCCATCCCGGCGTTCGTGGTAAACAACAAGTACCTGATCGAACTGAACCAGATCGAGTCTGTTGGTCAGCTGGTTGACCTGATGGCCTACCTGGCCAACAAGTAATTCCTGCGGGATGCCGCAGACAGGAAACGCCGCCCGATTGGGCGGCGTTTTTTATTTGTAGTGATTGGCCCCTGAGAGTGGGCGAGAGGACGCTCCCTGTCCTGCCACCACAGGGGTTAAGGGGTTCAGAGGTGGTCGGTCACATCCAGGGTCTCACCATGGTGGCTGCCGGACAGGGCCGCCAGGTAGGTTTTGCTGGTGTCGGCGGCGCTGATGCCATGGGTCGAGTCCATCCCCATCATCGCCATGGTCTCCTTGACGAAGGCCGGGGCGACCACATTAAGTCGCAGTTGTGGCAGCTCAAGGGCGGCGGCCCGGACAAAGCTTTCCAGTGCCCCGTTGGCCATGGCGATACTGCTGCTGCCCGGCATCGGATGGCGGGAGAGGATGCCGGAGGTCAAGGTGATTGAGCCGCCTTCGTTCACATAGGACTGGCCGATGCGGACCAGATTGACCTGCCCCATCAGTTTGTTTTGCAGTGCCAGGTCAAAGTCTGCGTCCGACAGCTGTGCCATTGGGCCAAACTTGGCCAGGCCAGCGGTGCTGATGATGGCATCCACCTTGCCGACCGTTTCGAAAAGGCGCTGAATCGAAGCCGGATTGCCCAGATCAACCTGATGCATGCCATCCCGAAAACCCACGGTGATCAACTCGTGCTGGTCACTCAGGGCGCGCTCTACCGCTTTGCCAATGGTGCCGGTGGCACCGATCAGTAATACCTTCATCTCACTCTCCACTGGGGCGTTTGAACTTGGACACAGCCTACTCCTGTGCGCATAATCGAAAAATAACGTCGTAATGAAATGACTTTTCACATTATGAGAAAAATGGATCTGCTCAACGCGATGCGCACCTTTGTCGCCGTGGTTGCACAGCGCAGCTTCAGTGGTGCCGCCAAGACTCTGGGCATCGTTAACTCCGCAGTGAGCCGCCAGATTACGGAGCTGGAAAAGCACTATGGCTGCCAGTTGCTGGTACGCAGTACCCGCTCAATGAACCTGACGCCGGAGGGGCACCACTTTCTGGCCGAGTTTGAGGCGATTCTGTCCCGTCTGGATCAGCTGGAGCAGGGGGCTATCGATCGGCGCAGCGCCATCGCCGGACGCATCCGCATCTCCTCTCCCCTGCACAGCGCCCAACTGGGGCTGCAGCCCGCCTTAAGTCACTTTCTGAGTGACCATCCCGAGGTCTCTCTCAGCTGGCTGCTGGTCAATCGGCAGGTCAACCTGGTGGAGGAGGGAGTGGATCTGGCGATTCGGGTGGGTGACCTGCCGGATTCCGGTCTGGTGGCGCGCCCCTACGCCACGGTGTCGATCGACTTTGTCGCCAGCCCGGACTATCTGGCGCGCTATGGTGCACCGGAGCACCCCAAGTCGCTGAGCCAGCATCGCTGCATTGTTGATAACTCCAACCCGCAGTTGACTCGATGGCGCTACCAGGAGGCGGGGCAGGAGCATCAAATCCGGGTGCCCGGCACTCTGGAGGTGAACCAGGGTGAGCTGGCGGCACAGTTCGCTGCGGATGGTCTGGGCATTGCGCAGTTGCCCCGATTTATGGTGGCGCCCTATCTGGACAGCGGGCGGCTGGTGTCGGTGCTGGAGTCGTATCGTCTGCCCCCATTCCCGATTTCACTGATCTATCCGGCCAACCGGACCACCAGTGCTCCGGTGCGGGCGCTGGTGGATCACCTGCTGCAGCATAAGCCGGAAACTCTTGCCCTGTAACGTGCTGGTGGGTGAGTGGGGCGCATCGTTAAATTCGTCACCGTTTGCGCCAGAGAGGTCACGCTTTCGCTGGTGGACAGGGTGGGCTCCTCGCTGGCAAACTCTGTGATTGTGTCAAAAATGTCATCAACATTAATGAGTTCTCATTGCATGTTGAGGCTAAGGGCGTTGTGAGTTCCGGGCCGGTAAACGTAACGGTTAAACACCATTGGAGTGAAAATGAATAATAAGATTATTGGCATTGTGCTTATCGTCGCAGGCGTTGCTTTGGCTTTCTGGGGTTACAACATCTACGACTCCGCAAGCTCTCAGGTAACCCGCGCCCTGAGCGGAGAAACGCCGATTGAAGCCTGGGCCGGCATGGTCGGCGGTGCGATTCTGGCGCTGATCGGTCTGACGCGGCTGAAGTGATCCGTTTCGACGTCGCCAGATAGATGCGGCCTGGATGACCGGGCCCGCATTACCGGATAGCCGATTCGGCCCCGGAAACAACGCCCCCGAATGGGGGCTTTGTTGTTTCTGGGAAACGCCTGGCCTTTGAGGGATTTCATGTAAGGCCGGCTCAACGATACGTGCGTTACTGCACAAGTTGGCGGTGTGGCTTATATCCAGTTTGTGATCAATGGTTTAGAAATAGATAAATTAGATTTATCTTAATTAATGATTGAGGCACGATTCTCCCCACTTGTATAAAGCCGTAAGGAAGGAATCGTTATGTCTCGTATCAAACACGGGTTTCTGGCCACTCTGCCGCTGCTGTGCTGCCTCTCTCTGCCCACTGTGACCGCCGCTGAGGCGCCGCTGGATAGCCGGGCTCTGACCGGTGTCAGCCAGGGTAAAGCGCTGTTCGACATCAATCTGGCGGAGGAGGCGAAACTGCCTCTCTACCTACAGGTCATTGAGAAAACCTACGATGGCCTGGTGGCCCAGGGGGTATCTCCCGACTTCGTTATCGCCTTTCGTGGGCCGGCGGTGCAGTTCATTGATGACAGTACCGCCGATGCTGCAACTCAGCAGCAGATTGCGGCGCTGATTGCCCGTCTGGCTGCCAAAGGGGTGCACCTTGAAGCCTGCGCCATCGCAACCGGGCTGTTCAATGTGGAAGAGAAGGCATTGCTGCCGGGGATTGAGCTGGTCGGTAATACCTTTATCTCTTTGATTGGTTACCAGGCTCAGGGGTACGGCACCATCGTGGTGATGTAACCGGAAGGGGCCTGTTAGGGCCCTTTTAAGAGAAACAAAAAAGCCCCCATAAAGGGGGCTTTGTTTTGTCCGCGAAACCCGGGGGAATTAGCGAGACTTCACGTAAGGCTGGCCTACCGCTTTCGGACCTACGGCTTTGCCGATAAAGCCCGCCAGCAGCAGTACGGTCAGCACGTAAGGCAACACTTCGATCGCCTGTACCGGCACTTCGCCAACAACCGGCAGTTCCACGCCCTGCAGGCGAACCGCCAGCGCGTCGAGGAAGCCGAACAGCAGACAGCCCAGCATCACCGGAACCGGACGCCACTTACCGAAGATCAGTGCCGCCAGTGCGATAAAGCCCTTACCGGCACTCATGTTGGGCACAAAGCCCGCAGCATGACCGGTGGAGAGGTAGGCACCGGCGATGCCCGCCAGGATACCGGCGATGATCAGGGCGCGGTAACGCAGCCAGGTTACGGAGATACCAGCGGTATCAACGGAGTGCGGGTTCTCCCCTACGGCGCGCAGACGCAGACCGAAACGGGTGCGTTGCAGGATCCACCAGGACAGAGGCACCATGGCGAAGGCCAGGTACACCAGCAGGGTGTGGCCGGACAGCAGCTTGGAGTAGAGCAAACCGATCACCGGGACGTCCGCCAGCATCTCAGCCAGAGGCAGCGTGATCGCCTGGAAGCGTTGGCCACCGGAGAGGGCCGGAGTCTGTCCGCCCATCTCGAACCAGTAGCGGCCCAGAGTGATGGTCAGGCCCGCCGCCAGCATGTTGATGGCGGTACCGGAAACGATCTGGTCGCCACGGTGGGTGATGGACGCAAAGCCGTGGATCAGGCTCATCATCACACCGGTCACCATGCCAGCCAGCATACCCAGCCAGACGCTGTTGGTGGCGAAGGCGGTGGCGGCAGCGGCAAAGGCGGAAGCCAGCAGCTTACCCTCAAGGGCGATGTTCACCACGCCGGAGCGCTCAGAGAACAGGCCCGCCAGAGCCAGCAGCAGCAGCGGTGTGGAGACGCGCAGGGTGGCGTCCAGCAACAGGATAATGGTCTCAAACATGGCTTAGGCCTCCTGCGCTTTCAGTTTTTCCGCCTTGGCGGCGGTCAGAGCCAGGTAGATCTTCTCTACCGGCTTCACCAGCATCAGCGACAGCGCTCCGGAGAACAGCACCACCAGGGCCTGCACCACTTCCACCATTTCGCGGTCCACGTTGGGGTATTCGAACGACAGTTCGTTACCGCCCTGGAACAGTACGCCAAACAGCAGCGAAGCGAACAGGATGCCGATGGGATGGCCGCGGCCAATCAGCGCTACCGCAATCCCGGTAAAGCCGTAGCCAGCCACGAAATCCAGACGCAGCTGATGGCTGTAGCCGGTGATTTCGTTCATCCCCAGCAGACCGGCCAGACCACCGGAGATCAGCATGACGATCACGGTCAGACGCTTGGGGTTGATGCCGCCGTAGCTGGCTGCAGTGGGGTTGGCACCCAGTGCGCGGATGGCGTAGCCCCAGCGGGTGTGCCACAGCAGCAGCCAGACCATCACCAGAGCGAACAGCGCGATAAAGAAGGAGAAGTTCAGCGGGCTCGGGTCGAAGGCGATACCGAACCAGCCCAGGATCTCATCCATCATCGGCAGACGGGCATTCTCGCCAATCAGGCGGGATACCGCAGACATCTCGCCGTCCGGCTTCAGCACGTTCACCATCAGGTACACCATCAGCGAGGAGGCGATGAAGTTGAACATGATGGTGGTGATCACCACGTGGCTGCCACGGTAGGCCTGCAGGTAAGCGGGGATCAGCGCCCACAGGGCACCGAACAGCATGCCGCCGAGCATGGAGATCGGGAAGATCACCCAGAACGGCATGGAGGCATCCAGCGCCAGACACATCAGGCCGGTGCCGAGACCGCCAATGTAGGCCTGACCCTCACCACCGATGTTGAACAGACCGGCAGAGAAGGCCACCGCAACCGCGAGACCGGTAAAGATGAAGTTGGTGGCGTAGTAGAGGGTGTAACCCACCCCTTCCTGGTAACCCAGTGCGCCCCGCAGCATCAGGGAAGCCGCTTCAACCGGGTTAACGTCCACGGCGAGGAACACCAGAGCGGACACCGCAAAGGCCAGCAGCAGGTTCAGAAGCGGCAGCAGCAGGATGTTGATCCAGGCTGGCAGTTTATTGTTAGTCACAGGGTCTCTCCTGCTTTGAGTTCATCAGGAATGACGTTGGCCATCATCATGCCGAGGATCCGCTCATTGGCTTTGTCTGCCGGGACCTCACCAACGATGTTGCCGTCGAACATCACCACGATGCGGTCGGACAGGGCCAGGATCTCATCCAGCTCCACAGAGACCAGCAGCACACCTTTGCCCTGGTCGCGCATGTCGATGATGCGCTTGTGGATGTACTCGATGGCACCGATGTCCACGCCCCGGGTCGGCTGACCAATCATCAGCACGTCCGGGTCCTGGTCCACTTCGCGGGCGATGATCAGCTTCTGCTGGTTGCCCCCGGAGAACAGGGAGGAGCGCAGTTTCGGGTTGCGCGGACGCACATCCCACTCCTCCATCAGGTCGCGACATTTGGTTTCGATCACTTTCGGTTTGGAGAGCACCGGACCGTTGTACTGGCCTTGCTCATGGAAGCCCAGAATGGCGGACTCCTCAGCGGAGAAGCTCTTGATCAGGCCCATGGCCAGACGATCTTCCGGTACGTGGCCGACCTTCATGGCGCGAACGGATTTCGGGTCAGAAGGGGAGGTTGGGGTGATCAGGTGGTCGCCAATACGGATCTCACCTTTGGTGGGCACCAGAATGCCCGCCAGCGCTTCCATCAGCTCAGACTGGCCATTGCCGGATACCCCGGCAATGCCGACCACTTCACCGGCGCGGATCTCCAGGCTGACGGATTTCAGCATGTCGACGCCACGGCTGTCGGTGTAGGTCAGGTCGCGGGTGGACATCAGGACTTCGCCGGGGTTGGCGGCACCTTTTTCCACCTTCAGGCGTACCTTGCGGCCCACCATCAGTTCTGCCAACTCTTCCTTGTTGGTGTCAGCGGTTTTAACGTGCCCCACCATGGCGCCCTGGCGCATGACGGAGACGTTGTCGGTGACCGCCAGGATCTCCCGCAGCTTGTGGGTGATCAGCAGAATGGTGACGCCCTGGCTACGCAGCGCGTCGAGAATACGGAACAGGTGATCGGTTTCCTGCGGGGTCAGTACCCCGGTGGGTTCATCCAGGATCAGCACCTTGGCGCCCCGGTACAGGGCTTTGAGGATCTCCACCCGTTGCTGCAGGCCTACCGGCAGCTCTTCAATGGTGGCGTCCAGCGGGACATCCAACTGGTACTCCTTGGCCAGGCGGGTCAGTTCCTTGCGCGCCTTACCCAGTGAGTTGGCCAGCAGTCCACCCTCTTCGGCACCCAGGATGACGTTTTCCAGCACGGTGAAATTGTCCACCAGCATAAAGTGCTGGTGCACCATACCGATACCGGCAGCGATCGCTTCCCGGGAGTTGGTGATGTTTTGGCGTTCACCTTCCACCAGGATGTCACCAGAGTCCGCTTCGTAGAAGCCGTAGATGATGTTCATCAGAGTGGATTTACCGGCGCCGTTTTCGCCGATGATGCCGTGGATGGTGCCGGCAGGGACTTGCAGATTGATGTCGCGGTTGGCGTGGACATCACCAAACCGCTTTTCGATACCGCGCAGTTCCAGTGCAAGCGGCGACTTGGGTCGGGCTTGAGACATGGCTGAGTTTCTCGCTATTGCATGATAGAAAGCCCCCGGGGAACGGGGGCTTTTCTTAAGTCACTGAATCCGTTAGAGGATTAGTATTTGCAGCTGTTGTCAGCCATGTAGTCGTGTACCACGATCTCGCCAGCGATGATCTTCTGAGCGATGGCGTTCAGTTGCGCTTCGTCCTCGGCGCTGATCAGGTCGCGGTTGTACTCGTCCAGAGCCCACTCGATGCCGCCGTCGGCCAGACCGTTAGCCTGGATACCGGTGGTGAAGTTACCCGCCTGGTACTCTTCGAATACTTTGTAGGTGGTGTAACCAACACGCTTAACCATGGAGGTCAGCATGGTGCCCGGGTGCATGTGGTTCTGGTTGGAGTCTACACCGATGGCGAACTTGCCTTCGTCTTTGGCAGCCTGGTAAACGCCGTTACCGGTACCACCAGCGGCAGCGAATACGATGTCAGCGCCACGGGAGAATTGGCTCTTGGCCAGCTCAGCACCACGAACCGGATCGGCGAAGGCCGCCGGAGTGGAGCCGGTCATGTTCTGGAACACTTCAGCGTCGCCGCTTACGTGCTTAACACCCTGCTCGTAACCGCAAGCAAACTTACGGATCAGCGGGATGTCCATGCCGCCGATGAAGCCCACTTTCTGGGTCTCGGACTTCATGGCCGCCAGGGCGCCCACCAGGAAGGAACCTTCGTGCTCTGCGAACACCAGAGATTTCACGTTCGGCAGGTCAACCACGGAGTCGATGATGACGAAGTCGGTTTCCGGGTACTTCTTAGCGACTTTCTCCAGGGAAGCGGCGTAGTTGAAGCCAACTACAACGATCGGAGAGTAACCGCGGCGAGCCATACGCTCCAGGCCCTGCTCACGCTGGGTGTCGTTGGACGGCACGTATTCGAATACCTTCACGCCTTTGTCGTTGTTGAAGGCGATAACGCCGTTCTCGTAAACAGCTTGGTTGAAGGATTTGTCGTGCTTACCAGCGGTATCGTAAGCCACAGCCGGTTTGAAATCGGCGGCGCCGGCGACAAAAGAGGTCAGGGCCAGAGACACTGCGGCGGCAGTGGCGGCAAGAGCTTTCTTCATCATATCCTCGCGTGTAGTAATTTTCTTTTATTGATCCCCTCCATGGGGATTCTCTGTCACAGCCATATAACGGCATCGAAGCTTGAGCAAGCGGTTAAAACCGCCGGCGAGTTCGAATGTGAGATGGATCACGAAACTGGACGGAGCAGAGTCTACCAGCTGAACAAATTGCTGCAATGAATAGGAATTCGCCCTGCTTAAAAAAACATCATTCGTAGAAAAATTACAAAAAAAAGCGCCATCGGTGGGTTTCCGATGGCGCCATTTGTTGGTTATTTAGCGAAAGAAAAGTTGCGAAAGCGGATTCAGGATCCTGGCCAGACCAGAGGTGAAGTGCAGGGGCTGATCCAGGGCGCTGATCACCAGGCAGTCCTCGTCAGAGTCGGTATGCGGTTGGTGGTTGTGGCGGCCATCCAAATGGATGAAGTCGCCCGCTTTGTACTCCCCGCGCTCATCGGCAAAACCGCCGTGCAGCACCAGGGTGATCTCCTCTCCCTGATGGGTGTGCTGGGGCACGGAACTGTTGGCGTCCATATGGATAAAGAAGAAGCGATCGCCATCGCCCTCGGCATTGAGCTTGGCCTGATGCAAGCCACCAGGCAGGCGGCTCCAGCTACCCAACTGCGGCATCTGCCGTGCCAGTACCCGGGGCAGCACGAATCGGCGATGCTCCAGTTGCAGCTCAATCTGCGGTTCCACCACCGGCGCCTCCAAAGGGGTGTCCGGCAGATTGTCGAGCAGGGTGGCCAGCAACGCCTCTGAGGCATTTTGATCCTGCGGAGCGAACGGCTGATGCCAGCACTGCTCTGAAAGGGATTGCTCATGCTGAGCCACCTGGTGTCGGCATACCGGGCACATCTCAATATGGGCGGCCAGAAGCAGTGCCTTGCCGCCATAGAGACGGCCTTCGGCGTAAGCCTGCAACCACGCCGTATCGGGGTGGTGGTTAATGCTGTTCATCCAAAAGCTCCCGTATCCGGTTCAGCGCGAGGCGCAGGCGAGATTTAACGGTACCCAGCGGTACCCCGAGTGCATCGGCAACCTCTTGGTGAGACCGGTCTTCGAAATAGATCATGGTGACCACCTGCAGCTGCTTGGGCGGCAGGTGCTGACAAAACTGCTCAAGCTGTTGTCGTAGGATGGGCTGGTCCAGCTGATCAGACTCTGCATCAAACTCCAGTGCGGGTTCGAGATAGAGGTCTTCAGCACTGGGGTGCTCCGGTCTGGCCTGTGCACGCCGCATCATGTCGAAACTGACATTACGGGCAACGGTAAAGACCCAGGTGGACACCCGGCCCTTGTCGGGATGATAAAGGTGCGCTTTGAGCCACACCTTGGTCATCGCTTCCTGCACCATCTCCTGAGCCAGCGCATCGCTGCCAAGCTGATGCCGGGCATGGCTTAGCAAGCGTGGGGCGAAATGCCTGAATAGATGGGCAAATGCCGTTTTATCACGCTGCTCAGCAACGGCCCTCAACCAGAGGCGATGCTGCTCTGCTTCATCCTTAACTTTGGTCACTGGAACCCTGTGCTCCGCGATCATCTGCATGTGATGAGTATCTCCGGCATTGTGGGCATTATCCAGTGTCCTTACGCCGCCGTGGCAAAACCGGATCACTGGTTTTGAACCAACTGGTCGAGCAGAGAGAGGGTCTGGTCCGGGTCGGACGTCCACAATCGCTGCTTCTGGCCCGCTTCCAACGGCACAACCTCCAGCCAGCGCTGTGCCAGCCAGGCGGCGTCCTGCCACTGGGGCGTCGGGTAGAGGCTGCCCAGGTCCGGATAGTCCTCATAGATCTGCGCCAACTTCTCTCTCAACGGGGAGAAGCGTTCTGGCAGGGGCTGATGAGACCAGTTTTCTACCGGTCGCACCCGCCCCAACCGCAGCCCATCGATTTCAGTGTCGATGGTGAGGATCTCGATCTTCTGTGTCCCCTCGACGGTGATCCCCAGCATGCCGTCATCCAGCGCATCAAAATCGACCACCCGAACCAGCGTGGCCAGCGGCCAGATGTGGGTATTGCTCTGCTTGTCCCCTTTCGGGTCCAGCATGCACATGGCGAAGGCGTGCTCCCGCCCGAAGCTCTCTTTGACCATACGCAGATAGCGTGGCTCGAAGATACGCAGAGGCAACCGGCCGCCTGGAAATAGGTGGCTGGTGAGCGGAAACAGGGGCAAGGATTCAATAACTGACATTCAGGTGTCCCAAACGGCGGATTGGATACGCTGTTTACGCAAAGACGGGGCAAAGGGTTCAGTGATCTTTTTTCCTATGCTTGCCGTAGTAAGGGTCTATTCAGCAACACAAAACTGTCTGATCGAATGAATACCGTGTTGATTACCGGGGCGACGTCAGGGATTGGCGCCCAACTGGCTAAAGCGCATCTGGCCCAGGGCTGGCGGGTGATTGCCTGTGGACGCAATCCGGACGCTCTGACGCGTTTGGCGTCTGACCATCCGTCCGGACAGGTTGTGCCTGCCCGATTCGATGTGACCAATGAAGCGGAGACCCGTGACGTACTGAGCGACACCCTGGAGCGGGTGTTGGCAGACCAAGCGCTGGATCGCGCCATTCTCAATGCGGGAACCTGCGAATACCTGGATGTGGATGACTGGCAGTGCGACAAGTTTCGCCAGGTAGTGGAAGCCAATCTGATGGGGCCTGCCCACTGTCTTGGACCGATTTTGCCCCGCCTGCAGCGCAGCAGTGAGCTGGTGATTGTGGACAGTCTGGCGCGATTGCTGCCTTTCACCCGAGCCCAGGCCTATGGCGCCAGTAAAGCGGCTCTGCACTACCTGACCCGAACCCTGGAGGTCGACCTGGCCGAACGCGGCGTTCGGGTAATGGCCATCTCACCGGGGTTTGTGGATACCCCGCTGACCCGCCGTAACACCTTTGGTATGCCTGCCCTGTTGACGGTTGAGGAGGCCGCTGCCGCCATCATGCAGGGCATGGCGACGAAGAAACGGACGATTCGATTTCCCCGCCGATTGGCTTGGCCTTTGACCCTGTTGTCCTGGCTGAGCGAAGGCGCGCAAGTAAGGGTATGCCGATGGCTGAAGAAGCAAGATTGAAGATTGCCGTGGTGGGTGGCGGCGTTGCAGGGATGACCTGTGCCCACCTGCTCGGTCAGCAGCACCAGGTCACCCTGTTCGAGCCCGAATCCTGGCTCGGTGGTCACACCCACACCGTTGAGGTGGATGGGCAGGCCGTGGACACCGGATTCATTGTCTATAACGACCGTACTTACCCGAATTTCCAGAAATTGCTGGCGTCCCTGGGTGTGAAAGGGCGCCCCACCGAAATGAGCTTTTCAGTGGCGGACCCCGACCTGAATCTTGAATACAACGGGCACAATCTGAATACCCTGCTGGCGCAGCGACGCAACCTGTTGCGGCCGGCATTCTGGTCGATGGTGAGTCAGATCCTGAGGTTCAACAAGCTGGGGAAACGGTTGGTGGAGGAGGAGGCGATTCCCGATCTTACCCTCGGGGAGTTTCTGCATCAGGAGGATTTTTCCGGCTGGATGGTAAGCCACTATCTGCTGCCCATGGGGGCGGCGATCTGGTCCTGCAGTCTTAACGACATGCGAGCCTTTCCTTTGCGATTCTTCCTTCGTTTCTTCCACCACCATGGCCTGCTGGATATTGCCAACCGCCCTCAATGGTACACAGTGCAAGGGGGCTCATGGAGTTATGTCAGGGCGATCTTGTCGTCGGGTCGCTTCCAGCTGGAGCTGGAGAATGGCGTACAAAAGGTGTGGCGCCATCCGTCTGGTGTTGAACTGGAAGACAGCGACGGTCAGCGTCGCCACTTTGACCAGGTGATTCTGGCCTGCCATTCCGATCAGGCGCTCGCGATGCTGCAGGACGCTTCCGAGGCGGAACAAGCCATACTCGGGGCGATCCGCTATGCCCCCAACGAGGTGATTCTGCACACCGACATCCGCACATTGCCGGAGCGGCGCAACGCCTGGGCCAGTTGGAACTACCGGTTGGGCAGTGCGGTGGGGGAGAGTCGCCCGGTGACCGTCACCTACAACATGAACATTCTGCAGGGGCTGACCTCCGACACGACCTACTGTGTGACCCTGAATCCGATTGAACCCATCGATCCCGACACCATCAAAGGCCGCTATCGTTACAGTCATCCGCAGTTTGATCTGGCGGCCGAGGCGGCCAAGGCGGAGCGCACCCGGATCTGTGGCGTCGAGCGTACCCACTTCTGCGGCGCCTACTGGTACAACGGATTCCATGAGGATGGCGTGCGCAGCGCCCTGGATGTCTGTCAGCGTTTTGGAGTGGCGTTATGAGGTCACAACTGGCGACCGGAACGGTCCTGCATCACCGCTTCAGCGAGCCTGAGCACCGGTTTCGCTACGGTATCCATATGCTGATGCTGAACCTGGATGAGTTATCGGAGATCGCCCCACTGTGGCGGCGCCCCCTGTTCTGGTGGCGTCGGCAGGATTATCTGGGGGAGGGGGATCTCAAGCAGGCGGTGCTGGCCCGAATGAACCAACTCAGCGATACCCCGCTCGATGGCACCGTCTGGCTGCTGGGGCAGTATCGCAATCTCGGCCTCTATTTCTCCCCCGTGAACTTCTATTTGCTGGAGGGTGAGGGCGGCTTTACCCATATGCTGGCGGAGGTCAGCAACACCCCCTGGAATGAGCGGCACCACTACCTGGTGCCCCTGAGCACCTGTGACGGGCACGACAAAGCATTCCATGTCTCTCCCTTTATGCCGATGGGGTTGCAGTACCAGTGGCAGGTGACGCTGGAGCAGCGCCGAATCGGTGTGGTCATCCGCTGCCTCTCGGCGGAAACCGGACGGCCCAGGTTTGTGGCTGACCTGCGCCTGACGACCGAGCCCCTGAACCAGGCTGGGTTGTGGCGCGTATGGAGACGGACCCCTTCCATGACCATAAAAACGGTGGCGGGCATCTACTTTGAGGCGCTCAGGCTCTGGCTGAAAGGCGCCACCTTTTACCCTCACCCCCAAGCAAACAGGACGCAAGGAGAACGAAAATGACGACAGAAGTGACCACCGCGCCCCGATGGGATGTCGCCCTTTGCCGGGCTCTGCTTTTGAAGCTGTTGCCCAGTCTGAAGCACGGCACCCTGGTGTTGCAGGAGGGGGGAGAGCGCTGGCAGTTCGGTGAGGGGAACCCGCAGGTCTCAATGACCATCCATCGCCCCGGTGTCTGGCGGGCCCTGCTGTTTGGCGGGTCCATTGCCCTGGCTGAGAGCTATCGTGATGGCGATGTGGCGTGCAGCGACCTGACGTCACTGCTGTCATTGTTTGCCCGAAACCTCGACTGGCTGGACCGTCTGGAGTCCCGATTTGGCTTCGTGCTGGGTCCCTGGCAGACCCTCAAACACCGCCTGCGCCACAACTCCAAGGCCAATGCCCGTAAGAACATCGAAGCCCATTACGACCTCTCTAACGACTTTTATCGGCTGTTCCTCGATAACGGCATGGTTTACTCCAGCGCCATCTGGCGGGAAGCCAGCGATCTGGACGCCGCTCAGTTCAACAAGATGGATCGTCTCTGCCACGAATTGGAACTGACTCCCGAGGACCACCTTCTCGAGGTGGGGACCGGCTGGGGCGCGTTGGCGATCCATGCCGCGCAAACTTATGGCTGCAGAGTGACCACCACCACCATCTCCGAGGCCCAGTACCGGGAAGCGAAGGCCCGGGTAGAAGCCGCGGGCCTGACCGACCGCATTACGTTATTGCGATTGGACTACCGGGAACTGACCGGGCAGTTCGACAAGATCGTGTCTGTGGAGATGATCGAAGCGGTGGGGGAGCGTTACCTTCCCGGCTACTTCCGCACCCTGAACCGGTTGCTGAAGCCTGGTGGCCGGGCCGCCATTCAGGCGATCACCATTGCAGACCAGCGCTACGATAGCTACCGGCGCGGTGCCGACTTTATCCAGACCTACATCTTTCCAGGCGGTTTTCTGCCCAGCGTCAGGGTGATGGGGGAACTGGTGGCCCAGGAAACTGACATGGTGATCCGGGACCTGACCGACATCGGGCTCGACTATGCCCGTACCCTGGCGGAGTGGCGAACCCGGTTTGAGGCAGCGCTGCCCCAGGTCAGAAAATTGGGTTTTGATGATCCCTTTATCCGTCTGTGGCGTTACTACTTCTGTTACTGCGAAGCGGGCTTCCTGACCCGTCGGGTCAGCACCGTACAGCTGACGATGGAGAGAGCCCGGTAATGATACCGTCGGAGGTAGCCGATGCTCACCACCCTATTGCTTTCTCTCAGTCTGAACGCCCTGCCGACTGAAGCACCCTCGCTGGCGATGATGAAGCCAGTGGGGGAGTCCCGGCTCAAGGTGCTCTGGTTTCCCATCTACCACGCCCGGCTCTATAGCGACGACGGGCGCTACGATGGTATCGAGCCCCCGCTGCTGCTGGATCTGACCTACCTGCGCGACATCGATGCCGAGGATCTGCTGGAGCACACCCGCTCGGAGTGGCAACGGTTAGCACTCTACGAATCCCGGGACAGTGAGGCCTGGCTGGCTTCGTTGGCGGCCATCTGGCCCGATGTGGCGGAGGGGGATAGGCTTACCCTGATGGTGCAGCCGCAGCACAGCACCTTCTACTTCAATGGCGAGCCGATTGGCACCATCGCTGAGTCCCGCTTTGGTGAGCAGTTCCTCTCCATCTGGCTGCACCCGGACTCCCGCTATCCCAAGCTCCGCAACGCCCTGATAGGACAACGCTGATGACCTTACCTCTGCGCCACTTTGCGATTGCCGCGCTGATGCTGCTACTGGGCGCCTGCTCCGGTGGTGACCTTACCCAATACCAGGGGAAGACCCCGGCGCTGCATCTGCCCACCTTCTTCCAGGGGCCGCTGCTGGCCACCGGCATGGTGCAGGATCGCAGTGGCAATGTGACCCGACGCTTTACCGTTGAGATGACGGGCACCTGGCAGGGCAACGAAGGGGTACTGGATGAAACCTTCTACTGGGAAGACGGTGAGGTCAGCAAACGGATCTGGCGTTTGACCGATCTGGGCGAAGGGCGCTACCAGGGGGAGGCAGACGATGTGCTGGACCAGGCAGAAGGACTGGCGGTCGGCCCGGTGCTGAAGTGGCGGTACAAGCTGCAACTGCCGGAGGAGCAGGGGGGCTGGGTGCTCACCTTCGATGACACCATGGTGCTGGTGAACGACGATGAGCTGCTCAACGTGGCGGTGATGACCAAGTGGGGGCTTGAGGTGGGTCGGGTGGTGCTGACCATTCGCAAAGTGACCGATTAAGCCTTCCTTCCGCCGTTCGCGAATCGCAATAATTTTTGCGCCAAACAAGAGAAAAAATATAAAGGTTAACAAAAGCTTAGTTTGAAATCTCTGGTTACAGCTGGCGCTATTGAAGCGACGCGCCAGCAATGCTCTACTGGCGATCCCTAAGCCATAGAGGACCATGACATTAATGGACGACCCTGATTGTCGACCTAACCCGCCGAAGGCCCACGCAAGTTGGAGGCCTTCAACATGTTAGAACTGATTCTCGACCCCCAAGCCTGGGTCATCTTTGCCACCCTGTTTACCCTCGAGCTGGTGCTCGGCGTCGACAACGTGGTGTTCATCTCCGTCCTGTGCGAGCGATTGCCCGCCTCTCAGCGTCGGTTGGCGCGCAACCTGGGTATCGGTCTGGCGGTTTCCGCCCGTATCGTTCTGGTGTTTTCCATCGCCTGGGTGATGTCACTGACTGAACCGCTGTTTAGCCTTGCTGAGCGTCCCTTTACCGGACGTGACCTCATCATGATTGGTGGTGGTGCCTTCCTGCTGGCCAAGAGTCTGAAGGAGCTCTACCTGTGGCTCAGTCACAGCGAAGCGGCGCACGCCAATAAGCTGCGTACCGGTCTGGCGGTGGTGTTGCTGCAGATCGTGGCGGTGGACGCCGTGTTCTCCATGGACTCGGTGATCACGGCGGTCGGCCTGACCAGCGAGGTGCCGATCATGGTGGCCGCCATTCTGGCCTCGGCGGTGGTGATGGTGCTGACGGCGGAGAAGATCAACCGACTGGTGAGCGAATTCCCGGGCTTTAAAACCCTGGCACTGCTGTTCCTGGTGCTGCTGGGTGGTTTGTTGATGGCGGAGGGCTTTGCCATCCATATCAACAAAGGGTATGTCTACTTTGCCATGGCGTTTGGCCTGGTGCTGGAGCTGTGTCATATCCAGCTGGCCAAGAAGCGTGCGGCGATCAAGGCGACAAGCCTTGCGGCGGAATCTGCCGGATAAGTCCGCTTCGGTCTGAAGGGCGCCCCCAGGGGCGCCCTTTTTTGTTTCGCTCTGGAAAGCCCTACACCTCCCCTTCAAAAACGATCACAGTGGCGCGATTCCGGTGTCATTTTCGCGCCAGTGTTCGAATGAAAGAATCCGAGTGCAACCTACTGAAAATAACGGTATTGTCTTGCCCTTTACTCGGCCCCAACAGGAAGAATGGGAGAGCGTGCTATGGCGAGGTGGTGCCCTCAATGTCCCGATGTGACGATGAACGTCATGGATTATCACGGCGAAGAGGTGGATGAGTGTCCCCGCTGTGGCGGCCTGTGGTTTGAAGAGGGGGAGCTGGACTCCGCGCTCTCCAGCGCCAACAACGGCGATGACAATGTGCAGATGGAGCAGCAGTTGAACGCCTGGCAGCGTAGCTATCATCGGTATTGCCACGCCTGCGAGCGTCCGCTGACCCAAGAGCCCCTGTTGCCGGGCCATGAGTCGGAAGTGAACGCCTGCCGCAGCTGCCTCGGGGTGTTTGTCGACCAGGATTGCCGCGAGATGATTGTGCATTCGCCCCAACTGCAGCGTGATCTGGCGGAGCTCAATGGCGACACCGGCGTGAAAACCTGGGTGTTCCAGTTTCTCTCCAAGATGCCGGTGGAGTTCAATGTCAAACCGCGCACTACGCCCTGGCTGGTGTATCTCCTGATCCTGATTAATGTCGTTCAGTACGGATTGGAAGTGGCGTATCCCGGTTGGACGCAGTGGACCTTCGACCACCTGACCCTGCGGCCGGATCAGGTGATGGCGGGGCAACAGCTCTGGACCCTGCTGACCAACATCTTTATTCATGGCAGCGTGGCGCACCTGCTGGGCAATATGTATTTCCTCTATGTGGTGGGTGACAACCTTGAGGACGTGCTGGGGCGCTGGCGTTTTTTGGCGATCTATCTGGCTTGCGGCCTGGTGGGCGGGGTGGCGCAGGTGCTGTCCGACCCCGGCTCAGACATCCCGATTCTGGGCGCCAGCGGGGCCGTAGCTGGCCTGTTTGGCATGTACCTGATGTGGTTCCGCCACGCCAGCCTCACCTTTATGTTCTGGATATTCCAGAAGAAGCTGAGTCCCGCCTGGTTCTTTGGCATCTGGCTGGTGGTCAACGTGATTGGCGTGGTGCAGCAGGGCGAAGGGGTCGCGTACTGGGCCCACATCGGCGGCTTTGTCAGTGGCCTGATCATCGGTATCGCCTGGCGCCAGCGCATTATGGACGCCAACCCGGTGCTGGCGATGCTGAACCATCCTGAGTTACAGGTTCAGCGATAACGGTATGGTCAGAAACAAAAAAGGCGCCCAATGGGCGCCTTTTTCTATGGCAACAAGATCACTTGTCAGCGCTCTCTTCCAGAGCCGGCTCACCGTTGATGGCGAACAGTTCCACTTCAAACTTCAGCGGAGTGTTCGGGCCGATCATCTGGCCAGCACCACGCTCGCCGTAAGCCAGGTTGGAGGGGATGTACAGCTCGTACTTGGAACCAACCGGCATCAGTTGCAGGCCTTCGGTCCAGCCCTGAATCACACCGTTCAGCGGGAAGCTGATGGTTTCGCCACGGGCGTAGGAGGAATCAAACTCTTCACCGGTGGGCAGGGTGCCGCGGTAGTGTACGGTCACGGTGTCCTCGGCGCTCGGCTTGGCGCCGTCGCCTTCGGTGATCACCTTGTACATCAGGCCGGATTCGGTTTTCACTACGCCTTCGGCCTTCTCCATCTCAGCCAGCCAGGCTTCCCCTTCGGCTCTGACTTTGGCCATCTCGGCATCGCGCTTCTCAGTGGCCAGCTGGGTCACCTTCTGCTCGAACGCCATCAGCACTTCCTGCATCTGCTCGTCGGTCAGCTTGCTGTTGCCAGCCAGGCCATCGGTTACGCCAGCCAGAACCACTTCACGGTCCAGGTTTACGCCCAGTTCCTGCTGCTGATCCAGGCTGCCACCGATGTACTGCGCCATGGAGACGCCGATGGCGTAAGCCACCTTCTGCTCATCAGTGTTCAGAGTAACCTGAGAAGCGGAGGCCTCGGCAGAGGTTTGAGTCTGAGGCTTGGCCGCGTCGTCTTGACAGCCAGCCAGGGCGATAGCGGCGCCGATCAGGCCCACTTTAAACAGCTTGTTCATGATGTTCTCCCAAATGTGTGCCCGATTACTATTGGGGCGATTGGCACAAAGTGCAAGGGGGATAAGGTAATTGGTTTGCATATAGAGCCTTGAATCCACAGACAGTTCCCAATTAAACCGGGGAAACGGACGAAGTTTGGCCAGCGCGTTTTCACTCGGTCTTGAGGGGGGGCTGGGGCCGCTGTCTGGCTCTGCAGGCGGGACGGGCTTGTTGTTTGCCAGGCTCTGCTTTACTCTCAGCCGCTGATTTTAGTGGAGCGAGTTTGTTCATGGCACTTAAAGCCACTGTTTTTAAAGCCCGGGTTCAACTGTCCGATATGGACCGCCACGTTTACCTGGACCAGAGCCTGACCATGGCTCGCCATCCCTCAGAGACCGATCTGCGCATGATGGTGCGCCTGTTGGCTTGGGCGGTTTACGGTGATGAGCGTCTGGAGTTCACCCGTGGCCTCTGTGCCGATGATGAGCCGGAGCTGTGGCAGAAGTCCTACAGCGAGGAGATTGAGCTCTGGATCGATCTGGGGATGCCGGAAGAGACCCGTGTGCGTAAAGCCTGCACCCGCGCCAAGCAGGTGGTGGTCTTCGCTTACGGTGACCGAGCGGTGCCGGTGTGGTGGGAGAAGCATAAGGGCAAGTTCAGCCGCTTCGATAACCTCAAGGTGTGGTTTATCCCGGGAGAGCAGGGCGATGCGCTGGCGGCGATGGCTGAGCGCACCATGGATCTGGCGATCACCATCAGTGACGGCGAAGTGAGCGTCAGCGGCGGTGACCACTATGTGACCCTGACGCCGCAGGCGTTGAACTGAAGGTCGCAGAAAAAAAGCAGGGCGCGTAAGGCGCCCTTTTTTGTGACCGAACCTCGTTACGCCACCGGCGTAAAACCGTCGATGGCAGAGAGTGCCTGTCGCCAGAAATCAGCGGCTTCTGCTAATTCACTCTCCTCATAGGGACGGGTGGGCAGCGCCCCCCAGATGGGGCCAGGCCAGGCGTCATCCCCATCAAAGCGGGCGACGTGATGAACGTGCAGCTGCGGCACTACATTGCCCAGTGCGGCAATGTTCATGCTGTCCGGGTCGAGTGTCTTCTCCATCAGGTTGGCCAACTGACAGGACTCCCGCATCAGCTGAGCCTGGTCGGCCTCGTTAAGGTGATGGATCTCGGTCAGCTCTGCCCGCATCGGAATCAGCAGCAGCCAGGGGTAGCGGCTGTCCCGGTGCAGTCGGACTTCACAGAGGGGCAGGGTGCCCAAAAGCAGGGTGTCGGCGTCCAATCGGGGGTGAAGGGTAAACATAAGTTACTCACTGATTTCAGAGGCGCTTACGCTAACGAAGCCGGCCATCTCGGGCAAGCGTTATCGACGGTCCTGGTACCGTTCTGCGATGGTTCTTATCTCCGGTTCCAGGGTCAGGAACAGGTCCACCAGGTGGGGGTCAAACTGCTGTCCGCGCTCACTCGCCATCTGGGCCAGGGTGTCATCGATGGTCCAGGCCTCCTTGTAGGGGCGTCGCGAAGTCAGGGCATCAAACACGTCTGCGATGGCGACGATGCGCCCCTCAATCGGGATATCTTCGCCCTTAAGCCCCTGCGGATAGCCTTCGCCGTCCCAGCGTTCGTGGTGGGTCAGGGCGATGGTGGTGGCCATCTGCATCAATTCGGTTTCCAGGTCACCCAGGATCTTGGCCCCCAGATCCGGGTGGGTGCGCATCACATCCCACTCCTGATTATCCAGACGGGCCTCTTTCTTCAGAATGTTGTCGGGGATGCCGATTTTGCCGATGTCGTGCATCGGGGCGGCGTGGAGCAGGACCTGGCAAAAGTGCTCCGGCAGGCCCGCAGCCCGGGCCAGGCGCTCGGCATAGTGACTCATACGGATAACGTGCAGGCCGGTCTCGTTGTCCTTGTATTCCGCCGCACGTCCCAGGCACTGCACCACATGCAAGCGGGCCTGTTCCAGCTCCTTAGTGCGTGACCGCACCAGATTTTCCAGATGTTGGGCCTGGTTGTAGAGGGCCAGGTGGGTTTTGACCCGGGCGCGTACGATGGCGGCGTTGACCGGCTTGGTCAGGTAATCCACCGCGCCCACGGCCAGCCCGGCCGCCTCATCGGCCACTTCACCCAGGGCGGTGACAAAGATCACCGGGATGGGGGAGGTCAGGGGTTGGGATTTCAGACGTCGGCACACTTCGAGACCGTCCATCTCCGGCATCATGATGTCCAGCAGGATCAGGTCGGGCGGACTCTGCTGCACAATCTTCAGGGCGGTGGGCCCATTGAGGGCAACCTTAATATGGTATTCGGCCTTGAGAATGCCGACCAGCACATCAATGTTTTCCGGAGTGTCGTCCACCACCAGCAGGGTGGGTTTGGTCTCAGTCATCGTCTGTCGCCTCCTTGGCATCGGCCAGCCACGCTTCGATCCAGGCTTTGGCCTGGTCAAACTGGTACGCTTTGATCAGTGTAGCCAGTGGGGCCAGGTCGGTGCCGTTGGCGCTCTGCGAAAGCTGTTCCACCCGTTCTGCAACGCCGGCGTCATAAGCCTCCAGCAGAGGGATTAGCGCGGCGATGGCGCTCACCAACTCGGCACTGGGCAACGCGGGTCCGGCTGGTGTTGAGACGGGCTTCTGCCAAAGGGTGATCGCCTCCAGTACGGTGTCCAGCGCCTTACCGGCTTTTACCCGCAATGCCGGGTCATCCTCCTGACCGGCCAGTTTCTTCTCCAGCCTCGCCAGCAGCTTAACCAACTCCGGAGCGGCCAGACTGCCCACCAGTCCTTTCAGGCTGTGAGCCTGACGGCGTGCCTGTTCAAAATCACCGTCGCTGACGGACTGGCCAATGGCCTGGATGCTGTCGGTCTGAGATTCGGCAAAGCGGGTCAGCAGGCGGTGATAGAGCTTGGCACTACCCTGAACCAATGCCAGGCCTTTATCCACATCAAGGAGTGGGCTGTGAGGCCAGGGCTGCAATTCGGAATCGGACGCAGACGATGCGTCCTGCAGTGGCGGTTTGGCCTCCTCCGGCGCCAGGAATTGCCAGAGCACCTGATGCAACTGACCCAGATCGATCGGTTTGGCGATGTGCTCATCCATGCCTGCCGCCAGACTGCGCTCCCGGTCCTCCTGCATCGCATTGGCGGTCATCGCGACGATCGGCAGGGAGAGTTTAAGTTCATCCCGAATCGCCCGGCTGGCTTCATAGCCGTCCATCACCGGCATCTGGCAATCCATCAGCACCAGATCGAACTCACCGGTTTTCAGCTTCTCAAGGGCCAGGGCGCCATGTTCGGCGACGCTGACCTTCAGGCCAAGTTGGCGCAGAAACTCGCAGGCCACCTCCTGATTGATCACATTGTCCTCCACCAGCAGTATCCGCTTATTGGCGATGGCGGCAAGTTGTGCCTCACTCATCTGCCAGTGAGCCCGGCGCCGAACCGGCGTGGTGGCGTGATGCTTGTCCAGCAAGCCAAGTAGGGTATCCAGAATGCGGGAGGGGTTGGCGGGCTTTGACAACAGGGCGCCTATCCCAGCCTGTTCCGCCTGCCGCTGCAAAGACTCATCGCCGTAGGCGGAGATCATCAGGATGGTGGCGGTGTTGAACCCCCGCTCTTTCATGGTTTCAGCCAACTCGAGACCGTTCATTTCCGGCATGTCGAAGTCGGTGATCACCAGAACCGGATCATCCAGTTTGTCGAGCTGCTCCAGGGCTTCTTCACCACTGTGTGCGGTCACCACTTCGAAACCAAAGGCCTGCAGGTTTCGCTCCAGGATCTCGAGGGCGGTGTCGTTGTCATCCACCAGCAGGATCTGACGCCCTTCCAGTTCGAACAGCTCCGGCTGCGGGGGTTGCTCCGGTACCGGCAGGTCGAGAGTGAAGTGGAAGGTACTGCCAACGCTGGCGGCGCTGTCCACCTCAATCTGTCCCCCCATAAGGCTGACCAGGCGCTGGCTGATCGCCAGTCCCAGACCGGTTCCGCCATATTTGCGGGTGGTGGAGCTGTCTGCCTGGGAGAAGGATTGGAACAGCCGGGCCTGCTGCTCCGGGCTCATCCCGATGCCGGTATCTCGAACCGACAGGTTCAGGCGCGCCTGGCCCGGCTTCTCCCCTGTCTGGGCCCGTATGGCCAGCACCACTTCGCCCTTGTCGGTGAATTTGATGGCGTTACTGAGCAGGTTGATCAGCACCTGGCCCATACGGAGCCGATCACCGACAACCCGGGCAGGAACCCCCGGCTCCACCGCGAACAGCAGCTCAATGTTCTTCTCTTTGGCTTTCACCGCGAACAGGTCGGACAGTTGCTCCAGCAGCTCATCCAGGGCAAAGGGTTCCTCCTCCAGATCCAGCTTGCCCGCTTCGATCTTGGAGTAGTCCAGAACATCGTTAATGATGCCGAGCAGGGACTGGCTGGCGGAGTCGATTTTGCGCAGGTACTCCTCCTGTCGTGGAGGGAGTTCGGTCTGCAGGCAGAGTTGAGTCATGCCGATGATGGCGTTCATCGGAGTGCGGATCTCATGGCTCATATTGGCCAGGAAGTCCGACTTCGCCTGACTGGCCGCATCGGAGGCTTCTTTGGCCTGACGCAGTGCTTCGTTAACCTGGCGTCGCTCGGTGACGTCGGACATGGTCAGCACTACCGCAGAGAGGTTGCCCTGACTGTCCACCAGCACCACCGCACGGAGGTCGGCCCAGCGCAGCTCCCCATCCGGTTTGCGATAGCGCATCTCCTGAGCGAGATGGCGTTGCTGGCCTGCCAGCAGAGGAGCGATCGCCTTGTTGAAGGCGTCCCGATCCTCCGCAGGCAGCAACTGACTGATGTGCTGCCCCAGCAGTTGGTCGCGCTCCAGTTCAGCAAACTGCTGGAACCGCTCGTTGGCTTCGCCGATCACCCCCTGCTTATTCAGGGTGACGATGGCGATCCCGGCGTTATCGAACAGGGCACGGAAGTGGGCTTCGGAGGCGGACAGTTGCTCCTCCATCGTTTTCCGTTCGCTGATGTTGAGCAGGAACCCGTTCCACCAGAGGGCACCAGATTCGTCGCGGCTGACTTTGGCGCCGATGGAGAACCACTTTGGTACGCCACCGATGATAAATCGAAGCTCCTTGCTCCAGTCCTCGCCCGCCAGAACCGCGTGTTTCAGGGTGCGATCCAGTGCTTTTCGGTCGTCCGGATGGACCAGTTCCAGGACGGCATTAAGGCTTTCCAGAACCCGGCTCTTACTGACCCCCAAAGCCTGACGGATCCCGCCGCTGACAAAACTGCACCCTATCCCCAGTGGCGAGTCTTCCTGTTGCAGCTGGAACACCACACCGGGGATCGATTCAGTAATGGTTTCCAACTGCGCTTTGGCCGCCACCATCTGCTCATGGTTACGGCGGGCCTCGGTGACATCGTGGATGGAACCATCCAGCCACATCGGCTTGCCTTCGTCATCGTAGTGAGCCCGCCCCTTTTCGTAGACCCAGCGAACACGGCCCTGCCGGTTGAGGATGCGGTACTCCAGCGCCCAGCTTTCACCGTTGGCCACGGCGGTGTGCACCACCTCCGACAGACGCGCGTTGTCATCGGGGTGAACCAGGCTGGCGAAGCTGCGTTTGGCGTTGTTGAGAAAATCCTTGGCGGGATAGCCTGATAGCTCCTTGATGTAGTCGGAGATAAAGGCCATGGTCCAGTCTTTATCAAGCGCACAGCGATAGACCACGCCGGGGATGTTGCCCACCAGGGTTCGGAATCGCTCTTCGGACTCCCGCAATTTGCGGTCCATGGCCCGGCGTTCACTGATGTCCCGGATGATGGCGGCGATGCGCTGTTGCTGGCCAGCACTGGCCGGCAGTTCGCTGAGGCTGATCTCCACCGCCAGCAGCGAGCCATCGGCGCGACAGAGAGTCAGGTCCAGCCCCGTGCCCATGGGGCGGGCCTGGGGATCCGTAAGAAACGCTTCCCGTAATCCGGGGTGGTTGGCGCGGCTTTCCGGAGGCACCAGACGCTCAACGGTCTGACCGATCAGCTCATCGCGGGCGTAGCCGGTCAGGGCTTCGGCCTGCTGGTTGAGGTAAACGATGGTGCCATCGGGCTCGGCCAGCAGGATTGCATCGGGAGCGGCGTCCAGCACAGACTGGTACCAGCGTCCCGCCTCCAGCTCTTCGGTCATGTCGGTCAGCAGGGCCTCAATGCCGATCAGGTTGCCCTGCACATCGGTCACCGGCTGCATGTAGGCGCTGAACTGGCGGACACTGCCGTTCTCATGACGCAGGGCCAGCGGATGGGGAGGTACCGCCTGACCGCGCAGCAACTGCTCCTGGTACTGCCAGCTGGTGTCGTTGATCTCCCCCTCAATAAAGAGTCGGGGATAGCGTCGGGCGAAGGTTTCCGGTGCATAGCCCAGTACCGCTTTGACGCTGTCGCTGGCGTGGAGCACCTTGCCTTCCGGATCCATCGCAAAGTAGAAGGCGGTGTCTCCCATCCCCTCCAGCAGTTTGGCCAGGCGACTGCCGTGGGCATCCTGCAAACGCTGTTCCCGCTCTTTCAGGGCCTCTGCCATGCTGAGTAGCCCCTGATCCAGCGCCTGGATCTCTTCGGTGCCCGGCACTTTCAGGGCGGTCAGAGTGCGGCTGCCATGCTGCAGAGCGATAACCCGGTGACGCAGTTGCTCCAGCGGCCGGGCCAGACGACGAGTGAGCCACCAGGCGATCAGGGAGAACAGCAGAGTAAAGAGCAGCAGTTGCAGAATGCTGTTGCGGATCTTGGCGAGAATGGGGGCATCCACCACGCTTGCCGGGCGGGCAATGGCCAGAAGCCAGTCGGTGCTGGGCAGCCTCTGGTAGGCCACCACAAACTCCTCCTCATCCGCCATCACAATGCGAAGAATCCCCTTGTCGGTGTCTCTCAGCACCAACAGCAGTTCGTCATTCTCATCGGTGGGGGCCAGCAGTTGGGACAGGTTGCGGTTGAGAATGAAGTCGGGGTTGGAGTGGGCAAGAAGATAACCGTCCCGGTCCAGGATCAGCAGTTCCTCCATCCCAACATCCAGCAGATCGTGCAGCCGCTCCAGCGCCAGGTCGCCGGTGACGACCCCCTGGAAACGCCCCTGGTAGAAAAACGGGGCGCTGTAGGTGGTCATCAGAATGTTGCCGGCGCTGTCATCAAAGTAGGCCGGGGTCCAGTAACTGCTGTTCTTCTTGGCGGGCACTTCCCACCAGGCCCACTCCCCGTCGGTGTAGTCATAGGCGTTGGCGGCGATGTCCATGCTCTGGGTGCCGCTGTTGTCGCGCCAGGAGTAGGGGCTGAAGGGTTTGCCCAGCAGGTTGGGGTCGAGCGCGATGGCGCTGCCGTAGAGGTAGGGGTTGTTTTGAAGGTGGAGGCGGGTGAGTCGGTAGAGCTGGGTTTCGTCGAGTTCTGGCTCCTCGCTCAGCAGGATGACGGAGCTGGTGACGGTGGTTACCACGCCGGTGAGGATCCCATCCAGACGTTCCGCCACCAGTGTGACTTCATTATCCAGATGGTGGCGGATCTCTTTTTGCCACTCACGCTGCTCAATGTAGAGGTTGAACCCCATGATGGCGATAAGCAGCAATACCATCGGCAACAGCAACTGCCAGAGAAGATGTTGGCGCAACGGCGGCGGTTTGGAAGTGGCCGCCGTGCTGGGAGAAACGTCGTTCATGTCCAGGCCGGTCCCGTCTCTAGGTTAGGAGACAGTGTAGCCCGAAACCTCTTAGGACTTTGATAAATATGTCAATTTATTGATCTTAATGAATCAATTAGAAAGTGACTACGCCGCTGATCATCAGGCCGTCGTCCAGTACCACCGGGGCGACCTGCAGTGGAGAGTGGGGGTCCACCAGCCACTGGTTGAAGGCGATGCCGATGGCGGCGCCAGCGAGGACATCGGCCCAGTGGTGATCGCCTGTGTTGACCCGGCTTACGGCGGTCCAGGAGGCGAGGGCGTAGGCGGGGGCGCCGTAGGCCCAGCCATAACGTCGCTGCATATAGGCGGCGGCAGAGAAGGCGTTGGTGGCGTGGCCACTGGGGAAACTGTCGTTGTCACTGCCATCGGGACGCTCGGCATCCACGGCGGACTTCAGAGCCAGGGTGGTGGCGCTGCTGGCGGCAAAGCTCAGGCCAAACTGCCACAGACCCTCGTAATCGGATTTCCACAGGCTGGTGCCTGCCGCTGCCACCGGCAGCGCGATGCGAAGGGCGGAAGCCAGCTCTTCGCTGTCGGCTTTAGCCGGGCTGGCGATTAGGAAAATCAGGGGGAGTAAGCGTTTAAACCACATAAAAAAAGCTGCCGTGAAAAAATCACGGCAGCTTATCAGATCCGGTGCAGTTCGCTAAGTCTTAGCGGTTACCGAAGCTGTCACCATCGCGGCGACGGCCACGGTGGCCTTCACCATCGCGGTCGCGGCGACCACGGAAGCTGTTGTCACCATCACGGTCACGACGGCCACGGAAGTTGCTGTCGCCATCACGACGGCCACGGAAGTTGCTGTCACCATCACGACGGCCACGGAAGTTGCTCTCGCCATCACGACGACGACCTTCACCGCGGAAACCACCACGACGGTCATCACGGCCACCGTCACGACCACCTTCACGGCGCGGACGCGGCTCGATCACTTCGTTGGTGCGCTCGGCAGACAGCGGACGGCTGCGAACCGTTACGCTCTTCAGCTTGGTCAGCACGTCGGCAGGCATGGCAGCCGGCAGCTGTACCAGAGAGTGTGCATCGTGCAGACGGATCTGACCGATGTAGTTGCTCTCCAGCTGGATTTCGTTAGCGATGGCGCCAACGATGTCCTTCACCTGGGTACCGTGCTCACGGCCCACTTCCAGACGGTAGGTATCCCACTGGATGTCCGGACGCGGCTTGCGCTCGCGACGCTCACCACGCTCACCACGTTCACCACGGTCACCACGCTCGCCGCGCTCGCGCTCGAAACGGGGGGCCGGATCGGCTTTCGGCTTCAGCGGTTTGCTGCGCTGACGCTGGAACAGCAGAGCGGCAGCCAGTTGCTCCATAGACAGCTCGTTCTGTTCAGCCATCTCCTGCAGCATGCCGGTCATTTCAGCCAGATCGGTCTGGGCAACGCATTCGGCCAGCTCGATGCTCAGCTTGGCAACACGGTGTTTGCCCAGCTCTTCCGCAGTCGGCATATCCATCATTTCGATGGTGCCGCCGGTGGAGCGCTCGTAGAAGCGCAGCTGACGCAGTTCACGCGGACGGGCGAACAGGATCGCTTCACCGCTGCGGCCAGCACGGCCGGTACGACCGATACGGTGTACGTAGGACTCGGAGTCCATCGGCAGATCGAAGTTCAGCACGTGAGTGATGCGCGGAACGTCCAGACCACGGGCCACAACGTCAGTGGCGATCAGGATGTTGATCTTGCCTTTGTGCAGCTGGGCAACGGTGTGCTCACGCTGCTGCTGGCTCATGTCGCCGTTCAGAGCGGCGGCCTTGAAGCCCATGTTGTTCAGGTGGTTGGCCAGCTCCATGGTGTCGTTACGGGTACGAACGAACACGATCATGGCGTCGTAGTCCAGGGTTTCGGACAGACGCTCAAGGGCGGTCAACTTGTTCAGGCCGGATACTTTCCAGGCCTTCTGCACGATGTTGGATTTCTGAGTCCGGTCGGACGCGATCTTCACGTGCTTGGGATCTTTCAGGAAACGCTCGGCAATGCGGCGGATCTGAGTCGGCATGGTCGCGGAGAACAGCGCCATTTGAGTTTGATCCGGCAGGTGCTCCAGGATCCACTCGATGTCTTCGAGGAAGCCCATGTTGAGCATCTCGTCCGCTTCGTCCAATACACAGCACTGAATGCTATCCAGCTCGATGCTGCCGCGACGGATGTGATCCATCAGACGGCCAGGGGTAGCAACAACTACCTGAGTGCCACGCTCGAGATCGCGCAGCTGAGGGCCGTAGGGCTGGCCACCGTACAGGGTGGTCACGCGCAGGCCTTTCATATTGACGGCAAACTCTTCCAGGGCAGTGGCCACCTGGATAGCCAGTTCGCGGGTCGGGGCCAGTACCAGCATCTGTGCGGCACGTTGGCGGGGGTCGATGCCAGCCAGAGCAGGCAGACCGAAGGCAGCGGTTTTACCGGTACCAGTAGCGGCTTCACCCAGGATATCGTGGCCATCCAGCATAAAGGGGATAGCTTGAGCCTGAATCGGGGTGGGGGAAGTGAAGCCCATAGCGGCAAGGGCGCTCAGCAGCGACTCGGGCAGACCGAGGCTGGAAAATTCAACACTGTTAGACATTAGGTGCTCTGTATTGGGGCAGGGGAGGGCCCTGCAAAAATAGTGAGAGGTGAGAGCCCAGAGACGGTCCCAAAATTAATGAAGTCGTCTGGCGCTGGTCACCCCCGATTCTCAAGCCCGACAGGCATGTGCGATTAGAGGTCGAACTTGAAGGCGCGCATTATACGGGGTCAGGCGTAAATCGCAAGCAGTTTGGTGGAAAATCGACCATTTGTTTTCACGAGCGGGGTCAATCAGGGTTCCAGCCCCTCCTGAACCACCAAACAATCAAAGGTCTGGGCCTGCATCCCGGGCGACCAATGGTGCCATCCGCCCTTTCGCATCAGGGCGTCCACAAACGCCGTTTTACTGCGGACCCCTTCCCACACTTGAGGCAGGAAAATCGCCTGTCGCCCGCCCTGTTTCAGGATCAGCCCCTCTCCGGGGCAAAGATCGGCTTCCAGCGCGGCTCGGTCACTGGCCGGGAGCGGCCGTTTCGGGCCCAGCGCACTGATGCTGATGTGGCTGCGTGCCAGCTCCGCTTCGGTCAGCGGCGGGAAGCGGGGATCGGCAAAGGCGCACTGACGGGCCAGGTAAGCGATGCTCTCTGCCAGTGGACGGTCGTTATTGGTGGCGCCGATGCATCCTCGTAGCTCGCCATCGGTATGGAGGGTGACGAACAGGTCCACGATCTGGTCTCCCAGCATCAACTCAGGCAAAGGTTCGGGATGCCAGACGGAGGCGATGCTGGCTCGTGCCAGAGCCAACCAGCGACGTTGCTCTTCAGCAGAGGGCGAAAGCGGCATAACCCACCACCCTGTTGTGATCACCACTGACCTGCGCCGAGTTGCCCCGAGCGACCAGATGAGGACGGATGCCGGTTCGTTTTGCCCAGCACAGCGCACCGTTGAGAGGGTAGGCGCCACAGGCTTCCTCCCCAAGAAGGTCGTCACTGAGGGAGAGGATGCGGGCGATGGTGTGCTGATCCCGCTGTTCTGCTTCGCTTTCAGTCAGGAAGTGGCTCATGTCGGTACTGACGATCAGCAGGTCGTCCGGCTGCATCAGTGCGCTCAGGCAGTCAGCCAGGGTTTCCGAACGGATCGCACCCACCACCATCGGCAGCAACAGGCACCCGGACAGACGCACCTGAATAAAGGGCAGCTGCACCTCCAGTGCGTGCTCCCGGGCGTGCGCCAGGTTGTCGATACGGGTCTCATACCGACCATCCAGCTCGCTAAGTGCGTCGGTATCCAGCGCCACTCGGCCAAGTGGGGTCTGATAGTGGGTCCAGTCGGGCAGCGCAATGCCCCTGACGGCTTTGGTATGGGCGGGTCCCATCAGAATCACCCGGCGGAACCCTTGTTCCGGCAGGGTCAGGTAGGCTCTGGCGGCGATGGCGCCCGAGTAGAGATAACCGGCATGAGGGACGATAAGGCCCCTGGGCGGGGCGGGCAGAGCCGGTTTGGGTTGGCTCAACAGCAGGTCAACTTCCCGGGCCAGTTCGCTGGCTTCCCCGGGATAGAAGTAACCGGCCACGGCAGCGGGACGGATCCTCATGGTGATGCTCCCCATCGGGCTCGTTGGCAGGCCCGACACTATGATTATAGGGTGAGCATCGAGGAGAGTCGGCATGTCAGGCAGTACGGTTTCCACCCGGTATTGGGAGGCGCTGGAGGACGGTAGAGTTCGCTGCACCCTGTGTCCCAGATTGTGCACGGTCAGAGAGGGCCATCGGGGGGTCTGTTTTGTCCGAAAAGCGGAGCAGGGCCAAATAGTGATGACCAGCTATGGTCGCTCCTCCGGCTTCTGTATCGACCCCATCGAGAAGAAACCCCTGAATCACTTTCTGCCGGGCACGCCGGTGCTGTCGTTCGGCACCGCAGGCTGCAATCTTACCTGCCAGTTCTGCCAGAACTGGGACATCAGCAAATCCCGGGAGATGGATACGCTGGCGGGCCAGGCAACCCCGCAACAGCTGGCACAGGCCGCAGAGCGGATGGGGTGTCGCAGCATCGCCTTTACCTACAACGATCCAGTGATCTTTATGGAGTACGCCCTGGATGTGGCGGAAGTCTGCCGCGACAAGGGGATAGAGAGTGTTGCCGTTACTGCCGGTTACATCAATCCGGAGCCCCGGAGCGAGTTCTTTGCCGGAATGGACGCGGCCAATGTGGATCTGAAAGGGTTCACCGAGGGATTCTATAAGCGCGTCTGCGGCGGGCACCTGGAGCCGGTCCTGGATACGCTGCGTTTCCTCCGTCGTGAAACGGAGGTCTGGTTTGAGATCACCACCTTGCTGATTCCCGACTTGAATGACTCCGACAGCGAACTTCATCAGATGGCGGCCTGGATCCGGGACGAACTCGGGCCGGATGTGCCCTTGCACTTCTCCGCCTTTCATCCCGATTTCAAGATGCTGGACCGGCCAGCCACGCCTCCGGCCACACTGACACGGGCTAGGAGCATCGCCATGGAAGAGGGGTTGCACTATGTCTACACCGGCAATGTGCATGACCCCAAGGGGGGAAGCACCTGGTGTCCGGGGTGTGGTGCGTTGGTAATAGAGCGGGACTGGTATCAGCTGGGGCAGTGGGGCGTAAAAGTCGACGCCACCGGTGCCGGCCAATGTGCCAAATGTGGCGAAGCAATACCGGGCCGGTTTGAGGCCGAACCCGGTCGCTGGGGGCGTCGTCGTGTTCCGATCAGAATGGGCGACTAGTCTGTCGGCAGAGCGGCACTCTCGATCTCCAATGCTCTTGCACGGGCGGGACGATCGGTCAGTCTGGCCCTGAACGCTTCGGCTCTGGGGCTGAGTGGCTGCTTGAAAGCGGTGGCCCAGCTCAGCGTGTGGGCCAGTAAAATATCGGCAACCGTAGGCTCATCACCCAGCAGAAAGCCCTGTTCAGGAATGCGCGCCTCGACCTCTTGTAATGCCTTGGCAAACTCCCATTGGGCGGTGGCCAGAACCGCCTCCACCCGCTGTGACGGTGGCAGGGCGAACTTGTGTTTGCCCATGGTCCAGAGCGGCTGCTCCAGTTCGGTCAGGATATAGCAGAGCCAGAAATCGTGCTGCGCGTCTTCATTGCTGCCCGGGGCCGGTAGGAAGCGGCCGTTGCCGTAGCGCTTGGCCAGGTAGAGAGCAATGGCACCGGATTCGATCAGGGTGAGATCACCATCGGTGAGCGCCGGGATTTTGCCTGCCGGATTGATGGCCAGGTATTCCGGGCTGCGATGTTCCCGTTGGTTGAAGTTCACCAGATGGTACTGCCAGGGGATGGCCAACTCCTCCAGTAACCAGCTGATCCGAAGCGAGCGAGACTTGGGAAATCCGTACAGGGTGATCATATCCATCTCCTTATGGGGTACTGCTCAGAACCTAGCAGTTTCCCGGCGGCAGCACCATTGAGCGACCGGATGAGGCGGGGTATGGTGGCGCAAACGTGAAAACCGAATTGCTATGAGCCTCGAATCCCTGCTTGCCTCTCTGGGCATTGATTACCACGAATATCACCATCCGCCCCTGCATGACTGCAGCGAGGCCGACCGCCTGGCGCTGGACCGGGATGGCCAGCGCACCAAAAACCTGTTTCTCAGAGACAACTATGGTCGCCGCCACTTCGTGCTGGTGACCCGGCATGATAAGCAGGTGGACCTGAAGGCACTGTCACGCCAGATGCAGCTGTCGCGCCTTGGCTTTGCTTCCCCTGAGCGGTTGCTGCGTTACCTTGGCATTGCCCCGGGGCGAGTGTCGCTGCTGGCGTTGATTAATGATCCGGAGCAGCAGGTAGAGCTGTGGATCGATCAGGAGATTTGGCAGGGTGAGGGATTGCATTGTCATCCGATGGACAACACCAAAACCTGGGTGTTGATGCCGGAAGCGATTGAAACCCTGCTGGCTCATTGGGGGCGGCCGCTGACGCTGTTGAGCGTGCCTGAACAGCCCTGCGACTCGTGATTCGTCGCACACTACAGTAGATACCGGTCAGAGCTATCGAAAGAGAGCCATGAATGAACCGGACACAAAAAAGCCCCGACCTTTTGATCGGGGCTTTTTGCTCTCTTCAGCTTAGAGCCGCGATGCCGGAATCAATCGGTCTGATACTCCAACTGGCTCTGGTGAGACTGGCTGAGTTGAGGCGCATCGGTGGGGGCAGCTTGAGGGGCTGCCCGGGTCTGTTCATTGACCTGGTAGATCTTGGATGCCGCTTCCAGGTCTTTCTCATTGCTGATGCTCGCAATGGTTTCGCGGTTCTTCAGGAACTGGCGAAGGTCGCCGACAATGCCCTGAAGCTCCGCATCGTCTGAGCGCATCTCCAGAATATGGCGGGCGTACTCAAGATTGCGGCTGCCGATGCCGGCAAAGGTGGAGGTAACCAGACGGGTAACGATGACCCAGGGGGTCATGGAGGAACGCACCACGGTGTTTTCCGATTGAGTTGAGTCATATACGCCGGTACCGGTAGAAACCCGGGATTCGGTAAATGTCCCCTCGCACTTGAAGTACACCAGCAGTGACTCGAACTGAATCTCTCCCCAGAACACATGGGCAAAGTTGGCCAGCAGTCGACCGAAGGCGGCAAACAGCATCAGCCCCATCAGCAGGTTGACCGCGCTGCCCAGATAGGACGCCATCAGCACGGCGTGGTCCAGGTTCGCGCCGGTTTGAGACGCTTCGCCCACGACGTCGATAAGAGCGGTAACCGGCTCAATCACCATATACAGAACGAGTGCCGCAGCAAGAAGCAGCAGTTGACCCAGCGCGGTGCTGGCTATGCGAAGCGCTTTGGCCGGTCCGGTAAGCGGTTTGGCCATGGCCACCGGTTGGGTTTCCTGAATCATCTCGCCAAAGAAGGAGCCCTTACCGTCGGCCTGCTCCTGCAGGTGCGGTTGCAGAGCCCGGTATACCCGGTTTGGCACCTCTTTGTGACGGCGATTGGCCATCACCATGGAATCGATATTGATGAAGATCTCTCGGGGGTGAACCGATTCCTGCCAGTTATCCCGCAGCTCTGCCACTTCGGTAATCGGCTTGGCCTCACCACTTCGCAGATAGGTCAGGGCAACCAGTAAGCCGCAGCTGATCAGGGCCAGCACCACCAAAACGCCCAGCCACAAACCATTGCTGTATTCGGTGCTGTAGCTCTGCCAGACGGAGTAGCCCTCCAGCGCCTTCCGGCCCATCTCCTCAACAGGACCCTGCAATTGGGCCACGGTGCGAGCAAAGCTGGAGTTGTTGTTCAGTACCTGTTGCAGGAGCCAGGAGATGCCCACTGGAGCAAGAATGGCCAGAGCCAGGGTGCGGGCCAGTTTGCCGGAACCTTCGGACTCCATGGTACGTGCCACGTTGCGGCTGATCGGGCGTCCGGCGCGGTACCACACAACGACCAGATAAAGCAGCAGTAAGGTGGTGAATACCGGCAGCATCAGCGGCCCGGTTTGGCCTGCCAGACCGGTGCTGGTGGTAAACCAAGCCAGCGCATAGCAGGCCAGGGCAAGCAAAGTCTGGGTCAGGGCGCCAGCCAGTCGCTGGGCCAGGTTACGAATCGGGTAGGGAACAAAAGTGAGACGGGGAAACAGGGTGTGAAGCAGGCGTGCTACCAGACCCAGAGGTTCTGCAAAGGTCAGGTTCTTGCGTCCCACCATCATCTGTTCGATCTGGTCGGCATCATAGGCGACATCGTGCTGTTCACGGGCAGCACTGTCGGATTCTGACTTAGCATGGTTGTATGCCAGCGAGGTGGGCACGGAGCGGCCGACAAAAAAGCGCAGGACTTGCATCATGCCACTGCCACAGGTCCAAAGCCCCATGACCAGCAGAATAAAGCCGATGGCCGCATAGGCCCAACCGGTAACCGGATCATGCTTTACCGCGTCCGCTACCTGAAGGAGCAGCACCAGGCCAAGCAGAGTCACGATAATGCCACGGGTGGTGCGGAGGGCACCCTCCAGTTTAAACGGATTGCGGATCCCGAGATCCAGCGAGCCGTGTTCGTAAGCCATGAAAAGTCCTTTCTACATGGTTGCCGACGAAGCGGTTTCGTTTCAGGTTTTCTGACTGCAACACTGCCAAGTGAATGGTTGGAAAACCCCGAATCTCCGCATGCCGAAACTATTTTTTAAGCGGCAGCATCACTGTTGCAAGAGGCGGATTCTACACAAGCCGAACAGGGTTTTTTAGGTAAATGTTTCTTTTTTGTCGATTTGTTTGGGGTGGATCGAGGATTGGAAATCGGTATGGCCGCCGAGGGAAGACAACCAGATCGGTTGGCAGCCGTAGCGAGGGCTTACAGCCCACGAAGCGATGGGGATTGGGGCAGGATGCCGTGGGCTAAAAGCCCACGCTACAAGAGGTGGAGCCCCCGATGGCGTCATAAACGAAAAAGCCCCGAACCGAAGTTCAGGGCTTGTCTGTATGGTGCCTCGTCCCGGCAATGGTAGGCAGGATGCCGGACATGACGCCGCTTGCGGCGGCCCGAAGGGTGGATGACAGGGATGTCATCCACAATCGAACCAGGGACAAGCCGTTGGAACAACGGCTTAGTCAGAAACGAAAAAGCCCCGACCTTTCGGTCAGGGCTTCGTAAGTTGGTGCCTCGTCCCGGCAATGGTAGGCAGGATGCCGGACATGACGCCGCTTGCGGCGGCCCGAAGGGTGGATGACAGGGATGTCATCCACAATCGAACCAGGGACAAGCCGTTGGAACAACGGCTTAGTCAGAAACGAAAAAGCCCCGACCTTTCGGTCAGGGCTTCGTAAGTTGGTGCCTCGTCCCGGCAATGGTAGGCAGGATGCCGGACATGACGCCGCTTGCGGCGGCCCGAAGGGTGGATGACAGGGATGTCATCCACAATCGAACCAGGGACAAGCCGTTGGAACAACGGCTTAGTCAGAAACGAAAAAGCCCCGACCTTTCGGTCAGGGCTTCGTAAGTTGGTGCCTCGTCCCGGAGTCGAACCAGGGACACGCGGATTTTCAATCCGCTGCTCTACCAACTGAGCTAACGAGGCAGCGGGCGCCATTAAACGGTCTTTGCTGAATCGAGTCAATCAATTCTAGCCTGAGTCTGTTCAACTGCTGGATATTGCGCCAATGGTGGTGTGTTAACTGCTCCGCGCGCTGCGGACTGAAACGAAAAAGGGTTGGTGGCCGTAGCGTGGGCTTACAGCCCACGGAGCGATGGGGATTGGGGCGCGATGCCGTGGGCTGTAAGCCCACGCTACAAGAGGTGGTGCCTCGTCCCGGCAATGGTAGGCAGGATGCCGGACATGACGCCGCTTGCGGCGGCCCGGAGGGTGGATGACAGGGATGTCATCCACAATCGAACCAGGGACAAGCCGTTGGAACAACGGCTTAGTCAGAAACAAAAAAGCCCCGACCTTTCGGTCAGGGCTTGTCTGTATGGTGCCTCGTCCCGGCAATGGTAGGCAGGATGCCGGACATGACGCCGCTTGCGGCGGCCCGAAGGGTGGATGACAGGGATGTCATCCACAATCGAACCAGGGACAAGCCGTTGGAACAACGGCTTAGTCAGAAACAAAAAAGCCCCGACCTTTCGGTCAGGGCTTGTCTGTATGGTGCCTCGTCCCGGCAATGGTAGGCAGGATGCCGGACATGACGCCGCTTGCGGCGGCCCGGAGGGTGGATGACAGGGATGTCATCCACAATCGAACCAGGGACAAGCCGTTGGAACAACGGCTTAGTCAGAAACAAAAAAGCCCCGAACCGAAGTTCAGGGCTTGTCTGTATGGTGCCTCGTCCCGGAGTCGAACCAGGGACACGCGGATTTTCAATCCGCTGCTCTACCAACTGAGCTAACGAGGCTAAGAAAGTGGCTCCCCCTGCTGGACTTGAACCAGCGACATACGGATTAACAGTCCGCCGTTCTACCGACTGAACTAAGGGGGAAAAGGTGGTGCCTCGTCCCGGAGTCGAACCAGGGACACGCGGATTTTCAATCCGCTGCTCTACCAACTGAGCTAACGAGGCATCTTGGTTGTCGCTTGCTTGGCGACGGAGCGCTATTAAACGGATTTTGCCGGAGCAAGTCAACTCGATTTTTATCGTTTGCTTGAAAGATGCACAGAAGTGCAATAACCAGACAGCTTTGGTGTTCTTCTTGACCAAATTGGTAGGGTTTTGGTGAGCGGGGAGCCGCTGTCGGGGAGTCATGAGGGAGGAAAACGGGGACGCGCTTCGGTAACTTAGGGGGACCTAATGGATTGGGAAAAGCCAAAAGTGTGATGAAGAAAGGGTTATGGGTCTTTGCTCTGCTGCTGGGTTTGGTGGGCTGTGGTGGACCGAGTCTGGCTCCGCTGCCATACGATGGGGTCATTCTGGCATTTGGCGACAGCCTCACTCAGGGCGTTGGGGCTGGTAAGGGTGAGGATTACCCCGCGGTGCTGGCTCAATTGTCCGGGCTGCGGGTTACCAATGCGGGGCGTTCCGGTGAGCAGACGCCTGAGGGGAGAGAGCGGTTGCCAGGGGTTCTGGCGAATGAACAGCCCGATCTGCTGCTTCTGCTGCTTGGCGGTAACGATGTGCTTCGTAATCGGCCAGCGGCCAGCATCAAATCGAATCTGGACGCGATGATCGATCTGGCCCGGGGCCAGGGAATTCAGGTGGTTTTGATTGCGGTACCGGAGAAGAAGCTGTTTTCCAGCGCAGCGCCCCTTTATCGGGAGTTGGCGGAGGAGCATGAGATTATGCTGGTGGAGGAGTTGGTGGGGGACCTGCTGCGTACACCCTCCTACAAATCCGACCCTATCCACCTCAATGCGGAAGGTTACCGGACATTGGCGATGGAGCTGGATAAGCGGCTGCGAGCGGCCGGAGCCTACTGACAGAAACAATAACGCCCCGTAAATACGGGGCGTCATGGTATCCGGACGGGCGCTCAGGCTTCCGGCGGCTTATAGCCTTCGATGTGGATCTCTTCCCCTTCGAACAGGAACTTCACCATGTTCTCTTCCAGCATCTTGCGGTGCTCGGCGTTCATCATGTTGAGCTTGTGCTCGTTGATCAGCATGGTTTGCTTCTTCTGCCACAGACCGAAGGCTTCCTTGGAGATGTTGTCAAACACCCGCTTGCCCAGTTCCCCTGGGATCAGCTGAAAATCCAGGCCCTCGGCCTCTTTGTTCAGGTATTGGCAGAATACGGTACGTGCCATGGTTTGAAATCCTCACTTGGGTGATAGCGCAGTTATACCAGAACTGACCCGCACCATCTATGCAGGGTCAGTGTGGGTATTGCGCAGTTCCGTCAACAATCGCTCAGTGGGTGCCGCCAGTCCGATGCGATTCTCCTCCTCCAGCGAGAACCACTGGCCAGGGTGTTCGGCGACCTGGCTAAGCGGACGGGCCAGCTCCACCACAACCGGCTGGATATCCAGGTGATAGTGGCTGAAGGTGTGGCGGAACGGCGTCAGCATCTGCGGCGCGGTTCGGGCTTTCAGTGGTGACAGGGCGACATCCAGTGCGGCTTTATCCTGGTACTGCGGCGGGCACCATAGCCCACCCCAGATCCCGGCACCGGGCCGCTTCTCCAGGTAGACCTCACCCTGATGGCGAAGCAGCAGCAAAAAGCAGCGTTTTACCGGCTTTTCCTTCTTGGGCTTTTTGCCGGGGAACTCGCTCTGGCGTCCCATGGCGAAGGCTTTACAGTCATCGCTAACCGGACAGCTCGGGCAGTTGGGTTTACTGCGACTGCAGTGGCTGGCACCCAGATCCATCATCGCCTGATTGTAAGGCTGGACCTGCTCCGATGGGGTCAGCCGGTGGGTAAGATCCCAAAGCCGGTTTTCTACCGCTTTATTGCCTGGCCACCCTTCAATCGCCTGATGGCGGGCCAGCACCCGTTTGACGTTGCCGTCCAGGATGGGGTGGGGCTGATCCAGAGAAAGGCTCAGGATGGCGCCAGCGGTAGAGCGACCAATCCCCGGCAGCGCCATCACCTGTTCGATGTCGGTGGGGAACTCGCCGCCAAACTGGTCTCGAACGGTACGGGCCGCTTTCAGAAGATTGCGGGCCCGGGCGTAGTAGCCCAATCCGGTCCACAGGTGCATCACCTCGTCATCTTCGGCGTTGGCCAGATCAACCAGAGTGGGGAAACGCTCGGTAAATTTGAGGTAGTAGGGGATCACCGTGGTGACCTGAGTTTGCTGCAGCATGATCTCAGACAGCCATACTCGATAGGGGGTACGGTTTTGCTGCCAGGGCAGGTCCTTGCGTCCGTGCTGGTGATACCAATCCAGCATCCGCTTAGCAAAGCTTCCGGTGTTCGCTTCCATCAGTGAGCAACCTAAAATACAATCACGCGTTTTTCGGGGCGCCCAGTGTAGCGTCCGGTCCACAGAGCGAGAAGATCCAGATGAGTGACGAGCAAAAGCCGACGCAGCCGGTCGAGGAGCTGCGCCAGCGCAAGATCCGCTCCTTCGTCAAGCGCGAAGGGCGCATGACCAAAGGCCAGACACGCGCTATGGAGCTGTTTTGGCCCACCATGGGACTGACCCACGAACGCGGCCTCATCGATCTGGCCGAAGTGTTTGGCCGGGAAGCCCCGGTGGTACTCGAAATCGGTTTTGGCATGGGCAAATCCCTGGTGGAGATGGCCAAGGCGGAGCCGGAGAAGAACTTTATCGGTATTGAAGTACACGGCCCGGGCGTTGGCGCCTGCCTGATGTACGCCGAAGAGCTGGGTGTGACCAACCTGCGCCTGTATCAGCATGATGCGGTGGAGATCCTGGCTGACTGCATCCCGGATGAAAGCCTGGATCGCGTCCAGCTCTACTTCCCGGATCCGTGGCACAAGAAGCGTCACCACAAGCGTCGCATCGTGAAGGAGGAGTTCATCGCCTCCGTTCGCCAGAAACTTAAGATCGGCGGCCTGTACCATATGGCCACCGATTGGGAGCACTATGCCGAGCATATGGTGGAAGAGATGAGCGCCGCACCGGGCTTTGAAAACACCGCCACCGAGGGACAATTTGTTCCCCGGCCCGATTTCCGTCCCCTGACCAAGTTCGAGGCCCGCGGTCACCGCCTGGGCCACGGGGTTTGGGACATGATTTACCGTCGTGTGAACTAAGGAGTGCCTGATGGCCATTAAGCTTGAAGCCAAACGCAATACCCGTCTGCGCAAGAAGCTGCGTACTGGTGAGTTCCAGGAGCTGGGTTTTGATGTGGCTTGGGTATTCAACCCGGAAGTGAGCGAAGAGCAGATCGACGCCATTGTTGACCAGTTCATCAATGACGTGATCGAGCCGAATAAGCTGGGTTTTTCCGGTGAAGGTCACAAGGCCTGGGAAGGTCTGGTGTGCACCCAGCAGCTGGGTAAGTGCACTGACGAGCATCGCGAAGCGGTTCAGACCTTCTTTGCCAAGCAGCCGGTTTCCGATCTGCAGGTCAGCGAGCTGTTCGACCTCTGGTGGGGCTGATCCCGCGTGTTGCCGGATAAAGCGCTTCTGGAGAGTGTGCTGGCTGAGGTTCAGCCGCTGCTCGGAGAGGGCAAGGTGGCCGATTACATCCCCGCGCTTGCTCAGGTGCCCAGCGATAAGCTGGGCATCGCCGTTTGCAGTGCTGAAACGGGAGTGATCGGCGCCGGTGACTGGCACGAGCCCTTCTCCATCCAGAGCATCACCAAGGTGTTTGCCCTGGTGCAGGCGATGATGCTGTACAGTGAGGAGGAGCTGTGGGAGCGGGTGGGCAAAGAGCCTTCCGGCAACCCCTTCAACTCTCTGGTGCAGTTGGAGTTTGAGAAAGGGGTGCCGAGAAACCCCTTTATCAACGCCGGTGCCCTGGTGATCACCGATATGCTCGAAAGCCGGCTCAGCGCCCCCCGTCAGCGCCTGTTGGAACTGATGCGGGACCTTTCAGGCAACGCCCATCTTATTTCCGATAAGGTGGTGGCGGCATCGGAGTACCAGCACTCCGCCCGCAATGCGGCAATCGCCTATCTGATGAAGTCGTTTGGCAACTTCCACAATGATGTGGATGAGGTGCTGCAGACCTATTTCGCGCACTGTGCCATCCGTATGAGCTGCGCCGATTTGGCGAAGGCGGCGTTCTTCCTGTCGAACCAGGGAGTGACTCTGGGCGGGCGCCGTCTGGTGTCCGAGCGACAGACCCGACAGATCAATGCGCTGCTGGCGACTTCTGGCCTCTACGATGGGGCGGGTGAGTTTGCCTACCGGGTTGGTATGCCGGGCAAGTCCGGTGTCGGTGGCGGTATTATTGCTGTGGTTCCAGGCGAGATGAGTGTCTGTGTCTGGTCGCCTGCGCTGGATGAGAGTGGCAACTCCTGTGCGGGAACCGCCGCACTGGAGTTACTGGCCAAACGATTGGGTCGCTCCATTTTTTAGTGAATTTCACTAACTTTAATCCGCATGCAAAAAAGCCAGCCATTGAGCTGGCTTTTTTATTGTCTTTAATTTCATTGACTTATGAATTGCCCTTTCCTTGTGTTTGGGATTGGCCCAATCTTGGCATAAGCAAAACGGACAAAGTGATTGGATAAGGACACCAAAGATGATTGCACGTTGGCTTATGTTGGGCGCGGCCCTGTTCAGCTTTGCGGTATCGGCTGAGAACTCCCACTACCAGTTTGGTGATGAGTGTGAGCTCTCCCTGAACTACGACGTTGAACTGGAGCGTAATCTGTTGCGGGTCAGTGATGAGGGCGAACTGCTCTATCGCATCGAGGGAGACCGCCTCTGGGTACGAGGCAAAGAGGTTGAACTCAACCGTGAACAGCAGGCGATGGTGCAGGATTACTATGCCGAAATGGAGCGCCAGCTTCCCAAGGTGGTTGATCTGGCCAATGACGCCCTGAAGCTGGCTGGCAGTGCTCTGGACGCGGTGTTTAACGAGCTGTCCGAATTTGGTGTCAGCCCGGATCAAGGCAGCGACATCATGGGCACCATTCAGGACAAAGTGAATGCCAGCATGCGCACCGATAACGGTGGCTACCGTTTGGGTGCCAACTCTCTGGACTCCCTGAGTGATGAGCTGGACCAGGCGCTGGAGAGTGAGATTGAAGAGGTGGTGTCCAAGTCCGTAGGCGGCATTCTGATGGCACTTGGTCAGGCGATGAGCGAAGGGGAGAACGGCGACTTCGAGCAGCGTATGGAGGACTTTGGCCAGCGTATGGAGCGCATGGGTGAGCGCATCGAAGCGGAGATGGAGGTTCAGGCCGAGGCGTTGGAACAGCAGGCCAACGCGTTGTGCGAAGAGTGGCTGGTTCTGGATGAGATGGAGCAGCAGCTGCAGCGCAATATCCCGGAGATGGCCGAGTTTGACCTGGTGGTTCACGGCGATCCGGACCTGGCTATGTTGCGCTGAACCAAGGCAAAAGCGCTACAATAGCGACGATGGCGACATCGTCGCTTTTTTTGTGTTCTGAACACGCCGCTGTAAGGAGAGCGCGAATGCGCGAACTGCTCGAACCTATCGTGATTTTCACCCATGTGGTGCGGGCTCAGGGCTTCTCAGCCGCCGCTCGAAAGCTTGGGATATCCAAGTCCAAGGTCAGCAGTCACATCAGTTTTCTGGAGCAGCAGCTTGGGGTTCAGCTGGTTCAGCGTACTACCCGCTCGCTGAGTCTGACCGAGAGCGGTGAACTGCTCTATGAACACGGTGAAGGGATTTTGAAGGATCTGGACCAGGCGGTTGCCGGCGTCCAGGCGCTTCAGCAGGAGATCCGAGGCGTGTTGCGGGTGGGCATCACTCAGGCCTTTGGCTCCATGCACCTGATGCCACTGATCCCCGCTTTTATGGAGCAGAACCCGGAGCTCGAACTGGAGCTGAGCTTTCTGGATCACAAGGTGGACGTGGTGGCTGAAGGGCTGGATCTGCTGTTGACCATGTCTGAACAGCTTCCCCTGGGCATGGTGGCCCGTCCCCTGATGAACTGCCGCTTTATCCTGGTGGCCTCTCCCGATTACCTGAGCCGTCGAGGCGTCCCCTATCACCCCGCTTCGCTGGCGGAGCACAACTGCCTGGTTTACAAGAGCGAATGGTATGAGCACGGCGTCTGGGAGTTTGCCAAGGGTGAGGAGACCTGCGAAATCCGGGTTAAGGGCAACTACCGGGTGGATGACGCGCCGGCCCTGAAGGACGCCGCCAAAAGAGGGCTGGGGGTGGTTTACCTGGCCACCTACCTGCTGGAGGAGGAGCTGGCGAAAGGGGAGCTTATCCAACTGATGCCGGATTGGCAGCTCACTCACCCGCTGGCGCTTCAGGCGGTGTATCCCCGCCGCAAGAACCTGGCGCCCAAAGTGCGCGCCTTTATCGACTTTGTCCGCAGCCACTTTCGCGATCCGACCCCCTGGGATCGAGCCCTGATCGCGCATGAGCATAATCGTGAGTGAGAGAAATCATTGTTCTGTCATTTGAACAATGCCTGTATAAAATGTGCGCTGTATCGCCTTACCTGTTGATTTAAAGGACTAATTTCGGACTTCTGGGCGCACTTTGAATATGATTTTTAGTTATGAGTATGTTGCGCTGGCGACTTTGTGCCCTTGTCAGCCTCAAATTTGTCCCTACAATGGCCCCCATCAAACGGACCTGGAGATTCTCTGGAATGACCCCTCCGGAAAGTTCGAGTAGTCAGTGACGTTTGATCTGAGGCATTGCACCTCGCGCGATGCCTTTGACGGATTGTTAGGATCCATCATCTGGACTTTTAGCCCCGGTCGGATCCGGGGCGTTTTTTAAAAGCAAGGATCACACTCCGTACCCTACAAAAAAAGCAGCATAGCTTTGGAGTGGTAGCTGGCGATGGGCCGCGGCAAAAAAACAAATACGCCCAACAAAATAAAAAAATAGGAGGCCCTGGTGGCCTCCTTTTTCTTTGTGTGGAAGGTTATAGCTGAACCTTCTCGCTCTCCACCCACTGACTGACCTGTTCGCCAAGTACGTTGAGCGGAAGGGGGCCATTCGCCAGCACCACATCGTGGAAGCCTCGCAGATCAAACTGCTCACCCAATTCGGCTTTGGCCTGGGCACGAAGCTCCAGCAGTTGCATCATCCCTACCTTGTAGGCGGTGGCCTGGGACGGCATCACGATGTAACGCTCAATCGCCTTCACCACATCACCCTGGGGATTGGGGGTGTTCTGCGCCAAGTAATCGATTGCCTGCTCACGGGTCCAGCCTTTGGCGTGGATACCGGTGTCCACCACCAAGCGGCAGGCGCGCCACAGCTCCATGGCCAGTCGGCCAAAGTCGCTGTAGGGGTCCTGATAGAAGCCCATCTCTTTGGGAAGGTACTCGGAGTAGAGACCCCAGCCTTCCACATAAGCGGTGTACCCACCGAAGCGGCGGAACTTGGGCAGCCCCTCCAGCTCCTGAGCGATGGCGATCTGCATATGGTGTCCCGGGATCCCCTCATGGAAAGCCAGCGCTTCCAGCTGATAGGTGGGCATGTTCTGCATATCGTAGAGGTTGGCGTAGAAGAAGCCCGGGCGGCTGCCATCCGGAGCAGGCTGCTGGTAGAAGGCTTTGCCTGCAGATTTCTCGCGGAACGCTTCCACCTTTTTCACCACCAGCGGCGCTTTGGGCTTCACACCAAACACCTCGTCCAGGCGTTGATTCATGTCGCCGATATAGCGCTCCGCCTGGCCCAGGTAGGCGGCACGGCCCGCCTCATCGTTATCCAGGTAAAACTGGCTGTCGGTGCGCATAAAGGCAAAGAACGCCTGCAGGTCACCCTCAAAGCCCACTTTGTCGCGGATGGCACGCATCTCGTCGTGGATTCGGGCCACGTCATCGAGTCCCAGCTGGTGGATCTCAGCGGCGGTGAATCCGGTGGTGGTGGTGCGGCTCAGCGCGTTGTTGTAGAAGCGCTCGCCATCGGGAAACTTCCACACCCCCGCGTCCTCACTGGCTCGCTCATGTTGTCCTTCAAGGAAGGCGATCAGCTTACCGTAACCGTTGGCGACCGGCCCCTTCAGCGCATCCTGCGCTTGCTGGACCAAGGCGGCTTTCTCGTCGTCGCTGATGGGCAGGGCAGTCACTTTGGCTTTGAAGTCCGCAAACAGGGTGCTGTCTGCGCCCGCCTCGAAAGGCGCGCCGGAGAGAATGTTACGGCTGTCGCTGATGGCGTAGGGGAAAACAAAGCGCGGTGCGACGATGCCTTTCGCTTCACGGATGCTGAGCTGCTCAATCAGCTGGTCAAATCGCTTCTCAATGCCATTAAGGCGGCTGATGTATGCCTGGGCATCCGCCACATCGTTGATGCGGTGCTGGTTGATCAGAAACGATGCGGTGGTGGACTGGTAACCATACATCTGGTTGATCGGGTAGCTGTGGTGGCGCCACTGGTGATCCTCAATGCTCTGCTCCAGGCGCTGCTTCATCAGGCGGTAACTCAGTTGGGTCTGAGGGTCGAGCTGGCTGTCATCAATGCCATTCAACTGGGCCAGGTGTCGCTGATTGCGCGCCAGAGTGTTCGCGTAGGCGGCTTCAGTGAAGTCGTCCCATTTATCCTGATCCTGCTTGATGCCCAGGTAGGTCTGACTGATGGGGGACGCCATGACGTTTTCCATAAAGATGGACTCGAACAGGGCGTTGGCTTTCTCAGACTCAGATTGCTTGGCTTGCTCCGTCTGGGGAGCGCTGGCGACTGGGGATTGTTGGGCACAGCCGCCCAGGGTCAGGGCGGCGCATACCGACAGGGCGGCAAAGGTCAATTTTGAGGTCACGTGGCTCTCCTTGCGTTCAATTTTGAACGGAAGTGTTGCACGTGGCTTCCCGCGCCCCAAAGTGGAAACTGTTAGCAGATCTTAACGGTTTGGTTAATCCGGCAGGAACTGCGCCAAAAGCTCGTTCAAAAAGCGATGGCCCTGCTCCGTCAATTGCATCTGCTTGTCGTCACAGCGGATAAGGTGGCGCTGGCTGGCCCAGTCCAGCGGTGCGGCAACGTCATCCTGGGTCAGTTGCGTACGCTCAGAGAGTTCGCTCAGGGGCATCGCCTCCATTAGACGCAGCCGGTTCATGTAGTACTCCAACGCCTGATCTTCCTTGGCCACTTCAAACTGCTCCGCCATCGGGTCCCGCCCCGGCTCCAGGTAGCCTTTGGGGTGCTTGACCTTAACGGTGCGCAGCAGGCTGCCGTCCGCGCGGGTGATCTTACCGTGGGCACCGCAGCCGATGCCGAGGTAGTCACCAAAGCGCCAGTAGTTGAGGTTGTGCTCGCACTGGTAGCCGGGCTGGGCCCAGGCTGAGATCTCGTACTGACGGTAACCGGCGGCCTCCAGCATCGCTTTGCCCTGCTCGAAGATGGCCCATTGGGTGTCGTCGTCGGGCAACTGGGGGGGCTTGGAGGCGAACTGGGTATTGGGCTCAATGGTGAGCTGGTACCAGGAAAGGTGGGGCGGGGCCAGCGCGATGGCCTGCTCCAGGTCATACAGGGCGTCGTGAACGCTCTGACCGGGCAGGGTGTGCATCAGGTCCAGGTTAAAGCGCTCAAACCCCGCTTTGCGGGCTTCCTGCGCGGCACGACGAGCCTCGTCAGCGCCATGGATCCGCCCAAGGATCAGCAATTTGTCCTGCTGAAAGCTCTGTACACCGACGGAGAGACGGTTCACCCCCGCCTCCCGATAGGGGCGGAAACGGTCCGCCTCCAGGGTACCGGGGTTGGCTTCCATGGTGACCTCGCAGGAGGGGGCCAGCGGAAGCCGTTGCGCCACGCCCTGAAGCAGGGTGGCAATCCCGGCGGGGGAGATCAGCGAAGGGGTGCCACCGCCGATAAAGATGCTGACCAGCTCCCGCCCCTGGGCCAGGGGCAGGTCCCGATCCAGGTCGGCCAGCAGGGCCGCGATGTACTCCTGCTCCGGGATCGCCCCTTTGCGGGCGTGGGAGTTGAAGTCGCAGTAGGGGCACTTCTGCTCGCACCAGGGGATATGGATATAGAGCGACAGCGGTGGCAAGGACACTTACAGGATCCCCTTGGCTTTCAGCTGAGTCAGCAGCTCGGCCATCGCTTTGCCACGGTGACTCAGGGCGTTTTTCTCATCGGCGCTGAGTTCCGCTGCGGTACGATGGTCGTTGTTGACCAGGAAAATCGGGTCATAGCCGTGTCCCTCTTCACCACGAGGAGCATCGGCAATGCTGCCCTCCCAGCTGGCCTGGGCAACCACCGGAGAGGGGTCTTCGGCGTGGCGCATATACACCAATACACACTGGAAGCGTGCGCTGCGCTGGGACTGGCCGGACATTTCGGTCAGCAGTTTCTGCCAGTTGTCAGTGGCGCTGGCGCCTTCCCCGGCAAAGCGGGCGGAGTAGATGCCGGGACGACCGTTAAGCGCGTCCACTTCAATGCCGGAGTCATCTGCGATGGCGGGCAGGCCGGTGGCACGGGCCGCGTTGCGCGCCTTGATGATGGCGTTCTCGATAAAAGTGGTGCCGTCCTCGACCGCTTCTTGGACATCAAACTGGCTTTGCGGTAGCACTTCCAGCGGGTAATCCGCCAGAAGCTGAGCAAATTCACGAACCTTGCCGGCATTGCCGGTGGCCAGAACAATGGATTGGGTGGGGGACATGCGCACTCCGGTCATTGGGTTATATGAGGGCCTGAAAACGGCGCCGGGGCGCCGATTTTACAAGGGCGCCCCGGTGTTGAACAGCGTCAGATCCGCGTCAGTCGACGAAGAACTTCTGTTTGAAGGTGAGCTCGGTGCTGAGGTCCTGGCCGTTACTCACTTCGATGTCGAAGGTGAAGGTTTCCTCGTTGCGGTGACCCACCTCCGCGATGTAGTAGATGGCGGTGCCTTCCCGGATCTCCTTAAAGCTGAGGTTTTTGACGTTGCCCAGCAGGTTACGGGCGGTGCCCTGGATCTTCACGGCGACTGCATGGGTTTCATCCCCGGGCAGAGAGGTGTCGATCACCGTGATGTTCACCAGCCCGACGTAGCGGCTGCGGGTGATGTCGTAGGTGCGGGCAATCTCCGGTGTCAGGAACGTGCTGCCAAACGCAACATGGTGCACGGCGTACTTACCCACTTTCTGCACCTGCTCAGCTGCAGCCGGGAGGGCAACCGTCAGGGAAAGCAGCAGTGCAATGGCGTACCTCAACATGGCGGACTCCTTAATCTGATGTGGTCCTTAACTTCACTATAGTAGCTGCGCCAGCGGATCCGGGATCACTGTGGGTGCCTGAATCTTCAACTGTTTGTGTCGACCCAGCTCCCCTTTGACGATGCTGATCTGGCCTTTGGCCACTTTGAACTGCTTGGCCAGGTATTTGATCAGATGCGCGTTGGCCTTGCCATCCACCGGTGGCGCAGTGATCGCCACCTTGAACTCCTCGCCGTGCAGGCCAACCAGCTGATCCCGGCTGGCCTTTGGCTGGATGTAGAGCTTCAGCAGCAGGTCGTCGCCCTGGCGCTCAATGGCGGTGCTCACGGATCAGACCAGACGCCAGAGCGGGATCAGATCGCCAATGAGCAGATTGATAAAGTTCATGCCCAACAGCAGAACCAGCATCGACAGATCCAGGCCACCCATGGGCGGAATCACCCTGCGGATGGGGGCCAGCAGCGGCTCGGTCAGCTGGTGGAGTACCGCTTCAAAGGGGTTGTAACCCTGGGATACCCAGCTCAGGATGGCGCGGATCAGCAGAATCCAGAACAGCAGCACACCCGCTTCTTTCAGTACGGTCAGGCCGCCAAGCAGCAGAATGTCCATCGGGTTGAGGGGCTGGTTGTTCAGCGCCAGAACCGCAATCCACTTGCCACAGCCCACCAGCAGAGCCAGCACCAGGGTCGACAGGTCGAGCCGCCCAACGCTGGGGATAAGCCGACGCATCGGGGCCAGGATGGGGTGGGTGGCCTTGACCACGAATTGACTGAAGGGGTTGTAGAAGTCCGCTCGCACCAGTTGCAGGGCAAAGCGCAGCAGCACCACCATCAGGTAGAGGTTGAACAGGACGGTTACCAGGTAGGTCATCGCATTCATGGTGTATTGGTTCCCAAATTAAAACTCTTTGGCCATTTCCTGGGCTCGCCGTACGGCGGCCTGCATGGCGTCATTTACCGAATCGCGCAATCCCTGCTGTTCCAAGGTCTGCACCGCTTCATGAGTGGTGCCCCCTTTGGAGGTAACCTGGGCTCTCAGCTCGGCCAGGCTCAATTGAGGATTGTGCCTTACCATTTCGGCAGCGCCAATGGCTGCTTGCTGAATCATCAGTCGGGCGTCTTCCGGTTTGACGCCCAATGCGGCGGCTCCTTGCTCCATCGCTTCCATAAACAGGAAGAAGTAGGCAGGAGAGCTGCCGGCGCAGGCGATAACCTGATCGATGCCCGCTTCCTGTTCCAGCCAGAGGATCTCGCCTACCGCGGCCATCAGACGGCCAGCAAAGGCCCGGTCGTTGTCACCAACGGCTTCATCGGCATAGAGGCCGGTCATACCCAACCCCAGCATGGAAGGTGTATTGGGCATGGTACGCACCAGCGCCCGGTGGCCACCCAGATAGCCGCTTAAACGCTCGCAGGTGACACCGGCGGCGATGGAGATCACCAGCTTGCCGGAGAGGTCCAGCTGGGCGATGGGCGCACACACCTGGGCCATCAGCTGGGGTTTCACCGCCATCACCACAACGTCCGCTTCCTGAACCGCCGCGAGGTTATCGTTGGTGGTACGGATGCCGTACTCCTGAGCCAGTGCATCGAGTTTGCCCTGGCTGGGGTTGCTGGCGATAAGGCGCTCGGCGGGATAGCCGTCCGCCACCAGCCCAGCAATGATGCTGCGGCTCATATTGCCGGCGCCGATAAAGGCGACAGTTCGAATGTCTTGGGTCACGTTATTCACTTCCTAGTGCCAAAAATGGCGGTACCGATGCGCACCATGGTGCTGCCTTCGGCCACTGCCGCTTCCAGATCATCACTCATACCCATAGAGAGGGTATCCAGGCTGGGGTAGCCCACCCTGAGTGTGTCGAAGAGGTGTTTCATCCGGGCCAACGCCTGACGCTGGCGGTCTGGGTCCGACTCCGGTGCCGGGATCGCCATCAGACCACGAAGACGCAGGCCGGGCAGGGCGGCGATCTGAGCAGCCAGTTCAGGGAGCTGGTCGGGCGTCACGCCGGATTTGCTCTGTTCCGCGGAGATGTTGACCTGAATGCAGACGTTCAGAGGCGCCATGTTGTCGGGCCTCTGCTCACTCAACCGCTGAGCAATCTTGAGCCGGTCCACGGAGTGGATCCAGTCAAAGTGTTCCGCGACCGGGCGTGTTTTGTTGGACTGAAGTGGCCCGATAAAGTGCCAGGTGATATCGAGATGCTTAAGCGCCTCGATCTTATCAACCCCTTCCTGAAGGTAGTTTTCGCCGAAATCACGTGCACCAGCGAGGTAAGCCTCACGGATCATTTCCGCCGGTTTTGTCTTGCTCACCGCCAGCAAGGTGATGGATTCGCCAACTCGTCCCGCCAGGGCGGCGGCTGCGTCAATTCGAGCTTGGGCTTCATTCAGACGCTCTGTTATGGTGGACATATCTTACGGGGAGCCTAAGAAAACAATATGGAAATTACTGAACTACTGGCCTTTAGTGTAAAACACAACGCTTCGGATCTGCACCTCTCCGCTGGCGTGCAGCCAATGATTCGGGTGGATGGCGAGGTTCGACGGATCAACCTCCCGCAGCTGGACCATAAGCAGGTTCATGCGCTGATTTACGACATTATGAATGATCGCCAGCGCAAAGAGTTTGAAGAACACCTTGAGGTGGATTTCTCCTTTGAGGTGCCCGGGTTGGCTCGTTTCCGTGTTAACGCGTTTAACCAGAATCGCGGCGCAGGCGCGGTATTCCGTACCATTCCCAGTCAGGTGATGTCCCTTGAGGAACTGGGCGCCCCGGAAATTTTCCAGGACATCGCGTCCTATCCCAAAGGCCTGGTGCTGGTAACCGGCCCTACCGGCTCCGGTAAAAGTACCACTCTGGCAGCGATGGTGGATTACGTGAATGAACACCGTCACGACCACATCCTCACCATCGAGGACCCCATCGAATTTGTTCATGACAACAAGAGTTGCCTGATCAACCAGCGGGAAGTGCACAAGGACACCCACAGTTTCTCCAACGCTTTGCGCAGCGCGCTGCGTGAGGATCCGGATGTGATTCTGGTGGGGGAGATGCGGGACTTGGAAACCATCCGTCTGGCACTGACTGCCGCCGAAACCGGTCACCTGGTGTTCGGCACCCTCCACACCACTTCAGCCGCCAAAACCATCGACCGTATCGTTGATGTATTCCCTGCCGGGGAGAAAGACATGGTGCGCACCATGTTGTCGGAATCCCTGCAGGCGGTGATCTCCCAGACTCTGGTGAAGAAAGTGGGCGGTGGTCGTGTGGCGGCCCATGAGATCATGATCGGCACCCCGGCGATCCGGAACCTGATCCGTGAAGACAAGGTGGCGCAGATGTACTCCGCCATTCAAACCGGTATGGCCCACGGCATGCAGACCCTGGAGCAAAGCCTCTCCTACCTGGTAAATCAGGGGCTGATCACCCGTGCCGAAGCGATGACCAAAACCGCCAACAAGAACGCCTTGTAAGGAGCTCTCATGGCGATCAAATCCCTGCTTGAAACCATGCTGGCGCGTAAGGCGTCAGACCTGTTTATCACCGTGGGTTTTCCGCCCAGCGCCAAGATTGACGGCGAACTGCGCCAGCTCTCCGAGGAGCCGCTGGATCGGTCCCAGGCGCTGGCCCTGGTGGAAAGCGTGATGAACGAGGAGAACCGGCGTCAGTTCCATGAACAGAAGGAGGCGAACTTCGCCTACAGCGACCCGGACATGGAGGGACGTTTCCGTGTTTCGGCCTTCTGGCAACGGGATAATCCGGGCATGGTGATGCGTTCCATTGAGACCCGCATCCCCACCATGGAGGAGCTGTACCTGCCGGACATCATGAAGAATGTCTGTATGGCCAAGCGGGGATTGGTGATCCTGGTGGGGGCAACCGGCACCGGTAAGTCCACGTCGCTGGCGGCCATGGTGGGTTATCGCAACCAGCACCAGAAAGGCCATATCCTCACTATTGAGGATCCCATCGAGTTTGTTCATGAGCACAGGCAGAGCATCGTTACCCAGCGGGAAGTGGGCATCGATACCGAGTCTTTTGATGCGGCGCTGAAAAGTGCCCTGCGTCAGGCTCCGGACGTGATTCTGCTGGGGGAGATCCGGTCCCAGGAAACCATGGAGTTTGCCCTCTCCTTTGCGGAAACCGGCCACCTCTGCATGGCCACTCTGCACGCCAACAACGCCAACCAGGCGTTGGATCGCATTCTTCACCTGGTCCCGAAGGAGAAGCATCAACAGCTGCTGTTTGATCTCTCACTGAACCTTAAGGCGATCATGGCTCAGCAGTTGGTGCCCCATCGTGATGGCCAAGGGCGTCGTGCCGCCATTGAGGTGCTGCTCAACACGCCGAGGGTGTCCGATCTTATCGCCCGTAACCAGTTGTTTGAGCTGAAGGAAACCATGACCAAAAGCCGGGAGCAGGGGATGCAGACCTTTGACCAGGCGCTGTTTGATCTCTACATGGCTGATGAGATCACCATGGTGGATGCCCTGCACTATGCGGACAGCCCCAATGATTTGCGCCTGATGATTAAGCTTAAACAGTCTAATCACACCGGTTCCGGCTACATGGATGGCGTGACCATCGATCTGGATTGAGGACAGATTATGGAGAGGGAGATCCAACAGGTTCTGGATTTCTGGTTTGGCAGGCTGGACCCGGATGGGCTGCCGCTGGAGCCAATGGACAAGCTCTGGTTTGGCGCCAGCGCTCTGACCGACAGCGCCATCGCTCAACGGTTTGGCGGCATGCATCAGCGTGCGGTCAGTGGCGAGCTGGCGTCGTGGTGTGATACGCCATCCGGTCGGCTGGCCCTGATCATCCTTATCGATCAGTTCAGTCGTAACCTGTACCGGGGACAGGCAGACGCTTTTGCCTGGGATCCCATCGCCCTCTCTCTGTGCAAAGGGGGCATTGAGCAGCAGATGGATCGTTCGCTGCCCCTGACTTACAAGCTGTTTTTCTATATGCCCCTGCAGCACTCCGAGTCCCTCGACGACCAGCGTCTGGGGGAAGCGATGCTGGAGCGGATGTTGGTGAACCTCGAGGGGGAAGCGCGGAAAAAGGTGGCGGACACGCTGCGGTTTCAGCGCCTTCATCTTGAGATCATCGCGCAGTTTGGCCGCTTCCCCCATCGCAATGGGGTACTAGGCCGGGAAAACACACCGGAAGAGTCTGAGTATTTGGCCCAAGGCGCTCCCCGGTTCGGCCAGTAGTGCCACACTGGGGTATCCCCTGAACTGAGTCGACCTGGTTATGTGTGGCCATTTTGCTCTGGATCCCATCGCTTATGACAGCCATGAGCAGCTTGGCATGGATGGGGAAACCCTGGCTCTCCGCACCGCCTCGCGGATCCGTCCGACCGAGTCTATCTCCATTCTTACCGCAGATCACAATCGCCTCAGCGTGGCGACGCGACGCTGGGGCATCAACACTCCCCAATCATCCCGACCCGTCATCAACGCCCGCCTGGAGTCCCTGGCAGAGCGGCCCCTGTTTCGACCCGCTCTGGGTCACCGTCAATGCCTGATCCCGGCGACCGCCTGGTATGAGTGGCGTAAAGAGGGCAGGGACAAAGTGGGTTATCGGTTTGCACCGGAACAGAGCGGTTTCTGGCACTTTGCTGGGCTATGGTGGCCGCCATCGGACTCCCTGCCAGAGGGGGCGGCGGTGATCGTGACTGCCGAAGCGACCGGAGCCATCACCGAGTATCACCACCGCATGCCCCTTTGCCTGAGTGGGCAGAACGCCCGGGCCTGGCTGGAGGGGAAAGCGGGACACCCCGAGCCGATGTGGGCAGGCCATATCTGCCCGATGGATCGCCATCGCCCTGTCCAACCAAGGCTTTTCTGACAGATTCGACTATCTTTTCACCGTTAACGGGAGAAGACGTTATGAAGTCCTGTTTGCTGTTCATCGGACTGATGGTGCCCCTGTCGTGGGCGGCAGATTCCGATAACGACGGTGTCCCGGATGCCAAGGACGCCTGTCCGCAGAGCCCCAGTTGGACCGTGCAGGCCAACGGCTGTGCTCAACAGGCGGCGGGTCCGCTTGTGCTTCACTTTGATACCGATTCCGCCCGGCTCAGGCCGGAACATTTCGGCATGCTGGAGGCGTTTGTGGCCGCTGGCATTGAGGGGCGAGTGATGGTGGTAGGGCACGCGGACAGCCGCGGCTCCGAGGCACACAATCAAAGATTGGGCTCTCAGCGCTCTATATCGGTTTCCAAAGCTTTATCAGAGCGTTATGGTGTGGATCCAGCACAAATTCAGCACTGGAGCATGGGAGAAATCCTGCCCTGGCGCGATAACCAGACCGAAACCGGTCAGACCCTCAACCGCCGTGTAGAACTGTGGCTTGAGACAGGATTACGCGTAACCAACGGAGAACAATAATGGGTTCTATCGAAAGCATTATGGAACAGGCGCCGGACCTGCTGATGGTCTACGGGACTCGGGTCCTTCTGGCCCTGGTCATCTTTATCATCGGTCGCTGGTTGGCCAAGGCGGTGGCCGGGGCCGTCAGCAAGGTGCTGACCAAGCGCGATATGGACATGACCGTAGTGGGCTTTGTGGCCAATATGGTCAGTGCGGTGATCACCGCCTTCACCTTCATTGCGGTATTGGGGCAACTCGGGGTCCAGACCGCATCGCTGGTGGCGGTTCTTGGTGCCGCCGGTCTGGCGGTTGGCCTGGCACTGCAAGGCTCCCTGTCCAACTTTGCGTCAGGGGTGCTGCTGGTGGTATTCCGTCCCTGTAAAGCGGGGGATTACGTGGAAGCGGCTGGCGTCGCGGGTACCGTAGAGGAGATCTCCATCTTCTCCACTACCCTGGTCACGCCGGATAACAAACGCATCGTGGCGCCAAACTCCTCGGTGATGAATGGCGTGATCGTGAACTACAGTGCCAAGGAACAGCGGCGCATCGATATGGTGATTGGCGTGTCCTACAATGCGGACCTGCGCCAGGCGCAGCAGGTGATTCGGGATGTGGTGACCAGTCATGAACTGGTGCTTCAGGACCCGGAGCCGACCATCGAGGTCTCCAATCTTGGCGCGTCCTCGGTAGACTTTGTGGTGCGTCCCTGGGTGAAAACGGCAGATTTCTGGCCGGTGCGGTTTGATCTGATTCGGGATATTAAGCTGAGGCTGGATCAGGAAGGGATTGGGATTCCCTATCCGCAGATGGACGTACACGTCAAAGCCCTGCCGGAACGACAGGGCTAAGCGGTCTCTTACAGGGTAGCGGAGATTTTCGGCTGCAACTTAAAGTGACGACGAAAACCTTCGGCGGCCAGGGGAGACAGAACCACAAGAACAGTACTCAGCATAACCACTCCATTTTTTGACCAGAGGCGGCGCCCACGCGAGTGTGCGCCGCTTTTGTTATTCGATGGCCAGGTAAAGGTGCTAACTCGAACCAGGCAATCAGAGAAATTTTTTCAATGCGGAAGGGGGCTCCCCTTTCGATGACGCCATTATTACCCCCTTCATTGGGGGAATACAGCGATAAGAAATGACAGTTGCATGAATTGAGGTAATCTGAAGGCGGTCAGTGATCCAACTCTCAGACCTTTTTCACCAGTCTGTTACCCTATTGGGCCGATTCTCATTCATCCATAGTGGCACTTCAGCATGTTCGATTTCCGATCTGACACCGTCACCCAGCCCACTGACGCGATGCGCCGGGCGATGGCTCAGGCCGACGTCGGGGACGACGTCTACGGCGATGACCCTACCGTTAATGCACTTGAGGAGCAGGCTGCCGAGATGGCCGGCTTCGAAGCTGCACTGTTTACCTCCTCAGGCACCCAGGCCAACCTGCTTGCCCTGATGGCGCACTGTGAGCGTGGCGACGAGTATCTCTGCGGTCAGCAGGCTCACAACTACAAGTTCGAGGGGGGCGGTGCTGCGGTGCTGGGCTCCATTCAACCTCAGCCCATCGAGAATGAAGTGGATGGCTCCCTCTGTCTGGAGCGGGTGGCTGCGGCAATTAAGCCGGACGATATCCATTTTGCCCGAACCCGACTACTGAGTCTGGAGAACACCATTGGTGGAAAGGTGCTGCCGATGGCCTACCTGGCCCAGGCTCAGGCCTTCGCTTTCGAGAAGGGGTTGAAACTCCACCTTGATGGGGCCCGGGTGTTCAATGCGGCCGTCGATCAGAGTGTCCAACTCTCCACCATCGCTCAGCACTTTGACTCTCTGACTATCTGTCTGTCCAAAGGCCTGGCGGCGCCGGTGGGCTCGCTGCTGGTGGGCGACGAAGCGTTGATCAAAAAAGCACGGCGCTGGCGCAAAGTGCTGGGTGGCGGCATGCGTCAGGCGGGGATCCTGGCGGCAGCAGGCCAGCTGGCGCTTAATGAGATGGTGGAGCGACTGGCGGACGACCACGACAATGCCCGCTATCTGGCGGAGCAACTTGCAGCCCTCCATTCTGTAGAGGTGGATGACTGTGCCACCAATATGGTGTTTGCCCGCTTTACCCATAGCGACCTGAAAGCGCTCAATGCGCATCTGTTAGCGGATGGGTGCAAGCTTTCCCTGGGCCCGAAAACCCGCCTGGTGTTGCATAAAGACGTCAACCGGCAGGCCGCAGATGCACTGGTGGCGAGCCTCCACCGTTATGAGAAGGGGGTAGCCTGATGAACGAGCAGAATAAACCTCAAGGTGAACTGTTGCTGCGTACTCTGGCGATGCCGGCAGACACCAACGCCAACGGTGACATCTTTGGTGGTTGGATCATGTCGCAGATGGATATGGCTGGCGGGCTGATGGCCAAAGCGTTGAGCCGGGGCCGGATCTGCACCGTCGCCGTGAACGGCATGAGCTTCTACCGCCCTGTGGCGGTTGGCGATGCAGTGTGCGTGTATGGCCAGGCGCGTCGACTGGGAAACTCCTCCATGGAGATCGGTCTGGAGGTTTGGGTGCGTCCCATCGCCAAGGGAACGGATGAGCACTATCGGGTGACCGAAGCGGTGTTTACCTATGTGGCGATCGACGGAGAGGGGCGGCCACGGCCTTTGCCCAAGTCCTGAATAGCACAACGCCCGGCTTAGCCGGGCGTTGTTCGTTTGAGCGGGATTATTTATCCGGCTTGGGCGGATACTGCACCATGATGGCACCCACCGCTTCGTTGATCTTGGCGGTGCGCTCCTCCGGAGTTTTGTACTCACGAACCGTATCGGAGGCGCTGCCACGCCATACCAACTGTCGGCTCTCCGCATCCACAAAATCCACCAGCAGGGTGCCTACCTTGTATTCGCGAACCCGGGTGTCAGCATGAACACTCGCGCTGCCGTAGTAGGGGTAACGCCCGTAGGAGTAGGGGTGGTAACCGTAGCTGGTGTAGAAGGTGTCCACGTTAACCTTCTTCTCGGTCTGGGTCAGGTAGTTGACCAGCAGGTCTGCTTCATCGGCAGGGACTTCCGCAAAACCCAGTTCCAGCATCTTGCGACTGATCGCGGTGCGAATGCGCTGATCCGTCAGGCCATCAACATGGTACTGCTGGTTACCTGGTGTACTGCTGGGCGTCACCCAGCTCCAGGTTTTGTACTGACTGAAGTCAGTTTCCGGATTGAAGTCGGAGTCAGTAGTGATGGTGGCACAGCCGGTGAGCCACAGCGCCAAAGCAAGGGAAAACAGCTTCTTCATTGGTTTTTCACTTTTGTGTCGACGTCATTAACACTGACACTAACACAGTTTGATTGGTTCCGGCAGCGACTGCCTGAGCCGAAGCTGAACCGAACAGAAATTACCGAACTCAGCTGCTGATTTCGTGGCTGGACAACAGGTTGCGCAACTGGGCTTTGACCCGGCTGGGCTGGTCCTCCTGCACCATCAGGGTCTGGTTGAAATCCTGGCCGCTGGGACTCTGATGGTCCAGCAACAGCTCAAGGCCAGCCATTTTGGGGTGCCAGGCCATGCTGAGGGAAGCCACCGCATTCAGCGCGCAATCGGTGCCCGGCCGGTAATGCCAACGCTGCAGAAAGGGAAGGCCGAGGCGGCTTTGAATAGGAAGCGGTTCAATCTCCACACCTGAGTGCTCGAATCCGAGTTCCTCGAAGGCATCGAGAACGGCCTGTTGGGCGGCAGTGGGGACGATGCGGATCGTGTCCCGGTCGGTGGGATCGATCGCCTTGGGTATGTCCAGGCCGGTGTTGAGCCAGCTCTGGATGGGGCCCATACTGATGGGGGTAAACTCGGGAAGGGCCAGTTTAACCGGCAGCTCTACCACCGAGTGGGCTTTTAGCAGCATCCCTTCCGCCAGAGTGCAGTGAGCGATTTCAGCCTGCTCCTTGGCGTTGATTTTGCTGTGCACGGAGAAATGGATGCCATCAATGCGTTGATCCACCCGTCCGGCATAGAGCATCACCTTGGCATCAATGGTCTCGCCCGGCTGATACTCCTCTTTGCCCAGCAGCGTATCCACCCGCGCCGCGCCAATGCCCGCTGAAGAGAGCAGCCGTCCCATCCAAGTCATGTTTCCCCCTGTGTCCCAAGTGGGGGATTCTGGTAAACTGAACCCCCTCGTAAAAACGATCCTGCACTTTATGATCTCCAATAGCGACTCGCAACTGGTCTACAGTACCGACAAAGGCCGTATTCAGGCTGAGCCCGCCGCCGAAGTGGTGCCTCAGGGTGATGGCATCGTCCGCATCCAAATGGAGCGCAAGGGCCGAAAAGGCAAAGGCGCCATGGTCATCACCGGGCTTGGGCTGGACAGCAAGGCGCTGAAAGCCCTGGCGGGAGAGCTCAAGAAGAAGATGGGCTGCGGTGGCGCCGTCAAAGGCTTCGATATTGAGATCCAGGGCGATAACCGCGAAGCGGTGAAAGCGCTGCTGGAAAGCCGGGGTTACAAGGTCAAACTGGCCGGAGGGTAACCATGGAAAGTCTGAGTCATCATCTGCTGATTGCCATGCCTTCGCTGAAGGATCCCTTCTTTCAACGCTCCGTCACCTATCTGTGCAAACACGATGACGAAGGGGCGATGGGGCTGGTGATCAACCAGCCTATCGAACTGGAACTGGATGACCTGCTGCGCCAGATGAAGATCAAGGAGGAGGATTTTGTCCTGCCTGCGGGCTTCTGCAACCGGGTGATGGTGGGTGGTCCTGTGCTGCCGGATCGTGGCTTTGTGCTGCATTCTCCACTGCACGGTATGGCCTCCAGCCAGGTGCTTACCTCTGACCTGATGATCACCACTTCCAAGGATATCCTGTCGACTCTGGGCAGCCACGCTGGCCCGGCACAGTATATGGTGGCGTTGGGCTATGCGGGTTGGGACGCCGGACAACTGGAGCAGGAGCTGGCCAAAAACTCCTGGTTGACCATTCCGGCAGAGCTGGACCTGCTGTTTGATGTGCCGGTGGAGGAGCGCTGGAGCGAAGCGACCCGTCGCCTGGGTATCGATATCTGGCAGCTCTCCTCTGAGGTGGGCCACGCATGAGCACCATCATGGCCTTCGACTTCGGCAGCAAGAGTATCGGTGTGGCAGTGGGACAAACCATCACCGGGACTGCCAGCCCGCTGATGGGCATCAAAGCCCGTGACGGCATCCCCAACTGGGATGAGATTGCGGCGCTGATTAAGGAGTGGCAGCCGGATAAGCTGGTGGTGGGATTGCCCATCAATATGGATGGCACCGATCAGCACGTGACCCGTGCCGCCCGCAAGTTCGCCAATCGACTGTTTGGTCGTTTCGGGATCGAGACCCTGACCCAGGATGAGCGTCTCACCACGGTGGATGCACGAGCCCGTCTGTTTGAGGATGGTGGCTATCGGGCGCTGAAGAAGGATCAGGTGGATGCCCTGGCCGCGGCGCTGATCCTGGAGAGCTATTTCGAATCGCAGTACTGAAGCCGCGCTTCAGACAGCCATTAAAAAAAGGAAGCCGATTGGCTTCCTTTTCTTTTACCGGTTTACGCTCAGTGCAGTTTCAGCTCAGGACGCATCAGGCGTTGCAGGCCGTTCAGACCCATCAGGAACAGACCTTTCACCGGACCGTGCAGCGCAATCATATGGCGACGGTACAACGAGGTGTACACCAGACGCGCGACCTTACCCTCAACCGCAATGCCGCCGCCCATAAAGGACATCAGGTTGCCTACGGTGTGGAACTTGGACAGGTTCACCAGAGAGCCCAGGTCTTTGTACACATACTCTTTCAGCTCCGCATTCGGGTCGGCCATCAGACGCTGAATGTTGTCGCCAATCATCAGGGCCATCTGGCGGGCGGTCTGACCGCGGGGCGGGGTAAAACTGCCATCCGGTTGCGGGCAGGCGGCGCAGTCGCCAAAGGCGAAGATGCGGTCGTTGCTCGGCACCTGACAGTTGGGCTTCACCAGGATCTGGTTGGCCTTGTTGGTCTCCAGACCCAGGGTGGTCAGGAAGGGGTGGCCCATAACACCGGCGGACCAGATCATCAGATCGGAGGGCAGGAACTCTCCGTCGGCGGTTTGCATGCCACGCTCGGTCACTTCGGTGATGCGGGTGTGGGTTTTGACCACGACACCCAGCTTCTCCAGCTCCTCGGCAACCGCATTACAAATGCGGGGCTTCTCTACCCGGGGCAGAACGCGGTCAGCGGCCTCCACCAGAGTGACACGGAGCAGGTCTTCACTGATCTCGTAGCCGTAACCGCGCAAAGTGTCGGCGGCGTGGTGCATCTCTGCCGCCATCTCCACACCGGTGGCACCGGCGCCCACAATGGTGATTTCGAAGTGCTTGTGATCGTGGTTTTTGGCGTAGCGAAGGAAGCGGTTCAGGATCTTCTTACGCAGTCCCATGGCCTGTTCGGTCAGGTCGAGGAAGTCACAGTGCTCCTTCACGCCCGGAATGCCAAAATCATTGGTGATCGCGCCGACGCCCAACACCAGGTAGTCGTAATCGATGCGACGCTCCGGCAGCACCTCGATGCCTTTGTTGTCATAGATGGGCGCCAGGACGATCTGGTGATTCACCTGATCCAGTCCATGCAGGGTGCCTTGCTCAAAGCGATAGCCGTTCTGGGAAGCGTGAACCCGGTAATCCAGCGCATTCAGGCCTTCATCCAGACTGCCGGTTGCCAGTTCGTGGAGCAGGGGTTTCCAGATGTGGTGATCGGATTGATCCACCAGAGTGATCTGGGCTTTCCCCTTGCGCCCGAGCTTACGGCCCAGCTTGGTCACAATCTCCATACCGCCGGCACCGCCGCCGACGATCACGATGTTGGTCATAAGTTGACTCCAGGTATTTGAGACTGAAACGGCAATGCGCACCCTAACCATAGGCCGAAAGGCCCTGGGAGCCGAAATGGCGTCATCCTTGGGTTGGTGTGGCGTAATAGCAGCAGTCTAGCAATTGTGTAGTTTTCTTTCAAAATGACTTAATTGATATTGAGGCTATGAATTGGGGGTCTATCGCTTATTTGTAGGGGTTTTGTATTACTTTGTGTGATCGCCATTGTGAAATGGGGGCGATAAAATGAAATCTATTTTTGAAAGTTAATTACATTGTGTGATCGTGATGGTGGGTTCGCCGCCCGGGACCGACAAGAAATTTACGCGGATAATTTGAAAATGCCGCGCTAAAGCGCAAACCCTAAAAGAGTCGACGCCAGATCCAATCTTACGGCTCCCACTAATTGACAGCCTTGTCATTTCAAGCCGAAAAAATCTCAAATTTTCCTGTATAGCCAGCCTTCCAAATCCCCTAAAAATAGCCAGTCTGATGCGATTTTTGTGCGCAAGTGTATGATTTGCAACGGTTAAAAAAATATGGCTCAGATGTGGTGATCTGGCATTAATTTGTGTAAGTTAAGTTACATCCATGACAACGCTGTCATATGACATGGAAATCCAAGCGACAGAGATAACAAGAGCACGGAAGGGGATTCTGATGGGATCGGTTAAGTTCGAAAAACATCTGCTGGCGACGTCCATCGCCATGGTCTTGGGGGCGGGCACCTTGATGCCGGCTACCGCAATGGCCGAAGAAGCTGAAGCCAATGTTGAGCGTATTGAAGTGCGCGGTATTCGCGCCTCTCAACAGGCAAGCTTGAATGAAAAACGCTTTTCTAACAGCGTTGTGGATGCCATTACGGCAGAAGACATCGGGAAATTTCCCGATAAGAACGTAGCGGAATCCCTTCAGCGGATCCCCGGTGTCACCATTCAGCGCCAGTTTGGTGAGGGCGCTTCTGTGTCCATCCGTGGTGCTGGTGATGACCTGACTCTGACCACACTGAACGGTCAGAATGTTGCCTCCACGGGCTGGTTCGTACTTGAGCCCGCCAAGCGAAGCTTCAACTACGAGCTGCTGCCCTCCGAAATCGTGGGCGACCTGAAAGTCTACAAGAGCTCCCAGGCCGACCTGCTGGAAGGTGGCGTGGGTGGTACCGTTGAGGTGAACACCCGCAAGCCGCTGGACCTCGACAGCCTCAGCTTCTTCGCCTCCGCCGCGTCTCAGTACCAGTCCGACTCCGACACCTGGGATCCGCTGCTGTCCGCCCTGGGCAGCTGGAAGAACGATTCCGAAACCTTTGGTGTGATGGTGTCCGGCGTGATGCAGGATCGTAGCCTGCAGCGTCAGGGCAACGAAGCGTTCTGGGAGTGGGGCGCTGGCCCGGTCGCTTTCGAGCAGGAGCGTGAGCGCACTGCGCTGACCGCAACCTTCCAGTGGGCCCCGACCGATCGTCTGAACATCGTGGTGAACGCCATCGATATGGAGATGAAGGCCAACAACACCAACTACGCCCTGTGGCTGACCCAGGGTGACACCTCCTGGGCCGGTGCACCAGGTTCCGGTGCCTGGGATGATACCAGCTGGATCGGTGGCTGCGGTCTGTGTGGCGGCGATGCTCCCGGTGCCGGTTCCGGTACTCAGATCGCCGGTCCGCTGAATGTGGCCTACTACCAGGCGCGTCCCCGTGAGGCGACCATGAGCTCCGAGGTGTACGACCTGCAACTGGAGTACGCGGGCGACGGTTACCTGTTCGAGTTCCAGGTGGGTGATACCTCCTCCACCGGCGGTACTGACTTCGAGATGGTGGTTGACGACGGTACCGGCGGCACGCCGATCCCGGGTGGCAGCTACGACTTTACCGGTGGCAAGCAGACCTGGGACCTGAACGGGTTTGACACTGCGGCCTATGATCCGGGTTCCCTCAACATGGGCACCGGCTCCAACTTTAACCGCACCCCCAAGACGGATGACGAAACCTACGTTCAGGCCGACTTTGCCTTTGAGGTGGAACTGGGTGTGATCAACGAACTGAAGTTTGGTGCCCGTTATGCCAGCCATAACACCACGAGCCGTCGCTTCGACTACATCCAGGATCCGAACTTCAGCCCCTCCATCAGCACCGCTGACGTGAACGGTGGCCTGATTGATGTGGGTGTGGACAACTACCAGATTCTGCGTGTCAACGATGACGCTCTGAAGGCCTGGGCCCGCTCCAGCATCATCGGTCAAACCGAAGACCTGGGTTCCTACAGCGAGATTGATGAAGACAACTACGCCTTCTACGGTATGGCCAGCTACGATGCGGATGGCCTGCGTGGTAACTTCGGTCTCCGCTTTGTGGGTACTGATGCCACCTCCACCTACTATGTGGACGACGTGAAAGGTGAGACCAGCGCGGACTACACCGAAGTGCTGCCCAGCTTTAACGCGGCCTACGACCTAGCCGATGACATGATTCTGCGTTTCAGCGCGGCTCGCGTGATGGCGCGTCCTCAGTACGTTGATATGTACGTTAACCCGGACGTTCGTGGCGCCAACGATGATGTGCCGAATAACCAGTACTGGATTGTGGGTAATGTGGGTCTGAAGCCCTTTATCGCCAACCAGTATGATTTGGGTGTGGAGTGGTACTTTAACAGTGCCTCCATGGTGTCTGCGGCATACTTCCGTAAGGACGTTTCCAACTTCGTGACCATTCAGGAAAGCGGCCCCTACATGAACGGCGAAGCCGGCATCGACTTTGGCGGCGAACTGCGTCCTGATGAGCTGGAGTGGACCAAGCAGGAGAAGAGCAACGGCGAGTCTGCCACCATCGAAGGTCTGGAACTGCAATACCAGCAGGACTTCGATAACGGTCTGGGTGCCATCATTAACTACACCTACACCGATACCGATACCTCTCCGGAGACCTTTACCGACGGCAACCCGTTCCTGAGCAACAGCTCCAAGCACAGCTACAACGCAACCGGTTACTACGAGAACGACTGGCTGGAGGTTCGTCTCTCCTACGCCTGGCGTGACGAGTACATGATCCGTGAAACCGGTGCCTACGGTAACCGTCTGCACGATGCCTACGGCTCCTTGGATCTGTCTGCCCGCTGGCACGTAACCGACTACCTGGACATCACTCTGGATGCGGTCAACCTGACCGAAGAGAACTCCAAGCAGTTCGGTAACAACGCCTTCCAGACCGATCGCAGTGCCTTCACCAACGGCTTCCCGGCGTTCGAGTACCAGATGGCTCGCACCGTGGCCGTGGGCGCGGCGTTGCGCTTCTGATGAACTCGTGACAAGGTAGTGAACGGAAACAAAAGGGGAGTCTGACTCCCCTTTTTTATACCTCTAGAACAGTGGCTCACCACTGCATCGTCGTAATAAGGAAGTATTCACATGGAAGCCCAAATCGTACCGCTGCAAAAAGAGAAGCACGCCAACACCAAAATCAAGGACGATCCCGGCTTTGCCCACGTAAAGGACCAGCACATCGTGCCGGTTGTGGTGCACGAGTTTGTTCGCGCCAGCAATGATTTCCCCATCGTTTTTGTTAAGAACAACGAATCCGGGCAGTTCCGCGCCGTGGTGATGCTTGGATTCAAGCAGGGTGAAAACTACTTTGCCGGTTCGGCCTGGAAAGGGGTCTACATCCCTGCCGCCATCACCCACTACCCACTGGCTCTGGTGCCGGATATGCAGAACCCCGGTCAGTTGATGGTGGCGGTTAACGAAGCCAGTGATCGCGTCGGTGACGAGGAGGGTCATGCCCTGTTTGAAGCTGGTGAGCCTTCCGCTTTCCTTGAGCGCAAGAAGGAGAGCCTGGGACGCTTTATCGAATCGGACCAGATCACCCAGGCGTTCGTCACCAAACTGAACGAACTGGAGCTGTTGGAGAACCGTACCCTCAACCTGAAACTGCAGGGTGATGAGTACAACATCGGCGGCATCTACATGGTGAATGAGAAAGCGCTGAATGAGCTCTCGGATGAAGCGTTCGGCGAACTGCGTAAGCGTGGTTTCCTGCCGCTGGTTTACGCTCACCTGGCGTCTCTGCACCAGGTAAACCGTCTGGCTGACAAGAAGATCAACGGCTGACGGAGGGCGGCACTATGGCGCAGCAAGGGATCCGCCGCCTGATTGTGGTGGGTGGAGGAACCGCAGGCTGGCTGACGGCCAGCCATCTGGCCCGAAAGCATCGGGCCTGGGAAAACCCCGCCATCACAGTGACCCTGGTGGAGTCACCCAACATCCCCACCATCGGTGTGGGGGAGGGCACGGTGCCCACCATGCGCCAGACATTGCACTGGCTGGGGATCCGGGAAACCGACTTTATCCGCCAGTGCGATGTGACCTTTAAACAGAGCATCAAGTTTATCGACTGGCTGCGGGCACCGTCCGGCGGCCAGTCCCACGCCTATCACCACCTGTTTGATTACCCCGCCATTCAGGGGCTGGACCCGACCCCCTACTGGTGCCTCGACCCGGGTGAGCGCAGTTATGCCGATTCGGTATCGGTTCAGGCCCACCTTTGTGAGCAGGGTCTGGGCCCCAAGACCATGGTGCACCCGGAGTTTGGTGGTGTCACGGCGTACGCCTACCACCTGGATGCGGCCAAGTTTTCCGCCCTGCTGACCCGTCATGCCGTCGATAACCTAGGCGTCCAGCACTGTCTGGCGGAAGTCACCAAAGTGATTCCGGATGGCCATGGTGGGATTGCCGCTATCGAGACTGACGAGGCAGGCCGTCTGGAGGGTGACCTCTTTGTCGATTGCACCGGCTTCTCTGCCCTGCTGGCGGAGCAGACGCTTGGGGTGCCCTTTGTGGATAAGAGCGACGTGCTGTTTGTGGATTCGGCCCTGGCGATTCAGGTGCCCTACGAGCAACCTGATGCGCCCATCCCCTGCCATACCCTCTCCACGGCAACGGGATCCGGTTGGATCTGGGATATCGGGCTGACTCAGCGTCGGGGCGTTGGCCACGTCTACTCCAGTCGTCACTGCAGTGATGAAGAGGCGGAGCAGACGCTACGGGACTATCTGGGACCAGTCGCCGAGGGCCTGCCCTGTCGGAAGATCCCGATGCGGGTGGGGTACCGTGAGCGGGCCTGGAGTGGAAACTGTGTGGCGATCGGCCTCTCCGGAGGCTTTGTTGAGCCACTGGAAGCCACCGGCTTGCTGGTGTTTGATCTGACCGCCCGGATGTTGGCGGAACTGCTGCCGGCCGATAGGGAGGCAATGCCCGCGGTTGCTGAACGCTTTAACCAGCGGGTGCGTCACAGCTGGGACCGGGTGATCGACTTTATCAAGCTGCACTATGTGCTGTCGGAGCGGGATGATACGCCGTTCTGGCGGGATAACCGGGCGCCGGAGTCCATTCCGCAATCGCTGAAGGAGAACCTCGCCTATTGGCGTCAGCAACTGCCCAGCGCGTACGACTTCGCCAGCACCCTGTCGATCTTCAACCTGGAGAACTACCTCTACGTGCTTTACGGCATGGAGTTCGATACCCGCATCAGCCCGGAACGTCATCAGGATGGTGAAGCGGCCAGAGCGAAAATGGACAGATTGCAGCAGGAAGCGACCCGTTTGGCCGAGCAATTGATGCCGCATCGCCAACTGATAGAGCGGATACGGCAACACGGTTTGCAGAAGGTGTAAAAAAAGGCCCCCAACAGATGGGGGCCTTTTTGTTGTGCTCAGTTCAAAGCGCGAAGCGCGGCGGGATGAGGCAGGGTCTGCTCCAGCGCCATTTTGGCGCGGGCCTGGCACTGTTGCCGTACCGCCTGATGCTGCGCTTGCGAGCCCAGGGGTGGGAACTGCGGCCAGTGGCCCATGCCATACAGGACGAACCGGTAATTCTCGTCGGTGAACACGGTGGCGTAGCTGCCCGCCTGGTCCATAAACTCGCACACCTTGTGTTGCCACAGGGCCAGATCCTGCTCCAGCCGTGGACTGTGTTTGGCGCTCTGCGCCACCTGACGCCAGAACTCGGTGTCGTCGCGGTCGGTCAGGCAGTAATGCAGGATGATAAAGCGCTTGAGGTCATCGTAGATGCCGTTCATCAGGCGGCTGTAGGAGTCTTTAACGGGCTGCGCCACGTCGGCCCCATTCAGGTGGGTCGCCAGCAAGCGGACACTCAGATTGATCAGGTGCAGGCCGGTGGACTCCAGAGGTTCAATAAAGCCGCCGGAGAGGCCGATGGCGATGCAGTTACCGACCCAAAACGATTTCAGGCACCCAATCTTCATCTCAAGGTGGAGGGCCTTGCCCATATCCGCTGGCACACCCAGGTGTTGGCGCAACTCCGCTTCAGCCTGCGACCGGGTCAGGCGCTTACCATCATAGACATAGCCATTGCCGCGGCGCTCCTGCAGGTCAATCTCCCAAACCCAGCCATGGGGCAGAGCGGTGGCCTGGGTATAGGGGCGGGGTGTTGCATCACCTGGGTAGGGCAGCTGCAGCGCAACGGCTTTATTGCAGGGCAGGGCGTCTTCGAAGCTTTGCCAATTGTCAGTTTTCAGCTGACGCATCAACAGACTGCGGAATCCGGTACAGTCGATAAAAATGTCCGATTCAAAACGGGCACCGCCGCAGTGGATTGCCTGGATGCGTTCGCCATCCAGCTCAATCTTATCGACGGTACCTAGCCGGTGCTCCACACCCGCTTCCACCGCCTTGCGACGCAGGTAGCGCCCCAGCCGAACCGCATCGAGATGGTAGCCGTAAGGCACGATCCCCTGATAGGGGCCAGATGTGGGGCTCTTGGGACTGTGGCCCGCGTTCGCCAGCGTGGTGGAGAGGCAGCCCAATTCGTCATAGCGCTCCCCTTGTGGACGATCACTGCTGAACCAGCTGGTGGCCATATCAAAGGGGCCGGGTGAGCGTTGCTCCTCAAAGGGGTGGAAGTACTCGTGCATCTTGCCATCCACCGGCTTCTTCCAGTTGCGGAAGCGGATGCCGGTTTTGTAGGTGGCCCCGGTTTCCCGCATCAGCTCTGCCTCATCAAGCCCCATGGCGGCGAAGAAGAAGCGGATGCTGTGGACCGTCGCTTCGCCCACGCCGATGGTGCCGATGTCCTCACTCTCAATCAGGGTGATGGCGGTGCGTTTCTCACCGCTGTTGTAATAGCGGTTGAGGTAGAGTGCGGTCATCCAGCCTGCGCTGCCACCGCCAACAATGGTGATCCGGGAAAGAGGAGTTTTCATGGTGCCATCCTTGCGTTTTCAGGTCAGCCAATCAGGCCGACAAAGAGGATCCAACAGGCAAAAAATCGCTTCAGCTGTACTGGTGACATCAGCGTGGCCAGGCGGCGGGCCAGCACCCCACCAACAACGGCAGCCGGGCCCGCAAACAGCACAATCTGCCAGATGATGGGGGCGCCTTGGATCAGGTTGAGCCCGGTGGCAAACCAGACCGTAGCGGCAGACACCATCACACCGGCTGCCACCGCCAGAGCACTGTGACAACCCAGCAAAATCAGCAGAATCACCAGCAACTCGCCGACGCCCACTGAGAGCCAGGCGGTAATGACGCCGCCTACGATCCCCAGCAACACCAGTGCGCCATACCAGCCCCGGCCAAGATGTTGCCGTGGCTCCGAGGTGACCGTACGGAAGGAGAGCAGCAGGATCACAGCGCCCAGAGTCATGGAGAAGTGGCTGAACAGGGTGTGCAGTTCCGCCGGAGGGGGCAGGGCTCTTCCCAGCAGGATGCCCGGCAGGGTGCCGAGCAGTGTGAATCCAAGGACCGGTTTTAAGGGCCGCCAGATGCCGCGTTCAGCACTCCCTCCGTCCCGCCGGGAAAATCGGTGCCAGGCCAGCGCGCCCGCAGTCATGCCGAAGCACTGGATGCCGAACGAGGACGCGACCGCTTGCTCCGGAGTCAGTCCAAGCTTTGCGAACGCCGGGATAAACACCACCCCTCCGCCTGCGCCGGTACTGTTGGCCACGATCGCCCCCAGTAACCCCAGCAGACTGAAATGACCGTAATCCGTCACCAGAGGCACCGCGTTGGCCAGGAGCACCACAGCAGCACCGACCAGCAGAATCGAACTGGGCCACAAAATCGGTCTGACTGGAGAGAGGCTGCGGGTCTTCATGTGTCGGGATTGTGCTTGCATCGTAATGTGGGTGTTATTGCCGTAAGCTACCACCGATTGACAGCGTTGTCAGGCTATTGGCCAGGCTTCCCCTGCCACACCGGGAAAAAAAGTGAATCTCGCTATGGACAGAGAATGACAGCGTTGTCATGATGTAATGAATTTGTAGTTTTGCATTTGGGTTCTCCCAATGTTTGGCCTGCCGGGCAGTGGCGATCTCCCCCTAAAAGGTGCCGTTGAATTTTTGCCTTGCCACTCCCTCGGTCCAGGCGTCCGCTGGTCGCTCTTTCGTCTCGACGACCAGTGTTTTTTATTCTGACAGGCCGCGCCAAGTGGCCGAGCATCGACAAGGAAGGGAGTATGCGAGCAGCCTTGCCTCTGGCGTTGATGGTGCTGGCGGGATGCCAGCAGGGGGGCGCAGCCCCGAACGCCGCACTGGATCAGGACACCCTGAATCAACTGGCCAACGAACTGAAGGTCACGCACCGGGTGGTGGACAACCGTCCTGGGCCTCATTGCCGTGAGGACAAAGGTGACGGTTCCTGTTACCGGGCTGAGATTGTGCTGCAGACCGGCGAAACCCCACTGCCCGCCAGTGGCTGGGAACTGCGCTTCAGTCAGGTTTCCTATGTTCAGGGCAGCACCGGCCCGCTGGCCATCGAGCACATCAATGGCGACCTCCACCGCATGGTGCCGCAGGAGGCGTTTGCCGGAGTGGGCCCGCAGCAAACTCAGGTGGTGCCCTATACCGCCAATTTTTGGAGCGTCTCCAACTCCGACCCCATGCCCAACTACTACCTGGTGGCAGAGGGGCTGGAGCCGGTAGTTATCAACAGCACCCGCGAAGTTCGTGACCCGGAAACCGGGCTGTGGACCCTGCCTTTTGTCGAGCCTCTGACCGACCTTGAAAGCCAACTGAAACGCACCGCGGACGACAATACCCCTCAGGCGACCCCCGGCCAACTCTTTACCGATAACGCCGCATTGGCGGCTGCCGAGTCCGCGCTGCCGGAGGCGGGCCTGATCCCGACCCCCCGCTCCCTGACACTGACGGAAGAAGCGCCGCTGAACTGGTCTGTGGGTTACACCCTGGGCGGTCAGGCCTTCGATGGGCTGGACAGCGCATGGGAGCGGTTGGCGAGCCTGGGCTTTCTGGTGGCCCGTGACGGGGTTGAGCTCACTCTGAAGCGGGTGGATGGTCTGCCTGATGAGGGCTACCGTCTGAATGTCAGCGGCAACGGCATCCTGGTGGAAGCCAGCACCGACAGTGGCGCCTTCTACGGGCTGCAATCCCTGGCTGGACTGATCCGCTTTGGTGAGGAGACCCTGCCCGCACTGACCATCGAAGATGCCCCCCGATACGACTACCGTGGCATGCACCTGGACCTCTCCCGTAACTTCCCGGGTGAAGCGGTGGTGTACAAAATCGTTGATCAGATGGCGGCGTATAAGCTCAACAAGCTGCATCTGCATCTGGCGGATGATGAGGGGTGGCGACTGGCGATCCCCGGTCTGCCGGAGCTGACCGAGATCGGCTCCCGCCGCTGTGCCGAAGCCGACGAGCGGGACTGTTTGCTGCCACAGTTGGGCTCTGGCGTTGACTCCAGTGCAGAAGTAAATGGTTACTTCAGCCGCGACGAATACATTGACCTGCTGCGTTATGCCGCTGCCCGCCACATTGAAGTGATCCCCTCGCTGGATATGCCCGGCCACAGTCGTGCTGCAGTGCGCGCCATGGCAGAGCGTCATCGTCGTCTGATGGCAGAGGGGCGCACCGAGGAAGCTGGAAAGTACCTGCTGTCCGATCTGGAGGATGCACCGGAATACCTGTCGGTGCAGTACTACACCGACAACACCATCAACCCCTGTCTCGACTCCAGCTACACCTTCCTGGGCAAGGTGCTGGATGAGGTGCAGGCGATGCATCAGGAGGCGGGCACACCACTGAACCTGTATCACATCGGTGCAGACGAAACCGCCGGTGCCTGGGAGCACTCGCCGCGCTGCGAGGCGTTGATCGCCTCCGAAGTGGACCTGCACGATACCGAAGACCTGTTGGGTTACTTTATCCGCCGGGTCGTGGACATGCTGGCTCAGCGCGGTATCCGTGCCGGTGGCTGGAGCGATGGTCTGCTGGAGTCCAAGGAGCAACTCTCCGTTCCTGTCACCTCCTACAGCTGGGATCTGCTGGCCTGGGGTGGGCACAACAAAACTCATGAACAGCTCAGCCGTGGCTGGGATGTGGTGCTCTCCAGCCCGGATGCCCTCTACTTCGATTTCCCCTACGAGGCTGACGCCAACGAAGGGGGCTACTACTGGGGCGCCCGCGCCATCAATACCCACAAGATCTTCACCCTGATGCCGGACAACCTGCCCGCCCATGCGGAGATCTGGCGCGACCGTCAGGGCAACCCTTATGAGGCAGTGGATACCGAATTCCCTCTCAAAGGGGAGCGGATCCGGGGTATTCAGGGGCAGTTCTGGAGTGAGACCGTACGCCACGCGGATGTGGTGGAGTACAAGCTGTTCCCCCGCCTGCTGGCACTGGCGGAGCGGGCCTGGCACCGGGCGGACTGGGAACTGGCCTATGTCCCCGGTCGCACCTTCAATCCCCAGAGCGACTTCTTCCAGGCGGAAGCGGAGCGTCTGGCAGACTGGCAGCGATTTGCCGCACTGGTAGGGCAGCAGGAGCTGGCCAAGCTGGACAAAGCCGGCATCGGCTATCGTATTCCCACTGCGGGTGGCCAGATTGAAGATGGCACTCTGAACCTGAATCTTATCTATCCCGGCCTGGCTCTGGAGTACCGAATGGCGGAGGGCGATTGGCAGCCCTACCTGCAACCGGTTGATGTCAAAGGGCAAGTGGAGATCCGTGCCCGTTCCGCCAATGGTGAGCGCCCGGGTCGCAGTCTCTGGCTCGGTGCCGGGATTGAGGAAAATGGGGTGGACAACAAATGACAGCGTTGTCATTATCGGACAATTACGAGCCATCGACCGGCCAAAGCGAACAGGAGAACCCGATGTTGGCGAGCTTGGACAGTCCCCTGCTGCTGGGGATCGATGGTGGTGGCAGCAAGTGCCGCGCCATTCTCTTCCACCCCAGCAAAGGGGTGATGGGCACCGGTTTGTCCGGTGCCGCCAACCCGGTGAACGGGATGGAAGCCGCCCGCGAGGCGATCGTGGATGCCTGCGTCCAGGCCCTGGAAGCAGCGGGCCTGAGTGCCGAACAGTTGGGCGAGTGTGTGGCGGGCGCCGGTCTTGCCGGTGTCAATCTGCCCTCCTGCTTCGCGGCGATGAACGCCTGGCAGCACCCCTTTGCGGCGCTGCATCTGACCACCGATCTTCATATTGCCTGCCTGGGGGCGCATGGTCGCCAGGATGGCGCCATCATGATTACCGGAACCGGTTCCTGCGGCTTTCTCGACCTGGCTGGCAAACAGACCATCGTCGGTGGCCACGGCTTCCCCCAAGGGGACAAGGGCAGCGGTGCCTGGTATGGGCTGATGGCCGTCCAGCATGCACTGGAAGCCAGCGATGGGCTGGCTCCCGCCACCGCAATGGGCGCCGGACTGGCCCGGGCGCTGGGTTCTCAGGAGCCTCTGTCCTGGGTGGAGCAACTGGCTGGCCAGCGTTCCACCGCCTACGCCCGTTTGGCTGCGGTCGTGTTTGAAGCGGCAGAGCAGGGCGACCCGGAAGCCCTGGCCATTCGCGCCGAGGGTGCCGACTACATCAACCGTCTGGCGCGTCAGCTGCTGGACGCCGGGGCGCCGCGCCTCTCCCTGCTGGGGGGACTGGGCCCTCTGGTGATTCCCCACCTGAGTCCGGAGGTGCAGGAGGCGCTGTCTCCCGCCCAGGCGACGCCCGAGATGGGCGCGGTATTTTTCGCCCAGGATCAGCGCCGCGCCGGCGCACGTAAGGAGCAAGGATAATGAGCAGCATTATGGAGCGTGAGGCGCTGGAAGCCTCCGCACGAGTACAAGATCAACTGGGCCATAATGGCGCCGTACTGCAGCAGCTTGGCGCGCAACTGCGTGCCACGCCCCCCAAGTTTGTGATGTGGGTGGGACGGGGCAGCTCCGATCACGCCGGTGTGTTCGCCAAGTACCTGATTGAGATTGAGATGGGGATCCCCACCTTTGCCTCTGCCCCCTCCATCGCCAGCATCTATGGCCGTCCTTTGCAGCTGGAAGGGGCACTGGTTCTGGTTATCTCCCAGTCTGGCCGCAGCCCGGACATCCTGGCCCAGGCCCGCATGGCCAAAGCGAACGGCGCCCGGGTTGTGGCGCTGGTCAACGACGAGCAATCCCCTCTGGCGGCGCTGGCGGATTTTGTTCTGCCGCTGCGCGCCGGTGAAGAGAAGGCGGTGGCCGCCACCAAGAGCTATCTGGCGACCCTGAGCGCCCTGCTGCATCTGGTTGCGGCCTGGGGTGGCCGTCGTGAGCTGGCCGAAGCGATGGACCATCTGCCCGCATCACTCGACGCTGCTGCTCAGGCACCGGTTCAGCTGACTGCCGAACCGCTGGCACAGGTGAAAAACCTGGTGGTGTTGGGCCGCGGCCTGGGTTACGCCATCGCCAAAGAGATCGCCCTGAAGCTGAAAGAGGTGTGTGGGATCCACGCCGAGGCGTTCTCCAGCGCAGAGTTCCTGCATGGGCCGGTGACTCTGGTGGAGCAGGAGTTGACCATCCTGGAGCTGGATATCGATGATGAATCCGCTGCGGCGCACCGTGAGCAGATGGCGGAGATTGCCAGCCGTGGCGCCAACGTGATTAAGATGCACCAGGTGGGCCAGCCCCATCCCCGTCTGGCGCCCCTGACCCTGATGCAGCGTTTCTACCTGGACGTAGAAAAAGTGGCTCTGGCCCGAGGCATCGATCCGGATAACCCGAAGGGACTGAAAAAAGTCACTCAAACCCTGTGAGGCAATCATGAGGCAGACCTATCAGATCAGCCGACTGTTCAATGGTGAACGCTTTCACCAGGATGCCTGGCTGACCATCGACAACGGCAAAGTGGTCGCATTGGGCCACGGCCAGCCGCCCAGTGATGCCCGGAAGCTTGAGGGCACTCTGGTACCGGGTTTTGTTGATGTGCAGGTAAATGGCGGGGGCGGCGCCCTGTTTAACGGGGATCCCTCGGTAAACAGTATCGCCACCATTGGCGCGGCCCATGCCCGCTTTGGTACCACCGGGTATCTGCCGACTCTGATTACCGACAGCCTTGAGGTATTGCAGCAGGGCGCGGATGCGGTAGCGGCTGCGCTGCGAGAAGGCTGTGCCGGTGTTCTCGGTGTGCACTTTGAAGGGCCACACCTGAGTGTGGCCAAAAAAGGGGTGCACAGTGCCGAGCATATCCGTCCGCTGACCGACGCCGAAATGGCGGTGTACACCCGCAAGGATCTGGGCACCGTTGTGGTCACCCTGGCCCCTGAAAACGTGCCGGCGGAGCAGATCGCCGAACTGACGGCGGCGGGCGTAAAGGTGTGTCTGGGGCACTCCGATGCGGACTATGCCACGGCACAGGCCGCACTGGCCGCAGGGGCTTGCGGGTTTACCCATCTGTTCAACGCCATGTCCGCTTTCACCTCACGGGAGCCGGGCATGGTAGGAGCCGCGCTGCTGGATCAACACAGCTGGTGCGGCCTGATTGTCGACGGTCACCATGTCCATGACGCCAGTCTGCAACTGGCGATTCAGTCGAAGGCGGCCGAGAAGATGATGCTGGTCACCGACGCCATGCCGCCGGTTGGGATGGAGGGCGACACTTTCACGCTGTTGGGGCGCACCATTCGGCGTGAGGGTGACAAGTTGACCGCCCCCACCGGCGAGCTGGCGGGCTCGGTACTGGATATGGCGACGGCGGTACGAAACAGCGTGCGCCAACTGGGCCTGTCGGAGGCTGAGGCGTTCAAGATGGCCAGCCGCTACCCGGCGGAGTTCCTTGGGTTGGAAAACCCGGGGCGCCTTCGGGTCGGGGCCAGCGCCGATATGGTGCTGCTGGACGATGACTACCGGGTGATCCAGTGCTGGATCGGTGGTCACGCCAAACTGAATTCATAACGATAAACACAGGCCGGATCCCATTGGGAGCCGGCCATTGTGCATTTGGTGGGGGCGAGAGCAGGGATGCCGATCAGTCTCTCCCGCCCGATTAAAGCCAACGGAAGAGAAGCGATAACTATGATAGAAGCCAAGCAATCGGTCGCTCAGAGCAAGAGCAGCCTGATGCCGATGTTCATCATCGGTACCATGTTTTTCATTTTTGGATTTGTCACCTGGCTCAACGGCTCGTTGATCCCTTTCCTGCAGATCATCTGCGATCTTAACGAGTTCCAGGCGCTGTTTGTGACCTTCGCCTTCTACATCGCCTACACGGTGATGGCGTTGCCGATGTCCAGCATTCTGAAGCGAACCGGCTACAAAAACGGGATGGCCGTTGGTCTGGCGCTGATGGCCGTCGGTGCGCTGGTGTTTATCGGTGCGGCGCAAAGTGCCAACTACGCGCTGTTCCTCGCTGCCCTGTTTGTGCTCGGTACCGGCCTCACCATCCTGCAAACCGCCTCCAACCCCTACGTGGTTATGATTGGCCCGCGAGAGACCGCCGCCGTTCGCATCAGCATCATGGGGCTGATCAACAAAGGCGCGGGTGTGATTGTGCCGGTGGTGTTTACCGCACTCGTGCTGTCCGGCTTTGAAGGCTTTACCGCGGACCATCTGGCCCAGTTGCCCGAGGCGGAGCGTACGGCGCAGGTTGAGGAGCTCTCCAACCGCCTGGTAGAACCCTATCTCTATATGGCTGCGGTTCTGGCGGCGCTGATTGGTCTGGTGAAGTTTTCCAGCCTGCCTGAGTTGGAGTTTGAAGAGGAAGCGGAGCACGCTGACAAAGGCAGCATCACCCACTTCCCGCAGGTGGTGCTGGGTGCCATCGCCCTGTTCTTCTATGTGGGCATCGAAGTGATTGCGGCGGACACCATCGGTCTCTACGGCAGTCAGTTGGACGTGCCCAATTTTGCGGCGCTGACCTCCTACACCATGGTGTTTATGGTGATTGGTTACCTGGTGGGCGTAACCTGCATTCCCCGCTTCCTGTCCCAACAGAAAGCGCTGCTGCTTTCCGCCGTTGCCGGACTGCTTTGTGTTATCGGCGTGACCACCGCCTCCGAGCAGAGCACCGCCATTGCGGACCTGCTGTGGGGCTGGAGTGGGGTGCCAGTGGTGCCGGATGCCATCACCTTTGTGGCTCTGATGGGGCTGGCTCACGCCCTGGTGTGGCCCGCCATCTGGCCGCTGGCTCTGGATGGTCTGGGCAAGTTCACCGCACAGGGCTCCGCCCTGCTGATCATGGGGATCTCCGGTGGCGCCATTCTGCCGCTGGTGTTCGGCAAGATCGCCCACCTGACCGGTGACATCCAGCTGGCCTATTGGCTGGGCCTGCCCTGTTACCTGTTTATCTTCTTCTACGCCGTGAAGGGGCATAAGCTCCGCAGCTGGTAAGGCATCACACCGGGGCTTCGGCCCCGGTTTTCACAGGAAGTGGTAATGTCGACTCCCAAATCTCGCCTCCAGGCACTGGATGCCCTGCGAGGCTTTGACATGTTCTGGATCATCGGTGGGGAGAAGCTGTTCGCCGCGCTGCTCCTGCTGACCGGCTGGCCCCTGTGGCAACTTGCGGCCAATGAGATGCTGCACAGCAACTGGCACGGCTTCACCTTCTACGACCTGATCTTCCCGCTCTTTATCTTCCTCTCCGGCGTCACCATCGGGCTGCAGCGCCAGTCTCTCGCGGGTCTGCCCTGGGCTGAACGCCAACCCCATTACCGCAAGGCACTGAAGCGACTGTTGCTGCTCTGCGTGCTGGGGGTGCTCTACAACCATGGCTGGGGCACGGGGATGCCGATGGCCCTTGATGAGGTGCGCTACGCCAGCGTATTGGGGCGTATCGGCATGGCCTGGTTCCTGGCGGCGATGATCGCCTGGCATCTGCCGTGGCGTGGCCAACTGCTGGTTGGGGCAGGGGTGGCATTGGTTTATGGGCTGGCGCAGGGGCTGTGGGGTACCGCCCCTTACAGTGCGGAAGCCTCTCTCAATACCTGGGTAGATCAGCACCTGCTGCCGGGCATCACCTACCGCAATGCGCCGCTGGACCCGGAGGGACTGCTGTCCCATCTGAGTGCCGCACTGAACGCATTGATTGGCGTCTGGGCAGGCTACTGGTTGCGTCAGCCCCACTCGGTGTGGCGACGGGCTCTGGTTCTGGCCGGGGCCGGTGCGCTTGCCATCGGCATTGGCTGGTCACTGCACGGCGTTATTCCGGTCAACAAGACCCTCTGGACCCTCACCTTTGTGGCTGTCACCGTCGGCTGGAGTGCGCTGTTTCTGGCGCTGTTCCTGGTGTTGGTCGATGGGTTGCAGTGGCGGCGTATGGGCCACCTGTTCGCCCTGATTGGGGTGAATTCCATCTTTATCTACCTGGCCAGCGCCTGGTTTGACTGGGGTTATACCGTCGACAGCCTGATTGGCGGCGTCATTTCGGCACTGCCCGAGCCAGCACAGGCGCTGGCCGCCGTGATTGGCCTACTGGCGCTGCAATGGGCAGTGCTGGCCATCATGGCCAGACGGGGGATCTTTCTGAAGGTCTGAATCAGCGGGGATGAGGCCCGGAGGAGTCACGGATGACCGGCTGTGGCACAAAGGTCTGGGCCTCACCATCACTCTGGCGGCGGATCTGCCGGATAAGCTGCTCGGTCGCCTGATGGGCGATACCAACAATGGGCTGATCCACCGTGGTCAGCTTGGGCCAGGTCTGGCGGGAGAAGGGGCTGTTCTCGAAGCCAACGATGGAGAGTTGGTCCGGAATCGCCACCCCGGACAGCCGGGCGGCAAACAGCGCCCCTGCGGCAATCTCATCGTTACAGGCAAACATCGCGGTGGGCGGGTTGCTCTGGCCCAGCAGCGTTTGCGCATTCTCCACCCCGGATTCAAAGGCGTAACGCCCCTCCAGAATCAGCTGGGGATCCACTTTCAACTGGTGGTCAGCCAGGGCCTGTTTAAACCCTTTCAGACGCTCATAGCTGGAGTGGTGCTCGCTATCACCGCAGAGGAAGCCGATGCGCTGGTGCCCCAACTGAATCAGGTGCTCGGTAATGGCATAGGCGCCCTGACGGTCGTCGATGTAGAGGCAGTTTGGATCCGCATCCCCTTCGCCAGAGCCGGACACAATGCGGACAAAGGCGACATCGAGTTGCTCCAGCGTATTCACGATAGCGGGAGACTCGGAGAAGGGAGGGGTTAACACCAGACCGGCAACCCGGGAGCGCTTCACCATGGCGGAAAGTTGCTGGCAGATGTTCTCCGCCTTGGCGTCACAAGGGTGGATCAGCAGCTCGTAGCCCTGACTGCGGCAGGCATCCAGGATGCCGTTCTGCATGTCGATAACGTAGTAGGCGTTGGGGTTGTCGTAGATAAAGCCGATGGCGTAAGCCTTGGTGCCTGCCAGATTTCGCGCCGCCGCATTGGGCTGGTAGTTGAGCTCATCAATGGCGGCCTGCACCCTCTCAAAGGTGTGGGACTTTACTGATGGCTCGTTATTGATCACCCGGGAGACGGTTTTAATGCTGACGCCGGCTTTGGCGGCAACGTCTTTAATGGTGATCTTCATGCAGGCTCCTGTACGGGCCCGGCCTGAGGGAAACGGGGCCGGGTAGACCCCTGAGTCTAAAGGTTAACTCTTTGTTAGGCAACGCATTGACTCATCCTCAAAGGCGGCCTTTAAGGGCAGAGTGTTCACCATATTGGCCCAATCGCTGTAGGCCAGTGGGCGACTGTACCAGAACCCCTGCAGGACGTTGCATCCCGCCTGCTGCAGCCAATCATGCTGGGCCTGGGTTTCCACTCCCTCCGCCACCACTTTCAGACCCAGATGATGGGCCAGCTCCAGCACGGCCCGGATGATGGCGCTGTCCTGGGGATCATCCGGGATATTGGCCACAAAGCTGCGATCAATCTTCAGTGTATCTACCGGTAGACGCTTCAGGTAAGCCAGGGAGGAGTAGCCGGTGCCGAAGTCGTCAATCGCCAGCTGAAGACCAAGAGTCTTGAGCTGACAGAGGGTGTCGTGAGCCCGGTCCAGATCGGTCATCAGCATGCTCTCGGTCAGCTCCAGCTCCACACGGTGTGGCGGTGCCCCGGTGATTCGGAGTATCTCTGCAACTTTGTCGACAAAGCTGGGGTGTTGCAGCTGGCGCGCCGACAGGTTGACGGAGATAACCAGGTTGTAGCCTTGGTCCATCCATTGACGGGCCTGAATGCAGGCCTGAGTGAGTACCCACTCGCCAATACTGACAATCAGGCCGGTCTGCTCAGCAAGCGGGATGAAGTCTGCGGGCGCCAACAGGCCGCGCTCCGGGTGCTGCCAGCGCAGCAGCGCTTCCGCCCCGGTCAGGCCATCATCATTGAGTCGCTGCTGGGGCTGGAAGTAGAGCTGAAACTGATGCTTCTGTATCGCCTCCCTCAGCTCGTTTTCCAGGGCGATCATCCGATTCTCCTCCTCCCGCATGCTGGGGGTGAAGGGGATGTAGCTTCGACTCGGACTGCGGGCAGCCTCCCGCACGGCGGCATCGGCACAGCGCAGCAGCTCCTGACAGTTGGCCGCGTGCTGGGGGTACTGGGCGTAGCCCTGATCAAACTCAAGATGGAAGCTGGCTGGCGTGTTGTCGGCGTAGATCGGGGCGTCAAACCCCTCTTCGATGGCGTCGGCGATGGTGGTCAGGGCCTCTTCATCGACCTCCCCCTGAATCAACAGGGCGAAGCGGGTGCCGCCAAATCGGTACAGCACAATGGGACGCTCTGGCAGGCTCAGCGGGTTGAGGGCCCGGCTCAGGCGCTGCGCGGTGGTCTGGATAATGGTGTCGCCAGCCTGGAACCCCACCTGTGAGGTGACCTGGTGAAAGCGGTTCAGGTTAAGCAGCCCCAGCGTCAGAGGACGCTCCGGATGCTGACGAATCATCTGCTGACCGTCCTGATCAAACTGCTGGCGATTGGGCAGCACGGTGAGCTGGTCGTGGGTCGCCCGGTGGCGCAACTCCGCTTCTGCCCGAATGGCAGCGGTGATGTCGCGCAGATGCACCTGGACCTGCTTAAGGTCCGCCAACATGACTGCCCGGGCCGTCAGGTGTCGTCGGCCCAATGCGTACTCCCAATCGTAATCGCTCTTGTGTTCCATCAGCATGGTGCCGAGATGGCGGGTCAGATCCGGGATCAGGTTGGCGGGCTCCGGAGTGACGCTGAGCGCTTTAGCCAGCTGCTCGGCAGCGGGATTCAGGGAGAGCAGTTGGCCCTGCAGCGTGACACTGAGGATTGGATCTGGATTTCGTTCGGCAAACGCGGAAAGACGGCGGCGTTCGGTGCGCTCTGCCAGCAGCCGGGAGGCCACCAGACCCGTGCTCATTGAGACCACCACAATCAGAAGCGCAAACAGCAGGGCAAAGGTGGTGCTGGCCCGGGTGCTGCTCTGAGTCTCTATCAGGCCTTGAGTTGCGCGCTGGTTGAGCTGCTGCTCCAGTTGGGTAAGCAGGGGAGCCAGTTGCAGGTGCAGATTACTGATCTGGCTCAACAGGCGCCGCGTCTGTTCCCAGTCGACGGGCGTTTCCGATAAAGCCTGATCAAAACGCTGAGCCAGTTGATGGATTTCAGTCTGAAGATGATCAATCTGCGCCACATTGGGGTGGCCGGGAAGCCGCCTGTCCAGATTGCTGATGACCTGAGCGATTCGGTGCTGGATAAGGTAATAGCTGGTGAGGTAACGCTCCCGCTCCTGCTCCGCATAGTACTCGTAGAGCAGCCGCTCTGTTGCCAGATGCTCCTCTCGCAGGGTGCGGATATCCACCAGTTCGGCAAGCCGCTCCGTAACGGTCGCTTCGGCGATCGAGTTGGTCAGTTGGCCACTGCTGTAGACCTGCCAGGCAAAGGCGGCGCTGGCGATGAGCATCAGGGATTGAGCCAGTAAAAGGCGCGCGCGAAAGGGGGGCCACAGCATATCGATCAATGTCCTTATCTTACGAGTGCACGGCGAAAAATTGTCTTACTGCTTACAACATAGGGATCGTGGCAGGAACTGCAAGAGGCAAGTAGGCAATCGAGTCAACGGGGTTGGTTTGTCGCCTCTCCGATGCATTGAGTTATACCTACTAGCTAGGGTTGCTCAAGTCGTGTGAGCTGGAGGCAGTATGTTGAAGCACGGGCGCTGGCAGTGGTTGGCCGCTCCTCTACGATGGGGACTGGTCGTAATTGGGTTGCTGGGGGGCGTCAGTATGACCGCCTGCAGCGAGCAGTCGAGCAGCGATACGGCACCGGATCCTGCTCCGGACCCAGACCCCGCACCAGACCCGGCTCCGGACCCAACGCCGGACCCGGACCCTGAGCCTGAGCCAGACCCCGATCCTGAACCCGAGCCGGATCCTGGTCCTGGCCCGCTTCCGCCGCCGGATCCCTCTCCCGACCCGACGCCACCGCCGGACCCCGAACCTGACCCTGAGCCAACACCGACGCCGGACCCGGATCCAGACCCGATCCCACCGCCGGTGCCCGATCCAGACCCGGATCCGACACCAGAGCCAGACCCTGAGCCAGAACCAGAACCAGAACCAGAACCAGAACCGACTCCGGACTGTCCACCTTTGGCCAGCGGCGAACTGCCCATCGTGCCCTGCAAAGTGGGGTTTGGTATGGACACGCCGGCGGGCAGTGGGCGCAACTTGAACCCTCCCAAAACCACGGTGCATCGGGTCACCAACCTGGAGGCAAGTGGCAGCGGCACGCTGAAATCCTGCATTGATGCGTCCGGGCCCAGAGTGTGCGTGTTTGAGGTCAGCGGCACCATCGATATGACGGCGCTTGGGATGGTCTCCATCAATAACGATTACCTGACTATCGCTGGCCAGACCGCCCCAAGCCCGGGGGTCATGATCCGCGGTGCCTCGATTCGGATTGAAGCCAGTGATGTGCTGATTCAGCACATCCGGATACGGACCGGAGATGCGATAGAGGGACGAACCCCCGGGGATCGGGATGGGATCTACGCCATCGGCAAATCGGATGATCCCAACCGTCAGCCCCATAACGTGGTGTTTGACCATATCTCGGTGAGTTGGGGTATCGACGAAACCTTCACCGTTAAAGACACCGCGAAAAACGTGACGATTCTCGACAGCATTGTCAGTGAAGGACTCTGGTACAACATGCACCCGAAGGGGGGCCACTCCAAGGGCCTGATGATGTCCGCCGAGAACATGCTGGTACAGGGCAACCTGATTGCCCACCACGATGACCGAGCGCCGCTTGAGACCACGCCCAGCGCCATTACGGTCAACAACGTCACCTACAACACCCGGCAGGTTGGGATGCGGCTCTCTCCGCTCTCCAATAACGCCAATCATGACGGGAAAGTGCGTACGACAACGATTGCCGGCAATGTCCGATTGACCGGGCCAAGCTCTGATCCCAACCGGGATTCCGCCTGGGTGGTGGTGAACGAAGACCGGGACGGCTCAAAGATCTACATCGAGGATAATCTTTGCGATGGCTGGGAAAACCCGGATTGGCCCTGTGTGAGGGTGGACTCCAGTAAAGGCAGCAGTTTCCGGGTGAAAGAGCCGCCGCTCTGGATTGAGGGGCTGCATGTACTGCCAGCGGTCCAGACTTTGGATTCTGTGCTGGCCAACGCCGGAGCCTGGCCAGCGGATCGGGATCCGGTGGATGCCAGGATTGTTGCCGATGTGGCTGACCGGACCGGCACCATCGTCAACTGCGTCGGACCGGGCACCATCTACTATCCAGTGGCCCAGGTTGACAGTGCAGGCAGTCGCTCGGTCACCGGGGGGATCCCCGATTGCGACAGCAGCAAGAGCGCCTACGTAGGCCGAACGGTGGAGATCTTTGAGGGCACAGGCTCTGGTCAGAAACGAGAGGTCGGCAGTCAAAGCTGCAGTGGCAATACGGTCACCCTGAACGTGACCACCGATTGGGACACCCGACCGGACAGCCAGGCCCAATTCCGGATCCACATCCCTTGTGACATTAACGCCGGAGGGTGGCCGGATATGGCCGTCAACAAACGGGCGCTGACCCTGCCGGAGAACCCTAACTCATTGACCGAGTCCGGCTATACCGAATTGGAGCTTTGGTTACACCAGAAGGCCAGGGAGATCGAGTAGTCCCGGAGGGCGACAGAGGGAAAGGAATTGCTCTGTCGCCCCGATAGAACCTTGCTATACCTTAAGACTAGCCAAACGGCAGGTGTGCGACGGGCGGGTGAATTCCCGGGAGGCAGTATGACGTGGCGCGATTGGCTTAGCCTTGGAAAAACCGGACTGAAGGTGCTGTTGCTAGCCCTTCCTATTTTTGCACTGACATCGGTCAACACCGGATGCAGTGAGCAATCCTCTTCCTCGCCAGAGCCCACTCCGGACCCTGACCCGGATCCCGATCCGAATCCGGACCCTGATCCGGATCCAGACCCGGATCCGGATCCTGACCCCGATCCCACACCGGATCCGGACCCAGACCCGGATCCGGGACCGACACCGGATTGCCCGGCACCGAGTAACGGTGAGTTGCCCATCGTTCCCTGTAACGTCGGATTCGGCATGACCACCCCGGCAGGAAGCGGCCGTAACCTGAGCCCACCAAGCACCACGGTTTACCGGGTGACCAACCTCAACGCCAGTGGCGAAGGCTCTCTTAAAGCCTGTATTGATGCTTCCGGTCCACGCACCTGCGTGTTTGAGACCAGCGGCACCATCGACCTGACCGATTTGGGGATGATCTCCATCAACAACGATTACATCACCATTGCCGGTCAGACAGCCCCGGCACCGGGGATCATGCTGAGAGGCGCTTCAATACGTATCGAAGCGAGCGATGTGTTGATTCAGCATATTCGGGTTCGAACTGGCGATGCGGTTGAGGGACGAACACCGGGGGATCGAGATGGGCTTTACGCCATTGGTAAATCGGATGACCCCGACCGTCAGCCCCATAACGTGGTGTTTGACCATGTCTCAGTCAGTTGGGGCATCGACGAGACCTTCACCGTGAAGGACACTGCGGAAAACGTGACAATTCTCGACAGCATCGTCAGCGAGGGGCTGTGGTACAACATGCACCCGAAAGGGGGGCACTCCAAAGGCCTGATGGTCTCCGCTGACAATATGCTGCTCAGGGGCAACCTGATTGCCCATCACGACGACCGAGCGCCGCTGGAGACTACGCCCAGCGCCATTACGGTCAATAACGTCACCTACAACACCCGGCAAGTGGGGATGCGGCTCTCTCCGCTCTCCAATAACGCCAACCACGATGGCAAGGTGCGTACAACCACGGTGGCCGGGAATGTTCGCCTCAAGGGGCCAGACTCCGACCCGGATCGGGATTCTGCCTGGGCGGTGGTCAATGAAGATCGCGACGGCTCCAAGATCTACATCGAAGACAACCTCTGTGATGGCTGGGAAAACCCCGAATGGCCCTGTGTTCGTGTGGACAGTGAAAAGGGCGCCAGCTTCCGGGTGAAAGAGCCACCGTTGTGGATCGAAGGGTTGGTGGTGCTGCCAGCCAGCCAGACCCTGGACTTCGTGCTGAAAAATGCCGGGGCCTGGCCCAAGCAGCGGGATGAAGTGGACAGCCGAATCATCGACGACGTCATCAACCGGACCGGGCACATCATCAACTGCGTCGGATCGGAGGATTTCGAGTATGACGGCAGAAAGATCGATTGCTCCATCAATGCGGGAGGGTGGCCGGATATGGCCGTGAATACCCACACCCTGACGCTGCCGGAAGAGCTCAATGCCCTGGATGACTCCGGGTACACCAACCTGGAAGTGTGGCTGCACCAAAAAGCCAGCGCTATCGAATAAGGAGAGAGGCATGAAACACCCCATTCGAGTGTTTATCGCTGGCGTCGTCGGCCTGATTTTTGCCCTGGTGGGCCCCGGTGCGATCCCCAGCGCCGGGGCAGCCAAGCCGGATAAGCCGCCGGGACAGGAGAAGCCGCCGAAGGAGAAGCCGGAAAAACCCGGGAAGCCGGACCCGGATCCTGATCCGGATCCAACACCAGACCCGGACCCCGACCCGGATCCAACACCGGACCCGGACCCCGACCCGGATCCAACACCGGACCCGGACCCCGACCCGGATCCAACACCTGACCCGGACCCTGACCCGGATCCAACACCGGACCCGGACCCTGATCCCGATCCTGGCCCAGGTCCTGACTGTCCGGATCGGCCAGACGGAAAACTGCCCATCATCCCTTGTACCGAAGGGTTTGGTATCACCACACCGGCGGGCAGCGGCCGTAACCTGAGCACGCCCAAAACCACCGTCTATCGGGTGACCAGCCTGAATGCCTCCGGCTCAGGCACCCTAAAAGCCTGCACCGACGCATCGGGGCCCAGGGTGTGCGTGTTCGAAGTCAGTGGCGTTATCGACCTGACAGAGCTGGGGATGCTCTCCATCAACAACGATTACATCACCATTGCCGGACAAACGGCACCGAGTCCGGGCATCACTTTGCGGGGGGCCTCCATCCGCATTGAAGCCAATGATGTGCTGATGCAGCACATCCGCATCCGTACCGGTGACGCCCTGCAGGGGAGAACCCCGGGAGACCGGGATGGGCTCTATGTGATCGGTAAGAGTGATGACCCGAATCGTCAGCCCTACAACCTGGTGTTTGATCATATCTCGGTCAGCTGGGGCATCGATGAAACCTTTACGGTGAAAGACACCGGGCGGGATGTCAGCATCCTCAACAGCATTGTCAGCGAGGGGCTCTGGTACAACATGCATCCCAAGGGGGGGCACTCTAAGGGACTGATGATCTCGGCGCCCAATATGCTGGTACAGGGCAACCTGATTGCCCACCACGATGACCGGGCACCGTTGGAAACCACCCCCAGCGCTATCGTGGTCAATAACGTCACCTACAACACCCGTCAGGTGGGGATGCGGTTGTCGCCGCTTTCCAATAACTCAGCCCATGACGGCAAGGTGCGCACCACCACAGTGGCAGGGAATGTCAGGCTGAACGGTCCGGATTCCGACCGGGATTCCCCCTGGCTGGTGATCAGTGAGTCGCGCAGCGGCTCCAAGATCTACGCCGAGGACAACCTGTGTGAAGGGTTCGACAACCCCGACTGGCCCTGCGTCAAACCGGACAGCAGCTCGGCAGAGAGCTTCAGGGTGAGTTCGCCGCCGCTGTGGCTGGAAGGGCTCAAGGTCCTGCCAGCCTCCCAGACCCTGGACTATGTGCTGGACAATGCCGGAGCACGGCCAGGCGATCGGGATGAAGTGGACAGTCGCATCATCGACGAAGTGGCCAACCGGACCGGAACCATCGTCAACTGCGTTGAACAGGGCACCATTCTCTACCCGTCTGCGCAGGTCTCCAGTGCAGGCAGTTCAAGAGTGGCGGGCGAGATCCCGGATTGCGACAGCAGTAAAACCGCCTACGTTGGGCGTACCGTCGAGATCTATGAAGGCAAAGGCGCGGGGCAGGACCGTAAAGTCACCAGCCAGAGCTGCAGCGGGGATACCGTTACACTCAACGTGAACAGCAACTGGGGCACCGTTCCCGACAGCAGTTCCCGCTTCCGCATTCACATCCCCTGCGACATCAATGCGGGCGGCTGGCCCGATATGGCGGAGAACACCCGCAAGCTGACTCTGCCGTCAGACCCTAACGGCATCAGCGAATCCGGCTACACCAACCTGGAAGTCTGGCTGCACCAGATGGCCAAAGCGGTGGAATAGCCCACCCCGAAAACCAAAAAAGCCCATCCTTTCGGATGGGCTTTTCAAACGCGTTTGGTGGAGTCGGCGGGAGTTGAACCCGCGTCCGAAATACCTACACCGTCGGTCCTACATGCTTAGCCATCTCATTTAGTTAACCCGTACGACGCCGAGTGGCAGGCTTCGCTAGGGCGAGTCCGATTAGTTTTAACGCTTCACCTACGGACAAAGGTTCCACGCGATCCTACAGGGTTTGACTGCCTTGAATCCTCAGCCAGCAGGCGGGGCTTTGGAGGCAGGCTCTCTACTGCTTATTAGGCAGCGAGTGCGTAGTTTTCGTCGTTTGCGACTATTTTTTTGCGGCTTTTTACGTGGCCAACCGCCCCACGGCATGCACCTTGGGCTTTAATATCCCGTCGAATCCTAAATCGACCCCAAGTACGGCAACAGTCTAACACGCCCGGCGCGAGGGCGCCAAGCGATAACTGGATAGATAACCAGCGCTCAGCGCATCGAGCCTTTCATAACGCGGGCTTTCTCACGCTGCCAGTCACGCTCTTTGCTGTCCTGGCGCTTGTCGTGCGTTTGCTTACCCTGAGCCAGGGCGATCTCAAGCTTGGCGAACGACTTCTTCCAGTACAGGGCTACTGGCACGATGGTCAGGCCCTTCTGCTCCACCTGACCGATCAGACGGTCCAGTTCACGTCGGTTCAGCAGGAGCTTGCGCGGGCGCATAGGCTCACACACCACGTGGGTGGAAGCAGTATTGAGCGGGGTGATGTTGCAGGCCACGAGGTAGGCCTCACCACGCTGGATGATCACATAGCAGTCGGTCAGGTTAACTTTACCTGCCCGCATCGATTTGACTTCCCAGCCCTGTAGGGCCAGACCCGCCTCAAACTTCTCCAGAAACTTGTATTCGTGCTTGGCTTTTTTGTTCAGCGCGATGGTGGAGGAAGTGGACGTGGATTTCTTTGCGTTTTTCTTTGCCATAGGCGCAGCATTATACCTGTCCAATGGCATTTTGGTATCGTCTTCGCTGTGGCAAAATAGCGCGATTCTGAATTTGGGAGAGGTAAGATGCCCGAGATCAATCGCAGCGCTCTGGTGCGCTTCAGTGCGACGCAGATGTACGCTCTGGTGAATGACGTGGCGGCGTACCCCCAGTTCCTGCCGGGCTGTGTGGGTTCTGAAGTGCATCACGCGGATGAGAGCGAGATGCGGGCGTCCGTGTCGGTGCGCAAAGCCGGTATCGCTCAGACCTTTACCACCCGCAATTCGCTGGTGACCGACTCTGAGATTGCCATGGCGCTGGAGTCCGGCCCCTTCAAGGAGCTTCAAGGGGTTTGGCGTTTCCTGCCCCTGCGTGAAGACGCCTGCAAAGTGGAGTTGAGCCTGAACTTTGAGTTCTCCAATGCGCTGGTCGAGAAGGCGTTTGGCAAGGTGTTCAACGACCTGGCGCAAAACATGGTGCAAGCGTTCTCCGAGCGGGCCAAGGAGGTCTACCGTGGTTGATGTGATGCAGGTCGAGGTGGTGTACGCCCTGCCGGGAGAAGCCTTTGTCCGCAAGTTGGCGGTGCCGACGGGCAGCACAGCGGAGGCGGCCATTGAGGCGTCCGGTGTGTTGGAGCGTTACCCGGAGATCGATCTGGGCCAGCAGAAGATTGGGATCTTCAGCCGTACCGTTAAGCTGAGCCAGGTGCTGGAAGCCGGGGATCGGGTGGAGATCTATCGTCCCCTGATCGCGGACCCCCGCGAGGTTCGCAAGCGCCGCGCCGAAAAAGCCAAAGCGGAGGGGCGGGCGGATAAGGTGACTGGCGGTAAGCCTAATCCGTTGCGGGCCAAGCCGGAGTAACGGTTTCTATCCCCAACAGCAAAAAGGGCGGCCAGAGGCCGCCCTTTTTCAATTCTGTCCAGTTCAGGGACGTCCGCTTTGCAGCGGCGTGTAGAACTCGGCGCTCAGTTCATAGTCACCCTCGATGGAGACCACGGCATCATCGGTGAAACGCACCACCAGCTCTTTGCGGGTGAGTTCGTTGGTGCGGCCGTTTTTGAACTGGTAAACGTAGTACCAGGTATCGGAAGCGAAGCTGTCACGCAGTACCGGGCGACCCAGAACAAACTCCACCTGTTCCCGGTTCATGCCGATACGCAGCTTTTCCACCTGGTTTTGCTCGATAAAGTTCCCTTGGGGAATGTCGATCTTGTAGACCATCCAATCGAAGACCGAGCAACCGGTGACACCGGCACTGAGTGCGGCGGCCACCATCAGCATCCTGAACTGCTTCATCCTAATCTCTGCGTTACCTTGGCGTTAAAGAGGCATCATAACCAAGCCGGGGGGACAAAAAAAGCTCCCCGAGGGGAGCTTTTCCTTGTCGTGATGCTTACATGGCAGCCTGGAAGATGGCGCAGATCTCCTCATGGGAGGCCTGTTTGGGGTTGGTCAGGCCGCAGGCATCGTTGAGGGCGTTGGTTGCCAGCGTGGGAATGTCTTCTGCCTTAACGCCCAGTTCGGTCAGGTTGGCCGGGATCTGGATGTCGGCGGAGAGTTTGCGGATGGCATCCAGCGCTGCTTGTGCCGCTTGCGCTTCGTTCATGCCCTGAATATCGACGCCCATGCAGCGGGCGACACCGGCCAGTTGGCGTGCGGCGACATCGGCATTATAGGCCTGGACATGGGGCAGCAGGATGGCGTTGCAGACGCCGTGTGGCAGGTCATAGAAACCACCCAACTGGTGCGCCATGGCGTGCACATAGCCAAGGCTGGCGTTATTAAAGGCCATGCCTGCCAGGAACTGGGCGTAGGCCATCTGTTCGCGGGCTTCCAGGTCGCTGCCATCTTCAACAGCACGGCGCAGATACTGGCTGATCAGGGCGATCGCTTTCTCAGCACAGGCGTCGGTGATGGGGGTGGCGGCGATAGAGACGTAGGCCTCAACCGCGTGGGTCAGTGCATCCATCCCGGTGGCGGCGGTCAGCGCTTTGGGTTTGGCCAGCATCAACTCCGGATCGTTTACGGAGAGGATAGGGGTGGTGTGCTTGTCGACGATCGCCATTTTGATGTGGCGGGATTCGTCGGTGATGATGCAGAAGCGGGTCATTTCGGAGGCGGTACCCGCGGTGGTGTTGATGGCCACCAGCGGCGCCTGGGGCTTGCTGGAGCGATCCACCCCTTCGTAGTCACGGATGTCACCGCCGTTGGTGGCGACCAGTGCGATGCCCTTGGCGCAATCGTGGGGAGAGCCACCGCCAAAAGAGATGACAAAATCGCACTGATGCTGGCGCCACAGAGCGAGCCCTGACTCGACGTTGCCGGTAGTGGGGTTGGGCTGCACGCCATCAAACACTACGGACCCAATACCCTTCTCACCCAGTGCTTCGGTGAGCTTGCCAACTAACCCCAGTTCAACCAGAGGCTTATCGGTAACCACCAGGCCTTTGGTAAAGCCCAGGCTGGCGATGTCGTTAATGGCATCGTCCAGTGCGCCTTGGCCTAAGGTGTTGACAGAAGGGATAAAAAACTTAGTTGCGGACATGGCGTCCTCCTAGTTTTAAGCTTGAAAAAATCGGGTTCAAACTGGCTTCATGGAGGTAACGCTAGCATTCGGATAATGGCGCCGGCGTGATCCGGATCAGGCTTTCGGGCTAGGAGGCCCAATCCAGATCACAACCGACTCCAACCGGTTAATCTGTGTCCAGCACCAGCAGCTCCCGGGCGTTGGCCAGGGTGTTGTCGGTGATGGTGTCGCCACCCAGCAGTCGGGCAAGCTCCTGCAATCGCGCCTCGCCGAGCAGGGCCGTCATCCGGGTTTCGGTGCTCTTACCCTGGCTCTGCTTGGCCACAAACATGTGGTTATGGCCATTGCCAGCCACCTGGGGAAGGTGGGTCACGCAGAAGACCTGAGTGGACTGGCCCAATTGGCGCAACATGCGCCCAACCACCGCAGCGGTGGGGCCGGAGATGCCTACGTCCACTTCGTCGAAAATCAGGGTCGGAGTGGCGACCTTCTTGGCGGTGATCACCTGGATTGCCAGACCGATTCGGGAGAGTTCACCGCCGGATGCGGACTTGGCGATGGGCTGCAATGGCTGGCCCGGGTTGGTGGTGACCAGGAACTGCACCCGGTCGCCGCCGCTGGGACTGATGGCATCGGCCCGGTGTTCGACATTGATCTGGAAGCGGGCGTGGGGCATCGCCAGCGCTTTGAGGTTTTCGGTTACCAACTTATCCAGTTCACGGGCATAACGCTGACGGCTCTTGTTGAGCTTAAGGGCGTGCTCCGCCAACTGTGCGTGTGCGGCTTCCCGGCTTTGCTCCAGCTGTTCAATCTGCTCGTCGCTGCTGGCCAGGTCCGCCAACTCTTCCGCCAGGTTCTGGTGATGCTCGGCCAGTTCGTTGGCAGGCACCATATGCTTACGGGCGAGGCTCATGGCCCTGGAGAGTCGGTTTTCCAGTTCGGTAAAGCGCTCCGGATCCATCTCCAGCCGGTCGCGGTAGCGCTCCAGTTCACTGCTGCTCTCCTGCACCTGGATCAGCCCTTCATGCAGCATATTGGTGATGTCGCCCAGCGCTGGGTCCTCTTCTGCAAGGGCTTCCACCTGGCTGATCGCCTGCTGCAACAGAGACTGAACATTGACCTCATCCCCATCGCTGAGCAGATAGAGGGCGCGCTGGCTCTGTTCCAGCAGGGTGCCGCAGTTGGCCAAGCGACGGTGTTCCACCTCGATCGCTTCAAACTCACCGGGTTGCAGCGCGAACTCGTCCAATTCCTGAACCTGATACTCCAGCAACTGGGCGCGAGCCACTCGCTGGGCCTGCTGTTCACGCAGTTGCTTAAGCTGAAGGTCAATGGAGCGCCACTGCTGGTAGGCGTCCTGGCAGCCCTGCAGCAGCCTGTGATGGCCGGCGTACTGATCCAGCAGCGTAAGCTGAGTGTCGCTGTGCAGCATGCCGTGGTGGGCGTGTTGGCCGTGGATGCTGATCAGGTTTTCTCCCAGGGCTTTCAACTGGGAGAGAGGGACAGGATTGCCGTTGATCCAGGCGCGGGAGCGCCCTTCTGCACCGATGCTGCGTCGGAGGATGCACTCCTCCTCTTCGTCCAGTGCATTGCTGCGCAGCCAGTCGATGGCAGCGGGGATCTGGCTGACATCGAACCGTGCAGAAATCTCTGCACGCTCTGCGCCCGGGCGCACCATGGCTGCTTCTCCCCGACCGCCAAGACAGAGGCTCAGTGCATCAATGGCAATGGATTTACCGGCACCGGTTTCCCCGGTGATGGTGGTCATGCCGGGGGCAAAGTCCAGTTCCAGAAATTTTACGATGGCAAAGTTGGCAACCGTCAGTTGAGTGAGCATGGCGCATCCCTGTGTGGATAAACAGCACTGTACGGGAATACAGTATATGCAGATTTTTTGTCCGGTAAAGCAGCAGGAAAAGAAAATCGTGCACACACTGAGAATTTGCCCGAGAGGAGTGGGGAGATGAGTGCCGTCGCCGTGGTCACTGGCGCCAATCGGGGGATCGGTTGGCATACCGCTCAACAGTTGGCGTTACTGGGTTACCAGGTGGTGCTGACCGCCCGCTCAGCGGCGGCCGCAGAGCGGGCGGCGGCCCAATTGAGAGAACAGGGGGGCAGGGCATGGCCCTTTGAGCTGGATGTGCGGGATTCGGTGGGGGCAGCCAGACTGGCCGCCTGGCTTGGCAATCATCTGGGCCGGGTCGATCTGCTGATCAACAACGCCGGCGTGTTTCTGGATGACGCCGTTTCTTTACTGGATCTGGACGATGCCACCCTGCACACCACGCTGAACACCAATCTTCTCGGCCCCATCTACCTTTGTCGGGCGCTGGTGCCTATGATGCTGGCGCAAAACTATGGCCGAATAGTGAACCTTTCCTCCGGTTATGGAGCGCTCAATGATATGGGGCCCAATATCGCCGCCTACCGCATCTCCAAGGCGGGGCTTAACGCGCTGACTGCGGTGTTGGCGGCTGAGCTGACCGGCACCAATGTGAAGGTCAATTCCGTCTGTCCGGGGTGGGTGAGAACCGATATGGGCGGGCCAAAGGCCAATCGTGATCCAGCGGAGGCTGCTGCGGATGTGGTTTGGGCCGCCACCCTGGACGATGACGGCCCCAGCGGGGCGTTTCTGCGCTACCGGGAGCGCATCCCCTGGTAGTTCAGAACAGTTTGCTGCCCCAGCCCAGCTTGCTTCGCAGCACCTGGAAGTAGCTGTGTCCTTTGGGGTGGATCAGACGCAGCGCGTGGTCCGCCTTACGAATGACGATTTCATCCCCCGGCAGTGCGGACAGGGTGATGTGCCCGTCGCAACTGACCTCCAGTGGCCGGTCCTTCATATCTGGAGATGCGATCAGCTTCACCTCGCTGTCGCCGTCCACCACGATGGGGCGGCCGGACAGGGTATGGGGGAACATGGGCACCAGAATCACCGCGTTGAGGTTAGGGGTCAGAATGGCGCCGCCGGCAGAGAGCGAATAGGCAGTAGAACCGGTCGGGCTGGAAACGATCATGCCGTCAGCGCGCTGGCTGTACATAAAATGCCCGTCGATGTAGACCTCAAACTCGATCATATGGGCCACTTTGCCGGGGTGCAGAACCGCTTCGTTGACTGCGGTGTTGGAGGCTTTGAGTTCGCCATGGCGGTAGACTTCCGCCTGCAGCAGGAATCGACGCTCCGCGTCGAACTCTCCGGCCAGCACCCGCTCCAGCGGGCCCTCGAAGTGCTCTGGGTCCAGGTCGGTCAGAAAGCCCAGGTTGCCTCGGTTTACACCGATCACCGCCACATCGAAGCGGGACAACACCCGGGCCGCGCCCAGCATGTTGCCGTCACCGCCGACGACGATGGCCAGGTCGCAGCGTTGGCCCAGTTCAATCAGGTCTACCCGCTCCGCTTTGTCGCAGCCGAGTTGCTTCGCCACCCGCTTTTCCAGCAGTACCTCGTAGCCCTGCTTACGCAGCCAGTAGAACAGCCGGGTCAGGGTCTGGTTGGCACCGTCGTGATCCGGTTTGCCAATCAGGCCGATGGTATGGAAGGGATTGGTCATGATGATGTTGGCACTAGCCCTTGAAGTGGCAGAGTTCGTCCCCATAATAGGCTCAGTGATTTATTGAATAAAGTGGTTTTGCCTGGAGTTGAGATGGCTGACAAGCAGGAAAAAGTAGCGCCGAATGAGGAAATTGAAGCAACTGAAGCCCAAGCGGTAGAAAACGCCGCAGAGGATCAGGTGCAGGCTGAAGACGCTGCCGCTGAACGCATTGCCGAGTTGGAAGCGGAGCTGGTCAAGGCACAGGACACCATCGTCGGGCAGAAAGACAGCGTCGTCCGCGCTGCCGCTGAGGTGGAAAACATCCGCCGTCGCACTGCCCTGGATGTGGAGAAGGCACACAAGTTTGCCCTGGAGAAGTTCGCCAACGAACTGCTGCCCGTGATCGACAGTCTTGAGCGCGCTCTTGAGGTGTCTAACACCGAAGATGAGGCGATTAAGCCGATGCTGGAAGGGGTCGAACTGACGCTGAAGAGCATGCTGGCGGCCGTAGCCAAGTTTGGTATTGAGGTGGTTAACCCGGTGGGTGAAGCCTTCAATCCGGAGCTGCATCAGGCGATCTCCATGCTGCCGAGCGAAGAGTTTGCGGCCAACACTGTGATCTCCGTGATGCAGAAAGGCTACGCTCTGAACGGTCGTCTGCTGCGACCGGCAATGGTGATTGTCTCCCGCGGTTCCGATACGCCGTCCGTAGACACCCAGGCCTGAGCCAGACTGATATGAAAAAGCCGCCCCCTGGGCGGCTTTTTTTGTACCTTGCGCCCGGATTAGGGCAAAGAAAAAGCCTCCCGGATGGGAGGCTTTGCAGGGAATGATGACTTAATTGGCGGCGTCTGTTCAGCCTTTCTTGTGCTCGGCAACCACACCGTCAGCGCGCATCTCTTTGTAGAGTACGTCAGCCAGTTTCAGGTAGTTGGCCCAGCTGGCGGACAGCTTGGTAAAGCCGGTTGCCGCGTAGCTGCCGGTGTCGCCGGTGGCGGGCAGGTCCTGAATATCGAACATGGAGCCGCCTTCAACAATGTGGGCTTCCAGTGCATCAAACATCACGTTGAAACCGATGCGAGCCGGCTCCTCGTAACCGATGGACTGGTACTTGGACTGGCGGTAGAACTTCTTCAGAGACGCGTCGGTGATCTGAGCTTTCTCATCCGCGAAGATCTCGTCGTAGTAAACGTCGACGATCTGCTGAGTCTTGGTGTCCACCACAAAGCGCAGCATGGCGGTCAGGCCGGTCCACTTGCCCTTCTCATCCAGCAGTTTCTCAGCCTGCTGATAGAACTTCATGGTGGTGCCTTCGGCGTTGATGCGGCTGTGGATCTTGGCGGTCAGCGGCACCATGGACTGCTGAATGGAGTTGGAGGCGCCAGCGACGATATCCAGTCCCAGGTACTTGATGCGGTTGGGCTCTTTCAGCTTGTTGGCCAGCTTGGGATCCCAGTCGGGGTTGAGTTCGAAGGTCAGCTTGTCCTCTTCCACCATCAGGCGCTCCATGGTCAGAGAGGATTGAACCCAGGCGGTGCCCTTCTTCTTACCCATGGAGAAATTGTACTCGGACATGCGCTTCGGCACGCCCTGATACAAACGGGTGTAGTAGTTGGGGCGGCCTTCCTCGTTAAACTCGGCGAAGATCACGTCATCCGGGTTATTGCTGTTCAGAACCACGGTCATGGAGCCCATGTGGCCCTGACGGAAGCGGGCTTCCTCGTAGTAGTAATCGCCTTTGAGCAGACCCAGCTGGGGCTGAATAGACCACTTCAGCTTGAACTCTTCCTCACCGCCCTGCTTGGCACCAACAGTCTGGTACTCCGGCTTGGAGCCATCCGCACGGGGCAGGTCATTAACGGCGCGCAGAATGCCGTTGGAGGAGACGGTGGCACCGGAAACGGCATCGATCCCTTCATGGCCGTTGTTGGCCACGATTTGGGGCAGCAGACGCTCGGCATTGAGGAACAGGGATTCGGTCTCGTTGTGAGACTTGGTCTTGATCTCCTGGATCTTGCCCTCTTCAACAACGACGGTCAGCACGATCTCGCTCTTTTTGCCTCTGGCAGACACTTCATGAGTGCCATCGACGTATTTGCCAGCGGGGGCAGTAGAGGCGCAGCCGGAGATGGCCACAGCCACAGCGGAGCTCACCAGGCACAGCTTAATGCGTTTAAAGTGGTTCACGTTCTCACCCATAAGTCTTTTTAATGACGATTTGTTATGAGTGAGGATAGGGATCCTCGCGCGAGGAACAATTGCGGAAAACCACTATATACGGGGGGGATATATCAAAATTGTGATCCCGATCCTCCTATATTTTGTGGGGTCGAAATTTTTTGGCTGTGCTAAAATGCATCACCTAACTTTTTCAAAGAGTGGTCTGATGAAAATCAAAACAATTGCGGTTGCATTAGCACTGCTACTTCCCACCTTTCATGCTTATTCGAACACGGATGCGATAGCTGATAAATTGCCTGGCAAAGTTGACCCGGATAAAGGCATGGACAGCCAATGCAAACAGGATGGAATAATCCAGATTGGTGATGATTACAGTAGTCTCACCACTCTGAAATATTTTGGCACCTCCATCTCCATCCATATCTATGACGCAGGCGACAGCGATGTGGAAAAGGCGTTGTGCGAGAGTCTTGGTATCGTCAAAAGGCTGCACCACCTGGGCTCGGACTACCAGACCTATGAAGGGGTGGTGAACATTCGCTCCATCAATAATGCGCCGACAGAGCAGCACAAAATCGACCCTGAGTTGGTGGAGTTAATCCAGGCAGGCATCGATTGGCACCGCATCTCCAAGGGCTACTTCAACATTGCTGTGGGGCCTGTTGTGCAGGAGTGGCGACGTCAACGTAATGCCTGCGCGGCTCCGACAGAGGCCGACAATGGCTGCAGTCTGCCCAGTAAGGAAGCACTAGCTGAAGCCTCAAAACACATTGATATCAGCAAGATAGAACTCGACGCCAAGGCGGGCACCATCACCATGGCAGAGGGGATGAGCCTGGACCTGGGTGGCATTGCCAAGGGCTGGATGGCAGAGAAGGTGCTGGATCATCTGGTGGAGGCGGGCGTGCGCTCCTTTGTCATTAACGCCGGTGGCAACATCCGGCACTGGGGTCTGCATCCCGAGGGGCGCGATTTTGTGACCGCGATTGAGGATCCGATCTGCAAGAAGTATGACTTTGAGCGCCCGGGCTGTGACCAGATAGATGGCCAGTTTCATGAAATTGTTGCCGGAGAAAACCTCACCATTGTTTCCAGTGGGAATTATCTGAAATATTACCGCGTCGGTGATAAAGAGTATCATCACATTATCAATCCCAATACAGGCGCTCCAAAAACGGAAGGCGTTTCTGTGTCGGTCGTGATGAATGACCAGCATATTTATGCTGATGTACTCTCTACTACGCTGTTTTTGATGCCCGAAGCGGAAGCCATGAAAATGGCGGAAGAGTTACCTTATCTGGAAGCGGTCTGGTATCTGGATGAACAAGGCAATAAGGTAATGACCAGCGGCTTTGAAAAGTATCGGGTTAAATTGAACTAAACTTTAAAAAGGTGTTCCAGGTGAACACCTTTTTATTTTTTGTCTTTATAAACAAAAGCCCCGAATTAAACGGGGCTTTTTCATTGTTCAGATTCAGAACCGAAAACTCAGAACTGGTACTTCAAACCAACAGCGACGATATCATCATCGAACTCGCTGTAATCATCGATACGGTATTGGCCCAACTCAGTGTGCATGGTCAGCTGTCGCGCCATTTTGTATTCGGCGCCCAGAGCCCATTGGGTCATGGAGGGGGCGTCACCGCCGGTAAAGGCGCCCGCTTTGTAGATCTCGTTTACCACTCGGCCGGTGCCGGAATCATCCTGACCAAACTGCGCTTTGAACTTCCAGTTGTTGTGCTGGTATACCGCGTTGACGATATAGCCAAAACCTTCCCGATCTTCGTAGTGGGTGGTGTCTTTGTTGAAGCCTTCCAGTGCCTGGGTGTCCTGCACAATCAGGCCCAGCTTCAGGTTGTTCAGTTTGTACTGAGCCACACCGCGGATCGCTTCGATCCCCTCAATGCCATCGCCGTAGGCTGCAGCCAGGTACAGGTTGCTGTTGGAGAACTGCTTGTCGCCGTAAGTGATTGCCACCTGGTAGTTGCTGTCATAGGGGCTGTCGGCGTCGTCTTTCAGAATCACACTGGCACCAAGGTGAATATTGTTCCATTTGGCAGAGCGGTACTCCAAGGAGTCGCCATGGCGTTTGTTACCGGCAAATACGCGGTCCATGGTCATGGTAGTCAGACCGAAGATGTCGGCACCGCCTTTGATCATCTTCAGTACCGGGTCGATGCGACCGAAGGAGATGGCACCCGCAACGTCGTGCTTCAGGCCCACGTAGGTGGGACGGGAGGAGAAGGTGTTGCTGCTGTCGTCAGCGTTCAGGCCCACTTCTGCACGGTAGAAGAACTCAGTGCTTTCGGAGATCTTCTCGGAGCCGCGCAGACCCAGACGAGTGAAGTTGTTTTCCAGCAACCAGCCTTCCTGACCGGTCTGCTGAGTACCCACGCCCGCCGAGCTGTAGGTCAGGGAGTAATCCAGGGTGCCATAGAACGTCGGCATGTCCGCCTGGGCGGAAGCGGAGAGCATCAGGGCGGCGCTGCAAGCCGCGGCGAGAGTGGAGCGTTTGATAGTGTTCATCGGTTATCCCAGTGTGTCGGGCTCTTTGTGGCCCATATTCCATCTGGGTGCCGTGCAGAGTGTTGCGCTTGTAGGCACCCGCCGAGAGATTGCTGCCCCGAGGGGCGGTATTGACGGGATGGATTACACCTGAGCGGGGTTTGAACCGGATATAGTGGTTTTCCGAAGCCCCCTGTGCGCAGTGAGGCGGGTCACGGGAGTTGCGCAAAACAAGCGAAAGAATCGGTCACGGAAGGAGAGCGGATTGGTGAAGCGGGTCACATTACGGGCGGGGATAGCGCGAACGGTGTTCTGCATCCCGGGTTGACGGCTCTCGGCTCGCAGCCGCCAGTTCAGGCTGACTAGTGGTTTTCCGCAATTGGCGGTTGAATGTGACCTTAATGGGATACGAACGGGTGAAAATGGGTGAAAATACGGGCTCATTCAAAGCGTGAATCGGGATAGAGACACCGTACCGATGAGTCCGGTTGGGAGCTGACGTTGCCGTTGATCAAATTGTGCTGTTATCGCGCCTTGCGAGGCTTTCGGAGTGTTTTGGGGCTGCTTGCCCTGATCCTCTCCTGTCCGCTGTTGGCGTCAACTGAGGTGTCTGTGGCGGTGGCCTCCTTTGACCGACCCGAGGCGGTACAGCAGCGCTGGCAGCCCACGCTGGATTACCTGAACCAGGGCCAGTCCCAATATCACTTCGTTCTTCGGGCCATGCCGCCGGCTGAGCTGGAAGCGGCAATGGAGCGTGGTCAGATCCACTTTATGATCCAGAACTCCGTGAAGACGGTGCAGTTCAAGGAGAAGTTTGGTGCCAGCCAGTTGTTGACAGCGGCGCCGCTTTGGACCGATTCCGCCGACAAAGCCATTGGCTCCGCTGTGGTGATGCGTGCTGGAGAGGCGATCTCCTCGATTGAGCAATTGGCCTCTCTGCGAGTGGTTTCCACCTCCCCCCATGCCTTTGGTGGCTACCTTGCTTACTTGCGGGAGCTGGCGGACAGGGGCTTCAGCCCAACCTCCTTTTTTGATGACCTGCAGTTTGTTGGCTTCCCCCAGCGCCAGTTGCTTCAGCGTCTGTTGGATGGCACCGCCGATGTGGCGATCCTGCCAAGCTGTCTGATGGAAAGCGCCGAAGTGGAGGGCCGGATCCCCGTTGGTGCCCTCACTGTGGCGTTGGATCGTCGCCCGGCGGATTTCCCGTGTGGTGTTAGCAGCGCGCTCTATCCCTATTTCACCCTCTCTATGCTCAGTCCTGCAGACAGCGAAACCGCCACTTATCTGGTGCGACGATTGCTAGAGTTGGCGCCGGATGACCCGGCAGCTCAACGGGGGCGTTATCAGGGCTGGACCGTCCCGATGGACGACCGCGAGGTGTATGCCCTGCTGAAATCCATCGGCCTGTGGCCATTTGAAACGGACTGGCACTACCTGGCGGGACGGGCAATGCCCTTTGCTATTGGTCTGGCACTGCTGCTGTTGGCGGGCTATTTCCACCATTTGAGGGTTAAGGCCCTGGTGGCTCGCCGCACCACGGAACTGCGGGAAGAGATGGCGGAGCATGAGCAGACACAACGCCGCCTGACCGAGCAGGAGCGCGCATTCTATAAGGCGCAACGCGTATTGCTCACCGGAGAGATGGCAGCGGGGATCGCTCACGAACTGAATCAGCCGCTGGCCAGCATCCGTTACCTGGCACAGGGCTGCGGCTACCGCCTGGAGAAGGGCGCTGACTCGGCCGAGCTGAAAGAGGGGTTGGGACGCATTGGCCGACAGACGGAAAAAGCCCAGGGAATCATTCAACGCTTGAAGAGCTTCTGCGCCCGGCCCATGACCAACGAGTCGGTCGCGCTCGATTCGCTGATCGAGGAAACTCTGGAGCTGATGGCTACGGATTTCCGGCGCTTCGACTGTCAGCCCGAGGTCACACTGCCCCGGCAGGGCGGGATGACGGTTCCGGGCGATGGGGTGCTGATCCAGCAGGTGCTGGTTAACCTTATCCGCAATGGCCTGGATGCGATGGAAGCGCTGATCCCCTCTCAACGCCAGCTCTCTATTGCGCTGGCCCCGGAGGCGGATGGCTGGCTGGTGACGATTCGGGACCACGGCTGTGGGCTGTCGGACGAAGCGCTGGACCGGCTGTTCTTCCCATTTGAAAGCAGCAAGCCGGATGGGCTGGGGCTGGGAATGATGATCTGCAAACGGATCATTGATGAGCACCAGGGTTGGATCCAGGCCCGCAATGCGGAGCCGGGACTGGAGATAAGAGTATGGCTACCAGGGGAGCGCCATTGATGGATGCGATCTTTGTCATTGATGATGAAGCGGATGTACGGGAGGCCCTCAGCTGGATGTTGGAGGGGTGTGGCTACCAGGCCCGCTGTTTTGCCTCCGGCCCGGAATTTCTGGCGGCGCTGGAACCGGGCACGACCGGAGTGGCCATCATCGACATTAAGATGCCGGGGATGGATGGGCTGGCGTTGCAGGCCGTCCTGAATGAACAGGGCTGCCTGTTGAGTCAGATCTTCCTGACCGGCAACGCCACGGTGCCGAAGGCGGTACAGGCGCTGCAGAATGGCGCACTGGACTTCCTCGAAAAGCCGGTGGACGGCGATAAGTTGATTGGCTTGATCGAGCAGGGACTGACCCGCTCCAACCAGCTGGCGGAAACCACCCGTCAGCGGGCGGACCTGGAGCAGCGCCTGGCGTCACTGACGCCGAGAGAGCGCGACCTGATGGAGCGTGTGGTGGCGGGCAAAGCCAATAAGGTGATCGCCGCCGAACTCTTTATTGCTCAGCGTACGGTGGAGATCCACCGCCACAATCTGTTTGAAAAGATGGGGGTCAGCAACGCCGCCGAACTGGCGCTGCTGTTGGGGCGGCATCAGGCTCAGGGCTGAAGCTGTACCGTATCCTGCTGGGCCATCTCGGCTTCCACCCGGGGCGCCGGAGCCACGTAGTCCGGGCTCAGTTGGGCCAGGCTGGTTTCGATCTCGGCATACTTGTGGGCCACCCAGCGGGGCAGGCCAAAGGGGACGGAGAGCGCATCCTGGCGTGGGTCACGGGGGCTGATCACCACTTCAATATTTTCCAGGCCGATATCGTGGGCCAGCACGAACAGCTCTTCAATGTAGCGGTCACCCATGGCCAGACAGCCCTGGGAGACATCGCTGCCATGGATAAAGATGTTGCCGCCCAGGTCTCCCCGTTGCTCCAGGGCGCCGTAGTGGCGGTCCATGGCGTTGGGGTAGTCAATTCTCAGTGAGAGGTGGTATTGGCTGTTGGGGTTGGCGGCATCGATCCGATACACCCCTTCCGGCACCTGGAAATCCCCCTGGCGCATCTTGGGCCGCAGACTGCCGCTGGCCTCAAGAATCGGGTAGGTACGCAGTTCCTGCCAATCCCCTTCAGAACCCTGCAGCCAAATCTCGAGACGACGGTCGGCTTTGATCGCCACCAGCTTCATCGCTACGGGGGTGAAGTCGTCGGGAAGAATGGCAAAAAAGGGCGCCAGGCGAACGCGGGCATCGGGGCCGTATGTGGACAAAACCTGCTCTACGGTGCGCTCACTGGTGCGGCCAAAGGCGGGCAGAGCCAGGAGCAAACAAAGCAGTATGGTCAGCAGGATTTGAAACACAGAGCCTCCTAAGGTCAATTGGCGCAGGAGTGTTTCACAGCTTGCAAGACGAATCAATTGGTCAAACGGCCCCCAATACTGAAAAGAATTGCACAAAAAAGCCCGCTTTGGCGGGCTTTTTTCTTGTGATTAAGGCGCTTACGGCTGTTGGCGGGTGGTGGCCAGCACGATCTCGCGAATGCAGACATTTTGCGGTTGGGCGTAGGCGTATTGGATGGCGTTTGCCACATCCTGAGCAGCCAGCACACCCCCCATGTCGGTTTTCCAGTCGTCGTAGCCCGCCTTGATGGCGTCACTGGTGGTGTGGCTCAGCAGTTCAGTCTCAACCGCACCGGGAGCGATGGTGATCACCCGGACATCATCCAGAGCTACCTCTTCGCGAATGTTTTCGGAGATGGCGTGGACGGCGAACTTAGTGCCGCAGTAGGCCGCGTGGTTCGGGAAGGTCTTGCGGCCAGCAATGGAGCTGACATTGATGATGGTGCCATGTTTGCGGGCGCGCATATCGGCCAGTACGGCATGGATGCCGTTGAGCAGGCCCATCACGTTCACATCAAACATCTGCTGCCATTCGTTCGGGTTCTGTTCATGAGCCATGCCCAGCAGCATAACGCCGGCGTTATTGATCAGGGCATCCACCGGACCAAACTGAGCTTCCGCTTCGGCAATGGCGGCGGCCATCGCTTTGCCGTCGGTGATGTCCACCTTACGACACAGGGTGTTGGGCAGACCCAGCGCCTCAAGGCGATCCAGGCGGCGGGCAATCAGCAGCAGCGGGTGACCCGCAGCGGACAGGGTACGGGCGGTAGCTTCACCGATGCCGGAGCTGGCGCCGGTAATCACGATCAAAGGCTTGGACATGGGGGTCTCCAAAGGACGTTAAGGGGCGGTTGATTCCGCGATGACGCGCACTATAGAGAGCTTAGACATTGGGATAAAATATTATCTTTCTGGATCAGAGATAGGTTTTACCTATGGATTTGCGCCGCCTTCGCGCCTTTGTGGCCGTGTTTGAAACCGGCAATATGACGGTCGCCGCCGAGCGTTGTTTTGTCACTCAACCCTCCCTGTCGAGCGCCATCAAACAGCTGGAGGAGGAGTTGGGCACCACCCTGTTTCTCCGCCACAAGCGTGGCGTGGACCTGACCGACAGCGCGCATCAACTCTACCCCCTGGCCCGGCAGGTGCTGGCTCAGGCGGAGCAGTTGCCCGTCCTGTTTCAGGCCCGCCAGACCCGCCTGAAACTGGGGATTGCCAACTTTCATGACATCAGTCCCCGTCGGCTGGCAGAGTTTTTGCGCCGGGCCCAGACGGCGGAGCCCCGACTGGAGTTATCACTGCTGGACCATGACGCCTCCGGTTGGGATGCCCGAATCACCCTTGATGTGTTTAAGCGACCTCAGGATCTGTTTCTGCCGTTATGGGAGGAGGACTACCGCCTCTGTGTGCCGCTGGAACACCCGCTGGCGGCCAAGTCCGAGGTCAGCATCGCCGATCTGAACGATTACCCCTTTATTGAGTGTGCTGCCTGTGAAGCCCATCAGCAGACACTGAGTTTGCTGGCCAGCGCCGGGTTCTCTGTGGACCTGGTGGCCAAGGCCACGCACAAAACCCAGGTTAGGCACCTGGTGGAAGCGGGGATTGGGATCTCATTCCTGCCCAGCGGCGTGTTGGAGGGGAGCGCGGTGTTGAAGGCGGTGCCATTGGCGGCGCCAAGGATGTTCCGTCGTATCGGACTCTGTGTGGAAGCGGACAGAGCGGACAGCGAGGGGCTGGCCGCTCTGTTGGCGGTGGCTCGCCAGGCTTAACCGGCGCTGCGGCTGGGGGCGAGGCGGGCGATCAGCTTCGGCCCCAGTTGCTGGACCAACAAGCCACAAACGATCAGCGCCAGACCCATAAAGGTGGCGGGGACGATCGTCTCGCCCAGGAAGGTGGAGATAAAGAACAGGGAGAGGAACGGACCCAGAAACACCAGGTTGGTGAGCGGGGCCGTCTGCTCCGCCGTGCGCATCGCCTTGAGCCACAGTACGAAGGTGAAGCCCATCTCAAACAGGCCGACGTAGGTGGCGCCCGCCAGTCCCTGCCAACTGGGCAGCGACAGCTCGCCGCGCCAGGCGCACACCGCCAGAATGCACGGCAGGCCGATCAGGAAACTCAGCAGCAGACTGATCACCGGATCCCCCTTATCCCGGGTGTTGACGATCCAGTAGAGTGACCACAGCAGAGTGGAAAGCAGCGCCAGCGCCACCCCCATCGGACGTTCAAACTCCAGTGCCATCAGGTCGCCGCCGGTGGCGATCACCACCACACCGAAATAGGCCAGCAATGCCGCGCCAACGTCCCAGCTTCTGAGCTTCTGTCCCAGCATCGGCACTGCGAGAAGACTCAGCAGAATGGCCCAGGTGTAATTCAGAGGCTGCGCCTGTTGCGCCGGCAGCATGTCGTAGGCGGCAAACAGCACAAGGTAATAGAGGAAGGGATTCAGCAACCCGCTCTGCACGTACACCAGCGGATTGGAGAGAAACTGGCCCTTAAGTCGCGACAGTTTGCCCTGCACACCCAGAATAAGGGCCAGCACCACGGTGGACGCCAGGGAAGCAAACAGCAATAGCTGGGCAGGGGTCATCTCCGCCAGAGACAGCTTGAAGGCGGTGGCCACAGTGGACCACAGCAAAACGGCACCGATGCCGTAAGTCATCGCGCGGGCTTGGTTTTTAACCATTTCGAACCGCTCACTCGAACAACGTGGTGGGAATTGTAGAAAGTATACTATTTCAACAATGTGGACTCGAGACGAAATTTTAATGAAAGCCCCTTGAAAATGTGCGCCACCTCCCCCATTTCGCATTCCAGTTGCGGGGCATCCAAAAAAATTTGGATCCGGCCCCTTGAAAGGGGGTCCCCCTGGCCCCAAATCCCAGTTAACAGTGAATAACCGCATCGGTTTCAAGTTTTATTGGAGGCTCTACGATGGGCAAGATCATCGGTATTGACCTGGGTACCACCAACTCTTGTGTGGCCATTCTGGATGGTGACAAACCTCGCGTAATTGAAAACGCTGAGGGTGATCGCACCACCCCTTCTATTATCGCGTACACCGATAACGAAACCCTGGTGGGTCAGCCTGCCAAGCGTCAGGCCGTGACTAACCCCCACAACACCCTGTTCGCCATCAAGCGTCTGATCGGCCGTCGTTTCAAAGACGAAGTGGTTCAGCGCGACATCGGCATCATGCCGTTCAAGATTGTTGAAGCGGACAACGGTGACGCCTGGGTAGAAGCTAAAGGCCAGAAAATGGCGGCACCGCAGGTGTCTGCTGAAGTGCTGAAGAAGATGAAGAAAACCGCCGAGGATTACCTGGGCGAAGAAGTGACCGAAGCGGTAATTACCGTTCCGGCCTACTTCAACGACTCTCAGCGTCAGGCCACCAAAGACGCAGGCCGCATCGCCGGTCTGAATGTTAAGCGCATTATCAACGAGCCGACCGCCGCTGCACTGGCGTACGGCATGGATAAGCGCCAGGGCGACAATGTGATCGCGGTATACGACCTGGGTGGCGGTACCTTCGACATCTCCATCATCGAGATCGATGAAGTGGATGGCGAGCACACCTTTGAAGTACTGGCCACCAACGGTGACACCCACCTGGGTGGTGAAGACTTCGACAACCGCCTGATCAACTACCTGGTTGAAGAGTTTAAGAAAGAGCAGGGCATTGACCTGAAAAACGATCCGTTGGCGATGCAGCGTCTGAAAGAAGCCGCTGAAAAAGCCAAGATCGAGCTGTCCTCTGCTCAGCAGACCGAAGTGAACCTGCCGTACGTTACTGCAGACGCTACCGGTCCGAAGCACATGAACATCAAGGTTACCCGTGCCAAGTTGGAAGCTCTGGTTGAGGATCTGATCCTGCGCTCCCTGGAGCCGCTGAAAGTGGCCCTGCAGGACGCGGACCTGTCCGTATCCGACATCAACGACGTGATTCTGGTGGGTGGTCAAACCCGTATGCCGAAAGTACAGCAAGCCGTTGCTGACTTCTTTGGCAAAGAGCCGCGTAAAGACGTCAACCCGGATGAAGCTGTCGCCATGGGCGCCGCTATCCAGGGTGGTGTACTGTCTGGTGACGTGAAAGACGTACTGCTGCTGGATGTGACTCCGCTGTCCCTGGGCATCGAAACCATGGGCGGTGTGATGACCGCGCTGATCGAGAAGAACACCACCATCCCGACTAAGAAGTCTCAGGTGTTCTCCACTGCGGAAGACAACCAGTCTGCGGTAACCATTCACGTGCTGCAGGGTGAGCGTAAGCAAGCCAATGCCAACAAGTCTCTGGGTCAGTTCAACCTGGAAGGCATCCAGCCGGCTCCGCGTGGTCTGCCGCAGATTGAAGTGGCGTTCGACATCGATGCCGACGGCATTCTGCACGTGTCCGCAACCGACAAGAACACTGGCAAAGAGCAGAAGATCACCATCCAGGCCTCTTCCGGTCTGTCTGATGATGAGATCAGCAAGATGGTGAACGAAGCCGAAGCGCACGCTGAGGAAGACAAGAAGTTCGAAGAACTGGTGCAGGCCCGCAACCAGGCTGACGGTCTGGCTCACGCCACCCGCAAGCAGGTTGAGGAAGCGGGCGAAGCCCTGCCGGCCGAAGACAAAGCCAAGATCGAAGAAGCGATCGCGGCGGTGGAAGAGGCGACCAAGGGCAACGACAAAGACGCCATCGAAGCCAAGACCCAGGAGCTGATCCAAGCCTCTGCTAAGCTGATGGAAATTGCTCAGCAGCAAGCTCAGGCTCAAGGCCAGGCTGAGGGCGGTGCCCAGCAGCAGAAATCCGCGGATGACGTGGTTGATGCTGAGTTCGAAGAAGTGAAAGACGACAAGAAGTAAGTCTGAACACTGAAACTGCACTGCAAGCGGGCGACCGGCCATCCCGGCCGCCCGCTTTCGTATTAAAAAAGAAGACGGCGATCTGACATGTCAAAACGCGATTACTACGAAGTGCTGGGAGTGGGCCGGGACGCCAGCGAGCGGGACATCAAAAAGGCCTATAAGCGCCTGGCGATGAAGTACCACCCGGACCGCAACCCCGGTGATGCTGCTGCGGAAGCCTCCTTTAAAGAGGTGAAAGAGGCTTACGAGATCCTGACTGACGACCAGAAACGGGCAGCCTACGATCAGTTTGGCCACGCGGGTGTGGATCCAAACCGTGGTGGCGGCGGCTTTGGTGGCGGCGCGGACTTCGGTGACATCTTCGGCGACGTGTTTGGCGACATCTTTGGTGGCCGCCGCGGTGGTCGTCAGCAGGCGCGCAGTGGCGCGGATCTGCGTTACAACCTGGAGCTGTCTCTGGAAGAGGCGGTGAAGGGCTGTAAGAAAGAGCTTAAGATCCCCTCTCTGGCCTCCTGTGATACCTGCCATGGCAGTGGCGCCAAACCGGGCACCAGTGCCAACACCTGTGGTACCTGTCACGGTACGGGTCAGGTTCAGATGCGTCAGGGCTTTTTCGCGGTTCAGCAAACCTGTCCGAGCTGTGGTGGCCGAGGTAAGGTGATCACCGATCCCTGCACCAGCTGTCGCGGTCAGGGCCGGGTTGAGAAGACCAAGACCCTATCCGTGACCATCCCGGCCGGGGTGGATACCGGTGACCGCATCCGTCTGGCCGGTGAAGGTGAAGCGGGTGAGATGGGCGCTCCAGCAGGTGACCTGTACGTACAGGTGCACATCAAAGAGCACCCGATTTTTGTCCGTGATGGCAATAACCTCTACTGCGAAGTGCCGATCTCCTTTGCCAATGCGGCGCTGGGTGGCGAAATTGAAGTGCCGACCCTGGATGGCCGAGTGGCGCTGAAAGTGCCTGCGGAAACCCAGACAGGCCGTATGTTCCGCCTGCGTGGTAAGGGCGTGAAGTCGGTGCGCAGTCATGCGGTGGGCGATCTGGTGTGTAAGGTGATCATCGAAACTCCGGTAAACCTGACCGAGCGTCAGAAAGAGTTGCTGCGGGAGTTGGATGAAACCTGTGCCGCGTCTGCCAAGCGCCACAAACCTAAGGCGGAAGGCTTCTTTGATGGTGTGAAGAAGTTCTTTGATGACCTGACCAGCTAAGCGTCATCGGTTGCCAAAAACGCGTCCCTGAGGGGCGCGTTTTTTTATGAGCCCTTCAAGCAACATCGCCATCCTCAAACGTAAAGCTGTGCAAATTTGAGGGATTTTGTTCACCATTGCGAATGAAAGTGATTCGCATTACATTGGTTTCTGATACGCTTCCCGCTTCAATTTCTGTGTATTGATTAAGGAAACCAAATGGCAGCGTTACGCTGGCTCCACCGCTGGGTGGGACTGGTCACCGGAGTGGCTTTTACGATTTTGACCCTCACCGGCGTTTATCTGGGTGCGGAGGAGTGGTGGCGTCAGATCACGGCCCATGGCCAGTCCTTCCAGCCGCAGACTCTGTTGCAGCAAGGACAGACCCTGGATCGCCTTAGTGAAGTCAGGGAGGCAGCGGGGGAAACGGTCACCGGTCTGGCGGTGCCAACGTCGCAGTACCCCTTCTACCGGATCACTGCCGGTCGCAGTCAATATGACTACGCCGCGAGCGATGATGCGTTGCTGGCGCACAGCGAACGTGGCCAGGGCGGGTTGGGCTCGGTGATGATGGATCTGCACCGCACCTTTATGCTGGGACGGGACCCTGTACTGGGCACACTGACGGGTCCGGACCTGGCCGCCATCATCACCTTGATCGGTGCAGGGCTGGGCCTGATTGGTTTGGTTCTCTGGTGGCCGTTGCGCCGAGGGTTCCGCTGGCGGACTGCGGTTATCCCAAGAAATACCCGTCGAGGGGAGCTGTTTAAGAACCACGTCCATGGCGCTACTCTGCTGAGCCTGCCCCTGCTGCTGCTCTGCATCACCGGTGCGGCGGTGACCTACCGGTCCCAACTGGTTCAGTGGCTGGATGCCAAAGAGGTGGAGTATCGCTATCTGCTGGATACCCCGGTTCCCGCTGGCGACACCTGGACTGAACGCCTGGCGGCGGCGCAGCGCCTGATCCCAGATGGAGAGTTTCAGCGAGTCAGTTGGCCCCGCTTTCGTGGTGAGCCCAAGCCCCGGGAGGGCGTCGACCTGACTCACACGGTACAACTGGCCTTTGCGACCCCGGAGGATTGGTTTGGTGTGCCAAACAGTCGGGTGTTTCTCGATCTCAACAGTGGGCAGATACAGGCGGCTTATCGTTTTGACCAACTGAGCCTGGGGCAGAAGCTCTACCGTTTTATTGTGCCTCTGCACAGCGGCCGTCTGATGCCCAGCGGCTACACCCTGACCATCACCCTGCTGTGTGCCTGGATGAGTTGGGTGATGATCACCGGGATGGTCGCGATGATTCAGGGGATGTGGCCAAAACGGCGTCGAGCCCCTCGAGTCGCTAAAGCGTAAATCCAGCCAGAAAAACTGAACCAAGCTCAGAAAAAGCCGCCTCTTTGGTGGCTTTTTCTTTTGTTATCGCTCTGTTAGTTTCAGGGCTTGTGACCAAGGAGGGACAAAATTATGAAGCCATGGATATCGGCTTTTCTCCTGCTGTTCAGTGTGGCCACCTGGGCTAAGCCAGCAGACATCACGGCGTTCAGTCGAGCCGACCAGTATACCGAAGTAAAGATCTCACCGGATGGCGCGCATCTGGCGATCAAGATGCCGATCGACGGCAAACAGGTACTGGCCATTCTTGACGCGAAGACCAAAGAAACCCGCCACATTGCTCGCTTTAGTGGGGAGAAGCAGGTTGGTGCCTTCGATTGGGGAAACGATGAACGCCTGATTGTTCAGCTCGACTATTTTCGCGGTCTGCTGGAGCGCCCCGTTACTGCGGGTGAGTGGTTCGCGTTTAACCTGGACGGAAAACGCACCAGAAATATCTTCGGTTACCGCGCCGGAGGCCCGGAAACCGGAACCCGAATCCGTAATGGGCAATCGATCAAGGGCTATGGGGAGATTGTGGACCTCCTTCGGGATGACGATGACGAGATCCTGATCAGCTCTACCCCGTTTGATCAAGTCGCCGATGCCAGCCCTTTTCTTTACCGCCTGAACATCTACAACGGCAGAACCCGAAAGGTGACTCGCTCGCCCGTTCCTGAGGCCACCTTCCTGATCGACCACCAGGGACGTGCCCGGTTTGTTTCGGGGATCAGCGAGAAAGGCGTCAGCCAGATCTATTACCGCAATGACGAGGACAGCGACTGGGAGTTGCTCCGAGAAAATGCGAAAGCGGACCTGGATTTGCGTCCGTTGGCGTTTGCCGGTGACAACGAAGTCTATGTTCGAGCCTCAGCAGATGCCGATCTGACCGGGGTGTACAAGCTGAATATGACCAATGGTGAGAGCCAGTTGCTGTTCCGGGATAAGGTGGCCGACCCCAGTCATTTTTGGCTGAGTGCGGATGGCCGACATCTCTATGCCCTGGAGGTGGAGGCGGATTACCCCGAATATGTGTTTATCGATAAGGCTCGCCCGGAAACGCAAATGCTGAAAGACCTGCTGGCGGCATTTCCCGGTAAGCAGGTGCGTATTGTCAGCCAGACGCAAGACGGCAGTAAATCGGTTGTCCTTGCCTTCAGCGATCGGGATCCCGGCGGATTTTACCTCTATGACGACAAGGCAAAAGCACTGAGCAAGTTGGTGAGTCGCCGTCCCTGGGTAGACCCCTCGCAGTCGGCAGAGATGAAGCCAATTGAGTTCACCGCCCGGGACGGGCAATTGATTCGAGGTTTTCTGACTCTGCCTCCCGGCCAGGAAGTGAAAAATCTGCCACTGGTGGTGAACCCTCATGGTGGCCCTTATCAGGCGAGAGACTGGTGGGAATACCGTTCAGAAACGCAGCTGTTGGCCAGTCGTGGTATGGCGGTGTTGCAGGTGAACTTCCGGGGTAGCCCGGGTTTTGGTAAAGCTTTCCAGCAGGCGGGCTACCGCCAGTGGGGCGGGACAATCCAGCATGACATCATCGATGGTACCCGCTACCTGATTGAGCAGGGGATTGTTGATAAGGAGCGTATCTGCATCTTTGGCGCCAGCTTTGGCGGTTATTCGGCGATGCAGAGCGCCATTCTGGAACCGGACCTGTTTGCCTGCGCCATCGGATTTATGGGGGTTTACGATCTGCCGCTGATGTTCGAGGAGGGGGACGTTCCGGATAGCCAATATGGCGAGAACTATCTTCAGCGGGTACTGGGTGAGGACATGGCGCAACTAAAAGCGTTCAGCCCGGTCTATCAGGTGGAGAAACTCAAAGCGCCGGTTCTGTTGATCCATGGCGACAAGGATGAGCGGGCGCCCATTGAGCATGCGGAGCGGCTGAAAGCGGCACTGGAAGCCAGAAAGCACCCGGTGCAATATGTGGCGATGGATAAAGAGGGGCATGTCTTCTACAACGAGCAGAACCGTGCCGAGATTTACGAAACCCTGCTGGGCTTTTTGGAGACCCACCTGAAGCTCTGAGCAGTTAAGAGGCGTTATAGGTAATCGATATGCGTTCATTGGCGGTTGTAGCCGTGGTGCTGGCGCTGGCCGGGTGCACCAATCAGTCCCCCACCGGACGGGGGCAAACTCTGCTGTTCTCTCAGGAGCAGATGCGGGAGATGGGAGCGCAGTCATTCGCGCAGATAAAGCAGCAGGAGAAGGCCTCCACCGATAAGGCGATCAACGCCTACGTTCGCTGTGTTGCCGATGCGGTGACGGATCCGGCTCTGCTGGCCACCATCGACCCAAACCAGAAGGAAACCTGGGAGGTGGTGGTGTTTGAGTCGGATCAGGTCAACGCCTTTGCGCTGCCCGGTGGCCATATTGGCGTCTATACCGGGCTGCTTAAAGTGGCGAAAACCCCGGATCAGCTGGCGACGGTACTGGGCCACGAAGTGGCGCACGTACTGGCTGACCACGGTAACGAGCAGGTGTCCCGGGCGCAGATGACCAATGCGGGCCTGGAGATTGTTCAGATCGCACTGGGGGCCAGTGGCACAGAAAACCAGGATCTGATCATGGCGGGCCTGGGTTTGGGCGCTCAGGTTGGGATCGCCTTGCCGTTTGGCCGACAGCAGGAGAGTGAAGCGGATGTGGTGGGGCTGGAGTTGATGGCCAAAGCGGGCTTTGACCCGGCCGCCAGTGTCGAGTTGTGGCGCAATATGGCCAAAGCCAGTGGCGGCGCGCCACCGGAGCTGCTCTCCACCCACCCTTCGCACAGCACCCGAATCCAGGATCTGCAGCAGATGCAGGCACAGGCTCAGGGCTGGTATCAGCAGGCGAAGGGGCAGGGAAGGCACCCTGGCTGTCGAGTCCCACGTTGAAGGGTGGTACACTGCCCGCTCTTTACCGCGACAAAAAACGCAGGAACGCACAATGACCTTTGACTCTGTTGAACAGAAAGTGAGCTACGGTGTAGGCCGTCAGATGGGCGAGCAACTGGCTGGTAACAGCTTCGATGGCGTAGACATCGCTGCCGTCCAGGCTGGCCTGGCCGACGCCTTTGCTGGTCAGCCCAGCGCCGTACCGGGCCCGGAGCTGCAGGAAGCTTTTGCCGTGATCTCTCAGCGCCTGGCTGAAGCTCAGGAAGCCAAAGCCAAAGCGGCTGCTGCTGAAGGCGAAGCGTTCCTGGCTGACAACGCCAAGCGTGAAGGCGTTCAGGTGACCGCTTCTGGCCTGCAGTACGAAGTCCTGGCCGAAGGCGAAGGCGACAAGCCGGGTCTGCAGGACACCGTGCGTTGCCACTACCACGGCATGTTTATCGATGGCCGTGTGTTTGACAGCTCTGTTGAGCGTGGCGAGCCGGCTGAGTTCCCGGTGAGCGGCGTTATCGCTGGTTGGACTGAAGCGCTGCAGCTGATGAGCCCCGGCACCAAGCTGAAGCTCTACATCCCGCACCAGCTGGCCTACGGCGAGCGCGGTGCTGGCGGCGCTATCCCGCCGTTCTCCGCCCTGGTATTCGAGGTGGAGCTGCTGGCCATCGCCTAAGGCCGCAAACCCATAACCAAAAGGAAGCTTCGGCTTCCTTTTTTGTTGCCCGCAAAGCCGATATAGTGCGGAGCGTCACACTGAGTTAGAGAAAGGAGTACCGCCGTGCACGCGATTCGAGTGGCCATTACCGGAGCCAGTGGCCGAATGGGCCGAACCCTCATTGAAGCCGCCATCGACAACGAGGGAATTGAGCTGGGTGCGGCCATCGAACGGCCCGGTTCCTCCCTGATCGGAGTGGATGCCGGCGAACTGGTGGCGCGTGGTCGCCTTGATGTGGCGCTGGTGGACGATGTGGCGGCGGTGATGGACCAGTTTGACGTTCTGGTGGATTTCACTTCGCCGGAATCCAGCCTGGCGTTTCTTGAGTTGTGTCAGGCCAATGGCAAAGCGATGGTGATTGGCACTACCGGCTTCAGCGATGAGCAGAAGGCGCGCATCGCGGAAGTGGCGCAATCCCTGCCAGTGGTGCTGGCACCCAATATGGCGGTTGGGGTTAACCTCCTGTTTAAGCTGCTGGAAGTGGCGTCCGAGGTGATGGGCCACTACACCGACATTGAGATCATCGAAGGACACCACCGCTACAAAAAAGACGCGCCTTCCGGCACCGCCCTGAAGATGGGCGAGGTGATTGCCGAGACGCTGGGGCGTGATCTGAAAAGCTGTGCCATCTATGGCCGTGAAGGTATCACCGGCGAGCGCGACCGGGAGACCATCGCCTTCTCGACCATCCGGGCAGGCGACATTGTGGGCGAGCACACCGCCCTGTTTGCCGATATTGGGGAGCGTCTGGAGATCACCCATAAAGCCTCCAGCCGCATGACCTTTGCTAATGGCGCGATGCGGGCAGCCCGTTTTCTGGCCCAGCAGCCCCATGGTCTGTACGACATGCAGCAGGTCCTGGGATTGAAGGCGTGAAACAAAAAGGCCCGCAATATGCGGGCCTTTTTGTTGAGGAAATCTGTAGTCAAAACCGGATCCGACTGGTATACTGCGCGGAATTTGCCAAAAATTCCTATTTTAGGGGTTCCGGCAAGCGACCCTACAGCCATAAATGGCTAAGAATTAACAACTTATAATTATTTCTGGTGGGAGGTCAAGTTGAATAAAACTGCCCTGTTAGTGCTCCAGGATGGCACCGTTTTCCGTGGTAAATCCATTGGGGCGAACGGTTCATCCGTCGGAGAAGTCGTTTTTAACACTTCCATGACCGGCTATCAAGAAATCCTGACTGATCCCTCCTATTCCCGACAAATCGTCACCCTCACTTATCCTCACATTGGCAACACCGGCACCAACGCCGAAGACACCGAATCCTCCGCGATTCATGCCATGGGCCTCGTGATCCGCGATCTTCCCGTCCTGGCTTCCAACTTCCGAAACGAAGAATCCCTCTCTGATTACCTCAAGCGCCACAACATTGTGGGCATCGCTGATATCGACACCCGCAAGTTGACCCGCATCCTGCGCGAGAAAGGCGCACAGGCTGGCTGCATCCTGGTGGGCGAAGATTCCGAAGCCAACATCGCTGATGCGCTGGCTCAGGCTCAGGCATTCCCCGGCCTGAAAGGGATGGATCTGGCGAAGGAAGTGACCGTGTCCGATTGCTACAGCTGGCGTAACGGCAGCTGGAAGCTGGTGGGTGGTCTGCCCTCTGATACCCCCGCCGAGGAGCTGAAATACAAAGTGGTGGCGTACGACTACGGCGTGAAGCAGAACATTCTGCGCATGCTGGTGGATCGTGGTTGCGATGTGACGGTTGTACCGGCTCAGACGCCGGCGGCTGATGTCCTGGCGATGAAGCCGGACGGCGTGTTCCTGTCCAACGGCCCGGGTGACCCGGAGCCTTGTGACTATGCCATTGAGGCGATCACCGAGATTCTGAAAACCGAAACCCCGGTATTCGGTATCTGCCTGGGCCACCAACTGCTGGCTCTGGCCTCAGGCGCCCAGACCGTGAAGATGAAGTTTGGTCACCACGGTGGTAACCACCCGGTTCAGGACCTGGACCGCAGCACCGTGATGATCACCGCTCAGAACCACGGCTTTGCCGTGGACGAAGCGACCCTGCCGGCCAACCTTCGTGCCACCCACAAGAGCCTGTTTGATGGTTCTTTGCAGGGCATTCACCGCACCGATAAGCCGGCGTTCTCCTTCCAGGGTCACCCGGAAGCGAGCCCCGGTCCGCACGATGCCGCCCCCCTGTTCGATCACTTTATCGAACTGATGGATGAGTTTAAGGCCCAGTAAGCACAGAGAAGAATAACGATGCCGAAACGTACAGACATTCAAAGCATTCTCATCCTGGGCGCTGGCCCGATTGTAATTGGCCAGGCCTGTGAGTTTGACTACTCCGGCGCTCAGGCCTGTAAGGCGCTGCGCGAAGAGGGTTACCGGGTTATCCTGGTGAACTCCAACCCGGCCACCATCATGACCGACCCGGAGATGGCCGACGCCACCTACATCGAGCCGATCCACTGGGAAGTGGTACGCAACATCATCGCCAAAGAGCGTCCCGACGCTATCCTGCCCACTATGGGCGGCCAGACCGCACTGAACTGTGCCCTGGAGCTGGAGAAGCAGGGCGTACTGGAAGAGTTTGGTGTAGAGATGATCGGCGCTACCGCCGACGCCATCGACAAAGCGGAAGACCGTGCCCGCTTTGACAAAGCGATGAAATCCATCGGCCTGGAGTGCCCCCGTGCCGGGATCGCTCACTCCATGGAAGACGCGCACAAGGTGCTGGATCAAGTGGGCTTCCCCTGCATCATCCGCCCCTCTTTCACCATGGGCGGCACCGGCGGCGGTATCGCTTACAACATCGAAGAGTTCGAAGAGATCTGTACCCGTGGTCTGGACCTGTCCCCGACCAACGAACTGCTTATCGACGAATCCCTGATCGGTTGGAAAGAGTACGAGATGGAAGTGGTTCGCGATAAGGCGGACAACTGCATCATCGTTTGTGCCATCGAAAACTTCGACGCGATGGGGGTTCACACCGGTGACTCCATCACCGTGGCGCCGGCTCAGACCCTGACCGACAAGGAATACCAGCTGATGCGTAACGCCTCCATGGCGGTACTGCGTGAAATCGGCGTGGAGACCGGCGGTTCCAACGTACAGTTCGGCGTGAATCCGAAAGATGGTCGCATGGTGATCATCGAGATGAACCCGCGGGTGTCTCGTTCCTCTGCTCTGGCCTCCAAGGCGACCGGCTTCCCGATCGCCAAGATCGCCGCCAAGCTGGCAGTGGGCTTTACCCTGGATGAGCTGTCCAACGACATCACCGGCGGTGCGACTCCGGCCTCCTTTGAGCCCTCCATCGACTACGTGGTCACCAAGATCCCGCGCTTCAACTTTGAAAAGTTCGCGGGCGCCAACGACCGTCTGACCACTCAGATGAAGTCCGTGGGTGAAGTGATGGCCATCGGCCGTACCTTCCAGGAGTCCATGCAGAAAGCGCTGCGCGGTCTGGAAACCGGCAAAACCGGCTTCGACCCCATCGTTGATGTGAATGAGCCGGAAGCGCTGGCCAAGATCCGCTACGAACTGCAGGATGTGGGCGCTGAGCGTCCCTGGTACATCGCTGACGCCTTCCGCGCCGGCCTGTCCATGGAAGCGGTGTTCAAGATCACCAACATCGACCCCTGGTTCCTGGTTCAGATTGAAGAGCTGGTGAAGCTGGAAGAGAAAGTGAAAGAGGGCGGCTGGACCTGCCTGACCGCTGACTTCCTGCGTACCCTGAAGCGCAAAGGGTTCTCCGATGCCCGTCTGGCCACCCTGCTGGGCGTGTCCGAGGGCGAAGTGCGCAAACTGCGCCACAAGTTTGAGCTGTTCCCGGTGTACAAGCGGGTTGATACCTGCGCCGCCGAGTTCTCTACCGACACCGCCTACATGTACTCCACCTACGAGGATGAGTGTGAGGCGAACCCGTCTGACAAAGACAAGATCATGGTGATCGGTGGTGGCCCGAACCGCATCGGTCAGGGCATCGAGTTTGACTACTGCTGTGTACACGCGGCACTGGCGATGCGCGAAGACGGTTACGAGACCATCATGGTTAACTGTAACCCGGAAACCGTGTCCACCGACTACGACACTTCCGACCGTCTCTACTTTGAGCCGGTAACCCTGGAAGACGTGCTGGAGATTGTCCGCGTTGAGCAGCCCAAGGGTGTCATCGTTCAGTATGGCGGTCAGACCCCGCTGAAACTGGCACGTGCTCTGGAAGCCGCTGGCGTGCCGATCATCGGTACCTCCCCGGACGCCATTGACCGCGCCGAAGACCGTGAGCGCTTCCAGCAAGCGGTTGAGCGTCTGGGCCTGAAGCAGCCGGAAAACAGCACCGTTACCGCGCTGGAGCAGGCGGTTCGCGATGCGGAGCGCATCGGTTACCCGCTGGTGGTTCGCCCCTCCTACGTACTGGGTGGTCGCGCTATGGAGATCGTTTACGACGAGCAGGATCTGCGCCGTTACTTCAACGAAGCGGTGAGCGTGTCCAACGAGTCTCCGGTACTGCTGGACCGCTTCTTGGATGACGCGACCGAAGTGGACGTGGACGCGGTATGCGATGGCACCGACGTGGTTATCGGCGGCATCATGGAGCACATCGAGCAGGCTGGGGTTCACTCCGGTGACTCCGGTTGCTCACTGCCTCCCTACACCCTGAGCGCTGCCATTCAGGACGAGATGCGCGAGCAGGTTCGCAAGCTGGCACTGGAGCTGGGCGTAATTGGCCTGATGAACGTACAGTTCGCGGTGAAAGACAACGTGATCTACCTCATCGAGGTGAACCCGCGTGCCGCCCGTACCGTGCCGTTCGTGTCCAAAGCCACCGGTGTACCGCTGGCCAAGATTGCAGCCCGCGTTATGGCTGGTAAGAGCCTGCAGGAGCAGAACTTTACCCAGGAAGTGATTCCGCCGTACTACTCCGTCAAAGAAGTGGTGCTGCCGTTCAACAAATTCCCGGGTGTGGATCCGCTGCTGGGCCCTGAGATGCGCTCCACCGGTGAGGTGATGGGTGTGGGAGACACCTTTGCCGAGGCTTACGCCAAGGCGCAACTGGGTGCCATCAAGGATGTGCCGAAGAATGGCCGTGCACTGCTCTCCGTGCGTAACGGTGACAAGCGTCGCGCGGTAGACCTGGCTCAGAAGCTGGTTGAGCTGGGCTACGAGCTGGACGCCACTCATGGCACTGCGGTAGCACTGGGCGAAGCGGGCATCAACCCGCGCCTGGTGAACAAGGTGCATGAAGGCCGTCCGCACATTCTGGACCGCATCAAGAACGGCGAGTACAGCTACATCGTGAACACCACAGAAGGTCGTCAGGCCATCGAGGATTCCCGTCAGCTTCGTCGCGGGGCGCTTCAGCACAAGGTGAACTACACCACCACCATGAACGCCGCCTTCGCCTCCTGCATGGCCCACACTGCGGACGACCGCAGCACGGTGACTTCTGTGCAGGAGCTGCATAAGCGCAGCCTGGGTTAAACTCCGATAGTGGGGCAGGGGGGCCCAATGCCCCGCCTGAACCCCAACAGAACAAAACGCCGGACGGGATGACCCGCCGGCGTTTTGCTATTACAATCTGGGGCAAAGGTGACATTCCCCCATTTTCAAAACGCGCCCGAAGCGTCCGGCAATGCCTGGACGGGGCGTGTTTTTGCTGGAGAAAACGAAGACTATGAGTCAGGTACCGATGACTGTCCGCGGCGCAGAGATGCTGCGTGAAGAGCTGGACCATCTGAAACACACCCGACGCCCCAAGATCACTGAAGCGATCGCGGCGGCTCGTGAACTGGGTGATTTGAAAGAGAACGCGGAATACCACGCCGCTCGTGAAGAGCAGGGGCTGACCGAAGCGCGCATTCGCGATATCGAGAGCAAGCTGTCGGTTGCGCAGATCATCGACATTACCAAGATCCCCAACAACGGCCGTGTGATCTTTGGTGCCACCGTGACGCTGCTGAATGTCGAAACCGACCAGGAAGTGACCTACCGCATTGTTGGCGACGATGAAGCCAACCTGAAAGAGGGTCTGATCTCCGTGAACTCCCCCATCGCCCGTGCCATGATCGGCAAGGAGCTGGATGACGTTCTGGTGGTGAAGGCGCCCTCTGGCGACATCGAATATGAAGTGGTCGAGGTAAAGTACCTCTGATCCCTTAGGCCACAAAAAAGCCGCCCCGGGGGCGGCTTTTTTGATGGCTTACCGTGCTTTCGGGAGCTCGATTTTCGAGTCCTTGGTAGGACGGTACAGCACCTGGATGTGGCCAATAACCTGAACCTCGGTGGCTCCGGTTTCGCGAACGATGGCGTCCATGATGGCACGCTTCATTTCGCGGTCTTCACTGGCGGCTTTCACCTTGATCAGTTCGTGGTGATCCAGCGCCTGTTCAATCTCGGCCAGAACCCCTTCGGTCAGGCCATTGGCGCCAAGCAGAACTACCGGGCGCAGATTGTGGGCCAGCCCTTTCAGGTACTGCTTTTGCTTGTTGCTCAGTTGAGTCATCAGGCACTCTTTTTGACGTGGTGGACTTGAAAAGCGCGTATTCTAACGCCATCTATAGCCTATTACTAATGGTAGCGGTCGTAAATTCGGCCGTCTGCCCGGATTACTCGGAGACGTTCCCGGCGGCATGACAAAGAAAAAACACAGTGCCAGTTCCAAACGCTGGTTGACCGAGCACTTTGACGACCAGTACGTAAAGAAAGCCCAGAAGCAGGGACTGCGCTCCCGGGCGGTGTTCAAGCTGGAGGAGATCCAGGGCAAGGACCGCTTGCTCAAAGCCGGCATGAAAGTCGTTGACCTGGGCGCGGCACCCGGCGGCTGGTCTCAGTACGCGGTGGAGCAGGTCGGGCAGTCCGGCATGGTGATCGCGTGTGACATTTTGCCGATGGACCCAATCGCTGGTGTCGACTTCCTGCAGGGTGACTTTCGGGAAGAGGCGGTGCTTAATGCACTATTGACGCACATTGGTGACGACAAGGTCGATGTGGTGATGTCCGATATGGCGCCCAACTTCTCCGGTGCGGGCGCGGTGGACCAACCCCGTGCCATGTATCTGGTCGAGTTGGCGTTCGATATGTGCCATCAGGTGTTGAAGAAAAACGGCGCGTTTGTCGTGAAGGTTTTCCAGGGCGAAGGGTTCGATCAATACCTTCAGGAAGTCCGTTCCTGCTTCACCAACGTAAAGATCCGTAAACCCGACAGCTCGCGGGCGCGTTCGCGAGAGGTCTACATTGTGGCAAGCGGTTACAAAGGGTAAGCTAGCCCAGATAAACCAAGGAATATGCGAGGTCCCATACCTTGAGTGACATGGCAAAAAATTTGATCCTGTGGCTGGTGATTGCCGTGGTGCTGATGACGGTTTTCCAGGGGTATTCCCCCTCGTCCCGCACCAACAATGCCATGGATTACGGCACCTTCATCAGTGCCATCAATGACGGACAGGTCGGCTCCGTAGAGTTCCAGCCCGATGGCACCACCATCAAAGGCCAGACTCGTGGCGGCGAAAAGTTCGTTACCTACATGCCTATCTATGACGAAGATCTGCTCAACGACCTGTACAAGCAGAACGTTCAGATTAAGAGCTTGCCGCCGGAGCAACCCAGCGTGCTGGCGCAGATCTTCATCTCCTGGTTCCCCATGCTCCTGCTTATCGGCGTGTGGATCTTCTTTATGCGTCAGATGCAGGGCGGCGGTGGCAAGGGCGCGATGTCCTTCGGCAAGAGCAAGGCCCGCCTGATGAGCGAAGACCAGATTAAAACCACCTTTGCCGACGTGGCCGGTTGCGACGAAGCCAAGGAAGAGGTGGCGGAGCTGGTGGATTACCTGCGTGACCCGAGCAAGTTCCAGAAGCTGGGCGGTAAGATCCCTACCGGTGTGCTGATGGTGGGCCCGCCGGGTACTGGTAAAACCCTGCTGGCGAAAGCCATTGCCGGTGAGGCGAAAGTGCCGTTCTTTACCATCTCCGGCTCCGACTTCGTTGAGATGTTCGTGGGTGTGGGTGCATCCCGTGTTCGTGACATGTTTGAACAGGCCAAGAAGTCTGCCCCCTGCATCATCTTTATCGATGAGATCGATGCGGTAGGCCGTCAGCGTGGTGCGGGTTTGGGTGGTGGTCACGATGAGCGTGAGCAGACCCTGAACCAGATGCTGGTTGAGATGGATGGCTTCGAGGGTAACGAAGGCATCATCGTCATTGCCGCCACCAACCGTCCGGATGTACTGGACCCGGCTCTGCTGCGTCCTGGCCGTTTCGACCGTCAGGTGACCGTCGGCCTTCCGGACGTGCGTGGCCGAGAGCAGATCCTTAAGGTGCACATGCGTAAAGTGCCCCTGGCGGAAGGTGTGGACGCCGCGCTAATCGCACGTGGTACGCCGGGCTTTTCCGGCGCGGACTTGGCCAACCTGGTGAACGAAGCGGCGCTGTTTGCTGCGCGTGCTTCCAAGCGCCTGGTGGCGATGGAAGAGTTCGAGAAAGCCAAGGACAAGATCATGATGGGTGCCGAGCGTCGCTCCATGGTGATGTCTGAGGACGAGAAGAAGATGACCGCCTACCATGAGGCTGGCCACGCCATTGTGGGCCGCATGGTGCCGGAACATGACCCGGTTTATAAGGTGTCCATCATTCCTCGTGGCCGTGCTCTGGGTGTCACCATGTACCTGCCGGAGCAGGATCGTTGGAGCCACTCCAAGCAGCATCTGGAATCGATGATCTCCAGCTTGTATGGCGGTCGTATCGCAGAGCAGTTGATCTACGGCGATGATAAGGTGACCACCGGTGCCTCCAACGACATCGAGCGTGCTACTGAGATTGCCCGTAAGATGGTGACGCAGTGGGGTCTGTCCGAGAAGCTGGGACCGATGAACTACGCCGAAGAGGATGGTGAGGTGTTCCTGGGTCGCTCCATGGCCAAGGCCAGCCACATGTCCGATGAAACGGCGAAGATGATCGATGAAGAGGTGAAGGACTTCATCGACCGCAACTACCAGCGGGCGCGCACCATCCTTATCGAGAACATGGATATTCTGCATTCCATGACCGATGCGCTGATGAAGTACGAGACCATCGATGCCAAACAGATTGATGATCTGATGGAGCGTCGCGATGTACGCCCGCCGGCTGACTGGAGCGACGACGACGCGGGTAACGATACCCCGTCCGGTGGCGCCAAGGCGGATGACACTGATGCACAGGTTGAACCGGTAGCAGTGAAAGCCGACGCCAGCGCGGACAAGGGCAGCGAAGCCCCGGCCAAGTAAGGCTGACCTATCTGAAAACCCCGCCTGGCGGGGTTTTTTGTTTGAGGAAGAATCAAAAATGAAGATGCAATGCGGTCAGCGGGTGCTGGATCTCTCCGAGCCCCGCATTATGGGCATCGTCAATGTGACCCCCGACTCCTTCTCCGATGGCGGACACCATCATCAGACCGACGCGGCCATCGCCCACGGCCTGAAGTTGGTGGAGGAGGGCGCCGCCATTCTGGATATCGGCGGTGAGTCCACCCGCCCGGGGGCGGCCGATGTCCGGCTTGAAGAGGAATTGGCCCGCACCATTCCGGTTATCCGCGGGCTGCGCGCACAGCTGAGCGACGACATCCTTATCTCCATCGACACCTCGAAGGCGGAAGTGATGCGTCAGGCGGTAGCGGCAGGCGCCGATATCATCAATGATGTGCGTGCGCTGAGAGAGCCGGGTGCGGTGGAGGCGGCAGCTCAAACCGATGCACTGATCTGTCTGATGCACATGCAGGGCCAGCCACGCTCTATGCAGGATGATCCCCATTACCAGGATCTGTTTGGGGAGATTGGTTCCTTCCTGTCAGAGCGAGTGGCAGCATGTGAGGCACAGGGGATTGCCAGAAATCGGCTGATTCTGGACCCCGGGTTTGGCTTTGGCAAAACCCTTGAACACAACTATCGTCTGTTGGCGGATCTGGCCCCCCTCCAGGCGCTGGGCTTGCCGTTGTTGATCGGCCTGTCACGAAAGCGGATGATTGGCGACCTGCTCGGCCGCGCCGTTGAGGAGCGGGTTGTGGGCAGTGTGACAGCATCGCTACTGGCGGCTCAGCAGGGCGCGCAGATACTTCGGGTGCATGACGTGGCTGCGATGCGTGATGCCCTGATGGTGTGGCAGGCGGTGCGGGGCCATCGTTAAGGGCCCCCTCTTACCGTTTTAGAAGGGAGCGGGTGAGCCTGCTCCCGTCATTGGGTTCAAAAGCGGGGGAATTTCACCCGCATTGCATAATGTTTCAGCGAACAAGCCATCAAGACAGGAAATCTTAACGCTGGCTCTTGTCACTGAAAGATCAGTTCGATATTATCTCGCCCGCTTTCGAAGGAGATGCGTATGGCCTTGAGACGCCCTATGGTGGCTGCCAACTGGAAAATGGATGGTAGTCTACAACTGGCGACAGAGCTGTTTGACAAGTTTCAACAGCTTAAGGACGATTCCGTTGAGGTGGTCCTGTGTCCGCCAAGCATCTACTTGGATGGCGTGCAGAAACAGTACGAAGCCAGCCGGGAAACGCTTTCCGACTGCATGATTCGTCTGGGTGGCCAGAATCTGAGCCACCACGAATTCGGCGCTTATACCGGCGAAATCTCCGGTAAAATGCTTAAAGAATTCGGCTGCAGCTATGTTATCATCGGTCACTCCGAACGCCGTCGTATGTACGGAGAGACCAGCGATATCGTGGCGGATAAATTCGCCATGGCACAGAAGATGGGATTAACTCCGATTCTCTGTGTTGGGGAGTCCCTCCCGGCTCGCGAAGCGAACCGCACCTTTGAGGTGATTGCCGGAGAGTTGGACGCCGTGATTAAAAAACACGGTACCCTGGCTTTCGATAACGCGGTGATTGCCTATGAGCCTCTCTGGGCCATTGGTACCGGTAAGAGCGCCACCCCTGAGCAAGCTCAGGAAGTGCACGCTTTCATCCGTCGGCGTTTGTCTGAAGTGTCGCCCTATATCGGTGAGAACATTCGGATCCTGTACGGTGGCAGTGTTAAAGCCAGCAATGCGGCTGACCTGTTCTCCCAGCCGGATGTCGACGGTGGATTAGTCGGCGGTGCGAGTTTGAATGCCAGCGAGTTTACTACGCTGTGTCGCATCGCCTCAGAAGCGGAATGAGCGAAGATGTTCGAGATTCTGATGGTTGTTTACCTGTTGGTGGCGCTGGGCATTATTGGCCTGGTACTGATTCAGCAGGGCCAGGGTGCCAGCATGGGAGCCTCTTTTGGCGCCGGTGCATCTGCCACTCTGTTTGGTTCCAGTGGTTCAGGTAACTTCCTGACCCGTGCGACCGCCATTTTGGCGACCGCATTCTTCGTACTGAGCCTGGTGCTGGGTCGCATGTCTGCCCACTCTGCCAAGCCGGCCGAAGATTGGAACGAAATCAATGTTCCCGTTGTGGAACAGCCTGCCGATGTACCGGCTGGCGACGTGCCTAACTGAGCACATTAAAAAACAGTTAACTCTGTGCCGAGGTGGTGGAATTGGTAGACACGCCATCTTGAGGGGGTGGTGAGCATTGCTCGTGCGGGTTCAAGTCCCGCTCTCGGCACCATTTTTCGAAAGCTGGAACGTCCGGTTTTCAGTCAAAATATTGCGTCAGGATAGCCATCTGGGTATACTGGTCGCCGACTTTGACGCGGGGTGGAGCAGCCTGGTAGCTCGTCGGGCTCATAACCCGAAGGTCGTCGGTTCAAATCCGGCCCCCGCAACCACTTTCCGATAGCGCCTTAGGCGCAACGCGCTCCAAACGCTGCTCAATTGGAGTCCGAATTGGAATCTTCCGGTATCAAAACCTGACTGCCCGGTTCTGATGCCGCCTCGTGGCCGATGGCCTTGTCGAATCGACAAAGAAACCGTGGCGAGGACGGTGGTGGTCTCAAGGGACTGCCGATGTGCATGGCGCATCGAACAGGGTTCAGTCATCCTAAAGCCCCGTTTCAAACCGGGGTTTTTTGTTATCTGTACTCTTCGGTTTGGCTATCCTAGATAGTCGGGTGACTGGGCTTTTTAGCCCTTTTTTTGTTTTAGAGGGGAAACCCATGTCAACAATGGAACAGCGCCTGACTGAGATGCTGAGAGAGCCCGTTGAGGCCCTTGGCTACGAGCTGTGGGGTATCCAGTACGTGCGTGCTGGCAACCACTCTACGTTGCGCTTGTTTATCGAACATCAAAACGGCATCACAGTTGATGACTGTGCTGCCGTCAGCCGCCAGGTTGGCGCGGTGCTGGATGTGGAAGATCCCATCACCACCGAATACAACCTGGAGGTTTCTTCTCCCGGGCTGGATCGGCCTCTGTTTACCGCCGAACACTACCAACGCTACATGGGTAGTGAGGCGGTCGTGGTGCTGAATATGCCCATGGAAGGAAAGCGGAAGTGGCAGGGAGAGATTGTTGCTGTTGAAGGCGACATGGTGACACTGCGACACAATGAGAATGATCAGGTAGTGGCCCTGCCCAATGTGCAGAAAGCCCATGTGATCCATAAGTTTTAATGATTTCAGGGTGAAACGAGGCTGACAATGAGCAAAGAGATCCTGTTAGTTGCCGAGGCGGTGTCCAACGAGAAGGCCGTGCCCCGGGAGAAAATTTTTGAGGCGCTGGAGTTTGCCCTGGCGACCGCAACCAAGAAAAAGCACGAGATCGAGATCGACGTTCGCGTTGCCATCGATCAGAAGACCGGTGAATTCGACACCTTCCGTCGTTGGGAAGTGATCGAAGACGACGCCGAGATGGAGGTTCCGACCCGGCAGGTGTACCTGTCCTCTGCTCGTGCCATGGAAGAGGATGAGTCCATCCAGGTGGGCGATTTTGTTGAAGAGCAGATCGAATCCATCACCTTCGACCGCATCACTACCCAGACCGCGAAGCAGGTTATCGTGCAGAAAGTGCGCGAGGCTGAGCGTGCCCAGGTCGTTGAGCAGTTCAAGGATAAAGAGGGTGAGCTGGTTACCGGTGTCGTGAAAAAGGTAAACCGCGATTCCATCATCGTGGACCTGGGCAACAACGCCGATGCCATCCTGTTCCGTGAAGAGATGCTGCCTCGTGAGAACTTCCGTCCGGGTGACCGCGTTCGCGCGCTGCTGCACTCCGTACGTCTGGAGTCCCGCGGCTCTCAGCTGTTCCTGTCCCGTACCCGTCCTGAGATGCTGATCGAACTGTTCCGCATCGAGGTGCCGGAGATCGGTGAAGAGATGATCGAGATTGTGGGCGCTGCTCGCGATCCGGGTTCCCGCGCCAAGATCGCGGTGAAGAGCAATGACAAGCGCATCGATCCGGTCGGCGCTTGTGTAGGTATGCGCGGTGCCCGAGTTCAGGCCGTTTCCGGCGAACTCGGTGGCGAGCGTATCGATATCGTGCTGTGGAATGACAACACTGCGCAGTACGTGATCAACGCCATGGCCCCGGCGGACGTTTCCTCTATCGTGGTAGATGAAGACGCCAGGTCCATGGATGTTGCGGTAGAGAAAGACAGCCTGGCTCAGGCTATCGGCCGCAACGGTCAAAACGTACGTCTGGCTTCCCAGGTAACCGGTTGGGAACTGAACGTCATGACCACCGAAGAGATGCAGGAGAAGCATCAGGCGGAATCCACCAAGCTGGTCACCCAGTTCGTTGAGTCCCTGGACATCGACGAAGAGTTCGCCGGTGTTCTGGTGGACGAAGGCTTCACCAGCCTGGAAGAGATCGCCTACGTACCGGTTAACGAACTGCTGGAGATTGAGGGTCTGGACGAAGATATCGTTGAAGCACTGCGTGAGCGTGCTAAAGCGGCATTGACCACTCGTGCTCTGGCTTCTGAAGAGGCCCTGGACGGCGCCGAGCCGGCAGAGGACCTGCTGAACCTTGAGGGGATGGAGCGCCACCTGGCCTACGTACTGGCCAGCCGCGGTGTGGTGACTCTCGAAGATCTGGCGGATCAGGGCATTGACGATCTGAGCGATATCGAAGAACTGAGCGAAGAGAAAGCGGGCGAGCTGATCATGGCCGCACGTAACATCTGCTGGTTCGGAGACGAAGCCTGATTCGATCAACGGAGGAATAGTAAGAATGACAGCGAAAACGGTAGAAGCGCTGGCAGCCGAAGTTGGCAAGCCGGTTGATCGCCTTCTGGCCCAGTTTGCCGAAGCAGGGGTCAGCAAAAAAGCCGGTGACGCAGTCAGCGAGGATGAGAAGCAGACACTGCTGACTCACCTCTCTGAGCAACACGGCGGCAAATCCGAGCCCACTCGTATGACCCTGCAGCGCAAGACCCGCTCAACCCTGAGCGTGGCCAGCGGCGGTGGCAAGAGCAAGTCCGTACAGGTAGAGGTGCGTAAGAAGCGCACCTACGTCAAGCGTAGCGCGCTGGACGATGAGCAGGCGAAGCGTGAGGCCGAAGAACTGGCCCAGCGTGAAGCTGAAGAACAGGCGAAGCGTGAGGCTGAAGAAAAAGCCAAGCGTGACGCGGAACAACAAGCGAAGCGCGAGGCTGAAGAAAAAGCCAAGCGTGACGCGGCCGAAAAAGCCAAGCGCGACGCTGAAGCGAAGCGTGCGGCGGACGAGGCAAAAGCCGACCCGGCCACCAAGGCCGCGGAAGAGCAAGCCAAGAAAGAGGCAGAAGCATTGTTAAAAGCCCAAGAAGCCGAAGCAGCACGTAAGGCTGAAGAGCTGGCCCAGGCCAAGGCCGAAGAGGCCAAGCGTCTGGCGGAAGAAAACGCCCAGCGCTGGGCCGAAGAGGAAGCCAAGCGTAAGGAGCTGGAGAGCGCGGATTACCATGTAACCACCTCTGCGGCTGCTCGTGCGGCGGAAGACCAGCAGGACGCTCGTGCCGAGCGTAGCGGTCCTCGTCGTAAGAAGAAAGCCGCTGGCGACAAAGGCCCGGGTGGTCGTAATGACCGTCGTGGCGGCCGTGGCAAGCGTGGCGTTAAAGCCCCGTCCACCATGCAGCACGGCTTCCAGAAGCCCGCTGACAAAGTGGTTCGCGATGTCGTGATTGGCGAGACCATCACCGTGGCCGAGCTGGCCAACAAGATGGCCGTAAAAGCGACCGAAGTGATCAAGACCATGATGAAGATGGGCACCATGGTGACCATCAACCAGGTGATTGATCAGGAAACCGCTCAGCTGGTGGCTGAGGAGATGGGTCACAAGGTGGTTCTGCGCAACGAGAACGAACTCGAAGATGCGCTGATGGCCGATCGTGACACCGAGGCGGATACCGTTGAGCGTGCACCGGTAGTGACCATCATGGGTCACGTTGACCACGGTAAAACCTCTCTGCTGGACTACATCCGTCGTGCCAAGGTTGCTGCTGGCGAAGCCGGTGGTATTACCCAGCACATCGGTGCCTACCACGTAGAAACCGATACCGGCATGATCACCTTCCTGGATACCCCTGGTCACGCTGCGTTTACCAGCATGCGTGCTCGTGGTGCTCAGGCCACTGACATCGTGGTACTGGTTGTGGCGGCCGATGACGGCGTAATGCCGCAGACCATCGAAGCGATTCAGCACGCCAAAGCCGCGGGTGTACCGCTGGTTGTGGCCGTGAACAAGATGGATAAGGAAGCGGCGGATCCGGATCGTGTTAAGAACGAACTGGCTCAGCACGAAGTGATCCCGGAAGACTGGGGTGGTGAACACATGTTTGTTCACGTATCCGCCAAGTCCGGTATGGGCATCGACGAACTGCTGGAAGGCATCCTGCTGCAATCCGAAGTTCTGGAACTGACCGCCCGCAAAGAGGGCATGGCCCGTGGCGTCGTGATCGAGTCCCGTTTGGACAAAGGTCGCGGTCCGGTTGCTTCCGTACTGGTTCAGGAAGGTACTCTGCGTCAGGGTGACATCGTTCTGTGTGGTCTGGAGTATGGCCGCGTTCGTGCCATGCGCGATGAGAACGGTCAGTCCATCGAAGAAGCTGGCCCGTCCATTCCGGTTGAAATCCTGGGTCTGTCCGGTGTTCCGGCAGCCGGTGACGAAGCCACCGTGGTACGTGACGAGAAGAAAGCTCGCGAAGTGGCACTGCACCGTCAGGGCAAGTTCCGCGAAGTGAAGCTGGCGCGTCAGCAGAAGGCCAAGCTGGAGAACATGTTCACCAACATGACCGAAGGCGATGTGTCCGAACTGAACGTGGTACTGAAAGCCGACGTACAGGGCTCTCTGGAAGCGATTGCCGACTCCCTGCTGAAGCTGTCCACCGACGAAGTGAAGGTGAACATCATCGGCCGTGGTGTGGGTGGTATCACCGAAACCGACGCCTCTCTGGCTGCGGCTTCCAACGCCATCATCGTGGGCTTCAACGTCCGTGCTGACTCTGTTGCCCGTAAGACCGTGGACAACGAGAATCTGGACCTGCGCTACTACAGCGTGATCTATGATTTGATCGACGAAGTGAAGCAGGCGATGAGCGGTATGCTGGCGCCTGAGTTCAAGCAGGAGATCATCGGTCTGGCCGAAGTACGTGACGTGTTCAAGTCTCCGAAGATCGGCGCGGTTGCCGGCTGTATGGTGACTGAGGGTGTGGTTAAGCGTAACGCCCCCATCCGCGTACTGCGTGACAACGTGGTTATCTATGAAGGCGAGCTGGAGTCCCTGCGTCGCTTTAAGGATGACGTCGCGGATGTCCGTAACGGCATGGAATGTGGTATCGGCGTGAAGAACTACAACGACGTTCGCGTAGGCGACCAGATTGAAGTGTTCGAAACCGTCGAAGTGAAACGCACCCTGTAAGGTGAATAAGAGGGGCTCCGGCCCCTCTTTTTGGTGGAAGATTATGGCAAGAGAATTCAGTCGTACCCGCCGTGTCGGCCAGCAACTTCAGCGTGAACTGGCGATGATCATGCAGCGCGAGATCCGCGATGAGCGCCTCGGCATGGTGACGGTAAACGAAGTGGAAGTGTCCCGCGATATGGGATACGCCAAAGTGTTTGTCACCTTCCTGGACGACAGTCCGGAAGCGGTCAAACGCCAGATGGAAGCGCTGCTGGAACTGACGCCTCAGATCCGCATGCTGACCGCCTCTCGCGTAAAAATGCGCGTGATGCCGGAGCTGCGCTTCACCTACGACAAGTCCCTGGTTGAGGGTATCCGCATGGCCAGCCTGGTAAGTCAGGCTCGCAGTGAGGATGACGCCAAGGCAGACAAATTCGGCAAAGACGAGGAGGAGCAGTAATGGCTCGTCGTCGTGCTCGCGGCCGTCCCGTTGATGGCGTTCTGCTGCTGGATAAGCCGGCTGGCATCAGCTCCAACGATGCCTTGCAGAAGGTGAAGCGGATCTACAACGCCGCGAAAGCCGGTCACACCGGCGCTCTGGACCCTCTGGCGACCGGCATGCTGCCGATCTGCCTGGGGGAAGCCACCAAGTTCTCTCAGTACTTGCTGGATGCGGATAAGCGCTACACCGTTGTGGCCAAGCTTGGCGTTCGCACCACCACCTCCGATGCGGACGGTGAAGTGGTGTCCGAGCGTCCGGTTAATGTCACTCTGGAGCAGTTGAACCAGGCACTGGAAGGCTTCCGTGGTGAAACCATGCAGGTGCCTTCCATGTATTCGGCGCTGAAGTACCAGGGCCAACCCCTGTACAAGTACGCCCGTGAAGGCATCGAAGTGCCTCGCGAAGCTCGCCCGATCAACGTCTATGAGCTGGAGCTGCTCCGCTTTGACGGCGACGAGGTGGAGCTGGATGTGCACTGTTCCAAGGGCACCTACATCCGGACCATCGTTGATGACCTGGGTGAGGTACTGGGCTGTGGCGCCCATGTGATCTTCCTGCGTCGTACCCAGGTGGCCGGTTACCCCTATGCCCGCATGGTGACGCTGGAGCAGATCCAGAACCTGCTGGACCAGGCGCTGGATCAGGATCGCAAACCCAAGGAGCTGCTGGACCCGCTGCTGCTGCCGATGGACACCGCCGTGGCAACCCTGCCCGAGGTGAACATGAACGAGCTGGTGGCCAGCTACCTGCTGCAGGGTCAGCCGGTGCAGATCCCTGGCGCCCCTCAGGAGGGCTCCGTTCGCCTGACTGTGGGCGAGCAACGGGCGTTTATCGGCCTCGGCGCCATCGACGACGATGGCCTGGTGGCACCGAAACGCCTGATCAATTTGCAGCAGGGTTGAGCCGGACCGGCTAACCCGCTACAATCCCCCGCCTCCGTGCTGAGTTAGTGATCGGCCGGAGGCCATTTACGTTTTTTTGGAGATATGACTATGTCACTAAGCGCAGAAGCTAAAGCTAAGATCCTGGCTGAATTCGGCCGCGGCGAGAACGACACCGGTTCCCCGGAAGTTCAGGTTGCCCTGCTGACCGCCCAGATCAACCACCTGCAAGGCCACTTCAAGCAGCACATCCACGACCACCACAGCCGTCGCGGTCTGCTGCGTATGGTTGCCCAGCGTCGTAACATGCTGGACTACCTGAAGCGCAAAGATGTTGCTCGCTACCAAGAGCTGATTGCCAAGCTGGGTCTGCGTCGCTAAGTCGAAGCCAAGTTTGGGAAAAGGGCGCCTCCGGGCGCCCTTTTCTTTTGCCTGTACAAACGCTGAAGGGGACGGGCAAAACTCGCCTATCTTTCGGCGGTGTTTGAAGTATACTAACGGGCGAATTTCAAGGTAAAAAACGCATTAAGGAATCGACAGTGAATCCCGTTATTAAGAGCTTCCCTTACGGCCAGCATACGGTCACCCTGGAAACCGGCGTCATTGCCCGTCAGGCAGACGCAGCCGTTCTCGCCAGCATGGGCGACACCACTGTTCTGGTAACTGTGGTCGGTAAGAAAAGTGTTCAGCCTGGTCAGGACTTCTTCCCTCTGACCGTGAACTACCAGGAAAAGACCTACGCTGCCGGCAAGATCCCGGGTGGTTTCTTCAAGCGTGAAGGTCGTCCGAGCGAAGGTGAGACTCTGACCGCGCGTCTGATCGACCGTCCGATCCGCCCGCTGTTCCCGAAAGGCTTCATGAACGAAGTCCAGGTGATCGCCACTGTCGTTTCCGTTGAGCCTGCCGTTTCTCCGGATGTGGTTGCGATGATCGGTACTTCCGCTGCTCTGGCCCTGTCTGGTATCCCGTTCAACGGCCCGATTGGCTGTGCCCGCGTAGGTTACCGTGACGGCGAGTACCTGCTGAACCCGTCCGTTGAAGAGCTGAAAACCTCCAAGCTGGACCTGGTTGTTGCCGGTACTGAAAGCGCCGTACTGATGGTGGAATCTGAAGCTGAAGTACTGTCTGAAGAAGTGATGCTGGGTGCCGTGATGTTTGGTCACCAGGCGCAACAGACCGTGATTCAAGCCATCAACGAACTGAAAGCCGAAGCTGGCAAGCCCACTTGGGATTGGACCGCTCCGGTTAAGAACGAAACTCTGGCTGCCAAGGTCGCTGAGCTGGCTCAGGCCGGTCTGGGTGACGCCTACCGCATCACTGAAAAAGTGGCTCGTCTGGAAAAGGTTAACGCCGTTAAGGCTGACGCTAAGGCCGCCATCCTGGCCGAGAACCCGGAGCAGGACGAGCAGGAGCTGTCCAACCTGCTGAGCAGCCTGGAGAAGTCCGTTGTTCGTAGCCGCATCATCGGTGGTGAGCCGCGCATCGACGGCCGTGACACCAAGATGGTCCGTGCCCTGTCCGTACTGCCGGGCGTTCTGCCCCGTACTCACGGTTCCGCCCTGTTTACCCGTGGTGAAACTCAGGCGCTGGTTGCGGCCACCCTGGGCACCGAGCGTGACGGTCAGATCATCGACGAACTGATCGGCGAGCGTACCGACCGCTTCATGCTGCACTACAACTTCCCTCCGTTCTGTGTGGGTGAAACCGGCTTTATCGGCTCTCCGAAGCGTCGCGAAATCGGCCACGGTAAGCTGGCTAAGCGTGGTGTTCAGGCCGTAATGCCGACCGCCGAAGAGTTCCCCTACACCGTGCGTGTGGTTTCCGAGATCACCGAGTCCAACGGTTCCTCCTCCATGGCTTCCGTGTGTGGTACCTCTCTGGCTCTGATGGACGCGGGTGTGCCGATCAAGGCTTCCGTTGCCGGTATCGCCATGGGTCTGGTGAAAGAGGGTGAAGACTTCGTGGTTCTGTCTGACATCCTGGGCGACGAAGACCACCTGGGTGACATGGACTTCAAAGTGGCCGGTACCCGTGAAGGTGTGACCGCACTGCAGATGGACATCAAGATCGAAGGCATCACTCAGGAGATCATGCAGATCGCTCTGAAGCAGGCCAACGAAGCTCGTGTTCACATCCTGGGTGTGATGGACGAAGCTCTGCCGGCTCCGCGCTCTGAGCTGTCCATGCATGCGCCGCGCATCACCACCATCAAGATCCACCCGGACAAGATCCGCGAAGTGATCGGTAAAGGTGGCGCCACCATCCGTGCACTGACCGAAGAGACCGGCACCACCATCGAGATCGAAGATGACGGTACTGTGAAGGTGGCTTCCACCGACGGTGCTGCTGCTGCCGAAGCGATCCGTCGCATCGAAGAGATCACCTCCGATGTGGAAGAGGGTCGCATCTACAAAGGTAAAGTGGTTCGCATCGTAGACTTCGGTGCCTTCGTTAACATCCTGCCGGGCAAAGATGGCCTGGTACACATCTCCCAGATCTGCGAAGAGCGCGTGAACAACGTCTCCGACCACCTGGAGATGGGTCAGGAAGTGGACGTTAAGGTGATTGAAGTGGACCGTCAGGGCCGCATCCGTCTGTCCATGAAGGAAGCTGCTGCCAAGCCGGCCGCAGAGTAATCCTGAAAAGACTGAAAAAAAGGGAGCCTTGGGCTCCCTTTTTATTCAGCCTTCTGGGTTAGACTGGAAGGCAATCTGGTCCAGGTAAGGAACCAAACACTATGACCCAAAAACGATGGATACCGCTGGTCGCTGCATTGAGCCTGGTTCTGGGTGGTTGTGCCACTACCGGCAACGGCGTGGATGGTGGATCCGCAGTGCTGCCGCTGGTCACGCCGCAACAGCCGGACCAACAGCTCGAAATTGCATTGGCCAAGTTGACGGAGCTGCTTCAGGTCCCTGACCTTACGGATGACCAACGTGCCCGCTTTCTCTATGAGCGCGCGATTAGCTACGACCGTGTTGGGCTGCGCACCCTGGCCCGAATCGATTTTACCCGAGCCCTGCAGTTGCGGCCGGACATTCCGGATATCTACAACTTCATGGGGATCTATTACACCCAGTCCCAGGAGTTTGATCAGGCCTATGAGGCCTTTGATGCCGTACTGGAGTTGGACCCGGCCTACAGCTACGCCTACCTGAACCGGGGTATCGCCCTCTATTACGGTGGCCGCCCCGCTTTGGCGGTGTCGGATCTGGAAACCTTCTACCTGGATGACCAGAACGACCCCTACCGGGTAATCTGGCTCTATCTGGCTGAGTTGAAGACCGATCCCGAGGGGGCCCAGGCCCGGCTCAGCTACAATCGGACTCAACTGGAAGACAGTGACTGGGCAACCGGTCTGGTGGATCTCTTCCTGAACCGGATCGAACCCAATGCCCTGCTGGCCAGCAGCCGGCAAGGGGTCGAAAGCCAGCGGGCTTTTGCCGAGCGCCTGTGCGAAGCCTATTTCTATCTGGGCAAGAAAGCGCGTCAGGAGGGTCGCCCGCAAGAGGCGGTGAACCTCTATAAACTGGCGCTGGCCACCAACATCTACGAGTTTGTGGAGCACCGCTACGCCCTGGTCGAGATGCGGGAGATTGCTGAGGAAGCGATGCAGTCGGCAGAGCCAGCCGCAGAGTAAGTTCCGGCCCATTGAAGAACGCCACCCCAAGGGGTGGCGTTTTCCGTTGTGGTCAGCAAAAAACCATTCTGTTTACTATGTTTAGGGGTCATCACCGGGTGCACTTAGGAGGCGCCATGACTCCCTCTCCAGACAACCGTCAGATTGAGCGTGAGGTGATTGAAGCGCTCATCAAGTTTGGCCTGATTCTGATCCTGCTAATCTGGTGTTTTCAGATCATTCGCCCCTTCTTTATGCCGGTATTGTGGGGGGCGATCCTGGCCGTTGCCCTTTACCCCCTGCATCTCAAACTTTCCGTCCAATTGGGGGGCAAACCAAAGTGGTCGGCAACCCTGATCACGCTGCTGGCCCTCTCCATCCTGTTGGTGCCTACCTTCTTTGTGGCAGGCGCCATGCTGGGCGGGGCCAGTGATGTGGCTCAACAGCTGGAGGCGGAGACCTTTACCGTTCCTCCGCCCACCACTCAGGTTCGCGAGTGGCCTTTGGTTGGTGAGAAAGCGTTTGAGGCCTGGCAGCTGGCATCGCATAACCTGGAGCGGTTCCTTAGTGCCCATGCCGAATCGCTTAAGCAACATCTGACCACCGTACTCCAGACCTTCGGTGGGGTGCTTTCCACTGTCGCCATGTTTACGTTTTCGATCCTGATCAGTGGTGTCTTTATGGCTACCGGGCCCGCCTGTGGCAAGGGGGTTCAGTTGATGGCCGATCGGGTGACCGGACACCCCAACTCCCCTCTGCCGGAGATGGCGGCGAAGACGGTCCGCAGCGTGGCCCAGGGCGTCTTGGGTGTGGCCTTTATTCAGGCGATGGCGGCGGGACTGGGTATGGCGCTGATGGGCGTCCCCTTTACCGGGCTGTGGACTCTGCTGATCCTGATTCTCGCCATTGCACAACTGCCCCCCATTCTGGTGCTGGGACCGGTGATCGCCTACGTATTTTCGGTTTCCTCCGGCATGCCTGCCATCCTGTTTACCGTTTGGGCCATTCTGGTCAGTGCCAGTGACGGACTGCTCAAGCCGCTGCTGCTTGGTAAGGGCCTGAACGTGCCGACACTGGTGATTCTGCTGGGTGCCATCGGCGGCATGATGCTGTCCGGCATTATTGGCCTGTTTGTTGGGGCCGTAGTATTGGCGCTCGGCTACACCCTGCTAGAAGCCTGGCTCACCGGAGCGGGGCTTGCCGTCGAATCGGAAGCCCCTGCTGAAGGGGAGCGCCCCGATGAGTGAAAAACCGAAAACCGACCACGACGTTGAGAGCCCAGCCCCTGAAAGTGATGCGTCTGCGGGCAAACTGGTGCGCAACACCTCCCTGACGTTGCTGCTGCTTTGCGCTCTCATCTTTGCCTGGTATCTGGGGGCGGAGCGCTACACACCCAGTACTGACAATGCCCGGGTCAGGGCCTATGTGTTGCCGGTTGCCAGTCAGGTTGCCGGGCGCATTGATGAAATACTGGTGGTCAACAACCAGGTGGTGGAGCAGGGGGAGGTGTTGCTGCGCATCGAGCGCGAGCGCTACCAGTTGGCGGTGCGAAAAGCGGAGGCAGAGCTGGCTCTGGCGGGACAGGAGGTGGGCGCGGGCACGGCCAATGTGGCCTCTGCTCAGGCCCGTCTGATTGAAGCGGTCACCAACCTGAATAACATCAAGGCCGATGTGGCACGAATACTGGCGGTTGCGGAGGAGGGCTACGTCTCCCAGACCGATGTGGATAGGGCCCGGGCTCAGTTGAGTAATGCGCAGGCTGGCGTGGATAAAGCGCAGGCGGACCTGGAGGTGGCCAAGCAGCAGGCGGGCATCGACGATGAACGCAACCCGAAAGTGCAGCGGGCGCTGACCGCGCTGGGCCAGGCCAGACTGGACCTGGAAAACACCGAAATCAAAGCGCCCCGCCTTGGGCTGGTTTCCAACCTGCGTTACGACGTCGGGTATTACGCCAATCCCGGCCAGCCCCTGATGACCTTTATCTCGACCCGGGATGTGTGGGTGGAGGCCTATCTGCGGGAAAACAACCTGGAGCATATTGAGCCTGGCAACGAAGTGGAGATGGTGCTGGATGCCGCCCCGGGACGGGTGATCAAAGGGGAAGTGGTGTCCGTCAGCTACGGTGTTCAGTTTGAAACCGGCAGTAGCGTGGGCACTCTGCAGGATCCGGTAACCACCACCGGCTGGCTGCGTGACCCGGAGCGGTTTCCGGTTCTGATTCGCTTTGCCGATGAGGAGAGCCGGGGTTTTCAGCGGGAAGGGGGGCAGGCGGATGTCATCGTTTACACCGAGTCATCGGGCTTTCTCTACTGGATAGGTAAGGCCTGGATCCGTTTGTTGAGCCTGATCAGCTATGTCTACTGACACTCTGGTTGAACAGCACGGCCCGGGCTACTGGCGTCAGCGTGCCATCTTTCGGTTTGGCACCGGTGTGGCGACGGCGATGATATTGGCGGCGAGCTTTGAGTGGAGCCTGTCGATGATCACCCCGATCTTTGTCGCCATGCTGCTGGGGCCCCCCGGTGTGCGTCTTCCTCATGGGGCCTACTCCAAACTTCTGCTCGCTGTCGCGTTTACTTTCGCGGTTGGTATTGGGCTGGTGGCGCTGCTGCCCTATGCCCTGATGTTTGTTCCATTGCAGACACTGCTGCTGTTCCTCACTTTTTATCGGGCGGAGCGGGGGATGAATCCGCTGATTGTGGTGATGCTGCTGATCGCCATTCTGATGTTTCCCTCGCTGGGGCTGATGGGGCGAAACCTGGCCATTGGGTTTGCCTTGGGTTTTCTTGGTTCCCTCGCCATCGCGCTGGCGCTCTGCGCGCTGTTTTATGCCTGGATCCCCTCCGGTCCGGCGCCGAAGCCGACGCCTCCGGTGCTGCCTTCGGAAGCGGAGGCCTACCGCAATGCCTGGCTCAGCACCCTGCTGGTGCTGCCGCTGCTGCTGTTTTTCTATCTGACCGATCGCTCCGGGGATCTGCTGGTATTGATTCTTGTGGCCATTCTCAGTCAGAGCCCCGGACTGGCGGCGGGCAGCAAAGCGGGTCTGGGGATGATTGTGGCGAACCTGGTTGGCGGGGCCGCGGCGATGCTGTTCTACAACCTGCTGGTGGCCGTCCCCACGTGGATCTTCTTTGTCCTGCTGATGTGGCTGACGGCGCTGCTGTTTGGCCAGGCGATCTTTACCTCGCCGAAGGGCAAGGTGTTTGCCACCGGTTTTACCACCCTGTTGATCCTGATCGGCTCCACCACCTTTTCCGGTGGCGGCGAGGCCAGTACCAAGCTGATTCTGCGAATCGGGCAGATGCTGATGGCCACCGGATACCTGGCTTTGGGGGCCTGGGTGATGGGGGCGTTGGGCTGGATCCCGCGTTCGTCGGACTAGGTCCCTTTTTCTACACTCTCCGTGACGCTATAATGCGCGGTCTTTTCCGCCATCAGGCCCTTCAACCAGATTAAGTGATCCAATGAGTCAACACGCCCAGGAAGTGGCGAAGCGCCGGACCTTCGCCATCATCTCTCACCCGGACGCCGGTAAGACCACCATCACCGAGAAGGTGCTGCTGTTCGGACACGCGCTGCAGAAAGCCGGTACCGTTAAGGGCCGTGGTTCAGGTCAGCATGCCAAATCCGACTGGATGGAGATGGAGAAGGAGCGTGGTATCTCCGTGACCACCTCCGTGATGCAGTTCCCCTACAACGAGGCGCTGGTCAACCTGCTGGATACCCCCGGACACGAAGACTTCTCCGAAGACACCTACCGCACCCTGACGGCGGTGGATTCCTGTCTGATGGTGATCGACGCCGCCAAGGGTGTGGAAGATCGTACCCGCAAGCTGATGGAAGTGACCCGTCTGCGCGACACGCCCATCCTCACCTTTATGAACAAGCTGGACCGGGACATCCGTGACCCGATGGAGCTGTTGGACGAGGTGGAGAACGAGCTCAAGATCATGTGTGCGCCCATCACCTGGCCCATCGGCTGCGGTAAAGAGTTCAAGGGCGTGTACCACCTGTACCGTGATGAAACCATCCTGTACCAGACCGGCCAGGGTCACACCATTCAGGAAGTGCGCATCATCAAGGGCCTGGACAACCCGGAGCTGGATCAGGTGGTCAGCGACGAGTTGGCGGCACAGCTGCGTGATGAGCTGGAGCTGGTGCGCGGCGCGTCCAACGAGTTTGATCTGGAGCTGTTCCTGTCCGGTGATCTGACTCCGGTCTTTTTCGGTACCGCACTGGGTAACTTCGGCGTGGACCACATGCTGGATGGCCTGACCGAGTGGGCACCGGCACCGCAGCCCCGTACGACCGATGAGCGTGAGGTGGAAGCGAACGAAGAGAAGTTCTCCGGCTTCGTGTTTAAGATCCAGGCCAATATGGATCCCAAGCACCGTGACCGCATCGCCTTTATGCGCATCTGCTCCGGCAAATACACCAAGGGCATGAAGATGCACCATGTGCGTCTGGGTAAAGACGTCAGCATCTCCGATGCGGTGACCTTTATGGCGGGCGACCGTTCCCACGCGGAGGAAGCCTTCCCGGGCGACATCATCGGTCTGCACAACCACGGCACCATCCAGATTGGTGACACCTTCTCTCAGGGTGAAAAGTTCAAGTTCACCGGGATCCCGAACTTTGCGCCGGAGATGTTCCGTCGTATCCGTCTGAAGGATCCGCTGAAGCAGAAGCAGCTGCTTAAAGGTCTGGTACAGCTCTCTGAAGAGGGTGCAGTGCAGGTCTTCCGTCCCATCGACAACAACGACCTGATCGTTGGCGCGGTTGGGGTGCTGCAGTTTGACGTGGTAGTGGCCCGTCTAAAGTCCGAGTACAAGGTGGAAGCGGTGTACGAGCCGATCAACGTGGCGACCGCCCGTTGGGTGGAGTGCAGCGATGCCAAGAAGCTGGACGAGTTCCGCCGTAAAGCGTCTACCAACCTGGCTCTGGACGGTGGTGACAACCTCACCTACATCGCCCCGACCATGGTGAACCTCAACCTGACCCAGGAGCGCTACCCGGATATCGTCTTCCATAAGACCCGGGAGCATTAATTGCCGTCGGTATGAGCAGAGAGAAGGGCGCAGTCGCGCCCTTTTTTGTGTCCTGTCACTCTGGTTTTACGCTTTTCCGATCGTTATCTGCTTCTCCGGCCCTTGAGCTATTCTCCGACTCTCTCTAAATTGGTTTCATCTGAAACTAGTTTCAAGGATGATGGCGATGGCCGAGTTGCACTACCTCCACGGTTTTGGCAATGAGCACGAAACCGAAGCCCTGACCGGTGCTCTGCCGGTGGGGCAGTTCAGTCCCCAGCGATGCCCCTACAACCTGTATGCGGAGCAGCTGACCTCCACCGCGTTTACGGCACCCCGCGCCGCCAATCGCCGAACCTGGATGTACCGGTTACGCCCCTCCGTGGCGATGGGGGAGTTTGCGCCCCGGCACCACGAGATGTGGAAGACCGCCCCGCAAAACGTGCCGACACCGCCAAACCCGATGCGCTGGGATCCGCTGCCTTTGCCGGAGAGCCCAACCGACTTCATCGATGGCCTGGTGACGGTCGCGGTTAATGGAGACGCCAAAGCGCAGCATGGCATGGGGATCCACGTCTATCGTGCCAATGCGGATATGGGCAATCGGGTGTTCTACAACGCCGACGGCGAACTGCTCTTTATCCCCCAACTGGGTGCACTGCGGGCGGAAACCGAGCTGGGCATTCTTGAGGTCGGCCCCGGGGAGATCCTGGTGATCCCCAGAGGCATCAAGTTCCGAATCCGTCCGCTGGATGGGCCGATCCGCGGTTACCTGTGCGAGAACTACGGCGCCCCGTTTATCCTGCCGGAACGCGGCCCGGTGGGCGCCAACGGTTACGCCAATGACCGGGACTTTCAGTACCCCGTCGCCTGGTTCGAAGACCGGGAGGGGGAGTTTGAGTTACTGGCCAAATTCTGTGGCGGCTTGTTTGCTGCGCCCGTCAGCCACTCACCGCTGGATGTGGTGGCCTGGACCGGCAACAGCGCGCCCTATAAGTACGACCTCTCCCGCTTCAACGTGATGAACACGGTGAGCTTCGACCACCCCGACCCGTCCATCTTTACGGTACTGACCAGCCCCAGTGACACTGAAGGTTGGGCCAATGCGGACTTTGTGATCTTCCCGCCACGCTGGATGGTGGCAGAGCACACCTTCCGACCGCCCTGGTATCACCGCAACATCATGAGCGAGTTTATGGGGCTGATTGAGGGGGTCTATGATGCCAAGGAGACCGGCTTTGTGCCCGGCGGCATGAGTCTGCACAACGCCATGACGCCTCACGGCCCGGAAGCGGAAGTGTTCGATAAGGCAAGCAGCGCACAGCTTCAGCCCCAGCGCTACCAGGACACCATGGCTTTTATGCTTGAGTCCCGTTATGTCATCGAGCCCACCCGTTTTGCTCTGGACACCGAGCTGCGGCAACGGGATTATCAGCAGTGCTGGAACGGACTGACTAAGCATTTCAATGGAGAGCGCTAAGACGCTCAACAGTAAGGGAACCACCATGCATACATTGAACGAAACCCACGATCTGGCCCTGACCAGTTGGGTCGACAGCGCCAATCGCCCGGGTTGCGATTTCCCCATTCAGAATCTGCCTTTTGCCAGTGTGCGTCGTCGTGGCAGTGACGAGTCGTTCCGCGGTGCCGTCGCGATCGGCGACGTTGCCCTGGATCTGGCCGCCGTCCGTGATGCCCAGGTGTTTGGCGGTGAGATTGCCGAACTGGTGGCGCTGGCGGCGCAACCAAAGCTCAATGGGTTTATGGCGAAGGGCGCTGCGGCCTGGTCGTCACTGCGCCTGGCGTTGTCCCGTGCTCTGCGTTCCAACTCGGTGGAGCAGGGGGCTTTGGAAGCTTGCCTGATCCCGCTGGCAGAACTGGAGTATGACCTGGCGATGAACATCGGTGATTACACCGATTTCTACACCTCCATTCATCATGCAACGGCCGTTGGCTCCCTGTTCCGCCCGGACAACCCGTTGCTGCCCAACTATAAGTGGGTGCCCATCGGCTACCACGGCCGGGCGTCTTCCATCGGCGTGTCGGGTCAGGCGTTTCATCGTCCCAAGGGCCAACTCAAGGCCCCGGATGCTACAGAGCCCAGCTTTGGCCCCTGCAAGCGCCTCGATTATGAGCTGGAGGTGGGTATCGTTATCGGTCAGGGCAATGCGCTGGGCGAGCCGATCAGCATTGAGCAGGCGGAGCAGCATGTGTTTGGCCTGTGTCTGCTGAACGACTGGTCTGCCCGTGATATTCAGGCCTGGGAATACCAGCCGCTGGGGCCGTTCCTCTCCAAGAGCTTTGCGTCCACCCTCTCCCCCTGGATCGTGACTCTGGAAGCGTTGGCCCCCTACCGTGCCGCATTTACCCGCCCGGAGAGTGACCCACAACCCTTGCCCTACCTGACAGCGGAAGCCAACAGTGCTGGCGGAGCGGTGGATATGCAGCTGGAGTGCCTGATCCAGACTCCGGCCATGGCGGAGCCGGTACGCCTGTCTCGTTCCAACTTCCGAGACTCTTACTGGACCATCGCTCAGATGGTGACTCACCATACGGTGAACGGCTGCAATCTCCAGGCTGGTGATCTCTTCGGCTCCGGCACCCAGTCCGGGCCCAATCATGAAGAGGCGGGCTCACTGCTGGAGCTGAGTCGCGGTGGCAAGACCCCCATTACTCTGGCGGGTGGCGAAACCCGCACCTTCCTTGAGGATGGGGACACCATCATCATGAAAGCGGTGTGCGAGAAGCCGGGTGCGCCCCGTATCGGATTTGGCGAGGTGCGCAGCACCGTACTGCCGGCACGATAAGACGAAGACAGAAAAAAGCCCCGCATTGCGGGGCTTTTTTGATCCTTCAGTTCGCTTCCAGTTTGTCCAGCAGGGCCAGCAGTTGGGCTCGCTCCTGCTTATCCAGTGCCCCTAACCGCTGCTGCTCCCAATCCAGTGCATGAGGCACCAGTTGCTCATACAGGGCCACACCCGCTTCGGTCAGATGTAGGTGGGCCTGCCTCTGGTCCTGACTGTCTCGTTCCCGGACCAGCAGACCCCGCTCTCCCAGTCGCTGCACCGCCCGGGATATCTTGGTTTTGTCCATTCCAGTGCGCTCCGCCAGTCCCTTGCTGGTCAGCGGCGCGTGCTCTGCCAGTTGCGCCAGGATCCGCCACTCCGGAATGGTAATGGCAAAGGGCGCTTCGGCGTAGATGGCGGACAGCTCCTGACTGAGCCGGTGCGCCAGATCCGCCAGACGGTAAGGGATAAAATGCTGAAGCTTCAAAGTGGACTGGGCGCTGCTCATGGTCTGGAATCGGGATACACAGGGCCCTCTATCATCTCGGTTCAGGCTGCCTCCCGCAACCCGCTTTGCCACGGTTGTTGAGTACACCGGTTGTGCACTTCCTGATACAGTGAGGCCAGCTGATAGATCCAAGGAGTTGCTGATGAAGTGGTTACGTCACTGGTGGCAAAAGTACTGCGCGTTTCTGGACAGCCTGGGATTCACCCCGGAAAACAAACGCTGTTGTGTGCCCCTGTCTGAGCGGGCGCAAGAGGCGATAAAGCGGGGCGAGCGTGCTGATTGACAGCCACTGCCATCTCGACCTCCCCGCCTTTGACGAAGATCGCGACGCGGTACTGACGCGAGCGAAGAAGGGGGGCGTCGGTGCCCTCATCGTGCCAGCGGTGGACCGCCATAACTGGGATGCTGTAACCGCGCTGGCTGGGCAGAGGCAGGGAGTTCGTATCGGTACAGCACTGGGATTACACCCCTGTTTTACCCATCAGGCGGAAGACATCGAGGCGCTGGCAGAACGGCTGGCGAGTCAACCGGAGCTGGTCGCCGTAGGGGAGTGTGGTCTTGATGCGGTATCCGGCGCAGCTCCGATGCCGGAGCAACTCCGCCTCTGCGAGGCTCAGCTGGCACTGGCGCGTCAGCATCAACTGCCGGTGATCCTTCATGTGCGCAAAGCCCATAACGAGATGCTGACTCTGTTGGCCAGGCACCCCCTGCTGGCGGGAGGCGTGGTGCATGGATTCAGTGGCAGCCTGGTTCAGGCCCAGCAATATTGGCGTCGAGGTTTTCATCTGGGGGTTGGGGGCGTGATCACCTACCCAAGAGCCAACAAAACCCGGCAGGCACTCGCTCAGGTTCCGGTAGAGGCGCTGTTGCTGGAAACCGACAGTCCCGATATGCCGCTCAACGGCTATCAGGGGCAGCGTAACGAGCCAGCCCGTGTCGCTTCGGTACTGACGGTATTGGCAGAACTTCGTCAATGCGACGCCCCGGCTCTTGGGCACCAGCTAACCCTTAATGCAGAACGGCTTTTTTTCCTCCCTTGAAATTAACCTCCTATTAACTTAAATCCACATGCGGCTGCTATGGTTATCCCTATCTCCCCGATTTACGGATGGCCGTTGTGAACCTTGGCAAAGTTATTTTTGTTAAATTTCATCACTATCCGTTACAAAGATCCCTTTTTTGCAGGAATGGTGGGGATTTCTTTCCCCTTTGCCCTTATAATCGGCGCCGAATTTTCTTCAAATTACAATAATGTAATAAAAGTCCAGAACACGAGGTTTACAGGTTAATGAATATCGTGATGAGTCTGGTGGGGATCCTAACCCTGCTGCTGATTGCCTTCGGGCTGTCCAACAACCGCAAAGCCATCAACTGGCGTACCGTGGGTGGCGCTTTTGCCATTCAGGCCAGCTTGGGGGCTTTCGTTCTTTACGTTCCAGTCGGTAAAGATATCCTGGGTGGTATCTCTGGGGCGGTATCCAGCGTTATTGGCTACGCCAACGACGGCATCAGTTTCCTGTTTGGTGACTTGGCCAAGTTCAAGGTGGGGTTCATCTTCGCCATTAATGTTCTGCCGGTTATCGTCTTCTTCTCCTCTCTGATTGCGGTGCTCTACTACCTGGGCGTGATGCAGTGGATCATCCGTATCATCGGTGGTGCTCTGCAGAAAGCGCTGGGCACCAGTCAGCCGGAGTCCATGTCTGCTACCGCTAACATCTTCGTGGGCCAGACTGAAGCGCCGCTGGTGGTTCGTCCCTTTATCCCGACCATGACTCAGTCTGAACTGTTCGCCATCATGGTGGGTGGTCTGGCGTCCGTTGCCGGTTCCGTACTGGCCGGATACGCCGGTCTGGGTGTGCCGCTGGAGTACCTGATTGCCGCGTCCTTTATGGCGGCACCGGGTGGTCTGCTGATGGCCAAGATGATGCATCCTGAGACTGAAGAGCCGAAGCAGCACATGGAAGACATCGGTGAGCCTGAGGACAAGCCTGCCAACGTACTGGATGCCGCTGCTGCGGGTGCCTCTTCCGGTATGCAGCTGGCCCTGAACGTGGGTGCGATGCTGCTGGCTTTCATCGGCTTGATCGCGCTGGTCAACGGTCTGATCGGCTGGGCCGGTGGTCTGCTGGGCTGGGGTGACGCTGCCGTGACCCAAACCTTTATGGCCCTGCAACAGGTTGCGGGTTCTACCCCGGCCTTTGCCGAATTTGCCAATGGCCTGGCTGCCCAGGCTGAGCAGCCTGTTGCCGAGATCGGTAGCTGGATTGCCGGTGTTGACCGTGACGTGCTGATCAACGCTCTGAACGGCCTGACTCTGGATGGCAACCAAGCCGGTGCTGTGCAGGCGGTACTGGGTGCGGCCCAGTCCAACCTGACTCTCGAACTGATCCTGGGTTACGTCTTCGCGCCGCTGGCATTCCTGATGGGTGTGCCGTGGGAAGAAGCTACCGTAGCGGGTTCCTTTATCGGTCAGAAGATCGTGGTAAACGAGTTCGTGGCTTACGTGAACTTTGCCCCGTACCTCACCGGTGACCTGCTGATCAACGGCGCGGTAATGACCGACCGCACTCAGGCGATCATCGCGTTTGCGCTGTGTGGTTTTGCCAACCTCTCCTCCATCGCGATTCTGCTGGGCGGTCTGGGTGCCATGGCGCCGAACCGTCGCCATGATCTGGCTCGTCTGGGTCTGCGTGCCGTGGTGGCAGGTTCACTCTCCAACCTGATGAGTGCGACCCTGGCCGGTTTGTTCCTCTCCCTCTAATTGTTGGGCAGGTTCACAAAAGGCGACCCTTGGGGTCGCCTTTTTGTTGGCTCATGGCAGGGGGTGAAGACGATTCAGATAAAAGCGTCTACTATGGCGTTGCGAAAGTGTGATCAATCGCACACCGATTGAGCGTTTGCTCCTTGCTTTCGCCTGCGCATGTTGCGCAAAAGCGACAAGTGGATACAATGCGCGTGCCTGCATGGATAGTGGGTCCTAGACAAAAAAACGATCTGTAAAACACAGGGGTTAATGATGAACAAGTTCACTTCTCTGGCTGTTGCGGGCGCTGCCGCTCTGGCCATCTCCGCTCCGGCTTCCGCCGAGCAGTACTACGGTTTTGCTACTGCTTCCGTAAACTACCTGGATTGGACCGATAAAGCGGAAGACCGCGCTTCCTTCGGTGGTAAGAAAGATTTCTACTACATCGAAGTTGAAGGCGGCGCTGGCTTCTCCTGGGGTGACGTATACGGCTTCTTCGACATCGAAAACCCGCACGCTCTGGGTGACGAAGATGCAGGTGCCCGTGGCTTCCGTCTGGCCACCAAAGGCTCCATCGCTGTAAACCTGGGCTCCTCCAACTGGAACCTGTACAGCCACGTTTACCACTTCGAAGACACTGGCTTCTCCGACACCAACCTGGTAATCGGTACCAGCTACGACTACTTCACTGACTTCGGTTTCTGGTTCAAGCCCTTCATCGGTGCTCACATCGAAAACCAAACCTTCGCGGGCAACGGCTTCAACGGCTACATGGCTGGCTGGGTACTGGGCTACGACTTCGAGATGGGTGGTCAGAAGTTCTCCATCTCCAACTGGCACGAAACTGAATTCGGTCGTAAAGACCAGTTCCGTAACGGCGCTGACGGCCGCGAGCTGGACAGCTACGGCCAGAACGGTGCGGTTGCCCTGTGGTGGCACCTGCCGAACAGCAAAGTTACCACCGGTATCCAGTACCGCTACTACGATCAGAAGCTGGGCGATGCCAACTACGGCGACGCTCTGATCTACACCCTGAAGTACAACTTCTAAGTTGCTTCTCAGGTGAAAAAAGGGTCTGCCAACGGCAGACCCTTTTTGTTATCATCGCCGTGTATTTTGCGGGAAAAAGGATTTTTCGCGAAAGTTGGTGTTCCCCCTTCCGGGCTCCGCTTAAGTCTTCAAGGAACCAAGTCCGCGTCGCCTTTGCTGTGACGAGTGCTGGTTCGTCGTACCCCCATTCCGGGCCGGTATCACAAAACGACCTCACACTGTCCCTGCTGGGCGAGGGAAGTTATCTATACTGCGTACAATCAACCGGAACTGGGAGTTTTCCATGAGCGATTTGACCGCTGCTGCCCTGCGCGCCCTGTCCCTAATGGACTTGACCACTTTGAATGACGACGACACCGACGAGAAGGTGATCAAGCTTTGTCATGACGCTAAGTCCCCGGCTGGCAACACTGCCGCAATCTGCATCTACCCCCGTTTTATCCCCATTGCTCGTAAGACGCTGAACGCCATCGGTGCCCCTGAAATTCAGATCGCCACCGTGACCAACTTCCCCCACGGTAATGACGACATCGATATCGCTGTAGCTGAAACCAAAGCCGCAGTCGCTTACGGTGCGGATGAAGTGGATGTGGTGTTCCCCTATCGCGCTCTGATGGCTGGCAACGAGACCGTGGGTTTCGACCTGGTTAAGGCCTGTAAAGCCGCTTGCGGTGACCAGGTGCTGCTGAAGGTGATCATCGAAACCGGTGAACTGAAAGAGGAAGCGCTGATCCGTCGTGCCTCTGAGATCAGCATCGACGCGGGTGCGGACTTCATCAAAACCTCCACGGGCAAGGTGCCGGTTAACGCTACCCTGGAATCCGCCCGCATCATGATGGAAGTGATCAACGCGAAAGACACCTCCGTGGGCTTCAAGCCGGCGGGTGGCGTTCGCAACGCGGAACAGGCTGCTGAATACCTGGCTCTGGCCGAGTCCATCCTGGGCCCGGACTGGGTATCTCCCCGCACCTTCCGTTTTGGCGCCTCCAGCCTGTTGGCCAGTCTGCTTCAGACCCTGGGCCACGGTGAAGGTCCTGCGGACAGCAACGCTTACTGATCCTACCGGGGCCGCCTCGCGGCCCCACTCTGACGTGGGGAGCAAAGGATGTTTCTACCGCAAGAGATCATTCGTAAGAAGCGCGACGGCCACGAGCTGAGCGCTGAAGAGATCCGATTTTTCGTTAATGGGATCGCCGATAACAGTGTCAGTGAAGGGCAGATCGCCGCGTTTGCGATGGCAGTGTTCTTCAATGACATGACCATGGCGGAGCGGGTCGCCCTGACTACCGGCATGCGCGATTCCGGTACCGTTCTCTCCTGGGACCACCTCAATCTGGATGGCCCCATTCTCGATAAGCATTCCACCGGTGGGGTAGGGGATGTGGTGTCCCTGATGTTGGGGCCCATGATTGCCGCCTGCGGTGCGTATGTTCCGATGATTTCCGGCCGGGGCCTGGGCCACACCGGTGGCACCCTGGATAAGCTGGAATCGATCCCCGGCTACGACATCATGCCGGACAACAAACGCTTCGGTGAGGTGGTAAAATCCGCTGGTGTGGCCATCATCGGTCAGACCGGGGAACTGGCCCCCGCCGACAAGCGTTTCTACGCCACCCGCGACATCACCGCGACCGTTGACTCCATCTCCCTGATCACCGCCTCTATTCTCTCCAAGAAGCTGGCCGCTGGCCTGGATGCGCTGGTGATGGATGTGAAAGTGGGCAGCGGGGCGTTTATGCCCACCTACGAGGCGTCTGAGCAGTTGGCTCAGTGCATTGTGGAAGTGGCTAATGGCGCCGGTGTGCCCACCTCCGCTCTGCTTACCGACATGAACCAGGTGCTGGCCTCCAGCGCCGGTAATGCGGTAGAAGTGCGCGAGGCGGTGAATTTCCTGACAGGCGCCCACCGCAATTCCCGTTTGCACCGGGTAACGCTCTCTCTGGGGGCGGAACTGCTGGTGCTGGGCAAACTGGCCCGGGATCCGGAGCACGCCTGGCAGATGCTGGAGCACACCCTGTCCAGCGGCGCCGCTGCCGAGCATTTCGGCAAGATGGTGGCCGGGCTGGGTGGCCCTGCCGATTTTATGGATAGCCCCGATCGCTACCTGCCCAAGGCAAAGGTAGTGCGTCCGGTTTATCCTGAGCATAAAGGGATCGTTACCGCGATGGACACCCGCGCCATTGGTATGGCCGTGGTGAACCTGGGCGGGGGCCGTAAAGTGGCCAGCGATCTCATCGACCATAAGGTCGGCTTTGACAATCTCTGCGCCCTTCGCCAGGAGGTGGATAGCCACACCCCGCTGGCAGTACTGCACGCCAATGATGACGCGCAGTGGGAGGCCGGGGCTCAGGCCCTGCGCGAGGCCATCACCCTCGGTGACAAGGCCCCTGCGGCAGATCCGGAAGTGTATCGGCTGGTTCGTAACGAGAACCGCTGACAGGAGGAATCATGACTCGAGCCATTGTGCTTATGATGGATTCATTTGGCGTAGGCGCCACCGCCGACGCCGCCAAGTTTGGCGATGAGGGGGCCGATACCTTTGGCCACATCGCTCAGGTGTGCGCCGAAGGTGGCGCAGAAGTGGGCCGTTCCGGTCCGCTGCACCTGCCGCACCTGACCCAGTTGGGTCTGGCTCGGTTGGCCTTTGACAGCACCGGTTCCGTGCCTGCAGGTTTTAACCTGGAAGCGGAAGTGACCGGCGCCTACGGTTACGCGGCAGAGCTCTCTTCCGGTAAGGACACGCCCAGTGGTCACTGGGAGATGGCGGGTGTGCCGGTTCTGTTCGAGTGGGGCTACTTCCTGGATAAGGAGAACAGCTTCCCGAAGGAACTGACCGACAAGATTCTGGCCCGTGCCGGCCTCGACAGCTTCCTGGGCAACTGCCACGCTTCCGGCACCACCATTCTGGAGCGCTTGGGCGAAGAGCACATGCGCACTGGCGCGCCGATCTTCTACACCTCTGCCGACAGCGTGTTCCAGATCGCCTGTCACGAGGAAACCTTTGGTCTGGAGCGCCTCTATGAGCTGTGCCAGATCGCCCGCGAGGAGTTGGAGCCCTACAACATCGGTCGTGTGATTGCCCGTCCGTTTGTGGGCAACGGCGCCATGGAGTTCGCTCGCACCGGCAACCGTCGCGACTACGCGGTAGAGCCGCCGTCACCGACCGTTCTGGATAAGCTCAAAGCCGCTGGCGGCGAAGTGATCTCCGTGGGCAAGATCTCCGACATCTACGCGCACTGTGGCATCACTCAGAAGCGCAAAGGCACGGGTCTTGAGGCACTGTGGGATGAAACCCTGGCCGCCGTAGACGATGCGGAAGACCGCAGCCTCATCTTCACCAACTTTGTCGATTTCGACTCCTCCTATGGCCACCGCCGGGACATCACCGGTTACGCCGCTGCGCTGGAGTATTTTGACACCCGACTGCCGGAACTGATGTCCCGACTGCAGCCGGGCGACGTGGTGTTTATTACCGCCGACCATGGCTGTGATCCGACCTGGACAGGGACCGATCACACCCGTGAGCACGTGCCGGTGATCGTTTTCGGACCCGGAATCAAACCCGGTTCCCTCGGCAAGCGAGAGACTTTTGCCGATATTGGCCAGTCCCTGGCCAGCCACTTCGGGCTGGAACCCATGGATTATGGCAAATCCTTTCTATAACAACGGAATAATGGGGTCATTTCATGGCAACGCCGCACATTAACGCACCCGCTGGTGCATTCGCTGAAACCGTTCTGTTCCCGGGCGATCCTCTGCGTGCCAAGTACATCGCAGAAACCTTCCTGGAGAATGTAGAGCAGGTTACTGACGTTCGTAACATGCTGGGCTTTACCGGCACCTACAAGGGCAAGAAAGTGTCCGTAATGGGTTCCGGCATGGGCATCCCGTCCTGCTCCATCTACGCCAAGGAGCTGATCACCGAGTACGGTGTGAAGAACCTGATCCGCGTAGGCAGCTGTGGCGCTATCTCCACTGACGTGAAGGTTCGCGATGTGATCGTGGCCATGGGCGCCTGCACCGACTCCAAGGTGAACCGCATCCGCTTCAAGGACAACGACTTTGCCGCCATCGCCGATTTCGGCCTGCTGCGTAATGTTGTGGACGCGGCTGAGAAAGCTCAGATCCCGGTTCGCATCGGTAACGTGTTCTCCGCTGACCTGTTCTACACTCCGGACCCGGAGATGTTTGACGTGATGGAGAAGATGGGTGTTCTGGGTGTCGAGATGGAAGCGGCCGGCCTGTACGGCGTTGCTCACGAGTACGGCGCCAACGCGCTGTGTGTTGTGACCGTATCCGACCACATCCGCACCGGTGAAGCCACTACCGCGGAAGAGCGTCAGACCACCTTCAACGACATGATCACCATGACGTTGGACTCCCTGCTGTAATCCCAGCAGAGAAGAGAAAAGAAAAGGGGACGCTTGAGCGTCCCTTTTTTTGTGCCTTTAAACGGTACGGAAGCGTTGGATCAGTGTCGACAGGTTGACCGCCAACTGGCTCAGCTCGCCGCTGGACTGGGACACCTGCGCTGTCCCCTTGCTGACCTGTATCGCCGCATCGTTGATGTTGGTGATGTTGTGACTGAGCTCTTCGGTGACAGCGGTTTGCTGGTCGGTCGCGCTGGCCACCTGTATCGCCATATCATTGATCTGGCTGATGGCGCTGGTGATCTCCCGGATGGCACTGCTGGCTTGCTGTGCCTGCTCGACACTGGTCAGCATCTTGTCACGGCTGGCCTGCATCACCACTCCGGCGGCCTGAGCCCGCTGTTGCAACTGGTCGATGGTGCTCTTGATCTCCTGAGCGGAATCCTGAGTGCGGTGGGCCAGGGTGCGGACTTCGTCAGCCACCACCGCAAAGCCCCGGCCCTGATCCCCCGCCCGGGCCGCTTCGATGGCGGCATTGAGCGCCAGCAGGTTGGTTTGCTCGGTGATGTTGGCGATCACTTCGACGATCAGAGAGATGTTCGCGGTGTCCTGCTGCAGTTGCTGGATCACCTCGTTGGCGGCCTGGATCTCCGACTCCGACTGGTGGATCGCCGCCACCGTGGCGTCGACAATTCGGCTGCCTTCGTCCGCCGCCTGAACGCTGAGGCGGGCCTGCTCGGCGGTTTGTGCAGTGCTTCGGGCGATTTCACCGATGGAGCTTTGCATCTCGGTCATTGCGGTGGCCACCTGATCCACTTCCCGGTGCTGATTCTTCATGCCGGTAGCGGAATCGTTGGCAATGTAGCTGACCTCTTCCACCGCTGCGGCCAGCTGTACGGAAGCAGCGCTGATTTGGCCAATCATATCGTTGAGTTGGTCACGCATGGCCACCAGCACCTGAGCCACCTGCGCAAACTCACGGCTATTGAAACGGTGTTGCTCGATGGACACCGTCAGGTCACCGTTGGCGATGGCGGAGAGGGCCTCTGCCGTGGCGTTGAGGGGGCGTAGGATACGGCGCAGCAGGAACAGGGCGCTCAATACCAGGCCCAGTATCATCAGCACCGACACCGCGATCACGACCCGCTCCTGCTGTGCCATGGCCAGGCCAGCGGCCACCTTGGCCTCGGCCACTTTCTGGTTCTCCAGCTCGATAAGCTGAATGACGCCCTGTTCAACCCGGTTGTAGATCTCCCACGAGGCCATGGCGCTGAGCATGGCGGCGGCGTCGACGGCGTTGGGGTTGGAGATAAAGTCCCGATGCAGTTGAGCGAAGTTGGCCAGAGCCGGGGCCATGGGGTTCAGCAGTGCCAGAGCATCCGCTGAGGCAATCTCACTGAGCCGGGTGGTCTGCTCATTGATCAGAACAACCTGCTCGTTAAGCCAGTTGCGGGAGGCGTCGCTGGTGGGCAGATGTTGCACCTGGCGCAAGCTGAAGCCCAACTGCTCCCGGCGCAGTCCGGAAACGGTATTCAGCAACTCAGAGGCGAGGGTGCTGGTGTGATAGAGCTGTTCCAGATGATGGATCTGGCGCTGAACCTGGTTGCTGAAGTGGTAAACCAGGGCCAAAGAGGCGCTGAACAGGATCAGCAGCCCCAGAAACAGCGCGATTAGCAGCTGCTTGATAGAGAGAATTCGGTGTTTCACAGGGGGTCCAAAGAAGCGGTTTGAAAAACGCTGTCAGTGTATCAGCGGACCGGCCCAAAACTGTGACGAGAAGAGAATTCGAGCAGAAAAAATCTTTCTAAATCATTAGGATGGGTGCGTTGTTTCTTTGGCGGAGTCACGCTCTTGACGCGCTTTTTGGGCCTGTCGACGTGCCTTTACCCGGCTCTTTCGTTGCGCTTGCTGGTAAGCGTAACTGGCGCGCTTAAAGGAGAGTGCCCGGGCCAGCAGTACCCCCACCAGACCCGCCAACAACAGCATCAATTGCTGTTGGTTGTGATGCTCCTGATGAAGTGTCCGGTTGTCCCGGAAAAACAGGGAGCGATTGATGCGGATCCGAAGATAGCCCAGTACCTCATCCTCCTGGCGGACCGTGGCCGTCAGCGGAGCGAAGCGATTGAGAGCGGATTGCAGCGTCTCCTCATCCGGCAGTTGCGCCTCCGGGAACAGGGATTGGCTGAACGCCAGACGCTGCCCTTCATGGCTGAACACCGTGGCTGAGATCACCCGGGGATCCGCGACCAGGGACTCGACCAGCCAGCTCAGTTGCTCCGGTTCATCCACCTTGAGCGCGGTTGCCGCGGCGTGAGCCGCCTGACGAACCAGGCTGTCCGCCAGTTGATCGGTCTGACGGGCCAGGAGATTGTGGGTCTGGCGCTCACTGCTTACCCAGATCTGCAGGATAGCTACGATCAGGATCAGTGCGATACCAACCTGAAAAAACCGCCAAACCCGCATTCGATTGCGCCACAGCATTCCTGAACCGATCCATTTCCATCTCAATATCTCTCTTTATAATGGGTAGCGACCAAGAACAGAAGAGATACAAGGATTTATCATGCCCGGTCTTGCTCCAGATACTCCGCTGTTGCCGCAACTGGCGACCGACCTGCTTCCCTGGCAACCGGGCTTGCCCACCTTGATGCTGATTGGACGCAACCTAACCCAATCACACGCTGATGCGGTGTTGAACCACTGTGGCCCGTTAGCGGTGGTGGTCGCCGAGCCCCTGCCCGGAGGGCTTGAGCGCGTGGGTTGGCAGGGAGAAGCCCGGCCAGGCTTACCCAACCTGGAGGGGGAGTGTGAACTGCAGTGGCTGCCCGCCAACCTGCCTTCACTCCGTCAGCCCGGTTTGCTGGTGATGGACATGGACTCTACCGCCATTACCATCGAGTGCATCGACGAAATCGCCCGACAGGGCGGGGTGTACCAAGAGGTGGCCTCAGTCACGGCGGAGGCGATGGCTGGCGGACTGGATTTTGCCGAATCACTGCGCCGCCGTGTGGCGATGCTGAAAGGGATCCCCCGCTCGGTGCTGACCAACATCGCCGCTGAGCCTCCACTGATGCCGGGGTTGCTGACCCTGTGTCAGACGCTGAAGCGACATAACTGGCGATTGGGGCTGGCCTCCGGTGGCTTTAACGAGGTGGCCGCAGCGGTTGCCGAGGCCGCGGGCATCGATGTGTTTGAGGCCAATGCCCTGGCGCTGGAGGGGGAGCGTTTCTGCGGAGAGGTGGACGGTCCCATCGTGGACGGTGCCCGCAAAGCGGCCATTCTGGCTGAGCTGGGCGAAGCCTGGGGCATAGCACCCGACCAGTGGGTTGCGATGGGAGATGGCGCCAACGATCTGCCGATGCTGGGGCGGGCGGCGTTGGGGGTTGGCGTACACGCCAAGCCCAAGGTGGCAGCCCAGGCGGATGCGTCGATCCAACGACTGGGCCTTGAGGCGGTATTGGGTCTGCTGCGCCCTTAATTCAGCTGAAAGCGGCAGAGGATCTCATCGGTGATGTCGATCAACTGGCCACAGCCCTGAACCTGCCAAAGCATGTCTTCCAACTCCCGGGCACGGTGCAGGGCGTGAGTACTGATGGCGGCGAGATCCTGCTGCAGGTAATCCAGATCGGGACGATTGGCAGCAAATACCCGGGCTCTAAGGGCAATAAACCGCCCCTGCTCCAAGGCGGGCTCGATAAAGTAGCGCACATCATCCGCATCCAGCCCCGTTGTCAGTCGCAGCACTTCGCCCGCGTTCCCCTCCGCCGGTAACTTCACCAGACACTCCCACAACGGGCTGGGGTCCGCATCCGGACGCTTGAGTTCACTCAGCAGGGCATTCAGGCCACCCTGCTCCCAGAGCCAATCCAGATTTTCCGGCAATTGTGGCGCCAGGCGGCTGAGCAGGGCATTGCCAGCGATCGCCTGACCCACCATATCCCAGGCCTGCCGGCCGTGACGTTTGTGAGCAAAAACGGGCAGACAGTGCAGCCGTTTCAGCATCAGGCTATTGAGCGCGTCTGTGATCTGCCGGTGCTGACGGGCACTGCCAACCTCCGACAGCTTGGCGCGGTTCTGGCTCAGCAGATGGGAGAGGAACACCACGCCGGTATGCCCGGTACTGCCCTCCGCTTTGATGTGCAGTGTGCGGCCATCTTTTTGTGCCCGCACCAACCGGTAGGGCATCCCCTTCAGCTTCAGTTTTCCCGCCAGGGGTTGAAGCTTGGGCAGTTCCAGTTCGAGTTTGGTGTCACGTTCCAGCGCGATGGTCAGAGGCTGGGCCAACTGCAGTTTGATCCCCCGGGGTGAGACATCCAGTGTCATGGCGGCAAAGGTTTTGCGGCCCGTGGTCACCAGAGCCTGGGTGCGAAGGCCAAACCGCGCCTCCCGACGCAACTCCTTGTGCTGAAGGGGAAGAACACGAACCGGGTCTTTACTCAGGCGAGCCATCCCAAAGCGTCGCAGCGCATTGGCATCCTCTCCAGCCGGGCGCTGGCGGTATCGCTCTACCGCGTCAACAGAGGTGATATCCTCCAGCGTCAGTGCCAGGCAGACCTCCTTCAACTGCTGCTGCACCAGCGGGTCCGCAGGCCGTCCTGAAAGGGGGCAGCGCAGCGCCAGCTCTCTGTCTTCGGAGGAGAGTGAGTGGGCGCTCATTCGATGCACCCGGAAGCTGCTCCGTTGCGACGCCACCGCGAGGAAGGGATCAAGGAGTTCACTCTGCTCAAGCTCATGCAGGGTGGCGCTGAAAAACAGTACCTGCTCCTGCTGGATGTGCTTAAAGCTGAACAGCAACCGATGGGCCGGGTTGTCCGGCTCCTGCAGCAGGCGGGAGAGCCTCAGAGTGCCCAGTGAGGCACTTAACTGACCCACGCCACGTTCATCCTGCCAATAGCCAAGACGGTCCTGGTTCTCTTCACTGACCAGGGTGAACATCGGCGCCAGCTGTTGGTCCGTCATTTTGAAAAACAGTGGCAGAGCCGTGAGCTTGGGCAGGTAGTGGCGTTCATAGCCGTGGCTGCGGGTGGTGGCGATCAGGTGATTGATCTCCGGCGTGGTCCGCAGACTACACGCTTGTATCACCCGGCTTAGCTCCTGCTCCGTCCCGTCAGCCGAGTCCTGTCGCTTGAGTCGGACGTACTGGTAGCCCTTGCGACGCTGAATCTTAAGGATCTGGTAGGGTAAACCCTCGGTAATGGCAGGAGCGAGAAACTCCTGCCCTAGAGCGGTAAAGGCCACCATCAGAGGCAGTTTGGGGTCCAGGCGGTACCCCTCGGGCAGACGAACCTGGCAACCACCGACGGAGATATCCAACGTCAGCCCCTCGGTACCGGCCTGGCCACCCTGATGCACACGGATCGCGGTCGTGAAGGTGCGACGGGTTTCCCCCCGTGTGATGTAATGTCCGAGCAGTTGAGGCACGGTATGTCCGACGGGCAGCACCGATGAGGCTGGTGCTTTTGGGGTGTCGGGCTGATGCCGTGTGGGTTTGATGTCGTTGAGCAGGGTTTCAATCGCACCCACCGTCAACCGGTTGCCGTAAAGCCGCATCAACTCTTCCAGGCGGCTGGCTGCGGCGTCGGTCAGGAAGTGCGTGATGCCACCAAGTTCATGCTCCCGGCAGCCGCTGACGCGATCCCGAAGGTCGAGCACCTGGCGACTGGTTTGATTCAGTCGCTGCATCTCCATCTTCACCAGAAACCGCTCAGAGCTGGGCAGATCCTGGCAGAGTCGCTGAAACATCTGGTCAAAATCAGCCTCTTGCAGAAGGGGCTTGAGTTGCTCAATCAGTGCCTGGTGCTTGTCCATCGGTCTTCGGTCTTGTCCCATTATTCACCGCGCATTGTAACCCTGAACGACCATCGGTGATAATGGCCGCCATCGTCCAGAATATTGAAATTGCTATGGCAAAAGCAAAATCCGCCTATGTCTGTAATGACTGTGGCTCTGACCACCCCCGATGGCAGGGGCAATGTAATGCCTGCGGTGCCTGGAACACCCTGACTGAGGTGCGCCTCGGAACCGCCAAGGCGGCCCGAACCGAGCGCTACAGCGGCTATGCTGGCGCGGGATCCAGTCAGGTGCAGACCCTGTCGGAAATTGATCTCTCTGAAGTGCCGCGGTTTGGCAGCGGCTACTCCGAGCTTGATCGGGTGCTGGGTGGCGGTGTGGTGCCCGGTGCGGCCATTTTGATTGGTGGTAACCCCGGTGCCGGTAAGTCCACCCTTTTGCTGCAGGTGATGTGTCAGCTCTCCCAGCAAATGGGCGCCCTCTATGTGACCGGTGAGGAATCTCTGCAGCAGGTGGCGATGCGTGCCAACCGCCTGTCACTGCCCACGGACAAGCTGAAGATGCTGTCGGAAACCTCGGTGGAGCAGATCTGCCTGGTGGCGGAGCGGGAGAAGCCCGCCATCATGGTGATCGACTCCATTCAGGTAATGCATATGGCGGATGTGCAGTCTGCGCCGGGCTCGGTGGCCCAGGTGCGGGAGAGTGCCGCCTACCTGACCCGCTTTGCCAAGCAGAACAACGTGGCGATCTTTATGGTTGGCCATGTGACCAAAGACGGCACCCTGGCGGGCCCCAAGGTGCTGGAACACTGCATCGATTGCTCCATCCTTCTGGATGGCAATGGCGACAGCCGTTACCGCACCCTGCGCAGCCACAAAAACCGTTTCGGTGCGGTCAATGAGCTGGGGGTGTTCGCCATGACCGGTTCCGGGCTGAAGGAGGTTGCCAACCCCTCCGCCATCTTCCTCTCACGGGGGGAGGAGCAGGCTCCGGGTTCGGTGGTGATGGTGGTGTGGGAAGGCACCCGACCGCTGCTGGTGGAACTGCAGGCGCTGGTGGACCACAGTCAGCTGGCCAATCCCCGCCGGGTGGCGGTGGGTCTGGAGCAAAACCGTCTGGCGATGTTGCTGGCGGTACTGCACCGCCACGGCGGCATGATGATGTCGGATCAGGACGTGTTCGCCAACGTGGTGGGCGGCGTTAAGGTGGCGGAAACCGGTGCTGATCTGGCGCTGCTGGTCTCCATGGTGTCCAGTTTCCGGGACCACACTCTGAACCGGGATCTGGTGGTGTTTGGCGAGGTGGGCTTGTCCGGAGAGATCCGCCCCGTCACCAACGGTCAGGAGCGACTGGCGGAAGCGGCCAAGCATGGTTTCCGTCGTGCCATCGTCCCCAAGGGGAATGCGCCCCGCCAGCACATTGAGGGGATGGAAGTGATTGCCGTCAGCAAGCTGACCGAAGCGCTGGAAGCGATCTGAATCTGTGCCATAGCTCCGGATTGCAGCAATGATACTGGCCTCATCATGGCGACATGATGGGGCCGTTTTTAAAGGGAAGGAAGAGTTGGATGTTTAAGAAGTTATTGGCTTCTGTCGGCATTGGGGCAGCCAAGGTGGACACCCTGATCCTGAGTGAGCACCTGGTACCGGGTGGCGTGCTGAAGATTGAGATTCAGATTGCAGGTGGTGATGTGGCTCAGACCATCAACGGGTTGGACCTGCGGCTGATGACCATGGCCGAGGTGGAGCACCAGGATGGTGAGAGCCAGCAGGCGTTGCAACTGCATCACTGGCATCTGGATGAGACCTTCATCATCGGCGAAGGGGAGCAACTCAGTGACCAGTTTGAACTGACACTGCCGCTGGAAACCCCGTTGACGGCGCTGAACTGCCGCCGAAACCAGACCCAGGTATGGCTGGAGACCGGACTCGACATCGCTCAGGGCCTGGATGGCCGGGACCGGGATGCACTGCGCATTGGGCCGACCCGGGAGATGGTAACGGTACTGGAGGCGGTGGCTGAGTGTGGGTTTTCGCTCTACAGCGCTGACGTAGAGAAGGGCCAGCTGCGCGGTCCCGATTTTGCGTCCAGTGTGGGTTGCTATCAGGAGCTGGAGTTCCGCCCCGCTGGCTTTGGTTCGGTCCGCTTTAAAGAGGTCGAGGTCTCCTTCGTGGCCCAGCACGGTATCACCCATGTGATGCTGGAGGTGGATCGCCGCTTTGGCGGTGACGCGCTGCGCTGCTTCAGCGTGCCGGATGGGGAAAGCCCGCAGCGTATCGACGCTGAAGTGCGTCGTATCCTGGGCTGAGGTCCCGGCTTCACAGAAAAAAGGCCGCCCATTGGGCGGCCTTTTTGCGATTTATTGACTCGGCTGTCGCCAGCGCCAGGCCAGGAACAGCAGAGTCAGCGCGATAAGATAGAGCGGGCGCTGACCATACTGTCGGAACGGCGTATCGGCCTGTTCCAGAGCGACGGTTTCTCGCAATACGCCGGTTTCAAACTGGGGCAGCTGCGCCAGGATCTGGCCATGCAGATCAACGATGGCGGTGATGCCATTGTTGGTCACCCGCAGCAGGGGACGGCCCAGCTCCAGCGCCCGCATCCGGGCGATGGCCATATGCTGATGAGGCCCGATGGAGTTGCCAAACCAGGCGTCATTGGAGACGGTCAGCAGCAGATCGGTATCGGCGTGCACATTGGCCCGAACCAGCTCAGGGAAAGCGATCTCGTAGCAGATTGCGGGCGTCAGGTGCCGGTTGGCCGCAGTCAGGTTGGGCTGAACAAACCCGCCCCGGCTGAAGGAGGACATCGGCAGATTGAAGAAGGGTGCCAGAGGACGCAACCAGTCCTCCATCGGCACAAACTCCCCAATCGGCAGAAGCTGATGTTTGTGGTAGCGGTTGGGGTCATTGGGGCTGAACTCACCCTGATGCTCTTCCGGTCCCAACACCAGCAGGGAGTTATAAAAGTGCTTATCGGCATCCATGCTGATGATGCCGGTGATCACCTCGGTCTCCCGAAACGCCACCGCCCGCTCAAACTGATGCAGGAACTCGCTGACCATCGCTTCCGGCGCCGGAACTGCCGCTTCTGGCCAGATAACCAGGTCGGCGTCCATATGGGGACGGCTCAGGTCCTGGTATTTCAACAGCGTGGGCCACAGCATCTCCGGTCGCCACTTCATGCTCTGTTGGATGTTGCCCTGCACCAGGGCGACGTCCAGCGTGCCATGCTCACTGACCTGGGGCGGCGTCAGTTTGGCGCCCAGTGCCAGGATTGCCACCGCCAGAGGAAAGCCAAGATAGGCCCAGCGACGGGCCAGAACCGGCACCAGGGCTGCCGCACTGAGGCTTACCAACAAGCCGACGCCCAGTACGCCGATATAGGGGACAAGCGGGGTCAGCGGGCCATCGGTCTGGCTGTAGCCGAGCCAGAGCCAGGGGAAGCCGGTCAGCATCCAGCCCCGAACCCACTCGCTCAGAAGCCATAGCGCCGGAAACGCCAATACCCGGCTGAGCGGTGTGCCACTGAAATAGCGGTTGAGCAGCCCCATCACCAGCGCCGGGTACAGCGCCAGATAGAGGCAGAGCAGCGCCATCAACAGCAGGGAAACGATCAGCGGCAGGCCGCCAAACTGGTCGATGCTGACATGCACCCAGCGCAGACCAAAGGCAAACTGGCCGAAGCCGTAGGAGAGCCCGAGCAGGGCAGCGTGCTTCACCGTGGCCCCCTGGCTCAGCCAGAGCAGGGCGGTGAGGGAGAGTGGCAGCAGAGGCCAGAGGTCGTAAGGCGCGAAAGCCAGATGGCTTATCGCCCCGCTAAGCAGGGCGATAAACGCGGCAATCCAGGGATTTGCCATTAGGAGTCCTTATGGTGGGATCAGGCAGCGGGAGCGTCCTCGTTGGCGGTACCGTTCTCACTGTCGCTTTCACTGTCACCGATGCGAACCTGAAGTTGCACCAGACGACGGGTGTCGGCGTTCACCACCTTGAATTCGAAACCGCTCAACTCGATGGTCTCACCCCGCTCCGGCAGATGGCCGAACGCGTGGCTGACCAGGCCGCCGACGGTGTCGTACTCCTGATCAGAGAAAGTGGCCTTGAAGTGCGCATTAAACTCCTCAATGGGGGTCAGCGCCGCCACTGCCCAGACCTGCCGGCTGACCCGGCGGATATGAACGTCGTTGTCCTCTTCCAGATCGGTCTCATCCTCGATGTCACCGACGATGGCTTCCAGTACGTCCTCAATGGTGATGAGGCCGGAAACGCCACCATATTCGTCCACCACGATGGCCATGTGGTAACGGTCGGAGCGGAACTCCTTCAGCAGCACGTCAACGCGCTTGCTTTCCGGTACCACCACCGCAGGGCGCAGGATCTGCTCCAGTTTGAAGTCGGCGTCATTGCCGAAGCCAAAGGCGAGAAGGTCCTTAGCCAGCAGGATCCCTTCGATATGATCCTTGTCCCGATCGATGACCGGGAAGCGGCTGTGGGCAGAGTCAATCACGATGGGCAGAAACGCCTCAACAGACTGATTCTTTTCGATGGTGATCATCTGGGAGCGGGGGATCATCAGGTCGCGAACCTTAAGGTCAGAGACCTGCAGTACCCCTTTGATCATCTCTTTGGTGTCTTGATCGATCAGCGCACGCTCTTCCGCGTCCTGAATCACATCAACAAGCTCTTGTCGGTTCTGCGGCTCGCCACCAAAGAAATGGCTGAGACGGTCCAGCCAGCCCTTTTTGGCGTGGGTCTGGCTCGACGGGGGTTGGTCTTCGTTCATATTGTCCTGTGGGTTTTGGATCTGACAGAGAGATTACCGCTCTTGATAGGGATCGGCAATGCCGATCTGCGCCAGCAGTTGACGCTCAAGCGATTCCATCTCTTCCGCCTCGTCATCCTCGATGTGATCGTAGCCGATCAGATGCAGACAACCATGGATCACCATATGGGCCCAATGGTCCATCGGTGCCTTGTGCTGCTCCTCCGCTTCCCGAGCCACAACAGCTGCGCAGATCACCAGATCGCCCAGCAGCGGCAGGTCGATGCCCGGCGGGGCTTCGAAGGGGAAAGAGAGGACATTGGTAGGCTTATCTTTACCACGGTAGTCCCGGTTCAGCTGCTGGCTTTCCGCTTCGTCGGTGATGCGGATGGTCAGCTCGGCATCGGGACGGTCGGCCAGAGCCAGAGCGGCCCAGCCTTCCAGCTGGGCCTGGGAGGGCAGGTTGTCGGCCTCAATGGCCAGTTGCAGATCCAGATCCATTATTGGGCCTCATCCGGATTTTGCGCTGCCAGTTGCTCGGTCCGGCGCTGACGCTCCTGCTCCGCTTTCTTGCTGCGCTCAGCTTCCTCGTAAGCCTCGTAGGCTTCCACCACCTGAGCCACCACCGGGTGACGTACCACGTCGCCACTCTGGAAGAAGTTAAAGCTGATGGTGTCGACGTCGCGCAGTACCTCAATGGCATGACGCAGACCGGAGCGGGCGCCCCGGGGCAGGTCCACCTGAGTGATGTCACCGGTGATCACCGCACGGCTGTTAAAGCCGATACGGGTCAGGAACATCTTCATCTGCTCAACGGTGGTGTTCTGACTCTCATCCAGAATGATAAAGGCGTCATTGAGGGTACGACCACGCATGTAGGCCAGCGGGGCCACTTCAATGACATTGCGCTCAATCAGTCGCTCCACCCGCTCAAAGCCCAGCATCTCGAACAGGGCGTCGTAAAGGGGGCGCAGATAGGGGTCAACCTTCTGAGACAGGTCACCGGGCAGGAAGCCCAGTTTTTCGCCCGCTTCCACCGCAGGACGGGTCAGCAGGATGCGGCGCACCTCCTGACGTTCCAGCGCGTCTACCGCTGCTGCTACCGCCAGGTAGGTTTTACCGGTACCGGCCGGGCCGATGCCGAAGCAGATATCGTGGGTAATGATGTTGCGGACATACTGAGCCTGGTTGGGGTTGCGGGGCTTCAGCACGCCACGCTTGGTCTTGAAGAAGACCTCCTTGCCCATGGCGCTGTCGTCCTCCGCTTCCAGCGCCACCAGTTCCTGAATCGCCAGGTGCACCCGCTCCGGATCCAGGTCCGGAAGCTGGTTTTTCACTGGGGCGGTATCCACGTACAGCGTCTTCAGCAGCTCAATGGTGCCCTGGGCACGATGGGGTTGGCCGACGACGACAAAGTGGTTGCCACGGTAGCTGATCTCGACGCCGAGGCGGCGCTCAATCTGCTTCAGGTTATCGTCAAACGGCCCGCACAGCGCAGCCAGTCGCTGGTTATGTGCAGGCTCTAGAAAGACCTCTAAGGTCAGCAGTTTATTGCTCACAGTGTCCCTTTAGGGCTGGTAAGTCGCCACGCCCAACTCGTCCGGCTGACCGTTGGGGCGATTCTTCAGGATCTCTGCGGGGCGAAGCTCGCGGCGCAGGTCCATCTCCTGTTCGGTACGGATCAGGTTACCACGCAGAGAGTGGGGCAACACCTCGGTGATCTCCACATCCACAAAGGTCCCGATCAGTTCGACGTCACCCTCAAAGTTAACCACACGGTTGTTCTCTGTGCGACCCCGAAGCTCCATGGCGTTCTTTTTGGAGACGCCCTCAACCAGAATGCGCTGCACGCTGCCCAGCATGCGGCGGCTGAACTGCATCGCCTGCTGGTTGATGCGCTCCTGCAGGATGTAGAGGCGCTGCTTCTTGGTCTCTTCAGACACGTCATCCACCATATCGGCCGCCGGGGTGCCCGGGCGGGGGCTGTAGATGAAGGAGAAGCTCTGATCGAACTCAATGTCAGCGATCAGCTTCATGGTGTCTTCGAAATCCTGGTCGGTTTCGTTGGGGAAACCCACGATAAAGTCGGAGCTGATATGGATATCCGGACGCACTTTACGCAGACGACGGATGATCGACTTGAACTCCAGCGCGGTGTGGTTGCGCTTCATCATGGTCAGGATGCGATCGGAACCGCTCTGAACCGGCAGGTGCAGGAAGTCCACCAGTTCTGGCACATCGGCGTAGGCGTCGATGATGTCCTGGGTGAATTCAACCGGGTGGCTGGTGGTGTAACGCAGGCGGTCGATGCCGTCGATGGCGGCGACGTAGCGCAGCAGATCGGAGAAGCGGCAGATCTCACCGTCGTGGGTTTCGCCACGGTAGGCGTTCACGTTCTGACCCAGCAGATTGATCTCACGGACACCCTGTTCCGCCAGTTGGGCAATCTCATACAGAACGTCGTCCAGCGGACGGCTGACCTCTTCACCACGGGTGTAGGGCACCACACAGAAGGTGCAGTACTTGTTACAGCCTTCCATGATGGAAACAAACGCGGTGGCGCCTTCTGCGCGGGGCTCCGGCAGACGGTCAAACTTCTCGATCTCGGGGAAGGAGACATCCACGACGCCTTTCTCACCAGCCTGGATCTTAGCGATCATCTCAGGCAGACGGTGCAGGGTTTGCGGACCGAATACGATATCAACGTAGGGAGCGCGCTCACGGATGGCATCGCCTTCCTGGGAGGCCACACAGCCGCCAACACCGATCACCAGGCCCGGATTGATGTCCTTCAGCGGGCGCCAGCGGCCCAACTGGTGAAACACCTTTTCCTGCGCTTTTTCGCGAATGGAACAGGTGTTCAGCAGCAGAACATCCGCCTCTTCGGCTTCTTCGGTGAGGGTGTAACCGCCAAAAGCATCAAGCAGATCCGCCATTTTGGCTGAATCGTACTCGTTCATCTGGCAGCCCCAGGTCTTAATGTGCAGTTTTTTGCTCATCAATCAGCGTCGCTCCGGAAAAAATAGCGAAGTATTTTATACCCGAATGTCGACGCTGGCCAGTTGTTGCGCGGCCTCAGGGTTGGCAGTGACGGGGGTTGAAAGCCATGTCGGCAGTGCCGTTGGCGTGAATCTCTTCCTCTTCAGACTCTTGGGCCACCTGATAATGCTCGCCCCATTGCGACAGGGTGTCATGAACCTGGCGCTGGATGTCCAGTACCAGCTCATAACGGATGGTGGCGCGTGCGAGGTTGATCTCATCCACGATGGAATTGCTTTCGCGTTGGCCGTAAACGGTGTATTGGGCGTCAACCGCTTGGGCGATCGGGGCCATCAACGTCAAACTCAGAATCAGCGGGAGCGGTTTCATAACAGTGTCTCCTTGGTCTCTTCCCTTACTCAGACAGGTTGAGCATAGAGGTCGGTTGCGTCTTGCTCCGGGTCAGATGTAAGCGGATGTGAGTAGAATCGCTGTCATTGACCTTTTATTACTTAACCCCGGCTTTTGACATAGAATGGGGCCATCTTTTTACCGTTCTGAAATCGCATCGATATGGAGCAGTACGACATCCTGATTGTGGGCGCCGGCATGGTCGGGGCCGCCAGCGCTTGTGCCCTGGCCAAGCGAGGTTTCTCGGTGGCCATTGTGGAGGCTTTTGAGCCCCAGCCCTTCTCGCCTGAGCAGCCGCTGGATCTGCGGGTCAGCGCCATTAGCGCCGCTTCAGAGCGTCTGCTTGATGACCTTGGCGCCTGGCAGGCGATCGCTGCCATGCGGATGGCGCCTTATCAGGTGTTGGCGACCTGGGAGTGGCAGCGTAGTGAAGTGCGATTCGATGCCAGCGAAACGGGGCGCAGCCACCTTGGGCATATCATCGAGAACCGGGTGGTGCAGCTTGGCTTGTGGCAGGCGATGAGCCAGCACAGCAACATCAGGCTGTTAACCGGAACGGCTCCCTCAAAGGTGTGGCAGGAAGCCGATGGCGCCTACCTGACGGTGGGCGACCAAACCCTGAAGGGGCGTTTGATTCTGGGGTGTGACGGTGCCCGTTCCCGGGTACGCGATGCCGCTCAAATCGGCCTGACCGGCTGGCAATACCGGCACCATTGTCTGGCGGTTAACATCAAGACGGCCTCCCCTCAGCAGGCGATCACCTGGCAGGAGTTTACCCCGTCCGGCCCGCGCGCCTTTCTGCCCCTGGCCGGTCCGCACGGCTCTCTGGTCTGGTACGACAGCCCCGAAAAAGTGGCGCAGCTGATGCGGCTCGATGACACCGCCCTGAAGGCGGCCATTGTTCAGGCCTTCCCCGAGCGCCTGGGTGAGTTCACCATTGAGGGGCGGGGCAGCTTCCCGCTGACCCGTCAGCACGCCCAGCACTATTTCCGTGACCGTCTGGTGCTGTTGGGCGACGCCGCTCACACCATCAATCCGTTGGCGGGGCAGGGGGTGAACCTGGGCTTTAAGGATGTGATGGAGCTGGCCACAGTGCTGGGCCACGCTCTGGACTGTGGCGAAGCCTGGGACAGCCTTGAGGTGCTCGCCCGTTACGAGCGTCCCCGTCGTCGGGACAATCTGTTGATGCAATCCACCATGGACCTGTTCTACACCCTGTTCTCCAATGACCGCTTGCCACTGAAACTGGTGCGTAACCTGGGGTTGATGGCGGCGCAGAACGCCGGACCGGTCAAAACCCAGGTGATGCGTTACGCCATGGGGCTATAAGGGCCAGTGCGGAAGCTCTGGTTCAATCCCGCTTTTAATCAGTCACTCCGGCTGACGCTGGCGTTGATTCTGGCCCTGGGGATGGCCTATCCCCTGGGGCTGGTTGGCCCCACCGCACTGTCGATGCTGGCACTGCCTGCGGTGCTGGTGTCCGCACTTGACCAACCCTCTCCCCACTGGTGGCGACGCATCGCCTTTGGCATTGGCGGCTTTGTTCTGGCCAGTGGCCTGACCGCTACCCTGACTCACCATACGCCCGCCTTGTTGCCCGCCTGGTTTGCCCTGCTCGGGCTGGTTCTGGGCGGTCTGGCGGCCTGGGGTGAGTTGGCCGGACGGCTGGGGATAGGAATGCTGGTGATGGCGGTGGCTGGCCTTGCGACCGCACCTCAGGGGCCGCCCTGGCTGTTGGCATTGAACTTTGGCGCCTGTGTATTGTGGTTGATGGTCTTCAGTGCGCTTTGGTATCGGCTTTGGCGCCACTATCCGCTGCGGCAAAGCCTGGCCGACACCTATCGGAGCCTGGCGAAGATCCTGCTCGACCGGCCCGGCCAATTGAGGGCAAAGGGGTTGCCGGTGGAGTTTGATTCCGCCCTGGGGGAGCAGATTGCGCTGTGTCGCCAGCAACTGCAGGCGTTTGGTCGCCAGGGGGACATTGCGCCACTGCGTAACGCCTTTGTCGCGGCGGTGGATCTGCAGGAGCGGCTTCAGGCCACCCCCCATCCGGAGCAGGCCAAGGCGCTGTTTACCCGACCGGACATCTACCCGCTCTACCGTGATTGGACCCGTGCAGTGGCGGTGCAGTTGCGGCGGTTAGCGCGGGACCTGTCTCAACAGCGGCCATTGACCAGCGATGATCGCCACCAGGCGTTTGCCGAACCCTTGATTGCCGCTTTGCAGCCCCTGGCGGAAGCGGGTGGCCCCCGAGGCATGGTGGCCTACTACATGATTGGCAATGTTCGTCGTATCTCCCGCCTGGCGGAGCGGGTCGCGCCCCTGTATCAGCGAGACCTTTTGCCCGTCACGGAGCCAGATTGGCGAACCCGCCTGCGCAGCGTCTGCCGCTGGTCCTCTCCAGTGGCCCGTGGAGCGGTGCGGCTGGCGGTGTTGCTGGCTGCCGGCTCAGCGATCAGCCGCGCTATCGGGCTCGACAACAGTTACTGGATTCTGACCACCATCGTGATGGTGACCCAAAGCAGCTATGTGGCTACCCGCAATCGGGTGGGGCAACGGGCCGCGGGCACCTTTGCCGGGCTGGCCATCGGCGCCCTGCTGGTGTGGTTGGGTTTCCACGCCGAAGCGGCGCTGGTTCTGGCCCTGCTGCTGGTGCCGGTGACGTTGGCGCTGAGGCCGATCCACCACGGATTAACCATCACCAGCGCCACCACCATGTTGGTGTTGATGTTCGAATACTTTGGGGTGGGGGGCGATGCCATCCTGCTGCCGCGAATGCTGGATACTCTGATTGGCTGCGTGTTGGTGTTTGTGGCATTCCGCTGGCTTTGGCCACAGTGGCAGGGGGGCCGCCAGAATGTCTTGCGCAAGCAGGCGCTGGCCCATCTCCATCGCTACCTGCAACGGGTGCTGATGGCGCTTGAGGGAAAAGAGGTTGAACCGGTGCAACTGGCCAGAAGCCGTCGCCTGGCTTACGAACAGGGCATCAGCCTGACCGCCAGTTTCCAGCAGATGAAACAGGAACCGGGTTACCGTGATGAGGCCACCAGCCTGGCGTTGCTGGCTCAGTACAAGGGGGCCATGAGCCAGATTAACGCCGTGGTGCCCTTTGCCCGTCGTGGTGTGGTGCTGGAGCCGGAAGTGGCTGAGCGCCTGCGACAGAGCTTCGATGAGGCCTATAAGGTCTGGGCGGCGACCCTGGAGGGGCAGCCCCACAAGTGGCCACCGCAGCTGGATGAAGCGTCAAGCTGGCTGTCGGAGCAGTTGATGCAGCAACAGCCCAACCGGGCGGGCTTTGTGCTGTACCAGATGGCGCTGCTGCTGGAGCGTTACCAGCGCCTCAGCGGCTTGCTGGCGGCCCAAACCGGATCTGTGCCTGACACCCCCCTTCAGGACGGTTCTCCAGGCTAAATTGCCAGCCGTAGCGGTGGCAGAGATCCGTGACGATAAGCAGCCCCAGCCCATGCCCCTCATCGGAACCTTGTGACTCGTCCAGTCCCAGACCGGGATCGCTGATGGTCAGGCTCTCCCAATCCTGATGGATCTGAATGGTCCCCTCCGGTGTGGCGCCGATGGCGTTTCGCACCAAGTTACCTACCACCATGGCCACCACCGCTTCACTCGCCTCAATGGTGGGTTCGCCGGTTACCGTCAGGGCAAACTCGATTGGCTTACCCTGAGCGGCGGGCCGGTTCTGTTCCAGAATCGCCTCCAGTTCCGCCTGGCTCAGTAACCGGCTAAGACGCTCCTCATGGCGCTCGTAACGCACCAAGCTGAGCAGCGCCTCCACGGTTTCCTCCATTCGGGTTGCGGCACTGACGATGCGCTGCTGCTGACGTTGCCTGAAGGCGGGCTCTCCACCGCTGTCCAACAAACGGGCGGCACCACGGATGATGGTCAGCGGGGTACGCAACTCATGGCTGGTGTAGCGGGCAAATGCCTGCTCTCGCTTCAGCAGGCGATTAACCTCACGGCGATAATGGTTCAACTCATCCGTGAGGATCTGGAACTCCCGGGCTGCTCCGGGCGTAATGGTAAAGGGGCGCTCTGGATCGCCCTGGTGCGCCACCAATTGATGACTCAGGTCGTTGACCGGTTTGATCAGCCTCGCCGACAGTCGGATCAACACCGCGCCCAGGCTGGAGAGCAGTATCGCTGTGATCGCGATGATCACCAGGCTAATCAACCCCCCTTCATGTTCGGTTAACTCCAGGGGTTCGGCGTGTGCAAGAAGATAGATGGGCTTTTGCTCATCGCCCTGGTAGTACCGGTCAACCAGAATGAAAAACTCGCCATAGTCGGTCTGAATCTCTGCCTGCTCGCGGACCGCATAACGATACTGATCCGGAATAAACGCTGGCAGCGCAGCTGGGTCGTTGTAGGCAAAGGTCACTTCATCCAACTGCTGAGGGCCGGTTGCGCCAGTCAGGTACAGTGCCTCGGCGAACCCGCGATTGGCCTCCAGATGGCGCAGGCTGACGTTATCCTCTGCCAGCATGATCGCTTCACGGATCAGCAGGTAGAGCACCAGGCCGACCAGAACCGCCAGTCCGGCAAAGACCAACGCCAGCTTTCGTGTCATGGTTGAGGTGGAACTGCGCTTCATGATTCCGGGATCTCCAGGCGAAAGCCGATCTTGGGTACGGTCACCAGCATCGGTATGGCAAAGGGACGATCAAGCTGATTACGCAGCTGGTAGATGTGGCTGCGCAGCACCTCGTTATTGGGTTCACCATCCGGCCAGAGCGTGTCACACAGGGTTTCCCGGGTGACGATCTCTGGCGCTGAGCGGCAGAGCAGGTCCAGGATCGTGTAGGTGGTGGGATTCAGGGCCAGAGGGCGCCCCTGTCGAGTCGCGGTCCGGGTTCGCGGGTTCAGCACCAGCTCCCCAAACTGGCGCTCCAGCGGCGTCACCTGACCCCGGTAGCGTCGTACCAGTGCACAGAGACGGGCCTGCAGAATGTCCAGATCAAAGGGTTTTGCCAGGTAGTCATCTGCGCCACAGTCGAAGCCGATAAGGGTGTCCTCCCGGCTGCCCAGAGCGGTCAGCATCAGAATGGGGGTACGCTTGCCCTCCTGACGCAACGCCTTGCACAGGGTTCGGCCATCCATTCTGGGCAGCATCAGGTCCAGGATGATGGCATCAAAATCCTGCTCCCGGGCCAGTTTCAGGCCCAACTCACCATTGTCGGCGTAATCCAGCACCACCCCCTGTGCCTCAAAGAAATCAAAGATGATTCCCGCCACGTCCCGGTTGTCTTCCACCAGTAGAAGTCGTTTTAACACCTGTTCTTTCATACCGCGCTGTTCACTGTCGTTAAGGTGCCGCCGCCATCGTGAAAAAAATGTCGACGACGTTTTTTTCACGATGGGTTTGGAGAATGGGCGCCACCGGCCACTCGGCCAGCTTGCCAACATTGTGAGAGAGCGATGCTGAAACTGAAAGCGCTACCTGCGGATGAAATCGCCCCCATCACCCTGAGTGTGATAGTTCCCCTCTATAACGAAACCGAAGTGCTGCCAGTGCTGCACCGACGTTTGACCGCAGTGCTGGATGCGCTGCCTGACCGTTGTGAGATCGTCTATGTGGACGATGGCAGCGCCGATGACAGTCATCAACTGGCCCAGCGCCTGCCCAGAAGCAGCAGTGACCACCTGTGTCTCTCACTGAGTCGCAATTTTGGCAAAGAGGCCGCCATGAGTGCTGGCCTGGCTTACGCCCGGGGGCAGGCGGTGATCCTGCTGGATGCCGACCTTCAGGACCCACCGGAATTGATCCCTGAGATGCTGGCCAAATGGCGGGCAGGGTATGACGTGGTCAATATGCAGCGGCGTCGTCGATTGGGGGAAAGCTGGTTTAAGCGCACCTCGGCGGCGGCCTACTACCGCATTCTCAACTGGTTGTCCGATATGCCCATTCCGGAGAATGTCGGCGACTTTCGCCTGCTGAGCCGTCAGGTCGTGGACCAACTTAACGCGCTGCCAGAGCGCAGTCGTTACATGAAGGGACTGTTTGCCTGGCCGGGTTTTCGTCAGGTGACACTCCAGTTTGACCGCGACCCCCGCGAAGCGGGCCAAACCAAGTGGAACTACCCCAAGCTGGTGGGGCTGGCGATGGATGGCATCACCGCCTTCAGCATCAAGCCGTTGCGGCTGGCCACCTGGACCGGACTGACCATCGCCATCAGCGCCTTTCTCTATGGTGCCTGGGTGGTGGCCAAAACCCTGATATGGGGTGAGCCGGTGGCAGGCTATCCCTCTCTGATGGTGGCGGTTCTGGCTCTCGGGGGCGTCCAGTTGCTTGCTATGGGGCTGCTGGGTGAATACCTCGGGCGGGTCTATATCGAAACCAAAGGGCGGCCCAACTATCTGGTGGAGGAAGTGGTAGAGCTGCCCCGTAGCGTGCTGCATCGTGCCAAGGAGGTGCAGCAATGATCCGCACCCGTACCCTCTGGTTCCTGGCCGCTTTTGCCCTGTTGCTCCGCCTGGCGACATTGGGGGCCTACCCACTGATGGACACCACGGAGGCGCGCTACGGTGAGATGGCCCGCATCATGGTGGAAACCGGTAACTGGCTGACGCCTCAGTTTGATTACGGCGTGCCGTTTTGGGGTAAGCCGCCGCTGCACACCTGGATGAGTGCCGGAACCATGGCTGTGCTGGGAGACAACGAGTTTGCCGCCCGGGTACCGCACTGGATCGCTGGACTGCTGACCCTGGGCCTGGTGGTTTCTCTTGCACGACGCCAACGCATCAATCCGGCTCTGACAGCGCTGGTACTGGCCAGTTGTGCCATCTTCGCCGTCGCGGCTGGCGCTGTGATGACCGATATGGCGCTGACCCTGGGGCTGACTCTGGCGATGATGGGGTTCTTTCTGGGTTGGCTGGGGCACTACCGTTGGGGGTACGTGGCGTTTGTAGGGTTGGCTATCGGTCTGCTGGCCAAGGGGCCAGTGGTGATTGTCCTGATGGCGCTGGCGGTTGGGCCCTGGCTGATGATGCAGCATGGATTCAAGGGCGCGTTTGTGGCGCTGTGGCAACGCTTTCCGCTGTTGTCCGGCACTCTGCTGATGCTGGCAGTTGCCGCCCCCTGGTATGGGCTGGCGGAGCAGGCCACGCCGGGCTTCCTGAACTACTTCCTGGTGGGAGAGCACTTCTCTCGCTTTGTGGAGAGTGGCTGGCAGGGAGACCTGTACGGTTCTGCTCACGATGAGCCCAGGGGCACCATCTGGCTGTTCTGGCTCTACAGCGCTTTGCCCTGGTCGCTGCTGCTGCCCTGGGTGGTATGGCGTCGACGCGGTCAGTTGGGGCCGATCGATCGTCCCTGGGTCAGTTTCCTGCTGTTGTGGATGGTTGCCCCCATGGTGCTCTTTACCCTGGCCGGCAACATTCTGCCCGCCTATGTGCTGCCGGGCATTCCGGCGATGGCACTGTTGATTGCCACACTGGTCCGTGAGCGGGAGGTCCCGGTCGTGGCGGGTGCCAGTCTGGTGACGCCCCTGTTGCTGGTGGTGGCGATGGTGGCTCTGACCGGTTTCGGATTGAGTGAGAAGAAGAGCGACAAAGCGCTGCTGACGGAGCTGCCGGAAGCGCCGTTGTACTACTGGCAGAAACGCCCCTTCTCCGGTCAGTTCTACTCCGGAGGACAGGCCAGACTGGCCCGTTCCCTCTCTGAACTGCCAACGCAGGGGACCTTCTACCTGGCAGGCCGTCCGGGCTCGCTGGCTCAGCCTCTGGAGAGCGCTAGCTACCAGTGTCAGCCGCAGCGCCAGAGCGGCAAACGGGTGCTCTACCGCTGTGAGGCGACTCAGTGAGCCGCCGGTTCCTGCAGTTTGCTCTGGTTGGCGCGGTGGGGTTTGGTGTCGACAGCCTGGTATTCATCCTGTTGTGGCAAGTGGCGGGAAGCTCGGTGCAACTGGCTCGGGTGGTGGCCTTTGTCGTGGCCGCCACGACCACCTGGTACTGCAATCGGCGCCTGACCTTCGCCGACCGACCGGCGCAACCCTGCCTGACACAGTGGCGACGGGCATTGACCAGTGCGCTGTTGGCGGCACTGCCCAATCTTGGGGTGTTTCAACTGCTGTTGATGTTGCTGGGCCACCAGGGGTGGGCGCCCTATATCGCGATGGTCGGTGGGGTGCTTGCGGGTATGGGCGTGAACTACTTTGCCAGTCAGATCTGGGTCTTTGCCCCGGCGTCTAAGTCCAGCCCCTGAGTCTCTCCCCTCACTGACATTTTCCCATCCTGATCCCCGGTGCCTCTTCAGGCACCGGCTGCTGCGGCATATTGTCGCACCCTGTCGCACCATCCTTGGCCTTTTCCCCAAAGGGAGTAAAACGGCGTTATCCCATGGCACTTGCCCCGCGCTGAGCAATCAAAAGGATTGAGTTTTCATGCCTGTTAGCAAGTATTTGGCCGTTGCCGCGGCCGTAAACCTGGCGTTGGCCATGCCGGCTTTCGCCGATAAGAACAGTGACTGTACCGAGGAGGGCCGTTGCGACGAATACCAGGTCATCACCGCCGAGGTGATGCAATCTCCTCTGACCGTAGTGACCGATCCCAAACTGCCGCGACAACCGCTGCCAGCCTTTGATGGCTCCGGTTTCCTGCGCACCATTCCCGGCTTCAATGTGATCCGCAAGGGGGGCGCTGGCGGCGACATCACCCTGCGTGGCATGGCTGGCTCCCGGGTGAATATCGTCAACGACGGCCAGCAGGTGGGCGGCACTTGCGGTGGCCGTATGGATCCGCCCACCAACTACATCTCTCCCGATACCTACGAGCGGGTCGAGGTGATTAAGGGCCCGCAAACCGTGAAATACGGTCCGGTGGGCTCTGCCGGGACCGTGCTGTTTGAGCGCGACCATTTCGGCTTGCTGGAACCGGGCACCGAAGGGCGCGCCAGCATGACCTTTGGCAGCTTCGAGCGTAAGGATTACGCGATGGAGCTGGTCACCGGCACTGCCGACCACTACTGGCGCATCGATGCCAACCACTCCGAGAGCGATGACTTCAAGGATGGTAATGGCGACACCATGCAGTCGAGCTACGACCGTGACAACTTCCACACTGCCATCGGCTGGACGCCGGATGCGGAGTCGGTGGTGGAGTTGAGCTACGGCTTCTCCTCCGGTTCGGCGGAGTACGCGGACCGCGCCAACAAGGCGCGACAGATCGACAATGAGAACGCCACTCTGCTGATGCGCACAGGGTCTGATCTGGATTGGCTCAAGCTGGTGGAGTTCCAGGGTTACTACAACCAGAACGACCACATCATGGATCAGTTCGATAAGCCGGATAATACCGCTCCCGGTGCCAACCCTCGGCGCACCAATATCGGTGGCCACCTCTGGTTCGAACTGACGCCGAGTGACAATTGGGAACTGCTTCTGGGCATCGACTACCTGGACAGCACCCAGGATATGCGCAACGGCCTAAGCCTGGACGAACTGCTGGGCAATGCGTTTGAGGACGTCTACAGCAAAGAGAACCTGGGCCTGTTGTTGGAGTCTGACTGGCAGGTGGGCCCGGGTAAGATGGTGGCCGGTGCCCGATATGACCGCTACGAGCAGACTTTGCTGGGCAGTTGGTCCGGCGCCAACAAAGTCAATGAGCGTACTGAAAACCTGGTCAGCGGTTTTGGCCGCTACGAGTGGCTGTTGGAGCAGCACCAGCTGTACGCCGGTGTGGGTTATGCCCAACGCGTCGCCGACTACTGGGAGATCATGAAGTCCGGTCAAAACCTGATTCTGGATCCGGAGCAGACCACTCAGTTGGATGTGGGCTGGATCTACCAAGGGCCGGTGGAGCTGTCTGCCTCACTGTTCTATGCCGACATCCAGGACTACATCCTGATCGACAACAACATGCCCTCAGCGCGCAATGTTGACGCCACTCTATGGGGCGGTGAACTGGGGATGAACTACCGTTTTGCCCAGTACTTCAAGCTGACTACCACCGTGGCCTATACCCATGGTGACAATGACACCGACAAGGTCGCACTGGGTCAGATCTCTCCGCTGGAGGGGCGTATCGCTCTGGATTATGAGAACGACAACTGGGTGTTCGGGGCGCTGTGGCGTCTGGTGGACAACCAGGATCGCGTGGCCGTGGGGCAGGGCAACATCGTGGGGCAGGACCTGGGGGAAACCGCAGGCTTCGGTGTGCTCTCCCTGAATGGTGCCTGGAAGCACGGTGAGTCTATCCGCCTGAGCTTTGGCATCGATAACGTCTTTGACAAAGCGTACGCCGAGCACGTCAGCAAGGCGGGCTCCGGCAATGACATGCTGCCGCCCGAGGAGCGCACCATCCGGGTCAATGAACCGGGACGCAATGCCTGGGTGAGGCTGGACTACCAGTTCTGAGAATTCATCAACCTCGTCAAGTAAAGCGGCTCCGAAAGGGGTCGCTTTTTTTTGCCCCTTGTTGTCCAAGGCGGTCATTGCAGTGTGGGTGGCTTGATTGTGACGTTGTGAAGTAAAGGCGAGAGGAGTCAGTTGGTTGGGCAAAAACGACAAAAGCCCGCACAAGGCGAGCTTTTGGAAGATGGCTGGGCTACCAGGATTCGAACCTGGGAATGGCGGGATCAAAACCCGCTGCCTTACCGCTTGGCGATAGCCCAACTAGGGTGAACAACCGGAGTCGTTCGAAAGATGGCTGGGCTACCAGGATTCGAACCTGGGAATGGCGGGATCAAAACCCGCTGCCTTACCGCTTGGCGATAGCCCAACTGGGGGGAACAACCGAAGTCGTTCAAAAGATGGCTGGGCTACCAGGATTCGAACCTGGGAATGGCGGGATCAAAACCCGCTGCCTTACCGCTTGGCGATAGCCCAACTGGGGTGATTGCTGATGCAATCGAAAAATGGTGGCTATGGCGGGACTTGAACCTGCGACCCCAGCATTATGAGTGCTGTGCTCTAACCAGCTGAGCTACATAGCCACGGAAACCGTGTTGATTGGGTGGTACCCAATCGATGCCCGACAATGTCGCACATCTAAAAGATGGCTGGGCTACCAGGATTCGAACCTGGGAATGGCGGGATCAAAACCCGCTGCCTTACCGCTTGGCGATAGCCCAACAGATGGTGCGGAAGGAGAGACTTGAACTCTCACGCCTCGCGGCGCCAGAACCTAAATCTGGTGCGTCTACCAATTCCGCCACTTCCGCATCGCAAAAATGGTGGCTACGGCGGGACTTGAACCTGCGACCCCGGCATTATGAGTGCCGTGCTCTAACCAGCTGAGCTACGTAGCCATCGTTTCTTGCCTCCCATCGCTGGGAGCGGGGCGTATTATGCTTAGTCCCCCCCACAGCGTCAACTGCTTTTGCGGCGAAATCTTTCCAAACGGGACCGTTCGCGTGGAAAATAGTCAGACTAGGTAAAGATGCAGCAATTCGCCCTCACGGGTGATGAAAAAGCGATCGGCCCCGGCGTCCGATTTTGCCAGAAAGTGGCTGGCAGGGAAGGCTGAACGACACAAAAAAAAGCCCGGCATAGCCGGGCTTTTTCACAGTAAAAAGGCGAACTGCTCAGACGTTGAACAGGAAGTGGATCACATCGCCATCTTTTACGATGTAGTCCTTACCTTCAGAGCGCTTCTTACCCGCTTCCTTGGCGGCGTTCTCGCCCCCCAGGGCGATGTAATCGTCATAGGCGATCACTTCAGCACGGATGTAGCCACGCTCGAAATCGGTGTGGATCTTACCGGCGGCCTGCGGACCGGTGGCGCCAACAGGGATGGTCCAGGCGCGCACCTCTTTTACACCGGCGGTGAAGTAGGTTTGCAGGTTGAGCAGATCGTAACCGGAGCGGATCACACGATTCAGACCCGGCTCTTCAATGCCCAGGTCCGCCATAAACTCTTCGCGCTCTTCATCTTCCAGTTCGGCGATCTCGGATTCGATCTCGGCACACACCGGAACCACAACCGCATTCTCCTGGGCGGCGATTTCACGCACCTGGTCCAGGTAGGGGTTGTTCTCGAAGCCGTCATCGTTCACGTTGGCGATGTACATGGTCGGCTTGAGGGTCAGCAGACCCATGTACTGGATGCGGGCTTTCTCTTCCGGCTCCAGAGCCACGGAGCGGGCCATACCGCCTTGCTCCAGCACCGGCAGCACCTTCTCCAGTACCACCATCTCGGCTTTGGCGTCTTTGTCGCCGCCTTTGGCGCGCTTGGCCAGACGCTGCAGCGCTTTCTCTACGGCGTCCATATCAGCCAGAGCCAGTTCGGTGTTGATCACCTCAATGTCCTCAGCCGGGTTCACGCCACCCGCAACGTGCACGATGTTGTCGTTTTCAAAGCAGCGAACCACGTGACCGATGGCATCGGTTTCACGAATGTTGGCCAGGAATTTGTTGCCCAGGCCTTCGCCGGTGGAAGCGCCTTTTACCAGGCCGGCAATGTCCACGAACTCCATGGTGGTGGGCAGCACTCGCTGGGGGTTGACGATTTTGGCCAGGGCATCCAGGCGCTGGTCCGGCACCGGTACCACACCGGTGTTCGGCTCAATGGTACAGAAGGGGAAGTTGGCCGCTTCGATGCCGGCCTTGGTCAGCGCGTTAAAGAGAGTGGATTTGCCCACGTTCGGCAGACCCACGATACCGCATTTAAAACCCATGGTGTTGTTAACCTTTACGTCAGTTAGGCCGGTTGGGCCGTGAAGGTATGAAGTCGATTTTGAGCCTTGGTGATGCCATCGCGCAGCAGAATGTCGATACTGCGGCTGGCTTCATCGATGGCCTCCTCAATGGCGCGTTGCTCCTGCGCCGGGGCCTTGCCCAGGACGTAGCCGGATACCCGGTTACGATCGCCCGGATGGCCGATGCCGATCCGCAGACGATAAAACTCTTTGTTGTTGCCCAGGGCCCGGATGATGTCCTTCAGACCGTTGTGCCCACCGTGACCGCCGCCTTTCTTAAAGCGGGCCACGCCCGGGGGCAGGTCCAGTTCATCGTGGGCCACCAGGATCTCTTCCGGCGCCAGGCCATAGAAATTGGCCATCGCCCCAACGGCTTTGCCGGAGAGGTTCATAAAGGTGGTGGGGATCAGCAGACGCAGATCCTGGCTGCCGGATTGGATACGTCCGGTCAGGCCGAAAAATTTGCTTTCGCTTTTCAGCGTCACGTTATGGGCGCGGGCCAGTTCATTGACCAGCCATTCACCGGCATTGTGACGGGTATGGGCGTATTCGGGGCCTGGGTTCGCCAGGCCCACGATCAAACGGATGTTGTTGCTCACCGTTACTCTTGTGTCTCTTCGCTGTCAGCCTCGGTGTCACCTTCACCCTCTTCACTGCCACCTTTCGGCGGCTGGATGCTGAGTACCGACAAGTCATTGTCGGATCCGGCTTCCAAGTTGGGGATCTCAACACCCTTCGGCAGTTTCAGGTCCGACAGGTGCAGGGTGTCCCCGGTGTTCAGGTTGAGGATGTCCACCTCGATAAATTCAGGCAGGTCCTTGGGCAGGCAGCGTACCGTCACCTCGTTGACAAGGTGCATGACGGTGCCTCCGGCGCGGACGCCGGCCGAGTCCTCTTCATTGGCAAAACGCAGTGGCACGGTGGCGCTCATCGCCTCGCCGCGCTTAACGCGTTGGAAATCCACATGAAGCAGTTTGGGCTTATAGGGGTGGCGCTGCATCGCTTTCACGATCGCTTCCACCTTTTTGCCATCGATTTTCAGGGTCAGGATTTGGCTGTAAAACGCCTCCTGTTCCTGGGCTTGGTTGACTTTGTTGTGGTCCAGTGTAATGGCCACAGGAGCTTCGTCTGCACCGTACAACACTGCGGGCAATCGTTCTGCCCGCCGCAACCGGCGGCTCGCACCGGTGCCTTTCTCGGTACGGACTTCAGCGTCGAATTCAAAATGCGACATGGTCCGTTCTCCTTGTGTGGGTGTCATACCCCGCCTCGCGACCAAGACAGGGTTTTATCCTTTTAGACGAGTCCCGGCAGATCACCAAGGGAAATGCCGGCGCGGTAGTCTACCACTTTGATGGCGAATCGCTCAAACCAGCAGGAAAAATGGGGGGAGGGGCGGCGTTACAGGGTTGGCGCCAAGCTAAAAAAAAGCCCGCCATATCGGCGGGCTTGTTCCGGCTGTGCCTTATTGTGCGCGTTGCAGAGTCACCGGCGGGTAGGCCATCTCTACCAGCTCAGTGCGGGCATCGCGGATGTACTCGATTACCGACAGAGCGTCGGTGTTGCACTCGGCACCGGCCTGATCGCAATCCGGTGCGCCATCAGCATAGACCGCGCTGTAGCCGCTGCCATCGAACACCACCTTCTCAACCGGGTAAACCGCGGGTTCGCCGTTCACCAGGATGATGTCAAAACGCTTGGCGCTTTCCGCCTGGGCGTCATACAGAGCGGTCCAGTCGTCATTACCGTTGGCGTTGTAGTTGGTCATCACCACGTTGTAGGTGCGGCTGTCTTCCAGGGCTGCCCATTGCGGATCCGCTTCGGTGCCGGTGCGCAGTTCCAGCGTGTCGATGTGACCGGATACCTGAGCGTCAGTCTCCTTGAACAGGTAGCGGGCTCCCCCGATGTAGGGGAACTTACCCATATGAGCGGAGTCCGGCAGAGCCAGGGTGATGGTCTCGTTGAGCAGTTGGCGGATTTCGGCTCCGGTCAGCTCCAGCACGGACAGGTAGTTGGAGAAGGGCAGCAACTCCAGCGCGACGTTACCTTCGTAGTAGGCGCCTTCATCAATATTGGTGCGAACGCCACCGGCGCCCACCAGCGCGAGGTCGACCTCCATACCGGTCAGGGCGACCACTTCAGGCAGGTTGGCCCAGTAGAGCTGCCCTTCGGCCACGATCGGTGCCACCCGGGAGCCATGCTCGTCGATGCCGTTATCGCCGGGGCGACGCTCATGGAGCAGCGTCTGGGGAACCTGGGCAATCACTTCACCATAGGCTTCGTCCAGAGCGGGCTTGTAATAGGTATCGATGTGCGTGCGCAGGGATGGGTCTTCCGCCTGAATGCGGATGTTGTCCTGAGCGGCAATAAAGTTCTCAACCTCGGCGTGGGCGGCGCCCACCAGACGGTCACTCTCTGCGCGCTGGCTTTCGGCGTAGAAGGTTTCGGAGGAGAGCAGGGTGTTGCCACCGCCACACTGTTTCACGGCGCCCTGGGCATCAAACTCCACCTGGGCCTGGCCTACCGCCTGGGCATATTGACCCGCCTGGACCACACAGGTGATGCCACCGTTGGGCGTCTGCACCAGCTGCGCGTACTGCACGTCGCTTTCGGCCATGCCCAGGTTGCTGAAATCACCCAGCAAGGAGTGGGAGTGGCCACCCACGATCACATCGATGCCATCAACGCCTTCCGCCAGGGCGATGTCGCGGCTGGTCCCCAGGTGGGTCAGCGCGACGATCTTGTTGACACCCAGTGCCTTCAATTCGTTGACGGCGGCCTGAGCGGTCTCAATCTCGTTCTGGAAGGTGACGTCACCGACGTTAGGGGAGATGGTGGGCATGTCCTGCAGCACCACGCCCAGAACGGCGACCAACTGCTTGTCTTTGGGCAGGTTGGTCAGGTCGGTCAGACGGGTCTTCTCGTTGCCATCAAACGCGTAGATGGCGTAAGGCTTCAGGTTGCTGACCTCGGCCAGGTTGGCGTCTTGGCTGACGTCCATGTTGGCACCCAGTACCGGGAAGGTGACGTTGTTGATGAACTCCGCCAGGGTGGCGTTGTCCAGGTCAAATTCGTGGTTGCCCACCGCCATCGCATCCAGACCCATGCGGCTCAGAATGTCGGCGTTCATGCGACCGTTGTTCAGCTTGAAGTAGCCGGTGCCTTGCCAGGCATCGCCACCATGCAGGAACAGCAGGCTCTGGTCCTGACGCTCAGCACTCTCTTTGATGTCATTAACGGCGCTCAGCAGACGCGGGTGGCCACCAAACTGGTTATACACCGCCTGGCCATCACGCAGTGACGGATTGGCAAAGCTGCTGTTGATGGGATCGAAGTTGGAGTGGGTGTCGTTGATGTGGGCGATGGTGAGCGAGAAGGCAGTCGCCGGGTTGTTGTTGTCGGAGCTGCTGCCACAACCGGCCATCAGGCCTGCCAGGGCAACGGCAACACAGGTGCGTTGTAGGTTCATCAATCTGGTCTCTTTATTATGGTGAAACTGGGTCGCCACTCCGTGGCGGCCTATGTGTATCACCCAAAAAAGATGCGGATGTGACAGGGAGTCGGAGCCGTGATCGGGATCACGAAGTTATTTCGGCGGGTGGGAAAGGGAAGGGGCGGAGAAAACAAAAACGCCCCGCATAGGCGGGGCGTTTGGTGCAAGCTTGAGGCTTAGTGCTCAAACATCGCAGAGATGGACTCTTCGTTGCTGACGCGGCGGATCGCTTCGGCCAGAACCTGGCTCATGGTCAGCTGAGACACTTTACCAGTGGCCTTCATCTCATCCTGCAGCGGGATGGTGTCGGTCACGATCACTTCGTCGATAACAGACTCGCGGATGTTCTGGGCGGCATTGCCGGAGAACACCGGGTGAGTGGCGTAGGCAAACACGCGGCGGGCGCCATGCTCTTTCAGGGCCTCAGCGGCTTTGCACAGAGTGCCACCGGTATCGATCATGTCATCGACGATGATGCAGTCGCGGTCCTTCACGTCACCGATGATGTGCATCACCTGAGACACGTTGGCACGCGGACGACGCTTGTCGATGATGGCCAGGTCGCTGTCGTCCAGCAGTTTGGCAACGGCACGGGCACGTACAACACCACCGATGTCCGGAGAGACCACAACCGGGTTGTCCAGGGCTTTGGCGCGCATGTCTTCCAGCAGCACCGGGCTACCGAACACGTTGTCCACCGGTACGTCGAAGAAGCCCTGGATCTGCTCAGCGTGCAGGTCACAGGTCAGAACGCGGTCAACACCCACGCTGGACAGGAAGTCGGCAACCACTTTGGCGGTGATCGGCACACGGGCGGAGCGTACACGACGGTCCTGACGGGCGTAACCAAAGTAGGGGATAACGGCAGTGATGCGGCCGGCAGAGGCGCGACGCAGGGCGTCGACCATTACCACCAGTTCCATCAGGTTGTCGTTAGTGGGGGCACAAGTGGACTGGATAATGAATACGTCAGCGCCGCGTACGTTTTCATTAATCTGGACGCTGATCTCTCCATCGGAGAAACGACCCACTTCGGCTTCACCCAGGGTGGAGTACAGGCGTTGGGCAATGCGACTGGCAAGTTCCGGCGTGGCGTTGCCGGCAAAAAGCTTGATGTCGGGCACAGGTAGAACCTCAGGCTTATTGACTTGGGTGGAAGACCGCGCGCCTGGGATTGAGGACCCAGCGGCGTGCTGGTCATTCTCCGTATACTTCTACTTCATCTGATCGGCAAGATTCCGATACGAGTGTCAAAAATGCCTCTGGGGCACCCTCCGGTCCCGCCGGAAGGTGGGATGCGACCGCTCAGCCTGGACACACTGAAACGCATTGGACGCAATCCGGATTATGGCTGGGCTACCAGGATTCGAACCTGGGAATGGCGGGATCAAAACCCGCTGCCTTACCGCTTGGCGATAGCCCAGTGGACTGTTGTTTTACTGACCCAGTTTAGCCTGCAGCGGCGACAGGTTGCAGCCTTTAGCCACAAATCCCCGCCATTGGGCGGGCAGTTGAGCCAGGGCGGCCTGCGCCTGGGTTTGGTCGGAAAAACGCCCAAACACACAGCTGCCGGTACCGGTCATTTTCGACGGCGCGTATTCTATCAACCAGCTCAACGCCTTTGCAACTTGGGGGTAGGTGTCGCAGACCACACTTTGGCAGTCGTTCTGCCAGCGTTCCGGCTGAGTTTCCAGGGCGGCAATCTTGGGGGTGTTCCGGGTCAGGTGCGGATGGCCAAACACCGCAGCCGTGCTGACCTCCACATCAGGTACGACCACCAGGTACCAGGGCTCATCCACTTCGACCGGGCGTAACTTCTCGCCAACACCGTCCGCCATGGCGGCGCGACCGCGGACGAATACCGGTACATCGGCGCCCAGAGCCAGGCCCAGCTCCGCCAGTGTGTCTTCGTCTACCTTGGTGTCCCACAGATGATTGAGTGCCACCAGAGTGGTGGCGGCATCGGAGGAGCCGCCGCCCAGTCCGCCACCCATAGGTAACCCCTTATCCAGATGGATAAGGGCGCCTTTATGGGTTCCGGTATGGGACTGCAGACGACGAGCGGCACGGACAATCAGGTTGTCATCATGGGCGACACCCGCCACCTCTGGAGTGAGCGCGATCTCACCGTCCTCGGTGATCTCAAAACTGAGGCGATCGCCCACGTCGAGAAACTGAAACAGCGTCTGCAGTTCGTGGTAGCCATCGGGCCGACGGCCATTGATATGCAGGCAGAGGTTAAGCTTGGCCGGGGCGGGCCAGAAGGCGCTGGTGGACATCAGGGTTCCGGTTGCCAGTGGGAAAGGGCCAATTTTAAGCGTTGATCGCCCCGGCGCAACTCGATCTGCACCGGCACCTTGTAGCCAGATAGCTGCTGCCAGCCCAGGTAGCGCAGCTGCCAGCGCTCTCCGGTTTGCGGATGCACCAGCGCCAGGGAAGACACATCACCAAAATCGTCGTACTTTACGGATTCTGCCCCGCGGGTATCGCCAAGAAGATATCGGCTGATCTGTGACAGAGGCAGGGGCCAGCCGGTCAGTCGTTCGATAAGCTGATCAGCACTATGGCCCTGATGAGTTTCTCCGTCGAAGCGAACCTGGGCTTTACCGGGCTGGCTGTTCAGTACCAGTACCGTAGTGCCCAGTGGCGTAGAGAGGCGGAGATCATCCTGTCCGGAGCTGGTGCGATGGCGCCAGCTAAGATTGGCTGAGAGCCGTTCATCAGGCTGAATCACGGCGAGTTTGCCCCTCAGGTGCCAGTTGGGGGCATCCGCTGCCGGCGCCTCCCCAGGGGGTGTTGGAGTGGCACAACCGGAAATGAGAATAATGAAGAATAAAAGCGGTAACGATTTGAACGGTAGGTTAAGCATTTCTTTCCAACTTTGTGCGCCACGCCTCAGAGATGAGGTTGCGAGCGGTCAGACGTCCCGGTTTTATTTCCATCGCAATCCGCTTTGTGCATAAAATTGTTGAGCCGCCACGGATTGCCAGAAAGATAAGGGCGAGTTAGTTACGAAGCCATGACGTTAGTTGCTATTGGAATCAATCACAAGACCGCCAGCGTGTCGTTGCGGGAAAAAGTGGCCTTTGGCCCGGACATCCTCACCGATGCCCTAAAGAGTCTTGCGGATCAGACCCGAACCGGAGAGGCGGTGATCCTCTCCACCTGCAACCGCACCGAGCTGTACACCAACCAGGTTGAGTGTGAGCGACTGATTCAGTGGTTGAGTCAGTTCCACAACCTCAATGAGTCTGAGCTGCGCGAGTGCATCTATCTGCACACCGGGCAGTCGGCGGTGCATCATCTGCTGCGGGTTTCCGCCGGCCTGGATTCTCTGGTGCTGGGAGAGCCCCAGATCCTCGGCCAGATCAAACAGGCTTTTGCAGACGCGAAGCGCGTCGGCACCATCGCCCATACCCTTGATCGACTGTTCCAGCACACCTTTAAGGTGGCCAAACGGATCCGGACCGAAACCGAAATCGGTTCCTCTGCGGTCTCCGTGGCTTTTGCTGCTGTGAACCTTGCCCGTCACATCTTTGATGACCTGTCCCGCTCACGCGTGCTGCTGGTTGGTGCCGGTGAAACCATTGAACTGGTGGCCCGTCATTTGAGCGAGCAGGGGGTGACCAACATGGTAGTGGCCAACCGTACCCTGGCCCGTGCCGAAGGCATGGCGGCGGAGTTCGGTGCCAAAGCCGTCACCCTTCCGCAGATCCCCGAGCACCTGGCGGACGCGGACATCGTGATCTCCTCCACCGCATCGCCGCTGCCCATCCTGGGTAAAGGGATGGTGGAGAACGCCCTGAAAGCACGCCGTCACCAGCCGATGCTGCTGGTGGACATCGCGGTACCCCGGGACATTGAGTCTGAGGTGGCGGATCTGGAAAGCGCCTACCTCTATACCGTGGACGATCTCCAGGGCATCGTTGAAAAGAACATGGCTTCCCGCCTGGAAGCGGCGGAGCAGGCTGAACTGATTGCTCACGACCAATCCAGCGAGTTTATGAGCTGGCTGCGCAGTCTGGACTCGGTGGCGACCATCCGGGCTTACCGCAACCAGAGCGAGCTGCTTAAGCAGGATGCGTTGCTGAGGGCCCAGGAGCGTCTGGCCCAGGGAGCTGACCCTGAAGCGGTGATGCTGGAGTTGGCCAACAAACTGACCAACAAGCTGATCCACTCCCCGACGCAGGCGCTGTCCAAGGCGGCCCGCTCCGGTGACCTGGATAGCCTGGAGCTCTTGCGCGGTGCCCTTGGCATCGACGACAATTAAGTCATTCTCCATCCCCATTTAGGATGCGAAACGGAAGCCTTAGGCTTCCGTTTTGTTATTTCGCCACGTTTAGGTGGCCGCAATTAAGGTATCCGATGAAGCCGACCGTTTACGCCAAACTGGAAGGGCTGCTGGAGCGCTATGAAGAGGTTCAGGCGCTGCTGGGCGAGCCCGATGTGATCGCCGATCAGGAGCGTTTTCGTGCCCTTTCCAAGGAGTACGCTCAACTTGAAGCCGTCGCTAAGGCTTTCCTGGCGTTTCAGCAGAACCAGGAGGACATCGAGACAGCCACTGAGATGCTGGCTGATCCCGAGATGAAGGAGATGGCTGAAGAGGAGCTGGCGGAAGCCCGTGCCCAGACCGAGGCGCTGGAGGAGGAGCTTCAGATCCTGCTGCTGCCGAAAGATCCCAATGACGATCGCAGTGCCTTTGTGGAGATCCGCGCTGGCGCAGGCGGGGACGAAGCCGCCATTTTTGCCGGTGACCTGCTGCGCATGTACAGCCGCTACGCCGAACAGAAGGGCTGGTCCGTCGAACTGATGTCGGCCAGTGAAGGTGAGCATGGCGGCTACAAAGAGGTGATCGCCAAGTTCAGCGGTGACAGCGTCTATGGCGAGATGAAGTTTGAATCCGGTGGTCACCGGGTGCAGCGTGTGCCAGCCACCGAGTCCCAGGGGCGTATCCATACTTCGGCCTGCACCGTCGTGGTGATGCCGGAGGTGCCGGAAGCGGAAGCGATTGAGATCAACCCGGCTGATCTGAAGGTGGACACCTTCCGGGCGTCCGGTGCCGGAGGCCAGCACGTCAACAAAACCGATTCCGCTGTGCGTATCACCCACATCCCCACCGGCACCGTGGTGGAGTGTCAGGATGAGCGTTCCCAGCACAAGAACCGCGCCAAAGCGATGGCGGTGCTGTCCGCACGCTTGCAGGCTGCCGAAGATGAGAAGCGTAAGGCGGAGGAGACCAACACCCGCCGCTCTCTGGTGGCCTCAGGCGATCGCTCCGAGCGGATCCGCACCTACAACTACCCTCAGGGGCGGGTGTCCGATCACCGCATCAACCTGACCCTGTATCGCCTCACCGAGGTGATGGAGGGCGAATTGAGCGCCCTGATGACCCCCATTCTGCAGGAACACCAGGCGGACCAGCTGGCGGCTCTGGCGGAGGAGGCGTAAGTGCGTCTGGATGCGTGGTTGAGTCAGGCCAGCACCCGGCTGGAGGGGCGGAGTGAGAGCCCCCGGCTGGATGCGGAGTTGCTGCTTCTGTCCCGGCTGGGCAAACCGCGCAGCTTCCTCTTTTCCTGGCCTGAGCATGAACTGCCGCCAGCTCTGGTGGCCAATCTCGAGGGGCTGTTGGCCCGTCGTGAAGCGGGGGAACCCGTGGCCCACCTGACCGGTCAGCGCGAGTTCTGGTCCCTGCCTCTGAAGGTGAACGCCACCACCCTGATCCCCCGCCCCGATACCGAAGCCCTGGTGGAAGCCGCCCTTGGATTGGGCCTGCCAGAACAGGCAGAGGTGGTGGATCTGGGCACCGGCACCGGTGCCATCGCGCTGGCACTGAAAAGTGAACAGCCCAGCTGGCAGATCTCCGCAGTGGATCGCATTGCCGATGCGGCTGCACTGGCTCAGGCCAACAGCGCGGCGCTCGATCTGCCCATCAGGGTGTATGAGGGCAGCTGGTTCGAGCCTCTGAGCGGTCAACGCTTTGACCTGGTGATCTCAAACCCCCCTTACATCGACCCGGATGATCCCCATCTGGAACAGGGCGATGTGCGCTTTGAGCCCCGCTCCGCCCTGACTGCAGAGGAGCAGGGGCTGGCGGATATCCGCTACCTGGCTTCTGCCGCACAATCCCATCTGAAGCCGGGTGGTGTGTTGATGGTGGAACATGGCTGGGACCAGGGCGAAGCGGTTCGCGCGATCTTCAACCAGGCAGGGCTTAAGCGGGTGGAAACCGGACGGGATCTGGGCCAACGAGAGCGTTTCACTCTGGGTTTCCTGGCCGGGAACGAGTAATCTAGGCGCACTCTTTTACGGAAGGAAATTCAACGATATGGAATGGTTCTATTCCCTTTACCCTGGCCTGAAGCACCTGCACATGACCCTGATCGCTGCCAGTGTCGGCTTCTTCATCCTGCGCTTTGTCTGGTTGATGATTGACTCGCCACTGCTGGGCCGCAAGTGGGCCAGGATTGCGCCTCATGTACTGGATACCTTCCTGCTGCTCTCGGGTGCGCTGCTGTGTGTGGCGATCGCTCAATATCCCTTTGAGGCTCCGTGGCTGACCGAGAAGATGATGGCTCTGGTGGCCTACATTGCGCTCGGGGTGATCACCTTCAAGCTGCAGCGGGGCAAGCTGTTCCGGCTGGTGGCCTTCTTTGGCGCCTTGGGCTGGGTCTACTACATGGCGGTATTGGCGATGACCAAAACGCCGATTCTGCTGGGCTGAGGCTCACGGATACCATAAAGGGGGCCAGGACGGCCCCTTTGTGCATTATGTTTGCGCAACCAAAATAAGGAGATTGGCATGTCTGAAGTGATGATCACCAACCCGGCGTCGGTGCTGGGGTTGTTGATGGTGGTCCTGGGCGCGGTCTTTTACACCTCCACCAGCACGCATCCTTTCTGGCGCCGCTTTTACCGATACATTCCTGCGCTGCTGCTCTGTTATTTCGTTCCGTCGCTGCTCAACACCTTTGGGGTGATCGATGGCGGTGACAAATCCCTGTATTACGTGGCATCCCGTTTCCTGCTGCCTGCCGCTCTGGTGCTGCTCACCCTGAACCTGGACCTGAAAGCGATCGCTTCCCTTGGTCCCAAGGCTATCGTGATGTTTCTGGCGGGCACCGTAGGCATCGTCGTGGGGGCGCCCGTCGCGCTGCTGCTGGTCTCATCGCTGTTCCCTGAACTGCTCAATGGCAATGGGCCTGATGCGGTGTGGCGCGGCATGACAACCGTCGCGGGCAGTTGGATTGGCGGGGGGGCCAACCAGACCGCGATGAAAGAGATCTATGGCGTCGGGGACACCATCTTCTCTGCCATGGTGGCGGTTGATGTTCTTGTGGCCAACGCCTGGATGGCGGTGTTGCTGGTGATGGTGCCTCGTGCCCATGCCTGGGACAAAAAAGTGCAGGCGGATACCACGGCACTGGAGACCTTGCAGCGTCGCATGGCGGCCTGGCAGGAGGAACATGCGAAAATTCCCCTGCTTCGTGATCTGATGATCATTCTGGCAGTAGGCTTCGGGGCTACCGGTCTGGCACACTATGGGGCCGACTGGCTGGCGCCCTGGTTCGCCGCCCACTTCCCTGAACTGGAGAAGTACAGCCTGCATTCCAGCTTCTTCTGGCTGATGGTGATGGCCACCACATTAGGGGTGCTGCTTTCCCTGACCCGGGCGCACAAACTGGAAGCGGTAGGGGCATCCCGCGTGGGGTCCGCCTTTATCTATGTGCTGGTGGCCACCATCGGTATGCATATGGATATCGGTGCCATACTGGATTCGCCGCTCTACTTCCTGCTCGGTGCTATCTGGATGCTGGTTCACGCCACCATTATGCTTGGTGTGGCAAAGCTGATTCGGGCGCCGCTGTTTTATATGGCGGTTGGCAGTCAGGCCAACGTCGGTGGTGCCGCTTCGGCACCGGTGGTGGCTTCCGCGTTTCACCCGGCATTGGCGCCAGTGGGCGTTTTGCTGGCGGTGCTGGGTTACGTACTGGGCACCTATATGGCCTGGTTCTGCGGGCAGATCCTGCAGGCCATGGCGCAATAAGATTTGTATGACGGTGGGCTCCGGCCGGCCGTAAGTTGACCAAAGTGAGGTAATGATGGACGCGATCTCCATCCGAGTCGGCCAATGTGAAGTGGCCAATGACAAGCCTTTCGTGCTGTTTGGCGGCATGAATGTACTGGAGTCCCGGGATCTGGCGATGCGGATTGCTGAGCACTATGTGCAGGTGACTGAGAAGCTGGGGATCCCCTACGTGTTTAAAGCCTCCTTTGACAAGGCCAACCGCAGCTCCATCCACTCCTATCGCGGTCCGGGCATGGAAGAGGGTCTGAAGATCTTTGAGGAGATTAAGCGCACTTTCAACGTGCCGCTGATCACCGACGTGCATGAAACGCACCAGGCGGCACCGGTGGCGGAAGTGGTGGATGTGATCCAACTGCCTGCGTTCCTGGCTCGTCAGACCGATCTGGTGGCGGCCATGGCCAAAACCGACGCCGTAATCAACGTGAAGAAGCCGCAGTTCCTGAGCCCCGGCCAGATGAAGAACATCGTGGAGAAGTTCCGTGAGTGCGGCAAAGAAGAAGTGATCCTCTGTGAGCGTGGCGCCAACTTTGGTTACGACAACCTGGTGGTGGATATGCTCGGCTTCCGCACCATGAAGGAGAGCTCTGGCGGCCTACCGGTGATCTTCGACGTAACCCACGCTCTGCAGTGCCGTGACCCGCTGGGTGCCGCGTCTGGTGGCCGTCGTCGTCAAACCGTTGAGTTGGCCAAATCCGGCATGGCTACCGGCCTGGCGGGCCTGTTCCTGGAAGCCCACCCGGACCCGGACAAGGCGCTGTGCGATGGCCCGAGTGCGCTGCCGCTGGCGATGCTGGAGCCCTTCCTGGCTCAGCTAAAAGCGCTGGACGACCTGATCAAGGCGCAGCCGGAACTGGACATTCAGTAACGTGCGCCGACTCACCAAGAGAAAGCCCGGGCATTGCCCGGGCTTTTTTTTGTTCGTAACCATTCTGGATACAAAAACGCCGCCCCGAACCTGAGCCCGGGACGGCGCTTTCATGAAAGCGTTATTCGCTGTCTTTGCTCTCTTCCTGGCGCTCGGCGCGAGCGACTTTCAGAGAGGGGTTTACGTCCATGTTAAACAGTGACTGATGCACTTCATCCAGTTGAACCTGCAGCTGGGCCTGAACTTCCTGGTTGATCCCATCACGGTCGAAATGAATCGGTTCCGGTTGCAGGGCAGGGGTGGTGATCAGGGTGGCCAGCAGTGCGATGGTGGTCATGGGACGTCTCCTGCCGAAAGGCAAAATAAGTGTCGAATTCGGCGCAAAATTTAACCTTCCCGGGTGCCGGTGACAAACGAAATAATGTAAGATTCCGCATTAGATTAAGTAATCAATAAACGTGAGATGGATCACCATGTCCAGGCGTCTTCCCCCCCTTAATGCGGTTAAGGCCTTTGAAGCGGCAGCTCGCCACCTGAGTTTTACCCGGGCGGCCGAAGAGCTGTTCGTGACGCAGGCGGCAGTCAGCCACCAGATCAAAGCGCTTGAAGAGTTTTTGGGATTAAAATTATTTCGCCGACGTAACCGTTCACTCCTGCTGACTGAGGAGGGGCAGAGCTACTTCCTCGATATTAAGGATCTGTTCACTCAACTGGCGGATGCCACCGAGCGTTTGCTGGCACGCAGTGCCACCGGATCCCTCACCGTCAGCATGACCCCCTCCTTTGCTATTCAGTGGCTTGTGCCACGATTGGCTCGTTTTTCTGAACAGCACCCCGAGGTGGACGTTCGGATTAAGGCGGTGGATGAGGATGAAGCCTCGCTGACCGATGATGTGGACGTCGCCATCTACTTTGGACGCGGCAACTGGCCGGGACTGCGGGCGGACAAACTGCGCAGCGAGTGCCTGGTGCCGGTCTGCTCTCCCCGGTTACTGCAGGGGGAGAACCCCCTGCGTGAAATCGCGGACCTCTCCCGCTTTACCCTGCTTCATGATATGTCCCGGCGGGACTGGAAGGCCTGGGTGAAACAGGTGGGGGCCAGCGCCAACGTGAACTCCGGACCCATCTTCAGCCACTCCTCGCTGGTGCTGCAGGCGGCGATTCATGGTCAGGGCGTTGCCCTGGGTTCTTCGGTTCTGGCGCGACCGGAGGTGGAAGCGGGACGCCTGGTGTGCCCCTTCGGTGATGTACTCAAAAGCAAAAATGCCTACTACCTGGTGTGCCATGAAAACCAGGCGGATCTAGGCAAGATTGAAGCGTTCCGAGAGTGGATGCTGCAGATGTTCAGTGACGAGGCCCACAGTGATCTTATCCCCTCTGCCGATTGACGCCTTTCCCGATATCTACCGTCTCGACGGTGACCCGATGGCCCCCAACCTGGTGCTGCTGGCCCACGGGGCCGGGGCGGGCATGGACCACCCCTTTATGACCCAGTTTGCGCAGGCGCTGGCTGGGGGTGAGATTGCCTTGATCCGATTCGAGTTTCCTTACATGATCCGCGCCCGCAACGAGGGCAAGCGTCGCCCGCCGGATCGTCTGCCCAAGCTGACCGAGTGCTACCAGTCCTGGATCGAGGCGCTGGCCGACAGCGGGCGGTGTCTGTTCCTGGCAGGCAAGTCGATGGGAGGCCGGGTGGCCACCGTCTGCGGTGCAGAAGCCCCGGTGGCGGGGGTGATTGCATTGGGTTATCCCTTCCATCCCGTCGGCAAGAGCGAGCCGGAGAAGTGGCGTTGGGAGCCGGTGCACGCCTGTGCCTGCCCCATGCTGATTTTGCAGGGGGAGCGGGACAGCTTTGGCTCGAAAGCGGAGCTGTCGCAGCATACGTTGCCGGAGAACGTCACTCTGCATTACCTGCCCGATGGTGACCACAGCTTTGTGCCGCGCAAGATGAGCGGCGTGACTGAACAACAGAATCTGGCCCGGGCCGCCGAACTGGCCCGAGCCTTTATTGAAGGACAACAACAATGAGTCGAACCTTTCTGCTTCTGGCGGCCCTGCTGGGCCTTTTGGCGACCGCATTGGGCGCGTATGGCGCACACGGCCTGCCCGGTAAAGTGAGTCCCCACTTGCTGGCAAGCTTTAATACTGCGGTGCAGTACCAGTTTTTCCATGCGTTGGCGCTGATGGTGGTTGGCCTGTGGCTGATGCATCAGCACAGCCGTCTGCTGGTGGGCGCGGGCATCGCGTTTCTGATTGGCATGCTGGGATTCTCCGGCAGCATCTATGCTCTGGTGCTGGTAGGCAGCAAAGGGTTCGGTCCCATCACGCCGATGGGTGGCATGACCCTGATGGTGGGCTGGGCGCTGCTGGCCGTGGCTGCCGTGATGAAAGGGGGCAAGAGTGAATAAGGTTGTGCTGCACTGCCGTGCGGGGTTCGAGAAGGACTGCGCGGCGGAGATCCAGGAGTTGGCTAACGAGTACGGGATCTTCGGTTATCCCCGACTGGAGCGTAACAGCGGCTTTATTCTGTACGAGTGTTACCAGAGCGGTGATGCGGAGCGCCTGATCCGGGAAGTGCCTCTGCGCAGCCTGATCTTTACCCGGGCCTGGTTTGCGGTGGTGGCCGAGCTGAAAGAGATGGATCCGACCGACCGCGTGTCTGCCGTGCTGGCGGCCGCAGAGGATCTGCCCAAGGCGGGCAAGCTATGGGTGGAGAGTGGCGAGGGGGATGCTTACCACTCCCTGCTGACCTTCTGCCGTAAGCTGACGGTGCCTTTGCGTCAGGCGATGCGTCAAGCCGGGCTGCTGACCAAAACCGAGAAAGAGAATATGCCCCGCATCCACCTCTTTCTGACCGACAACCAGAACGGCTACCTGGGCTACAGCCGTTCCGATAACGGCTCGCCGCACTACATGGGGATTGAGCGTCTGAAGTTTCCGCCTGAGGCCCCAAGCCGTTCCACACTGAAGCTGGATGAAGCGATCCGCTACTTCATGACCGAAGAGCAGGAGGCCGAGCGCCTTCAGTCGGGCATGCGTGCGGTGGATCTGGGCGCCTGCCCGGGCGGCTGGACCTATCAGCTGGTGCGTCGCGGTCTGTTTGTTCATGCGGTCGACAACGGCCCGATGGCGGACAACCTGATGGAAAGCGGACAGGTGACCCACCATATGGAGGATGGGTTCAAGTTTGAGCCGCAGCGGAAAAACATCACCTGGTTGGTGTGCGACATGATTGAAAAACCGGATCGGGTCGCGCAACTGATGGGCAGCTGGTTTGCTCGCCGCTGGTGCAGCGAAGCGATCTTCAATCTGAAGTTGCCCATGAAGCAGCGTTACGCCGCCGTATGCGAATGTTTGAGCCAGTTAACGGAAATCCTCGACGCCTCCGGGGTAGGGTTTGAGATACAAGCGAAACACCTGTACCACGACCGCGAGGAGATCACCGTTTACCTCCGCCGTCGTGACTGATTAAACGAGGAGGGCGGATGGCCTGGACGACACTTTATGCGCTGCTTGGCACCCTTATCTGGATGCTTCCCGCTGCGGTGGTGGCCCGTTTGGAGCGTGCCCAAGGGGTGACTCAGGTGCTCTGGATTCTCAGTGCGGTGGTGTTCTCCTACCTGGCCTTACTCTGTTATCTGTTCCGCCCACGGGATACCCAGGTGTCCGAACTCCGTGAACGGCCCTGATGCTGAAATGGCAAAAGAAAAGGCTCCCAGATTGGGAGCCTTTTTCGTATTGGTTGGCGATTACAGACGAGCCAGGATGGCGTCGGTAAAGGCTTTGGTGCCAGCGTTGCCGCCCAGGTCGCGGGTAACCGTCTCACCTGCAGCAATGGTGTCACGAACCGCATCACGGATGCGGGCCGCTTTGTCGGACATGCCCAGGTACTCCAGCATCTGGACGGCGCCCAGGATCAGAGCGGTGGGGTTGGCCAGGTCCTGGCCAGCGATGTCCGGCGCACTGCCGTGTACCGCTTCGAAGATCGCAGCGTCGGTACCGATGTTGGCGCCCGGGGCCAGGCCCAGACCACCGACCAGACCGGCACACAGGTCGGACAGAATGTCACCAAACAGGTTGGTGGTGACGATCACGTCAAACTGAGACGGGTCCATCACCAGCTTCATGCAGGTGGCGTCCACGATCATCTCTTCGGACTCGATGTCCGGGTAACGCTCAGCCACTTCACGGGCCACTTTCAGGAACAGGCCGGAAGTGGACTTCATGATGTTGGCTTTGTGAACCGCAGTGACCTTCTTGCGACCCTCTTTACGGGCCAGTTGGTAGGCGAATTCACAGATGCGCTCGGCGCCTTCGCGGGTGATGATGCTCATCGCCTCGGCCGTGCTGCCATCTTCGGTAACACGCTGACCGGCACCGGAGTACATCCCTTCGGTGTTTTCACGGATGGTGATGATGTCGACGTTGTCGTAGCGGGCCTGGGTGCCTTTCAGAGAGAGCACCGGGCGAACATTGGCGTACAGGTTGAAGCGCTTACGCAGGCTCACGTTGATGGAGGTGAAGCCTTCACCGATGGGAGTGGTCAGCGGGCCTTTCAGGGTTACGCGGTTCTTTTCAATCAGCTCCAGGGTGCTGGCCGGGACCAGTTCACCATGCTTTTCCAGCGCCGCCAGACCCGCGTCGGCGAATTCGTAATTGAAGTTACAGCCGGCTTTGTCCAGTACCTTGAGGGTGGCTTCGACAATGTCGGGTCCGATCCCATCGCCGGGGATCACGGTAATGCTTCTTGCGGACATGGTTACATCCTTCCACGTTGAACTTGTTGGATCCTTGGCCCTTCTTATTCCTCGTCAGGATGGTTCCCTGTGACGGGGAGGCGGGGCTTTGTTAGCATGTTGCGGGGCATATTCTAACGATTTTTGCAGCTAACTAACACCTAGCTGAAGGTATAAGTCACAAAAATGGACATTTTGAGAGGTAACTCGGTGCGACGGAGATTGCTGACACTGGTGCCCCTGGTGGGGCTGACATTGGGGAGCGCGTTGGCGGAGCCGGTAACGCCGCAAAGGGTAATGGAATTCAAAAGCCTGAAGGATCCGGTGATTGCGAGCAGTGGCGTCGCCGTGGCTTTTACTGCCCAACCGGACCGTGGCAACCCGGAGGGGCGGATCCGGTTGGCCAACGGCGAATTGATTACCGTAGAACGGGCTAAAAAGCCGGAGCTGACGCCAGATGGCCGTTTTGCCCTGTTTGAGCAGCCGGTAGCACTGCTTGAGCAGGAAAACGCCAGCGCCAAGGCGCGCAAAAAGCTCAAATCCGGCCGGGTACTGGTCAATGTGGAAACCGGCGAGCAACTCGCCTTTGAACGGGTAAAGAAGGCCGCATTCAGTGATGATGGCCGCCTGCTGGTACTCCTGTTTGAGCCGGACGAGCCAGAGTCGAAGGACAAAGAGAACGGCGACGAGGAGAGTGCGGAGCCGGAGAAGCCGAGCATCGACGATAAGGAACTCGGCAGCCGACTGCTGGTACGGGACCTGAATCGTGGTGAAACCGTTGAGTTTGAGGCGGTTCGGGATTTTGCTCTGTCTGAAAAGGGCGGTGCACTGGCATTCAGCACCAGTGTTGAAGCGGGTAAAGGCAACGGCGTATTCCGCCTGGATGAAGCGCTGAAGGCTCAGCCGGTGTTTGAGCAGGACGGGCAGGGCACCGGGGCGTTAGCCTGGGACCGCAACGGCAAGCAACTGGCATTCACCTGGGGCGACCTGACTGAACTGCCACGCCACCGTGAGCATCGCGTCGGACTTCTCTCCGATGGCGAATTGCGCTGGCAGGACCTCAACCACGCCGACTTTATGGTGTCCGGCCATAGCGGCCTCAGTTTCAGCCGTGACGGAGAGCGTCTGTTTATTGGCCGTCAGGCGCGGGTCGCCAAGGTACCCGAGAAGCCCAAGTTTGAATCTGAAGCCGACCTGACCGATACCGATCGCCTGCTGGCCCGGGCCGATCTGGTGCTGTGGCATGGCGACGATGAGCAGATCAAAACCCGGGAGATGAATCGTTACGACAAGGAGCTCAAGCGCACCTTTCAGGGAGTCTGGCACCTGAAGCGAGACCGCTTCGTTCAACTTACGGATGCGGAGGTGCCGGATCTTGAGCTGGCGGATAACGCCCGTTACCTGTTGGCCAGTTCCGATAAGCCCTACCGCAAGATGATCTCCTGGGCCGGCTTCTATCGTGACTGGTACCTGGTGGACCTTAACAGCGGTGACCGTCGGGCACTTGCGGTTCAACTGGGCAGCGACGACAAGCCCACACTCGGCCCGAACGATGGCCACGTACTCTGGCATGTCCGTGACGCCCTGCATCACCACGACATCAAAAAGAACCGAACCCGCCAGTTGGCAAGCGGATTTGCCAATGAAGACCACGACTACCCCAGCCCGGCGCCGGGTTACGGCTTTGGCCCCTGGCTGGCAAACGATGCCGGGGTGCTGGTCTATGACAAGTTCGACATATGGCGCTTTGATGCGGCCAGCGGCAAGCTTAACCGTCTGACCAAAGGGCGCGAGAACAGCACGCTCTATCGGGCTCTGGAGACCGATAAGGACGCGCTGTTTGTTGCCGCCGATGCCGAGTTGCTGGTGCACAGCACCAACGAGCAGAGCAAGGCGGAGGGGCTGCATCGTCTGCCTCTGGCAACCGGAGACATGACGCTCTGGCAGCAGGGGGATTACCGCGTCAAGCTGGTGGGTAAGGCTGAGGCCGCCGAGACACTGGTGCTGAGCTTTGAGCGTTACGACCAGTATCCCGATCTTTATCTCAGCAACGGCCCCCAGGGTGAGCCTAAGCGTCTGACTCAACTGGGTGAGCAGCTTGAAGGCCTGGATTGGGGTGAGGCCAAACTGGTGCGCTGGCAAACCGAGGATGGGGTGGATCTGAAAGGGGTGCTGATTACCCCTCCGGGCTATGACGGCAAAGTGCCGCTGCCCACCATGATCTACTTCTACCGCTTTATGAGCGATCGCCTCCATGCCTTCCCGCAGATGGCGATTAACCATCGTCCCAACTTCCCCTGGTACGCCAGTGATGGCTACGCCATCTTCCTGCCGGACGTGGTGTTTGAAGTGGGAGAGCCGGGTCCCGCTTCCCTGAAAGCGCTGCTTTCCGGTGCCCGCAAGCTGGTGGAAATGGGCGTGGCGGATCCCAAGGCGATTGGTCTGCAGGGGCACTCCTGGGCGGGCTATCAGAGCGCTTACATCGCCACGCAGACCGACTTCTTCGCGTCCGTGGTCACTGGTGCTCCGGTATCCAACATGACCTCCGCCTATACCGGCATCCGTCTGGGCTCCGGCCTGGGCCGCCAGTTCCAGTATGAGGCGGGCCAGAGCCGTATCGGAAAGACCCTCTACGAAGCGCCGGAGCGCTATATCGAAAACAGCCCCATCTTCTACGCGGACAACATCAAGACGCCGATGGTGATCATGTTTGGTGATGTGGACGATGCGGTGCCGTGGGAGCAAGGGATTGAGCTGTATCTGGCGATGCGCCGTCTGAACAAACCGGTGGTGATGCTGCAGTACCAGGATGAACCCCACCATCCGAAGCAGTACCCCAATAAGCTGGATTACAGCGTCAAGATGAAGGCGTTCTTCGATTACACCCTCAAGGGCGCGCCTGCCCCTGACTGGTGGGTCAGTGGCCAGCCTTTTTCCAAACCGGATAAGTAAGGGCGAGTGCCCAACAGAGAATGAGAAACGGCCGCTGATGCGGCCGTTTTTTTAGTCTTGCAGCTGAGCCAGCGCGGTTTCTCCCCAGGCGATCAGTACACCATCTCTGAACAGCAGCGGGGTGGTTTCATCCAGTGTGGTCTCACCGTCGCCTTTGGTTCTGTGGGTGCGATAACGCAGTACCTGAATCCCGTGGCCCTCTTCATCCTGCAGGGCTTCGGAGAAATCCGGGCTGCCGAGGCGCTCCATCACCATCGCTTTACTCAGGCCAGGCTCCAGCGTGGCGATGGTCGCTACATTGTGTTTCTGACGGTCATCCCAATCCATGTTGTCCGGCGTGGAGGGGGTCTCTTCCCAGAGCGCGATGACCACCACGACAAACACCAGGTAAAGGCCGATAAAGCCCGCCACGATCGGCACAAGCCGAGACTTTCCCTGAGACATTGTTGTTAACCCGTTGTTGCGAATGGGCCTAGGTTAGCAGTGGAGCGCGGACATTCAAAGGTATCAGCAAGACCGATCGTTTGATGAATATTGTTACTGAAGGATAAAGATCACCTAACCGTGCAAACGGGATGGACAAAAACCCACTGACGTTGTTACAAACCTTCATCTCTGCGGTATTTTGTCCGCAGGGCATGACAACGATAAATAGTTAAGACTTATTTCAAGATGCAATCACTTCTAAAACGCTTTACTCAGGGCAGCCTCGTGCTGCAAATCCTGGTCGGCATTGTCGCCGGTATCGCTCTTGCCAGTATCAACCCGGCATGGGCCAAGTCGGTCGCCCTTTTGGGTGACCTGTTCGTTTCCGCGCTGAAAGCGGTGGCGCCGGTGCTGGTGTTTATCCTGGTCGCCTCCTCCATCGCCAACCAGAAGCCGGGCCAGCATACCCATATGAAGCCGATCGTCGGCCTCTACCTGCTGGGCACCTTTGCGGCGGCACTCACCGCCGTGCTGCTGAGTTTTGCTTTCCCCACGACGCTGGTGCTGGTGACTGACCAGGCTACCCTTGCGCCGCCGGAAGGGATTGGCGAGATCATGCACAACCTGCTGTTCAAGGTGGTGGATAACCCGGTTAATGCCCTGCTGACAGGCAACTTCATCGGCATTCTGGCCTGGGGTATTGCGCTGGGCCTGGCGCTGCACCGCGCTTCCGATGCCACCAAGCAGGTGTTCCACGATGTGTCTGACAGCATCACCCAGATCGTGAAGGTGGTGATCCGCTTTGCTCCGCTGGGTATCTTTGGTTTGGTGTCCAACACCCTGGCGACCACCGGTTTCGGTGCGCTGCTGGGTTACTCCCACCTGCTGGCGGTTCTGCTGGGTGCCATGGCGATCATTGCGCTGGTGGTGAACCCGCTGATTGTGTTCGTTAAAACCCGCGAAAACCCCTATCCGCTGGTGCTGCGTTGTCTGCGTGAAAGCGGCGTGACCGCCTTCTTTACCCGCAGCTCTGCGGCTAACGTACCGGTTAACCTGGACCTGTGTAAGCGCCTGGATCTGCATGAAGACACCTACTCCGTCTCCATTCCCCTGGGCGCCACCATCAACATGGGCGGTGCGGCGATCACCATCACCGTACTGACTCTGGCTGCGGTACACACTCTGGGCATTGCTGTGGACATCCCCACTGCGCTGCTGTTGAGCATCGTCGCGGCCGTTTCCGCCTGTGGGGCGTCCGGTGTGGCAGGGGGTTCTCTGCTGCTGATCCCGCTGGCGTGCAGCCTGTTTGGCATCGATAACGCGGTGGCGATGCAGGTGGTGGCCGTGGGTTACATCATCGGCGTACTGCAGGACTCTGCGGAAACCGCATTGAACAGCTCCACCGACGTCATCTTCACGGCGGCGGCGGATAAGGCGGCCAGCCGTCAGGGCTAAACCCTGTGCGTGATATATAAAGCCCGGCGGATGCCGGGCTTTTTTGTGGGCGTGTTACAGGGGCACTTTCAGAGCCTGACGGACCAGGTTGATCTTGGAAAGGTTGTAGCGGCTCAGATGGCCCAGCCAGTCTTCCGGCCCCAGCAGGGCATGAAGGATGGCGGTGTCGCTTTTCCCCTGGCTGGCCAGCGCCTGGGCGCGCTCACACAGCTGCTCCAGATAGCGCAGCTTTGCACTCAGAGCCTCGTGCCCGCCTGCCACCGGTCCCCGGTGAGGGCAGAGCAGAGTATCGAACTCCAGAGCCAGCACCCGGCGCAGGCTGTCCATCAGTTGCGTCAGGTTTTCATCACTGCGCAGATAGCGAAGTTTGCGGGAGAGGTAGAGGTCGCCGCTGAACAGCCACCCCTGTTTGGGCAGGTGGTAGCAGGTCAGGTCTTTGGCGTGCCCCGGGGTCGCGATGGGGTTGATGGGGCTGCCGTCAGAGAGCGCCAGTTGGGCCGCCAAGGGGGCGGTTTCCACCGGTTCTGGTCGTCCCCAGATCAGCCGTTGCAATGGCGGCGTGCGAAACCCCCTGGCCAGTTTGGCCCGGCCCGGTTCCGGGGCCATCGGCGTCAGCTTGAGATGCTGACTGAGACGAGCGGCATTACCGCTGTGGTCTTCGTGATGGTGGGTTAACAGCAGTTGTCGAACCGGGCGTTCGTCCACAAAGCGTTTGACCGGGCTCCATTGATTGGGGGGCCCGGTGTCGATCAGCGTGTCATCGATGCGGTAGACGATGAACGTGGTATTGATACCAAAACCGAATCGGCCCACCCTGACCCCCTCAATGGGGCCGATGTGGAAACGCTCACGCTCTGCCATCGGTTACCAGGGGATCTCGCTGCCGTCGTAATTGAGGAAGCGGCCGGAGTTGGAGAGATCGAGTTGCTCCAGCACCCGCCGAATGCCCAGTACCGAGGTTTGGGGGGAGATCAGGGCATTGGGACCGCCCATCTCAGTCTGCACCCAGCCAGGATGGAGCAGCGCCACACTGACGCCCTGATCCGCCAGGTCAACAGAGAGGCTTTTGCCTATGGCATTCAGGGCCGATTTTGACGCCCGATAGAGGTAACTGCCGCCGCTGCCGTTGTCGGTAATGGAACCCATCTTGGAGGAGAGCAGCGCCACTTTGGCCCCTCGGGACAGGTTCACCATCAGGGTCTGGACCAGCAGCAGGGGAGCCAGCACATTGACCGCCATCACCGGTGCAAAGTCGTCGGCCTGGATCTGCCCCAGCGCCAACCCCTTCGGGCCATAGACACCGGCATTGCTGATCAGCAGGTCAATCGACTGGTCACCCAGGTAAGCTTTCAGGCCTTCCAGCTGTTCCGGCTGAGACAGATCCAGTGCCACCAACTCCAGCGTGCTGGGGTGCGCCTCTGCCAATGCCTGCAGGGCCTGGGCCTGCTCCGGATGGCGGCAACAGGCGATGACCCGGCTGCCCTCGGCGAGGTACTGGCGAACACACTCCAGGCCAATGCCACGATTGGCCCCGGTGACAAGTACGGTATGACTCATGAATGACTCCCTACTCTGAACTGGCTCAAATTAAGATTAAGCTCGAGATCCTGTTTTAACTGGACCAGGCGATAACTGAGCCGCGCTTCCTCCTGGTGCGCGTGCAGTCGCTCTCCCAGCTTGCCTTCGACAGCGCCTTCGGCAAACAGCGCTTTTAGCGTAGGAAAGCGGCCTACCAGCTCCATCGCGGTCTTTTTTCCGATCCCGGGTACGCCTGGAATGCCGTTGCCGCTGTCCCCTGCCAGCGCCCAGTAATCAAGAAGCCGGGATTGTGGCACCCCCACTTTTTCCGCCAACCGTTCCGCATCGATCCACTGGCCTTCAAAGTGATCCCACTGGGCGATACCTGGGCCAATCAGTTGACCAAATCCCTTGTCGGTGGAGAGGATCACCACCTCACCGCCTGCGGAGGCCACCTTTCGGGCAATGGTGGCGACCAGGTCATCCGCCTCAAGATCCTGCTGACGTACCGAGCGCACCCCGATACCGGCAAACGCATCGTCCAGCAGAGGCAGTGCCTGGGCCAGGTCTTCCGGCATCGGCTTCCTGTGGGCTTTGTACTGGGGGTAGAGCTGACGCCGCCAGCTGTGGTCGTGGCCGCCATCCCAAACCAGGATGGCGTGAGTGGGCTTGTGTTGGCGCAGGGCCTTCTCCATGGCGCCGAGGCAGCGCCGCTTCAGGTCTTCGCTGGACTCGCCGGGTACGGCGGCATGAAGCCGCCGTATCAGGTTGAGCCCATCCACCAACAGCAGTTTGGGTTTCATCGGTTGCGGATCTCGTAACAGGGGTGATAGATGCTGCCGGGCAGTTTCATGCGGCCCTGGTCCACAAAGGCACTGAGCAGGGTATCCAGGCGGGCCATCATGGTGGGGTCTCCCTGAAGCTGGAAGGGGCCCCGCTGGCGAATCGCTTTCACACCCTTGGCCTTGACGTTACCGGCGACGATGCCGGAGAACGCTTTGCGCAGGTGGCCGGCCAGCATCGCTTTATTGCCCATGGGGCGCAGGTTGAGGTTGGCCATGTTGTCGTGGTCGGGCTCGAAGGGCAGCTGAAACTCCGGTTCAACCTTAAGCCGCCAGTTGAAGGCAAAGGCGTCGTCGGTGGTTAATCTGAACGCTTTAACGTCCGCCACCTTCTGTTTCATAAAGCGGGCGACCGCCTGAGGGTCATCGATAATGATGTGGTAACGGCTCTGTGCTTCGGGGCCCAGGGTGGCGCCGATAAAGGCATTGATCTCATCGAAGTAGGCCCGGCTGCTCTCCGGCCCGGTCAGTACCACGGGAAGGGGTTGCTCCCGGTTGTCGTCGTTCAGAAGGATGCCGAGCAGGTAGAGGAGCTCCTCTGCTGTTCCGACACCGCCGGGGAAAATGACGATGCCGTGAGCGAGCCGGACGAAGGCTTCGAGGCGCTTCTCAATGTCCGGAAGAATGACCAGCTCATTGACGATCTGGTTGGGGGGCTCTGCGGCGATGATGGAGGGCTCGGTCAGGCCGAGAAAGCGGCCATTGCGGATACGCTGCTTGGCATGGGCAATGGCGGCGCCCTTCATCGGCCCCTCCATGGCACCCGGACCGCAACCGGTGCAGATGTTCAGATCCCGCAGTCCCAGTTCGTAGCCCACTTCCCGGGTGTACTGAAACTCCACTTCGTTGATGCTGTGTCCGCCCCAGCACACCACCATATTGGTTTCGCCGCCGGGGCTGATCACTTTGGCGTTGCGCAGGATTTCGAACACCACATTGGTGATGTGGACGGAGTTGGTCAGGTTGATGTGTTGGAGATTTTCGTAACGATCACTGATGTAGAGAATGTCCCGCAGAACGGCAAACAGGTGCTCCTGAATGCTGCGGATGATCTCGCCATCGACAAAGGCCGCTTCCGGCGGTTGGGTCAGTTCCAGTTTGATGCCCCGCTCGCTGCGCAATACCCGAACTTTAAAATCCTGGTAGCGCTCGAACAGAGCGGTACTGTCATCGCTGGTGAGTCCGGAGGCCAGTACCGCCAGGGAGCAGTTGCGGTAGAGTTGGTAGAGTTCTGACGCGGCGCTCTCGCGCAGCCGTTCCACTTCCAGTTGGGACAGTTGATCCAAACTGCCCCGGGGACGCACTTGTACCTGCATGATCCCCCCCTTTTTTATCGTTGTCGTTAGCTGTCGATCTCGACCCGGTCACGACCCTTGCGTTTGGCACGGTAAAGGGCGGCGTCGGCTCGCTCGAAGGTCTCCTGCATGGTTTCATTTCCGGTCACCAGTGCGGCGCCGATGGAGATGGTGATGGAGAGTTTCTCGTTACGGAACTTGAACGGAATCGCTTTGATCCGCTCACGGGTACGATTGAGGATCTGCCCTACCTGGTCCGCCGACACGTCCGGCAACAACAGCACGAACTCCTCTCCCCCGTAACGGGCCACAAACTCCCCTTTCCGCAGGGAATTCTTCAATGCCATCGCCACCACCTGCAGGGTCTTGTCTCCTGTAGTATGGCCAAAGCTGTCGTTGATTCCCTTGAAGTGGTCAATATCCGCAACGGCAACCCAAAGGTCATTACCGTAGCGACGGACATTTCGGTACTCCCGTTTCAGGCGCTCATCCAGCGCAGCCCGATTGGGCAGTTGGGTCAGCGCGTCCAGCATATTGAGGCGCTGCTGCTCAATCAGTTGATCCTTGTAACCACTGGCCTCGGCAGCCAGGGCACCCAACTCCTTGCGCATCTTTTCCATGCTGCCCTTAAGGCGGGCAAACTCGCGGGTATCCTCTTCGTCCCGCTTGCGCAGCAGCTCCCGGATGGCGGTCAGTTCATGACTCACCAGGGATTTGAGCTGGTCCAACTCCGTGGCGTTGCGAACCGAATCGCCGATCTCCAGGCACTGAGAGGAGAGCTGGCGATTGAATTCGCGCTGATGGCCAAAGCTGCGCAGGGAATGGTTCCAGTTCTCAGCAACGGCTTCCCGCACCGCATTCAGGGCATCGTTCAGGGCATAGAGAAACTGCTGTGACGCGCTCTTCTCCTTGGCGATGTCCGCCATCAGCAGGGTGAGTACCTGCTGGTAGGCCTCCAGCAGCTGCTCTGCGGTGATATCACCGGCCAGCTCCGCCTTGATGGCGGCGATCACATCCCGGCTCTCGGCGCGGAAATCGATCTCGCTGAGCAGTTGGGCCAGTTCATGGGCCAACTGTCGGTGGCGAGGGGTGATCGGCAGCGGTTCCTCGCTGGCCATGCGCTCTTTGAGCAGAGACTCGTAATAGCCAACCAGCCGGGTCATCTGCGGCAAGAACTCCCACAGGGTGTGGACCGGCTTCTGGACATCCTGCTGGAAGAAGTGCAGTTCCCGCTGTATCTGGTCCGGAAGGCTCGCCAGCTGAGACAAGCGTCTTGCCAGGGATTGCAGGGCTTGCTGGCTACTGCCGATCTCCCGCTGGGTCAGCTGATACTGATTTTGCAGGGCACGGCAGAGGTTGGTGAGCTCCGGCAGGATGCTATCGATATCAGGATTGTCGGCCAACTGAGCGCGCAGCTTGGCAAGACGGTTGTCCAGCTCCAAATTCTGTCCTTTGCAATTGATGCTCAGATGGTGGAGACACTCCACCAGGGCTTTTATCTGGCGATCATGCAGCTCCTGATAGTCCTTGAGCTGCTGCTGAGCGACCTTGGCACGCTTAAGCTGGTGCGCCAGAGTGTCCTGAGCCTGGGTCGAGGGAGTCGCCTCTTTCATTCGTGATTAAATCCACAGCACGCCTGACAGCGTTAGTAACTGATTTTCTTATCTGATCACATGGTATCTAAGGCTGTGACAAGTGCAAGCCCGCCATCAATGCTGAGCGATCTTTGCCTCGTTATTGACCTCATGTTTGAACTGTTCAGCCTGTGTCGCGGTTCCAGGCCAACGGAGATCTTCATGACCATTGCTGACCAGACAGCGAATGACACCATGCTGAATCCCCTTAACGGCGCTGGCATAGAGTTGTTCAGGGTTGAGCAGCGGGGCGCTCAATGCCACTGGACGCAACTGTACGAACTGATGAGAACCGGTGCGGTTGGCGAGATCATCGGCACTCCAAAGCGCCAGTTGTGTCAGTTCCAGCGCTTGTTCCGGAGGCAGCCGCAGCAGTGAGCCGGGCTGGAACGGCAGCGGGATGATGCCTGCGCTGATGGGGCCCTGGAAGGTCAACTCCCCATTGAAACCGGACTGCAGACGGTCGAACAGGCGCAGAATCTCACTCTCCATTGGGACTTCGCTTCGAATGATGATGGCGGCGAGCCCCAGGCTGGGTTCGAAGACGTCATCCACCCACTCTTCGCTTCTTAAGTGTTCGATCAATTGCTGCCGCTGGCGGGTGAACTGTGCCTGGCCGGTACGCAGCTCAGAAGCGGCGAAATCGCCCAGTTTCAGCAGGATAAGATAGCCGGATTCGGAGCGCTTCAGGGCCTGGAACAGGGCGCGTCGATTGCCAGCGCCAGTATCCTGGTAGGTGTGAACCTGGTGGTGAAGTTCGGACAACTGAGTGCCCTTGTGGCGGTGGCGGGACCACAACAGCAGCAAGCTGAGGCTCAAGGCAATCAAAAGCAGGACAATAAGAAGGCGCTGATTTTGCAGGTTGTTCAGCAGCGCCTTGGAGTGGTTCAGGGCCTCTCCCTGCTGTTGCAACTGGTTGCGCAGTTGCTGCTCCGCAAGTTGATTAGCGGCAGTCAGTCCGCCACCGGAACCAGGGACTGAAATCGGGATGTCTGCCGCCTGGCGCAATTGAGCCCAAGCCTGTTCTGTGCGGGAAAGTGCCCGGTTCGCCTCCGCCATCACCATCAGCAGGGCACGCTCATTGGTTTTGTCCTCTTCCTGACGGCTCTGGACCAGCAGCTCTTCTGCCAGTAACAGGGCATCGGTCCATCGGCCCAGCGCCAGATAGGTCTGGCTGAGCGCCTGACGGGAGTTGAACATCAGCTCTTTGTGCTCCCGCTCAGTGGCAGCCGCCAAAGCCAGTTGCAGGTACTCAAGGGATTTGTCCGGCTCGCCAATGTCGAGATAGGTCAGGGCGATCGTGATGCGCAATCGGGCTATCGCCAGCACCGATTCGTTTTTGAGCTCCAGATCCAGGGCCAGCATAAGGTGCTGTAGGGCCTGGCCGGGATCGCCCATTTCCCGGTGTATTGTACCCAGTTCAAAAAGCGCCTCAGACAGGAACTGCGTGTTGTTCAGGGACTCAAGCAATGCGGCAGAGTTATGAGCGTGCTCCATCGCCCGGCCATACTCTCCGATGGTGCGATAGAGGCGGGCAAGCTCCAGTTCCAGCTTGCCCGGAAAGGTTGGGGTGGTGACATGCTTCGCCAGATTGAGCGCGGCCATATAGTGCTCTGCTGCCAAACGGGGTTGGTCGGCAAAGCGCAGTGCGCGTCCCAGCTCACGTTCGGTCTCGGCCAAAGTGCCCTTGTCACCGAGGGAGATGGCTCGCTGCCGCGCCTGACCAAGGCGCTCTATCGCTTCAGGCAGTCTGCGCAGATAGCGTAGGAGGGAGCCGGAAAGAGTGAGGATCTGAACCTGCAGGCGCAGGCTTTCTTGATCGTTCTGCCCCGTGAGGGCGACGTTGGCAGCATCGAACTGCTGCAGGGCATAGTCAAACTTGCTGCGCATGGAGGCGGAGTACAACCCCTCCAATAGCATCTGGCGTGCTTGCTGGATCGGTGTGTGCTGGCGCTCGGCAAGACGCAACAGAATCTGCTCAACCTCCGGCTTGTGGACCAGCTCGTAGTGGGCGAAACCGACGAGCAGCAAGCGCTCGGTTTCCAGAGCCGGGGTCTTGGCGCTCTTGTTCTGCCACTGCGCCAGAAGCCCTTCCGGATCCACCTGAACCTGAGGCCAACCGTTACGGGCATCCGTCTGGCTGAATGCCCACGCCGAAACCGACATCCACCCCAACAACAACACTAGCCCTGCCCGGAACATCCCCTTCCTCATCTGGATCCCTGTTTCGTCACTGGGTATAGTGCCAGCCCGACATTTCCATAACAACTATAACGATGCTGAAAAGGATTTTGATATGAGGACGTTATCAGGGGCCCTGATGGCGATGGTTTGCGCGGCTGCGCCAGCCTGGGCCGACGTGGCATACCACATCGACATCGACCGCCCGGACCACCATCTGGCCACCGTAGAAGCGACCTTCCCCATGGCCCAGGCAGGCGCGCTGGAAGTGAAGTTGCCGAACTGGCGAACCGGTCGTTACCAGCTGTTGCCGATGGCGGATGGGATCCGTCAGTTTGATGCGGTGGATGGTAAGGGCCAGTCGCTGAAATGGCAGAAGACGGCCCGGGCCACCTGGTCTATCGCGCTTGAAAACCCCTCCGAAGTGACCATTCGCTACCAGGTGCATGCCACGGAGTTGGGGGATCGCAGCCGCCACATCGATGACACTCACGCCTACCTGGATGCGTCCGGCGTGTTTATGTACAGCCCGGCGTTTCGCAATGAGCCCCTGAGCGTTGAGCTGAATGTGCCCAAAGACTGGCGCAGTGTGTCGGGTATGGACTCAGAGGGAGAGCATCAGTTTGTCGCCCCCAACTACGATGTGTTGGTGGACAGCCCGATTGAGACCGGCATCCACCAGGACTTTGCCTTTGAGGTGGATGGTCGTAACTACGAGTTGGTGATCTGGGGGGAGGGGAACTACGACACCGAGCAGATGGTGGCGGACCTCAAAGCGCTGGTTGCCGCCGGTGGTGCCTACTTCGGTCACGACTACCCCTATGAGCGTTACGTCTTTATGGTGCACGCCACCACCGGTGTCCGGGGGGCCACCGAGCACCTGAACTCCACGGTGATCCAGCGTCCCCGCTGGACGTTCGCCAAGCGTGAAGAGTATCTGAGCTTTATCGCCACCGCCTCCCATGAGCTGGTGCACACCTGGAATGTGAAGGCGTACCGTCCCCAGGGACTGGTGCCCTACGCCTATCAGTCCGACAACTACACCCCGCTGCTTTGGCTGGCGGAGGGGGGCACCAGCTACCTTCAGAATATCTGGCTGGTACAGGCTGGCGTGATGACGGTAGAGGAGTACCTCGAGGACATGGCCAAACGACTGGTGCGTCATCAGGCGACACCGGGTCGGGAGCAGCAGAGTGTGGCGGAAGCCAGTTTCGACAACTGGATCGCCCGTGGTGGGGATTACGGCACCAACCATAGCGTCAGCATCTATTCAGAGGGTTTTCTGGCCAACTGGGCGCTGGATTTCTGGCTGCGTGAAGGCGGCAGCGGCATCGATGCGCTGCACCGTGCCCTCTACCAGGACCACCGTCTGCCTGACGCCTATGACAACCGCTCTCTTCAGTCCCTGCTGAGCCAACTGGGTCAGCGAGACGTGATGCCCTTCTGGCAAAGCCACATCGATGGTCCGCTGCAGCTGGATATCGACGGGTTGCTGGCTCAGGCTGGTCTGCAGTTGAAGCTGGCGGATAAGCAGAAGCTGGATCTGGGGCTGAGAGAGGATGGCAAAGGTACCCTGACCCGAGTTCGTCGGGACGGTCCGGCCTGGGAAGCGGGTCTGACTCCAGGGGATCAACTGGTGGCAGTGGATGGCCAGCGTTACGACAGCAAGCTTTGGACCCAGACGTTGGCGCAGTACCAACCGGGACAAGCCGTTACCGTCACGGTATTTCGCCGTGATCGCCTGATGGAGCGGAAGCTGGTGTTGGGCAGCGAGCCGGATGGCAACGCGAAGATCGTGCCGCTGGAATCGGCGACCGAGCCGCAAAAAGCCCGCTTCGCTGACTGGCTGGGCGTGGACTGGCCCTTTGATAAGTGACCAGCAGCGGAATGAAAAAAGGGAGCGCCATGGCGCTCCCTTTCTGTTGCGAGTCTTAAACCCGCTCCTATGGGGGGATGGTAATCGTTAGCTCGGGCTTTTGTCCGTAGAGTTGGGATTGCTTAATAGTCTTCGAAACGGATAAGCAGATGTGCCACCAAATCGAATCCATCTTGATGTTGTCCGCCGGTCTGTCACGGCGAAAGCCGTCCACCTTCGCCGACTCGCGGCGCCGAGCGTGAGCGACTGGGAATGAAGCCGAGGGCCAGGGAAGGCCCGAGTGGCCAGCCGAGCATGGAATCGAGTCTGGCCAGAGCTGAAATGGGAAGGAGAGGGAGCGAGGGGCATTCGCTGCGCCGGAGGCAAAGGGGAGTCCAGAGGGGCGATAGCCCTTCTGGCGGCCGCCGGGCCGCTCCCGGCAACAGGGGGTAATGGTGCCTCTAGAATCACATGCCTGTGGCATCCCCGAAAACAAAAAGCCCCCTTAAAGGGGGCTAATCAAAGCCACCTGCATAGCAGGTGGGTATTTACATAAGCCGGGCTTAGATGCTTTCGTCAACGCCACCCATGGCGGCCATCAGATCCGGCCACATCCGCTCAAACTCACCACACATCAGGGCAAAGTCAGCGTCCAGGCGGGCAGCCAGGTCAGCCTTGTCGATGTCGTCGTTCTGATCCTGCAGCACATCCGCAAACTTAATCCGTTTAACGGAGAGGTCGGCGTTCAAGACGAAGCTGACCGACTCGGCCCAGTCCAGACCCACTTTGACCGCCAGCAGACCGGCATCCAGGTGCGCTGTGACTTCGTCGCTGTCCAGCGGCAGATCTTTCAGTTTCACGCTGCCGCCGTTTTCCGCCAGGCTCTTCAGCTCCGCTTCCTCCAGCAGAGTCAGGTTATTGCCGATGTTGCCGGTGCGAACCCAATCGGTCATCGCCTCTTCCGGCAGGGTGTTAGGCATCAGCGGGGCCACCGGCAGAGAGCCGATCGCCTGACGCAGCAGGGAGAGCAGCTCTTCCGCGCGGGCAGCGCTGGAGCTGTCCACCAGGATCAACTGCTGACGGGGCAGGATCAGGGCGCGGATACGCTTGCGACGGCTGAAGGCACGGGGCAGAAGCATCGCCACGATGTCCTCTTTCATCGCTTCCTTCTCCGCCTTACGAGCGGGACGGCCCTGTTCGTTTTCCAACTGGCCAACGCGCTCGTCCAGCTCCTCCTTGATCACCGAGGCCGGGAGCATCTTCTCCTCTTTCTCGATGGCGATCAGCAGGTTGCCGTCGGCGACATGAACCAGGCCACCGCCTACCTTGGGTCCCAATGCGGCAACGAAGCCCAGTTTGCTCATCTCCTGGCTGCCAGCGGGGGTGAAGGTCAGTGCCTCCATCTGCCGCTCCAGTTCATCCGCCTGCCACTCGGTTGGCTTGGTCAGGCGATAGGGCAACGCGTTTTTAAACCACATAGGGGATCCTGTCTGCTTGCATATTCGATGGGGCGGCAGTGTAGGGGAAAAGCGCTATCCCGAGCAAATTCCAACGCTGACGCCAGCGCCATTCGCTTGGTATCCTAACGACGTTGCCCCTCTGACACCCTGATTTATGAACCTATTTCATACCGCTGACTGGCACCTGGGCCAGTTACTGCACGGCCATAGCCGCGCCTATGAACACCAGCAGTTCCTCACCTGGCTGCTGGACACCCTGGAAGCGGAGCAGGCGGATGCCCTGCTGATCTGCGGGGACATTTTCGACAGTGCGAACCCGCCCGCTTATGCCTGGCAGATGTTGTATCGCTTTCTGGCAGATTGCCGACGCAGGATGCCCAATCTTGACCTGATCCTGGTGGGGGGCAACCACGATTCGCCCGCTAAGCTGGATGCGCCTCACAGCCTGCTGGCGAGCTTTGGCATCACGGTGATTGGTCAGCTCCCCCGCACAGAGGAGGGGGAGCCCGACTGGTCGCGCTTGATCCTGCCGCTGACCGATGCCAGCGGAGATGTGGCCGCCTGGTGCCTTGCACTGCCGTTCTTGCGCAGTGCCGACCTGAACCTGGCGGACCCGGCGCTTAATGAGGCTGAGGACAAACTGATCGCTGGCGTAACCCGCTTGTATCAGCAGGGCGCAGAGTTGATGCAGGCCAAATCGGAGCCTCATCAGGCATTGATCGCCACCGGTCACGCCTATCTGGCGGGCACCGAGCTGTCGGAACTGTCGGAGCGTCGAATCCTCGGCGGCAACCAACATGCCCTGCCGGTCTCCGGTTTCCCCGACGCTCTGGACTACCTGGCTTTGGGGCATCTTCATAAAGCGCAACGGGTCGATAAGGCCGGTAAGGTGCGCTACAGCGGCAGTCCCATCCCCCTCTCTCTGGCGGAGGAGCATTACCCCCATCAGGTGAGAAAGCTCTGTTTCGATGGCAACCAGCTGCAATCGGATGAGGCACTGCGGGTACCCCGGACCGTGGAGATCCTCAGGGTGCCCGCCAAGCCTGCGCCACTGGCTGATGTGCTGGAGGCGATCGCCGCCCTGGATCTGCCTGAGGCGCCCTTGGCCACCCAGCCGTTGCTGGAAGTCCGCATAGCCCTCGACAAACCGGAGCCCCGCTTGCGGGAGCAGGTGGCCGCCGCGCTGGATGGCCGGGCGGTACGTCTGGCCCGGATCCAGGTGACCCACCCGGGGCAGGAGGAATCCACCACCGCCCTGGCGGAGGGGCTGTCTGAGCTGACCCCGGAGCAGGTGTTTGTCAGCGGTTATCAGTCCCGCTTTGGCGAAGACCCTGCGCCGACCCTGATGGCCGCGTTCTCTGAGTTACTGAATGAGATGGAGGAGCAGGCATGAAGATTTTGGCCATTCGGGGCGAGAACCTGGCCAGCCTGGCTCGTCCTTTTGATATTGAGTTGGCGGAGGGGCCGCTGGCTCAGTCCGGCTTGTTTGCCATCACCGGCCCCACCGGGTCGGGCAAAAGCACCTTGTTGGATGCTCTCTGTCTGGCGCTCTATGACCAGACGCCGCGCTACACCACCGGCCGTCAGGGCGCAGAAGTCGGGGCTCGTGATGGGGACAACAAGCTGTGGATCAAGAGCAACGACGTCAGGCAGATCCTGAGCCGGGGTAAGGCGGAAGGGTGGGCCGAAGTGGATTTCGTCGGCACCGACGGCGACCGCTACCGGGCCCGTTGGACCGTACGTCGTGCCCGGGGCAAGCTTGATGGCCGTTTGCAGAGCCAGGAGATGAGCCTCACCCACCTGGCCACCGGCAAGGTAGAGAGCGGCAAAAAAACCGAGGTGCTGGAGAGCATTGAGACCAAAATTGGGCTGAGTTGGGACCAGTTCCGCCGCGCGGTGTTGCTGGCTCAGGGGGACTTCGCCGCGTTTCTGAAAGCGACTCCGAAAGCCCGCTCTGAACTGCTGGAGCGGTTGACGGGCACGGAGATCTACAGCCGCATCGGCAGCGCCGCCTTTGAGCGGGGGCGCCGGGCGGAACAGGAGCTGGATAAGCTGCTGGAGGCCCGGGACAGCCTCGAACTGATGGATGAGGAGGCGCTGGCGGCGCTGGCCGCAGAGCTGACTGCGCTCACCGAAACGCTGCAAAGGGGCCAGGGGCTGTTGGCCGAAGCGGGAAGAGTCACCACTCTGGCAGAGCAGTGCCAGGGTCAAGAGGTTCGGATCCAGGCTGCTGCAGACAAGGTGGCGGAGCTTGAGGCCCGGCAGGGGGAGTTTGACGCCCTGGCGGAGCAGCTCCAGGTGTTTGACCGGGTGCAGTCTGCCCGCCCCCTCTATCAGGAGTTGAGCCAGCTGGATGTGGCCATGGCAGAGTCGGAGCCCAAGCTGGTGCGTCAGCGGGACGCCAGTCAGGCCAACCAGGCGCGCATGGCCGAGTTGGAGGGTCAACTGCCGGTTCTTCAGGCCGCCTTTACCGAGGCGGAGCAGGGGTGGCAACGCTGGCAGGGGCAGAGAGGCGAGGCGGAGCAGCTGCTGAGACAGCAGCAGGGCGTCAGCCAGGAACTGACCCAGTTGCAGTCCCGGCTTGACCCCTTAAAGGCCGCGCTGAAGCAGAGTGAAGCCCAGGCTGCGGAGCAACAGCATCGACTTGCTGCCCTGCAGCAGGAGCGTCAGCAGTTGCAGCAACTCCGTGAAGGGCACCCGGAGCTGGTTGCGTTGGCCGGTCAGTGGCCCCAGTGGCAGAAACGGCTGCTGGCACTGGGCCAGGACAGCGAGCAGTGGCACCGGTTACGGCAACAGCTGCGGCAGCTGCAGCCTGCGCTGGTACAGGAGCAGGCGGAGCTGAATCAGCTGACCCAACTGCGAGATCGACTGAACCGGGAGGAAGGGACGCTGGCCCAGGCGCTTTCCGAATGGCGTGCACAGGAGCCGGAAAACCGGGAAGCAGAGTCATTGGCAGAGCAGGAGCAGACCCTCCGTCACCTGGTGCATCTGCTGGAGCTGGAGAAGCGCCTGCAGCCCGAGGAGCGTCGCCGGATGGCGCTGGAGCAGGCATTGACCGAGCTGACCGAACAGCAGAGTCAGTGGCAGCCGCAGCGGCAAAAGCTGGAGCGGCAAATCGAAGCCAATACCATCGCATTTACTGAAGTTCAGCATCAAATCCAGCAGGCTCAGGCCACATTGGCGCTGGAACAGTATCGCCCCATCCTTGAGGACGGCGAGCCCTGTCCCCTTTGTGGTGGCACCGACCATCCCTATGCGTCCCAGCGTCCGGCCGTTGATGCGGTGCTCTCGGGAATGGCAGGGCGACTGGAAGCCTTGAAGCTGGAGATTGAGCGTGACCGGGCCACTCTGCACCGGGGATTGGCGCTGGCGGAGCAAGCCGGACGCAATGCCCAGCAGTGGCAGCGGGAACATCAAGAGCTGTCTCAGGCCCTGACTCAGCTGCGGGAGGCGCAACAGGGCGTGCTTGAGGCGCACCCGCAATGGCAGGGGCTCTCCCCCAGCCAACTGCATCACACCTACCAGCAACTGGAGCAGGCGCTGACTCAGGCACATCGTCAGCAGCAGCAGTGGCGCCAGTGGCAGCAGCAGGATAACCAGTTCCAGAAGCAACTGGAGGAGTTGCGCCAGGGTTTGGCGAGCGCACAGCAGCAACACCATCAGTGGGAGCTGTCGGTGAAGCAGGGGCAGGAGCGTCAGAGCCAGTTGGAGGCGGAACTGGCCCGACTGCAAACGGCACTGAAATCGGAGCAGGGGGAACTGGCCTCGGTGTTGCCTCAACTGCCCTGGTCTGAACTGGCTCAGTATCCGGCTCAACTGCCGCCACTGGTGGTGCAGCTGGACCGGGAGCTGGAGCAGCTGAGCCGGGCCCAAGCCCGATTGACTGAGCTGGAACAGGCGCTTGAGCATTGGCAGACAGAGAGTCAGACGCTGGCACTGGCGTTGCAGGAGCAACGAACCAGCATCGGAGTGCTGGAGCCCAAGCGTGCGGAGCTCGATGAGCTGGCGGAACAACTGGAGGGGGCGCTTCAGCGCTGCCTGGAAGGGGAGGCGCTGGAGGCGCGTCATCAACGTCTGTCCGATGCCTGGAAACGGGCTCAGACCTCATTGACTGAGGCGGAGCAGGCGCTGAATGGCGCACGAACAGAGCAGGCGGCGTTGGCCTCCGCCCTGACTCAGCTTGAGGAGAGTCGGGCGGCACAGCAGGCGCAGCGACGGGAGTGCGTGGCGCGCTGGAGTGCCCTGTTGCAGGAGCTGGGATTGGCTGAGCAACAGGTTCTGGCCCTGATGGGGCGGGACCACACCTGGCGACACGCTGAGCAGCAACGCGTTTCCGAATACCATCTGGCGTGCGAGGGCGCGCGCCGAGACCATCAGGGCGCCATTGCGGCATTGGCGGAGCGGCAGGCCAGCCATCAGACAGCTCAGGCCCAATGGCTGCAGAAGCTGGCTGAAAGCGAATTTGATGCGACGGACCTGGCGCAGCTGAAACAGGTGCTGGCGGTGCTGGAACGGCAGCAGTTTGAGCGTCGTCATCGGCAGGCGCAGCAGGCCAGCCTGAAGGAGCGGGCCGCACAACTGAGCGCACAGGCGCTGGAAGCGGAGCAAGCCTGTCGGGTTTGGCTGGAGCTGAAAGAGGTGATCGGCTCCGCCGACGGAAGTCGCTTCCGGGCGATGGCACAGTCCCTGACCCTGTCGCAGTTACTTCAGTTGGCCAACACCCAGCTGGCGGAGCTGGCGCCCCGTTACCGATTGCAGCAAACCCCGGGCAACGGCCTGGATCTGCAGGTGGTGGATGGCGATATGGGAGAGGAGATCCGGGCCATTGAGAGCCTGTCCGGCGGGGAGACCTTCCTGGTGTCCTTGGCCCTCGCCCTGGCGCTGTCGGCCCTGACCACCGGAGGCGGGCGGATCGGCTCCCTGTTTATCGATGAGGGGTTCGGTACTCTGGACCCGGATTCTCTGGAAATGGCCCTCTCCTGCCTGGATGCGTTGCAGGCAGCGGGGCGTCAGGTGGGGGTGATCTCCCATGTGCAGACACTGGTTGAGCGAATCGGCACGAGAGTGCAGTTGAGCGCCGCAGGAGGGGGCACCAGTCAGTTACGCGTTGTTGAGCGATAAGTTCGAACAACCCCTTGTTAAACGGGTGTTAATGCTATTGAATGCCGCTCAGGATTGTCACAAAACTGTCACGGCGGGTTGACATTTAACTGTCACAAAGCCTTGGCACACTTTGCGGCGTTTTCTCCTGAACCGGAAAACACCCGTTTAACAAGGAATAGAAATCATGTCTCTGAATCGCACTTTCCTGGCTGCCGCTGTGGCTGCCGCAATCCTGCCTGCTACCGCTGCCGCCGATGTGAACGTGTACGGCCGCCTGAACCTGACCGCTCAGTATGCTGACCTGGGTGGTGACAACAGCGAGGGTGAAACCCGTATCGCTTCCCACTCCTCCCGCCTGGGTGTGAAGGGCAGCCATGAGATCTCCCAGGGCCTGGAAGCCATCTACCAGGCGGAGTTTGGCATCAACGTGGTTGACGGCAGCGACGTGTTCTCCAACCGTAACCAGTTTATCGGCCTCAAAGGCGGCTTCGGTACCACCACCATCGGTCGCCGCGACACCGCGCTGAAGCGCTCTCAGGGCAAGGTTGATCAGTTCAGCGATTACGAAGGGGATATCAATGCCCTGTTCCGTGGTGAGAACCGTGCTTCCCAACAGATCTCCTACGCCACGCCGAGCATCGCCAACCTGTTCACTGCGGAAGTCACCTACGTTGCGGAAGGGGACAGTAAGCAGTTGGGCGAAAGCGGCTTCTCCGTAGCCGGTATGGTGGGTGACGCCAACTACAAGAAGCAGCCCTTCTACGCGGCTGTGGCCTACGACAGCAAAGTGCACGACTACGACGTACTCCGTGTCACCGTTGGCGGTAAGATCGCTGGCTTCGAACTGGGCGCCATGTACAACGACCAGGAAAAAGTCTCCACCGGCGCATCCTATGACGGCTTTATGGTGTCTGCCGCCTACAGCCTGGGTGCCACCAAGCTGAAAGCCCAGTACCAGGATGCGGATGGCAGGAACAAGTTTGCCGATTCCGGTTCCGTTTACTCCGTGGGTGCAGAACACAAGATGTCCAAGCAGCTGCGTCTGAACGCCTACTACACCGGTACCAGCTACGACACTCAGGACAACGACAGCGTGTTTGCCGTCGGCCTGCGCTACGACTTCTGAGTTATTGTCGCAACCGGTAAAAAGAGGGCCATTGGGCCCTCTTTTTATTACACTCCTTGTCAGGAATTCATATTTCTGTCATTTGTTGGACAGATAATCATCCGCGAACTGTCACTCGTGGATCCAAAAGCCTGTTATGACTGCCAATATCCTGATTGTTGAAGATGAATCCGCCATTCGCGAAATGCTGACCTTTGTGCTGGAGCAGCACGGGTTCCGCACCACCAGTGCGGCGGATTATGACCAGGGCCTCAGCGCCATCAGCGAACCGTACCCCGATCTGGTCCTGCTGGATTGGATGCTGCCCGGTGGCAGCGGGATCCAACTGGCCAAGAGCCTGCGTCAGGACGAACACACCCGTCAGATCCCCATCATCATGCTGACCGCTCGCGGTGAGGAGGAGGATCGGGTTCGCGGCCTGGAAGTCGGCGCCGACGACTACATCACAAAGCCCTTCTCTCCCAAGGAGCTGGTGGCCCGCATCAAAGCGGTACTTCGCCGCTCCGCGCCGACTCGTCTGGAGGAGGCAGTCGAGGTTCAGGGATTGCGCCTCGACCCGGTTTCCCACCGCGTGACGGTGGAGGAGCAGGGGTTGGACATGGGGCCGACCGAGTTCCGTCTGCTGCACTTCTTTATGACGCACCCGGAGCGGGTATACAGCCGTGAGCAACTGCTGGATAACGTCTGGGGCACCAACGTCTACGTGGAAGATCGCACCGTCGATGTTCACATCCGCCGCTTGCGCAAAGCGATTCAGGAAACCGGGCACGATAAGCTGATTCAGACCGTCCGTGGGGCCGGTTACCGCTTTTCCACCAAAATCTGAGGGTTCATGGGGCAAACCTACTTGGACGTAAAACATGTTTGAGTCCTACTCCGGCTACCGTTTGCTGTTGAAGCTGGTGATGTGGATGGCCCCCTGGGCGCTGTTGGGCCTGCTGCTGGATCAGCTGGCCCTTGCTCTGCTTATCGGCTCATGGTTACTGCTGTTCTGGCACTACCGTCACCTCAATAAACTGGCCCACTGGCTGTGGCATGACCGCCGCCTGACACCGCCCCATGGCAGTGGCAGCTGGGAACCGATCTTCAATGGCATCTACCGGCTTCAGGGCAAGAACCGTCGTCGACGCGCCCAGTTGGCCCGCCTTTTGTCCCGGTTTCGGGAAGGGGCCGAGGCGTTGCCTGACGCTGCCATGGTGTTGGGGCCGGAGGGGCAGATCCTCTGGAGTAACCGCCTGGCGGAGCACCTGCTGGGGATCCGCTGGCCTCAGGATGCCGGCAACCGCATCCACAATCTGCTGCGCCATCCCCGCTTTGTTAAGTACTGGAACAAACGCCGCTTCTCCGAACCGTTGGAGCTGGTCTCCCCGGTCAATGGCAGCTGGCTGCTTGAGGTGCGGATTATGGCGTATGGCGACAGCCAGCGCCTGCTGATTGCCCGGGATGTGACCCGCCTGCGCCAGTTGGAGCAGATGCGCCGGGACTTTGTTGCTAACGTCTCCCATGAGCTGAAAACGCCCCTTACCGTGCTGCAGGGCTATGTTGAGATGATGCAGATGACCTGCGAGCCGGAATCGATGCAGGGGCGGCAGTTCAAGGCGATGGAGGAGCAGTCGATCCGGATGAAAACCCTGATTGACCGGCTGCTGACCCTCTCACGAATCGAGTCGGCGACGGATCTCGATCTGGAGCATATTGTTGATGTTCCTGCCCTGATGGCGACCCTTCAGCAAGAGGGGGAATCCTTGGCCTCCGGCAGTCACAGACTGGTGTTTGAGGTGGATCCGGACCTGAAGGTTTTTGGTGACGAGATGCAGCTGCACAGCGCCTGCGCCAACTTGGTTCAGAACGCCATCCGCTATACGCCGCCCGGAAGAGAGATCCGGGTCAGCTGGTCCCGAAATGGCGAGCGGGCCCGGTTTGAGGTTCAGGACCAGGGCGAGGGGATCCCTCCGGAGCATCTGCCCAGACTGACGGAACGCTTCTACCGGGTGGATAAGGCGCGCTCACGGGATACCGGGGGCAGTGGCCTGGGTTTGGCCATCGTTAAGCATGCGCTGAACCACCACAACAGTCAGCTGGAGATCCAATCCGTGGTGGGTAAGGGCAGCCGTTTTGCCTTCGAACTGCCTGCTACCCTGGTGGTGCCGAGAAAAGCCAGCTGACTCCGCTGTTCATTATTGCGACATCAAACTGTCACCGAATTGTCATCTGCCCTGCCGATACTGCCTTTGTGATTGGTAACCCGATACCGGATAACTCTGGAGTTACTTATGAAAATCAAACACCTCGTCGGCGCTTTGAGTTTGACTCTTGCCGGTCTTTTCAGTGCCTCCTCGGCTGCCGCCATCGACCCGGCGCTGGCGGATTATCAGAAAACCAGCGGGGTGGCAGGGAACCTCTCCTCGGTGGGATCCGACACCCTGGCCAACATGATGACCCTGTGGGCCGAGGAGTTCCGCAAGCAATACCCCAACATCAATCCCCAGATCCAGGCCGCGGGCTCCTCCACTGCGCCACCGGCGCTGACTGAGGGTACCTCCCAGTTCGGGCCGATGAGCCGTAAGATGAAGCCGAATGAAGAGGAAGCCTTTATTAAGCGCTATGGCTACAAGCCGACTCCCATTCGTGTGGCCATCGATGCGTTGGCGGTATTTGCCCATAAGGACAACCCCATTGAGGGGCTGACCATTGAGCAACTGGATGGGATCTTCTCCTCCACCCTGCGCTGCGGCGGCAGTCCGGTGAGTCGTTGGGGTGATCTGGGCCTGAGCGGTTCCTGGGCCAATCGGGACATTCAGCTGTATGGCCGCAACTCGGTGTCCGGCACCTACGGTTACTTCAAGAAGAAAGCGTTGTGTAAAGGGGACTTTAAGCCCAGCGTCAACGAGCAGCCCGGCTCCGCATCCGTGGTGCAGTCGGTCTCCACCTCGCTGAACGCCATTGGCTACTCCGGCATCGGCTACAAAACCGCAGGCGTACGTGCGGTGCCGCTGGCCAAGTCCGGTTCTGAGTTTGTGGAAGCTACAGCGGCCAATGCGGCCAGTGGCCAGTACCCCCTGAGTCGTTACCTCTACGTGTACGTCAACAAACACCCCAACCGCCCGCTGGACCCGATGGTGGCGGAGTTCATCAAGTTTATGCTGTCCAGACAGGGGCAGGAGGTTGTCCAGAAGGATGGCTATGTGCCCCTGCCGCAAACGGTGATCGCCAAGGATCTCGAGCGACTGGGTATTCCCTTGTAACGCCTCGGATTGGTAAGCAACGCCCCGCTGATGCGGGGCGTTTTGCTTTGAGGGCGCTCCCTTGGGCTTTCGGTTACACTGAAGTCCCTTTCTCTTTCATGATCAACGCTATGGCTTACTGGCTGTTTAAAACCGAACCGGATACCTTCTCTATCGATACCTTGAGAGCCCAGGGCACCAGCTGCTGGGAGGGCGTTCGGAACTATCAGGCCCGCAACCTGATGCGTGATGAGGTGAAGGTGGGGGATAAGGTGTTTATCTACCACTCCTCCTGCAAGCATGTCGGCGTGGCGGGGATAGCGACGGTTTCCAGGGAAGCTTACCCGGACCCCTATCAGTTTGATCCCGAGAGCCCCTACTTCGATCCCAAGTCAGACCCAGACAACCCGCGCTGGATCATGGTGGACGTCTCCTATGAGCAGCATCTGCCCCTGATCAGTCTGGCGTCCATCAAAGCCAATCCGGAGCTGTCCGAGATGGTGTTGGTCAAACGCAGCCGACTGAGCATCCAGCCGGTTACGGAAACGGAGTGGCAGGCGATCCTGGCGATGATGAATCGCTGAGAGAGTGAAGCCCGCGTCTGAGACGCGGGCTTCTTCGTTTTCTCTGCCTGTCAGGGCACGCTTACCCTTTTAATCGGTAACCGATTTCCGCCGGTCGCTGCCCGGACATGGATACTCAGAGAGGGTGGCGGACAAGCGTAATGACGCTCCCGGTTACTCTCCCCAACTCAGTTGCCAGCCGATGGAGTGCAGGTGCTCCGCTTCCTGTTCCAGGTCCGCCAACAGGAGGGCATCATCGGTTAACGCTTCCGGCAGGGTGAGGTGTACTGCTCGCTTCTGCCAGGTCAGCGTGGGCAGGGCAACATGGTGGCGGCGACCCAGGTGCCAGATCACCGACAGGCGCAGACAGACCAACAAGCCCAGCATCTGACTGCCTTTGGCCAGTTCCAGGTTGGGCGGTTCGCACTCGTCCAGCCGTTTGCGGTGCCAACGTCCGAGAAACGCGAGCAGTTGCTGCTGCTCCAGATAGAATCCGGCCATATTACTGTTGGCCAGTATGTACTCGGAATGGCGCTGTACCCCTTTGGAGTTCAGTGCCAATCCCACCTCATGAAGCTGTCCGCCCCAGTACAGCAACTCCTCCAAGGCGTCGTCTGCGCTGGATTGGGCGCGATAGCAGTGACACGCGGTGTCCGCCACCCGCTTGGCGTGGCGCACGTCCACATGATAAAGCCGCTGCATCGCTTCCACCGTGTGCTGGCACACCGAAGGCTGGGGAGCCCGGTTGGCCATCTCAAAGATCACCCCTTCCCGAAGCGCCGCGTCACAGAATCCCATCTCCTGGATCTCCAGCGCCCGGAAGCACCCCAGCAACACGGCCAATCCTGCAGGCAGTACCGGCCGTCGGCTTTCGGACAGGTAGGTCATCCCCATCTTGTCGATGTGACCCGCATCCGCCAGTTTACTCACCAGCTTCTCCAGGGATTTTCGGGTGATCAGTGGCTGCTCAAACTCCTGAAGGCAGACCTGTGTCAGTGCCTTGATGGTGCCAGAGGTGCCAAGGGCGGCCTGCCACCCTTGTTGCTGGTAGCGCTCCAGCAGGGGTTCCAACCGTTGCTGCGCCGCCAGAATCGCTTTTTCAAACCGCTTGATGCTGAGTTTGCCCTGATCGAAATACCGGTCCTGGAAGCTGACGCACCCCATGTTGAGGCTCTCCAGCTGAAACGGTTCGCCATCCTGGCCGATGATCAGTTCGGTGCTGCCACCGCCGATGTCGATCACCAGGGTGGGCACATCCAACTCCTCGGCGTGGCTGACGCCGTGGAAGATCAGGCGTGCCTCCTCGCGTCCGGCAATCACCTCAATGGGTTGGTCGAGAATCAGGCGGGCTTGCTTGAGAAAAGTGTTGCGGTTGGGGGCCTGGCGCAGGGCATAAGTGGCGACCAGGCGAAGGTCACTGATCTGACTCTCCTGCAATCGCTGAGCAAACTGCTCCAGGCACTCCAGTCCCCTCTGCATGGCGTCGTCGGCGAGGTTACCCGCCTTATCCATCCCCTCCGCCAGAGAGACGCGCTGCTTGACCCGGTGAAGGATCTGCACGTTGTTTTCCATCACCCGTGCGATCGCGAGGTGAAAGCTGTTGGAGCCCATATCGATGGCGGCGATGGTGGCGCCAACCTGGGCGGGTCGATGAGTCTGTGGCATGGCGTTACCGTTCAGAGGCTTAACTTCAGAGTGCCAAAGGCTTTTGCTCCACTTCCACCAGATAATCGTAGATGGCGATCTGGCTGCGCACCTTTTTCCGGTTGCCCCGCGCCACGTACTCGTTGTCCTGCGCCCGGTTCAACACCCGTGCCTTGGTGGTGTCCTGCCATTGAATGGCCAGGATATCCAGGATCTGCCGCTTCAGGTGGGGGGCATAGATGGGACACCCTACCTCAATACGGTTATCGATATTGCGGCCCATCCAGTCGGCGCTGGTGATGAACACCTTCGGGTCTCCCCCGTTTTCAAACACCATCACCCTGGGGTGCTCCAGGAAGCGGTCGACCACGGAGATCGCCTTGATGTTTTCCGACACGCCGGGCACTCCGGGCAGCAGCGCGCACATGCCGCGGATGATCAACTGCACTCGAACGCCATTGCGGGAGGCGTCATAGAGTCGTTTGACTAGGCCAGTGTCCACCAGGTTGTTCACCTTCAGGGTGATGCCAGCCGGTTGGCCCGCCAGTCGGTTTTGCACCTCCCGATCGATCAGGCTGTAGAGCTTGCGGCGGGCGTCCACCGGTGAGACCAGCAGGTGCTGGAACTTCACCCGACGGTAGGGGTGCTCGATAAAATCGAACACCGCCTCCACCTCCCGGGTGAGCTCCGGGTCGCGGGTAAACAGCGCAAAGTCGGTGTAGACCTTGGCGGTTTTCTCATGGAAGTTGCCGGTGCCGATGTGGGCGTAGTGCACCATCTCCCCATGCTCCACCCGGCTGATCAGGCACAGCTTGGAGTGGATCTTCAGGGTGGGGATACCGAAGTTGACCTTCACCCCGGCATCGGTCAGATGGCGGGCCCACTCGATATTGGCCTCTTCGTCGAAACGGGCGCGCAGTTCTACCACCACAGTAACGTCTTTGCCGTTTTTGACGGCGTCGGTCAGGGCGTTGATCACCTGGGAGTTGGAGGCCACCCGGTAGATGTTGATCTTGATGACCTTAACGGCGGGGTCATAGGCGGCCTGGCGCAGCCACTCGGTCAGGTGGCTGAACTTGTGGTAGGGGTAGTAGAGCAGCACATCACTTGCGGTGATCGCGTCAAAACCGGTTTTGAAGTCGGTGAACTGCCGGGTGGAGAGCGCCGGCAGCTTTTTGTGCTCCAGGTATTTGCGGCCCGGGTTCGGGAAGGACATAAAATCCCGGAAGTTGTGGTAGCGGCCCCCGGGGGTCACGGAGTCGTAACTGGCTACCCCCAGTGATTCACGCAGGATATCGAGCATGGTTTCCGGCATCTCCCGGTCGTGGACCAGACGCACCGGTTCGGCGGTGAGTCGCTGCTTCAGGCCGGAGGACATCTTCTCCAGCAGGCTCAATTCAATCTCATCGGAGAGGTCATACTCCGCATCCCGGGTCAGCTTCATTGAGTAACAGCGCAGGGAATCGAACTCCAGGATGCCGTCGAACAGCTCAGCCAGACAGTGGCGAATGATGTTGTCGAGCAGGATCAGTGTCTTACGGGCTTTGCTGCCTTCAGAGGGCAGTTGCACAAAGCGGGCTAGCTTACCGGAGGGCACCGGGATAAAGGCGTAGCGCACCTTGTCCTGATGGCGGATCTCGGTGGTCAGATAGGTGATGCCATCCTCCAGGCACATATCCAGGTCGGTGTCCTTGGTCAGCAGGATGGGGATGATATGGCGGCGGATCTTGTCGCGGAAATGGCGCTTAAGCCATCTCCCCTGGCCTTCGCTCAACTGGGTTTCGTTGACCAGGAAGATGTTACGTCGGGCCAGGTCCAGCAGAAGTTGACGGTAGATGTCGTCAAACTGGGTCTGGAGGGTCATTACTTTGGCGTTGATCTCCGCCATCAGGGTGCGGGCCGCCTGGCCACCCCCTTTGGCCTCCGCGATCAGGATGCGGCGGCGCAGGTCCGCCACCCGCACCCGGAAAAATTCGTCCTGGTTATTGGAAAAGATGCCAAGAAAACGAACCCGTTCGATTACCGGGTTTTCCGGGTCAGCCGCTTCCTGCAGCACCCGTTCGTTAAAGGAAAGCCAGCTGAGTTCTTTGTCCAGGTAGGGAAAAGTGATTTGTGCCGACATGGTGCCCCTTAGTGTCCCTGAAGGTGTGTACGTCGCGGCAGTCTGGGTCATCAAGATGTCATCCAGATGAAATCCCGACATGATACTGACGATACTATCACCGCTTGCTTCGGGATCCATCGCGACTTTGGCTTAGGTTCGACCCAATAAGCCTTCGTATTTGCCAATGATATCTATAGGTTACCTCTGGTATTCTGCACAAGCGTGATCGGGGTCAAGTCGCCGGTGTATGTCACCGGACTGTCATATAAACGACATATAATGCCGCATCGTATTAAAGAGCACCCCGCAGCGGGCCGAAAGGAAAGGGATGGAAGTCGCGAGCGCAGAACGGTTTAAAGGCAGTCAGCGTCGCCGTATCAAAGACAAGTTGGCTGAACTGAGCATCACCGCAGGCGGTATCATGGTGCTGGTGGCGCTTATCCTGATCTTTTTCTACCTGCTCTACGTTGTTGCCCCCTCCTTCAAAAGCGCCAGCATCATGCCCCGTGCCGAGATGGAGCCGATCTCCGAAGCCGCTACCATCAAGTTAGGGCTGGATGAAGCCAACGCCTGGGCCTATCGCTTTAACCGAGGCGGGGAGGCGGAGTTCTATCCACTGGACAGCGGTGAGCCAATGCGTTTACCCCTGGGGGTGCCGGATGGGGTTCAGATCGCCAGTAGCGCGCTCTCCCAACCCGCCACAGCAACGGCGGCGCTGGGGCTGGATAATGGCCAGGTGCTGGTGGCCAAGGCCCAGTTTGATATCAGTTACCCCAATGACATCCGCACCATCCATCCCGGTGTACGTTATCCCCTGGGGGACGCTCTGGTTACGCTGGATGCCGATGGCGAAGCGATCTCGGCACTGGCGTTTGAGCGCAACGACGATGCCACCACCTTTGTCTGGGCGGGCGCAGACGATGCGCAGATGACCCTGACCCGGCTGGCGGCGGAAGTGGACTTCCTGACCGATGAGATCACCTGGGTTCGTGACGACGTCACCCTGCCTCGTCTGCCCGCTTCGGTGGATGAACTGCTGATCAGCCCCGATCAGCGTCAGCTGTTTGTGCTGGCCAACAACGAGGTCGGTGTCTGGAATATCCGCAACCTGGACTCTGTGGCGAAAACCCAGCAGCTTGTCGCCGCCGAGCCCGGGGCTCAAATCACCGATATCGCCCTGCTGGCGGGCGCCAGTTCTCTGCTGGTGGCCAACGACAACGGCGTGGTCAGCCAGTGGTTTATGGTGAACTCCCCCGAGGGTCGCCAGTTTGCCCGTATCCGCGATTTCCACCATGGCGCGCCCATTACCGCGCTGACCACCGAGTACTTCCGCAAGAGTTTTGCCGTTGGCGACATCGAGGGTGGCGTGGCGCTGTACTACACCACGTCGGAGCGGGAACTGCTTGATGTCCGTTTCGACGGAGAGCGACTGCATGACGCCGCCTTTAGTCCACGCTCTAATGGTCTGGTGCTGCAAAGCGGTGACACCATTCGCGTATTCCAGGTGGACAACCCGCATCCGGAGGTGTCGTTCAGCGCACTGTGGCAGAAGGTGTGGTACGAGGGGTATCCCGAGCCCGCTCATGTGTGGCAATCCACCTCAGGCTCCGACGATTTTGAAGCCAAGCTGGGCCTGATGCCTCTGGCGTTCGGCACCCTGAAGGCGGCACTTTACGCCATGCTGTTTGCGGTGCCCCTGGCGATTGCCGGAGCCATCTACACCGCCTACTTTATGTCTCCCAAGGTGCGTGGCTTCGTCAAACCGACGGTGGAGATCATGGAAGCGCTGCCCACGGTGATTCTGGGTTTCCTGGCGGGACTCTGGCTGGCGCCGCTGGTGGAAGCCAATCTGCCCGGGATCATCCTGCTGTTGCTGGCCTTGCCCCTGACCATGCTGGTGGCGGCCTTTGCCTGGCACAAATCACCGGAGTGGATCCGAAACAGTCAGTGGGGGGAATACCGGGAACTGCTGCTGTTGCCACTGCTGTTATTGGTGGGCTGGTTGGTGATGGCCGCCAGTCCCTACCTGGAACTCTACCTGATGGGGGGCGATGCCCGGGGCTTCGTCACCAACACCCTGGGGATCACCTTTGATCAACGCAACGCGCTGGTGGTGGGGCTGGCGATGGGCTTCGCCGTGATCCCCACCATCTTCTCCATTGCGGAAGATGCGGTGTTCTCCGTGCCCCGTCATCTGATCAATGGCTCTCTGGCCTTGGGGGCAACCCAGTGGCAAACCCTGACCCGTGTGGTGCTTCTGACCGCCAGCCCCGGCATCTTCTCCGCGGTGATGATGGGCTTTGGCCGAGCGGTGGGGGAGACCATGATCGTGCTGATGGCCACCGGTAATACCCCGCTGATGGAGTGGAACATCTTTCAGGGGATGCGCACCCTGGCCGCCAATATTGCGGTGGAGATGCCGGAATCGGCCATTGACAGCACCCACTACCGGGTGCTGTTCCTGACCGCCTTTGTACTCTTTGTTTTTACTTTTATTTTCAACACCCTGGCTGAGTACATCCGTCAGCGGCTGCGTGAAAAATACAGCACCTTGTAGGGATGAGCATGGGAAAGTGGTTTAAATCGGGAAGCCCCTGGATCTGGATGACCGCCGGTGCGGTCAGCCTGTCCCTGGTGGCCGTGCTCGGACTGCTGTTGCTGATCGCCTGGCGGGGCTTGACCTACTTCTGGCCCTCCACCCTGTACCAGTGGGAGTTGCAACACCTGGATGGTCGTCAGGAGCAACTCATTGGTGAGATCTACGATCGGGAGTGGGTGCCTGTGGAGCGCTTGCTTGATGCAGGCATTCCTCTGGTCACTGACGAGGAGTTTGTTGAGCGCCTGCTGGTGAAAACCGGCAACCGTGAGTATGTGCCACTGGATTTCCGTTGGGTGCTGGCGCCCACCATCGTCTCCACTGAAACCCCGCAGGATCTGGCCGTGATTGAGCGCAGCCGCAACGGCAACTTTTACGGTTTCCCGGTGGCGTTGGTGGAGGGAGAACGGACCATCCGGGGTCCCGAACTGACGGCAGCGCTGCCCAAAGCGATTGAGGCCGCCAATGCTCTGACTGAACAGGCGGACAAACTGCAGCGCTCCGACATCGGTCGCATCAACCACCAGCTTGAAACGCTCCGCCTGGAGGAGCGCCGGTTGCAACTGGAGGGTAAGGACACCGAGGAGGCGTTGGCGCAGATCGCGGCCCGCAGAGACGCGCTCAATCAGTCCTACCTTGAGTTGGAACGAGAGCTGTTCGGCCTGCGTGCCCAGGCGGGGAAAAATGCGCTGCTGGTGACCGATATGCGCGGTGAAACGGTGCGTCTGCCCCTCAGTGAAGTAAAGGGGCTGACCTTCTCCAACGCGCTGTCACTGCCCGGTAAGGCCTGGCACTGGCTGAAGTCGGTGGGCCAGTTTGTGGTGGATGAACCCCGGGAAGCGAACACCGAGGGTGGGGTCTTTCCAGCCATCTTTGGCACCGTCTTTATGGTGTTGTTGATGGCGGTGATTGTGACCCCCTTTGGCGTGATGGCGGCGGTTTATCTCCATGAGTACGCCCATAAAGGACCCATCACCCGGCTTATCCGCATCGCGGTGATCAACTTGGCCGGGGTACCTTCCATTGTCTATGGCGTCTTTGGCCTGGGCTTCTTTGTCTATATGGTGGGGGGCTCCATCGATCAGCTGTTCTATCCGGAGGCGCTGCCCAATCCGGTCTTCGGTACGCCGGGCGTACTGTGGTCGGCACTGACGCTGGCGATTCTGACCCTGCCGGTGGTGATCGTCTCCACCGAGGAGGGGTTGAGTCGCATCCCCTCCGCCGTGCGGCAGGGCAGTCTGGCTTTGGGAGCGACCAAAGCGGAGACCTTGTGGCGCATCGTATTGCCGATGGCCAGCCCAGCCATTATGACCGGCCTTATCCTGGCTGTGGCCCGGGCGGCGGGCGAAGTGGCGCCGCTGATGCTGGTTGGTGTGGTGAAGCTGGCCCCGCAACTGCCGGTGGATGGCAACTTCCCCTATGTGCACCTGGACCGAAAGTTCATGCACCTGGGCTTCCATATTTACGATGTTGGGTTCCAGAGTCCCAATGTCGAAGCGGCTCGACCGCTGGTGTACGCCACGTCGTTCCTGTTGGTGACGGTGATCGTTGCACTGAACCTCACCGCCATTGGCGTGCGTAACCACCTGCGGGAGAAGTTCCGCGCTTTTGAACATTAAGCGAGGACGATCTTTATGTTGTCTATCGAAACCGCGGTAAGCCGTAATCGACCCCTGGATCTGACGTCATTGAGTCCTGAACAGACCGCCTTTGAGATTCGGGATCTCAACCTCCACTACGGTGATAAACCGGCGCTGGAGGGGATTGAGATGAAGATCCCCAAAAACCAGGTGACCGCCTTTATCGGCCCCTCCGGCTGCGGCAAATCCACCCTGTTGCGCTGCCTGAACCGGATGAATGACCTGATTGATGGTTGTAAGGTCTCGGGCGAGATTCTGCTGAACAACAGCGACATTCACCATCGCAGCGTGGACGTGGCGGCACTGCGCCGTAATGTCGGCATGGTGTTCCAGCGCCCCAACCCCTTTCCCAAGTCGATCTACGAAAACGTGGTGTACGGATTGCGCCTGCAGGGTATCAACGATCGTCGTCGCCTGGATGAAGCGGTGGAAAAAGCGCTCAAGGGCGCGGCCCTGTGGGACGAGGTGAAAGACCGCCTTGGCGACAACGCCTTTGGTCTTTCCGGCGGGCAGCAGCAGCGTCTGGTCATCGCCCGGGCCATTGCCATTGAGCCTGAGGTTCTGCTGCTGGATGAGCCCACTTCGGCGCTGGACCCGATCTCCACCCTCACCATTGAGGAGCTGATCACCAGCCTGAAGAGCCGCTTCACCGTGGTGATCGTGACCCATAATATGCAGCAGGCGGCGCGGGTATCGGACAACACCGCCTTTATGTACCTGGGCAAGCTGATCGAGTACAGCGACACCAACACCCTGTTCACCACCCCGGCTAAGAAACAGACCGAGGATTACATTACCGGCCGTTACGGCTGACGACGGAGATTTCATGGACAACCTGAATCTGAGCAAGCACATTTCCGGCCAGTTCAATGCGGAGCTGGAGGATGTCCGTAATCGGGTGATGGCGATGGGTGGCCTGGTGGAGGAGCAGTTGACCAACGCGCTGTCCGTCCTTCACAGCGGCGATGATGAATTGGCCCGCAAAGTGGTGGCACGGGATCGCAAGGTCAACACGCTTGAGGTGTCCATCGACGAGGAGTGCACCCGAATCATTGCCAAGCGCCAGCCCGCCGCCTCTGACCTGCGTCTGGTACTGGCGATCTCCAAGACGGTTTCCGATCTGGAGCGCATCGGTGACAGTGCTGAGCGTATCGCCCGTCTGGCAACGGAGCATCACTCAAAGCGTCAGCGCGGGATGCTGGTGTCGATGGAGGCGATGGGACGTCACACCCTGAAGATGCTGCACGATGTACTGGATGCCTTCGCCCGGATGGATGTGGAGGCGGCGATGCGGATCCACAAAGAGGACGCTAAGGTCGATAACGAGTACGAGGCGGTGGTGCGCCAGTTGATGACCTTTATGATGGAAGACCCCCGCTCCATCCCCAATGTGCTGGATGTGCTCTGGGCGGCCCGGGCTCTGGAACGGGTAGGGGACCGTTGCCAGAACATCTGCGAATACATCATCTACTACGTCAAGGGTAAGGATGTGCGCCACCTGGATATGAACCAGGTGGAAGACCTGCTGAAGTGATCCCAGCCCTGTTATCAACAAAGCGCCCGGCCAATGCCGGGCGTTGTTGTGTTCAGGGTGTGGCTTAAGCCTCATCCTCGGGATAGTGATCCTTCACCCAGGTTTGTTCCTCCATCGGCGGGCGCACGTAGCCTCGGCTGTCGAGCGGGGGTAGGGTGATCTCCGGGTAGTCGATCTTCTCGTAGGGGATCTGGCTCAGCAGATGGCGGATGCAGTTCAGGCGGGCTTTGCGCTTATCGTCGGAATCGATGACGTACCAGGGGCTGTGACGGGTGTCGGTATGGGCAAACATCCGGTCTTTGGCCTGAGAGTAAAGCTGCCATCGGGTGCGGGACTCCAGATCCATCGGGCTGAATTTCCAGCGCTTTACGGGGTCATTGATTCGCTCCAGAAACCGCTGTTCCTGCACCTGATCGGAAACGGAGAACCAGTACTTGATCAGGATGATGCCGGCGCGGATCAGCATCCGCTCAAACTCAGGACAGGCGCGCAGGAAGTCGTTGTACTCCGGCTCAGTGCAGAATCCCATCACATGCTCTACGCCCGCACGGTTGTACCAACTGCGGTCAAACAGCACCATCTCACCTGCGGCTGGAAGATGCGCGACATAGCGTTGGAAGTACCACTGGGTTTTTTCGCGGTCAGAGGGGGCTGGCAGCGCGGCGATACGACAGACCCGAGGATTCAGCTTCTCGATGATGCGTTTGATGGTGCCCCCTTTGCCAGCGGCATCCCGCCCCTCAAAGATGACCACCACCTTCAGCTTCTCCCGCTTAATCCACTCCTGCAGAGCCACCAGCTCCACCTGCAGAGATTTCAGCTCCGCTTCGTAGTGCGCCTTTTTCATGCAACCTCCTTGATGGCATACCCTCTAACTGTAACCAAACCATTGGATATGAAAAAGAAAACCCAAAAGATGTAGCGGCAATTGCTGCAGTTGATTGGTACTATTGTGAGCAGGGTTTTTCAAATATGGCCAGGTGGGCCGGGGAGAGAGCATGAGAGGGATCCAGCTAGCGATGGGTGTCGTGGCGTTAATGATGGCCGGGTGCGGCAAGGTGGCGCATCAGCCGGATCTGCCGCCCCCCAGCGTACAGGTGCGCGCCGTGGCCCTTGAGCAGGTACGCCCGTCTGCTGAATTTGTTGGTCGTACCCAGGCGTTTGAGGATGTGCACATTCAGGCTCAGGTCTCCGGTCAGTTGGTTCAGCGCCACTTTACTGAGGGGGATAAGGTCAGTCAGGGCGACCTGCTGTTCTCCCTCGACCCGGAGTCCTTCCAGGCCCAGGTGAACCAGGCCAACGCGGTTCTGGCGCAGGCGGAAGCGGCACGGGATGTGGCGGTAATCAACTGGGAGCGGGGTCGCCGCCTCCACCCGGACGGTGTGATCTCCGATACCGATATGGATGAGCTCACCAGCCGTAAACTGCAGGCGGAAGCTCAGGTGGTGCAGGCGAAGGCGGGTCTGGATGCGGCCGCGCTGCAGCTGGAGTACGCCCAGGTACGGGCCCCCATCACGGGCCGCATCTCCAACGCCTTTGTCTCCACCGGGGATTTGATCACCCCGCAAACTCAACTGGCCACACTGGTTCAGAGCGACCCCTTCTGGGTGACGTTCCAAGCCTCAGAGCGCCAGATGGCCGCCGCTCGCACCTTCACTCAACAGAACCCGGATCAGGCGGTACGTTTGTCCGATCTCGATGTGGAGATGCGGATGCCGGATGGCGAGATGTATGACCAGATCGGCTTCATCGATTTCGTCGACAACCGGGTGGATGCGGCCACCGGTACGGTGAATCTGCGTGCCAAGTTCACCAATCCGGACGGCTGGGTGCTGCCCGGTACCTACGTCACCCTGGTGATTCGTCCCCAGGAAACCGAAGCCCGTCTTCTGGTACCCCAGGCTTCCGTTCAGGAGGACCAGCAGGGTCGCTACGTGATGGTGCTGGGCGAAGGCAACCAGGTGAATAAGCGCATGGTGACTCTGGGCCAGCGCTATGGCGTTCAGTGGGCGGTTCTGGAAGGGCTGAAAGAGGGCGAGACCATCGTGGTGGAGGGGCTGCAGAAGATCCGTCCCGGCGCCGTGGTCAACCCGGTGGTACAGGAGATTCAACCCTTTAAGCAGGACGCTCAGGGTTAAGCCGGGAGAGCCACTATGATTAGCCAGTTTTTTGTCTCCAGGCCCAAATTTGCCTTTGTTATCTCGATTGTCCTGACCCTGGCGGGGCTGCTTTCCATTCCGGTGCTGCCGGTGGCGGAGTTCCCCAATGTGTCGCCGCCGCAGATTGCGGTCAGCACCAGCTACCCCGGTGCCAGCGCCGATGTGGTGAAGGACACCATTGGCCAGGTGATTGAGAGTGAAGTGAACGGGGTGGAGGACATGATCTACATGGAGTCCAAGTCCTCCAACGATGGCTCCTATTCACTTACCGTGACCTTTGAAGTGGGCGTTGATGCCGATATGGCTCAGGTGAACGTCCAGAACCGGGTGCAGCAGGCGCTGCCGCGATTGCCTGCAGAGGTGACCCAACAGGGGGTGAAGGTTAAGAAGAAGAGCCCCAACTTCCTGATGTTGGCCAACCTCTATTCGCCCAATGGCACCTTTGATGGCCTCTACCTGACCAACTACGCCGGCCTCAACATCAAGGACACCCTGGCGCGGGTCAGCGGCGTGTCGGAAGTGCAGATCATCGGTGGCATGGATTACGCCATGCGGATCTGGCTCAACCCCAACACCATGGCTTCCCTGTCTGTCACCACCTCCGATGTGATTTCGGCGCTGCGTGAGCAGAACATTCAGGTGGCCGCGGGCCGGATTGGTGCGGCGCCGGTCGACCCTGACCAGCAGTTCCAGTACAGCCTGCAGACTCAGGGCCGTCTCTCCCATCCGGAAGAGTTTGCAGAGGTGGTGATCCGCTCCAACCCCGATGGTTCCAAAATCGTGGTGGGCGACGTTGCCCGGGTGGAGCTGGGCAGTCAGTTCTATGACGCTCAGGGTAAGTTGGATAACGCCCCCAGCGCCATCATCGCGGTTTACCAGAGCCCCGACGCCAACGCTCTGGAGGTGGCCAAAGGGATCCGTACCGAGATGGCACGCCTCTCCGAGGGCTTCTCTGACGACCTGACCTACGACATCCTCTATGACACCACTGAGTTTGTGGAGGTCTCTATCCAGGAGGTGGTGGAAACCCTGTTTATCTCCGTCGGCCTGGTGGTGCTGGTGGTGTTCATCTTCCTGCAGGATTTCCGCTCCACTCTGGTGCCGGCCATCGCCATTCCGGTATCGCTGGTGGGCACATTTGTGTTCCTGCTGATGTTCGGCATGACCATCAACACCGTTTCTCTGTTCGCCCTTATCCTGGCGATCGGGATCGTGGTGGATGACGCCATCGTGGTGGTGGAGAACGTCACCCGACTGATGGAAGAGAAGGGGATGGACCCCCGCACCGCCACCATCGAGGCGATGAAAGAGGTGACCGGCCCCATCGTCGCCACCTCGCTGGTGTTGCTGGCGGTGTTCGCGCCCACGGCGGTGATGCCGGGCATCACCGGTCAGATGTACGCCCAGTTCTCGGTTACCATCTGTGTGTCGGTGCTTATCTCCTCGATCAACGCCCTGACCCTGTCCCCCGCGCTGTGTGCGTCGCTGCTGCGACCGCCCAAACAGCATGAAACGGGTTTCCATGCCGCGTTTAACCGTCACTTTGATCGCCTGACCGGCAGCTACAGTGGGCTGGTCGCCAGTCTTATCCGCAAATCTTCACTGGTGATGCTGGCGTTTGTGGCAGCGATTGGTGCCACCGCCTATCTGGGCGTCAGTCTGCCCTCCGGCTTTGTCCCCTCTGAGGACAAGAAGAGCTTTATGGTGGATCTGCAGTTGCCCGATGGCGCGTCCCTGAACCGGACCGAAGAGGTGATGAAGGATCTGGTGGCGTTGACGCTCGAGCAACCCGGCGTTTCCAACGTGATTCACGCCTCCGGCTTCTCGGTGCTGACCGGCTCCGTAGCCTCCAACGGGGGGCTGTTGGTGGTGGTTCTGGATACCTGGGAGGACCGCACCGCACCGGAGCTTTCTGATAAGGCGATTCTGCGCAGCCTGCAGGCCAAGTACTCGGCGGACCCCAGGGTCAATGCCATGGCCTTTGCGCTGCCACCACTGCCCGGCGTGGGTAATGTAGGCGGTTTCGAATTTGTTCTGCAGGACACCATGGGCCGCAGCGCAGCGGAACTGGCGTCTGTGATGCGGGGATTGATCATCGAGGCCAATCAGGAGCCAGCCATCGCGATGGCGTTCTCCAACTTCCGGGCTGATGTACCGCAGATGTATGTCGATGTGGACCGGCAGAAGGCCAAGGTGCTGGGGATCCCGCTGACCGAAGTGTTCTCCACACTGCAGACCATGCTCGGCGGTGCCTACATCAACGACTTTAACCGCTTCGGCAAAACCTTCCGGGTGATGGCTCAGGCGGAGATGGATTTCCGGAATTCGGAACAGGACATCAGCAAGTTCTATGTGCGTACGTCCGCTGGCGAGATGGTGCCGCTTTCCACTCTGGTGACCATCACCCCAATCCTGGGGCCGGAAGTGGTGTCCAGTTACAACCTCTATGGCTCGGTCACCATCAACGGCATCCCGGCACCGGGTTTCAGCTCGGGTGAAGCGATTGCAGCGATGCAGCGAGTGGCGGACCGGGTTCTGCCGGCGGGGTACCAGTATGAGTGGACCGGACAGACCTATCAGGAGATTAAGGCTGGCAACCTGGCGCCCTTTATCTTCTCTCTGGCGCTGGTGTTCACTTATCTGTTCCTGGTGGCGCAGTATGAGAGCTGGACCATTCCGCTGGCGGTAATGCTGTCGGTGCCGGTGGCGATTCTTGGGGCCTTCCTCAATGTCCTGATTGCCCAGGCCGACGTGAACCTCTATACCCAGATTGGTCTGGTGCTGTTGATCGGGATGGCATCGAAGAACGCCATCCTGATTGTGGAGTTTGCCAAGCAGCAGAGGGAGGCGGGGCACAGCATTGTCGATGCCGGTCAGGAGGCTGCGCGTATGCGTTTCCGCGCCGTACTGATGACCGCCTTCTCCTTCATCCTCGGGGTATTGCCGCTGGTGCTCGCCAGTGGGGCAGGGGCAGCCAGCCGCCACTCACTGGGTTATGCCGTCTTTGGCGGAATGATTGCAGCAGGCATCGTGGGAACACTGCTGGTGCCGGTGTTCTACGTGGTATTGCAGCGATTGAGGGAGCGCTTCAAGGGGCAACCCGCCTAATCGGGGATTTCTCCGCTTATTCTTCGATAAAGCCCGCCAATATGGCGGGCTTTTTTTTGTTGTCGGCCTTGCGGGGAAAAACGGTGTTGGTCCGACCCTTTGCACTTAATTGGTCAGACCCTCTCTCCTTGCAAACCCCCGTCCTGCCGGGCTTTTCGATGGTCGAGTGATGTATTTCATTTCCAACCGTTGCCGTGTTTTGTCGTGCCGTCAGAGGCAATCCCCAGCGGCGCCAGTTTACGTTAACGTCAAATTAAAACGGTCGTTTCACGCCCTGTTTAAATGGTGAGCTGCTCAAAAGCCCATCAACCGTGGACTTTGAGGCTACCGTTAAGGTCAGGGGCAAACATTTAAGGCAAGGGTCATTGACAGATTTGTCACCTGGATGCAGGGGGTTGTTGTCAACCAATGTGTACGGAGTGACTTTAAAGTACGTAATTTAATTACATTTGGTGCTTTGTTTTTCATCGGGGTCAAACCGCAGTGAAACGGACGTTTAAAGTTAATGCTCCAATCTCGGGTGTTCTTGTGAAACCCTTCAAAACAGTGCTTTGGGGCAAATTTGTGAAAATAGTGTGATTTCTGTCTTGATTTTTCATGCACCATAAAGCAGCTTAAATTTCACTCTTGAGCACCAGGACGGTGCAATGACCACCAAAGTCCAATAGAAAGAAACGTGGTTCTAAACTTTCATATGAAATTTCCGGTTTGGAGGAGCGAATGAGCCAGGCAGCCGTAGAGTCGAAAGACGCCATCATTAAGCGTGGTCAGTTCGTGGCCGGTGAGGAGAAAATCGTCAGTGCTGAGGCACTGTCGTTTCTGGCCGAGCTGGCTCAGCGTTTTGCACAGCCCCGTCAGGCATTGCTGCAAAAGCGAATTGAGCGTCAGGCCCGAATTGATGCGGGCGAGTTGCCGGACTTTCTGCCGGAAACCCGCAATGTGCGTGAGGGCAACTGGCAGATCCTGGGTATCCCCTCGGATCTTCAGGACCGTCGAGTCGAGATCACCGGCCCGGTGGATCGCAAGATGGTCATCAACGCCCTGAATGCGGACGTCAAAGTCTTTATGGCGGACTTTGAGGATTCGCTGGCACCCAGCTGGGAGAAGGTGGTTCAGGGTCAACAGAATCTGAAAGATGCGGTGGATGGCACCATCGAGTACACCAACCCGGCTAACGGCAAGGAGTATCGTCTCAAGCCGGATCCGGCGGTGTTGATCTGCCGGGTGCGCGGCCTTCATCTGGATGAGGCACACCTGAGCTGGCAGGGAGAACCGATGTCGGGAGCGCTGGTGGACTTTGGCCTGTACTTCTACCACAACTACCGGGCTCTGCTGGCCAAAGGTTCTGGACCGTATTTCTACATCCCCAAACTGCAAAGTCATCTTGAGGCGCGCTGGTGGGCCGAAGTGTTCGCTTACACCGAAGAGCGTTTCTGCCTGAATCCGGGCACCATCAAGGCCACCTGCCTGATTGAGACTCTGCCCGCAGTGTTCGAGATGGACGAGATCCTTTACGAACTGCGCAACAACATTGTCGGCCTCAACTGCGGTCGCTGGGATTACATCTTCAGCTACATCAAAACCCTGAAGAACTACCCGGATCGGGTGCTGCCCGACCGCCAGGTGGTCACCATGGATAAGCCGTTCCTGTCCGCCTATTCCCGCCTGTTGATCAAGACCTGTCACAAGCGCGGCGCGCTGGCGATGGGGGGAATGGCAGCATTCATCCCCGCCAAAGATCCGGAGCGTCAGGCTCAGGTGCTGGCCAAGGTGAAGCAGGACAAGGAGCTGGAGGCCCGCAATGGTCACGACGGCACCTGGATCGCTCACCCGGGCCTGGCCGATACCGCCATGGCCGTCATGAACGAATACATCGGTGATCGTCCCAACCAGCTTCAGGTGTCCCGTGACGTCGACGCCCCGATCACCGCCGAGGAGTTGCTGGCGCCCTGTGAGGGCCAGGCCAGCGAAGCGGGGATGCGCGCCAACATCCGCATTGCGGTGCAGTACATCGAAGCCTGGATCTCCGGCAATGGCTGCGTACCGATTTATGGCCTGATGGAGGACGCCGCCACGGCGGAGATCTCCCGGGCTTCCATCTGGCAGTGGATCAAACACGGCACCCATCTGGACAACGGCCAGCTGGTTACTGCCGAGCTGTTCCGCTCCCTGCTCAAGGAGGAGCTGGCCGTGGTTCGTGAGGAACTGGGCTCAGAGCGCTTTGACGGCGGCCGTTTCGACGAAGCCGCAGAGATTTTCGAGCGCCTCACCTGTGCTGACGAACTGACGGATTTTCTGACCCTGCCCGGGTACCAGATCCTGACCCAACCCACACTCGCTCAAGGATAAGCATTTTTAAGGAGTCCCAAATCATGGCCACTTACCAGAACGATATCGATACCGCCAACAGCTTGATTGAAACCCAGGGGCAGACGTGGGGTGTGAACGCCGAAAATGTCGCGCGTATGAAGGCTCAGAACCGCTTTAAAACCGGTCTGGATGTTGCCCGCTACACCGCCAAGATCATGCGTGAAGATATGGCCAGCTACGATGCCGACCCGGCCAACTACACCCAGTCTCTGGGTTGCTGGCACGGCTTTATCGGCCAGCAGAAGCTGATCGCCATCAAGAAGCACCTGACCACCACCAAGGGGCGTTACCTCTACCTGTCTGGCTGGATGGTCGCAGCGTTGCGCAGCGAGTTCGGTCCGCTGCCGGATCAGTCCATGCATGAGAAAACCTCCGTGGCCTCCCTGATTGAGGAGCTGTACACCTTCCTGCGCCAGGCGGATGCCCGTGAGCTGGGTGGTTACTTCCGTGCGCTGGACGCGGCCCGTGAGGCGGGCGATAAGGCCAAGGAAGCGGAAGTTCAGGCCAAGATCGACAACTTTGAAACCCACGTTGTGCCGATCATCGCTGACATCGACGCCGGTTTTGGTAACGAGGAAGCCACCTACCTGCTGGCCAAGAAGATGATTGAAGCCGGTGCGTGCTGCATCCAGATCGAGAACCAGGTATCCGATGAGAAGCAGTGTGGTCACCAGGACGGCAAGGTGACCGTTCCCCATGCGGACTTCCTGGCCAAGATCCGCGCGGTTCGTTATGCCTTCCTGGAACTGGGCGTGGATGACGGCGTGATTGTGGCCCGTACTGACTCTCTGGGCGCCGGCCTGACCAAGCAGATTGCGGTCACCAAGGAGCCGGGCGATCTGGGCGACCTCTACAACAGCTTCCTGGATGGCGACTACGTGAACAGCGCCGACGACATCGAAAACGGTGACGTGGTGGTGAAGGCGAATGGCAAACTGCTGAAGCCGAAGCGCCTGGCCAGCGGCCTGTTCCAGTTCAAGCCCGGTTCCGGTGAGGACCGTGTGGTACTGGACTGCGTAACCTCCCTGCAGTACGGCGCTGACCTGCTGTGGATTGAGACTGAGAAGCCGCACGTTGGTCAGATCGCTGGCATGGTGAACCGCATCCGCGAAGTGGTCCCCAACGCCAAGCTGGTTTACAACAACAGCCCCTCCTTCAACTGGACTCTGAACTTCCGTCAGCAGGTGTTCGATGCCTGGGAAGCGGCGGGCCGCGATCTCTCCGCCTATGACCGCGCGAACCTGATGAGCGCCCAGTACGACGACACCGAACTGGGAGTTGAGGCCGATGCCAAGATCCGCTCCTTCCAGGCCGATGCGGCCCGTGAAGCGGGGATCTTCCACCACCTCATCACGCTGCCGACCTACCACACTGCGGCGCTGTCCACCGATAACCTGGCCAAGGGCTACTTCGGTGATGAGGGGATGCTGGCCTACGTGTCCAACGTACAGCGTCAGGAGATCCGTCAGGGCATCGCCTGTGTGAAGCATCAGAACATGGCCGGTTCCGATATGGGAGACGATCACAAGGAGTACTTCTCCGGTGACGCCGCCCTGAAAGCCGCCGGTAAAGACAACACCATGAACCAGTTCTGATCCCCTGTTTGTTTGAGTTCCCACGTTGCTTGTGCTTTGGGAGGACTTAGGTCCTCCCCTTTTTTTTGCCTGTTCGTTGTGGGCTGGTCGAACGCTGGTAACCCCATGTTGAGCTCTTGGCGGAAACGCTATAGCTGTGGCGAATCTGCTGCCTGAATGATGAGCATTTGTTGTGCATTGCAAGCGGAGGTGTCTCTACGCAACATGTGGAATATTTCGATACAAGTTGTGGTTTTTCCGACCGTTTTTCCGATTTTTCGTTGAGGTGGCGTTCAGCCATACCTTTTACAGTGGCCCTATTTTCCCCGTCCCGCCCGGATGGGTGCTCATAGGGATCCAACTGCATGAATTTTGTTTCCAAGCGGTGGCTGGTGCTGCTGTTACCCATCGGTTTGCTCGGCTGCGAGCGAGCTTCTGCTCCCATGGCTCCGCCGCCACCAGCGGTGGAGGTGACGGTGGCGACGCAGCAGGATTACCAACCAGTCCGCCGTTTTTCCGGTCGAATTGAGGCGATCGAGGATATCCGCATCAGTGCCCAGGTCTCGGGCTATCTGACTCAACGGTTCGTGTCTGACGGTCAGGTGGTGAAAGCGGGCACCCCGCTGTTTGAGATCGATCCTCGTCCCTACCGGGCGGCAATGAGTGCCGCCAAGGCCACGCTGGCGGAAGCGAAAGCGTCCCGGGACATTGCTCAGGTCAACCTGACGCGCAACCAGGCGTTGCTGGGCCGGGGCAGCGTCAGTGAATCCGACATCGATAACCTTCGGGCCAGCCTGGCGATGGCCGATGCGCGGGTGCTGCAGGCGGAAGCCGCATTGGAGAAAGCGCAGTTAGACCTGGCCCACACCCGGGTCACCGCGCCAATAAGCGGGCAGGTGGGCGCTGCCATGGCAGCAGTTGGGGATCTGGTGGGGCCGCAGTCCGGTCCGCTGATGACCCTGGCGCAGCAGGACCCCATCCGCACCAGTTTCCGCATCTCCGAGCGGGAGCGTCTGGCCATGGTGCTCAATGGGTTGATGGACGATGACAAGGTGGCGGTAACGCTGGACCTTGGCCATGGCCAAACCTATCCGAAACCCGGCAGCATCACCTTCTTCGACAACCGTATCGACCTCGCCACCGGCACCCTGGCGCTGCATGCGGATTTTGCCAACCCGGAGGGCGTATTGCTGCCGGGGCAGTTTGTTCAGGTTCAGGTACGTCCCCATCAGGCTCTGAGCGGTGTGGTGATCCCCAACCGGGCGGTACAGAACGATCAGCAGGGCAGCTTTGTGATGGTGGTGGCTGAGGACAGCACCGTATCCCGCCGCAACGTGGAGCTGGGCAGCCGCCTGGGTCAGGAGATTGTGGTGTTGAACGGGCTGGCTGCGGATGAGCAGGTGGTGACCTCCGGACTGCACCGGGTACGCTCCGGTGGCCAGGTCACCGTGATGGGTGATGGCGTATGATTTCGCGCTTCTTTATCCATCGCCCCAAGTTCGCCATCGTTATCGCCCTGGTGATGGTGCTGGTGGGGCTGATCGCCATGCGCACCATGCCGGTCAACGAGTTTCCCCGCATTACGCCGCCGGTGGTGCAGGTTTCGGCCATGTATCCGGGCTCCAACGCCGAAGTGGTGGAACAGACCCTGGCCCAGCCCATTGAGGAGGCGGTCAACGGGGTGGAGAACATGCTCTACATGCGCTCCCGCTCCGCCAACGACGGTGGCTATTTTCTGGAGGTGACCTTCGACATCGGCACCGATCCCGATATGGCGACCGTACTGGTGCAAAACCGGGTGAACGAGGCGACTCCCAGGTTGCCGGTGGACGTTCGCGAGCGTGGCATCAAGGTGGCCAAGAAGTCGCCGGATCTGCTGATGGCGATGACCGTTTACTCCCCCAACGAGACCCACGATGACATCTTCCTGACCAACTATGTGGCCCTGAACCTGGAGGAGCAGCTCAAGCGCATCCCCGGGATCTCCGATGTTTCCCTGATTGGTGGGGCCCGCTACTCCATTCGGGTCTGGCTCGATCCGGAGCGGATGGCCCGCTACGGCCTGACCACCAGTGACGTGCATCGCGCACTGGCGGAGCAGAATGTGGTGATGCCAGCGGGTCGCATCGGTGGGGCGCCGGATCTGGACCAGCCTGCCATGACCATCCCCCTGGTGACCCAGGGCCGCCTGAAAACGGTGGAGGAGTTCGAGCACGTGATTGTGCGGGCGGACTCTGATGGCAGCACGCTGTTCCTGAAAGACGTCGCCAGTGTCGATCTCGGCAAGGAGATGTACGACTTCGAAGCCACCCGCAATGGTCAGCTGGCGGCGATGCTGAGCCTGACCCTGCAGCCCGACGCCAATGCCCTGGAGACCGGTCAGCAGGTTAAGGCGTTTCTGGCCTCTGCGGCGGAGCAGTTCCCCGACGACATGGCCTACGACATCGTCTATGACACCACGGTGTTTGTCGAGGAGTCGATCGCCTCGGTGCTGGCCACGCTGGTGCAGGCGGTGCTGCTGGTGGTGCTGGTGACCTACCTGTTCCTCGGTTCCATGAGGGCGACCACGGTGCCGCTGGTGGCGATACCGGTCTCGCTGATCGGCACCTTCGCCTTTATGCTGGCGATGGGCTTCACCATCAACACCGTGACCCTGTTCGGCCTGATCCTGGCCATCGGCATCGTGGTGGATGACGCCATCCTGGTGATTGAGAACGTGGAGCGCAACATGCGGGAGAACCCCGCATTGAGTGGCGCCCAAGCCACCATCAACGCCATGAAAGAGGTGACCGGCCCCATCATCACCTCCACGTTGGTGCTGCTGGCGGTGTTTATCCCGGTGTCCCTGCTGCCTGGCATCACCGGTGAGATGTACGCCCAGTTCGCGGTCACCATCGTGATCTCCGTGGTGCTCTCCAGTGTTAATGCCCTGACCCTCTCTCCCGCACTCTGCGCCATGCTGCTGAAGCCGGGGAACAACCAGGGGCCGCGCTGGTATCAAGCCTTTAACCGCGGCTTTGACCGCCTCACCGATCGCTATGGTCGTGTGGCCGCGGTGCTGGTGCGCAAGTCCGGTCTGCTGATTGGCCTGTTTGCCGCTGCCGTGGCGTTGCTGGCGCTCATCACGCCCTCCATCCCCACTGGCTTTGTGCCGGAGGAGGACAAGGGGATGATGCTGGTGAACGTGCAGTTGCCGGATGGCGCTTCACTGCGCCGCACCGTTGAGGTGGCGGATGAGCTGGAAGCGGTGCTGATGAGCTACCCGGAGGTGGACGCCGTGGGCGCGGCCCGTGGCTTTGGCCTGCTCTCTTTCTCCCTTCAGTCCAACACCGCAACCTTCTTTGTTCGTCTGCATGATTGGGCGGACCGGGAAGCGGGGCTCAGAGAGATCACCTACCGCCTGAATGTCTGGGCCGCGACCCAGTACCACGATGCCCAGGTGATGGCGTTTGGTACCCCGGCCGTGCCCGGTGTGGGCAATGCCAACGGCTTCGAGTTTATGCTGGAAGACACCCGAGGGCGCCCACGCGAGGAGCTGGCGGCGGTGATGGATGACTTTATCCGGGCCGCGAATCAGCAGCCGGAGCTGACCCGTGTGTTCAGCTTCTTCCGCGCCAATGTGCCTCACTACTACGTGGACGTGGACTATCTGAAAGCCCGTCAGTTGGGGATCCCGATCACCGAAATCTTCTCCACCCTGCAAACCAACCTGGGGGCGATGCGGGTCAACGACGTGACCCTGTTCGGCAAGTCCTACCGGGTGAACATGCAGGCGCAGGCCGAGTTCCGACGGGACACTGAGGATCTAGGACGCTTCCATGTGCGCAGCGCCAGCGGCGAGATGATTCCGCTCTCCACTCTGGTGACCCTGTCGCCGACACTGGCGCCGGATGTGGCCTGGCGTTACAACCTCTACAACGCGGCCACCATCACTGGCCAGGCGGCCCCGGGCTATGCCTCCGGTGAAGCGCTGGCAGCGATGGAGCGGCTGGCGGCCCAGATGCTGCCCGATGGCTATACCTACGAGTGGACCGGCATGGCGTTCCAGGAGAAAGCGGCGGGGGATCTGGCGCTCTACGCCTTCGCCCTGGCCCTGCTGTTTATCTACCTGTTTATGGTGGCTCAGTATGAATCCTGGACCATGCCGACGGCGATCATCCTGGTGGTGCCGATGGCGGTGCTGGGGGCGATGATGGCGCTGAAGTACGCCGGACTGCCTCTGAACCTCTATGCCCAGATGGGTCTGGTGCTATTGATTGCGCTGGCGGCCAAGAACGCCATCCTGATTGTGGAGTTCGCCCGTCTGAAGCGGGAGGAGGAGGGACGCCCCATCGAAGAGGCGGCGGTGGAAGCGGGCAAGCTGCGCTTCCGGGCCGTGAACATGACCTCCTGGTCCTTCATCTGCGGGATGATCCCGATGGTGCTGGCTTCCGGTGCCGGGGAACTGTCCCAATGGTCGCTGGGGTGGACGCTGCTGGGTGGGTTGCTCTGTGTGTTGCTGGTGGGCACCTGCTTTATCCCGGGCTTCTTCGCTCTGTTCCAGCGCCTGCGGGAGCGGACAAAGGGCGGTGACGCCACCGTCACCCCGGAGACCGCGCACTCCGCTTAAACGCCTATGACGAAAAGCCCCACCTAACCGGTGGGGCTTTTTTGATTCTGAAGAAAGCGGTCAGCGTCGGCCAGAAGCTCCGGCATCAGGGTTTCAAAGGTGTCGGCAATGGCCACTTCTAATCGCCAGATCTCTGGGATGGCGTCCCGCAATCGCTGGGGCTGGGAGAGGCGCCGGGCAATGTTGTAAAGCGCCCCATCAATGTTCCGGGCGTGTTGATACTGAAGCAGCCAGTCCGTGCGGCTCATCGCTTCCAGCACAGGCAGGAACCGCTCTGGCAATGGGCTGGCCTGAGCCATCTCCGTGTAACAGTACTGACTGAAGCTCGCCAGGGGCCAGGGGTGGTAGTGCGGCCAGTGCTGCGCGAGTTGATGGTCAAACGCCAGGTCGAGGCAGATCCCGGCCATTCGCCGGTGGATGGGGTTGAACGCCGATTTCAGCGCCAATACCCGATGGTCGCTGTCCAATCTGGCATCAATAAATCGGTGAAGCAGCATGCCGGTGCGGATGGGTTCGGGCCAGTCGGTCAGCGGTCCCCTAACAAAATCCGCACCTACCGCACCAGCCAGGCTGGTCTGAGTGTGGTCGGCAATCAGCAGATGTGCGAGGAAGTTCACGATATCACTTGCTCAAAATAAAACCGATTATTACATTATCTTAACGCCAACGGATGGCGTGTTTAGGGTTCGGGTCATGAAGACCCTGTCCCGAGAATTGACCCATACTCAGGGAAAGGAGTTCCCATGGCGATCAAATGGCTGCAGGACCATATTCAACGCGTTTTTCGACGTCGACAACGCATTGAGCTGGATATCCCCTTCGAAACCCACGACGTTCCAGGCAGCATGCGTGAGCTGTTTGAGCACCACCGCGAGCACCCTCGCCCCTCTCAACACGATCAAGACCGTTAAACGCCGACTTGATCCCGGTCCGGCCTCTTTTTAGACTAGCGCCCCCGCCCGTGCATGGGCGTCCACTAATCGCTGAGAGAGTGCCGAACCGATGCAGGTATCCGATTTTCACTTTGATCTGCCCGATGAGCTGATCGCCCGTTATCCCACCAAAGAGCGTACGGCTTCCCGTCTGCTCCACCTGGATGGGGAAACTGGCGCGCTGCGCGACGGCCAGTTTCCGGACCTGCTCGATCTGATCCACCCCGGCGATCTGATGGTGTTCAACAACACCCGCGTGATCCCGGCCCGCATCCACGGCCAAAAAGCCTCCGGCGGTAAGATCGAAGTGCTGGTGGAGCGGGTACTGGACAGCCAGCGTGTACTGGCGCACGTGCGCTCCTCCAAATCCCCTAAACCCGGCACTGAGCTGCAGTTTGAGCAGGGCGTGACCGCCACCATGGTGGCCCGCCATGATGCTCTGTTCGAGCTGGCTTTTGCCGGCGACGACACCGTACTGAACATCCTGGATCGCATCGGTCATATGCCGCTACCGCCGTACATCGATCGCCCGGACGAAAACAGCGACCGTGAGCGCTACCAGACCGTCTACAACCAGCGCCCTGGCGCGGTGGCGGCTCCGACAGCCGGTTTGCACTTTGATGAGGCGATGCTGGCCGCCCTGAAGGCCAAGGGCGTGGAGATCGCCTACGTGACCCTGCATGTGGGCGCGGGCACCTTCCAGCCGGTGCGGGTGGACAATGTGAAGGACCACCACATGCACTCAGAGTTTGCGGAAGTGAGCAGCGAAGTGGTGGATGCGGTGAAGCGGACTCGTGCCCGCGGTGGCCGGGTGATTGCGGTGGGTACCACTTCGGTACGCTCGCTGGAGTCAGCCGCCAAGGCATCCCGCGAGCAGGGCGAAGTGCTGGCCCCCTATGCTCAGGAAACCGATATCTTCCTCTATCCCGGTTGCGAATTCCTGTTGGTGGACGCCATGCTCACCAACTTCCATCTGCCGGAATCGACCCTGATCATGCTGGTGTCCGCCTTTGCCGGTCAGGACAATGTGATGAACGCCTATCAGCATGCGGTTGACCAGAAATACCGCTTCTTCAGCTACGGCGATGCGATGTTTGTGACCAAACGGGAACAAAACACCACCGCTTGAGCGTGCTTACGTCACGAAAACCTCATTTTTCTGGCCGGGACGCTTGAAGCGCGCCCCGGCCGGCCCCATTTTACCCCTAATGTGCCGTAAAACACGGCCTACACTAGACCATCTCCGGACTGTTTCTCTGGTACGAGGTATTGATGAAATTTGAACTGATCACCACTGATGGACGTGCTCGCCGCGGTCGCCTGACCTTCGAGCGTGGCACGGTGGAAACGCCGGCGTTTATGCCGGTTGGCACCTACGGCACCGTTAAGGGCATGACACCGGAAGAGGTGGAAGCCACTGGCGCCGAGATCTGCCTGGGTAACACCTTCCACCTTTGGCTGCGCCCCGGTAACGAGATCATGCAGAAGCATGGTGATCTCCACGACTTTATGAACTGGCACAAGCCGATTCTGACCGATTCCGGTGGTTTCCAGGTGTTCAGCCTCGGTGACATCCGCAAAATCACCGAAGCAGGCGTGCACTTCCGTCACCCCATCAACGGCGACAAGATCTTCCTCGATCCGGAAGGCTCCATGGAGATCCAGTACTACCTGGGCTCCGACATCGTGATGATCTTCGACGAGTGCACCCCCTATCCGGCGACCGAAGAGGAAGCGGGTACCTCCATGCGGATGTCCCTGCGCTGGGCTCAGCGCTCCCGTGATGCCTTCGACAAACTGGGCAACAAGAACGCCCTGTTCGGCATCATCCAGGGTGGCGTGTACGAGTATCTGCGTGATGAGTCCCTTGAAGGGCTGATGAACATCGGCTTCGACGGTTACGCCATCGGCGGTCTGGCCGTGGGTGAGCCGAAAGAGGACATGCACCGCATCCTGGAGCACATCTGCCCGAAAATCCCCGAAGAGAAGCCGCGCTACCTGATGGGCGTGGGCAAGCCGGAAGATCTGGTGGAAGGGGTGCGTCGCGGTGTCGATATGTTCGACTGCGTGATGCCGACCCGTAACGCCCGTAACGGTCACCTGTTTACCACCGAAGGGGTGGTGAAAATCCGCAATGCCAAGCACCGCGACGACACCTCGCCGCTGGACGCGGATTGCGACTGCTACACCTGTAAGAACTACACCCGTGCGTACTTGCACCATCTGGACCGCTGTAACGAGATCCTCGGGGCACGCCTCAACACCATCCACAACCTGCGCTACTACCAGCGGGTGATGGAGGGTTTGCGGGGGGCCATTGAGCAGGGTACCCTAGACGACTTTGTGGCCGAATTCTACGCCCGCCAAGGCCGGGAAGTACCGCCGTTAAACGATTGATATCAAAATAACTAACGAGAGAGTTAACGCTTATGTTTATCGCAAACGCCTACGCCAATACCGGTGCCCCGCAAGGTGGCGGCATGGAGATGATCATCATGCTGGCGGTGTTCGGCCTGATCTTCTACTTCATGATCCTGCGTCCGCAGAACAAGCGGGTTAAGGAGCACAAGAACCTGGTTGAGTCCCTGAGCAAGGGCGATGAGGTTCTGACCAACGGTGGTCTGGTGGGCAAAATCGTTAAAGTGACTGCTGACGATGACTACCTGGTACTGGCTCTGGGTGAAAACACCGAAGTGACCATCAAGAAAGACTTCATCACTGCGGTTCTGCCGAAAGGCTCCGTGAAGTCTCTGTAATAGAAGAATAAGACCACCAAGTAATTAAGGGGCACCGGCGTGTTGAACAAATACCCGATGTGGAAAAACCTGATGGTGATCTTCGTGATCGCCATCGGGTCGCTCTACGCCGCACCCAACCTCTACGGGGAAGACCCGGCGCTGCAGATCTCTGCAACCCGGAGCGTGGCACTGGACAGTGCCACCCTGGACAACGTCCAGTCTGCCCTGAAAGAGAAGGGACTGACGGCTAAGAGCGTCGTTATGGAAGAGGGTCAGATCCTGGCGCGTTTCAGCAACGCCGAGGATCAGATCGAAGCCAAGGAAGTGGTAGCCCAAGCATTGGGTAGCGATTACATCGTTGCTCTCAACCTGGCGCCGGCCACCCCTGAATGGTTGAAGGCATTGGGTGGTAACCCGATGAAGCTGGGCCTGGACCTGCGCGGCGGTGTGAACTTCCTGATGGAAGTGGACATGAACGAAGCGGTCCACAAGCAGCAGGAGCAGATCGTCACCGATTTCCGCGCTGAACTCCGTGAGCAGCGCCTGCGCTACTCCGGCGTACGCGTGGTGGGCGATGGCGTGGAAGTGCGCTTCCGTGACGCTGCTGTAGCCCAGGAAGCCTACAGCTACCTGCGTAGCCGCAACCCCAACCTGGTGTTCAGCCAGCCCGATGATCTGGTGATCATGGCCACCCTCTCTGAGCCCTATCTCAAGGAGATCAAAGAGTATGCCCTGAACCAGAACATCAACATTCTGCGTAACCGTGTGAATGAGCTGGGTGTGGCGGAGCCGGTGGTTCAGCGTCAGGGTGCCGAGCGCATCACCGTAGAACTGCCGGGTGTACAGGACACTGCTCGGGCCAAGGAGATTCTGGGCGCGACCGCGACCCTGGAGTTCCGCATGGTTGCCCAGAACGTGGATCTGAACGCTGCAACCCGCGGCATGGTCCCGCCGGGAACCCGTCTGTATGAAGACCGTGATGGTCGCCCCGTGGTGCTGGATCAGCAGGTTATCCTGACCGGTGACCACATCACCGGCGCGCAATCCGGCTTCAGTGAAACCAGCCAACCCCAGGTGAACATCAGCCTGGATGCCGCTGGCGGTAACAAGATGGCGGACTTTACCCGTGACAAAGTCGGTTCCGCCATGGCCACCGTCTTTATCGAGTACAAGCCCACCGGTGAGCGTAACGAAGACGGCAGCCCTCAGTTCGATAAGATCGAAGAGGTGATCAACGTCGCGACCATCCAGGCTCGCCTGGGTCGTAACTTCCGCATTACCGGTATCGGCTCTCCGGCCGAAGCTCACAACCTGGCTCTGCTGCTGCGTGCCGGTGCTCTTATTGCGCCGATCACCATCGTGCAGGAGCGCACCATCGGTCCGTCTCTGGGTCAGGAAAACATCAACAACGGTATGGCCGCGCTGATGTGGGGCATGCTGGCGGTGGTGGTCTTTATGGCCATCTACTACCGCAAGTTTGGCCTGATCGCCGTTGGCGCTCTGATGGTCAACCTGATCATGATTGTGGGTGTGATGTCGATGATTCCGGGGGCCACACTGACCCTGCCGGGCATCGCCGGTATCGTATTGACCGTAGGTATGGCGGTGGATGGAAACGTGCTGATCTTCGAGCGTATTCGTGAGGAGATCAAAGCGGGACGAACCATCCAGCAGGCGATCCACGAAGGCTACGGTAACGCGCTGTCCACCATTGCGGATGCCAACATCACCACGCTGATCACCGCACTGATCCTGTTCGCCGTGGGCACTGGCCCGGTGAAAGGCTTCGCCGTGACCCTGATGATCGGTATCGCAACCTCCATGTTCACCGCCATCGTCGCTTCCCGCGCCGTGGTGAACGCCTTGTGGGGCGGTAAGCGCCTCAAGAAGCTGGACATCTAAAGGAGCGTTGCGATGTTTGAGATTTTTAAAGTCAAAGGCACCATCGACTTCCTGAAACACGCGAAAGTCGTGAGCCTGATGTCCATCGTGCTGGTAGTGGCGTCGCTGATCAGCCTTGGCGTGCGCGGCATCAACTGGGGTCTGGACTTCACCGGCGGTTACGTCATTGAAGTGAACTACGCCGAAGCGGTATCCCCCAGCGACCTGCGCCGAGCGGTCGAAGGGCAAGAGATCGAAGGGGCCGTGGTTCAGCAGTTCGGCAGCGCCCGTGACCTGATCGTTCGCATTCCGCCCAAAGCGGGTGAAGGCAACGAACTGGTGACCAAAGTGGAAGCCGCCGCAACCGGTCTGGGCAACGGTGCTGAGATCAAGCGCGTTGAATTTGTTGGCCCGCAGGTGGGTAAAGAGCTGGCAGAGCAGGGCGGTCTGGCCGTTCTGGTGGCGCTGATCTGTATCCTGGCCTACGTGGCAGCCCGCTTTGAGTGGCGTCTGGCACTGGGTGCGGTAATCGCTCTGGCGCACGATGTGATCGTGACTCTGGGTGTGTTCTCCGTGTTGCAGTTGGAGTTTGACCTGACCGTACTGGCCGCTCTGTTGGCGGTGGTGGGTTACTCCCTTAACGACACGATTGTGGTATTCGACCGCGTCCGGGAGAACTTCCGTAAGATGCGGAAGGGCAGCCCGGAACACGTGGTCAACACCTCGGTGACTCAGACCATGAGCCGTACCATCATCACCACCGGCACCACGCTGGCGGTGGTTGTGGCTCTGTTCCTGCTGGGTGGCTCCATGATCCACGGTTTTGCCACCGCGCTGCTGCTGGGTATCGGTGTGGGGACTTACTCCTCCATCTATGTGGCCAGCTATGCCTCTATCCGCCTGGGCCTGACCCGCGAGCATATGCTGCCGGTACAGGTGGAGAAAGAGGGTGCGGATCAGGATCCGCTCATGCCCTGAACCACACAAGTCACTTGACAAGCCACCCTTCGGGGTGGCTTTTTGTTAGATGGCTCGGAAGGGGTTGACTGTCGTCAGTCCTAAGACAAGGAGAAGATGTCCGCGATGGATAGTTATGTCGAGCTGTATCGAGCAGCCAATATGATTGAGGCCCATGCGGTAAAGGGATTTTTGGAACAGCATGGGATCCTGGTGCGTGTGCTGGGTGAAGCCCTGGGCGGCGCGGCCGGCGAACTGCCGGTGGACAGCCAGGAGGTGCGACTGCTGGTGGAGCGCTGCCAGCAGAGCCGTGCGCTGGAACTTTTGAATCGTTACCAGCAGGAGCTGGCGCCTTGGCAGTGTGACGCTTGCGGTGAACAGAACGATGGCCACTTCGAGGTGTGCTGGCGCTGCGGCGCAGAGCCGGAGGCCTGATGCGCTATTTTCCCCTGTTTCACGACACACGGGAACTCTCTCTGGTGGTGATTGGTGGCGGTGAAGTGGCCGCCCGTAAGCTGACCCTGTGGAGTCGCACCGAGGCTCGCCTTACCGTTATTGCCCCCCGTGTAGTGCCCGCCGTTGAACAGTTGATCCGTCAGGGACGGGTGCGCCATTTGGCCCAGTTTTACCATGCTGCTCAGTTGGTCGGCCACCAGGGGGTGATCGCCGCGACCGACGATCCCGCCCTGAATCGCACCGTCAGTGACCATGCCCGTGAGCGCAGCCTTTGGGTCAATGTGGTGGATGATCCGGAAGCGTGCAGTGTCATTACCCCCGCACTGGTGGACCGGGCCCCCGTAGTTGTGGCAATCGGCAGTGAGGGTGGAGCGCCGGTGCTGGTGAGGACGATCCGGGCCCTGCTTGAGGGCATTCTGCCGGAGTCCCTGGGCCAGCTTGCCCGCTTTATTGGTGAACAACGGGGCCGGGTGATGAACAGCCACGCTGAACCCCGTCAGGTGTGGCAACGGTTTCTCAGCCGAAATGGGCTGCGCTGGAGTGACAACACCCCTAACTGCCTTGCCGTGGCGGAAGCCGGCACCGATATGCCGGGACAGGTGTGGCTGATTAACCCTGAAATCGACCCTGTAACGCTCCCTATCGCCGCGCTGGAGATACTGCAGGGGTTGGATGGCATCTATGCCCCCGGGGCGATACCGGAGGCGCTGGACCGCTTCTGTCGCCGCGACGCGGAGCGGCAGAGCCTGGAAGAACCCCAAGAGATCCTTGGCCGGGTCAGTGCCGGCGCGCAGTTGTTGTTGGTGCTGACGCCAGAGCAGCAGACTCAGTGGCACCCACTGCTTGAGGCGCTCAAGCCGGGCCAGTTCCAGCCGGGCGCCGTTAAACCGGCTGCAGACTGAGCCGCTGGACCAGCCTGCCCTTACCTTCCAAACGGGCTAACACCCTCTCCACATGGCGGCGGCTGCCGCTGAAATGACGCACATCATGGCCCTGCCCGGCGGGGCCTCGCCATATCCCCTCTACACGCCAGCGAAGCGCGTGTTCCAGTACGGGAGGGTTGAGGGGGGCGGAAGAGGGAGACAGAAACAGCATGGGTACGATTGGGTTAGTGAAGGTTTCAAAGCACAGTCTGCCGGTTGGGCGTGACGGTTTACGGTCTGAACAGTGACAAAATAAAAACGGAGCCCGAAGGCTCCGTTTTCCGTTTCCGTTGAAGCTATCAGGCTTCTTCAACGTCAGCCGGCAGTTCCTGCTTACCGATCACGCCGGTTACCAGGAAGGCAACCACAGCGGCGGTAACCACACCACAGGCGGTGGATACGGTCATGTTCAGACCGAAGCCCAGAGTGGCGTTGTTCAGGATGAAGGTGGTCACCACGGAGGTCATGAACATGGCCGGAATGGTGGTGATCCAGTGCAGTTTGTCGGCACGGGCCAGGTAAGCGCTGGCGGTCCACAGCATCATTACGGCAGTCAACTGGTTGGCGAAACCGAAGTAGCGCCAGATGATGCCGAAGTCCACCTGAGTCAGCACAGCACCGATGGCGAACAGCGGAGCGGCGATGACCAGACGGTTCTTAACGCTGGTCTGGCTCATGTTGAAGTACTCAGCCAGGATCAGACGGCTGGAGCGGAACGCGGTATCACCGGAGGTGATGGGCAGAATCACAACACCCAGGAAGGCGATGATGCCACCGAATACGCCCAGCAGGCCGAAGGAAGCGGAGTAAACCACGTTACCCGGGCCACCGTTCTTCACCGCTTCAGCCAGGGACTGAACATCCGGGAAGTAGGACAGGGCCAGAGCACACCAGATCAAGGCGATAACGCCTTCACCGATCATGGCTCCGTAGAATACGAAACGGCCGTTCTTCTCATTTTCCATGCAGCGGGCCATCAGCGGAGACTGAGTGGCGTGGAAGCCGGAGATGGCACCACAGGCGATGGTGATGAACAGGGCAGGCCACAGCGGCATGTCGTTCGGGTTCATGTTGGTGAACATGTCGCTCACCTGGTAACCCGCCATCAGGCTGTGCTCGCTGGAGACGATCAGGGCACCGATCAGGCCAACGGACATGAAGATCAACAGGGCGCCGAAGAAGGGGTAGAAGCGACCGATGATCTTGTCTACCGGTACGATGGTGGCGATCACGTAGTAGGTGAAGATCACGGCGACCATCATGCCCAGGCTAACGGTCATGCTGGTTTGCTCGTTGATCAGACTGGTGATCATGCCAGCCGGAGCGGATACGAATACCACACCCACCAGCAGCAGCAAGACAATGGCGAACAGGTTCATAAAGTGCTTGGCGCCGCTACCCAGGTATTTGCCTACGATAGAGGGAACGGAAGCACCGCCGTTGCGTACGGACAGCATGCCGGAGAAGTAGTCGTGAACGGCACCGGCGAACACACAGCCGATAACGATCCACAGCATCGCCGCCGGACCGTACAGGGCACCCATGATGGGGCCGAAGATGGGGCCGACGCCCGCGATGTTCAGCAGCTGAACCAGGTAGACCTTGTTTTTGGACATGGGCACATAGTCCACGCCATCGGTCTTGGTGTGCGCCGGAGTTTGGCGCTGTTCATTGATGCCGAACACCTTCTCAATGAAGGCACCGTAGATGAAGTAGCCGGCGAGCAGCAGGCCGACGCAAGTGAAGAACCAGAGCATTGTTGTTGTCCTCATACAGAGATTGGCGCCAGTGTACTGATTGAACGGAACTCAATCTTGCGCTATCTGGCGAGCGGTCTGAGTGAGGGAGTGAGCGGAATCGCCAGCGCCGTAAGCGGTTTGAGCGGGGCAGTCAGTGGCGAGCAGAACGACGTTAGCGGTCCCTCTGGCAGCGCGAGCGGATGGCGGGCGAAGTAAGCGGTCGGTGGGAAGGTTGAGTGGTGGCAGAGCCAGGTTCAGCGGTTTCGGTAGACCGGCCTGACCGCCAGATAAAGCAACGCCGCGATAAACGCGGCGTTGTAGATTCAGGCCTTAAGGGTAGCGACCCGGCCCTTTAACTTGCCCCCTGCGGCAAAGGTCACGACCCGCCTGGCCGTGATCTCATGTTCTTCACCGGTTTTCGGGTTCCGTCCCGGCCTGGGGTTTTTGTCTCTTAAGTGAAAGACGCCGAACCCACTCAGTTTGACCTCTTCGCCCTTTTCCAGTGACTGACGGATCTCCTCGAAGAAGGTATCTACCAGGATCTTCGCGTCAGCCACTTTGAGATGAAGATGGTCGACCAAATGAGCCGTCAGATCGGCCTTGGTCAGAGACATGCCAGTACCTCACTCAATTACCACATCAAAAAGCACCCCGCAGGGGTTACCTGAGTGTAGTAAGGCTTCAGCGATGTGCCACAAGGGTTACTGAAATCCGAAGGTTTGTTTTAGTGCTTTCATATAACGGCGACTGACCGGCAGCTTTTGGCCACTGTGGGTTTCGATCTCACCGTAGCCTCCCTCCTGGAGTGCGATGGCCGCAATCGCCTCCGGATTGACCAGGTACTGACGGTGGCAGCGGATAAGCGCAGACCGCTCCTCCAGCACCTTCAGGGTCAGCTGGGTATGGCTGGTTTCCTCCGCAGTGGCGACATGGACGCCGCTCAGATCGGAGAACACGTACTCCACCTGCTCAATGCGCACCACCTTCAGTGTGTTGCGCTGGTAGCAGGGCAGGTGTCGGATGCGCTGCTCCAGCACCGGGGCCAGATCCTGCGGCGCCTGAGCCGCCCGTACCCGCTCAAGGGTGGTGGCGAGGCGGGATGCCGCGACGGGCTTCAGCAGGTAGTCAAAGGCGTTCTTCTCAAAGGCGGCGACCGCGTGCTGATCGTAAGCGGTCACAAACACCACCCGCGGCATGGTGGCCGGGTCCAGCATCGCCAGCATCTCCATACCGGTGATCTTGGGCATCTGAATATCAAGAAACACCAGGTCCGGCTTGAGCTGGTTAATCTGCGCCATCCCTTCAACGGCGTTATTGGCCTCGCCAACGATCTCAATGTCGTCGTGGGCCTCAAGCAGAATGGCCAGTTCTTCGCGAGCCAATGGCTCATCATCAATCAGCAGGGTTCGAATCATGCGAGTTCTCTCTTCGGCAACCGCACCTGGATCTCGGTTCGGACATGGGGCTCACAGTGCACCTCCACGCCGTATTCATTGCCGTATTCGTTCTTGATGCGCTTATCGACGATGTTCATCCCCAGTCCGTCAGAGTTGGTCTTATTCTCATACGCACCGGCATTGTCACTGACCCACAACGTCAGTGTGTTTTCATCTTCCCGCGCGCCAATCTCGATTTTGCCCGGCTCCAGCAGGGTTGAGGTGCCGTGCTTGATGGCGTTCTCCACCAGGGGCTGCAGAGTGAAGGTAGGCAGACGGCACTGCTTCAGGGCCTCGGGCACCTGAATTGATACCTGCAGCCGCTCGCCGAAGCGGGCCTGTTCAATGGTGAGGTAGGCGTGGATATGTTCCAGTTCCTCCGCCAGAGTGATCTCCCCGGTGCCCCGCTTGAGGTTGCCACGCAGAAACGCCGCCAGGTGTTGAATCAGTTCCCGGGCTTGTTCCGGTGAGCGGCGGGTGATGGCCGCCAGAGTGTTCAGGGCGTTAAACAGAAAGTGAGGGTTCACCTGCGCGTGCAACAGCTTGAGCTCCGCCTGGGTCAGCAGGTTTTTCTGATCCAGGTAGCGTCCGGTCAGGATCTGGTTGGAGAGCAACCGAGCGATCCCCTCTCCCAGAGTCTGGTTCAGACTCAAAAACAGTCGCTTCTTGGTCTCGTACAGTTTGATGGTGCCGATCACCTCATTGTCGCCCCGAAGCGGCACAATCAGGCTGGAACCCAGTTGGCAATGGTCCGAGAGAGAGCAGCGATAGGGGCGCTCAACGCCGTCGGCAAACACGACCTGGTTGGTGGCGATAGCCTCCAGCGTCATCTTGGAGGAGATGGGGGTGCCGGGGATGTGGTGGTCGGCACCGGTGCCGATAAAGGCCATCAGCTTCTCCCGGTCAGTAATGGCCACCGCACTGACTTTGGTCTCCTCAAAGATGATGCGGGCCACTTTGGCCGTGGTTTCCTGGTTGAACCCGTTCACCAGAACGCCGACGGTTCGCTCCGCGATCTTCAGGGCTTTGGCGGAGTGCACGGAGGAGAGCTTTTCGGCAATGGCGCGCTGGTCTCGGATCATGCTCATAAAGAGCGCGGCCCCCAGTGAGTTGACCAGCATCATCGGCAGCGCGATGGTTTTCACCAGCGCCACCGCGTCACCGAAGGGGCGCGCCACCGCCAGGATGATCAGCATCTGCAGGGTCTCGGCGCTGAGCGCGGTAAGCGCGACCCGACGGGGATCGAACAGCCCATCCAGGTTACCGCCCCGCACCAGGCGTTGGTGGATCAGACCGGCCAGCAGGCCCTCTGCGGTGGTGGAGATGGCGCAGGCGACGTCGGTAAAACCGCCGAGCGAGTAACGGTGCAGACCGCCGGTTAACCCCACCAGGGTGCCGACAACCGGCCCGCCAAGCAGGCCCGACAAGATGGCGCCGATGGCTCGGGTGTTGGCGATGGCGCCGTGGGTGGCTTCGCCAAAGTAGGTGCCCATGATGCAGAGCAGAGAGAAGGCGACGTAGAGCATCAGCTTGTGGGGCAGGTGCACCGCCAGATCGACCATCGGCCGCAGCACGGGCGTTTTGGTCAGCAGGTAGGCCATTACCAGGTACAGGCTCATCTGCTGGGTCAGACTGATGATAAGGTCGAGAACTTCCATCCGGCTTTCACATGGGGGGGCGACGATGCAGAAGTTGGAGCCGGATCACCGAACCGGCACCAAAAGATGCATATCATCTACCCATTAACTGATAAGGAGCGATTTATGAGCAGTGTACACGCCCACGAGTTTCTGGCTATGGTTGCCGACTGCGCCGAGCCCAAAACCCTCGAGCAGCTCAAAGAGATGGCCAGCGCGCGTTTTGGCGCCGAGGTCCGTTTCCACACCTGCAAGGCGGAAGATCTGACCATCAGCGCCCTGTTGGACTTCCTGCTGGCACGGGACAAGCTCACCCAGGTGGGCGACGGTTACCAGGTAAACGCCGCCCGGGTGTGCAACCACGGCTGAACTCAGTCGACGTTGTCCTTGGGATAGGGCAGCTTCAGCTGGCCAAAGCGGATCACGATGACCGCGGCGGCCAGCACCAGCGCGGAGAAGGCGATCGCCAGTACCCGCCAGTCGTCCATCGATTTCATGTCCAGAATCAGGTAACGCGCCAGTGCCACGATGGCGATGTAGATGGGCATCCTGATGGGCAGTTTCCCCACCTCCGCATAGTTGGCCACCATGGCCAGCACTTCCAGATAGATGAACAGCAGCAGCAGATCGCCCAGTTCGACGGTGCCGCGGTTAAACATCAGCATCACCTCTTCAAAGATGGCGAACAGCGTGGCGATGGAGATGATGATGAGGATGCCGTGCTCGGCGATCTTCAGGCTTTTACTGCCAAAGCGTTGATACAGTCCTTTCATTGACTTGATCCGTTGGATTGACTGAGAACTAGTTTACTGGCAGGGAATCCAACTGCCCACGGGGTAAGCTGTGATCCTCTCCGCAGTTTCGGTGCCCGGAGACGACAGCTTGTCCAATCTGGAACGCCTTAAGGATCAATGACTCGGGAGATAGATCTCCAATCGCTCCTGCCAGTTTCGAATGGGGGCGACCGAAAGGGCCATGGTTGGCACCTCCAGACAGTCTCCCGTCGCCAGGGCAAAGTGCGCCTCATCGATGGCCAGCACCGGATGCTCTCCCAGGTGGATCACTTCGCCGGTATTCAGGTTTGCCTGCTGGGTAAAGGGGTTGCGGTTGTGGAAAGCGTAGAGCCGGCAGCTGTAAGGGTCCTGATACAGCAGCAGGTCGGGAAAAGAGGCGCTGAGATGCAGGTGCGCGGGCAGTGAGGGCAGGTCGACAGGGGGCAACGGGATCCAGGGCATAATACTCTCCGACGTCAGACAACCTGATTTACAACGCAAAAGCTGTACCAGAGTGTAGACGGCCCGCAGCGAAAGGGGAGAGGCGTTGACCAAACCGACGCTGCCTCAAAATGGGGCCCACTGTCATGGCAATGTCATCATGGTGAGGCACAGTAGGGCGTCGACTCGAAACGGGTGACGAACCTGTGAACATCGCTTCTCGTATTTTTCGCCGGGCCGCTACGCCCGGTTTTTTTTCGTCCATGCTTTGTATCAGAGAATGCCCGTTTTGAAAGGAGAGGGGATGAACGCGGTAACCACTCGTCATCAGCGCTGGCTTCATCCGCGCCAGTTGCCCTATTTCTGGGTCGGGTTGCTCTGCCTGATTTCGGCACCGGCCGTGGGACTGATGTTGCTTGGTTGGTTCGCGCTGGTGCGAACCTCGCGCTGGTGGCAATCCAGCCGTTCCGGCGCTTCTCACTGACATTCAGGCACAAAAAAAGCGCCGTATCGCTACGGCGCTTTTTATCCCGTTCAACGCTTAGCGCTTCAGGGATTCAGTCAGGTGGGCGCGCATCTTGCTGACGATGGCAGCAGTCACTTTGGGGGCGCCTGCGACGATGTTGCCGCTGACCAGCTGGCCGTGGCCACCGACAAAGTCGCTCACCAGACCACCAGCCTCGCGAACCATCAACTCACCGGCTGCGATGTCCCAGGGCTTCAGACCGATCTCCCAGAAACCGTCCAGACGACCGGCGGCCACGTAGGCCAGGTCCAGAGCGGCGGAACCGGCACGACGCATGTCAGCCACATCGTTGAACAGCTCGTTGAAGATCGCCATGTAGGGCTCAAGGTGCTGACGCTGTTTGAACGGGAAGCCGGTTCCCAGAACGGTGCCTTTCAGGTCACGCTTGTTGCCTACGCGGATACGGTAGCCGTTCAATTGAACGCCGGCACCGCGGCTGGCGCTGAACAGTTCGTTGCGGATCGGATCGTAGATAACGCCGTGCTCAATCTTGCCCTTGATCTGCAGAGCAACGGAAACGGCGAAGTGGGGGATACCCTTCATGAAGTTGGTGGTGCCATCCAGGGGATCGATAATCCATTGGAACTCATCGTGTTCGCCAGTGATGGTGCCGCACTCTTCACCAATGATGGTGTGCTTCGGGTAGGCCTTTTGGATGGTGGCCACGATGGCACGTTCCGCATCCCGGTCTACGTTGGTGACAAAGTCATTCGCGCCTTTCTGTTCGGCTTCTACTTTGTCCAGATCTTCATAAGCACGGGCAATTACATTACCCGCGTTGCGCGCAGCGCGCACAGCGATGTTCAGCATCGGATGCATATATCGATACCCCAGGATGTGAAAGAACGGTGAGCCGGGCCAGGCACTCGCCTGCGGCAGGGCGCAAAATACTACCGTCAATGCACCACCAGTGCAAGCAGGAACCCGGATCGCCGTGCGTATTTCGTCGGATAAACCTCTAGCATAGACGGTGGCTGTGGTAGACTTCGCGCCCACAGAATTTTGACCTATCGGCAACGTCATGCTCAGTAACGTCCGTATTGTATTGGTGGGCACGACCCACCCAGGCAACATTGGCTCCGCCGCCCGGGCCATGAAAACCATGGGCCTGTCCCAACTGTTCCTGGCGGAACCCAAGGCGGAGCCGGACGGCCAGTCCATTGCTCTGGCCGCGGGCGCGTCCGACCTTCTCAAGAACCTTGTGGTGACTGACGATCTGGCGTCCGCCATTGCCGACTGCTCTTTGGTGATTGGCACCAGTGCTCGCAGCCGAACTCTGAGCTGGCCGATGCTGGACGCCCGTGAAGCCGGGGTCAAACTGGCCTGTGAAGCGAATTCCGGTCCGGTGGCCCTGGTATTCGGTCGCGAGAACTCCGGTCTCAGTAATGAAGAGCTGCAGATGTGCCATTACCACGTGTGCATTCCCGCCAACCCAGAGTACAGCTCGCTTAACCTGGCGCAGGCGGTGCAACTGCTCAGCTATGAAACCCGCATGGCCCATCTGGCGCAGGAGGCCGCTCCGGAAGCAGAGCCGGAGGAGGCTTACCCAAGCCAGGGGCAGATGGAGGGGTTCTATCAGCATCTGGAGCAGACCCTCAACCACACCGGCTTTATCATCAAGGCTCATCCGGGGCAGGTGATGAACAAGCTGCGTCGTCTGTTTAACCGGGCCCGACCGGAGCAAACCGAACTGGCCATTCTGCGGGGCGTATTGACCTCAGTAGACAAGGCGTCTGGTCGAAAATAAACCGATCGCACCGAAGCTGTTGCTGCCCTGTCACGCTGCGACGGAGCAATGCTGTGATCTGGTTCAAAAAACCGGTTGATACAATCGGTCAGATCCCGGGGTTCCGGTCATTGATCCCGAGCGGTCAATGGGGTTAAATACCCGGGCCCGCCGCCGGGGTATTCCCGAGTTTAAACCCGACTGAAATACTGGGTTTAATACTTGACTAAAATAGTCGGGTATGTAGACTGGGCGGCAGACAGTAGGAAGGAAGTTGGCATGAGACTCACATCGAAAGGCCGCTACGCGGTGACAGCCATCTTGGACGTGGCACTGCACTCCCCAGAAGGGCCGGTGCCCTTGGCAGACATCTCTGAGCGTCAGGGGATCTCCCTGTCCTATCTTGAGCAGCTGTTTGCCAAGCTGCGCAAGCATGGACTGGTTTCCAGCGTGCGTGGACCGGGTGGCGGTTATCTGCTCGGTCGCCCGGCTGGCGAAATCGCTGTCGGCATGGTCGTACATGCCGTGGACGAATCCGTTGATGCCACCCGTTGCCATGGCAAGAGCAATTGCCAGGGCGGTGCCCGGTGCCTGACCCACTCCCTGTGGGGCGATCTGAGTGATCGCATCTCCAGTTTCTTAAATGGCATCAGCCTGGCCGATTTGATGGCCAACCGTGATGTCCAGGTGGTCAGTCTGCGTCAAGAGCAGGCCCAGACCCGAGTTCAGGCACGGGCCTGAACACACTCTTTTATGTCGTACTTCGCCGGTACCATAGCTGACCGGCCCGCAAGCGGAGAAGAAGATGAAACTCCCGATCTATTTTGATTATTCCGCCACTACACCGACCGACCCGCGAGTCGCTGAGGAGATGATCAAATACCTGACTCCGGACGGAAATTTCGGTAACCCGGCGTCCCGCTCCCACCGTTTCGGCTGGCAGGCCGAAGAGGCGGTAGATGTGGCCCGCAACCAAGTGGCAGAGCTGATCAATGCGGATCCCCGCGAGATCGTGTTCACCTCCGGTGCGACCGAATCCGACAACCTGGCGATCAAAGGTGTGGCCCACTTCTACGGTAAGAAGGGCAAGCACATCATCACCAGCAAGACCGAACACAAAGCGGTACTGGACACCTGCCGTCAGCTCGAGCGTGAAGGCTTCGAGGTGACCTATCTGGAGCCCGATGCCAACGGCATCATCCCGCTGACCCGTTTCGAAGAAGCGATGCGTGAGGACACCATTCTGGTTTCCATCATGCACGTGAACAACGAGATCGGTGTGATTCATGATGTTGCCGCCATCGGTGAACTGTGCCGCGCCAAGGGCATCCTGCTGCACGTGGATGCGGCTCAGAGTGCCGGTAAGATCCCGCTGGACGTGAAGACCATGAAGATCGACCTGATCTCCATCTCCGGCCACAAGATGTACGGTCCCAAGGGCATCGGTGCCCTGTACGTTCGCCGTAAGCCGCGTGTTCGTCTGGAAGCCCAGATGCACGGTGGCGGTCACGAGCGTGGCATGCGCTCCGGCACCCTGGCGACTCACCAGATCGTCGGTCTGGGTGAAGCCTGCCGCATCGCCAAGGAGGAGATGGCCTCCGAGAACGATCGCATCCTGGCGCTGCGTAACCGTCTCTGGAACGGCATCAAGAATATGGAAGAGGTTTACATCAACGGTGACGCGGAACAGCGTGTGGCCGGTAACCTCAACGTCAGCTTCAACTTTGTTGAGGGTGAGTCCCTGATTATGGCGCTGAAGGACCTGGCTGTGTCCTCCGGCAGTGCCTGTACCTCCGCCTCTCTGGAGCCGAGCTACGTGCTGCGCGCCCTGGGCCTGAACGATGAATTGGCCCACAGCTCCATCCGTTTCTCCATCGGTCGTTTTACTACCGAAGAGGAAGTGGATTACGCGGTGGACCTGATCAATAACGCCATCGGCAAATTGCGTGACATGTCCCCTCTGTGGGAGATGTTCAAGGATGGGGTGGACCTCTCCAAGGTGGAGTGGACCGCTCACTAAGGGTTTTCGGGGGTCCCGCCAAGGCGGTGGGATCGCCCTCACGAACAGAGTAAGTATTGGAGTTAGTCATGGCTTACAGTGATAAAGTTATCGACCACTATGAGAACCCGCGGAACGTAGGCTCGTTCGACAAGAACGATCCGAACGTGGCTACCGGCATGGTGGGTGCCCCCGCCTGCGGCGACGTAATGAAGCTGCAACTGAAGATCAGCGAACAGGGCGTTATTGAAGACGCCAAGTTCAAGACTTATGGCTGTGGCAGCGCCATCGCTTCCAGCTCCCTGGTCACCGAATGGGTGAAGGGTAAAACCCTGGAAGAGGCGGAGCAGATCCAGAACACCGCCATCGCCGAAGAGCTGGCACTGCCGCCGGTGAAAATTCACTGCTCTATCCTGGCTGAGGATGCCATTAAGGCCGCCATCGCCGACTACAAGAGCAAGCACGACAAGTAATCAAGCTGGAGCTGTACCCATGGGCATTACTCTGACCGAAGCCGCTGCCGAGCGCGTCAAAGCCTACCTCGCGAATCGGGGCAAGGGGATTGGCCTGCGGTTGGGTCTGAAAACCTCCGGTTGTTCCGGTCTCGCTTACGTACTGGAGTTTGTCGACGAACTGAGCCCGGGTGATGAGGTGATTGAAGCCCATGGGGTCAACCTGATCGTTGACGCCAAAAGCCTGGTTTACCTCGACGGCCTTCAGGTGGACTTCATCAAAGAGGGCCTCAACGAGGGCTTCAAGTTTGACAACCCCAACGCCAAAGGGGAGTGTGGTTGCGGCGAGAGCTTCACCGTCTGACCATGAACTACTTCGAACTCTTCGGCCTGCCCCTGGGTTTCGAAATTGACGGCGCCGCCCTGTCCAGCCGCTATCGCGAGCTGCAACGGGCGGTTCATCCCGACAATTTCGCCTCTGCCCGTGAGCAGGAGCGCCTGATGGCGGTGCAGAAAACCGCCGAAATCAACGACGCCTTCCAAACCCTGAAATCCCCCCTGACCCGCGCGGAGTACCTGCTGCGCCTACAGGGACTGGAGCTGCGGGGTGAATCCACCACCATTAAAGATCCCATGTTCCTGATGGAGCAACTGGAGCTGCGCGAAGCCCTGGCGGAACTGCCCGACAGCGCCGACCCGGACAGCGCGGCGATGGAGCTGGAAGCGCGCCTCACTGCGGATCGCAAGCAGATGTATGGCGAGTTCCAGGCCCAGTACGATGCCCAGCAATGGGAAGCGGCGGCGGACACGGTGCGTAAACTCAAATTCATCCATAAACTGGAAGACGAGCTTTCTCTGCTGGAAGAGCAGTGGGCTCTGTGAGCGACGGATAACACAGCATCATGGCACTACTCCAAATTGCCGAGCCCGGTCAGAGCGCTGCGCCGCATCAGCACAAGCTGGCGGTGGGCATCGATCTGGGCACCACCAACTCTCTGGTGGCTGCGGTACGCAGCGGCCAGGCTGACACCTTGCCGGATATGGACGGTCGTCATCGCATGCCCTCCGTGGTCCGCTACCTGGATCAGGGCGTGGCCACCGGCTTTGAAGCCCGGGCTGAAGCGGTCACCGACCCCCATAACACCATCGTTTCCGTAAAGCGTTTCCTGGGCCGCTCTCTGGCGGATGTGCAGGGACGTTACCCGAAACTGCCTTACCAACTGGTGGCGTCTGAAAACGGCCTGCCGCTGTTTGAGACCCGCCAGGGACGCGTCAATCCGATTCAGGTTTCCGCCGAAGTTCTGCGACCGCTGATTCAGCGGGCCGAGTCGACACTGGGTGGTGATCTGACCGGCGCGGTGATTACCGTACCGGCCTATTTCGACGACGCTCAGCGTCAGGGCACCAAGGACGCCGCTGAACTGTTGGGCGTCAAGGTACTGCGTCTGCTCAATGAACCCACCGCTGCTGCCATCGCCTACGGCCTGGACTCCGGTCAGGAGGGGGTGATTGCGGTTTACGACCTGGGTGGAGGCACCTTTGACATCTCCGTTCTTCGCCTGAACAAAGGCGTGTTCGAGGTGATGGCCACCGGTGGCGACTCCGCCCTGGGTGGTGATGACTTTGACCACCTGCTGGCGGACGAACTGGCTCTGCGCTCCGGTGTGGATGCCAATCAGGCCTCCATGCAGCGCGCCCTGATGATGGAAGCGTGCCGAATTAAGGAAGCGCTGACCGATGCGGATGCCGTTCAGGCGCAACTGGGCGACTGGCAGGGCACGGTGACCCGTGCCGAGTTCGACGCACTGATCCAGCCGCTGATCAAACAGACCCTGCTGGCCTGCCGCCGCTGTCTGAAAGACGCTGGCGTCGATAAGGACGAGGTTCTGGATGTGGTGATGGTGGGCGGTTCTACCCGCGTGCCTGCAGTACGCAGCGCCGTTGGGGAGTTCTTTGCTCGTCCGCCGCTCACCTCCATCGACCCGGACCGTGTGGTGGCCATCGGTGCCGCCATTCAGGCGGACATCCTGGCGGGCAACAAGCCGGATTCCGATATGTTGCTGCTGGACGTGCTGCCGCTCTCCCTGGGTCTTGAGACCATGGGCGGCCTGACCGAGAAAGTGGTTCCTCGTAACACCACCATTCCGGTGGCCCGTGCCCAGGAGTTCACTACCTTCAAGGATGGCCAGACTGCAATGGCGATCCATGTGGTTCAGGGTGAGCGGGAGATGGTGGAAGACTGCCGCTCTCTGGCGCGATTTGTCCTGCAGGGCATTCCGCCGATGGCCGCTGGCACTGCGGTAATTCGTGTCACCTTCCAGGTGGATGCGGATGGCCTGCTCAGCGTGACCGCGATGGAGAAAACCTCCGGCGTTCATGCCAAGATCGAAGTGAAGCCCTCCTTCGGCTTGTCCGATGGCGAGGTAATGGAGATGCTGAAAGACTCCATGACCCACGCCAAAGAGGACATCACCAAGCGGATGCTGACCGAGCAGCGCATCGAAGCGGGTCGGGTGATTGAAAGCCTGAGCCGTGGGCTTGCCGAAGACGGTGATCTGCTGCTGAATGCCGAAGAGCGTGCGGATCTGGAAAACCGCATGAAAGACCTAACAACCCTGTGCGAGGGCACCGACGGTGAAGCCATCAAGGCCGCCATCGAGGCCCTGGACAAGGCCAGTGGCGACTTCGCCGCTCGCCGCATGGATCTGGCCATCCGCCGCGCGCTGTCTGGTCAGTCCGTGGATAACGTATAAGAGGATACGATGCCGAAACTCGTGTTTTTACCCCACCAGGAACTGTGCCCGAACGGTCTGGAAGTGGAAGCCCAATCCGGTGAAACCATCCTGGATGTGGCGCTGAAAAATGGCATCCACATTGAGCACGCCTGTGAGAAGTCCTGTGCGTGCACCACCTGCCACTGTGTGGTTCGCGAAGGCTTCGATTCGCTGGAAGAGAGCGACGAACTGGAAGACGACATGTTGGATAAGGCCTGGGGTCTTGAGCCGGAATCCCGTCTCTCCTGCCAGGCGAAAGTGGCGGATGAGGATCTGGTGATTGAGATCCCCCGTTACACCATCAACCAGGTATCGGAACACCACTAAGGAGATCCCCATGGGCCTGAAATGGATTGACGTGCAGGACATTGCCATTGAGCTGTCGGAGCAAAAGCCCGAAGTGGACCCCACCCAAGTGCGCTTTACTGATCTGCGCGAGTGGGTGATGGCACTGGATGAGTTTGATGATGATCCCAACCACTGCGGTGAGAAGATCCTCGAAGCCATCCAACAGGCCTGGATCGAAGAGATGGATTAACGCAAACGGAGCCTTCGGGCTCCGTTTTTGTTGCTGCACCAAAATACCGCGTTTGCACCTTTTTGGGCGCATTTGCGCCGCAAAACGCCCAAAATCCCTCAATCCCCGTCATCAGGCTCCCCAGCTCACCATTGAAAGCAAATTCTCATTTTGAGGACTTTTTGTGATCCATGAGTAAGTTAGGAAATTTGCTCCCCGATTGGTGAGAAAAAAACCAACCCGGGGGGTTTTTTTTATATGCAACAAACTTTATGTTTGTCTCCGGGTTGTCGCTTTCTTAGCCAGGGCGCCTTAAAAAGGGTCGGCTCTGAGCACCTTAACGTAAAACATAAAAACACCGTGCGGAGACAACAATGACTCCAATTGTCCGCAGTATTGAACCAGAACAGGTATCGGCGCCGGATCACTCCGGATTACCGCATTGGCAGTTACGCTTTCTGCTTCGTAAACTGAGCCTTAGACGGGGCGAACACGTCATTTTAATGGGTACGCAGGATCTCGGCACCATCGAGATGCTGGCACTGGCCGTTGGCAGTGCGGGCAAGGTGACCCTGCTTGCTGAGCCCGGTACCAGTGAGGCCGCGTGCCAGAGCCTGCAACGGGAGCTCAGTCTGCTGCCTCAGGTGCACGTGGTTGCACCGGGTCCCAGTCTGGATACTCAGCAGTGCGATGCCATCTGCATCCTTCCCGAGCGCCTGACCGAGCCTTATGAGCCGCTGATGGATCAATCCTGGCGTCGATTGGGTAATGGCGGTCGATTAATGCTCACTCTGCCTCATGGAGAGGGAAATCAGCTTCATTCGGCGATCGAGTGCGCGAATCAGAAAGGGTTTGTGACCCGCTATCGCCGTAATTGCGACAAACATTGCGCTTGGGTGGGTGTGAAATACGCCGCCAAATGGTGATGGTCAGCAAGAAAAGTCAGAGATTTGAGAGCCGGGCACTGCCCGGCTTTTTGCTGTCTGTGACAGGGGGCTGTGTTTGGCGCGGCAGTTAGCATATAATCCGCGCCGAGAAATTACTGTCCGAATACAACATGGAGTGGACAATGGCCCTTGAGCGCACTTTTTCCATCATCAAGCCTGACGCCGTAGCGAAAAACCTGATCGGCGCCATCTACAACCGTTTCGAGTCTGCTGGTCTGAAGATCGTAGCCTCCAAAATGGTTCACCTGACTCGCGAGCAAGCCGAAGGCTTCTACGCTGAGCACAAAGAGCGTCCGTTCTTCGGTGCTCTGGTTGATTTCATGACTTCCGGCCCGATCATGGTTCAGGTTCTGGAAGGCGAGAACGCGGTACTGGCTAACCGTGAAATCATGGGTGCCACCAACCCGGCTGACGCTGCTCGCGGTACTCTGCGCAGCGACTACGCCAACAGCATCGACGAGAACGCGGTACACGGTTCCGACGCCCTGGCTTCTGCCGAGCGCGAAATCGCTTACTTCTTCGCTGCTGAAGAGATCTGCCCGCGCACTCGCTAAGCGATACGCAGGACAAAAAAAAGCGCCCAATCGGGCGCTTTTTTTATGGACGTTTCAGCGTCACTCCTGATCTTTGCTGATCCGGATTTTGCGCTGCTTCTGACGGTGTTCCCACAGCTTGCGGGCGACCTGCTGCATGTCGGTCGCCGGGTCGCTCAGGTCAACAATCTCCAGACCCAACAGGGACTCAACGATGTCCTCCATGGTGACCAGGCCCATCACGCTGCCGTACTCATCCACTACGATGGCGATCTGAGTGTGCTTCTTCAGCAGGGACTCAAACAGGTTCATCAGGCGGGCGCCCTCGGGCACCGCAACAATATTGTGGCGGATCGACTTCAGCGGGGCATCCGGGGTGTGCTTCTCGGCCAGCAGGGCTTCAGAGCGGTTGATGTAACCCACGATGTCATCGCTGTCCTCTTCAAATACCGGGACGCGGGAGAAGCGGCGCTTACCGTGCAGGTGAGTAAACTCGGTCAGGGTCATGTTCTGATTGACGGAGTGGATCACGGTGCGCGGAGTCATGATGGCGCTGACCGGCACAGAGCGGGCTTTCAACATCTGCTTCAGGATGTTGGATTCCTGTTCGTTCAGTTCACCGGATTCCGCACCGATGTCCGCCATGGCGCTCATCTCGGCGCGGACGTAGTGGCCCGCCTCGCCTTTACCCATCAGGGAGGTGATGCGCATGGACAGCCAGATCAGCGGCTTACAGACGATAACCATCCCTTTCAGAATGACCGCAGCGGTCGGCGCCAGGGTACGCCAGTAGTTGGCACCCAGGGTTTTCGGAATGATCTCGGAGAAGAACAGGATCCCGAAGGTCAGCACGGCAGAGAAGATGCCCAGTGCTTCGCTGCCAAATACCACGGCAGCCTGTGCACCCGCACCGGCGGCACCGGCGGTGTGAGCGATGGTGTTCAGAGTCAGGATCCCCACCAGCGGAGCTTCAACATTGTCTTTCAACTCGGCCAGGTTGGCGGCCGCTTTCGGGCGCTCAGCACGCAAGCCCGCGATATAGGACGGGGTTACGCTAAGCAGAACCGCTTCGAAGATACTGCAGATAAACGACACGCCGATGGCGACGGTGACGTAGATGATCAAAAGTGTCATTGCCGGGTTGGCCTTACAATTAAGGAGAGCCTAATTAAAAAGAGGGCGCATTTTATCACGACTTAACCCCACCAGAGGAAGCATACTCTGCAATGGGGAAGGGGAGTCGGCACCGAAACGCCGGGCCGGACTGGACTCACCGGCATTTGGGCCTGTACAATTGCGCGCCATTTTCGGCGGGTTTTATCACGAGGCGACCGATGACAGACAAAATCAACTTGCTCAACCTGGATCGTAAAGCGATGCGCGCGTTTTTTGCCGAGATTGGCGAAAAGCCGTTCCGCGCCGATCAGGTGATGAAGTGGATCTATCACTTCGGTTGCGATGACTTCGAGCAGATGACCAACATCAATAAAGCGCTGCGGGCCAAACTGGCCGAGCGTGCGGTTATCGTCGGCCCCGAAATCAGCACCAGCCAGCACTCCTCTGACGGCACCATCAAGTTTGCCATCGACGTGGGTAACGGCCAGGAGGTGGAAACCGTCTACATCCCGGAGGCGGACCGCGCCACCCTGTGCGTTTCCTCCCAGGTCGGTTGTGCTCTCGAATGCAGCTTCTGCTCCACCGCCCAGCAGGGTTTTAACCGCAACCTGAGCGTGTCCGAGATCATCGGTCAGGTATGGCGTGTGGCCAAGTACCTGGGTCTGAAGACTGAGACCGGCGAACGCCCCATCTCCAACGTGGTGATGATGGGCATGGGTGAGCCGCTGCTGAACCTGTCCAACGTGGTGCCGGCAATGGACATCATGCTGGATGACTTCGGCTTTGGCCTGTCCAAGCGTCGTGTGACCCTGTCCACCTCCGGTGTGGTACCGGCACTGGATAAACTGGGCGACATGATCGACGTGGCCCTGGCAATCAGTCTGCATGCGCCCAACGACGAGCTGCGTGATGTGCTGGTGCCGGTCAACAAGAAGTACAACATCGAGACCTTCCTGGCCTCTGTTCGTACCTACCTGGGTAAGTCTTTCGCCAACAAAGGCCGGGTGACCGTTGAGTATGTGATGCTCGATCACATCAACGACAGCACCGAGCAGGCGCATGAACTGGCCAAGGTGATGAAGGACACGCCGTGTAAGATCAACCTGATCCCCTTCAACCCTTATCCGGGCAGCCCCTACGGTAAGAGTTCCAACTCCCGCATCGACCGTTTTGCCAAGGTTCTGATGGAGTATGGGATGACCGTAATCGTCCGCAAAACCCGCGGTGATGACATCGACGCGGCCTGCGGTCAGCTGGTGGGGGACGTGCGTGACCGTACCAAGCGCCTCCTGAAAAAACGTATGCAAGAGGACGGCATTTCGGTCACAATGGTCTAACCTCCTGTTTGGTAAAGGGCCAGGCTCAAAATGAACCGCAAATGGCTGATGGTGATGGCCGGGATTTGCCTCACCGGATGCGTACAAAAAACCACATACAGCGGTACTGAGCAGCCGGTTGTTGAACCCACTTACGATGCCGTTGCTGCGGCCCGGGAGCGGATTGCCCTGGGCCTGACTTACCTGCGCCGGGGCGACATGGAGCAGGCCAAATACAATCTGGATCGTGCGATCAAACAAGCGCCCGATCTGGATGATGCTCACCTTGCCCTCGCGTATTACTTTGAAACCGTCTCCGACACAGAGCAGGCGGAACGAGCCTATCGTCGCGCCCTGAGCGCCAACCGAAACAACGCCGACGCCGCCAACAACTATGGGGTATTCCTCTGTCGCCAGGGGCGATACAAGGATGCCGACACCTGGATGCGGCGTGCCATCAACAATCCCGACTATATTCGCCAGGCTCAGACCTATGAGAACCTGGGTATTTGTGCCCGCGAAGCGGGTTGGAACGACAAGGCGCTAACCTACTTCGAACAGGCGCTTAACTATGACCCCCGTCGTGCCGCTTCTTTATTGGAAGTGGCCGAGCTGGCCTTCGGCTCTGAACAGCCCGCCAAGGCCCGGAAGTACCTCGGTCGTTACCATGACAGTGGTAACGAATCACCCCAGAGTCTGCTATTAGGGGTGGAATTGGCGCTCGAAGCCGAGGATACTGATGCGGCTCGCCGCTATGGGGTGCTATTGTTGGCCAAATACCCCGCATCTGAGCAGGCGAAAACTTACCGAACGAAGTTTTACTGATGAGTGACGAATTGAACCACGAAACCCCCATTGAAACTCCCGGCCCACTTCTGAAGGCTGCACGGGAGCGTGCGGGTTTGACGACGCAGCAGGTGGCACAGCGCCTGAACCTGCGTCACTCCGTGGTGCAGGGGATGGAGCAGGACAGCTTCGAACCCGGCACTTCGGTCACCTACATTCGCGGCTATGTCCGCAACTACGCTCGCCTTGTTGGCCTGGACGAAGGTCGCCTCAATCGGGCGCTGGATGCGCTTCACCAGGTGGAGCCCACGCCGAATATGCAAAGTTTCTCCCGCCGCACCAACCGGGAGAAAGCGGACAATCGCTGGATGATGGCCACCTGGATCATCGCCGCGGGCATCGTGGGTATGGTGGTCTGGTGGTGGTTGTCCAACGCCGACAGCCGTCAACTGGCTCCGCAGTCCAGTGCGCCCAAGGTCGAGGCGCCTGCCGCTGAAACCTCCGCGCCTGCCACTGAGGTTGAGCCCGAAGCGATGGAACCCGTTGAGTCGGAGCAGGTGTCTGAACCTGAGTACCCGGACAGCGAATCCGCTGGTGAAATTGAGATGGGTGCGGTCGCGCCGGAGCCCGAACTGCCGGTTCAGCAGGAGACCGAGCAAGCGCCGACCGAAGCGGAGCAGAGCGCTCCGGTTCAGGAGTCCGTTTCCGTGCCCGCCGCCTCTGAATCCGAAGCCGCCCTCAGCACTCTGAGCATCAATCTGCGCGCTGAGTGCTGGATGTTGGTGCAGGACGCCAATGGCGAGGTGCTGCTGGAGGGCCTGAAGCTCGAGGGCTTTAACACCGAGCTGCAGGGCGAAGCCCCCTTCAGTCTGCGTCTGGGTGCTCCGGAAGCCGTATCCCTGGTGTACAACGGCGAGTCCGTTGACCTCTCCTCTTACCGTGCCGGTCGGGTGGCTCGCCTGACTCTGCCGCAGTAACTCCGATATGCAACACGAAAGCCCCATTATTCGTCGCAAGTCCACCCAGATTTGGGTGGGCAATGTGCCGGTTGGCGGTGATGCCCCCATCTCCGTCCAATCGATGACCAACACCCGCACCACGGATGTGGATGCCACTGTTGCCCAGATCAACGCGATCCAGAAGGCGGGCGCCGACATCGTACGGGTGTCTGTGCCGACCATGGACGCTGCCGAAGCGTTCAAGCTGATCAAGCAGCAGGTGGACATTCCGCTGGTGGCCGACATCCACTTTGATTACCGCATCGCCCTGAAAGTGGCGGAGTACGGTGTGGACTGTCTGCGCATCAATCCGGGTAACATCGGCCGCGAGGATCGCATCCGCGCTGTGGTCGACTGTGCCCGCGACAAGAACATCCCGATCCGCATCGGTGTGAACGCCGGCTCTCTGGAGCGTGATATCCAGGAGAAATACGGCGAGCCGACTCCGGCCGCATTGGTGGAATCCGCCATGCGTCATGTGGACATCCTCGATCGCCTCAACTTCGACCAGTTCAAGGTCAGCGTGAAAGCCTCTGATGTGTTCCTGGCGGTAGAGTCCTATCGTCAGCTGGCCAAAGAGATTGTTCAGCCGCTGCACCTGGGCATCACCGAAGCGGGCGGCGCCCGTGCTGGAGCGGTGAAGTCCGCCATCGGTCTGGGGATGCTGCTGTCCGAAGGGATCGGTGACACCCTGCGTATCTCTCTGGCCGCCGATCCGGTGGAAGAGGTGAAGGTGGGCTTCGATATTCTTAAGAGCCTGCGCATTCGGGCTCGCGGCATCAACTTTATCGCCTGCCCCTCCTGCTCTCGTCAGGAGTTCGATGTGATTGGTACCGTGAACGCGCTTGAGCAGCGTCTGGAAGACATCACCACTCCGCTGGACGTGTCCATCATCGGTTGCGTGGTCAACGGCCCCGGTGAGGCGCTGGTCTCCGACCTCGGCCTGGCGGGCTCCAACCGCAAGAGTGGCTACTACGTTGGCGGTGAGCGCCAGAAAGAGCGTCTGGATAACGACAACCTGGTTGAGCTGCTGGAAGCGAAGATCCGGGCCCGGGTTGCCGAAAAGACCCAGCGCATCGACGTCAAAGAAGAAGACGTCTGATCCCACTCCCGCTGCCCGCCCCTTTTCCAATGGGCGGGCGCTTTCTATAATGGCGGGTTCTTGCGAATTCAACCTCCAAATCATTACGGGTAAATCGTGGCAAAACAGATCCAAGCGATCCGCGGCATGAACGACTGCCTGCCGGCGGACAGCCAGAAGTGGCAACAGGTGGAGCGCTCCCTGCGTGAGCTGGTAGCCAGCTTTGGTTATCAGGAGATCCGCACTCCCATCGTTGAGATGACCGGCCTGTTCAAGCGCGCCATCGGCGAAGTGACCGACATCGTCGAAAAAGAGATGTACACCTTTGAGGATCGCAACGGCGATTCCCTGACCCTGCGTCCGGAAGGCACCGCGTCCACCGTCCGTGCCGGTAACGAGCATGGTCTGCTGTACAACCAGGAACAGCGCCTGTGGTACATGGGCCCGATGTTCCGCCACGAGCGCCCGCAAAAAGGCCGCTACCGTCAGTTTCACCAGTTCGGTGTGGAAGTGTATGGTCTGGCGACTGCTGACATTGATGCCGAAGTGCTGATGCTCTCTGCAGCACTGTGGGAGCGTCTGGGCGTGAGCGATCACGTTCGCCTGGAGCTCAACACCCTGGGCAACGCCGATGAGCGTGCGGCTTACCGTGATGCGCTGGTGGTGTTCCTGGAGCAGCACAAAGAGAAGCTGGACGAAGACAGCCAGCGTCGCCTCTACACCAATCCGCTGCGCGTGCTCGACTCCAAAGATGAGCAGGTTCAGGCGCTGCTGACCGGTGCGCCGGTGCTGATGGATTACCTGGGCGAGGAGTCCAAGCAACATTTCCACACTCTGTGTGAACTCCTGAACGCCGCAGGCATCGAATTTACCGTTAACACCCGACTGGTTCGCGGCCTGGATTACTACAACCGCACCGTATTTGAGTGGGTGACCGACAGCCTGGGCTCTCAGGGCACCGTATTGGCCGGTGGCCGTTACGACAACCTGGTGGGTCAGCTGGGCGGTAAAGACACCCCGGCGGTGGGCTTTGCCATGGGTATGGAGCGTTTGGTACTGCTGCTGGATACCCTGGGCAAATTTGATGCCCTGCCGCGCAGTGTGGACGTCTACCTCTGTGCCATGGGTGACGGAGCGCAAGCTGCGGCCCTGCAACTGGCTCAGGAGTTGCGCCAGACAGTTTCTGGCCTTAAGGTGATGACCCATTGTGGTGGCGGAAACTTCAAGAAACAGATGAAGCGCGCCGACAAGAGTGGAGCCGAGCTGGCTCTGATCTTGGGTGAGGATGAACTGAAACAGGGACTGGTGACCGTGAAGCCTCTGCGCGGAGGCGAACAGCGTCAACTGTCCCGGGACGCACTGGCCATGGAACTGAAGGCTCTGGTGCAGAATTAAGGGGAACCCCGTGGATATTTACAGCACTGAAGAACAACAAGTAGAAGCGATCAAGCGATTCTGGAAAGAGTACGGCACCTCCATCATCGGTGGTGCAGTGCTGGGTCTGGGGGGACTGTTTGGTTGGAACACCTATCAGGATTACCAACAGGGTCAGCGCGAAGCGGCCTCTGCTGCCTACAGTCAGGTGGTGGAGCAAGCCGGACAATCCCGCGATCTCCTCGATACCGCGGTTGCCCAGTTTAAAGCGGAACACGGTGATTCCGGTTACTCCGCATTGAGCCAGCTTCTGCTTGCCCGCGCTGCGGTTGAAGCGGGTGATCTGGCCAAAGCCGAAACCCTGCTGACCGATGTGCTGCCGTCCCTGGACAGCGCAACTGCCCCGCTGGCGACCCTGCGTCTGGCCCGCGTGCAGATGGCTCAGGACAAGCTGGATGCCGCCCAGGCCACTCTGGAGAAGATCACCAACAGCGCGTTTGCCGCTCAGCGTGATGAGCTCAAGGGTGACATCCTGGTTGCCAAAGGCGAACTGGAAGCGGCCCGCGCGGCGTACCAGTCTGCGATGGACGCCGGTGGCGCGCAGACCAGCCCTGCTCTGCAGATGAAACTGGACGATCTGGCCTAAGGAGTCGTGCCGATGTTGCTGGCAAGAAAAGGATGGCTGGCAGGCCTGATCGGTGGGGCTTTGATGCTGGGAGGCTGTGCCTCCAGTGACGACGAAGCCGAAGTGATTGCGCCGCTGCCGGAGATTGCGAATCCGATCGAGACCTCTGTGCAGTGGACCGCCCGGGTAGGTAAAGGCATTGAGGACTTCTGGTCCTCGCTCTCCCCCGTTGTGGCGTATGACAAGGTGTTCGTTTCCGAGCGTTTTGGCCTGGTCAGCGCGTTTGACCAAGCCACCGGCGAAAAGGTGTGGGAATCCAACCTGCGTCGGGAGTTTGCTCAGGGTGCGCTCCAGAAAAACAAAGGCGCCCGCCTCTCTGGTGGGTTGAGCGTTGGCTTTAACAAGGTCTTTGTTGGCAGCGAAAACGCGGTACTGTTTGCCCTCGACGCCGAAAACGGCGAGGTGGTGTGGCAGGCGAATACCCGTGGTGAAGTGCTGTCTGACCCGGAAGTGGTTGGCACCAACGTCATCGTTAACACCGGTGCCGGCAAGGTACAGGCGTTTGATGTCGACAGTGGCGAATTCAAGTGGCAGATGGATCTGACCATGCCGTCACTGGTGCTGCGTGGCTCTTCCGGTATTGGCCAGGCTCAGGGCGCGGCTCTGGTGGGCACCCCGGATGGTAAGATCACTGCAATCATTGCCGACAACGGTGCCCCGGTGTGGGAAGCCCGACTGGGTGAAGCTACCGGCGCCAACGAACTGGAACGCGTCGTGGATGTAGATGCTGCGCCTGTTGTGCTGGGCGATACCGTTTACGGCGTGGCTTACAACGGCAACCTGGCGGCGATTGAACTGCGCAGCGGTCGCATTCTGTGGGCCCGTCAGTACTCCAGCTACTCCCCGCTGGCGATTCGCGGCTTCGACATCTACCTGACTGATGCTCGTGGCTCCGTGTTTGCCATCGACCGTCGTAACGGTCTGGAGAAGTGGGCAAACAGCGAATTGACCGGCCGCATGGTCACCGCGCCTCAGGTGCTGGGTGACTATCTGGTGGTTGGCGACTTCGAGGGTTACCTCCATATCCTCAGTCGCGAAACCGGCGCATTGCTGGGCCGAGTCCAGGTGGACAGCAGCGGCTTGTATACGCAAGCGGTGCGGGATGGAGATACACTCTACATCCAGACACGGGCGGGACGCATAGCTGCGGTGACAATTCCCTGATCTGGCTGTACACTATGCCGCCCCCGATATCCCGGGGGCGTTTTTATTTTATTCGAGAGGTTTGCACGCGATGATCCCTGTGGTGGCCCTGGTTGGACGTCCCAATGTGGGCAAGTCGACCCTGTTTAACCGGTTAACCGGCACCCGCGATGCCCTGGTGGCTGACTTTCCCGGCCTGACCCGGGATCGCAAGTATGGCCAGGCCAATCTGGCGGGCCATGACTTTATCGTGGTCGACACCGGTGGCATCGACGGCACCGAGGAAGGGATTGAGACCAAGATGGCCGAGCAGTCCCTGCGCGCCATTGAGGAAGCGGATGTGGTGCTGTTCCTGGTGGACGCCCGCGCAGGCCTGACTGCCGCTGACGAAGCGATCTCCAAGCACCTGCGCAGCCGTGAAAAGCGCACGCTGCTGGTGGCGAACAAGACCGACGGCATCGACGCCGATGCGGCGGTTGGCGAGTTCTACGCCCTGGGTTACAGCGAGATCCATCAGATTGCCGCCGCTCAGAACCGCGGTGTGTCCTCCCTGATCCACTACGCACTGGCCCCGATGGCGGAAGCCCTCAAAGAGGAAGCCGGTGAGCTGGATGAACTGGATGAGGACGCCTGGGACGTTGAAGACCCGGAACTGATGACCGAAGAGGAAGCGGAATCTCAGGCGGAACGCCTGCGCGCGCTGCCCATCAAGCTGGCGATCATCGGCAAACCCAACGTGGGCAAATCCACCCTGACCAACCGCGTCCTCGGCGAGGAGCGGGTTGTGGTGTACGACATGCCCGGCACCACCCGTGATTCCATCTACATCCCGATGGAGCGCGATGGCCGTGAATACGTGCTGATCGACACCGCCGGTGTGCGTCGTCGTAAGTCCGTGTATGAAGCGGTGGAGAAGTTCTCCGTCATCAAGACCCTGCAGGCGATTGAAGACGCCAACGTGGTGCTGCTGGTGGTGGACGCTCGTGAAGGCCTGTCCGATCAGGACCTCTCCCTGCTGGGCTTCGCCCTCAATGCTGGCCGTGCGCTGGTAGTGGCGGTGAACAAGTGGGACGGTCTGGATATGGGCGTGAAGGATGAGATCAAGCGCGAGCTGGATCGTCGTCTGGGCTTTATCGACTTTGCCAAGCTGCACTTTATCTCTGCACTGCACGGCACCGGTGTGGGCCACCTGTTCGAATCCGTACAGGAAGCCTACGACAGCGCCACCCGTCGTACCTCCACCTCCATGCTGACCAAGATCATGCATATGGCGCAGGACGACCACCAGCCGCCGATGGTGCGTGGCCGCCGCGTGAAGCTGAAGTACGCCCACGCCGGCGGATACAACCCGCCGATCATCGTGGTGCACGGCAACCAGGTGAAGGACCTGCCGGACTCCTACAAGCGCTACCTGATGAACTACTACCGCCGCTCGCTCAAGATCGTCGGTACCCCGATCAAGGTGCTGTTCCAGGAGGGTGAGAACCCCTTCGACGGCAAGCGTAAAAAGCTGACCGCCAGTGAGCAGCGCCAGCGCAAACGCGTGCTGGGTCACCTGAAAAACCGCCGTAAGTAACGGTGTTGCAAACAAAGAGGAGCCCCAGGGCTCCTTTTTTCTGTCCCCGATTCCAATTTTGGATCCCGGTCTCCCCTTTTTTCGAAAATTGTGTGCGGCCTGTTAACGGTGGTGACTGTTCAGGTAAAAGTCGAAGATAGTTTCCGCCTTTGTAGAGAAAAATCCCTACAATATCGACAGGTTAGTGAAGAAGATGTCCGGCACCGGCATGAAGGATCTGCAGTTTTCCACCCTGGAGTGGCTCAATTTGATGCCGGAAGCGGCCGTGGTACACGACGGCGTTGGCATTCTCGCCATGAACGCGCTGGCAGAGCCCCTGCTGATGGAGAACGGGGTGTTGGACCAACTGCGTAAGGTTCAGGCCGAAGGACGCACCAGCTACCGCTCTGCGCACGGTATGCTGCATCTCAACCTGGCCAGTTCTCGCCTCCCTGCTCACGACGCCTGGCTGACGCTGATGAGCCCTCTGTGTGAACAGGGTCATCTCTATCAGCAGTTGGTGGACCGCAACCCCTGCGCCTTTATGGTGCACCGCCGCTTTAAGCCCCTGTTTGCCAATCCCGCCTTTGCCCGTCTGTTTGACTTTAAGTCGGTGGAAGAGGTGCTGGAGCTGCCAAGCCTGCGCCGCATCATCGGCGAGGATCATTGGCCGGAAGCCCAGCGCAACTACGAGCGATTGCTGGATAAGGGCACGCTGGGCAAAACCCAGGTGGTGGAGCACTTCACCTTAAATGGTCGCTCCCTGCATGCTCACCTGGTGGACTTTGTGTTGATTTGGGATGATGAGCCCGCCGTGTGCACCATCGTCAGCAACGTCTCCAACGAAGTGCGCCAGATTGAGAAGCTGAAAGCGCTGGCGTTGACCGATCCGCTGACGGGCCTATCCAACCGCCGTCACTTCTTTGAATACTCCGAGCCCTATCTGGCCCGTGCGGTGGAGCAGGGCAATGGGCTGGCGCTGATCCTGATGGACATTGACCACTTTAAAGGGATCAACGACCGCTTCGGCCACCCCTTTGGTGACCGGGTGCTGACCAAGTTCGGCCAACGTCTGGTGGGGCTGGTGGAGGATGAAGCGCTGGTGGCTCGAATTGGCGGCGAAGAGTTTGCCCTGCTGATGCCGCTGCGTCCCAACCAGTGCGTTGATGAGCTGGCGAAATGCCTGTGCCGGGCGATTGGCTGGCAGGAAGCGTACGACAACGAGATGATCTCGGTGGAAGTGTCCGTGGGTGCGACTGCCTGGCGTGGCCCCCAGGACCGGCTGACCGATATGTACCTGAGGGCGGATAAGGCGCTGTATCAGGCCAAGGTGGACGGGCGCAACCGCAGCTGCTCCACCGAACAGCCTATGGCACTGAATTAAACAGGGCGGATCTCAGGGCCTTCATTGGCCAACGTCCGCCGCTATCTCGACTAAGCTTTTCCCCTTGGAACCGGTTCTTCTTTCGCGCGGAGAGAGGTGTACCATGCATTCGAACCAGGGGCTCGACCTGACCACCCTCAGTGACCACTTCAGTGGTCCGCTTATCACTCCCGACCATCCTGAATATGACACCGTGCGCCAGCTGTGGAACGCCATGGCGGACAAACGCCCGGCGCTGATCGCCCGCTGTCAGAACGAAGAGGATATCCAGGCCGCTCTGGCCTTTGCCCGAACCCATGATCTGGAGATCGCCCTGCGCGGTGCCGGGCATAACATCGCGGGCAACGCCAGTTGCAACGGCGGCATCCTGATTGATCTGTCCCTGATGACCAAGGTGACGGTGGACAGGGAAAACCGGATTGTTCATGCCGAACCCGGTGCCACCCTTGGCGACATCGATGCCGCCAGTCAGGCGCACGGTCTGGCGGTCCCGCTTGGGATCAACTCAACCACCGGCATTGCCGGGCTGACACTGGGAGGCGGCTTTGGCTGGCTGACCCGGCGTTTTGGCATGACGGTGGACGCCCTGACCGCGGCCCGGGTGGTGGGAGTGGACGGCGACCTGTGCACCGCCAGTGTCAATGAGAACAACGAACTGTTCTGGGCGCTGCGGGGTGGTGGAGGCAACTTTGGTGTGGTCAGTCGTTTCGATTTCAGCGCCTACCCGGTAGGCCCCGAGGTGTTTGCCGGTTTGGTGGTGTTCCCGTTTGAGCAGGCCAGCCAGGTACTCAATCGTTACCGCAGCTGGATATTGACCACACCCGAGACTTTCAACACCTGGGTGGTGATCCGCCATGCGCCGCCCTTGCCCTTCCTGGACCCCTCCGTCCACGGCACCAAAGTGGTGGTGATGGCCGTGTGCCACAGCGGCGATATTGCCGAGGGCGATGCTCTGGCGCAGACGCTGCAAAGCTTTGGCGAGCCGGTTGGCGCGCATCTGGGGCCGATGCCCTATGTCGACTGGCAGCAGGCGTTTGATCCCCTGCTGACGCCGGGAGCCCGCAACTACTGGAAGACCCACAACTTCACCGAGATGACCGAGGAGCTGGTGGAGGTGGCGCTGGATTATGGCGAAGGGTTGCCCGGGCCGGAGTGCGAAGTGTTCTTTGCGGTGATTGCTGGCGCGGCAAACCGCATCGCTCCGGACGCCACCGCCTGGGGGGCGCGAGACGCCCGCTTCGTGATGAATGTTCACGCCCGCTGGCAGGATGCCGCTGACGACGAGCGATGCATCGAATGGGCTCGGGCACTGTTCAGGGCCACCGCAAGTTACGCCTCGGCAGGGGCGTATGTGAACTTTATGACCGAAGAGGAGGGCGGTCGGGTCGAGGACGCGTATATGGGCAACTTTGCCCGGCTCAAAGCGGTCAAGCAGCAGTATGACCCGGATAACCTGCTGCACCTCAATCAGAACATCCGGCCGGACTAGACCAGACCGGATTACATCGAAAAGGGGCCGCTGTGGCCCCTTTTTTTATTCCCGTATGCAGCGTTACTCGGTGTCGGTAATCTGCAGCCCCAGACTGCCCTGATGCAGCCGGGCGGTAAGGCGTTGCCCCACCTCAACCTGTTCGGTGGACTTGATGGTCTGCCCCTGCTCATCCTGCAGGATGCTGTAGCCCCGGGACAACACCGCCAACGGGCTGACCGCTTCCAGCGCCGCCACCTGGCCAGCCAGGGTCAATTGGCTCTGGTGCAAGTGTTGCGACATGGCGCGATTCAGGCGGTGGTCCAGCCCGGTCAGCTGCTGGGCCAGCCCGGCCAGTCGTGGGGTGGGGTGGAACCGATTAAGCCGCGCTTCCAGCCGCTCCACCTTCTGTGCGCGTGCCCCCAACTGGCTGGCCATCGCCCGGTCCAGTCTTAGGCTCAGCTCATCCAGACGCTGGGCGTGCTGCTCCAGCTTGCGGCTGGGATGGTTGGCGTTCAGGCGGGTGGCCAGCAGGGCAAGACGCTGCCGTTGATGGCGCAGCTGCCCCACCATGGCCTGGGCCAGCCGCTGACGGTCCCGACCCAGCCGGTCCAGCCTCAGCCCCGCATCCTGACTCAGCAGCTCCGCTGCGGCAGAGGGCGTGGGGGCGCGCAGATCCGCCACGTAGTCGGCGATGGTGGTGTCCACCTCATGGCCGACGGCGCTGACGATGGGCAGCATCGAGTGGTAGATGGCCCGCGCCACCGCCTCCTCGTTAAAACACCAGAGATCCTCCAGACTGCCGCCGCCCCGGGTCAGCAGAATAGCGTCCACCTCGTTGCGGGCGTTGACGGTCTGAATCGCCTGACAGATCTGCGCCGTGGCCTCCGCGCCCTGAACCTGAGTGGGGTAGACGATCACCTCCAGCATCGGGTCGCGCCGCTTCAGTACCGACAGCACATCCTGAATCGCCGCGCCGCTGGGGCTGGTGATCACCCCCAGCCGCTTAATGGGGTGGGGCAGGGGCTGCTTCGCCTCCATGGCGAACAGGCCCTCGCTGGCCAGTTGCATCTTCAGCGCCTCGAAACGCTGCTGCAGCAGGCCATCTCCCGCCGGCTGCATCGACTCCACCACCAACTGCAGATCCCCGCGCGGCTCATACATGGTCAGGTTGGCGCGCACCAGCACCTGCATGCCGTGTTCCGGTCGGAATCCCACCCGGGCGGTGCGGCTTTTGAACATGGCGCAGCGCAGCTGACTGCGGTCATCTTTAAGGGTGAAGTACCAGTGACCGGAGGCGGGCATCGCCAGGTTGGAGATCTCTCCAGAGAGCCAAACCCGGCCCCATTGCTGCTCCAGCAGGGCTTTAATCTGACGGTTAAGGGCGGAGACGGTATAAACGGCGTTGGAGGAGGACAAAAGGCGTTTTCGCTGTGGTTCGTGAAGATGATCGACAATTGGTATCAACTTTCGTTTGTCGGGGCAAGGGCAAGTCGCTATAATGCGACCGCAATATTTTACCTCTCCAAATCATAAATTCGGTGGAATGTTGCATATGCTCCGCATCAAACAAGAAGCTCTGACGTTCGACGACGTCCTCCTGGTTCCCGCCCACTCTACAGTTCTGCCCAATACTGCCAATCTCGGCACTCAGCTGACCAAAACCATCAGCCTCAATCTGCCTCTGCTGTCCGCAGCAATGGATACCGTGACTGAAGCCCGTCTGGCGATCGCCATGGCTCAGGAAGGTGGCATCGGCTTTATTCACAAGAACATGAGCATCGAGCAGCAAGCTGCTGAAGTGCGCAAAGTGAAGAAGTACGAAGCCGGTATCGTGCAGGACCCGATCACCGTTACCCCCGACGTGAACATGCGTACCCTGCGTGAGATGGCGGAAGTAAACGGTTTTGCCGGTTACCCGGTGGTGGCCGAAAACAACGAACTGATCGGCATCATCACCGGTCGTGACGTTCGCTTCGTGACCGACCCGGACCTGACCGTAGCCGAAGTGATGACTCCGAAAGAGCGTCTGGTTACCGTTCGCGAAGGTGCCCCCCTCACCGACGCTCAGGCCCTGATGCACAAGCACCGCATTGAGAAGGTGCTGGTGGTGGACGACCAGTTCACCCTGAAGGGCATGATCACCGTAAAAGATTTCCAGAAAGCCGAGCGCAAACCCCACGCCTGTAAGGACGAACTGGGTCGTCTGCGCTGTGGTGCCGCTGTTGGCGCCGGTGCCGGTAACGAAGAGCGCGTTGCTGCCCTGGTGGAAGCGGGCGTTGACGTTATCCTTATCGACTCCTCCCACGGCCACTCCGAAGGCGTTCTGCAGCGCATCCGCGAAACCCGTCAGGCGTTCCCGGACGTTCAGATTGTCGGTGGCAACGTGGCCACTGCCGCAGGCGCTCTGGCTCTGATTGAAGCCGGTGTGGATGCAGTGAAAGTGGGCATCGGCCCGGGCTCCATCTGTACCACCCGCATCGTGACCGGCGTAGGTGTTCCGCAGATCACCGCCGTTGCCGAAGCCGCCGCCGTATGTAACCAGCACGGCATCCCGGTAATTGCCGATGGTGGTATCCGCTTCTCCGGCGACATCGCCAAAGCGATCGCCGCTGGCGCTTCCGTTGTGATGGCTGGCGGCCTGTTCGCCGGTACCGAAGAAGCCCCGGGTGAGATTGAGCTGTACCAGGGCCGTGCCTTCAAATCCTACCGTGGTATGGGCTCTCTGGGCGCCATGACCAAAGGTTCCTCCGACCGTTACTTCCAGTCCGACAACGCGGCGGACAAGATGGTGCCGGAAGGAATTGAAGGTCGCATCCCCTACAAAGGCAAACTCAAAGAGATCATCCACCAGCAGATGGGCGGCCTGCGCTCCTGTATGGGTCTGACCGGCTGCGCCACCATCGAAGAGCTGCGCACCAAAGCGGAGTTCGTTCGCATCTCCGGCGCCGGTATCAAAGAGAGTCACGTTCACGATGTGACGATCACCAAAGAAGCGCCCAACTATCGTCTGGGATAATCGCATTCAGAAAGTGGGCCGGGTTACCGGCCCACTTTTCAACATCATTAGAAAGAGAAAGAACATCTCATGAGCAACATCCATGACCACCGTATCCTGATCCTGGACTTCGGTTCTCAGTACACCCAGCTAATTGCCCGCCGCATCCGTGAAATCGGCGTGTACTGTGAGCTGTGGGGCTGGGACGTTACCGAAGAGCAGATCCGCAACTTCAACCCGACCGGCATCATCCTCTCCGGCGGCCCGGAATCCGTAACTGAGCCGGGCTCCCCCCGCGCCCCTCAGTACGTGTTCGACGCTGGCGTACCGGTACTGGGCGTGTGCTACGGCATGCAGACCATGGCCGAGCAGCTGGGTGGTAAAGTGGCTGGCTCCGACCTGCGTGAGTTTGGCTACGCCCAGGTGAAGGTGATCGAGCCCACCAAGATGTTTGAAAACATCGAAGACGCCCTTGCCGAAGACGGCAAAGCGCTGCTGGACGTTTGGATGAGCCACGGTGACAAAGTGGTTGCCATCCCGGAAGGCTTCAGCAAAGTGGCCGAAACCGAAACCTGCCCGTTTGCCGCCATGGCCGACGAAACCCGTAACTTCTACGGCGTTCAGTTCCACCCGGAAGTGACCCACTCCAAGCAGGGCAAGCGCATGCTGGAGCACTTCGTACTGAACATCTGTGGCTGTGAAGCTAAGTGGACCTCCGAAGCGATCATCGAAGACGCCATCGCCCGCATCAAAGAGAAAGTGGGTGGCGACAAGGTGATTCTGGGTCTGTCCGGCGGCGTAGACTCCTCCGTGGTAGCGATGCTGCTGCACCGCGCCATCGGCAGCCAGCTGACCTGTGTGTTCGTGGACAACGGCCTGCTGCGTCTGAACGAAGGCGATCAGGTGATGGAGATGTTTGGCGACCACTTCGGTCTCAACATCGTTCGCGTTGACGCTGAGCAGCGCTTCCTGTCCGCCCTGGAAGGCATCGAAGACCCGGAAGCCAAGCGTAAGATGATCGGCCACACCTTCATCGAAGTGTTCGATGAGGAAGCCGGCAAGATCCAGGACGTGAAATGGCTGGCCCAGGGCACCATCTACCCGGATGTGATCGAATCCGCTGGCGCGGCCACCGGCAAGGCACACGTGATCAAGTCCCACCACAACGTGGGCGGTCTGCCGGAAGATATGGAGCTGGGTCTGGTTGAGCCGCTGACCGAGCTGTTCAAAGACGAAGTGCGCAAGATCGGTCTGGAACTGGGTCTGCCCTACAACATGCTGTACCGCCACCCCTTCCCGGGTCCGGGTCTGGGCGTACGTGTACTGGGTGAAGTGAAGAAAGAGTACTGCGACCTGCTGCGCCGTGCCGACGCCATCTTCATCGAAGAGCTGCACAAGGCTGACCTGTACAACAAGGTTTCCCAGGCGTTCACCGTGTTCCTGCCGGTACGCTCCGTTGGCGTAATGGGCGATGGCCGTAAGTACGACTGGGTTGTCTCCCTGCGTGCCGTGGAAACCATCGACTTTATGACCGCCCACTGGGCCCACCTGCCTTACGACTTCCTGGGTCGCGTATCCAACCGCATCATCAACGAAGTCAACGGCATCTCCCGCGTGGTGTACGACATCTCCGGTAAGCCGCCGGCGACCATCGAGTGGGAATAATCCCCTCGCTGGCCTGAAGGCAACGAGATAACAGAAAGCCCCAAGCGATTGCTTGGGGCTTTTTTGTGTCCCGACGTCAGGTGGCGGTTACTGACTCAGGGCGTCATACACCACGTTGCCGTCGAACAGGGTGCGAAGTACCTCGGTTTCCGCTACCTCCCAGGGAGTTTCACCGTTCGCGACCTCAATGATGTTGCGGTCCAGAATGATCATATCCGCCCGCTTACCCACCTCGATGGAGCCGGTTATGTCATTCTGACGCAGCGCCCTGGCGCCGTTGATGGTGTAGGCGGCCACCATATCCGCAAAGTCCACACGCTCAGACTCGTTCATCACGAAGCCCTCCTCATTGGCCCGCAGATAGCCCTGAATCATATGGTAGAAGGGCAGTGGCTCGCGGGTGTCCACGGGGGCGTCGCTGCCTGCCGCCAGGTTAGCGCCGTTGGCCCAGACGGTTCGGGTAGGGTAGACGTTCTGCATCAGGTAGTTGGCCGGGTTGTAGAGGTCTTCCGGTTCCAGACTGTCGAGCTGGTCGATAAAGGGGTTGATGGTGAGATCGTAGAGGTACTCCGGCCAGATCCAGCCGTAGGTAAAGGCGGTGTAGATCCCCAGTTCCCCGATGCGAACCTGGTCATCCGGATGCACCACCTGCAGGTGAGCCAGCTGATGGGGCAGGCTTTCGGCACCCGCCACGTTCTTCGCCGCTTCCAGCGCGTTGATCGCCACCCGGGCAGCACGGTCACCAATGGCGTGGATATGGATGGTGTAGTCAGCGCCAGCCAATTTCGGCACGCTGTCCATCAACACCGCTTCCGGGGTTTCCAGCAGACCAAAGCTGATTTGGCACTGTTGGGGATGGTGGCCCTGCTCATCGATAAAGGCGGCCACTTCTGCGGCTTCATCGAACTGCTCCGGTTGCGCCCTCACTTCGGTACAAACGGCTCCATCCAGATCCACATACCCCAACAACTCAACGGTCAGCGCCTCCTCATCGAACTGGATGATCGGTTGCTCATAGCGCTCAAGCATGGCGGCGTTGGGCAGCGTCGGTGGGTAGGTAAAGGGGTTACCCTCAATTACGCCGTCGGCGAAAAACTTCACGGTGTCCGCCTTGATGTAGTCGTAGGGGTCGAACTCCGCTCGGGCTTTATCCAGGGCCGCAAACAGGGCGTCCTGCTCCGGGTACTCCTTGGCGAATGACTGGTAGTGCAGGGCGGCCGTGGCGCGGAAGGTCAACATATCCTGCTCAGCCATATAGGAGAGGATCTCGATACTGCCTGGCCCTGCTGCCGCATCCTGAATCGAGGTGATGCCGTAATAGTTCAGCTTGGCCGCCACCTCCGGCAGGATCGGCTTGTACAGCTCCAGGTCGTAATCCAGCAGGCTGGGGAAGTCGATCAGATCCCGGGCCCCTTCGGTCAGGTTGCCATCCGGTTCGCCCAGCTGGTCTACGCCGATATTGATCGCGTAGTCGGAAAAGTGCTCGGCGATGGTTGCCGCAGACAAGCCCACAACCTCTCCATCCGGGGATGTGGCCCGGGCCAACGCCACTGAGTTCGCGGCACCGTGGTGGCCATCGCTGCCCATCAGAAAGATGGCGTGGTCAGTGGATACGGCATCCAGAGCGGCCCGAATGGTGGGGTAGCGGGCATTGGGCTCACTGCCCACGAAGGGATTCCATTGGTACACCACCACATCGCTGCCGCTGGGGTACTGGTACTTATCGAAACACTGATTGAGGAAGGTCACCAGCTCATCCAATGAGAGCCCCTGGCTGTCCAGGTCACAAGCATCCAGCGCCACAATCCCGAGGGGGTGGATATGGATATCGTGCAGGCCCGGCATCGCCATCTTGCCGTTGAGATTGATAACTTCGGTGGTGGTGCCGATGTGCGCCTCAACCCCGTCAGCATCACCGACATAGACAAAACTGCCGTTCAGAATGGCGACGGCGGCGGCGACTTGTTGTCCCTCATCCACCGTGTAGATGTAACCGTTGGTATAGACAGTGTCCGCAGGCGTGTGCTGATAAGCGGTGTCACCGCCACATCCCTGAATCAGCAGTGCTGTGGTTACCGCCAGGCCGAGAGGCCAGTTGTGGTGTCGCATTGGATCCCTCCGATTGGTTCCACTGGTGAATGTTTAACCTAATCGGGTGTTTAGCATTAAGCAACAGGATTCCAGTTATTGCTGTAAAAAAAGTGGAAGGGTGGCGGTTTTATCAGGGTTTATTTTTAGGGGGTCGGAGCGGGTGGCGATTAAACTTAACAACTGGTTTGCACGCAGCGGATAGGGCAATGGGTGATACAATCGCTTGGCGTTCACTGTTTAAGGATGATTTGTGAATAAGCCGCCTATCCCCCCACACCTGATGATGCGTAAACAGCCCAAGCAACTGCGTACCCGCAAGTTGATCGAAACCATCTTCGCCTCGACCTCGGCGCTGGTAATTGAGCGTGGGTTTGCCGCGGTGAACACCAATGCGATCGCCAAACACGCCAATGTGGACATCACCTCGCTTTACCAGTTCTTCCCCAACAAAGAAGCGATTCTCTATGCCATTGCGGACCGCTGGCTGGAGCATGTCCGGGCGGTGTGTCAACGCTTTCAGGAGGAGGCGTATCAGGCGCTGGATTGGCGGGCGTTTTTCCTGCGTCTTAATCACGAGGTCAACACCATTCCCGAGCATGGCACCCACTACGCTTCTCTCAGCACACTGTGGGAAACCCTGCCGGAGTTCGCTGAGCTGGAGCGTTACCATCAGCAGTGGATTGTGGCATTTCTCTGCGGCGAACTGCGCCGGTTCGGGGCGACCGCACCAGCGCAGACGCTGCAAGAGCGGGTGCTGTATCTCTATCTGAGCACCGATGGGATCGCCGAAGTGATGGGCACCTACCCGGAGCCCACGGCCAGTGCGCTGCGACAGTTGCAGTACCAAACCTGGGAATACCATCTCGCGCCGTTATTGGATAAGCAATAAGCCCCAGTTCTGCCCGCCGCATGCGCGTTACCCTAACCTTCGATAAGTGGTGTCTCGAATTGGTAGCGTGGGTTTTGAGCCCACGGTTATGGTGCTTTGGATATGGCGCGGTCCGTGGGCTATAAGCCCACGCTACGAAGACACGCTACGAAGAGACAAAAAAACATCCCTTCCGTGTTGCCACGAAAGGGATGTCAGGGCACTTAAGAATTAAGCGTTTGTCGACCGGGGGATGATGAGCCCCGGCGACGCTGGCGACGTCAAATGGGATGATGACAGCCGGAGCGGATGAACTCCGGCACGAGTGTCGCCAGTTATCGCCTTACTTCTTAAGTTCGTGCGGCCACTCTTTCTCAACCCGCTCGGAGATGAACTGGTCCTTGTCGCCTTGCATCTTCTCCAGGTCCAGACCGGCCAGAGGCTGGGCTTTCGCTTTGGTGTCTACGGTAGTGATATCGAAGACATAATCCGGCGCGTACTTCGCCACCAGAACCGCTGCTTCAGCCAGCGCCGCATCGATGATTTCGTTGGACTTGGTCAGCAGACGTACCGCTTCAGCCTTGTTGTGAGCGTGGATACCGTGAGAGGCAGTCGCGCTGTCCCAGAACCACTGAGCGTTACGGATCTTGGTCAGCAGGCTGTTCATCTCGCCGGCCAGCTCGGTGCCCGCTTTCAGGGCGCCTTCGTAGTTGGCTTTGGCTTCGCCGATGCTCTTACCTTCCGCCAGACCTTCAACACCGTTGGCAGACCAGATGGCTTGCGCAGTGAAGTGCAGCTCAGTCAGGCGAGCGTCAGTGCCGTTCTCACCGAAGCGCAGCGCTTTGATCTCATCCTTGCGGCCTTTCATCATCGGCTCAAAGGACTCGGCGCTGTGACAACCCAGACAGCTGCTCGGCAGGTTGTTGGCGTCGAAGCGGACGTTGTGACGGGAGTACTCCATGCCACTTTCATTTTCCGCTTTCGGCATGTGACAGGTGGCACAGGTGAAGTCGAGGTGGCTGGACATCACGTGGCTGGTACGGTCAACCAGGTTTTCATACTCAGGGTGCTGAGTCTTCAGGTTCGGCGTACCGGAGATGGCGTTGGTCCAATCCTTGTAGCCTTTGTAGTCGAAGTAAGCCAGCTGGGCTTCAGCGGCAAAACCTTCATACAGACCGTCGGTGCCCTCGTAGCTCACTACGGAGGCGTAGTCGGTGTTCACACCGGGCACCCAGTAATCCCAGGGGTACTTCACTTTCTTGGAGTCGGTGCCATCGAAGTAGTATTCCACGTGGCACTGAGCACACACCTGGTTGGCCTTCTCACCGGCATCCTGAGCTTCGAAGGTGCGGCCGATGGCGGTCATGGCGCGGTCGGTGTAGGGGCGGGACAGACGGATCTGGTCTTCACCCAGCTCGTGACAGTCGGCACAACCGATGGTGTTGGCCATCTCATGGCCCCAGGTGGACCAGGAGTTGTTGGAGAAGTTGGCTTCGCCCACTTCGTCATACATGCGGGCGATATCCGGGGTCTTACAGCCCCAGCAGCTGGCGGGCATCGCTTCGCCAACCACCACGCCATCCACCAGCATCGGGCTGCCGGTACGCAGGGTGGAGATCACGTCGGTCAGGGCAAAGTGGTGACCACGGGCGCGGTTGTAGTCCTTGGCAAAGCCGTAGCCCGCCCAGGCAACCACCAGGTTCGGGTTCTCTTCCAGCAGGTCGGTCGGGCCGGCTTCCGGAGTATTCTGTTCGGTTTCTGCCCAGGAGGTGTGCTGCTCAGGGAAGGTTTCCGCCCAGTTGGCGCTGTTGTAGAAATCAATGGGCCCTTCAGAAGGGGGGATTTCGCAGCTGTTGGTTTCCGGGTTGAGTACAGTGCCTTCGCCACACTCTACCGCCGGCGGCGGCTCAACCGGAATGACTTCACACACATTGGTGTTTGGATTCAGTACGGAACCTTCGCCACATTCGACCTGGATGGTGTCGTCGTCATTACAGCCAGCAAGTGCTGCTGAAACCGCAACGGCTACCAGCAATTTATTCAGTTTCATCATATCCCTCTGCAAACTCTTGTGTTGTTAGCAATAGGCCCATTGCGTTAACGATTTAATCACCGGGATTTATTAAACGGCAACGCCGATAACGGCAAATAAATAAAAGTGTGAGCCGTGTAATATCAAATACCTCTTTAGAGGTATATCGAAAGAGGTATACCCAGTGAGATCGCACAGACAAACCTGATTCGAGGAAGATTTATCGACTCATATTCAGAAAGATGCAGTGGAATGATCTGGTTGGGCGGCAGGGACAACACCTCAGAAAGTGGGTGTGCAAAGGCGATTTAATCACTGTTTTTCCGATGTAAAGGCATCAGGTAAACCCGTTTTGAACCACCGGCTCTGATGGCTTTTTTCTTTTCAATAAATGAGAGTTTCGGGCCACGCCAAATATGAATTTAATCTAATTTAATGAATGCTGATTTTATTTCCGGGTAATCCAATCGATACCGATGCGAAGAAAATGAGAGTAAATAAACAAAGCAAAAGCAGGATAAGGAGGGAGAGTAAGAAGGCCCTCTAAATAAGCAAGGAATAAGGAAGTGGAGAGTGCCGGGTGCGCCGAGCGCGTGAGACAGGCAGCAGGACGCGCTGTGCCGCCATCCCGTTTGGTTATCGCTGCATCGGGGTTGCTGCCCTGATCAGAAGCAATTCAACCGAATCCCCTGCTAATGGCCCCTTTATACGGCGCACCTTCCGAACCGCCGGTACCCAACGGCACCATCGGATGGGATCCGGTTGCCGATTCAGCATAAGCTGCGTTGTTGCTGGGTTGTGATCCTGCCCGGGATCACTAGGATCGGCGCCAAAATTCGCCCGCAGTGATAAGAGGCCCCCAACGTGAAACCCAATCACGCCCTACATGAAGACCTGTTTGCCCTCGCCATCGGCATTCTGACCCTCTCCTTTGCCATCGTCCTGCTGAAGCAGGCCGGAGTGCTGGTGGGCGGCGTTGCGGGATTGGCGCTGCTGGTCAGCCAACTCTCCGGCTGGGGCTTCGGTGCGCTGTTCTTTGCCATCAGCGCCCCCTTCTACCTGATGTCCTGGTTTCGTATGAGCCGGGGCTTCACCATTAAAAGCCTGGTTACGGTTGGACTGGTGTCCTGGCTGACCGACCTGCTGCAACACACCATTGTGATTCAGGGGCTGACGCCGCTGATGGCGGGCGCCATTGGTGGTGTACTGTGTGGCGTGGGTTTGCTGGTGCTGTTTCGTCATCACTCCAGTGCTGGCGGATTTAATGTGCTGGCCCTCTACTGCCAGGAACGCTTTGGCTGGCGGGCCGGTTACCTGCAGATGGGGCTGGACCTGATGATTCTGCTGGCCACCGCGCTGCTGTTCTCTGTGGAAACCCTGCTGGCCTCCACCCTCTGTATTGTGCTGATGAACCTGGTGCTGGGCTTTAACCACCGTCCGGGGCGCTATGTAGCACAGCCGGGGATGGCGTCATCCTGATGACGCGTAAAGCGCAGAGTAAATGAAAAACGCCACCGTAAGGGTGGCGTTTTTGCTTTGGTGGGTTGGTTGGATGGAGAGATGGGCGCCGCATTGGCGGCAGCAACCAAAGGGGCGTTGCCCCCCTGGACTCCCTTTTGCCTCCCTGCGGTTTGCGCTGCGCGCAAGCCCTCGAAGTCGGCGAAAGAACGGGTGGGTTACTCGTCCTCGGAGGGCTGAATTTGCCACAGCTTCCCGTGGGCCAAAGGCCCACGCTACGCGAAACTCCGCCTCTCCGGTTCAGGATGCTGATCTTGCCGTAGCGTGCTGCCTGTGGCGCACGGACTGAGCTACCTAGCCGCCCCAGAACAGTCCGATTACCTGCTGAGTGGTACGAACGCCGGGTGGCGTAAATAACCAGGCAAAGGCCAGCCCGTTAAGCAGAACCGTTGTCCAGAAATTGAAGCGGAAGAGGGGCTTCTGAGTCTTGTGTCTTAGGAATTGCTGGGCCAGCAGGGCACCTGGCCAGCCGCCAAGCAGGGAAAACATATGGAGCGTGTTTTCCGATACTCTCCAGCGGTCATTTTTGGCGGCGTATTTGTCCTCAGCGTAGGCAAAGAAAGTGATCACGCTGGCGACTAGATAGAGCACAAGAAAGACCGGATGGAGATGGCTGTAGAGGACAGCCGCGACCACGCCGCCCAGAAACAGCAGTGACAGCACAATGGAAAAGAGCTGTGGTTGGTTCCTCTCCCTTTTGACCAACCGCTCACCCGGGAGGGTGACCTCGCTTGCACGGTGGCGCCCCTCTTTGTCTGTTGCAGGGGTATAAGTCACCAGTTGGCCCAACTCGGGCCGACCAAGCCTTTGGTTCAATGCGGTGATGTGCAGAAACACCCTATCGCCGCCACTGCAGGGTTCGATAAACCCATACCCCTTGTCATCATCCCAGAAGGTGACTTTCCCTTTTATACGCATCGTCGACACAATCCCTTGCCTAACGGAAGCCCTATAAGCGTTATACAAAGCCCGATGTATGACCTCAAGGCGCTCGCCTCAATCTCTGTATCTTTAACCGCCAGAGCGAAGTAATAAAGCGGTGAAGAGGCTTATTGGTGATTGAGGAGTGGATAGGGGGATTGGGGGTGTCTTCGTAGGGATGTGGAGAGGGGAATTTGTAGAGTTGTGGATGCCTGCGGCATGAGGGTTTAGTGGGGTGGAGAGATGGGCGCCGCGTTGGCGGCAGCAACCAGAGGGGCGTTGCCCCTCTCGACTCCCCTTTGCCTCTCTGCGGTTTGCGCTGCGTGCAGCCCTCGAAGTCGGCGAAAGAGCGGGTGGGATATTTTGATGTGTAAGGCTAGTATCGCCCCATTCCAGCCGTTCAGAAGCTCTGCGATAACTCCTAAAGCAGGTGTGCCGTAGGCGTCACCTGGATTTACTTGTTAAGTTCAAAATTGCACGAACCTTCGTCTATCTGGTACCAGAGGACAGAAATATCAAGTGTGTCTAAGCACTCAAGTAGCTCTGTATTTTCTATTGGGCCAGGTAAAACCATCCACTTCTCAATACCCTCTGAGCCAGCAGAATGCATACATAGCTGGCCTACAGCAGTGTAAATAGATTGAGTATCAGTTGCTGTTTTTACCTCGTAGATCCTTTGAAGTTCACCTGCTGTTTCGAGTGCTAAGTCTATTTTTTGTGTGTTGTATGTGAAGCTATTTTTTACAGTGCTTTCAACATATTCTTTGAGCTCATCTACGACAAGTCCGTGATTGACTGTAGCCTCAACAACTTTTCTAGCCGTTAGCTTTTTCTTACCATTGAACTCTGAAGAGAAGAACTTTGCTTTCTTTGCAGTGACTTCTTTGCTCTTTATCTTCGAGAGCTTTGTATTGAGAGAGGTTACAACATAAGGTTTGATTTTGACCCATAGATCACTGTCATTTAGTTTTTGGAGTTCATCAAAAACGTGTTGATTTGAAGAGGATAATTGCTGAGGGTTACCATCGTCATCCTTCCAGCCTATTCGGTTATTCTCTAAGTGGCTATCAAAGTGATCTCTCAAATTCTTAAGGCTGTTTTTGAACTCTTCTTCAGTCTTTCCAATACCAAATGTGTTATAGAACTTTGAATATGCTTCTTTCCATGAAGCTGCTTTCAATGAGGCTGGCGGGCTGTCTGTTCCCATCCTTGATAAGAAGTATCCTACTTCTATCAGTCCTTTTTCTAGATTACTACTCATATCTCTCTTTTGAACTTAACGCTCCGCTAAGCGGAAGCAGTTTGGTTGGCTAAAATCAGCGAGGCACGAGCAATGGCCAACCGAACGATTTCGATCCGCCTGCAGCGGTTTGTTAAGTACGCTCTGGAAGCGGATACTTCAGCCGCACATCTTTAGTTTGAATTTCTCTTGGCCCCTTCGTTGGGTCATGAAAATACCAAATATTAAACTTCCGCTCGTTTGGCCTTGTGTCATGTCGTAAAGATTCCCAGCCAAGGTGACTAGCAACATTGGATGCTACTTTAAGTTTCGCAGGCGAGCTCGCTTTCCCCTGGAATGCACTCATCACTGAGCCAAGTAGAAAATCAGCGATTTGGATTTGCTCAGATTCTTTCGAATCCTTGGTTACAACAGCTCTGATAGGGACATTACCATTGAACTCGTTTTTGAGCATGCTATTTGCAATCTTGTGAAAGGCTTCATCAGCCTTTTTGTATCTCGAGGGCAATGGATCGACTTCAATCCTGAACTCACAGTCACGACTGGGATGAGCTCTATTAATTGCGTTGATTTTTGTCTGTATCAACTTAGTAAAATGCTTCCTCATGGCTAAATCATAATCACCGCCATGATATTTCTTATCAACTACACCCTTGCGAACGACAATACAGTGAAAAGCTAGCCACTGGTGCTTGAAGAACATATCAATTAAGTCTTCATAGAAATTGGCATAATGTTTCTTATGTGCTTTTTTCCATTTTATCTCACTGTCATAATTGTGCTGTTCTCTTAGCTCTCTTATTAATCGAGCAAAATCTCCCCTTCGTTGGTATTTCATCCAAAGGGAACCGAACCCATAGTACGCTTGGCCGTCGACGCCCGACTCATCGCAGGCTACATGCCAAATCAACTTTCCATTCTGCATTCAACCTCCGAATTGTTGGGCCTACTTGGCACTTAACTGGGTATTAGTGCGAATTCCGAATAACAGGGTGAAAGTGAGAATTTGCAATAACACCGGCGAAAGTTCGCCCAAGCTAGCAAGTGTTCTTTGTTCAATCAAGTGATTAGGTTCTGCATCGGTCGTTCTCTTGGTGAAACAGAGTATCCACCCGGTGAAAGTGCGCCATCACTCGTGAGTGACCGCTCCTGGCGCCATTCCAGCCATTACTTATCCTATTTGGGTTTACCTATCCCCAAACAACTCCCCAATAATTTCCCCAACCTGATAACTCCGCTTTGCCGAAAGCCGCTTTAATGGCAGTTCCGCTATTTCACAAACGGATTCCACCAGTGCATCGCGCTTTTGGGTTTTGCTGCGTTGATGGCTGTTGTCATCCAATTCGATGGCCAGGGTGATTTCGGTGGTGCGGCTGTCGCAGAGGACAAAATCAAAGTGCTTCTGGCTGACTTTTCGAAAGGCGCGGATCCAGTCTTTGCTGCCCTGTTTATGGTCGGGTTTAACCACATCGGCGATACGCACTTTGGCAAAAAGTTGGTAGTGACTATCGCTCTGGCTGGCGTTGAACTGGGTAATGGCGGTTTGCAGTACGCCGTAGAAGGATCGCTCCGCCGGAGTCAGCAGTGGACCCCGTTTGATATAGCGGGAGGGGGCAGGGCGGTTCAGGTAGGCATTCAGCCCGGATAGCAGCACCAGCAGCAGCCCAAACAGAATCAGCCATTCCATGGGCAGGTCCCGTTATTATCTCATTAGGGCATCCACTCTATCCGGTTCAAGATTTCCCTTAAACGGTTGAATTCGGTTCTTTTTTGGCTTCTGAGTGAAGTGTGGGCGGGGTGGCAAGGGGCGTTCGAATGGGGCTTGGAAAGCCTAAGAAAAAACGCCTTTTTATCGGGTATCGGATAAGAAGGCGTCTCGTTTTTAGTGCATCCACCTGAGCATAGAGGGGGCGATTCAGGACTTTCCAAACAGCTTGCTGATCATCCCCATAATGCCCTGGGGGCCACCGGCCAGTTCCAGCAGGCTGCCACCGCTGCTGGCGCTGTCCAGAATGGCGGGGATCGCCTGGGTCAGTCCGGCTTCGGCGTCCGCCTGCTGCAGCCCCAGTTGGCGGGCAAAGCCGTCGATCTTCTGCTGGCCAAACACCTGGGTGAGTTGCTCGCCTGAGATGGGGGCGTTGGCGCCGTCACCGAGCCAGCTTTGCGCCAGTTCCATCAGGCCAGCGCCGTTCAGGCTTTCCAGTATGCTGCCAAGGTCGATGCCGCTGCCGTCAGCATTACCGCCCAGCAGGCTGGCGAGGGCGCCGATGATGTCATCCTGGGCCAGATGGCCCGCGTTGGTGCCGCTTTCTGAAAACAGTTGGGCACCCAGTTTAAGCAGTTGTGCCATGTCCATAGGGAGTCTCCTAACGTCGGACCGCCTTCAAGCCTAGCTGAGTCTGTCGATTTAGCGCTCTCTTTGGGGGTGGGCTTTGATGGAGGCGTAGCGTGGGCTTTCAGCCCACGGCTGACTGTGCAGCTTACTGGCACAGTTGGTGTGGGTTGCGTTCCGCTGTAGGAGAGGAAACAAAAAAAGGGCACCGAAGTGCCCTTTGACGGAGGTTAGGAAAATCAGAACGCCAGCTTGGCCTGACCGTACACGAAGCGACCGTACGGGTTATCCAGGTCGGAGATGCCGCCGGTGTCGTTGGAGCCGTCGATGGGACGGTCCTTGTCGAACAGGTTGTCTGCGCCCAGGGTCAGGGTCAGGTTGTTGAAGCCAACGTAGTTGACCCGCAGGTTAAAGGTGGTCATGGAAGGCACCTCATCCTGGAAGCCGAAGTACTGACCGTAGTAGTCGTCGTAACGGCCACGGTAGACGATGCTCATGGAGGAAGCCCAGTCACCGTAATCCCAGCCCAACTGAGCGGTGTTGCGCAGACGCGGCTGCTGCCAGGTGCCTGCCCACTCTTCGCCTTCCACCTCATAGCTGTCGAGGTAGTAGGTGCTGTTGTTGAGCGACAGCTCACCAAGCGCGCCGAGGCCGATGATGTAGTTCAGGCCCATGTTGTAGCCGGTAACGCTGCGGGAACCCAGGTTGGTGGAGAAGGTGTGGATCTCCAGAATCTCACCGGGGAACGCGCCTTCAGCCGGGCCACGGATAACCGCGGTGCCTTCCGGCAGCTTGCCCGCTTCTTCCAGACGCAGGATCTCGGTGGCGCTCAACTTCTCGATACGATCCTTATGCTCGATGTTGAAGTAGTCCAGCGTCAGGCTCAGGTTGTCCACCCAACCGATGCTGTCAAAGTCCAGCACGATACCGGCGTTGTAGGAGGTGGAGGTTTCCGGATCCAGGTCCGGGTTACCGCCGCTCACCAGACGGGTCTGCACGCCACCACAGTCTTTCGGGGTGTTCGGGTAGCTGTCGTCGTCCGGGTTACAACGCTGCGGGTCGGTGACACGGGTGAAGCCGGTGCTGGCACCGTCCAACTCATACAGGTTGGGGGCACGGAAGCCTTCGGAGTAGGACGCACGCAGCATCAGACCCGGAGTCGGGGTGTAGCTCATGGCCACTTTCGGGGTGGTCTTGGTGCCGAAGTCGGAGTAGTCCTCAAAGCGACCGGCCACCTGCATGTCCCAGTAACCGAAGTCGTTGTCCATCAGCGGGATGGCGAATTCCACGTAGGCGGAGAATTGGTCACGTTCGCCGGCCGCGTCGGAGCCACCGGTACCTACCAGGTCACCGGACTTCAGGTTGTCACTGGAGATGTCCTGCAGTTTCTCTTCGCGGTACTCCAGACCAGCCGCCATGCCCACGTAACCGGCCCACAGCTCAAACAGTTCGCTGTTGGAGATGGTGAAGTCAGCACTCCAGGTGGTGTAGGTGGATTCCTGGAAGGTGCTGGCGCGCAGGTAGTCGGCCATCTCGTCGGAGATCACGTCCAGCGGGTTCAGCCACTCTTTGACGCCGTCGCCGTTGAGGTCCACGCCTTCGTTCAGGGCTTCGGTGGCGCGAGAGGCGGACACCATGTTGCCGGAGCGGTTCAGGGTGTAGGACTTGTTGAACACGATGCCAGTGGAGTAGCTCCAGTCATCGAACAGGTAGCCGTCCAGGCCCACCAGTACGCGGTAGCTGTTGCTCTCTTCGTGGGTGGTACGCGGGCCCACTTCTTCAAAACGGCGGCGGAAGGTCAGTTCACTGCCGTCGTAGTCGGCGCCGTTATCCCACACGCCGTCGCCGGAAGCGATCTGGTCGTAGATGGGGTTGTTTTTGTCGATGACAACGCCATCGTTATCGGCAAACCAGGGGGCCGGGGCGGATTGGTAGCTGCTCTCGGAGTTGGACAGCAGAGTTTCCACCTTGAAGATGTGGTCGGCGTTCAGCTCGTGAGTCAGGTTGGCCATCAGGCCCCAGCGCTCAATCTCAGGCAGTACGCTGTTCACCGGCATGTAGTCATAGCTGCAGGTGCCTTTGCCGTTGTTCTCGGAGCAACGGTCGGAGGTGGCCTTGTAATCGCCACCCGGTACCCAGACGGTGCCCGCCGGAGTGGCGGAGCTGGAGAAGTCGAAGTAACCGTTGTTGGCGCTCAGGCCCAGATCGGAACCCAGAATGCCGTCCCGCTTATATTGGGACACCATCATGGTCAGGCTGGTTTTGTCGTTGGCAACACCGGCGAAGACGCTGTTCTCGATCTCGTCCATGTTGGAGCCATCGGTAGTGGTGCCGTAGCGAGTGCTCAGCTCCACGCCCTCGTAATCTTTACGCAGGATGATGTTCACTACCCCGGCGATGGCGTCGGAGCCGTAGATCGCGGACGCACCGTCACGCAGGATCTCAACGCGCTCAACCGCAGCCAGCGGAATGGTGTCGATGTTAACGAACATCTCGGCGGTGCCGGTCATGGTCGGACGGCCGTGCGGCGCCATACGGCGGCCGTTCAGCAGGGTCAGGGTGCTGCCCACACCAAGGCCGTTCAGGTCCACACCGGAGGCGGCACCGGCAAAGCCGTTGGTTTGACGTACGTCCTGAGTGGACTGGTTGGCAGGCACCTGCTTCAGCAGGTCAGCGATGTTGGAAACACCGGATTTTTCAATAAAGTTGCGATCGAGGATCTCCACCGGCGCAGCGGATTCGACGTCGGTACGCGAGATGCGTGAACCGGTTACCTCAATACGTTCTACATCGTCTTTTACTGCCGGGGCTTCTTCAGCCACTGCAGTGCCAGCACTCATCCAGGCCAATGAGCCCAAAGTGGTGGCGAGTAACCCTTGGCGTACTGCTTTGGATACCGATGATTCCATTGCCATTACATTAACTCCCTAACGTCCGCCCCGAACCGGCGGCCACTTGTGATTATTTTTATCCCAGAAGCAACACAAGTCGCTTACATGCCGATACTTCATGTAAAGCAAGGTTGTGTCAACTAAGCCACTGTTTTAAAAGATTTAAAAAAGTAGCAAAAACGTAAAAGTAAAGTTTTTCAAATGGGATTTGAGAGGGGCTTGGCCGTAAAAATGGGCTCTTGGCGGCTGTTGGTCGTTAACATTCGGTTCAGGAATAATTTTTGATTGATTTTGGTAATGACGTCAAAGAAATCCGGGTCGCACAGAGTTGCAACAACTGGCGGTCGCTGGCAGGGAGCGGATGGGGGAATGTTATCGGTTGAGGGGAAAGGTAAACGGGTTGTCTGGCTGGGGGCGCGAAAGCGCAACAGCATCCTGAACCAGAACGCGGCTGTGACGATGAACAAGCCCGGCTATCTCCTCCGCACTGCCGGTGAGCTGGCCCTGACGCCAGTGGCTCAGATGGGTTTGATAGAGGCCTGCGATGGAGAGCGCCACGGCACGCTGTGGCACCTGCCACTGAACATCGGGAAACGCCACATCCAACCGTTCGCTCAGGTGACGGATTAACGCCTGCTCAATCTGCTTCAGGGCGGGCTCTCCGTCAGCTCCCAGGGTGTCGCCAAGAGAGCGATGCATCGAACGCTGACCCTCAAAGCGGGCAAACATCGCCACCAGTGAGGGGGGCGCCTTACTGTGTTGCCAATCCTCCGGGCTGTTCAGTTCGCTCAGAAGCGACGCAAATCGGCGTTGGTGCAGGTGGGTCAGAATGTTGAGCTTGGCACTGAAATGGCGATAGAAGGTGCTGCGGCTGACGCCCGCTTCGTCGATCAACTCCTGAATGGTGATGTGCCGATATTCGCGCTGACCCAGCAGCGTCATAAAGGCGTTCAGAATGCGGTTTTGGCTGGTCATGGAAAGCGGGAAACACCGATGTAAAGACAACCGCTTAGGGTGGAAAAGGGCAGGGAGGTTCCCACTGGAGCGGCAAACTGTCTGAAGGATCACAAAAGCGGCAGCCGGTGGCGGGAATGGGACAGATCCTGGGTTTTGTTTCTCGGTTTGCGCTGGCCGCATTTCTTACCCTTTGGCCCATCGACACCCAAGGGTGGGTTATGAGGGATCACCATGAGCGTAACTGAATGGCTGGCGATGGCGCTGGCATTGGGACTGGGGTGCTGGGCGCTGCTCAGCGGCCCGCGTCGTTTCGGAGTGGGGCTGACCGCCGCGTTGGCGCTACTGGCCTGGGGGTTGGCGCTGACCCCGCTGCTCTGGCTTGGTCTGGCGGCGGTTGCCCTGTTGCTGGGGTTGGCCGTGGCGTTTCCACAGCGTCGCCCCTTTGTCTGGCTGCAGGGCAGTGAGCATCGTCCGAGGGATTGGAGCCGATGGCGCGACATCACCCAATGGTTGCTGGTGGGGGCCATGGCGGCGGCAGGGGCTCAGTATGCCCTGCATGTCTGGCAACTGGACAGCGGCATACCCAGCGTGGCGCGGCCCGATGTGGTGGACGCCTTCCTGCCCATTGCCGGCCTGATCCAGCTAAAAGGGCTGTTGGAGTTGGGGCTGTGGGATGCCCACCATCCGGCGGGGCTGGTGATGCTTTTGGCAGCCATCGGCCTGAGCCTGACGGTCAAGCGCGCCTTTTGTGGCTGGGCATGCCCCATCGGCTGGATGGGAGAACAGGGCTATCAACTGCGCCGTCGGCTGCTGCCGCTCAATTGGCGCGAGCGACTGGCGGCGATGCCGAACTGGCTTAATCGCAGCGTCAGTATCGTCACTCTGGTACTGGACTGGGCCCTGCGCCTGGTGAAGTACGGCATCCTGGCCTGGTTGGTGAACCTGTTGCTGGCGGGCATGCCAGCAATGATGGTAGCGCGCTATCTTCAGGGGCCCTACCACCAGGCGGCGGATCTGAAGATGTGGGCGCTGTTTACCCAGCCCTCGGCCGGGATGCTGATGGGGCTGGCTGTGGTCGTACTATTGGCGCTGGTACGCCGCAACGGCGTATGCCGGTATCTCTGTCCCTATGGGGCGCTGATGGCGATGGTCGGTGCCCTGAGCCCCTATAAGATCCGCCGGGATACCGCACGCTGTCTGCGGGAGGCCAAAGGGATGAACTGTGACAAGTGCCACCGCGCATGCCCCTCCCGAATTCATGTGGAGGTGGTGGGCACAGTACACAGCGATGAGTGTCATGCCTGTCAGCGCTGTGTGGCGGCTTGTCCGGTCAAAGGGGCGGTGACCCTGAGTGCCCCGGGGCGTCGCTGGCCCTTGTCACCCCGGGCGATGGTACTGGTGATCATCGGCTTCCTGTTTGTGATGCCGTTGTTCTTCTATGCCGCCGGGCTGTGGGGCAGTGACACCTCGCCCATGATGCGGATGATGCTGTGGCAGCGGTTGGAGAATCTGCCCCTCTTTTAATTTCCCTTCCGCCCAAAACGCCTTCCTCTGAAGGCGTTTTCTCTTTTCGTTGTGGCCCTGAACTGAAGCGCACGCTACGAAACCTTCCCCTTATAACGCCCGGCTGAATGTGTTTTTGATTTGTCAGCGACTTTGAAAATCACGCAAATTCATACCTTTTGTGCATATATTGGTTTTGCGCTGGATGACAGTGCAAAAACGGGTGCTTTAATCCGACAATCCTCCATTTTTCCTCGCTTTTAAGGTGATGGCGAATGAGCGCCACCAGAAAATAGCTGGGCAGAGTCATTCTAAAAATCTGGGGTTTTGTTCTGTCGGTTTGTTTTAGTCACTGATGGTCATTTGTTTCGATTAAGAGTCGATAGTGACTGCTGTCCACCGTGGTGATGCGGCCATAAGTTCATGATAATAAATGGAAAGTGCTCATTTTTGTCAGGGGTTTCATTTTTGGGAATTCGGGAGCGGCTTTATCTCTTTATCGCCTTGACCTTGCTTGTAAATATATGCCTTTGGTGCATTTTTATTTTTTGATGAGGATGGTGAATTGTCATATTTCTGTCATGAAATATCTATCTGCATGTTTTGATTGAAAAAAGTTCAGAATGTCAAAAAGTGCAATTGTGCAATATGCATGTTAAATATGAAAAGCGATCAAATAATGCATTGGATAAAATTAACTGGCGTGCAACAGAATGGACTCAGAGCGGTAGAACCGCCAATTAGCGTTGCCCCGGTTTGGCCTTGCTGAAGGGAGCAACGATACGACTACGACCAGGGAGCTGTCTTAGTGCAGCTAAGGGAATAAAGTTGAAACTAAAGCATCTGACCATCGCCACCTCGGCGGCACTCTATGCCGCTGGTGTGTTGGCCTCGGGGCAAGCTGCCCCTCATACCTCCGGTGGTATCACGGTGGATCCCTTCGACCTCACTGCTGAACAGTACGCCGAGATTCAGTCTCATCAGCAGCGCTTGCAGAACCGTCCGGGGCTGACCAGTGGCCCGAACCAGCATATCGGCAATAACGCCAAGGTCCCCTTCGTTCACGAAGATGGGCTGACCGGTGAACACACCTACATCATCCAGCTTGATGAGCAGCCGTTGGCGACCTACCACGGCGGCATTCCCGGCCTGAATGCGACGGCGCCGGGCAGTGCTCCCTCCGTCTTTGGCCAGAGCAGCAAGCTGAATGTTCACAGTGGCGACAGCCGCAGCTACCTGCAGTACCTGAGCAGCCGTCAGGCCGATGTGCACAGCGCCATCACCGGCGCCCTTCGGACTCACCAGCCGATCAAGCAGTCGTTCCAGTTCGCCTTCAACGGCATGAGTATGAGCCTGACTCAGCAGCAGGCGGCGCGAGTGGCCAAGCTGCCGGGCGTCCGCGCGGTGACCCGCTCCACCATCCTCGAACTGCACACCGATGTGGGCCCGCAGCACATCGGTGCGGACCAGATCTGGAACGGTAACGCCACCTCCGGCAGCAGCTTCACCGGTAAGGGCATTATCGTCGGTATCCTGGACACCGGCATCAACACCGCCCACCCCTCGTTTGCTGCGAAGGGGGATGATGGCGTAGTGATTGAAAACCCCTTCGGCACCGGCAACTACGTCGGGGATTGTGAGCAGGAGGCCTTTGCCAATCTGTGTAACGACAAGCTGATTGGGGTGCGTTCCTATCCCATGATCACCGACACCTATGGGGATCCGGCTTTCCGGGGCGAACACCCACTGGCGCCTTGGGAGATGGTCCGTCCGGCCAACGGTGAAGACTACAACGGCCACGGCTCCCACACCGCATCCACGGCGGCAGGTAACGTGCTGTTTGACGTGCCCTACCAGATGTCAGAAGCGGGTTATGGCGAGGAGATCACCGGCCGGGATACCGATCTGGTGTTCCCCCGGGTGTCCGGTGTTGCCCCTCACGCCAACATCATCTCCTATCAGGTGTGCTGGGCCGGCGGTGGCGCGGCACCCTATTCCGGTTGTCCGGAAGAGGTGACCCTGATGGCCGTCGAGGATGCGATTCGCGACGGTGTGGATGTGATCAACTACTCCGTGGGTGGCGCTGAGCGTCTGCCCTGGGCGTCCCCCACTGAGCTGGCCTTCCTGGCCGCCCGCGAAGCGGGGATCTCCGTGGCCACCTCTGCCGGTAACGCCGGATATGGCTGGATGGACCACGTTTCTCCCTGGCTGACCTCCGTTGCCGCCACGACTCATGGTCGGGTGGTGGATTCGGGCGAGAAGCGCATTGAGAATTTTGAAGGGGGCGAAAGCAACCCTGCCAGTTGGGGCATGAGTGCCAAGAGCCTCACTGGTCCTTACACCGGTCCTGTGGTGTCCGCCGCCGATTACGGTGATGGCAACTGTGACAGCGAGTTTGCGGCGGGCACCTTTGCCGTTCTTCCCGATGGCACGCCTCTGGCGGAAGCCCCTATCGTGGTGTGTGGCCGCAGCGACCAGCCCCGAATCGCCAAGTCCGACAACGTCAAAGCGGGCGGCGCGGGCGGGATGATCCTGTATAACACCCAGCCGGACTGGGATTACGGCGATTCACGCTATCAGAAGGTGGACGATTTCTACTCCCTGCCTTCTGCCCACATCGGCAACTATGACGGGGGACAAATCCTCAATTGGCTGGCCACCGGCACCGGTCACCGCGCCACGCTGACTGATGGCTCCCTGTTTGCCACTGAGCGTCCGGCCGACCAACTGGCGCTGTTCTCCTCCCGTGGGCCCAGCACCACCAACCCCAATGTGCTGGCGCCGAGCGTCGCGGCTCCGGGGGTGGACGTGTTTGCCGCCTACGCCAATGACCGCCTCCTCACCCTGGAAGGCTTTGGCATGAACTGGGCGATGATCAGCGGTACCTCCATGGCGTCGCCCCATGTGGCGGGTGCTCTGGCGCTGATCAAAGCCGCTCATCCGGACTGGACGCCGGCGCAGATCCAATCTGCACTGGCCACCACAACCACCAAGGTCGCGGTCGAGGTGGACGACTACGGCAATACCGGTCCGGTCAGCTTTGACGATGCCGGTGCCGGGGTGATCAACGTGGATCAGGCGGTGAACGCCACCCTGGTTCAGGATGAAACCATCGCCAACTACCAGTCCGCCAACCCGCTGAGCGGGGGCGACGTCCGCACCCTCAATACCCCCTATCTGGTAGACCGGGACTGTAAGGGAACCTGCACCTGGTACCGTACCTTTACCGCCACCGAAAGCGGCAACTGGAGTGTGACTGCCGAGGAGGTGGATTACTTCGGTGCTTCACTGATGAAGCTGGAGGTCACGCCGACTCAGTTCTCTCTGGAAGCGGGTGAAACCCAGCGCGTGATGGTTACCGCAACTCTGCCGGATGTGGACTACCAGACCGACTCGCCTCTTGGTCCGGGCAACTCTGCCGGTGCCACCTTCTACGGCAAGCTGATGCTGGCGCCGTCTGATTCCGCCAAGCCGGTACAGACTCTGCCGGTGATCGCCGCTTATGACCGCGCAGCTCTGCCGGTTCTTGTTCAGGCGGATGTGGGCCGTGATGAAGGAAACCTGCTGACTCCAAGTGTGATTCTGCCGCCTTCCAGCGCCATCGACGCCAACGTCTACGGCATGGTTGCGGGAGAAACCAAAGAGTACGCTCTGCAGATGAACACGCTGTGGCCCTGGGACATCGTGGATGCCCTGCCCAGTGCGGAAAGCCAGATCGGTTACCGCATGTTCACCGTGCCGACCGGCACCAAGCGTCTGGTGGTGGAGATCGCCGAAGAGGACGATTGGGCGCGCTTTGGCAGCCGGATTGACCTCGGCCGCGATGTGAATGGCGATGGCCTGATCAATTGGGGCGAAGAAGCGATCTGCATCTCCGACTGGCGTCTGGCTGACTACTGTGCCATCAACAATCCCGAGCCGGGTGAGTACTGGTACATGGTCTCCAATGTGAAGTACGGCCTCGGTTGGTGGGACCCTTACGATGAGGCACACCGTATCGTCACCAACGTCGTGGTGATTGGCGACCAGGTGACCGACCGCCTCAGCGTCAGCGCCACTGACAGTGACGGCGTCAGCGCCCAGCAGCTGCAATTGAATTGGGCTGTTGAGGGCGTCAGCGAAGGTGAGACCCTTCACGCAGTGGTGGAGTTGGGCACTGACAGCCTGAACCCCGGAGACATCGGCATGCTGCCGGTTCGTCTGCAGCGCGCTGAGCAGGACGTTCAGTTCAGTGCCAGCCACGACGGTGCCCGGGTGGGCGATGTGGTGGAGTTTGAAGTGGTGCAGCAGGCCAACCTGTTTGGCAGCGAGCGCAACATCACGCTCAGCGTGGAACTGCCCACCGGCCTGACCCTGATTGAGGAGAGCCTGCGAGGCAACGAGTTTGCCACACCGCTGTTGAGCGTTGACGGCAACCGTGTGGTGCTGGAAGGCACTCAGGTCTCCTCCAAGGACGCGCCGCGCACCTACGAGTACAGCACCAATCTGGATGACCCCATGTGTCGTCTGCCGTTCAGCAACTATCCGCAGTTTGTGGATCTGCCCGGCATCGGTGTGGGTCAGTTGCCGGCCTTCAGCAACGAATGGGACCAGCTGTTTGAGATCCCGGACTTTGTTGGAGCGGACAAGTACTTCCCGCATATCCCGCTGTACGGCGTCCAGCCCAAGGACACCACCAACATTATCACCATCGAAGGCGACGGCCTGATGCGCTTCGACGCTCACGCGCTGTTGCACCTGCCCGGCTACAGCCTGGCCTACGATGGTGCCCGTGACCTGATGGTGGCGCCTTTCTGGCGTGCCAATGCGGTGTCCATCAATGAGTCCGGTATCGACCTGGATACCTTCCAGCCCTATGAGTACGGCGTATACGCCGCCTCACTGAACGGTGGCGCCTACCTGGCCACTCAGTGGAAGCGGATGTACAACGCTGAGTCCAGCGGTGGTCCCTGGGGTGGTCTGGTGGTGGATAAGAGCACTCACTTCGACTTTATGACCCTGGCGTCCAGCGTCATCGACTTCACTCCGGGCGTGTATGAGCTGTTCTTCTCCTACGCCGAGATGGACAGCAACCTGGGTGAGCACACTGTGGGCCTCAAGGGGTACGAAGGGGTGCGTGGCTTCTGGTATCCGGTGAACGGCTACCACTACGATGACTACGCCATCAATGAGCCGGAGAAGCTGGGCAGCAACCTGCTGGTGTGTGCCAACTACCAGGGTCCGGAAAGCACCCGGGCGGTAATGCGCTTCGCCGCGCTGGTGACCCCGGAGGCGGTAGCCAGCAGCCTGCCGGTGACCCTGACCGCTCAGGCTGACGGTGGCAACACCGTTACCCGTACTCACACCCTGGATGTGGGTGGCAACATCACGGTGTTCGGCCTGGCCGATCAGGTGATGGAGGAGAACACCACGCTGTCCGGTCTGACCGTGGACTACGTGCACAACGGTAACCGCGCTGTGGCCCTTATGGTGGAAGGGGAGAATGTGAATGCCGAAATCGACGGCATGAGCTTCAGCCTGACACCGACTGAGCATTGGCACGGGACTTCCCTGGTCTCCGTGACGGTGTACGATGCGGCCAATCCGCAGGATGCTGCCAGCACCCAGTTTGTGCTGACCGTGAACTCTGACGGGGTTGAGCCGCCGGCTGAAGAGCCGGGCAACGGTGGAGGCAGCAGCAGCGGCAGCATGAGCTGGTTCCTCCTGATGCTGTTGCCATTGGCGTGGCGTCGTTACCGCGCATAAGACTGAAATGGCGCCCTTCGGGGCGCTATTTTTTTGACTTTTATCGCTTGGCAGCGTGGGTTTTGTGCCCACGCTTTTGCGTTGGGGAACCTGTACCCCGCGCTCGGTGAGGCCGGCTGGCGTCTATGCTGAATGGGCCAAAAAACGTCAATAAGGAGCGAGTGATGGCCAATCCGGTGGGGTGGTTTGAGATCTACGTGGCGGACATTGAACGGGGCAAGGCGTTCTACCAGTCGGTGTTTGGGGTGGAACTGTTTGAGCTGAATCCTGGTGGCGACGAGGGGCCGGTGATGTGGGCGTTCCCGTGGGAGGATAACGGGCCGGGTGCGGCCGGAGCGATCTGTCACTTCGAAGGCGTAGAGCCGGGCAATAACAGCACGCTGGTCTACTTCAACTGTGAGGATTGCGCGGTGGAGGCCGCCCGTGTGGTGGCGTCCGGCGGGCAGGTGGTGCGCGACAAGATGAGCATCGGTGAGTACGGCTTTATCGTGCTGGCGCTCGATCCGGACGGCAATATGATTGGGTTGCACTCAATGGCCTGAGCGTCGCGCAGTAGCGGCCCCAAAAAAGGGTGACCCCCGTCAGTATCCGTACTGACGGGGGTCGTTTTGTTTTTGTTTTTTGTAGGGCACAGAGGCGCCGCCGCAGCGGACCGCTGTTCAGTGGAACTCGATTCCCTGTTCCAAAGATTTGAGTCGGGCCAGGGAGAGCAGCGGCAGTTCAAGCTGCTCGGCGATGCCCCGGCCTTCCTGGAAGGACTTTTCAATCACGATGCCCAGACCCGCCAGTTCGACACCGGCCTGTTCGCAGACACTCTTCATCCCCAGCAGGGCCTGGCCATGGGCCAGGAAGTCGTCCACAAACAGCACCTTTTCACCGGCGTTCAGGTGGCGCTTGTCGCAGGTCAGGGTGTACTGGGTGTTCTTGGTGAAACTCTTGACGGTCTCGGTGTACAGCTCGGCACTGTCGAGGATGCTGGCGGCCTTCTTGCACACCACCAGCGGCTTGCCGAGGGCCAGTGCGGTCAGGGTGCCGATGGCGATGCCACCGGCCTCAATGGTGACCACCTTGTCGATGCCCGCATCCCGGTAGTGCTCGGCAATGGCCTTAGCACACCAGTTAAGCAGCGCCACATCCACCTGCTTGGTTAGGAAGGCGCTGGCATCAAGGGCGGCGGCGCTTTTTACCACGCCCTCTTGCAAAATCCGCTGTTGTAATGGGTTCATCTCAGGTCTCACAAAAATCGGTTAGAGCATCAGCAGGTAGGCGACAAAGATCAGCGACAGTGCGTAGATGATGGGGTGCACTTCGCGGCCTTTGCCCGCCACTACCATGGCGAACGCGTAGCTGATAAAGCCCATCGCCATACCGTTGGCGGGGGAGAAGCTCAGAATGGTGAACATGATGGTGAAGAATGCCGCGATGCGGGACTCTTTCTTGTCCCACTGGATCTGGCCCAGGCGGCCCACCATGTAGATCCCCACCACGATCATAGCCGGGGCTACGATAGCGGTAGAGAACAGGGAAAATACCGGGTAGAGGAACAGGGATAGCAGGAACAGAATCGCCACCATCACTGCCGCCAGGCCGGTCTTCGCACCCTGCGCGGAGGCGATGCCGGATTCAGAGAAGGCGGTGATGGAGGTGGTGCCCAGCATGGTGCCTGCAACGGTGCCACCCGCGTCCGCCACCAGGGCCGCACGGGCGTTCGGCACCTTGCCGTTTTTGTCGATGATGCCAGCGTCACGGCCCACCCCAACGATGGTGGAGAGGCCATCGAAGAAGTCGACAATAAAGAAGATGATGACGATAAACAGCAGGTCAAACAGCTTGTCTGCGGTCAGGAATTCGAAGTTGAAGATCTGGCCAGCGGTGGGGGCCAGGCTCGGCGGTGCGGAGAACCACTGCTCCGGCAGGGGGGCGTACTGAGTGCCGAGGAACGCGTCGCTCAGCAGCGTCAGCACAATGGAGGTCATAAAGGCGATAAAGGTGGCCAGTTTGACGTCCCGCACCATGCAGCCCAGTGCCACAAAGAGGCTGATAAAGGCGATGGCGATCTGCGGATTGCTGATGTCCCCCATGCTCACCAGAATGATGGGGTTGGAGACGATGATGCCGGCGTTTTTCAGACCCAGGAAGGCGATAAAGAGACCGAGAGAAACGGTGATCGCCAGCTTAAGGTCTTCCGGAATCGACTCAATCATGTACTTGCGGATGCGCGTCAGCGAGAACACCAGATAGACGATGCCGGACAGGAAGATGCCGAACAGGGCCTCATGCCAGATCAGGGCCACGGAGCCGGACAGCAGCATCCCTTTGAAGAAGCCGTTCATGCTCATGCCGGGCGCCAGCATCACCGGGTAGTTGCCAAACAGGCCCATGATCAGGGTGGCGAACGCCGCAGCCAGTGCGGTGGCGGTAAAGACCGCGCCTCTGTCCATCCCTTCAATGCCACCCAGAATGGCCGGGTTGACCGCCAGGATGTAGCTCATGGCCAGGAAGGTGATGAAGCCCGCGTACAGCTCGGTACCAACGGTGGTTTTGCGCTCGGAGAGCTTAAAGGTGGAGTCCAGCAGGGGTGAGCGTCCTGCTCGATTCAGAATGGAGGTGATCGCCACAGTGTTTGCCTTTCGGTTTGAATGTTTTCAGGGCAATTTACCGGCGGTATCACTGGAGCCACCCGTCGCGGTAGCGATGGGCGGAGATTGGACTGTAGTCACAAGATTCGGTCTTGTGGTAGAGACTTCTGGACCCGATTTCCAGAGATATACAGCGCAATAAATTGTTGGGCGCGCATTCTACTTATGCGTGCGTCAGGTGCAAGTGCTAATGGCAAAAATGCGTGCCCGGTTAGGTTTTTAGCCTTCAGCCGGTGGCGCGGTGGCGATCCCGCACTGACCATTGAAACTGGCGTTTGGCGCGCTCATCGTCCCACTGCACTGCCCCTTTGCGCCGCCCCTTGCCGGTGAGTTGCAGCTCGCCGTTATCGTCCCACTCCAGGTACCCCAGCCGGGCCAGCATGGCCAGCAGCGCGCGGGGATGCAGCGACAGACGCTCGGCAAACTCTTCGGTGCTGAGGTGTTCGACGGCGCGGGGGGATGAGGTGTTGGTCATCGGCACGGACTCCGGAGTGGATGCGGGGGCGTGGGCACGCTCCCGTTGGGTTTGCGCGTGGGCCTTAATGGCGGGCAGGGCGTCGGTCAGCGCCGCTTGCAACGGTTCCTGCGGATAGTGCCGCTGGGCGGGAAAGCGCAGCAGCGGTAACCCGGTGGCCTGACAGGCGGTATCGATCAGTTGATCCCGGGTGCGGGTGCCGCGCTGGCCATGGTCGAGGGCGATGGCGGCCTGAATGGTGAGGCTTTTGGCATCGCACAACACAAAATCGAAGGTGACCTCCTTCAACTCCGCATACTGGGCCAGCCAGTGCTGGCGCTGACGGCCCCGGCCGGGCGCCAGCACATCGGCGATCTTCACCTTGGCAAAGGGGCGCAACGGCAGCGACAGAGTATCCAGGGCGGTTTGCAGTGCAGCCTGAAAGGTGCGCTCCTGATGGGTCAGCCCCGCCTGAGGGTGGGCTGACTGCCGCTGGCGCCACCAGAGTGCAGCGCCCAGCGCCAGGCAGAGAAACAGCAGAATCAACAGGTAGCTGGTCATATCGTTGTTGCGAGCAGGGCCAAAGGGGTCAATGGATTAACCATAGACCCCCTTTGGGGCAGCGGGGGTTACTGAAGTACACTGTCCGCCACAATTCATGACACAACGCGTTGAGTGGTATGGAATTACGCAAGATTGAGGCGAGTCATTACCGTCGCCAGGTGAACCAGGTTACGTTGGGGTTTGTGATGGCGCTGGCGGTGCTGTCGGTGGCGTTCGGCTCATTGCTGATCGCTTTGTTTGGCCAGGGGGCGGTGACGCCTGGCGAGAGCACCGGCAACTTTCATCTGAACCTGATGGGGGTGGTGTTGGCACTGGCGCTCTGCTCGGCGCTGCTGGCGGGCCTGAAGGATAAGCCCTTTATGGCGGATGTGGTGTACGTCTGGCAGTTGAAGCAGATGCACAATCGCATCTACCGAAAGCTCAAGGCGGTGGAAGCGGCGGCAGAGCAGGGCGACGTGAACGCCATGAGCGTGCTGGACTTCTACCATCGCAGCCGGGAGTTGGTTTATCGGCTGGACAACAACACTCTGACGCTCTCCGCTGTGGCGCGCGATCAGGAGAAGCTGGCCGCGTTGGTGGCACAGCATCAGGCGACCCTGCCGCCTTTCGATGCGGCGATGCTGGATCGCTTCTGACGTTGGCTTAACTCTGTTTGGCGGGGGTTTCGTTAAGGGACTGAATCGCCTCAAACAGGCTGTCACGCTCATCATCGGTCAGGTGACCGTGGGGCGTGACACTGGCTTGCTGGCTGGGGGGCAACAGGGTGCTGAGCAGCGCAGTATCGATGCCCTGGCGGGCGTTCAACAGCGGCAGTTTGGCTTCCCGACAGAGGCGCTTCAATCTGGAGCTGTCCTGCAGGGTCACGGCCACCAGAGGCTGATGGGTCGCGCTGTGGCTGATAAGAAAGTCGAGAGTGCGGGTGCGGGCACAGTGGCGGTGAGGCAACAGACAGGCCAGATGCACTTTACTGTGGAGCGTGACTCCGTCCCCCATCAGGGTGCGGAGGTCCTGTTCGCACTGGCGTTCCTCGGGCGTCATCAGGGGCCGGGCAACGTGGCGAGCGTTACTTCGTTGCCAACACCAGATTGCTACTGCTACCGCGATTGCCAGAATCAGCCACTCCACCATCATCACTCCACTCAAACCATTGCTGTCTCACTCTACCCTCTGATCTCTCCCGAGAAAACCGGCTTCATCGCAAATGCGACATGATCCGGTTCACAGCCTGACGTTGTCCCCAAGCATTTTCTCTTCGAGGCGGCATTCTAATGCGCCGTTGTCCTCCAGATAGTGAGCGTATGAGATGGAACGGCTTTTTGGTTTGGCCGCCCTGATGGGGTTCTGGTTGGTGGGGGAGGGGATCAGTCACGCCTTTGCCCTGCCGGTACCGGGCTCGGTGATCGGTTTATTGATGTTGTTCGGCCTGCTCTGTGTATTGGGGCGGGTGCCCGAGAGTCTGGCCCAGGCCAGCGATGGCCTGCTTGGCTACCTGGCGCTGCTGTTTGTGCCCGCCGGTGTGGGTGTGATGGTGTACGGAGACCAGCTGTTGGCTTCCTGGCTGCCGGTCACCATTGCGGTGTTGGTGGCCACCTTGCTGACGCTGGCGGTTAGCGCCGGGGTGATGGCCGCCATGATGCGCTTGAAGGAGCGACGCGGATGATGGCCTACATTCTTGCTCAACCCGCATTCTGTCTGATGCTGACCCTGCTGGTGTTTGCCTGTGGCCAATGGCTGTTTGAGCGCAGTGGGCAGAACCCTCTGCTGAACCCGGTGGCGTTTGCCATTCTGACGCTGATCGCCCTGCTGGGGTTTCTCGATATTTCCTACACCCAATACTTCGAAGGGGCACAGGTGATCCACCTTCTGCTCGGGCCGGCGACGGTGGCTCTGGCGGTGCCGCTGTATCGTCAACGGGCGCACGTGAAACGGCTGTGGTGGCCCATCGGTCTGGCGATTCTCGCTTCGGTGCTGATCAGCTATCTGTCGGCGGTGCAGATCGCCCGGGTGTTGTCGATGCCTGGTGAAGTGGGGCAGTCGCTGGCGTTGAAGTCGGTCACTGTGCCAGTTGCGATGGGGATCAGCGAGCGGATCGAAGCGGTGGTGTCTCTGACCATCGTGTTTGTGGTGATCACCGGTAATTTGGGCAGCATCATCGGCAGCGGCCTATTGAGCCGACTGGGAGTACGAGACCCCAAAGTGATGGGGCTGGCGCTGGGGGCGACCTCTCACGGTCAGGGAGCGGCAAGAGCATTCCAGCTGCACCCGGAATCCGGGGCCTTTGCAGGGCTGGCGATGGCCCTGACCGCGATCACCGCATCGCTGGTCATGCCATTGATCCACGCGTGGTCAAGCCATTAATCCGAGTTGACCAATTTGTTTGAAATGCACTCGGTGTAATTTCCGTGGTACAGAACAAATATTTCCGAAATGGCCCATAAATACTCTAAAAAACAATGAATTGAGTTAAATGTGAACGAAATGAAACGAGCGGGCAACATTGGTGAGACCTTTTGATCTCGCTCAACTGAGGGCCATTCATGCGAGCATGTATTACAGTCCGGGTGATCTGCATCACAGAAATACATGGGGGTGACTGGAAGAATCCTCTCGCCCAGGCCCGTGTATGGAGCTCCTGCCTGCCGATCGCGTCTTTTTGAAACGATCTCGCTCCATTCTGCTATCGGGAATGGGAAACGAACATAAAATAAACACGCGAGTGACTATAAAGAGGACAAGGTTGTGACCCTCATTCAAACTCTGGCGACGCTGACGCCGGTAATCTCGGTGCTGGTGTTCCTGGTGCTGATGCGGATGCCCGCATCCCGTGCCATGCCCATCTCCGCCGTGCTGACCGGCCTGGTGGCCTTCTTCGTATGGAAGATGGACAGCACCATGCTGATGGCTTCTGTCGTGGAAGGCTTTCTCTCCGCGCTGACGCCCCTCTCCATCATCTTCGGCGCGATTTTCCTGCTGAACACCCTGAAGAATTCCGGAGCGATGGACACCATCCGCGCCGGTTTCACCAACATCAGTGCGGACGCGCGGGTTCAGGTGATCATCATCTGCTGGCTGTTCGGCTCCTTCATTGAAGGTTCCGCTGGCTTCGGCACCCCGGCCGCCATTGGCGCTCCCCTGCTGGTGCTGCTGGGTGTTCCGCCGGTAGCCGCAGCCGTTGTTGCGCTGATCGCCGACTCCACTTCCGTATCCTTCGGTGCCATCGGTCTGCCGGTGCTGTTCGGTATGGAGCAGGGCCTGATGGAGGGTGGGGTTTCCATGGCAGCGGCTCAGATCGCCGAGCACGGTGGCAGCTTCGCTGACTACGCTCGCTTTATCGCCATGCACATGATCACCATCGATCTGGTGACCGGTACCCTGATCCCTCTGGTACTGGTAGCGGTATTGACCGGCTTCTTCGGTCGCAACAAGTCCTTCGCCGAAGGTCTGGCCATCTGGAAATTTGCGCTGTTCGCCGGTCTGGCGTTCACCATCCCGGCCTGGACCATCAACTTCATCGCGGGTCCGGAATTCCCCTCTGTGATCGGTGCGCTGATTGGCATGGCCATTGTGATTCCGGCTGCCAAGAAAGGCTTCCTGCTGCCGAGCCAGCCCTGGCATGACTTTGCTGACAACGACGCCAAGAGCGACGACAAGCCTGTGGGTGAGCCCCAGTCTGTTGGCGCGGCGGCCACCAAGAACGAGATCTCCCAGATCGCGGCCTGGACCCCCTACCTGGTGATGGCGGCTCTGCTGGTGCTGTCCCGTACTGTGGCTCCGCTGAAATCCTTCCTGCTGAGCTTCAACATCGGCTGGACCGAACTGCTGGGCACCAATCTCAAGGCGGGCTTCCAGACGCTGTACGCGCCGGGCGCCTTCTTCGTGACCGTGTGTATCCTGGGCTACTTCATCTTCAAGATGAAACCCCACGCCTTTAAGCACAGCTTCACCAGTTCCTGCAAATCCATGGTCCCCACCATCATCTCCCTGGGTGCGTCTGTTCCCATGGTGAAGATCTTCCTGAACTCCGGCACCAACGCCGCAGGTCTGGAATCCATGCCGAACCAGCTGGCGGAACTGCTGGCGGGTTCCATGGGCGCAGTATGGGCCTGGATGGCGCCGGTTGTGGGCATCTTCGGTGCCTTCCTGTCCGGCTCTGCCACCTTCTCCAACATGATGTTCTCCGGCCTGCAGTATGGTGTGGCGGACAACATCGGCATGAACCACGCGCTGGTACTGGCCCTGCAGGGCATTGGTGCCAACGCCGGTAACATGATGTGTGTGATGAATGTTGTGGCGGCAGCGACCGTTGTGGGCATGGCCGGACGTGAGTCCGAGATCATCCGTAAGACCCTGCCGGTTGCGCTGGGCTACGCCATGGTCGCCGGTACCATCGCCTTCATTTGGGGTGGCTTCTGAGGAATCAGTAAGCCAAACAATAGCCGGGTTCGCGCCCGGCTTTGTTGTCTTTTGTGAGCAGAAAAACAAAGGAAGATCACATGTTGCAGTCAAACATGAGTGTCCTGGCCGACAAATTGTCGCAGATCCTTGAGCAAGATCGCATCTACACCGATAACCTGCGCCGCGTGGCGTGGGGAACGGACGCCTCCTTCTATCAGAAGCGCCCCCAGATGGTTCTCCATCCCAAAACCGAAGCGGAAGTGGCTGCGGCCCTGGCGGAGTGCCATCTGGCCAAAACGCCGGTGACCTTCCGCGCCGCCGGTACCGCCCTGTGCGGTCAGGCCCTGTCCGATTCCGTGCTGATGGTGGCCGGTGCCCACTGGACCCAGCATCAGGTGCTGGACGACGGTGCCCGCATCAAGCTTCAGCCGGGCGTGATTGGCGCCAAGGTGAACCAGATCCTGGCCCCCCTGGGCTGGAAGTTTGGTCCGGACCCGGCCACCATCGCCTCCGCCATGGTGGGTGGCATTGTGGCCAACAACGCCTCCGGCATGAACTGCGGTACCCACCAAAATGCCTATCGTCTGATCGACGCCGCCCGCATTGTGCTGGCGGATGGCACCGTGCTGGACACCGGCTGTGACAAGAGCCGCGCTGAGTTCTCCCTGAAGCACCCTGAGGTGCTGGAGGGGCTGGCGGAGATCCGTGACACCATCATGGCGGACGAAGCCCTGGTGGAGCGCATCAAGCGCAAGTACTCCATCAAGAACGTGACCGGCTACGGCATGAATGCCTTTGTCGATTACAGCGACCCGTTCGACATCCTGCTGCACCTGATGGTGGGCTCTGAAGGCACCCTGGGCTTTATGTCCGAAGTGACCATGAAGAGCGTGCCCAAAGCCACCCACTCCGCTTCCGCCATGGTCTACTTCGACTCCCTGAAGGGCGCCTGTGAAGCGATTGTGGAGCTGCGTCGCGATGCCTTTGATGAGACCAACGCCGCCGAGCTGCTGGACAACTTTGCACTGAAGGCCGTAGCGGCCTCCAAGTACCAGACGCCGGAGTTCCTGAACGAGATCCATAAGGACGTTACGGCGGTACTGTTCGAAACCTTCGGCATGAGCCAGGAGCAGATCGACGCCAACATTGCCAAGATGGGCGCCATCATGGCCAAGCATGGTCTCTATCGTCCGGTTGAGTTCACCCAGGATGCAGCTGAGATTGCCAACATGTGGGCGATCCGTAAGGCGGTCTTCCCGCTGGCGGGCTCCATGCGTCCGGCAGGCACCTCCTGTGTGATTGAGGACATCGCCTTCCCCATCGAGGTGCTGCCCCAGGCCACCCTGGACCTGCAGGCGCTCTCCTTCGAGCACGGCTACAACGATGCGGTGATCTACGGCCACGCGCTGGAAGGCAACTACCACGTCATCTTCTCTCAGGACTTCAGCACCCAGGCGGAGATCGACCGCTTCGACCGCTTTATGCAGGAGATGGTTGACCTGGTGGCGGTGAAGTACGATGGCTCTCTGAAAGCGGAGCACGGCACCGGCTTCGGCATGGCCTCCTTCGTTGAGAAGGAGTGGGGCAGCGAGATCTACGCCCTGATGGCCCGGGTCAAGCAAGTGATGGACCCGGCGGGCATTCTGAACCCCGGCGTGATCATCAACGACGACCCGGATTGCCACGCCAAGGGCTTTAAGCCGCTGCCGACCGTGCACGATATCGTGGATAAGTGCATCGAGTGTGGTTTCTGCGAGGCGCACTGTGTGGCTCACGGTCTGACTCTGTCGCCCCGTCAGCGCACTGCGGTAGCCCGTGTGATGAAGACGCTGGAAACCACCGGTGCTGAGCCGGAAGTGCTGGCAGACCTGAAGAAGCAGTATCCCTACTTTGCGCTGGATACCTGTGCGGCGGATGGTCTGTGTAAGACCGGCTGTCCGATGGGCATCGACACCGGCAAGTTCGTGAAAGTGCTGCGTGCAGAAGCGGCGACCGAAGGCGATAAGAAGATCTCTGACTTCACCGCCAACAAGTTCGGCTCACTGGAGTCGGTAGCCCGCTTTGCGCTGGGCGCCACCGATGTGACCCGTGCCGTCATTGGCGACAAGGCGATCAGCGGCATCACCAAGGGGCTGCGTAAGACCGGCCTGCCGATTCCGCAGTGGTCTGAAGGGATGCCCAAGCGCGGTAAGGCGCTGCCGGAGCTGAAGACCAAGGGTGACGTGAAGGCGGTGTACTTCCCGGCCTGTCTCAACCGCATGATGGGCACTTCGCCCAAACATGAGGACCAGCGCTCCATTCCGGAAACCATCAAGGGCCTGTTTGAAAAAGCCGGTCTGGAGATGGTGAGCGGTCACAAACCCAAGGGGCTGTGCTGTGGCCAGCCGTGGGAATCCTACGGCCACAATGAGCAGGCGGACCGCAAGTCCGACGAACTCTCCACCTGGCTGCTGGAGGTTTCCAACAACGGCGAATACCCGATTCTGGTGGAGACCACCGCCTGTCTGGAGCGGATGCGTCGCGCTTGCGACAAGCGTCTGAAGCTGTTGGGCCCGGAGGAGTTTGCCATGCAGTTCCTGGTGGAGCGTCTCGAAATCACCAAGATCGAAGAGAAGATCGCCGTGCACCCCACCTGCACCTGCCGCAAGCTGGGCATTGTGGGCGACCTGGTGGGTCTGGCGGAACTCTGCGCCACCGAAGTGGTGGTGCCTGAGAAGGTGGGCTGCTGTGGTATGGCGGGCAACCGGGGCATGAACTTCCCCGAGTTGAACGAGCACGGCCTGCGTCACCTGAAAGAGGAAACCAAGGACAAGGGTTGCACCAGCGGTTACTCCGTTTCTGCCACCTGTGAAGTGGGTTTGACCACCCACTCCGGCATTCCCTACAAAAACATCCTCACTCTGCTGGACCGTGCCTCCAAACCGAAAGCGCGCCATTAAGGCAGATTGAGCAGCAAAAAGGGGCCCAAGCGGGCCCCTTTTTTATTGGGGTTCGAACACCATTATCACCATGTTAACGACGGTTTCTCCGAATCGGCCGGGACAATCTGACTCGATCAAAAGTCACCGCCACGTTCAACAAAAGCGTGTCTTATCGAAACCTTCCGAAAAAGCGTGATGCGCCCCGCACAAATGAACAAAAATCGCACGGCCCATGTTAACGATGGGTTATCGCGCTACATACATCCTAGAAACATCTGGGCCCGAATTGGTCTGACCGGATTGCGCTAGTGTTAATGGGTGGATCTCCGGCGGTTATCCGGGAGGTTGCACGGATGTTGCGAGTGGGCTGCGCATAGGCGGGTTTTACAAATTGGTAACCCGCGCTAAGGCTGGGGGAAAGGGGTAAATTATCCCTCGTGCGCGGGCAAGGATCGAGGCTTCTCGCGCGAATGATGCATTAGCGGAGATGATGATGAAAATCGCCCTGTTTGTACCCTGCCTGGTGAACCATATGGTTCCGCAAGTGGGCATTGCCACCGTGGAGCTGCTGGAGAAGCTGGGACACGAGGTGATCCTGCCGAAAGGGCAAACCTGCTGTGGTCAGCCGATGACCAACTCAGGTTGCTACGAAGACGCCAAGAAGACCACCCTGAAGCTGCTGAACGCCTTTAAAGGCGTGGACTGTGACTACATCGTTTGTCCGGCAGCCTCCTGTCTGGTGGCGGCCAAGGAGAACTTCCACGAGTTCGATTGCAGCCCGGAAGCCACTGCGGTGATCGGCAAGCTCAAGGAGCTGACCGAATTCCTGCATGACATCCACGGCCTGGAGCGTTTCAACAAGCCCTTCAACCACAAGATCAGCCTGCAGATGTCCTGCCACGGCATTCGCATGCTGGACCTGGCCACCCCGTCCGAAACCAAGGGCAAGAGCTACAACAAGGTGGAAGCCCTGCTGTCCCGCATTGAGGGCATCGACATCGTCTATCCCGACCGCAAAGACGAGTGCTGCGGCTTTGGCGGCACCTTCGCCCTGGATGAGGGCGCGGTCTCCGGCAAGATGGGCAAAGACAAGGCGCAGGCGCACGCGGATACCGGCGCCACCTACGTGGTGGGTTTTGACCCCTCCTGTCTGATGCATCTGGACGGCGTGATCCGCAAGCAGCTGCATCCCATCAAGACTCTGCACATCGCAGAGCTCATTAACCTGGCGCTGTAAGGAGGCTATCCCATGGCACTGATTGGTGAGATTGAGAGCCACGCCAGCGCGGCGGAGAAGTTCAACCGTGATGAAGACCGGGTGAACTGGCACGACAAAGCACTGTGGACCTTGCGCCACAAGCGTGACCTGGCCGCCGACAGCATCGGTGGTGATGAGTGGGAGCGCGTTAAGCAGCTCGGTTCCGAAATCAAATACCACACTCTGGCAAACCTGGCGGACTACCTGCAGGAGTTTGAAGCCAACTGTCGGAACAACGGCATCGTGGTGCACTGGGCGAAAGACGCGCGGGAGCACAACGAGATCGTTCATGGCCTGCTGGCCAAGCACCAGGTGAAGAAACTGGTGAAGTCCAAATCGATGCTGACCGAGGAGTGTCACCTCAACCCCTACCTGATTGAGCGGGGCATTGAGGTGATCGACACCGACCTGGGTGAGCGCATCATTCAGCTGAACGAGCAGCCGCCGAGCCACATCGTAGTGCCGGCCATCCACCTCAAGAAAGAGGAGGTGGGGGAGCTGTTCCACCGCAAGATTGGGTCTGAGAAGGGCGCGTCCTGCCCCACCTACCTGACCAAGCAGGCCCGTTACCACCTGCGTGAGCACTTCCTGACAGCCGATGCCGCCCTGACCGGGGTGAACATGGCCATCGCCAGCGAAGGCGCAGTGGTGGTGTGCACCAACGAAGGCAACGCCGACATGGGTGTGAACCTGCCGAAACTGCAGATCCACTGCATGGGCATCGACAAGATCGTGCCGAACCTGGACGCGGTTGGCGTACTGACCCGCACCCTGGCCCGTAACGCCACCGGCCAGCCCAGCACCACCTACAACACCATCTACAAAGGCCCGAAAGCCGGCGGCGAGATGCACATTGTGATGGTGGACAACGGCCGTACCAAACTGTTCAAGGACAAGCTGCTGGCGGAAGCCTACAAGTGCATCCGTTGTGGCGGCTGCCTCAACACCTGCCCGGTATACCGTCGTTCCAGCGGTTACAGCTACAACGCTCTGATCCCCGGCCCCATCGGCATCGCTGTCTCTGCCGGCGACGATGAGACCCACTCCATGGCCTGGGCCTGCACCCTGTGTGGCTCCTGCACCAAGGTGTGCCCCACCAAGGTACCGCTGGACCAGATCATCCATCACTGGCGCAAGATCCACGCCAAGCAGGGCACTCTGCCCTATGGCAAGGGCAGCTACATGCCGTTTGTCGGCAAGTTTATGGGCAGTGAAACCATGCTGAATGCGGGGATGGGCATGGCCCGTGGTGCCCTGCGGATTCTGCCCGGTTCACTGATGAAGCCTTTTGGTGGTGCCTGGACCAAGCACCGTGAACTGCCTGAAGCCCCCACCACCGGCTCCTTTGAGCAGTGGTTCAAAAAGAACCGGGAGAACAAGTAATGTCCAGCCGTGAGCAAATTCTGGAAGCCCTGGGTCACATCACTCTGCCTAAGCAACCGCTGCCGGTGATCGACGTCGAGCCCAATACCGAGGATCTGGTCGGCCAATACGAAGCCAACCTGGCCAAAGTGGGTGGCACTCTGGTTAAGGTTGATAGCCTGGAGGCGATTCAGACCTACCTGAATGACCGCATCGAAGAGGGCAATGAGGTGATGAGTCTGGTTGAGGGGATCAGCGGCAACCGCGAGTTGAACGCCAATGCCCATGACCTGCGCGATGTGGACCACACCCTTGTCAGCGCTGAGTTCGCGGTGGCGGAGAATGGCGCCGTGTTCGTAAAGGACACCGTGACCGGTCACCGCGTGGCCCCCTACATCACCGAGCACCTGGCGGCGGTAGTGAAGGCGGACGCCATCTACCCGACCATGCATCAGGCGGTGCCGGCCATTGATCTGGCCCCCGGCAGCCATGGTGCCTTTATTGCCGGTCCGTCCAAAACCGCGGACATCGAACAGGCTTTGGTGATTGGCGCCCACGGTGCCAGCTCCATGACCGTTTTCCTGCTCAGTTAACAGCGATGCAGACCTTTTGCCCGTGCGGGGAGACCCCACGGGCTTTTTTGTGCCGGTTTTCCGTGCCCTAACGCCTTCTCTTTCCTCAATATTCCCTTCTGCTTATCACCCGGAACTGCGAGCGGGATCGCGCCTCTGCCATTCAGTTGCATCGATGACCGGGTCTACAATACGAGCCATTGCACTCAAAGGTCTGCGCTTGGGTTTGGGCTCGCTGTACCAGAACGAGGGTTATGCAAAGCCGTCGTGTGTATCAGCGACAAGCCCCACTCAAAGTGCGCGCCGCTATAAGGAAACCGTTCGATGGCAACACTCACCGTTTTGGGCAGCATCAATGTGGACCACGTGGCTCAGGTGGATCACTTCCCCCGGCCCGGCGAAACCCTGACGGCCAGGCAGTACGATATCGTGGCGGGCGGAAAGGGCGCCAACCAGGCGGTTGCGGCGGCTCGCCTTGGCGCGCGCACCACGCTGGTTGGCTGTGTGGGGGAGGACGCGATTGGGGCCGAGATGGTGGCGCAGTTCCAAGCGGATGGCATCGATACCACCGCCATCGATGAGGTGGTGGGCCACAACACCGGCCTGGCGATGATCTACGTGGACAGCCAGGGGGAGAACACCATTGGCATCTGGCCCGGCGCGAACGCCGCGCTGAGTCCGGAACGGGTGCTGGCGCACCACCACTGCATCACCGACGCGGACCTGCTACTGCTGCAACTGGAAACGCCGGTTGAAAGTCTGGAACGGGCCGCTGAACTGGCCCGGGAGGCGGGCACGACCGTGGTGCTGAACCCGGCCCCGGCGCGAGCGCTGCCCGACAGTCTGCTGCGGCATGTGGACATCCTGACCCCCAATGAAACCGAAGCGGAGCAGCTGAGCGGCATCGCCATCAACACCCTGGAGGACGCGGATCGTGCTGCACAGGCACTGCATGAGCGCTTCGGCATCAAGACGGTGATCATCACCCTGGGTAAGCGAGGCGTCTGGTTGAGCGAAAGTGGCACAGGGAAGTCGATCCCCGGTTTTGTGGTGGAAGCGGTGGATACCACGGGGGCCGGAGACACCTTTAACGGCGCCATGGTGACCGCGCTGCTGGAGGGGGAATCGATGGATAAGGCGATCCGTTTCGGCCAGGCTGCGGCGGCCCTTTCCGTGACCCGCATGGGCGCGCAAAGCTCCATCCCCATCCGGGATGAGGTGATGGCGCTGTTGGCCCGACAGCCCTGAACGGTGGCGCAACCCCACGATTTGGATTGATCAGGCAGCAGGTCAGATGACCCACAACTGACGGATTTCAAACAGAGACTCACACCCGAAAACCCCGGACTGGCCCCTGTAATACGGCATGTAACGACCGCCGTAAAACGGGAGGAGAGTCCGGGGTTTTCTTGATCCGGATCAGAGAAAAAGCAAAAGGGCATCTCTGATGCATGTTTTGTTTTGAGAGGAGGCGTATGATGGCTCCATAAAAGATGCATATGTATTGCAACAAATGGAGTGAGACCATGTTTTGTGTTCAGTGTGAGCAAACCATTCGTACCCCGGTAAGCAACGGCTGCAGCTACAGCCTGGGGATGTGCGGTAAGACCGCCGAGATTTCTGATCTGCAGGATGTACTGGTTTACCTGCTTCAGGGCGTCAGCGCCTATGCCCATCTGGGCCGTCAGGTTGGCGTGATTGACGCGGAAGTGGACGCTTACCTGCCTCAGGCGTTTTTCTCCACACTGACCAACGTGAACTTCGATGCCGAGCGCCTGGTGGCCTACACCGAGCAGGCGATGGCCGCACGTAACCGTCTCAAGGCCGCCTACGAGGCCGCCTGTGCTGAGCAGGGTGTTGAGGTTCAACAGCCTGTTGGTGCCGGCCAGTTTGAACTGACCGTCGACAAAGCCGCCATGCTGGCTGCCGCCCCCCAGACTATGGTCAACCGTGGCCAGGCAGAGGTGGGTGAAGACATCGTTGGCCTGCGCCTGCTCTGCCTGTATGGCCTGAAAGGGGTCGCGGCTTACCTGGAGCATGCGCGTGTACTGGGCCAGCAGGATGAAGAGCTGTACGGCGAACTGCACCGCATCATGGCCCGTCTGGGCGAAGACCCGTCCGAAATGGGTGAACTGCTTGAGCTGTCCATGGCCATTGGTCACCTGAACTTCGGTGTGATGGCGATGCTGGACAAGGGTGAAACCGACGCCTTCGGTCACCCGGTGCCGGTTAAAGTGAACATGAAGCCGGTGGCGGGCAAAGCGATTCTGGTGTCCGGCCACGACCTGATCGACCTGCTGCACATCCTGGAGCAGACCAAAGACAAAGGGATCAACGTCTACACCCACGGTGAGATGCTGCCCGCCCACGCCTACCCGGAGCTGGGCCACACCTTCCCGCACCTGGTGGGTAACTACGGTACCGCCTGGCAGAACCAGCAGAAGGAGTTCGCCAACTTCCCCGGTGCCATCGTGATGACCTCCAACTGCCTGATCGACCCCAACCCGGGCCGTGGCATTGAAGGTTATGGCGACCGCCTGTTTACCCGCTCCATCGTGGGCTGGCCGGGTGTGACTCACCTGGTGGGTGACGACTTCAGCGTGGTGATTGAGAAAGCGCTGGCCTGTGAAGGCTTCAAGTACGACGAGATCCCGCACTACACCACCACCGGTTTTGCCCGTAACGCCCTGATGGCGGCGGCACCGGCGGTGATTGACCAGGTGAAGGCTGGCAACATCAAGCACTTCTTCCTGCTGGGTGGCTGTGACGGCGACAAGGCCGAGCGCAACTACTACACCGAGTTTGCCAAGCAGGCACCGAAGGACACGTTGATCCTGACCCTGGCGTGCGGCAAGTTTAAGTTCAACGATCTGGAGTTCGGCGACATCAACGGTGTACCGCGCTTCCTGGATGTGGGTCAGTGCAACGACGCTTACTCCGCCATTCAGCTGGCTCTGGCCCTGTCCGAGGCGTTTGAGTGTGGCGTAAACGAACTGCCGCTCTCCCTGGTGATCTCCTGGTTCGAGCAGAAGGCGATCGCCATCCTGCTGACCCTGCTGGCGCTGGGCATCAAGGACATCCGCGTGGGTCCGACCGTACCGGGCTTCCTCACCGACAACCTGGTGGCCGCACTGAACGAACAGTTTGGTCTGCGTCTGATCACTACCGTCGAGCAGGACATCAGCGACATCCTGGCTGCCTGAGCCGACTGATAACGGGGGCGGGAAACCGCCCCCTTTTCCTTAGTTTCAACCGCTGGAATCACCATGCTTTTGACCTGTCATGAGGTGCGTCCGGAAACCGCAGACGTCACCAGCTTCCTATTCAACAGCGATCAGGCTGTGGACTTTATCCCCGGGCAGTTTCTGACTCTGTTGGTGCCCATTGAGGAGCGCACCAGTGCCCGGGCTTACAGCCTCAGCTCCATTCCCGGCGATGAGCGTCTTAAGCTCACCATCAAACGGGTGCCCGGAGGCCGGGTATCCAACCACCTGCTGGATGCCCTGAAACCGGGTGACCAGTTGGAAGCGATGGCCCCGGCGGGCGAGTTTCACCGGGACATCGCGGGCAGCGGTGCCTGGCTGCTGCTCTCTGCCGGTTGTGGCATCACTCCGGTGTTCTCCATGCTGCGGGAGCGTCTGCAGCGGGAGCCCGATGCGGACATCGTGTTTGTGCACAGCGCCCGCAGCGAAGCGGATAAGATCTTCCCGCAGGAGCTGGAAGCCCTGGCGGCAGAACACCCCAACCTGAAACTGCACTGGGTACTGGGTGACAACACGGATCCGGACCCGTTTAAAGGGCGCCTGGATCTGCCTCAGCTGCAGGCCCGGGTTCCGGATATGCGCCAACGCACCGCGATGATCTGTGGCCCCCAGGGGTATATGGATGCGGTGAAGGAGATGCTGCGTACCGAAGGGCTGGCGGAGGAGCGGATCCACAGCGAAGCCTTTGTGGCACCGGAACCTGCGTCCGTGGCCAGCAGCGATGCGGCGGGTCATAACCTGTCAGTGGACGGCATTGAGCTGCCCATTCTGCCGGGCCAGACGGTACTGGACAGCCTGGAAAAGGGGGGGCTGCCGATCTTTGCCGCCTGTCGCACCGGCGTCTGCGGCTCCTGCAAATGCAAGGGCGAAAAGGAGAAGCTGGAAAGCACGTCAGTGATGGGGTTGACCCCGGAAGAGATCGAGGAAGGCTACTTCCTGGCCTGCTCCAGCACCGTAACCGGTGATATGGCGCTGGAACTGAATGACTGAAAGCAACAGACCATAAAAAAACGCCGCTCGTTTGAGCGGCGTTTTTTTGCGCAATGTCCCTGGCCACCCGTAGCGTGCGCCTGTGGCGCACCAACCGTACTGGATTGGAGATGGCGCCGCGTATTTCGTGGGCGATAAGCCTACGCCACACCGATTTGTGCTTGGGGGGGCAACCGTAGCGTGCGCCTTTGGCGCACGAACCGCACTGGATTAGAAATGGCGTCGCGCATTCCGTGGGCTATGAGCCCACGCTACACCCTATTGTGGTCGTAACCGACGATAAGCAATCCAAAAAAAAGCCGCTCATTTGAGCGGCTTTTTTTGTTACTCGGTCACCAGTTCCGGCTCGGGCTCGGCGCGGCTGGCGGAGTTGGCCCAGTAGGCGCCGAACAGAACCACCATGGCGCTGGCGCCGATGGTCAGGCCGGTGACCGGCAGGGCGATGCTGGCGAAGGCGGCGACCAGAGCGCTGGCACCAAAGCTGATGGTGATCTGCAGGCTGTTCTGCAAACCCGCAGCGGTGGCGGCGCACTCCGGTGCGCTGGAGAGCGCGCGGTTTACCACGATGGGGTAGAGCGCCCCGTTGGTGACGGCCAGGAAGCAGAAGGGCGCCAGCAGCGGCCAGATGGTGGTGATGGTCATCTGACTGGCCACCACGATCACCGCGGAAGCCACAGTGAACAGCATCAGCAGGCCCTTCAGCACCGCGCCATCACCGTAACGGCTCACCATACGTTTGCCGAAGTAGCCACCGGCCATAAAGGCGATGGTTTGCGGCACAAAGGAGAGGCCGATCTGGCTGGCGTCGTAGCCCAGGCTCGCCATGATCTCCGGCATGCCGGTGAGGTAGGCGAAGAAGGCGGCGGAGGCGGAGCCGAAGATCACCACATTGCCCAGGTAAACCCGGGAGCGGAACAGACCGGCAATGTCACCACGAACGGAGCGTTGGCTTGCGGTCGGCTTCAGCTTGGGCAGACGCAGGGTCAGGCCCAGCCAGACGATGCCGATGGCGGTCAGCGCCAGGAAGATGCTTTGCCAGCCGAACATCAGGGTCAGACCCACACCCAACTGTGGCGCCAGCGCCGGGGAGAGGGCCACCAGCGGCATAATGGTGGCGAACACCTGCTGGGCGCGCTCACCGGGATAGCGGTCGATCACCAGGGCCTGCCAGATCACGGCAGGAGCACATACACCGATGGCCTGGATAAAGCGCAAGGACAGCAACTGCCAGATGGCGTCGCTGAAGGTCAGGCCCAGAGAGGCCAGGGTGTAGAGTGCCAGACCGGCCAGCAGGGTGTTGCGGCGGCCATAACGGTCTGAGGCCAGGCCCCACAGCAGCTGACCACCGGCCAGACCCGCCAGGAACACGGACAGGGAGAGGGCAATGGACTCCGGCCCGGTGCCGTAGTAGGTCTCCATCGCTTTGAATGCCGGCAGGTACATGTCGGTGGCGACGAACGCCAGCATGGAGAGACCCGCCAGGTAGAACAGCTCAATAAAGGGGATTTTCTGAGACATCGTATCAATCAATTTGTCGCCAATTCATTTTGAAACTGGCTGATTTCAGTCGGCCGCGCAGTCTACTGGGTGATCGAGTCGCTGTTAAACGGTATATTTTGCACTTTCCTATCAAAAAAATTGAAAGCACTATGTTTGCCCAAAGTACGCTGCAGATGCTCGACCTCGTCGCCCGCCACGGCAGCTTCAGTGCCGCAGCGGCCCAGTTGCATAAAGTGCCCTCTGCGGTCAGCTACGCGGTGCGTCAGGTGGAGGAGCAGCTGGGCGCCACCCTGTTTGAGCGTCAGCACCGCAAGGTGGTGCTGACCGCCGCCGGGGAGCACTTTCTGGTGCAGGTCCGGCAGTGGCTGCGGGAGATGGAGCAGGTTCGACTGCAGACTCAGCGGGTGGCCAACGGTTGGCAGCGCAGCCTGCGGGTGGCACTGGATAACGTGGTCAAAGCGGATCGGATCACCGCCTTGGTGCGGGACTTCTACGCCGATTTTGATGATGCGGAGTTGATCCTCAGTATGGAGGTGTTTAACGGGGTGTGGGACGCCCTCGCTGAGGGTCGGGCCGACATCGCCATTGGCGCCACCACGGCGGTGCCGGTGGGCGGGGACTTCGGTTACCGGGAGATGGGCATCCTCGACTGGGCGCTGGTGATGACGCCCGACCACCCCGCTGCGGCGATGCCCACCCTGACGCCGGACAACATCCGCCAGTTTCCCCTTATCTGCCTTGAGGACACCTCCCGGACTCTGCCCAAGCGCACCACCTGGCTGCAGGACAACCAGCGTCGCATCATGGTGCCGGACTGGCCCAATGCCGTGGCCTGTGTGCAGGCGGGACTGGGGCTGAACTACATGCCCCGGCACCTGGCCAGACCCTTGCTGGCGGGCGGCAGTCTGGTGGAGCGCACCATGTCTGCCGGCCAGCGCCCCAGCCCCTGCTGTCTGGCCTGGCGTAAAGAGAGTGACTCGACGCTGATGCAGTGGTTGCTGGATTACCTGGGCGATGAGCATCAACTCCATCGTGAGTGGTTGGCCTGAGCCGGGCGGCGGCAGCGGGGAATCGAGGTTAGGCTTAGCGTGAAATAGCGCTGTGCCGTTGAGTTGGGCGGACGACAGGGTAAAATGGCCGCCCCTTAAGAGGAGAGTGCGGTGGAACAACATCAGAAGTGGATGGCCTATGCCATGTCGCTGGCGGAAAAAGCGGAAGCCCTGGGCGAAGTGCCTGTAGGGGCGGTGCTGGTGCGCGACGGCGAAGTGCTGGCCGAAGGGTTCAACCAGTCGATCACTCTGAACGATCCCAGCGCGCACGCGGAGATGCTCTGTATGCGAGCCGCCGGAGAGGTGGTGGGCAACTACCGTCTGCTGGACACCACACTCTATGTCACGCTCGAACCTTGCCCCATGTGCGCTGGCGCCATGGTGCATGCCCGAATCGGCACTCTGGTGTATGGGGCGTCCGATCCGAAAACCGGCGCGGCGGGCAGCGTGATGGATCTGGTGCGTCATGACGCACTGAACCATCAGCTTGAGGTGGTTGCGGGGGTGCTTTCCGAGCCCTGCGCTAATCAGCTCAGTGCATTTTTTAAACGGCGCAGGGCGGAAAAGAAAGCCTTAAAACAGGCTCAGAGAGCGGAGTTGGACTCCAGTGACTCCGCCTGAGTGGCGGTGAAGAGTTTGACGCGATGGACAACGCGAAGGTGAGTGCGCTTGCGGCACTGACGACGACGCTCCATCAAACTGCTCAAGGCCTTGCGACGGCGGAGCTGTTTTCTCGCCATAACCGGTTCCTCCTATTGTTGCTTTAATACCCATCGTTGTCGCAACGATGACCTACCCGGATGACGGTGAGTTGTCACTTCAGTGACAGCCCCGTGACTGCGGGCTTTCCCCTTATTTCTAAGCGACATCCAGACTTTAATCCTTAACCCAGGGGTGAAGAACCGTCAAGTTTGCCACTCCCAAATAAGCATCTGATTGTGGTGCGGATCACGCTGGCGCCAAATCGGGCGTGATCACTGCTGGATTGTGGTGGGCAAGCGGGACTGACTGTCGAGCCAGACCAGGGTGTCGTAGTAGCGGCGGATGTTGTCGACGTAGTGCGCGGCTTCATCCCCTCGGGCAAAACCGTAGCGGGTGTTCTGGTAATACTTGCGCTGACGCAGCAGCGGCAGGTACTCCTTTACGTCTTTCCAGCTGTTGGGATCTTTGCCATGCCGCTCGGTGATCACCCGGGCGTCCTCTAGATGGCCCAAGCCGATGTTGTAAGCCGCCATGGCGAACCAGATCGCTTCCTCCTCCGGAATGCGGGGAGGAAGGCGGGTGAGCAGCTGTTGCAGGTACTCGCTGCCGCCCCGGATGCTCTGCTCCGCATCCAGTCGGTTGTGGATCCCCATCCGCTTGGCGGTGGGCAGGGTCAGCATCATCATGCCGCGCACCCCGGTGGGGGAGCGGGCATTGGGGTTCCAGTGGGACTCCTGGTAGCTGACGGCGGCGATCTTGCGCCAGTCCAGATCCCCCGAGTAGCGCTCAAACAGGGGTTGATAGCGAGGCAGTTTGGTTTTGGCCGCGCGGATAAAGGCGCGGGTATCGACATAATCAAACCCCTGCACATGGCCGAAGTAGCGCTCCTCCAATCGGGCCAACCGCTCACCCCGTACCTGACTGTCCCAGAAATCGAGCAGATCACTGAACAGTGGGTTGTCGGCGGAGCGGGGCAGGGCCCAGGCCACGGACATGGTATCTCCGACGTTAAAGGCCACCCGCAGTTCCGGGTAGAAACGCTGGGTCACCGAAACCGCTGAGGAGTCCGCCAGGGTGTAATCCAGCTCCCCTTCCGCCACCATTCCCAGCAGTTCCTGCGCATCGTAATCGCTGGTTTCCTCCCAGCTCAGGGTGGGGATGTCGGCCTGGGCGGCGTGCAGCAGCTCCACATGGCTGCTGCCCTTGGCCACCATCAGTGTGCCATCGAGATCGCCAAGGCCACGGGGCCGGGGAACGCCATTGCGGTAGACGAGCTGGTTGCTGATCTCATAGAGGGGCGGGCCAAAGCGCCAGAACATCTGGCGGGCCGGGGTGCTGGTCAGGGCAGCGGCCATTAGATCGACCCGACCGTCCTCCATCGCAGCAAACAGCGCCTGGTGGCTGTGGTAGGCGTGCACCTTGAGGGGCACATCCAGGAACTCGGCAAACTCGGTGGCCAGATCGTAGTCGAAGCCGCTCGCCCCCTGACCACCCACCACGTAGGTGGTCGGGCCATAGAGGGTTCCGACGTCCAGAGTGGTGCGCTCCACCGGTGGACGAGCCTGAGTTTTCTGTGGTGCCAGCTCCAGGCAGCCACTGAGAAAGAGGCTCAGCAGCAGCGGGAACAGCGTCGTGGCAAAAGGCCTTACAGTTTGGGTCATCTTCCTGATTGACTGAGGGTGTTTTAGGCAGGGCTTTTCTCTATAATACGCCCACCTCAACCATACCCTGCATCATAACAAAACTATAAGGTGAACCGACGTGATTGAGATCCTTCGCGGTGCTCCGGCATTATCCGCGTTTCGGGTCAACAAGCTAATGCAAGCTTGCCGAGACGCCAAACTGCCCGTCACAGACCTCTACGCTGAATACACGCACTTCGCCCATCTAACCGCTCCTCTGTCCGAGCAACACTCCCAGCAACTGGCCCAGATCCTGACCTATGGTCCCCGGATGGAGGAACACTCTCCTGAAGGAACGCTGTTGCTGGTGGTTCCCCGCCCGGGCACCATCTCTCCCTGGTCCTCAAAAGCCTCTGACATCGCCCACAACTGCGGGCTGTCGGAAGTGAAGCGCCTGGAGCGCGGTCTGGCCTGGTACATCAAGCTGGAACGCGACCTGACCGAGGTCGAGCAGAAAGCGCTGTTGGGCCTGATCCACGACCGCATGGTGGAAGCGGTACTGCCCAGCTTCGACGACGCCAAAGTGTTGTTCGAAGCGGCGGAACCCAAGCCGTTCACCAGTGTGGACATTCTCGGCGGTGGCCGGGATGCCCTGTCCCAGGCCAACGTAACCCTGGGTCTGGCGCTGGCGGAGGATGAGATCGACTACCTGGTGGAGAACTTCCAGAAGCTCGGTCGCAACCCCAACGACATTGAACTCTACATGTTTGCCCAGGCCAACTCTGAGCACTGTCGTCACAAGATCTTTAACGCCGACTGGACCATCGACGGCGTTGAGCAGCCCAAGTCGCTGTTCAAGATGATCAAGAACACCTTTGAAGTGACCCCGGAAGAGACGTTGTCCGCCTACAAGGACAACGCCGCAGTGATGACCGGCTCCAACGCTGGCCGCTTCTTCCCCGATGCCGATGGCACTTACCGCTACCATCAGGAGCCGGTCCACATCCTGATGAAGGTGGAAACCCACAACCACCCCACCGCCATCTCTCCCTACCCGGGCGCGGCCACCGGTTCCGGTGGTGAGATCCGCGACGAGGGCGCGACCGGCCGTGGCTCCAAGCCCAAGGCGGGTCTGACTGGCTTCACCGTTTCCAACCTGAAGATCCCTGGCTTTGAACAGCCCTGGGAGAAGGAGTACGGCAAGCCGGATCGCATCGTGACCGCGCTGGACATCATGATTGAAGGCCCGCTGGGTGGCGCGGCGTTCAACAACGAATTTGGCCGTCCGGCTCTGAACGGCTACTTCCGTACTTACGAGCAGGAAGTGCAGAGCTTCAACGGCACCGAGGTGCGTGGTTACCACAAGCCGATCATGCTGGCGGGTGGCTTCGGCAACATTCGCGAGGAGCACGTCCAGAAGGGCGAGATCCCGGTTGGCGCCAAGCTGATTGTGCTGGGTGGCCCGGCCATGAACATTGGCCTGGGTGGCGGCGCGGCCTCCTCCATGGCCTCCGGCCAATCCTCCGAAGACCTCGACTTTGCCTCCGTGCAGCGGGATAACCCGGAGATTGAGCGCCGCTGTCAGGAAGTGATCGACCGCTGCTGGCAGATGGGCGACGCCAACCCCATCGCCTTTATCCACGATGTGGGCGCGGGTGGTCTCTCCAACGCCATGCCTGAACTGGTGGATGACGGTGGCCGTGGTGGCCGCTTCCAGCTGCGCGATGTGCCCTGCGATGAGCCTGGCATGAGCCCGCTGGAGCTGTGGTGTAACGAATCCCAGGAGCGTTACGTGATGGCGGTTGCGGCAGAGGACCTCGAGGTGTTCGACGCCATCTGTCGCCGTGAGCGTGCGCCCTACGCGGTTATCGGTGAAGCCACCGAAGAGCTGCAACTGGTGGTGGAAGACAGCCACTTTGACAACAGCCCCATCGACATGCCGATGGAAGTGCTGCTGGGCAAAGCGCCGAAGATGCACCGCGATGTGGCTTCCAGCCAGTGCACCGCACCGGCCCTGGACACCTCCGGCATCGAACTGAAAGACGCCATCCGCCGGGTGCTGCGTCTGCCTGCCGTGGCGGAGAAAACCTTCCTGATCACCATCGGTGACCGCTCCGTAACCGGCCTGGTGGCCCGTGACCAGATGGTCGGCCCCTGGCAGATCCCGGTCGCCAACTGTGCGGTGACCACCGCCACTCTGGATACCTACCACGGTGAAGCGATGGCGATGGGTGAGCGCACCCCGCTGGCGTTGATCAACTACGGCGCGTCTGCCCGTATGGCCGTGGGTGAAGCGCTGACCAACCTGGCTTCTGCCCATGTCGGTGCCCTCAAGCACGTTAAACTGTCCGCCAACTGGATGGCCGCCGCTGGCCACCCGGGTGAGGACGCCGGTCTGTACGAAGCGGTGAAAGCCGTGGGTGAAGAGCTGTGTCCGGCCCTGGGCCTGACCATCCCGGTGGGCAAAGACTCCATGTCGATGAAGACCGCCTGGGAAGATCAGGGTGAAGCGAAGAGCGTGACCGCACCGCTGTCTCTGGTGATTACCGCCTTTGGCCGTGTCGAAGACGCCCGCAACACCGTGACCCCGCAGCTGCGCAGTGATCTGGGTGACAGCACCCTGATCTACCTGGATCTGGGCGCCGGTCAGCAACGTCTGGGCGGCTCTGCCCTGGCGCAGGTGTATAACCAGCTGGGCAACGAGGCTCCGGATGTGGATGACGCCATCCGCCTGAAAGGGTTCTGGCTGGCCGTACAGCAACTGATCGCCGAGCAGAAGCTGATCGCCTACCACGATAAGGGTGACGGTGGTCTGTTTGTGACTCTGGCCGAGATGGCGTTTGCCGGTAAGCTGGGTCTGAATGTGGACCTGGCCGGTCTGGGCGACGACGCGCTGGCCCTGCTGTTCAACGAAGAGCTGGGTGCAGTGGTTCAGGTTCGCAACGACGACCTGGCCGCCGTTGAAGCGATTCTGGCGCAGCATGGTCTGGCCGCGTGCAGCCACACCATCGGTGGCCTCTCCGGCGATGACCGCATCGTTATCCGTCAGGGCGAGCAGGTGTTGGTGGATGAAAGCCGCACCGAACTGCGCACCCTGTGGGGCGAAACCACCTTCCGCATGCAGTCTCTGCGTGACAACCCTGAGTGCGCGGAAGAGGAGTTCAAAGCCAAGCAGGATGCGGAAGATCCGGGTCTGTTTGCCAAGCTCAGCTTCGATCCCGCCGAGGACATTGCCGCGCCCTACATCGCCAAGGGCACCGCGCCCAAGGTGGCGGTACTGCGTGAGCAGGGCGTGAACTCCCACGTTGAGATGGCCGCCGCGTTTGACCGCGCCGGTTTCGAAGCGATTGACGTGCACATGAGCGACATCCTCGAAGGGCGTCTGACCCTGGAGCAGTTTCAGGCTCTGGTGGCCTGTGGTGGCTTCTCCTACGGTGACGTGCTGGGTGCCGGTGAGGGTTGGGCCAAGTCCATCCTGTTCAACGACCGTGCCCGCGAGCAGTTCCAGAACTTCTTCGAGCGTCCGGACACCCTCTCTCTGGGGGTCTGTAACGGCTGTCAGATGCTCTCCAACCTGAAGAGCATCATCCCGGGCTCCGAGCACTGGCCGCACTTTGTGCGCAACCGCTCCGAGCGCTTTGAGGCCCGCTTCTCTCTGGTTGAGGTGCAGAACAGCCCGTCCGCCTTCCTGGGTGGCATGGCTGGCTCCATCATGCCGATTGCGGTCTCTCACGGTGAAGGTCGTGCCGAGTTCGCCAACCTGGACGCGTTCCAGGCAGCGGACAACTCCGGCACCGTGGCACTGCGCTATCTGAACCATCGTGGTCAGATCGCCACTACCTACCCGGCCAACCCGAACGGTTCTCCGGCGGGCATCACCGGCCTGACCACCACTGACGGTCGCACCACCATCATGATGCCGCACCCTGAGCGTGTGTTCCGTTCCGTGGCCAACTCCTGGCACCCGGATGGCTGGGGCGAAGACAGCCCCTGGATGCGGATGTTCCGCAGCGCCCGGGTGACCCTGGGTTAAGCGCAAAGCACCGCCACAAAACACCGCCTTCGGGCGGTGTTTTTTTTGGGGGGGGAGGGAGTCTGTGACGCTCAGGCAGCTGCCGGTTAGGCGAAGCAGAGGGCAACAGTCGGAATTACAGCAGCGCCATCTGGGCGGTGCCCTGAGCCCAGAGTGGGCCTGTCGGGGCGCTGGGGCGGGTCAGCAGTTCAGTGATGCCGGGTAGGGCACTCAGTTGGTTGCGCAGGGCGGTGTGTTGCGCCTCTTCGCTACAGGCGCCGCAGAAGCGGCGTCCCTCCAGCAGGGCGGTTTCCGGGATCTGGCTGTCGGTGCAGAAGGGGTCGATCACCAACTGCCCACTCTGGCTGCTCTGAGTCATCAGCAGAGAGAGCAGCTCCCGTGGTTTGCTACTGCCGTTGGTCGGGAAGCTGAGCAGTTCACTCTGGCTGGGGTCGCTGAGCGGGCGCTGCCCCTTTTCAAACAGGCAGATCCAACCCACCTGGCTGCGGTAGGTTCGGCCAGCCCGGGTGCGCTGTTGATCCCATACCAGCACCGTCTGAAAGCGAAATCCCGCCGCTTCCGCCAACGGCTTCACCACAAACAGCGACTCCTGGCCGCAGAACAGGTAGAAGTGGGTGTTGGGTTTGAGCACCCGAAACAGCTGCTCAAACAGGCCGGGGTAGGGATCATTGGGGAAGATGGCGAACCACTGGTTTCGCGCCGAGCGGGCGTTCTTCAGCTGGGTGGCGATGGCGGGAGCCCGACGCGGGGTGGGCAGTTCCGTTACCACAAGATCGACCGAATGGCGGCCAAGGGTTTTTAGCCAGGCGACCGCCTGCGAGTTGCTCAGTTGAAAGGTGCTCATACCGATATCTGTATAAAATAACAGTGCTGGTTATATATACAGCCTTTTGCGGTGTTACGTCAAGATCGCTCTCATTTTGACCGCTACGTGAGTGAATCGGGGTGACACACCCGTTTGCTCGGGTGGCTGGTGACGGTGTGCTCTTAGGCTTGCCTTTCATGCATGGGTCCATTCACCGGATGGCTCATTGGAGATACTGACTTCTTTTGTGCTGATTAAGAGTTCAAAACGTCGTGTTGGCCGGAAAATAAGTGGAAACGACACGCTTATGCGGTCCGTCCGCCAACAGGTTTATGCAAGGAACTGCTATGAAACCGACGTTACTTTCCATTGCTCTGGGCGGCGCATTGATGGCCGCTTCCCCTGCCTGGGCGGTTGAGCGCCCGGCAGCGGCTCAGGCTCCGGCCCAGGGTGCAGCCCAATCCGGTCCGGCTACCCGTTTTATTGTTCATTATCAGGAGTCCGCCCTGGTCAGCAGCCCGGCTCAGTGGGGGCTGATGAGTGCCCAGCAGCGGGGCGAGGCGATGAAGGCGCGCACCGAAGCGCTGAGTCGAAACCTCGGCCAGTCGCTGCGCTATCTGCGTGCCATGGGACTGCCCCAGCGCCACGTAATGGCGGCGGGGCGGGCGCTCTCCGCTCAGGATGCCGAGGCGATGATGGACCAGATGCGGGCCAACGATCCCAACATCCTCTCCATCGAAGTGGACCAACTGTTGCGCCCGATGGCCACGCCCACCGATCCCCGTTACGGCGACCAGTGGCACTACTTCGAGTCCACGGCGGGCATGAATCTGCCTGCGGCCTGGGATAACGCCACCGGCGCGGGCACCGTGGTGGCGGTGCTGGACACCGGTTACCGGCCCCATGCGGACCTCACTGCTAACCTGCTGCCCGGCTATGACATGATCGACGACACCTTTGTCTCCGTTGATGGCGACGGGCGGGACAGCGATGCCCAGGATCCCGGCGATGCCATGACCCGGGGCGAGTGTGGTGGCGGCTACCCGCCCTCCGATTACGACAGCAGCTGGCACGGTACCCATGTGGCGGGCACCGTTGCGGCAACCGCCAATAACGGCCTGGGCGTGGTCGGTGTGGCCTACGATGCCAAAGTGGTACCGGTTCGGGTGCTGGGGAAATGCGGCGGTTACACCTCTGACATTGCCGACGGCATCGTTTGGGCCTCCGGCGGCAGTGTCTCCGGTGTGCCGGGCAACGCCAATCCGGCGGACGTGATCAATATGAGCCTCGGGGGCAGTGGCAGTTGCAGCAGCACCACCCAGGCGGCCATCGACACCGCCCGTGCCAACGGAACTGCGGTGGTTGTGGCGGCGGGCAACAGCGATGCGGATGCCAGTGGCTTCAACCCGGCCAACTGCAACGGCGTGATCACCGTGGCCGCACTGGGCCGGGATGGCGCGCGGGCCTACTACTCCAACTACGGCGCGACGGTGGACATCTCCGCTCCCGGCGGGGCCCAGAGCTTTGCCGGTGATCCCAACGGCGTGCTCTCTACCCATAACAGCGGCGTCACCACTCCCGGCAGCGACAGCTATGAGTTTATGCAGGGCACCTCCATGGCGGCGCCTCATGTGGCTGGTCTGGTGGCGATGATGTACGAGGCGGACCCCACCATGACCCCGGATCGCGCTGAAAGCCTGCTGAAGTCCACTTCCCGGGCGGACAACTGCAGCAACTGCGGAGCGGGCCTGGTGGATTCCGATGCCGCGGTGACGGCCGCCATCAATGGCGACACCGGTGGGGGTGGTGAGGGCACCACCGAGACCTATGAGAACCTGGATGGTGCCCGTCGCAGCTGGCAATACTTCAGCGTGGATGTGCCCGCTGGAGCGGGCAGCCTGACGGTCTCCCTGTCCGGTGGCAGTGGTGATGCGGATCTGTATGTGCGCTACGGCAGCAACCCGACCCGCAACAGCTACGATTGTCGCCCCTACCTCAACGGCAACAATGAGACCTGCAGTGGCGCCAACCCCACTGCCGGTACTTGGTACATCGGGATCTACGGCTACCGGGCGTACTCAGGTGCAACCCTGACCGTTACCGTAGACTGAGGTGTCGTGATACAGAAAAGCGCCCCGGAAGGGGCGCTTTTTTATGGCCTGACGATGGGCGCTTCACTTAGATCAGGTCGTGCTTCAGGCAGTGCAGCAACGCCTTCAGATTGGCGGGGGCGAAGGCGGCGGCCCGCTCGGGGCTCCATCCCACCACCGGATTCGGCAGCGCCGCATTGTCCTTAAACGGCATCTCCAGGGTCATGGAGAGGCAATCGAAGTGCTGGGCGATAAAGTTGCTGCCGATATCCAGGTTGGCCTCACCGGGCTTATCCACCTCATAGCCGAACTCGGTCTGGAACTCGGGACTGGCGGCGGTCAGCGCCAGTTTGAAGGTGTCCAACTGGGTCTGCTTCTGCAGGGACCAGCCGGGGATCCCTTCGGCACCGGCAATAAAGTTGTAGGGCAGGCCTTCGTCGCCATGAACGTCGAAGAAGAAGTCAACGCCGGTCTGCTCCATCATCTGGCGAACATGGTAGACCTCCGGGCTGGTCTCCAGGCTGGGCTGGCGCCAGGCCCGATTGAGATCGGTTCCGTTAGCGTTGTGGCGCAGATGGCCGCGACGGCTGCCGTCCGGATTCATATTGGGCACAAGGTAGAACACACACTGATCCAGCAGGGCGTGGCTGACCGCGTCGGTGTCGTCCAGCAGGGCAGCCAGACAGCCTTCCATCCACCATTCGGCCATGGTTTCGCCCGGGTGCTGGCGGGCGATGATCCAGCACGCTTTTTTGCCCTCATCCGCCGTGCCGATCTGGAGCATATCGAGGCTCTGGCCATCCGGTGTCAGCCCCAGACAGTGGTACTGAACTCGGTCATCATCCTGGCAGCTGGCGATCAGGTCGCGGTGGCGTTCGGCCGGGTAGGGGGCAAAGTAGGCAAAGTAGACCAGATCGCGCTCCGGGGTGTGGACCAGGGTCAGGGTCTCGCCATCAAACTCGGTCTCAACCCGGAACCAGGTGTCGCGGTCATAACTGGCCACCGCCTGATAGCCCTTCCAGCCATCCTGGTAGGCGGCCTTGCCAGCATTGGTCAGATTGAGACGGCAATCCTGTCCGGCTGCACCGTGCAGGGCAAAGTGGAACCACTGGAACTTTTCGGTGTTGTGGTCTGGGCGGATGGTCAGACGGATATCCTGAGCATCCTGGCAGGACACCACTTCAATGTTTCCGCTGTCAAAAGCGCTGGTGATATGCACGCTGGCTCTCCTTGTCCTTTGTTTGGGGGGAAAGCGTCATGGTGGCGAGGGGCTGGATTCAGATCAAGCGATAAAAAATATCCGGATAGAATGAGCGGTGAGTCGACACACAGCAGAGTGTTTTTTAGCACCCTCCAGTTCTTGTCAGACCCTATTCGACGGTGTTTTTTAAGCCTGAGGTCTTATCCGGACTTGGCATCGTACGATCACGGCGGAAGCCGTCCACCCAGGCCGACTCGCGGCGCCGAGCGGGAACGACTGAGAGTGAAGCCGAGGGCCAGGGAGGGCCCGAGTGGCCAGCCGAGCAAGGGTGAACGCCGATAGGCGTGAACGCGGAGCCATGGAGGGCGAAGCTGGCTTTTTAGAAAGGGCATGGATAGCCCTTTCCAAAAACGAGTCTGGCCAGAGCTGAAATGGGAAGGAGTGGTAGAGAGGGGATTTCGCCGCGCCGGAGGCATAGGGGAGTCCAGAGGGGCGATAGCCCTTCTGGCGGCCGCCGGGCCGACCCGGCAATGGTTCGGGAGTTAAGACAGTGCGGAGCAGCCAAAGGCTCACCGCCAACCTCAAATAAACAAACAAAAAAAAGCCCCCCCGAAACGGGAGGGCGATTGCCAAGACGATCCGGTTTGCAGGGAACCGCAATCGAGTGTGATGGAGACGGTGGATCGCGTCCGGCACGAATTCGGAAGAACAAGCAAGGGACGGAACCTTGGCTTATTTGGAGATCCGATATGGCTGTTAAATTACTGCCAGAGCGCAATGGCGAACATACCTCGAACGGGATAGATACGGGGGCGCGTTGACTTGGATCAATATCGACTGGACAAGAAAAGCCCCCTGGAGCGGGGGCTTGATTAAAGGTCAGCCGGTGAAGGCCGACTATTTGGACGCCGGTTGTGCTGACGAGGAGGAGAGGGCGCTCGACAGCGCATCGTTGCCCTGATAGTTGTCCGGCAGACGGTGGGCGATGCCCTTGTGGCAATCGATACAGGTTTTGCCTTCTGCACTGGCGCGGGCATGAAGCTGACCCGCCACCCCTTTCTGCTCGGTGAAGTCCATAAACTCGAAGTTGTGGCAGTTGCGGCACTCCTGAGAGTCGGTACGCTTCATCCGCGCCCACTCCCGCTCCGCCATCTGCAACCGGTGTTCATCAAACTTCATCGGTGTATCGACGATGCCGGTGATCTTGCCCAGCACCTCCTTGGACGCCTGGATCTTGCGAACCATCTTATGAGTCCAGTCCTTGGGCACATGACAATCCGGGCAGGTGGCACGAACGCCGCTGCGATTGTTGTAGTGCACCGTAGAGACATACTCCTCGTAGACGTTCTCCTGCATCTCATGACAGCCGATGCAGAACGCTTCCTGGTTGGTCATCTCCATTCCGGTGTTGAACGCTCCCCAGAACAGAATGCCACCGACAAAACCGATGATCAGCAGAGTGCCCAGAGCCATCCGACTGGGTTGGCGTAAGCCGCGCCAGAGGCGCTTCAGACCATTGTTGATAGACATGGTGCCTCCCTCAGTCGTTGGCAAACTGGCCCAGGCCACTGAACGTGTTCTCGACCGGCGGCTTCACATCCGCCTGGGTGACGTGGCACTGCAGGCAGAGATAACGTCGGGGGGCCACCTGGGGCTGAACCACACCGTCACGGTCAGTAAAGTGGGTGGGGCTGACCCGCGGGGCACCGGTGGTCAGGTAGTTGTCCACGTCATGGCACTGCAGGCAGCGGTTGGTGGATTGGGTGATCTGATACCCCTGCACCTTGTGGGGGATGAGAGGCGGCTGGTTAACATAGTTCAGCGCCTGACGTCCGGTTTCTTTCAGCACCGGCTTCAGGGCGGGGGCGGGGCTGGTCTGTTCCAGAGGAACGTCGGCGCGCAGCCCGAAGTGTTGGGTGTCCGCGGCGCCGGCAAACAGGGGCACCAATGCGGCGAGGGCAATCAGCGGTCGTAGAGTCATAACGTGCTCCAAAAAATTCGGTGGTCGGGGGCGGTCCTCCGCCCCCTTTGCGACATCAGGCCTTGCGCACCTTGACGGCACACTTCTTGTAATCGGTCTCCTTGGAGAGCGGGTCGGTGGCGTCCAGGGTGAGCTTGTTCACCAGGGTGCTGGCGTCGAAGAAGGGCATAAACACCAGCCCGCGCGGCGGCTTGTTACGGCCACGGGTCTCCACCACGGTTTCCACTTCGCCCCGACGGGAGGTGACCAGCACCTTGTCGCCACGGCGCATACCGCGCTCCTTGGCGTCCAGCGGATGCATAAAGACCACGGCATCCGGGAAGGCCCGGTACAACTCGGGAACCCGCTGAGTCATGGTGCCGGTGTGCCAGTGCTCCAGTACCCGCCCGGTGGAGAGCCACAGGTCGTATTCGGTATCTGGGGACTCCGCCGCCGGCTCGTAGGGCAGGGCGAAGATCACCGCTTTGCCGTCCGGCTTGCCGTAGAACTGGAAGTCACTGCCCGCTTTGACGTACGGGTCGGAGCCCTCTTTGAAGCGCCACAGGGTTTCCTGGCCATCCACCACCGGCCAGCGCAGGCCACGCACCTGGTGGTAGGTGTCGAAGGACGCCAGATCATGGGCTTTGCCACGGCCAAACCGGGCGTACTCCTCAAACAGCCCCTTCTGGACATAGAACCCCATGTCGCGGGCATCGTCGTTGAGGCGCTGCTCCGGGATCTCATCCAGGGAGTACTTGTTCACTTCACCGTTGGCAAAGAGGATGTCGAACAGGGTTTTGCCCTGGTATTCCGGCTTCTGGGCGATCAGCTCCTGGGGCCACACCTCCTCCACCTTGAAGCGCTTGGAGAACTCCATCAGCTGCCACAGATCGGACTTGGCCTGACCCGGCGCTTTCACCTGCTGGTACCAGAACTGGGTACGACGCTCGGCGTTACCGTACGCCCCCTCTTTCTCCACCCACATGGCGGTGGGGAGGATCAGGTCTGACGCCATGGCGGTGACCGTGGGGTAGGGGTCGGAGCAGACAATAAAGTTGGCCGGGTCACGGTAACCGGGCAGACGCTCGGTGTTGATGTTGGGGCCCGCCTGCATGTTGTTGTTGCACATCACCCAGTAGGCGTTGATCTTGCGGTCCTTCAGCATCCGATCCTGCAGCACCGCGTGGTAACCGGGCTTGGCGGGAATGGTGCCTTCCGGCAGTTGCCAGATCCCTTCGGAGAAGGCTCGATGCTTGGGGTTCTTAACCACCATGTCCGCAGGCAGACGGTGGGCAAAGGTGCCCACTTCCCGAGCGGTGCCACAGGCGGAGGGTTGACCGGTGAGGGAGAAGGGGCCGTTACCGGGCTGGGAGATCTTCCCGGTCAGCAGGTGGATGTTGTAGACCAGGTTGTTGGCCCAGACGCCACGGGTGTGCTGGTTGAAGCCCATGGTCCAGTAGGACACCACCTTGCGGTTGGGGTCAGCGTACAGCTCTGCCAGAGCCACCAGCTTGTCCGGTTCAACGCCGGAGAGCTTGGACACGGATTCCAGGTCATAGTCGGCCACGTAGGCTTTGAACTGCTCGAAGTCGATCGCTTCTGAGCTGCCGTTACCCGGGTTCTTGGCAGCCTTCTCCAGCGGGTGATCCGGACGCAGGCCGTAACCGATGTCGGTGGTGCCGCGGCGGAAGTTCACGTGCTTACCGACAAAGTCCTGATTCACCTTGTCGTTCTGGATGATGTAGTTGGCGATGAAGTTGAGGATCGCCAGGTCGGTCTGCGGCGTGAAAACGATGGGGTTGTCAGCCAGCTCAAAACTGCGGTGACGGAAGGTGGAGAGTACCGCCACCTTAACGTGGTCTGCCGACAATTTGCGGGCACTCAGGCGGGACCAGAGAATGGGGTGCATCTCCGCCATATTGGAGCCCCAGAGCACAAAGGCGTCCGCCTGCTCCAGGTCGTCGTAACAGCCCATCGGCTCATCGATGCCAAAGGTGCGCATAAAGCCGCCTACCGCAGAGGCCATGCAGTGACGGGCATTGGGATCGATGTTGTTGGAGCGGAAGCCCGCCTTGTAAAGCTTGGCGGCGGCGTAGCCTTCCCACACAGTCCATTGACCGGAACCGAACATGCCGACGGCGGTGGGGCCTTTCTCCTTGAGCGCGTCCTTAAACTTCTCCGCCATCACATCGAACGCTTCGTCCCAGGAGACCGGGGTGAACTCACCGTTCTTATCGTATTGGCCATTGAGCTTTCTCAGCATCGGCTGAGTGAGGCGATCCTGTCCGTACAGGATCTTCGGCAGGAAGTAGCCCTTGATGCAGGTCAGGCCGCGGTTTACCGGGGCTTGCGGGTCGCCTTGAACCGCGACGACTTTGCCCTGGTTGGTTCCAACCAGTACGGAACAGCCGGTGCCACAGAAGCGGCATGGGGCTTTGTCCCATTCGATTTTATCGGTATTGCTGGTAGCGATGATGCCCTGGGCGCTGGCTGGCACGGCCAACCCGGCAGCCACGGCACCGGCGGCGATGGCCTGGGCCTTAACGAATTCGCGACGGGTGAGTTTCATGGTGCATCCCTACGTTTTTTATTGGTCAGTGTTTCGGAAATCAGTGTTCGGAAAGTTGCTGGTGGTAGATCAGGGTGGTGGCGGCGACGCCGGGCAGCCCTTTGATCTGGTCGATGCAGTCCACCTGGACCTTCTGGTTGGGGTGCTCAAGCAGCACCACCATCTTGCCGCTGGGGTCGGACAGCGCGACGCTGGCACCCGCCAGTGCCTCGATGTTCGCTTCAACACCGAGCCGGGCGTTTGGCGCGGCGTTGACCACCAGAGAGCAGATCTGCTCGCTCATGCGATGTCTCCTTGTGGAGTTGGGGTAAGAGGGGTCAGAGAGAGTGCCTGGCCGGGACAGCGTGGCAGGCAGGCGCCGCAGCCGGTGCAGTCATCCGTGAGGGTCGGATAAGCCGCACCGGCAGCGGGCCTGAAACGGATGGCCATCTCGTCGCAGGCGTCAGCGCAGCTGCGACACTCCACACCTGAGAGCGGCAAGCAGCCTTTGCTCAGTGTTGCCCGATAGGGCCAGGGCGCGTCGGCAGGTGCCAGAAACAGGGGTTTGGGACAGGCGCGGGCACAGGCGCTGCAGAAAGTGCACTCGGCTCGTTGAAAATCCAGCTCGGGGAAGCCGCCGTCACCAACCACAATCACACCGGTTTCGCACGCGTCGACGCAGGCCTGGCAGCGGCTGCAGCGGTCGACAAAGTGAGATTCGTCCACCAGATGAGGCATGCGTATTGGTGCAGAGTCTGAACGGCGGATGCGACGCCAAAGGCGAGATGGATTCATTGCGATTCCCTGAATGCCCGAACCGTTATCTCAAAAAGAGCCAAAAGGTGATCCGGGAAATAAATTTAATTCAGGGGCAATGTAAATTTGTTGTTATTGGCTTGATATACCCCGATGGATATAGATGCAGGGGCGCATTGATATGGATCAAATTCCTGGATTCAGGGCAAAAAAACACCGCCCAGGTGGGCGGTGAAATAAGCACTAGCAGTAACGCAAGATAAAAAGCACTAACAAGTAACGCAAGAAGGGAACTGGTTTGGCGAAATCTTATTTCGCCTGCTGACGGTAAAGTTCAACGAAAGAACGCTGATACTTGGCCACCAGGGTATCTACAAACTTTTTCATCACAGCCTCCACACAGAAGTTCATACACAAACCGTGCGCAGAGACGGGGCAGATGCGGACTCACTTCGCCGCCTGAATGCCTGTCTCAATGTCGCAGCGCTAGTGTAGTGATGGGGGAGATGGGCAACAACCGAGAAAAATTGAATTTGAGATAAGAAAAACTAATTGAGCAAAAGGCGGTGCCATTTGAGCGCTGATTTTAATTCATTTAAAAACAGCATCTTATGACCACCCGTGAATGGTTATTCACATTTTGCGATAAAAATAAGTCTGGCAGAAATGTGACATAATCGAAATTATTGGGATTGGGTTGGCGATTCTGTCGGGAGGCAACTTGTACCACTGGTGATTGTAACAATCCGGAAACAAGGCAAACTTTTTCGCCTATAAAACGCGTTCTGAGGGGTGGGTCACAAAACAGGATCTCGCGCTCTGGCAGGGATTGAGAGCGTTCTGCTGCCGATGCTATAAACAGCAGGAAAAGTGTGGTCTCCATCATATTCGGTTTTCACGCTTTTTTCCCGTTTCATTGGTTGGGTGATTTTTCCATCTGATGTTAATTGGATGTAATTTGCGCGGAGCCGCGACATGGAAGAGTACTTTTCTGACCCAGGTTGGACTGTCCCCCCCCTTGACGCCCTTCAGTCGTGTCTTTGCGCGCCCCTTTTTCGAGCTGTGGATGGTAGCCAGGAGGCTGCCGTCCATAAGCTGTATTTGTTGAACTAGGCGTTGCCTTCGTGGCCTACCTTTAAGTGGGCGCGTTGGTGTTGAGGAGAACGCAATGATTATCGATGAAGTCGTCGATCTATCGAGGTTGCAGTTCGCGTTAACCGCGATGTACCACTTCCTGTTCGTGCCCCTGACCCTGGGTCTGGCTTTCCTGTTGGCCATCATGGAGTCGCTCTATGTGATGACCAACAAGCAGGTCTATAAGGACATGTGTAAGTTTTGGGGTAAGTTGTTTGCTATCAACTTCGCCCTGGGTGTTACCACCGGTATCACCATGGAGTTCCAGTTCGGTACCAACTGGGCTTACTACTCCCACTATGTGGGCGACATCTTCGGTGCCCCCCTCGCTATCGAGGGCCTGATGGCCTTCTTCCTTGAATCTACCCTGGTGGGTCTGATGTTCTTTGGTTGGGATCGCCTCTCCAAGCGTCAGCACTTGGCGGTAACCTGGCTGGTGGCCATCGGTTCCAACATGTCTGCCCTGTGGATTCTGATCGCCAACGGCTGGATGCAGCACCCGATCGGCGCCGAGTTCAACTACGAAACCATGCGAATGGAGATGGTCTCCTTTGCCGAAGTACTGTTTAACCCGGTAGCCCAGGTTAAGTTCGTACACACCGTAGCTGCTGGCTACGTGACCGGCTCCGTCTTTGTTCTGGCCATCAGCTCCTACTACCTGCTGAAGAAGCGCGACCTGCCGTTTGCCCGTCGCTCCTTCTCCGTTGCCGCCGCCTTCGGTATGGCTTCCATCCTGTCCGTACTGGTACTGGGTGACGAGTCCGGTTACGAGGTAGGTGACGTTCAGAAAGTGAAGCTGGCTGCCATTGAAGCCGAATGGGAAACCCACCCGGCTCCCGCTGCCTTTACCGCCTTCGGTATCCCGGACAGCGAGAACATGGAAACCCACTACGCCGTACGTATCCCGTACGTGATGGGCATCATCGCGACCCGTTCTCTGGATGAGCAGGTAACCGGCATCATCGACCTGAAAGCGGAGCACGAAGTGCGTATCCGTAACGGCATGATCGCTTTCGGTCTGTTGGAGAAACTGCGTGCTGGTGAACTGACCGCTGAAGAGCGTGAAGTGTACGAAGCCCACAAGAACGACATCGGTTACGGCATGCTGCTGAAGCGCTACACCGACGACATCCCGAACGCTTCTGAAGCGATGATCGCCAAAGCGGTGGACGACTCCATCCCGGCGGTTGGCCCGCTGTTCTGGAACTTCCGCGTTATGGTGGGTCTGGGCTTCCTGATGCTGGCCGGTATCGGTCTGGCGTTCTACCAGAGCTGCAAGCAGAAGGTGGATGAGAAGCCGTGGCTGCTGAAGGGTCTGATCGTGATGCTGCCAGCGCCCTGGATCGCCATTCTGTGTGGCTGGTTCGTGGCTGAGTATGGCCGTCAACCCTGGACCATTGCGGAAGTGCTGCCGACCTACATGTCTGCGTCCAGCCTCTCCGTCAGCGAACTGTGGTTCTCCATCATTCTGATCTGTGGCTTCTACACCGTGGCCCTGGTGGTGGAAATGTTCCTGATGTTCCGCTTTGCCCGTTTGGGTCCGAGCAGCCTGAAAACCGGCCGCTACCACTTCGAGCAAGGTGACAAGGAACAGAAAGAAGCGGCATTTGATGCAGCCGTGAATGCCCCGGCCAAGGAGACTCCGAGCAATGCTTGATTATGAAATGCTACGCCTGATTTGGTGGGTACTGGTTGTAGTCCTGCTGATTGGCTTTGCCGTCACCGACGGATTTGATATGGGTGTGGGCGCTCTGCTGCCCATCATCGGTAAAACCGACAACGAGCGTCGGGTGATGATTAACTCCATCGCCCCGCACTGGGACGGCAACCAGGTTTGGCTGCTGACCGCCGGTGGTGCACTGTTTGCCGCCTGGCCTCTGGTGTATGCCGCGTCGTTCTCCGGCTTCTACATCGCCATGGTGCTGACGCTGTTCGCCCTGTTCTTCCGTCCGATCGGTTTCGACTACCGCTCCAAGATTGAAGATCCGCGCTGGCGTAAGAGCTGGGACTGGGGTCTGTTCATCGGTGGCTTCGTTCCGCCGGTCGTATTCGGTGTGGCCTTCGGTAACCTGTTCCAGGGCGTACCCTTCTACTACGACGAGTGGATGCGCAGCTACTACGATGGCGGCTTCTTCGGCCTGCTGAATCCGTTCGGCCTGCTGGCGGGTCTGCTCTCCTTCGCGATGCTGACTCTGCACGGTGCCACCTGGCTGCAGATGAAGACCGAAGGCGAACTGTATCAGCGTGCCCGTAAGTCCACCATGGTTCTGGCGACCGCCTCCGTGCTGCTGTTCGTGATTGCCGGTGTTTGGCAGAACAGCTTTATCGATGGTTACGTGATCACCTCTGCCATCGATACTGCTGCGGCGACCAACCCGCTGACCAAGACCGTTGAGCTGCAGGCTGGTGCCTGGTGGAACAACTTCTACAGCTACCCGGTTCTGTGGGTATTCCCGGCCCTGGCCGTGCTGATGCCGCTGCTGGTGATGGGTGCCACTAAGGCCAACAAGAACGGCTTTGCGTTCCTGTTCTCCAGCCTGAACATCGTGGGTGTGATTGTGACTGCGGTTGTGGCTCTGTTCCCGTTCGTTATGCCGTCTTCCAAGAACCCGAACCACTCTCTGACCATGTGGGATGCCACCGCCTCTGAGCTGACCCTGAAGGTGATGCTGGTTGCCGCGGTGATCTTCGTACCGATCATCCTGGCTTACACCATCTGGTGTTACGTGAAGATGTTTGGTCGTCTGAACGACGCCCACATTGAGAAGAACTCGGCCTCTCTGTACTAAGGCCTGGGAAATAAGGAGCTAGACACTATGTGGTACTTCACTTGGATCCTGGGTGTGCTGTTGGCCTGTGCCTTTGGCATCATCAATGGCCTGTGGCTGGAAGCGCAGGAAGCCCTGGATAAGGACGAAGACTGACAACTCCTCGTTAGTTCAAGTCCTGGCTCACCGCTGAAGGTGGTGGGCCAACCCAATACCGAGAACGCCGTCCCCAGGGACGGCGTTTTTTTGTGACTGGTTGTTGTCCCCTGGGAGCGATGCAGGAGCCACTGGTAGCGACAGTGAAGTGGTGCCAGGGGACGCTGTACCCTGCGCCTGGAGGCCGGGGCTCTGCGGCAGACGAAGGGCCTTCGGCCAATCGAATGGTTCCAAAGCTGGGGTGGGATGAGCGGCGCCATCGCGGTTGAGCCAGACCAAGGGATGGCTGCCAGGGTCCGGAAACAGAAACGCCGCCCGAAGGCGGCGCTTTATCTCAGAGCGAATCGAGACTCAGAGGCGGAAACGGCTCAGATGCTCCCGCAGAGAGTTGGAGAGTTGAGTCAGTTCCTGGGCGGCGTCGACGGTTTGCCCAGCATCCTGCTCGCTGCCGCGGGCCAGTTCGGTGATCTGCCCCAGGTTGGCGGCAATCTCATCGGCCACGACGCCCTGCTGCTCGGCAGCGCTGGCGATGGAAGTAGCGTTCTGAGCCAACTGCGTCATGCTCTGGGTAATTTGAGTCAGTGCCACACCCGCTTCGCCGGACTGCTCGGTGGAGCGTTGGCTCAGAGTGAGGCAGTGGGCCATCTGGTTCACCGCATCCCGGGTGCGCTGGTGCAACTGCTCAATGGTACCGCCAATCTCCGTGGTGGAGTGCTGAGTGCGCTGGGCCAGCGAGCGTACCTCATCGGCCACCACCGCAAAGCCGCGTCCCTGCTCTCCGGCACGGGCGGCCTCGATCGCCGCATTCAGCGCCAGCAGGTTGGTTTGCTCGGCAATCTCATTGATCACCTGAACCACCTTGGCAATGGCCTGGCTCTCCTCTGCCACCCGATCCATGCTGCCGGAGCCCTCTTGCAGCGACTTGGCCAGGGCTTCCATCTGATGGATCACCGCATCCACCTGCTGGTCGCCTGCCTGAGCGGCGCTGTCCACCTGATGGGATTGCTCGGCGGAGCCGGTAGCGTGGCGAGCCACTTCCCGCACTGAGCTGCTCATCTCCTCCATCGCGGTGGCGATCTGGTCGGTCTGTCGCATCAGCTCAGCGGCGCCGCTGCCGTTGCGCTGTGCTACGGATTGGAGGTCAGACGCGGCGTGCTCCAGCGCGCCAGCCGATTCGTTCAGGCTGGAGAGCAGGCTGCGCAGGCCATCGGACATCCGGTTGACGCTGGTGGTGATGCGGTGCACTTCGTTCTGAGAGCGCTCCGGCACCTCCGGCAGACGTTGGGCCAGATCCCCCTGTCCAATCGCCTCGATCTGCTGGCAAAGCGACGCCAGCGGGCGGTTGAGGGTGCGGGCCAGCATCAGGGTAAGCAGCAGGCCGATCACGGCACACCCGCCCAACGCGGACAGAATGTTGAAGGTTTTGAGGCCGGAGAGGGCTGCTTCCAGCTCCTGCTCCGGTACGGCGGCAGTCAGCAACCAGCCGGGACCGTCGATGCTGGCGGAGCTTTGCAGCCAATGTTCACCCGCGACGATCACCTCCATCGACTCGGTATTGCCCTCGGCCAGTACCCGCTGGTATTGAGGTTGGCCTGAGTCGTCGATGAAGCCCTTGGCGGAGGGGTTGTCCGCCATAAGGGGGTGGTAGATAAACTGTTCGCTGGCCCGGTCAATCAGGCTGAAGTAGCCCCGCTGCCCCAGTTGGATGGCGGCGAGGGTCTGAGCCATCTGCTCGGTGGCCAGGGTGACGTTCTGACCGATGTAGCGCACGGCGATCACCCGACCGCTGTCATCCTTAACCGGCTCATACACGGTAATGAACTGGCGACCAAACAGAGTGGCGTAGCCGACATAGCGCTTTCCGTTCAGCAGGTCAGAGTAAGCCGGATGGGATTTGCCCAACCAGGTGCCGGTGGCCCGACTGCCATCCTCTTTGCGCAGCGAGGTGGCGATGCGCAGGAAGTCATCGCCATCACGAACAAAGACCGTCGCGTTGCCCCCGGTGATGCTGGCATAGCGATCGACCTGGGCCAGGGTGGTGTTGACCAGTCGGTTGCCGCTGCGCAGCTCCGGTGCTTCGATGCTGCCCACGGTGAGGCGTTTGCCGGTCAGGTAGAACTCGCCGGGAAACAGATCAGAAAACAGTCCTGAGTTTCGCTCGGCCAGATCCCGCTGTGACTGGTATTGAATCCCCACCAAAGCCGCCATCGCATTGAGCTGGCTCTGAACCCCCTCCATGGCGGTCTGCCTGAGTGCCTGTGCAGAGAGTTGGTAACCTAAAATGCCCAATGCCGTTAAAACGGTCATCGAGATGACGATGGATAAAGTGCCAATCTGACGCCCAAAACGCCACCGGTAGAAATTCATAACCGCCTCTAATTACGCACATTTAATTAATTTTATAAACGACCGGATTATCTCAGTGGTGCAGAGGATCTGCTTGAGGCGGATCAATAAAACCGCATTCATTTTTGTTGCATAACTGTGTGCCGTTGGTGTCATTAGGCACTCTGTACAAAAGATGTGCAGCAGGATGTCGCCATCACGGACCCCGCTTGTTGGCCTGACTCGTTTGGGGGCTCCGCGTGCTACCATTGCGGCAGGATTTTTCTTGGTATCTGACTGCAATGCGCCAACTGGCTTATCTCCTGTTTCTGTCCCTTCTGTTTCCCCTTTCCGCTTTTGGTCAAAGCCCCGCCAGTGGTGAATTCCTGGCCGGGGAAAACTGCCCCGCCTTTCAGTCCATCCGCAAGCAAACCAACCCCGGCGAACTGTCGGTTCAGCCCGGTCAGAGCTATCGCGTCCTGGCGGAGAACAAGCCCGGCGGTGACTGGTTCCTGCTGGAAGTGGAGGAGCAGCGGCGCTGGGTGGAGAAGCGGTGTGGTCAGCATCAGGGGCAACCGGCTCTGCCTGCCGCACGGGCTGACAGCGCGACGGCGGATTTTGACTTCTACACCCTGGCGATGAGCTGGCACAGTGGATTCTGCAATGGCCGAAGCCGTCCGGACTGTCGCGGTGCCCGTGGCGACCTGGTGCTGCATGGCCTCTGGCCCTCCAGCGCCCGCGGCGCCCACCCGGCGTTCTGCGATGGCAGCGAGAAGCAACGCTTTTGCGGCTATGGCCAGTTGACCCTGAATTCGGATACCCGTGAGCAACTGGATGGGGTGATGCCGGGCAGCAAGGTGTGTCTGGACCGGTACCAGTGGCATAAGCACGGCAGTTGCTCCGGATTGGATGAGCAGGCGTACTTTGAGCAGTCGGTGGCGTACAGTCAGTGGCTGCGTCAGTCTCCTCCGGCCAACAAGATGCGAGTGAATTCAGGGGGTTCCGTCAGTCGAGCGGCGGTGCTGGATTGGTTCTCGGATTGGGGCTTTGCCGGAGCGGTCAGCCTGCACTGTAAAAACGGCTATCTGGAGGAGGTGCGCGTCTACCTGCAACCCGACCTGCCAGCCTCACCGGAACAGGCAAAACCCCGCAAATTTGGCGGGCAGCAACGCTGTCCTGCGCGCTTCGATCTGTTACCCTAAGCGCCACTTTATGGCGAGTTAAGGAGCGAGTGGATGAAACCGCGGATGATGGGCGCCCTGGCGGTTCTGCTGCTGGCGGGCTGCAGCAAGGTTACCCAAGAGAACTACGATAAAATTGAAATGGGTATGAGCAAGGTGGAAGTGGAAGGGATCCTTGGCGGTGCGGACCATTGTGAGCAGGCGATGGGAACCGAAAGCTGCGTCTGGGGTAACGATAAGAAACAGATCAAAGTGGGCTTTGCCGGCGACAACGCGGTGCTGTTTACCAGCAAAGGGTTGAACTGACTCGGCGCTCCACCAGAAAAGGCGGCCCATTGGCCGCCTTTTTTGCGTCTATACACCCGGTGGGATCAGGAGAGACCGTGCTTCTCCGCCCGATAGAGAAACGCTTTATAGCCCAATCCCAATAAGCGCGCGGCTTCAGAACGATTGCCCTCAGCGCGATCCAGAGCCGCTTTCAGATAGCGTTGCTCCAGCACCTCCCACTGAATCCCCTCACTGGGTAGCAGCGGGGTCTGCTCCTTGCCGGGCGTCAGGGGGTTCAGCTCAAGCTCATCCAGCAGCACCAACCGCTCCATGGCGTTGGCCAACTCCCGGACATTGCCCGGCCAGGGGTAATCCATCAGGGTTTTCAGTGCCGCCTGTGAGAGGGGTTGAACCTCGATGCCATGACGTTTGGCGCTGCGCTCCATCAGGCAGCGGGCCAGCGAAGGGATATCCTCCGGACGGGCTCTGAGTGGCGGCATCTGCAGCGGGATGACGTTCAGGCGGTAGTAGAGATCCTCGCGGAACCGTCCCTGTGTCACCGCCTGAGCCAGGTCCTGGTGAGTGGCGGCGATCACCCGAAGGTCCACGTTGCGCTCCTGGGTGCTGCCAAGCCGGGTGATGGTGCCCTCCTGCAGCACCCGCAGCAGCCGGGTTTGCAGCTCCAACGGCAGTTCGCCGATCTCATCCAGAAACAGGGTGCCGCCGCTGGCAGCTTCAATCTTGCCGATGATGGTCTGGTGGGCGCCGGTATAGGCCCCCTTTTCCGCACCGAACAGTTCGGACTCCGCCAGGCTTTCCGGGATGGCGCCACAGTTTACGGCGATAAAGGGGCCACCCCGGGGGGAGAGTTTGTGAAGCGCCCGGGCGGCCAGCTCCTTACCGGTGCCGCTCTCCCCCTGAATCAGCACGGTGGCGCTGGCCTGGCTGATGCGCTGGATCCGCTGATATACCCGCTGCATCGGGGCCGAATGGCCCACCAGATCCACCAGTCGCTCCTGCTCTGACAGCTGGGCGGAGAGGGCGGCATTGTCCTCTCTGAGGCGACGGGCCCGGCTCACTTTGTCGATGGCCAGCATCAACTCCTGACGTTGAAACGGCTTGGCCAGGTAGTCGTCCGCTCCCAACTGGATAGCGTTGACCGCATGGGCGATGGAGCCATAAGCAGTGGCCACGATGATCCCCAGAGTGGGGTAGCGCTGGCGGGCAGACTGAATCAGCTCCGCCGCGTCGCCTTCGGCCAGCTTCCAGTCCGACAGCAGCAGTTGCCAGCGGCCGCTTTGCAATGCGGTTTCCGCTTCTGCCGCCGTGGCGACGCCCTCCACCGGATGGCCCGCCTCGGCGAGAATGTCACACAGCAGGGCGCGCTGGTCCGGATCATCTTCCAGCAGCAGGATGGGGCATTGGCTCATAACTGGGGTCCTTGTTGCAGTGTCAGGGTGGCCCGGCAGCCTGGCCCCGACTCTCGGTTACTCAGGTTGACGTCGCCACCGTACCAGAGGCGCGCCAGACGGCGGGCCAGGTAGAGGCCCATTCCGGAGCCGTCGGCCTTGGTGGTTTGATGAGGTTCGAACAGGCGCTCTGCCACCGAGGCCGCGATGCCGGGACCGGCGTCGCTGACCACGATGGCAACCCGCGCCCCAGCCCCCTCTCTGAGCCTTCTTGCTTCGATCAGCACAGGCTCTTCGCCGGTTTGCTCCTGCATCGCTTCCATGGCATTCACCATCAGGGTATGGACCATGGTGCGCAGTTCAGAGTGGGCGCCGATCAGCGTGAGATCCTCGGGCACCCGGTTATCAAAGCGGATGGTGGTGCCCCCGGCCATCGACAGCTCCAGAATGATGTCGTCCACCAGCGCGCGGGCGCTGTGTCCGGTGCTTCGGTCGATGCCGTTGGCCGCCAGAGTGAGCAGCGCCGTCAGGGTACGATCCATATGGCGCAGTTTGCCCCGGATCTGCTCCCGCCATCGGGTTCGCTCCTCGGGAGCGGCGCGATCCAGCCGCTCCAGCGCCAGGCCGATGGTGTGCAGAGGATTGCGCAGGGCATGGGCCAGCCCCCGGGCGATTTCGCCAATCTCCGCCAGGTGCTGACGGCTTTGCAGGGTTTTCTGCTCCTCGGTCATCCGGGCAAGGGACTGGCTCATATGGTTGAAGGCGTCGATGGCGTGACGCACCTCTGAACTGCCCTGCGAGGGGAGGGTATGGCCGAGTTCGCCCTCACTCAAGCGCTGGCACCCTTCGTCCAACGCCTCCAGAGGACGGGATAAGCGCTGCGCCAGCCAGTACACCAGAACAAGGCCGACCAGACCGGAGCCCCCCAGCAGCCACAACAGGGTGTGCTTAAACTCGTTGAGCAGTCGCTGCTCAGGGGGTTGAACCAGGTGCATCTCCAACGGTACGGCCAACCCCTGAACCCTGACCCGATCACCGTTTTTCTCAAACTCCACCTTGATGCGGCTGGCTTGCTCCAGAGCCTGAGCCCGCGCCTCCGCCAGTTCGGCTTTGATTCGCGCCTGCTCCTCCCGGCTCAGATAGGGCAGTTCGGAGAGGGAGTGCAGTTGCTGAGAGATGATGATCTCGTGCTCCTTGAGCGCTTCCATCTCCTGCTGAAGAGCGTGCTGGCGATGCTGCTCCGCCTCCAGACTCTGCTGTAACGCCTCCCGGTTCTGTTCAATCTGTTCCCGCTGTTCGGGGGAGAGGCCGGGTGGCAATACCGGCTCGGGCACCTCAATACGGAATGCGCCTTCATCAAACAGGGATTCCACCGTCACCTCCGCCACACGACGGGCCACTTCACCGGACTGTTCCCCCAGAGTTTGGTGGAAGTCATCGGCCAGGATGGTCAACAGCAGCAGTTGCACTGCAATAAACAGCAGCATCAATGAGCCAAAGGCGAGAAAAAGATAACGCTTCAGGGACATGACTAACCGGACTCCAATCTGTCTTGGAATGGGTAATTCAGCTTTCGTGCCAACCAATAAACCCAGCTTGTCAGGGCGTTAGGTCGGGTGCAAGGGCAGGGCGCTCCCCAAAGCAGGAGCACGACGCTGCCCATTTGGGGAGATGGCGCTGGCTGATTCGGGAAAAAGCCCGGTCTGGCTTGGGTTTGCAGAGTTGGTACGGAATTTTCTTTGTGGTCTGCGCTTGGGGGATAAGCCCCGCGACTTTTGCAGACAAAGGAGAAACAGGATGAATCGACTGACACGTTGGTTGGTGATTGGACTGCTTGGCATGGTGTCTACGGTGGCGCTGGCCAACAGCATTCGGGTGGAGCGGGACGATGAGGGCCCGGTAACGGTGGTGGTGAACCGGGAGAATGAGCGGGCAGAGCTGGAACTGGACCCGGATAACCCGGATTGGCAGGCCCTGGACTCCGCGCTGGAGGGGCTGCCGGAAGCCGCGCGTTGGCGCAGCATGATTGAGTCGGTGTTGACTGGGGAGGGGCCATTGACGCTGGCGTTGCACGATCATAAGGGGGTTCACAAAGGCGTTCGTATCGTGCGAATGCCGGATTTTGAGCTGGAGATTGAGACCGAAGCACTCAGTGCCGAGATGGCCGAACTCCACGCTCATATGGCGGAGCAGAGTGCGCGACTGGAGGAGGAAGCGGCCCGCATTGAAGCTCATGTAGCGAAAGTGGTGATCCCGAAAATCGTGATGCAGCACCGGGATAAGGCGGCTGAGGCGATCGCGGAGATGATTCGGCAGGGCGAGTTTAGCGCTGAAGAGTTGAGCGCCATTCAGGAAGCGCTGTCAGCCAAGTCGGCGTCAAACTGATTCCGTTGGCTCATCCACAGAGCGTGGGCGTAGTGACTCGGCTATGTTTAGCAGAACCACCACCGTGAAAGGAGCCGAGCCATGCTTGGGGAGAACCATGCCCTTATCTTTGAGTTTCCGGAGTACCGTGATGCCATTCATCACCTGAAAGAGACGGACGAAGAGTTCGCCCGGCTGGCGAAGGAGTACCACGAACTGGACCACAAAATCCGGGGACTTGAAGTGAATGCGGTGCCCACAACGGACGACAACTTTATGACCCTGAAGTCCCGCCGGGTGACGCTGAAAGATGAGCTGCACAAGCGTCTGCTTAACGGGAAGGGGTGATTAGAGCAACGCCAACAGGAAAAGAAAACGGGCCAATTAGCCCGTTTTTTTATGCACCGCTGTCCATCAGGCGGCAATGGCGATCGGCTCCGGGCGCGCTATCGGGCTGCGCCAGCGCCGCACCACCCGGTAAGCGGCGGGGACAAAGATAAAGGAGAGCAGGGTGGTCAGCGCGGTGCCCCCGGCGATGGCGATGGCAAACGGTGGCCAGAAGCCGCCACCGGCCAGGATCAGCGGCATAAAGCCCCCGATGGTGGTGATGGTGGTGGAGCCGATATGGCGTCCGCAACTGGTGACCGCCCGGATCATCGGGCCCACTTCACCGGCGCGGGCCTCCGGTGAGTCCTCCAGCTCCGCCAGAATCACAATGGCGGCGTTGATCGCCAGCCCCATCAGGCCCATCAGGGCGATGATCACGTTAAAGCCAAAGGCATAGCCCGCCAGATAGACCGACAGCAACCCCAGTCCAACGGACTGAAACGCGCTGGCGAGGATCACCGCGGTTAACCGGAAGGAGTTGAAGGAGAGCACTACGATGGCCACCAGCAGCACGCTGATGATGGCAACGCTGGACATCAGCTTGCCGACCGCCTCGTTACGCTCGGCGCTTTCGCCGCCCACCTCCAGACGGTAGCCCTCGGGCAGTGCCAGCCCCTCGCTCTCCAACTGGGCCAGAGTGCGATTGAGCACCTGGGCAGGCAGCACACCGGCCACGATAAAGGCTTCAATGGTGTTGAGGCGCTCACCGTTGCGGTGGGGGATCTGGCTGCGGCTGGCGATGACGGTACGCTCGCCCAGGGCCGACAGCGGCAGGATCTGCCCATCGGCGGTGGTCAGTTGCAGGTTGCCGAGGTCGCTGCTTTGGCGGCGTACATCGGAGTTCAGACGGACCCGCACCGGAATCGACTCCGGGCCCTCCTGAACTGTGCCACCCAAACTGCCGTCGAGGTTGCCCCGGATCTGAGTGGTGACGTCGGCCAGGGTCAGCCCGGCAGCGGTGACCGCGGGTTCATCCAGAGCCAGTTTGATGCGGGGCAGTCCACTTCCCAGCGCGGCGCGGGTGTGGGTGACTTCCGGTTGCTGCTGCAAAACCGCCCGCAGCTGTTCGCCGATGCGATCCAACTCGGCCAGATCCGGGCCGTAGAGGCGGAACTCCACCGGCGCATTAAAGGGCGGGCCCTGCTCCAGTTTTCGCACCAGAATCTGCATATCCGGGAAGCGGGGACCCAGCTCCCGCTGCAGCGACTCAATCAGGGCATTGGCCCGCTCAAACCCATCGGTGCTGATCATCCCCTGGGCATAGCGAGGTACGCCCTGCTCACGCTGCAGCAGGTTGTAGTAGAAGGAGGGGGCGTTGCGCCCGATGCTCCAGACCGTCTGGGTGATGCCCGGCTGCTGGCGCAGATAGGCGTCCAGCTCTGCCACACGGGCCTGAGTGGCTGGCAGGCTGGCGGCTTCACCAAGCCGAACCTCTATCTGGAACATGTCCCGATCCGACGGCGGGAAGAACTGCTCGGTCATCTGTCCCGCAGCAAAAAAACCGGCCAGCGGCAGCAGCGTCATCGCCAGCATAGCGAGAATTGGACGCTTCAGGGCTAGAGCCAGCGAGCGCTCCAGACCCCGGGCCAGTGGCGCGATGGTCAGCCCCTGCTGCCACCAGGCGCCATCGGAGCGGGGCGGAATAAAGCGGCCGCCCAACCCGGCAATCAGGGTGTGGGACAGAACGTAGGAGGTCAGCAGGGCAAAACTCACCGACAGGGCGATGCCGCCGACAAACTCGCCAGCCGGACCCGGCATCAGCCAGATGGGGGCAAAGGCAAGCACGGTGGTCAGGGTGGAGGCCAGAAGCGGCAGCCAGAAGTGTCGCAAGGTCTGGCGCACCGCTTCCACCGGTCCCATCCCCTGGCCCCGGCGCTGGGCAATGGCATCCACAATCACAATGGCGTTGTCCACCATGATCCCCAGCGCCACCACCAGTCCGGTGACCGACATCTGATGAATCGGCAGGCCGTAGAACTGCATGCAGGCGAGGGTGATCAGGGCGGTCAGGGGCAGGGCGGTGGCCACCAGCAGGGCGGAGCGCAGCCCGAGAGTGACCAGCAATACCACCAGAATGATGGCGAAACCCTGGCCCAGATTGGTCAACAGCTCCGACAATCGGGTTTCGGTGTAATCCCGCTGGGAGAACAGGGTTTCAAGGTGGACGTTGCTGGGCAATTGGCTTTGCAGGGCGGCCAGTTGCGCCTCCACCTGATCGTCCCAGCGGTCCACCCGGACATCCGGCAGCATCCGTACCGCCACCAGCACCGCTGGGTCGCCCTGCACAATGGCACGGTCATCCCCCGGCTCCAGCTGGCTGCGCTCCACCATGGCGATGTCGCCAACCCGGATCCCCGCCAAATCCTGGCCGAGGCGCAGCGGGATCTGACGGATGCGGTTAAGGGAATCGAGCTCCCCCGCCACCTCTACCTGGGCCCGCACCGTGGCACTTTCCAGTGTCCCGGCAGAACCTTTGGCGTCCGCGCTGGCGATAAGGCTAGCCAGGGCATCGGTGGTCAGCCCAAGCGCCTGCATCTGGTTGTCGTCCACCCGCACCAGGATCTCCTCCTGAGGGCGGCCCTGCACCTTAACGAAGTCGGTGCCTGCGAGCACCCGAAGTCGGCTGGCCAGTGCTTCTCCATAGCGGCCAAGTACCGTCAGGTCCGGTTCGCCGGGGCCCTGCCAGCGCAGGGAAAAGATGCGGGTAAAGGCGTAGCCCAGTTGGTCATCCAGATTTGGGCGTGCCGCACCGGCGGGCAGATCCACCACCGCGTCGGCCAGCAGATCCCGCGCCCGGGACCAGACCGGATCGGTTTCAAAGACGTTGTCCTTCAGCTCCAGGGTGATGGCGGATATCCCCGGGCGGGAGTTGGAGGTGATCAGAGAAAGCTCATCCAACTGGCGCAGGCGGGACTCCAGCACTTCGGTTACCAGCAGTTCCACCCGCTCTGCCGAAGCGCCGGGGTAGGCGGTGATCACGGCGGCAAAGCGGTTGGTGATATGGGGGTCTTCCGTCCGGGCCAGCTGGTTCAGAGCGCCAAGCCCGACCACCAGGATCAGCGCAATCATCAGCAGCATCAGGCGCGGATTGCGTACCAGAGCGTTAACCATGGTTTACTCCTCGACGCTCGGCGTCACCCGCTGCCCGGCAACCAGAGATTGCAGGCCGGTGATCACCACTTGCTCATCGTTCTCTATCGCTCCGCTGACGAAAGCGTACTGGTCATCGCTGTGCAGGATGGTGACATCGCGGCGCTGCAACACATAGCTATCGCCAGAGGGGGTGGCAATCATCAGGTTCCAGCGTCCCCGCAACCCACTGGTCAGGGCGGAAACCGGCACCCGGGCAGCGGTATGGGGAATGCGCTCCTCCACCGAGAGGTAGACCAGATCCCCATTCACCAGATTGTCCAGTGGCGGCAATGCAAAGCGCAGTTCCACGGTGCGGGTTACCGGGTTTACCTCGGCGCTGCGGCCCACCAGGGTGGCAGGTTGAGGCTGGCCTTGAACCAGCACCGTGTAGCCGTCTTGCGCGTTAAGGCGGGAGAGCAAACGCACAGGCACACCGATGCGGGCTTCTCCCTGCGCTTCCGGCACCAGGGTCAGAACCGGTTGTCCCGGTGAAACTACCTGACCCGGCGCCAGTTGGCGGTGTGAAACGACGCCATCAAAGGGGGCGATAAGCCGACTTTTCTGACGACGGATGGTGTTGGCATTCAGGCTGGCGCTGAGCTGTTGTGCCAGTGCGGCCAGCTCATTCTTCTGACTCAGCAACTCGTCAATCTGCTGTTGAGACTGATAGCCCTGGGATTCCAGAGTGCGCTGTCGCTTCAGCGTAGCGTCCACCAGAGATTGCTGGGCCTCAATCTGGTCCAGATTGGCGCTCAGTTGAGCCGCTTCGCTTTGCAGCAGGGCATCATCCAGGGTGGCCAGCACCTGGCCCTGTGTCACCCGCTTGCCGGTGTCCACGACTATGCTCTCCACCACGCCCGCCAACTCGAACCCCACCTGACTGGTGGTGGAGGAGTACAGGCGTCCGACAAATCGGTGGGTGATGGGGTACTCATCCTGAGTCACCAGGGGCTGAGTGACCACGGGGTAGGGGGCTTTCTCGATGGTGAGGGCGGTTTCGGCGGGCTGGCAGCCGGCTAACAGCAGCACCATCAAAGCGGTAAGATATCTGGCCATAACGATAACAATCGGTCCATAATTGAACTGCACAGTCCAGTCTAGTTTTGCTGAACTGGACTGTCTAGTTTGAATGTGAGCGAACGGTTAATTAACGTGGTGAACAATGCCTCAAACCCTCAGCACCCGCAGTGAGAGAAAGCGCCAGCAGATCATGGAAGCGGCGGGACAGTTGTTTGTCCATCAGGGCTTCATCACCACCAGCATGGATGAGATTGCTCAGCATGCCGGGGTGTCCAAGCAAACGGTGTACGCGCACTTTGGCAGTAAGGATGAGCTCTTTACCCATTGCGTCGAGCAGAAGTGCGCCACCAATGACCTGCTGCCCACTGGCCTGAGCGGCGATAATCCGCGACAGGTTCTGCTGGAGTTCATGCTCCGCTTTGCCGAGATGATCAACAGCGACGAAGCGATCTACGTCTATCGTTTGTGTGTCAGTCAGGCGGAAACCCACTCGGACCTGTCCCAGCGCTATTACGAGGCGGGGCCCGCCAAAGTGATCGGCGCGGTCGGTGACTATCTGGCGACGCTGGCGGCCAAGGGCATTTTGCAGATGGATGACCCAATGCTGGCGGCGGAACAGCTGCTGCTGATGGGACGGGGGGCTGGCAATATGCGCCGGGCGCTGGGGTTGCCTGTCGACGAGACGGAGGCCGAATGCCGTCATCGCATTGCACAAACCGTGGATCTCTTTCTGCGGGGTTATGGGTTCCGGGAGTGATCCCGGAAGGCGTTAGGCTCGTTTAATCGAAGCATCAGATATTCAAGGAAGAATGCATGAAGTTTCCTCTGCTTTCCCTCACTCTGCTGGCTGTTGCCAGTGCACCCACCCTGGCTCGTCCTCAGATGGAGCGCTCGCCCTGGGAGCTGAATCTCTACGGCATTCAGATGGCGGACACCGATCTGGCCCGCGACGGGGCGATGGGGGACGCCGCCTATGGGGCTGAAATCAAGTACGGCACCCGTCTGGGCCCCAAGTGGATGGTGGCCTCCAGTGTCAGCCTCAATCGGCGTTACACCGACTTTGATGCCAATGCGCTGTTTGGCGGCTCGCTGGCGCGTTTTGACCATCGTGACCGCATCGGGCTGGGCTTTAACGCCATCCACTTCCTCAATCCGCAGTGGCGGATCATCCTGTCACCCCGCTTCCAGTGGGCGGCGGCGGAGAACGCCAGCCTGTCCGATGGCTTCAGCTATGGCGTGCTGGCGGGAGGGATGTATCAGGTCAATCAGGACCTGCAGTTGGGGCTTGGGCTCTCCTACCTGAATGATGTGAAGGAGACCAAGAGCTTCCCGATTCTGCTGGTGAAGTGGCAGATCACCGATAAGCTCAAGCTGGACAACCCCTTTGATCCGGGTTTTGCTGGCCGGGCGGGGCTGGAACTCAGCTACCGCTGGAACCCCCACTTTGAACTGGGGCTGGGAGGAGCTTACCGGAGTGATCGGTTTACCGCTGAGCGGGGCGCTGTGGAGTTTGAGGAGCCTCTGTTTTTTGGCCGCCTCTCCTATTTTCCCTCCAACGACTGGACTCTGACCGCTGCCATTGGCTACCGCACCGAAGGCGAAATGAAGTGGGAGCCGGACGGCTTTGCCAACCAGAAGCAGGACATCGATGGGCGCGTGGGATTCGGCATCAACTTTGGCTGGAAGTTTTGATGTGACGCTTGCGGGAGCGTTTATGGATGTGTCCGTGGGCTGAAGCCCACGTTACAGGGCTCATCGGCAAACAAAAACGGCGCCATCAGGCGCCGTTGGTTTAACCGGGACAGGGGGCGTTACTCACCCAGCATCGCCGTTTTCAGCTTCTTATCGGCGGGCTTGTTACCCAGCCAGATGGCAAACAGCGCCTGACGGAAATCGTCGCCTTCCACCAAAGTCAGCAGTTGACCATTCTTGTAAGCTTCCAGGCCAACACCGGGGATGGAGACCATGGTGAACTGGTCGCCCACTTCCACCGGAGAGTCGAACACCGCCATAAACTTGTCCAGACGGTCACGCAGCGGGGCCACATTGCCATTGGTGGAGGTCTCGAAGCCCTCTTCGATGGTGTCGATCATCCGCTCGGAGGTGATCATGCCGGAGAGGATGTTCAGGCGCACAGCGGTCAGTTCGTCGCTGTTCAGGATGCCTTCGGCGTCCAGCCCGGCCTGCTGGGCGTACAGAGAGCCGACATAGAGCTTCATAAAGTACTTGGAGCGGATCCCGGCGCCGTAATAGTCCAGAGCTTCACCCTGAACGGTGATCTTGGCGTCGAGGTCAACACCGGCAACGGAGGCGGCGTGGGCGGGAGTCAGCACCGACAGGGTCAGCGCCAGCAGGGCGATCAGGTTTTTCATTTGCGATACAACAGGCCAGAAAAAAGTGGCGTATTGATAGCACGGCCCCTGATCCCCCTCAAGGTGAAACAGCGCCGACCAGTGGCGAACGTGCGTGTATTTTCTGTTAACAACACCCAGCTAGAGGCGTTCTGGCAGGAACCGGTCACTTAAATGACCCCACTCGCCCAAGGCAGCGCGAGTGGGGCTCAGGCTGACGTCGGGGCCGGTCAGCCGGTTTTCAGGGTGCTCAATTGCTGGCTGAGCTGATCCATCTGGGTTTGCAGTTCATCACTGAAGTGGTGGTTCTGGGCGGTCAGTTCCGCCAGGGCCCGGGCGGCATCGCCAATGGCGGTCAGGTTTTCGCTGATCTCGTCGGTCACCACGCTTTGCTCCTCGGCGGCGGTGGCCACCTGAGCGATGTGATCGGCGATGGACTGGAACCCATCAGAGACCGCCGTCAGGGATTGATGGCTGCTCTGGGTATGGGTGCGGGCGCTTTCCGCTTTGCCGCTGCCGCTCTGAATCACGCTGACCGCTTGATCAACAACGGAGGTCAGCCCCTCAATCATGGTGTGGATCTCCTCGGTGCTGGCCTGAGTCTTGGAGGCCAGAGAGCGCACCTCATCTGCCACTACCGCAAAGCCGCGCCCCTGCTCACCCGCGCGGGCCGCTTCAATGGCGGCATTCAGGGCCAGCAGGTTGGTTTGTTCCGCAATGGCGCGGATCACATCCAGGATCCGGTTGATGTGGCCGGTGTGTTCCACCACTTCCGATATCGACGCGCTGGCCTGATTCATATCAGCCGCCAGACTCTCCACCATACCGAGGGAGTCGGAGAGGTAACGCTGAGAGGTGGCGACCTCGCTATTGGCAGACTGGATATGATCCGCCACGGCCGCTGCCCGTTGGGACACCTCGGACGCGGCTGTCGACATCTGGTGACTGGCGGCAACAACACTTTGAACCTCATGTTGCTGCTTATCCGTTGCCTGGCGGGCCTGGTTGTTCAGTTCGCTGCTCTTCACCGCGTTTTCCCGGGCCGCTTCTCCTATTCCCTTGGCCTCAATCACCAGCGTACGCAACTTGGCGATAAAGCGGGTCATACCCTGGCCCAGGGCGATCAGTTCCGCGTGGGTGTCGAGTCGGATTTCGTGGGTGAGATCCCCCTCGCTGCTGGCCAGGTCGTCGATGTTGCCCTGCAGTTGCTTGATGGGACGAACCACAGAGCGAACCAGCAGCACCACGCTGATGGAGAGCAGCAGAATCAACGCCAGAGCGGTGACCTGCATCGACAGGGTGATATCGAACACGCTGTCATCAATCTTTGCAGCCAAAGACTCCGCCGTGGCCAGAACCACCGCCTCAGGCAGCTCAATCAGAACTGACCAGCCACTGTCGATGCCGGTGATGGCGATGGGGTAAGCCAGGTAGTACACCCCCTCATGCAGCCAGAGTGGCTCGGCGGTTTGGTACAACTGGGTGAGTTTGCCATCAAAGGTCGGGCGGGCGTTGTCCAGCGGGGTTGCCAGCTTGTCGGCATAATGGGTTGAGGCAACAAGCAGTCCCTGAGCACTCAGGATGCTGATGCGGCTCTGGCCGCCGTAGAGCGACTCACTCAATTTGGATACGGTCTTCTGCAACTCCGGCAGGCTGACATCGACGCCCACCACACCACGGAAGCGCCCATCGGCGATCACCGGGGTGACCAGGCTGGTCATCAGTTCATATTCACCGCTGCCGGTCACCACTTCATAGCTGTAGGGCTCCAGCAGGCAGGGGCGTCCTGTGTCGCGAGGGCAGAGATACCACTCCGCTTCCCGCTGACCGTAATCGTTGAGGGTGGTGTCGTATTTTTCTGCAGGATCTTCCACCTGTTCCAGCACCACCTCGCCGTTGTCCTCGCGGAAGAGGTAGATCTCCAGGCTGCCGGTACCCGGAACGCTATGGTCGAATTCGCCACTGGCGTAGTTGGCGTCCAGACCATCGAAACCGTTGGCCTCGAACTGGGCGTAGATGGTGCTTAACTGCTCATTCTGGCGAAGTGTGCTTTCCACCAGACGGGTGACCTGATCCCGGCTCAGTCGCTCACCCTTGCTGGTCAGATTGTCGGAGAGCATCGCATCCAGGGTCAGCGGCAGTCGCAACAGCCCACCAAACACCAGCCCGACCTGGTCACTCAGGGTGCGGGACTCGCTCTTCAATCGGGCCAGCACCTCCTGCTCAGACGCCGACTGGGTTTGATCCACCAATGTCTGTCGCAGGTCCTTGAGGCCGAAGTGAAGCCGGGCGCTGAAAGCGATGATAAGCACCAGACCGGAGAGGAGAAAAGCGAGGAGAATCTTTGCTTTGAGAGAGGTTTGCTTAAAGCCCATACCAAATAACCAAATCCTGAGTAGCGTGGTATTGAGAGCCTGTTGGGCAGCTGCTGGCGCTTCCAAAGTCCCTTTGAGTGCGGTTCCAAACCGGGTTCGGTCAGAAGCGCACACCCACTGTAACGGCTGTGGACAGTGAAACAATCGGATTATTTACAAATGGGATACCGAATGGCTACTTCATCACCAGGGGTGAAAAAGTTTACTCATCAGCGATTTGGAAATGTGTTAGGGCAGTATATTGGCGAATTTTCGAACGAACTCGGAATCTGGCCAACTCTGGTGCTGGCGCTTGTCCGCCTTGCTTTGCCGCTGCAACGAACCGATTTGGCCTCAGGGCACGGTATGGCTGCTCCTGATTCTGCGTATCGTCGGCAGTGCACTGCCTGTGGCGGGGTGGGCGGCCTGGCATTGACGAGCGCCGGATTAGCGCAGTGAGCCGGGCTAGTCCGGGCGCAAAGTGGCGCTTAGGGGATTGGTCTACACTCCTTTTTGCGTTTAAAGGCTTAAGGAGTGGTTATGAGCATTAAACCTCTGCTGTGTGGTATTGCGCTGGCGTCCGTTCTTATCGGCTGTTCGTCGAAGCCAGAGCCCGAAGGACCGGTTCAGAACTTCCTGACCAAAGATGGGCAGGTGACCATTCTTTGGAAAGATCCGGCAAAGTATGCCGACATCGAATCCACCTCGATGCTCCAATCCACTTTTGAGAAATACCTGTTCAGCGAACTGACTGAAGAGTTGGGGAAGGTGGCCAATCCTAAGCTCGGCGATGCCTACCAACTGGAGCTGGAAGTCACCAATGTGGACCTGCCCGGCGACGTCAAACCCTCCTTCGACACGGGCGCAGACGACATCCGCGTGGTGTCAGACCTTTACCCGCCCAAGATGGCGTTTACCTACGAACTGAAGCGGGATGGCCAGGTCGTCAAACAGGGCACGGAAAAGCTCAGCGATATGAGCTTCTTGTTTGGCATCGAGCCCATCGGCAACGACCCGTTCCCCTATATGGGACGAATGATGGAAGAGTGGTTCCGCAAAGCGATTGAGCCGGAATTGAACTGACCCGCGCTCACACCTAGACCTACCTCCGCCGTTATCCTGGGTTAGTGAATCGAGGATGACGGTGGGTCTAAGGCGTTTGATGCTTCCTATTGAACTACGAGCCTCTACCTACGACTTAGGAGAAGCTGATAGGGCTTGCAGTAAGGCTGGATTATTAACCCAGATTAAAAGTGGGTGTCTTGTTAAGTTGCTCCTGACCGAAGGGAGGGGGTACGGGGGGGTATTTTCTTAACTCGGTTTACTAAATGTTCACACAGAATTTTGAGCCATTTTGCGTCGGGCACTCGCTTAACCTAGCGGCAAGAAAACGCCCATAATTACAATGTGACCGACCTAGAAGACGTATATGAACCCGATGCCGACTTCGGCCTCATAATTGCTGCGTGCGATTGGACTGTCCTGAATGTCGCTGCTGTAATGCTCGTAAACCACCTCGCCAAATATTTGCCATTTTTCAGCAATATACTGGCGGTAGTGGTAGTTGAGACCTATCGAGCGAAACCCTCCACCAAGATTGGTCTCATCCAGACCTGATGCCGCCGACTGCTCTGCATTGATACCAAAATCCTTATTGGCATAATCGCTGTCATGAAATACCGCTGCGATTGCAATTTCATGGCCTGTCCCGTCAGTCTGGTCACCGAATCGACGCCCCACAGCCAAGAGGCCCAGAGTCCCATTTTCACCGGCTACAACGCGACCATCCAGCCAATAACGCCAATCGACATCAAATGCACGACGCGCTTGCAGTACGAACTCAACACCTTCGTCACCATCACCTAGGCCATCCAGGTGACCGTCATCGGAATCACTTTCTTCACGACCCTCATCGAAGCCCACAGCGGCGTCAAGCAGCCAAATTTCAGAACGAAGACCCCGCCACCCGAGCGTTTCACCGGCCCAGTAGAAGATATTGTCACCCCTTCGCCATTGAACAGCACCAGCGAGATCGACTTCGAAGTCGTACTCATCCGATCCCTCGTACGCGGCCTCGTATTCAACACCCAAGCCCAGCCCGAGGGCCCAGCCATTTTCTCCTCTGGTGAAATCGTCAACAGAAGGCAGGGGGACTAAGGCGGCTTTTCGGTCTTGGGCTTTAGCAGAGTCCACGAGGGCGCTGTGCATGAGCATGACTAACAATATACCCGTGATGGTCTTCATCTGATGTCCGTACTTGAAATGTTGGGGCTGAATGCTGCCACAGGGTTAGCCGGTACAAATTTGAGTATAAGTAAGGATGGTAGCAATGCGACAAAACAGGGCTGGGCACCTACCGGACCGCGGCGTAAGTGCACAACCTCAAAAGGCTTGCATAGAGCCTGTCTTCAGTAATCGTCGAGGCTGGAAGCCGTCAACCGTAGACCCAGTTAGCGACTTTCCCCGTCGCTCTTCACGGTGGTACACTCGCTGCGACAATTCGGACTATTCAGGTCTCCACGGCAACATGTCGATCGGTGTGACCTCCGGTCCTCTCGCAATGCTAAATCGTTGACCTGGTCAGGCCCGGAAGGGAGCAGCCAAGGTGGTGGACGCATGTGCCGGGATGCGGCTGGGGTGCCGCATCCTTTTTCCTCCTGCCTGATGTCGTTTTACCCATAAGTTGAATCGCCCCCTTAAGCCGTTTGTTCGAAGATGCGGCCTTCAATGAAGGCTTCGACGTCGTTCAGGCGGTACATTACCCGACGACCGACTTTTACGAAGGGCAGCGGATATCGGCCTGTACAGCGCCAGACGACCAGGGTGCCAATGATCACGCCGAGTAACTCGGTGACTTTGGTGGGGCTTAACAGTGGGGTAGTCATCGCAATCATCCCGATTGGTAGTGAATTCGGGATCGACATTAATTGAGCGATGCGATGGTGTATCTGCGTTTATCTAGTAGCCGCATGCGTTTGCCGGTAAAGGCATGCGTTCACCGGGTAGGCGCATATCGCGAACTGTCTTGGCGTGAGCGTAAAGCCAAGCTCGGTCTCGAACACCTAGTCCAGCTCGTTGGTGTGTTCAAGATTCGGCCATTGTGTCTTTTGACTCTAAGGTGTTATCGATTCCTGAGGATATATCGGCCATGGCCTCACTTAGGCCCGAAGCGATTGAATCTTGTCGTATGTACCTGTTGAACACTACATCTAGCTTCTGTGCTTCCGAGCTTCTAACAATTATGCTGAGGTATTCTATCAGCCGCTCTGGCTTTGTAGTTGGCCGCTGAAGCTCTTTCTTTAGCTTCTCTTGGAACTTGATGATGTCGTCTTCATCATCCAAGTCATTCAATTCCGTGTACAGGTATCTAGCTAACTGATTCTGGGTCCATCCTAGCCGAGCTATCAGGTCCTTTATCTGCAATGAAAGCCTAAGAGATTCCTGTTTTGTCCCCATTTGTCTTTTTCCTATCCGTAGTCTTATAGATGTCCCAGCGGGGACGTTCATTAACAAAATAAGGAAATTATTATGTCAACATCAATGTCAAAAGCCGCTGCTGCTCGGATTCAGTCAGCTACAGCAAAAGCACACGGTGGTGTCGTCCCGAAAGGTTCATTCGCAGCACGCGCACAATCTGCTGCAAGCAAGTCGGGTTCAACACCTCCGCCCAATGGCCCAAGCAAAACTGGCAATCCATCTGGCCCAGGTCGAGGTAACAATCCGTCCAAAAGTAATTGATTAACTGCAGTTTTTGACACTGTTTCGAAAGTGAGTCAGAAACTCTGACTCACTTTTCTTTAGCTGCTTGTAGCTAATGTTTTCCATTGTTTGGTTTAGTGCACAGATGCAGATCTGGGTCTTGTCTGTATATCGGCTGTAGCTCATTGCTCTGTTCGAGGAATTCACACAACTATCAATCAGCTCATATTCAACCTCAAGAGGATACCTCTGTTCCTCAAGGAACATTTTATCAGCCTTGTATGCTCCAACAGCACCGAGCAGCAGCGCAGCTGATGTAGATATTATAGGCTTGTTGAACTTCTTGTATGAATGTCCGGCAAAAGATGAGCCACACGCACTACATCGTATATTTTCAGCGTACTCTACTTGAGTGTCTGCAGAGCAAGAGGGGCATTCAATCTGCATGAATAACTCCGAGTTCAATAGCAGGCATGTCTGCTAAATTGGCATTAGTGCTGCATTAAAATGGAGCAGCATGTGATCTTTATTGATAAATCAGAGTCCACGCTATCAATCGAATCAAAGTCAATCAATGGCACGCCAACAAAGAGTCCAAAAGCTTTATATGAGCAGTGGAATGTGGCACCAAAGTGGGACTAAGCTATCGATTGAGCCACACTGGAGCCATTTAGTCGCAACATAGTCCGAATAAGTGCAGCTATCTATTGCGAAAGTATCTGGCTTTGATAGGGGGTATTAAGCAACGGGTTCCTTCCCTTGAAATACCACCACTTGGTGCTGACAGTCATGGCAGGTTGATGTGTAGCGCACACCACGTTTTGAGATTTTGGTGTTCGAACTTCTGCACGCCGGGCAGAGCTGTTTCATCGCGGTATTTGTATCGCAGTTGCAACACTTCACGTAATACCCGTAGCGCCCCCAATTCCCGCTTAGCGCCTGCGTTTCGCCGCACTTCTTGCAAGCGATGCCACGGATTTTAGGTTCGGTTTCGATAGGCTGTGAATGAGGGGGTGCTTCGGTGGTATTGAGTGTTTGCGGAACTGCCTGAGCTTGTAGCTTAAGGGGGTTGGGGGCTTGTGGAGTAGGCTCAGTAACAACGGACGAAGTCATAGTTTGGTGCTGCGCCATTAGGAAGTCGCAGATGGCTTTAAGTTCTTCCTCGCTGAAGTCCGGCAGGGTCTTCACGAAGCTAGTGACAGCACCGATGTCGGTGATCCCCTTGAGGCTGTCCGCCAGGAACTCACACTTAACCACCATCGAGCTGATCCTATTTGGCATGGTGTCTCGGTGCAAAAGCGCTGAGCTGGAAACTGCGCAGATGTTTTCATAACGTCGAGCGCCAAAGCTTTGTTGCATGAGTCCAAACAGCTTCTTTGGCAATATCTCGCCTGCATGGTCGTTCAACAACTTGCGTAGGGCTTGTTGCTGTAGCTCCAGTTGCTGAACTGGCGACGGCATCCCCTTCCAGTGGCCTTTGTAGCTTCGAGACCACTCCCCACTCTGGTTGACTCTGACTTCGCCATGGATGCTCTTGGATTCAATCAGAATGAAGCCATGTTTGTAGATAAGCAGGTGGTCGATCTGGCTGACATCGCCTCTGTGCTCGAATCTGAAGTCGTTGATAACGAACACGTTAGGGTTCTCTGCATAAGCTCTGCGAAGGAAGAAGGCGACATCCTTTTCGTGTTGAGCGCCGAATTGAGCCTGTATGCTGGTATTAGAGCTGTTGCTGACATCCTTGTCTTTAAGAATCATCGTCTTCCTTAATTTTTCTAAGGGGAAACCCGTCGAGCTTTCCTTTTGTGTATTCCAATAGCCACCGATATATGGTTTCCCAAAACTCATCCGGGTTGGGAATCGGCCTCTCGATCTCAATAGCTTTTTCGACGACTTTTGCCCTAATGCGTTTAGCTGCATCCCTTGGGCTATCGTAGCGTCTGGCATGATAGAGCTCGATTGCTAACGACTTTAACGGATCATCTCGTTTAGCTTTGGCTTTCCCTCCAGTTTTACCTTGTTGAGTCTTAGTTTGGGATTTGGCGTTTTCAGCAAAAATCTCTCTAGATATCTGCTGGAGCTCGCCGTTTCGGTGTACCAGGAGGTTAGCAAAAAGCTGCTCAAGCAGGTGCTGCGCTGATTAGCTGTCCCCTAGTTGTTCGAGTGCGCCTATGGCTTTCAACTTTGATTGATACTCAATCGGGATATGGGACAGCAGTTGCTCAGCCTTTTCTGTTTGCTCTGAGCTTATTGGCTCGCCAGTGTTTGCGACATCGGCTGGGAGGTTAGCAAGGCATTTGGCGACGGCAAGCTCTAGTTCCTCGACACGCTCGATGATCCCATCCTGCTTTGCAGCTTCTTCGATCAGTGACGCTCGGTCTGAGTCATCTTCTGGTTCTGCCTCATCCAACGCGGTGAAATCCTCAAAGCCGAACGCCTGTGAGAAGTGATCTATGAGCTCGTCTGTATTGCTAAGCCCTAAGCTACGGAAGCATTCTAGAGCTTGGATCAGTTCATCGCGTGATGGTGTGCTCTTCGACATTTGCTCAAGTCCTTTTTAATGCAAATATCCCTAGGTGCATGGATTCATTTTGCAGTGGATCGTGAGAAATCGCAAAGTGTCGAAAAGGGAGGTTTGGCCGAGGATTTGGGCCGGAAAGAGCACAAAAAAACTTTGGTTTTTGGTCGGCACATGCGCGGCACAAAAAATTTGTTAAATTTTAAGTGTCTGAAAGATATTGTAAAAAGAGGGATTTTGGCCTCCCCAAGAGGACTCGAACCTCTATCGGCCGCTTAGGAGGCGGCTGCTCTATCCTGTTGAGCTATGGGGAGGAGGTAGGCAGGCCCATTCTAGCCAGTAGGGCTGTGGATTGAAAAGGCCCGCAAATCAATTGCCTAAAGTTTCGACTGACGTGGGGCGCGCTGCACCCAGTCGCCCACTTGTACGCCCATCAGGGCGGTGGGGCCGTCAAGACGGGCGCGGGCCCGCTCCGGTTCAACCTGCTCCAGAGTCAGCACCAATTGGCTGGGTTGTGCCCAGGCGTCCTGCTGCTGGACAATCTGTAGTTTGTCTCCGGGTCGTAAGCCGTGACGCAGTCCCAGGCTGACGATGGCGCGGTTGCCGTTCAGTTCGAGGATGCGCCCTTTCAGCGGTTGGCAGGCGAGGGTGTGGTTCAGGTCCTGCACCACCTCATTGCCAATCCGACGCAGCTCCTGTCCAAAGTCGCTGTCCCAGAATCGCTCGGTGGCGGTGTCTGCCATCTCCTGGCGCTCGTAGGGCCAGCCTCCCTGACTGCGGTAACGCTCGCTCCATACCCGTTCACTGGTGAAGGCGTCATACAGCACCGCTTCCAGCGCCAGATTGCGGGTGGCGTCGCGCTCCCAGTATCCCAGCACCCGGTCGGGTCGCACCACGCTCAGGTCATCAAAGGTCAGCGCCAGCACATACTGGCTGTTGTCCTGCTCGCCCAGAGAGCGCACCCACTGGCGGTCATGGCTGTTCAGGTCGATGCGCAGATCTTCCCGGGCGTTGCCGAAGGCGTAGCGCCCCTCGCCGTTCAGGGTGTTGCTGATAAAGCGACTGAAAGCGCCGTCCAGTTCATACAGACCACCGGGCACCAGTTGCTCCCGATAGCGCACCTGTGCCCGGGGGATGCTGATCGCCACCCGGCCTGCCGGGCCACGGCACTCGCCCAAGGCGTCGTTCACCATATTGACCCGCAGGGCGACGTGGTACTGATTGCCGCTGCGTCGCTCGGAGAGGATCTCCATGGAGGCGATGGTCGCCTGACTCTCCATTCGCAGCTGTTCGTCCACCAAGACACCGTTGCGGCTGCGCTGCTGGTAATCCAGCTGGGCGCCGGAGTTCATCACCGCCTGACTAAGGGCCCGGTCGATCGCCCGCTGGCGGGCATCTTCGATGTCATCGTTGATGATCTGGGCCTGACCACTGAGCTCCAGGTAGCCGGCCAGAGCGGCGGGACTGAGAAGCAACAGTGAGAGAAAAGCGAGACAAAACCGGTTCATGTGGCAATTGTGACCTGGGCGTTGAGGTTGGCCCGATTATAAGCAAAGCTTGTGCCTAAAGCTTACGGGGGCCGGGTCGATACCAAGGTATGCGAGTGACAGGAGATGGTTCAATGCGAGTGATGGCGCGAGTTTTGCCCGCTGCGCTGCTGTTGGGTCTGGTGGGGTGTGCCACACCACCAGAGGCCCCGGATGGGTACGTCGCCAGCGAAGACGGCAAGGTGTTGCCGCCGCAAGGGGCGCTGAACCTGCTGGCGGATGCCATCGCGCGGGATCTGGTGCGTCATCATGACAACCTGGATACCACGCAGCTGACGGCGGTCACCACCCCGGTGATGCTGGAGGAGTTTGACCAGAGCAGTCAGTTTGCCCGCCAACTGGGTGAGGCGCTGACCTCGGCACTGCATCAGCAGGGGCTGAATCTGGTGGATCTGAACGGCAGCGATACGGTGCGGGTGACGGAGCAGGGCAACCTGCTGCTGAGTCGGGATTTTGAGAAGCTGGCGGGTCAGTTGCCGGTGGAGCAGGTGGTGGTGGCCACCATCGCCACCAACCGGGAATCGGTGTTGGTCAACAGCCGCATCATCTCGGTAGCCAACCGCCGCATTTTGTCGACGTCGCAAACGACGGTGCCCTGGGCGCAGTTGCCGCAATATTTTGGTCCGTCCCGCCAGGTGAGCCTGGAGCAGGGCGGCTTGTACCGTCATGAAGCCCCCGGCCGGGGTAGCGTGGTGGAGCTGGAGGAGCGATGAGAATCTTGCCGTGTGCGCTGCTGCTGACGGCGCTGTCCGGATGCGCCGGTTACGACCGCTACGTCGAGTATGAAACCGTGGCGCCGGAATCCTTTCCGGTATTGACCGCCACCGGCATTGCGCCGCTCTCTGCCCAGTTGGGTGACAACGAGCAGGAGAAGATGCGCCGGGCGATGCGGGCCGCCAAACTGGACGCTTACCGCGAGCTGGCGGAGCAGGTGTACGGCCAGCGCATTCAGGGCGTCAGTGAGATGGATGAGATGGTGCTGCGCCGGGATGAGTTCCGGGCGCAAGTGGATGGGGTGATCCGCGGTGCCCGTGTGGTGCGCAGTTATCCGGTGGGGGACAGTTATGTCACCGAGCTGGAGCTGGACTACAAGGTGGTGTGGGAGCTGTACCAGCAACAGCCCCGTCAGCGGGTGCGCTCCGTCAGCTATTACTGAGCGATGCGTCTTGAACAGGAAACCGGCCAGTGTGCCGGTTTTTTTGTGCCTATCGCAGAGTAGCGTGGGCTTGCAGCCCACGGGCCGTGGCGGATTCGGAGCACCATGGGCAAGCAGGGTGATGTCGCGAACAATAGGGTAGCGTGGGCTTACAGCCCACGGGCCGTGGCGGATTCGGGGCACCATGGGCAAGTAGGGTGATGTCGCGAACAATAGGGTAGCGTGGGCTTACAGCCCACGGGCCGTGGCAAATTCGGAGCACCTAACCGTGGGCTCAAAGCCCACGCTACGAGTGCACGGCACAAAAAAGCCCGGCAAGGCCGGGCGTTTTGAGAGCGGTGGGTTACCGCTATACCTGAATGCTTTTGCCGAGGCGCTGGCCGACGTGGGTTTGCCCTTCGCCGGTGTAGGTCATGGCGCTGGCGTGGCGGGTGCGCTGCATCAGTTGCTGCAGTCGGGTCAGACTGGCGCTGACCAGCTCCGCCTGAGCCTGGTTGTGTTCGTTGCGGCTCTGGCACTCTGCCAGACGGGCCTGGGCCTGCTTCAGGGTATCAGCCAGGGCCGGGTCGGTTTTCACCTGCTCAATCTGCGGATGGCGGCTCAGTACCGTATCGGCCTGTCCGATGTTTTCCAGCAGGGTGAGCTTCTCTTTCAGCAGGGCTTCAATCTGGTCTACGTCGCGCTGCACCAGGGCCTCGGTTTCCCGGGCCAGAAGCGCCAACAGCTGATCCAGGCGGATCAGCTGTTGGGAAAGCAGTTCAGAGAGGGAGGTCTCACTCATCCATCAGCCCGTTCAGTTCGTTCTCGAACTTGGTGATGTTCTGAGCCAGACGCTCGGGGTCAACATGGTAGCGGCCTTCGGCAATCGCTTGCTTGATGGCGTCCACTTTGCCCTGGTCGATGCCGGTGGCATTGGCCAGGTTGCTTTCCGCCCGGGCCAACTGCTGGGCTTGCTCAGTCAGCACTACGGCGTCGCCTGCCGGGCGGGCAGGGGCCGGGCTGCTGTCGCTGTTGACGGCCGGTTTCGCCTTGCTCTGGCTCGGCAGAGTGTGGCTGGCACCGGTGGTCAATTTGCTGAGATCGATCGCCATAATGGTTTGGCTCCGTTAAATAATGTGTCTTCGCTCACCCCGGTTATCGCCCGGTTCGCGCAAAGCTTTAGTGTTTTTTACATCCGGACTTCGACTTCGCCGACGCCGACCACTCTGGCATCGATGATACGTTTTGAGCGGCTGTTTTGCACCCGGATGGTGTCACCCAGTGCGCCGCTGCCCCGCGCTTCCCCGCCGGTCTTAATTTCGATGCCGCCGGTGCGGGCGAAGATGGTCACCAGGTCGCCGCTGCACACCAGACAGATGTTGTTATTGCCGATGGGCTGACCGCTGCCAATGCGGCGGATCAAACGGGCGCCCACCAGTTGGTTGGGGTCGGTAACGGTATTGCCGCGCAGGGTGTTGGCGTCCCGGTACTCCAGCCGCAGATGCTGCGGTTCCAGCACCGCGTCCGCGTTCAGGGTGGCGGTGGCCACCACCACCGGGTACTCGAAGCGGGTCTGCACCGGCACATAGAGGGACCAGCCCTGATCATCCGCGCAGCTGACCTTAACGGTGACGTAGCGGCCAAAGCCGTTATTCCCCGGCGCACTCGCCAACAATGGCTGCTTACAATCAGGATACTTAAGCCGGTTGTCCAGTTCATTGGCCTCGACCGTGACCCGGGCACCGTCCGGCACCGTGATGTGGGCCTGAACGTAGTCTGCCGCCGTGGCGCGAATCGCCTCCAGCGAGGTGCCACTGGCGTTTGCCAGGGTGGCGGACAGCAGTCCTGTCACCAGGCAAAATACCCGGGAGTAAGCGGTTGAGAAAGTTCGCATTCGCCGATCCATTACTCTTATAATCGAACCCGTTTTTAGGGAGTGTTTTACCAGTTTCTGACGGGCTCGGTTGAACCGGGTTTCGGAAATTGATACAACGCCGCTGCATTATAACGACAATCGGCCGATATAACCCAATAGCGGCAGCTATGCCCCGGTTTTCGAAAAGTTTTGATAAGGACGTTCCCTTATGGCCAGTATTTTGGATTCGGTGAACCAGCGTACTCAGCTGGTGGGTCAAAACCGCCTCGAGTTGTTGCTGTTCCGCCTCCAAGGACGCCAGCGCTACGGCATCAATGTGTTCAAGGTTCGCGAGGTGCTGCAGTGCCCCAAGCTGACCGCGCTTCCCCATCAAAGTGGCCTCATCCGGGGCGTTGCCCACATTCGCGGGCAAACCATTTCCGTTATTGATCTCTCGGCGGCCATCGGTGGCCCTGCTACCCAAAACCTGGATACCGCGTTCGTCATCATCACCGAGTACAACCGTTCCGTACAGGGCTTCCTGGTCAGCGGTGTTGAGCGCATCGTCAACCTGAACTGGGAAGGGGTGTTGCCACCGCCGAAGGGCAGTGGTCGCAGCAACTACCTGACTGCCGTGACCGAGCTGGATCAGCAACTGGTGGAGATCCTCGACGTGGAAAAGGTGCTGGATGAGATCTCTCCGGCCCGTGCCGAGGTGAGCAAAGAGGTGGTGGCTGAGCTGGCACCCACCCAAACCACCCGTAAAACGGTGCTGGTTGCGGATGACTCCTCTGTGGCCCGCAAACAGGTTCAGCGTGCACTGGAGCCGATGGGGCTGGACCTTATCGTGGTGAAGGACGGGCTGGAAGCGCTGAACAAGCTCAAAGAGCTGGCGGAGGATTGCCAGGACATCTCCGAGAAGATGAGCCTGGTGGTGTCCGATATTGAGATGCCGGAGATGGACGGTTATACCCTGACCGCCGAGATCCGCGCCCACCCCAAACTCCGCTCCCTGAGCGTGATTCTGCACACCTCGCTGTCCGGGGTCTTTAACCAGGCGATGGTGCAGAAGGTGGGGGCCAACGAATTCATTGCCAAGTTCAATCCTGATGAACTGGCTCGTACCGTCAACAACTACCTCGTTACCAAACAAGGGGAATAACATTGCCAACGAAGTCTCTGGCAATCCAAGACTATCAGGCTTTCGCTGACTTTCTGCAGCGTCAGTGCGGGATCGTTCTGGGCGAAAACAAGCAATACCTGGTTCGCAGCCGACTGGGCCCGCTGATGGCATCACACCATGCCACCATGACGGACCTGGTCCGTGAGGTGATGCGTCCGGAAGGCTCCGCCCTGAAAACCCGGGTGATCGAGGCGATGACCACTAACGAAACCTTCTGGTTCCGGGATGGTTACCCGTTCGAGCTGCTGCAAAACGAGGTGTTGCCGGAGATGAGCCAGGGCAATGGCCGGGTGCGGATCTGGTCCGCCGCCTGTTCCACCGGGCAGGAGCCTTACTCCCTGGCGATGAGTCTGCAGGAGTATCGCCGCAAGAACCCTGGCCGCCTGATGCAGGGCGGGGAGATCCTGGCGACCGACCTGTCCACTAAGGTGCTGGAGCAGGCCCAGAGCGGCGAATACGACGCGCTGGCGATGGGGCGGGGCCTGAGCGACGTCCGTAAGCAGCAGTTCTTTGATTGCCTGGGCGAGGGCCGGATGAAGGTGAAGCCGGAGATCCGTCAGGGCATCAGCTTCCGTCAGCACAACCTGTTGGACAGCTACCTGCTGTTGGGGCGCTTCGACATCATCTTCTGCCGCAATGTCCTCATCTACTTCTCTCCGGAGAACAAACAGAAAATTCTGCGGCAATTCGCTGCCGCTCTGAACCCGGGGGGGTACCTGTTCCTGGGGGCATCCGAGTCCATCGCTAACCTGAGCGATGACTTCGAAATGTGCCGCTATCCCGCGGGTATCCTCTATCGCAAGCGATAAGGCGAGCGACGATCAATCCTAAGGCGTGTCGAATGGCACGCCTTTTGCTTTTTATTGGCCATACGGATCCAGGAGGCAAAGTATGGCCATCTCTTTTGACAAGGCATTAGGCATTCACCAGCACACCCTCGGTGTGCGGGCGGAGCGTGCGGAAGTGCTCTCCAGCAATATCGCCAATGCTGACACCCCCAACTACAAGGCGCAGGACCTCGACTTCGAGCAGGCGCTGGCGGGGGCAAAGAGCCGGCAAGCGTTTGCCCTCTCCCGGAGCCACGAAAAACACTTTGATGCCAGCATCGATCCGCAGCCGGGCCTGAAGTTCCGGTCGCCGCTGCACCCGGATACCGGCGATGGCAATACCGTTGATCTGCAAACCGAGCGCAACCTCTTTATGCAGAACACCCTGGAGTACCAGATGAGCCTGGGCTTCCTGGATGGCAAGTTCAGCGGCCTTAAGAAAGCGCTGCGAGGAGACTGAGCATGAGCCTGTTCAAGATCTTTGATACCGCCGGTTCCGGCATGAGTGCCCAGTCGGTACGCCTCAATACCACCGCGTCCAACATCGCCAACGCCAACAGCGTCAGCTCCAGCGCGGGTGAGACCTATCGCGCACGTCAGCCGGTGTTTGAAGCGGCTCTGCAGCAGGCCTCCGGCTACCAGAGCCAGAGTGTGCCGGTGCAGGTGGCGGGCATTGTCGAAAGCGACAAGCCGCTGGTGCGCCAGTTCAGCCCCAACCATCCGCTGGCGGACCAGGAGGGCTACATCTACAAACCCAACGTCAACGTGGTGGAGGAGATGGCCAACATGATCTCCGCCTCGCGCAGCTACCAGGCCAACGTGCAGGTAGCCAGTGCTGCCAAAGAGATGGCCCAGCAGACCCTGCGTCTGGGCAAAGGCTAATCGGGAGTAATTGTCCGTGAGTACCATTAACAACAACTACCTTGACGCCATGCGCTGGCAGCAGGAGTCGCCGGTACCGGAGTCCAACGCCAACCAGGCGCTGACTCAGGAAGACTTCTTTTCCCTGCTGTCTCAGCAGCTGTCGATGCAGGACCCCATGAAGCCGGTGGACAACGATCAGATGATCTCCCAGATGTCCTCCTTTGCCACCGTGGATGGGATCAACAACCTCAACGACGAGATTAAGAGCCTCAACACCGTGATGACCTCCAACCAGGCGCTGCAGGCGTCCGGTCTGGTGGGGCAGAAGGTGCTCATCCCCTCCAACATGGGCTACCTGAGCGACGCCGCCACCCCGGTTTCCGGTGTGGTCAGCGCGCCGAGTGGCACTCAGAACCTGATGGTTCGGGTTGAGGACAGCACCGGTCAGGTGGTTCGCACCATCAGCGTGGATGCGGGCGCCGGCGGCAATGTGGATTTCGTCTGGGACGGCACCGATGCCGAAGGCAAACCTTTGCCTCCCGGCACTTACAGCTTTAGCGCACAGGGTGTGGCCGATGGCAGCAATCAGGAGCTGCCGGTCTCCACCTACGCGCACGTTAACAGCGTCACATTGGGTGGCGCCGACTATGACACCGTATTGAATCTTCGTGGCCTGGGCGGGATCAGCCTGGGTGACGTCTTGGCCGTTGCGGAAGGATAAAGGAAGCTAACTCATGTCATTCAATATCTCCCTCAGCGGTCTGAACGCCGCCCAGAAGGACCTGAACACCACGTCCAACAACATCGCCAACGTAAACACCATCGGCTTTAAAGAGTCCCGTGCCGAGTTTGCGGACGTGTACAACAACTCGCTGTTCACCAACAGCAAGACCAACGTGGGTGCCGGTGTGGCCACCGCGCAGATCGCCCAGCAGTTCCACCAGGGCGCGCTCGCCTTTACCAACAACGCGTTGGACCTGGCGATCAACGGCAACGGCTTCTTCGTCACCAACTCCGAGTTTGGCAGCCAGGATTTCTCCTACACCCGTGCCGGTGCATTTAAGCTGAACGACAGCAACTTTGTGGTCGACAGCCAGGGCAACTACCTGATGGCGCTGCCGGTGAACGCGGACGGTTCCGTTCAGTCGGTGTCTCTCTCCACCACCAAGCCGGTGCAGATCCCCCAGACCGCGGGTCAGCCCAACGCCACCAGTGAAATCACCATGTCGATGAACCTGCCGGCCAACGACGTGGAGATGGACCCGGCCCTCTTTAACCCGGCGGATCCGACCACCTATAACACTGCCACCTCGGTGACCATCTATGACTCTCTGGGTGAGCCTCATATCCAGACCAGCTACTTCATCAAGCCCAATGGCGGCTCGCTGAACAACAACAACCAGTGGGTGGTGTTCACCACCGTGGACAACCAGCCGGTGGACATCTGGGATGTGGCCGGTGGTGCCGCAACGTCTGGTCAGTGGGGCCAGGACACCAACGGTGATGGCGTTGCTGACGTCACCAACAACGCGGTTGCCGCCAGCGGCCAGACCGGCTTCGTGATGAGCTTTGACGATGTCGGCGGTTACATCGGTTCTGATCCCGCCGTGATTCAGACTCAGGCACTGGGCCTGGATGATCCCTCTTCCGGTGTACCGGGTGACGGTGCGGGCATCATCGGCCCCGGTGCCGACGGCACTCAGCGTATGACCCTGAAGTTCAACAACCCGACTCAGTACGCCGCCCCGTTTGAGGTGACCGAACTGAGCCAGGATGGCGCCACCGTGGGTCGTCTGACCAACGTGGAAGTGACCGCTGAAGGTCTGATCAACGCCACCTACTCCAACGGCACTCAGCAGGCGCTGGGCAAAGTGGCTCTGGCCCGTTTTGCCAATGAGCAGGGTCTGACCCAGATCGGCAACACCTCCTGGAAGCAGAGCAATGACAGTGGTGAGCCGCTGGTGGGCGAGCCCAATGTGGGCGCGTTCGGCAGCATCCGCTCCGCCGCACTGGAGCAGTCCAACGTGGACCTGACCACCGAGCTGGTGGATCTGATCAGCGCCCAGCGTAACTTCCAGGCCAACTCCCGTGCTCTGGATGTGTCCAACCAGCTGTCTCAGAACATCCTGCAGATCCGCTGATCCGGCCCTTGCCTCTCTCTTGCCGCCTCCATCCGGGGGCGGCAAGTCGTTTCCCCTCCTGAATTGACCCTCTTTGCTCCACCCCTCGGTTTACCGGGCTTTAACGCCTGCCGCACGGCGTCAAAATTCACTGGCACGATAGTTGCTATGAATTGCCCAGAGTTTCAGGAATTTGACCCAGGGAACGACGGTGGACAACTACCTCTATATCGCTGCCAGCGGCGCCAAGCAGAACCTGCACCAGCTGGCCAGCCACGCCAACAATCTGGCCAACGCCAAAACCGATGGCTTCAAGGCGGACATGAGTCAGGCCCGCGCCATGCAGGCGTTTGGCGAAGGGTTGCCGACCCGCGTCTTTGCCATGACCGAGCGTCCCGCCACCGATTTCGATCCCGGCGCCATCAAAACCACCGGCCGTTCTCTGGACGTTGCCATCAAGGACCAGGGCTGGTTCGTGGTTCAGGATGACAGCGGCAACGAAGCGCTGACCCGCTCCGGCAGTCTGCGTTTTGATGAAGCGGGCATGCTGATGAACGGCCAGGGTCAGCCGGTAATGGGCAACGCTGGCCCCATCTTTCTGCCTCTGCCGATTGAAAAGGTGGAGGTGGCCCAGGACGGCATGGTGACGGTTCGCCCACAGGGTGCACCGGCCAACGCCATGGAGGAGGTGGGCCAACTGCGGCTGGTCAATCCCCCCCTGAATTCCCTGACCAAAGGCGAAGACGGCCTGTTCCGCCGCCTGGATGGTCAGCCCTACCAGAACGCGGTTGAGGTCAGTCTGGTGACCGGCGCGGTGGAGGGCAGTAACGTCAATCCGGTCAACGAACTGGTGGGCATGATTGAAGCCCAGCGTCAGTTTGATATGCAGCTCAAGCTGATGAAGACCGCCGAAGAGAATGATCGCGCCCAGTCGCAGTTGATGCGCTGAGCCTGAAGGAGAAACACCATGCAACCGGCATTATGGATCAGTAAGACCGGGCTCGACGCCCAGCAGACCGACATCGCCACCATCTCCAACAACCTGGCCAACGCCAGCACCGTCGGTTACAAGAAGAGCCGGGCGATCTTTGAAGACCTGCTCTACCAAACCATCAACCAGGCGGGCGGCATCAGCTCCCAGAACACCGAACTGCCTGCGGGCCTGACCCTGGGGGCGGGCACCAAGGTGGCGGCCACCCAGCGCATCTTCAGCCAGGGCAATATGCTGACCACCGACAACAGCCTCGACCTGATGATTGAAGGCCCGGGTTTTTTCGAGATTCAGCTGCCGGACGGCAATATCGCTTACACCCGCAACGGCCAGTTCGCTCTGGACGATGAGGGCCAGTTGGTGACTCCGGGTGCGGGCTTCCTGCTGAACCCCGGCATTCAGGTGCCGGAAGACGCCCAGAGCATCACCGTATCCGGTGAGGGTGAAGTCTCCGTGCGGGTGCCCGGTGCGGCGGAAAACCAGGTGATCGGTCAGATCGAAGTGGCCAACTTCGTGAACCCCACTGGTCTGGAGCCGATCGGCCAGAACATGTTCCTGGAAACCGGTGCCAGCGGCGCGCCGATCCAGGGGGTACCGGGTTTGGATGGTCTTGGCACCCTGCGTCAGGGCGCGCTGGAAACCTCTAACGTGAACGTCACCGAAGAGCTGGTGAACATGATTGAAAGTCAGCGCATCTACGAGATGAACTCCAAGGTGATCTCTACCGTGGACCAGATGCTGGCCAACCTGAACCAGCAGCTCTAAGGGGAGGCGTAAGATGGCCCGCACTGTGATTCGTACTGCATTGGGTTTGGCGGCACTGCTTGCGCTGGCAGGTTGTGTTCACCCCAATTCGCCCATTCCGGACGACCCCTACTATGCGCCGGTTTATCCGGATCTGCCGCCCAGCCAGGTGGTGACCACCGGGTCCATCTTCAACGACGGCTACGCCAACGAACTCTACTCCGACATCAAAGCGCTGAAAGTGGGTGATGTGATCACCGTGATGCTGACGGAGCAGACTAAAGCGAAGAAGTCCGCCTCCAACGAGATCAGCAAAGACAACAAGATGCAGTTGGACCCCATCAGCGCAGGTGGCGGCCCGATCACCGTTAACGGCCAGACCATCGATCTCTCATACAAAGAGAAGTTCGACATGAGCCGGGAGTCCGACGCCAACCAGTCCAACAGTCTGGCGGGTTCCATCTCGGTGAACGTGTTGCAGGTGCTGGCCAACGGTAACCTGGTGATCCGCGGCGAGAAGTGGGTCACCATCAATGACGGTGACGAGTTTATCCGCATCACCGGCATCGTCCGTCCCCGCGACATCAGCCCGGACAACACCATTGAGAGCACCCGGGTGGCCAACGCCCGCATCCAGTACTCCGGTACCGGTACCTTTGCCGACTCCCAGAAGTCCGGCTGGCTCTCCAAGTTCTTCTCCGGCCCGCTGTGGCCGTTCTGATGGGAGGCGGAATGATGCGCGCCATACTGACCGCCCTGTTGCTGCTGTTACCCCTGTCGGCGCAGGCGATGCGACTGAAAGACATCTCTGATGTGCAGGGCGTCCGCTCTAACCAACTGGTGGGCTACGGTCTGGTGGTGGGCTTGCCGGGCACCGGTGAGCAGAGCCGCTACACCGAGCAGAGTTTTACCACCATGCTCTCCAACTTCGGCATTAATCTGCCAGCCAATGCCCGCCCCAAACTGAAAAACGTGGCGGCGGTGGCAGTACACGCCGAACTGCCGCCGTTTGTGAAACCGGGCCAGAGCATCGATATCACTGTGTCCTCCGTGGGCAGCGCCAAGAGCCTGCGCGGCGGCACCCTGCTGCAAACCTTCCTGAAGGGGGCCGATGGCAAGGTGTACGCCCTGGCTCAGGGCAGTCTGGTGGTCTCCGGCTTCTCCGCTGAGGGGCTGGACGGTTCCAAGGTGCTGCAGAACACCCCGACCGTGGGTCGTATCCCCGGTGGCGCCACCGTTGAGCGCAGTGTTCCCACCCCCTTTGCCAACGGTGACTTCCTGACCTTCAATCTGCACCGCCCCGATTTCTCCACCGCCAAGCGGGTGGTGGAGGCGGTAAACGGGTTGCTGGGCCCGGGCGTGGCCCGTGCGCTGGACGCCACCTCGATTCAGGTCTCGGCCCCCCGTGATCCCTCTCAGCGGGTCTCCTATCTGGCGACGCTGGAGAACCTGCGGGTGCAACCGGCGGATGAGTCCGCCAAGGTGATCGTCAACAGCCGTACCGGCACCATCGTAGTGGGTAAGGATGTGCGCCTGATGCCTACCGCCATCACACACGGTGGCCTGACGGTGACCATCAGCGAAAACATCAATGTGTCCCAGCCCAACGCTTTTGGCGGTGGCAACACCGTGGTGACGCCGGAATCCCAGATCGGCGTGACTCAGGATGACAGCCGCATGTTCAAGTTTGATACTGGCACCACGCTGGACGAGCTGGTGCGGGCGGTGAACGAAGTGGGCGCAGCCCCCTCGGATCTGATGGCGATTCTTGAAGCGCTGTCTCAGGCGGGCGCCCTGCGCGGCGAACTGGTGATCATCTGATGGACGGTCTCAAGCAATCCGGACAGCACTACATGGACCTGGCGGGGCTGGACCAGCTGCGCCAACAGGCCCAGCAGGATCCGGACGCCAGTTTGAGAGAAGTGGCGCTGCAGTTCGAAGGGATCTTTATGAACATGCTGCTCAAGAGCATGCGTGACGCTAACGCCGCCTTTGAGGACAGTGACAGCCCCTTCCACTCCCACACCACCCAGTTCTATCAGCAGATGCACGACAGCCAGCTGGCGCAGTCACTCTCTGCCCAGGGCAGTCTGGGACTGGCGGATTTGATTGTGGCCCAACTGGGCGGCGATGACTCGATGACCCCGGCGTCTGCCCTGAACCGCGGCGAGAGCCTCGGGCCGGTCGCCCTGCCGGTCACGCCGAGTGTCAGCCCGGAGCGGTCCGCCTCTGCCGAAGTGGCGAGCGTGGCATCAGCACCGGCTCCCGTTCAGGCCGAACCGGCGCATCCGCCAATGGCGGCAGCGGCCAACCCCACACCACAGAATTTTGAGGGGCCGGAGCACTTTGTTCGCAGCCTGATGCCTCATGCCCGCGAAGCGGCGCAGAGCCTGGGGGTGGACCCCATGCTGCTGATCGCCCAGTCGGCGCTGGAGACCGGTTGGGGCCGTAAGGTGTTGAAAGATGGCGAAGGCCAAAGTAGCCATAATCTTTTCAACATCAAGGCCGATAACCGTTGGCAGGGAGAGAAAACGGCGATCAATGCGCTGGAGTTTGAATCTGAACTGCCGGTGATGCGCCGCTCCAATTTCCGGGTGTATGAGAACCTGAAAGCCAGCTTCGACGATTACGTCGAGTTTGTGCGCCAGCCTCGCTACCGGGATGCACTGGAGGCCAGCGACAGCGAAGGCTATATCCGCGCGCTGCACAAGGCAGGCTACGCCACCGACCCTCAATACGCCGATAAGATCATGCAGTTGTTTAACGGCTTAATGAAACAGTACACCCCCTTCGGGTTGTCAGAGTAAGGACGTCCCATGGCCGACTTGATGAGCATTGCCCGCTCCGGAGTACTCGCCGCCCAGAAACAGATGGGGGTGACCAGTAACAACATCGCCAACGTGGGTACCGAGGGGTACAACCGTCAGGTGGCGGAGCAGCGTACCTCCGAATCCACCTACCTGGCCGGCTACTTTCTGGGTACCGGCACCTACGTGGCGGACGTCAAACGGATCTACAACGACTACGCCCAGCGGGAGCTCTCCCTCTCCATCAGTCAGCACAGCCAGGCGGAAACCCGCTACGGCAAGATGTCGGAGCTGGACCAGCTGTTCTCCATCGTTGGCAAGGCGGTTCCCAATTCTCTTAATACCCTGTTTGAGAACGTCAACAACCTGGTGGATATGCCCTCCGACCTTGGTGTGCGGGAAAACCTGCTGACCAGTGCCGGCCAGCTGACCGCCGCGTTCAACTCGCTGGGGCAGGAGCTGGAAGGGCAGATCCGGCAGGTTAACCAACAGCTCAACGGCGTGGTGGACCGGGTGAATGCCATCACCTCGGAGCTGGCGGACATCAATCAGCAACTGCAGAAGGTGGGCGGACAGGATCTGCAACTGCTGGACCAGCAGGACCGTCTGATCAACGAACTGTCCGAGTACGTGCAGGTCAACGTGATCCCCCAGGACTTCGGGGTGAAGAGCGTCATGGCGGGCGGCTCCATTATGCTGGTGGCCGGGGAAACCCCGATGCAGTTGGGGATGACCTCTGGCGATCCTATTACTCACGAAACCCGCCTGACCGGCACCAGCGGCAACCAGACCGTGATTCTGGGCACCAGCGCGGTGGGCGGTGAGATGCAGGCGCTGATGGATTACCGCGACCAGGATCTGGCCGGTGCGATTCAGAAGCTGGGGGTAATGGCCCTTGGCGTGGCTGACGCTTTTAATCAGTCCCAGGCGTCGGGGTTCGATCTGGACGGCAATGTCGGTCAGAACCTCTTCAGCGACATCAACGACCCCAATATGACCATCGGTCGCGTGGCGGTGTATGGCAACAACGGCGGCACCCAGGCACTGGGGGTGGAGATTGACGACACCAGCGCCCTGACCGGCGGTCGCTACGACATGAGTTTTGATGGCACCAACTATCAGGTCACAGACCAGTATGGCGCCACCACCACCCTCACTGCGGACCCCAATGACGCCACTCGCCTGATTGGCCCTGATGGCTTTTCCGTGCGGCTTGGCCCGGGTGCCCCGGCGGCGGGCGACAAGTGGACCCTGACCCCGTCTGCGGGCGCGGCGGCCAGCATCGATGTGGTGATGGACAACCCCCGTGGCCTGGCGGCGGCCGGTTATGGGCTGGAAACCCTCTCCGGCAATGGCGAGGCCCGTCTGGTGGCGGTGGACCGCACCGACCCGACGCTGCCCGCTAACGGCACCCTGATGACGGTGCAGGTGGACATGACCGCAGGCACTTTCAGTGTCACCGACAGTCAGGGCAACGCCCTTTCCACCGGCACCATCAGCAACAACCAGATCAGCACCCTGGGCTTTACCCTGGCGCTGGACCCGGCGGTGGCCGATGGTGACCAGTTCAGCCTCGACATCAGTTTCGGCCCGGGCGACAACCGCAATGCGGTCAATATGGCCGGGCTGGCCACCGCCAAGATCATGGGAGGCGGTAACGCCACCATGACCGACGTTTACGAGGGGATCACCACCAGCGTCGGTGGACAGACCCGCGCTGCTGAGGTGGCACTGGACTCGGCGGAGACCGTCAAGATGCAGGCCACCGAGCGCGTGGCGTCGGAGTCCGGGGTCAACCTGGATGAGGAAGCGGCCAACCTGATGCGCTTTCAGCAGGCGTACCAGGCGTCGGCACGGATCATGACCGTGGCCAAGGAAACCTTCGACACGCTGTTTGCGGCGGTTCGATAAGGAGAGCGTATGCGCATCGCCACTAACCAGTTCTATAACCTGAACACCACCAATCTGCTGCGCCTGCAGTCGGACACCAACGGCACGCTTCAGCACCTCTCCTCCGGCAAGAAGATCCACACGGCGGCGGATGATCCGGTGGCCTCCATCGTGCTGGAGAACCTGAAGCAGCAGAACCAGCAGATCAGCCAGTACAAGGCCAACATCAACCTGGCCAACAACCGCCTGTCCCAGCAGGAGGGGCGGTTGGGTGAGTATGAAAACCTCATCATGAACAGCCGTGACCTGATTGTTCAGGGTAACGACGGTGCCCTGTCCGATGAGAACAAGGGTGCGCTGGCACAGGATCTTCGGGAGACCCGCAAGGCGATCCTGGCGCTGGCCAACAACCAGGATGAGTCCGGCAACTTCCTGTTCGGCGGCTACCAGACCAGCACCAAGCCCTTTATCGAGGACGCCAACGGCAACGTCAGCTATCAGGGGGACAGCGGTCGCCGTGAGGCGGTGGTGGCGGATGGGATTAACATTCCGGTGAACGAAGCGGGGGATCGCATCTTTATGTCGGTTCCCAATGCCAGCGGTGATTACCGGGCGGATTACGCCAACGCCACCATGACCGGCGAGTGGTTTGTGGAGAAGGCCGAGGTGGTGAATCCCGGCGCCCACACCGCCGGGGATTTCAGCATCCAGTTTGTCGATGACGGGGCAGGAAATGTCAATGTGCAGGTGGTGGATGACGCCACGCCGCCCAATACGCTGCTGCCCTCTCAGCCCTTTGATGCCACCGTGCCCCTGAGCTTTAACGGCATGGAGGTGCAGCTGTCCGGTCACCCGGAGATTGGCGACAGCGTGACCCTGTCAGGCCAGTCTGAAGTGGACATCTTCAGCACCCTGAATGACGTGATCGGTATGCTGGAGACCCCCGCAGGCTTGATTGGTAACGCCGCTCAGGCTCAGTACGCTCAGGCGCTGGCGGACATGGGGGAGACCATGACCCACGCGTCGGTGATTCGGGCGGAAACCGGCAACTATCTGAAGTCGCTGGACACCTATCAGGCGCAGCACGAAAACCTGGAGTTGGTGGCGGCGTCTGCCCAGTCCACTCTGGAGGACCTCGACTACGCCAAAGCGATCTCCGACTTTGAGAAGCAGTCGATGGCGATGAGTGCCGTCTCCCAGACCTTTGGTAAGGTCAGTGGCCTGAGCCTGTTTAATTACATCTGAGCTGTGCTGACTTACTCATAGACAACGCCCGGTTTAAGCCGGGCGTTATGGTATCTGGCGCCTGAAAAAGTCAGGGTGTCAGCGGCCAAACGAGAAGCAACATGGGCAGAGAAACGGCCAATACCAGCAGTTCCATCGGCAGTCCCAAGCGCCAGTAGTCACCAAAGCGAAAGCCGCCCGGCCCCAGTATCAGGGTGTTGTTTTGATGCCCTATGGGGGTAAGGAAGGAGCAGGAGGCCCCAACGGCCACCGCCATCAGAAAGGTGTCGGTACTGACACCCAACTGCGCCGCCAGACTGCTGGCAATCGGGCACATCAAGGCTGCGGTGGCGGCATTGTTCATAAAGTCCGACAAGGTCATGGTAAGCACAATCACCAAGGCCAGGACCAGCTCAGGTTGTTCGGCGTCAAAAAGGCCAAGTCCCATCTGAGCAATCCAACTGGCGGTGCCTGTACTCGACATCGCTTCGGCAACGGGCATCATGGCACCAAGGAGCACGATGACCGGCCAATCGACGGCGTTATAGACCTGCCCCGTCGGAATGATGCCAGCCAGAAGGAACAGCACCACGCCAAGAACAAACGCACTGGCAGAAGTCATAAAGCCGATGCCACTGAGCAGCAGCACACCAGCCAGAATGAGGATCGCCAGTAAGGCTTTGCTGGTGTCGTATAACGCCAGATCCCGTTGTGCCAGAGGCAAACATCGGTAGCCACTGGCGAAGGTGTTCTGTGCCCCTTTATCACCTTGCAGCAATAGCAGGTCTCCGGTTTTTAAGGGGGTCGTTTTCAGTCGATGGATACTGTGTTGTCCCTGTCGGGATATGGCCATCAGGGTCAGACCAAAGCGGGTGCTCAGGCCGATATCCAAAGCGGAGCGCCCAAGCAGAGGCGAATTGGGCATGACAACGTATTCCTGATAGGTGATCTCCTTAAGCTTCTCACCATTATCCTCAGTGTCCGGCTCAATGGTTTTGGCATCAGTATCAGCATCAGCTTCGGGAGAGGGGAGCGTCATTCCAAGCAGAGACAAGGCATTGCTTAGGTCCTGGGGCTCCAACTCGAGCAATACCGTATCCCCTTGTGCCACCTGTCTCCAGGGCAGCGCCGGGCTGAGCTTCAGATTACCCCGGTGCAATGCGACCAACTGACCATCGATTCCTTCCTGTTCCAGCAGCTTCTCCAGCTGGGTTAACGACTTTCCAATGGAGGGGCTGCCTTCACCGACGGCAACCTCCGTCAGGTAACTGCCACTTTCGAAATCCTGTCCCAGTTTGGCGGCACGATGAGGGACAAGCCGCCACCCCACCAGGACAACAAAGGCCACACCTGCCAGTGCAACGGCACCGCCAACGGGGGCAAAATCAAACAGTTGGAAGGACGCCTGATTCACATCATTACGGAACCCGGAGACAATCAGGTTTGGTGGCGTGCCGATCAGCGTGATCATCCCGCCAAGGATGGTGCAGAAAGAGAGGGGCATGAGCAGCTTTCCTGGCGCCATATCTGACTTGTTTGCCACCGAGATCGCCAACGGCATTAATAACGCCATTGCCCCTACGTTGTTCATAAAAGCCGATATAAAGGCACCAATCAGGCACAGAATGCTCAGAGACACGATTGGCCCTGCCTGCTTGGGCAAAAGTCGATTCGCCAGCAGGTTCAGTACGCCACTGGACTGCAATCCGGCACTGATGATAAGCACGCCCGCGACCGTAATTACCGCCGGATGGGAAAAGCCGTTGAACACCTGCGTTTCGGGGACCAAACCGAATAGCACACAGCTCATCAATCCGATCAGGGCCACGACATCGTGTCGGAGGTTGCTGAAGAGGAACATGAAAATGATGCAGGCAACGACGGTAATGACCAGAAGATGTTCAGGCATAGCGTCCTTGAGCGTGAATTCCGTGATGGATTGAGTATGGCACCGGGGATACCAGCATGAACGGTCGAACGGCCCTTTATCATTGGCACGCTGCGGCAGAACAAACGTCCTGAGCCGAAGAGGGAAAGTTCCGCGTAACGTGGGCCCGTGGCCCACGGAAAGCAGGGAGATTCGGGCGACAAACGAACGAGCCTAAACTGGAAACCCACCCTATGAGCAGCCCACCGCTCAGTGGCCAATTACGCTCTTTTTTACCTACGGTTCGTGGGCCACAGGCGGCACGCTACGGCAGGGAAAGGGAGTGCTCCGCACAGCGTGGGCCTGTGGCCCACGGAAAGCAGGGAGATTCGGGCGACAAACGAACGCAACGGGTGAAGCATCGTAAAACCCATCGATGGGCAAGGGGCGATAGCCGCCTTCCACTATCAGGCTGAGAGAGAAAAAAACGGGACCCTAAGGTCCCGTTTTTGTTGGATGCGAGTCTGGACTTAGCCCAGCTCGTCGGTAGCCACTTTGTAGGTGGGGTCTTCCAGCACGTTCACTTCCACCAGGTCACCGGCTTTGGCCAACAGCTGGCGGCACTCCGGGCTCAGGTGGCGCAGGTGCAGGGTTTTGCCCTCACGCAGGTAACGCTCCGCCAGGGTGTCGATCGCTTCCAGAGCGGAGTGGTCGGCCACGCGGGAGTCACCAAAGTCCACCACCACGTCCTGGGGGTCGTTCTTGGCGTCAAACAGGTCCAGGAAGCTGGTGACGGAGGCGAAGAACAGCGGGCCTTGCGGCTGGTACACCTTCCAGCCCTGCTCGTCGATGTCGGTTTTGGCGGTCATATGGGTGGCGTGGTCCCAGGCAAAGCGCAGCGCGGAGACAATCACACCCACCATTACGGCCACGGCCAGGTCGGTAATCACGGTCACACCGGACACCAGCACAATCACCAGGGCGTCCGCCTTGGGTACTTTGCTCATGATGCGGAAGCTGGACCATTCGAAGGTACCCAGTACCACCATAAACATCACGCCCACCAGAGCCGCCACCGGAATCATCTCGATCAGGTGGGCGCCGAACAGGATAAAGCCCAGCAGGAACAGCGCGGCAGAGGCGCCGGACAGACGGGAGCGACCGCCGGAGTTAATGTTGATCATGCTCTGGCCAATCATGGCGCAACCGCCCATGCCGCCAAAGAAGCCGGTGGCCACGTTGGCCACGCCCTGGCCAACACACTCGCGGTTGCCCTGGCCACGGGTCTGGGTCAGTTCGTCCACCAGGGTCAGGGTCAGCAGGGACTCAATCAGACCGATGGCAGCCAGCACCAGCGCGTAGGGGAAGATGATGGTCAGGGTTTCCCAGTTCAGCGGTACCATCGGCACAGCGAAGGTGGGCAGGGTGCCTTTCAGGGTGGCTTCGGCGTTGCCGGTCATGCTGCGGACGAAGTCCACCACGGTGGCGGTATCCATGCCCAAACCGTGCACCAGCCCGGTGACCACCAGAATGGCGGCGAGGGAGGAGGGGATGGCACGGGTCAGTTTAGGCAGGAAGTGGATGATCGCCATGGTCAGGGCTACCAGAGCGAGCATGGTAAAGAGGGCCCCGCCCTGCATCCATACCAGCTGGCCTGCGTCGTCCACCTCTTTAAACTGGCCAAGCTGGGCCAGGAAGATCACGATAGCCAGACCATTTACAAAGCCCAGCATCACCGGATGGGGCACCAGGCGGATAAATTTCCCCAGTTTTAACGCGCCAGCGAGGATCTGCAGTATCCCCATCAGAACGACGGTGGCAAACAGGTACTGAACGCCGTGCTGGGCCACCAGGGCTACCATTACCACAGCGAGAGCGCCGGTGGCTCCGGAGATCATGCCCGGGCGACCACCAATCAGTGCGGTGATCAGGCCAACCATAAAGGCAGCATAGAGACCGACCATCGGCTCAACGCCCGCCACAAAGGCGAAGGCGACAGCTTCGGGGACCAGAGCCAGTGCAACGGTCAGGCCGGAGAGCAGGTCGGCTTTGATGCTGGCTTGGGGATTACTGCGAAGTTCAAACATCGGGTGGGGATCCCTGTAGCGAAAAGGTTGTCAAAAGGCGCGAAAACTAACAGCCGAGCGACAGGATGTCAAAGTGGGATGCCCGAGAGGGGCCTTTCACAAAAAAAAATCGCGGGCCGGGAGCCCGCGTGGTGAAAGACCAAATATCGCACTGGGGTCAGGAAGTCGGTTGGGAGTGTCCCAGCGTTTCACTGCTAATAAATAAGCGACCTGGTGAACGAAAACTGAAGAGAGAACCAAGAGATGCTGGAGTGGTTCGGTGCCTGAGCGCTAGGATAGAGCCAGCTGAAATTTCCGGGAGTCTGTGAATGAGTCATAAGCTCAAAATCGGGGTGGCACTGGGCAGTGGCGCCGCAAAAGGTTGGGCCCACATCGGTGTGCTGCGTGGATTGGCCAAAATGGACGTTCACCCTGAGGTGGTGGCGGGTTGTTCCATCGGTGCCTTTGTCGGTGCGGCCTATGCGGCTGACCGCCTGGATGAGCTGGAGGAGTGGGTTCGCAGTTTCTCTACCTGGGATGTGATGGGACTGATGGATCTCTCCTGGCGGCGCGGTGGGCTGATTGAGGGGGAGAAGGTGTTTGAGGCCGCCAGTAAGGCGATCGACCTTTCCGACATCAGTGAGGTAAAGCGCCCCTTTCTGGCGGTGGCTACCGACCTCTACACCGGTCAGGAGGTGTGGCTGGATGAGGGCAAACTGTCCGACGTGGTGCGCGCTTCCTGCTCCATCCCCGGACTGATGTCGCCCAAGCATCTGGGTAACCGCTGGCTGGTGGACGGCGCGGTGGTGAACCCGGTGCCGGTCTCCCCCTGTCGAACCCTGGGCGCTGACCTGGTGATTGCCGTCGACCTGCATGGTGACGGACGGCAGCACGTTGCCGAGGTGGTCAATATGGCCACGCCGGTCAGCGAGGCTCAGGTTGAGCGGCAGAAGGCGAGCAACGGCTTTATGGACCTGTTGGTGTCCGGGCGGGAACTGCTCAACCGGGTGGTGGACAGCGTAACGCCCAATAACCACAACCAGCCTCACCCCAATATGCTGGCGGTGATGCACCAGTCGATGGAGATCCTGGAGCAGCGCCATAAGCGGGCCCGTCTGATGGGAGACCCGCCGGAAGTGATGGTACTGCCCCACGTCGGCGCCATCGGTACGATGGAGTTCCAGCGGGCCGAGGAGGCGATCGACGCCGGAGAGGCGGCCGTGATGAAGGTGCAGAACCAGATTGAGGCGGAGATAGACCGCATGACCAAGGCCCGCAACGGCCACTAGAAACAACAACACCGCCATAATGGCGGTGTTGTTTTCTGGGGTGGAGGATTACTGGCGGCTTTGCCGCATCTCCTCCAGGCCACCGCCATTGTGGACCTTTTCGTAGCCCTGGCGGTTGAGCCATCCCAGTGCCTGTCCTGAGCGGTTGCCACTGCGGCAGTAGACCACGATGGTCTCTGCGCCGGGCTCACCCAGCTCAGCGAGACGACTTGGCAGTTGGTCCAGCGGGATATTGATGGCACCCGGCAGGTGTCCGGCAGCGAACTCCTCCGTGGTGCGTACATCCACCAGCACAGCGCCTTCATCGACCCATTGCCAGGCGGTTTCCGCCCGCTCGGATGCCATGACAGCGCCCTGTACACCGATAGCCAACACGAGGCCAGCCAACCACTTTTTCATCACTCTGTTCCTTACTTCTGGGTCACGGATTCACTTTCCGACTTCATTCCCAGCTTGCGCATCACCATGGTGGCGGGGCAAAAGCCAGTAAAGGCATTTTGGAACAAATTGGCGCCGACGAATACGGTCAGCCACACAAAAGCGGGATGAACCCATACGGTCAGGGCAACGGAAATCAGCACCATAAAGCCTGCAAAGGCAAACAGGGCACGTTCCGTGGTGCGCGGCGTGGTGCAGAAGCTTGAGTTAGACATAAAAACCTCCATTTTCTCGTTCAGTAGCTGTAGCGCACCCGCACCCAGCCATTAGTATTGTCACTCAGGCGGCCAAAGAAGGTGTGATCCTCCTGGCCTCCCAACAGGTTGAAGCCAGCCGCAAAACTCCAGTTGTCATCCATCCGGTAGCTGGCCTGGGGACGCAAGTAGTAATCCTGGTCCGACGGGCTGTAGAAGCTGAACAGGGAAAGGGTCAGCTTCTCCTGCATCGCCCGGTAATCCAGCCGTACCGTCATCAGATGACGGTTCTGCTCCATGGCATATTCCGGCAGCGGCTGTGCCGCCCGGTAAGCGCTGTAATCCAGCAGGTGTTCCAGCTGGTATTGCAGCCCCAAAGTCAGGTTGGTGACCAGTTCCATCTGGTAGCCAGCCAGCAGCATCATCTTGTCCGCGGGCTGCCCCGGCGTGCCGCCCTGTTGCGGCTGGATATCCTGGTACACCCCCTCCAGGTTGAACAGGCCCGGGCCCAGCGGCAGCATCATGCTGGCGCCATAGGCGTTCAGGCGGGAGAAGCTGGGTTGGCCCTGAGAGTCCATCGCTTCCGGCGTACCGGTATAACCCCAGTAGCCGTAGAGCGCCCACTCCACGCTGCCTCGCTGGCCGAAGAGTCGGGCGGCGAGGGAATCGTCGCTGGGCTCATCCGCTTCAAACCCGGGGGCCACCGGCGCGCCCACAACCGGGTTATAAAAACTCAGCCTCTCTCCATTAAGGTAGTTGTCGCTCTCGAATCGTGGGATCCAGGCCAGATCCAGGTTGGCGTACTGGCTGAAGTAACTGGCTTTGACCGCGTTCACCGGCGCTTTGAGATACTCATCATCCAGTCCGGTAAAGAACGCCTGCCAATCCTTGGGAAACAGGTCGTTAAGGAACAGGAAGTCGCCGGTGCCCCAGGTCAGCACCTGACGGCCCACCTTCATATCGACATGGTTCCCCAGCGCAAAGCTGACGGAGAGCTCGCGGACATCCAGTTCCCACCCCTCCACCACATCGTCGTAGCGCAGGTCAGCCCGAAGGTCGCCGCTCAACTGTTCGCTACGGTAACCGGTTTCCACCCGGGCACGGGCTTCCCCCAGCGTCTGGCGGGGCAGGCCTGCGCCATCAGACTGCAGGCGGGCACCCGCCGCACCCTCGATAAAGCCACTGACGGGCTGCCAGGGGGAGACGGTCTCCTCGCTCCAGTCATCCCCCCAGTCATCGCCCCAGGGGTCCTCAGCGGCCCAGGCGCCGGGCAGCAGAGTCAGGGTGAGCAGGGACAGCGCAATACGACTCATGGATCCTCCAAATCAGCGCAGGTACTGGGTGGGCGGTGTGCGCATGCTGCGCTCACTGAAGATTGACTCCGGCAGGCCGATGTCGTACTCCACACCGCGGAACTCCATCAGGGTGCTGCCGCCGCCACGGAGGTCTTCCACCATGGAGCGGGTGACGGTGGGGTGACCACCGATGGTCTCCACCTTGGCTACGCTGATGCGGCGATACACATTGCCCTGACCATCCTGGTACTCGGTTTTCACCGGCAGGAAGGTGGCTTTGTCGATCCAGACCCGGTAGCGGGCAAACTCAACGCTGCCCGGGGCCTTCGGCACACCGTCGATCACGTACTGCTCCGGCGTCTCCTCCACCAGAGTGAAGTTGTCCTCACGGGGGTTACGGCCGGACACGTCTTCGTAGAAGAAGTGGCTGCCTACAAAGGAGGTGCGCTTGTCACCGGCACTGATGCGGCGCAGCAGGTCCAGACCCGGCAGGTAGAGCCAGCGGTCATCGTCGCTGGCCACTTTCTTTTCTACCCGGAACACGGTGCCGCGAACATCAGAGGGGCGGGAGAAGAACACCAGCATCTGCTGATCCCCGGCAACCTCCTTGGTGCGGCGCAGGATGGTGAACTGGCGGATCTGTTCGCGACCCTGGCCATCCAGGATCTTCATCCGGGCCTGGCTGCGGCCATCTTCACCGGCGTAGAACGCCGCCAGGTTGGCTTTGTCGATGATCTGATCGGCGCTGAGGGTGTCGGCGCGAGCGTTCAGAGTGGTGGCACTGAACAGAGTGAGCGCGCCCATCAGGGCGGTGCCCAGTCCCTTCATCGTGGACTTAAGCATGGGTACCTCCGGTTGTCGGTTGGCTGGACGTCTCGGGCGCTTTGGGCTCCGGCAGGGTCCAGCGGGAAAACAGGCTCAGGGCTGCGGGCAACAGCAGCAGGGTTACCGTGGCGGAGACCGCCATAATGGAGGCCATCAGCACACCCACGGTGATGTAGGGTACCAGCGGCGCCATCAGCAGCGGGGTAAAGCCCAGCGCAATCACGATGGCGTTGCGACTGATGGCCCGGGCAGGCTCCTCAAACATCATGGCCAGGGTCTGGCGGACGCTGCCGGTCTCCTTATGGATGGCGCGGGTGCGCTCCAGGAAGTGAATGGCAAAGTCCACGGAGAGGCCCAGCGCCAGGGCGGAGAGCACCGCGATGGGCATGTCGTAATCTTTGCCCAGCCAGCCTACCAGGCCGTAGATAAAGGCGATGGTCAGCGACAGCGGCAGCATCGCAATCAGACCGTAAAGCGGTGAGCGGAACAGCAGGCTCATCATGATGAAAATCACCACGAACGCGCTCAGCAGGCTCTCCATCATCCCGGTCACCATGGCGTCCTGCCAGATCACATTGATGTAGGCTTTACCGGCCCAGTCGGCGCTCAGGCCCTGGGGCAGCGGGTGCTGGCTCAGGTACTGGTCCACATGGGCAATCACCCCGTTCATATGCTGGTTGTCACCTGAGGTGAGCTGCAGCCAGATCAGCCCCTGGCGGTAGTCGCGGCTGACAAAGTGCCAGAGGTCCTGCGGGCGGTGAGAGGACTGGAACTGAAGCAGCGTCTGAGCCACACCGGCGGCGCTGTCAGGCAGGGCGAAGTCCTTGTCCTCACCGGAGTGCAGTTCACGGTTTACGGTTTTGACGATGTCCGGCAGAGCGTTGGACTTGCCCACCAGGCCGCTGTCATTGAGGTCTGCCTGCAGATCCGCCATCCAGGCCAGCAGGGCCGGGTCGAGGAAGCGACGGCTCTGCTCGGTAACCGTTTCCAGCTTAGGCATCAGGGCGTCAATCGCGTCGATCTGTGCGTCGCTGTCGGCGTCAAAGGCGGCGTCATCCAGGCGACTCAGCAGCGACGCGAGGGATTGGCCATCGGCCTGGTTCAGCATCGCTTCCGCTTCGGCATCGCCGGGCAGTGCCTTGGCCAACAGGGCCTGCAGCTGTCGCTTGGTTTCGGTGTCGATAAGCGGGCGGTCATCGGTCAGCACCAGATACGCGTCGTAGGTGCCGGCAAAGTGCTCGTTCAGCGCCTTGTCGGCGATGCGAATTTCATGGTCTGCCTTAAACCAGCGCACCGGGTTGTCGTTGATCTGGATCTTGCTGATCCCCACCGCAGAGAAGCCGAGGATAAGCAGGGCGACAATCACAATCGGTTTGGCCTGACGCACGCTGAAGCGACCAGCACGGGGCAGGAAGCGCGCCAGCAGGCCACTGTGCTCAGCGTGGCCATGGAGACGGGCCTGCATCTTGTCCAGGGTGGCGGGCTTCATGCGCACCACGTAGGCGGGCACCAGCAGGACGCTCAGGATAAAGGCCAGCAGGATGCCGCTGCCCACAAAGGCACCGAAGACCTGAACCGGCGGAATGGGGGTCAGCATCAGTGAGTAGAAACCCACGGCAGAGGTGACGGAGGTGAACAGCATGGGATTGAACAGGTCGCCCATCACTTCACGGATGACCGCTTTGGCGTCCTTACCGGCGCGGTAGCGGTCGGTAAAGTCGCTCATGATGTGGACCGAATCCACCACCGCAATCGGCATCAGGAAGATGGCGATCATGGAGGACATGATGTGTACCGTGTAGCCCATGCCGATCAGGGTGCCCATGGTGGCAATCACCGTGGCCATCGCCACCAGCATCGGGGCAATCACCAGCGGAATGCTGCGGAAGAAGAACCACATCAGGGCGAAGATCATCGCGCCGGCCAGCGGCGCGGAGACCGCCATCTGCACAAACATCTCGTGGCCGAACTGGTTCTCTGCTACAGGCAGGCCGGTCAGGTAGTAGGTGTCCTGAGGGTCAAGTTCGGCAATCAGGGCGCGAATCGATTCCGCCACCTGGTAGCTGTCGTCCTTGTTGTAGAGCGGCACATAGATGGCGGCGGCTTTGCCGTCGCCGGAGACCAGGGTGTTGTTCAGCAGCGGCAGGCGTGCAACCGCGTCACCAATCGCCTCTGAGGCGGCCTGGGTCTGCGGCGCGTCCTTCATCAGGTACTCAAAGCGGATGGTGCCCGGCCCCTCCTGGGTGATGTTGTCGGAGGTGGAGAGCGCCATCAGGTCCGCCTTCACTACCGGCTCCAGTTTGAGGATGGCGTCGGTCAGTTGGTGCATCGTGGCCAGGGACTGGGGGTTGAAGATGCCGTTTTCGGCTACTGCACCCACCACCATGCTGTCGTACAGCGCGAAGTCGGATTTCACCTGGTTGTGGAATACCCGGGCCGGGTCATCAGACGGCAGCATATTCTCCGGATCGGTATCGATCTGGATGTTGGGGATCAGGGCGGCAGTTGCCAGCACCAGTGCCCAGATGAGGGCATAGACGGTGCGGGGGCGCTCGGTAGCGAAGCGGATCAACCCGGCTTTCATGTGCTCTCCAAGATGGCAGGTTATCAGTGTGTTCGATCCTACTTTAGCAAAATCTAATTTTCAACCATTAGAAAAATCTAATTTAAGATTCTGCGACGGTTTGGAGGGGCATCAGGCGAACTGCCCCTTTTGAATTTCAGGACAGGTGAGGGAAAGCTGCAATGGCTTAATGAGAAAGTGCGACCATTTGCCGCAGGAGATGGAGAAAAGACAGCAAAAAAGGGGCCATTAGGCCCCTTTCTATATCGTAACCGGTTCTATCAGAACTGGTGGCTGTACTGGATGGAGTAGTACATGGCGCCAGACTCAGTGGTGGCGTTAACCGGACCAACAACTGCGCTGTTTTCGATCAGGTCAACCTCTTCACCCATTATGTAGGCGAAGCCGAAGTCGATGGTGGACTTGGGAGTCAGGTTGTAACCCACACCAGCGGTGAACCACTGACGATCGGAATCCGGGATGGAGATGGAGCTGATCTCGTCAACAACGCCCTGGTCGTAGGCGTAACCGGCGCGCAGGGTCCACTTGTCGTTCACGTTGTAGGTACCACCCAGGCTCAGGAACCAGGAGTCCTTCCACTTGTACTCTTTCAGAGCTACGTCGCCCACCGGGATGGTCGGAGCGTCCGGCAGGTCCACGATTACACCGGTGCCGTCTTTGGCCGTGATCTGGTGGAAGTTGCTCCACTGGGTCCACTGAGCGGTGTAGTGCAGGGCAAACTGGTTGGTCAACTGATGGAAACCGGCAAACTGGAAGATGTCAGCCAGCGGCACTTCCAGCTCTTCAAAGTTGGTAGCAACATTTTTAATGCCGACACCGGGGATAAACTGCGGGGAGATGGTGTTGATATCACCCTCAACCACCACATCCGGGCTAAAGCGGTAGCTCAGACCAAAACGATGGTTCTCGTTGATCTCATAGGTGGCACCCAGGATACCGCCAAAGCCAATGCCGTCGGCTTCTACGTCAACCAGTGGAGTGGCACCCATGTAGCGGTCTAGCGCGCCTTCGCCGTAGATCATGTCCACACCGGCACCCAGGCTCAGGTGCTCATTGATGCGGTAGGAGACGCTGGCGTTGAAGTTAACGGTGGTCACTTCGGTGTTGCCGATCAGGTCAAACGGCGCGTAGAGAGGGTTGTCCTTGAGCAGGCTGCTGCTGTCGGTACCGGTACCAAAGTTGGAGAAGGCGGCAAAGCCGACGGCCACTTTGTCGTTCAGCGGGTGGATGTAGAAGATGTTCGGGATTACTTTACCGCTGCCCGCGTCATCGATGCCGCCCATATCTACGGGGTTGCCCAGAATACCTTGATGGCTAACGTCCTTGATGTCGATGCTGACGTCGGCGTAGGTCAGACCGCCAGAGAAGGCGGGCGCGTCGAACAGCGCCATGGCAGCCGGGTTACGGGCCAGTACGGAAGCGTTGTCGGCGATTACGGCGTCACCGGCGAAGGCGCGGCCGATACCAGTGGCGGACTGGCTGTTCAGTTGGAAGCCGGCGGCCAGGGATTGGGTGCTGGCCAGAGCAACGGCAGTGGCGAGCAAAGTCTTGTTCATCGTTTTCATCTGCTATCTCGTAGGTGGCAGTTTGGAATAATAATTTGGGCGAGATTCTAGGGGTCGTTACAGTTCTGACATATCCGACCAGAGGGCAAAATCGTTGAAAATGTCGCTATTTTGCGCCGTACGGCACAAAAGAATACGGTAACTGCTTTGTAAATGTAAGGGAAATGTAAACAAAAAAGGGCGCCAAAGGCGCCCTATGTTTAGTTCAGGTTTAGAGCTTCTGCTCAAACTCTTGGTGTTGACTCAGTACTTCGGCTTTAGGCGGCATGACCTTGCTGACAAGCACACCGGCAAGGGTGGCGAAGATAAAGCCTGGCAGGATCTCGTAGACATCAAAGATGCCACCACTGAGCAGGTCCCAGATCACCACCACAGCAGCGCCCACCAGAATGGTGGCAATGGCGCCCTGTCGGCTGTAGCCACGCCAGTACAGGGAGAGCAGAATGACCGGACCAAATGCGGCACCAAAGCCCGCCCAGGCGTAACCCACCAGGTCGAGTACGGTGGAATCCGGGTTCATGGCGATCAGAGTTGCCACGACGGCAACAGCCAGTACGGTAATGCGACCAACGGACACCAACTCCTTCTCACTGGCGCCGGGACGGATCCACTTGCGGTAGAAGTCTTCGGTCATCACGGAGGAGCACACCAGCAACTGGGAGTCGATCGTGCTCATGATGGCAGAGAGAATGGCGGCGATCAGCATCCCGGCGATCCAGGGGTTGAACAGCACCTTGGTCAGTTCAATGAAAACGGTTTCCGGGTTGCTTAGCGGGGTGCCGGCAAAATGCACCGCACCGGCCAGGCCGGTTGCCAGAGCGCCGATCAGAGAGAGTACCATCCAGCCGATAGAGATGCGGCGGGAAGTGGGGAGATCCTTCACCTGACCGATCGCCATAAAGCGGGACAGGATATGGGGCTGACCAAAGTAACCCAGGCCCCAGGCCATCAGCGAGATGATGCCCAGCAGGGTGGTGCCCTCAGGCAGCATGGTGAGCATGGTGGGGTCCAGCTCAGGAACACCGGCTGCATCGCCGCCACCCAGTACCACCATCGGCACCACCAGCAGGGCGATCAGCATCAGGATGCCCTGGAAAAAGTCGGTCCAGCTCACCGCGAAGAAACCGCCCACAAAGGTGTAGGAGACGATGATGGACGCGCCAATCAGCAGCGCGGTGGTGTAATCGAGCCCAAACACCTGCTCAAACAGGATGGCGCCACTGACCATGCCGGAGGAGGTGTAGAAGATGAAGAACAGCAAAGTGGTGGTGGCGGCCACCAGGCGCAGCAGACCGGGGTCGGCAAAGCGGCGCTCAAGGAAGTCCGGCAACGTCAGAGAGTCGTTGGTGAACTCGGTGTAGATGCGCAGACGTTTGGCCACCAGCCTCCAGTTGAGCCAGGCGCCCAGTACCAGACCCACACCGATCCAGGCTTCGGAAAGGCCAGACAGGTAGATGGCACCCGGCAGACCCAGAAGCAGCCAGCCAGACATATCGGAAGCGCCCACGCTCAGCGCGGTGACCGCGGGGCCCATCTTGCGGCCACCCAGAATGTAGTCTGAGGAGGTGGACGTGGCCTTCCAGGCCAGGGTGCCTATCACCAGCAAAAGGATGAGATAGGCAAAGAAGGTGATCATGGTTGCGGTTGATATCATTGTTATACACTGATGCTTTTCGAAAAATCGCAACGATGCTAACAGAGGAGTGTGATGTTGACCAACAAATGGCATTCAGAGCCGCAGCAGGAGTGGCGCCGTTTTGACCAGTTAGATGGGCATCGCTTGTATGAGATCCTGCGTCTTCGGGAGCAGGTGTTTATGCTGGAGCAGAACAGCCTCTACGAAGAGTTGGATAACCGGGACCAGGAGGCGGAGCACCTATTGGCAACGGTTGAAGGCAGATTGGTGGGTTATCTGCGTCTGCTGGCCGATGCGGATGGACCGGTCAAACTGGGGCGCATTGTGCTGGCTCCGGAAGCGCGGGGAACCGGCTTGGGGCCCAGGCTGATCAGAGAGGGGCTGGATCATGCCGCAACACAGTATCCCGGACGCCCGGTTAAGATCTCCGCTCAGCTTGCGCTAAAGCCTTACTACCAGCAGTTTGGCTTTGTCGGTACGTCCGAACCTTACGATGATGGGGGGATCCTCCACCTGGATATGGTGTGTCAGAGATAAAAAAAGCGGGCTGATTGCCCGCTTTTTTATTGGTGCTCAGAGCGGCTGGTAGTCCGCCTTTACCCGTTTCAGTACCGGCTCCAGAGCCTGGTTCTTGTCGCCGACGATGGCCAGATGGACTCCGGCTCGATCCTGACCAATGCCGTGATAACGCTGATCGGCGAACTGAGCGGGCAGTGGCATCTCGTTCTGCTGTGGGATCACAAAGAGGGTGACGCGGCCCTGATCCGAACCCATCACCACGTGCAGACTGCGGATCCCCTCAAAGTCACAATAGTTGGCGTAGTACACCTGGCCGGGAAGTTCGCTGAACCGACCGCCAAAACTGGCCAGCTTGGTGTTCAGTACTTTGAGGTCCACCGCTTCATCAACCGTGTCGGTAAAACCTGCCTCATGGGCAACATGGGCAAGCGCATGCTGACCCAGATCGGTCGTGCCCTGGTTAAACAGTGCCATCGACAACCCCACCGCAAAAGCGAAGGACGCGGCGGCGGCCAGTTGCCAGCGATGACGGCGTTTCTGGGTCTGATGGACGGCCAGGTTCTGTTTGAGCAGCAGACGGTCGGCCAGATCATCCGGCACCGGAATCTTCAGTACCTGCTCCAGTTCCCGATCCATGGATTGAAGCTGTTGGACAAAATCGGCTCGCCCTGGGGCATCTCCCATGGCGGCCTGAAATGGTTCGCTGTTGTCATTGGGATCGGCATAGGCTTGGCGCCGAAATTCCAATTCATCCATTGCTGTGGCCCCTTGAAGCGTGGCTGGGACTCAGAGCGTCCCGAAGTTGGTTACGGGCCCGGAACAGCCGGGTCATGACGGTGTTGCGATTGAGCTCCAGGATCTCGGCGATCTCATCACCGGTAAACCCATAAAGCACCTGCAGCATCAACGGTTCACGATACTCGGGATTGAGCAAGGCCATCTGCTTGCGCAGAATCTGGTGGTCCGCCAATTGCTCATGGCTGAGCACGTTGTTGTCGGCCACCTGGCACTGCTCAATGTCGGTAAGGTCAAACTGCTTGCGCTCGAAACGGCGGGCATTCTCCCGTCGCAGGATGGTGATAAGCCAGGCTTTGGCCGCTTTGTCGTCCTTAAGCGAGTCCAGCGCCTTCCACGCACGCAGAAAGGTTTCCTGAACCAGGTCTTCCGCCACCGGAGCGTCCTGACAAAGCCAGTAGGCATAGCGGTAGAGATCGCCGTGCAAAGCGCGCACCAGCGTTTCATAGCGTCGTTGTTTGCTGATCATGTCCCTAGAGACCGCATCAGACGCTTTTTTCTTTCCAAGCCAGTTCAACATTTTTCCATCCTGTGGAGGCGGTACCCGGGCAACCGTCACACCTTGATTCTGGTGGGGGGATTCAGCGGCGGCAAGGCGTTGTCCTGAGCGTCCTTCGCTTTTTCACCCAGAGTCCGTATCGCCTGTTCCAAATCTTTGCCACTCCAGGCTGCGGTACGGGCGCTGTACTGACTGCGCTGCAGGGTCTGCAAGTGGGTTGCCAGGCCGGGGTAGCGTTCGGCGATCTGCGCCAGACTGAGCGGCTCTCCCTCCCTTTCGCTGGCCCACTCGGGCAGCAGCGCCAGGGTGGCTTCCACATCGTTACGCTGACAGGCTTTCAGCAGGGGCTTCAGGCTGGAGGTGGTTGGTGCGGTGCTTGCCGATTCGGGCGGCTGATTGGCTGAGCGCTGTCCACGACGCCAACCCCAAGCCAGAGTCATCAGCCAGAGCAGGGCAAAGAGTGCCGTGAGCCAGGGCCAGAAGCCGGGACGGCTGACCTCTTCAATCACCACTTGAGGCTGAGGCGCGGTATCGGGAAGATTGGCCTCAATCACCGGGGCTGGTGCGCTGCCGGTTATGGTGAGGGTCTTGGCGGGCAGGGTGGCCCACTGCTGGCGGCCAAGCCGGGCGTTCCACCAGGGCACTTTAATCTCCGGCAGGATGTAGGTGCCCGGTTGGGCGGGCACAATCGCCATCGTTTGCTCAAGACGGGCAATCAACTGGCCATTCTGAACGCCGCTTTGGCGTTGGGCTTTGTCCGGGTAGATCCGCAGAGCGTCGGGGACGACCACGCTGATCTCCGCCAGACTCTCTTCCACGGCGCCGACAGCGGTCAGCGTCAGGGTGCGGGTGATGGGTTGCCCAACCTGGTATTCACTTTGCTCATCCAGGCTGTCAGAGAGGGTCACCAGGTCGGCGGCCAGCCAGTCGCCCTGGTAGCTGGCGGGTCGAGGTTTGATGGTCAGATTGATCGGCTCGCCCTGAATCGCCATGGGCCGGGGTTGGGCCCGGCCAAACAGATCTCGGCGACCGGTGGGCACCAGCACATCCCCCTCGAAATTGGCGGGCTGAAGGCGCAACTGACCGGTGGTTTGCGGCACGATGACGTAATCCCGCTCGATGATGCGGTAGCGGCGGCCATTGACGATTTGGCTCGATTCCCGGTCCTGACCAAGCTGGCGGATCAGGGCGTTGTCTGCGGTGGGCGCATTCAGCGCGCCCCGCTGAAGGTCAGCCCCTAAAAACAGCCGCACCGTCGCTTTAACCGGTTGGCCCAGCCATAGGGTCGGAGTATCCAGATCGGTTTCCAGGTAGACCAGGGGACTCTGCGCTTCGACCTTAGGGTCGTCTGTGGCCAGTACTGTCAGGGTGATCGGCTGACTGCGGACGCCATTGATGTCCAGTGCCGGAATGGTAGCACTGCCGGGCTCGCGGGCGATCAGCATCACGGTCCAACGGGTCTCCCTGCGGGCATCAAAGTTGATGATCTGGGTAGAGCGGCTGACGCGGGTCTGGCCCACGGCAAAGTCCCGAAGCAGGGCGGAGGTGTCCAACTCATTGCTGTCGATATCGTCGTCGGCCACCACTTCCAGAATGAAGGACTGACCCGCGACCACGGGGTTCTGATCCACCGAGGCCTCCAACTGGGACAGAGCCCGGGCGGTGGGGATCAGGCCAACCATCAGGATCATGGCGGTCAGCAGGCGGGTAAAGGTCGGGCTCACCACTGAGTTTGCTCCCTATTGATGTCGCCACTCTGGCGGCGACGCTCATATTCCAGTTCCATTTTGTTTCGCAGCAGGCGGGCGGGGTCGTCCACCACCTGATCCAGCAGGCGCTGCAACTCTTCATCAGAGGGTTGGCCCTCTTCCGTCTGGGTAGGGAGCGCCTGGGCGGGTTTCCCCTCCTCGCTCTCCTGTCCCTCACCGGCGTTGGCACTCTGGGGTTGTTCCGATTCGGCATCACCCTCAGTCTCTTCGCCGCTCTGTCCCTGTTGTTCTGTTCCCGGTTCAGGCTCCGGCTCGGCATCGCCGCTTTGGTTCGATGCCTCGCCCTGGTCCGATTGCGGCTGGGATTGATCGGAGGGGTCGGATGGGGAGGAGGGATCCTCGCCGCTGTCGCCGGAGGATTGCGGCTCTTCGGATTCGTTCTGCTCGGAATCGCCCTGCTCCCCCTGCTGGTCTTCAGACTCTGGGGGCGGTTCCTTAGCCATCTGTTCCTCTACCCAGGCCAGGTTGTCCCGGGCCATCTGATGGTCGGGTTGATCCTGAAGCACCGAGCGGTACCGCTTGGCGGCCTCTGGGTAGTCGCCCAACTGAGCCAGTGCGTTACCCTGGTTGTAGAGACTGTCGGTTCCCTCAACCTGCTCAAAGGCGTCGAGCGCCTGTTCGTAGTCACCGGCCCGGTAATGGGCGGCGCCCTGCCAGGCCGGGTCACTGAACGTCTGCGCTGCGGCCTCATACTGGCCCGCATCAAACTGGGCCTTGGCGGTCTGATCCGGGTTTTGCCACCAGGCGGCGTCGGCTCGTGGCGTCAGCATCATAACGGGAAGCAGGCAGAGCAGTCCCTGTCGTCGCAGCCCCCAGGCCAGAGGCAGCAGGGCCAGCAGCAGCAGTTGGCCGCCCCGATCCCGCCACTGGCTGTGATGCTGCTCGGACTGGGTGTCCCCCTCTTCATCCAGGCGGATGCCCTGGTTCAGCAGAGCGGTCACATCGGAACTGTCCGCCCGGTAGCGCACCAGACGCCCCCCGCTGGCAGTGGCCAGTTTCTCCAGTCGGTCAAAGTGAGTACGCACCAACGCCACCGAGCCATCCAGGTCGCGGATCAGCTCGCCACTGGGGCGCTTCATTGGCGTACCCTGTTCACTGCCCAGGGCCAGGATCTGAATCGGCCAGGGGTGGCTGGAAGCAAACTCCAGCGCCGCATCCGTATGGTCGGCGGAGAGGTCATCGGTCAGCAGCAGGATCTCCCCCTGCTGGTAACCCGCGTCTCTGAGCAGTTGGTCCGCCTGAGTGAGCGCTGCGGGCAGGTTGGAACCGCGCACCGGCATGATCTCCGGGCTCAGGGCGGGTAACAGGTTCATCAGGGTGGCGCGATCTTCGGTCAGCGGGGAGAGTGGAAACGCGTCCCCGGCATAGGCCACCAGCGCCATCTCCCCCTCTTTTGCCTGGCGCAGCAGATCCATCGCTTTAAAGCGGGCCTGGGTCAGTCGGTTGGGGGGCAGATCGGTCGCCCACATGGAGTCCGACATGTCCATAACCAGAACCCGGCCTTTCTGTAGCTGGAACAGCGGCACCTCCTCCTTGTCCCAGGCGGGACCGGACAGCGCAAAGATGGCCACAAACAGGGACAGCAGCAGCCACACCGGAGTGGCTTTTTGTTGAGTGCCCGCCGCGCCGTCCAGCATGGCGGGTTGCAGATGGGCAGGGAGTAGCTTTTGCCATACGCCAGCATGCGACTGTTGACGCATCAGCGCCCAGCCAAGCAGAGGCAGTATCAGCCAGAACAGCAGCATCCAGGGGCGGATCAGATGAAACTCAGCCATACGCCCTCCGTCCGGTGACCAGCATCAGCAGCCCAAGCGCGAGGCCCAGAGGCCAGTAGTACAGTTCCACTTGGGGCCGCCACTGGCTCTCCTCCCGCGCCAGCGGTTCCAGCTTGTCCAGCTCCTGATAGATGTTCTGCAGCTCTTCGGTGCTGCGGGCCCGGAAGTAACGGCCTCCGGTTGATTCGCTAAGGGCGATAAAGGTTTGCTCCGCCTTATCCAGTTCACTTGATGGGTTGATGGTGCGGGACCCCAGCAGGCCCCGACGTTGCACCTCTGACGAACCGATGCCGATGGTGTAGAGGCGCACACCGGCCTGACGGGCCAGGCTGACCGCCTGCGCAGGGGTAAAGCGCCCGGCGTTGTTTTCCCCATCGGTAAGCAGCACCAGCACCCGGGAGCTTTGTTCTAGCTCGTTAAAGCGTTTCACGCCAAGAGCGATGGCGTCACCGATGGCAGTCTGCTGTCCCACCAGCCCCAGTACCGCCTCATCAAGGAAGCGGGCGACCGCAAAGCGATCGAACGTCAGGGGGGCCTGGAGATAGGCCTGGTCGGCGAACAGAATCAGCCCCAGACGGTCACCATCGCGGCGCTCGATAAAGTCGCTCAGAACGTGGCGCACCATGGTGAAGCGATCCACCACCCGGTTGCCCAGTTCCATATCTTCAATCTGCATGGAGCCGGATAGGTCGACGGCCAGCATCAGGTCCCGTCCCTCCCGCTTCATGGCAACCGGTTCGCCGATCCACATGGGGCGGCTGGCGGCCAGCAGAATCAGTAACCATGCCAGAATCGCCAGATACCGCCAGACAGGATGGGGCAGGGGGGCGCTGGAGAGGGATTGTCCGGTCAGCATGGCGTCGGGCAGACGCAGGGCCCGAGCCTGCGCGTGGCGCTGACGCTTAAACAGCCAGGGCAGCGGCAGCGCCAGCCAGATCCAGGGGAAGGCGAGACTCAGCATGCCCCCTCCTTATGGAAATGGGCCAGTACCGCATCGGCGTGGCTCAGCAGTGCAGAACCGCCGTGGTGAGGGGTGTCGCTGTAGGGATTACCCATCAGTTCGGGCCAGCGGCCCTGAAGGGCGCTGGGCAATCTTGTATCGAGCCAGGCGTACCAGTGCCGCTCGCTCAATTCCGCCACCGCTTCACGGGGAGCATAGGCCAGAGCTGTCCGCTTCAGCAGCGCCTGTACCTGCAGCGGCAGATCCCGGGCGTTGGGGTCCAGTCCGGCCATCGCCTGACGTGCGGCACGCACCGGTGCGCGCTGATGGTGACGGCGCAGCAACCAGAGTCCCAGTCCCGTCGCAATCAGTGCCACTGCGCCGAGCAGCAGCCACACCGCGAGCGGCGGCCAGGGGTTTACCTTGGCGGGAAGGATGATGTCATGGAGGGCATCAGCGGCCTTGGGCAGACTCATAACCACAGCCTCCGCCACTGTTGCTCTAAAGGTTGCGTGGCACTCACTTCACTGTAGATAAGCTGGCGCTGGCGGATGCCGGCAAGGGCGTGATGTTCAGCCTGGTGCCACTGCTCAGCCATCGCGTTGCGGCGGTCCCGGCTCAGCCAGCCTGTGACGCCGGAACGGGACTGGCGCACCGGAAGCAATCCCCGGGTCTCTTTCAGCCGGTCAAACAGGGGGTCGGTGATGTTGAACAGGCGAACATCGGCGTGGCGTTTCAGTCGGGTCAGCCGTTCCAGACTGGCGTCATCCAACCCCAGGGTGTTGGTGATCACCACCACCAGGGTGCCGGGACGGGCCAGCCGCTCCAGCCGTTGTAATCCGCTGTGCCAGTAGTCCGGGTCCTGTTCGCCATTTTGCGGATGCAGCTCCACCAGCGCTTCCAACAGCGCCAGCAGTCCGCTGCGACGGGCACGGGGTTTCAGTTCTCTGTGGCCCCGCTCGCTGAGGATCAGCCCCCCCAGTCGATCGCCCTCCCCACTGACATGCCAGCCCAACAGGGCAGCCAGGTGGGCGGCCTGAACCGATTGCAGCAACAACTCGGAGCCGTAGTGCATGCGCTGGCCCAGATCGACGCAGAGCAGCACCGGCCGCTCCCGCTCCTCGCGGAACAGTTTGGTGTGGGCCTTGCCGGTTCGGGCGGTGACGCGCCAGTCGATGGTGCGGACGTCGTCTCCGGGTTGGTAGCCACGTACCTCGGAAAACTCCATACCGCGCCCTTTCAGACGGCTGAGCCGCTCACCGGCCATCAGCGCTCGGGCCTGACCGCTGTGGTGGCTTTGCACCAGCGTTCGGTGCTCTGCCCGGGCAAGCAGTTCCGGCAGGTTCAGGTTGACCCCGTCACCGTGACGGGGCAAGACAAGCGGGGTGGGCATCAGGGCACGGCCACCAGTTTCAGAATGCGATGGATCACCTGGTCCGCGTCGACCCCTTCCGCTTCCGCCTGGTAGCTGAGCAGAATGCGGTGGCGCAGCACATTGGGGGCGACCGCCTGAATGTCTTCCGGCGCCACGTAATCGCGGCCGCAGATCCAGGCGCGGGCCCGGGCGCAGCGCTCCAGCGCGATGGTGGCTCGGGGGCTGACGCCCCACTGAATCCAGCTGGCCAGTGTATCGTCGAAACGAGCGGGCGAGCGGGTGGCCATCACCAAGTCCACCATATAGCCCTCAAGCTGAGGGGCGAGATAGAGGTCGAGAGCCTGACGGCGGGCCGCGAACAGCTCCGCTTCGCTGAGCGGCTCCGGGGCACTCAGGGGCGCGCTCATCGCTTCGTTACGGGAGAGCGCCAGGATCTGACGCTCGGTGTCGGCGTTCGGGTAATCCAGTGCCAGGTGCAGCAGGAAACGGTCGAGTTGCGCCTCCGGAAGCGGGTAGGTGCCTTCGTTCTCGATGGGGTTCTGCGTGGCCATCACTAGGAACAGTTTGGGCAGGGGATAGCTCCGCTTGCCCACGGTGATCTGCCCCTCCGCCATCGCCTCAAGCAGAGCGGATTGCACTTTGGCTGGGGCCCGGTTGATCTCGTCGGCGAGAATCAGGTTGTGAAACAGGGGGCCGGGCTGAAACTCAAACTGACCGGTCTCCTGGCGGAAGATGTCGGTACCGGTCAGGTCGGCGGGCAGCAGGTCCGGCGTGAACTGAACCCGGTGGAAATTGCCCTGGATGCAGTCGGCCAGCGCCTTTACGGCACGGGTTTTGGCCAGTCCCGGAGGCCCCTCCACCAGGAGGTGACCATCGGCGATAAGGGCAATCAGCAGTCCCTCGACCAGGGCGGGCTGACCCAGCACCATCTGCTGCAGGTAGTGTTGGATTTGATTAAGTCGTTCCAGCTGCATGGGATCCTCGTCAGAGTCGCGCCGTCAGGAAAAGGTGGCCTGCATCTCACCCACCAGCAGGTAGGGAGCGGCACTTAAAAAGGGAATCAGGCTGCCACGCACCACTTTCCAGGCCGGTGCACCGATGCGGTTCAGATGCAGGGCATAGAAAAGGCCATAGCCGAAGAATGCTGGATACAGTAACACGGTGACACTGATGTAGTAGCGCAGCAGCATCTCCGGAATGCCCATCAGGCTGTCAGGCAGGGAAAAATCGACGTAACTGAATCCCATCATCCAGAACAGCATCTGGATCCCGAGGGGGATATAGAGCAGGGCGATCCAAACGGAGAGAGGGCGGCGGCCTTGATTAAAATCCGGCTTCATAAAAAACCTTGGGTAAATCAACGTACTCGCCGTTATAACGAGGACGGCAACGGGATTCAAGGGGCGGCAGACTGACTCGCCGCCTGAACAGATTTACACAACTGTTTGAAACTGCGCCACGAAAAGTTAGAATCAGGTCACGTTTTACTGGTCAGACCATCGCGGATCACACTTTGAACCCAGTCTGGCCCCCATCGAGAGGAACAGCGATGAGTCGACGACAAGAGGTCAAAACCGCAAATGGCGATCGGATTGCGATCGTAGCGGGTTTGCGCACCCCCTTTGCCCGTCAGGCAACGGATTTTCATGGGATCAGCGCGCTGGATATGGGCAAGATGGTGGTCAGTGAACTGCTGGCCCGATACGACCTGGACCCCAAAGTGGTGGATCAGGTGGTCTATGGCCAGGTGGTTCAGATGCCTGCTGCCCCCAATATCGCCCGTGAGATTGTGCTGGGAACCGGCATGTCGGTACACACCGACGCCTACTCGGTGTCCCGCGCCTGCGCGACCTCCTTCCAGTCTGCGGTCAACGTCGCTGAGTCCATCATGGCGGGCAGCGTTGATGTGGGGATCGCCGGTGGGGCAGATTCCAGCTCCGTACTGCCGATTGGTGTAAGCCGTCGTCTGGCTCATGCACTGGTAGACCTGAACAAGGCCCGCTCCCTGGGTCAGCGCCTCAATATCATCAAGAAACTGAATCTGAAAGACCTGATGCCGGTTCCGCCTGCGGTGGCCGAGTACTCCACCGGTCTTTCCATGGGACAGACCGCTGAACAGATGGCGAAAACCCATGGCATTACCCGTCAGGCCCAGGATGAGATGGCGGTTCGCTCTCACCAGCTGGCGGCCAAGAGCTGGGATGAAGGGTTGCTTACCGATGAGGTGATGACCTGCCACGTTCCCCCCTACAAGCACTACATCGAGCGCGACAACAACATCCGTGCGGATATCCAGCTGGAGAAGCTGGCCAAGCTGAAGCCGGTGTTTGACCGCAAGCACGGCAGCGTCAGCGCCGCCAACGCCACGCCGTTGACCGACGGTGCCTCCGCTCTGCTGCTGATGCCGGAAAGCAAAGCCAAAGCGATGGGCTACGAGCCGATTGGTTACATCAAGAGCTACGCCTTTGCCGCCATTGATGTGTGGGAAGACATGCTGATGGGCCCCTCCTATGCCACGCCGCTGGCACTGGAGCGTGCCGGCATGACCCTGGGCGACCTCGACCTGATTGAGATGCACGAAGCTTTTGCCGCCCAGGCCCTGGCCAATGTGAAGATGTTCGCCAGCCGTAAGTTTGCTGAAGAGAAGCTGGGTCGCAGTGAGGCGATCGGCGAGATCGACATGACCAAATTCAACGTCATGGGCGGCTCGCTGGCCTATGGCCACCCCTTTGCTGCCACTGGCGCCCGCCTGATCACTCAGGTGTGCCGTGAACTGAAACGCCGTGGTGGCGGTACCGCATTGACCACCGCCTGCGCCGCTGGCGGTCTGGGTGCAGCGATGATTGTGGAGGCGGAATAATGAGTGAGAAAACCTTTAGCCTTGAGGTGGGCAGTGATGGCGTTGCCATCATCACCATGGATGTGCCCGGCGAGAGCATGAACACCCTGCGTGACACCTTCTCCAGTGAGGTGCGGGATCTGCTCGGTGAGATTGAGCAGGACAGCAGCATTCAGGGTGTGGTGTTCACTTCTGGCAAACCCAGTTCCTTTATCGCTGGCGCGGACATCGCCATGCTGGCGGCCTGTAAGAGCGCGGACGACGCCTACCAGATCTCCCGCGGTGCCCAGCAACTGTTTGATGAACTGGCCAACCTGAAGGTGCCCGTGGTGGCAGCCATTCACGGCCCCTGCTTGGGTGGTGGCCTCGAGTTGGCCCTGGCTTGCGATTACCGCATCTGCTCCAACAGCGATAAGACGGTACTGGGTGTACCGGAAGTGCAGCTGGGTCTGCTGCCGGGTGGCGGTGGTACTCAGCGCCTGCCCCGACTGGTGGGGGTGGCCCGCTCGCTGGATATGATGCTGTCCGGTCGCCAGTTGCGTCCCAAGCAGGCGCTGAAGTTCGGCCTGGTTGAGGAAACGGTACCGCACTCTGTGCTGGTTGAGGTGGCCAAAGGCTACGCCCTGAAGGGGAAACGCAAGAAGACTCAGCCCAACCTGAAAGGGGCTGAGAAACTGCTGGAAAGCACCGGTTTTGGCCGCAAGGTGATCTTTGACCAGGCGGGCAAGAAGGTTCTGGCTAAGACCCAGGGCAACTACCCGGCGCCGCTTAAGATCATCGATTGCGTTCGCACCGGTCTGGAAAAAGGGCTGGCTGCGGGGTATGAGGCTGAAGCCCGTCACTTTGGTGATCTGGTGATGACGCCGGAATCCGAAGCGCTGCGCTCCATCTTCTTCGCCACCACGGAGATGAAGAAGGAGAGTGGTGCCGGTGATGCAGAGCCGCTGCCACTCAATAAGGTGATGGTGCTTGGCGGTGGTCTGATGGGAGGGGGTATCGCCTCGGTGACCGCACTCAAGGCCAAACTGCCTGCTCGCATCAAGGACATCGCTGAGCCGGGCCTGCAGAACGCTCTGGCTTACAGCTATAAGCAGGTGGACAAGCGGGTTAAGAAACGTCAGATGACCGCGGCGCAGCGGGATAAGGCGATGAGCCTGCTCTCCACCACCACCCGCTATGACGGCATCAAAGATGTGGACATCGTGGTTGAGGCGGTGTTTGAAGATCTGGGTCTGAAGCACCAGATGGTGAAGGATGTGGAAGCAAACTGTGGTGAGCACACCATCTTTGCCTCCAACACCTCTTCGCTGCCGATTGGCCAGATTGCCGAAGCGGCCAGCCGTCCGGATAAGGTGATCGGCCTGCACTACTTCTCTCCGGTAGAGAAGATGCCCCTGGTCGAGGTGATCGCCCACAAAGGCACGTCACCGGAAACCATCGCCACCACGGTTGCCTTTGCCCGCAAGCAGGGTAAGACGCCCATCGTGGTTCAGGATGGCGCCGGTTTCTACGTTAATCGAATTCTCGCGCTCTATATGAATGAAGCCGCTAACTTGCTGTTGGATGGTGAGCCGGTTGAGGCGCTGGACCGGGCGCTGGTGACGTTCGGTTTCCCTGTGGGTCCGGTGACTCTGTTGGATGAAGTGGGAATTGACGTTGGTGCCAAAATTTCGCCAATTTTGGAGAGTGAACTGGGAGAGCGATTTGCTGCACCCGCCGCTTTCGCCAAATTATTGGCGGACGATCGGAAGGGGCGGAAAAACGGGAAAGGCTTCTACCAGTACGGCGGCAAAGCCAAGGGTAAGAAACCGGTGGATGAGTCGGTGTATCAGGTGCTGGGGATCCAGCCGCAGAGCCGCTTGAGCGATACTGAGCTGGCGGAACGCTGCGTGGTTCAGATGTTGAATGAAGCGGTGCGTTGCCTGGAAGAGGGCATTATCGCTTCTCCCCGTGATGGCGATATCGGTGCCATCTTCGGCATCGGCTTCCCGCCGTTCCTGGGCGGTCCCTTCCGCTATATCGACCGTCTGGGTGCAAAGACCCTGGTAGAGCGCCTCCAGCACTATCAGGAGCGCTTTGGCGACCGATTTGCCCCTGCAGCCAAGCTGCTGGAGATGACGGAGCAGGGAGCGCGTTTTTATCCCTGATTCGGCAGTGTGATCGAGATCTCAAAAAGGCGCCTTGGGGCGCCTTTTTGTTTCACTTGCGGATGGGATGCGTACAATTTGTGCGCACTGAAGTAAGGGGGACCGATGTTGTTGTGGGTGTTGCTGGTGCTGATGACCGCACCGTTTTTCTATCTGGAAGCAATCAAGGCAGGTATGAAGCCGGCACGGTGGTTTCTGAAGGGGTTATTGCTTGGGCCGCTGTTGTGGCCGCTGTTCCAGGTTGAGCGGCAACTGCATCGCCGGGCTCAACAAAAAAACGGGGTCAGCTGGGAAAGCTGACCCCGTTTTCCATTCTGACCCAATTATCCATTTGGGTTTTGGCTTAGTGCCACCAGCGCTCCGCAGTGACCACTTCCAGGCGCTGCAGGCCTCGCGGTAAAGCGGCTTTCTTGCGGCGGGGACAGAGACCCAGTGCTTGCTTCAGCTTGTTGATCATCGTGTTTTCTCCCAATACCTGAACTGTGACAGCGTTACGCTACGGAAGCGGGCTTCAGCCACGGGATGTTACGGGTGGATTGTTCGTTAGATTGCGGCTTCTGAGGCTTCTGGTCAGCGTGACGGATCCAGGGGATACCAGCGGTTTCCAGCTCAGCGTGACGGATCCAGGGGATACCGGCAGTTTCGGTTTCAGCGTGACGGATCCAGGGGATGCCAGCGGTTTCCAGCTCAGCGTGACGGATCCAGGGGATACCGGCGGTTTCCAGCTCAGCGTGACGGATCCAGGGGATACCGGCAGTTTCGGTTTCAGCGTGGCGGATCCAGGGGATGCCAGCGGTTTCCAGTTCGGCGTGGCGGATCCAGGGGATACCTGCTGTCTCTACTTCAGCATGGCGGATCCAGGGGATACCGGCAGTTTCGGTCTCAGCGTGGCGGATCCAGGGGATGCCAGCGGTTTCCAGCTCAGCGTGACGGATCCAGGGGATACCGGCAGTTTCGGTTTCAGCGTGGCGGATCCAGGGGATACCTGCGGTCTCTACTTCAGCATGGCGGATCCAGGGGATACCGGCAGTTTCGGTTTCAGCGTGGCGGATCCAAGGGATGCCAGCGGTTTCCAGCTCAGCGTGACGGATCCAGGGGATACCGGCAGTTTCGGTTTCAGCGTGGCGGATCCAGGGGATGCCAGCGGTTTCCAGCTCAGCGTGACGGATCCAGGGGATGCCAGCGGTTTCCAGTTCAGCGTGACGGATCCAGGGGATACCGGCGGTTTCGGTTTCAGCATGGCGGATCCAGGGGATGCCAGCGGTTTCCAGCTCAGCGTGACGGATCCAGGGGATGCCAGCGGTTTCGGTTTCAGCGTGGCGGATCCAGGGGATGCCAGCGGTTTCCAGCTCAGCGTGACGGATCCAGGGGATGCCAGCGGTTTCCAGTTCAGCGTGACGGATCCAGGGGATGCCAGCGGTTTCCAGCTCAGCGTGGCGGATCCAGGGGATGCCAGCGGTTTCCAGCTCAGCGTGACGGATCCAGGGGATGCCAGCGGTTTCGGTTTCAGCATGGCGGATCCAGGGGATGCCAGCGGTTTCGGTTTCAGCGTGACGGATCCAGGGGATGCCAGCGGTTTCCAGCTCAGCGTGACGGATCCAGGGGATGCCAGCGGTTTCTGTTTCAGCGTGACGGATCCAGGGGATACCGGCGGTTTCGGTTTCAGCGTGGCGGATCCAGGGGATACCGGCAGTTTCGGTTTCAGCATGGCGGATCCAGGGGATGCCAGCGGTTTCCAGCTCAGCGTGACGGATCCAGGGGATACCAGCGACTTCACTATTTACATCGACAGATTCTTTATTGAGGGAAGAGGTGCTTTGGTGAATCTGTTCGGCGTAATTGATCCACGGAATGCTGCCTTTAATTTCATTGTCCTTCTCTACCCAAGGAACCATGGCGTAGGAAGAAGCGGAAATAGACAAAGCGATGGCCGTGGCCGCAAGGCGGAATTTAGTCTGCATGGAAGATCTCCTGAATTAAGCGTGCAAGTCCAATTTGAGTTGCACGCTATTCAGCAATCCCCATGCCAATAAATTACGACAAATTATTGACTCTTAAGCATTTGCCAGGACACGGTTTTCTGAGATGGCTTTTTCAAAAACGGCTTCCGGTACTGGCTTACTAAAGAGATAGCCTTGTACAACGTCACATTGAAGCTCACGAAGAATGTCGAGTTGACTTTGATGCTCAACCCCTTCGGCAACAACCTGAAGCTCCATATTTCGAGCAATGGTAATAATAGACGCTGCCATCATTCTGTCTTTAGTTGTTACCGCAATATCATCGACAAAGGACTTGTCGATCTTCAGCGTATTTATGGGGAAGCGCTTCAAATAGGAAAGCGAGGAGTATCCGGTACCAAAGTCATCCAGCGCCAGATGGATGCCCAAATTGTGCAGGGAACTCATGGTGGCAATCGCCTGGTCAGGGTGCTGAATTACCGTACCCTCAGTGATCTCAAGCTCCAGGCACTCCGCTGGCAGTCGGGTGAGCTTTAGAATGCGCTCAATGCGCTCACAGAGGTCTGGCAGCGTAAACTGATGGGATGAGAGGTTTACCGCGACGCGACCATTGAGCAGCCCCATACGGCGCCATTTCTCCGCGGCAAAACACGCTTGCTTCAGGACATATTCACCGATCTCCACAATCAGGCCGGTTTCCTCGGCCAGCGGGATAAACTCACCAGGGCTGATCAGCCCCTTGGAAGGGTGGTTCAGGCGCACCAATGCTTCCATCCCTTTGATGGACTGAGTACGAAGATCCACTTTGGGCTGGTAGTACACCTCGAAGAAGTTATCTTTCAGCGCCTGTCGAATCAGATTCTCCGTATCCAATCGCACCATGGCCGCCTGGTTCAGGGATTCGTTGAAGAACTGGTAGCACTGTCCCCCCTGGCCCTTGGCGTGATACATCGCCAGGTCCGCCTTCCGCAGCAGAGCCTGACGGTCCACGTCATCATCCGGATAGGTGACAATGCCGATACTGGTGTTGACCACCAGTTCACCCTGCTCCAGCTGGAAGGGCTGACTGAAGGCACTGAGGATCTCCTGAGCCAGCTTGGTACTTTGATTGATGGCGCGTTCGCCGTCGTAGATAACGGCGAATTCATCTCCACCAAGGCGGTACAGTGAGGCCTCTTCCGGCAGGTGATTACGAACGCGGTTGGCCACATGGCAGAGCAGGGCGTCACCCGCAACGTGGCCCAGTGAATCGTTGACCTTCTTAAAGTTGTCCAGGTCAAAAATCAGCAAGCAGAGAGGCACCTGACGGCGAACCAGGCTGTCGAGAGAGATCTGCAGATAGCTTCGGTTGGGCAATCCGGTCAGCACGTCGTTGTTGGTCAGACGGCGAAGCTCCGACTCTGCCTGCTTGCGGTGGGTGATGTCACTGAATACACCCACGTAGAAGTGGTTGTGGGTGCCCCCCTCTTTAATCTGGTCCAGCGTCAGTTCGATCTGGATCAGGCGCCCATTGGAGCGGGTGAGTTCCAACTCGCCGTTCCAACGGCCCTGCTGACGTACGATGCGGATGATGTCGTCGGTGTAAGCGCGGGGATAGCGGTCGAAGTTCAGTTCATCATTGATAAAGTGAGACTTATTGAAGCCGGTGATCTCCAGGCAGGCCTCGTTGACTTCGAGGTATCGCATCTCGTTGTCGAGAATAAACATGCCTTCAGAGATGTTCCGCAGTGCACGGGCGAAGAGATTAAGGCGCTCCTCAGCCTCTTTAATGCTGCTGATGTCCTTGATGGTACCGGTCATCCGGGTGGGGCGACCCTGTTCATCCCGCTCTACGATTTTGGCCCGGTCCAGAATCCATACCCACTCGCCGGTTTTGCTTTTGACCCGGTAGGTGGCCTCAAAGTGTTCCGATTCCCCGGAGAAGTGGTCGTTAAGCAACTGGTTGACCCGGTTCAGATCGTCCGGGTGAATGTTACTGCTGCCGGAGCCATTGCGCTGTCCATCCTGAGGGAATTCCAGAATGCCCCAGATATTGGAGCGGTAGATTTTGCCCGCTTCCATATCCCAGTCCCACATCTCGTCGCCACTTCCCCACAGGGAGAGTTTGAGTCGCTCTTCGCTTTGGGCAATACGGGCCTGAACCCGGCGACGGCGCAGCATCTCACGATAGAGTGCAATCACCATCAGCAGGATAATGAGCCCGTAGACAAACTTGGCCTGGGGTGACAGCCACCAAGGCGGGCGGATCACAATGGTGATGGAGCGACGGTTATGTTGGTCCTTGGAAAAGGGCGTTACTGTGTCCGCCTCCAATATATATCTGCCGGGAGGCAGTTTGGAGAAGGTGATGGACATATTAGCGCTGTCGACCTGTTTCCAGTCGTTATCAAAGCCCAGCAGACGATATTGATAGACGATACTCTCGGAGAACTTTCCTGCGAGGCGCGAAACCCCAATGGTGAACGGGTAGTCGCTGTATTCGAGCGTAATTCTGTCTGACGTCGTGATGTTCTGAGTGATTTTACTGCCTGGGGTCACCTCTTTGTCGAACACTCTCAGGTAAGTGAAAACAGGCGCAAAGCTGGAAGCATAGCGATTGCTGGCAGCGTCTTTCAGAATGTTGATGCCATTGGTTCCGCCAAAATAGATCTTGTCGTCCGTTGAGTCGGCAGACATGCCATTGAACTCTTTCTGAGCTCCCCGAGCGTATCCATATATATCAAGCAGCTTTAATGAGTCGGGCGCAATCTTGAGAATGCCGTAGTTGCTGCTGGCGTACAGCGCTGACTCTGTGGACACAATGCTGTAAATCAGCAAATTGTCCTGGTCACGGAGATCAATATCCAACTTGCTGAGCTTAAGTTTTCTGTCCAGATAGTGGAAACCGCTGCTCACGGTGCCGATCACATATCCATTGGACACGGTTTCAATCGCGGTAACGATCTGCTCTTTAAGCAGGTGTCCGGACTTTTCCCAAATACCCAGGCGTGGGTTGAACCGGTAGATATGCAACCCTGTCTGAGTGCCGATAAACACCTTTGAGTCATCGACGTTTAACGCCAGGGCGGTCGAATCTACCTGAGGCTCAAAGCGGTCTTTGAGCAGTTGACCGTTCTCATCGAGCAGAATGATGCCCTCTGAAAAGGTGCCAAGCAGTTTTGCGCTGTTTACTGAAGTAATTGAGGTGATGATGGTGTCATCGAAGTTGAAGCTGTACTCTCTGCCACCTTGAAGGATGTATAAGCGGTTCTTGCCGCCGACGAAAATGCTCTCACCATCCGCGTGAATCGTTTTGGGCCCAACGATTCCTGTATCGTGCTCCTGAGTGACAACCATGTTTGCATCAAAGGCGACGAGCTTTTCCGTGTCGTTGGCTATCCAGGTCAGGCCATTGAAGTTGTCGATGCTCCAAACCTGATCACAACTCTTGTTTCCGCAGATATTGGTGTAGTGAGTCAGTTCACTGGTTCCGGTCGATATCTTTATCAGCCCGGTGCCGATAACCCCGACCCAAAGGTCGTTGTTTCGATCAAGAAACAGGTGTGAGGGCTCGGTCTCCATGTCCAGGTGCATGGGCTGTGGGGTGGCAATGGCACCGTCGTATAGATCTACGGTGGCGTAGAAAATCTTCTTGCCACTGGCGAAATACACTTTGCCGTTTTCACGGTCGATGGCGGCCTTGTGGATGGGACTGGTTGGCAGCGTGTAACGCGCTTGTCCGGAAGCGTTGAGCAGATACAGTCCGGAATTGGTGACCACCAGATTGAGATCTTCAGTCAGATTAAAGAACGCTTTAACCTGACCTTGGATGGGCAGCGCTTCGAAACGGTGGGCACCGTGGTTGTAGACGATCCCTTCGCTTTGATTGGTCGTCAGAATCAGCGTCTGGCTACTGAACAGGTGAATTTCAGAGATGCCAAATGGCTCGGTTTTTGTCGCGAGCTCAAACTGTCCTCGTACTCTATCTTGGATGATTAAGCCGGAATCTGTACCCACAAAAACATGCTGTTCCGTGGTCTCAATGGTCCAGAACTTTTTCTCAAACGGGACGTTAAAAGGCTCAAAGTGGTCTTTCTGTGCGTTGTATTGGTAGATCTGCTGGTTGGTGACTACCCACAGATTGCCGCTGCTGTCGAGATGGAGGGCCCGTACGGTGTTGTGGCGTAAACCATACTCTTTTTGGTTGGAGGAGTGGTAAAGCTTAAAGGTGCTGCCATCAAACCGGTTCAGGCCATTGATGGTGCCAACCCAGATAAAGCCATGCTGATCCTGAACAATGCTGGTGACGGAGCTTTCAGAGAGGTTTTGCGCTCGGCCATACTCGCTGAGGGTATAGGTGGGAGTGAGCTGTAGCCCAGAGGCATCTACTGTAAGGCTGATACAGAGAAGAAGCAGCGCAATCCATGGCTTCATCGGGCATCCCGTTAAAGTTAATAAAAACTAATTAGTTATTGTTATCAGTGGGTAACGATAGCATTGGAATGCAGCAACGCCAACACCTGAGGGGGATTCAAAGGTCGTTAAATGTTCCCCCTCACCACCAAGGTGTTACAGGACTTTTCTTAAGTCGACCATTCCCCTGAAAAACGTGAAGAATCCACTAAAAATCCATCAAAAGTCGATCAGGTCTGCCTGGCCTTTGAAGTAGGTCAGGTCAGTGATCTGCCGCTCTCCGGACAGAGGTTCGTGCTCGCTGTGGGAGCCGCCAATGGAGTAGAGCACCAGCCGGTCAGGATTACGGCTGCGCATCTGCTGCATGATGTAACGGATCAGGTCGGCCCGTTCCAATCTCTGAATCGCTTCGGCGATATGTTCCCGATGGTTAAAATCGGTGTCTTTATTACCGATGCTGACCCAAAGCCTCTGAGCCTTGGATTTCAGGTTGTTGTCCTGCTCCAGAATCTGGTTGCACAGCGCGTCTTTGGTGGCCTGCCACTGGCTGGCGGAGATCTGCATCAGCGCATAGCTGTAGTCCGCAATGAACTGGTCGATCGATTCGAGCAACTGCAGTGGACCGGCTACCGGGCTTTGAACATAGAAAATGATGCCCGGACAGCGATTCATCGGCACGTAACTGGTACCGACCATGTAGCCCAACTGCTGCTTGGTTCTCAGCTCGTTAAAGAAACTGCTGGACATGCTGTGATTGAGCAGACAAAACAGCGCCATCTTCTCAATATCGCTCTGCCGCGACTGGTAGTAGACGATGATGGCGCTGTCTTGATGGTCATGGCTGATCTCGCGCAGCATGGTGCCTCGCCCCTGAATGCTGATCAGTTGCCTCAGCACTTCAGGTCCGGGTTTGGATACCTGGGCCAGAGTTTTGTTCAGACGCTCGTTAAGCCCCTCCGCTTCGGCGCGCAGCCAATCGCCGTAGATGAGCCCTTCAATGTGCACCTGCTGATACAGGGTGTCGATATGGCGGTGCAGTTGCTCCAGCGAGCAGTCCTCCAGTGCGGCAGCCATATTCAGTGGTTCATGGCTGCGGCGCTGCAGGGTGGAGGTGAGCGCGTTAAACAGCCGTGAGATGGGACGGGCAGTGCGGATGCCGTTCCAGTTGCGGATCAACTGCGCCTTCAGCTCATTAAATCGCTGTGGGGCAAAATCCCGCTGACGGGCTTTACGCAGCAGTAGATCCAGCAGCTTCTCCTGCCCTCCGGTAAAGCCGCTGAGGTGCAGGGTCAACCCGCCCTGATGGGGATAGATGTTGTAGCTGAGCCCCGCCACTTCCGCCTGATAGGTGGGCTCGGAAAGGGAGTCCATCAACATCGCGATATAGAGCCGGGTCAACGCCGCTGTGCGAGCGTCGTGGTGGCAGGTTTCACTGTCCAGAGCCAGAAACAGGTGGGCCTTGGGCACATTGAAATCCTGATCCTTCTTGTACCAGAGCGTCAGACGCTCCTGTTCAGGCAGACACTCCGGATCACGACTTGGGCTGTCTTCCTTACGGGGTTCCAGCAAGCCGACGAGATAGGGGTTGGGATCGGGAAGTGCCAGCTTTGGGTGGCGTTCACCGGCTAGCCAGCCAGCCCGTCTTTCTTCACTGAGGGGGAGGCATTGGTAGGGGGTGTCGTACCATTTCGCGGTTTGGTCGGTGGCCAGATCCGGGGCGATCAGAGTGAGTCTTATGCCCTCGGGACGGAATTGCTTCAGAATCGCCTGCACCGTGGGTTTGTCCAGGCCATCCATCCGATAGTCGCCGTAGACCACGTCTTCGTCATCGTAATGATGCATGTTGATCGCCAGATGGCTCGCCAGTTCCAGCGGTTTGCTGGGTTCCTGAAACCGGAATGCCCGCTCAAGCAGTTGCTGCCGCTCGGCATAGCGCCAGTCTTCGATGCCCCCGGCCCGGATCATCTCCAGGTATTGAAAGGTCAGCGCCAGGATGCGGTCCGGCTCCTTCAGCCCCTTTTCGGTGAGCTGATAGCTGACGTTGTAGTCCTTGAAGTTGTAACCATTGATGCCGCCGCCAGCGCTTAACTGGCTGACCAGCCCTTCGTACTTCAGCACCGACAACAGGCTTCCCGGCCCCTCGTAGCCCAGCAGGTAGGAGAGGTAGGTCAGCGGCTTATGCCGGTACCAGGGGTCCAGCGCTGGCAGTGGGAAGGTCAGAGTAAGCTGACGCTGCCGTTTGTTTGGCAGCATCCGGATCTCCAGGTCGAGATCCGATTCCCGATAGAGCGGCACATCGGGCAGTGATTTGTTCAACGACAGGTTGGGTACGGCGCTGAAGTGCTCACGCACCATCGACTCACACTCTGTCAGGGGCAGCGGGCTTACCACCACCAGAGTCATCAGATTGGCAGAGTAGTGGTTCTGGTAGAAGGCGATGAGTTCATCCCTTACCGACTCTCCATCACGGTCGGCCAGGGTATGCTGATTGCCCACTGAGAACTTGGAGAAGGGGTGATCCGGATTCACCGTCTCCTTGTGAACCTGGTAAAAGCGGCGCATGTCGTCCTGCAACTTCATGCGGAATTCGGAGTCGACCGATTGCCGCTCCTTCTCTACCAACTGCTCGTCGAACAGCGGCGCGGTGAAAAACTGGCTGAAGCGATGCAGAGCCTGATCCAGTACGCCGGTGTTGATGTCGAAGTAGTAACTGGTGAATTCGGGGCCGGTCCAGGCGTTGTGGTTGCCGCCATGCTCGCTGATGAACTGCTGGTATTCTCCGGCCTTTGGGTAGTCCCGGGTGCCGAGAAACAGCATATGCTCAAGAAAGTGCGCCATCCCTTCACGGTCCGCCGGGTCATCAAAATGGCCCACGCGCACAGCCAGGGCGGCAGCGCCCTTGCTGGCTTCGGGATCCTGAACCAGGGCAACGCGCAAGCCGTTTTCCAGCTCAAAAACCTGGTAATGCCGGGGATCATTGGGACTGATTTTCAGCTTGTCGATCATATCCTTATCCTGGAATCCCTGCCGCTGCTGGCGGGCTCCTGCTGCCGTCGGAAAGAACATCCAGTTTGCGCGTTGTCGCAGGCAGGTGCAATGTTACCGGGATCACTAACGACTAAAGACTAGTCAATCAGGGCTTTTTTCCCGGGAAATGGGCGCGATAAGATAGGCCTAATGTTTCAACACAGTATTCATCCATGAAACTATTTTTGATGCGTCATGGCGAGGCCAGCTTCGATGCCGTCACAGACCGGCAGCGACCGCTGACCCCCCTTGGCGTTACCCAGACCCAGCAGATGGCGACCCACCTGGCTCGCCAACTGTCGCAGTTGGATCTGGTGTTTGTTAGCCCCTACCTGCGGGCTCAGCAAAGCTGGCAGGCTTGTGAAGCGCTGCTCCCCAAACCGGAACGAGTGCATCATCTTGATGAGTTGGTGCCGGACGCCAGTCCAGCACTGGCGCACGATCTGCTGTTGGCCCACATGACCCTGGTGAAGGCGAAAACCGGACTGGTGATCGCTCATATGCCTTTGCTGGGTTACCTGGTCAGTGAATTCGTCCCGGGGCAAACGCCTCCGCTTTTTGCCACTTCGGCGCTGGCTCAGGTCGCGCTGGAACCGGCGCCTCAGTTGATCAGCCTGCAGGGACCACAGGACTTAGCCCTCGTCGGCTAATCCGATATCCACCAAAACCAGCAGTGCCCCATCGCCGCCCCACTCCAGTGGGGCCTGGTGAAAGGCCATCACGTCCGGATGCTGAGTCAGCCAGGCGGGCACCTGTCGTTTCAGTACGCCACTGCCGAGGCCATGCATGATACTGGCGCAGGCGACATGCTGCTTTTTGCAGGCGTTGATCAAAGCGATGATCTCATGCCGGGCCTCCGCCTGGGTGTAGCCATGCAGGTCCAGCAGGAGATCGGGCACGTAATCGCCACGACGCAGCCGTTTTACCTCGTAGCTGGAAACGCCCTCCCGGACGTAGCGCATCGGCCCTTCGGTGGGCAGGGCGGGCTGGTAGGTGTCGGAGAAGTAGTGATCGGCTTCCCGGCGTTGCTGTGTTTGCTGCGCCGCCTGGCGTGGTGCCTGGGCACGACGATGCACCACCGTGTCGTGGTTGATGGGGCGTATGCCATCGAGGGAGTCGCGGAACAGCGCCTGCTCTTCCGGATCCAGAGTATTCTTTTTCTTCATAACGCCATTTTATGCCAAGGCCACTGAAGATAGGAACCGGCTGCGCCATTGGTTACAATGGCCGCCATTCGTCAGTCTAAGGACCTCCCCTGTGGAAAAGATTTTTCTCGATGAAGCGATCACCGAGCTTCATACCATCGATGACATGCTGCGCTGGTGCGTCAGCCGTTTTAACGCGGCCGGTATCTACTATGGCCACGGCACAGACAATCCCTGGGATGAAGCCGTTGCTCTGGTGATGCACACGCTGCACCTGCCTTTGGAACTGGGCAACCAGGTTCGTGGCGCGCGACTGACCAGCACTGAAAAGCACCGTATTGTGGAACTGGTGATCCGCCGGGTTCGTGAGCGCGTGCCGGTGCCCTACCTGACCAACACCGCTTACTTCGCCGGTCTTGAGTTTTACGTTGATGAGCGCGTTCTGGTGCCGCGCAGCCCCTTTGCCGAGCTGATCGAAAACGAGTTCAAACCCTGGCTCTACAACAAGCCGGTTAACCGCATTCTGGATCTGTGCACCGGCTCCGGCTGCATCGCGATTGCCTGCGCTTACGCCTTCGAAAACGCCGAAGTGGACGCCGTGGACATCAGCAATGATGCGCTGGAAGTTGCGCAGATCAACATCGAGCAGCACAACATGCTGGACCGGGTGTTCCCCATTCCGTCTGACGGCTTCAATGCGCTGGAAGGGCAGAAGTACGACCTGATTGTCTCTAACCCGCCCTATGTGGACGCCGAGGATATGGGGGATCTGCCCGAGGAGTTCCACCACGAGCCGGAACTGGGTCTGGCGTCTGGCCGCGATGGCCTGGACCTGACCAAGCGCATCCTGGCCCGTGCTGCCGACCACCTGACCGACGACGGCATCCTGATTGTCGAAGTGGGTAACTCCATGGTGGCCCTGGCAGAGCAGTATCCGGAAGTGCCTTTCACCTGGCTGGAGTTTGAGCGTGGCGGTGATGGGGTATTCCTGTTGACCCGCGACCAACTGCTCGAAGCGCAGGACCTGTTTGCCATCTATCGCGATTAATCATTAAGGGAGTGCGTCGCCATGGCCGGCAACAGCATTGGACACCTCTTTACCGTCACCACTTTTGGTGAAAGCCATGGCCTCGCTCTCGGGGCCATCGTTGATGGTTGCCCTCCGGGGCTGCCACTCACCGAAGCAGACCTGCAGGGCGACCTGGATCGTCGTCGCCCGGGCAGTTCCCGCTACACCACCGCTCGCCGCGAACCGGACCAGGTGAAGATCCTGTCCGGTGTGTTCGAGGGCAAAACTACGGGCACCCCTATCGGCCTGTTGATTGAGAACACCGACCAGCGCAGCAAGGATTACTCCGACATTGCACCGCTGTTCCGTCCTGGCCACGCCGATTACCCGTACCACCACAAGTACGGCAACCGGGACTACCGTGGCGGCGGGCGAAGCTCCGCTCGCGAAACGGCCATGCGGGTGGCAGCAGGGGCGATCGCCAAGAAGTATCTGAAGGCACAACATGGCATTGAGATTCGGGCTTGCGTCAGCCAGCTCGGACCGGTGATTGCCGAGCAGGTGGACTGGAGCCAGGTGGAGCAGAACCCCTTCTTCTTCCCGGACCCCACCAAGCTAGACGCGCTGGATGAAACCATGCGGGCGCTGAAAAAGGCGGGGGATTCCATCGGTGCCAAGGTGATGGTGGAGGCGACCAATGTGCCGGTGGGGCTGGGCGAACCGGTGTTTGATCGCCTCGATGCGGACCTGGCCCATGCCCTGATGGGCATCAACGCCGTAAAGGCCGTGGCCATCGGTGACGGCTTTGATGTAGTGACGCAGAAAGGCTCCGAACATCGGGACGAGATGTATCCGGATGGATTTGCCAGCAACCACTCTGGTGGTGTGTTGGGTGGGATCAGTTCCGGCCAGCCGCTGAAAGCGGAGATCGCGCTGAAGCCGACCTCCTCCATTATGGTGCCGGGCCAAAGCATTGATGTGGACGGCAACCCGGTGGAGATGGTGACCCGCGGACGCCATGACCCCTGCGTCGGGATCCGGGCCGTGCCCATTGTTGAAGCGATGGTGGCCATTGTGCTGATGGATCATCTGCTGCGCCACCGTGCTCAAAACCTGGACGTGTCCGTCTCTACCCCTGTGTTGTCCATGCGAGACTGATGACTGCATGAGTGCGTTACTGGCAGGCCGTCAACGTAAAGCGTTGGCGGCCTCTTATTTTGCGTTTTTCGCCATTCTTGGACTGATGGTGCCCTACCTCAGTCTCTATCTCGATCACCTCGGCTTTGACTCCGCGCAGATAGGCTGGATGCTGGCCATTCTGTTTGCGACCCGGGTGGTGGCCCCCAACCTCTGGGCAGCCCTGGCCGATCGGCTGGGTAAGCCAGTGACCGTCATTCGCGCCGGTGCCGTACTGGCGGCCTGCACCTACCTTGGCCTGTTTGTTGCCGATGCCTTCCTGGTGCTGGCGGTGGTGTTGGGGATCTACACCTTTTTCTGGAACGCCATCCTGGCACAACTGGAAGTGGTCACCCTCTCAACCCTGGCTGAACGCCCCCAGGACTATGGCGGGTTGCGCAGCTTCGGTAGCGTGGGATACATCGTGCTGGTGGTGGGCGCCGGTTGGTGGTTCGGCCAGCATGGGCCCGCCGATCTGCCAATGATTGGACTGGTGCTGTTCCTGGCGCTGGTTGCGGCCTCCCTATTGCTGACTGAGGTGCCTGCCCGCGTTCGCAACGAAACCGAAGTGGATACGCCGTTCCTGAGCCAGTTGGCGAAGCGTCCGGTGGTGCTGTTCCTGCTCAGTGCACTGTTGTTGCAGACCAGCCACGGTCCCTTTTACACCTTCTACGTGCTCTACCTGAGAGGGTTGGGGCTGGGCGAGGGGCTCGCCGGGGTTTTGGTGGCACTGGGGGTGCTGGCGGAGATCGGCATCTTCCTGCTTGCTCCCCGACTGCTGGGACGCTATCCGGTGCGCGCACTGATGGTGTTCTGCTGCTTGATGAGTGCGGTGCGCTGGTGGCTGACCGGCATCGCTGGCACCAGTTTGGCCGGGCACGCGCTTGCGCAGTTGCTGCACGCCTTCAGCTTTGGTCTGGCGCACGCCTGCGGCATTCAGTTTGTGCATCGTAATTTCAGTGCCGGGCACCAGGGCAAAGCCCAGGCGTTTTATGCCAGCACCAGTTTCGGATTGGGTGGCGCACTGGGCGCCTACATCAGTGGCCAGTTGTGGCACAATGGCGCCGGCGCCAGCCTGACCTGGTCACTGGCGGCCGGAGCGGCCGTGCTGGCGGTGGCAGGTGTGGCCCTGATGGGACGGGAGCAGGATGGTCGACGTCGATAAGTTGATGGCGGTGTTTAACGCCACATTGGGAGTGGAGCATGACACCCGGTTGGTAAGGGGAACCGATGAGCCTCTGTACTTGCCGGCGGATCAGCATTGCCCCTTTCATCGCATCTACTTTGCTCACGGTTTTACCGCCAGTGCCCTGCATGAGCTGGCGCACTGGTGCCAGGCGGGGCCAAAGCGCCGGACTCAGTTGGACTACGGCTACTGGTACCACCCCGACGGGCGCGATGCCAAGCAGCAGGCGGAGTTTGAGCAGGTCGAGGCCAAGCCCCAGGCGTTGGAGTGGATGCTGTGCCGGGCCTGTGGTCAGCCGTTCGACGTCAGCGTAGACAACCTGGCCATCGACGTAGACCGGGCCGCCTTTCGCCGGGCGGTTCTGGCGGAAGTTCAGGGTTACTTTGAGCGGGGCGTTCCGGTTCGAACCCGCGCATTGATGGCGGTGCTGGCTGAGCATTTTGACCAGCCAATGCCGGTCATGGACGATTTTCAGTTAAGGGAAGACGGTCGTGTTTACACTGGGACTGATCATTAACCCCCTGGCGGGACTGGGGGGCAGCGTTGCCCTGAAGGGCAGTGACCAGGTGGCGGAGCAGGCGCTCGCTCTGGGCGCGGAGCCCAAAGCGCATCTTCGCATGGCGGAAGCACTGGCTTACCTGGTGCCACTGAGGACCCAGATCCGGGTGCTGACCGGCGGCGGAGCCATGGGGGAAGCCCTGGCCCGCGAGATGGGCTTTCAGGTGGACGTGCTGCATCAGTGTGGCGATGTGAGCACCGCGGAGGACACGCGGGCCCTCGCCTCGGCGATGATGGTGCATCGGCCCAACCTGATCCTGTTTGCCGGTGGTGATGGGACGGCCCGGGATCTGTGCGCCGTGGTCGGCGAACAGCAACCGGTGCTGGGGGTGCCCGCGGGCGTGAAAATCCACTCCGGCGTATACGGTTTGACCCCCAAAGCCAGTGGCATTGTGGCAGCCCAGATGGTTAAGGGCGAGCTGGTCAGCGTCACGGACGGTGAAGTCCGGGACATTGATGAAGCGGCATTCCGGGCCGGTCAGGTGCGCGCCAGGTACTTTGGCGAAATGACCGTACCTGAAGCCCTTCGCTATGTGCAGGCGGTCAAGATGGGCGGGCGGGAAGACGACGCCCTGGTCACCGATGACATCGCCGCCGAAGTGGCAGAGATGATGGAGCCGGAGTGGCAGTATGTGATGGGCTCCGGCTCAACCGTCGCTGCGGTGATGGCCCACCTGGGGCTTGAGAACACCCTGTTGGGGGTGGATCTGATCCGCGATGGCCAACTGCTGGCGTCCGATCTGACCGCCGCCCAGTTGCTGGAACGGGTGCAGGGGACCCCCACCAAACTGGTGATCACCCTGATTGGCGGCCAGGGCCATCTGTTTGGTCGTGGTAATCAGCAATTAAGCCCGGCGGTGATCCGGGCAATTGGCCGGGACAACATCCTTATCCTGGCCAGCAAAAACAAACTTACGGCGCTGGGTCACCGCCCGATGGTGGCGGACACCGGCGACACTCAATTGGACAGTGAACTGCAAGGTCACTACCGAATCATTACCGGCTATCGGGATGCGGTGCTGTATCCCCTGGCCAACCCGGAGGACGCGTTATGTTAGAGCGGTGGGATGAGATCTGCCATCAGTGGGTGGCAGAGCATCTGGAGAGTGGCAACGACGATGAGGTGTTTGCCAGCGGCTATCTGCAGGGGCATTTCGCCGTGGTGCTGGCCAGTCTGGAGCAGGAGCCTGAGGTCACTCTTGAGTCCCTGAAATCCCGGATGGAAGCGCACCTGGATGAGGCGCGCTCAGAGCTGGAACCCGCCGATATGGCGTTGGTGCAAGGCGCCTGGGCGGAACTGGCCCAGCGCCTTGCCTGATCGCCTTAGCGGGTGACGGGCTGCCCCTTTACCCGCTTGCGGATCCAGAACCGGCCCGGCGTAAGCCGGGCTTGTTGTTCCTGGCTCTGGGGACGCGGTTCGTCCATCAACTGGCTGAGAAGCAACTCAGCACACAGAGCACCGGAGCAGAGCCCCCGGGAACCCAGCCCTGTGATCAGGTGCAGCCCGGGCTGAAGGGGCAGGGGAGTGTCCGGCGTCCATTGCGCCAGCGTATCCCAGTCGGGAACGGGCCCCACCAGCGGCAGATGGTCACGCACCGCAGCCCGAACCGCAGCCCGACCGGAATCATCCAACACCAGCTCCGGCTCCCAGGGTTCCTGGCCAAAGCTGTTCGCCATCCGCTGCACAATCTCCGCTTTATCTGTCTCACGCCACTCACTGCTGGCATCGCCCCGGCCAAAGCTGGCGCCGCAGGTGAGTCGACCATCCTGTTCCGGCACCAGATAGCCATCGGCACAGAGCACGGTTTTGAGCCCGGCGGTGGTGGGTCCGGCCTCGGGATAGCTGATCTGTCCACGTACCGGATTGAGCGGCAAGGGTGCGGTCACCTCAAACTGATTGCTCTGGTGTCCCAGCGCCAGCACCACCTGATCACTCAGCACCTTATGACCACCGTCAAACTCAAGCTGCCACTGGCCGCCTTGAGGCGTGAGGGTTTGCAGTTGATGGCGATAGTGGCAGGTCAACAGCCCGCTTTTTTCCGCTTCGGCTAACAGTGCGTCGGTCAGTTGAGCCGGACAGAGCCAGCCTCCAAGCGGGTAATAGAGTCCGCCGCGGGACAGCGGTACTCCGGCGATCCGGCTGGCGCTCTCGGCATCGACGCCATGGGCCAGCTCGGTGGGAAACGACTGCTGAGCCAGCGCGTCCAGCCGGTTTTGTGATTTTTCATCCACCCCAAGCTGCAGTACGCCGCTTAAGTCATGGGCAATGGGGTGTTCCCGCGCCACCATCTGCAGCAACAGCTGACGGGCCAGCGGGAACGCCTGCTGGTAGAAGCGGGATAAGCCATCGTCCGCTTGGTTGAGCAGTGGGTAGATGGCGCCCTGACGGTTGCCGGATGCCCCCTGGGCTGGCCCTTCATCCTGGCAGTACAGGTCAACACGGACGCCACGACGCACCAGACCCAGAGCGGTGGCGGCACCAGCCAGACCGGCGCCGACCAGGGTGACGGCATCCGGTTCTGCCGCTTCACTCAGCGCGGCGTAGTGCTGCTCGGCGATCCGGCCCCGGGCCATCTCTCGCTTGCGGCCGAATCCGGGTACTTTCTCCACCTCAAACCCCGCATCCTGCAGCCCGCGGCGAACAATACCGGCGGCGGTAAAGGTGGCAAAGGTGGCCTCCGGACGGGAGAGGCGGGCCATCTCGTTAAACAGCACCGGCTGCCACATGTCGGGGTTTTTGCTGGGGGCAAAACCATCCAGGAACCAGGCATCCACCACACCTCGATCGCCCGCATCGAGCCCCGGCAACTGCTCCAGCACATCGCCAAACCAGAGGTCCACCACCACCTCACCACCCTGAAGCAGCAGTCGATGGCATCCCTCTGTGGCAGGCGGATAGTGTGACCGAAGCTCTGCGGCCAACGCCTCGAACTGGGGCCACTGTCGGTGGGCCCGGCTCAGGTCGGTGACGTTCAACGGATACTTTTCGAAGCTGACAAAGTGCAGCCTTCGACACCGTGCGTCAGGGTTGGTCTGGCGGAAGGCATTGAATCGTTGCCACAACACCAGTAGGTTGAGTCCCGTACCAAATCCAGTTTCGGCCACTGAAAAGTGACGGCGTGGGTGGTCGGCCCAACGGGATGGCAGTTGGTTGTGTTGCAGAAAGACGTAATCGGTCTCAGCTGCGCCATCGTGTTTGGAAAAGTAGACATCATCGAATTGGGTCGACACCGGCGCAGCCGGATCTGACCAGTCGATGCTGGCCGATTCCAGGGTGTTGGAGGAGGGGGAAACGCTCACGATGATCCTTTTGGGGGGAAAGACTGAGCGCCATTTTAGCCTTCTTTAGGGAAAGCCGACCAGTTGTGACCAGGCTTCGCGCTACCATAGCGCAGCTTGCGACAGATCTAACGTAATAGGATGGAAGCATGAAAAGAGCGGTAATTACCGGGATCGGCGTGATCTCCAGTATCGGTAACAACGCCGAAGAGGTGACAGCTGCCCTCAAGGCCGGGAAGAGCGGTCTGAGCTACTCCGAACAGTTTGAAGAGATGGGGCTGCGTAGCCGCGTCTGGGGTGATCTGAAGATCAACCCCGCTGAACACATTGACCGTAAGGTGCTCCGCTTTATGGGCGATGCCGCCGCATACGCCTACCTTTCAATGGAACAGGCGATCGCGGATTCGGGTCTCTCCGATGATCAGGTTAGCAATGAGCGAACCGGCATCATCGTGGGTACCGGTGGCGCCTCCTCCCTGAACCAGGTGGAAGCGGCGGACACTCTGCGTTCCAAAGGCGTGCGCCGCATTGGCCCCTATCTGGTGCCGCGGATCATGTCCTCCACTGCATCAGCGTGTCTGGCCACTCCGTTCAAGATTAAAGGGGTGAACTACTCCATCAGCTCAGCCTGTGCCACCAGTGCGCACTGCATCGGTAACGCGGTTGAGCAGATCCAGCTGGGCAAACAGGACGTGGTATTTGCCGGTGGTTCTGAAGAGCTGCACTGGACCCTGGCTATGGGCTTCGACGGCATGGGCGCCCTGTCCACCAAGTACAATGATGACCCGACCAAGGCATCCCGCACTTACGACGTGGATCGCGATGGTTTCGTGATCTCCGGTGGTGGCGGCATCGTTGTGGTTGAGGAGCTGGAGCACGCTCTGGCCCGTGGCGCCAAGATCTACGCGGAGATCGTCGGTTACGGCGCCAACTCCGACGGTTACGACATGGTGGCTCCCTCCGGTGAAGGTGCGGTGCGCTGCATGAAGCAGGCTCTGGCTGAAGCTGAGGCGGTGGGTGCTGACCCGGTGCAGTACCTCAACACTCACGGCACCTCCACGCCGGTGGGCGACACCCGCGAACTGGGTGCGATCCGTGAAACCTTCGGCGACAACGCTCCGCTGATCAGCGCCACCAAAGCGATGACCGGTCACGCTCTGGGTGCTGCCGGTGTGCACGAGGCGATCTACAGCCTGCTGATGCTTGAGCATGGCTTTGTGGCGCCCTCCATCAACATCGACAACCTGGATCCGGACGCCGAGGGCATGCCCATCGTGACCGAGTGTCAGGAAAAAGCACTGACGACTGTGATGAGCAACAGCTTCGGTTTCGGTGGCACCAACGCCACTCTGATCTTCCGTAAGTTGCCGTAACCTGTTCCAGGCCTGACGGTTTTGCCGTCAGGCCTGTACTCCCGCCATCTCGCGCCAGCCTGGCGCTTCGGTTACACTGTCTGCCCGGAACTTTCACTATCCCTTCCTGACATGCTCCTGGCTGATGAAAACATGGCGTGCCTGGATCCGCTTTTTGCGGACCTGACGCCGATCTGCACGCGCCCGGGCCGGGCCATCTCCGCTGACCAAATTGACCCCACGCTGCTGGCGCAGGTGCACACCCTTTTGGTGCGCTCAGTGACATCGGTCAACGCAGCACTGATCGACGCGATGCCGTCTTTGCGCTTTGTGGGTACGGCAACCATCGGTACCGACCACCTGGATATTCCGGCGTTGGAAGCCCGTGGGATCCACTGGGCCAGTGCCCCCGGCTGCAATGCTGAAGCGGTCGGTGAGTACCTGCTCACTGCGCTGCTGGAGTTGGCAGAGCGCACCGGGTTGCCACTGTCCGGACGCACCATTGGCTTGATCGGGGTGGGCAATACCGGTGGGGCGGTCTACCGGCGCCTGCACGCCCTGGGCCTGAAGGTGCTGCGCTGTGATCCCCCCAAGGCCGCCGCCGGCGAACCGGGCGAGTGGTTGTCGCTGGACGGCCTGATCGCCCAGTGTGATGTGATCAGCTGCCATGTCCCCAATCAGCCCGATACCTTCCACCTTTTGGATGAGGCACGGTTGAGCGCGCTCAAACCCGGATGCTGGCTGATCAACGCCAGCCGGGGTGAGGTGATCGACAGCCGGGCGCTTATCGCCGTGAAAGATCGGCGCCCGGACCTGCGACTGGTGATGGATGTCTGGGAGGGGGAGCCGGAACCGATGCCGGAACTGGTGGTCCGTTGCGATCTGGCCACCGCGCACATCGCCGGCTATTCGGTTGAGGGAAAGATCCGCGGCACCCAGATGCTGCATCAGGCCCTGGCTGCCAGCCCGGTAGCGCCGGAGGGGATCGCCACCACGCCCGAGCTGTCGGAACTGCTGACCATTCCGGGCTTGGGCGAGGTCACCCTGGATGGACCTCTGGATGAACAGCGGCTGCTGAGTCTCTGTCGGCGGGTCTATGATCTGGCGGAAGAGGATGCCCGCTTCCGGGAAGCGATAGGGGTTCCCGGTGGATTTGATGCCCGGCGAAAGGCCAACCTGGCTCGTCGGGAGTTTTCCGCACTGACGGTGCGGAGTCGGAATAGTGGGGAGGTCGCGATACTGGCTTCCCTTGGATTTGATACAGAAGAGTAAGCGCAGATGGCATATAACATTGCGGTACTGGGCGCCACGGGCGCCGTGGGCCAAACCATGATCGAAATCCTCGAGGAGCGTGAGTTCCCGGTGGCCAACCTCTACCCCCTGGCCAGCGCCAACAGCGCGGGCAAAACCGTCAGCTTCCGCGGGGATACACTGGATGTGCTGGACGTGGAGTCTTTTGACTGGAGCCAGGTGGAGATCGCGCTGTTCAGTGCCGGTGGTGATGTGTCTGCCCATTGGGCCCCCATCGCGGCCGATGCCGGTTGCGTGGTGATCGACAACACCAGCCACTTCCGCTACGACCCGGAGATCCCGCTGGTGGTGCCGGAAGTGAACCCTCACGCCCTGGAAGAGTTCCGCAACCGCAACATCATCGCCAATCCGAACTGCTCCACCATCCAGATGGTGGTGGCGTTGAAACCGCTGCACGACGCCTACGGTATCGACCGCATCAACGTGGCGACCTACCAGTCGGTTTCCGGTGCCGGCCGCAAGGCGATCGAGGAACTGGCCCGTCAATGTGGCCAGCTGCTGAACGCGCAACCGGCCACCCATGATGTGTTTGACCAGCAGATCGCGTTCAACGTACTGCCTCAGATCGACCGTTTTATGGATAACGGCTACACCAAAGAAGAGATGAAGATGGTGTGGGAGACTCAAAAAATCTTTGGGGATGCCGATATCCGGGTAAACGCCACTGCAGTGCGTGTGCCGGTGTTCTATGGCCACGCCGAAGCGATTCACCTTGAGACCCGACTGCCCACCTCCGTTGAGGAAGCCAAAGCGCTGCTGGACCAGGCGCCGGGTGTCACCCTGATGGCTGATGACGAGGATTATCCGACCCCGTTTACCAACGCCGCAGGGCAGGATGAGGTGTTTGTCGGACGGGTACGTCAGGACATCTCTCACCCTCAGGGCCTGAACCTGTGGGTGGTGGCGGACAACGTGCGCAAGGGCGCGGCACTGAACTCTGTACAGATTGCTGAGCTTTTGGTGCGTGACTACCTGTAATATCCTTTAAACTGAGTACTTTATCTGAGCCCCGCTTAGGTCGTAGTATCAAGGTAACCCCGCTCAGCGAAATTTTGGAAACGGATTGAACGCATGAAAACATGGATCCATGGCCTTGGCCTGGCGACGCTGACCAGCATCGTGCTGGTCAGTGGTGGGCTCTCAGCCCAGCCTCTTAAGATCACCGGGCCAAATGGTCAGGTTCGGCTGGAAGCCGACACGCCGATCCAGGAGTACGGCCCCACCAAGCGCACAGATACGCTCTGGCGCATTGCCAACGAGGTTCGTCCCGATGAGGGAATCACCATCTATCAGGTGATGCTTTCCATCTATCAGGCCAACCCTCATGCGTTCAACTCCAGCAACTTCAACAGCCTGGAGCGGGGCAAGATGCTCCGGATCCCCACCCGCGAAGTGATGGCCTCGCTGCCAGCGTCCGAAGCCCGGGCAAAGGCTCGCCAGGACGACAAGCAGTGGCAGCCTGGCACGACTGCGCCCAAGGCGGAAACTGCCAAGCCGAGTCAACCGGCTGCGCCCGCCGTATCACAGGCGGAACTGGATAAGCTGAAGGCGGAAAATACCCGTCTGACCGCCCAGTTGGCGGAGCAGAGCGGGGAGGGGGAGCAGATCCAACTCCTGCGCAGCGAACTGGCCACTTCGGTTGAAGAACTGGCCACCATGCTGGAGCAGAACGAGCAACTTAAGCGTCGCCTGGATGCGCTCAATGATGAGATCGCCCTGCTGCAAACGGCACTGGATGAACAGCAGACGCTGAACCAGCAGCTGGAGCAGCAGATGTCCGATGGCCCTGAGATGGCGCCGGAAGCGGTGCAGTCCGGCCCGGTGGTGGCGGAGCCGGAACCGGAGCAAACGGTCACTCCCCCGAGTTTCTGGCAAGGGCTGGCCAGCAACCCCTGGTTACTGACTCTGGCCGCCGTGGTACCGGCTCTGGCGCTGCTGTTGGCGCTGTTTGCCTGGCTGCGTCGTCGTAATGAAACCCAAGGGGATGAACTGGTGTCAGGGCAGGACGATGCCGTCTTTGCTGATGAGGTGGTTCAGGACGAAGAGCATAACGATGGCACCCTGGAGCCGCCTCAGTTTGAGGAGGTGAGCACCGCCGCCGTTCAACTCGATCCGGAGATGGAAGAGGAGGGTCAGTCCCTCAGTGACCTGCTGCGTGAGCAGGAATCCGCTCGCGAGGAGGTTGATCTCGACAGCCACCTGATGATGGATGACGACCTGGACGCCTTGCTGGCTGAGGTGGATAAGCCGGCGCAAACCGCTGCAGAACCTGAAGCCACTTCTGAATCTCCCGAAGCGGCGCAACCGGAGCCGACTCCTGAGACCCGGGACAGCCGTGATCTGGACTTCGATATCGACTTTGAGGATCTCGAACCCACACCGTCGGTGGAAGCGGCCACTCCGGCACCGGTCGCGAAAGCCGAGCCCGCGCCGGTTCAGCCGACCGCAGAAGAGGAACCCTTTATCGACATCGACAAACTGCTCGAAGAGAGCGAAGGAGAGGTCGAAGTCGAGTACCCGGGCGTCCGCTTTGAGATGGAAGGGGAGCCGTTGGGGAGCGAGTTGGTTGAGGATGAGAGCGCCATCAACGCCAAACTGGACCTGGCGCGTGCTTACATCGAGATCGATGACCACGACAGTGCGAAGGCCTTGCTCAAAGAGGTGGCCTTCGACGGTAACGAGCAACAGAAGGCGGAAGCCAACAGCTTGTTGGAACAGCTCTGAAAAAGGAAAACGGTGGCGATGGCCACCGTTTTTTTTCACCGCTATAATGCGCCCCCTACAGCATCACAGGGGGCAATATGCGGATTGCACTAGGCATTGAGTACGACGGTCACAGTTATTACGGCTGGCAGCGTCAGCGGGAAGTGGTCGGGGTACAGGAGCGCCTTGAGGCTGCCATCGCCAAGGTGGCCAACCATCCGGTGGAAGTGGCTTGTGCCGGTCGCACCGACGCTGGTGTTCACGCAACCGGTCAGGTGGTGCACTTTGACGCCCAGTTTGACCGCCGGCCTGCTGCCTGGACCCTGGGGCTGAACGCCAACCTGCCGGACGGCATCGCCGTACGCTGGGCCCAGGAGGTGAGCGATGAGTTCCATGCCCGCTTCTCCGCCACCGCACGACGTTATCGCTACATCATCTACAACAATCGTCTGCGTCCCGGCATTCTTCGTCACGGTGTCAGCCACTATCATCACCCTCTGGATGAGCGCCTGATGCATGAGGCCGGCCAGTTGTTGCTGGGTGAAAATGATTTCAGCGCGTTCCGCGCGATTCAGTGTCAGTCCCGGACGCCCTGGCGTAACATCCATCACCTGCGCGTGACCCGTCAGGGCAAGTACGTGATCATCGACATCAAAGCCAACGCCTTTGTCCACCATATGGTGCGCAACATTGCCGGTTCATTGATGGAAGTGGGGATGGGCAATCGACCGGTTGAGTGGATCGCAGAGTTGCTGGCGGGTAAGGATCGTAACCTTGCAGCCGCCACTGGCAAAGCCGAGGGGTTGTACCTGGTGGAAGTGGACTATCCCGAACAGTTCGGTCTGCCAAAAGCGGAACCGGGCCCACTGTTTCTGCCCGACCCGCTCTAACAACACAAAAACCATACGTAGTTTGAGTTTTCGCCGGTGTTCGCCGCTCTATTGAGGGGGTTCACCGGGTATGACCAGTTTTCGTTAGCCCCCTAAACCCCCTTGTGGTTTAATGTTTGCCATTCCAATTCCGGCATATTGGCTGCCTGTTACGGTCTTTCGCTCTGAAGCCCAGGCGTTCCCCCCAATATCTCTGCCGGTTCGAAACAGATAGGCCCCAGATGGCCCAAATGGATACAGGACTGTAAATGAGCTGGTTAAAGAAGATCCTGCCGAAGAGTAAAGCGGTTTCCGACCGTCGCCGTAGCGTCCCGGAAGGGGTGTGGAGCAAGTGCGGTAAGTGTGACCAGATCCTCTATCGGGCAGAGCTTGAGCGTAACCTGGAAGTGTGTCCCAAGTGCGACCACCATATGCGCATCAGCGCCCGTGAGCGCCTGCTCCGCTTCCTGGACGCGGACAGCACTCGTGAGCTGGGTGCCGAGCTCGAGCCTCAGGACATTCTGAAGTTCCGTGACAGCAAAAAGTACAAAGACCGCATCAGTCAGGCTGAGAAGGTCAGCGGTGAGAAAGACGCCCTGATCGCGATGGAGGGCTCCCTGCACGGCATGCCGGTGGTGGCTTGCTCCTTCGAGTTCTCCTACATGGGCGGCTCTATGGCGTCCGTAGTGGGTGCCCGCTTTGTGCGTGCGGTTGAGGTGTGCCTCGAGAAAAACCTGCCGCTGGTCTGCTTCTCCGCTTCAGGTGGCGCCCGCATGCAGGAGGCTTTGTTCTCCCTGATGCAGATGGCCAAAACCTCTGCGGCGCTGGCGCGCATGAGTGAGCGTGGCCTGCCCTTCATCTCTGTGCTGACCGACCCCACCATGGGTGGCGTGTCTGCCAGTCTGGCGATGCTGGGCGACGTCAACATCGGTGAGCCCAACGCATTGATCGGCTTCGCCGGTCCCCGCGTGATTGAACAGACCGTGCGTGAAAAGCTGCCGGAAGGGTTCCAGCGCAGTGAATTCCTGCTGGAGAAGGGCGCTATCGACATGATCGTCGATCGCCGCGAAATGCGTGACACCATCGCTCGTCTGTTGGCGAAGTTTACCCATCAAGACTCTGTCGTCGTTGTCGACGCCACCGCATGACCGAACGTCCCTTTACAAGCCACTCCCTTGCGGAGTGGCTTGATCATATCCTCGCACTGCACCCCACTGAAATCGATTTAGGCCTGACCCGGGTCCGCGCTGTTGCTCAACGGCTGCATCTGGACACGCTGCCCCACAGCACCGTGATCACCGTTGCCGGTACCAACGGCAAGGGCACCACCTGCGCGCTGCTGGAACAGGTTCTGATGGCCGCGGGTCGCTCCGTTGGGGTATTCAGTTCGCCCCACATCGAGCGCTACACGGAGCGGGTACGTATCAACGGTGCCGAGCGCCCCGAATCGGAGCACGTCGACGCATTCCAGGCCATTGCGGCAGCCCAGGGCGACACCTCACTCACCTTCTTCGAGTACTCCACGCTGGGTGCACTTCACCTGTTTGCCCGCCATAAGCCGGATGTGGTGTTGCTGGAAGTCGGACTGGGCGGACGATTGGACGCCACCAACCTGATCGATGCTGACCTTGCCGTTGTCACCTCCATCGACCTGGACCACCAGGAATACCTGGGGGACACCCGGGAAAGCGTGGGTCGGGAGAAGTCCGGGATTTTCCGTCGCGGTCATCCCGCCATTTGTGGTGAGCCAAATCCGCCGGTAACGGTTGAGGAGGAGGCGAACCGTATCGGTGCGGTTCTGCAGCAGCGTGGCCATCACTTTGATGGCCGGTTTACGACGACAGAGTGGGGCTTCCGGGGCGCCCTGTGGCAGCTCGAAGGCCTGCCTTTGCCCCATATCCCTCAGGATAACGCCGTAACGGCTCTGGCGGCTCTTGAGGCGCTTTGGCCAGAGCTGTCGGTACAGGCCATTGAGGCAGGTTTGCGCCAGACCCGGGTGGAAGGGCGATTGGAGCCTCTGTGCGACCAGCCTCGCCTGGTGGTGGATGTGGCCCACAACCCCCATGCGGCGCGCCACCTGGCACAGTGGCTGGCTCAGCAACCTGAGCCTCGGGTCCACGGGGTGTGCGCCATGTTGAAGGACAAGGACATTGAGGCGACCTTGGTCGCCATCAAAGCCAGCATCGATCACTGGTACCTGGCACCTCTGAGCGGTCCGCGCGGCGCAGAGGCAGAGCGCCTCGCACAGTCCCTCCCACAAGGGCTGTGCTACGACAGTGTGGCGGACGCTTTGGAAGCCGCGATCGTCAATGCGGCGCCTGAGGATCTGGTCATCGTCTTTGGCTCCTTTTACACTGTTGCGCAAGCCAAGTCCTATTGGCAGACGAGGAGATAGCATTGGCCAAGCAGCTGCAAAATCGCATTGTGGGTATCGTGGTACTGACCGCGCTTGGAGTTTTGTTCCTTCCTGACTTGCTGAACGGCGAAAAAGCGTCGGTTGAGGAGCACTTCGCCACCATCCCTCTGCGCCCCAGTGTGTCCACGGCTGTGGCACCGGATGAAGCGTTTGAGCCGATCACCCAGGATCAACCCAGTGAGGTGGATGAACTGGTGGAGGATGAGCTTCCTCAGGAAGCGGTTGTGGTTCAGCGTGGCCCGGAGAAAACTCAGGCCGAACCGGCCAAGTCCGTGCCTAAGGCGCAACCCGAGCCTCAGCCCCAGCAGGCAGGATGGGCGATTCGCCTTGGCAGCTTCCGGGATGCGGGGAATGTGGCCCGGTTGGTGAACAACCTGCGGGATAAGGGCTATCGGGCCTATACCATCCCCAATAAGCCGGTGAACGGCGAGCTCACGGTGGTCTACGTCGGCCCCGAGGTTTCCCGTGACAAGCTTAAGACGATCCAGGGTCGATTGGCCAAGGATCTTGGTCTGCAGAGCCAGCTGGTTCAGTATGATCCCCTTCAGATGTAAAGCCCGCAATGCGGGCTTTTTTCTTGCCGTTTTTAAAGGGGCGCGGGCCACTGTGGCGGGAGTAGTGAGAAAGTGCGGTGGTTCTGGTAGGATCGCCGCGCATTACAACATTGGAAGGAATATCCTGTGACCATGGTGTGGTTTGACTACGCGATCCTGGCCGTGATTGGCCTCTCGGTCGTGATCAGCCTTATCCGCGGTTTTGCCCGCGAGGCCATGTCCCTGGTGGTTTGGGTGGCGGCCTTTTTCATAGCCAGTCATTTCTATGAAGATCTGGCCGTTTATCTGACCCAGCTTAGCGACCCCATGATGCGCAAAGGCGCCGCCATTGCCATCCTCTTCGTCTGTACGCTGATACTCGGTGCTCTGGTGAATTACCTGGTGGGCCAGTTGGTGGACAAGACAGGCCTGTCGGGAACAGACCGGGTTCTTGGTGTCTGCTTTGGCGCGATTCGTGGCGTGCTCATCGTCGCCGCAGTCCTGTTTTTTCTTGATTCCTTTACCGGTGCCTCGGACGCCGTGTGGTGGAAGGATTCCGTGCTGATCCCTGAGTTTGGCGTGGTAATCCAATGGTTTTTTGATTATCTGGAGCAATCCTCCAGCTTCCGTACCTAATAACAACAAGCCCTAAAATAGAACATCGACCTTTGTGAGGACTCTCAATAATGTGTGGTATCGTCGGAATCGTCGGTCACTCTCCCGTCAATCAGGTCATCTATGATGCCCTGACTGTGCTGCAGCATCGCGGCCAGGACGCTGCGGGGATTGTGACTGTAGACGGAGACGCTTTCCGCCTTCGTAAGGCCAATGGCCTGGTGAAGGACGTGTTTGAAATCAAGCACATGCATCGTCTCCAAGGCACCAGTGGCATCGGCCACGTGCGTTACCCCACCGCCGGCAGCTCCAGCTCGTCGGAAGCCCAGCCCTTCTACGTTAATTCCCCGTTCGGGATCACCCTCGCGCACAACGGTAACCTCACCAATGCGGATGAGCTGACCGACGCGATGCGCAGCATGCGCCGTCACATCAACACCACCTCGGATTCCGAGTTGATGCTGAATGTGCTGGCTCACGAGCTGCAGATGATCCCGGGCCAGCAACTGACCGCAGACCAGATCTTCTCTGCCGTACGCAATCTGCATCGCCAGGTAAAGGGCGCTTATGCCGCTGTGGCTCTGGTGATTGGCCAGGGCCTGCTGGCGTTCCGGGATCCCAACGGCATCCGCCCGTTGGTTCTGGGTAAGAAAGAGACTGAGCGTGGCGCCGAGTACATGGTGGCCTCTGAGAGCGTGGCGCTGGATGCGGTTGGCTTTACCCGCATGCGGGATGTGGCACCCGGTGAAGCGATCTTTATCGACCACCAAGGCCAGCTGTTTACTCAGCAGTGCGCCGATGCGCCTCAGTACGCCCCCTGCATCTTCGAGTTTGTGTACTTCGCCCGTCCCGACTCCATGCTGGATGGGATCTCCGTCTACGCCAGCCGGGTTAATATGGGCCGCAAACTCGGCGCCAAGATTGCCCGCGAGTGGGAAGACCATGACATCGACGTGGTGATCCCCATCCCGGAGACCTCCTGCGATATCGCGCTGCAGATCGCCAATGAGCTGGAGCTGCCTTACCGCCAGGGCTTCGTAAAGAACCGCTACATCGGTCGAACCTTTATCATGCCGGGCCAGAGCGAGCGTAAGAAGTCGGTTCGCCGCAAGCTCAACCCGATCAGCGATGAGTTCAAAGGCAAGAATGTTCTGCTGGTGGATGACTCCATCGTTCGGGGCACCACCTCTCAGCAGATCATCGATATGGCCCGCGAAAGCGGAGCCAATAAGGTCTACTTCGCTTCTGCGGCGCCGGAGATCCGTTTCCCCAACGTCTACGGTATCGACATGCCCAGCCCCAATGAGCTGATCGGCTATGGTCGTGATGTGGAGGAGATCCGGGAACTGATTGGCGCCGATGGCCTGATCTTCCAGGACCTGGCCGATCTGGAGGCTGCGGTGCGTGAAGGCAACGAGAGCATCCAGCACTTTGAGACCTCCGTATTCAACGGCCACTATGTGACCGGTGACGTGGACCAGTCCTATCTGGATCGCCTCAATGCTGCCCGCAACGACAACGCTAAGATCCAGCGTGACTCGGAGCAGAGCACCAACCTTGAGATCCACAATGTCTGCCATCCCTGATGGTCAGCATGGGAACAAAAAACGCGCCGTTAGGCGCGTTTTTTATTGCGCGTCTTAAACCACCTTCTATGAAAATGATGATCGTTCATTCGGAGTTTTGCCCGTAGAGTCGAGATTGTTAAATAACCTCCGAAACGGATAAGCAGATTAGCCAAAAATCGAATCCATCTTGATGTTGTCCGCAGGTCTTTCACGGCGAAAGCCGTCCACCTTCGCCGACTCGCGGCGCCGAGCGTGAGCGACTGGGAATGATGCCGAGGGCCAGGGAAGGCCCGAGTGGCCAGCCGAGCATGGAAGCGAGTCTGGCCAGAGCTGAAATGGGAAGGAGAGGGAGCGAGGGGCTTTCGTCGCGCCGGAGGCAAAGGAGAGTCCAGAGGGGCGTAAGCCCTTCTGGCGGTCGCCGGGCCGCTCCCGGCAACAGGGGGTAAGGGTGCCTCTAGAGTCACATGCCTGTGGCATCCCCGAATATAAAAAGCCCCCTGATAGGGGGCTAATCAAAGCCACCTGCTACGCAGGTGGATATTTACCGGGGCTTTCGGTCAGCCCATATAGGCGGGTCCGAAGCCGTAGCTCCACAGGATAACGGAGCTGGCCATAATGGCGACCAGCAGCACCAGGCCGCAGGTTACCAGGGAGCTGGCATAGATGAAGCCTCGCTCCTCCGGGATGTTCATCAGAATCGGTACACCGGAATAGAGCAGGTATACCGAGTAACTGACCCCGGCCAGGCCCGCCACCATCAGGAACCACAACTCCGGATAGAGGGCAGCAAAGCCCACCATAAACAGAGGAGTCGCGGTGTAGGCGGCCAGCTCAAGCGCCTGGGAGAAATCCGGCTTGGCGCCGAACGTCTTAGCCATCCAGTTGGCCAGATAAGCCAGAGCAAACACGCCACCGATCAGGGCCACGTACATGGCGGCGGCGATCTTCAGGGCGCTGCCCTGAGTCAGGCGGATGGGATCCCCGGCACCGATACTCCAGCCGATATGTGCGGTAGCAAAATACCCACAAATCGCCGGGATCAGCGCGATGATCATGATGTGGATCAGACTGGCGGAGAAGCCCTCATGGCTCCGCTCAATGGTCTTCCACTCCTGTTTCGGGTGGGCGTACAAACCCCATAAATGATTGAGAATCATAGTTATAGTCCTTCCCTATACGTCACTGTGCGATCTCGTCAGTCACTTCAGACGGTACAACTACTGCTCACTTACTGCTCGCTTTCTAGTTATTGGTTAATGTTGAAGGGGAGTCAAGCCTTTGTCGGTTTGATTCTTCGGTATAATCGCGCTTTTCATCGCCTCACCTGTGAAAAGGAGTCCCCGTGAGCGCCCAGCTAGAGCCGATTCTTCAGTTTCTCCACTGCCCCACGCCAGAAGCCTGGTTACAGGCAGCAATCCAGGCACCCGACATTCTGTTGATTGACCACTGCAACTGTGAGTTGAAGGCCGCACAGGCCGCGGTTCGGCTGATGCGCCGTTATGACCGAGTGCCCGAGCAGGCGATGCGGGACTGGCTCGCCCCCTACGAAGCGGTGTCCTTTGGCCGGATGGCTCCCGAGACGCTGTTGGCCAACCGGCCGGCCGCTCCGGTGTTGGCTGATAAGTCTGAGATGGTGGAGAAGCTGTTCCTGCTGGTGCGGGAGGAACTGCATCACTTCGAGCAGGTGCTGGAGATCATGAATGCCCGAGGCATACGTTACGATGCCGTCACTGCGGCACGCTACGCCAATGGCTTGCTGGAGGTTGCGCGGCGAGAGGAGCCGGGTGCATTGGTGGACCGCCTGATCATTGGGGCCTATATCGAAGCCCGCAGTTGTGAGCGGTTTGCGGCGCTTATCCCCTACGTTGATGATGAACTGGCGAGCTTTTACCACTCGCTGCTGCGCTCAGAGGCGCGACACTATCAGGACTACCTGGCGCTGGCGCAGTGTTTCAGTGAGGAGCCGATAGTGGGAAGGGTAGAGGCTTTGGGGCAGGCGGAAGCCCGTCTGATTGAAAGCCCGGACCCGCAGCTGCGGTTTCACAGTGGGATCCCGGCCTGACTACAAGGCTCGGCTGTAGAGCATCGATTCCTCTGGCGTAACCACCAGAACGCTGTCCTGGGTGTACCAGTCACCGACAACCAGGCGTTGACGCCGTTGCGGCAGGTCATGGATGGCAGGCCGATGGGTGTGGCCGTGGATCAGTCGACGGGCGTCGTACTTCTCCATCAACGCTTCCACCGCTTTGGGGCTGACGTCCATGATCCGGGCGTCCTTCATCTGAGTCTGCATCTTGCTTCGGGCTCGGGCGCGACGCGCCAATCCCTGACGTAACGAGAGCGGCAGAGAGAGCACCAGCATACGGAACCAGGGACGGTTTCTCAGTCGTCGGAACTTCTGGTACTCGCGGTCTTCGGTACAGAGACTGTCGCCATGGAGGATCAGCGTGGTTTCGCCATAGAGCTCCAGCACCTCGGGCTCTGGCAGCAGCGCCATGCCACAGCGTTGCGCAAACCGGGGGCCGAGCAGAAAGTCCCGGTTGCCATGGCAGAAGTAGATGGGAACCCGTTCACTGGCTTGCTTGAGCTTGTCGGCAATAGCAAGGGTGAAATCGCTCAGGTCATCATCGCCAATCCAGGCTTCGAACAGGTCACCAACGATATAGAGCGCGTCTGCGCCATCGATCTCGTTATCGAGGAATCGGGCAAACGCCTGGGTGATGTCCGGGCGGTTGGGGGAGAGGTGCAGATCCCCGATGATGAGAGTGCGAGGGCCGCATTGAGCGGCCCTCTGAGTCAGCGTATCAGGCTTCAACGGTGACTTTCTCGATCACCACAGCGTCCAGAGGAACGTCCTGGTGCATGCCGTAGTTGCCGGTGGCAACGCCCTTGATGGCGTTAACCACGTCCATGCCTTCAACCACTTCACCAAATACGCAGTAGCCGAAGCCCTGCATGGACTCGTTCTTGAAGTCCAGGAAGTTGTTGTCGTTCACGTTGATGAAGAACTGGGCAGTGGCGGAGTGCGGATCCGGAGTACGGGCCATGGCGATGGTACCGGTCTTGTTGGACAGGCCGTTGCTGGCTTCGTTCTGGATGCCGCCCTTGGTGGACTTCTGCTGCATCTGAGCGTCGAAACCGCCGCCTTGGATCATGAAACCGTCGATAACACGGTGGAAGATGGTGCCGTCATAGAAGCCCTCTTTGGCGTACTCGAGGAAGTTCGCAACGGTTTGCGGGGCTTTTTCGGCGTCCAGCGCCAGCTTGATGGCGCCGAAGTTGGTATGCAGTGTGACCATGAGTCAGTTCTCTTTGTGGATATTCAACGAAATTCTATCGGATCGATGCGCCGGGAAAAAGCTCGCAGGGCGCTCTGTGTTATGTGTTAGACTGCCGTCTTTGTTTTGGCCACAAGGCATTGGCATTAACGAGTTATACGATGTTGCAGATATTCAATACCCTGACACGACAGAAAGAGGAATTTAAACCCATCGAGCCCGGCAAAGTGGGCCTGTATGTGTGTGGGGTAACCATCTACGACTACTGTCACATCGGCCATGCCCGGACCTATGTCGCTTTCGACACCATGGTGCGCTATCTGCGCAGCAAGGGCCTGGATGTGACCTACGTTCGTAACATCACCGATGTGGACGATAAGATCATCAAGCGTGCGGCTGAAAACGGTGAAAGCTGCGATGCGCTGGTGGCTCGCTTTACCCAGGCGATGTACGAGGATTTTGATGCGCTGAACCTGGTGCGCCCCGATATCGAACCGACCGTAACCGGTCATATGGGGGAGATCATCGACATCATTCAGACTCTGGTGGACAAGGGTCACGCCTACGTGACTGATGCTGGCGATGTCTGGTTCGAAGTGAAAAGCTTCGCTGACTACGGCAAGCTCTCCCGTCAGGATTTGGAGCAGCTGCAATCCGGTGCCCGGGTTGAGGTAGATGAAAGCAAACGTAACCCGATGGATTTCGCTCTGTGGAAGAGCGCCAAGCCGGGTGAACCAAGCTGGTCCTCCCCCTGGGGCGAAGGTCGTCCAGGGTGGCACATTGAGTGTTCCGCTATGAATGGCAAGCACCTGGGTAAGGTGTTTGATATCCACGGTGGTGGCTCTGACCTGATGTTCCCGCACCACGAGAACGAGGTGGCGCAGAGCTGCTGTGCGCACGACACCAACTACGTGAACTACTGGATCCACTCCGGTATGGTGCAGGTGAACAAGGAGAAGATGTCCAAGTCCCTGAACAACTTCTTCACCATCCGGGAAGTGCTTAAGGCGTACCAGGCTGAATCGGTCCGCTACTTCCTGCTGTCCAGCCACTACCGCAGCCAGTTGAACTACTCCGAGGAGAACCTCAACCAGGCCCATGCGGCGCTGGAGCGCCTGTACACCGCCCTGCGTGGTGTGACTCCGGCCACTGAGGTGAATCTGGATAACGACCACGTACGCCGCTTTAACGCTGCGATGGACGACGACTTCAACACCGCGGAAGCGCTGCCGGTGCTGTTCGATCTGGCTCGCGAGCTGAACATCACCAAAGAGGATGGCGAAGCGGAGCAAGCGGCTCACCTAGCTGGCCTGATGCGCCATCTTGGCGCCACTCTGGGTCTGCTGGAGCAGGCTCCTGAGGCCTTCCTGCAAGGTGGCGGCGATGATGATGAAGTGGCGAAGATTGAAGGGTTGATCAAGGCCCGTAACGACGCCCGTGCCAGCAAGGACTGGGCGGCGGCTGATGCCGCTCGTGACGAGCTGACTGCCATGGGCATTGTGCTGGAAGATGGTGCCGGTGGCACTTCCTGGCGCCGCAAGTAAATGACCACCAAATAAAAAAGCCCGCAGATGCGGGCTTTTTTATTATCTCCACACTCAGCTGTGGTACTGCTCACAGGCAAACAGGGTGTTCTGCAACAGACTGGCGATGGTCATGGGGCCCACACCGCCGGGAACCGGGGTAATGTGTGCGGCCCGTTCAGCGGCGGAATCGTACTCCACATCCCCAACCAGACGACCGTCCTCAAGGCGATTGATGCCTACATCGATCACGATGGCGCCGGGCTTGATCCACTCTCCCGGGATAAAGTGGGGCTTGCCTACCGCCACCACCAGCAGGTCCGCCCGCTCCACCTCGGCTTTCAGATCCTGAGTAAAGCGATGGCAGGTGGTGGTGGTGCAGCCAGCCAGCAACAGCTCCAGTGTCATGGGGCGACCGACGATATTGGACGCGCCAACCACCACCGCATGGAGTCCGTGGGTGGGCACACCGGTGGATTCGATCAGTGTCATGATCCCCATCGGCGTACAGGGACGCAGCACCGGGATGCGTTGGGCCAACCGGCCAACATTGTAGGGGTGGAAACCATCCACATCTTTTTTCGGATGAATACGCTCAATCACTTTGGCGCTGTCGATGTGGGCGGGGAGGGGAAGTTGCACCAGGATACCGTCGATGGTGGTATCACTGTTCAGGTTGTCAATCAGGCTCAGCAGTTCGGATTCAGGCGTATCGGAGGGGAGGTCGTAGCTTTTCGAGAGGAAGCCCACTTGCTCGCAGGCGCGGCGTTTGTTGCCAACGTAGACCTGGGAGGCCGGGTCCTGTCCCACCAGGATTACGGCAAGGCCCGGTGGACGATGGCCCTGATGAACCCGTTTGGCCACGGAGGTCTGAATGGTTTGGCGTAGAGAGGCGGCAATCGCTTTTCCGTCAATGATGGCTGCTGGCATGAAAAACTCTGTATAAAGTGTGATGGCGGCGGCATTTTACCAACGCTTGCCAACTCTGTCACAGCTATGGTTAAGCTGGTTGTGTAAGGTTTGCACAATCAGCGTGACAGTTGGAAAAAAGGTTTGACGCCACCCAGGGGCAGCGCTAATATGCGCCCCCGTTGAGAGGCACAGTCCTGACTCAACAATTTGATCGGTGAATAGCGCAGCCTGGTAGCGCATCTGGTTTGGGACCAGAGGGTCGGGGGTTCGAATCCCTCTTCACCGACCACTTTTAAGGTACGCAAGGTAAACCCTGTTTCTGCGCCCGTAGCTCAGCTGGATAGAGCAGCTGCCTTCTAAGCAGCTGGCCGCAGGTTCGAGTCCTGCCGGGCGTGCCATGCAACACAGTGGTGGCTGTAGCTCAGTTGGTAGAGTCCCGGATTGTGATTCCGGTTGTCGCGGGTTCAAGTCCCGTCAGCCACCCCATCATTCAGATTAAGCCCCGGTTTTTCCGGGGCTTTTTCGTATCTGCTCTCCTGTCTCACTCTGTTTGGGTTCCGGCTTGGTTCCGCTTCCTGCGCCACCAATCTGAAAGGGGCCCACGGCGAATGATGGTATCGCTGTGAAATCTTACCCTTGCTGCATTTTCCCCTGCTTATTCTCTGTCCAGCTGAATCTCGACTCTAATGGGTGCTATCGCTATAATGGCGCGTCTTGATCCCGGCGTGGACGCCGACTTTTCCTCAGTTTTGCTCCATTCAGGGCAACTGAGGCCGGATTTTTTGCCAGTGGATGAACCGCTGGTTTGCACAAGAATATCGAGTACTTGAGGTAACGAAATGCAAGTTTCCGTTGAAACCACCCAGGGCCTGGAACGCCGCATGACCATCACCATCGCGGCTGCTGATTTTGAGCCCAAGGTGCAGGAAGAGATGAAGAAAGAAGCCAAACGTGTACGTCTGGATGGCTTCCGCCCTGGCAAAGTGCCGGTTTCTGTATTCAAGAAGCGCTTCGGCGCCTCCATCCGCGCTCAGGTAATGGGCGACGTAATGCAGCAGAGCTTCTTCCAGGCCATCGTTGAGCAGAAGATCAACCCGGCTGGTATGCCGAAGTTCGAGCCTCTGAAGAACGAAGAGGGTGCTGACCTGGAATTCGCGGCCATCTTCGAGGTTTACCCGGAAGTGGAAGTGAAAGGCCTGGACGCAATCGAAGTTGAAAAGCCGACTTGCGACGTGACTGAAGCTGACGTGGACACCATGCTGGAAACTCTGCGTAAGCAACACGCTGAGTTCAAAGCAGTAGACCGCGAAGCTGGCGACAACGACAAGGCCAAGATCGACTTCACCGGTTCCATCGACGGTGAAGAGTTCGAAGGCGGCAAAGCGGAAGGCTTCGAGCTGGTTATCGGCTCCGGCCGCATGATCCCGGGCTTCGAAGAGGGCGTTAAAGGCCACAAAGCCGGCGACGAGTTCACCATCGACGTGAACTTCCCTGAGGAGTACCACGCTGAGAACCTGAAAGGCAAAGCCGCTCAGTTCGCCATCAAACTGCACAGCGTTGAAGAGCAGGTTCTGCCTGAGCTGAACGACGAGTTCGTGGTTAAGTTCGGCATCGCCGAAGGTGGCGTTGAAGCCCTGCGCGCCGAAGTTCAGAAGAACATGGAGCGTGAACTGGCTCAAGCTCTGAAGAACGCCGTTAAGCAGCAGGTTATCGACGGTCTGGTTAAGGCCAACGACATCGACATGCCGCAGGCTCTGATCGCTTCCGAAATCAATGTTCTGCGTCAGCAGGCCATGCAGCGCTTCGGTGGCATGCAGGGCAACAACATGCCGGAACTGCCGGCTGAGCTGTTCCAGGACGAAGCCAAGCGCCGCGTACAGATCGGCCTGCTGCTGGGCGAAGTGATCAAGGGTAAAGACCTGAAAGTAGAAGACGAGCGCGTTGACGCTCTGATCGCTTCCATGGCTTCTGCCTACGAAGATCCGCAGGAAGTTGTGGACTACTACAAAGGCAACCAGGAAATGATGCAGAACATGCGCAATGTTGCCCTGGAAGAACAAGCAGTTGAAGCTATCCTTGCTGAAGCGAAAGTTACTGAGAAAGCCGTGAACTTTGATGAGTTCATGAATCAACAGCGCTAAGCGAAGTTGATTTGACTTGGCCGCCTCGGCCAATCTTATAATGGCTCGTATGAGGCTTCGCTCATGCGGGCCATTTTGTTAGGAAGACGGAAAACTTATGCAGCATCTGCTTGATTCTCCCCTGAATGCGCTTATCCCCATGGTGGTGGAACAGACCGCCAAGGGCGAACGCTCCTACGACATCTACTCCCGCCTGCTCAAAGAGCGGATTATCTTCCTTACCGGCCCGGTGGAAGACCATATGGCCAACTTGGTCGTGGCGCAGTTGCTGTTTCTCGAGTCGGAGAACCCGGACAAGGACATCTACCTGTACATCAACTCCCCGGGTGGCTCCGTGACTGCCGGTATGTCGATCTACGACACCATGCAGTTCATCAAGCCGGACGTGAGCACGGTGTGTATGGGGCAGGCTGCCAGCATGGGCGCCTTCCTGTTGGCCGGTGGTGCCAAGGGCAAGCGTCACTGTCTGCCCAACAGCCGGGTGATGATCCATCAGCCTCTGGGCGGCTTCCAGGGCCAGGCTTCTGACATCGCCATTCACGCTCAGGAGATTCTGGGCATCAAACATAAGCTCAACGTGTTGCTGGCAGAGCACACCGGTCAGCCGCTGGAAGTGATTGAGCGTGACACTGACCGTGACAACTTTATGAGCGCCGCGGATTCCGTGGAGTATGGTCTGGTCGATTCTGTAATGAACCGCCGTGCTGCTGAATAAGCAAAGCGATTAAGCCTGTCTTAGACTCTATATACCGTAACGCACCAGCACTACGAGGTCGTTGATGAGTGATATCAAGAAGGGAGATGGCGATAACAGCAAGCTGCTGTACTGCTCTTTCTGTGGAAAGAGTCAGCACGAAGTACGCAAGCTGATCGCGGGTCCCTCTGTTTACATTTGTGATGAGTGCGTTGACCTGTGCAACGACATCATCCGCGAGGAGGTAAAGGAGCTGGCGCCTAAACGCGCCTCCGACCGTTTGCCGACCCCGCATGAGATCCGGGCGCACCTGGACGAGTACGTGATTGGCCAGGAACAGGCCAAGAAGGTACTGGCCGTGGCCGTCTACAACCACTACAAGCGCCTGCGCCACGGTGGTGATGAGGCGGAAGTGGAACTGGGCAAGAGTAACATCCTGCTGATCGGTCCCACCGGTTCTGGTAAAACCCTGCTGGCCGAAACGCTGGCCCGCTTGCTGGATGTGCCCTTCACCATGGCAGACGCCACCACCCTGACCGAAGCCGGTTACGTGGGTGAGGATGTGGAGAACATCATCCAGAAACTGCTGCAGAAGTGCGATTACGATGTGGAGAAGGCCCAGCGCGGCATCGTCTACATCGATGAGATCGACAAGATCTCCCGCAAGTCTGATAACCCCTCCATCACCCGTGACGTGTCCGGGGAAGGGGTACAGCAGGCGCTGCTGAAGCTGATTGAAGGCACAGTGGCCGCAGTACCGCCTCAGGGTGGACGTAAGCACCCGCAACAGGAGTTTCTGCAGGTCGATACCTCCAAGATCCTGTTTATCTGTGGCGGCGCGTTTGCCGGTCTGGATAAGGTGATTGAGCAGCGTGCCTTTACCGGCACCGGCATCGGTTTCGGCGCCGAGGTTCGCAGTAAGGATGACGGTAAGTCCCTGACTGAAACCTTTGCCCGGGTTGAGCCGGAAGATCTGGTGAAGTACGGCCTGATTCCCGAGTTCATCGGTCGTCTGCCTGTGGTTGCCACTCTGGGCGAACTGGATGAAGACGCCTTGATCCAGATCCTTCAGGAACCGAAGAACGCGCTGACTAAGCAGTACGGTGCGCTGTTCGATCTGGAAGGTGTTGAGCTGGAGTTCCGTGAAGACGCGCTGCGTGCCATTGCCCGCAAAGCGATGGAACGGAAAACCGGTGCTCGTGGTCTGCGCTCCATCGTTGAAGGCGTGCTGCTGGATACCATGTACGACCTGCCATCCGTTCAGGATGTGGCGAAAGTGGTTGTGGACGAGTCTGTTATCAAGGGCGAAACCGCTCCGCTGATGATCTACAACGGTGATGCCCAGGCGGCTTCCGCTGAGTAAGCCAAATGATTGATGAAAAAGGGACCATTAGGGTCCCTTTTTTTGTGCCCCTGTCATTGAATCCTGTCGATCCAGCCCCATATACTGGATATCTCCCTTATTTATCCTGCAGCAAAACGGAATCGAGCGATGACCCTAGAGCGTTCTGACCACGTTGTCATTCCTGTGCTCCCACTCAGGGACGTGGTGGTCTACCCCCACATGGTGATCCCTCTCTTTGTGGGTCGAGAAAAGTCAATCCATTGCCTGGAAGCGGCAATGGAACAGGAGAAGCAGGTATTACTGGTGGCCCAGCGTGAGGCCGACCAGGACGACCCGACCGAAGATGAGATCTATCAGGTCGGTACCGTCGCTTCCATCCTTCAATTACTCAAGCTGCCCGATGGCACCGTTAAGGTGCTGGTTGAGGGTGGCCAGCGGGCCCGCATCCAGCAGATGACCGAAGTGGACCCCTTCTTCGTTGCCGAGGCGCAGTTCCTGACCTCCAAGCCGATGCCTGAGCGGGAAGAGGAGGTGCTGGTACGCACCGCCATCAGCCAGTTTGAAGGCTACATCAAGCTCAACAAGAAGATTCCGCCGGAAGTCCTGACCTCGCTGAACGGCATCGACGAAGCCGCGCGTCTGGCTGACACCATGGCTGCCCATATGCCACTGAAGCTTTCCGATAAGCAGGCGGTGGTAGAGATGGTGGATGTGGGTGAGCGCCTCGAATATCTGATGGCCACCATGGAGTCTGAGATCGACATCCTGCAGGTGGAGAAGAAGATCCGTACCCGGGTCAAAAAGCAGATGGAGAAGAGTCAGCGCGAGTACTACCTCAACGAGCAGATGAAGGCGATCCAGAAAGAGCTGGGTGAGCTGGATGATGCGCCGGATGAGTTTGAAGCGCTGTCCAAGAAGATCGACGAAGCGCGCATGCCTGCGGAAGCCAAGGATAAGACCGTCGCTGAGCTGAATAAGCTCAAGATGATGTCTCCCATGTCCGCGGAAGCCACAGTGGTTCGTAGCTACATCGACTGGATGGTGGGCGTGCCCTGGGCCAAGCGCTCCAAGGTGAAGAAAGACCTTGCTGTTGCCAGCGAAGTGCTGGATGCCGACCACTTTGGTTTGGACAAAGTAAAAGAGCGCATCCTGGAATACCTCGCGGTACAAGCCCGGGTGAAGCAGCTCAAAGGCCCAATCCTGTGTCTGGTGGGACCGCCGGGGGTGGGTAAAACCTCTCTGGGCCAATCCATTGCCAAGGCAACCGGTCGTAAATACGTTCGCATGGCGTTGGGCGGCGTACGGGATGAAGCGGAGATCCGCGGTCACCGTCGCACCTACATCGGCTCCATGCCGGGCAAGCTGATCCAGAAGATGTCCAAAGTGGGTGTGAAGAACCCGCTGTTCCTGCTGGACGAGATCGACAAGATGAGCTCCGACATGCGGGGCGACCCGGCGTCCGCACTGCTGGAAGTGCTGGATCCGGAGCAGAACAACGCCTTTAACGATCACTACCTCGAGGTGGATTACGACCTCTCCGATGTGATGTTCGTTGCCACCTCCAACTCCATGAATATTCCCGGTCCTTTGCTGGATCGTATGGAAGTGATTCGTCTGTCCGGTTACACCGAAGACGAAAAGCTGAATATTGCTCTGCAGCACCTGCTGCCGAAGCAGTTGAAGCGCAATGGCGTAAAGGCGGACGAACTGAAGGTTGAGGACAGCGCCATTATCGGCATCATCCGCTATTACACCCGTGAAGCGGGCGTGCGTAGTCTGGAGCGAGAGATCTCTAAAATCTGCCGCAAGGCGGTTAAGCAGATCCTGCTTGGCAAGCAGAGTAAGCCGGTAGTGGTGAACATCGACAACCTCAAAGAGTTCCTTGGGGTACAGCGTTTCGACTACGGCAAAGCGGAAGAGAGCAACCAGGTTGGTCAGGTGACCGGTTTGGCCTGGACCGAAGTGGGCGGTGATCTGCTGACCATCGAAACCACTGCGGTGCCCGGCAAAGGTAAGCTGACTTTCACCGGTTCACTCGGCGATGTTATGCAGGAGTCCATCCAGGCGGCAGTGACTGTCGTCCGGGCCCGTGCCGAGAAACTTCGTGTGGCGCCTGACTTCTATGAGAAGCGCGATATTCACGTGCACGTACCGGAAGGGGCGACACCGAAAGATGGTCCGTCAGCGGGCATCGCGATGTGCACGGCGTTGGTTTCCAGCCTGACCGGAAACCCGGTAAGAGCCGATGTGGCCATGACCGGTGAAATTACGCTGAGGGGCGAAGTACTGCCTATTGGTGGCCTGAAAGAGAAGTTGCTCGCGGCGCATCGCGGTGGCATTAAACGTGTACTTATCCCGAAAGAAAACGAACGTGACTTGGAAGAGATTCCGGATAACGTAAAAGCGGATCTGGATATTCGCGCCGTTCGTTGGATTGATGAAGTCTTGAGCTTGGCTTTGGAGAATCCACCGGAAGGATTTGAAGTGCTCAAAGCCACAAAATAAGCATTCAATATCTCAATGCGCCCAAATGGGCGCATTTTTTGTCCCAAGATGCTTAAAAAGGGCTTTTCAACGAAAAAATACGTGGTAGTGTAGGGAACTGACGCAACCCAGACCTTGCTGCAAACCGCTACAGGACTGGGTTTGAGCCGTATCCAATTAATGGATTTTGCTGTCTGTATAGCGCTTGAACTTCTATTTCAAGCTTGCTATAAAACTTCCGCAGACCGCGCTTTAATGGACAGGCGACGGCGCGAATAATTGCATTCAAGGGGATGATATGAACAAGTCTCAACTGATCGATCAAATTGCTTCTGGCGCGGACATTTCTAAAGCGGCTGCTGGCCGTGCGCTGGACTCTTTTATCGATGCGATCACCACTTCTCTGAAAGACGGTGAGAAAATCTCTCTGGTAGGTTTCGGTACTTTCGAAGTGCGTGAGCGTGCTGAGCGCACTGGCCGCAACCCGCAGACTGGCAAGGAAATCAAGATCGCTGCTGCGAAGATTCCTGCCTTTAAAGCCGGTAAGGCGCTGAAAGACGCTGTAAACTAAGAACTGGTTTACGCACTAACGCTCAAGCCCCTGCTTGAGCGTTATTGTTTGATGCGGTAGACGCAGCCTGTTTTTGCAGGTAACCGACCTAAATGGTCAAAAATTGACGACTACGGTGTCACGCAATAAGAAGCGCATCTTGCATAGATGCGCTTTTTTTATGACACTGCGAACCATTCCGAAAACCGATTCGAATTAAGAGAAGGTCGATGTTAGAAAAGATCCGCGAAGGTTCACAGGGAGTGGCCGCCAAGATCATTCTTGGGGCAGTGATCCTGTCATTCGCCTTGACCGGCGTATACAGCTACCTGGGCGGCAACAGCGAGATGCTGGCGGCCGAGGTCAATGGTGAAGAGATCACCCGCTACGACCTGGACCAGGCGTTCCAGAACGAGCAGGCTCGAATGCGCGCTCAGTTGGGCGAAATGTTTGATAGCCTCGCCGCTGATCCCACCTACATGGCTGGTCTGCGCCAAAGCGTGCTGGATCGCCTGATTGCCGAACGCTTGATCGATCAGAAAGTGCTGGCGATGGGTCTGCGGGTTTCCGACGCTCAGATCCAGCAGGCCATTGTGGCCATGCCGGAGTTTCAGGTGGATGGCAAGTTCGACAATGAGCGCTATCAGGCGGTACTGCGTCAGAACAACCTGAGTGGTGTTCAATTGCGTGACATGCTGCGTCGTGACATGAGCCGTCAGCAACTGATGGTGGGTCTGCTGGGCAGTGAGTTTGTCACCGACGCTGAAGCACAGGCATTGACTGCGCTGCAGCAGCAGACTCGTGACCTGCGTTACCTGCTGGTGTCTCAGGAGGACTTCAGCAACGGCATCGAGGTGAGCGAGCAGGAGATCAGCGATTTCTACGAGGCTAACAAAGCCCGTTTCGCGACTCCGGAAGAGGTGGCGGTTGAATACGTTGAGCTGGCGGTTTCCGACCTGGCGAAAGACGTTGTGGTTACCGACGAAGAAGCCAAAGCCTTCTATGACGCTCAGGCCATGGCCTATCGTCAGCCTGAGCGCCGTCTGGCGGCTCACATGCTGTTTGAAGGCGACGATGCTAAGGCTCGCGCGGAAGCAGCTCTGGCACGGATCCGTGCCGGTGAAGCCTTTGCCGATGTGGCCGCTGACGCCTCCGACGATACCTTTACTGCCGAAAACGGTGGTGAACTGGATTGGATGACCCCCGGTCAGATGGATCCGGCGTTTGATCAAGCACTGTTTGCACTGGAGCAGGGCGGTACCTCTGATGTGATTGAAACCGAGTACGGTTTCCAGATCGTCAATGCCAAGCAGATTGAAGCGGCCACTCAGCGTCCGTTTGAAGAGGTGAAGAGCAGCATCATCGACACCCTCAAGGCTGACAAGGCTCAGACTGAGTTTTATGGTCTGCAGCAGCAACTGGCTGACGTGAGCTTCCAGGTGCCCGATAGCCTGACCGAAACCGCCGAAGCGGTGGGTGGTGAGGTGAAGCGCACTGAACAGTTCTCCCGCAGCAATGCGCCGGCTCCGCTGGATAACCCGCGTGCCCTGGCTGCAGCGTTCTCCGATTCTGTGCTGCTGGATGGTATGAACTCCGAAGTGGTGCAGATCGACAACGGCCACATCCTGGTACTGCGCGTGAGCGAGCATCAGGCCGCTGGCACAGAGTCTCTGGACGAAGTGAAAGACCGCATCCGCGAGAAGCTGGCCACCGATAAGGCCAGTGAGAAGGCGATGGCAGACGCTGCCGCCATCGAAGCGGAGTGGAAAGCGGGCAACGAGCCGGAAGGCGTGATTGCTGTGAATGGTGTTGGCCGTTTCGGTCAGGCGGACCTGGATCCCACTCTGGTACAGTCCGTGTTTACCATGAGCAAGCCGGCGAACGGTTCCGAGTTTAACCACTTCCGTCTGCCCAGCGGTGACATTGCCATCGTGGCTCTGGATAAGGTGAGCGATGGGGAAGCTCAGGCAGAACTGGTTGGTGCGCTGAAAGGTCGACTGGCTCAGCAGATGAGCGAAGCAGACTACCGTTCACTGATTGACAGCCTGCGTGCAGAAGCGGAAATCCGCTACCTGGACCGCGCAGAGGCTCAAGAGATCCAGTAAGGACTCTAGAATGAAACGGCGGCCCTGGGCCGCCGTTTTTTATGGGCGCAACTCCGGTAGTCGGGCAGGTCGGATCACCTTGCTTTGGCTTCAAGAGGCCCCGGTTCTGGGTTAACCTTGCGCACAAGCTTTATCTTGCCGGCCCGTAGTTTGCCGGCCACAGACTCAGGTCCCACTTCCCCGGGGCTGGTTTAAGGGAATCATGACATGATCATCAAGCCGAAAATCCGAGGTTTCATCTGCACCACCACCCATCCGGTAGGTTGTGAGAAGAACGTGCGGGATCAAATTGCCTACACCCAGAGCCAGGGTGCCATTGCCAATGCGCCGAAGCGGGTGCTGGTGGTGGGCTCCTCCAGTGGTTACGGCCTGGCCTCCCGAGTGGTTTCGGCCTTCGGTGGTGGTGCTGCCACCATCGGTGTGTTCTTTGAAAAGCCGGCGTCCGAAAAGAAGCCGGGTACCGCTGGCTGGTATAACGCCGCTGCGTTTGACAAGGCGGCCCACGAAGCGGGCCTGTACGCCAAGAGCATCAATGGTGACGCTTTCTCTCACCAGGCCAAGCAGAAAGCGATTGAACTGATTAAGGAAGACCTGGGTCAGGTTGATCTGGTGGTTTACTCTCTGGCCTCTCCGGTGCGTAAGATGCCGGAATCCGGGGAACTGATTCGCTCCTCCCTGAAGCCGATGGGCCAGACCTACACCGCCACCGCCGTTGACACCAACAAGGACACCCTGTTCGAAGCCAGCATTGAGCCGGCGAACGAGCAGGAGGTTCAGGACACCGTTACTGTAATGGGCGGCCAGGACTGGGAACTTTGGATCCAGGCGCTGTCCGAGGCCGGTGTACTGGCTGAGGGTTGCCGTACCGTGGCTTACAGCTACATCGGCACTGAAATCACCTGGCCAATCTACTGGCATGGTGCTCTGGGCGAAGCTAAGAAAGATTTGGATCGTGCTGCCAAGGCGCTGGATGACCATCTCTCCAGCATCGGCGGCGCAGCCAATGTGGCCGTTCTGAAATCCGTGGTGACTCAGGCCTCCTCCGCCATTCCGGTGATGCCCCTGTACATCGCCATGGTGTTCAAAAAGATGCGCGAAGAGGGTGTTCACGAAGGCTGTATCGAGCAGATCTTCCGTATGTTCAACGAGCGCCTCTACAAGGCCGACGGCACCGCGCCTCAGACCGACGAAGAGAACCGCCTGCGTCTGGACGACCTGGAGCTTCAGGACCACATCCAGGCCCACTGTAAGGCTCTCTGGCCGCAGTTGACCGACGAGAACCTGAAGGAACTGACCGACTACGTTGAGTACAAAGAGGAGTTCCTCAGCCTGTTTGGTTTTGGCCTTGAGGGTGTGGATTACGACGCCGACGTGGATCCGGTTGTGCCGTTCGACGTGATTACCCTGGAAGGCTAACCTTTCCGGAAAAAGAGAAGGGAGCGTATTACGCTCCCTTTTTTGTGCCCGGGGTTATCGCTCCAGACGAAACACCTGCTCTTCCAGAAGCCGCTTGGTGTACTCGTGCTGCGGATCATCAAAGACCTCTCGGGTCAGCCCCTCTTCAACCACCTGTCCGGATTTCATCACGATCACCCGGTCCGCCATATGGCGAACCAGCCCCAGATCGTGAGACATCAGTACGTAGGCCAGCCCCAACTCCCGCTGCAGTTGCAGCAACAGATTGATGCACTGGGCCCGAATGGAGGTATCCAGGCCGGTAAAGGTCTCATCGGCGACGATGATCTTAGGCTCCAGCATCAGTGCCCTGGCGATGGCGATACGTTGGCGTTGGCCCGGAGCCAGCATATGGGGATAGAAATCCGCGTGCTCACGCAGCAGGCCTACCCGGCTCAGGATCTCCTCCACCGCGGCGCGTCGTGCTTCCGAATCCATGTCGGTGTTGAAGATCAGCGGCTCCTCTAACTGCTCGCCAATCCTCAGGCGTGGGTTCATCGAGGTGCTGGGGTCCTGGAAAATCATCCGGATCAGCCGGCTGCGCTGGCGATAGTTGCGGCTTTCCAACTCTTTGCCGTCCAGCAGGATCTGTCCCCCGGTGCGGGTTTGCGCGCCAGTGAGGATCCGTGCCAGTGTCGTCCGGCCTGAGCCCGCTTCACCAACAAACGCCAATGTCTGTCCCGCTTCCAGATCGAAAGAGAGGGGCGACAGCGCGGTGTGGTACTGACGTCGCCACCAGCCGCCGACCGGGAAACGCTTGTGCAACTGGCGCACTTCCAGCAACGCACTCATGCCTGCGGCTCCTTCTTAATGGGGTTAAGGGGATAGTGGCAACGGAACGCCTGACCCATCTGGGTGCGGATCCTGGGTGGCTGCACGCACTCGCGGCGGGCATAGGGGCAGCGTGGGCCCAATCGACACCCGACCGGCAGGTGATGCATGGGAGGGATGCCACCGGGCAGCGCCGACAGCGGGCTCTTGGCTTCCAGGTGACTGCTGGTGGTCAGCGCGCTCTGGATCAATGCCTGGGTGTAAGGGTGCATCGGCTTATTCAGCAACTGTTTCGCACGCCCTGACTCCATCAGTTGGCCACAGTAGAGTACGCTGATTTTCTTGGCCAGGCGGGCTACTGAGTCAAGGTCGTGGCTGATCAACAGGATGGCGACGCCCCGCAACTGGTTCAGCTTATCCAGAAGACGGTAGATCTGGGCCTGAGTAGCGGTTTCCAAACCGGTGGTCGGCTCGTCGGCAATCAGCAGTTTAGGCTGGTGGGCCAGTGCCATGGCCAGCATCACCTTATGCGCTTGCCCGTCGGTCAATTCCCAGGGGAAGGCTTTCATCATCTTGGTGTGCTGCTTGACCCCCACCTTGTGCAACAGGCGGATGGCATGGGCCTTCTTGGCCGAGCGCTTTTGCCACCACCAGCGGACGCCTTCCGGCTCCGGCATTGCTTCCAGCAGTTGGGTGCCGATGCGGGCCGAGGGGTCGAGGCAGGAGGTGGGTTCCTGAAAGATCATGGCGATCTCACGACCCATCAGGGCGCGTCGTTCGGATGCGCTCATCTCCAGCAGGTTACGCCCGTTCCAGCTTAATCGGTCGGCACGGACATGGGTGCGGCGGTCAACAATCCCCAGAATCGCTTTTGCCAGCAGGCTTTTTCCGGAGCCGGACTCGCCCACCAGTCCATGGATCTCGCCTTCGCCGAGCTTGAGGCTGAAGCGGTCGAGCGCCACGGTTCTGCCGTGTGGGGTATCCAGCTCAATGGTCAGATTACGAATGTCCAACAGGGGCATCAGCCGCGCTCCTCTGCAATGGCCTGGCGCAGGCCGTCACCCACCAGATTGGTGGCCAGTACGGAGAGCAGAATGGCAAGTCCGGGCATGGTGACGGTCCAGGGGGCGCTGAGGACATTATCCAGACCCTGATTAACCATCGCTCCCCACTCGGCCGAAGGGGCCTGAGCGCCCAGCGCCAGGAATCCCAGTGCGGCAATATCCAGAATGGCGTTGGAGAACGCGAGCGTGGTCTGTACCACAATGGCGTCGGTCACATTGGGCAGAATCACGTAGCGAAACTGCTGCCAGCGACTGGCACCATCCAGTCGTGCGGCCATCACGTACTCTTTCTGCATCTCGTCGTGCACGGCGTTGTGCACGGCACGAATAAAGCCCGGCAACAGGGCCAGCCCCACCGCCCAGAACACGTTGTCGAGGCCTGGTCCCAAAACGGCGGCGATCAGCAGTGCCAGTACCACTGAGGGTAGCGACAGCAGCGCGTCCAGCAGGTGGCCCAGCACTGAGGATTTCAGGCCTTCGCTCATGCCGGAGATCGCGCCAATCACGAATCCGGTGGCCAGTGCCACCAGCACGATCAGCGCGGCGTAACCAAAGGTCAGGTGTGCGCCGTGCAGCAGTCGGGAAAAGATGTCCCGGCCCAGATCATCGGTTCCCAGGAAATACTCGACCGAGCCGTTCTGATGCCATGATGGCGGCTTAAGCAGGGCGTCAGCGGCCTGGAATTCGGCATCATAAGGGGCGAGAAGAGGGCCGAACACCGAGATCAGCACCACCAGCGTCAGGCACCAGAGCCCAAGCATTGCGGTAGGCCGATTGGCGAAGTGCTGCCAGATCAGATGCCAGGGTGAGGGGATCTTGTCCTCGTGATAAAGCTGCGGGCTAGCCATGGATCTCTTTCCGACTGATGGGGTTAAGCAACGCTTGCAGGATCTCCATCAGGATCCCGAGCACGATAATAAACAGTGAGATCATCAGGATACCGCCTTGCAGCGCGGTGAAGTCTCCCTGGTGCAGTGCCGTCAGAACCCAACTGCCTAGCCCCGGCCAGGAAAAGATCACCTCAACGATGATGGCGGCAGAAGCGAGGGAGCCAATCTGCAGGCTCAGTGTGCGGAACATTGGGGCCAGCGCATTGGGCAACGCGTGGAACAGGACAAGCCGCAGGCGGTGTACGCCTCGGGCGGTCAGTGCCCGGATGTAGTTCTTCTCCATCTCAGCAATCATCGCGATGCGAATGGTGCGCACAATGATGGTGGTGGGCAGGGTGGCGAGTACGGCGGCTGGCAGAACCAGATGATGGATGGCGTCTTTCAGGGCCGCCCAGCGCCATGAGGCATCAGACAGGGTGATGTCCAGCAGCAGGAAGCCGCTGCGAACGGGCACGTCATACAGCAGGTTGAATCGGCCGGAGGGCGGAAGCCAATCCAGTTGGATGCCAAAGGTCAGCATCAGCAACAAACCGAGCCAGAACACCGGCAGGGAGAATCCCAGCAGGGTTAGCGCCCACAGCAGTTTGGGGATCAGGCCCTGACGGCTGGCGGCGAGAATGCCGAAGGGGATGCCGACAGCCAGAGCCAGCATCATTGCCACAACAGCCAGCTCAAGCGAGGCTGGCAAATAGGTGGCCACCTGCTCAAGAACCGGTTCACCAGAACTCAATGAGAGGCCGAGATCACCGGAGAGGCGGTGTTGAACATAGGCCAGGTAGCCGGAGAGCAGCGAATGCTCCAGCCGGTACTGAGCGATCACTTCAGCTTCTTCAGCCAGAGTGGGCTCCTGAATGCCGCTGAGATTGCTGATGGGATCACCCGGCATCATCAGGGTCGCCGCATAGAGCAGCCCCAACAGCACCAGGGTGGTGAGCACCAGCAGATTGATACGGCGCAACAGATAGGTGTACATCTAGGGTTCCTTGACCACGGCGGAGAAATCGATTCCACCGGTGGTGTGTAACATCGGGCCTTGCCAGGCGCGCTGGCGACCCAGGGTCCGACTGGCATGAGCCAGCGGAAGCAGGGGCAGTTCCTGACGCAGGATATGCTCCAGTTGGCCATACAGGGCCTTTCGGATTTCTTTGTTACTGGATTGACGAGCCTGACGCATCAGGGCGTCAAACTCCGGGTTGCACCAGCGGGCCCGGTTGGAGCCAAACACCAGTGCTTCGCAGCTGAGCAACGGGGTAAAGAAGTTGTCCGGATCGTAGGTGTCCGCGCTCCAGCCAATCAGCACGGTGTCGTACTCGGCGTATTCGAGGCGGTTAACAAAGACGGTCCAGTCGTAGCTGACGATGCGGCTGCTCACGCCAATGGCGGCCAGATCCTGTTGAATCAACTCCGCGGTCTTGATGGCGTTGGGGTTGTAGATTCGGCCCACCGGCATTGCCCAGATGGTCAGATCCAGTTGCTCGACGCCGACCTGCTCCAACAGCAGACGCGCTTTTTCCGGATTGTACTCCGGCAGCGCGGTATTGGGATCGTACGCCCAGGAGATGGGGGGCAGCAAGCCATGGCTGGCGACAGCGGTGTTGTGGTACACCGCCGCCAGAATACGGCGCTGATCGACCGCCAGGGAGAGGGCGCGGCGAACGAGGGGGTTGTCCAGTGGCGGCTTTTGGGTGTTGAAGGCCCAGTAGGCCACGTTGAGTCCGGGCCGGGTGTCTACGGCCAGATCGTCCTGAGCCTGGATTACCGACAGTTCACTGATCTGGGGCAGAGCGGCAACGTCGCAATCGCCGCCAATCAGTTTAATCAGTCGGCTGGTACTGTGAGGCGTGATGTCGAATACCAACTGCTCCAGCGAGACAGGGCCATCCCAATACTGCTCGTGGCGCTGATAGCGGATGTAGTGATGACGCTGGAACCCGCTCAACTGAAAGGGACCGGTGCCGACCGGCTCCAGGTCGATAACCTCGGGTGTCAGGTTGTCCAGCAGCTGCTGACCATATTCGGCCGAGAGGATAATGGCAAAGTCGGTGGCCAGTTCCGACAGGAAGCTGGCGCTGGCGTAGTGGAGGTCAAAGGCGACCTGATGGTCGTCGATGCGACGTATGCCCTTGATCTGCTTTGTCAGGCCGGCACTTTGAAAGTAGGGGTAGCGTCCGCCACCAATGGCATGGAACGGATGGTTGGGGTCCAGCACCCGCTCAAAGCTGAACACCACATCATCGGCGTTCAGGGGGCGGCTAGGCTGGAAGCGCTCTGTGGTATGGAACATGACGTTCTGGCGCAGGGTAAATCGCACCTCCAGGCCGTCGTCGCTGACCTGCCAATGGGTTGCGAGATCCGGCACCAGGGTATCGATTTGTGGGTCAAAACGCAGAAGACGGTTGTAAAGTTGCTTGGCACTTGCGTCGATGCTGGTGCCGGAAGTGGTCAACTGAGGGTTGAAGCTGTCCGGGTCACCTTCAGAGCAGTAGACCAACCCGGACGGGGGGGCGGAAGCGCCGCCACAGCCTGTCAGCCACCCCAGGGCAGCACAGAGTGCCACCAACAACCGTAATTTTGTCATGATTTCAGTTCATAACGCCGTGATCTGCGTAGTCTAGCAAGGCGCAAATTCGGGCTCAAATATCATTACCCAAGAGGTCGTACTTTTTCAGTATGCCTCGTAACTGGTGATAGGTCAGTCCCAGCAGCTCTGCGGTCTTCTTCTGGTTGTACTGGCTCTGGACCAGCGCCTGTTTGAGGATCTGAACTTCGAAGGTCTGGCAGGTCTGTTTGAAATCCAGCGGCAGGCTTGGCACTGCGCTGCCATTTGCACCACTGGGCGCCGGGTTCTCCGCCTGACTGGCTGAGGGAGAGGGCGATGCCGCTGGTTCTGCAGGACGCTGATCCCGGGTGCGGATGGCCGCGCCGGGACGCCACGGAGAGTCGAAAGGGTCGAGAATTATCTCATGCACCGGCAGCTGGGCATTGTTGTGGCGGTAGACGCTGCGCTCCACGGTGTTTTTCAACTCCCGAATGTTGCCCGGCCAGTAATAGTCCATCAGGGTGCGTTTGGCTTTTTCTGTAAAACCGGAAAACAGTTCCAGGTCCAGTTGTCGGGTCATCTGGATGGCAAAGTGCTCTGCCAGCATCAGGATATCTTCCGGCCGCTCCCGCAACGGCGGCAGAGTAATCACGTCAAAGGCGAGTCGGTCCAGAAGGTCAGCCCGGAACTCGCCCCGCTCTGCCAGGGCGGGCAGGTCTTCGTTGGTGGCGCAGATCAATCGGACATCGGAACGAACGGTGCGGCTGCCGCCGACCCGCTCAAACTCTCCATACTCAATCACCCGAAGCAGCTTCTCCTGAACCAGCCCGGAAGTATTGGCCAGCTCATCGAGAAACAGGGTGCCTTTGTCGGCACGCTCAAAACGACCCTCGTGGCGCTTGCTGGCTCCGGTAAAGGCGCCGGACTCGTGACCAAAGAGTTCACTTTCCAACAGGTTCTCATTCAGAGCGGCGCAGTTGAGTTTGAGATAGGGTTGGTCCCAACGGCTGGAAAGAAAGTGGAGACGCTCGGCGATCAGCTCCTTACCGGTACCCCGTTCACCGATAATGAGTACCGGTTTGTTCAGCGGAGCCACCTTGGAGACGTGGTCGAGCACTTCATGAAAGCTGACGGATTGACCGATCAGGTTGTCTTGCTGTCGTGGTGTTGGCATCGGTCCCTGATGTAGTGATTTTGCCCAATAGTTGGTGATTTCCATGATAGGGACGGACAGCTCAAAAATAAACCTCTTGTTAAAGCCCTTTTAAAATAATAACTTACGATAAAAATCGAACTTGGCACGGAATCTGATTGTTGTTGGTCCGAGGGCATATCAACGATTGAGGAAACAGATTATGGGTATTTTTTCTCGCTTTGCTGACATTGTGAATTCCAACCTCAGCGCCTTACTGGACAAGGCGGAGGATCCGGAAAAAATGGTGCGTCTGATCATCCAAGAGATGGAAGATACACTGGTTGAAGTTCGCTCCACCTCCGCCAAAGTACTGGCAGAGAAAAAGGAGATGATTCGCCGCGTTGATCGTGCCGAACGTCAAGTTGAAGAGTGGCAAGCCAAGGCCGAACTGGCGCTGACCAAGGCGCGTGAAGACCTGGCCAAGGCGGCACTGGTTGAGAAGCAGAAAGCGGCTGAACTGGTGGATGCACTCAAGCGTGAGCTGATCAACATTGAAGAGCAGATTGAGCGCCTCAAGGAGGAGATCAGCCAACTGCAGGAAAAACTGAATGACGCCCGTGCCCGTCAGAAGACCATCATCATGCGCAAGCAGACCGCGTCTTCCCGACTGGATGTTAAGCGTCAGCTGGATTCCTCCAAGATTGACCAGGCCATGAACAAGTTCGAGCAATATGAGCGTCGGATTGAAGGTCTGGAAGCGGAAGTGGAGTCCTACGATTTGGGTCAGGCTCGCACTTTGGAAGATGAGTTTGCCGCTCTGGAAGCCGAAGACAAGGTGAACCAGGAGCTGGAAGCCATGAAGAAAAAGATGGCGAAGAAAAAAGCCTGAGTAACGATTGAGAATAGGGGGATCCGACCATGGAAGATCTGATTGCACTGCTGGTGGCACCATTGCTGGTATTTATGTTTCTGGTGGCGCCCATCTGGCTGATTCTGCATTACCGAAGTAAGAAGCAGATCAGCCAGGGCCTCACCGAGGAGGAGTACCAGCAACTGAATGGCCTGTTGCAGCGGGCTGACAAAATGGCGGATCGAATCGAGACCCTCGAACGGATTCTGGATGCGGAGTCGCCGGAGTGGAGGAGCAAGCATGAGCATGAACGGTAAAAAAGAGCTGTATCGGATCCCGGAGCAGGGAAAGGTCGCAGGCGTCTGTGCCGGTGTGGCCGAGTACTTCAACCTGGAGGTCTGGCTGGTTCGAATCGTGGTGCTCTCTGCCATCATCCTGACCGGCGTATTCAGTTTCGCCCTGTTGCTCTACATCGTTGCCTGGGTGCTTTTGGACAAGAAACCGGCGGCGCAGTTTGGCCACCGCTCGGAGCTGAAAACCAAGGTCTGGCAGGCGGGGGAGGCCCCCCGACAGGCGCTTAGGGAGATCAGCACCCGGTTTCGCTCCCTGGAGCTGCGATTGAGGGCACTGGAACAGCACGTGACGTCTGATTCCTACAGCCTGAAACGCGAAATTGACAACCTCAAGTAAAGCCCTCGACGGGCGTCCCTCCCGGGGCGCCCGTTCCCGTTATAGCGAGTCACTGTAGTGTCCCGAGTCGCCAATACCGTAAAACCTCGTTTGAAACTTCTGGGCCAGCAGATGGAAGAGTGGGCCCATCGTGGCCTCGACCAACACCTGCGTGTCGGCATCACCGGTTTAAGTGGTGCAGGCAAAACCGCCTTTATAACCGCGCTGGTTCATCAGCTGCTTAACGCTGAACGGGATCATCTGCCGATGTGGGAGGTGCTGGCGGAGGGGCGTTGGTTGGGGGCACAGCGCGCCCGACAACCGGACCTCACCCTGGCACCGTTTGATTACGATGCTGCCATGGCCTGCCTGCGTGAAGAGCCGCCGACCTGGCCGCCGTCCACCCGGGGCATCAGTGAGATTCGGCTGGCGCTGCGTTATCGGCCGGGCCGCGGTCTGCGCCGACAGTTCAAAGACAGCGTGACCCTTTACCTGGATCTGGTGGACTACCCCGGTGAGTGGTTGCTGGATCTGCCGATGCTGTCTCAAAGCTATGAGCAGTGGTGTGAGCAGGCGTGGGAGCGTCTGCTCGAAGGACCCTGGCAAGGGAACACCGAGGCCTGGCGACAGTCGGTGTCCGAACTGGCGCAGCCTGACGATGCTGCCGTGGCGGCCTGTGCTGAAGCGTACGGGACATTATTGGGCACGCTGCGGCAGCAGGGGGCCACCCTACTGCAACCGGGCCGGGCGTTACTGCCGGGGGAGTTGGCGGGCACACCGGTGATCGCATTCTTTCCGCTCTCTCCCGAGCAGCGTCAGAGTGACAGTGAGCTGAAAAGCCTGATGACCGACCGGTTTAACGCTTATTGCGAACAGGTGGTGAAGCCCTTCTACCGCCATCACTTTGCCCGCTTTGATCGCCAGGTGGTGCTGGTGGATACCCTGACTCCCCTCAATCAGGGCCGTGCATCGGTGGAGCAGATGGGGGATGCCCTGCGAGGAGTATTGGAAAGCTTCCGCTACGGCCCGGGCTCTTTATTACGCCGGCTGTTTAAACCGCAGATCGACAAACTGCTGTTTGCTGCCACCAAGGCGGATCACGTCTCGGTGGATCAGCACCCCAACCTGCTGAAACTGACCCAGAGCCTGATGGGGGAGGCGCAGCGTCAGATCCGCTTCGCCGGTGGCGAGGTGGAAACCATGGTGCTGAGCGCTGTTCGGGCCAGCGAGCAGGGGCAGGTGGATGACGGTAGGGGACCGGTGCCGGTGATCCGCGGCCGCAGACTGGATGGGCAACCCCTGGTCCGTTTCCCCGGTGAAGTGCCGGACAAGCTGCCACCCGCTTCCTTCTGGCAGGGGCAGGGCTTTGATTTTGTGGCGCTGGCGCCGCCTAAGGTGGCGGAGGGGGTATTGCCTCATATGCGGATGGATCATCTGCTGCAATGGTTGCTGGGAGATAAAGTGCGATGAGTGGTTTGAAACCCGCCAAAGAGTTTGAAGCGCAGGAGGCGATGCTCACGCCGGAGCTGAAACCCGCCCAGGAGTGGGAGGAAGCGGCGTGGCAGGATATGACCCCTCAACCCAGTGTTGAACCCAAGCCCCGTGGACGGCGTTGGGGCACCCTGGTGGTTGGATTGCTGGCTACCCTGGCGCTGGTGGAGGCGGGGCTGACCCTGTGGGACAGCTGGCAGCGCAGCCCGGCCCTGTTTGCCCTGTACGGTGTCACCTTTGCGGTGGCCGGAGGCTGGCTGATACGAGGGCTCTGGCGCGAATGGCGACGCCTGGCACAACTGAAGCGGGCAGACGGTCTTCGTCGAACCGGCGAGCGACTGGCGCAGAGCCAGCAGCAGGGGGAGGCGGAGCAAGTACTGACTGAGCTGAAGAAAACCCTGCCGGTATCCTTTGACGGAGCCTGGCAGCAGTTTCAGTCCCAATGTCAGCCCCACCACAGTGACGCTGAGCAGTTGAAGCTCTATGAACTGACCGTACTCAGTGCCCAGGATGAGCAGGCTCAGGCCTGCGTCTATCGCTACTCGGCGCAAGCCAGTCTGCTGCTGGCAGCCAGCCCCATGGCCGCACTGGATATGGCGCTGATGCTGTGGCGCAATCAGGCGATGCTGGATGAGGTTGCCCGCATCTACGGCATTGAACCTGGCTACTGGGGACGGATCCGCCTGGTTCGGATGATTCTGCAGAACCTGTTGTATGCCGGCGGCAGTGAACTGGCGCTGGATCTGGGCACCCAGATGTTGTCCGCGGAGTTGACCGGCAAGCTGTCCGCTCGGGTGGCCCAGGGACTGGGAGCCGGACTGCTGACTGCGCGATTGGGTTATGCCGCAATGGCCCAGTGCCGTCCACTTCCCTACAACGCACGGCAGCGCCCGCCGTTGGTGCAGGTTCAAACCCGCCTGCTGAAGGAGTTGACCCGAATCTCTGCGGATGCTTTGGCCACCGTCCGACAAAAGGCGGGGCGCGGGTCTGGGCCGGAGTTGTAACTGATAATTTACAGGGTGAACAAAGTGTGATCGCGGTCACGCGAGTGACCTCCCCCGGTCTGCGTATAAGTTAGACCAACAGGATCCGTCCCTTTAACAACAAACAACGACGGACCAAGCATCAAGGGGAGTTAGCAACATGGCTGCGTTTAAGCACCAAAGTACCTGCGTGATCCATGGGGGTCACGACAGGACGGCACCGGGGAGTTTAGCCACCCCACTTTATCAGTCCGCCACTTTCGTCTTTCCCAACTGCGAGAGTGGCGGTGCGCGCTTTGCCGGAGAGGAATCCGGTCCCATCTATACCCGTCTGGGTAACCCGACTACCGATGAACTGGAACGCCGTATGGCGCTACTGGAAGGCGCCGAGGAAGCGGTCGCGTTTGGCAGTGGTATGGGGGCGGTTTCGGGCGCTTTGCTGAGCCAACTTTCCTGCGGCGATCACCTGGTGGCCGCCATTGGACTTTATGGCTGCACTCATGCACTGATATCGGAGCAGCTGCCGCGGTTTGGCATTGAAAGCACATCGGTGGACTTCTCCGATATCCACGCCGTTGAAGCGGCGATCCAACCCAACACCCGGGTGCTTTACCTGGAGACACCGGTGAACCCTCATCTGGCGGTTTACGATCTGGACGCCATCGTCGCCCTGGCGCGCCGCAAAGGGTTGCTGACCATCGTCGACAACACCTTTATGACGCCGCTGCTGCAACAACCATTGCGCCACGGGGTGGACATGGTGCTGCACAGTGCCACCAAGTACCTCAATGGTCATGGTGATGTGATTGCCGGGGTAGTGTGCGGTCGTACCGAGTTGATGGCCCCGGTTAGGATGGCGATCCGAAAGGACATCGGTGCGGTGCTGTCGCCTCATGATGCCTGGTTGATACTTCGGGGCATGAAAACGCTGGCGCTGAGGATGGAACGCCATAACGACAATGCGATGGCGGTGGCTCATTTTCTTGAAGCGCATCCCAAGGTTTCCCGGGTCTACTATCCTGGGCTGCCCAGTCATCCGGGCCATCGCCTGCTCGGTCGTCAGATGCGCGGAGCCGGCGGGGTGTTGGCGCTGGAGCTGACCGGCGGTTACGACACCGCGGTTCGGTTTGTAAATCAGCTGAAGCTGTTCAGCATTGCGGTCAGCCTGGGAGACGCTGAGTCGCTGGTTCAGCATCCGGCTTCCATGACCCATAGCCCCTACAGCGCGGAAGACCGCGCTGCAGCAGGGATCAGTGACAACATGGTTCGGCTGGCGGTAGGGCTGGAACACATTGAAGATATCCTGGCGGATCTTAAACAGGCTTTGGCAACATGCGATGAAACGTCGAATGCCGTCGATCTGGCCGGGGAGGAGACACCATGAAGGGAACCCAATATCAGGCCCGCATGCCCGATGCGAATGGCGTGATCCATTACAGCGATGAGGAAAACCGGATCTGGGCCGACCTGATCAGCCGACAGCTGGAGTGCATACAGGGAAAAGCCTGCGATGAGTTTATGACCGGGCTGGCGGCTCTGGACCTGCCGCGCCACCGCATACCTCAACTGTCAGAAGTGGACGCGGTGCTTGAAGCGGCAACCGGATGGCGTACCGCCCAGGTGCCTGCGTTGATCTCTTTCGAGCGCTTCTTTGAGCTGCTGGCCAATAAGCAGTTCCCGGTGGCCACCTTCATCCGAAGCCGTGAGGAGTTCGATTACCTGCAGGAGCCGGACATTTTTCACGAGATTTTCGGCCACTGCCCGCTGTTGACCAATCCGGCCTTTGCCCACTTTACCCATACCTACGGTAAGTTGGGGCTGGCGGCCAACCCCAAGGAGCGGGTCTACCTGGCGAGACTGTACTGGTTTACCGTCGAGTTCGGCCTGGTGAACACGCCGATGGGGCGGCGCATCTATGGGGGTGGGATCCTCTCCAGCCCCGGTGAAACCCATTACGCGCTCTCAGAGGAGCCGGAACATCAGCCGATGGCGGTGTCGGACGCCATGCGTACGCCTTACCGCATCGACATTATGCAGCCCATCTACTACGTACTAGAGTGCATTGATGACCTTTACTCTCTGGCCGAGATGGACCTGATGGCCCTGGTCCATCAAGCGATGGCACTGGGACTGTTTGAACCCAAATTTCCCCCCAAATCACAAGCAAGCTAAGGAATAGCCATGACCGAACTGAGCAAAATGACCTGTGAAGCCTGCCAGGCAGGCGCCCCAAAAGTCAGCGATGAAGAGCTGGCTACTTTGATGAAGGAGTTGCCGGACTGGGCGGCTCCGGTCAAAGAGGGTGTGTTGCAGTTGGAGCGGGTATACCGCTTTAAGAACTTCAAACAGGCCTGGGCGTTTTCCAACAAAGTGGCCGAAATGGCAGAGGCGGAGTTCCACCATCCGGGCATCCTGCTGGAGTGGGGCAAAGTGACGGTAACCTGGTGGACCCACGCCATCGGCGGCCTGCACAAGAACGACTTCATCATGGCGGCCAAAACCGACGCTCTGCTTGAAGAGTGAGTCTGGTCTATGCTCATTAGCCCGCCGTTTGGCGGGCTTTTTTGTGCTGTACAAATGCCGTGGCAGGGCGGTGATTTTCCAGTATGATCTGTGCATCCCGACCAAGATAACGGAACTATAACAACAGGAAGGGCAAGTAATGCGATTACAAGTCAGCTGTGAGGACCGAATCGGGCTCGCCCGGGAAATCCTCGAAGTGCTGGAAAAGCAGAATATCAACATCAACGCCATCGATGCTGGCAGCGCCGGGTATGTGTTTTTGCAGATCCCCGCGCCGAGCTTCGAGGAGTTGCAGATTCTGATGCCGATGATCCGCAAAATCCCCGGGGTCACCGACGTCAAGACCGTGCCATTTATGCCCTCTGAGCGTGAACACTACGCCATGGAGGCACTGCTAAGAACCCTGCCAGACCCCATCTTCGCCATCGACCTCAAAGGCCGAATCTCCATGGCCAATGACTCCATCCTTTCTCTGTTGGGCCTGCCTCGCGATCAGGTGATGGAGGAGCCGGTGGCCAACTGGGTTCAGGGGTTCTCTTTCCTTCGTTGGTTGGGGATGGATGAGGTATTGCCTCAGGCGACCCGTGTGTCCGTGCAGGGCAATCAATACCTGGCTGAGATCTTGCCGATCGACCTGCCAGACGAGGAGGGCACCAGCATTCTGGCCGGTGCCATGGTGCTGCTGAAGTCTCCGGCCCGGGTCGGCAAACAGTTCAACGCACTGAGGGACCAGGTCAGCGGATTTGACACCCTGCTCGCCGAGAGCGACAAGATGCGGGCTCTGCTGGCGGAAGCGCGCCGTATGGCTCAACTGGAAGCGCCACTGCTTATCACTGGGGAAACCGGTACCGGAAAAGAGTTGCTGGCTCGCGCATGTCATGAAGCCAGTCTGCGCCAGGACAAAGCGTTTGTGGTGATCAACTGCGCCTCTTTGCCCGACAGCGTAGCGGAGAGCGAACTCTTTGGTCTGTGTAAATCCCCGGGAGAAGTGGTGAAACGGGGCGTGGTGGAGCAGGCAGACGGTGGGACCGTATTCCTGGATGAGGTGGCGGATATGACGCCACAGCTGCAGGTTAAACTGCTGCGCCTTATTCAGGATGGCTGCTTCCGCCGGGTCGGTGACGATAACGAAATCCGGGTGGATTTGCGGGTGATCTGCGCCAGCCAGAAGGATCTCTCCGAACTGTGCCAGCAGGGCGAGTTCCGTGAAGACCTCTACTACCGAATCAATGTGCTGAACCTGCATCTGCCACCGCTGCGGGAGCGTAAAGCGGACATCATTCCGCTGGCCGAGCTGTTTATGGAGCACTACAGCCAGCAACTGGCCAGCCCCTTGCGTCAACTCTCTGCGGAGTGCCGCGAGTTTATGAAGAATTACGCCTGGCCCGGCAATGTTCGCCAGCTCAAGAACGCCATCTTCCGTGCGGTATCGATGGCCGATGAACGGGGTGATTTGACCCCGGAGCAACTGCGTCTGCCTTCCTGGACAGAGGGCTTCGGCTACTTTGATCAGGAGTTTGAGGGGACGCTGGATGAAGCGGTGAAGCAGTTCGAAGCGAGTCTACTGCGACGCCTTTATCCCGCTTACCCGTCGACCCGACAGTTGGCCCGCAAGTTGGGCGTGTCCCATACGGCGATCGCCAACAAGCTGCGGGAACATGGCATAGGCAAAACAAGAAAGTAAGTTAAGCCTATGAAATAAAAGGGGATGTCGCCCAATGTAAAGCCAGGGTGACATCCCCTTTGTGCGTTCAGGGAAGTGTGATCGGGCGCACACTATTTATTCTTCCGGTCTCATTGTTTAAACAAGCTATCTGACATAACAACAATGTAACCAGGGAGAAGTAATATGGCCCATCAAGCGAATCCGGATTGGAATCCGCTGGGAACTGACGGTTTTGAATTTGTCGAGTACACCGCCCCCGACGCGGCAGGCATTGACGCGCTGAAGTCGCTGTTTGGTCTGCTGGGCTTTGCTGAGATCGCCAAGCACCGCTCCAAGGAAGCCTGGCTGTTCCGCCAGGGCGATATCAACTTCATCATTAATGCGGAGCCCCACTCCCAGGCTGCCGCGTTCGCTAAAGAGCACGGCCCCTCCGTTTGTGGTATGGCGTGGCGGGTAAAAGACGCGGCTGCGGCCCTGGCTCATGCCCTGGAGCATGGCGCGACCGAGTTCGAAGGCAACATCGGTCCGATGGAACTGAACATCCCGGCCGTTCACGGCATCGGTGATTCCACCCTGTACTTTGTTGACCGCTACGGTGACAAGAGCATCTACGACGTCGATTTCCACTTCTACGAGGACGCCGAAGCGCGTTTGAAGGCTGCCGACAAAGGGCTGTATGAAATTGATCACCTGACCCACAACGTGTTCCAAGGCAACATGGACAAGTGGGCGGGCTTCTATGAGCGCATCGGCAACTTCCGTGAGATCCGCTACTTCGACATCGAAGGCAAACTGACCGGTCTGGTAAGCCGCGCCATGACTGGCCCCTGCGGCAAGATCCGCATCCCCATCAACGAGTCCTCCGATGATAAGAGCCAGATCGAAGAGTATCTTCGTGAGTATAACGGCGAGGGGATCCAGCATATCGCTCTGACCACCGATGACATCTATGCGTCAGTGCGGGCGCTGCGTGCTGGCGGTATGGACTTTATGCCGACCCCGGGCACCTACTACGACAAGGTGGATCAGCGTGTACCCGGACATGGTGAGGATCTGGCGGCGATGCGTGACCTGCAGATCCTGGTGGATGGCGCACCGATGAAGGATGGCATTCTGCTGCAGATCTTCACCCAGACGGTCATCGGGCCGGTGTTCTTTGAGATCATTCAGCGCAAAGGCAATGAAGGTTTTGGCGAAGGCAACTTCAAGGCACTGTTTGAATCCATCGAAGAGGATCAAATTCGACGCGGCGTGATTTAATCGCCCGGAATCGATTTGATTCAGGTGAATGAACTGGCGGCGGCCCCCGGGGCCGCCGTCTCTTTTGGCATCTTGGCAAATTGGCAGAAAAGGGCGCTGTACTGGTGTATCAGGCCCAGTTCTCCGCATCGGAAAAATGGTGCTAGCTTAGTGACAAGGCGGATGTGGATCCGCAGAAAACAGGGAAAGTGAATGCTGACACTCTATGGTTATTGGCGCTCCAGCGCTGCCTATCGGGTTCGTATTGCCTGCCACTATAAGGGGCTGGCTTTTGATAACCGTTCCGTTCATCTGGTCCGGGATGGCGGTGAGCAGCATCTGCCGGCTTACGGCGTGTTGAACCCGAACCATCTGGTGCCCACCCTGGTGGATGGAGACCTGATCCTCAACCAGTCCCTGGCGATCATCGAGTATCTGGATGAAGCCTATCCGCTGCCAGCGCTGCTGCCGGAGGGACCGGTGGCTCGCGCCAAAGCACGCGCCCTGGCGCAAAACATTGCAGCGGATTGCCACCCGCTCAATAACCTGCGTGTCCTCAAGTACCTGAGCGGCGAACTGAAGGTCACCGAAGATCAGAAGACCGCCTGGTACCACCACTGGATTAAAACCGCCTTTGATGGGCTGGAGATGCAGTTGGAGCAAACCGCCGGGGAGTTCTGCGTGGGTGATGAAGTCAGCATTGCCGATCTCTGCCTGATCCCACAGGTTTACAATGCTGAGCGGTTCAAGGTACCGCTGGATGAGTATCCGCTGATTCGGGCCATTACCGCTCGTTGCCGCGCGCTTGAAGCGTTTCAGAAAGCGGCGCCGGAGTGCCAACCCGACGCGCTCTGATCCCTCAAACATCACTTTGGGGACGCAACCGCGCGTCCCCGGTCATTTTTTCCGCATCCGGTAACCTGGCCACCTATACTTGCTAATTCGTTACTGTCCCGAGGTTCAGTAACAGTAATCTCTTCTATTTCAAATGGATGCCATCAACTGGTGGCATTGCGTGCTCGGATCCTGCGCGGACCCATGTCGAAGTTTTGCAGTCGCGAGTGAGTGGAGTGCTTGGTAATGCGCCGTTGGAACCGGTAGCATCGCGAACCTTGTTTTTTCAATTGGTCAAACCATTGGGCCAATTTTCCAGTCAAATAAGGTGTTGTTTATGGTGCTTTCCCTGAAAGAGACGGTCTTGGCAGCCATTATCGTGTTGCTGATCGGACGGGGACTGACCCAGCTCTTCGGGGTGCTGCGGCGTTACAACATTCCTCAGCCGGTCAGTGGGGGGCTGTTTGCTTCCGTGATGGCGTTGATTGCCTATGAGCTCTGGGGGCTGGAACTGCACTTTGACATGGCCCTGCGCGATGCCCTGTTGCTGGCATTCTTTACCACCATCGGACTGACGGCACGATTGGATGCCCTGACCCGGGGCGGACGGCCGCTTGGTGTGCTGTTGGTGTTCTGCGTGGGTGGGGTGATTCTGCAGAATCTGGTCGGTCTAGGCATGGCACAGGCGACAGGCCTGGCGCCGGCTGAGGGGTTGCTGCTGGGGTCGGTCTCCCTGTTTGGTGGCCATGGCACTTCGGTTGCCTGGGCTTCCGTATTTGAGGCCCGCTTCGGCATTCCAAATGCGCTGGAGATCGGCATTGGCAGTGCCACGCTTGGCCTGATCATGGGAGGGATTGTTGGCGGTCCCATGGCGCAACGGCTGATTGAACGTCACCAACTTAAATCGGCTGAGCCGGTACTGGATGCCCATCCGCGAGGCGAGACGCCGCGTCGGCGCATCAGCAGCCAGGAGATGTTTGTGGTGCTGATGTACGTCAGCGCCGGCATGATTCTGGGGGGCCTGCTGTCCCGATGGTTGGCCACCCACGGCGTCAATATTCCCGAGTTTCTTGCCTGTATGTTGGTGGGGATGGTGATGACCAACACGCTGCCGCGGATCCTGCCTAAGCTGGAAGCCCCATCGGAAGGGCAGGCGTTGCCACTGTTGTCCGAGGTGAGCCTCGGCCTGTTTCTCTCCATGTCTTTAATGGGGATGCAACTGTGGACCCTGATCGACCTGGCGCTGCCCATGCTGCTGGCGGTCGGTGCCCAGGTGTTGGCCATGCTGCTGATGGTTCGTTTTGCTCTTTTCCCCATGCTGGGGCGCAGCTATGACAGTGCCGTATTGTGTGCAGGCTATATGGGGATGGGGTTGGGTGCGCTGCCCAATGCGATGGCCAACATGAACGCCCTGGTCGGGCGTTATGGGGCCGCGCCGCTGGCCTTTATGATCTTGCCGCTGGCCAACGCGTTCTTTGTGGATCTGGCCAATGCGCTGGTGCTGCAACTGACCATCAACAGCCTGCAGCCCTGAGCCTTAACGGCCGTTCTGCTCCAGCAGGAAGTCGAGGAAGGTCCGGTCCGCCTGAGTGAGGGCGCGGCCGCTCTTCCAACCGACATGCAGATCCATGTAGAGCGGGTCTTTGAACGGGATGGCGCGGATGTCCGGGTCCTGCTCAACCACCATCTTCAGGACCGTGGTGATGGCGAAGCCCTGACGCACGATGCTGCGGATCAACTCAATCAGGTTGGTTTCAAAAGCGATGTCCGGTGTCACGCCGAGATTCTTGGCGAGGTTGTTGATCAGCTCTCGGTGGTAGTAACCGTGCTTGAACATCACCAGTTCATGCTGGAAGAAGGTTTCAATATCGATCTTCTCTTCGCCCGCCAACGGGTGATCCAGCCCCACCGCGACGATCATCTCCTGACGGGTCAGAGGCACGGTTTCCAGTCCCTGATCGGCGGTGGGCTCGATAATGATGCCGATGTCCACTTCGTCCCGCTCCAGCATCCCCTGGATCTCCCGGGTGCCCGCCTCGCACAAGGACAATTTGAGCTCCGGGTAGCGGTGGTGGAATGCCATCAGAAGAGCCGGGAAGTAGTAGGATCCAATCATGCCGGGCAGCGCGATGCGCACTTCGCCCCGATCCAGATCCCGCAGGCGGTTCATGGCGGCTGTGGCCTGCTCAACCCGATCCAGGATCGCCTTGGCGTGAGGCAGCAGCTCTTTGCCCTCAGCCGTTAACTGCACCCGCTTATCCTGACGATGCAGCAACACCAGTCCCAAATCCGTCTCGAGCTTTTTAATGGCCGTACTGACTGCAGGTTGGGCGACCCCCAGAACACGTGCTGCACGGGTAAAACTGGCGTGTTCCGCCACCATGACGAAGTTGCGAAGCTGACGAAGATCCATAGTCGAAGCGCTGATCCCGGAATTTTTGTGGCAGTTTTCCTAATATGCCAGCATTAAAAACAAATACATAGACTTATAAACCGCTGGCGATCTCTTTTTCTGTGGTTGTTTGCGGCTCCGGTTCCGGCCAGGTCATGCGTCGGAAGTGGTGATGGGCAAACTGGAGGGTGGCCACCATTCCCAGCACGCCGGAAAGGCTCAACACCAGCCGGGTATCCCATATCGCTAAGGCGCTGCCGGCGAGCGCCATAAGGACGTTGCCAAGGAAGAAGGTTGTGGCCATCAGCCCCATCAGGATCCCCTGGCTATAGGCACCGCCCCGTTCAGCCAGGTAGCTGGGCAGCATGGCGTTATAAAGCGCGATGCCTGCCCCCATCAGGACAAAGGGCAATACGTACTGACCCTGACTCAGAGGCAGCAGCATCAGTGGCAGGCTGAACAGCGTCATGCCAACGATCCCCGCCCTGGCGAGACCCAATCGTCGCTTCAGTTTCATATTGAGCAGGGTTGCCACCAGGATCATGATGCTGGTCAACAGCACGGTGGCCCAGGCGATCTCGATACTGGAGAAGTGACGCTGCTCCACCAGCCAGACCGGATAGAACTCGTAGAACCCATTGACCGACAGCATCAACATTAAATAGAGGCCGAAGAATGCGCGGATCTTAGGATGGCGCAGCAGTGCCAGGCTGTGACTGTGCTCCGCTTGGGTGCTGGCTGATGTTGGCTTATCGGCGGGCAGCGCGATGGCGATAACCCCAACCGCAAGGCCACAAGCGACGGCGGCGGCAATAAAGGCCATGGATGCGCCCAGGGGTAATAGCAGGCCGCCCAATAGAGGGCCGACCAGATAGCCGGCGTAAGTGGTGGCGCTCAGTAGCGAGAAGGCTCGGGTTCGGTCTATCCGGGGGTGGAGATCGGAGGCGATTGCCCGAGCGACACTCAGGTTGCCTTCGCAGAGTCCGGTCAAAAATCGACTGATGGCAAACAGCAGAAAATCCCCTTCGCTGATCGCCCAGGCGGAGAGGGCGTAGCCGAGTGCCGACCCTGCCATGGTCCAAAGTAGGATCAGGCGTCGACCATGGCGATCAGACCAGGCGCCAATAACATTACTGCCAGCCAGAATACCCAGGGGGTAGATGGCCAGTACGGCGCCAAGAAGCAGTTTGGTCGGTAGGCCCGCAAACTGGCTGACGGGGTGCGCTATCTCAAGAAACAGCGGGGCGAGGATAGGGTAGGGCAGGGCGACACCACTGACGCTGATCAGGGTGACCAGCGCTGTGGTGGCAAGAATACGGTGTGGGCTCATCACGACCCCTTTTAATAAATAAACTATTTTGTTTACTTATATCCGAGTGCCGCGCTCAGGTAAAGCTCATTTTGTGTTCAGTCGGCTCAGTACCTCATCACTGGGAATCAACTCCAGATGACCCTGCTCATCGAAGTACCACCCCTGGATGTAGCCCAGTCGCTGCATCTTCTTGAAATCGTCAACCACCTGCTGTGCTTCTCGATCCGCACGAGCCTGGTCGTAACCGTGTATCTGCTTCAGGTAGGAGGCGATGCTTTCCACCGGAGCGGATTGGGAAATGTTGTCAGACATCACGCTGCTCCTTTGGGGGATCTCTGCCAAGCGTAGAACACCCGGCGCGGTCTGTCGGTTGCGCGGGATCAATCCACGGAGTAAACCTCCGCGACGATGATTGGTGAGCAGGCGCTTGGCTGCTAAACTACCGGGCTTACTGGCCAACCGGCCGTCGATGTTTGTTGAGAATCGAGAAGGACATGACCGTTAAAACCCGATTTGCGCCCAGCCCCACTGGCTTTCTTCACGTGGGCGGTGCCCGCACCGCGCTGTACTCCTGGCTCTATGCTCGTAGCAAGGGTGGCCAGTTTGTATTGCGTATCGAAGATACCGATCTGGAACGCTCTACCCAGGAAGCCATTGATGCCATCATCGAAGGGATGGAGTGGCTTGGCCTGAATTGGGATGAGGGTCCGTACTACCAGACCAAGCGTTTTGATCGCTACAACCAGCTGATCGACCAGTTGCTGGCTGAGGGCAAGGCCTACAAGTGCTATTGCTCCAAAGAGCGTGTGGATGCCCTGCGTGAACAGCAGATGGCCAACGGTGAGAAGGCTCGCTATGACGGTCATTGCCGTGATGGCAACCATGAGCACGCTGAAGATGCCCCGTTTGTTGTGCGCTTCAAAAACCCCACTGAAGGCAAAGTGGTGTTTGACGACCACGTGCGTGGCCGCATCGAGATCGACAACAAAGAACTCGATGACCTGATCATCCGTCGTACCGACGGTGCGCCGACCTACAACTTCTGTGTGGTTGTTGACGATTGGGATATGGGCATCACCCAGGTGGTGCGTGGTGAAGACCACATCAACAACACCCCGCGTCAGATCAACATCTACGAAGCGCTGGGTGCGCCGGTACCGGAGTTTGCCCACGTTTCCATGATTCTTGGTGATGACGGCGCCAAGCTTTCCAAGCGCCACGGTGCCGTGAGCGTGATGCAGTACCGCGATGACGGTTATCTGCAGGAAGCGTTGCTGAACTACCTGGTTCGTCTGGGCTGGTCTCATGGCGATCAGGAGATCTTCACTCTAGAAGAGATGACTCAGCTGTTCACCCTGAAAGCGATCAACAAGTCTGCGTCTGCTTTCAACACCGACAAACTGTTGTGGCTGAACCAGCACTATATGAAGTCGCTGCCGGCAGAACGCGTTGCGGAAGAGCTGAAGTGGCACTTTGATGACCAGGGCATCGACCTGAGCAATGGCCCGGCACTGACCGACCTGATCCCGGTGATGGCCGAGCGCAGCCAAACTCTGAAAGAGTTGGCCGCCACCAGCCGCTACTACTACGAAGATTTTGCTGAGTTTGAAGCTGGCGCCGCCAAGAAGCATCTGCGTCCGGTTGCTCAGGAACCTCTGGCCCTGGTTCAGACCAAATTGGCAGCGTTGACCGAGTGGACCGCGGAAGCGATCCATAAGTGCATTCAGGACACTGCCGATGAGCTGGAACTGGGTATGGGTAAAGTGGGTATGCCGCTGCGCGTTGCCGTAACCGGAGCGGGCCAATCTCCCAGCCTGGATCAGACTATTTTGTTGATTGGACAAGCACGTTCTGTTGAGAGAATCAGCAAGGCGGTGGAATTTGTAGCAAGCAGAGCGAATTCCTGAAAAACGTGTTGACTCTCTTTGGGGGGCTACCTAAAATGCGCCTCGCACTGAAGGGGACGCCCCCTGAAGCGCCAAGAGAGTTGGGGCTATAGCTCAGCTGGGAGAGCGCTTGCATGGCATGCAAGAGGTCCGCGGTTCGATCCCGCGTAGCTCCACCAACTTTCTAAGGGGCCGCCAACGCGGCCCTTACTGTCCGGGGTCCCCTTCGTCTAGAGGCCTAGGACACCGCCCTTTCACGGCGGTAACAGGGGTTCGAATCCCCTAGGGGACGCCACTTATTTGCCTTCGGGCAAGCACCATGGTCAATGACGGTGGTGTCGCATCGATAAGATGTGTCTCTTATCACCAGAGATTAAACGGTGAGTCCGGGGTCCCCTTCGTCTAGAGGCCTAGGACACCGCCCTTTCACGGCGGTAACAGGGGTTCGAATCCCCTAGGGGACGCCACACTTTCTTGCCTTCGGGCAGACGCTGC